>NZ_JABEKV010000020.1 GCF_013283645.1 Sinorhizobium psoraleae
CCGAGGGCGAGAGCCGCACCGAGACCTTCGTGGTGACGGTCACCGACGACAAGGGCGCCACCGACACCCAGACGGTGACGATCACCATCACCGGCACCAACGATGCGCCGGTTTTGACTGTCGATCACGCCGGTTCCGTGACGGAGGATCTCGGTGTTCTTGCCGGCAACCTCAGCGACAGCGGCAACCTGAGCTACACAGACGTCGACATCACCGATACACATTCGGTGACGAGCACGCTCGTCGGCGCGCCGGCATGGTCGGGCGGTGATCTTTCCACCGTGCTCACCGCATCGCAGATTGCTGAGTTGACCAACAATTTTGCGATCGCCGGCTCCAACTGGACCTACAACGTCTCGAATGCGCTTGTGCAGTTCCTCGACAGCGGCGAAACGATCAGCTTCGCCTATCAGGTCACCGTCACCGATAGCCATGGCGCGACCGACACCGAGACTGTGACGATTACCATCAACGGCGCCAACGACGCGCCTGTGGTGGCAAGCACCTGCGTTTGGCTACCGAGCGATCCGGCCCAGCAGACACCTGGCTTTGGCAGCGGATATCCGCTGCAGGTATCGGTCCCGACGGATGTCGATGGCGAAAACGTCATCGTCACCGCGACCAATGCACCAAGTGGCGTGTTCTATTTCGACGGCAGCAGCTACGTGGCGGTGACCGGCGCGACGGTGCTCTACAATCCCGCGTCCGGCGTCAATCTGCTTGACGATCTCGTCTACAGGCCGACCGCTACGGTCAATGACACCGTCGTCAGAACCTTGAACCTGCAGGCGAGCGACGGGACGACAACGACAGCCTATTCGGTGACGATCAACGAGGTGCCGCCCAACCGGCTGCCTGCAACCTCAGTGAGCATCAACGACGACAAAGGCGGGCCGCTGACCTCGGGAAACAGCGTCACCAAAATGATGCCGGTATCCCAGAGCTTTGCCGATGGCATTAATGCGAATTTGTCGGGTGCAACAATCAAGATCCTGACGGATTTTCAACAGACGAACTTCCAGACGCCGATCCCGCTTGGCGAGCGTGATCCGACCGGATTCAATGGAAGCAGCGCAGGTACTGCACGTGAAAAGGAACTGCAGATCGAGCTTCAGATCGGAACCAACAGGTTCGTCGTCGTCGAGGCAGACACGACAGCGGCGAAGTTCGAGCAAAGCTGGTTTTTCGATCAGAGCACCGGTCTCATGGCCGCGACCGTAAGCTATTCAAACATTTACCTGCTTAACAGCTCGGGCATCGCGACGGCGACGACCCTCGCAGATTTTCTCGCGCAAAATCCCGTCCACGCTGGCGATCAGTGGACGATGAGTTATTACGACAACAATGGTGGTAATTTTCAAGGGCGGTCCGCTGAGTTCCAGTTCTATTACAATGATCCGGGCGATCCCGGCATCGTCGTTGTTGGCGACAATACGAAGTCCAATCTCATCTATGGTACCTCAGCTGCCGACAATCTCACCGGCGGCGCTCTCGACGACACCATCATCGGCCGCGGCGGAAACGACGTGATCAATGGCGGCGGCGGCAACGATACGCTGCGTGGCGGCGCCGGCAACGACACCATTGATGGCGGGAGCGGTGTTGATCTCCTCGATCTGTCTGATGCTTCCTCAGGCGTGACACTCACACTTACGCAGTCGACGGGCAATACCGTGGCGGACCTCACTGCGGTTGGTCTGGGCATCGACACCTACCGGAACATCGAAGGTATCATCGGGTCGGCCTACGACGACATCCTGATTGGCAGCGCTTTCGACGATCAACTTTATGGCGGCGTGGGCTCGGACACGATGACGGGCAGCGGTGGCGCCGATACCTTTGTGATCGGCGGCAACGAACTGCAGATCGGCATCGACGACGTCATCACCGACTATCAGGCGAGCGAGGGCGACGTCGTCGACCTGACCGAGCTGCTTGGTGACCTGGCGCCCGACACCGTACTCGACGACAACTTCGTCAGGGTCGTCCAGGACGCCAATAACAGCAGCGCCAGCCTGCAGGTGGACACGGACGGCAGCGCCGGGAATGCCTCAGGGTGGCAGACCGTGGCCGTTCTCGAAGATTTCTCGGTCTCGACCGAGGTCGTGAAGATACTCTTCAACGAGAACGGCACCAAGACAACGGGTGAGGTCTGATCGTCGGCATCATCTTTACATTTTTCCGACTCGCGGCAAACATGGCGCGGACCGGGCTTTCCGGAGGGGGCATCTAGCGAATGATCAGAGTTATATTCACGGGGGCAGTGATTGTCCTCGCAGCTTCGGCAACTCATGCCGCCGACCTTGTGGTCGATTATGTGGCTGGCGCAAGGCAATGCGACACGCTTGACGCGTCGTCTCTAGCGGCAGGACAGGACATTACCTTGCTCACGAAGGAGGTCGTGTCACGCATGGACCAGGCGGTCGCGGTCGCCGACGACCCGCGATGGATTTCTTCCACCCGCCCGACATTCGTCTGGGCCTCGGAGGCCAAGGTTGCTTGCGGCAAGGCCTATGGTTACCTGCAGTCCGGTTGGCGCGACGAAGACTATCTCGCCAAATGCGATTGCTTCCACGCCAAGATGCTCCGCTTCATGCACTGAAAAGAGACGGTTAGCCCATGCCGGTCAATGCAGTTCCATCGGCAAAGCGCGCCGCGCTTCGCCTTCCATGGGTGACGCTTGCGACAATGATGTGCGGGCTGCTTGCCGGTTGTCAGGGCGCGACGAAGGAGGTCCTTGACGTCGCACCGCCAAAGGCGGGGCAGGTGCGCCGTGCGGCCATGCAAGCGCCCAAGCCGCAGGAGACCATTGGCGTCGGACCAACTCGCATCGGGCTTGTCACCGCGCTGATGGCGACGACCGGTGCAAGCGAGCGAGAGCGCGACGTTCGCGACGGTGCGCTGCTCGCGCTGGACGAACTCGGCGGCGGTGAGCTTGCGCTTGCCATAGAAAATACCGACGGCTCACCGCAACAGCTGCGGGACGCCGCCCAGCGGCTTGCAAGCCAGGATGTGAAGCTCGTCGCCGTGTCGGCCACTGACGCGCCGATAGGCGTCGTTCGCGAGGGGTTCGGCGCCAAGGGCGCACCAATCCTGGCGCTGCGGAACAATGCATTGGAACGACCGGCTGGAACGTTTTCCTTCGTGTCCGACCGGATCGACAGCGCCGTCGAAGGCGCTTCCTACGCGGCAGCATCCGGCCGAACACGGCTTGTCGTGCTCTCGTCGGCGGATTTGACCGCAACCGAGAGCCAACGGCTGGCCAGTGGACTTGCCAGCTACAACATCAAGCCGCTCGTGATGACCGCCGCGGGCGCAGAACCGTTTTCGGGAGATGCGAACACCAAAGCCAGGATAAAGGACGTCGACTCGGTACTCCTGGTCGGTGCGGGCGATGCGGACGTAGGCGCCCTTTCGCGGTTGAGGGCGGGCGGGTACCTGAAGCCGGACGCGATTATCCTCGGCAGCTCCGGTTGGTCATCCGCCGCCTACAAGCGTCCGGAGCTCGCCGGCAGTCACCTCTGTCTCTTCGGGCCGGAGAACGGCTCGCGGATGACGGCAAGCTTCCGCCAGAGATATGAGCGGCCGGCAGATGTCGACGCAGCCTACGGCTTTGATGTCGTCGCGCTCGCGGCGGGTCTCGCGCGCACGCAAAATGAAAATGGAATTAACGAGCAAACCATGAAGTCCCCCGCTGGTTTCCTCGGTGCGGCAGCCGCATTTCGTTTCGACAAGGACGGTTCCGTAAGGCGAACCTGTGCTATCCATCAGGTGGCTGGCGGAAGCCTGAAGCTTGTGGATCCGGCGCCGCGTTCGTTCTGAAGCGGCCCGCGCGAAGTACAGCTCGTTTCGCTTGATGTCTGAGCTTTGTGACGTTGCGAAGCAACGGATCACGAGAGGCTATGCCTTGGCGATGTTTAAGACATGCTGCGCTCGCCGGGAGGACGAGCGCTTTGTTGCTCGCGGCACTGATCATAATGATTTTGGGTCGGGTCGACCTAAAATCATAAAATCGATTCTACTAAGTTGGAGCGGGATGCGGGCCGCATACGCTTTTCCCCATCCCACTCTAGACAAGTCCGAGAGCCTCATAGCTCGCATGCAAGCTCCAGTCGGCTGGACCGAAGCGGTCCCTGGCGAAATTGTGCTGATGCCAATAAGGATAGAGGTAAGGCAGGCGGCTGACCTGGTTCAGCCGCTCCAGCTCCTCTGCCGAAAGCACGAGATCGACCGCCGCGATATTGTCCCTGAATTGCTGCTCGCTAAGTCCGCCGACAACAAGCGTTGCGACGCCCGGCCGGGTTAACGTCCAGGCGAGATTGACCTGGGCGACACTGACGCCTCGCTCCGCGGCGATCTCTTCAAGCACATCGATGATGTTCCAGAGTCGCTCCTGGTCACGGATCGGCGGCTCGGTCCAGCCCGCCGCTTGCCGGGAGTGAGCCGGAGCCTTGTCGCGGCCGAAGGCACCCGAGAGCAACCCGGCCGCCAGCGGGCTCCAGACCATCACGCCGAGGCCCTGATCGACCGAGATGGGCAACAGCTCGTATTCCGCTTCACGGGCCTCGAGCGTGTAATGGATCTGCTGCGTGACGAAGCGTGGCAGATTTCTGGTTTCGGCGACACCGAGAGCCTTCATGATGTGCCAGCCCGAATAATTGGAGCAGCCGATGTATCGGATCTTGCCCTGACGCATCAGCATGTCGAGCGCAGAGAGCATCTCATCCAGCGGCGTCACCCCGTCCCATTCGTGCATGAAGTAAATGTCGATATGATCGGTCTTGAGGCGTTTGAGGCTCCTCTCGCATTCGCGGATGAGGTGATAGCGGGATACACCCTCGTCGTTCGGTCCGTCGCCGATCCGCATGCGCGCCTTTGAGGAGATCAGCACGCGATCCCGTTTGCCCTCGAGTGCCTCGCCAAGGATCTCCTCGGAGCGACCGAGCGAATACATGTTGGCGGTGTCGAAAAGGTTCACGCCGCCATCGACGCAGACGTCGATGAGCCGCCGCGCATCCTTCACGTCCTGGTTTGCGACTTTCGCAAAGGCGCCGACGCCGCCGAAGGAGAAGGTTCCCATCGTGATGGCCGAAACCTTGAGGCCGGAGCGGCCGAGTGTCCTGTATTCCATTGTTCACTCCCATCAATGAATATTTGCAGCCGCCGGGCCTTTTCAGATCGATGCCAGCTGCGTGGCGATATGGGCCATTCCGAGTTCCGGACTGGTCAGGAAGGGCACGGGTGTTTCAACGCCACGGTCGGCAAGTGCCGCGGCCATCGATGCCTGGGCAAGCACAACGAGGTCGACGGATTTCGCTAGTGAACGATAGCCCTCCATTACCCGTGCGTCGTGCGCCTCGCGATCGCCGGCGCTGAGCCGCTCGAAAGCGCCGTCGCACAGCATCGGCACAATCGTGCAGTCTTTCCCCTCGGCCCGGGCGCAGTCCTGCAGCAGCGCACTTGTCGGGGCGAGGGTCGTGGCTAGTGTCGCAAGCACGCCGATGCGCCGCGCGCGTTCCACGGCGGCCTCGGCCATGCCCCGATCGATGCGGAAGAGCGGTACGGACGAGAGCGGCCGGATGAGGTCGACCGCACCGCCGAGCGTCGAGCATGTGACAACGATTGCGTCCGCACCGGCATCGGCGGCGGAGAAGACGTAGTTGCCGAGCCGCTGCGTCGTCTTTTGCGAGAGCACGCCGTCACGCACCGTATTGGCCAACAGGCTTTCGTCGACGATGTTGAAGCTCGTCCAGCCGGGCAGGGACCGCGCGGTAAGCGGCCGGAACTTCGCAGCGAGATCGGGCACTGTATGGATCAGGGCCAGCGATGGCATCTTGGTTCCTCCTGTGTCGGGCCAGTGGGCGCCCTTGACGCTTAATCCGCAGGCTGCCTCGCGGTCGTCTTCGCCGATCTTCGCCTGCTCGGCTGCTTCTCTCCGCGCGAGTCGCTGGCGCGCACAACGAGATCCGCACCCACCAGGATTTTTACGGATGGCTGAAGCTCGGCTGCGTTGATCAGATCGTCGAGAACGGTCACCGCCAGGTACCCGATCTTGCGCTTGGAAACTTCGATCGTCGTCAGCGAGGGTTCCATCGTCGCACTTTGCGGAAGATTGTCGAAACCGATGACCGAGACATCGTCGGGAATGCGAATGCCGAACTCTTTAAGAGCGCGTATGAAGCCGTAGGCGATGATGTCGTTGGTGCAGAAATAACATTCCGCAAGCTCGATGCCGGATTGCAGAAGCGCGCGGGTATCGGCATAGGCGCCGTCATAGGTCGACTCGACCGAGATTATGTCCTCTTCGCGCGGCTTCAGGCCAAGGCGCGCCATGTTCTTGAAGAAGGCGTCCTGCCGTAGCTTGAAGTTCGTGGTATCGACATGACTCGCCACGAAGCCGATGCGCTTGAAACCCTGCTGCTGAAACCGCGACAACACCTTGTAGACGGCATCTTCATTGTTCATGTCGACGAAATTGGCGTCGATCACGTCATAGAAGGTATCGATGAAAACCGTTGGCAGGCCCAACCCCTGTATCAGGCGGATATCGGCCTCGGTGAGTTCTGTTCCCAAGGCGATGACCCCGCTGATCGGAGCTCCGGCCAGGGACTCCGCAACGGCGCTGATTGGCTGCCCCTCGAAACTGACCACCTCCAGCGTGTAGTTCCGGCGTGTGGCCTCAGCCGACATGCCGTCGATGTAGTCGGATATGAAGACGCTGTGATCGCGATTCACGGTGTGACCGTGTTTGGCGATCTTCAAGAACCGCAAGGTTTCTCCTGGCTCGGTAGTGCTCTTGGTCACCCGCGGCACATAGTTGAGGCTGGCCACTGCCTCCAGCACGCGCGCACGCGTGACACCTGAAATGTCTCCCTTTCCGTTCAAGACGAGCGAAACCGTCGCGGGCGACACGCCCGCAGCGTCCGCGATGTCCCGGATGGTCAGAGTTTTCTTTTCCTTCATACGCACCTATCCGGAGTCCGATTTCTCATGCCGCGGAGACAAGAGCGTTTAGTAAACAGGTGCCCCGCCTGATTACGAGGCGTAGGACAAAAGCTGCCTAGCCGCAACCGAAATTCATGGAGAATCGGCTTGCGGAAGGTAATTTCCTTTGATAACCGTTTTAGTAAAGCTTGCATCGGTTTACTAAACAAGGGAGGAGACCATGCAAAAGACTGGCGGGCAGCTCGTCATGCTCGTTGCCATCAATTGCCTGTTGCTGGTTCTTGGCGCCGCCATATCAGGCGGCTCTTTCCTTTCGCTGTTCAATCTTCAGTCGATGGCGAGTCAGCTGCCGGAAATCGGCCTCCTCGCCATTGGCGTCATGCTCGCGATGTGCGCCGGAAATGGCGGTATCGATCTCTCGGGCATTGCCCTGGCGAACCTCTCCGGGGTGCTCTCCGCGGTAATCGTGTCGTCCTTTGTGTCGAGTGCGGAAAGCGAGTTGGCTTTCAGCTTGGGCTTCATCGGGGGTGCAGTGGCGATCGGCTTCTTCGGTGGCGTGATCAACGGCCTGCTGATCTCGAAACTCAACATCACGCCGATCCTCTGCACGCTCGGCACGCAAATGGCCTTCATGGGGCTCGCGGTCGTCGTCTCCGGTGGCAAGGCGGTTATGGTTGGCAGTCCGGCACTTCTCTCCAGCATCGGTAACGACATGTTCCTGGAGGTGCCGATCAGCTTCCTGATCTTCGTCGTCGTCGCGGGATTGATCGCAGCAGCGTTGAAGTTCACGCCCTATGGGCTCTGGCTGATGCTGACGGGTACCAATCCGAAGGCAGCGGTCTATGCAGGCTTTCCGAGGACCGGCGTGCTGGTGGCGACCTATGCGATCAGCGGCACGCTTTCGGGATTGGCGGGCGTCATCATCGCCGCGCGCAACGTCAACGTTAAGTTCGACTACGGCAGTTCCTATCTGCTGATCGCGATCCTGATCGCGGTCATGGCCGGCGTGAAGCCCGAAGGTGGTTATGGACGGGTGATCTGTGTGGTCCTGAGCGCCGTGGCGCTGCAGTTGATGTCGAGTCTTCTCAATTTCGGCGGCCTGTCCAACTTCGTGCGCGATTTCGCCTGGGGACTGCTGCTGCTCACCTTCCTTGCCGTTGGTCGCTATGACCTGACCGGCCTCCTGTTCCCTGGCAATCGCCAGCCGGTTTCTTTGGCGCCGCGCCCTCACGCGCCGAAGCAAGACAACTGAGGGAAACTTGTCGTGGAGGAAAACATGAAGTCACTTTCGAAGAAGATGCTGGCTGGCACGGCGGTCGCGGCCGCAGTGCTCGTCGGTTCCGTCGGCACCCTCGTTGCGCAGGAAAAGCCGGTCATTGCAACCGTCGTGAAGATCAGCGGTATTCCGTGGTTCGACCGCATGAACACTGGGGTCGATGCGTTCGCTGAGGCCAATCCGGACGTGGATGCGAGCCAGAGCGGCCCGGCCACCGCCGATTCCGCCCAGCAGCTCCAGATCATCCAGGACCTCGTCGCCAAGGGCGTCAACGCTCTGGCCGTCGTTCCGATGGATCCGGCAGTTCTCGAAGGCACCTTCAAGCGTGCGATGGAGCGCGGCGTCGTCGTCGTGACCCACGAAGCAGACAACCAGGTGAACACCCATGCCGATGTCGAGGCGTTCGACAATGCCGATTACGGCGCGGCGTTGAACGAGCGCCTGGCCGAATGCATGGGCAAGCAGGGCAAGTGGACGACCTTCGTCGGCTCGCTTGGCAGCCGCACCCACATGCAGTGGGTTGGCGCAGGCGAGGAGAACGCCAAGAAATACTCTGACATGCAGCTCGTGGATCCCAACAACGAATCCTTCGACGATGCGAACGGTACCTATGAAAAGGCCAAGGAGATCCTGCGCAAGCATCCGGATATCAAGGGCTTCCAGACCTCCGCTGGCAACGACGTCCTTGGCGTCGGCCGCGCTATCGACGAAGCGGGCCTCACGGGCAAGGTATGCCTGGTCGGCACCGGCCTGCCAAACCCGTCCGCCGATTTGCTCGAGTCCGGCGCGATCACCGCTATCGGCTTCTGGGACCCGCAGAAGGCCGGCATGGCGATGAACGCCGTGGCCAAGCTCCTTCTCGAGAAAAAAGAGGTCGCGAACGGCATCGACCTCGGTGTCGAGGGTTACAACAAGGTGACGGTGAAGAAGGGCGCGGGCGAGGGCCTGTTGATCGTCGGCAACGGCATGGTGCTCGCCGACAAGGCCACCTACAAAGAGCACCTTTTCTGATCGCTCTCCCAAGCCGGCCGGGGACGTCTTAAGGCTCCCCGGCCGTTAACCGCGGCGCCCGTCGCGGCTGTTTGCAATTTACGAAGGACTGCGACGTGTCGGCAAAAGCAAGTGGCGAACAAGGCTCGGGCCGGTTCCTCGAGCTTAGAAACATCCAGAAATGGTTTGGCGGCGTGCATGCACTGCGCGGCATCGATCTTACACTTCAACTCGGCGAAGCCTACCACCTGCTGGGTGAGAACGGTTGCGGCAAGAGCACGGTCATCAAGATCATGTCCGGGGCGCTTGAGCCGAGCGCCGGGGAAATCGTGCTGGACGGCCAGAGCTTCACCGCTCTGACGCCGATACAATCGTTAGCCGCAGGGATAGAGACCGTATACCAGGATCTTTCGCTTCTTCCCAACCTGACCGTCGCTGAGAACGTAGCTCTGAACGAGCAACTCGTTGGTGCAAACGGGCGGCTGGCACGACTTTTCGACCGCGCACGCCTGCGGCAGACTGCCGAAAAAGCGCTTGCAACGGTCGGCTTGCCAACCGACCGCGCGTTCCTTAATACGACAGTCTCCGATCTTCCGCTCGCGGCGCGCCAACTCGTGGCGATCGCCCGGGCAATCGCCACACGCGCCAAGCTTGTGATCATGGACGAGCCCACCACCTCGCTCACCCGACGTGAGGTCGACAACCTGATCCGCGTTGTGGAACGGCTGCGTTCGGAGAACGTCGCGGTGCTGTTCGTGACCCACAAGCTTGACGAGTGCTACCGCATCGGCGGCCATGCCATCGTGTTCCGCGACGGACAATGCATCGCGCAGGGGCCTATCGAAGAATACAGCAAGAAGCAGCTTGCGGAGCTGATGACGGGGCGCGCCATCGACTCCGAACGCTATCGGACAGGCAAGCCGGCAACGACTGAGGTGCTGAAAGTCAGCCGTTTGATGGCGCACGGCGTGGAGCAGGTCAGTTTCAGCGTCCGGCAAGGCGAAATCCTGGGGATCACCGGACTTGCCGACTCTGGTCGCAACGAGCTTGCCATGGCGATCACGGGCGTCGAGCCGGCCGGCTCCGGCACGATCACTCTGGAGGGGCGCGACGTGTCCATCCGGCGTCCCGCCGACGCCATCGCGCTTGGTATCGGATATGTGCCCGAGGACCGTCTCGCCGAAGGTCTGTTTCTGGACAAGTCGATCTTCGAGAACGAGATCGCGCTGATCGTCACCAAGCTCAGCAATGCGCTCGGCGTCGTCGACAAGGAAGAGGGCCGCGCGATCGCTGCCCGCCTTTGCGAGGAAATGCGCCTCAACACCAGAAACCTGGACCTGCCGGTCGGCGCGCTGTCGGGCGGCAACCAGCAACGTGTCCTGATAGGCCGCTGGCTCAGCATCGCACCCAAGCTTCTGGTGCTTCATGGTCCGACGGTCGGTGTCGACGTCGGGTCGAAGGACACGATCTATCGCGCAATCCAGTCGCTGGCCGAGGCCGGCATGGGCCTGATCATCGTGAGCGACGATCTGCCGGAGCTGCTGCAGAACGCGGATCGCATTCTGGTCATGAACAGCGGACGCGTCGTTGCCGCGGTCGACGCGGAGCAGGCGACCGAGGAACAGCTCTACAGGGCAATGCTGACTTCGAAGATGGAGACCATTCAATGAGTGCTTCACGGATCGAGGAGCTTCAGGAAGGCGCCTCGCGGACCCGGTCTTTCAGCCTGGGGGACCTGATCCGCAGGCGGCCGGAATCGATCACCTTCGTGCTGCTGGTGGCGATCTGCGTGATCGTTGCCGTGATCAATCCGGCTTTCCTGCAGCCCTCGACGCTGATCGACATCGGCCGCGCCAGCGTGGTGATGGGTCTTTTCGCCCTTGGCGTCTTCATCATTCTGGCGGCCGGCGGCATCGACGTCTCGTTCACGGCGATCGCAGCCTTCACCATGTATTCGCTGACGGTGCTGGTGCTCAATCACTTTCCCACCACACCGATTGTCGTCATTCTGCTCGTCGCTATCCTGGGCGGCATGCTACTTGGCATCGTCAACGGCCTATTGGTGCACCATCTGAACGTACCGTCACTGATCGTGACGATCGGCACGCAATATCTGTTCCGCGGTTTCCTGCTCTCCTTCGTCGGCACGGTATGGATCATGTCCCTGCCGCCGCAGATGGGCGCATTCGGCCGAATGCCACTCTTCCAGTTCGAATCCGCGAACGGGGCCGTGGTGACACTTCCGTTCTACTTCCTGATCCTGCCGGTGGCCGCGCTAGTGACGTGGTGGATCCTGAACCGAACGCTGATGGGACGCGCGATCTTTGCCGTCGGCGGAAACGCAAACATCGCCAGCCGCCTCGGCTACAACCTGCGCACTGTCCAGATCTTTCTCTTCGGCTATGCGGGAGCGTTGGCGGGGCTCGCAGGCATCATCCATGTCTGCGCTAACCGGCAGGCCAATCCTTTCGACCTGGTCGGGACCGAGATCAACGTGATCGCGGCCGTTGTCCTCGGCGGCGCAAGGATCACCGGCGGCACAGGCACCGTGCTCGGTACGATTCTCGGTGTGCTTCTGATCGTCGTCATCAACAGCGTGCTCGTGATGGTGGGTATTCCCAGCACGTGGCAGCGGCTTGTCGTGGGCAGTTTCATCCTGCTCGCCGCCGCCTTTTTCGTCACCCGCCAACGCAAGAAATAAGCCCTTACTCAGAGAGGAATTCATGAAGAAGTTTCTGAACGACCCGGTCAATTTCGTCGATGAGATGCTGGAGGGCATCTATGGCGCACACAGGGAATTGACCTATGTCGCAGACGACAAGCGCTGCATGGTGACGGCGAAACCGAAGGCCGGCAAGGTTGGCATCGCGACCGGCGGCGGTTCCGGTCATTTGCCGCTCTTTCTCGGCTACGTAGGCGATGGCATGCTCGACGGCGCGGCCGTTGGCGGCGTCTTCCAGTCGCCGAGTGCCGAGCAGATGTATCAGGTCACCAAGCATATCGATCAGGGGGCCGGGGTACTCTACATCTACGGCAACTACAGTGGCGACATCATCAATTTCGACATGGCAGCCGAGCTTGCCGATCTCGATGGCATCCAGGTGAAGCAAGTGGTCGGCAATGACGACGTTGCGTCGTCGGTCGTGGGCGAGGAGCACAAGCGCCGTGGCGTTGCCGGCATCTTCTTCGTCTACAAGGCCGCGGGCGCGGCTGCGGCCGAAAGCCTGTCGCTCGACGAAGTGACGAGGATTGCGGACAAGGCGCGGTCGAGGACCCGGACCATGGGCGTCGCTCTGTCGAGTTGCGTGGTGCCGGAGATCGGGCACGCTACGTTCTCGATAGGCGAGGACGAAATGGAAATCGGCATGGGCATCCATGGCGAGCCTGGCATCAGCCGCAAGAAACTGGCACCCGCCGACCAGGTCATCGACGAGATGATGGAGCGCATCTTCGCCGAACAGGATTACAAGCAAGGAAACGATGTCGCCGTGCTCGTCAACGGCCTCGGCGGTACGCCGATGGAAGAGTTGTACATTCTGTTTCGTCGCGTCGCGCAGCTTCTCGATGCACGCGGCGTCAAGGCGAAGCATGTCTGGGTTGGCGAATTCGCCACCTCCATGGAAATGGCCGGCGCTTCGATTTCGGTGCTGCATCTCGATGAAGAGCTCGACCGGCTCGTCTCAGCGCCCGCCAACACCCCGTTCTTCAAGCACTTTGCATCCTGAGGTGAGATGATGGACGCGATAAAGGCATCCGACCTGATCCGGCTTTTCGAAACCTGGAAGTCGCTATTTGCCGAGCAGCGCGAATTCCTGATCTCGCTCGATGGCAAGGTGGGCGATAGCGACCTCGGCATCACCATGAGCAAATCGTTTGCCGCGGCCGCGGACGCGGTTGCAGCCGAGGGTGAGGCGGCGGGGATTTCCAAGCTCCTGCGGACGGCGGGGGCAACGATGGCCCGCACCGCGCCGTCCACCATGGGCACGCTGACCGCAACCGGCTTCCTGCGCGCAAGCAAGTCGACCGAAGGCGCCGCGGCATTGGGGGCTGGCGAGATGGCGGGCTTCTGGCGCGCGTTCCGCGACGGTGTAGCCGAACGCGGCAAGGCGAAGGTGGGCGACAAGACCTTGCTTGACGTGCTGGACCCGATCGCCGTTGCACTTGAGGCTGCCGCAGGCTCCGGCGAGCCGCTGACCAAGGCGCTCGGGGCGGCGTCAGATGCCGCGGAGCAGGCACTTGAAGCGACGAAGTCGATGCTCGCCCAACACGGCAAGGCCGCTGCCTTCCAGGAAAAAACCATCGGCCTGCAGGATGCCGGCGCCACGGTCGGTTATTTCCTTATCAGGAGCATGGCAGAGTTCGCATCGTCTAATACCTGAACGATCGCGCCGCGCCCCGGCGAGAAGCGGGGCGCGGGACTGCTCAAAGAGCCGCGAGAGGCTCTTCGCACGCCCCGGCAGTTACGGATCGCAACCCAGGCGACCATCACAACTGATCACGAAAGGCGCGCCGAGCCTTGCGGGGGAGGGAACGCGGCTCGGAACTTCCCGTTGGAAGGGACGTTTGCAAAGAAGCTTCCGCAAAGGCTTCGACATGCCGAAAGAAACAAATCAGCCGACCGTTGTCATCACGGGCTCGAGCGGCTTTCTCGGACAGGCGATCGCGTCCGGCTTGAAAGACCGATACCGCGTCATCGGTTTCGACGTGGCTGCCCCGAAGGGTCCGTCAGACGGCTTCGAGACGATCGAAATTGATCTGACCTCCGATGACAGCGTGAGGGATGCGGTGGAGGCGGTGCGCAGTCGCAGCAGCAGTCGCTTGGCCTCGGTGATCCATCTCGCCGCCTACTACGACACGAGTGGCAAAAGCAACCCGAAGTATGATGCGGTGAATGTTGAGGGGACGCGTCGGCTGCTCACCGCACTGCAGGACCTCGAAACCGAGCAGTTCATCTTCGCGAGCACGCTGCTGGTGCACGCTCCGAGCCCGGACAAAGGCGCGCCGATCGACGAGGCCTCTCCGCTAGAACCGTCCTGGGCATATCCGAAGTCGAAAGCCGAAACCGAGGCGGTAATCGCGAAGGAACGCGGCAGGATCAAGACCGTGATCCTGCGTCTTGCCGGCGTCTATGACGAGGACTGCCGCGCCACATTCATCGCGCAACAGATTGCCCGTATCTTCGAGCGGCTTCCCACAGCCTACGTTTTTAGTGGCGATCTTGGGGCAGGGCAGCCTTACTTGCACAAGGACGACCTGGTTGAAGTCTTTGTGCGCACCGTCGACCGTCGCGGCGAATTGCCGGCCGAAAGCGTGATGCTGATCGGCGAGGAAGAAACCCTGTCCTACGGGGATCTGCAGAAACGCTTCGGCCAGCTTATCCATGGCGAGGACTGGCGCACGCTCGTCCTGCCCAAGGGGCTCGCCAAGACGGGGGCATGGGTGCAGACGGAGGTGCTCGACCAGGAGACAGACATCAAACCATGGATGATCGAGAATTCGGACGATCACTACGAGATCGACATTTCCCGCGCCCGAACCCTGCTCGACTGGGAGCCCAGACATAGCCTTGCAATCACACTGCCGGAAATGATCGGACGACTGAAGGAAGATCCGACCGACTGGTACGCGAAGAACAAGCTGGAGCCCTCCGCGGTGGCCGCTTCGGGGCCGGAGATCGAGCAAGCCGAGAAAAGACTCGACCGACCGCTGGAGCGCAGCAACGAGGAGGTCGAGGCCGCCGTGGAGCAACACCGGCTGCGCACGCTCTGGGCGCCGCTGGCAAACGTCGCGCTAGGCCTGTGGCTTATCGCTTCGCCGATGACGCTCGGCCTTTTTGATCCGGTTGTCGCACCGCTGCCTCCCGCGCTGGGGCACGAGATTACCGAAGCCGATATCCGCAATACGCGTCTCGGCATCAGCGAGATCGTCTCCGGACTGCTCGTACTCGCTTTCGCGCTGTTCGGTATGTATCGCCGTTGGTCCTGGGGGCAGTGGATTACGGCGGGTCTCGGCGTCTGGATCATGTTCGCCCCGCTCGTCTTCTGGACGACAAGCGCCGCCGCATACGCAATCGACACGCTTGCCGGCATGCTGATCCCGGTCTTCGCCGTAATGATCCCGCCGACGCCGGGCATCCGCAGCCGGGCGCTTGCGGCGGATGACGACCGCCCCCTCGGCTGGAGCTATTCACCGTCCTCCTTCACGCAACGTATCCCCATCGTGGCGCTCGCCTTCGTCGGCCTGTTCGTCTCGCGCTATCTCGCCGCCTATCAGATGGGGCATATCGACGGCCTCTGGGACCCGTTCTTCAGGCCGGGCGCCGCCCCCGTGCGCAACGGCAGTGAAGCGGTCGTGACGTCATGGGTATCAAAGGGGTTTCCAATCGCGGATGCCGGGCTCGGTGCCTTTGCCTACGCGCTCGACATCCTCGCCGGTGCGATCGGCGACCGGCGCCGCTGGCGCACCATGCCCTGGATGGTGCTGCTCTTCGGCTTGCTGATCATTCCGCTCGGCGCGGTAAGCGTCTCCTTCATCATCATTCAGCCGCCGCTGATCGGCGCGCTGTGCACGCTCTGCATCGTCCAGGCCGCAGTTACCGTTGTCCTGATCCCCTATTCGATCGACGAGGTGCTGGCGACCATTCAATATCTCTGGCGGGCGACGAGGGCGGGCGAGCCGCTCTGGCGAACGTTCTGGATGGGCGGTCCGGCGCTTTCGGAAAATCAAACGCCCGGGCCCGATCTCGACCGCCCGGCTTCCAAGCTGCTCAGGGTGTTCATCACGGGCGGTGTCAATTTTCCGTGGACCCTGGTGGCAAGCGTCTTCCTCGGCGCGGTCTTGATGGCGACGCCGCTCGTCTTTGGCAGCAATCCGCCGCTCTATTATAGTGATCACGTCGTCGGCTGCATCGTCATTATGGTCGCGGTTACGGCGATGGCAGAAGTTGTACGCCCCGTCCGTTTCCTGAATGTTGCGCTCGGTGCGTGGGTTACGGCATCACCATTTTTGCTTGCTGGCGGTGGCATGGCCGCATTCGCGGACGTCGCAATTGGGTTGGCGCTGATTGCACTCAGCCTGCCGCGCGGGACGCGCAGCAAGGAGCACTATGGCGGCTGGGATCGGGCGATCGTCTGAAATGCGCAATTGTTTCTGGAGCGTGGCGCGGCGCTTGCAGTTGCGCGCCGAAGCCTCGGGTTCCGCCCATTCTTGCTCAAGTTAATTCCGCAAGCGCCATGACTCCCAGGAAGCCGATGGCGTTGGCGATCGCCGAAGACTGCTGGAACTGGTGCGACTCCGCCTCGGGTACGAGGTCGGTGATGGTAAGGTAAAACATGCCGCCGGCGCCCATCGCAAAAAGGAAGCCCAGGACCGCTTCTGATAGACCCTTCAGAAGAAACCAGCCCGCAACCGCCGAGACGAACAGGGAGATCCCGATTACCGACGTCCAGCCGAGAATGTACCGGTTTGCTCCCTGCTGCTCCTCATCGAAGGCCAATTCGCCGATGCTCATGCCCTCGCTGAGATTGTCGACGCAGATGGCCAAGCCCACGATCAGGACCACGCCAGGCTCGAATGCGGCGCCAATGCCGATCGCCATGCCTTCGATCAGTTCCTCTGCGCTCGTGCCGCCGGCGAGCACAGCAATGCCGCTACCACGGGGTTTCTTGCGCCGGTGCAGGCGGTCGACCGCGCGCTTTTGATCCGCTTCCACCCCTGCCATTTGCCAGCGATTGACGTAGAGGTCGAGAACGTAGACGAGAGCCAGGCCAAGCAGAAATCCGGTGACCACGACCGGGACACTTGCGAGTTCCAGAGACTTGGGCATCATTTCAAATGCGAAGGTGCCGAGCAGAACGCCGGCTGCAAAGCCGACTGTGATCGAAAGCACGAGGCTCGATGGCCTGATCGCGATCGCGATCAGGCCGCCCATCGGCGACGCGACAGCCGCAGCAGAGGCAACTCCCAACGTAAGCAGCAGATCATTGTTCATCACGACCCAGGGCAATTCCATGAAAGCGTTTTCGTCCGGGAATTGCGTGATTTCAAATGGTTAGAACACTTTGTTGTTGTTTCAATGGAACAACAAATGATCTTAGCAACCTTCAGCCGGACTTGTCTTCCCGCGGGGCGCTCGCAAAGCCCGCAATCCTCGACATGCTCGTAACGGTCCGCACGACACGTTTGTTCCTGCAGCTCAACTGATGAGCGACGTTCGAACAAGCGCGTGATCGCTTGCCCGGCCTCGATGAACCAACCTCGGCAGCTTGGCGTTTCCCTTTGAGACGTCGATCGCCTAGGGTTTATTGTCGTGGAGTTGAAGCAACGACCCGCGCGCGAAAAAGAAGAAACGCTCGGCACGTTCGCGACCTTCCCCTACGACCGAATGACGGTCGAGCGTTTCCGGGAGGCCTTTCCGCGCGCGAGGTGGAGTGACGAGCGCAGGAGCTGGTTTGTCCCGGGCAAAACCGCTGCCCGCCGAGTGGACCGCTGGCTCGCGCGAGAAGCCGAGCTTCTCGATGCGCATGGAGACTCCAAGGGCAGAGATGCTTATGCCTTTGATCCGATTGTCAGTCCCTATCTCGAGATCGGCGAGGACCTCCGCGTTCGAACACCCTATTCCAAGACCGTTCTTGAGGAACTGCGTGCAATTCCATGGTCACGCTGGGACGAGGATCTACGCCTCTGGCACGTGCCGTTCCGGTCCTATGAGGAACTGCGTCGCCGCTGGCAAAGGATCGAAGAAGCGGCGAGACGTAGTGAACCGGAGGAACGGAAGCGACGTCGGGAGGCGACAAGAAACTCGACGGAGCAGAAGGCCGCGCGGTTGCGTTCGGCGGAACGCCGCCGCCGTCGTTATCCCTTGCCTTATGATGAGTTGCCACCCTTGGGCCGCCCCGTCGCAACCGAGCAGTACGGGATCGTCGTCTTTGTCGAGGTCTCGGGCGAGTTCGTCGAGCCGCCCGTGCTCATTACCTTCTATCCACATGCCGCCCGGACTGGGCTTGACTATGTCTGGGGCACTTGGCGCCCTGCAACCCTGTCAGAGCTCATAGCGACTTGGCCGGCCCGTGGTGAGCCGGGGCTGCGGGACCATGTCCTCGGCTGGTGGAAGCCGACACTTGCCGAGCTTAGGATTGCCCGCCGAAAGGCGCGTTCCACCGAACGCCGAAGACAAACCCGTGCGGCCAGCCAATTGAACTGAACCATCAGGGTTGGTCGCGTCGGCGTTCCAAGTCGCTGGGCGCCCCCCAAGCGGGCCTTCAGTACATGCATGAACGTCGTGGAACTTTCGCCGCCCTGCACGATTGTGCTCACGGCTACGTCGAGGAGATTTTCATGGCCAAGGCTCCCAGAATTGGGGAAACCATTCCCGTCGGTATTGTCGATAAGCAGAATGAAACAGTTGGTGTGCAGAAAAACAGGCCGCCGTCGCCCGCCAAGCAGATCAAACAGCTCCGCGCCGACTTGGAAGCACTCAAGCGTGCGGTCGCCCAAGCGGGTTACGACGGTGTGCAGCCTTCGCTATCGAGGACGCGAGCGGCGGGCAGAGCGGCTGGAGGCGCCATCACCGACCACCCCATCATCTTTGCTGGCGTTATTCTTGTCGCCGTTTTGGCCGTCGCCGGGATGACACATCGCCGATGGGAGCCGAAAAGCCGCGTCGATGTTCTGCTGGCGGACCTGATGCACCGCCTCGACTATGTAAAACGTCTCCTCCTGTGAGAGATTCTATCCCGAACGAGGCACCCTCACGGTTGCGCCCGCGAGCTAGACGAAAAGGTGGGTCGATAATCTGGCGGCATGACAGAAAGCAGGCTCCCCGCCGGGAGGGCAGGGAGCATAGCCGGCCTACTGGATGACCTGCACTACGGTGTAGGTCTTTGGATCAACGATCACGCGCTGCTTATTCACCACAGCATAGGCATAGGTCGGATTCTCGGGAATTGGCGTCAGAGTGACCGTCCGTGGAAGCGGCCGGCCCACTGCGATGGGCTCCTGGATAACGATCGTATTTGCCGGCATCGGCTGCTGCTCGACATATGTGACCACCTGCTGTGGTGGAGGAGAAATGACGGCACCGGCAATAAGCCCGACCGCGCCGCCGACAGCAGCGCCCACCGGACCCCCGACGATCGCACCTGTTACAGCCCCACCCGCAGCACCTGTTACGGCGGCATCGTTGTTATCGTTTGCCATTGCGGGAGCTGCAAGAAGGCCTGTCGCAAGCGCGGACACCAAAAGAATCTTTGCACTCATGGTCAGTACTCCTTTCATCGTATGAAGGACTGAACGAGCCGCGTAACAATAGGTTCCGCATATTTGCGAAATGTTAAAGACTATTACAAATCGTGAAAAGCATATTTATGGAGATCGCGGGTCAAATCCCCCTGAAATATGCATTGATTGGTCTTAATCACTTGTGGAGATACATATCGCACCTCTGAGAGTAGGGCTCTATTCGACTCCTCCGGTGCGCTAGCGACGCGCAAACCCCCAACATGATGCGGCGACCTCGCCGTCCACTTCCTCGGTTATTTCTCCTTACGTCTTTGGGCGTCAGTATGGGCGCCCACAGTCCCTCCATGGCGAGATGCAGTAGAATGTTGGAAAGCTCACCGCGATCGCACCTGACCGGAACCAAGTAGGGCGGCGGCGTCAACACCGCGAGCGGTGGTTCTGCCGGGATCCCGCGTAACCAAATCATGGCTTCCGCGAGCGTTGAAATCAGCGAACGCCGAGGGATGCACGATGCTTCCGCGACTTCGGTCAAGACGGATTGCCGGAACCAAAATTCCGTTCGTTGGTTTGATTTTGACCGGATTCGGAGACCAGATCCAGGAAGAGGTAAGCAAATGAAATATAAGATCTTTGCGGCGGCGGCGCTGATGGGCGCTGCCACGGTGCCGGCGGTTGCGCAGACGGCTTCTCCGTCGGGGGACACCCCCGCAGTCACCACGCCTGACAGTACCAATCCGGCTGCGCCTGTCGAGGGAGCTAACAGCTTCACGGAAGATCAGGCAAAGCAACGCATGGAGCAGGCCGGTTACACCGAGGTCAAGGAGCTGAAGCTTGATGATCAAGGTGTCTGGCGCGCGACCGCAATGAAGGACGGAAAGTCCGTTTCGGTCGCACTCGATTATCAAGGCAACGTAACGGCGCTCTGATCAGAAGACGCCCTACCAAATCCACCAAGGAGCACAAGCATGAGAACTGTCTCAGCGCTTTTCGATGACTATCAGGACGCCCGCAAAGCCGTGAGCGAATTGGAAGCTGTCGGCATTCCGTCCGACGATATCAGCATAGTCGCAAACAACGCCGGAGAACGTTATTCCGACGAGGCCTCGGGAGCAGCCGCGGGGGCGGGAGCAGGTGCCGGCCTCGGGGCCGCGGGCGGCGGCGCGATCGGTCTTCTGACCGGTCTCGGTCTAATGGCAATTCCGGGCGTCGGTCCTGTCGTCGCAGCAGGATGGCTGGCCTCGACCGCCGCCGGTGCTGTTGCCGGGGCCGTGGCCGGCGGCGCAACGGGTGGCATCATCGGCGCACTAACGGATTCGGGAGTGCCCGAAGAAGAAGCCCACTTTTACGCCGAAGGGGTTCGACGCGGGGGGACGCTCGTGTCGGCACGTGTCGATGAAAGCCGCGCAACTCAGGTCCTCGCGATCCTGCAGAAATCAAATTGGGTTGATCCCGCCGAGCGGCAGCGCGCCTATACCGAGGAGGGTTGGGCGCGCTTTGACGGTGCCGCGGCACCCTACACGCCAGACGAGATCGAACGCGAGCGCGAACGCTATCGGACAATGAGGGGTTAGGCCAACCCGGCGGTCCGCCGTGACAGACCCAAACGTCGACTCGCGCGCTGGACGTCGCGCGCCAAACACGAAGGTACCCCGCCGAGAGGCGGGGTACCGGACAATCTCTCAAAGCGCATCAGTTCCACGTCTGGCGGGAATACCAATCGTCGACATCTCGTCTTACGTTGTCCTTTTCGATGCCGTAACGTTCCTGGATCTTGCCCTCGAGTTGCTCACGCTTACCCGCGATCTCGTCGAGATCGTCATCGGTGAGCCGCCCCCATTGTTCCTTGATCTTCCCTTTGACTTGCTTCCAGTTACCTTCAACACGGTTCCAGTCCATGACTTTCTCCTGGTCGTTTGTTCACCTAGTGTTGGAACTCGCGATGGCGGATTTTGTTTCCTCTACCTCTCCAAACGACATGCCTGTTACGGGATCATGCGCCGCCCGGCACTCCTCGCCAGTGCCCCAAGGCCGGGAACAAACATCCGGATCGGTCGTTAGCCGGAAACGTTGGAGCATCGAGCGAATGAAGCGGCTCCTAAGACGCAGCCGAGGCAATGGCTCGTCAATCGTCGGCGCGCAATTGTTCCCTCATGAGCAGACAGGACATGGCAAAACTCTTCAAAGCGGAGTCTCTTGGCCACTGGCGGCATCTTTGTGTCGACATGCAAAAGATGTTTGCCGAAGATACGCCATGGCATGTTCCGTGGATGGACAAGGTATCTCCCGAGGTTATCGAGGTAGCCGGCCGTCATCGCGATCGCACAATCTTCACCCGTTTCATTCCTCCCAGGACCGCCGCCGGAATGCCGGGCACATGGGCGGCCTATTATTCGAAATGGTGGATGATGACCGGTGAGCATCTGCCCGCCGACATGATCGAGTTGATTCAGCCGCTTGCAAACCTTGTTCCACCTGC
Source organism: Sinorhizobium psoraleae (assembly GCF_013283645.1). GTDB lineage: Bacteria > Pseudomonadota > Alphaproteobacteria > Rhizobiales > Rhizobiaceae > Sinorhizobium > Sinorhizobium psoraleae. The sequence goes on from NZ_JABEKV010000020.1 coordinate 21,927, forward strand.
CCAAATACACGACAAGCGTACCTACTCACCGTGGTTTGACGGCACGCTCCATGCAAGACTTCAACGCGACCAGGTCTCGACACTGGTTATCAGTGGCGGCGAAACCGATGTTTGCGTTCTCGCCGCGACACTCGGCGCAATCGACCTCGGTTATCGAGTCATCCTTCTTAAAGACGCCGTGTGCAGCAGCGCAGATGATTCACATGACGCCTCGCTGGAGCTTTTGGGCGAGCGTTTTTCCGTGCAACTGCAGCTCATGACGACGGAGATGTTTCTCGCGGAGGCGAGCGCGTAACCCTCTACGCCAGCGCTTTCCGCGATCACCGGGGCACGGGCATTGCCTCGCTCCTCAAGGAAGTCAGGCATTTCAGGTTTCTCAAAAGCGGTGCGCGACGAAGGCTTGAAACCGGCTGGCCGACACCCATCTAATACGCCACTACCCGTATCGAGGTGCTTTCGAGCCGACGATTGGTCAGGCGGGAATTGCATCTCCGGGTCGAATAGGGCGCTCCCCGCAATGGGTTGAGCGCCCTATTCATTTAATATCAACGACAAAGCAACGGCGTTTGAGGGAACAGAAGCGCCGCCCAAGCATTCCGTTAATCGTGACCACGAACCATGGAGGAAGTGCGATGTCACAGCAGTCTCACGCTGTTGCCACCCCCGCTGGGCACGTTGTGACCGCGCGCGAAGCGCTGGAGTCGCTATACCTGCACCTCGAGCAGGAGGCCGAGGCCAGACTTGTGGCCGCAGCCATGCGCGCCGGTTGGTCCGCCGAGGAAGCTTTATCGGCGATCGACGACCTCAAGTTGGAAGACATGCAGGCCATCGTCAGCCGCAAATCCTGATAGCCCGGCGATACATCCGCGCGAAAAAATTGACGGCAAGGCGTTGCTCGGTCTCACCGGGAGCGGGCAAGGCCGGCGCCCAAGTCTATTCATTGAAGGAAGCGTCAGGCGTGAGAGGCGGAACATTTTGCCTGAGCCGCGGTTTTTTAGAGCAATTCAAAGGAGACCGTTATGAACAATCTCATTTGGCTCGTGGGCGCTGTCGTGATCGTCCTCGCCGTCCTTTCGTTTTTTGGACTGAGCTAAGGCGAGCTCGTGGAGCTGCATAAATCAAGCCTGCGGGCGTTCCAGCGAGAGGCAAGGTCACCGCCTAAAAGAGCTTGGCCATGGCGCGCAGAGCCGTGAGGTCCCTGACGCCGTTTTGATAGAGATCGATCAGCCGCGCGGCAATTTCCCTTGCTTCCTCACTGTCGATCGAGAGGTTCCGCTCGTGGACGGAAATCGCGAGGATATCCTTGAGCATAACGAACTCACCCGGAAGGATAAGGTGAGATCCGTCGCCGGTGGAAGCGTCCATGATATTTGCCTCCTGACTTCGCGCGAGGCGCAGCGAGGGCGGCCACAGTCCCGCCGAAAAAATCGCCATGCACAAGCGATCTTTCCCAACTGACAATCCGCTGGATGGTTCCTGGCATAGAGACATCGCACCTACGCCGGCCCGCGCAGAAGGTTGCGAGTTTGCTATTTTTCGCAAAGCCGACGTGGCCCGCTGTACGGTTGAAACGTGCAGTCTGACGGCTGAAACGAGCGATAGGCGCGGGCGCAGGCGTGAAAGTTGCAGGAGGCAGGTGCACCGCCGTCATTTGTGGAACCTGCCACCGGCGTATCGGGCTCGTTTGGTATGCTTTCGCTGCCCGTCGCCAATGCGGTGGTCATGAAGTTGCGCCAGATCCGTGCCGGGAGTTTACCGCCTGTTACCTCGTTCATCGGCGTTTCGTCGTCGTTCCCGACCCAAACCCCAACGACCAACCGTTCGGTGAAGCCAATGAACCAGGCGTCGCGATGGTTTTGACTGGTGCCGGTCTTGCCCGCCGCGAGCAGCATCCCGAGATCGGCCTCGCGTCCCGTCCCGCGCTCGACGACCAACCTCAACAAACCAACGAGGTCCGGCTGATACTGGCCGAGGTCGGTCGTGGGTTGCTTTGACGCCCCGACGCGAAATGCCTGTGGCTGTCCGTCGGCATGAAAGGATACGATCCCCCAGGGCTCGACCGGGGCGGCGCCAGCAAGAACGGAGGCGTAGGCGCCGCTGAGGTCAAGCAGGTTCACTTCCGATGAGCCGAGGGCCAGGCTTGGTGTTTCAGCAAGTTTGGCATCAATCCCGAGCTCCCGAGCGGCGGCGATGACCTTGTCGATCCCAACCTCCATTGCCAGTGCCACCGTCGCCGCGTTCAGCGACCGCGCGAACGCCTCTGCTATACTGACTTGGCCGCGATAGCCGCCGCCATAGTTTCCCGGGGACCAGCCGTCGACCTCGATCGGTGCATCCTCCACCCAGTCAAAAGGTGTAAGGCCGGCCTTCAATGCCGCATAGTAGACAAAGAGCTTGAAGGCGGAGCCAGGCTGGCGCATGGCCGTAACCGCGCGGTTAAACGTGCTCTTTGAGTAATCACGCCCGCCGACCATCGCGACCACGGCGCCCTGCGGCGTCATCGCCACCAAGGCAGCCTGCTGGACTCCCGCTTTTGTACCTTCCTGCTGGAGGGTTTCGGCAATGACATTTTCGGCGATCGCTTGCAGCCGTGGCATCATTGTCGTTCTGACCTTGATCGTGCCCCGATAGGGCCCCGCAAGCTCGCGCGCTTCCTGCATTACCCAGTCCGCAAACCAGCTCCCCGACCGTGTTGCCGGCTTTACCGGACGAAGCTCCGCAGTCGCGGTCTTGGCCTGTCCCGCGGTTACCTTGCCGCCCTCGATCATGGCATCGAGCACGGATTCCGCTTGCCGGCGCGCGCCATCTGGATTGTTGATCGGGTTGAGCTGCGAGGGCGCGCGGATAATACCCGCAAGCATTGCCGATTCACTTACGTTGAGTTCCCGCACCTCCTTGTCGAAGTAAATGCGGGCGGCCGCCGGTACGCCCGTTGCACCGGCACCAAGGTAGATGTTGTTCAGATAGCGCGTGAGGATTTCATCCTTGCCAAGTTTGTGCTCCAGCCAGAATGCTATGACAGCTTCCTGGATCTTTCGCTTCCAGGTGCGGTCTCGCTCCAGATAAAGGATCTTGACCAGTTGCTGAGTGATCGTGCTGCCGCCTTGAACGACTTCGCCTGCGCCGACATTCCTGTAGATTGCGCGAAGAATGCCCTTCAGATCGACGCCGAAGTGCTCATAGAAGCGCCGGTCCTCTCTGGTAAGGACGGCATCGATGAGATGAGGCGGGAAATCTTCTCGCGCCGCATAAGGCCCCTGAAGCGGCCCCTGGCTCACCAGCGGCTCGCCGGCGGCCGATTCAAGCACCACGACCGGCTTCAGCGAACCATCGGCGATCTCGTTCCAAGGCACGTCGGCCAAGGCCCAGGAGAAGAGGGCGATCAGCGAGGCAAGTGATGCCGCGCTCGCGGTCGCCGCGCTCCGCATTACGATAGCTCGTCTGCTACGTGGTCTCTCTCGTACGGAAGGGATGTCCCGCACACGCCGCCGGAGCCGTGCCCAGCTCAAGATTGTTGCAGTCAATCCGGCGCCCCCCGGCTTCGCGCTTGAGGGGCTCCCTCGCAGTCGCTGCCAGGAACTTCCGCCGAATATGCCAAGCTTTTCAGCGGCTTGCCGTGCCGCGTCGACTGCATCGCCCCGCACCGCCGCGCCAAGTCTCAACAAAGCCCGGCTGGTTTCGGCAAGCGCTTTCCGCGTACGCGCAAACGTTGCACCACCGGAGCTTGCCGCCGCTTCGATGCTGGGCCGGGAAGTGTCTGGCCTTTGGTTTTCCGGACCTCCGCCCGGAGCGGCATTGCCGTCCGCCATGCGTGAACTCTTTCCAAACGACTGCGCCACGCCGCCTTGAGGCGGGCGACGCGACCCCTCCGTAGCATTTTCTGCTTCGGCTTGGATCGCCTTGTTTGTCGCTCAGAACGCGTTGACCCGGCAAGAGGTTGCCAAAAACATTGTACAAAGGATGACGGCTGCCGCACGCGGCGGCGCCAACGCTTCATCTGCCCAGAAGCGCCGTATGCTCAAACCGTGAACAACGACGGTGTTGCTGCCGATCGCGTCGCACAATGCACTTGCGAGCGAGAGGGGAGGGACAATCCCTGCCACCGCGCTCGATATCCGCGGATCGCACGCCATCGCGGTCGCCGGCCCGACATCACGCGCCGATGGCGCTGACCCTCCTGATCAGGCACCCCGGCTTCATGGAGATTGACACCAGACAGATCCTGGACGTCGGCTTTGCTTCAATGTAAGCGGTGTTCTCAGGCCACGGGCTTGGTTTCTGGCTTGTCGGCGTAGGTCCA
>NZ_JABEKV010000021.1 GCF_013283645.1 Sinorhizobium psoraleae
AATAGGGTCGATCACTTTTTCGCGAAAGCCGTGGTTTTGGCACCGCCGCTGCGCGGACCCAAGACAGAACCCCATCGACAAGAAGGCGGATCCCGGTTGCGGACCGTTCCGCAGACGCGAGCTAAAAGCTTGCCACCGCTTGGCGGCGATCACGCCACCAGCCGTAACGTTGCTGTTGCCAGCGAGTCTCGCGTCACAAGCTATGGCGAAGTCGGGCGGCGGCGGCGGCACTACAGGCGTCGCCAGAGGTGAAGGCGGCGGAAAGGGCAGCAAGAGCGGAAACAGCGGCAAGGCCAAACTCAAACCCGGACGTTCATGATCTCCAAGCCCGGCGGCAATGTTTCCATCGCCACCCTCGCCCGGCGCAAATACACCGGCCTGTCGAGGGTGAAGGCCGAGCGGCGTAGCGGATGTTGGCGCGGACGGTCGACAAGCCGTCCCGCGTCAGACTCGAGACCAGACGTCGACGTATCCTGTAGTTCGTGCGGGAGAAGTCCTCAACACGGCTTGAAATCTCCCGATCGTCAGCAGGGCCCACATATTTGCGCAGCCCAAGCAAATTGCGTCAGGAGCGAGTTATGGCAGTCGCTGCGAGAGCCGAGTGGAAGGGTTATATCCGATTTGGCGAAGTCACGTCCGCGGCGAGGAACTTGCGGGTGATGGCGGCGGCGTGTTCGTCGAGCCATGCCGCCATCTCCTGCTGCAATATCGTTTCGCAGACACGTTTGGCCTCGATCGCCGGCATACTCGGCCGCGGCGATGAGGATCTTGTAGCTTACGATTTCCATCTGCTCGAACGTGTAGCTGGCGAGAGGCCACTACCTTGCCCGTGATGTCCTTGATGCTGGAAGAACCACCGGTGCGCTCGAGGCAAGGGTCGAGCATTACCACTTGGTCGCGGGTTCCCTGAAGGTGTTTGTCGATCCGCGCTTTGAGTTCGGGATAGTTCTCCAATCTTGCGGACTGAGTGGTGAGCATCGTGATCTCCTGCTCTTACATGGCATGTGCATCCCTGAGCCAGGCATGTAGATGATCCTGCCCATTATCCCTTCTTTCGTTCTCGATCTTCATTCCTCGTTTGAACATAGAACCTGAGGATTCCGGAAAGGTTCGACGGGCGCATGATCACGTGCGCTCGCGCCGCAGCTGCGGTGCATGGGATGGCGAAAGGAACTTCCCCATCGCCTGATTGTTGGAACGCTAATCGATCGCCCCTGCGGTTCCTGTTAAGTCAGGAGTTATGATGCGCATCATTCTCGGAGCAGTCGCCGGCCTATGCGCCACAATGGTAATGACCACGGCGATGCGGCGACTATTTGCCATACTGCCCCCCGACGAGCGCTATCCGCTTCCACCGTCTGAAATGCTGGAGAGCATTGGTGGTTCGGCGAATGGCAGAGCGCACTCTACCCGGACACTTTCGGCGCACTTTCTCTACGGAGCTCTTTCCGGTGCGCTCTACCCGCTCGTCGGAAAGTGGCTTAACGGGCCGATCTATGGTCTGACGGTCTGGACTGCCAGTTACCTCGGATGGATCCCCGCCACCCGTATTCTCCGTCCGGCAACGAAGCATCCGCTATCACGCAATCTGCTGATGCTCGCTGTGCATCTCGTCTGGGGTGCAGCGCTTGCGGCCGGATTTCGCGAGCTAGAACTCTCGCGTAGCGAGATATTCACCCGAGGTCCGGCACGTGACGCGTATGCGCAACGAATCCCCCACTCCGGCCGCGGCCATCGGATGGGCTGAGTTACACTGGCGCTCGCCTGACGCGTGTTTCTTCGGAGCGATGACTGAGATGGCGTACGGCCGCGACCAGGCGGAACATCTTCCTCTTTGCTCGGTTTTTCACACGTTCTAAACGAATTTCAGCCGATCAGCGGAAGACCGCATCGGGAGGAGATCATGATGTCTCGCCAAGAATTGGAAGAGCGCATTCGTCGACGCGCCTATGGAATCTGGGAACTGGAAGGGCGGGCTTACGGAAACCACGAGGGTCACTGGCATCGCGCCACAAAAGAAATCGAGGAAGAAGACTTGGCCGACCGTTCGAAAGGGACGCCCCGGAAGACGGAGCCGCCGCACTAAGCCACGGTGAAACACTCCGATCAGGTAATGCGAGGCAAGCATCAGCTCGGTTCGCCCAGCGTAAGCGCCTTCGCATGCGTCCTGCCTTGTAAGCTTCGGCCCATGTGAGTGTCCGATCTATCAACGTCTGAAAGAGCGCCGCCATCTCATGTACGACTGCATAGTCCTGGGCGGAGGTCCTGCCGGCTTGACAGCGAGCGTGTATCTGGCGCGGCTCAGACGGAGCGTGATCATCGTCGATGCAGGACTTAGTCGCGCTTCCCTCATCCCCCGCTCCTACAATCATCCAGCGTTCCCGGAGGGCGTACCCGGACGGGTCCTGCTTGACCGCATGCACGATCAATCCAGCAGGTTCGGCGTAGAGAGAATTGTTGGCCGTGGAGACCGCCTAGAGCGGACCGAGCACGGCTTCTTATGCGCAGTGGCCGGCCGGACCCTTCATAGCTTTGCCTTTATTTACGCGACAGGTCTGGTCGATATTCTCCCGCAGTGGCCTGATGCAGTGGAACTCGTGCGGAACGGCAATCTCCGGGTTTGTCCGATCTGCGACGGATACGAGATCAATGGCGCTCCTGTCGTCATCATCGGCAACAACCGGCGAGCAGCGAAAGAAGCCGCGTTCCTATTGTCGTTTACCGAGAGCGTGACGCTAGCGACGTTAGGTGCAGAACTAACGGACCTGAGCCCCGCAGATATCGAGCCGCCGCTCCGGTTGACAACCGCTCGATTGCTACATCATCGGCCTCTCTCCGGTGATCGTATATCGTTGGAGTTCGTTGATGGAGGAAGGATCGACGCGGCAGTATACTCGGCGCTTGGTTGCAGGCCTCAGTCCCAACTCGCGCAAGCGGTGGGAGTCAGACTTGACGAGGAGGGACGGATACCGACCAGCCAACATCAACGCACCAATGTCGAGCGCTTCTTCGCCATTGGCGACGTGGTAACGGGTCTGAACCAGTTAGGCGTGGCCATGGCCCAAGGGGAGATTGCCGCCGTCGCCCTGCACAACGATCTGTTGGCATTTTCTGGCGATCATTGAAATGTAATAAGGTGCTCGGGAATTACCGCGGACGCGACCTCCGGGGCGCAGCGGGGATGGACGTTCCCGACAAGCCTATGCCCACAGGGACTTCCTGTTGGGAACACCTAAGCTATGACGCCCGCTGGGTTCTTCCTCATCAACTCGGAATATTCCTCTATCCGCTCGGCGCCAGATAGGGCGTTACGCCCGCACGAGATCGAACCGGGTCGTACCGCTTGGCAATCGCCGGAGACCGTGAGCACACGCCATCGCGGCCGAGCAAGGCGATCCAGAAGCTCAAATAGAAATCCGCCAGGCTGAACCGAGTGCCCAGGATGTACGATCCACCTTTCTCCAAACGCGTGTTCATGACGTCCAGGCGGCTGAGAACAAGGGCTTTTGCCAAATCCTGAATGGCGGGATTGTCCTCTGTTCTCAGCGCGTATCGATGCGGAAAATGGAAGCGCTTCATCTCGGGTTGAATGTTCCCTGACAGGCTTACCTGATGCCGAATTGCGGCATGCGGCCAAACACAATGCCGGAAAAGACAACCGCCGAGTGTAGGCATTCGACCCCTTTGGCCGCTTAGCCGGGACTCATTGGGGGCTGCCTGCAACGTGAAGTCGGGGCGATTTGTCGGGCTCGATCAAAAACGTGAATAGGGCCACAGGATGCGGTCGGGCGCCGTCCGCATCAGACACAACGGCCTCGCCGATGCTCTATCGCTCGGAACATTGTTCACAGCCTGCGAGTTGGAGACGCTTTCACGAGATGAAGGCCGCCATGCCGTCAGCAACGTCCGAAAATCAACTGGCCGTTGGCCGCACACCAAGGATCTATTATGTGCACCCTCTTCATCTGAGGCGGCATGACGGATGGCGTGAATTATTCAAACACGTGGCAGCCCTCGGCTTCGATACTGTCCTGAGCGCACCACTGTTCGCTCGGAGCGATGGCGCCAGCGTGTTTGTGTCGAGTTCGTTCGAGCAACTCGATCCAGACCTTGAAATGCCCGGACGCGCCGAGGAGCAGATAGGCTCTCTGGCTGGCATGGCCGATGAACTCGGGCTTCGCTTCATGTTGGATTTGGTCCTCGACCGTGTCGCCGAGACCGAGAGCGTGAAACCTGATCCACGGATTCGAGCCGACGAGATCGGAAGCAGAAGAGTGACTTTCAACGATACGGCAGAAGCTGCCGAACACACGTCCGAATGGCAGCGGAGGGTGCGTCGCCTTGTCGACTTCGGGGTGGCGGGTTTCAGATGCCTCGGGATCGATCGTGTGCCGCAACATGTCTGGGGAACCATTGTCGAGGCCGCTCGAACGGCGCGCGCCGACACTCTATTTCTAGCGTGGACGCCCGGCTCCGGTTTCGAGCAGAGGCGAGCCTTGGCGGGAACCGGCTTCGACGGCACCTTTTCCTCCCTCGCCTGGTGGGACCTGGAGCAGTCCTGGCTCATCGACGAGTATGAAGCGCAGCGGGCGCTCGGATACCAGATCGCATTTCCCGAGGCTCCTTACGGCAAGCGCCTGGCGCACGGTACGGACAGTTGCGAGGTGCGGGAACGGCGCTGCCTGCTGGCACTTCGGCTCGCGGACTTGGTCGGCCCCCTGATGGTGCCGATGGGATTTGAGTTCGGGGTCGCCTTGCCGCTCGATCCGATGCATGGCGATGGGCGGGGGGTGCGCGGCTTGCGTGAACAGGCAAACTTCGATCTATCGTCCGATATACGCCGCGCGAACGAGGGCGACCCGATGGATTGTGCATTTCACGGCAGCCCCTTGCGCATGGTTGCGACGAGCCAAACACCCGCCATAGCCCTCGTTCAAATGGACCAGGAGGATGCCAGATCGTCCCGCGAAGTGCGGGTCATCGTAGCCAATCGGGATCTACGCCGTTCCGCGGCTGCACCGCTGCGCTCGATCACCGAGACCGTCTCGGCCTTCCTGCCCCTTTTCCCGGAGTCCCGAGAAGGCGCCGTGCTGGAAGAGCCGGTGCGACTGAGGCCTGGAGAACTGCTCCTCCTCAGGGGCCGGGCCGCGCGACCAATCCTGCTTACGTCGAGAGTGACTGCCGAGGAGGCAGCGGCTCAGCCGCGCCTCGCGATCGAAAACATCTCACCCTCCGTAGATGAAGGGCGGTACCCCGTGAAGCGGGTTGTCGGCGAGCTCGTTACCGTCGAGGCGGATATATTCGGCGATGGCCACGATCCCTTGGCGGCTGCCCTCTTCTGGCGAGAGGCTGACGCCGCCGATTGGCACCAAACGCCGATGGAACTGGTCGAAAACGACCGGTGGCGCGGCCACTTTCCGCTTAAGCGGCTTGGCCGCCATGAATTCGCGGTACAGGCGTGGCGCAATCCCTTCGCTATCTTCCGATACGAGCTGTCCAAAAAGCACGAGGCCAGACTCAATCTGAAGCTGGAACTCGAAGAAGGATTGCAGCTCGTGCGAAAGGCACTGGAGCAGGCGGATGGCAAAACTGCGGGCCGGCTCCGGGCGCTGTTGGACCAATTGCTTGGATCGTCGGAGAGCCGCAAAACCGAGATATTTCTGTCGGCTGAGGCTTTCGACGTCATGGCCGAGGCAGATCGGCGGCCTTTCCGCGTTCGCTCCTGGGCGAACCCGGTGGATGCTGAACGCTCCGGCGCGGCTTTCGGCAGTTGGTACGAATTGTTCCCGCGCTCCCAGAGCGGCGACCCGACCCGACATGGCACTTTTCGCGACGTCATAGGGCGTCTGCCGAAGATCAGGGAAATGGGCTTCGACGTGGTCTATTTTCCACCGATCCACCCGATCGGCAAAACCAATCGCAAGGGCCGCAACAACAGCCTCAAGGCTGAACCGGGAGATCCTGGCAGCCCTTATGCCATTGGCTCCGAAGAGGGCGGGCACGACGCCATTCATCCCGAGCTCGGCACATTCGAGGATTTCCGCGAGCTTGTCGAAGCGGCAAGAGGCCAGGGGCTGGAAATCGCGCTCGACCTGGCGATTCAAGCCTCACCCGACCACCCGTGGCTAAAGCAAAGGCCCGGTTGGTTCGACTGGCGGCCGGACGGAACGATCCGCTATGCCGAGAACCCGCCCAAGAAATATGAAGACATCGTCAACGTGGACTTCTACACCAACGACACGATCCCTGACCTTTGGCAGACGCTGCGCCACATCGTCCAGCTGTGGGTAGACCAGGGGGTAAAGGTTTTCCGCGTCGACAATCCGCACACCAAGCCGTTCCCTTTCTGGGAGTGGCTGATCCGGGACATTCGGGTGAAGCATCCTGAAGTCATTTTCCTGTCGGAAGCCTTTACCCGCCCCAAGGTCATGTACCGGCTCGCAAAAATCGGCTTTTCCCAGTCCTACACGTATTTCACATGGCGAAATACACGATGGGAACTCGAACAGTATATGCTTGAACTGACGAAGGAGGCGCCAAGGGATTTCTTCCGCCCCCACTTTTTCGTCAACACTCACGATATCAATCCCGAATTTCTGCAGAATGCACCGCGTTCTGCATTCCTGATACGGGCAGCTTTGGCGGCGACCCTTTCGGGACTTTGGGGCGTTTATAACGGCTTCGAACTGTGCGAGGGTCGCCCGGATTCCAAGCGGAAGGAGTACGCGGACAGCGAAAAGTACGAGATCCGGGCGTGGGATTGGGATCGGCCGGGCAACATCATCCCGGAGATCACGATGTTGAACCGGATCAGAAGTGAGAACAGAGCCCTGCATTCGCATCTCGGCCTCACGCTGCTACCGTCGTCGAACCCGTCGGTGATGTTCTACGAAAAGGCGAGCGCCAATCGGCAGAATGTTCTTCTGATCGGCGTGACGCTCGATCCCTATCGTGAGCAGGAGAGCGAAATCGAGGCGCCACTTTGGCTCTGGGACCTTCCCGACAGCGGCACGCTATCCCTCCACGATCTCGTTACAGGGGAGAAGTTCGCGTGGACGGGCAAATTTCAAAAGCTTCGGCTCAACCCCGCCATTCTACCATTCAGCATCTACCGCGTAAGATGAGGCCGACGCCGCCTCAGCGCCTCATGCTTCGCGCGAAGCATCCTGACGCGCGAACTCCGCACCCCGCAGCGAAATCTCCAATCGGCGCGCGACCACACGTGGTCGCTGCGGAACCTCGTGGACCCTTGCGAGTTTGGCAGGCTTCAGCCGGGTGATGGTGTCCACTCGAAAGAGCTTAGGCACAAAGATCCTGCCGTTCGACAGTTGCGAGGTGAAGAGGGTTCATGGACACAGGTCAGCTTCACCCGCATCCTGACATGTTCTGGTACAAGGACGCAATCATTTATCAGTTGCACGTCAAATCCTTTTTTGACGCGAACGGCGACGGTATTGGCGACTTCGCCGGGCTGCACCACAAGCTGGAATATATAGCCGCGCTTGGCGCTACTGCTGTGTGGCTGCTGCCGTTCTTCCCCTCTCCCCGCTTGGACGACGGCTACGACATCGCGGATTACACAGGTGTCAGCCCGGACTACGGAACGATCGCGGATTTTCGCGCTTTCGTCGAGGCGGCTCACGGACACGGACTGAGGGTCATCATCGAGCTGGTGATCAATCACACCTCCGACCAGCATCCATGGTTCCAGCGCGCGAGGCGCGCACCGCCGGGTTCGGCAGAAAGGGACTTCTATGTCTGGTCAGACACCGATCAGAAGTTTCCTGAGACCCGGATTATCTTTCTCGACACCGAGAAATCGAACTGGGCCTGGGATCCGGTCGCAGGCGCCTACTACTGGCATCGGTTCTATTCGCACCAGCCCGATTTGAATTTCGACAATCCTCTCGTTCTTGAAGAGCTTCTGACGGTAATGCGTCTTTGGCTGGAAACCGGGATCGACGGGTTCCGGCTTGACGCCATTCCATACCTCATTGAACGAGAGGGCACGATCAATGAGAACCTGCCGGAAACCCATGAGGTCCTGAAGAGGATCAGGGCTGCGCTGGATGCAAGTCATCCGGGCAAGATGCTGCTGGCGGAAGCGAACCAATGGCCTGAAGACACAAGAGATTATTTCGGTGACGGCGATGAATGCCACATGGCCTTTCATTTTCCCTTGATGCCGCGGATGTACATGGCCATAGCCAAGGAAGATCGTTTCCCCATCACGGACATCATTCGCCAGACGCCGGAGATACCGGACAACTGCCAGTGGGCGATCTTCCTCAGAAACCATGACGAACTCACACTCGAAATGGTGACGGACGCCGAGCGTGACTATCTGTGGAACACATATGCTTCCGACAGGCGAGCTCGGATCAACCTCGGCATCAGGCGTCGGCTGGCGCCGCTAATGGAGCGTGATCGCAGGCGGATCGAGTTGATGAATGCGCTCCTGTTGTCGATGCCGGGGACCCCCGTCATTTACTATGGTGACGAGATCGGGATGGGAGACAACATCTATCTCGGTGATCGCGACGGCGTCAGAACGCCGATGCAATGGTCTCCCGACCGGAATGGCGGGTTTTCGCGCGCCGACCCAGCTCGCCTCGTCCTGCCCCCAATCATGGACCCTGTCTACGGCTACGAGGCAGTAAACGTCGAGGCCCAGAGCGCGGACGCTCATTCGCTCTTGAACTGGACGCGGAGAATATTGGCGCTTCGCCGCAACCACCCCGCCTTCGGGCGCGGTACGCTGCGGTTTCTAAGGCCGGAAAATCGCAGCGTGCTCGCTTATCTGAGAGAACACGGCGATGACGTGCTACTTTGTGTCGCCAACCTCTCGCGCCTGCCCCAGGCGGTCGAACTCGATCTTGCGCCATTTGAGGGAAGAGTACCGATCGAATTGACGGGCATGTCGCCCTTTCCCCCAATTGGTCAACTGACGTATCTACTTACACTTCCGCCCTACGGCTTCTACTTGTTCCGGCTCGAGGCAGACGCTGAGGGTCCTGCCTGGCGGACCGAGCCGCCGGAGCAATTCCCGGACTTCGTCACCTTGGTCATGCGGCGAGAACTGGCCGATTTGATCGAGAGGCCGGATGTCCTTGGAAGTCTCTCCCGGGAGGTACTGCCCTCCTACCTGGCGAGGCGGCGGTGGTTCGCGGCAAAGGGCGAGCCGCTTCTGGACGCGTCCCTCGTATCGTTCACCCCGATGCCATTTGGCAATGATCTCCTGCTTGGCGAGTTGGAGGCCAAATTCGAAAGCCATGCCGAGCGCTACTTTTTGCCGCTTGCCATCGCATGGGACGATGACAAGCCTCACGCCCTCGCACAGCAGCTGGCCCTCGCGCGTATCCGCAGGGGGCGACGAGTAGGCTTCCTTACGGATGCATTTGCAATGGAAAGACTCGCGCGGGGCGTCATCAAAGCTCTGTGCGACCGGTCCCGGATAGCGGGAAAGAGCGGCACATACGAGTTCATCGGAACCGAGAAATTGGACTGCATGGGCATTTCAGACGAAATGCCAGTGCATTGGCTTTCGGCCGAGCAATCCAATAGCTCGCTGATCATAGGCGATCTCGCCATGATCAAGCTCATCCGACACATCTTTTCCGGGATTCACCCCGAAGTCGAGATGACACGTCACTTGACCAAGCTCAACTTCAACAACACTCCACCGCTCCTGGGCGAAGTTGCTCGCATCTTACCTGACGAAAGCCGATCGACCCTCATGGTCGTTCAGGGCGCGATCCGCAACCAAGGGGACGGCTGGAGCTGGATGCTTGCCAACCTGCGCCACGTCATCGAAGACGCGATGGTGTCCGGCCGGGAGAGTGTGCCGGAGGACAACGGTTTCCTACCTATCTTCACCCTCATGGGTACGATTGGCCGGAGGCTGGCCGAACTACATGCCGCACTCGCATCACCCTCGCAGGATCATGATTTCAACCCGGTGTTGGCGAGCGAGAAAGATGTCGTGAAATGGCAGCGCGCAGTCACCGATCAGATCTCGACGAGCATCCTTATCCTTACCGAAGAGACCGCGGCGGAGGATGCCGAGATCCGCGCGAGGGTGGCCGGCTTGCTGGAGCAGCGCGACGAGATTCTGAAGGCGGTCGGCAACCTTGCAGTCGCTGTGACGGACACGCTGATGATAAGGAACCACGGTGATTTTCACCTTGGCCAGCTGCTGATCGCCGAAAACGACGTATACATCATAGACTTTGAGGGTGAACCTGCTCGCGACCTCGCAGAAAGACGTGCCAAGACTAACCCATTGCGAGACGTTGCGGGCCTGATCCGTTCGATCCGCTACCTTGCCGCTTCGGCGGATATCGAGCAGGAAATTTCCGCGACCCACGAGAGCCGCGGACGCAGCCGGCTAATCTACCAGTTCGCCGATCTGGCAGAGGCGAGATTCCGTCAGGAATACTTTGCCGCCGTGGAGGCATCTTCTGCGCTGGCGCTGCCGCAGGAAAGACGCGAAAAGATCTTGGACCTCTTCCTCCTTGAGAAAGCAGCCTACGAGATCGCGTATGAAGCGCGCAACCGGCCGAAGTGGATGTCAATTCCGCTTGAAGGCTTCTGTTCGATCGCGTCCAAGCTGACGGGGAAGGCTGTATGACTTCGCAGGGCGCCGATCTTCTCGCGGGCCACAATCCCGAAGCGATTGCAGCTCTCGTCGACGGCAGGCATGGCGATCCCTTCTCCATCTTGGGGCGCCACCAAATAGGTGAAACCACCGTGGTTCGCTCGCTTTTTCCTGGCGCGCTCGCCGTGGACCTGCTGCACAGGGAGAGCAATTCGGTTCTCGCGCCGATGCATCTCGTTCATCGGGGCGGCCTGTTCGCCGCACGCACGACCGGCCCTGCCGGGCATCGGTTCCGGATCACTTGGCCTGACGCCACGCAAGAGGCTGATGATCCTTACTCGTTCGCACTGCTGCTCGGGCAGCTCGACCTGCACCTCATCGCGCAAGGCACACACTACGATCTGGCCCGAACACTGGGTGCAAATCCTCTGGAAGTCGAAGGGATCGCCGGCGTTCGCTTTGCCGTATGGGCCCCCAACGCGGGCCGAGTGTCGGTCGTCGGAGACTTCAATTCGTGGGACGGTCGCCGAAACCCTATGCGTCTGCGGCATGAGGCCGGCGTCTGGGAAATCTTTATCCCTGGTCTTGGTCCGGGCGAGAGGTACAAATACGAGCTGCTGGACTGCAAAGGCAATCTGCTCCCGCAAAAGGCCGACCCCGTGGCTCGCGCAAGCGAGGCGGCGCCTTCGACGGGCTCTATAGTCGCGTCAAACGAGCCATTCGAATGGAGTGATCACCAGTGGATGAATGCATGCCGTGCCGCGAACAAACTGGACGGCGCAATGTCGATTTACGAGGTGCATCTCGCATCTTGGCTGCGCGTGGTCGAGGAGGGGAACAGGCATCTCGATTGGATCGAGCTCAGCCAGCGGCTCATTCCTTATGTGAAAAGGCTCGGCTTCACGCACATCGAACTGATGCCGATCATGGAACATCCCTTCAGCGGGTCCTGGGGCTACCAACCGCTCGGCATGTTTTCGCCGACCGGCCGTTACGGAACACCTGAGGATTTCGCTTACTTCGTGGACCGCTGTCATGCGGGGGGAATAGGAGTGCTTCTAGATTGGGTCCCAGCACATTTCCCGGCCGACATCTGGGGACTTGCTCGCTTCGACGGTACGGCCCTCTACGAATATGAGGATCCCCGGGAAGGCTTTCATCGCGATTGGAATACGCTCATCTACAACTTCGGCCGCAACGAAGTTCAAGGTTTTCTGATTGCCAGCGCCCTCGAGTGGCTCGATCGCTATCACGTCGACGGCCTGCGGGTCGATGCCGTAGCCTCCATGCTCTACCGCGACTACAGCAGAAAGGAGGGGGAATGGATTCCCAACCGTCACGGGGGCCGCGAGAACCTCGAGGCTGTGGAATTCTTCAAACATTTGAACAGCATCATTCATCGGCGCTGCCGCCACGCCGTGACAATCGCGGAAGAATCGACTGCGTGGCCGAACGTGACGAGGCCCCCGGAAGAGGGGGGGCTCGGCTTCGACCTCAAATGGAACATGGGCTGGATGCACGACAGCTTGGGCTACATGCGCGAGGACCCGGTCCATCGGCGCTATCATCATTCCAGCATGACCTTCAGCATGATCTATGCCTATTCGGAAAGGTTCGTGCTTCCTCTTTCGCACGACGAAGTGGTCCACGGGAAGGGCTCGATTCTCGGCAGGATGCCAGGAGATCAGTGGCAGAGACTCGCCAATCTTCGGACCTACTACGGGTTTATGTGGGGCCACCCGGGCAAGAAGCTACTGTTCATGGGATCCGAAATAGCCCAGGACACGGAATGGGACCATGAACGGTCGGTATTTTGGGACCTTCTCGATAGGCCGGAACATGCCGCCTTGCAGATGCTGATCCGCGACCTTAACGGCATCTACCGGCGTGAGTCTTCACTGCAGTTCGGCGATTATCATCCATCAGGGTTCGAGTGGGCGGTAGTGGATGATGCCAAAAACTCCGTTCTCGCAATGCTGCGGCGCTCTCCTGACGATTCAGCCCTCATGTTGATCGTCTCGAACTTCACGCCCGTGCCTCGCTACGACTACCGCATCGGGGTGCCGCGTCCGGGGCTTTGGAGAGAGATCCTGAACACCGACGCGCAGGAGTATGGCGGTTCGGGGCTGGTGAATGGTGATATTCGGGCCGAATCTCGGAGTGCACACGGCAAAGAACTCTCGGTCAATGTCAAGCTTCCTCCACTCGCGACAATCTTCCACAAGTGGACGAGGGAATGACCACAAGCAGTTTGGACAAGCTGGCGAAACAGCATGGGGTCATTGGCGTGAGGCCCGGCATCGAAGCACCGAACGTCCCTGTCTCCGATCAAACTAAAAGAAAAATCCTCTCGGCTCTCAACATCCGAACCGATCCGCCTGCCAAATGTTTTGTTCCAAAATTCATGACCAAGGAGCGGGTTTGGGGAATTAGTCTCCAGCTCTACGAGCTGCGCTCCTCGCGCAACTGGGGCATCGGAGATTTCGATGATCTCGGGCGGCTCTGCGAGATCGCAGGAAGTTGGGGAGCCGATTTCGTCGGCCTTACTCCGCTGCACGCGCCGTTTCTGGCAGATCCAGACCGTTGCAGCCCGTATGAGCCTTCGAACCGGCGGTTCCTGAACCCGCTCTATATCGCGGTGGACCGTGTCAACGGCTTCAAGAACAGCCCGGCTCTCGAGAGAACCGCAGTGAAACTTCGCAAGACGGACCTCGTCGACTATGCAGGTGTCGCAAGAGCGAAACTGCAAGTGCTCAGGCAGATATGGCGAAGCCGTAAGCGGTGGTCAAACGAAGACGCCGCAGACTTCGAACGGTTCGAAGACGAGGGCGGCGAGCTCTTGAGAAAGCACGCACTGTTCGAAGCCCTGTCGGGCGAAATGCGCCGCCGAGACCAAGGAGCAGGGTGGACCGCTTGGCCTCTCACCTATCAAGATCCGGACGGCAGCGAGGTCAGGCGGTTTGCCCGCGAATACCGAGACGAAATTCAGTTCCATCTGTGGCTGCAATGGTTGGCGCACCGGCAATTGACCGCCGTTGCGGATACAGCGGCCCGGGCCGGCCTCAGGGTCGGGTTGTACCTCGATCTTGCGGTGGGGGAAGCCCTTGACGGCTCCGCGACATGGAGCGAGCGGCAAACCTATGCGTGGGGCGCCACAATAGGCAGCCCGCCTGACCCTTGGGCCGTTAAGGGACAGGACTGGCGGCTCGCTGCGATGCACCCAGCAACGATTGCGGCAGGAGCCTCGTCACCGCTGCGTGTAGTTCTGAATGGCACCATGCGCTATGCGGGCGCACTGAGAATCGACCACGCCGCGGCACTGAAGCGGCTGTTTCTCGTGCCGTTCGACTCGTCGCCCGAACGGGGTGCTTACGTCGTCTATCCGGACAATCAGATATTGCATGATCTTGCCGAGGCATCGAAGGATCATCGCTGCATTGTGATCGGCGAAGATTTAGGCCTCATTCCCAAGGGCTTGCGCGAGCAAATGTGCGCCGCGAATATTCTATCCTACCGCATCCTCACTTACGAGAAGAGCAAGCGGGGCTTCCGTCCGCCGGAGCATTACCCCAGGCTCGCTCTGGCGTGTCTTTCTACGCACGACCACCAAACGATAGTCGGCTGGTGGCGTGGCGCGGACATAGAAATGCGAGTGAAACACCATTTGGTGCCGGAGCAGGCGGCCAAGTTGGAACGGGAGGAGCGTGAGCGGGAACGCGCGAATCTAAGGAGGGCTTTAAAAAAACATGGCATAGTATTGCCCGGCGGAGCGACGGCTAGCATCCACGATATGGAGTTTGTTCACGCGCTGGTCGAAGGCGCCTATCGCTACCTTGCCGAAACACCATGCCTAATGATTGCTGCGCGGCTCGCGGACATGACGAACGAGCAGCGCGTTACGAATGTGCCCGGCACCAGCTCCGAGTATCCAAATTGGAAACCAAAGTTGTCGATGTCGGTGGAGGAGCTCTCGGGAGCCGATCTACCGCAGCTGGTCGTGCAAGGTCTCCAAGGGAAGGCCTCGAGGCGGCGTCCGCGCCATCGGAATTCGGCAGTTCAAATCGGAGGCGACTCTTGGTCTTAGAGCTGACCGGAACAACGGACGCGTATTTGAGATCATGGGCTTCCTGCCAACGGATAAGTGTGTACGCTCGTTCTCTTAAACGGGCCGGGACCATGCCTCCCGGTACCAAATTCGAGAGCAGTTCCCGTCGGTACATTATGCGATTCTCTTAGCCCCGAACGTGAACATCATCGCAACAAGGCGCGCACAGAGCTCGTGAAGAACGGCTCGCTTCGACCCGTTGCCGACCCTCGACAGATATGCCGCGAAAGTCCGCCCTAGGCGTGACAACGCGACGTACAACTGCAACAGGCTCTGGTCAGCCAGCATCAGCAGCCGGAGAAGTTGCTCGGGACGCGGTTGATGGGCAGAGCATGCCAGAGTGTATAAAAACGCCTTTCACGCGGTCTCGACGCAATACGGTGAGTGTGTGAAGCCATACGACGCCGGGCCTTTAGCCGTTCCGGGAAGATGCGACACCCCGAAATGGGCCCTCTTTGAAGCGAAGCTCTCTGGCTAACGCATAATTGCTCAAACCAAATCGATTCTAGGGTAAAATTACAGTGCATTTAAAGGCTGCAGCGAGCCTTGCGCGCCTATACGACGCGGTGGCGCTGTAGAGGAAAGGTGAAGCCAATGAAACGGTTAGCTATGATTACCCTGTCGCTGGTGACGGCGCTGACGAGCGCTCCGCCGGCCATGGCGATTGACGACGACTGGGCTTGGGCCCTCGGCGGGCTCGCGACCGGCGCAGTCATCGGCGGATTGCTGGCGCAGCCGAGATATTATGGCCCCAGCTACTATGATCCGGGCTACTACAGTCCAGGCTATTACGATCAGGGATACTACGATCAGGGCTACTACGCGTCGAGCTATTACCGTCCGCACTACTACGCGCCACGCTTTTACCGCCAGGCTTATTATGGCGGCAATGCACATGCGCGCTGGTGCTATGCGCGCTACCGCTCGTACAGGGCTTACGACAACACGTTCCAGCCCTATTACGGTCCGCGACGGGCGTGCGTCTCGCCCTACTATTGATTGAGGGGCGCGCTTGGCGACGCCGGTATCGGGACGCGCAGGTTATCGGATTCTTCAGCAGTGAGGTCGGACCGCTGAAGTGTGCGAGGTGTGCGTTGTCCTGTCGCCGAAAATGCATTTAAAGGCGGAAACGTCTTAGCGGCCCGGCGATTGGATTGGGCGCCCTTGTTTTGGCGATCGCGAGGCCGCCGGCAAGCTTGGCAAGACGCTCATGGAAGTTTCTCGATCGTAGTTCGAGTCGTCTCCTGATCCGCGTCTTAATATCGGCACCCATCGAGGCAGACAAAACCCATGCCAGGCACAGTAGCCCGGCATGGTTCTAGGAGGCCTCCTGGCTGTTGATCGAATCGTTTATCTTCTGCTCGGTAGCTGGGGCCGGTGTCTGGGCGAAAGCGATGGAGGCAACGAGAAGCCCTGCTGCGAGCGAGAAAACCATTCGTTTCGGGAACCTCGTGTCTCGAAGCGTGCGGGACGCCGCCTTATTGTGTGAGCACTTGCGGTTTCAGGTCACCGTCGAGTGTCTCTTCGGGTGGCCGCGGTTTCCCCCTCCCGACCAAGGGCTGCTCGACCAAGTTGGCGGGGGCTGCAACAGCGGTCGCAGCAACGTTACCTATGCTCGTGACCGTCCCGCCGACAACCGCAGTAATGCCCTGGCCAAGCGTAACATTCGAATCCGTGAGCGTTTGCCCCTTCATCAACCGCTGACCAATGAGCTGGACGATCGCAGGGCTCTCGGCAAACTTGCCATGGCTGAGGCTGTCCGCGGTATCGACCTTCGTCAGATCGATAGCCGTAATTCCAGCCTTCTCCAGCTTCGACCGATAGGGCTCTTCTGCCGGGTTGATGGCGCCGAGTCTCGACACCCGGCCTGTAATAAAGCTTGAAACGGCCAGCGCTTTGTCGTCCTGGGAGACGAAGATCGTAAACTTCGGTCGCGGCTCTCCCATTTCCACGAACTGCTTCGCGAACACTTGGATGTCGATGTCGGGTGATGCGAGAATCACGTTGTGGATCTTTGGATCCACGCGCCCATCGCGGATCCCCATCTGACGCAGCGATTCCATCGCCAGCCACGTGCCCATGGAGTGAGCCATCACCGTGATGTCCTTGACGTTCGGATCGGCCGCGAGCGTGCGAAGCGCCTGCTCCAGCGCTGTACGCGAGTAGTTCGTGCTTTCCTTGTCGTACTGATAGGCAGTAATTTCTGCCCGCGACGGCCAGGTGAACAGCACCGGGGTCGCCTGCATGCCGCTATCGTGAACGATCTGCGCCAGCCGGAAGACCGAATCTTCATACTTGTTGTTGAAGCCGTGGATAAAGACGAGCGCGTGACCGCCGTTCACATGCTGCTTAAACCAAGCTCGCCCCTCGGCCACGGTGGAGATCTGCTGAACCTGTGTCACAGCGAAATCCGTCGCCGGATTAGGGGGAAGGCTCTTTGGCCATTGGACTGTTCCAGCCTGTCGCTTGGGTGGGAGCGAGACCGAAACCTGCGTCAAATGCGGCTTGGGACTGCGCTCTCCACTGAAGAGCGTCGCCGAATCGCCGGAAGGCTCGCGCGTGGTCGCCACCAGCATTTCGACCTTTGCCGTTGGAGCGTCCGACGTTGAAAGTGTGACCGGCATCATAACGCCACTTGGATGTCCACAACCCGACAGGGAGAGAAGAAGAAGGGCAGCATTCCGTTTGCTCATCAAAGCGTCCCGAACCGGCTTGAGGATGATCCGTAGTGTCGAAACGCTATCATGCCGCCGCGATCTACGCGCGTAGCTTCGCGTAGCCTCTATGGCTGAATCTCCTCGCGAACCAGTCGGTGGATCGATCCACCCAGGCGTTCAGTCGGTCGCGGCCGTAGGCGTCGCTGCTATATCGGCGCCCGCTGCACGCAGGCCCGCGAAGATGCGTCCCCGATATTCCTGACGCGCGATGCGCATCGAGACCTCGCGCGCGATATTCGGCATTAGGTCGGGGGCGTGGATATTGAGCCAGCGAAGCTCGGCCTTTGCCTCATCAATCTTCCCGCTGAGCCTAGAATCGCCGTCAAGACCATATGATGCATGGGGTTGTAGTCGAGGTCAGACATTCGCGACCAGAGTTCCGCGGGCGCCAGATCACCTTAATGAATGCGCACAAGGACATGCCAACCTCGAAATAACCCTTCTGGCCGCCCCTTGCTCACGGCATTCGAAATAAGCCCGCAGCCCGTTTCCCATTTTCCCGACATGGCGAGACGCAAGCCGTATTCGCCGGCAACCTCGGTATCGTTGGCATTGATGGCATAGGCAGCCGCGCCTGCGCGCAATGCAGACTGAATATCATTACGGAAGACATTGGCCAGCATCAGCGCCTGCAAGGCGCGGGCGTTCTGTGGATCGATTTCAACCGCGTGTCCAGCCAGTTCGAGGGACGTTTCCAGCGACTTTGGGGAAGGCTTCACTCCCAACTTATAGGAAAAGCGCACCTCATCGAGTCGTATCGGTCTGAAACATGATTCCGAAAGGCTGAGCGACTGCTGTGGCAATTTCCTCTGCAAGAGCGGTTTCAATCTCGAAGGCGCTTTGCGCACGCAGGTCAGAATCGTAATGGTTCGCCCATATGATCACGCCATCTGCCCGTCGAACGAGTCGCGCGATCGATCGGAGCCTGTCGCCTTGCAGCCTTATGCTGCCCTGTAGAACATAGCCTGATCCGGAATGGCTGGGTTCACTGAGCGCAGTCCCCTCCACAACGACGATCTCTTTGAATCTGACCAATTTGCCAATGATCTCATCGGTCTGGCCTTGGGAAACGCCCGACGAGCGGTCGCTCGCAACGACATCTTTGAAGCGTTCCACCGCGATAGCCGGGCGATTGGGCGCCGTAATGCTCTGGTCGGTGCTGTGACGCGTGCCTTATACGGAAAAGCACGCACCGTGTGCTCGGGCGCCGACAGAATCCCGTGTGGGGTCTGTGGCAGGTCTGCTGCGTCACTCCAAGTCTTCGAAGTCTGGATTTAACTCAAAGGACGGTACGTATCCACCCTGGGGGATCGTGATGATGACGTTTTCGCTTGGTCCCGAGAGAAGTTAGTAACGCTCCAACTCCCGGCGGATACGGCCGGCTTCGA
The DNA here is from genome assembly GCF_013283645.1 of Sinorhizobium psoraleae. Lineage (GTDB taxonomy): Bacteria > Pseudomonadota > Alphaproteobacteria > Rhizobiales > Rhizobiaceae > Sinorhizobium > Sinorhizobium psoraleae. Next base: position 18,808 of record NZ_JABEKV010000021.1, read on the forward strand.
TACGAACAACCGGATCATTCTGTGTGTCAAACGTATCTGTTCGGCCAAACACCTCTTGAGCGATCGTAAACGCCTTTAGATATTCGGGTCGGCCCGCCACGCGAAACGACACACAACTTTAATCGATTACGATGCTCCATATTCCCTTTTACCGAGTAACAGCGTAATATCCTGAACCTCACAATGCCGCTGGGCCCAATCTTGCGTTGTGTCGATGGGGGCGGACATGGTAGCAGACCAGCGGGGCGTCCGGGTCGAACCGACAACTGCATGGAGCAGGCCTTTCCTGACTCCGCGACACCATCATTGTGAGGGACGACCACCAGACCTCCAAACCTGGCTGGCTGGGTTCTGCCCGTTACATGGGGTAATCGCGGGAGCGAGCCGCCCCGGGGCGGCAGATTGGTCATGGTACTGAACAGCAAGGTGGTTGCTCCCCGATAAGATGGGAATACGGGCTCACGACTGGATGCCGGGCCCAAACATCAATTGGAGAACAACCATGAGCGAATATATCGGCCTCGACGTGTCATTGAAAGAGACAGCGATTTCTGTTCGGCGCGATGGCGAGAGGATTTGGCGCGGCAAATGCCCATCCGATCCAAAGCTGCTCGCAGAGGTGATCCGCCATCGCGCACCGGCAGCAGAGCGGGTGGTGTTCGAGACCGGTCCTTTGTCTGTGTGGTTCTATCATGCTCTGAGTGCAGAAGGGCTTCCGGCAATCTGTATCGACGCCCGCCATGCCAAGGCCGCGCTCGACATGGCCCCGAACAAAACAGACGCCAAAGACGCCGACGGCTTGGCACAGCTGGCTGAGGTCGGCTTCTACCGCGAGGTACGCGTGAAGGGCTATGACAGCATGCTTATCCGCACATTGGTGACCGCGCGCACCAAGCTAATCAGGATCATGACGGAGCTATCCAATCAGATCCGTGGGCTTATGAAGACGTTTGGGCTGGTCGTGTCCAAAGGTAGTGGCTTGGTATTTGCCACGAATGTACGCAATCTGTTGGGTAGCAATGCTGCCTTGGAACAGATCATCCTGCCCCTTCTCGAGGCTTGGCGTAGTATCCGAGGCCGCGCTGCGGAACTTGATCGTCAGCTCGTCGCAATGGCACGGCGGAGCGACGCATGTCAGGTACTGAAGTCCATTCCCGGGGTCGGTGCGGTGACTTCCGCCTCCTTTGTTGCGGCGATAGAGGATCCGAAAAACTTCCGAATCTCCCGGTCTGTGGGAGCATGGCTGGGACTGACAACAAGGCGGTATCAGTCCGGGGAAGTTGACTATGACGGCCACATCTCTCGGCGGGGAGATAGTCATCTGCGTGGCCTCCTTTATGAGGCCGCTACGGTGATCCTGACCCGAGCCCATGCTGACAGTTCACTTCGTGCCTGGGGGATGAAGCTCAGAGAGAAGGTCGGCTTCAAACGAGCAGCAGTTGCTGTGGCGCGCAAGCTATCCGTGATAATGCACAGAATGCTGACAACCGGCGAATTTTTTGACCGGTCCGCCGGCATGACTGCCTGAGTTCACCAGGCATTCTGAATTGAGTCCGCCTTATCGGATGCGTTGAAACGTCCCTGCCGGGACGTAGGTCGGGTCATTCCGCAGATGGTGTTGGCAGGTGAACGTGTACCACGTCCCATACTGCGTCCGTTACATTGGAAGATCCCTCCGGCGAAAACCCTTCATGCGGCGATCAGGTATCGACCGCGCAGACAACCGTGCTCCCGGCAAACGTCATCAACAACGCAACACGAAACAGCGGTCCGCACATCCACAGTTTGACACTCGTCAGGTCGAACGATGCTCGGCCGGCCGTTGTTGAGCATGTCAAAAAGAGCTTGATCTATGCCGAGCGATTAGACAACACCATCTAAACTGCCGTGGAGAATCTAAACCAAGTGCAACAATGGCGTGTGCAGGGTAGGGCATTACCCACATTCGCGCAAATGATGCGCGAGGGCGACGAGCTGTTGCTGGCTGACCGCGGACAGATCGGTATCTCCGGGCATGAAGCGGCGGATGCGCTTGTTGGTGTTCTCGACCGCGCCTTTCTGCCACTGTGAATTCGGATCGCAGAACCAGCTCCGGGCACCGATCCCGTCTTCCAAAGCCCTGAAGCCGCTGAACTCGGTACCGCGGTCGAAGGTGAAGCTCTGTCGGGCAAAAGCCGGCAACGGTGAGAAGGCGTGGACCATCTGATCCATCATCGGTCGCGAGTGCCGGCTGCCATTCTTGATCATCACCGTGTAGCGGCTCTTGCGCTCGACGAGCGAGGTGACATTGGCCTCACCGAGGTCGCGCCGAAAGATCAGCAGATCGCCCTCCCAATGTCCGAACTGCGAGCGATCGGCTGATCCTGCAGTCAAACGGGATCAAGCCGTCAGCTCGCGATAGATCGTCGAGCGATGACGGCCGAGTTGGGGGCAATCTCACCAACAGGAACTTTGCGTTCCACGAGCTGATGCAAACGTCGGCGATCGGAAAGGGTGAGCTGCGAATAGCAGAGCGACATCCAGAATTCTCCAAGGCGAAGCCATTGTTTTAATTGGCATGTCGCACTAGAGTGTACCCCCGTTACACAAAGTGTGGCGACGAGGTTGAAATGTCCGCCGTTGCGCAAAGTTCAAATGTCACTGTGGGTGGCCGCAGGCACGACGACCAGCCCCGATCTGACCGGCGGGTCCGGGTTGCAAGGTGAGATCGGGCCGCGTGAGGGCACCCACCGGCTTTGAGGGTTTCAATCTTCGCGCGCTTGGGGAATGATCTGAATCGGAATCGGCTGCAGGCGATGAAGCTGGGTGATATTGGTTAGCAGCTGCCTGAGAGGTGGCGGCATTGGCGCCGGAGGAATTCGCTTGGCACTCGGCCGATCAAAAGCCGTTTGCGGGAACGCGTACATCCGAGGAGAAACTCGCCGCGGCTGAAGTTCACCACAAACGGCTGACGGCAGGAAGCGTCTCGAAAACCTGGTCCGCTGAAATCAGCGGCATCCCAAGATCCAGCGCACTCGCTGCCAGCAGACGGTCGAATGGGTCGCGATGCTCCCACGCAAGCGTTGCCCCTTTCAAACAAATTTCCGGCGCCAGGGCGGCGACTCTGCCGCCCTGCTGTTCCAGCAAACTGGGCAAATCATTGACGAATGGCCCCATCTCTGGCCACTTGCCGATGCGAACCTTCTGCCCGATCTCGAAAAAACTGATCGGGCTGACGAAGACGTTGCGGCCTCCGTGATGAGAGCGGTTGCCTTGGCAGATAGGCGCACATCGCCGGTCAGCGACCATGCCCACGTATGGGTGTCGAGAAGCACAGCCGTCACGCTTTGCCTTCCCAAAGGGCCAGTTCATCCTCACTCATAGGCTCGAAGAAATCCGGCCCGTCTCCTGTAACCTTGCCTTTCAGCAGCCCGATCGTGAACTTGTTTTGCGGGATGGCAACGATGCGGGCAACAGGAGTCTTGCCCTTTGCAATGACAACTTCTTCGCCAGCCTTCGCCGCCTCGATAAGTTTGGACAGGTTTGTTTTGGCGTTATGGATTGTAACCTGCATGGCAACCTCAATTAGCTAACTTGGCTATTCTTAGTGCATTTTACTCCGAAAATCTAGCCACTCGTGGCCGTGCGACGCTTCACGTCGCTGAGAAGGCATCGACGATCTTGTCGATAAGCGGCCGAGAGTGACGGCTGCCATTCTTGATCATCACCGCGTAGCGGCTCTTGCGCTCGACCAGCGAGGTGACATTGGCGTCACCGAGGTCGCGCCGGAAGATCAGCAGATCGCCCTCCCAGGGGCCGAACTGCGAGCGATCGGCAATGAAATCAGGACGTTGGCTGATCCTGCAGTCAAACGGGATCAAGCCGTCGCGGGGCTTGCGAGATCCGCGGCGCCGGCGTTTGCGACGGCCTTCCGCTAGATGCCGATAGAGCTCCAGCGCGTAATCCTCCTTGCAGTAAATGAAGCGATAGATCGTCTCCGGGCAGACGCGGACGGTACTCACGCCGTCCGCGAGCAGACGGCCGGCGATCTGTTCCGGCGACCAATGTGCCTTCAGCCGATCGACCACCAGGTCGCGCAACTGCGGATGGCGCCTGAGCTTGCGCAACCGCCGGCGACGCTCCTTGGAGATGTCATTGGCGATGCCGCTGTAATAACCGCTGTATTCCGGAAACTCGGCATCGCGAAAGGTATTGCGCTTCAGCTCGCGATAGATCGTCGAGCGATGACGGCCGAGTTGGGGGCAATCTCACCAACAGGAACTTTGCGTTCCACGAGCTGATGCAAACGTCGGCGATCGGAAAGGGTGAGCTGCGAATAGCAGAGCGACATCCAGAATTCTCCAAGGCGAAGCCATTGTTTTAATTGGCATGTCGCACTTGGAAATAGAATGTACCCGGCTACACTTACTGTGGCGGCCAGGTTGAAATGTCCGCGGTTGCGCAAAGTAGAAATGTCACTTTGCGCCGCCACACGGCAACCGATCGAAGCAGGAGGGTGATCGCGACGGCCGCTTAGTCCAACTTAAGCGGCCATCGCTGAGCCCCATGAAGAACGGTCACGATTTCGATGACGTCGGGCATCACCCGGTAGGCGACAATATAGGGAATATCCGCAAAGACGTACTCGCGGGTACCCTTAATACGTCCGACACGTCCCATGGCCGGCTGACTCGCTAGATTGTCTACGGCCGAAACGATGCGTGCGACGACGCGGGCGGCAGCCTCGGGATCGTCCTTCGCGATATAGCTACCGATTTGGTCGAGCCTTCGGACAGCTCTGCGCGTCCAGCGCAATGCGTGGCTGCTCATGCTTTGCGAGCGGCCTTTACGTGCTTTGCTACCACACTGGCCAACTCGTTCGCGCTGGCAAACTCGCCGCGATCGGCCTCATCTATCCCAGCTTGGATCTCGGCCAACTGCCATTCCTCTCTTGCCACATAGTCCTCAATGGCCTGGGCGGCTAAATAGGCACGGGAGCGATCAGAAAGCGCGGCTATCCTGTCAAGCTTTTCAGCAATTTCGTCTTGCACGCGCACAGTGAAAGCAGCGGTCATTGTCTTAACCTCATTGGTTCACAGTTAATATTGGTGAACCATCTTGGTTCGTCAAGGGTAAGGACAACGCGGCCCAGTCGTCTACATGGCCCGGTGCGTACGTTGCTGCGAAAACGGCCAACTGAAAGAACATTCAGCGAAC
>NZ_JABEKV010000022.1 GCF_013283645.1 Sinorhizobium psoraleae
GCGCCGATGGTCCTTGACGGGGCGATGAATGGAGTGGCTTTCCGGGCCTATGTCGAGCAGGTTCTCGTGCCGACCCTCACGCCCGGCGACATCGTCGTCATGGACAACCTGCCGGCCCACAAGGCAGATGGCATCCGGCAGGCCATTGACGCTGCGGATGCGAACTTCTTCTTGCCGCCCTATGGGCCCGACTTCAATCCGTGTATGGATGGCTCCTGCGGGTCAAGGGTGTCGGATCGGATTTGGTGAACAGGTCGGTTGCGGCCATGTATACGGCGTCTGAATGTGCAACGGAATCGCTGCGCGCCCTGATGAATATCCGCTTGGAGAACCAGGTCCCACTCAATCGAGCGCCATTCCGAGAGCCTGTCAGGCGACTTGCGGCTCGTAGCGAGACCCGTCCCTGAGGACGGCGAAGATTGTTCTTGCCATGCGATGCGCCAAGGCGATGGCGACGACTTTCGTCTTCTTCCGCATCAGCATGCTCGATAGCCAGTCCGATCCTGGCGCGCGCTTCAGTCGACGTCTGAGCTGAAGGAAAAGGAGATCGCTCCGCACATTCCTGTGTTCGACAAGTCCAACCGGACAGACGGGACGTTCTCGCGCGCCGACTTCAATTGGGATGGTGAGGCAGATCGCTACACCTGCCCGGCGGGCAAGGAGCTGGTTCAGTTCCGCCGCACCTACGCAATCCCGCGATCAGGCGTCACCAGCGAAGGCACGCGGCTCTATCGAGCCAGCAAGAAGGACTGCGACGCTTGCGAATTGAAACAGCGCTGCTGCCCGAATGCAGTTGCTCGCAAGGTGCCCCGTGATCTCAATGAGGATTCCCGCGACGTTGCACGAGCCATTGCAGAGACGTCGGGTTATGAGCGTTCACGGCATCGCCGAAAGAAAGTGGAAATGCTCTTTGCGCATCTCAAGCGCATTCTTCGAATGGCCAGGCTGAGACTGCGCGGTCCCTGTGGTGCACGGGATGAATTCCTCCTGGCAGCAACGGCGCAAAACCTCAGGAGGCTGGCGAAGCTCAGGCCCTTACGCCTGCCAACCGCCGCCATGGCCATTTAATGCCTGCGGCTTGGAGCCACCCAACCGCATCACAACGAGAGACACCGTGCCAACTCTTCGAAAAACCGCGTGCAGAGCGCCAACGGCGCTCAAAACACTGCGTTTTTCAACGATATCCGCCATCGGCTGTGCCCCGCGCGATCGGCCGGCTCCTGCTGGCGGCCCTGAAAAAGGATCGGCTCGTCTACGTCGGCGGCTGCGGCACTGGTTGGAGCAACCAGGAATCGGTCAAACTGCGTGAGCTGCTGGACACGATCAGGGAGGACAAGCCGCCAGTCGCGCAGCGGCCGCACGAAGACAGCGCCCTTTCGCCGGAGCTTGTCGCCGAGGTCGAATATCGCGCCTGGACGGAAGATGAAAAGCTGCGGCATTCTTCATTTAAAGGCCTCCGAGAACCGGCCGATGAGGGAGTCTGTGAAAATGCCGCACCCGAAACGCCCGACGACGCACCCGGATCGACACCTCGATTGCGAGAAAGCGATCGAGAATATGTTTCAGGCCGTGGCAGCCGCGGCGGAAGCCGCCGGTTGGACACGGCACGAAACCGCCGCGGCGCTGATCAGCCTGGCGGAACATCACGCACTTGCAATCGAGGCGAATGACCAGCTGGCCGACTTCGGCGCCGGGGTCTTCTTGAAGGCCCGCAGGCTACACTGAACGCTTAGATTGTGACATCTGGAGAGATTATTCTACCCCTGCTAGAGATATCCCTTGTCATTGGTAGGGAAGGTTTCGAGATGAACCGAGGTGCGCTCTTACTAGCAGCGGCAGTAATTTCTCAATCGCTCAACGGGTGGGTGCAGGATACATGTAAGAACCGGTCACAAGGGTATTTGGAACGGCAGTGGGGCTGGATCGAGCGGTTTCGGCATGTCGTCCATATCGAGGGGATATTTTCCGAAGCGCCTGATTTTCATGCGGGCATAGGGGCTCAGGGAGGCTGGGAGCTTGGGCGAGACGGGTAGACCGTCGGCAGCCATCGAATTGATCACGTCCGTCAAGTCAGCGACATTGGACAGCATGATGGCGTTGGCGACGAGGCTTGCATATTTGACCTGCTTTTCCTGCTCGACCGGATCGCCGCTCTTGATGACGGGGCCGCCGAAGGTAATCCGGTCGAGAAAGTCATTGAAGGATACGATCTTCGTGGTCTCGGCGCGAATGGAGCGCCGAGCCTGCGGATCGGAGATGTAGCGCAGCAGAAACAGCGTCCTTTCAACTCGGCCGAGTTCCCGGAAGGCCTGGTAAAGCCGGTTTTTGCGGTTGTGCGAACTGAGCTTTCGCAGCAACATCGAAAGCAGAACCAGACCCGCCTGAATAGAGAGGATCACTTGCATCATGTCCTGCCAGTGCGTTGCGATCAGGCTCCAGTCGATCTCGCGCGCAAAGAGTGCGTCGATGTGATCGTAGGAAACCGACTTGTCGGGGCGGTAGAAGATGACATCTGCCCAATTGCGCATGCGCGGCATCAGCTTTATCCCAAGCAGGCGCGCCAAACCGAAGACCGGTTCGCTCTGGCCCTGGGTGTCGGCATGCAGGGTGTCCGGCTGAACTGTGGAGCGGTTTTTCAGGAGCCCGTCCAGGATATGGATGGCTTCCCAGACGCCACATGGGATGAAGGTAGTGAAGAGCGCGATATAATTGTCGGCGATGTGGTGATAGGCAATGCCGCCATAAGCGCCGTAGCGGATATGCTGGGATCCAAGGAGATTGTTCTCGCGCAATGGAATATGCGTGCCATCGGCGATCGCCGCCTGACCGGCACCCCACAGTTTCGGGAGGTCGAAACGGTCATAGGCATTGATCAGGTCGGTCATGGCGGCTTCGAGCCTGGCCGTGTCGGTATGCTGGGCGTTGAGCCGGCGCAGGGTGTCGGCGCTGGCGATGCCAACGGCATGACGAGCAGTCTGGACCGGACCGAGATTGCAGCCATAGCCGAACACGGTGAGGATATAGCGCCAACGCCCTCACAATCTTCGGATCGGCTCCCGATGGAGGGCCGAAGTGGCGCGTGAAGGCGGTCCAGCTGGTGCCGTCCTTCAGAATATCGAGCAGGTGCCGCTCGCGCATGCGCGCATGCACTTCGGCTTCGAAGACGACAAGCCCCTCTGGCCGGCTGGACGCCTTCTGTTGCTTCAGATGCGGCACGCCGCTCGCATCGATACTCAGCTCCGTATTCGCCGGAAAGCCGGCGTCCACAGCGGCGGTTGCTACCGTCAGCTGCTCTTTCATCCACGCGGCAAACTCCTCCCTGGAGCGCGGCAGTCCAAGGTCGGCGCAATAATCGGCCAGGCGCGCCTCACATTCCGCCCAGGACAGAAGCTGGCTGCGATAATCATCAAAGGTTTCCGCTCCGGCGACAAATAGATCGCCCGCTTGCAACGCATCGGCTAGATGAATGAACACACAGACTTCGAGGGCACGCCGATGGAGCATGACGCCCGTTTTGCGGCGCTTGACCACAAAACTTTGCCAGCGCTGCGAGGCGAACGATGTCATAGGCCAGTTCGTCACGGCGTGCGTTCCTGTAATCCATAACGACGCTCAGCGCTTCCAACAGGCTGAGATCCCGTGTCGTCGACTTGATATCCATGAGGTCGAGCAGCCTGAACAGCAGGGCGCGAACCTTGGCATGAATCGGCCACAGGAGCGGCAGGTCATTGTTGTGGTGAAAGGCCGAAACAGTTTCGCATTGCTCGGACAGAAGATCGAGGCCGCCACGTTCCGCCAGTACGGCTCTGATCCGACGGCCAACCTCCATGTCGGTTTCGCTCTGCCTGCATTCTCCAGCACTTGCCCCAACACCGTGATCAGCTTCTCTCTGGCGGCGTTCTGGGTTTTGCGAACCCGGCGCAACAGCATCTCGATCAATTCGTCGCGGCACTGTGCGCGGGCCTGCTGGACCAGACAAAGAATGAGTGTGGCGCTTGCCCGGGCGGCTGATGTCCAGAAGATCACTGACCTCCATGCTGCGCGCTTGGGCGGCAAATTGGCGGCGCTTGGTGTGGATGATGCCGTCGAGGAGAGGATCGGGATCGAGCATGGCGGTCAGCCATCCCAGGCGTTCCGTCCAAAGCTTGATGGTGTCGGGGCGCGCGGGACCGGGTGCATGCTTCAGGCGATTGAAGCCGGTTATCACGGCGCCAGGCGGAACAACCAGCAGACTATCGAGTACGGCGACCTCCTCCTCGCCCAGACGGGACGCATTCCGGGCGTAGACCATCGTCCGGACTTTTGTGCGCAGGTGACCGGCGAGCCGGTCACGCGTGCTGAATGCCGGAAGATCGATCGAGGCCTTGCCCAGAACCTCGATCGCCAAATTGATCAGGTCAGCCGGATCGCTCATCGTCGACGCCGCATCCACCGATCTCAGCATTCGCAAGATCCAGGAGGCAATCGATGGCCGGGCCAGTCGAGGCCGCTTCGGCGAGATCGTCAGGCAGGCGCGATCACGCAACGGGAATAGCACGCGCCCTTCGGCGCCGGAGAGACAACCATGAATGCAAACAGCTTCAATCTGAACGCACTTGTCAAATTCCTCGGCCGGGACGACTGGGCGCTTCAGTTCGAGGAGGTGATGGGCGACCACTTCTGGCCCGTCATGGACGAATTCGGCCTCGATCACGAGGGGATCGGCGAGGTCCTCGGCACCCATTGGGCCATGACTCTTTGGGGATGCGCCTTCGAGGACTTCCTCACCCAGACCTTCGAGCCGGACGGCAGGACCTTCGTCGACATCTATCTCAAAAGCCGGGGATTCAAGGAAACCGCGCGCAGCAAGACCTATCTGAAGGCGATCAGCGCCTCCGTCATCAGTCTTTACGAAGTCAGTGAGGTCGTGCCCGGCAAATCCTTCCTGGCGCGCGATCTTCTACGCGGCGGCGATCCAATTATGATCAGCGAGGGGACCGCTACCCTGACCTTACGGCAGTGGGAGAAGATCGCAGCGCGCATCGTCCAGATCGGTGACACCAACGTCATTACCGGTGGCCTGTTGCCGTATTCGATGGAAGCTTCAGAAGCGCTCTTCGAAGGGCTCAAGGAATTCTCCGGCAAAAAGCGATCGCGCAAAAAACTGATCCTCGACGATGACACCTTGCGCCTGGCAGCGCCGCTGTTCACCCACGCCTGGCTGTTCGACACCCTGCCCAAGGTGCTCGGAGACAATCCGCCGCTCGTCTGCAACAGCGATGGTGACGACATAGTGTTTCATGAGGTGCGCTTTCCCCTCGAAGCGGACATCACCGAGAACGACATTGCCGATCGTTTCGCCGGAAGAGATGATCTCCGCTAAGAAATCCCCGGTTCTGGAACTGGCTCGGGTGGCCGCCGGCCAAAGGCTCCACCAGGCCCGGTCACCCGGATGCGCTGGTCGCCGGTGTCACCATGGAGGACGGCACGCCCGTGCTCGGCAATCTCGAAATCAAGGGACGTTTTCTCGTCCTCATGGTCAACTCTGCCGAGCGAGCGCAAAGAGGCGCCGAACTCGTGCAAAATATCCTCGGCAGAATGGTCCGTGCGCCTCTCACCACCATCCAGACCATCGAACAGCTGAAAGCCGCGCATCAGGGAAAGAGGCCATCGGCAGATGACCTACCACCCGAAATCGCAGCCCCCCTCGTTCACGCCATGCTAGACAAGCAATATCGTGCCACCCTGGACGAGCCCGTCGGCATGCTCGGTACATCTCGCCACGCGCCGCCGCCCGCACCAAGGCCGGTCGCCAGAAAGTCGCCGAATGGCTCAAATATCTCGAAATGCGATCATCGTCCGGACCAAACCCGAACGACCCTATGGCTACCTACGATTTCTCGTGGATCTGGAATGAACTCAACATCCAAGACCTCAGACGTTAAGCCCAAACCACTGTGACCGGTTTTTACACGTATCCTGCGCCTACCCGTCCTTCAATCTGCAGAACGCGGCTTCGATGCGCCACCGCCCCCTGTATCGGGTCTTGTCGTAATGGATCGGCTTTTTGCGGTTGGAGCGACCGCAGGCCAGGTACCAGCGCCCGCAAGAACAGGATCACAGATTGGTTGAAGTGGCGGCCTTTGAACTTCGCAATCCCCCGAAATGGTTGAAGGATCCCTTGCCGCTCGCGAGTGTCGAAAACGTTGCAATACATCTTCACGGCCTTATCGATCCTCCCCAGCATAACGTTGCCGAAGCAGAATGTTGGGAAGACAGGTTACCAAGCTATCGTTTTGATCGCTGCCGAAACTGTTCAGCCCCTCGGCGAAATCCTCCAATTCCAAATCCACTGAACGCTCCTCCTCCAGGTTAGCGTCTGTGCGCACGACTCGAGCGAGATCCTCGAACTTGCTACCCTCGCGGCACGCCTCACGTGCGAGGTGGTACGCCTGCTCGCGTGCCTGCCGAGCTCGGTCGGCCTCTGCAATAGCCTCTTCGAGGCGGTTTTGAAGCAGCTGCTCGTGTTGACGTAGCGAGATCATCTTCGCCTTGACTTCCTCGAGATCAATGAGAGCGGCGGCTTTCCCGATTAACGGATCGTATAGCGCGGCTTCCCGACTGGGTCGGTGTTCCTGCCATCGGCACAGGTCTCTCGTGGCGGTTTGGATAGCCGCGACGGCTTCGTCGAGGGCCGCTTGCCGCAGGCGCAGTGCATCTTCGGTGCGGCGGCGGCGCAGTTCCTTCAGTTGGAGGAGGCGTTGTACGGCGTTGGGGATCATGCCAAGCACGTGGCAAGTGCATCGAGCATTGCGTCGAAGCCGATCTGCTCCTTTGTCGGCTGCCGCAAGAAGGCTCGTATTTGGTCTATCTTGGCGATCGCTGCATCAGCGAGCGGATCGGCTCCTTCCTTGTACTCGCCGACACGTATCAACAGCTCCACCTCGTGGTATTTGGCCATCAGCTCCCGCAGCCTGCCCGCCAACCACTCATGGTCGGAGGAAACGATAGCACTCATGACACGGCTGACACTCGCCAGTATGTCGATAGCGGGGTAGAAATTCGAGATCGCCAAGGCGCGTGAGAGCACAATATGACCATCCAGGATGGAGCGAGTTTCATCAGCCACCGGTTCGGTCATGTCATCCCCTTCCACGAGCACGGCGTAGAAGGCCGTTATGGATCCGAGGTGATTGTTGCCAGCGCGTTCCACAAGCCGCGGCAGCGAAGCGAAAACCGATGGCGGGAAACCACGCCGAGTCGGCGGCTCACCGGCCGCAAGACCAATTTCCCGAAGCGCCCGCGCGAAACGGGTGACTGAATCCATGAGAAGCAAAACACGCTTTCCTTGGTCGCGGTACCATTCGGCGATCGCCGTAGCAACATAGGCGGCCTTGACCCGCTCCATTGCGGGGCGGTCGGAAGTGGCAACCACAAGAACCACTTTCGATCGCGCTTCTGTGCCAAGATTGTGTTCGATGAACTCCTGCACTTCCCGGCCACGCTCGCCGATCAGCGCTATCACCGACACGTCGACCGCTGCGCCGCGCACCAGCATTGAGATCAGTGTACTCTTGCCGCCACCCGCAGCGGCAAAGATGCCCATGCGCTGTCCCTCACCGCACGTTAGAAGACCATCGATCGCCCGTATTCCGACAGGAAGAACGTTGTCGATGGTACGCCGGGTTAAGGGATTCGGTGCGTCCCTTGAGATTGGCACGTGGGTTCCGGGAAGTAGGGGCCCATTGGTGGATTCGTCGAGAGGTTGGCCGAAACCATTGAGTACGCGGCCGAGCAGGCCCCAGCCGGTCGGTGCCATGAGGGGCTTTCCCGTTGGGATCACTTCAGTGAGCGTGGAGAGGCCCAGCATTTCTCCAAGCGGTGTCAGGATGGCGACATCGCACTGCACGCCGATGACTTCAGCCGACAACTCGAAATCGTTCTCGGGGTTGCGGAGAGTGCAAAGGTCACCAATGCGGGCTCCCGGCGCCGTCGCTCGGATTATCGTTCCAACGATCTGAAGGACACGGCCGCGGACTTGCATTGTTGGCGTCTGCGCAACTGCACTTTTTGCGAGCTCGAAGAAACGGTCGATGTTCTCGTGGGCGGGGGAAATAACCACTGTGGGCGGTTCTGCTGGCTCGGACATCGCTTATGCTTTCAGACATTAGAGGCTGCTTGGCCGCTACGCAGGCCAATTTCGATCGCAGCGAGCTGGCTCTCGATCGTGGCTTCGACCAGTCCTGCATCGGTCTCCAGAATGCACCCGGCGTCTTTCACCCGCGCGTCGGCAATCAGGTCGACGACGGCGCGCGATGTCGCCGTCGGGAGGATGTCATCTAACCGGTTGCGGACCGCCTCGAGGAGTGATGGTGCTACGCGTAGCCGGACGAGGGCATTGCGGCCCGCAAATTTAAGACTGCGTAATGCGATCTGCACCGCCGCCTCCTCCGGCTCGATTGTGTCGATGATCCGCCGCGCGATCTGCAGCCCCATGTCAACGATCTGCTGCTCATTTTGCGCCATAATCCTCAGAGACTGCGTGGCGATGGCGGTCAGACGAGCCTGGATTTCCGCCTGCGCCGCGGCCAAGCCAGCCTCTTTGGCCGCCGACTCGATCGCACTGGCACCATCGCGCGCCGCATCGATGAGCGCATCGGCTTCGCGCCGTGCCTGCATAAGCAGTTGCTGGGCGTCCACCAGCGCCTGTGCGCTTCCGGCCGGCAAGATTCGCCCAGGGCCGAGGAAGCCGGCGGCCAAAGGTGTCAGTTGAACCAATGTGACCATGTGACCATCGTCTTACGGCCCAGTCGCCGCATCGCACAAAAGGCTTCCTCGCCAGTCGTATCGTCACGACAGGCTTCCACCACCGTCTTCCAGATCGGCGCGGGACGGCGCAATCCTAGCCGTGCCCGCAGCATTTGCGGGATGGCGCCAATCGCAAGACCGAACATCGCCGCGCCGCAGTGAAGCAATGCGGCCGCGGACGGGCTCGCAGAAACACCGATCTCCGACATCAGTGCGGCAGTCGGTCGCGGCAACAGAACGGCTTGTCGGGCGAATGCGACGGCTTCTTCTCCGAGGGCTGCGCCCGCCGCCGCAATATCGCTCGTCCGAAGGAGTTTTGTAAGGCCGGAAGCACCCACCCAGGCGCCGGCTAAGCGCATAAGGCGCACGGCGTCTTGCGGCGGGAGGAACGCGAGCCGACTTCGTCGCGCGACGCCCGCGGAAATGATGGTAGACGGTTCATCAGTTTTTTCCCGAAGGAGCCAGCGTCCAAGCCTGACACGAGTGAACGGGTCGGCTTGGGCCATATCCAGCGGCATCCATTCGGGCCAACCATGCGCCATTGTAGAATCGAGATCAGCGGCAGGATCGGCAACGCAGCAGATTACAGCCGTTGCCCACGGGGCATCAAGCCATTCATCCGACATCGCTGTAGGCCTCGCTGCGATCACTGCTGAATTGTTCGATTGGGTTGACCTCATGAGCTGCCATAGCGGATGTCCGACGGGACCGATGCCATAGGAGGAACACGAGGACCGCATTGCCGATGAGCAATACCGCTATGCCGCATCCTAGCCCGATCACTAGATGAGATGCGTCACTACCTTTTTTGGTGAGGACGGCTCTATCGAAGCGATGCAGCAAAGCATTATTCTGACTTGCCTCTACGAGGACGACGGAGACCTTGTCATAGGACAGACCTTCCAAGCTGTTGGCTACGAGCTCCTTAATCTTCGGCACGATCTGATCGACAGTAGCACCGGGTAGGTAACGGACAAGCACAGCAGCGCTCGACGGGAAGGACGGGTGTCGATCGTCACCCGTCAATTCGGGCAGGACCACATGGACCCGGGCATTGAGCACGCCATCAATGTCAGACAGGGTGCGCGACAACTCCTGTGTGATGCCATAAGTGTAACGCACACGCTCCTCCGTCGGCGATGAGATCATACCTTCTTTCTTGAAAAGACTGCCCATATCGGCATAGAGTTCGTGAGGCAGTCCGGCACCACTCAACACCTCCATGGCACGGGGAACGTCCATAGTATCCACCAACAACGAGGCAGTGCCGCTGTTGTCCATCGTTTTATCGACATTGAGGCCTTGACGCATGAGGAGTGCAAGCATCTCGTTAGCTTCATGCGCCGGAAGATTACGGTAGAGCTCGGTCTTCGCCCCGCAGCCCACCAGCGTGAACAACCCGAGAAGTGTCGCCACCTGCTTCAATACTAACGTCACACGTCCACTAGCGTTGATCATTGGTTTTTCAGGAAAGTATCCAGGCTTTGGGTGGCCTTACCGACCGCCTTGGCCAGAATGTCGCACTGCAGGGACAAAGCTGACATCGCGACCTGTGCGCTCAGCCAATCGCTTGAGTGGAATTCCCCCGGTTCCATCCCCTCAGCGGTGCTGCGAGTGGTTTCCATGGCGTGGGTAAAGCTGGCGCTTAGCTTCTCCATACTGTTGAGGATGGCGTCACCGGGCGTGCGGATGGCGCCAGGGCCGCGCGCCACCTCGGTCAACTGGTTGATTGCACCAGCGGCCGACCTGCCGTCCTGTGGTGACGACGGCCACTCGGATGCGGCGTGAACGATGTTAACGGGCTCAGGGGATATTCCCGCCACCAAGGCAGTGTCCGTTGGCAACACAGACGTCAGCGCTCGTGGAATGATGCTGTTCACGCTCATTAAATGTCCCTTTCTATGGCATATCGGACCGAGTTCTTGCCAAAGGCGGCCACGAGTCCATCGACGTCGGTCTCTCCGCCTGGAATCCGCTTGAGCACGGCATCGCGCTCGTTCAGCCGTCCGGCAAGATGGAGAGCCAGCGCCTGAAACACCATCCCATATGCGTCTTTGGCATCGGACAGGGGACCTAGCTGCTCCAGTGCAGCCTCGACGTCACCTGCGGTCAGATCCGCAACGGCGTAAGCAATGACGGCCTCCCGGCTGCGCGGCGCAATAGCATCAAGTCCTTTCGCAATACGTCTGGCCCGCTCAACGTCGTTCGAAATACAAGCCAGGAATGCCGCTTCGGCGAGATGCCGCCGTAGGCTGACCCCGATCTCGGCGAGGCTCTGTGGCGCCACAGATATACACGAAGTAGACATCGTCTTATCGGCCTCCCTTTCTCTAGCTGAGTTGCGCTAACGCACGCGATCGGGTTGCGGCCTCGGCCACAGAAACATTGCGTCGATTCTAAACCCGTCGGGCGCTTTGCTCGGTAGTAACAGGCAACTAGTCGCAAGGTCTCGCCGCCAATCTTTCTCGAAACCCTGCCAGGCGCAAATACAAAGGCGATATACCTACATACCGGCGTCATATACTCGCTGGACGTGAGAAGCATGTCATCGCCTCTACTGAAGCTTGGCGGACAGATACGATCTCGCCTGCGTATAGGTGCATATTGACGTAATATTTCTCTCCCAGTATTACCTCAGATAATCGTCAATATGACAGATGGTTCCATTTTGCAGTTCACCAGACTGGCGCCCCAACGCGCAAACCCGCCAGATCATCTTGTGAGCAAAGCGCCTGAGGAAAGAGGAAATGCCGGTCTCATGCCAACATCAGCAAACGATGTCCTGTTAGTGGCTCTGGAGTGCTTATTGAAGAATACCGATTGTTCTTCCACTTCGTCCTTGGGTGTGAAGCGCGTTGAACTCAATGTTGATGATATTGGCATCGTCCTGGAGCTGACAGGCGTGCGATCGGTGCGATTAACGAGCGAGGTTACAAGTAACGTGCCGGACAACGAGGTGCAGATCCGTGAATTGCTCCAAGAGAATCTGCTTTACTGGGATTCCGTCCATGTGGCGCTGTGTGCCGGTCGAGGCGGTGCTCTGCTGCTTTGGGCTGATATTGATCATGACC
The DNA here is from genome assembly GCF_013283645.1 of Sinorhizobium psoraleae. Taxonomy (GTDB): domain Bacteria; phylum Pseudomonadota; class Alphaproteobacteria; order Rhizobiales; family Rhizobiaceae; genus Sinorhizobium; species Sinorhizobium psoraleae. The sequence continues at coordinate 11,859 of NZ_JABEKV010000022.1, forward strand.
ATGGGAATAGGGCGTTGATAAGCGAGCGGATCGTGTCATTCTGCAAGGCAGCCGTGCATTGGAATGGAATCTGCCGCCGGAATCGCAGCATCAAGCAGTCACCGCTCTGCAGGGATGCATACTTCTCCCGTGACCTCGACCTTCATTGGCGCAACGTCTGCGATCCCAAGCGAGAACGTATGGATAGCGCAGATCTCGATGGGAGCATGGCGGCTGTGCGGCAAACGATCTCGCAGGTGGAGACCTTCTTGAGGGAAGGGCGGGAACAACTCGCTCGGCAAGCTGATCTCTTGGGCGATTATGGAATTAGCAGCGAGGTCATCTCGGCCTTCGTTGAGGCTCAAGACGAGAGTTTTAGGCAAGCCGATATACGGGAGCGGCATGCGGTTCTGGACGGTGTCATATCATTCACGTCCAATCAGTTGCCGGTAGGTGGGATTCGCGTTCCTCCGACACGGCAGAGGGTCTGACGCGCCGATGCAGAAGCGAGAGGGCTGATGGCGACAATGGACAATGCTGAGGCTGGACGGCTGGCGCGGCTTACGGAAGAGATCATAGCAGGGCGTACGGATTTGGCGGCTGTCATCGGGATATCGGATGACGAGCTCGAGGCAGTCTACGCGCTCGGACATCGTTTCTATTCTGCCGGAAAATACTGTGAGGCGCTAAGCTTCTTTCGTTTTCTGTGCATGCACCGGTACATCGACGCGAGATTCTGGTTCGGATTCGGTGCTGCCAGTCAGATGTTGGGCGATTCGGCAAATGCCGTGCGTGCGTACGGGCTGGCTGCGCTGCTGAGTGACGAGGATCCGCAGATCCCCCTTCAGGCTGCGAAGTGCCTCATAAAGCTCGATCAGCCGGCGGCAGCCGTGAGTGCACTTGAGAGTGTAGTGGCGCTTAGCGGTGGGAAGCCTGAGCATCAAGCTTTCGCTCAGCGCGCGTCGCTGATGCTGCGGCGGCTCAGGCCCGAAGCAGAATGTAAAGGAGAAGGCAATGTATAGCATGAGCATGACAGAGGTGATCGGTGGACCGGTATTTAAAGCCGGGGTGATGACTCAGGTCGACGCCCAGACCAGCAATTCTCTGGCCGGTATTTGCAAATCGGTGGCTGAAGTTGCGCTGCCACCTATCCCTGGCGACGCTCCCGCGTCGGATGCAGTCCCAACGCTACCCCCGCCACGGGCCTTTGCTGCGATGGAGCTGGCCGCAACGTTTCTGGCCCTTAAGATGAAGATGGCCGACACCGAGGCTGCCGCGAGCATGGAAGATGTACGACACCGGGGTGAACTGCAGAAGGAGCAGAACGAGAAAATCGCCCGTAACATTACCGAGGCGGCGGAAAAGTTGAGGAATGCGAAGAAGAGTTCGAAGGCCAAGAAGATTTTTGGATGGATAGCGGTCGCGCTGACGGGCGTAGCGGCGGCAGTTACCGGCGGCGCTTTAGCCATTGCGGTCGCAGTAGTGACAACCGCCGTGGTGATCCTGAACGAGACGGGCGTCATGGATAAGCTGGCGCAGTCCATTGCTAAGAGCCTCAGGGAAGATCAAGGAATGGGGGAGGGTCAGGCCATGCGGTGGGCTACGTTCATCACGGTTGCCATGGTCCTGGCTTGTTCACTCGCCAGCTTAGGTGCCGGTGCCGTGTCCGGGGGGTGGAGCGCGGCGACGACTATTGCCACGAAGATCACAAGCCAAAGCGATAAGGTGGCGAAGATTGTTATGGGAAGTCAGCGCCTTTCGACAGCCGCTTGGGTGGGCGAGGTCGTTGCCTCGGTAGCTGGGTCCGCAGCGGCAATCGCGAGCGGGGTCCAGCAGAAGCAGGCTACAGACGCACAGGCGGAGACGTTGGACATCAGGGCATTCCTCGCCAGGCTGGCTCAGCTTCAACAGGATGAAATTAAGCGCATCCAAGAAGTGCTCCTCGGCATGAAGACCATGACGCAGACAGTTGTCGCTGCGATTGAGGAGCAGAGTCAATCCGCCTCAACTGTCATACGACATATCGGCTGACTAGCGATCGTAACTGTCTATCCCAACATCAGGAGAGTATCATGCTACACACTGTCGTACAAACAAACCCCATTGACAGCCTTAATCTGTGGGGCGGTGCCTCGCTGGAAAATCCGCCCTTCTTGCCTATGTCCCCGACTGTCAATCGCATAAATATGACGGACGGCGGTGTGGTGTCAGCGCCGTCCGATCCTTGCAAGTTGCCATGGGCCGGTGTGCCAACGCTCGCAGATACCGCGGGCCAAGAAAACGGTAGCGAATCTGTTCTGGGAGCGAGGCTCGCCTCAGTTGACATACATGCAGTTGGCGCGTTGCTGCACAGCCTCAATCTGAAATTCCGTGAGTCTGCCAGATTGGATCGTCAGGCTGCGCGTGACTGCGATATCGCGGCGCAAAACGCCGCTGCCAAGGCGCTTCGCACTTCCGGGCTATTTCAGCTGGTTGGCACGATCACAACCTCCGCCTTCGCAATAGCGGGTGCGGGGGTCAATCTCAAGGGCGCCAGCAAGGCACAGTCACGTTTCCAGGAGGAGGTCGGCGGTTCGACGGCGCTCAACAAGACAAGCGTCGACCCGACCAGTCTCCAAAGTGCCCAGCAAGTCGCCCAGCGAACGACGATGGTCTGGAGCGGCATCGCCACGGGCATAACCGAGGTCGGTAAAATCGGAGGTGCCGCCTTCAACATGGGGGCGACGATTGAGCAGGAGGAAAAGGCAAGGCTGGAAGCGGAGGGCACCAAGATGCGCGCTCGTGCCGATACGGAGAGTGAATTCAAATCGGCATATGAACAGATGATCAAAGATGTTCTGGAAAAGCTTTCCGAAGTGAGCCGCGCTGACGCAGAGACGAGGAGCAAGATCTCCAACATGGGATGAGCAGGAACCAAGTTAAGCCCGAGCAGGAGATCAGTGACGAATGTCAATCTCAAGTCTATCAACTCAACTTTATGCCAATGTGTCCACTGGCGCCGATGGTGGAGCCGACTTGGTCACGTTGGCACTGCTACTCCAGATAGAGCGATATAATGTTCTCGGAAGTCAACTTCGGGACGAATTCGAAGACATGAAGAAGCGAAACGATTGGTTGAAGACAGCGAACGCCGCTCTAGCCGAGCTTCGTGTCTGCCGGCCCAATAACGACAAGGAATTTCATGGGTATGGCTCGTTTAAGGACGCACAGGGCAAGCCCCAGGGTGTCTTCCCGTGGATGGTCAAAAATGGCATCGCTATCGCCGGCAACGGAAACGGTTATCAGGCGGATTTCGACGCCGCCATTTCAAATTTAAAGGCGCGCATCGATACCGTGAATAGCGAGTCGCAGATGTCGTTGATTCGCCTGCAATCCCTGATGGACAAAGTAAATCAGTCCGTTGAACTGGCGACCAACTTGTTGGCCAAGGATAGCAAGGTCAAGGAGAACATCCTCGGCAATATCAGGTAAAGAGCGGACTGGTGGCTGAGGCGGGACAGGATAATGACCTCTGACCCGACAATCTAGGGTGAACGAGTAGGTTTGTACGAATGGCTACTACCGGCAGGAACACTGCTTTGTTTTGTCTCCCCTGTTTACTGTTACCTCTAGGGGGGTGCTCCGGCAGTGCTACGATTGCCGATCGTGGGATTTTGCTGAATTCGCCTTCCTTCGCCCAGTCCGACTCGGCGCCTCTGCGAGAAACGCGCGAGCCGCAGACCCGAGGCTTTGAAGTGCTGGGGCAGAGGCAGGCGCAGCCATTCGCAGCCACAGTCGAACGCAAGCTGCCGATGGTGTCGGACAGCAGGCGCGTGAGCCTCGACTATACCGATGCCGACATTCGCCAGGTCGTGCAGGAGATCGTACGCGATATTATGGGCATGCCCGTCAATATCGATCCTGGCGTTGGAGGGGAGATGACCCTTCATACAACTCGCCAGGTGCCCGCGAGTGAGGTGCCGCGGCTGCTCGACAAGGCGCTGGCGCCGCACGGCTATGGACTGGCCGCGGGTGAACAAGGAGTTCGGGTGGGGCGCTTGGCCGACCTCGCCGGCGGCATGCAGAGCAACATTCAAGTTGTTCCTGTTCGGTATGTCGATCCGGCTGAGATCATCGGGGTAATCCGACCGAGCGTTGAGGAGGATGTGCGTCTCACGCCGGCGCCCGGAGGGCGCGGCATAGTTGTCAGTGGGCCGCCGGGATCTATGAGCTCTGTGCGGGAACTGGTCGGCCTTTTTGACACCGATGCCATGCTTCACAAGTCATTCGCGTTGTATAGGTTATCTCAAGCAAGCCCGGCCGGCGTGGAACGAGAACTCAGCTTGCTATTTAATCAGAATGGCCAAGGGAGGGGGCCCGTCCGATTTGCGGCGCTAGAGCGGTTGAACGGTATCCTAGTTGTGGCTGAGGATCCTGCCGCTCTCAAGCAAGTCCGCCGGGCGATCATCAAACTGGATAGTGCGTCGGAAGCGACGGCAAACATTCATGTGCGCCCACTGCTGTACCGGCGGGCTTCGGAGGCGGCGCATGTGCTGGCGCAAACGTTCGGCACTGAGGCGCCCGGTGCTGTCTCGGATGCACAGCCCGCGGGAACGTTCGGCAACCTATCGGTTGGAAGTGGTGTCTCCAATCGACCCAGCCTGCCAGTCAACGTGCCAGGTTTGCCGGCCGAAATGCCAGATGCGACCGGCGGCGAAGCGCATCCAGTGGACCTAACGATGTTGTCAGCGAACCGTCTCGGCCTCTCGGCGCCGGTGCGGATCCATGCGGACCGCGGACAGAACGCGCTCGTAGTACTCGCAGCACCGCACGACTACAAGATCGTGGAAGCCGCGATCCGTCAACTCGACGTCAAACCTCGACAGGTTCTCATCCAAGCCATCGTCGCCGAGGTGCGGCTGAATGACGGGCTGCGCTACGGCGTGGACTATCTTCTCTCCACTAGGCGCTTGGGCGCAATTCCAAATGGTTTGTCGTATGTGTTCCCCGGCACGGACGTGAATGTTATCTTACATGCTCTGGGCGCTCTTGGGGATGTCAAGGTTGTATCCACGCCGCGCATTCTTGCGGTCGACAATCAAACCGCCACGATCCAGGTGGGCGATCAGGTGCCGATCCTGGTGCGATCATCGCAATCGATCGCAAGCGAGAACTCACCGGTCGTGAGCGACGTCGAGATGCGCGACACAGGCGTGATCTTGGCTGTTACGCCCAGAATCGGTGCCGGTGGTAACATAACCCTCGACACGTTTCAGGAGGTCAGCACTGGCAACAGGAACACGCTTACCAATGTTCAATCCCCGGTGATTTCGGTGCGCCGCCTCCAAAGTACCGTATCGACACGAAGCGGCGACACGATCGCGATCGGCGGATTGATGCAAGATAGCACCAATCGGGCCAACGCTGGCGTTCCTGTGCTGAAGGATATTCCGCTTTTGGGGGGGCTGTTCCGCAGCACGGAATACGCCAAGGAACGGACTGAGCTCTTGATATTGCTTAACCCCCGGGTGGTTGGCAGTGACACCGACGCAAGGGCGCTGACCGAGGAGCTGCGGGAAAAATTCGAGGCGCTAGCCCCCGAACTGGGCCGCCGGCTAAGGCCATCAGCTCAGCCGCAACCGAGCCCGTCGGTATCAAGGCACCCGCGAAATGGGCGCAGCTGAGGTGAACCCGCGGCGGACTGCAAGTCAAACTTCCAGATATTACGAACATGTTGATGCCCAAAGCCTGACAACTCGGAAGAAATGCCAATGGACGATATGGCCTGGTTGTGAACCTCGGCGGCCGGCTTTCTCAAGCTGAACCCTCTGCGGCCGCAACTTGAGTT
>NZ_JABEKV010000023.1:0-3212 GCF_013283645.1 Sinorhizobium psoraleae
GGCGGTGGTATCAGATCGGTAGCGGCTGCCCCGGATGCGAAAAAAGCCGCACCCACGCCCGCGATCCACCTCAGATGCCATGCTTCATCCGTGCTCATTTGACCTCTCCTTGAATCCAACAATTACCATTGAAGCGGCAGTAGTAGCCTGCGCCTACGGTGGCATGTTGATCGAGATCAACCGTGGTTCGGGAGAATCGGTTTATCGGGCGGAGAAGGCAATATGTCGCATGAAGGTTCCCTCGACCGTAGCTCCGATTTTGGCGACGTTGAACTACAGACGGGCAAACGCTGCCATTCGAGGCATAGAAGGTCGCCTCCCAAATCCTCGGTTCCATTTAGCGTAAGTCTCTTCGCAGTGATTCGGGCCGCTCCGGCCCTGCTGCCAACGATACTCAGACAAGCTAGTGACGAGCTGACGGGCCGGCGCCACCCAGCTAGGAGAGCAGGAGAACGGCGAGCGTGACCGAGTGCATGAGTTGCCTGTGCCGGCACTAAGCAGGGCCGTTATGGCGAAACTGTTCCAGTAGCGGCCGCACTCGCCAGGTGTTCAAACTCAGCCCATGCGCCGCTATCACCATCTCGCCGCCTTCCGGCGCACCCCACTGACAGAAGCAAAGCGATGGATGACCGTGCCTGAACCCTCTTCAAGGGGAGCGATCCCGTTAGTACTTGGCCTCATATCATGCTCAAGCACCACTTTGGCGGAAATTCTATACAGCTCATGTGGCGTTGAGAGACAGCCAAGCCGACGTGCGCTAATCGGTACATCGGATTAGATAACAGGTGCTGTTCCACCGACTGCGACGCACGCCGCCGCCTCGCCTTCGGCTTCCAGTCCGTCGAACTGCAGTTCCATCTGTTCAAGCAGCCAGGCCTTCGCGCTTCGAGCGGCTGCCGTGAATGTCTCGATGGAGCTTCTCGACCACCAGCCTCAGCGGGCAATCAGTGGATCCCAATGCGAGTTCATTACTCGGGCGCGCGGCGAACGCCTCGACTTCGCGGCGAGCCCCGTGATCGGCGAGTATCGTCCCATGCGCGCTGGCGAGGTCATCGTTGTTCGCAGCATCGCTCATGCGAGATGGAGCCATACTCGGACCCGCCGGCTGCGCTCGGTCAGCAAAGCATCGAGCGGGACGAGAAGGCTCATAGTCCTTGAAACGCACGCCTAGGGCTTTCCGAACAGCGGATGGTTTTCATCAAAACTAACAATTCGACAGGACATTGCATAGAAGAATGAAGGGTGCAGCGTTCAAGGAATAGCTGTCGATGTCGTTGATACTAAGAGCGTATTTTGGTGTGCCTCTCTTGTGTGCCGAACATCGAATGACTCGCATGGCCGTTCTTCGGGGATTCTGACCTAGACGATTACCTCGCCGTCCTATAACCTCACCTTAGTCAATTTCCTCGAGATTGGCCGCGGTCCTCGTTGCAACAGGATAAGATTTCAATATGCGTTTCATTCTCGGCTTCCGCGATATTGCGCGCCTCTTACTCCGCCCCTGTTGCAAGTTTAACCCGGATTTTCGGAGGTATCTCTCATGAACCGTAGCACCGTGCTGATGCTCGCATGCACCGCAGCAGTCGCCACATGGCTCGTAGCCTCACCGGACGTGCGGGCGGACCCGGTTGCTGATATGTGTTACCTTTTTTGCCCATTGGAGCAGGATGACACCGTTGGCGGGTTTTGTTCAGCTTTTTGCTCCTCATCTCCGTCCCTTCCGCTTCCAACGGACCCGCAGAGCGGAAGCGGGGTAGGGGGACAAAATCCGACTCGAAACGAAGACGCTGCGAGCGGAACGTCAGAGAAGCCGTGACAGGAGTAGTACAATTCAAGCCTTGGCGGATCGTCTAGGTCTTGAAAAAACGCTCTCCAGTTTCAGAGCCGCTGTCAAGGATCAGTAACACTGGTTTGGCTCTGATTTGCTTATTTCTCGGTCCGCAGATCGCTGGACGTTGCAGGCATGGCGCGACCATGCATGCGGGCGAAATAATGATGGGCTTCCTCTAAAAACAGAGACGATCCCTGATCCTCTCCGAGATTGCCGGCTAAGTCATCGAGCGCCGAAAGGCCACATGACGAACATGCAAAGTCGGCCGCTGAATTGAGCGACGTGGCGTGCTGCGGCAATAGCTGACGTTAGTTCCCTCAAGTCAATCCGTCGCGCACCCAGCGTTGCGCTTTCTTCAGGGACAATGCAGCTTTCAAAGTCCTTCCCGGCTACGGGTGCGGTGCAGAGCGAAAAACCCTCAGTGTCGCAAAGCATGCGATAAAAGGTACCTTTTCCATTTCGTGTTGCTGGTATTGCCGGCTGCAAGCGTGGGGAAATGTGTGGCGAGCAAGAGGCTGAGTTCGGCCCTATCGGAAAGACCAAGCTCCAGCCACAGATGGTCGTGGCGCATGGCACGCCGGGCGATGATCTTGGCGAAACAGGCGCTTATTGAGTCGCCCGGTCGAGCATGCGCGAGCAGCAGATCGCGCAGAAGTTCCTCCTCCACACCCGGCTCGGCTTCGCGAACTTTTTCCACTCCGAAGGCCTGTATAACAGCGGCGGGAACAGAGCGGCTGAGGACGTTTCGAAGCTCGGCACGGGAAAGACCTGTTGCCTCGGTCGCAGTTGCCACGTCGGCAGCAATCTCTTCTAGCGCGTGCAAGAGGACGCAGGAAAACACATACTGATCGAAGTCCATATCGAGGTCTATAGGTGGCTTAGACCTAGCGATTGCGAGATCGTCGGTGACCGAGCCGATAGGTCAGGAGGGTCACTCTCCTTTGCGACAAATTGCGGGTATGAATGACATTTGACATGTTGCTTCCCTCCTGCGCTCCATACGTCGCCACCAGATGATCTGCGGCGCGGCAGGTTTGACTGCTCGCGAGGAGGGCATTTCAAAACTCGTTCCAATCGGGACACAGAGCCGACCAGTCAAGTTTTTTGCTGGGTTTTCAAATGCTAAATGATTTCTCCTTTGTAGGCGGAACGAACATCGGCCCGTCTCGGGATGACAAACAGACGACATTGGATGTCGGTTTTGGCCAAAAAAGCAGCCCTCGTTATTGGGAACGCGGTGAGCAGAACTTGCGGCACGTTGGCTTTGCAACACTGCCCATCGGGGATCATTCGCCCGATATCCGATTTATGACACCCTCGTCACCTTTGTCGGCTCTGCGACACCGCTTTATTTCGTCGGATCGCGTGCTCTAGCGTCTAA
>NZ_JABEKV010000023.1:3312-14001 GCF_013283645.1 Sinorhizobium psoraleae
AAGCCGAACTTCTCCTGACCTATGCGTCGACGTCCCATTCGAATCCCTCAATCCATTGTTCAGAGTGATAGAATCACAGTCGTTCGCTTCGGTCCACACACCCGCGCACAGGTCTCATAAGCCCACCATCGCCATGATCCCCCTCAACAAGCTATCCCGCAGCCCGCTCAACGTTCGCAAGACCTCCACGAGCGAAGAGGAGGACAACGAGCTCTATGCCAGCGTCAAGACCAACGGCATGAAGCAGAACCTGCTCGTCCACAAGTCCGGAAACGGCTATTTCGTTCAAGCTGGCGGCCGCCGCCTCGCTGTCCTCGAGCGCCTTGCCCCGAAGGTCACATCGGCGCCGATGCTGAGATCCCCTGCATCGTCGAGACCAAGAAGCAGGCGGAAGAAACCTCCCTCATTGAAAATTTCGTCCGGGCGGAAATGTTAGGTTCTGCGTCGCAACTGTCCTGTTGAGTTCGTATGACCGTCATGGTTGTGGGCCATATTCGCGGGGCATATCGAGGAAGGCACACGGACGTCCGGGTCAAGTGTTCCCGCAGCGTAGCGAGGACAACACTTGAGGCGGCGGCGACACCACAAGCTTTTTTGATGGGGTACAGGCGAAGTCCTGCACCCCTGCCACGTGGCGAACGGGAGAGCGCGAGGGGAACCCCTCGCATTCAAAAAAGAAGAGTGCGCCGAAGGCGCCCCGCTCAAGATAACATCCGGTTCGAGAAACTGTCTTCTTTGTTGCTAGGCAGGGCTTTGGGTCCTGCTGATGTCTTTTGTTGTTTTGAGCGACGGCGGGCAAAGAGGACAGATCGTGGTGCGGATCATCAGGGCGGCGATGGGTTATGCCGCAATCCCGGCCGGCTTTCCAATTTTGGTGTCGGAACGGATGTCGATCATCGAGCCGGCGTTTGCCTGGCTGATGGAACTGGCGGCGATTCCCGGTCGTAGCCACGCCGCGGAAACTATCCGGACTTACGGCGAGCACTTGCATGACTGGTTCGACAGCCTGGAGCAATCCGGTCTCGACTGGCGCGGTGTGAGCGAGGCGGAGATTGCGGCCTGGCGCAATCGCATGCTGTCACAGCCGAGCCCGCATACGAAACGGCCATACGCGCGGTCGAAGGTGAACGATCGGGTCCGTACGGTCTGCCGGTTCTATGCATGGGCCCAGGGCCGCGGCTGGATCGAGAGTCTGCCGTTCCAGTTCGTCGACGTTCGAGTGGGCTCCGGCCGGCGACAATCATTCCTGGCGCATGTGGATGGGCGTCCGGGGATCATGGCGGCGAATATCCTGACGGTCGCCGAGCACGAACGTCTGCCGAGACCGTTGCGTGTCGATCAGTTGCGCCGGGTGTTTGCGCATCTCGAGATGCCCTACCGGTTGATGGCGGAATGGGCGCTGGCGACGGGATTGCGGCGCAAGGAGCTTTGCGGCCTTGCCGTCTTCCAGGTTCCGGAGACGGCGCATCTGGATGACGACGATCATCCTCTGATCGGCGTGCCGCTGACAATCACCAAGGGTGACAAGCCGCGCACGATCTACCCGCCGATCCGCCTGGTCGACCGCACGCAGCGCTATATCGACGAGGTTCGCACGCCGCAGGTCCGGGCGTTGCGGCGCCAGCGACCGGATTATCGGCCGCCCTCCACGCTCTTTCTCAACCTTCAGGGAAACGCCGTCAGCAAGGCGCGATTGACGGCGGTGTTTGCTGAGGCCTTCCGGGCGGCCGGTGTGACGGGAACCTTGCATTATCTGAGGCACACATTCGCGATGACGATGCTGGTGCGGTTGCAGCGGCAGGCATTGACCACGCCGGACCTCAATCCGCTGAAGATCGTGCAGGTTCTGCTGGGGCACAGCTCGATCCAGAGCACGGCGATCTACCTGCGCTGCGTCGAGCTCAATGCCCGGGAACTCGCCGACAGCATCGACTATCTCTATGGCGAGTTGATCCCCGATGGCCGTTAGACGCGGGCACATCGACCGGCGGCTGTCGGCCGCGACACCGATCGTTCTGGACCGGCCGGCCGACACCATCGTCGTCTTCCGCGACGGCTGGGGCGAGGTCACAAAGCGCTACGATTCCGGCACGCTCGGATTGCCGTCGGACATCGCGATACTTTTGGCCGATGCTTTCCGCCACCATCATGCGGCATCGAGCCGGGAGACACAGCGTCATTGCTGGATGGCGCTGCGGACGTTCGCGCGCTTTGTGGTGGAGGACGGCCAGGTCCTGTCCGCCGACGATCTGACCAGTGCGATGGTGGGGCGCTACATCGCGTGGCTGGATCGCCAGGTTGGAGGACAGACGAACCAGCCCTGGTCGAAGGGATCGCGGGCGAATGTGCTGATGCAGCTTCGCCAGATGATCGACTGGACCAAGCGCCGGCATCCGTCCGGCTGCCTGCCCGCATCGACTTCCCTTGGCGGGTCTGGCCGAGCCGCAATGCCGATGCGCGACCGCGTCTTGGCGCAGCGGATCTCAAGGCGATCCTGGGCGCGTGCTATGAGGAAATCGACGAGGCGTGGGAGCGCTTCGAAACGGGACGGACCATCCTTGCGGCGAGCGGCCCGGTCGATGGCGTCGATCCCGAGCTGTGCCACCTGGTCCTGGCGCTTGCGGGTGTGAATGCCGGCGTGCTGCCGTCGCGGACGCTTGCGATCCGCAGCGGCGTCAACATATCGGCGGTCAATCGTCATGGCGGCCTTCGTCACCTTGGCGGTTATCTTCACCTGACCGGCGAAACGGTCGTCGCATTCTTTATCGCGCTTTCGATCCAGACGGCGGGCAATCCGGATGCACTGCGACTGGTGACGCGCGACTGCCAACTGGCGCATCCGCTCGATGAGCATCGTATCATCGTCGAATGGGCCAAGCCCCGGGCCGGTGCGAAGGTGAAGCGCGCGCAGCGGCGATCCTTCGACCGGCGTCGGCGACATGCGGCGCCGAACTTAATCGATAAAGTGCTGGCGATGACCGCCCCGCTCGCGGCCCGGGCCAGCCGCCAGGATCGCAACCGGCTATTCCTGGTGAAGAGTGAGAAGAAGGACGCGGTGACGCTCGTCGTGGAGGCGACCTTGTCGCATGCCCTGAAGGCGTTCATCAAACGCTCGAATGCCCGGATATCCATCTGGAACAAGGCGGCGCCCGAGCGCGCACGCCAACTCTTGCCGGATTTTGCCGCCGTTCTGCTGCGGGGCAGCGTCGCCACCGAATATTACAAGGCGTCCGGCGGCGACATCGTCGCGACACAAGACGTGCTCAATCACGCTCGCGCCGACACGACTGAGCTTTATATCAAGGGACCTCAGACACGCCGCATCCAGCGCGAGACCATCGTCCGATTGCAGGGGCTGATGCTTGGCTGGATCGTCGGCGCGAAGGCTGACCCGCAAGATCAGGCGCAGCGAGACAGCATTGCGCTGGCGAACGATGCGACGGTTCCGTTCAGCCATGATTGCCTCAACCCGGCCACTGGCACAGCGCCTGGATCGGCGACTGGCAGGATCTGCCGGCACTTCGGCGGATGCCTGCGCTGCCCGGGACTGGTCATCCCGATCGATGCGGAGCACATGGCGCGCATCCTTCGAGCGATCGGCGAACTGGAGCGTGCGCGTAAGCGCATCGATCCGCGCCGCTTCGAGCTTCTGTATGCGCCGAGCCTGCGCATCCTGGTCGACGACATCCTGCCGGACTTCCCGCAGTCGCTGCGTGCGGAGGCCGAAGGTCGAATATTGGCTCTGCCAATCCTGCCGGCGCTGGAGTGAGCGATGCAAGCGTCCACGGCACCCGATCTTGCAGCCGCGGCAAGGCCAGCGCTTCGAATATCGGCGCGCTCGGTATGGTCAGACCAGGTCTGGCATCTCGACGGCCATCGCCCCGGCGCAAAACTGGGGATTTACCCTGGCCGACGACAGCGGGTTCAGCGATCCGCAATGGGCTGACTGGCGAGAGGCGGCCAAACTGTTCCTGTGGAGCCTGAAGCTGGACCCGCCTGCAGGCCGCCGCAACGTTCACGATTCGACGATCGTCCGCGTCTTTAATATGCAGAGGACGCTGATCCGCTGGATGGCGGCGCAAGGGTACCGCAGCTTCGCCGATCTCGACCGCGATGGCAGCGATAGGTTCTTAGCGGCGATGGCGCAGCGTCCTGGCAGCAAGCCGGGCAAGGCGCTGTCGGCCATGACCCTGCAACACTACGCAAATTTGCTGACGCTTCTGTATCTCCAAGGATCGAAGTTCCCCGAAGTGGCAATTGATGATCCATTCCCAGGAATCGTGCCGCCGTTCGTTCGGCGTGACCGAGGCTGGCTTCCCTATACGCCGGACGCGGTCGCCGTGCCATTGGTCTCGGCGGCCTTGCGGCTGATCGAACAGCCGGCGGACGACATCATTGCTTTGCAAACGCAGGCGCAGGTTGCGTATGACGATGCCCTTGACAGGGGCATCAGCCAGACGAAGGCCGGGTTCGTCGCGACCGACGCGATCAGGGAGTTTACCTTCTCGACCCTGTCCGGAGAGGAATCTCCCTGGCATGAAGCGCCTGTCACCAGCACTAAGCAGGTGCGGTATCTTGCAGATCGCATTTACGACGCATGCTTTGTCGTCATCGCTTATCTGGTCGGCGCCCGGGTCTCGGAGATCCTTGGCCTTCAGGTCGGCTGCATCGAGCAGCATCCTGCCAGTGATGGCAGCGAGAGCTTCGCCTATCTCGCCGGCCAGATCTACAAGACGGCGGGCGGCGTCGACGGCGAAGCCCACCGCTGGGTTGCTCCAGCGCCCGTCGAACGGGCCGTCTTGGTCATGGAGCAACTGACCGCTCGCCTGCGGGCGCAAAGCGGGCGATCCGAGCTCTTTCTGGTGATGGCCAGCACGGGCCTTGTCGGTCCCGCTGCGAGAACTGACCTGCCCGTCGTCTCCACGATCATACGGCGGCTGAACGATCTGTTCGCACCGTTCATCGGCCTGCCGGACCACGAGGGCGAGCCCTGGCATCTGAACACCCATCAGGGCCGAAAGACCTTTGCGCGCTTTGTCGGCAAACGCGACCGCACCGGACTACATGCGCTTCAGGCGCACTTCGGCCATGTGACCCGGGCCATGACCGATCGTGGCTATATCGGAACCGACTTCGCGCTTGACGACCTGATCGATCGGCATACCCGGGAAGAAACCCGCGCCGCCCTGGAAGAGGTGCTGACGGCGATGACGCTCGCCGGCAAGGGTGGACGCATGATTGCCGCTCGCTCGCAGTTCCGCGGGCGCACACGCGACGGCGATGTCCAGGCTTATGTCCGTTTCCTGATGGAAGAAACGGACCTCCGCCTCGGGGTCTGCGACTGGGGCTATTGTGTCTACCGCGTCGAAACGGCTGCCTGCTTCGGCGACGAGAAAGGACCCAACCCCGCGCTGCGGACTGAAAGCACGTGTCTCACCTGCGCCAACTTTGCCGTCACGGCCCGGCATCGACCGGTCTGGCAGGCGCGCCGCGACCGCAATGCCGATCTTCTCGCTCATCCTGGCCTCGACCCAGTCAGCCGCAGGGTTGCGGAAACACGGATCGCCGAATGCGATCGCATCCTTGGCGAACTCGATCATGGAAAGGATGATCGCGATGGCGCGTAAATTGAGTAAAACACCGGCGCTGACGCCGCAGGAAAAACGCCTGCGCAACACCGACCGCAAGCTGCGGGAGGCTCTGGAGCGCCTGGTGAAGGGACTGCCCACACACCCGGACCTGCAAAAGCGATCCTACCGTCTGACCATTGCCACGCTCGCACGCGAAGCGCGTGTCGGCCGCAACGCCATCTACACCAACCACCGCTCGATGATCGACGAGTTGCGTCGCGCCAGCGATCGCAAGATCGTGCCCGAGAAGCTGGCGGCCTGGGAAGACAAACTCGCCCAGCAGCGCGCTCTGATCCAGGTCTTGCAGATCGAGGAGCGGCGTATGGTGACGGAAAATGCCGTCCTATTGAAGCGCATCCTCGAAGCCGAAACGGAGGTTGAGCGGCAGAAACGTCATAATGCCCGCCTTGTTGCCGAACGCGATCGCGGCATGAAACCCGTTCCTATCCCGCGCGGACCAAAATCCTGATCGCGATCACGGAGTACTTTGTCTCGCCACACTGAACAATTGCTGGCTCATCCATTGCGTGCGACCATTATGCCCGGCATGATCCCGATATGCTCGACCCGTTTGACCCAGATAGCTTCATCGTGCGCGCCGAGGTTCATATCCTCGACATCGATCCCGAGATCAGCCGCACTCTCGAACTGCCAATCACTCTCAACCTCGCCCAACTCCACGAAGTGCTGCAGGCTGCCTTCGGCTGGACCGACAGTCATCTGCATCAGTTCAACATCGGCGGTTTGATCTACGGCGCCCCGGAGTTCGATGAGGACGGTCTGTCCGACAGCCGGATCTTTGAGGCGACCGAGGTCAGAATGATCGACCTTCACTTCCCGTACGACCGCGACGAAAGCGCTCTGACGATCCTCTACGAATACGACTTCGGCGATAATTGGCGTCATCTGCTGCGTCTGGAGCGCGTCGCCCGCGAGGAAGGTGTGCAATATCCCCGCTGCATTGCCGGCAAACGGTCCGGGCCTCCAGAAGATGTTGGAGGAACTTCAGGTTATGCCGACTTCCTCGACGCCTGGCTCGATCCTGAGCATGATGAGCACAAAGCCATGCGGCGATGGGTAGGCCGCAAGTTCCATCCGGAAACTTGCAATCTCGATGACATCAATAAGGCGATTGCCAAGGCCATGCGCGTATCAAAGGGCAACTATCGCTTCCGTCGCGAATGTGCCTGATCGACGGCCCCAAGAGAGTTGCGGAGCCAAAGATACACTCGAAATACCGGTCAGAGCTGAAAAGTCCCCACAATCAGTATCTTCCAGCTAAAAGGACACTTGACGCATAACCTAAGAAATGCATCCGCTCGATCAGTTCCGGGCATTTCAGACCCTCCACCTCCAGGGCCTCGCCGAGGAGGAAATCGCTGCGCGCTACTTCGTCTCGGTTTCAACGGTGCGTCAGCGCCTGCGGCTCGCTTCGGTATGCAACAACGCTCCAATCAGTCCGAACGACAAAGTTGTAGATCACCTTTCCAGGCGTATCCGCGACATCGCGTTCGAAGTGAACCGCTTGCTGTCGCTCACCCTGAAGCGTCACTCGCGGAAAGATAATGGATGCGGCCTACCAATACTTGTAGGTGACTCGGAAGTCTTTTCTAGCGACACTGTCTAATGCGCCGAAAGCGAAAAGCAGCGATTTATTACGGGATCGGCGGCGATTATACAGTGAATAACATGTTGAACTTACTAGAAGGGAGCATCATCATGTCTCAGAAGTTTATCCAGTGGCGACAGAACACCAGCCTTGGCTTGGGCGTTAATGACGCAATGGTCGGCGCCGCGGCGGGCCTCTACCCACTGACGGGATCCGGTGTGACACTTGTCTGGAATATCGACCTAAGCAAGAACGTGATACTGCTCGATCAAGGCGGGCAAACCTTGGCCCTCGACTACAAGGCCGGCAAAGTAGCTCCGGAGGTGCCGCTCGTGCTCTCTGTCTATAACGGTGCCCCGACAAAATCTCAGCAGTGGAGCTTCACAGCACGTCCCGGGTACATTACTTCCATTGCGAACACGTCTCTGGTAGTCGACAATCAAGGTCGAGGCACAGAGCCCGGAAATCCCGTTAAAGCCTTTGGCTTCAACGGCTCGGTCGCGCAGCAGTGGGTTGCCAAGGATCCGTTCGAGTTCCTGCGCTCTGCCTAGGGGCCGAGACAGCAGTGTGGCGGACCGTTGGCTGCTAAGGCGAAACGAAAGCCTCAGAGTCGGACTCGAAAAGTGATTCAACGATAGCAATATCTTGCAAGCCGCCTCGTGAGCATGCGGGGCGATCATGATCCAGGCCTGGGCTGAAGCGATGGATTTCTCGAAGTCTTTCGCCAGCCTGCGGCATCGCCCCAGCCATGCAAATGTGCGCTCGACAACCCAGCGGCGGGGTAGGATCTCAAACGCCTTGCTCTCTTGATGTACGCAGGCGCTTCAGTTCGCGGCGCATGCGGCGGAATTGCCGGGTACGGGCATAACGGCCGGCGCGCACCGCCGCTGCTTTCGCCGACGCGTGTAGCTCGCCGCAGCGCGATGCCATGCTTCCCGGCGTGACGGACAGCATCTGCAGAGCCTCAGATACAGCCTGCTGTCGGTCGGATGAGCGATCGCTTTCGGTTACACCGTCGTGTCGACATTGATCCGCTCCAAAGATTCGGCCTGACCGTTCCCGTCTGAAGCGCCGCCTCGATGCTGGCCTTCAGGAACTCCTTCAGCCCCTGCAGCCCGATCCGCTTGCGCCAGCGCGTCATCGTGCTCGCGTCGATCGGCGCTTCGTGCTGGAAAAACTCAAGCCGCAGAAAAACTGCCAATACGGACGGATTCTCCACCCTCGACCACCTCCTCGTCCGACAGGTCGTGAACATGCTTCAGGTAATGCAGCTGTCAACGACAAACGTTCACCGACCGACTGCCGACGATCGCTTCCCCTTGTGCGCGCCGGACAAGGAGGGTCTAGGAGGTTGTCAGTCTGCTCGGCCATAGTGCAGGCGGCGGTCCTGGCGAGCGCTTGATGCGAAGGCTCAGCATGCCTGTCAGCGACGACACGATCCTGCGGCAGCTGAAGCGGGATGCCGCGCTCGCGCATTGCGATGCCAGAGCTGGCGGCGGTCCTGGCGCTGCGGCAGGGTGATCGTTGACCTGGAGCGTCGTTCGCTTCCCGATGTCCTTTATGACGGGAGCGTGGCGAGTGCCGCGCAATGGCTGGAACGGCACCCTTCTGTCGAGATCGTGAGCCGAGACCGATGCGGGCTTTACGCACTCACTTATAGATTCTTGGTGCCAACATCCGGCTGCGGTTCTGAAGATCGTAGCGTATGGTGCGACCATCCGGGACAAAGGCACCGGGAGCACGAAGGTGCGGGCAGGCCGATGCATTGGATGAGCTGCGAGCTCGTGTTAGTAGCTGGCCGCCTCGCTGCTTGCGTCATGGACGGACGTCGCTGCATCCGATGTTTTCATGGTCTATGCAGCATAAACAGCCATTTCGCCTGGCGTCGTTAGGTTGACACGTTCTCTATCGAGGCGTGATTTGATTCAAACCACTAGCACTACTTTGGCACGTTTACGATTTGTTATCCAAGATGGATTGATGCTGAGCGTAGTCGGCCCTGAACAAAGGCTAAATCATTGATCTTCTGGCGGTGGGAAGATCTGGAGAAGTATCCGATTTCGCCATGAGAACGATAAGCGCGGCCTTGATGAGGGCACGCCAAAGAGCCAGTTTGGCCAGGATGAGGCGCAGATTGTGACCTGCGGCCACGAGCAGTGCATTGATGGCGTCGCCAACATGCCCGAGAAGGAAGTTGCGGTCCAGCCTGCCATCAGCCTTCATATGGCCGATGGTGGGCTCGATGGCCGATCG
This sequence comes from Sinorhizobium psoraleae, assembly GCF_013283645.1. Classification (GTDB taxonomy): domain Bacteria; phylum Pseudomonadota; class Alphaproteobacteria; order Rhizobiales; family Rhizobiaceae; genus Sinorhizobium; species Sinorhizobium psoraleae. Next base: position 12,805 of record NZ_JABEKV010000023.1, read on the forward strand.
TCGTTTCAGCTCCCGTCGCATGGTCGGCGTCAGCCCGCGCCGGCTTCCGGCAATCATCACCGACGCCGATCCGGTGTAATCATGACCGCGATAGCCCTTATCGACGTAGATGCGATCCGGATCGATACCACCCATGGCAACAGCCTGGTCGACGGTGCGTGAGAGCGTGTGCCCGTCATAGGGATTGTCCTCGAACGCCTTGGCCGCCAGCACCAGCCCTTCGCGGTTCGTCGCCGCGATACCGACCTTGCAACCGAACTCGTATGGCGTGCGAGCCTTGCCCTTCGAGATGCAGACGACCTCGGGAGCATGCAGCGAATAGAGCTTGTTCTTGTCCTTCGGTTTTTGCGCCAGCAGCCGTTCGACAAGACCGAACAGCCGGGCGAAGGTCCTCTCCAGTTCGACGTTGCCGGCGATCTTGCGGCCGATATCGCGCAAAACGCGACCAAGGAAGGTGCGCAGGCGCTTCAGTTCGCGGCGCATGCGGCGGAATTGCCGGGCATGGGCATAACGGCCGGCGCGCACCACCGCTGCTTTTGCCAGACGCGTGTAGCTCTGTCTGAGCTCGATGCCATGCTTCTTCGCTTGCCGGACCAGCATCTGCAGAGCCTTCAGATACAGCCTGCTGTCGGTCGGATGAGCATGGCTTTCGGCTGCACCGTCGTATCGACATTGACCCGCTCCAAAGATTCCGGCCTGGCCGTTCCGGTCTGAAGCGCTGCCTCGATACTCGCCTTCAGCAATTCCTCCAACCCCTGCGGCCCAATCCGCTTGCGCCAGCGCGTCATCGTGCTCGCGTCGATCGGCGCTTCGTGCTGGAAGAACTCAAAGCCGCAGAAGAACTGCCAATACGGATTCTCCACCCAGCGCTCGACCGTCTCCTCGTCAGACAGGTCGTGGACATGCTTCAGGTAATGCAGCCCGACCATCAGCCGCGTCGGCTTGGCGGGGCGGCCGATCGGCCGATAGAACCCTCCGAACGCCTCGTCAAATCGTGCCCATGGGATCACGCCAGACAATCGCACCAGGGCATGGCGCGGGTTGATGATCGCGTCCAGACGATCGCGAAAAAGATCATTTCTACCGGAAGAGGGACGAGTTGGCCGCATACCAAAAACACCAGAAATCAGCTACATCACAGACGATTTCCGGCAGTTTCCAATACTTCAAAACAGATGGGAATCCCCTAATTCCAGG
>NZ_JABEKV010000024.1 GCF_013283645.1 Sinorhizobium psoraleae
GGCATCTGCAGCGACCAGCTTGAGGTGGACCCTGAATTGGCGATCTCGCTCAGCTCGGTGCCAGCGTCTTGCCGACTGTCTAGGGTCCTCTGCCTCTTCGCTGGCCTCACCTCGGTTGTGTCATGCTCATGATTGATGAGCACCTCCTGGTTTGGCAGGAGCTTGTTTCTGGCAAGTGCACCCCCGTGCGAGGACAGCGGGTGGTCGGTCCCTCCGGGATCCGGTGCATGGCGCGGGGCTGGCTCGACAGATGACGACGGGCCCGGTTCGTCCATCAGCCCCACAAGCACATCCTGATCATAGGCGTTCGCAGGAAGCGAATTTGCCCAATTGCCAGCTTCCCGCGATGCGCTGTGCTGCCCAGCGGCGTCGCCGACCCGCCTCGGCTCCATTGGCGCCGCGTCCTCGGGGTCAGAAACAGGGGAAATATGGCGCTCGCGCTCTGTCGCTTTTGCGCCGGCCCGCGATTTCCGGAGATGAGCCAGTGCGGGACCGATCTTCCGACCTCCATCGGCATCCTCCTTATAGCTCTTGACATCCCCATCCAACGCGTTGCCGGAAAGCCGACCGGCAATGCCCTTCTTGTTGTTTTGACGCAGGTAGTCACTGAAACTGCTAAGAGCAGTTGCATAAGTACTGGCGGTACGTGTTGCTGCTTCGTTTTTATACTCTTTGATGAGAGCCGCGTCCCGGGGGTAAGGCCTCAGCTCAGCGCGGCCTGCGATTGGCACGACTTCGCCCGTCGCCTGCCAGGTCCGAAGATGGTCTATTGCCGTAAGGAGAAGCTTGGACGACTTACCCTTTTTCATGAACTCGCGCGCATCATCGGTCAGCGACTCGCTGTCAAGCCGCGGATCAATGGGCTTTTTGTTATTTTCGAAGAGCCAGCGGCCAAAGCGGAGAAGAGTATTTACATAGTCCTTGGCGGTGCGTTCGGCGGCACCTCCGTTGATGAGGGCCTCCCTAAGCCCCAAAATAAGGGGAGCATCCTGGGAATAAAAAGGCTGCGAGGTGCTCCCGATCCAGACCCCAGTCGACCGACCCGGCGGCGGCGGTGCCGAGGCGGTCGGCATTGCTCCACCACCTCCACCTGAATTGGCGATCTCGCTCAGCTGCCGCTCGGTGGCAGCGTCTTTCAGATTGTCTAGGGTCCTCTGCCTCTTCGCTGGCGCCTCGGCTGTGTCATGCTCATCGTTGATGAGCAACTCCTGGCTTGGCAAGAGGTTGGTCCTGGCAGGTGCCCGCTCGTGCGAGGACTGCGGGCGGCCGGCCGGATTCGGTATGTGGTCATGGCGCGAGGCTGGCTCGACAGATGACGCGTTCGCAGTTGCCCAATTGCCAGCTTCCTGCGACGCGATGTGCTGTCCAGCGGCGTCGCCGACCCGCCTCGGCTCCATCTCGGGGGCAGGATTCAGCTTAGCGCGGCCTGCGATCGGCACGACTTCGCCCGTCGACCGCCAGTTTCGGAGACGGTCTATCGCCCTCAGGAGTCTGCCGGGATCACCCTTTCCGGTAAACTCGAGCACCTCACCGCCATCGGTCAGCGACTTGTTGTCGAGCCGAGCGACAAGGCTCGTTTTGTTATTTTCGGAGAGCCAGTGGCCAAAGCTGCGAAGAATGCGGACATAGTCCCTGGCGTAGCCCTCTTTGCGCTCACCATTGATGAGGGCGTTCTCAAACCCCGAAATAAGCGAAGCATCCTCGGAATAAAGAGATCGAATGCTCCCTATCACAATCCCAGTTGACTGAGCCGGCTGCGGCGCCGAGGACGACGGGCCCGGTTCGTCAATCAGCGCCAAAAGCACCTCATTGTAGCCTGACGCAGGAAGCTCCTTTGGCCAAATGCCAGCTTCCGGCGAGGCGCTGTGCTCAACAGTCGCGTCGCCGACCCGCCTCGGCTCTATCGGTGCCGCGTCTTCGGGGCCAGGAACGGGGGAAATATGGCGCTCGCGCTCGATCGCTCTGGCGCCGGCCCGGGATTTTCGGAGATGAGCCAGTGCGGAGGCAATGGTCCGATCATCACCGGCGTCCTCTTTAAAGCTCTTGAGATCTTCATCCAACGCCATGTCGGACAGCCGATCAGCAATGCCCAACTTGTTGTTTTGACGCAGGTAGTCACTGAAGCTGGTAAGAGCAGTTGCATCCCTCTTGGCGTTACGCTTCGCTGCTCCGTTTCTATACTCCTTGATGAGGGCCGCGTCCTGGGGGTAAGGATTCAGCTCAGTGCGGCCTGCGATCGGCACGACTCGGCCCGTCGCCTGCCAGGTCCGGAGATGACCTATTGCCGTAAGGAGCCTTCTGGGATTTTCGCTGAACTCGCGTGCATCATCAAATAGCGACTCCTTGTCGAGCCGATCCTTAATGGGATCTTTGTTATTTTCGAAGAGCCAGCGGCCAAAGCTGAGAAGGCGACTTACATTGTTCTGGGCAGTGCGTTTCGCCGCCTTGCCCTTGATGAGGGCGTTCTCAAGCCCCGAAATAAGCGGAGCATCCTCGGGATGGAGAGGCTGCCTGCTGCGCCCTATCAAAACCCCAGTTGACTGAGCCGGCTGCGGCGCCAAAGCGGCCGGCGTTGCTTCACCACGTCCACCTGGATTGGCGATGTCGCTTAGTTGTGGCTCACTGGCAAGGCGGCGCAGATTGTCAAGGGTCCTCGGCCCCAAAAGCAGCTCCTCATCTTGGTCTTGCGCTGGAAGCTCGTCTGGCCAACTTCCAGCTTCCTGCGGCACCCTGCGCTGCACAGCGGCCTCGCCGACCCGCCTCGACTTCATCGGTGCGGCGTCTTCGGGATCAGGAACGGGGGGAATATGGAGCCCCCGCGCCATCGCCTTAGCGCCGGCTTGCGATTTTCGGAGATGGGCCAGTGCGGAACGGATCGTCCCATTGCCACCGGCGGCGTCCTCCTTATACCTCTTGACATCTTCATCCAACGCCTTGCCGGCAAGCCGATCAGCAATGCCCATCTTGTTGTTTTGACGCAGGTAGTCACTGAAGCTCCTAAGAGCAGTTGCATACATCCTGCCGGTCTCGGTGGCTGTTTCGTTTTTATACTCTTTGATGAGAGCCGCGTCCTGGGGATAAGGATTCAGCTCAGTGCGGTCTGCGATCGGCACGACTCCGCCCGTCGACTGCCAGGTCCGGAGATGACCTATTGCCGTAAGGAGTCTCGTGGGCTTGTCGCTGAACTCGCGCGCATCATCGGTCAGCGACCCGTCGTCGAGCCGAGCAAGGGGCTTTTTGTTATTTGCGAAGAGCCAGCGGCCAAAGCTGAGAAGGCGACTCACATTGTTCTTGGTGGTGCGTTTGGCGGCGCGGCCCTCGACGAGGGCCTCCTTAAGCCCCGAAAGGAGCGGAGCATCCTGGGAATAAAGAGGCTGCTTGCAGCGCCCAATCAAAACCCCAGTTGACTGGCCCGGCTGCGGCGCCGCGGCGGGCGGCATTGCTCCACCACCTCCGCCTGAACTGGCGATGTCGCTCAGCTGCCGCTCAAAGGCCGCCGCACCTGCGGACGGAGCCGCGGGTGAGCTCGCTTGCCAACCTGCCCTGTCCGATTGTCCACGCACCCGCTTGGTCGAGGAGAATTCCATCCGTTCTCACTTTCAAGGATCTAAGCCCGTTTGAAGCTAGGCTTGAATCTGACATAGGGAAGCTGTCGAGAAACTGACGACGACAACGTGCCGCGCCAAGACAGCATGGTGTATGCGCCGCGCCCGCGCCCTTCGCGACCAAGCGGAAACGGTAGAAGACCGGGCCGACATTGCCGGAAAGATGTCGCGCAGCCCTCGTGACGCGGGCAACGGGGGTCAATCGTCGCCGCGCTCCGCGCGCCAAGCCATAGACAGATTGCCGTGGGTACCACGTGATCTCCGTCCTTCGGCCCAGAATTACTGGATGTCGCAAATTCAGCTCTGCGTCACGCGACAGATGCGACGGTTCTTGAGGCAGGACGAGCAGCCGCCGACTGCAATTGTCAAATATCTGGCGGACCAACTTGGCGCCGAAGCGCGCCCATGCCTTCTGCGCGCGTCGGCAGAGCCGCTCTGACCAAGGCCGTCTCTTGAGGAGATATTTTGGCCTGCGACTTGCCACCACGATCATCGTCGTGTCGCTCTTTTAGCTGCAATCGAAACGGCGGCCGCTGTCGATCAAGGATCGCGCTTTTGCCAACGATGGTTATTCGGCGTTCCAATGCGCCGTCAACCGCGTGATCACCGAGGGCGACGGGTCGGGCGCCCTTGCCCAAGATGGCCGCCAAAGGTGTCCTGAAAATCTACCGTCGAAACGGTACCACGTACCAACGGCTCGCTGCCCTCGAAAAGCTGATCATGGCTGCGGCCAGGACGTGGCGACGATTGAAAGGACAAAATCAGTTGCCGAAACTCATCGCAGATGCCAGGTTCCTGGACGGAATCGAGATCACCGAAACAAAGCCGCAGAGCCCCGCTTGATCAGCCGTGTCAAATAAGTTGCGGCATAGCTCCGCGACACATATCGAAGGTCGCGCACAATCCTGCGAATTGCCATCGCTATGACCAAAATCGCCGCTCCAAGCACACTTGCGACCGCGATCCTGGTCGTGAGATCCCAGAGGTCTCCGAACTGCATCAAATCCATGAGGCGAAACACGGCTCCTTGCACTAGGTAAAGCAGCAGTGTGCTCCGACCAAGCTCCACCGCCACAAAGCGAGCTACGCGAGTTGAATAGCCAACTCTCCAGCATAGGAACATAAACTGCATCGCCGCTGCAGAAGCCGCTGCCGAGCCAGAGAACATAAGCAACACTTGTTTAGCTGAGTGTTTATCGTAGATCAAAACAAGATTGTTGTAGGCATACGTCTCCTTGCTCCAAGCAAGAAAGCACATAAATGCTACTATCGAAAGTAAGACAGCAAGAATAGATTTGTAGCGCCCGATGCCACTTGTCTGCCATCCGATCGGCTGGGCAAACAAGAACCCCAAGCAATAAAACGGGTAAGTGTATCGTACCAACGGGGTTATCGACCATGTGATGGGCGCGAATGCAACCGCGATTGCAGATGCACTTATGATCCATGACGACAAGCGATTGAAAGCCGTAAGTAACTTAACAAGGAGAAACGAAGCAAACGCTGCCCATATAAACCAGTATGTGCCAATGAGTTCCCTCGAAAAGTCTAACATTCCGCCAGTTAAACTGGTCGCCGGGAAACTTACGGCGGCCTTCAACATCCAAATCAAAGCACACCAAAAGAGCATTGGTAGTAATAATTGCATTGCTCGATTACTGACACCTTGAGTGAATGATCTGCGCAGAATGGCTCCCGAAGAAAAATACCCGCTTATGGCCATAAAGAGAGGCATGTGAAACATGTAGATGGACTTGAAGTATGGCGACAGCCAAAAGTCGTCAGTGCCTCGATAGATAATATACTGTAGCAGATGCCCGATTATCACCAAGATAATGAGTACGCCTTTGGCGAAATCAAAGCCTTGGTCTCGGTGCTTTGTCCCTTCTGGGCGCGAACCGCGCCCGTTCGCACCGACTGTTATGTGATTAAGCATCAGACCTCCAGCCAATCTGTTGCGGTTACCACTTTCCGCTATGGTTATGTACTGGTTCGCACCCGACAAAGGAGTTCTCGCACGCCAATCCAGCCGCTTATGGATTCTCCAATAGAGGATGGAGGGCTGCAGCAGGACAGAAGCGGAAGCCTGTTGTAGAGGCTCGTATTCCTAAGCAATACATCGCCTCCACTCCGCGTCGGACAGGGAGGCACCACTTCGGAACGAAGGCAAGGGATCAAGAATGGCTCGCAGGGGGCAACTGCGCTCACAGAGTTTTTGGTCGCTGTCTCCGTATAGATGAAGCGCGTGTTGCTCAAGGTCTGTCTGGGCGCAGCGATGACATCTGACTCGTCTGCCCGCACATCCATGCAGATGAAATCGATCTTGTTCAGGTTCGCTTCGCTGGACCAGGCGTCAAGCGTTCGAGTTGCAACGGAGATGGGGCCATCGAACCGAACCCAATCATGTTCGACAAGGTGATTTTTGGGCCGGCGTATCGAGCCAGATTGGTCCCATTCCTTCGCGCTTCCTTCTCCATTGCTTGGATGGAAATCAATCTCGCCGTTGCGGTTGCTGAGCGCGATTTCAAACAGTTTCACCTTGTCCATGTACAGGTTCATGTCCTTCTTAAAGCGAGCCGCCGCTCGAGGGTCGGGCTCAAAGCAGTAGAACTTAGCTTTCGGACAAAGCCTGAGAAAGCGTCTCGTATCGGTTCCGTCATTGCAGCCGATGTCCAAGATGACGGGATCGGGTTTCTGCAGGAGAGAAACGACCTGCCGATGTGAGTTTAACGAAAACACCGGTCCGCGCACCTTCGGGCACGCACTTCAGAAGCTGTCGCCAGAGCCGCTGCATGGCGATTGGAAACGGCTCCCTAGAAGGCCGAAATATTTCCATCGAACTTCGTCCTCAACGCCTCAATCGCAGCCTACCGCCGGCCGGGAACGTAGATCAACCGGAACTCAGGGCTGGCACCGACCCAGCTTCGATGGCTCTCGAAAGATCCTGCGGCGCCGGTCGTCCACAAGCCTTCCTGAAGAACCGGACAGCTTGAAATGATCAGCTAATAGACTTGTTCCCCCAACCCACGTTTTCATAGCCGCTATCTCTATAATTCGTAAAATCGATTGTGTTGATGGAACGTATGCGCCCGATGGATACATGCTTCCCGGCCGCTGTGATTGCCGGAAGAGGACTACGCTTCGGCGGGTCACGGCCTTGAGGTTGACGCTTCCCGCGGCGTTTCAGCAACTGCAGGCCCGCAGCGCCGACGCCTCCGTGATCATCGGCTATTCGACCGCGTGCCCAAAGTAGCTGGGGTTTGACCTAGGGGGGACGGCGTCGAGATCCGCCTGGTCTAAAGCGCTACCCAAGCGCGGGCTTGGCTACAAGTTCGCGGATCAGGAGCAGATGCTGCACAAATATGCATCGTTCGCCGAGGCTCACGGAGACGAATACACCTCCGCCAGCCGGATGAATGCGAGCCGCCACACGACCGACAGCGATGCCTATGGGTTCACGCGTCGTCTGCTTCGCCGCGAAACGGCTGCGGGTCCGGCCATCGGATCTTCCGACCGGGCAGTTCGACACGTCGAAGCGGAATGCGAGCTCCGCCGTCGCCGTACGATAAGCTTCCTCGCAGGTTCCTGATCTTTTCGGGTGTCCTCTACCGCCAATCACCCCCTCCTCATCAACTTCGTAAGCACACCAGAAAGTCACAGCCCTCCCCTCCGCCCGGCATTACCGGCTTCAGCGGTATTATGGCCCTGTCCGACTCCCACCGGCACCGCCGGCCCTAACGGCTGTGTTAAGGCCGCTACCCTCATGGACGCCTGTGGCCCTTTCAAGCCATTCAGGCAGCCATCCATAGCGTGAATGCCTTTGATCAAAACAAACGATTTCATCACTCTTTTGAAATCTTGCATGGACAAATGCACGTCACGCGCACCGATCACCCGTTGCTCTATCGCGTGACAAATGCTGGCTTAGGAACAGTCCCAAAGGAGAAAATCTTCCGTGCTCCTTAACGTGCAGTGGAGGTCGTGCCAAGAAAGGGAGTCGCAGCTGGTCCACCATGTCGAGCGGTCCGACGAAGGTCGTCACCGCCAGGTCCCTGAGCTGAAGTCTTGCCGGCGAGCTAGCTGCCCAGCGCGTTTGTGCGCGTGGCGGGGTTACTGCCGCTGCCAGATCCGGTCGACTCGTCTGGGCAACGGCTTCGATACCAGGCAGCGGTCTCCTGCAACATCAGCGCGCTTATTTAGATCGAAACGGTCTGAGGCGGGCCAATTTGGCTTGCCCGTCACCATGTGGAGAAAGAAATGCTGTGTCTAGGAATTAGTGGCGGGCTTGACCAAGTCCATGAAAACCGGTTCGAGCTTCCGAACGCCTTTATGCACGATGGCGCCGCGGTGCTCGTCCGAGACGGACAGGTGATAGCCGCTGTAGAAGAGGAACGCCTCAATCGGATCAAACACTCCAACAAGCTCCCAAGTCGTGCGATTCAATACTGTCTTTCAGCGGCGGGGGTTCAGCTCAGCGACATTGATCGAGTCGCGGTCTACGCCAGCGAGCCCTATGCCAACGCCATGCTTGACGGTATGTCCGCTTCCCACCCGGACATTCTCTCCATTCCGTTGGGTGCTAAAGTGTTGGTGCAGGATCTGTTAGCGCGTGAGTTTGGTACCGAGTTGGACGGGTCGCGTATTTCATTCGTTAGCCATCATCGGGCCCACGCCGTGAGCGCTTTTGCAATGTCGGGCTTCGAACGAAGTCTTGTACTAGCGATTGATGGCTGTGGTGATTTCCTGTCGGGCCTCTTGGCGGTTGGGTCTGGCACAGAAATTACGCAAATCGAGGCTTTCCCCGAGAACAATTCTCTTGGGCTGTTTTATCTCGAGACGATCCGTTATCTCGGCTACGGCTTGTTCGATGAATATAAGGTAATGGGGCTTGCCCCCTACGGGGATCCCGCTCCCCATCGCGAGCTCTTCGAGCAGTTCTACGAGCTCTCCGCCGAAGGTGGTTACCGTGTTCACCTCGACCGCATCGGTCCGACGTTGCTCCGCAACATCGAGGTCAGGCGAAAGGGAATGCCGTTCACCCAGCAGCACCGAGATGTGAGTGCGTCGCTGCAGGAAGCGCTGGAACGGATCGTGTTCCACATTCTCCGCCATCACCGTGAGGCCACCGGTATGAAGCGGTTGTGCCTGGCTGGGGGGGTTGCCCACAACTGCACGATGAACGGTAAGCTGCTGTATTCGGGGCTTTTCGAAGACATCTTCGTGCAACCCGCGTCTCATGACGCCGGTTGCGCCTTAGGCGCTGCGCTGATCGTGTCCAACGAGATGGGCCGTGCCGCGCCGCGTGAGCGGCTGCAGGAGGTTTATTGGGGTCCTGATCTCGGGAGCGACCGCGCCGTGCAGCAGGAACTGAATGCATGGGCTGGACATCTTGAGGTTGAGCGCTCTGATGACGTGGCAAGCAGGGCAGCCGACTGGATCGCCAACGGCGCCGTGATCGGCTGGGTGCAGGGTCGTTCGGAGTTCGGGCCGCGTGCGCTGGGCAACCGCAGCATTCTTGCCGACCCTCGGCCCGCCGCAAACAAGGACCGAATCAATGCGATGGTGAAGAAGCGCGAAGGCTATCGGCCGTTCGCGCCATCTGTGCTGGAGGAGGATGCGAGCGAATTTTTCGACCTCCCGGACGGTAGGCACGAATTTCCATTCATGAATTTCGTCGTTCGCGTGCGTGACTCAAAGCGCGCCTTGCTCGGCGCCACTACACACGTCGACGGTACGGCCCGCCTGCAAACAGTATCGCGCAAGTCCAATCCCCCTTACTGGGAGGTCATCAATGCATTCAAGAAGCGGACAGGCACCCCAATTCTGCTCAATACGTCCTTTAACAACAATGCTGAACCAATCGTGGATTCGGTTGCAGACGCGATTGCCACATTTCTAACGACAGAGCTGGATGGACTTGTGGTCGGGCCGTTCCTAGTAAAAAAGCGGGCTGCAACGCTGCAGGATTGGACCGCGCTTGCGGTTTCATTGCCGCCTTATGTGTCCCTCCATCAAGCCCGTGCTTACACAACGCGAGATCGTCAGGAGACAGTCTGCGAGATCCGGACGAATCACTCCAGCAGTGACAGTGTGCGAATTTCACATGACTTGTTTGATCTGCTCATGCGGATTGAAGGCGAAGCCGTGCTGAGAGATCTCCTCAGTACAATTGCGCCGGATCAGGTTAAGCGTGAAGCCCTGATGGAGGGCCTGCGACGACTGTGGGAGCAGCGCCTCGTTCGATTGCATCCCTCACAAGCTGCTCGCGTCCACCAAAACTGCGATCGAATGGTGGACTTGCATAACAAGTTCTCAGGCTAATAGCGATGCCGCTATCCAAGCTGGGCGAATCAAGATGTTCATCGATGCCGCCTGGCAGCACACCGCTGGCATACGGTCGACTTCATCACAGGTTTGATTCGTCCGATTGATCCTGCATGACCCGGAGGCGCAGAAAAATGCGCCTGCGGCGGGTCCCTTGCTGACCACCATCATGTGCGGGCTTGCGGCCCTTCCATGAACACATTCCAATGAACGGGGATCAGGTGCAAAATGCAGGTTTGCACGACCGTTTGCAGGAGTACGGAGTTGATCGCTGCCGGAAAGCCCTTCAGGCCGACGACGGCGATCAGGCTGCCGGCGCCCCCCGGTTCTTCAGCTCGTTAATAACGCGCAGCCACAATTTGGTGCCTTCGGTCTGCTCGATCCAAATACCCGGTATCTCCTTGCCGCCTTCGGGTAGGATGCCGGGCGCGATATAAATCGCCTTGTTGCGCACGAAGCCCTCGTGGCGGACCTTCCCGGATGGCGTCGTAGAAGACCAAGGGAAAGCAGGCGCCCAAGGGCCTGTTCTGCCATTCGGCGACCGCCTCGAGCACAGCGTCGGTGACGGATCAGGTCCGGCGAAACGAGGAGCCAAAGAGCTCATTGGCAAGGTCCCGAAGCCTGCCGCGCAGCTCCGTCTCCGGTGGGCGACAGGACCGGTACGGATCATCTTGCGATCGGCGCCGACAATGGAACAGGCCGGCATTCCGACAGGCACATCCTAGTCTGCAGACCGCGGAGTGCGCGTCGGTTTGCCGACATCCCGCTGGCCACGTCCTCATCCGTCGGCAGAACGAGGCCGTCGGCGTGAGCCGAAGCGATTATCATAAGGACTTTCCCTGCTGCTCGGTTCGTGTGGCGTTCCAGTCTGGTGGGGTCTGACCAAGAATGTTCCGGACGAAGAAGTCTAGGAGTTTGCGCTGGGTATAGGTGCCTGGCGCCCCGTGGTCGGCACCAGGCACATAGACCATCTCGAAATCTTTTCCCGCTTTGATGAGCCGATCGGCAAGCTGAAAGGTGGAGGATGGATCGACATTTTGGTCCATTTCGCCGACCACGAGCATTAGCTTGCCCTGAAGTCTGTATGCATTGTCGACGGCGGAGGATTGCTGATATTCATTGCCAACCGGCCAGCCCATCCACTGTTCGTTCCACCAGAGTTTGTCCATCCGGTTGTCGTAGCAGCCGCTGTTGGCGACCGCTGCCTTGTAGAAATCGGGATGGAAGAGCAGCGCGCCCATTGCATTTTGGCCCCCGGCGGACGTGCCGAAAATGCCTACATTGGACACGTCGTACCACGGAAACTTCGCGGCCGCCGCCTTGTGCCACAGGATACGATCCGGAAGGCCCGCATCCTTCAGGTTTTTCCAGATGACGTCATGGAAGGCGCGCGAGCGGTTGTTGGTCCCCATGCCATCGATCTGCGCAACGATGAAACCTAATTGCGTGAGCGGTTCTATCCACGTCGAGAAGGATTTGGGGACGAAGGAGCCGGTCGGCCCCGCATAGATGTCCTCCACCACCGGGTATCTCTTCTTCGGATCAAAGTTGGCTGGAAGGTGAATCACACCCCAGATATCGGTCTTACCGTCGCGCCCCTTGGCACGGAAGCTCAGTGGCGGACGCCAGCCGGCGGCGACGAGCTCGTCAATGTCGGCGGTCTCGACTTCCATGAGTTTGGCATTGTCGCTGGCGCGGTAGAGTACCATGCGCGGGGGCAGATCGATGCGTGACCAGAGATCGACGTAATAGCGCCCGTCCGGCGAGAACTCGACGTGGTGGTTGGCAGGTTCGGGCGTGAGTGCAATCAACCCCTTGCCGTCGAAGCCGATGCGGTAGGCTTGGACGAAATAGGGGTCCTCCTCCGGGTTCATCCCGCTCGCCTCGAACCAGATCTGGCGCTTGACCGGATCGACATAGTCGATCCCCCGGACCACCCACTCACCTCGGGTGATTTGGTTCTTCAGCGCGCCCGTCCGGCCGTCGAAAAGATACAAATGCTCGTACCCGTCGCGCTCGGACGCCCAGATGATCTCTTTCCCGTCATCGACATCGTAACGAAAGGTTTTCCCGGTAACTTCCTGCTGCGTCATCAGAGGCAGGTAATCAACAAAGGTCTTACTGATCTCGTCGATCAGCGAGCGTGCGCGGCCGGTGGCGGCGTCTACCTCGACCAGACGATAGAGCTGATGCCCGCGCTGGTTATATTCGAAGGTGAAGCTGCGGCCGTCCTCCCACCATTGGAGAGGGGAAAGTTCGAAGGGATTCGGGAACAGGGCATTGTCGATGACGATCTGGCGGCGGCCGGCAATGTCGAACAGCACCGGCTGGGCTAGCGGAAGGACATCACCCGGCTTGGAATAGACAATCGTGTGATATTCGGGTTGAAGCTGCTGCGTCGTCGACGAATTAATTAAGTGGATCTCTCGGTCATAGCCGGGGCGCATGCGGTAAGCCGCGACGTGGCGCGAGTCGGGGGACCAACTCAGCGTAAAAAGGAGGTAGTAATTGGCTTCCGATCCGTCCCAGCTCAGCGGGACGTCCTGAGATCCGTCCTTACTGCGCAGGAAAACATTGTAGTTCTTGATATAAGCGATCCATTTGCCGTCGGGCGACACGCTCCTCTTGTCGGGGTTGTTCTCCGCCGGTGGCGTGTAGCCGTGGCTGAGCTGTTGAACCTCCGAGTCGTCCGAAGCCAATGTGGCGCTGGTGCAGGCATAGCTTGCAAGGTCGCAGCTCCACCGGACCTGCTCAATCAGGAAGTCGAGCCTGCGGCCATCCTCGGTCAGTTCGAAACGCTCGAAGGGAAGATCTCCGGCCTGATAGCTCTTATAGCTCGCCTTATTTAGCGCCACCGCTAGGCGGGCCTGATCGAAGGCGGGCCGCTTTAAACCGGTGGCAGCGTCGACCAGCATGAACTGGTGCTCGCCGTGGGTAGTCCGGCGGTAGGCGAACGCGTCGGCTCCGGCCAGCCACCACGGCACTTCGGGGACATTGACCGTGAGCGCGCCATAGCGATCGTTGATCGTGAGTGCGCGCTCGAAATCGGCCGGGCCTACCAACGCATGCGCAACATTCGAACCGTTCGCCAGCGCCTGAGCAGTTGCCAATTCCGATCCCCCTTGAACGAACAGCGCGAGCATTAAAGCGCCGATCTTGCACATGGCTGTTTGCCTCCTCTGGCTATCGAGCGCCGCATCTCGGCTTTGCCTTCTCAATAACCCGTGTGCAGAGGCATTGAGCGTTTGCTCTAGGGAGCCTCCACCCGGGTGCGGCAGAGATACCAGTCACCACAGCCGTGCGCCTTGCGCGGAGATCTAGGAACGAGCCGGGTGGACCGATGAGGAGTTGCGATCTGGGCCAGCAAGAATTTTCCACGGCTACTTTTTTCTGCATTTGGAAGGTCCGAACATAGGCTCGAGAGAAGGCATTGTGGTAACGTTTCGACACTCTCTGCATGACCATCCTCGTCCCGTGGGGCGTTTGCAGATGAAACGATGCAATATACGCGCCAAGGAAAAACCTATAAATACAAGGCAACCGATCGGCCTGGCTATGTTGGATGTCCGACTTTCGTCGGACATCGGACAACGCCAAGCTGTGCACGCGGGTTGCCAAAGTGGAACGCCGTGGAGTCGTCCGGTATATGTCGGTCCTCAAGCGGGCGTATTCGAAGGCATGGGCGCGGAAGAGTTCGCCATTTACAAGTACCTCCTTGAATAGTGGCACGGCTGACCACCGACGCCAGGGGGTGAACTGACTGCTGTAGCACCTACGGAATGAAAGCACGGCGGTACGCAAAGTGCCGCGTTGGTGAGGTGCAGGCCGTGCATCGCGACGTGACCACCCTCATCGCAAGCGGCGTCCGACCGGACGGCCGAAGGCGTAGAGTTTCCCTTATCGTATCGACTTTGAATACGACGTGAGCGCCGCCGCGTAACGACGGACCGCCCTCCCCTAGCAGGCTGTTGAAAAAAGAAGCTGGCCTGGAGGCTTTCGCCGTGATTCACT
>NZ_JABEKV010000025.1 GCF_013283645.1 Sinorhizobium psoraleae
ATCCGCTCGATGATCGATTGGCGCACATGGGAGAACCGGGCGAGCTTGCGCAGCTCGGCATTTTGCCGACCTGGCCGTGAAGGCCCGAGCGGTCGGCAAGGGGTTCCCGACGCCCGACGGATATATTGCCGCCATTGCCGCCTCCAAAGGATTTATCATAGCGACGCGTGATACAAGCCCCTTTGAAGCGGCAGGACTTACCGTCGTAAATCCTTGGAATCACAAAGGCAGCTAAGCCTCCATTCACTGGTCTCTGGTTAGATACGGTTCAAGCCGATTAGATCGATCTGACTCACTAAGGTCGAACTGTACACCACGAAGCCGGTATGGCGGGCGCTCTCAAGGGAACAGCGCCAACAACTCTTCGGCGAGGCGGCTACGCCATGCCGGCGCTGAAGGCACCCAGCTCATGGGTCATCTCGGACAGCCTTGGCGAGCCGCCTAATGTCCCGTACCCCTATAGATTTGGGTTTGGGGCTACTTGAACCGTGACCCTGCTGCGCGGCAACGGACGCAGAAGCGTTTCGGATCTCGCGCTGGGAACGGGGGCATCGCGGGCAGGGCATCGAACTTCCTGATTTGGTCTGCGGAGAGCATTCCCCTCGGCTTCATGCACAATGTGGCGGCCACGACCGGCGAGATTACGTGGCCCGTCGCTGGATCAGGATGCGGGTGGCATTCATGCAGAGACAGGTTTGGGCGCCGGCGACAGAACAACGGCATTGCTGCCCTGCCGGTGCTCCGCCAGTTGGCAAGCTGCTCCTGCTGCGGAGGCTAACGGTATAGCCGCGCAGCTTGATCTCGTGGAAGAGGTCCCTTCCGCGGCGGATGCCGTCCTTCCAACGCTGGGCAGGATACGCCTCGAAAATGCGTCGACGGAACAGGCGTTCAGAGACGGTGGGAAGCGCGACCTCAGAATTGCCGCCCGACCTCAGCGAAGAGCTCAAGGTCGGCAAGCGAATCCTCGAGATTGGTCTTTGGGCGTATCCCTTGCGTCACGCAGTCATGGAAGGCGCCGAGCTCGACCCGGAAGGCATCCTCGTAAAACGGCCCGATGATCTCGGTGCCGGTCTCCGCGTCGGTGGAACTGGTGATTTCGAGACGTGTCGGCAGGTTGCGGATATAGGGCGTGTCGTAGTTGATCCTGTATTGCCGGTTCTGCGTCAGCACTTCGATGCCGGAATCGAAGCGGGCGACGTCGTGGATCACCGCCTCGTAAACCGCGGTGAAGTGGCCGTAGTCGAAGAGCACCACTAGCGATTCTCCGCCCGATTGGCGCGCCGCCGCCACGCCGTTCGGCGGGCCTAGCAGCTCGCGCATTGCCGAAAAGCTGTGCGAGGACAATCCGGTCAGCACCTGATAGGCGCGCACCGCATGATCAGGGCGACCCTCGCCCATCACTTCCCGCACAAGTGCCTGCGTCCGCGCGCGGCCTTCAGCGGTGACGGCTGGGGAAACGTCCGTCGCACGCATGATGTGGCGCGTCTGGTCGACGAAGAAGCGCGATTCACGGATCAGGTCGCGGATGCGGACATGGCGGATTTCCTTCGCGGGAGGCATGCGCTTCTTGAGCTCCAGAAACGGCCGGGCGTAACGGCGCATGTAGCCGACGAAGACGGTCTTCGGATTGCTTCTGTTGCGCTCGATGAGCGGCAGCAGTTCGCGCCGCGTGAGGCAGACCGGCTTCTCGATGAAGACATGCTTGTTCGCTTCGATCGCTTTGCCGAGAAGCTCCGAATGCAGATAATCCGGCGCGAGGATGAACACCGCATCAATATCCGGTGCCGCGAACATTTCCTCGACGCGGGTGGTGCGAAGACGGGCGCCGTAGCGCGCGCCCATGGCCTCGACCAACATTGGCGAGACGTCGCAGACGCCGACGATCCGGAAGCCGGGGTGATCCGCAAGGAGGGGAAGATGCATGAGCTGGGCGACCTCGCCCAGACCGATCAGGCCGACAGAAATCTGCATCGGCGACTGCTCCTAGATAAGAGGTTTCAGGAATTCGGCGTTGCGCTTTGCAAGTTGATCGGGGCCCACGCTCATGACCTCGAAATGATCCTGCTCGACAACCACGGGGCCGGCGAAGTGGCGCTCTTTCAGCATCCGGACCACCGCGGCGATATCGACAACGCCATCGGGCAGCGGGCACATGATACCCGCGTCGAAGGCTTCGCGCACGCTCAGGTCTCCGGCGAGCAAGCGTCGGCGCACGGTCGCGTCGACGTTCTTGAGGTGCATGCAGCCGATGCGATCCCAGACCTTGCCCATGTAGGCGAGCGGGTCCTGATTCCAGAAGGCGTGGTGGCCGGTATCGAAGCAGAGGTCGATTTCCGTATCCTGCAACAGGCGGTCGATCTGCTCTTCGAACTCCACCGCCGTTGCCACATGCGGATGGAAGGCGAGAGCGATATCGAACTCTTCAAGGAGCAGCGCCTGGACGTCGCGCAGCATCGCTGTCATCGACCGCCGCTCTGTATCGGTGAGCCGGCCGACCGCATGAGGCGGGTAGGCGTTGCCCTCGTCCATGAGCGTAAAGGAGCGCGCGCCGAGGGCATGAAGCAGCTTGCCGATCTTCTCTGCGTTCGCCAGCAGTTGCGGGCCGCTCAGAGGATCCGAGAAGGTATGCACGTGAACCGTGCCGACGAGTTCCAGGCCGCGGCTGGCAAGGGCATCCTGCAACGCCGCCGGATCGGTGGGCAGGAAGCCGTAGGGGCCGAGTTCGGTGCCCTGGTAGCCGGCTGCCACGACCTCGTCGAGATATTGCAAGGCGCTCACGCGCGGATTGTCGGGATAGAAAATGCCCCAGGAACACGGGGCGTTGGACAGGCGCATTCGGGCTCTCCTATGGAGCGAAATAAAGGGGATTGGAAATTGCGCGGCGCAGCGGCTCGGCCTCGAGCTCCGCTTCGGTCAGGCCCCAGGGAAGGGGGCCATCACCGAGCGCCGCGCGAAACTCCTCGACGAGTGCGGCGTGGCTGGCATCGGCCAAGATTTCGCAACGCAGGAACTCTTGCGGGGCGGCTTCGAGAACGAGCCTCTGGTCGTCCCGGTCGATCGGCATGCGCGCGATCTCACCGCTGGCGTCGTACCAGGCCAGGACGTCGCCGAGCGCGCCCATGACATGCGCCTCGGAGTGCCCGCCGGAAACCGTTGCACCCATCGGCGCGCCGTCGACGGTCAGGGCGAGATGCGGGCCGCGAGGGCTTTCGGTAACATAGCCGTGCCCTGCCTTCATCGCCGCGAGCACGGCATCTTCCGACAGCTCCGGCAGCCACAGAACCGTCGTAGGACGGGCGAGCACCAACGGCCCCTCCGGCAGCAATCGGGCCGGCTGGTGATAGTCGCTGCCGCCGATTGCCGACAGTTTCCAGCCCGAAGCGAGCCGCTCCTGGTAGCGCCGAAGCGATATCCAGTTGCGGGCAAACCAAGCCTGCTGCCAGACCTCCATACAGTCGATCCGCGGCAACTCGTAATCCCAGGGGATGGTCGGCTTGTCGTGGTTTATCGAGAGCAATCCGCCCTTCTCGTGCACGATCTGCGACAGCCTGTGCGCGTCCTCGCGCCTGGTCATGCGGAAGTCGATCCAGTCATCGACGCCGAAGACGTTGGCGTGGCCTTCGTCGGTGGTCACTTCCATGGCACGTACGAAGACGAGCTCCGGCGAGGAATGGGCGTGGAAATAGCGCCGCTGGGTGATGGTGTTGTGGTCGGCCACGGCGAGAAAATCGAGCCCTGCCTGCCTCGCCGCGGCGTGCAAGAGTTCCGGGCTGCCCATCGCATCGGAGTGGAACGTGTGGCAGTGGAGGTCGCCCTTGTACCAGCCGGCCCCTTGACGAACGGGGCGCGGGCGTTGCGGCTGCGGCGTGTGCAGGCGCGGCGCGTCGTCGAAGGTGAAGGTCAATTCGACATCGACGCCGTGCTCGGGAACCCTGTAGAGCCCCAGTATCACGCGCCAGGTGCCGGCCGGCATCTCGCCATGGACATAGCCGGGCGTGGCGTCGTCGGTTGCCACGAAGAAGCGGTCGCGCGCGCCGCCGCTCCAGCCGCGAAAGCCATGTTCGCTCGGGAAATCGCCAAGCCGCGGATCGGCGCAGCCGAGATCGATGATGCAGTCGCCGGCGCCCTCGTAACGCATTGTCACGTCGAGGCGCGTCGTGCTAGCGGGCACGTCGAAAGGCACGTAGAAATAGGGCGAGCGTGCCTTGTCGGTCGGCGTCAGATGCAGGTTACACGTGCGCATGTCAGGCCGGTTCCCCATACATGGGAAGCCGAGCTCCGGCCGCATCGAAGAGGTGGATGTGTTCGGAGGAAAAGCCGAGCGTCACGGTCGCGTCCAGCCCGATCACGTCGTCGGTGAAGATGCGGGCGGTAAAGCGCGCGGCATCGTCCCGTTCGAGCGTAACCAGCTTCTCCGGGCCCATGTTTTCATTGGCGAAGAGCTGGCCCGAGATCGTGTTTGAGATCGCGTTTGCTTCACCGCCGCGCGCGATCGACAGATGCTCGGGGCGAACGCCGAGGGTCAGCTTGCTGTTACCTTTCAATGCCGCGGCGACCGCGCGCGAGACCGGCAGCGGCGCGACGGAAACCCTCTCCGCTTTCAGGTGGAGCGCGCCATCGGCGATCATCGCCTCGACGGGCAGAAGGTTCATCGGCGGGCTGCCGACGAAATTGGCGACGAAGGTCGTGGCGGGCCGGCGGTAGACCTCCATCGGCGGCGCGTATTGCACCACCTTGCCCGCGTCCATCACCGCAACCCGTGTCGCAAGCGCCATGGCTTCGGCCTGGTCGTGGGTGACATAGACCGCCGTCATTCCCATGTCGCGCTGCAGATGGTTGAGGAAGCCGCGCGCCTCCAGCCTGAGCTTCGCGTCGAGATTGGAGAGCGGCTCGTCGAAGAGATAGACCTCGGACGGATAGACCAGCGCACGCGCAAGCGAGGTACGCTGCTGCTGCCCTCCGGAAATCTGCGAGGGCATGCGTTCCATGAGGTGGCCGATCTTCAGCACATCGGCCACTTCGCGGGCCCGTGCATGGCGCTTGGCTTGCGCTTCTCCGCGCACCTTCAGCGGGTAGGCGATGTTGTCGGCGAGGTTCATGTGCGGATAGAGCGCATAATCCTGGAAGACCATGGAGATCTTGCGGTCCTTCGGATGCAGGAAGGTGACATCGCGGTCGCCGATCAGCAGTTGGCCGGAGGTCGGCGTCTCGAGGCCGGCGATCATGCGAAGGGTCGTCGTCTTGCCGCAGCCGGAGGGGCCGAGCAGGCATACAAATTCGCCGTCATGCATTTCGAGGTTGAGATCCGACACGGCGACAAACTCGCCGAACTTCTTGGTGATGCCTTTGAAGCGTATGGAAGCCATGGAACCTTAAGCCTTGATGCCGCCGAAGAACCGGAAACCGAACTTCCAGCTCACGAACAGGTAGAGAATGACGACGGGAAGCGAGTAGAGCAGGGAGTAGGCGGCGAGCAGCGTGACGATCGGGGTTCCGGCCTCCGAATAGAAGGAATAGATCGCCACCGAAGCGGGCATCGTTTCGCTGGAGCGCAGCAGTATGAAGGGGATGAGGAAGCTCCCCCAGATACTGACGAATGCCCAAACGACAACGACCACGATGCCCGGGCGGATGACCGGCAGAGCGACGTCGAAGAAGGCCTGGACGGGCGAGGCTCCGGCCACCATGGCGCTCTCCTCGTAGCTCTTCGGGATGCTGTCGATGAAATCGCGCAGGATGAACATGGCGGTCGGCAGAAGCCCGCCGGCGAAGACTAGGATCACCGCGACCTGCGTGTCGATGAGCCCGATGCCGTTGATGATGAGGAAGATCGGTACCATCGCCGCCGATCCCGATACGACGGAGGAGAAGAGCAGCAGGATGTAGGTGATGACGCTCTTGCCGGGGATCGGTGAGCGCGACAGTGCATAGGAGGCAAGGGTGGCGCCCGCACCCACGAGAATGACGCCGCCGACGCTCTGGACGAGGGAGTTCCAGAGGCCCCGCATCGCGAAGCCGTTCTGGAAGACGGTCTCGAAATTGGCAAGCGAGAACGGCTCCGGAATGGAAAGGCCGAGCTCCGCGCGCGGGTTGAAGGGCGCGAAGATGAACCAGACGAGCGGCAGCGCGAAGAAGACCCCGATCAGCGCCGTTGCCACTGAGAAGCCGATGCGGGTGAAGTAGAGGCCGAGGTAGCGTGTCATGCGACGACTCCCTTGGCGCGACGGCGCATCACCCAGAGATAGAAGAGCGCGAAGACGAGGTTGATCAGCATAACGACCACGCCGACCGCCGCGCCCTTGCCGAAATCGAAATCGCGGAAAGCGATGCGGTAGGTGTAGATCGGCAGGATCTCGGTGCGATAGGACGGTCCACCGCTCGTCAGCAGGAACGGCGTGAAGACGTTGAAGCTCCACATGGTGATGAGGATCAGATCGGTCACCACATGGCCGCGGATGAGCGGCAGGCCGATATCGCGGAATTTCTGCCAGCTCGAGGCGCCAGCGACGTCCGCCGCCTGGAAGTAGCTCGGCGGAATCGAGGAGAAGGCGGAGTTGAACAGCATCATGGAGAAGGCCGTGCCGCGCCAGGTGTTGAAGACGACGATTGCCCAGAATGGAAAGGACAGAAGCCAATCACCCGGCGGGAAGCCCAAGGCTTCCATGATCATGTTGAGCGTGCCGTTCTCGTAGTCCAGAAAGGCGAACCAAGCGAAGGCGATCACCACCTCGGGAAGGATCCACGCGCCGATCGCCACCGTCTCGGTCATATGCTTCAGCGATTTCGGCACCGATTGCAGCATCCACGCCAG
Organism: Sinorhizobium psoraleae; assembly: GCF_013283645.1. GTDB lineage: Bacteria > Pseudomonadota > Alphaproteobacteria > Rhizobiales > Rhizobiaceae > Sinorhizobium > Sinorhizobium psoraleae. The sequence goes on from NZ_JABEKV010000025.1 coordinate 6,812, forward strand.
CAGCATGCCGAGTGCGGCCTGGCCAACGACCGCCGACAGGAGGACGAACTGGATGGTAAGGATCAGTGAGGAGCCGAATTCGCCGCGCGTAAAAAAAGTCGCTGCGTCGAAGAGCGAGAAATAATTCGCGAGCCCCACGAAATCCGGGTCCAGCGCCGTGCGGCCCAGGAGCGAGCGGTTGGTGAAGGAAACATAGATGACCCAGAAGAACGGCGCGATGACGAACGCGCCGATCAGCAACCCCGCCGGGGCGAGGAAGGCAACCCCAGTGCCGCGGGATAGAAGGGAAAAGGATTTCATCCGACCTCCTGCTTCCGCGCATATGGGGCATCGACCCCATATGCGCGGAGGATTGTCACGTCTGCCATGCGGGATGCGGGGCGACGACCGCAGTCCGTTAGAGCGGGATGAGGAAAAGTGTATGCGGTTTTCCGCCCGCATCCCGCTCTCAACTTTTAGAATCGATCATGCTTATGATTTTGGGTCGATCGGCCCAGAATCATCGCGATCTAGAGCAGGCTCACGGTGTTTTCCTCGCCCACGATCCGGATCACGGCGTCGCGATAGCGGCTCATCGCGTCTTCCGGCGACAACTCGCCCGAAACGACCGCCTCGGTCATGCGCTGGACCTCGGCCGAAACCGCATTGTATTTGGCGTCGTTTGGCCGCGCGGTGGTGAGCGGCATCAGCGCCTGCGAAGTTTCCGCAAGGAAGGGGGCGTCCGCGATTTCCACGTCGTCGCGAATGCGGATGCGCGGCTCGTACTTCTGGAACTCGGCGAGCTGTTCCTTGCTGTTCATGAAGGCGAGCAGTTCCCAGGCCAGTTCCTTTTCATCCGTATTGGGATTGAGGACGAAGCCCGTGCCGCCGGAGATGGTCACGAAGTCCTGGCCGCGGATGCCCTTGCCGGGCTCCTTGGCCGGCATCTTCGCCCAGGTCACCACCTGGTCGCGATTTTCAACCGCAAATTCGGAGCCGGGAGCAGTGACCGAGCGATAGAACCAGTCGCTTTCAAGAAGCATGGCGGTCTTGCCGTCGCGGAAGTTCGCAAAGGTGCGGTTGCGCCCGTCGCCCAACAGTTGCGCCCGCTGGTCACCGAGCTTCTCGTCCACATAAACGGTCTTGTAGAGATTGAGCGTATCGAGAATGCCCTGGCTCGAGACGATATAACGGCCCTTGTCGTCGGTGACCTGCTCGCCGGTGCCGAGCAGCGCCATCCAGTAGCCCTGCATGGTCGTGGCCTCGCCCATCGGCACACCGGCGTTGATCTGCAGCGGGAAGGAGTCGGGCTTCTTGGCCTTCAGCTTGCGTGCGGCATCGAGCAGTTCCGCCCAGGACTTGGGCTGCCAGGCTGCGGGGTCGATGCCGGCTTCCTTCAGGAGATCGGCGCGCACGAAGATCACGCGGACATCGGTGCCGAGCGAAAGGCCATAGGGCTTGCCCTGATAGGACATCAGTGCCTTTGCACCCTCGGTAATATGGCTCCAGCCATCCCATTTCGTCACGGCATCGCCCGCCAGCTCGTCGAGCGGCTTCAAAAGCCCGCCTTCGACGAAACTGGGAATCAGAAAGCCGTCGAAGCCAGCGACATCAGGGCCGGCGCCGGTGGAAAAGTCGAGCGCGAGCTGCTGCGTCAACTGCTCGTCGGAACCGGCGAATTCGGTGAGGGTGACTTTGACCCCGTCACCCTTCATCTTGGTAAAGCCCGGAATGACGCTTTTCTTGACCCACGCTGCGAGTTCGGAGTTCACGCCACCCTCGACGCAGCGGCAGGTGATCGAAAGATCGGCGGAGATTGACGGCGAGGCGAACGTCGTCGCCGCGGCAAGACTTAGCCAGAATGCATGCAGGTGAATGCGCATCGCGATTTTCCTCCCTTCGCGATTGGTTCGGCCGGCTCCCGCGGCCCACGCGAGGCCGCCTGGCAATAGCCGTCGTCCCTCGGTGTTGAAAAGTGAACACGTTTTCATTTTGGCGTCAACCCGAACTGTGCCGAATTCACCTGCCGGCGTGCGCCCCCGTAGATGCGTGCCGTTAGGATCCCTGAGAAACAGGGAGATTTTCACAGAATCACCTGTGCGGGGCTTGACCGTCTGGTTCTCGTGCGGAAGGATAATAGTGAACACGATTTCAGTCTTGCCGAAAAATTAGGTCGATCGCTTGACCAACAAACCTAACGAGACGCCGCAGCGCATCACGGCGGAGACGGTGGCCGAAGTGGCCAAGGTCTCCCGGGCTGCCGTTTCGCGCGCCTTCAATCCGGACGCGCCGCTGAAGCCGGAAAAGCGGGCAAGCATCCTACGGATTGCCGAGGAGCTGGGCTATGTCCCCGATCGTGCGGCGCGCGCGCTTGTGACCCGGCGCACCCACCTTGTCGGCATGATCGTGCCCGACGTCTGCAGCCCTTGGGAAAGCCAGGAGATCGATGCGCTCACCACGGCCCTCCAGGCCGAAGGCTTCGCCACGCTGCTCTTCAAGACACGCACGGATTTCAGCATGGACGAGACGCTGCTCGCTTACATGCGCGGCTTTAATCCGGATTCGGTGATCGCCTTCACGGAGAATGTGCGTCCGCACATCCTTACCCGCTACCTCGACCGCGCCGTGCCGATCTACATCAACTACCTTATGGACGAGGAACCGGCGGATGCTTTGCGCGCTCCCGAGCCGGAGGCGCTCTATGACCGGATCGATGTCGATCAGTGGGAGGGCATGGAACAGGCGGTGGCGCTGCTTGCCGGTTACGGCTGCCGGCGCATCGCCTATCTTTCCGGCAAGCGCGATTCTCTTGCCGAGCAGGCCCGCCGCAGGACCTTGGAAGCGCTGTTGGCGCGGCGAGGCTTGAACCCGCCGACCATCATCCCTGGTGATTTCAGCTACGATGCGGGCCATGCCGGCACGCTCGATCTCTTCCGGGTCGGCGAGGGGGCGGACGCCATCTTCGCCGCCAACGACGAGAGCGCCTTCGGCGCGCTCGACGCGCTGCGCTACGAATTGAAACGGCGCGTGCCGGAGGACGTCAAGGTGGTCGGCTTCGACGACATCTCCCAGTCGCACTGGCGCAGCTACAACCTGACGACCGTGAAGGTGGATCTTGAGGCGCGCACCCGCTCCCTCGTCCGATTGATCCTGCGTCGCCTGAAGGATCCGGCCGCACCAGCCCTTTCCGAAACCGTGCGCACGCGGCTCGTGGTGCGGGGCACGGTGGGTTAGAGCAATTCCAGGATAAGCGTGCAACGGCTTTCCGTCCGGAGTTGCGTAATTTCAAGGAGTTGGATCATCTCACTGCTTCACAGTGAAATGATCTAAACAAAAGGCATGGCATGACCGCTCGACGCATCCACCTGGTCTTCAAGACCCACCTCGATATCGGCTTCACGGACCATGCGGAAAACGTGCGGCGGCTCTACCACGAGCGGTTCATCCCGCAGGCGATCGCGACGGGTGAGCATTTTCATGCCGAAGACCCGCAAAACCCGAAGTTCATCTGGACGACGGGCGCCTGGCTGATCTGGGACCACCTCAACACGCGTTCCGCCGAGGAAGTGGCGCGGCTCGAAAAGGCGATCGAGAAGGGGGTGATCCGCTGGCACGGCTTGCCGTTCACGACCCATTCGGAACTGATGAGTCCCGCGCTTTTCCGGGCCGGGCTCTCCTATGCGGCCGAGCTCGACCGGCGCTTTGGAAAGAAGACAATCGCCGCCAAGATGACCGACGTGCCCGGTCATACGCGCGGCATCGTGCCCTTGATGGCGGAAGCCGGACTGAAATTCCTGCATATCGGCGTCAACACCGCCTGTCCTCCTCCGGACGTTCCGGAGATCTTCCGATGGCGGGCTCCCGGCGGCGAGGAGATCGTCGTCATGTACCAGCAAAGCTACGGCGCCACGCACCTGCCCGAAGGGCTTTCTGAAGGGCTGAGCTTTGCCCACACCAACGACAATATCGGCCCGCAGCAGATCCATCAGGTGGTGGAGGTCCTGCGGGAGATGGGCCACCGCCATCCGCAGGCCGAGATCCGCGCGGCCACGCTTGAAGACTACGGCGCGTTCCTGTGGGAGCATCGCGAGCGCTTCCCAGTGGTGGAGATGGAGCTCGGGGACAGCTGGATCCACGGCGCTGCCGCCGACCCGGTAAAGATTGCGCGGTTCCGGGCCTTGCAGCGGCTCTACGACGTCTTTGGGGCGGAGGGGCTGTCGCCGGCGCGGCGCGACTTCGGGCGCAAACTGACGCTGATCGCCGAGCACACCTGTGGCGTCGATATCAAGACGTTCCTGCGCGACGAAACGGCCTGGGACCGGCCGGCCTTCGAGGCGGCGCGGAAAGACGACTACCGCTTCCGCTATAGCGAAGCGTCCTGGGGCGAGCAGCGGGCCTATCTCGGCCAGGGGGTCGAAGTGCTTTCGACGGAGGACCGCAGACGAGCGGAGGCCGCACTTCGGGAGACCGAGGTGCCGGCTGCGATCGACGTCCAGCCGTTGGCGCCAACGGGGAAGGTCGCGGTCGACGACATGGAGGTGGAATTCGATCCCGAGACCGGTGACATCCTCGCGCTTGCCGTGGGCAACTGGCGGCTCGAAGGGAACGGGCGGCTGTTCGGCTACCGTTACGAGAGCTACGACGCGAACGATGTGGCTCGGTTCATGGACAGTTATCTCACCGACGGGCCGGAATGGGCTATCCTCGATCATGGCAAGCCGGGACTCCGCCAGGCACAGACGGCGCGGTCCGCTTCGTTCAGGCCGCAACTGATCGGCGTTGCAAGGGATGGCGGCGGATTAGCGATCGCCTGCCGGTTTTCCGGCGCAGCGCAGGAGCAATTGGGTGCCGCCGCCCGGGTGGATTATATCGTGCAGCCGTGGGGAGGCGGTGTGGAACTCACCGTGGTGCTGCGCGGCAAGCCCGCCAACCGAATGCCGGAAGCGGGTTTTCTCGAGATTACGCCGAAGGGTGCCCATGGCTGGGAATTTTTGAAGACCGGGCTCTGGCAAGAGGCGGCGCGGACCGTCCGGCGGGGTGGCGGAGGGTTGCAGGCGATCTTTGCTGCGCGGGCAGCACTTGCCGGCGGCGAGGAATTGACGATCGAACCGCTCGACTCGCCGCTCGCGGGACCGCTCGAACAGCCCTTCATGCAGTTCCCCGATCGTCCACCGGCATATGAGAGAGGGCTCGTGTTCAATCTCCACAACAACAAATGGGGCACCAATTTCCCGATGTGGTGGGAAGGCGACTTCATGAGCCGCTTCCGTATTCGCTGACGGTTGAAAGGTGGCGCGCACGCGGGAACTTGCTGCGGATCACAGCGGGAAGCACCGGCGGCCTGTTGGATGACGTGACCTACGGGATAGGATCCTCGGATCCACGATGACGACGATCCTCAAGAAGCTTGCGACCTCATCAAAGGCCGGCTAGTTAGCCAGGGCTCTCCGGAAGTCGGCCGGATCGCGCGCCCGGCGCGGTCACTTCGCCAAATCGAATCTCCCCGCGACGGCCATGGTTCACTCCTCACGTAACCCGAGGGAGTCAACCGAATGACTTTCCGCTTTGTCCGAGTTCGTTCGAAATTCAGCAACTTCTGCGCCGATCCGTTGTTTGTCGCCGAGGTCCGATCACCGTCAACGCCCGCGAACCGCTTGGGGTGTGTATTCGCCAGACCAATACCTAATGCGAACTAGATCGATTTTGGCGCGTTAACGAGAGCACCGATTTGC
>NZ_JABEKV010000026.1 GCF_013283645.1 Sinorhizobium psoraleae
TTCACCAATCGTTCTTTAACTTGGCCAAAATCCCAGCTTCGAGCCGACGGGGCCTCTTTGAAGCGCGCGACGAACTCGCGCCCGATCCTGATAGCATCTTCCCGTTATACCTCGCGAGAAGATCGAAACGGTCCCGATGACCAAGTCCGCGATCATCGCGCTGCTCAAAATCGGCGTGGAGGCGATCATCAGCAACTATGAAGTCATCGAGGAGGTGGCGCGGGCTAGACTGCAGGAGGGGGATTGTTTGGGCGCCGCCGGCATAATTGTTCGGCATAAGCCAAGCCTGGTGATCAAAACCGTTGACCAAGACGTCTTCTTATCTATGTTGACGCTAACAACTAACCCAGCATCCTGAGAGACATGGGCTCCGGGAGGTTGGGAGAAAAAGCCGGCGCAAGCCGGTTTTTTTATCTCCGCCCGCGCTGTACGCCTAAGCGCGATCGATCATCCACCTTTCCCGTAGAACCGAAACAAAAGCCGTAAGGCCCTGGCGCTCCGAAGCGTCCCAGAAATCACCGGGCGACGGCAATGATCTGCGAAGATTACGTCGAGCACGGGCTACACTGTCGATCAGTGCGTCGGGAAACCGCCTGTGAAGCTCGCTGAGAAAAGCATCCGGCGTCATGCAGCCCACGCCGTAAGGTCCGAGGCTTTGCGCCGGAAAGTCCTTCACGTTCCAACTGACGATGAGCGCAGCCTTGCCTGCAATGGCGGCAGCCAGGACATGTCGATCATCGGGATCGGGCAGCTCAAGCTCAGGAATGAGCGATTGATAACCGCGAACATCAGCTTCCGGCAAAACTTGCTTCATCCGGTCACGCGTGACCTGGAGCCGATCCACCGTGACGCCAGGAGCGTTTGCAGCAAGATTGCGTATCCACTCGGCATGGATGTCGTCGCTCCAGCGCGCGTCGAAAAGGCCGTCGAAAGCGGTTTGGACAAGAACGTTGCGAAGATGGAACGGATAAAGGACGCAGGCATCAAGGACCGCGACAAGCGGTTTAGAGGCCATGGGTATCGATCAGATCCTCTGTATCATCTGCGAGCGCATCAAGAGCGCTCTGACGGAGGTCCAGTTTGGACTTAAGCGCCAGGACGTCCTTCAACGATGCGCGGCGGTGCTTGCCGACATAGCGGAAGGGGAGATCGCCGCAGTCCATACGCAACACGACAAGCGGCCGGGAAATCCCCAGAATCTCCGAGGCCTCGGTTGGGCTCAATTCCTGATCCTCGGTAAGGAGTGCGACGCTTTCGCCACTCGACAGCCGATCGATCAACGCCTCGATGGCATCGGCTGCCGCCGGCGGCAACTGCAATGTTTGATCATTACCATCGCGGCGTCGAACATGCAGCTCAACGCGATCCCCGGCGGCCAGTTTCGGCAGGTTCGCGACTTTCTTGCGATCCCGGTCCGACAGACCGATAAATTTGACGACGTGGCTGGCCATGGCTCAATCTCCTATGCTGCGAATATAGAGGCCACAGCGCCTAACTGCAATAACTGAAACTCTGTGGTCTAGAATCGGAGGCATTCAGCAATCTGGTCTCCGACTTTTCCGGGCGGGAAGGGGAGTTGCGAGGGGTGGGGCTTTGGGGCACCCCTCGCAGCTGTGTCCGCGCCGCTTGGATAGCGGCAAGGAACAGCCACCTGGCCAGAACTTGCACGGCAGGGGAGAGGAGGCGCCGCCGATGTCGGCGACGCCGAGGGGGCAAAGCTCAGGCCTTGAGCGCGGCCATCCGTTCGCCAAGAAGCCACAAAGCCTTGTTCAGCTTGATATCCTGATCGATACCGTTGACAGCGCGCGACTTCACACGGCGCGGTCTGCCGAGGTCATCACGGCCAACACCACGCAAGCCGCCTTTGAGGGAATTCTCCTGCACGACGTTCCAGGTTGTCCAGAGATCGTCGACGCGGTCATCATGGCGGCGGGGAACAAGCAACTGCTCGGCCTTGATCGGCGTCTTCGTGTCGCCGTCGGTGTCGCCAAAGCGAAGAACGTGGGCAGCATCCGCCAGAATATTGGCTTCCTCGCGATTGAGCCGAAGGGTCGACCAGTCCTGCGGCGCGGCAAGGGTGCGTTCGGCCTCGCCAAGAACGCGATACCTCCCTTCGATTACCTTGTGTTGGACATCGCCGGAATGGCGAACCTTGATGGCGTCGATGGTGCCGGTTTGCGTGACCAACGAATTGAGGCATCGGACACGAAAGAGACCGGCCATCAGCTCGTAGGCGCTCGTGCCATCATTGGCATTCTTGAGCAGGATCTCGCACACGGTATCGCCGACATGATAAACCTTGCCGTCGTCGATGCGGCGCAGGCGAATGAGATGCTTGGTAAAATCTGCCTTGCCCTCCGTGCGGCTGCGCGACTGCTTGGCACCGACGGGCATGAAACCTTCGTTCATCAGCCCGCGCAAAACCTCGATCGTCGGGATCGGCTGAAACCGCTCCGACCTGCTCTCATGGGCGGTCATGGCAAAGATCGACGGTGCAACCTGGCGATTTCGGCTTCGGTCAGGGCGCGGCCGGTGTCGAAGCGGGCGGTCTCGGTGTAGATGCTCATGGTCTGTCTCCTTGTTTCCCGTTCCCGAAGGGGAGCCCTGTCGGGCGAAGCCTTCCCGGTCTGACCGGGGAATGGCCTCTGACATTCCCCGGGACAGAGGGGAGGGCGAAAGCCCGCCCCACGGCGGCAAACGGGACTGTCAAGTGGCGTGGCGCGGAAGACGGGGCATCTTCACGGGTCCGGCCAAAGGACGGACTGGCGCGGAAGATGAACCGGCTTCACGGGCCGCTTGACCAGCCCGGGGGGACGATGTCATGGGGCGGATACAAACGATGTGGCCCATCGGGTCTCAATGCCGGATGCGTGTCATCCGAGCGAACCGCCGCCAGACACGCTGGCGGCTCACGATAGACGCGCCCGAAGGGCTCAGCTGCCCTTCTTCGCCACCAGATTGAACAGCTGCGCGATCACGTCGGTCGTATAGACTTGTTCGCCGTCGCGTTCGTAGCTGGAATTGGAAATCCGCGACTCGATATAGACGAGATCGCCAGGCCCAACATTCTCCTCGATCCACTTGGCCTGCTTCTTGTCGAGCACGGTGACCTGCACCCAATCTGTCGCGGTTCTCTTTTCTCCTTCAGCCTGCCACTCGCGGTTCGTGGCGACGTTTACTTTCAGGACATTTGTGAGCTCGACGAGGTTTCCGACGTGCCCGAGAAGCGTGTGGCGGTTGACAGATCGCATCGATTTAAACCTTCCTTAACCGTTCAAAACCATCTATCTGTGCAGTTCGAACCAATGCCGCTCAGTTTGACCAGAGGTATCGTTCTTGATGTCAAAGAAGTAAGGCTCTGACCTGAGCGGTCGGGATATGGAGACCGTTTGCATGCAGCTGCGCTGTCGATCAGAGTGATAAAGTCCGTGCGTCTTGCCCTGGCACATATTCACTGTCCTTACGCAGAGGTTCTCGTCTCTGCCGAAGCCATCCCGACCCGAGCTACTTCCCACCCGATACCCTTCCGGGCACGCAGCATAGCGTTCGAAGCCGGGGGAGCCAGTGCCTGCTTCGGGGCAGGTTGGCCAATCGAAGCCGGGCTTCTTCATCGCGGAGATCAATCGCATCATCGGCGGATGGCAGGAGGGGACCCCCCGCCAGGAGGGGTTCGACGACGCGGCGCACAGCAGAACTTCGCAGCCCCATTCGCTCGCCGTTGCCGGAGCGGCAGATATGGTGGCCGAAACAAACAATCCAGCGACGACGTTGATCCGCATAAGCTTCACAAACATGGGTACCCCTTCCTCACCTGAAACGATCTCCAGTTAAATATATTTAATCACATGGCGACGAGCAAGCGTAAGAAAGCTGATACCGACCTCGGCACGATGATCCTGCGAAACATGGCGATGGTCATGGAGCGCGAGCAGGTAAAGCGCGGCCTGAACAAAAAGGAGATGGCGCATCTGTGCGAGATTACTTCGCCCTACTATCTGCAGATCCTCGATGGTTCGGCGAACCCATCGCTGCAGGTGATCACGCGGATCAGCACCAACTTGAAAGTCCCGCTGCAGGAGCTGCTGATGGGGCAAAAGACCCCGCCGCAGGAGTAAAGGCTGCAGGCGGCAGCCACGCCTTGCACGTTTAGAAAACTATATTTAATAATGCGCTGCCAGCGGAAGGGAGCGCAAACAGACGATGACCATCAGACAGAGCTTGCGGCACACCCTGAGCGCCGTCCTGGTCGCCGCGGCGGCATCGGCGGGTGCCGCGGAAAACCCGATGTGGCGAACAGCATTGGTGTGGTCGTGCCAGTATGAAATGGCCATTCAATGTGAACGCTCGCGCGATTGCGCGCCGGTCACGGTCAAAGGCACCATCGAGCTGGACTACGGCGAAAACCGCGTCGTCGAAGAGACCGGCACCAGCCACGCAATCAAGCGCCACTACGTGCAGACAATTGCCGGCAGCCCGATTGCCAGCGAAGTGAAGGTCGAGCTCATCAACAATCAGGTGTTATGGCTGTCGCCGGCCGACGATGCGGGTATATTTTCGGACAATTGGGTCGGCGCAATCCTGTCGCCCAAAGCCGGCCTTGTCATTCAGGAGCTGCGGCCGCTCGCGTGCAAGCCTGCCCGAACCGGCAAGCGTCCCGATTGAACTTCAGCACGAAAGTTGGCAAGCGGCCACAGGCGTCCAACATTATGGGGCTAAAGAGGTATCGACCGGTAAACCGACCTGGCAGGTCTGCGGGAACGTCAAGATCGACGCCGGCTCGCCGTCACTCATAACAATGGCGTCTCGCTAGCGATGCCGCCAACCCCCACGTACCGCTGGTTCGCAGCAGAGAGAGGGCACATGAAAATGAACCAGGATATTCGACTGATGCTCGAGACGGAGATTCCGGACTTTGTCATCGACGTTGTTACCACCGGTTGCGACATATGCGCCATCGGGGACGACTCTTACGTAATCGGCGATGCTGACTTACCAGATGAAGAGTATGAAGCTGCGGTCCCGCACCTTGTTCACATTGACCAGACGTATGACGATCGTGATCCACTGCTGCGGGAAATTGCGGCGTACCTACGTTCAATTGGCCGATATGTCGATCCCGGCCTAAACCCTCAACACTGGCGGACAAAAGCATCGACGTCCGTCCGAACGAAGCGCGAGTGACCTTACTCCCGAGGCGCGTCGCCTCTTGAACATGCAATCCACAGTTCTCATTTGGGGGGCCGGCGATGTCAAGAATTGCGCAAAAACCGTTATTGTGGCATGTTGAGGTCCAGGTAATCGGAGGTGTGTCATGAACGTTTCCATTGGTGACCGCTGGGAAGCCTTTGTTTCGAACATCGTCAAGGATGGCCGCTACGGTTCCGCCAGCGAAGTCGTCCGCGAAGGGCTGCGCCTCGTCGAAGAACGCGAACAGAAGCTGAGGGCTCTGACAAGCCTGCTCAACAAATCGATCGCCGATGGCGGGGAAGCCTCGGAAGCAGATATCGATGCCGCGCTGGAGGCCAAGGCTGCCCAGTTGACCAAGGAAGGCTTCTAAACGTGCCGCAGCTTCATATGCTGCCTTCGGCCCTTACTGACCTGGTCAATATTCTCGAGTACACCACGCGACAGAGCGGTAGCTTGATCGTGGGCCGCCGTTTTGTCGGGGAACTTCGGCAAAAATGCCGGACACTGGCCGACCTATGTTGACGACCTCGAACCGTTCGTCGACATAGCGGAAAAAGATGACCTCAATCGGCCGGCCCGCCAGCCCATCGAGGTTGAGCGCGCGTAGTGCCTCGGTGGCGCCGCGGGCGACCGCGTCCGACAGGAAGCCGAGAAGCCGGCTTCCGGCGCCACGCGCCGAGCCCATCCTCGCCGCCGCCGTCCGAGCGCCGCCGGCAGATGAACCCACATAATGGGAGACGGCGCGGCCCAGGCTCCGGCGGTCGTCGCCTCCGGAACCGGCAAAGCGCGAGAAATTGTTGCGCGCGGCAGAAAACCGCGTCGGATCGGCGATGGGTGGAACGGGAGGTCTAACCGGGGATGCCGGCGGAGCATCGGGCGGAGCGCCGTCAGCGGGGAGACCACCATCTGGTGACGCTCCCCCATCGGGTGGCGCGCCGTTGGGGGCAGCCGGCGGCGCACCATCATCGTCGAGCCAGCTTGGGACGAGGGGGGTACCGCCGCTCTGACCGCCGAACGCGCTCGAGGTGCCCATCAGCGAGCTCCCTGGCGGGTGCGCAGCACGCCGTTGGCGGCGGCCCTCAGCATGGGGCCGCCCTCCTTGCCCCATGTTTGTAGCAGGCGATCGAAGCGCTGGACGGTCTCGCCGTCCTTGATCACGCCTTCCCAGCCTCCGCAGACCCATGGACCGAGCCGGTCGCGAGGCAGCGCGTCGAGAAAATCGACGAGTTGACCTTGGAGGGTCGGATGGGCCTTGATCAGTACCGCCAGACCTGCAGCGCCAGCAGGCTCCGTGTCGAATGCGTCAGCGCCAACGATGCGACCACGCACCGCTTCGAAGACTTGCGCTGCTTCCGGCGGCGCGAGCCGCTTGAGATCGGCCTCGAGAGCTTGGACGGCGAACTTGCCTCCGAAGAGTTGCTCGACGACAGCCGCGAGGTGACCGAGAACGGATGCTGCGCCGAAATAATCTTTTCTGTCCTTCGCCACGAACAGGTATGGGCGCAGATCCTCGCCGCCGATCATGGTCGGCACCATCGCCCAGGCCTTGATCGCGGGCGACGAGAGCCATTCGCCGAGTTGCGCACTCTCCGTCGTCGTCACCACCTCTAATTTGGGCGTTGGCTTCGCACCGTCGCCTTCCTTGACCCTCGATTTCGGCGGCTTCGCCTTCAGCTTATCGTCCGCCTTCGCCGTGGCAGCAGCTTCCAGGGAGGCCAGATCGGTGCATTTTCCATCGGGCGCCACCGCCGCGGCGGCGGCGATCTGATCGAACAGCCGAGGGATGAAACGTTCGGCAAGCATCAGCTTCGCCAGGACCGGAAGTTTCACATCATCGCCGAACCCGGGTGCCTCGGCGGTGCGCTGACGCAGCACCAGGGTATTGAGGAAGCGTTTGATCTGTCGCGGATTGCCTTTGGTACCGCTGGCCAGGATCGGCCCGATCTGATCACTGAGGGCCAAGGCGTTATTTGCCCGCGAGGCCTTTGTGCCAAGGGCGGTCCTGACGGATGCCGAGTCCAGCGCCCCCGAGGTCCATGGCCGTTTGAGGCGTTCCCGTGCAACACCGATTAAGGTGTTGAACGCGGGATCCTCTTCGCCGAGCTCGGCGCCCACGAGCAGCAGGGTCACATAGATGCGAGTTTCGGTGTCCCCCAGAGCCGGAATCCGAAACGGGACCTGAATCAGCTTCTCAAGGTAATTGCGCGCATAGGTTTGGGGCCCTGTCGTATCCGGCAGGTCCGGAAAATGCTTACGCACGGCGTATTCGATCATAGCTTCGTCGGCGGCGACGACAAACGCGGTCCGCGATGTGAAGACGAAGAGCCGGACCGCCTCGAGAGTTTCGATGGCGGTATCCGGGAGACAGCGGTCGAGGTCATCGATGAGCACGACGAGCTGTTCGACACCTGCCTTCTCCAGGAGGTCGTCGAAGGCTTTCCGAAAAGCATTTATCTCTTCGGGAACGTTCGCACTTTCCCCGTCCTTTTCTTTCAGCAGGCCCTTCACGCCATCAATCGCTGACTGAACATTGTCCTTGGTGGCGAGCTTTGCGGGATCAGCGAGGAAGCCCTCCAAAGTGCCCACGATCGCGGTGATCTGATCGGGAGTGGGGATGCCCGTGAAGGCGGTAGGCCGCCCGCCTTTTTGGCAACTTTGAGCCAGTCGATGCGTCGGAAGACGTCCTTTACAGCGTCTCCCGCCCTCGTCAGCGCAGGTCGCTCCTCGATCAGCCCCGTGACGATGCCCTCGATCAGCGCGATCTTGGCGTCTTCGAAACCCTGGAAGCGCCATCCGTTGAATTTGAGGCAGAGGACCTTGGATTCCTTTTCGAAGCCGGCTTCGATCATCTCGAGGACGCTGGACTTGCCGGCGCCCCAATCGCCGTGCACGCCGATCGTCACCGGTTGATCTGGCCGGTCCCGCAGGAGCTTGATGATCGTCGTCGCGATCGCCTCGTTGTTAAGGAGATCGACCTTGGTTTCGTTATCAGTCAGGATCATCGGCTCCCCCCGTTTTGATCGAAAAGCTCCCGCGCTGGGATGAAGGGGCGACCCGTTTCAGCAGCCCTGCGCACTTTGCGTTCGAGCACCGCCTTAATCGGGATCTGACGATCGAGTGCGTCATAGATGTCGCGGCCATCCATGCAGATGAGCCGCTTGCCCGAACCGAATGCCGCCAGGCCGTCGGTCGTAAAACCGTTGTAGCTCACGAAGAGACCGCGCGCCCAAGCGGCCTTCTGGTCGAGCTTACCGTGGAAGACATGGAGGTCGGCCACCCCCGCCGTCGGCTGTAAATTGCCTCAAGGAGGTAGGTTTCCTCGCCGAGCAGGAAACTGCCGTCGATCTGCTCGCCGGTGTTGCGGAAAGGCTCACGCGCTGTCAGGCCCGCCATATCGAAGCACCGCCTCAGGAAGGCCTCAAAGGCATAGCCTCGCTCATGGGCTCGCAGCGACTCGACACGCACGAGTTGGTCGCGCAACTCGGCGAGCAACCGCCAATCGAACGCCGGTCGCGGGGGCGCCTCATCGGCGTTTGTCGGCCGGCCATTCAGCCGGGCCAGAAGCCCAAGATATCGTCCCTCGGCATTGTGTATTGGATCCCGCTTGCCGGTGCGCGCCAGGTGTTCGGCACGATGCTCCCACAGGGCTTGGAGGGTTCGTGTCGCCGTGGCGTCGTCGACCTTCTGAAGGAAGCAGCGCAGCCGTTTGCCTTTCGAGCCGCCGTGCTCGGCATAGATCGGATCGTCGATGTCGACGTCCAGCTCAGATGCGAAGAATTCCGAGAAACTTAAATCCGAAAACTCCAGGACGTAACCGCGCCCTCGAACGAAGTCGACGAGGTCGTCGATCAGGCGCAGGTCGATGGATCGTAGTGAGCTAATGGCCTTTCCTCCCCGGCGGATCGCTTTGGACTATTTGTTCGTTGTTTCTTCGAGCGCCGCGATTGACGCAAGTATTTCGTCGAGCGATGGCGGGCGGTCGTCGAACATCATGGGCGCCATCGCCCTATAGTCGGCGCGGAGATCCTTCAATCGGTTCTCGTCCGGCATGAGCCGCAGCGTGCCGGGACGAGCGGTGTCGTAGCTGGCCCAGCCGGAACGGAAGAAGGTGGCTTTGTGCTTGGCGACCTGCGAGAGAAGCTCGAAATCGGCTGCTGCTGCTTTGCCTTCGTCCGTGGCCAGCAGCATGGCGAGATCATAATAGTGCCGCGAAAAAATATTGTGGCGTCGGAGAGGCGGCCGGGCGATGCGCCTCCGCATGCAATGCCGTCGCCTTCTCCCAGAAGGTGCGGCGGGCGGAGAGGACGACGACGGTGGTGTCGGGGTCCTCGAAGAAGCCAGGATAGTCGCCCGCCGCATAGGGCCGGATCACCCGTTTCTCTGTCGGCCAGGGGTCTCCGCGGGCGCCGAGTTCGAGCTTCACCCGTGGGGTGATGTACCCCATGCTCTCGTATTCGGCTGCGGCGAGCGCGGTGGGATAGTGGAAGTTCACCGTCTGCGCGTCAGCGGCGTCGATTTCCAGCGACCACCCGCCTTTGGTCGGCTCGCCGAGTTGCTCGACGACCGCTGACCGAAGAGCCGGAAGCAGCTTCTCGGCAATATGCTGCTCGACATCGCTCACAAGGGCTTCGATGAGTTTGTTCGCCTGTTTCTTGCTGATGCCTTCTTTTTCGGGGTCGCGGTTACCGGTGTAACCGAGATCCGCTCGGTCGAAAGAGAGATCTATATCTTCGGAAAACCGGCGGATGGCACCAAATGCCTTGGAGAGGGAGGTGCCACCTTTGAAGACGAGGGTTGCCGCATCCTTCCCATGCAGTCCGAATAGCCGCTTCAAGGTCCAGCAGACCCAGAAGTCCTTTTCGATGATCGTATTGGCGACTCCTCGGCCAGCGCCTGTTTCGCCAAACAGGGCCGCCCGATCTGCGGCTGGAAGTAGAGCGACCTTATCCATCGATCTCACCCGACGCTGCGTTGGCTATCGAAACGAGCGTCGGCCGCATCCAAGCAGGCGCTTGGACAGCAGTGGATGCGAGCGTCTTCTTGTCGCTGGCCGACAGACGACGCGCCGCGATCTGCGCAACGTCGCGGGCACGAACCGCCCCCACGTGACGGAGGGCCTGTACGACTGTGCCAGCAGCGCTGCCCGGAGCGATGAGATGCTTAGGCGAGGTGTGACGCAGATCGATCACGCGCTTTCCCAGGATGACACGGCGCGAAGGGCCGTCGGTCAGATAGACGCTCTTTGCCGGAACCTGAGTGGAAAGACCGAGCGCGTTAGCGGCACGCGCGCCGGCAATCTGTACATGAGATCCGGTCTCCCGCGCCAACGCCTGCGCGACATCGTCGGGAGCAGGCGACAGCGGACCAAGCTGCGGATGGACCTTGGGGAAGTCGTATAGGCCGCGCGCCAAGCGCCGGAGCTTGCCACCTTTGGCGAGACGGGAAAGCGCCTGGTCGACTGCCGCTCGTGCGGCGATGTCCAGGAAGTCACTGGGCGTGAAAACGCCACCGCGGCCGCCAGCGCGGGCGCGCCTCATGATCTTATCCGGGACCGATGTCGCAGCGTTGGTCATGCGTTAGAAAATAGTATATGTTTTTCTGACATTCAAGCTGCGGAAACTCGACGACGGGCATCTACTCTACCTGTTGCTGGCAGCACCCATTAGACCGGCTCGCTCGGCCTTAAACGCGACGTCATCGCGCCGAAGAACCTTTCGGACGCAGCAGCGAGCTGTTGCTCTTCACAACCCAAAACGTAGCCGGCCCGTGGAGCGGTCCGTCCGCGACACATCAGGAGCGTGAATCGGTCTGCCGTAAACGATTCATAAATGTCGTTGGACGATCGCCGCCAAACCTTCAATCCTGCACGCCATGGACTGTCAATATCATATCTATATCGAGCGAACCGATGTTTCCAAGAACATGGCGCGCTTTTATGCGCTGGAGATATCGAACTCCTTGTTTGGAGAAACATGCCTGACCAGGAGGTGGGGACGAATTGGCAGCCGCGGACAGAGCAAGACCCATCACTTCGCCGTGGAAGCGGACGCGGTCGAGCTCTTTCTCAAACTCACCCGGCAGAAAAGACAACGAGGATACCGGGCGAGGGCAGTGTAAGCGCCGTCTCCGCCCCATTGGATAGGCTGTATTTTGAGGCTGGCCGGGCGT
>NZ_JABEKV010000027.1 GCF_013283645.1 Sinorhizobium psoraleae
GGCACGCATGCTGCCTCTCGACCAAAATCGCCACCACACAAAGTGAGGAAGACCCCCTTTAAATGCCAACCTGGCCGAAATAGCTACATTCTCACGTTTAGCTGCCAAGCGACACCGGGACCGACGCCTGGTCGTGGGATGCCCCGTTCCGCAATACCGCCCAGCGCTTTGCCGAAAGGCGGGACGCGAGCCTCCATATGGGAAGGACACAAGGCTAGCCGCGACGGCATTTTCCTGCACATGGAGAAGCTGACGAGACTGGACGAGCTGCCGGCCACAGGCTTCACCGTCTCCTGCCTTCCGGTCAAGATAAAGCGTGCTTCCGCCGGCTGGTGCCGCGCCGTGGTGCTCTTCGAATGACCCGGGCGGGATCTTCTCACCATGCAGCTTGACCTGATATCGCCCCGTTTCGCATAAAGCCTGGTGCTTCAACCAAGGCGCCCAATGGAGACAGCAAGCGGGGATGCAGGAAACAAAAAAGAAGCCCGGACTGCGGGAACAGAATAAAGAAGAAAAGCTCCGGCGCATCAAGGAGGCGGCGCTCGACCTCTTCGTCTCGAAGGGTTTCGACGACACGACGACCCGCGAGATCGCCAGCAAAGCCGGCGTCGGCATGGGCACGGTCTTCGTTTATGCTGAAACCAAGCGGGACCTTCTTTTCCTGATTGTCAACGACGGCCTTGAAGAGTGCATCGCCGAAGCAAGCGCTGCAATCAGGCCCGAAGACTCCCTTCTTCAAAACCTGCTCAGCGTGCTTCGCCTGCACTACGAGTATTTCGCCCGAGTTCCAGTCCTGTCCCGGGCGGCGCTCCGCGAAATGTACTTCTATCAGTCGGGCAAGCAGGCGGAACGGTTCAATCGTACAAGGGACAAGCTGAAACTCCTGCTCACCCGGCTCATTTCCGAAGCGATGGAGAAGGGCCTGGTTTCTTCAACGGAGTCTCCCCAGATCGTGGCGCAGGCCATATTCGCCATATATCAGGTCGATCTTCGAATGTGGCTTTCGGCCGAGTCGCTGGATATTGTAGCCGGGTTGGACAGACTCCGTCGCCAGATTGACGTCGTGATGCGTGGCCTTTCACCAGATCCAGCCGTCCTCAGATTGGACGCATGACGCTCGGATTGGCGCGCGGTTAGCGCCGACTTCCGCAGGTTCCAACAAAAAATAAAAAATTGAGCGCGCTCAAATTGACAAGAGCAGCGTTCTCCGGCATTTTTTGAGCGCGCTCATTTTTCTTGAGGAGGTTCAGAGAAAAATTGGGCCGAGACGCTTGGCTGCGTCTGAGCGTAGCGATGCGGCCAGCCTCATTCGGGAGGAAGGATGCAGGTCGATTCCATAGAGCAAGGGCGCGGCAACCCGTGCCGGGCAGTGGCAATTGCGATCGCGCCGAACGGCGGCCGCAAGACGAAGGCAGACCATCCGGGCCTGCCGATTTCCGCTGCGGAACTTGCCGACTGCGCCGAATCCTGCCTCGCCGCGCAGGCCAGCATGATTCATGTTCATGTTCGCGACGCTGAAGGCCGCCATTGTCTCGACGCCGATCGGTATCGGGAAGCAATTGCCGCGATCCGCTCCCGGGCCGGCGACCGGATGATCGTTCAAGTGACGACCGAGTCCCTCGGTACCTATTCGCCGACAGAACAGATCGCTCTCGTTCGGGAATTGCGCCCCGAGGCTGCGTCCATTGCTTTGCGGGAGATCGTGCCGGACGCCGCGCATGAAGCGGCCTTCGCAAATTTACTCTACTGGATGCGACGCGAGCGCATCTTTCCGCAGATCATCCTCTATGACCGAGCGGACATGGAACGGCTGGTCGAATTTCACCGGCGCGGCCTTCTTGCTGCCGAGGAAATTCCCCTCCTCTTCGTCCTCGGCCGATATACGACAGACCAGCAATCCCAGCCGGCCGATCTCATCGAATTTCTCGCAAATGCGCCGCATGGATTCACCCATTGGACGGTTTGCGCCTTCGGTCGGCAAGAGGCCGCCTGTGCGGTCGCCACCGCATTGATGGGAGGCAACGTCCGAGTGGGCTTCGAGAACAACCTGCATCTGCCGAACGGCGATGTCGCAGAAAGCAATGCCGAACTTGTCTTGGCCGTAACGGAGCACCTGCGCGTGCTCGGACTGCCTTTGAGCACAGCCGACATGCAACGAGAGGCGCTCGCAAGGATCTGGTGATCCACCGACGCCGCTAAAGGATGGAGACACATAAATGACGATAATGGCCACGGCGGGCGAACTCACCGGACCACGATCGCTGGACAATGCCAGGGCTTGGATGCGGGATCGGCTCTCCAAACGCATTCATCCGCTTGGATTGACCGAGCCTGAGGCAACGCTCGAGACGATCGAGGCCTTGCAGGGACTGGACGGGGCGAATTGGGCGAGCGCCTGGATTGGCACGGGCAACCGCTTCATGGCTCTGGCCGAGGAAAGAAGCCGCGCCGGAGATCGGGCGGGCGCACGCGAAGCCTATTACCAAGCCTACGGCTTCTACTTCCTCGGCCGCTTTCCCTGTCCGAACCACGAAGCGAAAGCGGAAAGCTACCGGCTCGAACTTCAGGCCTATGAGCGGTTCGGCGCGCTGGCCGATCCGCCGATCGTGCCTGTCTCGCTGCCCTTCGACGCGCCGGGTGCTCTGACCTCCGAGATCCGCTGCTACCTCCGCATCCCCACGGGCGCAGAGCAGCCTCCCGTGGTCATCATGTGGGGCGGCGTCGACGCCTGGAAGGAGGAGATGACCGAGCTTTCCAACGCCTTCGTCGCGGCGGGCATCGCGACGATCGCGATGGACAATGTCGGAACCGGCCAATCGCCGATCAAAGCGCGCCGCAACGGCGAGATCCAGTTCCTTCCCGTCATTCAATGGGTTCGCGAGAACCACCAGCTCGACGGGCGGAGAATCGCGCTGATCGGCCGGTCCTTCGGCGGCCATTGGGCAACCAAGCTCGCGCATATGATGGCCGACGATATCCGCTGTGCCGTCAACTGGGGCGGCGGCATTCACTACATGTTCCAGCCCGATTGGGTCGAGCAGTCCCGCTATCCCGACAGCTATCTCATGGAACTGGTGGAAACGCGCAGCCGCATGCTGGGTGCGACCAACGACGCGGAATATGTCGCAGGCTTTCGAGAACTTTCCCTCCTCGATCAGGGTCTGCTGTCAGACCCCTGTGCACCGCTGCTGCTCGTCAACGGCAAGGAAGACAAGCAGTGCCCGATCGCCGATATCCACCTCCTTCTGGAGCATGGCAGCCCGAAGTCGGTCCGGCTCTTTCCGGGCGGGCACATGGGTTTCGGCCCCCATACCGTTCCCACGCTCCTCTCGTGGGTCGTCGAACAACTGCGCTGACAAAGGAACCGTTGATGAGCAATTGGCGACAGATGATGCCGACCACGGAGGCCTACCTCCTCGACAAGGTCCTCTACGAACTGCACCACAAGCCGGATGACCTTGCCGCCTACAATGAGGATAAGGCCGCTTATCTCGCCCGTTTCCGGCTGACGCCGGAACTCGCCGAAAAGATCACCAGCAACGACGTGGCCGGGCTCTACGAAGCCGGCGTCAACCCGTACCTCCTGCGTGCGCACTGCATCGG
The DNA here is from genome assembly GCF_013283645.1 of Sinorhizobium psoraleae. Taxonomy (GTDB): domain Bacteria; phylum Pseudomonadota; class Alphaproteobacteria; order Rhizobiales; family Rhizobiaceae; genus Sinorhizobium; species Sinorhizobium psoraleae. The sequence continues at coordinate 3,604 of NZ_JABEKV010000027.1, forward strand.
CATGCGCATTCCGGAGGATGTTTCGCTCGCGGCACTCAGGAGCCTGATGAAAGAAGGAGACGGCAAATGGCTGAACTGACCGGCATTTACACGGCAAGCCACACGCCGGTCATGCTGAATTTCCCGGATCGCATCCCTACGGAATTGCGGACGGAGATTTTCGGCGCCTATGAGGCGATGGGACGCGATTTCGAGGCCGGCAGGCCCGACGCTTTGGTCGTGCTCTCCAACGACCACCTGCACAACTTCTTCCTCGACAATTTCCCCGCGCTCTGCATCGGTGTCGGCGAGAGCTATGAGAGCCCGATCGAACATTGGCTGAAGGCAAAGCGCCGCGTCTTTACCGGCGACCAGGCCTTCGGCGCTTATCTCCTGCAGGAGGCGCTAAAAGCCGATTTCGATCCGGCCTTTTCGATGGAATTGGTGCTCGACCACGGCTCGCTCACACCGCTCGAACTGGCGGGGCTCGATCCCGACCTTCCGATCGTGCCGATCCTCTTCAACTGCGTGCAGCCGCCCATGCCGACCATGCGGCGTTGCTACCAGTTCGGCAAATTCCTTGGCGAGGCGATGCGCAGATATGACGGCGCCGAGCGCGTCGCGATTCTTGCAACCGGCGGCATCAGCCACGACATCGCCACGCCCAGGATGGGCATGGTCAATCGCGAGTTCGACGAGACGCTCCTGCAGCTTATGGAAGCCGGCGACCCAGAGGCCGTCGTCAAATACGCCACCGACGAGGTCCATACCGCCGGCAACGGCGCCGAGGAAATCCGCATGTGGATGGCAGCGATGGGAGCTGCTGGCGGTCTGCCTTTCAAGCGCGCCTATTACAAGGCCGTCAACGATTGGTACACGGGCATCGGCATCGGCCATTTCGGCCGAAACTCCCTGGCGGCTGTGGAAACCGTCAATGGCTGAACACCGCACTGCCCTTGTCATCGGCGGCGGGATCGCGGGCATGTCCGCGGCCATCGCGCTGCGCCGCGCCGGCCTCGCCGTTGACCTCATCGACCGCGATCCGCATTGGCGGGTCTATGGCGCCGGGATCACCATTACCGGCCCCACGCTGCGCGCCATGGGAAAGCTCGGCATACTCGACGAGGTCCTGCGGCAGGGCTACGCCGCCGACGGCATCGACATCCGCTCCGTCGACGGCAAGCCCATGTTCAGCATCGAAACGCAAAACGAAGCGCTGGGCGACATCCCCAGCGCAGGTGGGATCCTGCGCCCAACCCTTCACAGGATCATGTCGGAGGCGCTTCTTGCCCTCGAGCCCCGCGTCCAACTGGGTGTCACCGTAGAGGCGATCGAATGGCAGGGCGCCAGGACCGGCGTGACGTTCAGCAACGACCAGTCTTGTGCCTACGATCTCGTCGTCGGCGCCGACGGCATCTATTCGCAGATCCGCCAGCATCTCTTTCCTGATGCGCCGCGGCCGCAATATGCGGGCCAGCTATGCTGGCGGCTGATGATGGAACGGCATCCCAACATCGAGCGGCGGACCTTCTTTCTTGGCGGCCCCGCCAAGGTCGGGCTCAATCCCGTTTCCCGGGACCAAATGTACATGTTCTACCTCGAAGCCCAACCGGAGCCGGTCTGGCGCGAAGAGGAAACCCAGCACTCCGTGCTGGGATCACTGCTCGAAGGTTATGGCGGGGTATTGAGCGACGTGCGCCACCATCTCGGCGCGGCCTCTAGCATCGTCTGCCGGCCGCTCGAAACGGTTCTGGCGGGCGAGAACTGGGTGCGGGGAAACGCCGTGCTCATCGGCGATGCGGCGCACGCAACCACCCCGCAACTCGCGTCTGGCGCAGGCATGGGCATCGAGGATGGCCTGGTGCTGGGCGAAGAGATCGGCCGGCACGAGGACGTGCGGCAAGCGCTTTCGAGCTTCATGCGCCGCCGCTACGCACGCTGCAAGCTGGTTGTCGATTCATCGCTCGAGATAAGCCGGCTCGAGCGGGAAAGGTCGGCGCCGCGGGAGCAGACGAAAGTGGTCGAAAGGGCCCTCGCCGCCCTCAATCAGGAGTTCTAGGGTTTCATGTTCGTCGCGATCAACGACCACAATCTGCACATCGCCTTGCACGGCAACGAAGCCGATCCCGCAATCGTACTCCTGCATTCGCTCGGTACCTGCGCGGATGTCTGGGAAAAGCAGGTGCGCGAATTCAGCCGATCGCACTTCGTGATCTGTCCCGAGTTCCGGGGGCACGGCCTGAGTGAGGTCTCCAGGACCCCGGTCACCATCGAGGCGCTGACCGACGATATCGTCGCGCTCCTGACGCTGCTCGAGCTGCGGTCGTTTCATCTGGTCGGCATCTCGATCGGCGGTCTGGTCGCGCAATTGGTCGCAGGGCGGCTTTCTGACACGGTGCAGTCTCTGCTCATCCTGAATTCAAACATCGTCAGCCTCGCACCGCAGCTCTGGAGGGAGCGCGCGGCAAAGGTCCGCGCCGATGGGCTGGCTTCGATCGCGGAAGGTATTCTCGCACGCTGGATGACCCCGGCGTCGCGTAAAACGGCCGAAGGGCGCGGCCTCGTCTCCATGCTCGACCGGACTTCCCCGGAAGGCTACGCGGCGGGTTGCGATGCACTAGCGGTCGCCGACTGCCGCGAGAGCGCGCCTCGCCTTACCATGCCGGTCACGGTTGCCGTCGGTGAGTTGGATGAGGCGACACCGCCCTCCGCATCAAGGGCGCTGGCTGACGCCATTCCTGGCGCATCCTTCCATCTGATCACTGGTGCCGCCCACATCCCGTTGTTCGAACAGGCGGAGGCGGTGAACCGCCTTATCCGCGAGGCAATCTCGCACCATGAGGAGCCGGTGCAGAAGAGAACGGCTGAAAGCTGAAGCGTGAAAACGACGGTAGGTGGCCGGAGCGCAAGCTGAATGAACTGAAATGTTGTAGCAATGGTCAATGGGAGGGAAATCATGACCGACGCGACCGTGGACAAAGTAGCCGGGAGGAGCGAGGGGAAGGCGTGGTCTGCGACGGCCGCCGCGACCGTGGGGCTGGTCTTCGGACCAAGCACGCTTTTGCTTTTCTTGTTCGGCGTTTTTGTCGAACCGCTGTCCCAGGCGTTCGGATGGTCGAAGCCGGCCATTCTTTTCGCGGCCACGATCATCTCGCTGATGATCATGGTAATATCCCCGGTACAAGGCATGCTCATCGACCGGTTCGGCGCCCGTCCGATTGTTCTGGCCTCCTGTTTGACATTCGCCTGCGGCCTGCTCGCAATGTCCTATATTCCGGGAAATATCCAGGTCTTCTACTCCATGTACGCTCTGCTCCCGGTCCTGGCGGTGGGGCTCTGGCCCGTTTCCTATCTGCGCGTCGTCAGCACGTGGTTCGACCGACGGCTGGGTCTGGCGATTGGCATTGCCAATGGCGGGATCGGCCTTGGCGCCGCGATCCTGCCGCCGATCATCACCTATGTTATCGCCAACGGCTCGCTGCAATGGGCTTATGTCAGCCTCGCGATGATTGTTACCGTCATCGTGCTGCCCTTGAACGCGTTGTTCCTGCACGATGCGCCAACAGCCAAAGTCGCGCGCCCCGCTCATGATCGCGCCGCGGCCAGCGCCGATTTTCGCCGCTTCGTGACGACGTCGAGCTTCGTGATCCTCGCCGCTGCCTTTTTCCTGCTCGGCTTCGTCAATACGGGGCTCGTCACCAACCAGATATCGCTCCTGATCGACGGTGGTGCGACGCCGCAGCATGCAGCACTAGTACAGTCGGTATTCGGCATCGCCGTTCTGATCGGGCGGTTCTTGACGGGGGTCCTCCTCGACTATGTTTCCGCAAGGCGATTGATGAGTCTCGTGTGCCTGGGAGGCGCCGTCGCCTGCGTGCTCTACGCGCTTGGCCCCACAGGCTATGTCGCCTTCGCCTGCGCGATCCTGATTGGCATGGTCTATGGCGCCGAGTTCGACGTCCTGAGCTATCTGATCAAGCGCTACTTCGGCCTTCCGACCTTCGGTCGGATCTATGGCTCGATCTTCGCGATCTTCCAATTGGGTGCAGCGCTTGGTGCAACACTCCTGCCGCTCAGCCGAGCGCAGTTTCAAAGCTACGGGCCGGGGCTCACGCTCTACGCCGCGGCGCTGGCGGTCAGCTCCGTCTTGTTCCTGTGCCTTGGCGGCGCCCGCGTCGCGCGCGAAACCACGGAGGAGAAAGCCGCGCTACTGTGACAAACTGACAAGGAGCGGCGCTGCGAGAGGGAGTTTGCAGCGCCGCATCTGGGACCTAGCCTACCTCACATCCATGCAACCCGTTAGCTGCTTCAACACACTTCGGGAAATCAGAACCCGCTGTGGCACGGGGAGGTTCATACCTTGAAGCGGTTCTACGAGATGCCGCAATGCGTCTGGAAAGTCCGCATTTCGGCCGTCCCGTGTGCTGGCCATGGGCGACTTCTCACCACCCATTGCGGTCTCTGAGGGTGAGTTTAGATCTTTCGCCTTGAGAGAAATCGAACGGTGGACCATTGGAATTATGCCCCTCCGTTGGCCCGAAAGAACTCTCAATTCTCCTCTGGTGCTGCTCATGGCGTAGGCATTAATATGGGGCAAACTGCAGCCGTATGTTAACGGCGGCCGTTAACAAGGAGTGCCGAAGCTAGCTATTGCTTGCTCCCGTAAACAAGGATGGCGAATTATCCACTTACTAACGATTGACGATAACAGTCGAGCATTCTAGTAGCCTTATTATCACCTGCCGATAATAAGGGATGCAGATGAGCACCGAAGGACGAAGCGGAAACTATGTGCGCCAACTGGCGGGATACAGCGCTTTCATACCTAGAGATTTGCCACCGGATCCGCCTCTGCTGTTCGATGCCGAGATGCAAAGTCTCTTATCGCGGGCAGATCGCGCGCTGGGTAGGCTGGATGGCTCTATCCAAACGCTCCCGAACCCTGATCTGTTCGTCATGATGTATGTCCGAAAGGAAGCAGTGCTTTCTAGCCAGATCGAGGGCACTCAGGCATCTATTAACGACCTCCTGAAGGCAGAGGCTGATATCTACGACCAAGACATGCCAAAAGACGTTGATGAAGTTGTTAACTACATCAACGCGATGAATCATGGTATTCGCCGACTCAGTGAACTGCCACTCTCAGTAAGGATAATCCGTGAAATCCATGAGAAGCTGCTTCATGGCGTGCGTGGCCATAAGCTCCAGCCTGGCGAACTTCGACGGAGCCAAAATTGGATAGGGCCTGGCGGCAGCAATCTCCACTCCGCAAGCTTTGTTCCACCCCCGCACGACGTAGCAGCGCAAGCGCTCAGCAATCTAGAGAAATTTCTTCACGAGGACGATCATATCCCCCCCTTGATTAAGATCGGTCTGGCACACGCGCAATTCGAAACAATCCACCCATTCTTGGATGGCAACGGCCGCGTAGGCCGACTTCTCATCGCGTTCTTCTTGTATGAAAAAAAGCTTCTTCTCCGTCCTGTCCTCTACCTGTCTCATTACTTCAAGGCATATAGGCAAGACTACTACGAACGTCTTCAAGCCACGAGAGTAGAAGGGGACTGGGAAAGCTGGATTAAATTCTTTCTTAGAGGTGTTGGAGATGTTGCGGAGCAAGCAACTGAAACCGCGCGCGAAATCGTGAACTTGCGGGAGAACCATCGATCGATAATTTCAGAGAAATTTGGTAATTCGGCTGGGAAAGCTAACAGAATACTTGAGTATCTCTATCGCCGACCTACCGTGAGCATAAACAGCGTTCGCGATGAGCTTGGGATCAGCTTCCCCAACGCCAGCGCACTCGTGGACAAGTTTGTGGACAATGGCTTACTCGTCGAGATTACCGGTCAAGCAAGAAACAGGAAGTTCTTTTACGCTCCATACATCAGTCTCTTCTCAAATCTGTAGAAGGTGTTCCACCTTAGGTCGTCAGTGACCTTGAGTTGAGGACAGCCGATTCGACGCTGTTCGCACCGATAGCCAAGCAGCTCGCCGTGCGAGTGCTCGAGTACTCGTTCCACCCGATACATTATGCGATCTTAGAATGTAGGGGGGTGGGTTCAAGGATGAAGTGCGACTTGCGATAGATACCAATTGGTTATCACGCGCAAGGAATGCTCATGAGACGCACATACTCCCAGATCGACATGGATGAACGTCGCAGGATCGCTCGCTGGCGAGCGGCCTGAGCGCCACCGTCATCGCCGAGAAGCTCGGCCGGCATCGTTCGACGATTTTCCGCGAGCTCAGGCGCAATGCTTTTGAGGATCCGCAGATGCCGGATCTGAGCGGGTCTTCCTGCGCAACAACGACCGGCAATCGAAACCGATCATGGACGGGCTGATTCAGGTGCTCCAACCCCTGCCCCACGCTGCTCGACGCTCCATCACCTTCGACCGAGGCACTGAGTTCAGCGAATGGCCCTATCTGCAGGCTGGCATCGGAACACAGACATGGTTCTGCGACCCGCAGTCGCCCTGGCAGAAGGGCACGGTGGAGAACACCAATGGCCGCGTTCGCAAATGGCTTTCGAGAGAGGTGGATCCCCTGTCGATCACCGATGACGAGCTGAAGGACATCTGCGACCGGCTCAACTCGACGCCGCGGAAGTGCCTGGGCTACCGAACGCC
>NZ_JABEKV010000028.1 GCF_013283645.1 Sinorhizobium psoraleae
ACGTCTTTCGGCTTCGCCTGCTCAGGCTTTGCATTGGTGTCTTTCGTTCCCATTGGGCATCTCCTTCGAAAGAGAGAACGGCGTCGGGTGCTTGGCGGTTCCTCTTTAGTGGCCAAGCAGCGGGAATGGGCTCCACCCGCTACTCCTTCCATTCAACACGATCTTCAACATTCTTATGATGTCGGCCGCATTCAAGAGTGCGTCTTTAACTTCGGACGTAGTCAGGCTATCAGCGCGCGCGGCGGCAGACACCACCGCAAGCGATAAAGGCACAGAGAGATGCCCCTACGCACTCAAACATCGCATAATGTGTCGTCGGGAACCGATGAGTTATAAGACTCTCACGATCGTCTTATAGTAGGCGGCCCTTGCCAGCGAACCGTGGCGCAAGTTATAAGAGAATTGCGTAAATCTTATAGCGAGCTTGCTGATGAAGACGATCGACCTGATGTTACGAAGAAACTGGTGAATGCGTCTACCTGAGCCTTCCAAAGGCAGCCGTCTTCACGAGCCCCGCGCACGGCTTGTTGCGAGGATGTTCAGGTTCTATGCTAAAAAGATCGCATAGTGTATCGCCTGGAACTTGGTTACGGCGGGCCTTTTGTGAGCGCGCGACGGTTACGATCCGAGGCACTTTCGGTGAGCGGCCAGGCGGTGAATCGTTACGATTAATCTTGCCGGATATGGCGTGAAATCGCGTCCTTGAGAGCAGCCGTCTCGCCGGCCGCAATCGCATTGACCATTTCATGATGCTCGCGGGAAGACTGCTCGATGCGGGCCCGCGTCTTCCATTGCGACACCGGTGCAGAGGAGGTGCGCTGGCGGATCTCGGTCACGAGCTTCACAAGCTCGCTATTGCCGCAAAGCGAAAGCAGCCGGTAGTGAAAAGCGAGGTTGGCCTCATAGAGCTCGATCGGCGTGCCTTCGAGAATGAGCTTGTCGAAGCGCCGCGCTAGTTCGCGCAGCGCCTCGACGTCCGCCGTTGAAGCGTTAGCGGCGATTTTGTCGGCCATGCCCGTTTCGAGCAGGATGCGAATTTCGCTGACTTCGGCCGCTTGCCGTCCGTCCGGCTCGAACACGTGATAACCCCGGTTCGGCACATGCTCGACGAGGCGGCGTTGCGCAAGCCGGTCGAGAGCGCGGCGCACCTCGGGGCGGGTGCACTGGTAGCGCTGTTCCAGATCGATCTGCTTTAGCCACGATCCGGGGGCGAGCACGCCGGTTTGGATGTCGTGGAGAATCAGGTCCGTGACATCGACCGCCGTCGCATTGTTCGCTTCCCGCTGTTTTACCTTGTTCATACAGCCTCCCTCGGAACTACCTTAGTCTGCCATTAGGCCTGACCGCTATCCAAGATGCAGCCACTGCAAAGCCGTGGAAAATCTGGTCCTGACGCCAATTTTACACCTATAGCGCTGTTGCGCGCACAAAAATATTAGCATAAATTGGCGCCAATTTTGGATCACATTGTTGTGGAAGCCAGTAAACGATGAAAAATTCGGACGCCGTGTGGGACCTCGTCGAACGGAAGCGTGAGGCTTTCTTCTCCTTGAGCGACCGCGTGTGGGATACACCCGAGACCAATTACGAGGAATACCGCTCGTCGGCCGAGCACGCGGCTATGCTGGAGGCGGAAGGCTTCCGTGTCTCGCAGGGGATTGCCGGCATGCCGACGGCGCTGATGGGGGAAGCGGGCGAGGGCGGCCCGGTCATCGCCATCCTCGGCGAGTTCGATGCGCTGCCCGGGCTCAGCCAGCAGGCGGGTGTAGCACAGGAACGGCCGCTCGTTGCGGGCGGCAATGGTCACGGTTGCGGGCACAATCTGCTCGGCGCCGGCTCGATGATGGCGGCCGCCGCCGTCAAGGACTATCTCGAAGCCAACGGCATCACGGGGCGGATCCGCTATTACGGCTGCCCCGCGGAGGAGGGCGGCTCCTCCAAGGGCTTCATGGTGCGCGCCGGGGTCTTCGACGATGTGGACATTGCGATTTCCTGGCATCCGGCGCCGTTTGCCGGCGTCAACAACCCGATCTCGCTCGCCTGCAACGAAATCAACTTCCATTTCAGCGGGCGCGCTTCGCATGCCTCCGCCTCGCCACATCTCGGCCGCAGCGCGCTCGATGCGGTGGAGCTGATGAATGTCGGCGTGAACTACCTGCGCGAGCATATGCCCTCCACCGCCCGCATCCACTATGCCGTGACCGACACGGGCGGCCATGCGCCGAACGTGGTGCAGGCGCGCGCGACGGTGCGCTATCTGATCCGGGCGCGCAGCCTGCCGGAACTGCTCGATCTCCTCGGGCGCGTCAAGAATGTGGCCGAAGGCGCGGCGCTAATGACCGGAACGATCGTGCGCAGCGAAATCGTCAGCGGCGACGCCAACCTCGTCGGCAACACGCCTCTGGAAGCGCTGATGCATTCGCATCTCGAGCGGTTGGGACCGCCCGTGTTTGACGACGCTGACCGAGAAACCGCCGCGAAATTCCAGGAGACCTTCAGCGCCGACGACATCGCCGCCTCCTTCGAACGCTTCGGACTCAAGCTGCGCAAAGGTGTGGCGCTCTGCGACACGATCTTCCCGCCGGAGAGCGGTAACGGCACGCTTGTAGGTTCGACCGATGTCGGCACGGTGAGCTGGGTCGTGCCGACTGTCCAGATGCGCGGCGCGACCTATGCGATTGGCACGCCTGGGCACTCTTGGCAGCTCGTCGCCCAGGGCAAGCTGCCGGCCGCCCACAAGGGCATGGAGCACGCGGCAAAGGTCATGGCCAGCACAGCACTCGACCTGATCCTCAGGCCGGACCTCATTGCCGGCGCCAAGGCCGACCATGCGGCGCGGCTCGATGGCACGCCTTTCGTCAATCCAATCCCCGACGATGTCGACCCGCCGCTACCGGAGAGGCGCGATGGATAGCTTCACGCTTCAACCGGATCGCAATCGCCTAGCCGCCCATATCGAGGAGTTCGCCCTGCGTATCAAGCTTTCGGGAACGCCGGAGGAACTGGAGAGCTTCCGTTATCTCGAGCGCAAGATGGCGTCCTATGGCTACCGCACAGAGCTTCTGACCCACGACGCCTATATCAGCCTTCCGGGGCGTGCGTGCGTCGAGGCAAACGGCGAAAGCCTGCGCTGCATCACGCATTCGATGTCGGCCTCGACGTCCGGCGACGGCATCAGCGCGTCCCTCGTCTATATCGGCGAGGGCGACGAGGTGGCGTTCGCAAAAGCCGACGTCAAGGGCAGGATCGTGCTTGTCGACGGGATAGCCACGGAGGAAGTAGCGGCGCTCGCCAGCGCGCGCGGTGCTGCCGGCCAGCTTCATGTCAGCCCGAACGAACATCTCTACGAAATGTGCGTCTCGACTGTGTGGGGCAGTCCCTCGCAGCACACGCGATCGATGCTTCCGACCACTGTCATCTGCACGATCGCGCATGACGACGGCGCAAGGCTGCGGGCGCAATGTCAGGCGGGACAGGATGTGCGGGTCTCACTTTGGGCCGAGGTGGACACCGGCTGGCGCAAGACGCCGATCCTCGTCGCCGAATTGTCAGCGGAAGAAGAAGCAGGGGACGGTGCGCCCTTCGTGTTGTTTTCGGGTCATCACGATACCTGGCACTACGGCGTGATGGACAATGGCGGCGCCAACGCCACCATGCTCGAGGCGGCACGGCTGCTCGGCGAGCGGCGCAGCATGTGGAAGCGCGGCTTGAGGCTTTGCTTCTGGTCGGGCCACTCGCATGGCCGCTATTCCGGGTCGGCCTGGTATGCGGACGAATATTGGGAGGAGCTCGAGCGGCGCTGCGTCGCCCATGTAAACGTCGATTCCACCGGCGGCGAGGGGGCGAGCGTGCTCACCAATTCGGCTGTCATCGACGAGCTGAAATCCGTCGCCGCGGAAGCGGTCGAAGCCGTCAGCGGACAGCGGCATGCCGGCCGCCGTCACGGCCGAGCCGCCGATCAATCGTTCTGGGGCATCGGCATACCGTCGATGTTCGGCAGCCTCAGCCACCAGCCGCCTGGTCCGGTCAAGACGCTGACCGCGCTCGGCTGGTGGTGGCATACGCCGCACGACACGGCGGAACACATCGACCTCGACAATCTGCGGCGCGACACATCGATTGTGCTTCGCGTGCTGTGGCGCCTGCTGACGGCTCCCGTGCTGCCGCTCGACTACGCCGTCTTTGCAACCGCGATGAGGCAAGAACTGCTCGACCTTCAGGATGGGCTCGGCGCTCGGCTGGACATCACGAACCTGCTCGCGCGCGTGGATGCGCTCGAAGCGGCGGCGCAGGCGGTGAACAGGATGGCTCGCGGGGCGGAGGGCGATGCCGCGCGAGCGATCAACCGCGCCCTGATGCGCGCCTCGCGTCTGCTCGTGCCACTCAACTACACGAGCGGAAATCGCTTCAGTCACGACAGCGCGCTGCCGCATCCGGCCTGGCCGTCGCTCGAAGGGCTGCGCGAGTTCGCAAGGCTGCCGCACGGCTCACCCGATCTGCCGTTCTACGGGGTGCACGCAAGGCAGAGCCGGAACCTTATCGCCCATGCCTTGCGCGAAGCCCATGCTGCGCTGGCAGCCGTCGCGGAACGCATTGAGGGCACGCCCGATCATCAGCAAACCGGCCAAAAAAGAAGGCCGGCAAAAAACGAAGGGAACAGAAGATGAAACGAAGCAGATTGATTGCAGCCGTTCTCGTGGCCGGGCTTTCGTTCGGTGCGTCGGCCGTTATGGCAAAGGACTGGACCCATGTCCGAGTCGGCATCGAAGGTGCCTTCCCGCCGTGGAACGCGCTTGACTCCAAGGGTGAGCTCACCGGTTTCGACGTCGATCTCATCAAGGAACTCTGCACACGCGCCAAGGTGGAATGCGAGCTCATGACGGGCGAGTGGACGAGCCTTATTCCGAGCCTCAATGCAGGCAAGTTCGATCTGATCATGACGCTCGGGATCAATGAAAAACGCAAACAAGTCGTCGATTTCACCGTCCCCTATGCGAGCGGTGTCGCGACGTTCCTGATCGCCAAGGATGGCCAGGTGCCGGAGCTGCCGATGACCGGCGAAAGGCTCAACCTCAACGACAAGGAAAAGGCCGATCCGGTCATGAAGACGATTGGAGAGGCGCTCGACGGCAAGACGATCGGCGTGGTGCAGGCGACGAGCCAGGAGCAGCTGATCCGGGCCTATTTCGGAGACACCGTTACCGTGCGCACCTACAAGACCTCAGGCGAACGCGATCTCGATCTGAAGGCCGGCCGAATCGACGCAGGGTTCGACAGCGGCGTCTATGGAACTTCGATACTCGCAAAGCCCGGCAACGAGGATCTCGTCATGACCGGTCCGCTGATCAAGGGCGCGATGCTGGCGACGGAGGTCGCCATGGGCATGCGCAAGGGTGAGACGGAACTGAAGGAAAAGTTCGATGCCGCGATCAAATCGGCCGCCGCCGATGGCGTCATTCGTTCGCTTTCTGAAAAATGGAGCAAGCTCGATCTGACCCCATCCCTCTAACAGAGACGAGGCGGGCGGGCGTTCGTGAATGCCCGCCCGCCACGCACAGCGGATAGCCACTCATGAAACAGGTAATTACCGGGCCATTTGGAAGAGGAAGGCCCTCCCCATGAACAGCCCGGGTTTCTTCGACATCATCAGCTTCGGGCCGGACGGCTGGGGTCATGCGCTCGCGGCCGGCGCGTGGATGACGATCCTCATTGCGCTTGCAGGCTTTGCGATCGGCAGCGTCATCGGCACGTTCGGCGCCTGGGCGAAGATTTCCGGCGGCCCCGTCCTCCGGATGATTGCCGAGGCCTATACGACCGTGCTTCGCGGCATTCCCGACTTGCTCGTCATCTATCTGTTCTATTTCGGCGGCAGCGCGGTCGTGACGGCCGTCGGGCAGTTCTTCGGGGCCGAGGGCTTCGTCAGCTTTCCGGGCTTTGTCGCCGGCGCGCTTGCCGTCGGGGTGACCTCGGGCGCGCAGCAGACCGAAGTCTTCCGCGGCGCGTTTCGCGCGGTCCATCCCGGCGAGCTCGAGGCGGCAACGGCCTGCGGCATGGGGCGGGTGCTTAAATTCCGCCGCATCGCCGCGCCCTTAACGCTACGCCACGCCCTGCCGGGACTCGGCAATGTTTGGCAGGTGGTTCTGAAGGAATCTGCGCTCGTTTCGGTCACCGGCGTGGTCGAGCTTTTGCGACAAGCGCAGATCGGCGCCGGATCCACCAGCCTACCGTTCGATTTCTATTTCATCGCCGCGATGATCTATCTCGCGATCTCCACAGTTTCGGGCGCGTTCCTCAATGCCTCGGAGCGCTGGTTCTCGCGCGGCGTCAGGAGGGGTTGATGGATATCGCCTTTGCCTCCGAAACCCTGGTGAGCCTGCTCGCGGCACTGCCGCTGACGCTCGAGCTTGCCGTGACGGCGATCGCGCTCGGCTCGGTCCTGGCTCTTGCTCTGGCGCTTGCGCGCCTGTCGGGCATCCTCGTGCTGGACTGGTTCGCACGAACCTATGTGTTCGTCTTTCGCGGAACCCCGCTGCTTGTTCAGATCTTCCTGATCTACTACGGCCTCAGCCAGTTCCCCGCCGTCAGGCACAGCATCCTCTGGCCGGTGCTTCGCGAGCCCTATTGGTGCGCGGTGCTGGCGCTGACGCTGAATACGGCGGCCTATGCCAGTGAGATCGTCCGCGGCGGTCTGCTGTCGGTGCCGCACGGTCAGGTCGAGGCGGCGCGCGCCTGCGGCATGCCTCGCCTCATGATCTTCCGCCGCATCGTCATGCCGCTCGCCATCCGCCAGGCGCTGCCCGGCTACGGCAACGAGATGATCTCGATGGTCAAAGCGACGTCGCTCGCCTCGATCATCACGCTGATGGAGATCACCGGTGTCGCCGCCCGGATCATTTCGGAGAGCTACCGGGTGATCGAGGTCTTCGTCGTCGCCGGAGCGATCTATCTCGCCATCAATTTCCTTTTGACCCGGCTCATCGCCTTCGTCGAGCACCGGCTGAGCCCGCATCAGCGCCAGCCGGTGCCGATCCGCGGTGAACTGAAGGGAGAAACGCATTGAACATGCCCGCCAAAATCACGTCACCCGCCGCCATCAGCGTCCGCGATCTCCACAAGAGCTTCGGGCCCGTCGAGGTGCTGAAAGGCATATCGATCGACGCGCATGAGGGCGAGGTCATCTCCATTCTCGGTTCGTCGGGTTCCGGGAAATCGACGCTGCTGCGCTGCATCAACATGCTCGAAGTCCCGGACTCCGGCACCATCGCGGTCGCCGGCGAGACGATCCGTCTCAAGACAACCAGGGAGGGCAAGAGCCGGCCGGCAGACCAGAAGCAGGTCGACCGCATCCGCTCCGAGCTCGGCATGGTGTTCCAGAGCTTCAATCTCTGGTCACACAAGACGGTGCTGGAGAACGTTGTCGAGGCGCCCGTTCACGTCCTGAAGCGGCCGCCCAAGGAGGCGATCGAGGAGGCGGAGGCGCTGCTTGCCAAGGTCGGCATTGCCGACAAGCGCAATCATTATCCGGCCCACCTCTCCGGCGGCCAGCAGCAGCGCGCCGCGATCGCCCGCGCTCTCGCCATGCGCCCGAAGGCGATGCTCTTCGACGAGCCGACCTCGGCGCTCGACCCGGAACTCGTCGGCGAGGTCCTGCGCGTGATGCGCGGACTTGCGGAGGAGGGCAGGACGATGCTGGTCGTCACCCACGAGATGGGGTTTGCCCGCGACGTCTCGAGCCGCGTCGTCTTCCTGCACAAGGGCGCGATCGAGGAGGAAGGCGCACCGCACGAGGTCTTCACCAATTCGAAGTCCGAACGTTTCCGGCAGTTCATCAGCAGTTAGGGGCCGATCTGCCGCAAGAGCCACCCAACCACCACAGCAAAAAAGGGGAATACCGAAATGCAGAAAACGACCGCGATCATGGCGGCGCTCGCCGTTGCCACGGGGCTGCTCGCCACGACGGCACAGGCCGAGGACAAGAAGTGGACGAAGATCACGATCGCCACCGAAGGCGCCTTTCCGCCCTATAACCTAACAAAGCCGGACGGAACGCTGGACGGCTACGAGATCGAGCTCAGCAAGTATTTCTGCGACCACATGAAGGTGGAATGCACCATCATCCCGCAGGCTTTCGACGGCATGATCCCGGCGCTGAACGCCGGCAAGTTCGACGCCATCATGGCGGGCATGTCGGCGACGGAGAAGCGCAAGGAAGTCATCGACTTCTCCATGTCCTACGGCAGCACCGGCCAGGCTTTCGCGACGCTCAAGGGCAGCGATCTCGAAATGCTGCCGATGAAGGGCGAGCTCTTCTCGCTCGCCTCCAATGAGGCGGGTGCACGCCAGGCGGCCGAGGAACTGAAGCCGCTCATCGAAGGCAAGACGATCGGCGTCCAGAGCGCTTCGATCGCCGCGCGCTTCATCGATGAATACCTCAAGGACGTCGTCGAGGTTCGCGAGTACAAGACCACCGAGCAGCATGACCTCGACCTCGTCGCCGGCCGCGTCGATTTCGTCATGGCCTCGATGGGTTACCTGAAAACCGCGGTCGAAAAGCCGGCGAATGCCGACATGACGATCGTCGGTCCGCGCTTCCAGGGCGGGTTCCTCGGCGCCGGCAGCTCCGTCGGGCTGCGCAAGAGCGACACCGAGCTCAAGGCCATGTTCGACGATGCCATCGCCGCCGCAAAGGCGGATGGCACCATCAAGCGCCTCTCGGAAAAGTGGTTCGGCTTCGACCTGACGCCGCAATAACACTTCCATAATATCAGCCGCAAGAGGAGCGCCGCTGTTCTTTGGAATACGCGGCGTCTCCGCGCCGATGCCATGGTCAGGGCACGGACCGAAAAGCCCACTGGAATGGATGCCGTAAAGTGCAATTTACAAGGTGCGCGTTGTGCGAACAGTGAGGCTAACCCGCCAGGAATGAGGCCCGGTGGATGCAACACATACAGTTCCGCTCTGGGCTTAGAGTTTTCTCGTTACGTGCCGAAAGATCGCATAACCTATTGTCCTCCCGGCAGGGGAGCGCCGTTGCAGACGCCTGGCTTTGCCGGCTTCAGGCGGCGCGAAGGCGCAGAGGGTACAGTCAGAGCGCTCACCGAGAGAGAACGACCCTCATGCGATTAAGGAGAATGTCCTGAAGATCGCCTCCGAGAAATTTGCTGCCTCCGGCTCTCCGCGTCCACGAAATCGGCCCGAACGGAGAAAGCATCTGCATCTGCTCCGGCGGGCCGGAACTGGACAAACTTTGCATCACGGCTGCGACAAAGTTCCTTTCCGTCTAGACCTTGGAGCGAGAGTCGTGGTCGGGCGGCTGCTGGCAATCGAGCCAGGGGTGAAGGGGCCCCTGAAGCGATGTTTGGGTGAACTGCGCAAAAATAGCTGTAAGTCAGCTTGCATCTTCGAAGACATGGCTAGCTGAGTTCCAAAGAGTGCGGTTTCGGCTCCGAAGCGGGGTGAGTGAGTGAGTCGAAAGTTATGTATCGCAGGCGGTCTAGGGAATCATCGC
>NZ_JABEKV010000029.1 GCF_013283645.1 Sinorhizobium psoraleae
CCCGAGCAGAGCAAAAGGAATAATCGCGTTTCGGCCGTAGTCTCGCCCCGCCTCTCCAGACGTTATTTGACCCACCACTCCGTTGCCGCCCAATGCTTTTTGCTCGACTGGCCACAATACCCCTGATGCCCTGGATATGTATCGGGTGAACAGGGATCTGAACCGCGCCTCGGGCTGCCTATGGGCTCTCGATGAGCGATAGAAGCTGACCTTGCGTGTAACCTCCTCACGAAAAATGGCTTGACAACCCGGCATTTTTGCCGCGTTTTGCAACAAAAATTGGGCAATTGCGACCGGACATTTCTCGGCCGTCTTTCTCGACACTCTGCTCAATGCAGTCAAACAAGCAACAGCGCCTTCGACGAGGGCCGTTGCTCTGCGACAGATATTTGCTGCCTCGACCATCTGTTGAATGGGGACCAAGCATGAACGAGCAAGCCAATTTGAGCGCGCCTTGGCGCATTGGAATCGACATTGGAGGGACGTTTACCGACCTCGTTCTCATCGACGCTAAGGGGGTTCTATGGCAGTACAAAGCTTCAACGACACCCCAGGATCCGTCACAAGGTGTCATGGATGTTTTGCGATTAGCGGCAGACGCTGCTGGCTTGCCACTCGAGGGCTTGCTGGGCAATTGCTCTCACTTCGTGCATGGGTCAACGATCGCGACAAATACTCTTCTCGAAGGCAAGGGAGCAAAGGTCGGCCTGCTGGTAACCGAGGGTTTCCGCGACTCTCTTGAAATCCGGCGGGGTATGCGTTCGGATGTGTGGGACCATCGCACTCCTTTTCCCCCTGTGCTTGTTCCACGTAGTCTCAGGCTTCCGATACGCGAACGGATTGATAGGAACGGAGAACCGCGCATTCCGCTTGACCACGAAAGCGTCCGACGAGCGGTCGTTGAAATGCAAAGCCGTGGTGTTGAGGCAGTAGCTATCGCGTTCCTTAACAGTTTTCTGAACGGAGAGCACGAGCACGAATGCAAGGCAGCGGTTCGGGATCTCTGGCCCGGCGTCTTGGTCTATACTTCATCCGATATCGTGCGAAAGATCGGAGAGTATGAGCGCAGTTCGACTGTCGTCCTCAACGCCTACGTGGCACCTCGCGTAGTGCCGTATCTGCGGCGCCTTGAGTTACGGCTAAGGGAGTCTGGACTCAAACGTCCCCTTCTTTTGATGCAAAGTAACGGCGGAGTTGTTTCGGTGCAGCAAGTGGAGCACCGTCCCGCATCTCTCCTACTGTCGGGTCCCTCCGCCGGTGCGAGCGCGCTCATGGTGTGCGCCAATGCGCTTGGCATCCAAAACCTCATCTCGATCGAAATTGGAGGCACCAGCTGCGACGTTATCCTAGCTGATGAAACAGGCGTCGCGATGAGCAACAGCACGGACGTGAACGGCTATCATTTGGCTCTCCCCGCAGTCGACATCCATACCGTCAGCGCGGGAGGTGGAACGATCGCGCGATGCGATCACGGAGGCATGCTTCGAACCGGACCGGACGGGGCGGGCGCCTTTCCCGGGCCGGTCTGTTATGGTCGAGGAGGCACCGACCCGACAGTTACGGATGCGCAGCTTGTTCTGGGACGCCTTCAAAGCGGCCGCTACGGCGGCGGCCTTATCGCTCTCGACAAGGATCTTGCCGAAAAAGCAATCGAAAGTCGTATTGCGGCACCCGCTGGCTTGAACACTGTTCGCGCGGCGGCCGGCATCATCCGACTTATGGAACAGGAAGTTGTTCATGCCGTGGAAAAGGTCAGCGTGGAGCGGGGTTTCGATCCGTCTCGCTTTACCCTTGTCGCCGCCGGCGGGGCGGGAGCAATGCACGGCGCTTCCGTCGCGAGCGCTTTGGGCTGCCGCGCCGTTTTTGTTCCGCGCGTTGCCGGCGTGTTTTGCGCCTTCGGTATGTGCACAGCGGACGCAAGGCAAGACGCCGTAAAGTCATGGCTACGTCCGTTCGCAGCGACTTCTGTCGACGAAATTGACGAATTCCTCGACACACTCGCAGGCGAATGCCGCGCGCGATTCCTGAGCGAAGGGTTTGCAGCGCATGCCATCGTTGTCGAACGAGCGCTCGAGCTCCAATACAAAGGTCAGCAATCTTCTGTGAGCGTCCCGGTTGGACATATTGAAAAGGAAGCCATCCGCGCGGCTTTCCTGCAGCAGTTCCGGAGGCTCTATGGGCATGATCAGGGACAGGATGGCATCTACATAACTGGCGGACGGGCAACGGGATTAGTCCGCCTGGGATTCACCGAACACAAAAGCAAACAGCGGATGAAAAGGAAAGTGCAGGCCTCCGAGTTTCGGCGCGTGTACTGGGACGACATTGATGAGTTTAAGGAGACTCCAATCTTCAGCAGCGATGTCCTCGAGTATGGAGACACCGTTGACGGGCCTGCTCTGGTGGAAAGTACGACCACTACGGTGATTTTGCCGGAAGGCAGCCGATTGGAGGTCGACTGCGCATCGAATTTCCTCATTCACCTCAACAGCCCTCTACCAGGAGAGACGTCATGAGTTTCGATGCCGTGCAGCTGGCACTACTTCAAAAACAGTTAGACCACATCTCTCGACAAACCGGATACGTCATGGCCAGAACGGCTCGTAATCCGGCATTTAGTCAATCACATGATTTCTCCTGTTTCGTGGGTAGTGCGGCAGGGGAAGTCGTCGCGCAGGCAGATGGACTACCAATCCACACCGGAGGGGCGGGCTTCGCTTTGCGAGCCGTATTAGCGAAGTTTGCGCGGGATATGGTTCCTGGAGACGTGTTCATTCTCAGCGATCCACATGTAGCAGGTGGCAATCACCTGCCCGACTGGACTGTAATCAAGCCTGTTTTTTGCGTTGATACCCCTGTCGCCTTTGTGTGCAACCGCGCACATCAATCCGATATAGGGGGCGGTACAGCAGGATCTTACAATCCGCGCGCTACAGAGATCTTCCATGAGGGAATACGGCTTCCCGTCCTGAAATTAGTCGAAGCCGGCAAAACGCGCCGAGACCTTTGGGAACTGCTTTTGTTGAATTCTCGATACCCAGAAATGATGGACGGCGATCTCCGCGCCATGCTGGGCGCGATCGAAATCGGTGCTCAACGCCTTCAAACACTTTTTGATGAGTTAGGGGTCGAGCGAAGCAAATTGGCGTTGGAAGCGATCCTAGCCTACGCAGAGCGCATGATGCGCGGTGAAATAGCTCGTCTGGGGGACGGTATCTATGAAGCAGAGGATGCAAGCGATAACGATTGTTTTGAGCAAACTCATGTGCCTGTCAAACTCAGATTGACGGTCCAGGGCGGTGGCATGACCCTCGATTTCACGGGGAGCCACCCTCAAATCAAAGGCTTCAAAAACAGCTCTCTAGCGAACACAACTTCGGCCGCTTTCGTCGGTGTTATGAGCTTTCTCGGAGGTGTCGCTTTGCCGCGTAATGAGGGTGCCTTACGCGCACTCCGGATCATTGCTCCGGAGGGGACTGTAGTCAACGCTCGACCGCCGGCCGCAATGACAATGAACACGATGTTTCCTGCGACGGAGATTATCAACGCATGCTGGAGGGCGCTTGCTAAGGCGGACCCGCAGAGGGCGAGCGGTTCCTGGGGTAAAGCCTCGTACTGTTCTACTTCAGTCAATGATCCTTCCCATGGCTCGTTCAATTTCGCTCATTTTTTCGCTTCTTCCGGCGCGGGCGCCACAGGGGGACGTGACGGTTTCAACGTGATTAGTCAGGTTATTTCGATGGGAGGCCTAGCCTTGCCAAATATCGAAAGCTACGAACAGTTGTATCCTATCTTCGTGCATCAGTGTGAGTTTCGAAAAGACAGTGCTGGCCCAGGACATTTCCGCGGAGGGACAGGTGCAAGATATGTTGTCGACGTCGAGGCGCCAGCGACCTACAAATTTACCGGGGAAGGTGTCCGAACGCCCAGCGGATTAGGTGTTAATGGCGGTGGTAACGGAAGCAAAGGCGAACTGTCCATTGAACTCGCGTCGGGCGAGTTCGTGGAAACGCCCCAATACGGCGTGCTGGAACTGCCCCCAGCTCGCCTGACGATCGCCTCCTCCGCCGGAGGCGGGTGGGGAAATCCCTATCTACGTGACCGGACGGCTGTGCAGCGCGACCTGGATGACGGCGTGATCACACCGGACCATGCCCGATCGTTCTACGGATTCGTCGAGGACGCCAATCTGTCCGCCCGTTGATACGTCATTCGTACATCCATTCAGGATGCTCCTAGGCCAGTCTGCAAGAATACAGCGGCGAAAAAGGACAGCATTTGCCGGGTGTCGTCGAGCGCGTTGTTCAGAGGCACATCGGCGACCGAGCAGGCACTGCGGAGCGATCGAGGGGGCTGCGTTTTCGACTCCCTTAGACAACTATTTCGCATCCAAGCCCCGGGACAAGCTCATTCAACGGAAGATGACGCCCGCAAGCAGGTTTGCGGGCTTGCGAGCGTCGCTCCACATCGAACCTGCGGACTCATCGCTAGATGAATCAATGCTGCCTTCAACCCTTCAACGCGCGTGGACCTTTTTCACTGGTGCCCATTTATCATAGCCGGCGCCGCACCACCGACCAAGCTGTCGGATCAGCAGCGAGGAAGCGAGCGGGTTGACGAACGCAACAAAGCACGCGCCTGAGCTTTTCAGGCGAAGGCTGTTGCGAAGACGTACGAAAAAAAGGTGGCTGCCGCCGAAACGTGTTCGACGACAGCCAAGCGGCCCCTGGGAGGACGGGCCTGAGAAAGATGAAGTTCCTTGCAGTGCGACTCCACATGTACCGAGCGGGTTTGTTTTCCCTCTCGCGCTTGCGGCTCGTCACATAGCTCTGGCTCGACACCTCATCAGCAGGGCAGATATTCCCCGCCGTTAACATCGATAACGGCTCCGTTCACGAATTCGGCCTGATCGGAAGCGAGAAAGGAAACGACCGCCGCGATATCCTCAGGACGTCCAAGACGGCCTGAGGGAACCCGAGCGGCTGCGGCGAGATTTGCCGGACTGTCCGGAGCTCCCAACATCTCGGTCAGTACATTTCCCGGGGCCACAGTGTTTGTCGTGACGCCATGGGCCGAATACTCGCTAACCAAGGACTTCGCCATTCCGCCCAAAGCCGCCTTGGAGGCTACATAGCTAGCGCCCGCGATCCGTGGCATCGTCCGACTTGCCATAGACCCGATCAAAATGATGCGCCCAAATCCTTTGGCAGCCATGAGAGGAGCCGCGATTTGGCAGCATAACATGGCGCCGGTCAGATTGATTGCCATCACCTCGTGCCATTCACTGAGGGGAATGGTATCGAATGCCAGCCGTTGGCCGTTGGGCTTTGGAGAGTATCCTGCATTACACACTAGAACATCAGCTGAGCCCCAGGTCTTTTTGAGATCTTCAAAAAAACCTTTGAGCGCATCGGGATCTCGCAAATCAACGACGTCCGCCCGAACCTTGTCCGCACCAAATTTTCGCGATAGGTCCTCGCGCGCCTTTTCTACACGCGCTGCTTTTGTGCTGAAGACAGCCACTCTGTAACCTGTAGCGAGCAGACGCTCTGCGCAAGCAAGGCCGATGCCCGCCGTGCCACCTGTTACTACAGCGATGCGGCCAGATGCCTGGCTGTTCATGCCCCGTCCTCCAGCTTCTCAAACAATGAGATCGGCGGAAATGCACCAGGATCGGTGATCATATCGATCAAAAGCGGCCCCTGCCCGGCCAATGCCCGGTCAAGCGCAGCCCCCAAGTCTTCCGTCCGCTCCACGCGCAAAGCAGGGCATCCACAACCTTCCGCAACCTTCGTGTGGTCGACGACGCTAAAGTGGCAGGCACTCGTATAGCCCTTAAACTTCACCGTCTCAGCGTGTTTCTGGAAGCCAAGAATGCCATTATTGAGGACGATCACAGTCAGAGCGATACCAGAGCGGACAAGCGTTTCCAATTCGGCCCAGCTATGCGCGAAACCCCCATCGCCAACAATAGCGACGACAGGGTGGTCTGGACGCGCGATCTTTGCCCCCATTGCCAGCGGAAGCCCCCACCCCAGGCCCGCCAAGCCGCGCGGTGTGATAAAGCGCATGCCGGCCTTGAGGCTGCGAAGCTGCCCTGTTACCCAAAATGAAGAATAACTAGCATCGGTGACGATCGTGGTTTCAGGGGTAAGGCGAGACTGTAGCTCCCGCATCAGGAATTCCGGCCGTATTGGCCCCTCGTTTCCATGGGCGACGGAATAGCGGTCTTCTTCGAATGCCCCCCAAGCGGCGGCGATCCTCGCCTCCAATCCTGATCTCGCTTGCTGACGAAGTGTCAGGGAATGCTCCTTCAGGGCTTCACGCAAGGCGCGCAGCGTCTCAGCCGCAGTACCCACAAGACGCATCGCTTCGTAAGTGCGCCCGATCTCTCCCGGATCCACGTCGATGTGCACAACCTTAGCTCCAGCGGGAATCAAGCGCCAATTGTCAGTTCCGTTTTGGTTGGTGCGCGTTCCCACGAGCAATACAAGATCAGCCTCATCGAGAAGGGATCGGCTGTGGCGACCTAGTGAACGAGGCCCGGTGAGAGATCCCAGAACGCCAGCGGACAACGGGTGATGTTCATCAACTGCCCCCTTCCCCATGTTCGTTGTAAATACCGGAAGAGACGCCGTTTCCTGAAGCTGAGCGAGCTCCGCCGCGCCGCCGCCTGCGTGAACGCCGCCGCCAGCCAAAACGACCGGGTTGCGGGCCTCAGCAATGGCGCGGGCAGCCTCTGCAACGATGGCAGCGTCCGGTTGCATGCGGTCCAACGGCCAGTGGCCAAGGCTAGCCTTCCTTGCGAATGCAGGTACCGGCGCCTTTTCTCGCAGGAGATCAGCAGGCAACAGCACGACTGCAGGTCCTGGTCGCCCGGAGGCAGCCGCGACGAAGGCAGCATCAATGTAGTCGTCGATGCGTTCGCCGACGACCACGCGACGAATCCATTTCGCGCAGGCCTGGAACAACGCAATATGATCTAGCTCCTGAAACGCATTTCGGTCCGCCTGATCGCGCTCGACTTCCTGAACGAGGGCTACTACCGGGACGCTGGCTTTTAGTGCCTCGGCCAGTGGCGGAACGAGCAAAGTTGCGGCGGGGCCGTTTTGGGCTGCGACGACAGCGACTTTGCCAGAGCGACGTGCATAGCCATCGGCCATTGCGCCGCCCATGTTTTCCTGTCGATATGAGACCTGCCGGATGCCGATCTTCTCCGCAGCAAGAATTACTGCAGACGGAAGGCTCTGCGCAAAAATTGCCTCCACACCATGACGCTGGAGCGCATGCGCGACCCGTTCAGCGACGGTCATTTCGGCACTGACTACTGTTTCTTTCATTTGAGTAAGGCTATTCATTACCGTACCTCCTCCGTCGACGCTGGCGTTGTCGCAAGGAACCGATCGAAGACATTGGCAATCTTATCGATCTCGGCGTCAGACATAGCCGTAGACAAGCAAGCTGCTGCACCCGCTGGCAAGATGATGCCTTCATCGCGGAAGAAGCGACTCATGGATTTAAGGGCTGCCGCTTCGCCGGCCGACGGATAAGCCTCGCGGTAGTCCCGCGGCAGAGTTTGCTTAGGGTGAATCCGAAAGAGTGACGCCACACCGCTGATCACGAAATGCGCTTGGTGGCGCTCAATCGAGTTGGTTAGGGCAGCCCGCAGGCGGTTGCCCATTTCCTCCAGACGATCGAATGCCGCTTCACTCATGGCTTCCATGCTCACTCGACCGGCTACCATCGATACCGGATTGGCGGAGAAAGTCCCTCCCTGTGCCACTTTGGCTCGCCCAGACGATACATCAAAAACACTCATAACGCGGCGCGACCCGCCAATGGCCCCAATGGGGAACCCACCGCCGATGATTTTTCCGGCAGCAATCAAGTCAGGTTCAATACCGTAGCGTGCGGAGGCGCCGCGATAGCTCTGACGAAGATTGAGGACCTCATCGCAGACGACGAGAATGCCGTGATGCCGAGCCGTTTCAACGACGGCCGCAATAAACTCAGGTTCCGGCGGAATGAGGCCACCGCGGCTCGGCATGGGGTCGAGCAAAACGCAGGCGAGGCAATCGGCAGCGGCGGCGATCCGGCGACGTGCGCCGTCAGCGTCGTTGAAACGAAGGATGACAACATCGTCGGCAACGGACGCAGGCGTCCCAACATAGGATGGAACTGCGACGGGCGCTTCGGGCGACCCCCACGTCGAGGGTGTACCCCCCTGTCCTGCCTCAGCCCAATCATAGGAGCCATGATAGGCACCCTCGATCTTGGCTATGCCAGGCCTTCCCGTGAAGGCGCGCGCCGCCTTGATGGCGAACATCACCGCTTCGGTGCCAGTGTTTACAAAGCGGATTTGTTCGACGGCTGGAATGCGACCCACGAGTAGTTCCGCCAGCTCAATCTCATGGGCTGTTGGATTGGAGAAACAAGTTCCGTCACGGAGAAGGCGTTCGACAGCATCCATCGCCGGAGCAAATCCATGCCCGTGAATCAGGGTAGTGAAGTTGTTGTTGAGATCGAGAAAACGCTGTCCGTCCACATCGATCAGATATGCGCCTTCGCCTTTGAGGATGTATCGCGGCATTGGGTCACGCTCGACGGTGACACGGGTAGTGCCATCAGGGAAAACGTGACGCCCACGTTCGAAAAGCTTCGCAGACTGCGCATCGGGCAAAGCAACACCCGGCGCCTCTTTCGTTTCATGCAACATTTAAAGCAGCTCCTTGCGACTAGGACGGGCACGGCCCGTGACTGGGAAGATTTGTTGCAACAAAAATACCCGATGCTCGCGCGGATGCAAGAGGCTTGCGAAAATTTATGTCACAAACCGCTTGTCTGAA
>NZ_JABEKV010000003.1:0-1130455 GCF_013283645.1 Sinorhizobium psoraleae
GGTCGTTCAGGCAATGGCCGAAACGCGACACCATCAACAGCACCTTCATGCGCTCGCTGGCGTCGTGGATTGCCGCTTCCATGCCGAACGTCTCGGCAATCGGCGCGAAGCCCTTTTCGAGCACCTCCCGGCTCACGCCCTCTTCCGAAATGAAGCTGACACGAATGAAGAAGAGACCCGTTTCGAGATCGTCAAACTGTGAGCTGTCGATGATGTTGCAGCCCTGTTCGGCGAGGTAGCGGGAGATCGCCGCGACGATGCCGCGTGTTGATTTGCAGGTTACCGTCAAAACATAATTGTGCATTGTTTTCGTCCTTGCCGTCGCGTCCTTCAGCGCAGAGCCGCTGCTTTCGATTTGCGAGAAGGTTCTACTCCTGCGCATCGATTTTCTCGAGAAAATCCTCCACTTCCGCCGGCGCGATGCCAACCAGATGCGCCTTTTCCGGATAGGCGCCGGAGCGAACGTCCTCGGCATATTCGCGGAAGGCGGCGACGCGCTCCTGCTGCAGGCGGTCGAACTCGGCGGCGAAGTCGCGATAGACCTTGGCGTGGCGCGGATAATGGCCGCGGTTCTGCCCAAGCACGTCCTCCGCGAAAAGATACTGTGCGTCGCATCCGGTGCCAGCACCCATGGAGAGCATCAGCAGCGAAGTGCGCCTGGAGATCGCCGTCGCCACCTCGGCGGGCACGACCTCGATCTCGGCCGCAAAGGCGCCCGCCTCTTCGAGCGCCTTTACCTGCCGCCAGACCTCGAGCGCGCTTTCCGCAGTCTTGCCGACCGCGCGGAAGCCGCCGGTCCAGGTGGCCTTGGAGGGGATCAGCCCTACATGGCCGCAGACAGGAATGCCCTCCTCTCGCAGCCGCCTGACCGTGGAGAGACCGGCAGCGCAATAGACCGCGTCGCCGCCGGCACGCATCGCCTGGAAGGCGGCGCGCAGATACTCCTCCGCCGTGACGTAATCGCCATATTCGAGCCCGGGGAAGGCGAAGACGGAGGGTGCCGCCTCGCGGAATTCCGGTCCCAGGAGTGCCGGGGGAACGGAGACGAGGTCGATGCCGGCCTCCTCGGCGGCTTCGGCCTCGGCTAGCGTCACGACACGAAGCATGGTCAGTTGCCTCGTCCCTTTCATCGACAACAGATCGGCAACAGTCGGGCGACGGTGTTTCATCGAAACCTCCAGCGGGGTGCTTAGAGAACAGCGGGAATCGGGCGACGCTCAGGCTGCCAACAGCTTCTTGAGCTTTGTTTCGGGCGAAGCAAGCGCCGCCGGGTCGGGTCGGCTGCCTGCGGCAATGAGCATTTCGGCGAGGCGGATATCGCGCGCGACTGCATTGCCGGGGCCGACGCCGCTAGCGGCGATCAGCCGGCCATCGCCATCCAGGTGGAAGAGGACGAAGGCCCCCTCCTCCATGTCGCGCCGGACTGTCCTCGCCGCGCCGTCGGCAAGACCGGCAATCTGCAAAGTGAGATCGTATTGATCCGACCAGAACCACGGTACGCTGGAGACAGGCTCGACCCCGCCGATGAGGTTATTGGCGACGAGCGTCCCTTGTTCCTGGGCATTGCGCCAGGCTTCGAGCCGCACCCGCCGCCCGCCGTAATGCGACACCGGAAAAGAGCAGCAGTCGCCCGCGGCGAAGATATCGGGATCGGAGGTGCTGAGCCGCTCGTCGACTGCGATGCCGTTGTCAATCGCAAGACCCGCGGCCTCCGCCAGTTCGGTGTTGGGGACCGCGCCGATGCCGACGATGACCAGGTCGGCGGAAACGCCGCCGCCATCGGCGAAGAGGACACGCGCTCGGCCGCCCTCTTCTTCAAGTGCTGCGATCTTCGCGCCGCAGACGATCTCGACGCCTTCGCGCCGATGCCGCTCGGCCACGACCGCAGCGATCTCTTCCGGCACACCGCGGCTTAATACCCGCGGCAGGCCTTCGACGAGAATGACATCGGCACCGAGCTTGCGAGCGGTGGCGGCGAGTTCGAGTCCTATGAAACCGCCGCCGAGGATCGCAAGTTTACGGCCGGGGAGAAGCATTGGACGGATCGCCGCCGCGTCGGCGTGCGTCCTCAGCATGCGGATGCGTTCGGAGTTTTCCGGAGCGCCCGGAAACGCCCGCGGCCGAGCGCCGGTCGCAAGCAGCAGCCGGTCATAGCCAATCAAACGACCGTCAGCGAGCCTGACCTTCTTCTGCTCACGGTCGAGCGTCTCGACGGGTGCCTCGGTGAGCACCGTTATTCCGGCATCCTGATAGCGCTCCGCCGCCGCCACATATTGCGGGGGCTCGGCGCCCGCGAGCCCGTCCTTCGAAAGCGGCGGGCGTTCATAGGGAAGATGCGGTTCGGCGCCGATCAGCGTGATTTCGCCATCGAAGCCTTTTTCTCTCAGCGCAAACGCCGCCCGCGCGCCGCATTCACCGGCACCAACGATGACGATATGTGTCATGCCTTCTCCTCCCTCCGCCGGTTCGGCGTTAAGGCAATTTGTCGTCAGGAAATCGCGATGAAGACGCTGCCGGCCTCAACCTTCACCGGATAGGTCCGGAGGTTGACACACACGGGGGCGCCCTTGGCCTGGCCAGTCTTGTAGTTGAAGCGGCCGTTGTGCTTGGGACATTCGATGATGTCGTCCATCACCAGCCCATCGGCGAGATGAATGTGCTCGTGGGTGCAGAGCCCATCGGTCGCGAAATAATCGTCATCGGGGCTGCGATAGACGGCGAAGGTTCGCCCCTCGTGATCGAAGCGGATAACGTCTTCCTCATCGATTTCGTCGGCCGCACAGACCTCGACCCAGTTCGAGCTCATGGGTTTCCTCCCTTCAATGCAAGGTTTTGATAGACTGTCGTTTTCCACGCTCACTCAGCGGCGTGGATGACCCGGTCGTTGTGGAACTCTTCGCGATAGGGCTTTGCCGTCGGCGGCAGTTCGCGCTTCAGGAAATAGTCCTCGTTCCTGAGCTGCCTGAGGAAAGCCGCGATCATTTCGCGATAGCCGTGAAGCATGGACGGGCTCGCCGCCGGCAGGTCGTGCTTGATCATCACATGCAGCTTCGGCAGCGCGTGATAAGGCACCATCGGGAACATGTGATGCTCGACATGATAGTTCATGTTCCAGTAGATGAAGCGGCTCACCGGGTTCATATAGACCGTGCGGCTGTTCAGTCGGTGATCGGTGACGTTGTCGGCAAGCCCGCCATGCTGCAACAGGCCGGTCAACACGTGATGCCAGGCGCCATAGAGGCGCGGCAACCCGCTCAGCATCAGCGGCAAAAGAGAGCCGAGATAGATCGACAGACCGATCGTCGCGACATAGATCGCCAGCCAGATGCGGGCGACCAGGATCGCCTTCGGCTGCTCCATTTCCGGGATGAAAGTCTTTTCGGCAGCGCTGATCACGCCGAAGGCATTCCGCACCATATCGATGACAGCGTGGCAGACATCGATGATGCCGAAAAAATTGAGAACGAGCCGGAGTAGGTCCGGCGGGCGCATGACGGCGATTTCCGGGTCGCGGCCGACGATGACCGTATCGGTGTGGTGGCGGGTGTGGCTCCAGCGCCAGGTCACCGGATTGCGCATGATCATGAAACAGGCGATCTGATAGACGACATCATTCATCCACATCGTCTTGAACGCGGTGCCATGGCCGCATTCGTGCCAGCGGCTGTCGGAGGCCGAGCCGTAGAGGACGCCGTAGGCGAGGAAAAGCGGCACCGCGGCCCAAGTGCCCCAGAAATAAATGCCGAGCCCCCCGAAAAGCACCATGCTGCCGAGCCAGAGGACGGTGTCGCGAATGGCCGGGCCATCCTCGCGTTTCATCAATTCCTTCATTTGCTTGCGCGGAATCTCGGTGTGATACCACTCAGCCGCGGAAAGCCCGTTGGCGACTGCCGCTTCGGCATCGCGCCCGAGCAGGCTGTAATCTCTCTTGGTGGCAACCGTCGTCATCTCGTCCTCCCGAAGCGCACTCCCGATTGCGCCCCAAATTCGATGAAAGGAGGGTATGTTGACTTTTGACAATTCTCAATGCAGTCATGATATATTCTCTCAATTTCCATCATAGCGACGGGTTCATGCTTGAGGGGATAATTTCAGGAGGAAGCGCAATGACCAGGAGACCGACGATCGCGGATCTTGCGCGGGCGGCCGGCGTGAGCGTCGCCACGGTCGATCGGGTGTTAAACGGGCGTCATCCGGTGCGCGAGGAAACGGCGCGAAGGGTTTACGACGCGGCCAAGACGATCGGCTATCACGCCGTCGGCCTGCTTCGCCAGCGCGTATTCGAGGATCTCCCGCAATATCGTCTCGGCTTCCTCCTGCAAAAACCGCAGCAGTCTTTCTATCAGGCGGTTGCGAAAGAGATCGAGAACGCGGCGCTGTCACTGACCCATGTCCGCGCGCTCCCTCAGGTGGACTTCGTTCCGAATTCCACCCCGGCAGGCATCACCGAAAAGCTGAAGGCGATGGCGGCACGCAACCAGGCGATCGCACTTGTCGCGCCCGACTATCCAGCCGTCACGGCGGTGATAGAAGAGCTGAAGGAGCGCGGCATTCCGGTCTTCTCGCTGCTTTCCGATTTCGCAGCCGGCGTGCGTGAGGGCTATGTCGGCTTGAACAACCGCAAGGTCGGAAGAACTGCGGCCTGGATGATCGCAAAGGCGGCCAAACGCCCCGGAAAGGTGGCGGCCTTCGTCGGCAGTCATCGCTTCCACGGGCATGAACTGCGCGAGATCGCCTTTCGCTCCTATTTTCGCGAGAACGCGCCCGAATTCGAAGTGCTCGACACAATGGTCAACCTGGATACCGCCGAGATCACCCACGAGGCAACGCTTGACCTTTTGCGGCGGCATCCCGATCTCATCGGTTTCTATGTCTGCGGCGGCGGGATGGAGGGCGCAATTTCGGCGATCCGAGAGGAAAAGCTCGAGCGTAAGCTGCTGGTGGTCGTCAACGAACTCACGCCGGAGTCACGCGCAGCGCTTGCCGACGAGGCAGTCATGATGGCGATCGCAACCCCGGTTCCGGCCCTCGTGCGGGAAACCATCAATTTGATGATCGGCGCGATCGATCGGGGAGCGGCCGGTGTGCCAGGACAGACCTTCCTGGCTTTCGACATCTTCACACCGGAGAATATCTGATCTTGTCGGCGGCGATTGCTGAGTTCAAGAATGGTGTGCGACTTGAGAGAGAAAATTTATTCGCCAGTTTTGATCCCAGCTTTTTCAGAATACGAAGCCTGCCTTCCATCTAAGGGCTCTATCCAGGCCGATTCGGTTCTGCCCGTTAGATCATCGAGAAAATCCTGGCACCAGCGCGTGACATCGTGTTCCAGCAAGTGATCCATCATCGTCTTCCAGCGCTCCTTCCGTTCTTTCGGCGGCATGCTCAGCGCGCGCGCCATGGCGTTTGCGGTACCCTCCACGTCGTATGGGTTGACGAGCAGCGCGCCGTTCAGCTCGCGAGCAGCTCCGGCGAAACGGGAAAGCAGAAGCACGCCGGGATTGTCCGGATCCTGCGCGGCTACGTATTCCTTTGCGACAAGATTCATCCCATCTCGAAGCGGTGTCACGAGGCCAACTTTGCTAAGCCGGTAAAGCCCGGCAAGAATGTGGCGGCCTAAGGAGCGGTTGATATAGCGTATCGGCACCCAATCGACGGCGCCGAGCGCGCCGTTCACCCTGCCGGCCTGTTCGGCAACCATGCGCTGCATGGCTTCGTACTCCGGCACTTCGGAACGGGATTTCGGCGTGATTTGTAGATAGGTCACATGCCCATGCTGGGCCGGATTGGCCAGGATGAAGCGTTCGAAGGCGTCAATGCGCTGCGTGATCCCCTTGGAATAATCGAGGCGATCGACACCAATGATCAGACTGCGATGGCCAATGCTTTCACGCGTTCTTTTGACCGTCTTGTTGGTCGCTGCCTTTTTGGCGAATTCGGCAAAGGCTGCAGTCTCAATGCCGATTGCATAGGTGCCGCCTTTGAATATGCGGCCATAGGCGCTGAAGCGCCCTTCGCCAAGTTCGTCGCCGATGCCTTCCCGCCTGAGACAGCCGGCGAAGTTCTCAAGGTCATGATCTGTCTGAAAGCCGACGACGTCGTAGTGAGACAGGCCACGCATGATCTCCTCGTGAACGGGCATCGTGAAGAGCACATCAGCGGGCGGCCAGGGAATGTGGAGAAAGAAACCGATCCGGTTCTTCAATCCCATTTGGCGCAGCTCTGCCGCGAGAGGGATTAAGTGGTAGTCGTGCACCCAGATGACGTCATCAGGTTTGACAAGCGGGGCAAGCCTGCGGGCGAAGAAGCGGTTGACGCGAAAATACCCGGCCATTTCCTTGCGACCGTATTCGGCGAGATCAAGCCGGTAGTGGCAGATCGGCCAAAGAACCCGATTGGCAAAGCCGTGGTAATATTCCTCGACATCGGTGTCGGTCAGATCCGTCAATGCATAGGTGATGTTACCCTGCTGCAATTGTGCAAGCGCCTGCGGCTCGCGCTCTCCGCTCGATTTCCCCGACCAGCCCATCCATATGCCGCCATGCTCTTCGAGGGCGACTTTCAGCGCGACCGCCAGCCCACCGGCGGGCGCAATACCACCCTTTTCCGGAACAGGTACACGGTTGGAAACGATGATGAGACGGCCCATGCCGAACTCCCTTCATTCAAGAAGATATGTCAGGTGCTCAAAAATTCAGGAGACCAGTGCGGCGATGATGCCGCGCAGGGCCTCGGCAGAGGGAACGGAGCCGAGCGCTTCGCTCGAAGGCAAGGGCGGTCCGATGCGGATCGAGTAGCCGCCGAGTTGGTTGACCGTGCGAAACATCGCTTCGTCAGTCACGTCATCCCCGATGGCGATGGCGCGCCTCCCGGCAAAGGGTGGCTGCGCGAGAAACGCCGCGATTGCGTCACCCTTGTCGGCTCGTGCCGGACGGATTTCGATCACCATCTTGCCATGCTGGATCGCCCAGTTTGGCCCTGCTCGGATCAACGCCCGCTCGATCAGCAGTTCAAGTTGGAGTTGCCTGTCCGGTGCAAGCCGGTAGTGCGCGGCGACCGCCGCTCCCTTGTCCTCGATCAAAACCCCGGGCCAGTTGGCCGTATCGGCGACAAGATCGGCCTTCAGCCGCTCAAATTCCGTCGTGTCGGCGGCTTTGTGTACAAGGCCGTCCGGATCGCGGCGCTCGGCACCATGCAGCCCCGCGATGGGGAAATGGGCCGGCGAAAAGAGCCCGTCGGCATAGTCGAGGGCGCGACCAGTCACGAGTGCCAGAGCACCTCCGAGTTTTCTCGACAAAGCATTGAGGTTCGCAGGCAGCGAAGGCGGAACGACTACCGCGTCCGGCGTTTCGGCAAGGTCAAGCAACGTCCCATCGATATCGAGGAACAGAGCCCAGCCCCGCAGATCTGTTGTGAGAGCGGCGCGAATGAAGTCCTCTCCTGAAACCGCGTCCGGTTTCGAGGCCCCGAGAAACTGTTTCTGATGTGACATAGCCCCTATTTACATCAGAGCCGGCGATCGACCAACCCTAAGCTTCCATTTAGCAGATATTTGCTGTCCAAAGGCCGGTGCTCCAACGGGGCCAGGCGCTGGGGGATCGAGGGGCGGCATCCCGCAATGTGTGGCCATCTGAAGACCTGTTACCGAGTTTACAGCGCGCCGTTTTGCCGCCTCATGCTGATGTCGGTCTCCATCTGAAGCAGCAGGTTTTGCGCAACGCGGGTATCGCCCATTCGGAATTGAGGGCGATTGCAGCAACCGCAATTGCACCGGAAGCGAAGGCCGGATCGATTGTTGGTAGTTCCGAAGGCTCTCGCACCTTCATCAGGAAGGCCACCTCCTTCGTAATTTGCGTCATCGAATCGTATCGCGTTGTGCGGACGCGAATGACCGCTCGTTTTCAGGCTTCCAGGCGATTTCGTTGTTGTTGGACCGCATGTAACGCTCGAACTCATCAAGCGCAAATGAAGGCTGAGCGATGTCATGCCCTCGGTCATCATCTTGCTTCGCAACGCGGAGGAGGGTTGGCCTTCGGGGTAGGCAATTGCACCGCGCCTCTCTGCGATCTGTGTCGGAAGATCGGGTCGGAATGCGAGTTCCGGCGGTGAGTACAAAGGCAAACTTCCAAGGCTGAAAATATACGAGCAGCAAAGTTGGCGTGCAAAGACAAGACATAAGTTGAGCACTGTAGCAGTATACAACTGACTGGGAGGAGCTTCGCGAGGAAGTTTATCGGAGCGGCAGGAGCTCTGTTGTTCGACGCCGTTCCGCACGGGCGGTTCCTGAGGCTCCTGGTTTCAGGGATGCTCGTGCGCCGACGGAGGGCGTTACGCATTGCGCTCGATCGGTTGGTTCTGGATCCCGACTCGCCGGCGACGCTTGGTTCGAAATCAGCAAACACAGGAGTAACGCGTGTTCACTCGTACCCCTGAAAGAAAGAAACCTGATCCAATCGACATTCACATAGGCGGCCGGATCCGCATGCGCCGACTCTGGATCGAGATGACCCAGGAAGCCCTTGCCAAGGCGCTCGGGATTGCGTTCCAGCAGGTGCAGAAGTACGAGAACGGGATCAATAGGGTCGGAGCAAGCCGGCTTCAAGCGATCGCAGAAGTGCTCGATGTGGCACCCTCGTACTTCTTCGAGGACACGTCCGATCGTCATGGCGGCGAGACCACCAAGCGGAATCTGCAATGAGCTTACCGAGTTTCTGCCTGGCAAGGGGGTCTAGCCTTGAACCGGGCTTTCGACCGAATTCGCGACCGAAAGTCAGAAAGGCGGTGCTGTACCCGATTGAAGAGCTCGATGCGTGGGACAAAACGAATATGGTAACGTGCCGTGCGTCAAATCGACTCACCATGAGCAGAAGTGATAGAGCGTGACGCTCACGCACGAGCATTTTTGACCGCTGCCAATTACCGGTCCCCGCGCCTACTACGCATCAACTTAATTCGATCATTTCAATCGCTTAGGCTCTGCTATCGGCGTTATCCATCCCCAATCGACTTCTTTCTCGATTTGCAGCCTCGACGTCGGAACATCGCCCGGCCCCTCACGTTATAGGACTCACTCCGGTCTCGGATCCAGTTCAGGTGAATCGTCATACGGGAGGTTGCGTGAGCAGATCCGCGAACGAGAAGCCAGATGGCGCCCTCCTCACTCATGGTGCCGACGATTTAGCGTCGGTCACGGTCGACGACTACAATATCGGACTGCGTAGCTCTGACGGGTTCCTGGGCGACAAGGCCAACAAATACGCCTTTCAGGAGAAGCTCGACGCATGGCGCAGGCGCGTGCGCAAGGGGGGCGACGATCCACTCGGGAAGACGCCAACCGGCGATCTGTCGAAAAAGCAGATCGACGCACTTCTGAAGGGTGACGACAAGGAGGCGGCCGCCCTGATTATGGGAGCGGCTGACGATTTCGCGGGCGAGCTCGCCAGCATTCTCGCCAAATTCCTGCAACAAAAGAGCTGGAACAATACGGAGCGTGTCGTGATCGGTGGTGGCTTTGGAGGGAGCGCCGTAGGTGAACTCGCAATCGCCCGTGCAATGGTGCTGCTAAAGGCCAAGGGCACCAAGGTAGAACTTACTCCCATCGCCCACCATCCGGATGACGCAGGGCTTATCGGCGCCGCCCACCTGATGCCGACTTGGATGCTGAAGGGGCACAAGGCTATGCTCGCCGTTGATATTGGCGGCACAAATCTTCGCGTGGGCATAGTCGAGCTGCGCTTGAAAGAAGAGGCGGACCTCTCAAAGGCCAAGGTCTGGAAGTCAGACAAATGGCGACACGCGGACGACAAGCCCAATCGGACCACCGCGATCGAACGTCTCATCAGCATGATTGAAGAGCTCATCGCAAAGGCGGATAAGGCCGACCTTTTACCCGCACCCGTGATTGGAGTGGCCTGCCCCGGCGTCATCGCCGCCGATGGATCGATCGTGCGCGGCGGTCAGAACCTGCCAGGCGGCAACTGGGAAAGCGAGCACTTCAATCTGCCTGCCGCGATCAAGGAGGCCATTCCACAAATCGGCGAGGACGAAACCTTTGTGATCATGCACAACGACGCCGTCGTTCAGGGGCTTTCGCAGATCCCATTCATGCAGGACGTCTCAGGCTGGGGAGTTCTGACGATCGGCACCGGCCTGGGCAACGCGCACTTCAACAACAAGCGCGAATGATCGCTTGACGCCACGAGCGGTAGCGACTCTACGGACCGGTCATGTCGCCAAGCTCCCCCACGCGAGATCGCCTCGGTTCGAGGAACATGCGATAGAGTACACCAATCATCGAAAGGACGGCACTGGATGAACCGGAACGGGCTCTATCTCATCATCGCAGCTCTTGCTGTAGTCGCAGTCGGGCTCGGCATCTATGTTTACCGCGAGGAAAGCCAGCCGGGCGTCGAGATCAAGATTGGCCAGGACGGTATTTCGGTAAAGGAAAATTGACGAAGCTTCGAGCTGCGGGCGGATCGGCCAGCTTGTTGGCCGGCGGGAGTGGTCACTGTTTCAATCAAACAATGAAACGATATAGCCGCGCCGCGCCGTCTCGAGCTCCGCGACCAGGAAATCGATCGCCGCGAACACATCCATAGGCTGCCAGTTTTCCGGATTGCGATAAGTCGGATAGAGCCCGAGCGTTGCAGCCGTGAGTTGATCGATGGAGGGTCTCGCACCAGCGCGCCGCGCCAAGGCGGTCACGGCGCTGCCGCTTGCCCGATCGTCCGTCAGCCCCCATCCCGCGTAGAATGGCATGGCGTAGCAGCACACGGGCATCCTTCGCAACAAGGCATCGAAGCCGACCTGGCTCGACACGGTCCATACCTCGTCGACGACGTCGAGAATTGAAGCGACGGACACGCGGTCGGCCAGGAGAATGACGCCAGGTGTCCTCGCGGCACGCTCGGTCATATAGCCTTTTCGGTAGCCGGCCATGACGTCCGGGTGGGTACGCACGACACATTGCGCGCCGCTTGCCAAGGCATCGTCGAGCATCGTGTTGAAGGAGTGACGGCCGCCAAGCGCACACTCCACTGAGACATCGCCAAAAACCTGGTCGACAAGCAGGATACGCCTCCGGGTGCTCTGTTCGATCGAGGGCGGCTCGTGCGGCAGGTTGTTGTATTTCGACAGCTTGTGCTCGACCAACCGCGCGCGGATGCGCTCCCCCAGAAGATCCCAGTTCCCCCTAGCCGCCTCGGCGATCAGCAACTCCAGGCGCGACGCCTTCCCGCCGTCGACAGGAAGCGCCCGGTCGTCCACTATGATCGAGACGGGTGCGGCTCCGTCCTTGCCAAGGCCGACCGAGCGCAGGAAGCCATCTTCGAGGTGCCAATGCGGCAATCGCCGCAAGCGGGCAACAGCCATTGCGGTCTTTGCCGGAATGCGCCCACCCCACGAGACAATTCCGTCGATATCTGGGGCGAGTGTCGAGGCAAGCGGAGCCCCGCCAAAATAGTGGCCGAGCCATGGAAAGGCGCGGCGGACAAAGAACGTCGCGCCGAGCCTCGCCCCGTCCGGCGGATGCCACGTCTTGTCCACCACGTCGGATAGGCTGTCCACGGCCTTTAGCACAAACACCTCATCCAAGCACCTTATCTCAGAGCGCGCTCCGGCGCCGATCGCTTCTTCACTGTGCATTCAAGAACCAGTTTAGATCCGAAAACGCAATGGCTGAGCGGCCGAGGATTGCGCAGCCTCCGGCAATTTAGTGGAAGCATTGCCGCGCGTTGGCCACGTGTGGCACGCCGGCGGGCTCGCCCGAAGGGCATGTCACGACTTTGGGACTCGACCGTCCGGCACCTTTGATGCTTTGATATGCGCAGAACTTGGATGCAGTCAGAGGCTTAAAAAGATGGCTTACGATTGGCATGGCAGACGTTCGCGCCGCATTCAGATGATCAAGTTCCTCGGCGCCCTCTCGGTGCCGGTTATTTTGCTCGGCTCGGCAATCGCCGCAGTCGAATGGATGGGTGGCACCCTCTGACTACTAAGAACCGTCGCGTGCGGGGGGATCGCCCATCGGGAGCTGCAGCCACAAGTAGCATATCCATTTGGGTGCCATCGCTCGCACGTCGGAGGTAAGCCGTTTTGGCGAATGGCAGCCTTCCCGGCCCGGTGGTAAATCTTAGCCAGCCGTTTGGAAACGCTGACGGTCAGAGGCCTGCCCCGTCGATCGAT
Organism: Sinorhizobium psoraleae; assembly: GCF_013283645.1. Taxonomy (GTDB): domain Bacteria; phylum Pseudomonadota; class Alphaproteobacteria; order Rhizobiales; family Rhizobiaceae; genus Sinorhizobium; species Sinorhizobium psoraleae. The sequence continues at coordinate 12,187 of NZ_JABEKV010000003.1, forward strand.
GATCGCTGCAGGCCTCGCCCAGTCAGCGCTATTTCGTCATTGGCCGGCCATGAGCATGCCGCGCTACTCCTTCACCGCACCCGTCATCGACGAAACGTAGTAGTCGACGAAGAACGAGTAGAGAATGACGACCGGCAGCGAGCCGAACAGCGCACCCGCCATCAACGCCCCCCATTCGAACACGTCGCCGCGCACGAGTTCGGTCAAAACGCCCACCGGAACGGTCTTGTTCTCCGAAGACTGGATGAATGTCAGCGCATAGATGAATTCGTTCCAGGAGAGCGTGAAGGCGAAGATGCCTGCCGATATCAGACCGGGCACGGCGAGCGGCAGGATGATCTTGACGAGGATCTGCCAGCGCGTCGCACCGTCCACCAGTGCACTCTCCTCCAATTCGAACGGAATAGAACGGAAGTAGCCCATCAAGAGCCAGGTGCAGAAGGGGATGAGGAAGGTCGGATAGGTGAAGATCAGCGCCAGCCTGGAATCGTAGATTCCGAACTTGAAGACGATGAAGGCGAGCGGGATGAACAGGATCGACGGCGGCACCAGATAGGCAAGAAAGATCATCAGCCCAACCGGCCGCGAGCCGGTGAAGCGCACCCGCTCGATCGCGTAAGCCGCGAACACCGAGGCCGCAAGCGAGAGTATCGTGGAGCCGACTGCAACGAGCATCGTGTTCCACAGCCAGCCCGGATAAGACGTCTCGAAGAACAGATACTTGATGTGTTCGAGCGTCGGTCCGACGACCCAGAATGGGCTGTAGTTATTATAATCGGTCAGTTGCGAATTCGGCTTCACCGCCGTGATCGCCATCCAGTAGAACGGAAACAGGAGGACGAAGACGAAGACCGCCATCGGCAGGTAGAGAACCACGATCCGGCGCGGCAGCCGGTTGAGGTAGCTCATCCCCTCCGCATGGTCGGTAAGGACGTCGTCCGGGATTTTCGCGGTGGTGTTCACGGCATGCCTCCTATCAATCCTGGCCGCCCTGCTGCCATTTGCGGCGCTGCAGTCCGAAGAAGCTGAACATGATCGCGGCAAGCAGGAAGGGAATCATGGCAACAGCGATCGCCGCCCCCTCGCCGAGCTGACCGCCCGGAATGCCGCGCTGGAAGGAAAGCGTCGCCATCAGATGGGTCGCGTTCACCGGCCCGCCCTTGGTCAGCACGTAGATGAGCTGGAAATCGGTGAAGGTGAAGAGAACCGAGAAGGTCATGACGACGGCGATGATCGGCGTCAGCATCGGCAAGGTCACATAGCGGAAGCGCTGCCAGTTGGTCGCGCCGTCGAGCGAGGCTGCCTCCTGCAGCGAAGCCGGTATCGTCTGCAGCCCCGCAAGCAGCGAGATGGCGACGAACGGAATGCCGCGCCAGACGTTGGCGGCGATGACTGAAATCCGGGCATTGGTCGGATCGCCGAGGAAGTTGATCGGTCCGTCGATGAGGCCTAGCTGCATCAGCGACCAGGAGATGATCGAGAACTGCGAATCGTAGATCCACCAGAAGGCAAGCGCCGAAAGCACTGTCGGTACAACCCAAGGAAGCAGCACGATCGCCCGGAAAAATGACTTGAACGGCAGGTTTTCGTTAAGCAGGAGAGCAAGCCACAGGCCAAGCCCGAACTTCAGGATCGAGGCGACCGAGGTGTAGAGCAGCGTGTTGAAGACCGAGAGCCAGAAGACCGAGTCCTCGGCAAGGAAGACATAGTTCTCAAGCCCGATGAAGATGCCGTCGCGGCCGATGCGCGTGTCTGTGAAACCGAGCCAGACGCCGAGCCCGAGCGGATAGGTGAGAAAGCAGACGAGGAACACAGCTGCCGGCAGCATGAACAGGAAGCCGAGCACGTTGTTGTTCTGCATGAGCGAAGCCATGACGGATGGCTGCTTTCCGGATGGTGCTGTGGGCATCGAACTTCTCCCGCGGAAGATCTCGCAGTTTAGCGCCGGCAATGTTTCGTCGGCGCCTTTCCGGTGTTGGGCGGCCCGATCAAGAGCCGCCCAAGATGGCTAGACGCGATAGTAACGGTTTGCCCGCCGTTCGGCCTCGACAACGGCGTCTTCCGGCGTCATCTGCCCGGTGACTGCCGTCGCGAACATGTCGACCAGCACGTAATCCGCCATGACGCCGGCCGAGGCATAGCCGAGTGGTCCGGCGTAACCGTTCGGACGCAACGTTTCCGAAGCGCGCGCATAGGGCGCGTGGATCGGATCTGACGTCCAGACCGGGTTGTTGGCGAAGGCCTTCAGCGGCTGGCAGCAATAGGCGCTGGAGCCTTGGATCCAGGCATTCATCTGGTCGGCTTCCATCATGAACTTGATGTAGGCCTTTGCCGCCTCCGGATATTTGGTGTGGCTGAAGAGCAGCAGCGAACTCGTCTGGTGCAGTTCGACGCTCTGGCCAACCGGGCCGACGGGGAAGTTGGTGGTGCGGATGTCGGCGGCCAGTTCCGCGAGCGCCTGGTCCTTCTTTGCCGCATAATAGAGCGAGACGCCGTTGGCTGTGAGCGACACTTGTCCGGCGAGGAAGGCGCGGTTGTTGTTGATGTCGAGCCAGCTTTCGGTGCCCGGAATGAAAGTCTCGTAGAGCGCCTTGGCATAGTTGATCGCTGCGAGCGTCTCCGGGCTGTTGATCGTGACCTTGCCGCTCTCGTCGACCATCTTGCCGCCATGGCTCCAGAGCAGCCAGTGGGCGTAGTTGTTGCCGTCGCCCACAGCCTTGCCATGCGGGAAGCCGGCCGGCGTTCCCTTGGCTTTCATGGCCTTGCAGAGTTCGAGGAAGCCCGCCGTGTCCTTCGGGAATTCGCTGAAGCCTGCCGCCTTCATGTGGCTGTCCCGATAGCAGATGGCGTTGCCGATCGCCGTCAGCGGCATGGCGATGAACTGGTCGCCGCGGCTTGCATAGCCCTTCACGCCGTCGTACCAGCCGCCATATTTGCCGCCGAGATAGTTCGCCAGTTCCGTCAGGTCGACGAGCTTGTCCGGGTATTGGTGCGCATCGTCGAACCAGCACATCACCATGTCGGGACCCGAGCCGACATTCGCGGCGACCGCGGCCTTCGGACGGATATCTTCCCAGCTTTCCTTGTCGATGCGCACCTGAACACCGGTCGCTTCGGTGAACTTCGCCGTATTGGCGAGCCAGGCATCCTCGTCGCCCTTGACGAAAGGTGTCCAGCGCAGAAGCCGCAGGCTCGCGCCTTCCTCCGGCTTGTAGCTCGGCTCAGCGGCTTGCGCGAAGGACGGCCGGATGCCGAGTGGCGAAAGGCCGGCGACACCGGCGAGAGCAGCGGAGGCTGCGAGAAAGTCACGTCTCTTTATTGGCATGATACTCCTCCTTGAAAAGCGGGAGCACGTCCTTCCCGGCATTCACCGTCCCGCTTGGCGAATGCGGCGGCAATGATGCCCAGCCCCTGCCGGACATCTCCGCGCGATCAAGACCGGAGGCTCCTCTTCCCCCGGGCTGCCTCTCCGCGCAGCATCAATCGAACAAGCGTCGTCCGCTCTCGGCGTCGAACAGGTGAACATGCGCGGCATCGATCGAAAGACGGATCGTCTCGCCGGGCCTGGCGGTCACCCTTTCACGGAAGACGCAGGTGACATCGTTGCCGCCGAGCCGGACGATCATCTGCGTCTCGTAGCCGGTCGGTTCGATCACCACGATCTCGGCGGGCAGGCCGTTCGGGTCCAAGGCCATGTATTCGGGCCTGAGACCATAGACGAGCTCGCGTCCGCTTGCGGCGGCGGCCGGACGCGCCACCGGCAGCGCCGTGCCGTCCTGCGTGAGGAATGCGTTGGCATTGGCCGGATCGAGCCTGCCCTTGAGCATGTTCATCGCCGGCGAGCCGATGAAGCCGGCGACAAAGAGATTGGCCGGGTTGTCATAGAGATCGAGCGGTGCGCCGATCTGCTCGACGATGCCGTCATGCATGACGACGATCTTGTCGGCCATCGTCATCGCCTCGATCTGATCGTGAGTGACGTAGACGGTGGTGGTTTTCAGGCGCTGATGCAGTTCCTTGATCTCTGCGCGCATGGCCACGCGCAGTTTCGCATCGAGGTTCGAAAGCGGTTCGTCGAAGAGAAAAACTTGCGGGTCGCGCACGATCGCCCGGCCCATGGCGACGCGCTGGCGTTGGCCGCCGGAAAGCTGGCGCGGGTAGCGATCGAGCAGCTTCGACAGGCCGAGGATCTCCGCCGCCGCGCCGACGCGCTTGTCGATATCCGCCTTGGACGAACCGGCGAGCATCAGCGAGAAGGCCATGTTGTCGGCGACCGTCATATGCGGATAGAGCGCATAGTTCTGGAACACCATGGCAATGTCGCGGTCCTTCGGCGGCAGCGAATTCACGACCCGGTCGCCAATGCGGATTTCGCCCGCGGAGATGTTTTCAAGTCCCGCCAGCATCCGCAGCAGCGTGGATTTTCCGCAGCCGGAAGGACCGACGAGAATGACGAATTCGCCGTCCTCGATTTCGATGTTCACGCCTTTGATGACGGGAAAGGCACCGAACGATTTTCTGACATCGACGAAGTCTACGGCTGCCATATGCGTTCCTCCCAGGATCTGCCCATGGTCGCGCGGTCCGGTCGTTCCCCTCCCCGTGCTCACGCGACCTCTTGAATTCTCCTATCCCCTGCCGACCAACGGCATTTTCGTCGCCATGACGGTCATGGTCAGCACGTTGGCCGTCAGCGGCAGGCTCGCCATGTAGACGACGGCCTCGGCGACATGCGCGACGGGAATGGTCGGCTCGGCCGCGATCTCGCCATTGGCCTGCATCACGCCCGTGCTCATCTTTTGCGTCATGTCGGTCGCCGCATTGCCGATATCGATCTGGCCGCATGCGATGTCATGAACTCGTCCATCGAGCGCCGTGGATTTCGTCAGACCCGTGATCGCGTGTTTGGTCGCGGTATAGGGGGCGGAATTCGGCCTCGGGGTGCTCGCGGAAATCGAGCCGTTGTTGATGATCCTTCCGCCGCGCGGCTCCTGCGCCTTCATCAGCCGGAATGCCTGCTGCGTGCAGAGGAAGGCTCCCGTCAGGTTCGCCGCGACGATGGCGCTCCATTGTTCGAAGGTCACCTCTTCCAGCGGAACCGGCGGCACATTCGTGCCGGCATTGTTGACGAGCAGATCAAGCCGGCCGAACTCTGCCCGCACCGCATCGAAGAGGTCCTTGACCTCGCCCGGGTCGCCGACATCGCAGGCAACCGCCCGAACAACGCCACCGCTCTCCGCCGCAATCTCTCTCGCGGCTGCGGCCAGCACGTCCGACCGGCGGCCGGTGATGACGACCACGTAGCCTTCATTGCTCAGCGCTTGCGCAATACCGCGCCCAACGCCTGTGCCGCCGCCCGTCACCAGCGCGATCTTGCCTTCGCCAGTTCTCATGCCTCGAGCCATGTCAGATCTTTCCTCCGAGTTCGTCCTCGATGTGGATCCGGATGATCTCGTCGAAATTGCTTTCTGCCGTAAAACCGAGCTCGCGCGCGCGCCGGGCGTCGAAATCAGTGGCCCAGCCGGCGACGATCGAGGAGATGACGGGATCCGGTTCGCGGCGGATAAGGCGCACGGCCTTCTCGCCGGCAACTCGCCCGAGGGCCGCGATTTCCTCGCCGACCAGCGCCGACAGGCCCGGCATGGTCAGGTTGCGCCGTGGCCCGATCTTCGCAGTGTCCATGCGCGCTGCATGGACGAAGAAACCGACCGCCGAGCGCGGGCTTGCGAACCAATGGCGGACATTCTCGTCCACCGGCAACACCGCCTCCTGCCCGACGAGCGGCTCGCGCAGAATGTTCGAGAAGAAGCCTGACGCCGCCTTGTTGGGCTTGCCCGGCCGGATGCAGATGGTCGGCAGGCGGATACCGATGCCGTCGAAGATGCCGCGCCGCGTATAGTCGGCGAGCAGCAATTCGCAGATGGCTTTCTGCGTGCCGTAGCTCGTCAGCGGCGTCGTGAAGAATTCGTCGCCGATCTTTTCCGGGAAAGGCTGGCCGAAGACGGCAATCGACGAGGCGAAGAGCAGGCGTGGGAAATAGGCTTCGTTGCGGCTTTCATGGCGAATAGCCTCGAAGAGCGCTCGCGTGCCGTCGAGATTGACGCGGTAGCCTTTGTCGAAATCCGCCTCCGCCTCGCCGGAGACGATCGCCGCCAGATGGAAGATCACGTCAGGTCGCGATGCTATGAGCCGCGCCGCTATCCCTTCCGACGACAGGTCGAGCGCGAGCGTCTTCGAAATCGAGGCAAGCCCAGGCGGAACCGACGGCTCGATGACGTCCGCGAGCGTCAGCTTGGCGACTTCGTAGCCGAGAGCGTCCGGCTCAGCGGCGAGTTTCTCGACCAGTTTGCGGCCAATCATTCCGGCCGCACCTATGACCATGACATGCATTCGCAGCGAACCTCCCGTTCGATCCCCGAAACCTTCCGGGTTCAGCGTGTCTTTGCACCCTTGCCCATGCTTCTTTCCGCTCGTCCGACCTCTGCGAGCAGTTCCTTCGTCGTCTCGTAGATTCGCATGAGATGATGGCGAAACGCCGCGACGACCGCTTCGCGGTCGCGCCGTGCAAGCGCTTCCACGATGTCACTGTGATCCTTGTAGCTCGCCCCTATCGCACCGGGTCGCGACATCGCGCTTCGCCGGTAATTCATCATGTAGGTGTAGAGGTCGGTGACGAAATCGGAGAGCAACGGATTGCCGCACGCCCGATAGATCGCGACGTGAAATTCGCGGTCGCAGATCAGGAAGCGCATGGCGTCGTCTCCGCCGAGGCGCTGCGCTTCGAGGAGGGTCTCCAGCTTGCGCAACGTGTCCTCGTCGATGTTTTCGGCAGCGTCGCCAACGACCTTCAACTCGATGTGGAGCCTTGCGGCATGGACTGCCTCGAGATCATAGCTGTCGATGGCGTTTGGCGAGGCGATCGTCACGGTCACGTCGCTGAGATCGACATTGGCGACCCGACTGCGGCTGCCTTGCGAGACCTCGATGATTCCGCGCGCCGCAAGCGTCTGGATCGCGCCGCGCACCGTCTCACGGCTGACATGGAGCACGTTGGCGAGTTCCCGCTCGCCGGGAAGTTCGTCGCCCGGACGCAGCATGTTGGTCGCGACGAGAACCATCAGCTTGTCGGCAATCACGTCACGCGCGGTGCGGCGTTCGAGGCTCCGCCCGACTTTCGGCATTTGCGTGAGTATGGGACTGCCGTTCACTGCGTCACGCCTCCGACTGATCTACTGGTTGGTCCACCGGATCAGTAATACAAATAGACATCTCAAATGAGGACGCGGTCAAGGTCAGTTCGTCGCGGCACCGCACCAAAAATGCGTGTGCTTCTTGTGCGGCGCATAACAGTTCGCATGACCTTCCGGCCAAGACCGGCTTCCGACCACTCAGTCGTTATCATGCCCTTCATGACCATCAAGGGACGGCAGGTCGAGCCCGAAGGTTCTCGCAAGATCAGCGACCTGCTCCGGACTGAGATAGCGCGGATTGAGATTGCGCAGAAGCAGATAGAGCTTCGCCGTTTCCTCGAGTTCCTCGGTGGCGAAAACCGCCGCCTCCAGGGTGCCGCCCGCCACCACTGGACCGTGATTGGCAAGCAGCACCGAGGAGTACTTGCCTGCAAGTCCACGGATCGCATCGGCAACCGCCGGGTCGCCGGGGCGATAGTAGGGCACGAGGGCGGTTTCACCAGCGCGCATCAGATAATAGGGCGTCATCGGCGGCAGTGCGGCGCGCGGATCGATCTCCGGCAGCATGGTGAGCGCCACCGCATGTGTGGAATGGAGGTGGACGATCGCGCGGGCGCTGCCGCGCGACTCGTAAAGGGCGGAGTGAAGGGGAATTTCCTTGGTCGGCTTGTCTCCGGAGACGAGTCGTCCCGCGGCGTCGAGGCGGGAAATGCGGGCGGGATCGAGAAAGCCGAGCGAAGCATTGGTGGGCGTCACCAGCCAGCCGCCATCATCGAGCCTGACCGAAATATTGCCCGACGAACCGGGCGTCAGGCCCCGCTCGAAAAGCGATCGCCCGTATCGGCAGATTTCCTCGCGCAGGCGGTTCTCGGACATGGCAATCCCTTTCTGTCAGGCGGTCGCCCCTTCGATCAACTCAAAGCCGAGGTCGACGACCTGCGACGGTGCATCCGCGACAACGAGTTCCGCCGCCACCTGCCCGGTCACAACCCGGGGCGTGCGGATGGTCGAGAGCGGCTGCGGTGTAACCCGGCCAATGTCGAGGCCGTTATGGCCGAAAAGTGCCAGGCGCGCGGGGATCGGAATACCGTGCGCCAGACAATGGAAATAGCCGCCAAGCGCCATATCATCGTTCGAGAAATAGACTGCATCGAGGTCGGGCGTCCTCGCGAGCAGCCGCTCCAGCCCCGATCGTCCGCTTTCCACCGAGGAGGCGCCGGCGTGAATTTCACGGTCGACGAGCGGAACCCCGGCGGCGCCGAGCGTCTCTCGGAAGCCGGCAAAGCGCTTCGCGGCGCGGGTGTCACGGTCGGGATCATGGCCGACATAGCCGATCCGGCGATAACCGCGTCTCAACAGAAAATCGGCCGAGGCGGCTCCAGCCGCCCGGTTCGAAAAGCCGACGGCAAGGTCCAGTGCCGTACCGTCGAGATCAAGCAATTCCACCACACGGCAGCCGCTCGCCCGCAGCATCTTCACCGTGCTCTCGGTGTGCTCGAAGCCGGCCAGCATTACCGCCGTCGGCCGCCAGGCAAGCATCGCGGCAACCAGCGCCTCCTCCTTTTCCGGATCGTAATCGGTCACGGAAAAAACGGCCTGGTGCTGGCTTTCCTCCAATATACCGCTCGCGCCGCGCAACACATCGGCGAACACGATGTTCGTCAGCGACGGAATGACCAGCGCGACGAGACGCGATCCGGCGGAAGCCAGCGTCCCGGCGATCCGGTTCGGAACGTAGCCAAGCCGTTCGACCGCTTCCATCACCCGGTCCCGCGTCTTGCGCGAGAACGAGCCATGGTTTCGCAGAACGCGCGAAACCGTGCTCTCGCCGACGCCGGCCGCTTCGGCGACCTTCGCAAGCGTCACCATGGTCTGGTACCTGGTTTCCGGGTTCACGTTCAAAGCGTGCCTTCCAGCAAGATTGCCGCCTTGCATTTCTTGCCCAAATCAATAGCAAGATTTTTTGGCAGCGCTACCAATTTCAGTTTGGCAGCGCTGCCAAAACGAACTAAAAAGAGCTGCCGGCACCGAAACAGGCAACCGGAATATCGCAACCTCCTACCTCGATTGGGGCATGTCGCCATGTCATCGCACGCAGAAAATACCGCACTTGCCGCCGTGATCGGCCTCGGCTCGATGGGGTTCGGCATGGCCCGGTCGATGAAACATGCGGGCCTCGAAGTTGTCGGCTACGATATCATGCCAGCTGCGGTCGAACGGTTCGTCGCCGAAGGCGGCCGCGGCGCGGACACGGCCGCCGAAGCGGCGCGGGGGGCCGATATCATCGTCTCCGTGGTCGTCAACGCTGCGCAGACCGAGGCAATATTGTTCGGCCCCGAAGGAATCGCCGGTGCGATCAAGCCTGGCGCGGTGTTCGTTTCCTCGGCAACGATGGATCCGGCCGTCGCAAGGGACCTGTCACAACGGGCCGAGGCGCTTGGGTTCCACTACCTTGACGCGCCGATTTCCGGGGGTGCGGCAAAGGCGGCCAGCGGCGAACTGACAATCATGGCGTCCGGTTCGAAAGCCGCCTTCGAAACAGCACGCCCGGCCCTCGAGGCCATGGCGGCCAAGGTCTACGAACTGGGAGACACGGCGGGGACCGGAGCCGCCTTCAAGATGATCAACCAGCTTCTTGCCGGCGTCCACATCGCGGCCGCCTGCGAAGCGATAAGCTTCGCCGCCAAACAGGGGCTCGATCTCGGCAAGGTCTACGAGGTGATCACCGCATCCGCCGGCAATTCCTGGATGTTCGAAAACCGCGTGCCGCATGTGCTTGCCGGAGACTATACGCCCCGGAGCGCCATCGAGATCTTCGTCAAGGATCTCGGCATCGTCCAGGACATGGCCCGGTCGGAGCGCTACCCAGTGCCGCTCGCGGCCGCGGCGCTGCAGATGTATCTTGCCGCTGCCGGCGCGGGCATGGGACGCGACGACGATGCCTCCCTCGCCCGGCTCTACGCCCAGCTTTCAGGCGCGGCGCTGCCCGGCTCCAACTCAGAGAACGAATAGGACGCGACAATGCCCGCCTTTGCCGCCAACCTGACGCTGATGTTCAACGAGTGGTCCTTCCTCGATCGCTTCGACGCGGCAGCGGACGCAGGATTTACCGCCGTCGAATATCTGTTTCCCTACGAGGCTGCGCCGGATGCCATCGCCGAGCGGCTCGCCCGCAACGGCCTGCAACAGGCGCTGTTCAACCTGCCTCCCGGTGATTGGGCGGCCGGCGAGCGCGGCATCGCAGCGCTGCCCGGCCGCTTCGATGAACTGACGTCCGGCGTGGCACGGGCGCTCGACTATGCCGCTGCGACCGGCGTTAAACGGCTGCACCTGATGGCGGGCCTCGCCGACAGCGAGGACGAAAAAGCCGCATCCTGCTACCGGCGCTCCATTGTCTACACAGCCGAACGGCTGGCGGAGATCGGCATCGATCTGCTCATCGAACCGATCAACGGACGAAACATGCCGGGCTATTTCCTCAACGACTTTGGCACGGCCGAGCGGCTTATCGCAGAACTCGACCTGCCGAACCTCAAGCTCCAGTTCGACATCTATCACCGCCAGATCCTGCACGGCGACGTCACGATGGCGCTGCGTCGCCTGTTGCCGATGACCGGCCACATTCAGGTCGCGAGCATCCCCTCCCGCCATGAACCCGACGGCGAGGAGCTGAACTATGCCTATCTGTTCGAGGAAATCGACAGGCTCGGATATGATGGCTTCGTCGGCTGCGAATATGTCCCGCGCGGCCGGACACTGGACGGCCTTGACTGGTTCAAGCCGTTTTCCCGGAGCTAGCTGATGACCATCCTACTCGGATCGATCGCTGACGATTACACCGGCGCCTCGGACCTCGCAAACACGCTGACGAAGAACGGGTTGACCACCGTGCAGACGGTCGGCATTCCCGATCCGTCGCTGGCATTGCCCGATGTGGACGCCGTCGTGGTGTCGCTGAAGATCCGCTCGGTCCCGGCCGATGAAGCCGTCGTGGCTGCGGGCCAAGCCGAGCAGTGGTTGCGCGACCACGGCGCCGGCCATGTGCTTTACAAGATCTGCTCAACCTTCGATTCCACCGACGCCGGCAATATCGGCCCGGTCACGGAGGCCCTCAGCACTGCGGCAGGCGGCGGCGTCGTGCTGGTCACGCCCGCCTTCCCGGAGACGGGACGCACCGTCTATCTCGGGCACCTTTTCGTGGGCACGGAGCCGCTGAACGAAAGTCCGCTGAAGGATCATCCGCTCAATCCCATGCACGACGCCAATCTGGTTCGCGTCATGGCTCGGCAATCATGCGGCCGCATCGGGCTTGTCGACCTGGCGACGGTATCGGCCGGGGCGCCTGCAGTGCGGGCGAGGCTCGATAAGCTCAGGGCAGAAGGCGTCACAGCGGCAATCGCGGACGCGATCTTCGAGCGTGACCTCGAAATCCTCGGCGAAGCGGCACTCGAGACACCGGTCTCGACCGCCGCATCCGGTCTCGGCCTCGGGCTCGCGCGCGCACTGGTGCGTTCCGGTCGCGTGCCGCCGAAGGCCACCGCCGCGGCTGATGCCATCCGCCCCGTCGGCGGGCATGCCGCCATCATCGCCGGCAGTTGCTCCAAGGCGACCCTTCGCCAGCTTGCCGTCGCCGAACAGTCAATGCCGGTCCTGAGGCTCGACCCCGAAAAACTGCTCACCGCAGCGCCGGACGAGATCTCCGCCGCGCTTTCCTGGGCGGGAGAGCGAATGGACGCGGGCCCCATCATCATTGCCGCAAGCGCAACGCCGGAGGCCGTTTCCCGGCTGCAATCGCGCTATGGGCGTGAGATTTCGGGGCGCGCGATCGAGGCCGCAACCTCGGCCATCGCTGCCGAACTGGTGGCAAGAGGCGTGCGGCGTCTCGTCGTCGCCGGCGGCGAAACCTCCGGTGCGGCGGTGGATCAGCTTGCCATCCCGGCCTTTCTGATCGGCCCGGAAATCGCACCCGGCGTGCCGGTGCTCCGGACGATCGGCAACCCCCAGGGCGACATGCTTCTGGCCCTGAAGTCGGGTAATTTCGGTGGCGAGGATTTCTTCGCCGCCGCGCTGTCGGTGATGCACTAAGGGACGAAATAGACGGAGCTTAAGCCCATTGTTTTCAATGAGCTTAAGGAAGCGGTAGCCGCAAAATTCGGGAGTTTTGACCCTCAAAATAGACAGAGCTGCAGATGGATTGGCCGGGTCCGCTGCAGCTCCGATCGCGACGTATTCGTCATCCTGCTTGGGCTCTCGCCCGTTCCATTCAAGGGAACCGCTTCGAACGTCGCATAACCGCATGATAATAGCAGCGCAAACGATATCAAGAGCAATTGGACTCCGTCTGCGCCAAGAGCGGAGACGTGCTCCGTCCGAGCTAGTTCGGAAAGGCTAAAGGCCAACCTTCCCCGTCTGATGTAAAATCAGCATTTGCTGAAATGGGGGAGAACTTACTATGCCGAAGAGCACCCTGTCCGCCTTGACGGCGCTGGCCCTGTCATCATGCGCCATCTCCTATGCGCAAGACAGTACGATCCAGATTCCCGGCCACAAATTCCGGACCGAGGAGAATTGTATACGCCAGGCACCTATCGGCAAGTTCGATCGCAAGTGCGACATCCCGATTGTCGGCTGGCGTGGTGCCGAGGGCATGTGGTTTCCAAGTGTCGCCCAGGGTGCGCCTGGCGGGTTTGGGCTTTAGTCAGGCATAGCATCTTTGTCGCCGTAAATCGCCGCCGTCTCGCTGGCTTGCTTCGATCCGGCGCAGTATCTCGCGCGTAAGGCGCTCATCGGTGGCAAGGCGTCGAACGTGCTCTCAACCGCTCGCAGGAAGGCGGCCGCTCCCCGTCCAGCGCCGATATCGGCACGAAAGGCGCGGTCAGTGGGCGGGATCCGGCGAAAGGCCTATCGAGCGAGTTCGCTGGTCTGCCTGCCGCTGGTACCGTCCGAGGGCGGCGCGGACACTTTCATCTCCACTCACCGCGGCGGAGCATGCCAGGGTTCCGGCAAGCTTCGTAAGCAACTTCGCGCGCATCCGCCGGAGCCTTGCTTCGTTCATACGGCGGCTGAAGGCGAATATGTGCAGAGGACTCTTTTCTCCAGTACCATCGACGCAGATGAGTTCCTCGAATCCCCGGCGATCCGTGACGACGAAATTGCCGGGATTGACGTCCATCATGACGATGTGCAGCCGGCAGAAGCGTTCGAAGAGCTCATCGATCATCTGGAGATGTGTTGCGGTCAATCGGCCCGAAAGCGCCAATTCACGCAGGGTGGGAGCGAGCCCACCATTGCTCATCGCTATCTTTTCGACAATCAAACCGAGGCCATAATCGGTATTGGCGAAACCGAATATTCTCGGGATGGGAAGTTCGACACGATCGGCAAGGGAGAACCTTCTCGCCTGCTCAAGGAATTCATCGACCTCACGTTGAAAGGTCCGATACGCCCCGAAGCGCTTGAACCTGTTGAGGAAACGAAACCTCCTCTTCGACCGCCGCGTGCCGCCCTCTCCCCTCGATTCCGGTTTCAGAACCTTTATCAAAACATTTGGATAGAGCGGATGCGCGAAGATGCTACGCTGATGTCCTGCGGCGCAGTGGTGCCAATCCGACAGTTCGATCTTACCGTCGAACATGCTCCTTCTCCCGGATTGTGACGATTTTGTAACAAAACCGTGTCACGGGACGGAATGCAAGAGCTGCATGCTCTGCGGCGTTATCGCTGCAGGGCATAGCACGTTGTAGTTGCGATTTTGCCACTGCGCCGACCAGCTTGCCCGGATGCTCTTGCAAAGCTTTGGTCCCGGTGGGCGCCACGCTGAGGCGATGTTTCAACAGCATACCGGGCGGCATTACGCCGCCCGGTATGCTGCGTTTAGAGGCCGTTTGCCTTCATGATCTCCGCGGCATTTTCCCTGGTGATGGTCATCGTGTCGAGCGTCACGGTCTTTTCGACCTTCTCGCCGTTCAGGAACTTGATTGCCTGGCGAAGCCCCTCGGCACCGGGCGTCGCATAGAGGAAGGTCGCGGTGAGTTCGCCGTTGTTGACCCAGGTCACGCCTTCACCCGGCAGCGCGTCGATGCCGAGGAACTTGATTTCCTTCTCACGGCCAGCGTCTTTCGCCGCCAGATAGGCTCCGTAGGCCATCGGGTCATTATGGCCGTAGACGAGATCGATCTTCTCGTTGTTGCGGAGTGCGGTCGCCATAATGTTATAGGCCTGGTCCTGCTTCCAATCGCCGGACTGTTGGTCGAGCAGGTGCTTGATGCCCGGCTCCTTGTCGGTGAATTCGTGGAAGCCATCGTGCCTGTCGTGTGCCGGTTGCGTGCCCATGCCGCCCCAGATCTCGACGATGTTGCCCTCAGCCTTGCCCTTGCCGCCGAGGAGCTCCACGGCGTGTTCGCCGGCCGCCCGTCCGATCAGCTTGTTGTCGCCGCCGACGAACTGGGTGTACTGGTCGGTCTCGACGTTGCGGTCGAGAACGAAAACCGGGATCTTCGCGTCGATCGCCTGCTGGACAACGCCCGTCAGACCGGCCGATTCCTTAGGTGATATGAGCAGCGCATCGACTTCCTGACGGATCAGGTTTTCGACGTCCGCCACCTGTTTTTCCGTCTTGTCTTCGCCATCCGTGATGATGAGCTCGACTTCCGGATGCTTCGCCGCTTCTGCGATGATGTCCTTGTTAAACTGCGCGCGCCACGGCTCGATGGTCGTTGCCTGGCTGAAACCGATCCGCCACTTCTTGTCCTGGGCGAGCGCATCCTTGCCCGGCAAGAGGGCGGTGGAGGCCGCGAGAACGGCCGCAATGGCCGCCAGTCTCATGATGTCACGACGTTTCATTCTTCTTTTCCTCCCATGGTTAGAGACAGGGTCTCTCTTGACGGCCGCTCCTCCGCGGCCGTTTCGCTTTGCGCCGAGCGTCGGCTTGTCAGCCGCAAATGGGCAAGCACATCGTAGGCGTTGCGCTCCTGAACGAGCACCGTGCCGATGATGATCACGCCCTTCAGCACCAGCTGAAGATTGGAGTTGATGTTGTGAAGCTGCAGGATATTGGAGAGCAGCCCGAAGATCAGGACGCCGCAGAACGTCCCGGCAAGGCTGCCCCGCCCGCCCATAAGGCTCGTGCCGCCGATCACCACGGCCGCGATTGCGTCGAGTTCCAGTCCTGCGCCGGCGTCCGGCTTGCCCTGCCGATACTGGGCCACATAGAGCACCGCCGCGATGCCGGCGAGCAGTCCGGAGATAGCATAGGTGATGATCTTCACCCGCCCGGCATTGATGCCGGAGAGCCGCGCCGCCTCCTCGTTTCCACCGATCGCATAAACGTACCGACCGAAGGGCGTGAAGCGCAGAACGACGCTGTAAAGAATGATTGCCACGATGAAGAAAATGCCCGGCATCGGCACAATGCCGAAGACGAGCTGGCGAAGCACGTCGAAATCGGCAGTGGCGTTGGTCCCGGTGTAAACCGGCAGCACCGCATTGTTCTGACCGGCTGTGAGGCGCGCGATGCCAAGTGCCGTCACCATCATCGCCAGGGTGACGATGAACGGCTGCAACCTGCCGACGACGATGATGGCGCCGTTGATCGTGCCGAAAAGCAGGCCCACGGCAGGCGCGACCAGGAGGACGCCGAGCACGCCGAATTTCGTCTGCACCTGCGGCAGCAGAAAGCTCAGCACCAGCGCGCACAAGAGGATGCCGCCAACCGCAGGTAGGAGCGTGCCACGCACCCGATCGAGGTGCACCTCCCTGACATTGGCTTCCCCACTCCGCGCTTTCTCGATGTTGAGGAAAACGAAGCGAACGACGACCGCGCCGACAAGAAGCGAGGCGAGGCCGACAGCCGGAATTCCCAGGAAAACCGCCGGGGTTTCGCCGGGCACCGTCAGGAGCATGGCGCAAACGACGCTGCAGATCGCCATCATCGAACCGACGGAGAGATCGATCCCGCCGGTGAGGATGACGGCCGTCATGCCGGTGGCGACGAGCCCGGTGGTCGAAACTTGCCGCAGCACGTCGAGAAGATTGCCGGAAGATAGAAAGATGTTTCTGCCCGACGAGGTCACAGGCGAGGAGAGAACGCCTATCAGGAAGATGGCGATCAGACCCCAATAGAGTTTCGTCTGGGAGAGAAGTCTCAGAAATGTCATGCAACGGCCCTTCCAAGCACACCGCCCCGCGGAGCGGCGAGCTGCATGAGGCGTTCTTCGCTCGCCTCTTCGCGCGGGATAAGCCCCGTCTGACGGCCTTCAGCCATCACCAGGATACGGTCGGCAAGGTGCAAGAGCTCCGGCAATTCAGAGCTCACGACCACGATCGCCAGCCCCTCTCCGGCAAGCGAGAAGACGAGATCGTAGATCTCCCGTTTCGCGCCGACATCGATACCGCGTGTCGGCTCGTCGAGGAGAAGCACGCGCGGGCCGGTGGCGAGCCACTTGCCGATCACCACCTTCTGCTGATTGCCGCCCGAAAGCGTCCCTGCGACCTGGTCGATGCTGCCGCAGCGTACGCCAAGCGTCTGCACGGCCTTCTTGCTGAGCGAATTCTCCGCATCGAACGACCGCAAACCGAAACGCGCCAACCGGCCGACCAACGGCAGGGCCACATTATCCGTGATCGAATCGTGGAGATGCAGCCCTTGCGTTTTCCGATCCTCCGTCACCAGCGCGATGCCGAGGCGGCGCGCATCGAGCGGGGAGCGGATGTCGACCGGCGTGCCATCGAGATAGATCTCGCCGCCGCGCCGGCCTTCACTCGAACCGAAGATCGTTTCCAGGATTTCGGTGCGCCCGGCACCAAGCAGCCCCCCGATGCCCAGGATCTCGCCGGCGCTGACGTCGAAGTTCACACCCTTCAGCACGTCGCGCCAGCCGTGCCGGCTCGACGTCGAAAGCGAGAGACCACGCACGGACAACACGGGATCGCCGCTCGTTGGCCGTTCTACGCGCTCAGCGTCGAGCAGGCTGCGGCCGACCATGGCGGCGATGACCGAGTCCTCATCGAGATCGGCCCTCGGCCGGGTCCAGACATGCCGGCCATCGCGAAAGACGGTGATGCGATCGCTCAAATGCATCACCTCGTCGATACGATGGGAAATATAGACGATGCCGACGCCGTCGGCAGCAAGCTGTCGCATGATCTTGAAGAGCCGCTGGCATTCGCCGGGCGAAAGCGCCGAGGTCGGCTCGTCCATGATCAGAATGCGCGCCTCGAGAGAGAGCGCCTTGGCAATCTCGACAAGCTGCTGCTCACCGACTCTCAGCTGACCGACGCGCGCCTCGGGATCGAGGTCGATACCGAGACGACGCAGCAACACGCTCGACGCATCGAGGCTTGCCTTGCGATCGACGAAAAGGCCGGCGATCACGCGCTCGCGGCCGAGAAAGATGTTGTCGGCGACGCGGAGCTCCGGAACGAGGTTCAGCTCCTGATGAATGATGGCGATCCCGGCCGCCTCTGCATCCCGGACGCTCGAGAAGCGCACCGGCGCCCCGTCGACGCGCACGAGGCCGTCATAATCGGGATAGACACCAGAAAAGATCTTCATCAGCGTCGACTTGCCGGCGCCGTTTTCGCCCATCAGGGCGTGGATTTCGCCGGCGCGCAGATCGAACCGCACCTCCTTGAGCGCGGCAATGCCGCCGAAGGATTTGGAAATCGCCTCGGCTGTCAGGACGACGCGCCGCGCGTCGCTTGCCTGCGAGTTGGAACCCGGCAACGTCGGAAGATCATCGCGCATGACATTGGCGGCCTCCCTACCACCGATATCTCACGACTATTTCGCTTATTTCCTGCAGCCTATTCTAAACGTTTCGAAGGTGTCAAGCGGCTAAAAGATCCAGTTATGGCGCAGCTATTGCACAATTTTCGCGGCTCACATAAGCTCCTCCCAACTGCATTTCGAAACGTTTTGATGGAAGATGCCGCAGCGTCGCCGGAATTCACGAAAGTCCACCGCACCCACGATGCTCGACGTTGCGAAGGCCGCGAACGTCTCCGTGGCGACGGTTTCCGCGGTGATCAACGGGTCCGCTCCCGTCAGCCCTGAACTGCGTAGCCGCATCGAAGAGGCGATCCAGGTCATCGGCTACAAGCGCAACGCGATCGCCCGCAGCCTCAAGCTCGGCACCACGCGCACGGTCGGCCTGATGGTGGCCGACATCACCAACCCCTTCTTCACCGACGTCGTGGCGGTGATCCAGGACGTCCTCCATCGCGCCGGCTACGCGGTGATGCTCTGCTGCAACGACGAGGACGTCGAGATGCAGGATGAACAGATCGAACTCCTGATCGATCGCAGCGTGGATGGCCTGATCATCGCGCCTGCCGGAGACGACGAAACGCTGAAGCGCATTATTGCCGGCGCCAATCTGCCGACCGTCCTGATCGACAGGCTCTTAGACGGAATCGACACCGATGCCGTCGTGCTCGACAACCGCCGTGCGGTCCACGACGCGACCCTCTATATGCTCGGTCTCGGGCATCGCCGCATCGGCTATATTTCGGGCTCGCTCGAAACGTCGACGGGACGCGAGCGGCTGGCCGGCTACAAGGCCGCATTGGAAGCGGCCAAGCTACCCCACGAGGACGATCTCGTGCGGATCGGCAACTTCCGCGAAAAGGATGCCTACAAGGCGACGATGCAACTGCTCACGAGCACGGAAAGACCGAGCGCGATCTTTTCCGCCAATAACCTGATGGTCATCGGCGTGATGAAGGCGATCCGCGATATCGGTCTTAAGTGCCCGGAAGACGTATCCGTCGCAAGCTTCGACGATTTCCCCTGGGCGGACGTTTTCCAGCCGCATCTGACGACGATCGCACAGCCCGTTCAGGCGATCGGCGAACAGGCTGCGCAACTCATCCTCGATCGCCTTTCAGGCAAGAGCCCGGCGGCACCGCGCCGGCTCGTGCTGCAGGGGCGCCTGATGATCCGCGAGTCCTGCCGGCCGGTCAGCCTGACGCCGCGCGCGATCGCCTAGTGCATTCGCATTGGCGCGTGCCTTTAGGTGGAGCCATCAATCCTCGTGCAGCGCACGGGCAATCGGCGGGCCAACGCTGAAGTCGCGGAAGTTTGCCTCGAAGCCTGCGCGTTCCGGAGAGCAGGCCATGACACCGATCTCCGCATCGGCCGCCGACAACGGGCAAAGCCGCGCCATCTGCCAGGGCGCGTCGCGGAAGCGGAACTGCACCCGTACCGCGTCGCCATGGCGCGTCAGCCGCACCTCGACCGCGTCGGACGGCGTGGCGTCATGAAGAGGGACTACCGACCAGTCCGAAACGCCGCGCGTAACGACGACACTGAAATGCATCAGCCCGTCGGTATATTCGATGCCGCACTTGATCCAGTTCTCCTCGTCGAGGCGCAACATCAGTCCGGCCTGGTCGTAGAGTTGCTCGTAGGCGCCCATGATCGTGGCGGATGCGGTGAAATCGCCGGAGATCGATCGGAGATAGGCATGGCCGCTGTCGCGAACGAAGCCGTAGAAGGTCTCGCGCCAGAAGTCCGTATTGCCATCCGTCTTGAGCGACAGTGCCTTTTCGTCACCTTGCCAGCTTGCCGGCTGGTTCAACCAGCGATAGTTTTCTGTCATCTCTCCCGTCCCCTCGCTTGATGTTCGGCGCATCCTTTCGATGTCGACGTGAACGTCATATTGCGGGTTCGTCCCATAAGCCATAGCGTAGGGCCATGGCGACGTCGAAGCTACAGGTCTATCGCAAGAAAAGGGACTTTTCGAAAACGTCGGAACCGCCCGGCAGTCTTGTCGGCGAGAGCGGCAACCGTTTTGTCGTCCACAAGCATCATGCGACGGCCGACCATTACGACCTGAGGCTGCAGGTGGGGGACGTGCTCAAAAGCTGGGCGGTCCCGAAGGGGCCGTCGCTCAATCCGGCTGACAAGCGGCTCGCGGTCGAGACGGAGGATCACCCGCTGGAATATATCGACTTCGAGGGCGTCATCCCCGAGGGCGAGTATGGCGGCGGCCCGATGATCGTCTGGGACGCGGGCGTGTGGGCACCGATGGACGACGTCGAGAAGAGCTTGCGCACGGGCGCCTTCAAGTTCCGTCTTGCGGGCGAGAAACTCAATGGCGGCTGGATGCTGGCGCGGCTGAAGCCCAAGCCC
Organism: Sinorhizobium psoraleae; assembly: GCF_013283645.1. Lineage (GTDB taxonomy): Bacteria > Pseudomonadota > Alphaproteobacteria > Rhizobiales > Rhizobiaceae > Sinorhizobium > Sinorhizobium psoraleae. Next base: position 32,509 of record NZ_JABEKV010000003.1, read on the forward strand.
GGCGAGGAAGATCAGCGCAACTGGCTCCTGTTCAAGGAACGCGACCTCGCCGCCGACGCCACAACCGATATCCTCTCTGCGCGCCCCGAGAGCGTCAAATCCGGACGACGGATCGAGGAACTGGTGGAGAAGCCGAAACCGCCGGCCAAGCAAGTCAAGCCGGTCAAGCTCAATCCGAGCGCACTACCGGGCGCCGTGAAAGGCACAGCGCCCGTCCGCATCGAACCGCAGCTTGCGACGCAGACGGCTGTTCCCCCAGGGAGCGCCGGTCAGCGCGAAGTATGGCTGCACGAGATCAAATTCGACGGCTACCGGACGATGGCGCACCTGTCCGCCGGCGAAGTGCGCCTCATCACCCGCGGTGGTCTCGACTGGACGAAGCGCTACGGCGACCTGCCGGAAGCCTTTCGACGGCTGCCCTGCCGCGATGCCATCATCGATGGGGAAATCGTCGTTCCCGACGACAAGGGAATCAGCCGGTTCGCCCTGCTGCAGGAGGCACTTTCCGAGGGCGCGGGCAACAGGCTGGTGTTTTATGCCTTCGATCTCCTGCATCTCGATGGTTGGAACCTCATGGGCGCTCCGCTCGAAAAGCGCAAGACGTTGCTCGCTGAGTTGCTGACGGGGCAGGTCTCCGCGCGCTCGGCCATCCAGCTGAGCGATCACGTCGTCAGCGACGGGCGTGGGCTCTACGACCAGGCTTCGGAAATGGGGCTCGAGGGAATCGTCTCGAAGCGCGCCTCGGCCCCCTACCAAAGCGGCCGCTCGAAAACCTGGACCAAGACCAAGGCGCTGCAGATCGGCGATTTCGTGATCGCCGGATACACCAGGTCCGAGGCCGCCGAAGGGCTTGCCGCGCTTGCGCTTGGCGAGTGGGTTGACGGCGAGTTGCAATATCGCGGCAAGGTCGGAACGGGTTTCGATGCCGAGATGCTCAAGCAGTTGCTCGCCCGGTTGGAGCCGCTGCGCGCAGGTGCGGCGAAGCTTGAGGGCGCCCCGAAGGAAATCATCTGGGTGAGACCGGTGCTGACGGCGCACATTCACTACTCCAACCGTACGACCGACAACGCGCTGCGCCACGCCGTATTCAAGGGCCTTCGCGACGTCGAGCTTTCGACGCCAGCTCCGATACAGCGAAAGCGCTTCATCTCGGACGCGGACCTCGCAAGCATCTCGATCACCAATCCGACGCGCCGCCTGTTCGGCAGGTCCGGACCGACCAAGCTCGACATCGCCGTCTACTATGCACTCGTCGGCGATTTCATGCTGCCGCACATTCTCGGACGCCCCGTCTCGCTGGTGCGCTGCCCGACTGGAAGAGCGCAGGATTGCTTCTTTCAGCGCCATCCCTTCACCGGCATGCCGACCTCGGTGCAAACGTTTCAATCGACCAACTCGGAAGGCGAAACGAAGTCCTATCTCTCCGTCGAGGACGCCAAGGGATATCTTGCGCTGGCGCAGTTCGGCGTGGTGGAATTTCACACCTGGGGCACGGTGCGCGACCGGCTCGAAAAAGCCGACCGTGTCGTCTTCGACCTCGACCCCGGCGAAGGCATCAGCTGGCGCGAGGTGGTCGATGCCGCCGTCCACATTCGCCGCGAGCTCGAGGCGCTTGATCTCGTTCCCTTCGTCAAGACGTCAGGCGGCAAGGGCATCCACGTGGTCGTGCCGATCGCGCCGAAGCACAACTGGAAAAAGGTGCATCAGGCGACAAGCGCGATTGCCACCCGCCTGGCCGCGAGCGCGCCGGAGGTTTTTACGACGACGATGGGCAAGGACAAGCGCATCAAGCGGATCTTCATCGACTTCCATCGCAATGCGCGCAGTCACACCGCGGCCGCCCCCTACTCGCTTCGCGCGAGGACGAACCTGCCGGCCTCAACCCCGGTAAGCTGGGGCGACCTTGAATCTATCGACGCTCCGGAGGATTTGAACTATTCTTCGCTGCCTGGCCTCCTGGTCACGTCCGGCGATCCATGGGCGGAAATAGATGCTTTCGCCAGGGATCTGCCCGTGTTGTCCGAGGCGGGGAAGTAGTTCGTGTTGCCGCGCAGGAGACAATCATGGCGCCCAGGGCAAGTTGGAAAGGTTATCTCAGATTAAGTCTCGTAAGCTGTCCGGTCAGGCTTTATCCAGCCACCAGCTCGAGCGAGCGCATCAGCTTCAACCAGCTCCACAAGGACACCCACAACCGGATCAACATGAAGCCGGTGGATCCGGAGCTCGGGCTGGTCGAACGATCCGATCTGGTGAAGGGCTACGAATACGAGGACAAGAAATACATCATCATCGAGGACACCGACCTCGAGAGCGTCAGGATCGAATCCAACCATACGATGAACATCGAAGCCTTCGTCGACGAAGGCTCGGTCGACGTCATCTACCAGGATGCGCCCTATTATCTGGCGCCCGACGGCGCGATGGCGGAGGAAACCTTCATCGTACTGCGCGAAGCGTTGCGAAAGTCCGGCAAGCTGGCGATCGCGCGCCTCGTGCTCTCCAGCCGCGAACGGGTGATCACCATCGGTCCGCGCGAGACCGGCATGTTCGTCTGCACGCTCAGGAACCCTAACGAAGTGCGCGGCACCGCGGAATATTTCGGCAATATTCCGGTCGGGAACCCTGATCCTGAAATGCTGCAGCTCGCCGGGGCGCTCATCGAACAGAAGCTGACGACCTTCGATCCCAAGAACTACGAGGATCGCTACGAGATCGCGCTGATGCAGATGATCCGCGAGAAGCTCAAGGGCCACAAGCCGATCATCGCGGCGGCACCCGAACGCGGCAATGTCATCAACCTCATGGACGCTCTGAAGGCGAGCCTCTCGCAGTCGAAACCGCCGGCCAAGAGCAAGGCCAAGGCGGAGCCCGCGGCCAAGCGGACCGCGAAGGCGGCAACGACCAGCGACAAGCCGGCGGCCAAGAAGAAAGTCTGATGGCGGTTGCGGGCCAGACATTCGGCATCGTCGGGGCGCTTGCGGCGTTTCCCCGCCGGCTGGCAGCGCGCGAAGTCGAGCGGCAGCTCGGTCATCTGAGGCGCGGCATCACACGCCAGACGTCGCACCTCGTCTTCGGCCGTAGCCTGCTGTCGAAGGCAAGCGAAGCGGAAATCGAGGCCAGATTCGACGCCGAGATGGGTCAGAACAGACGCCCTCTCAGCGAGAACGGCTTTCTTCGGCTGCTGGGATTGATGACAGCGCCGGAAGCGTCGGCCCTGTCGCGACAGTCGCTGCTCGATCAATCGCGGCTTGCCGCACGCACCTTCGACCTGCTTTCGCTGTTCGACGCTTTCGAGCATGACAGCGAACCCTTTTCGTTCCGCGACCTGATCCTCGCCCGGAAATATGCCGGCCTGATCGACAGCGGTGCCACCTGGAGCACGATTGCGCGATCGGTCCACCGCTCCGGATCCGTGGCGGCACTCACCGCGCTCTCGCTTCATCACGAAAGATCCGACGCGATCTATGTCCGCCGCGCCGAGGGCCTCAGCGAACTCGACGGGCAACTGTTGTTCGATCTTGGAGCGCCCGACGATGCGGAGCTCGAGGATCTCTTCGCCCGGGCGGAAGTCGCCGAGGAGGAAGGGCTCTGCGACGAAGCAGCCGCACTCTATCAGCGCTGCCTCGCCATCGATCCAACGGACTCCGTCGCCGCCTTCAACCGCGCGAACTGCCTGAAGGCAGCGGGCCGGCAGGTGGAAGCCGCGCATGACTACATCCGCGCTCTCAAGCTCGACCCGAGTTTCGTCGAGGCGTGGTTCAACCTTGCAGGGCTGATGAGCGAACGCGGCCGGGTCGATATCGCTCGCCGGCATCTGCAGAAAGCCATCGAATTCGACGGCAACTATGCGGACGCCATCTTCAACCTGGCGAAACTGGAATTCGACGCTGACAATCTCGGCGAGGCGCGGCGCTGGTGGAGGCGCTATCTCGAACTCGACAAGGATTCCGAGTGGGCACGGGCCGCCGAACGCGGCGTGCAGTTCGTGGACCTCCACCTCCTCCCAAGGACGGCTGGCTGACATGGGCGAAAAATTCCTGATCGACGGTCCGGATGATGCCCCCGTCACCATTCTCCTCGCGCATGGCGCGGGTGCGCCGATGGACTCGGCTTCGATGACCGCGACCGCAAAGGCGCTTGCCGACGCCGGCTTACGCGTCGCCCGCTTCGAGTTCGCTTACATGGCCGCCCGCCGCACCTCGGAAGGTCGCAAGCCGCCGCCCCGGGCCGAGACGCTGAAGACCGAATACGAGGCGGCCATCGCCGCGCTCGGCGCGACCAGCCCGCTCGTCATCGGCGGCAAATCGATGGGAGGGCGGGTCGCCAGCATGATCGCCGACGACCTCCATTCGAGCGGAAAAATCGCCGGGCTCCTCTGCCTCGGCTATCCGTTTCATCCGCCAACCAAGCCGGAAAAGCTTCGCACCAAGCATCTCGTCGACTTGAAGACGCCGACATTGATCTGCCAAGGGACCCGCGACGAATTCGGCACGCGTGAGGACGTCGCCGGCTACACGCTCTCCGACGCGATCGAAATCTTGTGGCTCGAGGACGGCGATCACGACCTCAAGCCCCGCAAGAGCGTATCGGGCTTTTCGGCTGCCGATCATCTGAAGACGATGGCCGAAAGAGTTGCCGTCTGGACCGGTCGGCTGGTGCGCTGAACGCATGAAGATCGCGACCTTCAACATCAATGGCGTCAACCGGCGGCTCGAAAATCTGCTCGCCTGGCTCGCGACAGCCGAGCCGGACGTGGCCTGCCTGCAGGAGCTGAAGGCAACGGATGGTCAATTTCCGAAATCAGCGATCGAAGCGGCTGGCTACGGCGCCGTCTGGCGCGGGCAGGCCGCCTGGAACGGCGTGGCGATCCTGGCGCGCGGCAGCCAGCCCATCCTGACGCGCGCCGAGCTGCCCGGAGATCCATCCGACACGCAAAGCCGCTATATCGAAGCGGCCGTGGACGGCATTCTGATCACGTCGCTCTACGCCCCCAACGGCAATCCACGGCCAGGACCGAAATTCGACTACAAGCTGGCCTGGCATGAGCGCCTGAGGCTGCATGCCGCCGAACTGCTGGCGACCGGTCTGCCGGTCGTCCTTGCTGGGGACTACAACGTGGTCCCGGAGCCACGCGACATCTACCCGACCCGTTCCTATGACGACAACGCCCTCGTCCAGCCCGAAAGCCGCGCCGCATTCCGCCGGCTTCTCGAGCAAGGCTGGCTCGATGCGCTCCGCAAGGTCTATCCAGAGGAGCAGCTCTTCACGTTCTGGGATTATCGGCGCAACCGGTGGCAGCGCGACGCGGGCCTGCGCCTCGACCATATTCTCTTGAGCCGGAAACTCACACGCCGGTTGAGTGGCGCAGGTATCGAGCGGGAGGTTCGCGGTCTCGATGGCGCGAGCGACCACGCACCAGTGTGGATCACGCTGCGCGACTAGGCTCGAGGGTCAATTTGGCGATACGCGCTCAATCGTGCAGGATGATGACGACGAGACAGGACCAACGGCCGGGAGGCGACCAATGACGAAGGCGAATGTGGGTTTCATCGGGCTCGGACTGATGGGTCAGGGCATGGCGACAAACATCGTGAAGAAGGGTTGGCCGCTTGCGGTGATGGCGCATCGCAACCGCGCGCCCGTCGAGGCTCTCGTCGCCGAGGGTGCGACCGAGGTCAAGACGCCGCGCGAGATGGCCGAGCGAACCGACGTCATCGTCCTCTGCGTCACCGGGTCGCCTGAGGTGCTGTCGGTGATCGAGAGCGGGGAAGGCATCGCCGCCGCTGGGAAGAAGGTCACGATCATCGATTGTTCGACCTCCGATCCTTCCGTGACCACGAAACTCGCCGACGACCTGGCCGGGAGAGGCATCATCCTTATCGACGCGCCGCTCAGCCGCACGCCGGCCGATGCTGCCGCCGGCACCCTCGACGTCATGGTCGGCGGCGCTGAGGACGATGTGCGCCGCGTCTGGCCCGTGCTCGAATGTTTCGCCGGCCGCATCATCCATACCGGGCCGACCGGCACCGGCCACACGATGAAGCTCCTCAACAACTTCCTGGCGATGGGCTACGCCGCTCTCTATTCCGAAGCTTTGATGCTCGGCAGGAAGGCCGGCCTCACCCCGCAGGTCTTCGACAGCGTCATTCGTGGCGGGCGGATGGATTGCCCCTTCTATCAGACCTTCTTCCGCTGGGTACTAGATCGGGACCCGAATGCGCACAAATTCGCGATCCGCAACGCCTTCAAGGACATGAGCTATCTCGCCGGCTTCGCCAATGCGTCCGGCGCCGCCAACCCGATCGGCGCGGCTGTCCGCAATTCCTTCGCACACGCCGTCGGTAACGGCCACGGCGAAGATTATGTGCCGATGCTGTCCGACTTCATCGCCGAGGCCAACGGGATCAGGCGAACCGAAGGGGAAAAGACTGGTTGAAGACACCCACAACGCCGTGCGTCTTTTAAGGCGCACAAAGATCGCTGTAACACCTTGAATTCCTGCATGGTTTTCATCCATGAATCGATTCCGATTTAAGGATCATGCAGTAGCGATTACCCGCGACCCCCGCTGGCTCTCGTTGCGCTGACGACTACCAGAAAACTCCGTAGAAGGTGACATATCCTATCACCAAGAGCGAAACTGCCAGTGACGATCGCACCATGAAGTCAACAAATCTGAACTGATATCCGAAACGCCCGATATGCGATTTCATCATTTCTCTCCCTTTTATTTTTCGCCAGGCGACCGGCAGCGGCCGGCCCGGGCATTGCCTACTCTGCGCCTCCAAGTTCGCGTTCCTGTTCGCGATAAAATTCGTGAGCGGCGGTCAGCAACCCATCTTCATCCAATGGCCCGCGGCGGAACTCGCACATGAGGAATTGCGCCAGCCGTTGAATTTGTTGGCCCTGCCGCGATATTCCGTACTCGGCGCAGACCGCTTCGAACACGCACCGGAGCGCCTCAATTTCGGCCTCGCTCAGTGCAGCCACGATATCATCAGGGAATCCACGCATCAGAACGTCCCTCTCACCTGCCGGATATTTCTGGCCCCACTGGAGCGCTTAGCTCTCTGTTCAGAACAGGAGCGCGGCGCGACTGCCGCCGGCCGCAGATTTCCTTCACGTTTCTCATGCCTATGAGAAGTCGCAGCAGCCTGCTGCGCTGAAGGATCGATGATGGGTGCGTTTGGCGCGTGCAGAGCTTCGGACGAAGCAAAAAGCCAAGCTAGCCTAAGAACGATTTTTACTCTCTACCCGATAATTTCCAATTCACCAAGATATTTTAGTCCGGTCATGCGAGACCGGAAAAACTTATCTGCGACCTCGCCTGGATTTTCTACCTATGGGTACAATATTACACCGAGGCAATAACGCATCATGTGAAGTCAATTGATAAAATATATTTTTCGAGAAACATAGCGAGTTGGTTGTTTACATTAAATAATTTAGAGAGCAGAATGCAAAATCTGGATTGCCATTGGCTCATGGTCCGAGCGCGGGCCCGCAACGATCCCGATAATCAACCTGATTAGAGGGAATGAAAATCATGACATTCGATCAAATTCTTGAACGGGCGAAGCCCTATGCGATTGGTTTTGTCGTAGGGGCCTTTGCCGCGCCGATCATCGCCTTCAATGCTGGATGGGTCACGACAACCAGTGCCAGCACACTTGCGGCGGAAACGGCCAGGATCGATGCGCTTACGGGCGTCTGCTCAAGTGCCGCAGGACGAATGGCTACCGCCGGCAGCATGGATCTTACAGCTTTGAAAGGCTATGACAATCGCGCGAAGCGTGATGAGCTCGTGGCGTTGATATTGGCCGATATTCAAGTTCCTGCAGATCTCGTCGGCAAGGTCGGAACGAGTTGCAGCCGCACACTGTCCTGAGATCGGAACCGCTTAGCCCCTACAGCGCCGCGCGTCCGATCGGACGCGCGGCCCTGTAGCACTTTGACGTGCTGCATTGATTTTGTCCTTAAATCGATTCCGATTTGAGGGGTCATGCAGTCATCACCGGTTTGTCGGCATTATCCCGAACCGGGATAGGTCTGCGATCCTGCCAGGCATCAAGGCCGGACATCAGGACAGGCATCAAGACTGGTCGCCCCCGCCTTGCCGAGGCGCCGGCAACCCCGGCTGCTTTTCCAGTTCAGCAAGCAAAGTATCAGGATCACTTATTCCTTCTTGAAACCTGCCGACGAGGAAAACGGCTGCCGTTTTAAGGCTTTCCTGTTGGCCGCTCATGACGGTCTTGCGGAAGCCAGCGCGCCGAAGCACGCCATCAAGCATCCGCAAGTTCTGAGAATTCAAATGCTGCCGGTCGGAGCTGGAAGACATCGTGGTCGCCTCCTGCTGGGGCCAGGGTATGGTGACCCCGAAGCGGCAGCGCCCGCGTCGTTGGCTGCCGAAGCAGCCACCATGCGCCGATGATCGCCGAATGGCAAACCGTATCGCGCCGCCTCGTGACGCCAGCCGGGCCATCATGATAGAATTGCATCATCGGCAAAATGCATTCTTGCAGAAATGCAAGGCGACCACCGGCGTATCGCTTTGACTGAACCCTCCCGAGTGATGAATGTGGCGCCAGACCTGAAATGGAATAAACGTTCCGATCAGGCGAAGTCCATTCCAAACGTTCCTGGAGGATACACCCGGCATGACCGCGCTTCCCTTCGCCCTCAATCACATGGCCGCGCCTGGCCTACCGCTTGACACATTCTTCGCACTCGCCAAGTCGCTCGGAATTTCGGCGGTTGAAATTCGCAACGATCTCTCCGGCAACGCGATCCTCGACGGCACCCGCCCGGATGCGGTGAAGGCGCTTGCTGAAAAGCACGGGGTGACAATTATCTCGATCAACGCACTGCAGCGCTTCAACGAATGGAACGGCGAGCGCGAAGTGGAAGCGCGCGCGCTCGTCTCCTATGCGCACGATTGCGGCGCCAAAGCGCTGGTGCTGGTGCCGGTCAATGACGGCACCGGCCGGGAGAACGGTGAACGCCACGCGAATCTGCGGACGGCGCTCAAGGCACTGAAGCCGATCCTCGACGGAGCCGGCATCGTCGGCCTCGTCGAGCCGCTCGGCTTCGAGATCTGCTCATTGCGCTCCAAGACGGAAGTCGTCGAGGCAATCCGGGAAGTCGGCGGCGAAACGACATTCCGCCTGGTCCACGACACCTTCCATCATCATCTTGCCGGCGAGGATGCCTTTTTCCCTGATGTGACCGGGCTCGTGCATATTTCCGGCGTCAGTGATAAGGCGGTGACGGTCGCCGACATGCGCGATCCGCATCGCGTTCTTGTCGATGCGGAAGACAGGTTGGACAATGCAGGACAGATCCGGCGGCTCACGGATCAAGGATACAAAGGCCCGTTTTCCTTCGAGCCGTTCGCGCCGTCGGTGCACGGCCTCGCCGATCCGGCAAAGGCTCTCCGCGAAAGCATGGCTTATCTGCAAGCCAAGGCCTGATCATCTCTCGCAGGAAAACACCGAAAATGGCCGGGCGCTGCAAGACAGACTTGACGGCGTCCGGATAAAATGGAATACATATTCCGTAATCGCAATTTACTGGTTCGTTTATTCCGTTTTGACCGAAGGAGCAGCGGGAGTGCGGCTTTCGGTTGGGAATAGGCTCGACCCGCGAGAAGGTCGTGCTTCCGGCTGGAGAAGGTGTCGCCGGGCACCGAATGTGGAGGAGAAAGAAATGAAGAAATTTATGCTGGGCGCCGCGATGGCCGTCATGATGTCGACGGCTGCGCATGCCGAGACTATTGGCGTCTCGATGGCGCTGTTCGACGACAACTTCCTGACGGTACTGCGCAACGGCATGTCCGACTACGCAAAGACGCTCAATGGCGTCGAACTGCAGATCGAAGACGCGCAAAACGACGTCGCGAAACAGCAGAGCCAGATCCAGAACTTCATTGCTGCTGGTGTCGACGCCATCATTGTCAACCCGGTCGACACCGATGCGACTGCCGCCATGTCGAAGATCGCCGCCGACGCCGGCATTCCGCTGGTTTATGTCAACCGCGAACCCGTCAACGTCGATACCCTTCCTGACAAGCAGGCCTTCGTGGCCTCGAACGAGCTGGAATCCGGTACGCTCGAGACCCAAGAAGTCTGCAAGATGCTCGGCGGCAAGGGCAAGGCTGTCGTGATGATGGGCGAGCTTTCCAACCAGGCCGCCCGCATGCGCACGAAGGACGTGCATGACGTTCTTGCCACCGAACAGTGCAAGGGCATCGAGATCGTCGAAGAGCAGACGGCCAACTGGTCGCGCACCCAGGGTGCCGACCTCGTGACCAACTGGCTCTCCGCCGGTCTTGAGTTCGATGCCGTCATTTCGAACAACGATGAAATGGCGATCGGCGCCATCCAGGCGCTGAAGGCTGCCGGCCGTTCGATGGACTCGGTCGTTATCGGCGGCGTCGATGCAACCCAGGATGCGCTCGCCGCGATGGCGGCCGGCGACCTCGACGTGACCGTATTCCAGAACGCCGCCGGCCAGGGCCAGGGCTCTGTCGACGCAGCGCTCAAGCTCGCCAAGGGCGAGCCGGTCGAAAAGAAGGTCTACATCCCCTTCGAACTCGTGACGAAGGAAAACCTGGACAAGTACCAGGCGAAGAACTGATCGTTCGTTCATGGAGCGCGGTAAACGCCGCGCTCCATTGAAGTCAAGTCCCGCCAAAGACCCGGCAATGGGTCGACAAGAAGGCATACTCCGCCCACCGCGTGGACGTTCCGGTCGATACCCGGAAAATGGGAGGCAATGAGAATGACACTCAGTCCCACAACGATGGCAGCCGTGCGCGCCAGCGGCGCAGTGCCCAAGGCCGAATATCTTCTTTCCGCGGAAGGCGTGCGCAAGGAATTCCCGGGCGTCGTGGCGCTCGATGACGTCGAGTTCAGGCTGAAGCGCGGCACCGTGCACGCGCTGATGGGCGAGAACGGCGCCGGCAAATCGACCTTGATGAAGATCCTCGCCGGCATCTATCAGCCGGACCAGGGCGAGGTGAAGCTCAAGGGCGTCGACATCCGGCTGAAGTCGCCGCTCGACGCGCTCGAAAACGGCATCGCCATGATCCATCAGGAACTGAACCTGATGCCCTTCATGACGGTCGCGGAAAACATCTGGATCCGCCGCGAACCCAAGAACCGCTTCGGTTTCGTCGATCACGGCGAAATGCGCCGCATGACAGCGAAGCTGTTCGAGCGGCTGAAGATCGACCTCGATCCTGAGATCGAGGTGCGCCATCTCTCCGTCGCCAACCGGCAGATGGTCGAAATCGCCAAGGCGGTATCCTACGAATCCGACGTCCTGATCATGGACGAGCCGACATCGGCGCTGACCGAGCGCGAGGTCGCGCATCTCTTCGAGATCATCCGAGATCTGCGCTCGCAGGGCATCGGCATCGTCTACATCACCCACAAGATGAACGAACTCTTCGAGATCGCCGATGAGTTCTCGGTGTTTCGCGACGGCAAATATATCGGCACGCACGCTTCGAGCAACGTCACCCGCGACGACATCATCCGCATGATGGTCGGACGCGAGATCACCCAGATGTTCCCAAAGGAAGAAGTGCCGATCGGCGACGTCGTGCTGTCGGTGAAGAACCTGACGCTCAACGGCGTCTTCCATGACGTGTCCTTCGACGTACGCGCCGGCGAAATCGTCGGCGTCGCCGGGCTCGTCGGGTCCGGTCGCTCGAATGTTGCCGAAACGCTGTTCGGCGTCACCCCGGCAAGTTCAGGCACGATTGCGATCGACGGCAGGGAGATCGTGATCGACAATCCCAACACGGCGATCCGCAACCGGATGGCGTTCCTGACCGAAGACCGCAAGGACACCGGCTGCCTGCTGATCCTTGACGTGCTCGAAAACATGCAGATCGCCGTGCTGCAGGACAAGTACGTCAAGGGCGGCTTCGTCACGGAAAAGGATATTACCGCGGCTTGCGAGGAGATGAGCCGCAAGTTGCGCGTCAAGACGCCGAACCTGCAGGAGCGCATCGAAAACCTGTCGGGTGGCAACCAGCAGAAGGTGCTGATCGGCCGCTGGCTTCTCACCAATCCGCGCATTCTCATCCTTGATGAGCCGACCCGCGGCATCGATGTCGGCGCCAAGGCGGAAATCCACCGTCTTGTCACCGAACTCGCCCGCAACGGCGTCGCAGTCATCATGATTTCGTCGGAAATGCCCGAAGTGCTCGGCATGAGCGACCGGATCATGGTGATGCATGAAGGCCGCGTCACCGGCTTCCTCGACCGAGCCGAAGCGACCCAGATCAGGGTCATGGAACTTGCCGCGCGTTAGGCGCGCGATGCCGACCGCAGGGAGGAAAGAAAATGGATACCAATGTCGCCGCACATGGCACGAGTTCGACCCTTGTGAGGTCGAGGCGGCGCGTGCCGCCTGAATTCAACATCTTCCTGGTGCTCCTCGGGATTGCCCTTGTCTACGAAGTTCTCGGCTGGATCTTCGTCGGCCAGAGCTTCCTGATGAACTCCCAGCGACTGACGATCATGATCCTGCAGGTCTCGGTTATCGGCATCATTGCCGTCGGCGTGACGCAGGTGATCATCACCGGCGGTATCGACCTTTCATCAGGATCGGTCGTCGGCATGACCGCGATGATCTCGGCAAGCGTCGCGCAGGCGTCTACCTGGCCACGCGCGCTCTACCCCTCGCTCACCGACCTTCCGGCCATCGTGCCGATCGGTCTTGGCGTCGGCATCGGCCTGATCGCCGGCTATATCAACGGGCAGCTGATCGCGAAAACCAAGATCCCGCCCTTTATCGCCACGCTCGGCATGATGGTCTCTGCCCGCGGCATCTCGAAGTGGTACACCAAGGGCCAGCCGGTCTCCGGTCTCACCGAACAGTTCAATTTCATCGGTACGGGCATCTGGCCGGTTATCGTCTTCCTGGTCGTCGCGCTGATTTTCCACATCGCGCTCCGCTACACCCGCTACGGCAAGTTCACCTATGCGATCGGCGCCAATGTGCAGGCTGCGCGCGTATCCGGCATCAATGTCGAAGCGCATCTGATCAAGGTCTATGCCATCGCCGGCATGCTGGCGGGCCTCGCAGGTGTCGTCACCGCAGCACGCGCGCAGACGGCGCAGGCCGGCATGGGCGTCATGTATGAACTCGACGCCATCGCTGCGACCGTCATCGGCGGTACGTCGCTGACCGGCGGTGTCGGCCGCGTCACGGGTACCGTGATCGGCACGGTGATCCTCGGGGTCATGACCTCCGGGTTCACCTTCCTGAGGGTCGACGCTTACTATCAGGAGATCGTCAAGGGCATAATCATCGTCGCAGCCGTAGTCGTCGACGTGTATCGCCAGAAGGCCAGAAAAAAGACTTAATATCGAAGAAGAAGACTTGTCCTCCCAGTGAAGTGACTGGCCGGACCGGCGAAAGCCGTTCCGGTCTTTTCTTTTCTGTATTGCGAGGCGATGGAAGACTTGCCCGTGGTTCGACTTATGCTTGCCCTGCAATGCAGCCCCTTGGACTCCGCTCTGGTGAAAGCATCGCCGATACACTACACCCCCAACTATCCAAAACTGTCGGAGATTTATCATGTTGTCGCAGCGCAAGCTTGCGAGCCAGTTCCAGCCGCGTTTCGTTCTTCAGCTTTGGAACGCGATGCTCCGGGTCCAGACCCGCGAAACAGCTTCCCTCTTTGCCTCCCGCGGCCGCTAACGCGTAACGCCCGTTTCTTCCCTCATCCTCCAGCGCGCCTTATCAGACGCGCTGGGGGGATGACCAATGCGGCCTGCCGTGAGCTTACCAACGACGTGGGGGACCTCGACGTCGAGCCGCTTTCAGGTGCAGGAGTTTGTCCACGCGGGCAAGCACGCCGCTGAGGCCCGGGATGAGACGAAGTGTGAGAGAGGGCCTTTTCCCAAAAGGAGGAGCGCCTCGTGATGCGCTCATTGAGGGAGGGGCGGCTAGCGAGGCCGCCTCGGCTTTCCCTATCTTTCCGTCCATCTCCGCGAGGGCGAGGCGACCGAATTGCGGACAATCAGATCCGGCCTCAAGAGGATTTCCATCTCGGCGGGCTGCCCGTCGGAGAGAAGCTCCAACAGAAGCGCCATGGCGTGTTTGCCGATCAGCGTACGCGGCTGGCGGATCGTCGTCAGCGCCGGCGTCATGAACGTCGCCTGCGGCACGTCGTCGAAACCGGTGACGGAAAAGTCACTGGGTATGTCATAACCGCGCGTCTTTAGCCCAATCATCACGCCAAGCGCCGTCTGATCGTTGACACACATGAACGCGGTCGGGAGCGTGTCGCGCACGAAGAGCCGCTCGACAGCAGCTCTGCCGCTCTCGAGCGTGCCATCGCCCTCCTGGATAAGGCGAAGTTCCGCCGGCACGCCCGCTGCGTCGAGCCCCACATCGTAGCCCGCCCGTCGCCTCTTGTAGGCGAGCCGGGTGCGGGAATCCCCGATAAAGGCGATCTTGCGGTGCCCCTCGGCGATCAGCAGATCGACCACCTTGCGGGCACCCTCCACATCGTCGACACCCACATAGGGTATGCCGCCGTTGAAGACGGGCTCGAAGATGCCGACGCTCGGCGGCAATCGCGCGGTCATGGTCTCGTGGCCGAATGGCAGTATGCCGGTAAAAAGTATCAGGCCCGCCGCCTGGTTGGAGTTGAGGAACTTCAAATATTCGAGCGCCCGCTGCGCGTCGTTCTGCGTATGGCCGATCAGCACGCCATAACCATGCGACCGCGCCTCGTTTTCCAGTCCGACGAGAATGCTCGAAAAATTGGGATCGCCGATATCCGGGGCGACGACCAGAATCATGTTCGACCGGCCGAGCCTGAGGCTGCGCGCCATGGCGTTGGTGGTATAGCCAGTGATTGCAATCGCCTGGTTGACCTTCAGACGCGTCGACGTGGCGACCTTCTCCGGTGTGTGGATTGCCCGCGATACCGTCGCGATCGAAACCTCGGCGATCCGGGCGACGTCTTCGATGGTTGCGGGCGTGGAATCCGACACTGCGCTCTGCCTTGCGTCTCGTCTGGGCGGGACACTACACACACCGCGGGCAACGTCAAAGGCTGCCGGGTAAAATTCTGTGCATGCCCTTATGTAAACCTTTACATCGCGAGTGTAAAGGTTTACATAGCCCGATAAGCGGATGGGAGCCGCAAGGGGGAATCAATGAATCCGGAGACCGTCGACGCCGCGCCCGTGGTGCTGGAGGCGCGTCGCATCAGCAAGTCGTTCAGCGGCGTGCAGGTGCTCTTCAGCGTTAATTTCGAGCTTCGCGCCGGCGAGATCCATGCTTTGATGGGCGAGAACGGCGCCGGCAAGTCGACGCTCGTCAAAATACTCTCGGGCTTCGAGCAGCCGTCCTCGGGTGAAATATTGCTCGATGGACAACCGGTGAAGCTCCCCGCAAATGGCGCCGCCGAGGCGCTCGGCATTGTCATCATCCACCAGGAATTCAATCTCGCAGAACATCTGACGGTTGCGGAAAGCCTGTTTCTCGGTCGGGAAATCACGCGGCTCGGCGTACTGGATCGCAAATATATGCGCGCGGAAACGCGGCGCGTTCTCGACCTCCTCGGCTGCCGCGTCGACGCGAATGCGCTGATCGGCAGTCTGTCGATCGCTGAAAAACAGATGGTCGAGATTGCCAAGGCTATCAGCCGCGACGCGCGTGTCGTCTTCATGGACGAACCGACGGCCGTTCTCTCCCGCGAGGAGACCAATTTCCTCTTCCGCCAGGTGCGCAAGCTGCGTGATAAGGGCACGAGCTTCGTCTTCGTGTCGCACAAGCTCGACGAGGTCATTGAGCTGACCGATCGGGTGACGGTATTGCGCGATGGGCAGTGGGTGAAAACCGCCCCGACCTCGATGCTCGATGGGGAATCGATCGCCCAACTCATGGTCGGCCGCGAGATGTCGAGTCTCTATCCCGCCAAGACCGAGCCGGACGTTGACGAAGAAGTCGTGCTGCGCGTGGACTCGATCTCGACCGACTACGTCAAGGACGCGAGTTTCGAGGTGCGCAAGGGCGAGATCCTCGGTTTTTCCGGCATGATCGGTTCCGGAAGAACGGAACTGATGGAGGCGGTTGCGGGCCTTAGACCGCGACTATCGGGAGAGGTGACGATCCGTGGCGAAGCCGTCCCCTCAGGCGACGTGCACGCGGCGAACCTATGCGGCCTCGCCTATATGACCAAGGACCGCAAGGGGAAGGGCCTGCTCCTGAATTCCGGCATGACGGCAAACCTGACCTTGCAATCGCTCGATCAGCACACCAGCCTCGGTTATCTCAACCCGACGAGCGAGGCCGCCGCCCTCGAAAAGGCCCGTCGCCGCTTCGATATCCGCGTGCGCGACGGCAATGTGGTCGCCAGACGCATGTCGGGCGGCAACCAGCAAAAGCTCCTGCTCGCCAAGGTGATGGAGACGGAGCCTGGAATCATCATCATCGACGAGCCGACTCGCGGCATCGACGTCGGCACCAAGCAGCAGATCTATCACTTCATCTCGGCGCTGGCGCGCGATGGCCGCTCGATCATCGTCGTTTCTTCGGAAATGCCGGAGGTTATCGGGCTTTGCACGCGGGTCGCCGTGATGCGCGAGGGACGCATCGTCGGCATGCTCGAAGGCGACGAGATCTCCGAGCAGGAGATCATGCGCTATGCCGCGGGACTGAAGAGGATGGCTGCGGCCTGACGGCCGACGCCGGCGACAACAAGGCAGTCACAGGAAAAGGAATTCCCCCGAGCTTTCGGGGCGGGAGGTTGGTCTGGACATGAGCGCGAACGAGGAAACCATCCAAAGCACAATTCACCGCCGCACCTGGCGGGACGTCGACTTGAGGGCCGTGGCGCCGTTTGCTGCGCTCGCGCTGCTGTTGGTCGTCGGCGCGATTGTCAACCCCAACTTCATCGGCCTCAACAATCTCGCCAATGTCGCCACCCGCAGCGCCTTCATTGCCATCATTGCGGTCGGCGCAACCTTCGTCATCTCGGCAGGCGACCTCGATCTTTCCGTCGGCTCGATGGTCGCCTTCGTGGCGAGCCTTATGATCCTGTTCATGAATTCCGGCGTCATAGCCGATCCGGCGCTGATGCTGACGGCCGCAGTCGTCTTCGCAGTCGCGGCGGGCGCGGCCTGCGGCCTCGCCAACGGGCTGATCACCACCGTCGGCCGGATCGAGCCTTTTATCGCTACGCTGGGCACGATGGGTATCTATCGCGGCCTCACCACCTGGCTTTCGCAGGGCGGCGCGATCACGCTTCGCGAGCCGCAAATCCAGGAGCTCTATCGCCCCGCTTATTTCGGCAGCATTCTCGGCGTGCCGGTGCCGATCGCGATCATTCTCGCGGTCACCGCCGTCGCCGCCTTCATCCTTTACCGCACCCGCTACGGCAGGCACGTGGTCGCCGTCGGCTCCAACAGCGACGTCGCCCGCTATTCCGGCATCTCCGTCAATCGGGTGCGCACCATCGCCTTCGTGATCCAGGGCCTCTGCGTGGCGATTGCCGTGCTGCTCTACGTGCCGCGCCTCGGCTCGACCTCGGCGACGACCGGCATCCTCTGGGAGTTGCAGGCCATCACCGCCGTCGTCGTCGGCGGCACGGCGCTCAAAGGCGGCGCGGGCCGCGTCTGGGGTACGATCTGCGGTGCCTTCATCCTCGAATTGGTCGGCAACATCATGCTCCTGTCGAACTTCATCAGCGAATACCTGATCGGCGCGATGCAAGGTGCGATCATCATCATCGCGATGCTCGTCCAGCGCTCGCTGGTACGCAAATCGTGACAATGCCGGATCCTGAGTGATCCGGCGACATCAGCGAAGACCTTGATCCATTGGGAGGAAAGAAAACATGCGAAAGGGTTTAATGGGCATTGCCGCCGTCGCGATGATGGCACTGACAGGCGTGGCCCACGCGGAGGAAAAGAAGGTCACGATCGGCGTCTCGATCCCTGCGGCCGACCATGGCTGGACCGCCGGTGTCGTGTTCCACGCGGAACGCGTCGCGAAAACGCTCATGGAGCAGCATCCGGGCCTCAACGTCATCGTCAAGACCTCGCCGGATCCGGCGAACCAGGCAAACGCGGTGCAGGATCTCGAAACCCAGGGCATTGACGCGCTGGTGATCCTGCCGACCGATCCCGATCCGCTGGTCAACGCCATCAAGGAAGTCAAGGGCAAGGGCACGTTTGTCGCGCTCGTCGACCGCGCGCCCTCGGTCAACGACAACAGCGTGCGTGACCTCTATGTCGCCGGCAACAATCCGGCGCTCGGCCAGGTCGCCGGCGAATACATCAAGGCCACGACGCCGGAAGCCAAGGTCGTCGTCATCCGCGGCCTGCCTATCCCGATCGACCAGCAGCGCCAGGACGGGTTCGACCAGGGCATCGCCGGCTCCAAGGTCGAAATCCTCGACCGCCAGTACGGCAACTGGAACCGCGACGATGCCTTCAAGGTGATGCAGGACTATCTGACCAAATATCCGCAGATCGACGTCGTCTGGTGCCAGGATGACGACATGGCCGTCGGCGTCCTGCAGGCGATCGAGCAGGCCAAGCGCACCGACATTCAGTATGTCGTCGCCGGCGCCGGTTCGAAGGATATGATCAAGAAGGTCATGGACGGCGACAAGATGATCCCGGTCGATGTGCTCTACCCGCCGGCAATGGTGGGCACCGCGCTTGAAATGACGGTCGCCAACTTCTACGGACAGGTTCCGGTTCGCGGCACCTACACGATCGACGCGACACTGGTCACCAAGGACAATGCGAAGGACTTCTATTTCCCCGATTCGCCGTTCTGATCGGACGCATCGGCGATAGCCTTGCCTCGACCTGCCCGCGCGTTGCCGGGCAGGTCATTTGTTTTCGGAGGTACATCGGGCCGATTCCTGATCGGACCCGCTCGGAACAACAGTGCAAATAGCATCCTTACTCAGCCCAGAGCTGCACCCCCCTCTGCCCTGCCGGGCAGCTCCCCCACAAAGGGGGAGATCGGCAAGTCGCAACGTTCCTTGCTCAATCCCGGCTGAATTCGACGAAGGTGGTCCTGGACGTGAAGTTTGGTAGTTTGCGCGGCCCGGACGCTGGTTAGGCGCCTCCTTGCGAGTACCTACGACTTTGAGGCTGGGAAGACCGCGCCCCCCGCTGATCTCTCCCCTTGTGGGGGAGATGCCCGGCAGGGCCGAGGGGGTGCCGCGCCAGGAAACCCATCACTGTCGGCTATCTGAGTCTCGCTCACCCCGCCGGAAAAGCCACCACCGCCTTCAATCCGCGCCCGCCCTCGCCCTCCTCCAGGCGCATCGTCCCGCCGTAAAGCGCGGCGATCTCCTCGACGATCGGCAGACCGAGCCCTGTTCCGGGCGCCTCGTCGCCGCCGCGCCGGAAACGCTTGAGCACCGCTTTGCGCAATTCCGGCCGGATTCCCGGACCGTTATCCTCGACTTCAAGTACGACAGCATCGTCGCACCTTTCGACACGTACCGTGATCTCGGCACCCCGTCCGGCATAGAGGAGCGCGTTGCCGATCAGGTTCTTCAGAAGCTCGCCGACGAGCAGCGGCTCGGCGCGGATCCAAAGTTCGCCGTCGCCGGCAAAACCGAGGTCGATTCCGGCTTCGCCGGCCACCGGCACATGCTCGGCCGTGATTGCGCGGGCGAGCCCCACGAGCTCTATGCGCTCCGAACCGCGCGCCTCCTCCCTCGCCGCCGCATCGATCTTCGCCATCAGCAGCAATTGCGCAAGAATGCGTTCGGCATCGGCGACTGCTTCATCCGCCTTGCGCGCAGCCACCCGCGTTGCCTCGATCGTACCTGCTCTCTGAGCAAGTGCCAGCTGCGTGCGGATGATCGCGAGCGGCGTTCTCAACTGATGGCTGGCATTGCCGGTAAAATGGCGCAGCGCGTCGAGCGCCGACTGCAGGCGCACCATGAAGGAGTTTACGGTGTCGACGAGCCCCTGAACCTCGCTCGGCACCCGCTCGCCGATCGGATGCAGATCGTCGGGACTGCGCTCGGCGATGGCGTCGCCCAACCGATAGAGCGGCCTCAGCGAAAAGGTGACGGCGATCCAGACGATCACTGCCGCGCCAGCGATCATAAGGCCCAAACGCAGGGCGGAGCGCAGAAGGATCGTCTGCGTCAATTGTCGCCTGGCGATTGTCGTTTCGGCAACCGTCACCACAAAGGGAACGGAATTGACGCCGGTCGAAGCGGAACGCCGGAGTGCTGCAATGCGGATGGGCTCGCCGCGGAAGACGGCATCGCCGAATACCGTCGACTGGTCCTGAGCTCCCGTGAGCGACGGCAGGGTCTGGTAACCGGTAATGAACTGGCCGGGCGGCCCGTCCACCCGGTAGAAGACCCGATCCTGTGCCGCGGACGTCAACATCTCCAGTGCGACATAGGGGATGTCGACCTGAAGTGAGCCGTCCTCGGCGACGACGACGCGCTCCGCGATTGCGAGCGCCGAACCGGCAAGCACACGGTCCGAGACGACATTCGCCGTCTTGACCGCCTCCCGGTAGGTGTCGGTCAGCGCCACCACGCCGATCACGGCAGTGGAGATCAAAAGCCACCCGAGCAGCCTGCGCCGCAGTGAATAGACGACCGTCCTCATTCGGGGCTGGCCGTCTTGTCGAGATAGTAGCCGATGCCCCGCGCGGTACGCACTGTCAGCCCATAGGGTGCAAGCCGTTTCCTGAGCCGGCTCACATATTGCTCGATCGCATTCGGGCTAAGATCGTCATCGAGGCCGGTGAGCGACTGGACGATCGCCTCCTTGGCGACGACCTTGCCGGCGCGCATGAACAGAAGTTCGAGCAGGCCGAGCTCGCGGGCGGGAATTTCGATCGGCGCGCCAGCGGAGGAGAAACTGCGCGAGGTCAGGTCCAGAGACACATTCCCATAGCTGACGACCGAGGCGCGCAATCCTGCCTGCCGGCGCAACAGCACCCGCACCCGTGCCTCGAACTCTCCGATGTCGAAGGGCTTGATCATGTAATCGTCGGCGCCGAGGTCGAGACCCTTCACCCGCTCCTCCGGCGTGCCGCGCGCCGTCAGGATCAGCACCGCCGCCCGGTTCTGCCGCGCCCGCATGGCCCGCAGCACATCGAGGCCGTCCATTTCCGGCAGGTTCAGATCGAGGATCACCAGATCGAAGCTTTCCGCGGCGGCTACAGCATGCGCCGAGGCGCCGTCGCTGACCACGTCGACCGCATAACCGCTTCCGCGCAGGATCGCCGATAGGCCCTCTGCCAGGGCCGGATTGTCTTCAACAAGCAAGATTCGCAATTGTCGCTCTCCCCCGATCACTTTATCGACCGCAGGCTTGCTTGTGAACGGCAGACGGCTACTGCATACTTCCTTAAATCGAATTGATTTAGGGAGAAAATCATGCAGCGCTTCAAGCCGTTACAGCGACGTTTACGCGCCTGAACGGACGCGCGGCGCTGTAAGGCATTGTGGAATTATGCGATACCTGATTTCCCTGCTCTTTTGCCTCTTTCTCCCCGGGCTGGCGCTCTCGGCACCGGTGTTTTTTCCCGCCGTTTCCGGGGACGCCGCGGCTCCCATCCTCGTCGTCTATTCCTCGCTCGACGAGCCGCTGGCGCGGCCGATGATCGTCGGTTTCCAGAAGGCCAATCCGGACGTGGCGGTGCGCTACGAGGACATGCTGACGGGCGAGATCTACGACCGGATCGTCAAGGAGACGGATGGCGGTCAGAAGACGGCCGACTTTGCCTTCTCCTCGGCCATGGACCTGCAGGTCAAGCTCAGCAACGACGGCTATGCGCAACGCAGCGACCTGCCGATGAGCGGCCGCTGGCCAGCCTGGGCGAACTGGCGCAACACGGCCTATGCGCTGACCTTCGAGCCGGCGGTCTTCGTCTATCACAAGCCGAGCTTCGCAACCGAGCCGCCGCCGGCAACACGCGCGGAATTCGTCGATTACCTGAAGCGTCAGGGCAGCGCCGTCTTCGGCCGGATTGGCACCTATGATATCGAACGCTCCGGCGTCGGCTTCCTCTTCATGTCGCGCGACCAGGAGCAGTTCGGCGATATCTGGAGCGTCATCCAGGCCATGGGGGCGGCGGGCGTAAAGCTCTATTCGACCAGCCAGGCGATCGTCGAACGGGTCGCCGACGGCCGCTTCGTGCTCGGTTACAATATCCTCGGATCCTATGCAGCCGACTGGGCCTCGCGCCATCCCGACGTCGGCATCGTCCTTCCAAAGGACTACACGGTGGTGATGTCGCGCATCGGGCTCGTGCCCCAGGCGGCCGCCTCCCCCGATCTCGGCCGCCGCTACCTCGAATTCTTCATGTCGAAGGAAGGCCAGACGATCATGGCGCGCGAACTGCAGATCCCGGCGGTAAGCCCGGATGTCGCGGGCGAGAACACCGCCAACACCATGCAGGAGATGCTGGGCGGCCAATTGCGCCCCGTTCCGGTCAGCCCGGGATTGATGGTCTATCTCGACCAGGTCAAGCGCGCCCGCCTGATCGCGCGCTGGAACGAGGTGCTGCGGCTACACTGACTCTCGCCTGCAGCGTTGTGGTCTCCCAGCAACACAAGGTCGCTGTAGCTCTTTGAATTGCTGCGTGAAATCGGCTCCGGTTCAAGGAAACATGCAATAGCAAAACAACCCATTTACGCAATGCCGACTTGATGTCAGGTTAATGTCAGCTTTCTATGGTGGCTTAGGGATCGCTGATGATCCGTGGAGGCGGGCCGTCAGCAGCGCATCGGGAGGAAATCACCACCACGGTCAGCGGCTGGCGCGCAAAAGCCAGCCACGTGCTTCTCCCGTACGCGACGATAATCAACGCACGCGCGATTGAACGCGCCCTACGGAGGACCGACCTTGAAACACTTCTTCCTGGCATCCATTCTCGCCGGCGCCCTGGCGCTTCCGGCATACGCCGCCGACTACACGATCATCGCGCCGGCCAATCCCGGCGGCGGCTGGGACCAGACGGCCCGGTCGCTGCAGACCGTCATGCAGCAGGAAGGCATTTCCGGCAATGTCCAGGTGCAGAACGTTCCCGGCGCCGGCGGCACGATCGGGCTCGCCCAGTTCGCCAGCCAGCAGAAGGGCAACCCGAATGCGCTCCTCGTCGGCGGCTATGTCATGGTGGGGGCCATCCTTACCAACAAATCGCCGGTGACCCTCAAGGACGTGACGCCGATCGCACGGCTGACGGGCGAATACGAAGCGATCGTCGTTCCGGCCGCTTCCGAAATCAAGACGATGGCGGACCTCGTCGCGGCGCTGAAGAAGGATCCGGGCGCGGTTTCCTGGGCTGGCGGCTCTGCCGGCGGCACCGACCACATCGCCGTCGGGTTGATTGCCAAGGCTGCCGGCGTCGATCCGACGAAGATCAACTACATCGCCTATTCGGGCGGTGGCGAGGCGCTCGCCGCCATTCTCGGCAGCCAGGTGACGGCTGGCATTTCCGGCTACGGCGAATTCGAATCGCAAGTGAAAGCCGGCACACTCCGACTGATCGCCGTTTCGAGTGCCGAGCGTCTCCCAGGCATTGATGCGCCGACTCTGAAGGAGTCGGGCGTCGACGTCGTGGTCGAAAACTGGCGCATGGTCGCGGCTGCCCCTGGCCTTACCGACGAGCAGAAGGCAGCCGTTTCCGCCGACATCGAAAAGCTCGCCAAGTCCCCGGGCTGGCAGGAAGTGTTGAAGACGAAGGGCTGGCAGGACACCTATCTCGCCGGCGACGCCTTCAACGAGCAGCTCGCGAAGGACATTTCCGCAACCGAAACCGTCCTCAAGGACATCGGGCTGGTCAAATGAACAAGGGGAATCACCCTTCCGTCGAAACGCGCCGCCCCGACAGGGCGGCGCTCATTATCGCCGCGGTTCTGGCTGCCATCGGCGGCCTGATCTTCTGGGATGTTTCGCGCCTTAGCGGGCTTGCCGGCTATTCGCAGGTCGGCCCCACCACGGTTCCCTATGCGATCGCCTGCTGTCTCGTCGGGCTCGCCGTCTGGACCGCTGTCGAAGCTGTGAGAGGCGACTTCGGTCATGAGCGGGAGAAACAGGAGTTCGGCCCGGTTTTCTGGATCGTCGGCGGCCTTGCCGCCCAGATGCTGCTGCTCAACACGCTCGGCTTTTCGATCGCAACCGGCATTCTCTTTGCGATGACGGCGCGCGGTTTCGGCAAGCGCATGCTCTGGCTGACCGTGCCGGTCGGCATCGTCTTCAGCTTCATCGTCTGGGTGATCTTCGCCAAGCTCCTGCAATTGTCGCTGCCCGCAGGGCCGCTTGAACGCCTGTTCTTCTGAGGGGGCCGCCGACCATGGGTACTTTTGACTTCCTGCTGCAGGGCCTGCTGGTTGCCGTCCAGCCGATGAACCTCGTCTATGCGCTGATCGGTGTGACGCTCGGCACCGCCGTCGGCGTCCTCCCCGGCATCGGTCCGGCCTTGACCGTGGCTCTGCTGCTGCCCGTCACCTACAAGCTCGATCCGGCCGGCTCGCTCATCATGTTTGCCGGCATCTACTACGGCGGCATGTATGGCGGATCGACCACTTCGATCCTGCTTAACACCCCCGGTGAAAGCTCGTCGATCGTCACTGCGCTCGAGGGCAACAAGATGGCGCGCGCCGGACGCGGCGGCCCGGCATTGGCGACCGCTGCGATCGGCTCCTTCGTCGCCGGCCTCATCGCGACGCTCGCGCTCGCCTTCATTGCGCCCTATATCGTCAAGCTCGCACTTGTCTTCGGCCCACGCGAATATTTCGCGCTGATGGTACTTGCCTTCGTCACGGTTTCCTCAGCCTTCGGAGACTCGACGCTTCGCGGCCTCACCTCCCTCTTCGTCGGCCTGACACTCGCCTGCATCGGCATCGACCAGTTGACCGGCCAGACGCGCCTTTCCTTTGGGGTACCCGACCTCCTCGACGGCATCGAGGTAACCACGCTCGCCGTCGCCATGTTCGCAATCGGCGAGACGCTTTATATCGCAGCGCAGGGCGATCGTGGCCCGGACAAGGTCGAGGCCGTCAAGGGCTCGGTCTGGATGAGCGCGATGGACTGGGCGCGCTCATGGAAGCCCTGGCTTCGCGGCACCGCAATCGGCTTTCCGATCGGCGCAATGCCGGCCGGCGGCGCCGAAATCGGCACCTTTCTCTCCTATGCCACCGAGAAACGCCTGACCAAGCATCCCGAAGAGTTCGGCAATGGCGCGATCGAAGGCGTCGCCGGACCGGAAGCGGCCAACAATGCTTCCGCCGCCGGTACCCTGGTGCCGTTGCTCACCCTCGGCCTGCCGACGACGGCGACGGCGGCGATCATGCTGGCGGGCTTCCAGCAATACGGCCTTCAGCCCGGACCGCTGCTGTTTGCCACCAACCCGCAACTCGTCTGGGGTCTGATCGCGAGCCTTCTCATTGCCAACTTCATGCTGCTCGTCCTGAACCTGCCGCTGATCGGCCTCTGGGTGAGACTCCTGACCATCCCAAAGCCGTGGCTTTATGCCGGCATCCTGCTGTTTGCGACGCTTGGCACGATCGGCGCCAACCCGTCGGTATTCGAACTCGGTATGCTGCTCGCCTTCGGCCTGCTCGGCTACGTTATGCGCGTCTTCGGCTATCCGATCGCCCCGGTCGTCGTCGGCCTCATCCTCGGGCCGCTCGCCGAGCAGCAACTGCGCCGGGCGCTTTCGATCAGCCAGGGCGACGTGACCGTGCTCTTCACCTCGCCGATCGCGGCAGTGCTTCTGGTCATCGCCGCCCTCGCCCTCATCGTCCCCCTCATTCTGAGGGCGCGCGGGCGCGGCCAGATGCTTGCGCAACTCGCCGCCAGCGAGGACTGACCCCATTCGCCTCCTACAGCGCCGTGCGCCTTTTCAGACGCACGGCGCTGTAGCACTTTGAACCACTGCATGTTTGTGTCCTTAAATGGCTCCGATTTAAGGACGCATGCAGTCGACGATTCATGGGGCGCGAAGAGGGAGGGCAGCCCCTTCCCGCTCCAATTTTCTTCCTGTTGCAATCCCTAAGTCCGGCTGGTCGGGGGAAGCCTGGGCTTGCTTGTGTTGCATGGCTGGGGTGAGGTTTTGTGCATTGCAAAAACACCCGCCCAAGCCCATCTTTTGCTTATCGAATAGAAAACGAAAAAGCGAGCAAAGAGATGATTGCCACCAGCAAGAACCGCATGGGTTTCATTGGCCGCGCCTTCGCCGTCCTGAGCGCTGCGAACGCTGCTGCCGCCGCCGTCGAAGGCCACCGCCGTCCGAATGCGCGCGACCTGCGCACCCTCGGCATCGATCCGGCAAACTTCCCGGACATCCGTCGCGGCTAACGACACTCGCCGGCAGACCGTGGTTATCCAGCCGAGCACTATCGCTGGATAGCCGGCCGAGGCGGCAGTCGGCCCGTTATTCTGCCTTGAGCGTCGCTTCGTCCCTGGCTCGGCCAAAGACCTTGAAGCGAGCTTCGCTTCTACACTTCTACTACGCCTCGATCCTATCAAATCCACCAGTTCTTAGAACCGAGCCCTTGCGGTAGCGCGGATGGTGCGGCCGGGGGCGGGCAGCCCGTCCGCCATATCAATCTCCGCATCGAAGATATCCAACAGTTGCAGCCCCAGTTCCAGGTGCCCGCCCTCCGATTTCCAGGTGACGGCGGCGTCTGTTGTCCTGTAGGGCTCAAGCTCAGGAGCGACGGGCTCCCCATTCTGATCGTAGTACTGTGAGCCCACCCGGTCGCCGACGAAGGATTGTGCGATCGTCGCCGTCACGCGCGACGGATGCACATATGTCAGACCAAGCTGAGCGACATAATCCGGGACGAGCGGCACGCGATAGTCAGGGTTCCAGAACAGGCTGGTGTCCTTGCTTTCGTTCCAAGTGAATGACGCAAAGGCACCGAGGCCCCCACCTATCCAATAATTGGCACTGAGATGCACGCGGTCGATCTCGCCGTCGCTTGTCAGGAACGTGGTCAGCAGGTCCTCGGGCGCCAGCGTGAGACCGTTGAACCGCTGATGCTGATATTCGATCGCGGTGAAGAGGCGTTCGCTCCACTCCGCGTCCCACCGCATTGCTGCTGTTCGCGTTTGCCCGCTCCAGTAGAGCGGCAGTTCAAGCGGGGCAAGACCGACGGTCGTGATTGGCGATAAAGTATGGTTTGTGACGAACTGCGTGTCCTGCCGGTAATAGGCCCGCAACCAGTGACCTGCGATCGGCGACCATGCCACACCGATACGCGGATCGACCGGTCCCCATAGTCCGGTATCGCCGTCGAACCTGGTGACGTATGCGCCACCCTGAAACTGGAGGTCTTGGGACACGTCCAGCACGGCGTCGATATAGGTGCGGGTAGCGGAGCTATCCCCGGAAAACGCACCGAGATCATCGACAATGCCGGTGCCCAAGTCAGTGGCCGTCTGCGAAATCCGGTATTGGTTCTCGGCAGCCTCGGCGCCATAGCGGACTGTCAGAGGACCGATCCCGAAAAGGTGACTCGCGCCAAAAGTGACGTAGTCATCCCTCGAACTCTCATCGATACGATAGATTATCGGCGGGTCAACGGTGAAATCCGTAGCGCGAAACCGTCGTCGCGTGTCGATATCGCTCGACACGACAAAGGCCTGGACGACATTGCGGTCAGAGATGGTATGACTCCAGGCACCACCGATCGTATTATCGCGCGTTTCGACAGCGGTAAACGGCGCCGGGTTCCAGATTTGTCCGGGATAGCCGATGTCCTGCTGCGCAGTATTGCCGAACAGCAACACGCTGTCGGCGAGGCTCGGGCGCAAGCCAAGCTGGAAACGCGCGCCCTCGAAATCGTTCGCATCGTTGTCCCGCTGGCTCTCCGGTCGCGATACCTCACCTTGGATGTAATAGCTGAGAGGAATTCCGGCGTAGCTGGTACCCTGCAAGAGTATATCGCTCGTCCAGCCGGCTCGCGCGCCTTCATCCAACAACCCCGCCCCAAGCGCCGCCTCGAAGAAACTGCGTCGTTCCAATGAATTGCGCTTGGCTTCCGATGCAACCGCTAAGGGATCGAAGAGAAGGCCCTGCATCTCCAAGGAGGGCGAGGAAGAGCCAAAGGGGAAGCGATCGAGGCCGGAGAGCGGCTCTCCGACAAAGGGACTGAATCGCCCGCTCGCGGCTTGGTCAATATAGCTCGTCGACTTAAACGGATCGTAGGCGCGATCCGCATAGTATTGACCCCACTCGTTCAATCCGAGGTTCTCGAGAGTGACCCCGAGGAAGGAGGAGGCCTGTCGGTTCGCGTCGTAGCCGGAATAAAATCCGCCTCTCGCCTGTCTGCGCCGCAACGCCTCCCGAGCCTCCAGGATCGCCTCGTCGGCCCGGAATTCATCCAGGGCTATACCGGAGCGGATCAGGGGAATCGAGGCATTGTCGGGATCGAACCTGTCCGCATTGTCGAGCGCCTGGGCTGCCTCCTCTTCCGCGCCTAGCTGGTAGCTGCCGATCGCCAGGCCTATGAGGCTGTCGCCGTAGGTCGGGTTGACAGCGGAGGCTTCCAGAAGCGTCTTCTCGCCTTCCTCGGTCTTGCCGATCCGCAAGAGATAACGGCCCTTGGCGGCCAGAACCGCATAGGAACGAGGATCCAGCGCTTCCGCCTTATCGATCTCGGCCTTGGCCGCCGCGATCTGGTCGTTATCCATCAGGAAGCGCGCGTAGTTTGCGTGGAGCGCCGCATTTTCCGGGTTCAGCTCGATCGCGCGGCGATGGGCGGCATCCGCCTCGACGACCGCGTTGCGGTCGCTTTGCACGATGCCAAGCTCGTTCCAGGCGGCATCGTCGCCGGGTGCAAGCTCTGTCGCGCGCTTCAGGTCCGCGAGGGCCCCATCGAGATCGCTGGAAACGGTCGCGCGGAAGCGTGCGTTTACAAGGAGATAGGCTGGCTCCTCCGGATCGATCGTTTTGGCGCGGGCAAGAGCCTCCCTCACCTCGTCGCGACGGTCGAGCTGAAAAGCAAGATCGGCCCGCATCGCCGGCAGCCGCGCATCGTTCGGGAAGCGCTCTTCGGCCGCCTTCAGGATGTTGATCGCTTCCGCCTGTCCAAGCACGTGGGCAGTGGCGGTGGCCCGTGCCATCGCCGCGACCGGATCATCGGCATAGGCGTTTTCTGCCGGTGGGGGCGGCGTCTCCCGATCCGGATGGGCCAAGGCGTTTGCGAACCATCGACCGAAAACGGCCGCCGCCCGGCGATCGCGCGGCAGATGCGGCAGAGCGGCAGCAAACAAGCGGCTTGCCTCGGTGTAACGCAGCTCCTGTCCCGCGATCATCGCTTCGACAAGCTTCGCCCGCGCCTCCAAGCCAGCCGGCAGTGGCCGGCGGAGATGCGCAAGCGCATCCTTTGCGGCCGCGCGCCCGTCGCTCGAAAGCGATGCTTCAGCAAGCGCAACCCAATCTTCGTTGCTTCGCCCTGCGGGTGCGATAGCCAGAATGGCATCACGCCTGGCGCGCGTCTCGCGACCCCCGATCCCGGTTACGGGCAAATTGGCAAAGGCTCCGCGCAGTTCGGTGTAGAGGAGAACCTGCTCGCGCTCCTCCAGATTGACGAGGATGTATTTGCGCGGCGCCTGCCCAATTGCCGCAAACGCGCCCTCGCCCTGATTGACCGTCACTGATCCTTGGGCGTTCTTGAGCTCCACGCTGCCTTCGAGCACGGAGAGAGTCGTGTCGCCATTGCCGGTTACCCGGAGCGTCCAGTCCGTGCCGCGAATGGCTGCCGCCGCTGCGGGCGTCTCGATGGTCAGACCGCTGCCACCGCGCTTGGCCCGGGCCCAGATGACGCCGGATTGAAGGCTGAGCTGGCTGTCGGAGTCCTGGCCTATCTTCTTGACGAGCAGCACTGTGTTGCGGCCCATGCGCATCTGCGTGTCATCGGCGAACAGAAGCGCAAGGCTACCGGTTGCATTGGTGCGCAGGACATCGCCGGCCAGCAGGTCCTGGCTGACCTCGACCGTGCGCCAGGCATCTATTTCGATGAAGCGGATCTCCTCGCCGGATTTGCGCGCAATGACCGAGCCTTCCGGTGACGATGCGCGCGGAAAGACCTCGGCTGCCGACGGCAGCACGCTTCCCAGCACCGCGAATGCGGCAACGGCGAATTTTAGCTTGCGCATGATGACTTTGTCTGCTGATCCCCGCGCGCAATATGCGTGCAAACAGCAACCGAAGTCAATTTCTGGTGGGCTGCAATGCCACAAGAAAATACCGATCGAGAAAACGGGCGGATAGCGGTCGTAATCTTCGAATTTTCCGCTGCTGCACGACAATGCGCAGGCCCGTCCCTGCCCGGCGGGCGACAGCGCAACTTGCAGAACTTGACCAGCAACGCCTCCGTGTCATGCTGCTGCGATGATCAGCGGTGTGCTCTTGGATCTTGCCGGCGTCATTTATGACGGCGAGAAGGCCGTGCCTGGCGCAACGGAGGCAGTTCTGCGTCTGCGCGATGTCGGCCTTCCCATCCGCTTCGTCAGCAACACCACCCGCTCGACCAAGCCAGCCGTCATTAAACGCCTTGCGGGGTTGGGACTTGTTGTGACGGCAGATGAAGTCTTCACGCCGGCTGAGGCGGCTCGTCGATGGCTTGCCCGCCACGGCCGATCGCCGCATCTACTGGTCCATCCCAATCTCGTGCCGGAATTCGACGATCTGGCAGACGATCTGCCCAAAGCCGTCGTCGTCGGCGATGCGGGCGAAGCTTTCGATTATCGAACACTGAACGCGGCGTTTCGACAGTTGGTCGCCGGCGCGGAATTGCTGGCGCTGGCGCCGAACCGGACGTTCAAAGATTCGGATGGAAAACTCAGCCTTGATGCTGGAGCATTCGTGACCGCGCTGGAATTCGCCAGCCAGAAAAGCGCAATTGTCCTCGGGAAGCCATCGCCGTCGTTCTTCCGCGCTGCGCTCGCGACAATCGATTGTCCGGATGCGCAAGCCGTAATGGTGGGCGATGACGCCGAAACAGATGTCGCTGGGGCGCTGCAGGCGGGCTTGGCGCACGCCTTGCTGGTGCGCACCGGCAAGTTCCGCGAAGGCGACGAGAAGCGGTTCGAGCCGGCGCCTACCGCGACGGTCCACGACATTTCAGCCGCCGTCGACTGGATCATTTCCGCAAGTGCGGGGTAAAAGCGCGCCGTCCCCGGTCCGCGCCGCGCGGTCAAGTTCCTGCTTTCAATCGGAAGGAGAAAGGCGGCAAGACTCGTGCACCCATTTGGTGCAGGGAAGTCGATCGACCGCGGATCAAGGTCACGGCGCCGACATTCGCGTCGGCGCCGCGGGGAGTATTTACTTACGCTACTTTCGCGACGCTGCCTTCGGTCGGAACGGTCGAGATCGTCTTCAGCACCTGCGAAGCGATCTGGTAGGGGCAGCCCTGGGAGTTCGGGCGGCGGTCTTCGAGATAGCCACGATAGCCGTTGTTGACGAAGCTGTGCGGCACGCGGATGGATGCACCGCGGTCGGCAACGCCGTAGCTGAACTTGTTCCACGGTGCCGTTTCATGCTTGCCGGTCAGGCGCATGTGGTTGTCGGGACCGTAAACAGCGATGTGCTCGTGCAGGTTCTTGTCGAAGGCAGCCATCAGCGCTTCGAAATAGTCCTTGCCGCCGACTTCGCGCATATAGGCGGTCGAGAAGTTGCAGTGCATGCCCGAGCCGTTCCAGTCGGTGTCGCCGAGCGGCTTGCAGTGCCACTCGATATCGATGCCGTATTTTTCCGTCAGGCGCTGCAGCAGGTAACGAGCCAGCCACACTTCGTCGGCAGCCTTCTTGGAGCCCTTGCCGAAGATCTGGAATTCCCACTGACCCTTGGCGACTTCGGCATTGATGCCTTCATGGTTGATGCCGGCAGCCAGGCAGATGTCGAGGTGCTCTTCGACGATCTGGCGTGCGATGTCGCCGACGTTCTTGTAGCCGACGCCGGTGTAGTACGGGCCCTGCGGCGCCGGATAACCGGACTCTGGGAAGCCGAGCGGGCGGCCGTTCTTGTAGAAGAAGTATTCCTGCTCGAAACCAAACCAGGCGCCCTCGTCGTCGAGGATCGTGGCGCGGCTGTTCGACGGATGCGGGGTCTTGCCGTCCGGCATCATGACTTCGCACATGACCAGTACGCCGTTGGTGCGAACCGGGTCGGGATAGACCGCAACCGGTTTCAGCACGCAGTCGGAGCTGCGGCCTTCGGCCTGCATCGTCGAGCTACCATCGAAACCCCAGAGCGGGAGTTGCTCAAGCGTCGGGAACGCATCGAATTCCTTGATCTGCGTTTTTCCGCGCAGGTTCGGTACCGGGGTGTAGCCGTCGAGCCAGATATACTCGAGCTTATACTTTGTCATTGCGAATCTCTCATAACGTGGTGTTGCGAGGTTTGAGCAAATCCTGAACGGAGTGGCACGCGGAGCGCCGACCGCCAAGGGATCCGGAACACCTCAAGCATTTTGCGTGCCAGTTCGACCCGCTGAGGCTTGCCGGAAGCGAAAGAAATGGTTAGCCGTCACATTCGTGGCCGTCCGCGAACCCATTCATTCGCCGCAAGTGTCGTTGGAACGCTGTAATGGACTCAATCGGTTAGTTGATGCCGGCCGGAGCGCTGCTCCCGCGCAAGGCCACTCTCCCCATGAGGCCAGAAAGGCGCCATCGAACGGTATGCATGCGAAGGAAAGCCGTTCCGCGAACGCGATGCCCAAGACCAAACTCCGGCGATCGCGATTAATTTTTCAGCGCGCAAAACCTCGTGCCCACAAATACGGCGCGCAATTGATCGAATTTTCAGCATTTCGCATAAACCATGTGCAATTCGGATATGATGCGCTATTCTCCCTCGCAGAACTCAAGGGAGACCAGAGGATGGCCGAGAGTTTAACCCGCAGGTCGGCGACGATTTATCCGTTCCCCGCGAAACCGCTCAGAAGGGTGGACAATCACCGGGACGAGAAGGCCGATCTGGACACGCAAGATGTTTGCGCTGCAGCCATAGACGGCTGCTGGTACCACGAAGAGGCCATTCGCGCGGAGACAAAAGGCAGTCCCGGCGTTCCAGGCAAGCTGAACTAATTCGGCCACACGCCTATTTTTTGATCATCTGCATGAATCGCAGGCGACGTCCGCTTGCGGAAGATACAGACGCCCGACGGCGAGAGCGCAGCGGCGTCGCCACCTGCCGATCCCGTCTGGAGGGGTTCCGTTCGCGCTATCCCTTCACCGCACCGGATGTCAGACCAGCAACGATCTTGCGCTGGAAAATCAGCACCAGCACCAACAGCGGCAATGTGACCGTCACCGACGCGGCCATGATCTGGCCGAAGGGATATTCGTAACGGCTGCTGCCGGTGAGCAGGCCGATCGCCACCGGCACGGTCCGGTTCTCGTCGGTCAGAATGAAGGTGAGTGCGAAGAGGAATTCGTTCCACGCCAGAATGAACGACAGCAGCCCGGTGCTGGCGATCGCCGGTCCCATCAGCGGCAGCAGCACATGGGTCAGCACCCTCAGCCGCGAACAGCCGTCGATGAGCGCCGCCTCCTCCAGCTCGGTCGGCAGATCGCGAATGAAGCTGGTCAGGATCCAGGTGGTAAACGGCAGCGTGAGGATGAGATAGGAGACGATGAGCGCCGACGGGCGGTTATAGAGCCCAAGCCAGCCGATCACTTCGAACATTCCCGACAGCACGACCACCTGCGGGAAAATCGAGATCATCAGGACGGCGATCAAGATGATCCGGCCCGGCGAAAATTGCAGCCGCCCGAGCGCGTAAGCCGCGAGAAGGCCGATCACGAGGGAAATCATCGTGCTGGCGAATGCGACCAGACCGGAATTCACGAGCGCTCCCATGAAGACCGGATTGTGAAACAGCTGCCAGTAATTGCTGAAGTCCAGCGACGGCACCAGACTGAACTGGTAAAGCGCTTGGCCGGATTTTGTCGACGAAACGATCGCCCAATAATACGGGAAAAGCATGTAGACGAGCACGGCCGCCACGCCCGCATAAAGGCCCACGGCCTTCATGCGCCTGATCGTACGATAGGTGCTGTTGGAATAGCGTTTTGCGGGAACAATCGTCGTCATCGCCATTTTCATCACCCCGTTGCACGGTCGAGGCGCAGGACGCCAACGATCAAGATCGCGATCAGCCCGATGATCATGAACACCCAGGTGGAAGCCGCGGAGCCGAGGCCAAGATCCTGAAAGCTGATGAGCTGGTCGCGGGCATAGATCGACATCGTCATGGTGTTTTCGTTGTTCGCCGCGAGCACATAGCTCAAATCGAACATTCTCAGCGCATCGAGCGTGCGAAACAGCATCGCGACGCCGATCGCGGGCGTGGCGAGCGGCAGCGTGATCGACCAGAAGCGCTTCCAGTGCGGCACGCCGGAAACCTCGGCAGCCTCGTAGATCTCTTCCGGGATCAACTGCAGCCCGGCCAGAATGAGGAGCACCATGAACGGTGTCGTGACCCAAACGTCGATGAAAATCACGGTATAGAGGATGAGCGAGGGCTCGGCGGTCCAGGCGATGCCCTTCTCAACAAGGCCCAGCGCCACGAAAAGCTTGTTGATAAGGCCGAACTGGTCGTTGAGCATCCATTCCCATATCCGGGTCGAGACGACCATCGGCATGGCCCAGGGAACAAGGATCGCGGCCCTGACGATACCCCGACCGACAAAGGCACGGTGGAGCAGCAGCGCGATCGCCAACCCCAGAAGCGTCTCCAGCCCGACCGATATCAGTGTGAAGAGAAGCGTGTTCCTGACCGCCCGCCAGAACACCGGGTCTTCGGCAACGGTTATGAAATTGTCGATTCCGACAAAGCCGTAGTTCGCCGGCGCGTCGAGGAAGGCATCGGTGAAGGAAAAGAAAATGCTGCGCGCAAGCGGCCAGATCGCGACGCCGACAAGCGCGATGATCAACGGCAGCAGAAACAGCCAGGCCGTGCGGTTCTGTTGCCGCTGCATCTTTTCGGCCGCGCTCACAGCGAAGCTCCCGATGCCAGTTGGACGGCGGCGCCATGATCAATCCGTCGTCCGTCCTCGTCGAAGAGATAGAGATTCTCGGGCTGCCAGGCGAGGCCGACCGGCTGGCCATCGGTGAATGCCGGCGGGCTTCCGGTAGAGCGCACCGTCCAGACCAGCGTTTCGCTTAGCCGCACATAACAGACATATTCGTAGCCGAGGTCCTCCATACGCTCGAAGGTTCCGCGGATCGCGCCCTTGGTCTCGGCGCCGACCAGCTTGAGGGCCTCCGGCCTGAGGCCGATCTCGACGGGGTTTTCGGCGCCGGCAAGCTCGGCGGCATGATAAAAGCCGCCGACGCCCCAAAGCACACCCGCAGACGAAGCATCCCGGTCGAGCGGTGCGAAGTTCATCCGCGGACTGCCGAGAAAGCCGGCGACAAACCGGTTCGCCGGCCGGTCATAAAGCTCCCTTGGCCGGCCGACCTGTTCTATGCGCCCCTGATTGAGGATGACGATCCGGTCGGCGAGCGTCATCGCCTCCGTCTGGTCATGCGTCACATAGATCATCGTCGTCTTCACGTCGGCATGCAGCTTTGCGATCTCGAAGCGCATTTCCATGCGCAGATCGGCGTCGAGATTGGAGAGCGGCTCGTCGAAAAGGAAAACCTCGGGCTCACCGACCAGAGCGCGGCCGATCGCCACGCGTTGCCGCTGTCCGCCGGAGAGCTGGCGCGGGCGCCGGTCAAGCAGATGGCTGATCTTCAGCATCTCCGCGACCTTGGTCACGCGGCGGCGGATTTCATTCTTGGCGAGACGTGCAGTTTCGAGCGCGAAGCTGATGTTGCGCGACACGTTCATGTGCGGATAGAGCGCATAGGACTGGAAGACGAAGGCGAGCCCGCGCTTCGATGCCGGCACGTCGGTCACCTGCTCGCCACCGATGAAGACGTCACCTTCGGAGACTGGGACAAGCCCGGCGATCAGGCGCAGAAGCGTCGACTTTCCGCAACCCGACGGGCCAACGAACACCATGAACTCGCCATCTTCGATTTCGAGATCGATCGACCGGATGACATCATAGGCGCCAAAGGTCTTGCTGACGTTTTTCAAGGTGACTGAAGCCATTACACTGTCCTTCAAAGGCCCGCCGCAGCGCGGTCGGCCAGGATTTCTCTGTCGCTGCATTCGAAGACGATGGTCGCCGGCCAGTCGGCGGTAAAGCTGCCGGCCGCCGCTATCCGCTTCAGCGCTTCCTTCTTGCCGCTGCCGCTCAAAAGCAGGCTGCATTTGCGCGCCTCGCTGATGGTCCTGAGCCCGACACTTAGCCCATGGGTCGGCACATCGTCGATGGAACCGAATGTCGGGAAGGTCTGAAGGTTGTCGCGCCGGGTCTGCTCCGCCAGCTCGATGACGCGCGTCCGGCTTTGCACCGAACTGCCCGGTGGATTGAACGCCACATGTCCGTCGCCGCCGCCGGAGGCGAGAATGAAGAAGTCGATGCCGCCCGCCTGCGCGATCCGCCTGTCGTATTCCTCCGGCTCATCGATCGCCGGAAACCAGATCTGATCGGCCCTTATCCTGTAGTCCGACGGCAGCGCTTCGTTGATCGGCGCCACGATTTCGCGCTCGGCAAAGCGCTTGCAGGAAAAATGGCGTTCGGGTGGCGCGAGTATCCATATCCCATCGTCGATAGCGGTCAGATATTCGTCCATCATCACGAGCACAAGCTGCGACAGGTCGATGGGGTTTTCCCGCAACTGCTGCGCCATCGCCCGATAGACGGGCCGTGGCGTGCGACCGGTCGGGCAGCCGAGAAGATAGCGCCGTCCACGGCGGGAAGCACCGAAAATTCCAGCCAGGATCTGCTTGGCAACATGAAAGCCCATCTCATCAGGGCCGTCGAAGACAATCGGCTTCGCCATCAGGAACTCGTCGTGTCGAAATGCATGTTTGCAAAAGGCACCTCCGGGGTTGCCGGAGGTGCCCCATCATTCATTCGCCGGCTTTCACATCGCGCTGCAGGCGCCGTTCCAGATCGGCGAGTTCCTTGGCGACATCATCCTTGCCGGAGATGATGTCGTGAACGGCCCGGTAGAACGTGCGGGAAATCCGGTTGTAATTCTTGCCGGTGGCGGCGGACGGACGAGCAACCGATTCCTCGAAGGCCGTCTTTGCCATGCCGAGGAAGGGAATTTTCGCCAGCACGTCGGCATCTTCGTAGAGCGCTCCGACGGTCGGATTGTAGCCGCCTTCAATCGCCCGCATCTTCTGGTCCTCGAAGCCGACCATGTAGCGCAGCAGGTCGGCCGCGAGCTCCTGCTTCTCAGAATATTTGGAGACGCCGAGATAGGCGGTGCCGAGCGTTCCGCTGGACTTCTGTCCCTCGGCGCCGAGCGGCAGCGCGGAGACGCCGACCTTGCCGACGAGCTTGCCGCCTTCCGCCTGCGAGGTGCCCCAGACATAGGGCCAGTTGCGATGGAACACGGCATTGCCGCTTTCGAACAGCGCACGTGAATTTTCCTCGTCGTAGTTGAGGACGCCCTCGGGCGAAATCGTGCCGATCCAGCCGCGCGCGCGGGTCAGCGCCGCTTCCGTCACGGGGCTGTTGATGGTGACCTCGCCGTCGTCGGAAATGATGGTTCCACCGCCGGCGGAAGCGATCCATTCGAGCGCATCGCAGGTCAGGCCCTCATAGCTGCGGCCCTGCCAGGCGTAGCCCCAGATGTCGGGATTGCCGGCCTTGCGCTCGGCATCCTGGATCTCCTTGGCGATCGCCGTCATTTCGTCCCAGGTCTTCGGCGGCTCTTTGCCGTATTTTTCCAGCAAGTCCTTACGATAGAACATCAGCCCGGTGTCGATGTAGAAGGGCATCGCCAGAAGCTTGCCGTCGAGGCGGGCGGCATCCGTTGCGGATGCGAAATGCGCCTTCACCTCGTCTTCGGGGATCATCGACGTGATATCAAGGAGATGATCCTTGAACATGCCGAGCCAGATGACGTCGATATAGAGCACGTCGATGTCCGACGATTGGGCCGCGAACAGCTGCTGGTAGATCGGGATGGCATCGTCGAGGTTCTGCGGCATCCGGTTGAGCTTCACCTCGTTACCGGTCTTTTCCGACCACTTCACCACGGCCTTTTCACACAATTCGTAATCGGTCGCGGAGCAGAACATCGAGACCGTTTCGGCTTTCGCCGGGAGCGCTGATGCGATGGCCACCACGGCCATGCCTGCGAGCATTTTCAGTTTGTGTTTCATGTCGTTCCCTCATTCGTTCTCTTGTGAACGTCGCTATATCGCGGCCTCCCGCCGCCGATATTTCGTAAGATTTTCTTGGAAAGGCAGATTGCGGCCGCCATATCCCGTCACCGCGAGCGATCCACAGATGACGGCAATTTCGATCGCGCCGCGAAGGTCCGGCTCGTTGAGCAGTCCGTGGACGAAGCCGGCGTTGAAGCAATCGCCGGCACCGGTCGTGTCGAATACATCGACGGCGAGCGCCGGCACGCGGCAGATCTCTCCCTTCGAAGAGGCGATTGCCCCCTCGGCACCGCATTTGACGACGACGGTCGGGCAGAAACGGGCGATCGAGGCGAGCGCGCGCTCAACGTCATCCTCGCCGGTCAACGCCTTCGACTCGGAGGAATTCGGCAGGAAGACGTCGATCAGCCTCAGCATTTCCTCCACACCGGGCGTCGAGAGTTTGTAATCGACGTGCTGCAGGTCGGAGCAGACGACGATGCCGAGGTCACGTGCCGCCTGAATCAAGGCGCGGCGCTCCTCGTCGAGCGAGAACCCCTGCAAGAGCAGGATGCGCGGCCTGATGCGCTCGAGATCCTCCGGCTTCGGCAGCGGGTCCGGTTGCTCGGCATAGCTGATGAAGCCCCGGTCATGCGCGAACGAAAATGCCGCGCTCACCCGGCGCAACGGTTTCTCCAAATGGATGAAGAGCCCGTCATCGATATTTTCCCGCCGCGCTTCGTCGACGATCATACGGCTGAAGATGTCGTTTCCGAAGGTGCACCACCAGCCCGCTTTGGTACCAAGTCGGGCAAGAGCGAGCGCCGTTGAATAGGCCGCACCCGGCACCCACTCGAATTCCTCGGCCCATAGATCGGCACTGATCTTCGGCACCTCCGGAAGTCCGCGGAAGATGAGATCGAAGTAGTATTCTCCGACCACCATCACATCATAGTGGGAACCAAGCGCCTCATTCACGACCAGTCACCTGCATATTGCGCATGCGCCGCGAGATATTCGTCGACCAGCGGCACCGCGCGCGAATAGGACAGCACCAGCGGATGCGCCATCAGCGCCTCGACGGCGAGCTCGCGGCTGCGTTCCTTGACTGCACGGACCGCCAGTCGCTCATAGCGCTTGACGTTTTGGACGAGCTGCGCCTGCGCCTCGGGCATGGCGCCCATCTTCAGCGGCCGGATGCCGCTCTTGTCTACCACGCAGCTTACTTCGACGACGTCATCGGCATGCAGTCCGTCGATCGCGCCCTCGTTGCGAACGTTGAGACCCGTGTAGCAGGGCTTTCCGGTCTGCAGCGCATCGACGAGGTTGAGCGCGACGCCGGCATAGCCCTCGCCCTCTTCACCCGTCTCGCCGGCGGCGATGCTGTCGACGAACTTGTCGGCCTCTTCCATGCTTGGCGCATCCGCCAGCGCATAATGCATATAGGTCGCGTTGCGCCGCCGCTCATAGGCGTAGTAGGCGGCCAATGCTTCCTTGGCATCGGTATCCAGATTGATTGTGCCGAGCTTGGCAATCAGCGCCGCGTTCAGGTCTTTTACCTCTTCGCCACGCGTCCGCTCGTCGGACTTGAGCGCTTCGACCGCCCTTTCCGCATAGTAGTAGTAATAGAGATATTCGTTGATCCAGTTGCGCTGATGGCGGATCAGCTTGCTGTCGAACATGCGCTGCGACGTCGCGCGGATGAAGGCGTCGTCGTCGAGCAGCGGCTGCAGCACTTCCTTGCCATCGATCCTGGCACCCCTCGTAAAGGAGAGGTGGTTGAGGCCATAGACCTCGGCGCGCACGTCGTTCTGCGGCACCTTGTACCAGCGCGCCAAAGCCTCCTGCGCACCGTTCGCACCGTCGCAAATGCCGACGGTGCGATGATAGCCTTCGTTCTGCAGGGCCTGGGCAACCAGGCCGGCAGGGTTGGTGAAGTTGAACAGCCAGGCGTCCGGACTGACCTTTTTCAGGATTTCCGCATATTTCAGGATGACGGGGATGCTGCGGAGCGCCATCGCAAAGCCGCCCGGACCGGTGGTCTCCTGCCCCAGAACGCCATGGGCAAGCGCGATGCGCTCGTCCTTGATCCGGCCCTCTTCGTTGCCGGGCCGGACGGTGGTCACGACATAGCTTGCTCCTTCCAACGCCCGCTCGGCATCGACCGACATGGTGACCTTGACCGGGGACTGCATGCGCCGTGCCAGTTCCTGGCTGATCCGCCCGAAAAGATCGAGTTTCCGCTCATTGATGTCCTGCAAGCAGATCTCGGTCAGACCGCTTCTCTCCGCGCGCCGCAGTGCAGATCCGACAAACAGGGGTGCCCGGACTCCGCCGCCGCCAATCAAGGTCAGTTTCATTCTTTACTCCGCCGTTCCGACTGTGATATCGCTACTGGATATAACCAGTCATGTCAACGCGGGCTCCAGGAAGCTTTCGCACGATCCACAGGATGGCTGAAAGATGCATGACGGTCGAAGCAAGGCGAAACGGAAAACGCCCGCCGGGCTCTTGTCTTGAACCTTGCCAGGTGTAATGCAGGAGAGCATCCGGCAACTGGCGGCTGAAACGAAAAGACGCATGGCGCGACACGCAAATCTCCCGGACGAGAGTTCCATCGATCGCAACCATCCGGATGCGCTCTACGTGCAATTGCGAAATCTGCTCAAGGGCATGATCGAAAGGCGGGAACTTGCGGTCAATGACAAGCTTCCATCCGAGCGGGAACTGGTCGCCGTTTATGGCGTCAGCCGCATTACCGTGCGCCAGGCAGTGAAGGAGCTCGAGAATCTCGGCTATCTGCAGACGCGGCCCGGCAAGGGCATCTATGTCACCGCACCGACACCGATCTATGAGCTCGAGGTCGTGCGCAGCTTCACCCAGACGGCCTACGCGAACAACCGCAAGCCCGGCATGCGCCTTCTCTCGGGCAAGATCATCCAGGCCGACGCGGAAGTCGCGCGGCCGCTATCGCTGCCGACAGGGGCCGATGTCGTTTTCCTCGAGAGATTGCGCCTCCTCGACGACGTGCCGGTGGTCATCCAGCGGGACTGGTTTTCCGCCTCGCTCGCGCCGGGCATTCTCGACATCGACTGGACGGTCGAGAACAGGTCGCTCTACGCGGAATTCGAGAATCGCTACGGAATCATTCCGTCGCGCGGCCAGTCGACCGTGAGCGCAAGACTCGCCTCCGACATCGAGGCGTCATTTTTGCAGCTCGAGGTTCCGGCCGCGGTTTTGACACTGGATCAGATCGCCTATGACAATCATAACCGCACGGTCAATGTGAGCGCCGCCGCCTACCATCCGACCCGCTATCCGCTGTCGTTGACCCAGTCGCATCGAAGGCTGTGAGCCCTCCTCTGCCGCGGCGCGGGTGATTTTCGCCCGCCAATTTTCCCGCAACCATAGATTTGTGTACCGATCCGGCGATCTACCCAAATCGTCTGTTCCCGCGGAAACACGAAATGCTTTCGGACTCGTCGATATATGGCGGCGAGAACGGCAGGGAACGTTCTTCAAGTCACGCAATACTGCATGACTTGCGAGGGGTTCGACTGGGGAGACACTCCGTGAAACGGCACCGCATCTAATCTATCGATGCCTTGTCGCTCGACGATGAGCGACCGCCCGCCATGGGCGCCTCTTCCGAAAAACCAGCAAACATCACGCCGAGGCAGCCGCCTCGGCCAACAGAGACGCATGTCCCGATGCATTGGAACAAGGAAACAGAAATGGCGAATATCTTCGGAACTGCCGGCAAGGACATTTTGACCGGCAGCGATCTTGAGAGTGATTTCATCATGGCGCTTGCCGGCGACGACATCGTCAACGGCGGCATGGGCAGCGATACGGTGAACGCCGACGAGGGCAACGACACCGTCAGCGGCTCGTTCCAGAACGACAGCCTCATGGGCGGCGACGGCAACGACACGCTAAACGGCAATAGCGGAAGCGACATGCTGAGCGGCGGCGCCGGACAGGACAAGCTCAACGGCGGCAGCGGTCGGGACATAATAACCGCTTTCGAACTCAGCGAAATTTCCGGCGACGTCGTCGATGGCGGCTCCGGCACCGACATGGTGATGATCGACTACTCGGAGCATGGAGCAAAGCTCAACATCGCGATCAAGGACTGGATCGCACCGCAAACGCTGACCGGAGGCATCCAGACGACGAATGTCGAGTCGTTCAGCATCACC
This sequence comes from Sinorhizobium psoraleae, assembly GCF_013283645.1. Taxonomy (GTDB): domain Bacteria; phylum Pseudomonadota; class Alphaproteobacteria; order Rhizobiales; family Rhizobiaceae; genus Sinorhizobium; species Sinorhizobium psoraleae. Next base: position 74,920 of record NZ_JABEKV010000003.1, read on the forward strand.
GGAACGAATTTCGATGACGTCATTACCGGCGGCAACTATTCCGACATGCTGATGGGGGGACTCGGACACGACCGGCTCTCGGGCGGGCGCGGTCATGACATGCTCCAGGGAGGAGACGGCAACGATACGCTCATCGGCGGCTACGGCTTCGACTTCCTGAGCGGCGACGCCGGCAATGACAACATATACGGCGACGCCGGCACCGACTACCTGAGTGGCGGCGACGGCGACGACAAGGTCTACGGCGGCGACGGCGCGGACTCGCTCTCGGGAGATGCCGGCAACGACCTGCTTTCCGGCGGCAACGACAGTGACGCCATGACCGGCGGCGCGGGGGCCGATAGCCTGGCAGGCGACGTCGGCAATGACTCGCTCGATGGCGGCATCGGCGACGACAAGCTCGAAGGCGGCACCGGCGACGACACGCTCAGCTACACCTACGGTCAGGGCAAGGACACGATCACCGACGTGAGCGGCAGCGACCGGCTGGTCATTCGCAGCTTCAGCGGAAACTTCACCGCCAAGGCATCGACGGAGCTCAATACGCTTGCCGGCGGCACGACGTTCAAGGGCATCGAGCACTACTCGATCTACGCGACCGGTTCGACGGTCAACAAGGTCGTGACCGGGAGTGGCAATGATTATGTCGACGCCGCCGGCGGCGATGACTTCGTCGATGGTGGTGCCGGTAACGACACGCTTCTCGCCGGAATTGGCCGGGACACCGTCAATGGCGGCATCGGCAACGACGCCGTGACCCTGGGCGACGGTGGCGCAGACAAGGGCGACGGCGGCACCGGCACCGACACCGTCGCGGTCGACCGCCGCTCGCTGACAACCGCACAGACCTTTTCCGCGACCGGTGCCAGCGCAACGCTATCGGATGGAACAAGCCTCAACAACTTCGAGCGTTATCGCGTCGAATTCGGCTCCGGCAATGACGTGGTGAAGTCCGTCGGTTCCGCGCAGAGCGTTGCCTTCTACGGTTACGGCGGCAACGACACGCTGATCGGCACCAATGGCGGCGACACGCTCGATGGCGGAGAGGGAAGCGACACGCTCAACTCGGGCGCCGGCAACGACGTCATCCGCGATTTTGGCGGGAAAAACTCGATCAATGCCGGGGACGGCAACGACGTGGTCAGTGTCGGCGACAGCGCGACGGGTGCTGCCAGCTACAATACAGTCAACCTCGGAACCGGCGACGACAGCTTCACGCGGACGGCCTCGACCGGCACGCTGGTCGTCGATGGCGGGACGGGCACGGATTCCGTCTCCATCAATTTCAGCAAGTACACGCAGGGCATCACCTTCAAGCTTGCGCCATCGGTAACGGCGACAAATGCCCCGGTCACGGTGAAGAACGTCGAACGGGTTGCACTTGTCGGCGGAACGGGCAACGACATCTTTGGCGGCGGCAGCCTCAACGACGATCTGCGCGGCGGCGCTGGCCACGACAGTCTCAACGCCGGGGCGGGCAACGATTTCCTTTCCGGCGATGCCGGCAACGATACAATGCGCGGTGGAACGGGCAACGACACCATCTACGGTGACACGTCCACCACCACCGGCGGCAGGGATCTGATCTACGCCGAGGATGGCAACGACAAGGTCTATGCCGGTATCGGAGACCGCTCCGATGGTGGCACAGGAACGGACGTGCTCAACCTGAACGTCGCCGAGCAGACGAAGGACATCACCTTCAACTTCTCGACGGGCACGGTTAACGTCGATACCGCTACATCCTTCAATGCCTTCGAAGCGCTCGAATATGTCGGCAGTAAGGGCAAGGACACGGTTACGGGCGGCTTGCTCAATGACGTCCTCGACGGCATGGCGGGCAACGATGTCCTCAAGGGCGGCAATGGCAATGATCGTCTGCGCGACGGCGCCGGCGACGACCAACTCTTCGGCGACGCCGGAAATGACATCCTCACCCGCACCGCTCATTCCGGCAAGGATCTCTTCGACGGCGGTGCCGGTATCGATACGCTGAGCTTCGCGGAAGGCGAGACATCCGTCGTCCTCGACCTGCAAACCCAGACCAAGAACAAGGGACTGGCGCTCGGCCTCACCGTCAAGAATTTCGAGACGATCATCGGCAGCGCGGCGGATGACGAAATTCGCGGCGATGCGACGGGCAACACGCTCTATGGCAAGGGTGCCGACGACATCCTCGATGGCCGTGACGGCAACGATACGCTCATCGGTGGCGCAGGCGACGACTGGCTGACCGGCGGTACCGGCAACGACAGGTTCGTCTTCGATCGCGAAGGGCGCGACGGTGAAGGCGATGTCATCACCGACTTCGTCCGCGGCCAGGACAAGCTTGTCATCGATCGCGCCGCCTTCGGCATCGCCGCCGGGGACACGACCGTGACGCTCGTTACCGGCACGGACCCGGTCGCCACAAGCGGCAAGGGCACGTTCCTGTTCGAAAGCGACAACGGCCGCCTCTGGTACGATGCCGACGGCAACGCCGCGACGGCGGACCTGGAACTGGTCGCGATCCTGCAGAACGTCAAGTCACTCTCGACGAGCGACTTCTCCTTCCTCTAAAACGACCCTTCCGCCAGCAAGGAAGCACAGCGATGCGCCCGTCCCGCGAATGCGGGGCGGGCGCATCGCTGCCGCCGGTTAGAGCATTTCACCGTCTTGTCGAAACGGTGAAATGCTCTAATTCCGCCGAGCGATACCCGTCTCGGCTGGCTCTCCGGGGGCGGCTCTTTGGCTGGGTTTTTCAACTCCCGGGATAAGGCCTATTTGCTCCGCTAGAAAGTCGATCAGCAACCGCACCCGCGCAACGCTCGCGCGTTCCGGAACGATCAGCATGCTCAGTGGAACGGACGGAAGCGAATAATCGGGCAAGATCGCCGTGAGCCGTCCGGTCGCCAAGAGATCGTCGACCAGCCATCGATGCGCGGGCGCAATGCCTCGCCCAGCGGCAAGCGCCTCGCGTGCGGCAAGTCCGTGATCGACCCGAAAACGTCCCCCAAAAGGAACCGCATGGTGTTCACCGCCGGGCCCCTGCAAGATGAGGATGTCGCTTCCCGCCACATTCGACATCCGGATGCCCTCATGGCCTGTCAGGTCCCGGGGAACAACTGGCGCACCCCGCGCCGCCAGATAAGCCGGCGCTGCCACCAGCAGACGCCGGCACTCCCCGATCGCTCTGAGCTTCATGGAGCTGTCAGCAAGCGGACCCAGGCGAAGCGCGATATCGACACCTTCGTGCACAAGGTCGATTCGATCGTCGGTGAGACTGAGGTCGACCCCGATATCGGGATAGAGATCCTGGAAGGCGAAAATCAGTCGGCTGACGTGCATGACCCCAAGGGCCGCCGTGCAGGATATACGGATTGTACCGGCTGGCGCGCCACGCGTGCCGCGCGCCTCGTCCACGGCCTGCTCTACGAGACGAAGGACTTGAACGCTGCTGGCGTAATAGCGGCTGCCTTCATCGGTCAGGGTGACGCGTCGGGTGGTTCTGCTGAGCAGAGGCACGCCGACGGCATCTTCGAGTTCTTTGATATGCCGTGTAATCGTTGACTGCCCCACGCCGAGTTCTCGCGCAACGGCCGACAGGCTCCCGCGCTCGGCCACCCGGACGAAGGTGCGCATACGTTCCAATGTGACGTCCGATTTATCCATTATTCAGCAAATTCCTATCCATTATGCACATCTAGTGGATCATTACCGCATTGGCTACCTAAGGATCGATTTCCCCTATCGGAGGCCGACCTCATGAAAGTCCTACTCGTCTTCGCCCATCCCGAACCGCGCTCGCTCAACGGTGCGCTCCGCGACGTCGCCATCAAGGAACTGGAAGCCCAAGGCCACGAAGTGCGAATGTCGGATCTTTATGCTGCTCGCTGGAAATCCGAGATCGACCATGCCGATTTTCGATCGCTGGCTCCGGACGCCCGGTTGAAAGTGGCGAAGGCCTCGGGAGAAGCTTTCGCCACCAACGCTCTGACCGAAGACGTCAAGGCCGAGCACGAGAAGCTCCTATGGGCAGACGTCCTGATCCTGCAGTTTCCACTGTGGTGGTATGCAATGCCGGCGATCCTCAAAGGCTGGGTGGATCGGGTATACGCATATGGCTTCGCGTATGGCGTCGGCGAGCACAGCGACAAGTATCGGGGTAAGCGCTTCGGAGAGGGAACCCTTGCGGGTAAACGCGCGATGTTGCTCGTGACAACCGGTGGCTGGGAGGAGCATTACTCCGCGCGCGGGATCAACGGGCCGATCGACGACCTCTTATTCCCGATCAATCACGGGATTCTCTTTTATCCGGGCTACGATGTGCTCCCGCCGTTCGTCACTTACAGGGTCGATCGCCTCGACGAGACCGGCTTCCATGTCGTGGCCGAGCGCCTGCGCGAGAGGATGCGGACGCTTGGCTCGACTCCGCCCATTCCCTATCGGCGGCAGAACGGCGGAGATTATGTGATCCCGACCCTTCAGCTCCGCCCTGGTCTGGCCGATCCAGATGCAAACGGCTTTGCTCTTCACCTGGACGGCACAGACACGGTCGACGAGACTAGTCTTCGCGGAAGGCGTGCCGCATCTGGTCCGTTAGCGGCTTCGTCAGGTAAGAGATCACCGTGCGGTCGGCAATCTTGATGAAAACCTCCGCGGGCATACCGGGATAGAGTGACAGCCCCTTGAGCTTTGCGAGACTTTCCTGCTTTGGCCGGATGCGCAACGGGTAGTAGGTGGCGCCGGTGCGTTCGTCGGTCACGAGGTCCGGCGCGATTGTTGCCACCTCCGCCTCGACCTCGGGGGTCGTGCGTTGATTGAAGGCACTGAAGCGGATTTCAACCGGCTGGCCGACATGGATCTGGTCGATGTCGTGGGTGGCAACCCGGGCCTCCACCGTCAGGTCGTCGGCTTCGGGCACGACGAGCATCAGTGTCTCCCCGGCATTGATCACACCGTTTACGGTATGGATGGCGAGCTGATAGATGCGGCCCGAAAGCGGTGCCGTGATATCAAGCCGCCGCAACTGGTCGGAGGCGGCGGTGCGGCGTTCCTCGTATTCGGCGATTTTCGCCTCCACATCCGTCAGCTCCTTGGAAATTTCCGTCCGCCGGTCCTCGTCGAGCTGGAGGATCTGCAGGTCGATCTCGCTCGACTTGCCGCGCGCCTGGGCACGGGCGGCGATGCGCTGTCCGCGGTCGCCCTCGAGCTCGGCACGCTGGCGCTTCAGCGTCGTCACACGCTGCATCGGCACGAGCCCCTGGCCGTAGAGCGAGTCGACGCCGGTCAGTTCCTCGGCGATCAGCTTGAGCGCATCTTCGATCGCCTTCAATTGCACCGTCAGCCCTTCGATCTCGTCGGCCAACTGCGCCTTTCGGGAAGCGAGCTGACCTTTCATACCGGTGAGAGCCGACCGGCGGCTGGCAAAGAGCTTTTGCTCGCTATCGACGAGCTTTGTCGCCGCCGCACCGGAGACCAGCTCGACGAGATCCTCATCGATCTCGAAGGAGGTCGCCCCGATCCGCTCCGCCTGAAGTCGGGCGCTACGGGCATAGAGTTGCGCCAGCGTGCTTTCGACAATCGCCAGATTGGCGCGAACCGTGGTGCCGTCGAGACGGATCAGCACCTGCCCCGCCTCCACCCGGTCACCCTCGCGGACCAGCAGTTCGCCGACGATACCGCCGGTGAGGTGCTGGACCTTCTTGACGTTGTCGTCGACCACGACGACGCCGCCGGCAACGACTGCACTCGACAATTCCGTCGTCGCCGCCCAACCGCCAACACCGACAACAAGGGCGACAGCCAGCGTGGAGACGGCAACCATATGGCGTCCGAGCGAGCGGCGGGCGCTCGGCATCTGTTTGTTGCTATCGCTCATTGCGCCGCCTCCTGGCCGTCACCGACAATCTTCAGCGGCGCCGGCCGCTCTGTCTGCTGCACGCGTTCCTTGCGCAGCACCTTGCCCAGCACCTCGTCCCTTGGACCGAAGGCCTGCATGCGTCCCTCCTGCATCATCAGGACGAGGTCGGCACTCGCAAGCGCGCTCGGCCGATGCGCGACGACGACGACGATGCCGCCGCGGGCGCGAACATTCATGATCGCTTCGCTCAGCGCCTGCTCGCCTTCAGCGTCGAGGTTGGAATTGGGCTCGTCGAGCACGACGAGGAAGGGGTCGCCGTAAAGCGCCCTGGCGAGCGCTATGCGTTGGCGCTGTCCGGCCGAAAGCGCCGTGCCGCCCTCCCCGATCTCGGTTTCGTAGCCGTTCGGAAGGCGAAGGATCAGGTCATTGACGCGCGCCGCCGTGGCGGCCGCGACGATCGCCTCGGGCGTGGCGTCTTCGGCGAAACGGCAGATATTCTGCGCAACCGTTCCCTCGAAAAGCTCCACGTCCTGCGGCAGATAGCCAATGTGCCTGCCGAGCGCATCGCTGTCCCATTGGTCGAGAGCTGCTCCGTCAAGACGCACGGAACCGCGATAGGCGGGCCAGAGGCCAAGGATGGCACGGGCGAGCGACGACTTGCCCGACGCGCTCGGGCCGATGACGCCGAGCGCGCTGCCGGCGCGGACCGTGAAACTGATGTCGGTGAAGATCAGACGCTGCGCCGCCGGCGGCCCGCTCGCCAGTCCCTCGACGCTCAGTCGGTCGCGCGGGGTCGGCAATGCCAGCGGCGCCTCGGCCTCCGGCAGCGCCCTGAGCAGTTCCTTCAGCCGCTGCCAGCTCTGCCGCGCGCCGACAAGGCCGCGCCAGTTGCCGATAGCGAGTTCCACGGGCGCAAGCGCGCGGGCGGTGAGGATGGAGCCGGCGATGATAATGCCCGGCGAGGCCTGACCCTTGATCACCAGAACCGCGCCCGCTGCCAGCACACCCGACTGCAGCGCCATGCGGAAAACCTTCGACACCGCGCCGTATCCATTGCCGATGTCGGACGTGCGGCGGTTCTCCAGCCGGAATTCCTCGTTGCGCCGTTCCCAGAGGTCGGTCAACCGCCCCGACATGCCCATCGCCTGAACGACCTCGGCATTGCGCTGCGACGCCTGGGCGAAGGCATTGCGCATGCCGCCCGCCTCCGACGCCTTCTTCGCCGGCGCCTGCGTCCCACGATTGGTGAGATAGGTCAGTAGCGTCAGGATCAGCCCGCCGCCGATCGCGATCAGCCCGATGACGGGATGGAAGAGAAAGCAGATGGCAATGTAGAAAGGCAGCCAGGGCAGGTCGAAAAGAGCGGCCGGACCGGCACCCGACAGGAACGACCGCACCTGATCGAAATCACGCAGCGCCTGCAGGCCATCTCCGTGAACCCTCAGCTTCAAGGGCGCCTTGACGAGCGCCCGGTAGATGCGTCCGCTCATCGTCTCGTCGAGCGCGCCGGCGATGCGCACCAGCATGCGCCCGCGGATCAGCTCGAATGCACCCTGGAAGCTGTAGAGAAGCAGCGCCAGGAAAGAGAGTGCGATCAGCGAAGGAATGCTCCGGCTCGGCAGCACCCGGTCATAGACTTCGAGCATGAAGAACGAGCCGGTGAGATAGAGAATATTGACGAGCGCGCTGGCGACCCCGACGACGATGAAGGCTGCACGACAGTCGCGCAGCGCCTGCGCAGGATCGACATTCTTGCGATTTGATATTGCTTTTGATTTAGGCACTGACTGAAATCTCCGCATCGGCTCGTCGGGCCGTTTGAACTCTGCTAACCGATGTTTTCAGAGGCAGCAATGTAGAGTTGTTCCCCGGGAAACAATGATCCCTTCGAAAGCTTAAATATTGACTTTTGTCGGACCGGAGCGCTTGACCGCGCCACTGCGTCCCAACCATAAGCATGTCATTCAAGCCGCCTGGCGGCCGTTCTTTGGTTTTGGCGGGTACAAGCTGGCGTCGCCAGCGGCGCGCCGCGTGCATTTTGCCCCACGCCCTCCATAGAGACGCTTCCGGCCTCTTCAATCTCTCGACGGCTAACCACCGGGCCACCGCGGCACATCCTTGCCGCGCAAGAGCGCCCGTGACCACAACATAGCAAATGCAAGATCGAACGGACAGCGGCAGCGATCCTGTGCTATCGGATGAATCGCACTTTTCGTCCGCCAATCCGATACTTTGCGGCCCGTCATGAAGCACTATCTCCGGAATCTGACTGCGAAAGAACGCAATGAGGCGACCGATCGCCATCTGGCCTTCTATCTGACATTCGTCGCCGGCGCTGCCAATGCCGGTGGCTTCATGGCGGTGCATCAATATACGTCGCATATGTCGGGCATCGTTTCCGCGATCGCCGACAACATCGTCCTCGGGAATATCGCACTGGTTCTGGCCGGCCTTGCCGCGCTCTTCTCGTTCGTTGCCGGCGCCGCCACGTCCGCCATCCTCATCAACTGGGGCCGACGCCTGGAACTGCAGGCGGAATATGCGCTTCCGCTGCTGTTCGAGGCGCTTCTGCTCATCTGCTTCGCTGCGAGCGGGGTATTTTTCCACCTGCGCGAAAGTCTCGCCGTATCGACCACGGTCATGCTTCTCTGCTTCATCATGGGGCTGCAGAACGCCATCATCACGAAGCTCTCCGGCGCCAGAATCCGCACCACGCACGTGACCGGCCTGGTGACCGACGCGGGCATCGAGCTTGGAAAGCTGATCTACTGGAACCGCGACAGCGCCAGGAGCTCCCGGCTGCATGTCCGCGCCGATCGCCGGAAGTTGCGCCTTCTCACATCCTTGATCGGGCTTTTCCTGGTTGGCGGGGTCTGCGGTGCCCTTCTCTTCAACAATCTGGGCGTTTCTGCGGCGCTGTTCCTCGCCGCGCCCTTGATGCTGATTGCGGCGCTCCCCGTGATCGAGGACGTCCGGTCTGCCTTGAACCGATAGAATAATTGCCCGCGACCTCAGTCCAATGACGGCCGGGAGTCCGGAAAACGGGCAGTCTCGACCGCGGCCGCTTCCAATGCCAGCTGATGGGCCTCGATGTTGCCGCCCCTGCCCCAGTTCGCGGCAACGCTCATCAATTCATCCATCTCCCTTCTGAGATGATGCCACGCCAGAATGTCTTCGGCATGGGCGACATTCACGCGCGGGTCGTAGAACCGGCTGATTTCTTCGGCGACCTCCCTGCGCGCGGCCTCCAGGCGGCCCTTCAGGTCGTTGACTTCATCTTTCACCAGGAAATAGCGCCGCATCACCGCAACAAGCGCAAGATCGTTCGGACTGACGTTCAAGGACATCCCCCGTCGTTTCATGACTGCCGACCTACAGCGCCGCATGTCTTCTCATGCAAAGGACGCTGTAACACTTTGAATTGCTGCATGTTTTCACCCTTAAATCCGCTACGATAAGGAAACATGCAGTAGGTCGAACGGATGCATGCTGCGCAGCCGCCCCACCTGGCACCCACGCCATCACGCGAAACTTTGACGCTTTTCCGGCAACGGCCAAAGAAAAGCCCGGCGTCGGGAGACGCCGGGCCAAAACCGCCGGAGCTGTGGAGAAATCGTATCGCCTTAAGGCTCTGCTCGCTATTTCTTCCTGTAGATCAGCACGGGGATCGTCGAATGCGTCAGCACCTTCGCGGCGACGCTACCGATGATCAGGGCGCCGACACCGCCGCGGCCGTGCGATGCCATGATGATGAGATCGGCGCCGATATCCTCCGATTTCTTGATGATCGCGCGATAGACCTCGTGGCTACGGGCCTGATCCGTCCCGCACGGCACGCCGGCACGCTCGGACCTGGCTGCGGCGTCGGCAAGTATTTCCCCGGCATGCTGACGGGAGAATGCCTCATATTCCTCCTTCGTGCTGGCGAGCTGGTCGGCGTCGGTCGAAAAGAGGTGGAATGGCTCCATCACGGTCAACACCGTGATCCTTGCGCCGGCTTCCTTTGCAAAGGCAATGCCGGCGTTCAAGGCCACTGTGGCGAGCGGCGAACCGTCCGTGGGGATGAGAATGTTGCGGAACATGAGAACCTCCCGTTGACTTCGGAGTTCAAGCTAGCCGCATCGCTGTAAGTCACATTGACCCAGATCAATGCTTTAGATATCGCTTATTCACATTATATCACGCCAAAGCAAAATGGCCCGGCAGGATCCCGCCGGGCCATCTCTCGACAATGATTCCGTCTCTCGGGCCCCGCTCTTAGGCTTCGACCCGAAACCGTGCGTTCGGCTCCTCTTCATGCTCCTCCCGCCGATTGTGACGGATCGATGACCAGAGCGAGAGACCGATGAGGCCCGCACCCCCAAGACCTGTGACGACTTCGGGAATGTGGATCAGCGTCTGGAAGTACATCACCACCGAAAGGATCAGGATCGCATAGAAGGCGCCGTGCTCGAGGTAGCGATATTCGTTGAGCGTGCCCTTCTCGACCAGCATGACCGTCATCGAGCGGACATACATGGCGCCAATGCCCAGGCCGATCGCGATGATGAACAGGTTCTGCGTCAAGGCGAAGGCGCCGATGACGCCGTCGAACGAAAAGCTGGCATCAAGCACTTCCAGGTAGAGGAACGCACCGAAACCGCCCTTCGCCGCCGCGCTCATCGTCTGTTGCGAAGCATCAAGCAAGCCGCCCACGACCTCGACGACCAGGAAGGTGAGCAGCCCATAAATGCTGGCGTAGACGAAAGTGTGCACGTACTGGGCTTCGAGCAGGGTCGAGAAAGCGAGGATGACGCTCAGGACCAGGGCGATCTCGATGCCCTTGATGGTCGCGAATCGCGCCATCTTGCGTTCCAGCCAGGCGATCCAGTGCACATCCTTCTCCTGATCGAAGAAGTAGTTGAGGCCAACCATCATCAGGAAGGTTCCGCCGAAAGCGGCGATCGGCAGATGCGCGTCGTTCATGATGCGGGCGTATTCTTCGGGGCGAACCGCCGCGAGGATCACCGCGTCGATCGGCCCGATATTGGCCGCGATGACGACGATCAGCAGCGGAAAGACGATGCGCATGCCAAAAACGGCGATGATGATGCCCCAGGTCAGAAACCGGTGCTGCCAGACCGGTGTCATATCCTTGAGCTTGTTGGCGTTGACGATGGCGTTGTCGAAGGACAGCGAGATTTCGAGGACAGCGAGCACCGCACAGATGAAGAAGACGGTCATCGTGCCGCTGAACGTACCAGTCGACTGCCAGCCGAGCCAAACGCCAAGCAGCAGACCGAGGGCCGTAACGATGAAGGCCCATTTGAAATAACCGAGGGCGCTCGTTTGCGAACGGGGCTGGATCATCGACGACCCTCCCCGGCACGACGTGCCTCGGCGATTGCGGACGAGAGATTTCCTGTAAGGAAAAAGCGCACAGCCGAATAGGCACATGCGTTGGGCATGAGATCAGTTTTCATGGTAGCTAATCCGCCGGCGTGATTTGCTGGCGGTACCGACATCACGAGAGCGCCGTAAAACTCTCGCCAGAGGGGCCCGGCACCAATGTTCATCCCGCGGTTCGATGTCTAAAAGGCGGGACCGCTTTTTTACTTAGCAGCGCGACGCGCCTCGTCAAGGGGTGAGCGGCAGCCGAGACGCCACCTTGCGGTCGGAACCGCGCGTATACAGACGCGACAATATTCGCGCGGCGCCGGCGTTTCGCATGGAACCAAAGTTGGTTCCGGCGGGTTTAATTTCCAGCAAAGACAACCTGTGAGGCAACGCGCCATGCACAGTTTCTGGTGGGACAAGAGTGTCCAGGTGGAACTCGACGACGCAGGCAAATATCGCGACGTGAAGAGCACGCGCGAGGCGGTCGAATGCCTCATGCTGCGTTGGCCCCATCAGGACGGGCGCGCCCTTGCCGCTGCAAAACGCGTCTGCTTGCAGGTGCTTGAGGGCAAGGTCAAGACCGAGAAGGCTCGCAGGGCGTTTATCAAGGCTGCCGAAGAGGCGCACATTTCCATCCGGAGCCAGTAACAGCATTCGCATGTCCGGAAGCCTGTCGCTCCGAGGCACAAGAGCATCGGCCCGCGAAAATCGGAATCGATCTCTGGAAAGCATGATGCCGCAAAGGCAAAGTCGTTAGGCATGCCTCGGCGCCCCCAGCCGGTCCGAAGGCATTCAACCTGATATAGGACGCAGGATGTGCGGATATCCCTTTCGCTCGTTCCCCCTATCCCGCGCCGATGACCCCGCTCGGGGACAGGAAAGGAAAGCGATGTACGAGATTCCCTGGAGCGCGCCGGTCAGTCTGACCATGCTGGACGGCCGGTGCCGCACGGTCATCGGTCCGCTCGACGCGATGAAGTGTCTGCAGAGCGAATGGCCTGTTCGAGGCGGCGCCTATTACAGCTATGCGATGCGCGCCTGCGAGGCGGCGGTCAAGCGCCGGAAAAGCCCGAGCGAAGCACGCGCCGCCTTCGTCTGTGCCTCGCGAGAGGCTTTTCTGACGATCCTGGCCGGTCAAGGGCGGGAGGAAGGCAGTGATGGATACCGGCCCCTGGAGTGAATGCGTACCGATCCGCATGCCCAACGAGACGGCCGTGCACATGGTCTCCAACACCCGCCAGGCCGCGGAACTGCTGTCGAAGCACTGGCCGGTCAACCACGGCCAGGCCTATGAACACGCACTCGATATCTGCCAGGCAGTGCTCGAACGCGATTGGCCGTCCTACGTCGCCCGCGCTGCATTTGTCGCGGCAGCAAGGGAGGCGGGCGTAAATCTGCTGGACTGAGATCGGTAGCGGCAACGCAGTGAAAGCCCAATCAGGCGGGGTGATGCAGCACGCTGAGGCCGCCGTCCACCGTCAGGCAGGCAGCATTCATAAAAGTACATTCGTCGGAAATCATGAACAGGGCGGCGCGGGCAATCTCATCAGCCGTTGCGATACGCCCGCCCGGATGCAGCTTCATCGTTTCCGCTTCGGCCGCTTTCGGGTCGGGGAAGCTGTTCCAGTATTCGATCACCTTCTGGGTCAGCACGTAGCCCGGAGCGAGCGCGTTCACGCGGATTCCCTTCGATGCATATTCGATCCCGAGCGACTTCGTCATGCCGATGAGCGCATGCTTGGCAACGGGATAGGGGAAGGTGTGAGGAATGATGGTGAAAGCATGCGTCGAGGCGATGTTGAGGATGACCCCGCCGCCCGCCTCGATCATGCCCGGAAGTGCCGCCTTGCAACAGTTCCAGGCGCCCTTGAGGTTCACGTCGAAGCAACGCTGCCATTCCGCATCGCTCGTCGCCAACGGCTCCCCGAACACGTTGAGACCAGCATTGTTGACCAGCGCGTTCGGGCGCCCGATGGTTTCCTCCGCCCTGGCAAAGGCCGCAGCGATTGCCCCGGCATCGGTGATATCGGCGACCGCCGAGGAAACCCGGCCGCCTGCTTCCTGAAGCCGCCTTGCTTCCCTTTCAAGCAGCGGCCCATCGCGGTCGATCAGAAAGAGGCTGGCCCCTTCGCCCTGGAATAGCTCGGCCATGGCAAGGCCGATACCCTGGGCCGCGCCCGTTATGACGATGCGCTTGCCGTTGAGCCTGTTTCCCATGATCCTCCTCCTCTATTCCCGCGTCACCATTCGGCGACGCTGCCATCCTCGTGGCGCCAGATCGGGTTACGCCAGCGATGGCCTTCTCGCGCGCGCTCGATGACATAGGCCTCGTCGACTTCGACGCCCAGGCCAGGCCCGTGCGGGATCGATACGAACCCATCCTCGTAGCGGAACACCTCCTTGTTGGAGATGTAATCGAGAATGTCGTTGGCCGCATTGTAGTGGATGCCGAGGCTCTGCTCCTGGATGAAGGCGTTATAGCTGACGGCATCGACCTGAAGGCAGGCCGCGAGCGCGATCGGACCGAGCGGGCAATGCGGCGCGAGCGCCACGTCATAGGCCTCCGCCATCGCCGCGATCTTGCGGCACTCCGTAATGCCGCCCGCATGCGAAAGGTCCGGCTGGATGATGTCGACATAGCCGTCTGAAAGAACCGACTTGAAGTCCCAGCGGGAATAGAGGCGCTCGCCGAGTGCGATCGGCGTCGAGCAATGGTTGGCGATCTCCTTCAGCGCCTCCCGGTTTTCCGACAGTACCGGCTCCTCGATGAACATCAGCTTGAATTGCTCGAGTTCCTTGGCGAGCACCTTGGCCATCGGCCGATGCACACGGCCATGGAAGTCGACGCCGATGCCGACATGCGGGCCGATCGCGTCGCGGATGGTGCCGATGGTCGAGACGGCCTTGTCGATCTTCTCGTTGCTGTCGACGATCTGCAGTTCTTCGCAGCCGTTGAGCTTGATCGCCTTGAAGCCGCGGGCGACGACGTCCTTGGCATTGCGCGCAACGTCGCTCGGCCGGTCACCGCCAATCCAGGAATAGACCTTGATCTTGTCGCGGCATTGGCCGCCGAGCAACTGATGGACCGGCTGGCCGAGAGCTTTGCCCTTGATGTCCCAGAGCGCCTGGTCGATGCCGGCAAGAGCACTCATGTGCAAGGCGCCGCCGCGATAGAAGCCGCCGCGATACATGACGTTCCAGTGGTCTTCGATCAGGAACGGATCCTTGCCGACGAGGTAATCAGCGAGCTCGTGCACGGCCGCCTCGACCGTCAGTGCACGGCCTTCGACCACTGGCTCGCCCCAGCCGACAACGCCCTCGTCGGTTTCGATCTTGAGAAACAGCCAGCGCGGCGGAACGATATAGGTGGTCAGCTTGGTAATCTTCATGACGTGATGTCCATTGAGGGAAGAGCAAACGGGCGGGCGCCCGTTTCACGGGTTGTTCAGGAGACCGGCGCCTACAGGCCGGTGCCGTTTGACGGCCGCCGCGAGGTCGCGCGCCGCAAGATCCAGCATGCGCATCGAACAGTCGCGCGCCGCCGCCTTGTCGCGCATGCGCAATGCCTCCACCAGTTCGCCATGGATGTCGATGGCCTCATCGCGGCGTTCGGCGGCTTCGTTCGAAGCGTGCAGAGAGAACTTGAGCGCCGTCTGGATGATGCCGACCAGTTGCAGGAAAACCTGGTTGTGGCTTGCCTTCAGAAGGCAGGTGTGGAAGGCGACGTCGGCATCGGTGAAGCCCGCGAGGTCGCGCTCGCCGTCGCGCATGCCCTGCCAGGCGCGTTCGAGATCGGCGATTTCCTGAACGGTCGCGCGCTCGGCGGCGAATTCCGCCGCCGCCGGCTCGATCGCCCGGCGCGCTTCCAGAATGCAGTTCAGCAGATCGAATTCGAAGATGCGCTCGCCGATCCATTCCAGAACCTGCGAATCGAGAATGTTCCACTCTTCCTTGCTGCAGACGACCGTACCAACGCGGGAGCGGCCGCGCACCATGCCCTTGGATTCGAGAATCTTCAGCGATTCCCGGATCACAGTGCGGCTGACGCCATAACGCTCGCAGAGATCGTTTTCGCGAGGCAGGAACGTGGCGACCGGAAAAACCTCGGCGCAGATATCGGAGGCAATGGCCCGCGTGATGTTCTTCTGGACGCGCGGGCGGCGCTGCAGCCGTTCTGCCGCAATACCCTGGTGCCCTTGCCCTTCCGCTGCCATCGCCATCCCCATGCTGATCAAATCGATGCTCCATAGCGCAGATCACCCAGGCTGGCGACAGCGCGCCGAAGCGCACGCTTCATTGTTATACATCACTATCGCATTCATCATACAATGGCAATTGACGAATATGATGATTCATCATACACAAATGCCAACTGCAGGAGGCAGTTCATCAGGGAGACACATCATGCGCTTCATCAAGGCAGCCATTCTGGCTGGTACCATTGCCGTACTCACGGCCACTTCGGCATTCGCCGCCGACGTCAAGATCGGCTTCATCGTCAAGCAGCCTGAAGAGCCGTGGTTCCAGGACGAATGGAAATTCGCGGACGCCGCCGCCAAAGAAAAAGGCTTCACGCTGGTCAAAATCGGCGCCGAAGACGGCGAGAAGGTCCAGTCGGCCATCGACAATCTCGGGGCTCAGGGCGCACAGGGCTTCATCGTTTGCACGCCCGACGTCAAGCTCGGTCCGGGCATCGTAGCCAAGGCTGCCGCCAACGATCTCAAGCTAATGACCGTCGACGACCGCCTGGTCAACGCCGACGGCAGCCCGATCGATGACGTTCCGCACATGGGGATCTCGGCCACGAAGATCGGCGAGGCCGTCGGCCAGGCAATCGTCGACGAGATCAAGAAGCGCGGCTGGGACATGAAGGAGGTCGGCGCGATCCGCGTCTCCTATGACCAGTTGCCGACCGCCGTCGATCGCGTCGAAGGCGCGCTTTCCGTTCTCAAGGCCAACGGCTTCCCGGAAGCCAACATCTTCGACGCACCGCAGGCCAAGACCGATACGGAAGCTGCCCTCAACGCCTCGACGATCGTGCTCAACAAGAACGCGGGCATCAAGAAATGGGTCGCCGTCGGCCTCAATGACGAAGCAGTTCTCGGCGCCGTGCGCGCAACGGAATCCGTGGGGATTCCGGCCGAAAGCATGATCGGTGTGGGCATCGGCGGCGCGGAGTCGGCGATCAACGAGTTCAAGAAGCCCGCCGCCACCGGCTTCTTCGGCACCGTCATCATCTCGCCGAAGCGTCACGGCTACGAAACCGCGCTCAACATGTACGAGTGGATTGCCAACAACAAGGAACCTGAAAAGCTGATCCTGACCGCCGGCCAACTGGCGCTTCGCGACAACTACGAAGCCGTCCGCAAGGAACTCGGCATCGAGTAATCGTCCCTTTCGACGCCATCGAGCCCGGCGGTACACTCGTACCGTCGGGCACCTCGCTTCGGAGCAGCGCATGCAGGACTTCCTCGAATTCCGATCCATTTTCAAAGGTTACCCCGGCGTCCAGGCGCTGTCGGATGTCTCCTTTGCCGTCCGTAAAGGCGCCGTCCACGGGCTCATGGGCGAGAACGGCGCTGGCAAGTCGACGCTGATCCGCGTTCTGTCCGGCGACCAGTCCGCCGATGAGGGCGATATCCGCATCGACGGCGAAGTGCAGCGCTACCGCTCCGTGCGTGACGCCTTCCATGCGGGCGTCATCGTCATCCACCAGGAACTGCAGCTCGTGCCGGAGCTGACAGTCGCCGAAAACCTTTGGCTCGGCCACTTCCCCGGCAAGGGCGGCGTAATCGACCGGCGGAAACTCATCGGCGTCGTCTCCCAAAAACTGGCCGAAATCGGCATCGATGTCGACCCAACCGCCAAGGTCGCTTCGCTTTCGATCGGCGAGCGCCAGATGGTCGAGATCGCCAAGGCGGTGATGCTCGAAGCGCGCGTCATCGCTCTCGACGAGCCGACCTCGTCGCTCTCGTCACGCGAGAGCGAAATCCTCTTTGCCCTCATCGATCGCCTGCGCGCGAACGGCACCGTCATTCTCTACGTCTCGCATCGCCTCGACGAGATCTTCCGGCTTTGCGACAGCCTCACGGTGCTGCGCGACGGCAAGCTCGCCGCACATCATCCGGAGATTTCCAAGGTGACGCGCGACCAGATCATTTCAGAGATGGTCGGCCGCGAAATCGCAAACATCTGGGGCTGGCGCGGGCGCAGCTTCGGCGCCGAGCGGCTGCGGGTCGAAAGCATCGCGGGACCAAAGCTGAAGGTCCCGTTGAGCTTCTCCGTCAGGCGCGGCGAGATCGTCGGCTTCTTCGGCCTGATCGGTGCCGGACGAAGCGAGATGGCGCGGCTCGTCTATGGAGCCGATGCACGTTCCCAGGGCACCGTATCGGTCGACGGTGCGACGGTGCCGGCAGACAGCCCGCCCAAGTCGATCCGCGCCGGTATCGTTCTCTGCCCGGAGGACCGCAAGTTCGATGGCATCGTCCAAGGCCGGTCGATCGAGGAGAACATGACGATCTCCGCGCGCCGCCACTTTTCTCGCCTCGGCATCATCAACCCGAAGAGGGAAAGCGAGCTCGCTGACAAGTTCATCGCCAAGCTTCGCGTACGAACACCGTCCCGCCGCCAGGACGTCGTCAATCTCTCCGGCGGCAACCAGCAGAAGGTCATTCTCGGTCGCTGGCTGTCGGAAGAAGGCATCAAGGTTCTCATCGTCGACGAGCCGACCCGCGGCATCGACGTCGGCGCGAAATCCGAGATCTACGAAATCCTCTACGGGCTTGCCGAACAAGGCATGGCGATCGTCGTCATCTCCAGCGAACTGCCGGAGGTGATGGGCATCGCGGATCGCATCATCGTGATGTGCGAGGGACGTCTCGCGGCCGACATGCCGCGCGCAGAATTCGATGAGCGGCGGATCCTCGCGGCGGCCCTTCCCGACATCAAGAACAGCAAAGACCTTGCCCTCACACAGGTACAGTGACGATGACCCATTTGAAAAGAATCCTTCTCGGCGAACAGGGCCTCGTCGTCATTTTCGCGGTCGCCTTCGTCATCGTGTCGTTGACGGTTCCGAATTTCCTCAGCGAACGCAACATGCTCGGCCTGCTGCAGTCCGTCGTTACCATCGGCATCATTGCCTGCACAATGATGTTCTGCCTCGCCTCACGCGATTTCGACCTTTCCGTCGGCTCGACGGTGGCGTTTTCCGGCATGGTCGCGGTGATGGCCTCGAACGCCACGGGCTCCATCCTGCTTGGGCTGCTGGCGGCCGTCCTGTGCGGCGGCTTTGTCGGCACGGTCAACGGCGTCGTCATCGCCCGCTTCCGCATCAATGCGCTGATCACCACGCTTGCCACCATGCAGATCGTCCGCGGCTTCGCGCTGATCGCTTCGGACGGCCGCGCCGTCGGCATCAACGATCCGTCCTTCTACCAGCTCGCGCTGTCGCGTTTCCTCGGCATCCCTACACCGATCTGGGTGATGGGCCTGTTCTTCATCGTCTTCGGCTTCGTGCTGAACCGGACCGTTTTCGGGAAGAACACGCTGGCGATCGGCGGCAACCCAGAGGCCTCGCGCCTCGCCGGCGTCGACGTCGCCCGCATGCGCATCTGGATCTTCGCGCTGCAAGGCATCGTCTGCGCCGTCGCAGGCGTGCTGCTCGCCTCGCGCATCACCTCCGGCCAGCCCAATGCCGCGACGGGACTTGAGCTTTCGGTCATCTCGGCCTGCGTGCTCGGCGGCGTATCGCTTGCCGGTGGCCGCGCGGCGATGACCGGCGTCATCGTCGGCGTTCTGATCATGGGCATCGCCGAGAACGTGATGAACCTGCTCAACATCCAGGCATTCTATCAGTACGTGGTGCGCGGCCTGATCCTGCTGCTGGCGGTCCTCCTCGACAATCTGCGCTCGGCCGCGGGCAGACAGCGCGTCTGACCGGGCAATGCCAGACGATGTCCTGCATCTCAGGAACGACGAGCTCTCGGTCGAGCTGAGCCGTTTCGGCGGCTCGCTCATGTCTGCCACCTGGCGCGGCATCCCGTTCCTGAAGCCGACCGCGACCGCCGGGATCGCGACGCAAACGTTCGGCGCCGAGGCGAGCTTCCCGCTCGTACCCTTCGGCAACAGGATCGAAGGCAACAGCTTCACCTTCGATGGGGAGCGCTTCTTCCTCGAGCCGAATACATCCGGCGATCCATTCTGCCTGCATGGGGATGGATGGCTCAGCGAATGGGAGCTGAAGTCGCACAGCGGAGAACAAGCGACACTTTCCTATGTGCACACCGAGCGGGCGGGAAGCCCCTATGTCTATGAGGCCGTGCAGGAAGTGCGGGTGGATGGCAGCACGCTGGTTCTCTCTCTGACGGTCAAGAACATGTCGGCTCGCCCGTTACCCTTTGGATTGGGGCATCACCCCTACTTTCCCCGTGCGGCGGATACACGGCTCAGGGCGAGTGCAAAACGCTTCTGGGGCGAAAGGGCCGGACACCTGCCGGACGCTCCCGGCCCAATTCCCCGCACTCACGATTTCACCGAGGGCCATACGCTCCCCGTTTGCTGGATGAACAATGCCTATGACGGCTGGGACGGAGAGGCTGTAATCGAATGGCCCGAACGCCAGCTTGCGCTAAGGCTTGAAACCGAGGGGGCGTTCGAGTGCTTTATGATCTATTCGCCGGGTGCGGATGCGGACTTCTTCTGTTTCGAGCCGATGACGCATCTGCCGAACGCTCACAACATGCCGAACGAAGCCGGCGGCCTCGTTACGCTAAAGCGGGGACAAAGCCTCGCTGGCACCGTCACGTTTCATCTGCTGCCCATAGGCTGAGAGCGGAGCAAAACAAAAGCGCCCGCTGGGAGGTGCAGGCGCTTGAACAAATCTAAATCAGTTCTGAAGTGGGCGTACCCGTCTACGGGCCTTAGCGGCCGACAGCGGCGCGGGCGACGCGATGGATATCGGCGCGATCAATGCCGAGGTCGCTGAGTTCGCGGGTCGACATGCGGCCCAGTTCGGCGACCGTCTGACGATACTTGCGCCAGTTGTTAAAAGAGCGTGCTACGTTCATTTTTTGATCCCCCTTTCATGGGCTTTCGAAGCCTGGCAGCCAGTCCGTGGCGCCTCGTTTGCTTCGATGCGCAAGATATAGTGACTGACCTCGGGGGATTGCAGCGCTTATATGTCAGCGCACCCATGCGTCAAATGCATGGATGCGGCCGTGGATGGAGGGTACTGCAGAGCGCGAGGGCGGGAGTTCGGGCTGGCCTTGCGGCTACGAGAGAGGCCGACCGAAACTCATTGCCGACCGGCCGAGGCGGAGATTTGCATCGCGGATCGCGGAACGGAGCCGAACTCGTCCTCGAAGAGCTCCGGCATCAGATCGGCAAGCCGGACCAGCTTGCCCGTGCGCGAGCTTTGAAGTGCGGCGATACCGCACAGGACCGACATCGCACCGGCGCGTGCGCCTGCCCGCTGCCCCAACGGGTCGCTCGCGTTAGGCTTGAAAAGCATGTTCCGCAGCCGATCATCGCCGCCGTAATGTCCGCCGGAGGAATGTGGCACGACGATGCGCTCAACTCCGGGGCGGCCTTTCGGGAAGTTGCGGACAAGCAGGATCACGTCTTCCGCTGGCGTTTCCCATGGCTGGTCCTCGTACTGACGAAGCTCGATTCTGCCCTTCGTACCGTTGAAGGCGATGTGGTGGCCCTCGATCGGCTGGAATGTGTTCAGTGAATAGGAGACCTGTACATTGTTCCGGTAGCGTATGTTCGCGACCATCGTATCGGGAATATCGATATCCTCGCGGAAGACACAGCCGTCGCGGAAGTAGCCGTCGATCTCGGAGGGGTCCTCATAGAGCGCGTCGAGGAACGGGTCGGCTTCGAGATTCAGATAGAAATCGCAGTCATCCTTATGGGGACAGAGCTTGCAGCGTGGTCCCCGGAAGGGCCCTTTGCGCCCGTACATCTGCAGGTCGGCGAACGCCGTGACGGCAGCGGGATCACTGTCGAGATACCAGTTCAACAGGTCGAAGTGGTGGGTCGCCTTGTGCACGAAGAGGCTGCCCGACCGTTCCGTGTAGGCGTGCCAGCGACGGAAATAGTCGGCGCCGTGTTCGGTATCGAGATACCAATGAAAGTCGACGGAGGTGACACGGCCGATCTCGCCGGAATTCAACAACTCCTTGATGCGCGCGGCGGTCGGCGCGAAGCGGTAGTTGAACGACACATCCACCCGCCGGCCCGTGCGCTTCTCGGCGTCCAGAATGCGGCGGATCTTTTCGACCGTCGTCGACATCGGCTTTTCGGTGATGACGTCGGCACCGGCTTCCAGCGCGCGAACGACGATGTCGTCATGCGTGTCGTCGGGGGTGCAGACGATCACCAGATCGGGCCGCGCTTCGGCAAGCATCGCATCGACATTGCCGTAGATCGGCGCATTGGTGGCAATCATCGTGCGGGCGCGTTCGGCTCTGAGCGCATTCGTGTCGGCTATGGCGACGAGATCCACCTGGCCGCGCCAACCGGCGAGCAGATCCTTGCCCCACATCGTGGTGCCGCGGTTGCCGGTGCCGACCAGCGCAAAACGACGTTTGTTATCCATCTTCCTCACGCAATCCTGTCTGGAGTGACGCCGCACGACCGGCGGCAGTGGTTAGCACAACATGTAAATTCAATATACATGCTAGTGGCTGAATTCCGCGGACGTCAAGGTATTTTCCCGCCGGTTTTGCTGTAAACTTGTAAAGAAGCATGATCGAGAAACTCACCTCAGCAGCAGCTCCGATAGCGTTCAACGCAGGTGGCGATGACCTCCTCGGCCGGCCGCTTCCACCAGTTCTCGGCCGAGAAGATCTCGACCTCCTGCGCCCCATGAAAGCCGGCTGCCTCGATCCGGCGCCGGATCCCCTTCAAATCGATAACGCCGTCGCCCATCATGCCGCGATCCGTCAGCATGTCCCTGGTCGGGATCAGCCAGTCGCAGATGTGATGTGCGAGGATCGCCTTCATTTGGCCCGCCCGCGCGATCTGGTTGGCGAGATCGGGGTCCCACCAGACGTGGTAGACGTCGATCGCAACGCCGACGCCGGCGCCGAGCGCCTCGCACATGTCGAGCGCCTGACCGAGCGTGTTCACGCAGGCCCGTTCGGCGGCGTACATCGGATGCAGGGGCTCGATCGCAAGCGGCACGCCGGCGGCGCGCGCATGCCGGAGCACTGTGGCGATGCCGTCCTCGACCATCCGGCGGGCACCGTCGATGTTCTTCGAGCCTCCGGGCAGACCGCCGACGACCAGCACCAGGCAATCGGCGCCAAGCGCGGCCGCCTCGTCGATCGCGCGTCTGTTGTCGTCGATGGCCTTCTCGCGGCCCGCCGCGTCCGCTGCCGGGAAGAAGCCGCCGCGGCAGAGGCCGGTGAGCTTCAGCCCGTTGGATTTGACGATGCGGACCGCCTCATCGAGCCCGACCGCCGCCACCTGATCTCGCCAGGGAGCGATCGCCGTGATCCCGTGCTTCAGGCAGATGTCTACGGCTTCGGCAAAACCGCACTGTTCGCGGATCGTCGCCAGATTGATGGAAAGGCCCTCGACCTGCATGATGTTCTCCTCCCAGATTTCGTTTCGCACATCGGCGACATGCACTAGCTCGCCGTCATCGACGCCCAGTCCGGCTCGACGGACGTGCCAAGGCCGATCGCACTCAAGGCCGTTCCAAAAGCGAGTTCGCCGCCCTTGATGGCGAGCCGCGCCCGCCCGGATGCCCCTTCGTAAAGATCGCCATGGGCGGCCAAATAGGACGCCTGCTCGCTCGCCGGCGCTTGCGCCATACCGTCGACGTAATGGTGGCCGTTGCGCTCCACATGGCCGGCGCCGACGAGCGCCGCCAGAACGAGATCCTGCTGGAGTGCCAAGCCTGATTGCGTCGTCAGATCCTCGGCGGACATGAAATACCGGGAAGTGTCTGCCTCGCGGTTCCATTTCTCGACGCGCGCGCGGTTGATCAGAGCCCGATAGAAGCCCTTGCAGGATTTCGAGGAGATGCCGGCATAACCAAGGTCGCGGGCGCGCGGAAACGCGCCGATGTCGCCGTCGGACTCGTCGATTTCGAGCGGCATGCGTTGCGCGAGCCCCGCGACCGACTTCGAGAGCGCCTCGGCGCGCGCGATCGGCTGCTCGAAGAAGAGAAGGGATCGGCGCAGCCTGGAAAGGCGCGGCTCCTTCTGGAGGCGATCGAGGAGGTCGGCCGCCGCGTCGGCGCTTTCGAACTGTTCGTTGCCGTCGAGCGTCGCGCGATAGCCGTCAACCATGCGATCGAGCACCGCGGCGATGGCTATCAGGCGCTCAAGGTCTTCGGTAGGGCGTCCGGAAACCTTGATCTTGAAATAGCGGTGGCCGTAGGCGGCAATCACCTGTTCGAGCGTCTGCGGTAAGCCGTCATTGAGCCGCTGCTCCGGCGCGAGATCGGCGGCCGTCAGCGCATCGGCGAGCCCGATCGTATGGCGCACGGCAAGCTGTGGCGAAGGCTCCAGCCGTGAGAAAAAGCCTGTGAGATCGAAGCCCGCAAGATCCGGTGCCGTGGCATTGGTGATGCCGAGCAGATCGTGCCGGACGGCGTCGACCGCACTTGCGCCCTTCATCCGGCACGCGGCATCGATGATAGCACGATCGACGAGCGCCAGGCCGTATGACCCCACCAGCGGCGGTAGCCCCTCGCCCGCAGCCGCCCGATGATGATCGGCCTCGACGGCGGCATGCAGCCCGAAGGGCGTCTCTGACCCCGCTGACTGCAGCCCTTCGATCGCCAGATGCAGCGACGCGCGAAGCTGCGCAACGTTGTCATTCGGCGAAAGGGTCGGATTCTTGTCGAACCATTTCGGCATCATCATCTCGGCCGACCAGCCGGCGGCCCCATGGCCGCTGTCATCCACGATCCTCACCCGAACGAAGGCCTGCGGCGCGCTCTCGACGCGCGCCGCCCCGAATCGGAAGGGGAAGCGGAAACCAACCTGCCGTTCAAAAATATCCGCCTCGACGAGCCTGATGACGGGGGTTTCAGCCATGGCCGCCTCAATCGATGCCGTGGAGAGCGAGGACCCGGCGCATCCGCGCCGTCGCCAGCTCCGGATCGGCAAGAGTGCCGGCCCTGTCCGCCAGACGGAAGAGTTCGGCGAAATGGGCAAGCGAGCGGGCGCTCTGTTGCCCACCGATCATTACGAAATGATCCTGCAGGCCATTCAGATAGGCGAGGAAGACGACGCCGGTCTTGTAGAAGCGCGTCGGCGCCTTGAAGATATGGCGCGACAGCGGCACGGTTGGCTCCAGCAATTCGAAGAATTCGCCATTCCGCCCTTCGCCGAGCGCCTGAAGCGCGGCAGAAGCTACCGGCGCGATCGCATCGAAGATGCCGAGCAGCGCGTCCGAGTGCCCTTCCTCGTCGCCGGCGATCAGCTCGGCGTAGTTGAAGTCGTCGCCTGTATACATGCGCACGCCCGTCGGCAGCCGGCGCCGCATCGCGATTTCTTTTTCCTTCGACAGCAGCGATATCTTGATGCCGTCGACCTTGGAGGCGTGCGCTTCGATGATCTCAAGGCATGTTTTCATCGCGGCCAGATGGTCGGCATCGCCCCAATAACCTTCGAGCGCCGGGTCGAACATTTCGCCCAGCCAATGGATGATCACCGGCTGCTTCACCTGCGAAAGGATGCGGTCGTAGACGCGGATATAGTCTTCTGGTCCTTTCGCCCCTGCCGCGAGCGCCCGGCTCGCCATCAGGATGATCCGCCCACCTTCCGCTTCGATCGTCTCGATCTGGCTCTCATAGGCTCTGAGAATATCGTCGATCGAGACACCCGGGCCAGGCGCCAGATGGTCGGTGCCGGCGCCGCAGGCGATCAGCGCGCCGGAGCGCCCGCGCGCTTCGGCAAGCGCACGGCGGATGAGTTCGCGTGCTTCGGGCCAGCCGAGGCCCATGCCGCGCTGGGCCGTATCCATTGCTTCGGCGACACCGAGCCCGAGATCCCAAAGGCGGTGGCGGAAGGCGAGCGTCCGCTCCCAATCGATCGCCGGCGTCAGCCATGGATCATTGTCGGCAAGCGGGTCGGCGACGACATGCGCCGCGGCAAAGGCAACTCTCGGGAAATCGGCCGGCGCACGCTTTTGCAAAGGAACCGGCCGGCCGACCAACTCATAACGCGCAAGCCTGCCTTCAAGGGGAAGATCGATGGTGGTCATCGCTCAAAACTCCAGTGCCGGTACATCGAGCCAGCGGCGCTCGGCCCAGGATTTCAGCCCCAGTTCTGCAAGCTGCACGCCCTTGGCGCCGGCCTCCAGTCCGTAGGGCCAGGGACCGTCCTCGGCGACGTGGCGAAGGAACATTTCCCATTGCGCCTTGAAGCCATTATCGAACACCTGCGTGTCCGGCACCTCGTCCCAGGTCTTGTAGAAATCGATGGTCTGCGGCTGATCCGGGTTCCAGACCGGCTTCGGCGTGTTGACCCGGTGCTGTGTCCAGCATTTCGTCAGTCCGGCGACGGCCGAGCCGTGCGTGCCGTCTACCTGGAAGGTCACGAGATCGTCGCGGCGTACCCGCACGGTCCAGGAGGAATTGATCTGCGCGATGATGCCGCCGTCGAGCTCGAAGGTCGCATAGGCCGCGTCGTCCGTATCGCAGTCATAGGTTTGGCCCTGCTCGTCGACACGGCTTGGAATATGGGTGGCGCCGAGGCAGGAGACAGCGCGGACCTCGCCAAAGAGGTTGTCCAGCACGTAACGCCAGTGGCAGAGCATATCGAGAATGATGCCGCCGCCGTCGCCCTTGCGGTAATTCCACGAGGGGCGCTGGGCAGGCACGCCCCAATCGCCTTCAAAGACCCAGTAACCGAATTCGCCGCGCACCGAGAGGATCTTTCCGAAGAAGCCCGAGTCCCTGAGCAGCGCCAGCTTGCGCAGCCCGGGCAGGAACAGCTTATCCTGCACGACGCCGTGCTTGAGGCCGGAGGCGCGCGCCTTGCGGGCAAGCTTGACGGCTATGCTGAGATCATCGGAAATCGGCTTCTCACAATAGACATGCTTGCCGGCATCGATCGCCCTGCCGATGAGCTCGGCGCGCATCAGCGTCGTGCCGGCGTCGAAGAAGATCTGGTCTTTCGGATCGGCAAGTGCCGCATCGAGGTCGGTCGACCAGCGAGCGATGTTATGGCGCTTGGCCAGTTGCTCGATCTTGTCGCGGTTGCGGCCGACGATGATCGGATCGATCTCCAGTCGTTCGCCGGACTTGAGCGTGACCCCGTCCTGATCTCGAATGGCCAGTATCGAGCGCACCAGATGCTGGTTGTAGCCCATCCGGCCGGTGACGCCGTGTAAAATAATCCCCAAACGTGGCATGCGGTCTCCTCCCTGCCAGGCCTCGTGGGAGCGGACCAGCCCTCCCAAGCCAGTAACTAATCAGTTACTTTGTGGCAGAGATAAAGCACGCCTGTCAACAAAAAAAACGACATGTTAGAGATTCAGCGTCGGATTGAAGCCAAAGTCACGTGAACGATGTGGCGCTCCCAGCCCTCGAGACTGGCCCGTTCCGCGAGATCGCGGCCGAAGATCGTCGACAGCGTGTACTGGTTCGAGAGGTAGAAATAACCGAGCGCGGCCATCGTCAGATAGAGGTGCAACGGGTCGACATCCTCCCGGAAAATGCCCTTTGCCCTGCCCCGGTCGAGCAGCTCGGAGAGCTTCCCCATGAGTTGCGAATGCAGCTCCTTGAGCCGCGTCGATTGACGCAGCCAGCGGGCGCGATGAAGGTTCTCAGTACCGAGCAGACTGAGGAACTCCGGATGCTCAAGGAAGTACCTCCATGTGAACATCGCCAGCTCGGCGATGCCCTCCTCCGGCTCCAAGTCGCTGAGATTGATGGATTTTTCAGCCGTCCTAATACCGATATAAGCCTCTTCCAGGACCGCGAGGTAGAGCTGCTCCTTGTCGCCAAAATAATGATAGAGCATGCGCTTGTTGATACCGGCTCGCTCGGCTATGGCATCGACTCGCGCCCCGCCCATGCCGTTTTCCGCGAATTCCTTGGTGGCGGCCGCAAGGATAGATGCGCGCGTCCGCTCGGGATCGCGCTGCGCGGAGCGCTCAGCGCGCTCGCCGTTTGCGTTTCTGCCTCTCGCGCCCGCTTGCGCCTTCTCCATTCCATCACCTCCAGCACCTCTTGCCTTCGGCGGCAGTCGATGCGACGTCGTAAAGATAATTTACAAGATAATGACAGCATTTCACACAACTGCTTGACACGATTTTTTCTTGCCCCTAGTTTGTAACCAATTAGTTATTTATTGCAAGAGGTCTGGACAAGACGACTGTGAGACGGAGCGTTGTGGAGGCGCTCCCGAGGGAGGAGGAACAAATGACGCATCGCATCAGCAGACGCAGTGTGCTTGCAGGAGGAGCGGCACTTCTTTCATATTCCGCGCTGGCACCCCGCGCGTTCTCGCAGGAGGCGCGGCTGCGCCTCCTCTGGTGGGGATCGCAGACCCGCGCCGACCGCACCAACAAGGTCAGCGAGCTTTTCAAGGCAGCCAATCCGGGGGTCTCGATCAACGGCGAATTCCTCGGCTGGAGCGACTACTGGCCGCGCCTGGCGACGCAAGTGGCGGGGGGCAACGCGCCCGACGTCATCCAGATGGATTACCGATACATCGTCGAATATGCCCGGCGCGGCGCGCTTGCACCGCTCGACAGCTATCTCGGCTCGGTGCTGAAGGTCGAGGATTTCGACCAGGTGCAGATCAAGGGGGGCAGTGTCGACGGCAAGCTCTACGGTATCAGCCTCGGCGCCAATTCGACGGCGATGATGGTCAACACGGTCGCCTTCGAGGAAGCCGGCGTCGACTTGCCGACGCCGTCGACCACCTGGGACGACCTCGCCCGCATGGGTATCGAGATCACCAAGGCCGGCAAGCGCAAGGGCTATCACGGCCTCTCCGACGGCAGCGGCGTCGAGCCGCTCCTCGAGAACTGGCTTCGCCAGCGCGGCAAGGCTCTCTTCACCGCGGATGGCAAGATCGCCTATGACGCGAACGACGGGGCCGAATGGTTTGCCATGTGGCAGAAGATGCGCGAGGACAAGGCGTGCGTGCCGGCGGATATTCAGGCACTCGACCAGTTCAATATCGAGACGAGTCCCTTGTCGCTCGGAAAGGCGGCGACCTCCTACGCCCATTCCAACCAGCTCGTCGGCTATCAGGCGATCAACAAAGACAAGATCGTGCTGAGGAGCCATGCGCTGATCAGCAAGGATGCCAAGGGCGGCCATTACCGCAAGCCATCGATGTTCTTCTCGGTATCGGCCAAGAGCAGCGATCCGGAACTCGGCGCCAAATATGTAAACTTCTTCGTCAAGGATCCGGAAGCCGCCAAGATCCTCGGCGTCGAACGCGGCGTGCCGGAATCGGCCTCCGTGCGCGAGGCGCTCGCGCCGTCGCTCGATGATCTCGGGCGCGCAGCACTCGACTATGTCTCGGGGCTCGGCGCGCTCGCCGGCGATCTGCCACCACCGCCGCCGTCGGGTGCCGGCGAGGCGGAGCTGGCTCTGCGCAGCGTCGCCGAGCAGGTGGCCTTCGGCCAACTGGACGCGAAGCAGGGCGGCGAGACGCTGGTGAACGAGGTCACACAGATCCTGTCGCGAGGTTGAGGAGATGGCGGCCGTGCAGGATTCCGCTGTCGCGATCGGTGGGGGCGCTCAGGCGCGCCCCGCCGCACAGGGCCGCTGGGCCAGCCTTTGGACGAAGCACGGGGCCGGCTACATGTTCCTGTTGCCGTGGCTCATCGGCTTCTTCGGCCTGACGCTCGGGCCTGCCGTTGCCTCGCTCTATCTCTCCTTCACCAGCTTCGACCTGATCCGCGCGCCGGAATGGGTCGGAACCGCCAATTACGTCCGTATCGCGACGGCCGATCCGAAATTCGCCGCCGCGATGCAGGTGACTTTCCTCTATGTCGTGCTTTCGGTTCCCTTCAAGCTCGCCTTCGCGCTGCTCGTCGCCATCCTTCTCGATCGCGGCGTCCGCGGACTGACCGTCTATCGCGCGATCTTCTATTTGCCTTCGCTGCTCGGCGGCAGCGTCGCGATCGCCGTGCTCTGGCGGCAACTCTTTGCCGGCGACGGCCTCATCAACAGCCTGCTTGCCCAGTTCGGCATCGAGGGCCCGAGCTGGATCTCGCATCCGAATTATTCGATCTGGACGTTGGTCGTCTTGAGCGTCTGGCAATTCGGCTCGCCAATGATCATCTTCCTTGCCGGTCTTCGCCAGATCCCGACCGATATGTATGAGGCCGCAAGCCTCGACGGCGCGTCGAAGTTCCGGCAGTTCTACAAGATCACTCTGCCGCTGCTCACCCCGGTCATCTTCTTCAATGCGGTCGTTCAAACGATCGATGCCTTCAAGGCCTTCACCCCGGCCTTCATTATTTCCGGCGGCACCGGCGGACCGATCAACTCGACGCTCTTCTATACGCTCTATCTCTACCAGGAAGCCTTCGGCAATTTCCGCATGGGCTATGCCTCGGCCTTGGCCTGGATCCTGGTGCTGATCATCGCGCTCTTCACCGCCTTTTCCTTCCTGACCTCTCGCTACTGGGTGCACTACGATGACTGACGCGATCATGAGCTCCGTAACCGCTCCGTCATCGGCACCGCTCGGCCGCCGCGGCCCACTGGGGTCGGTCCTTGTCCACGCCGGCCTGATCGCCGCGTCGATCGCGATGCTCTATCCGCTCCTGTGGATGATGTCCGCGTCGGTGCGGCCGGAGGACGAGATCTTCGCCTCGACCTCGCTCTGGCCGTCCTCGATCGATTTCGCTTCCTATCTGCGCGGCTGGTTCGGCCTCGACATCAGCTTTGGCCGCTTCTTCTGGAATTCACTCGTCGTGTCCGTGCTGACGGTGATCGGCAACGTCGTCGCCTGTTCGCTCGCTGCCTACGCCTTCGCGCGGCTTCGCTTCGCCGGCCGGAATTTCTGGTTCGCGATCATGCTGGGGACGCTGATGATCCCCTATCACGTGACGCTCATTCCTCAATACGTGCTCTTCCTCAATCTCGGCTGGGTAAACACCTTCCTGCCGCTCGTGGTGCCGAAATTTCTGGCCAGCGACGCCTTCTTCATCTTCCTGATGGTCCAGTTCTTCCGCGGAATCCCGCGCGAACTCGACGAGGCGGCTATGATGGACGGCTGCGGTCCCTGGCGCATCTACTGGAAGATCATGCTGCCGCTCTCGCTTCCCGTGCTGGCGACGGCTGCGATCTTCTCCTTCATCTGGACCTGGGACGATTTCTTCGGGCCGCTGATCTACCTGAACGACATGAACACCTACACGATCCAGCTGGGCCTCCGGACCTTCGTCGACTCGAGCAGCACTTCGGACTGGGGCGGACTCTTTGCCATGTCGACGCTGTCGCTCGTGCCCGTGTTCTTCTTCTTCCTGTTCTTCCAGCGCCTTCTGATCGAAGGCATCGCAACCACCGGCATGAAACGCTGATCGAGGGAGTTGGAGTTTACCCATGGACGAATTGCGTTTCGCCGCCGTCGGGCTCAACCACAACCACATCTACGGCCAGGTCAATTGCCTCGTCAGAGCCGGCGCCCGCCTCGTCGGTTTCCATGAAAAAGACGATGCGCTGGCCGCGGAATTCTCAGGCATCTACAAGGACGTGCCGCGCATCGCGACGCTCGAGCAGATCCTCGAAGACGAGAACATGGGTCTCATCACATCCGCCGCGATCTCGGCCGAGCGGGCGGAGCTGGCGATCCGCGCCATGCGCCACGGCAAGGACGTGCTCGTCGACAAGCCGGGCATGACGAGCCTGGACCAACTCGCCAAGGTGCGCCGGGTCCAGGCCGAAACGGGGCGGATCTTTTCGATCCTCTATTCCGAGCATTTCGAGAGCCCGGCAACGGTGAAGGCAGGAGAACTGGTCGCCGCGGGCGCCATAGGCGAGGTCGTGCACCTAGTGGGCCTCGGCCCGCATCGGCTACGCAGGGAAAGCCGCCCGGACTGGTTTTTCCGCCGCGCGGACTACGGCGGCATCTTGACCGACATCGCCTCGCACCAGTGCGAGCAGTTCCTGTTCTTCACCGGCGCCAGCGATGCCACCATTTTCTCGGCAAGCGTCGACAACAGGAGCGTTCCCGACGAGCCGGAACTGCAGGATACCGGCAGCATCCATCTTGCGACGGAGCGAGCCACCGGCATGATCCATGTTAACTGGCTGACGCCCGACGGCATGCCGACCTGGGGCGACGGTCGGCTCTTCATCGTCGGTACGACCGGCACGATCGAGGTGCGCAAGACGGTCGATCTCGCCGGTCGCGAGGGGGGCCATCACCTGTTCCTGGCTGACCGCGACGGCGTCGAGCACATCGATTGCTCGGCTGTCGAACTGCCGTTCGGTCGCCAATTCCTCGCCGATATTCGTGACAGAACCGAAACCGCGATGCCGCAGGAGCGCTGTTTCAAGGCCATGGAGCTTGCCCTTTCGGCGCAAGCGATCGCCGAACGCAATTGGGAAAACAATTGAGATGAGCATCAAGACAGTCGCCATCATCGGCTGCGGCATCGGGCGATCGCACATCGTCGAAGGTTACCTGCCGCACCCGGACAAGTTTCGGGTTGCGGCGCTCTGCGATCTCAACGTGGAACGGTTGAACGAGGTTGGCAACGAGTTCGGCATTGAAAAGCGAACGACCTCGTTCAAGGATTTGCTTGCCGACGACAGCATCGACATCATCGATATCTGCACCCCACCGGGCATCCACCTCGAACAGGTGCTCGACGCCCTCGCCTCGGGCAAGCACGTCGTCTGCGAGAAGCCTCTGACGGGTTCGCTCAAGGGTGTCGACCGGATCATGGAAGCGGAGAAGCGGGCCAAGGGCGTGCTGATGCCAATCTTCCAGTATCGCTACGGCGATGGCATCGAGAAGGCGAAGCGCATCATCGACGCCGGCATCGCCGGCAGGCCCTATGTGGGTTCGGTCGAAACCTTCTGGCTGCGCACGCCGGAATATTACTCCGTTCCCTGGCGCGGCAAATGGGAGACGGAACTCGGCGGGGTGCTGGTGACCCATGCTCTGCATCTGCATGACATGATGCTTCACCTCCTTGGTCCGGTCGCAGGCGTGTTCGGGCGCGTCGCAACGCGCGTCAACGATATCGAGGTCGAGGACTGCGCCTCGGCGAGCCTGCTCATGCGCAACGGCGCCTTCGTGTCGCTCTCCTGTACGCTCGGCTCGCAGGAGCAGATCAGCCGCCTCCGCCTGCATTTCGAGAACGTCACTTTCGAAAGCAGCCATGAACCCTATGCGCCGGGCAAGGATCCCTGGAAAATCATCGCCGCCAACGAGACTGTTCAGGCTGAGATCGACGAGGTGATCGGCAACTGGCAGCCGGTTTCGCCGCGCTTCACGACGCAGATGGCCCATTTCCACGCCTATCTCAGCGGCAACGGACCGCTTCCAGTCACCACCGCGGATGCACGGCAGGCGTTGGAACTGGTGACGGCGATCTATCAGTCCGCCGATACGGGCCGCGAGATAACGCTTCCGGTCGGACCGGAGAGTCCGAAATATGCCAACTGGCGCGCGAACACGAGGTAACGGCAAAGGCCGCAGGAGGAATTCGAAATGGCAACCAGCGTCGTTCTTCAGAAGGTCGAGAAGCGCTATGGCGCGCTCGATGTGATCCACGGCATCGACCTGACCATCGATCCCGGCGAGTTCGCCGTCTTCGTCGGCCCGTCCGGCTGCGGCAAGTCGACCCTGCTGCGTATGATCGCCGGGCTGGAGGAGATCACCGGCGGCACTCTGATGCTCGATAGCGACCGGATGAACGAAGTAGCACCGGCCAAGCGCGGCATCGCCATGGTGTTCCAGTCCTATGCGCTTTATCCGCACATGTCCGTCTATAAGAATCTCGCCTTCGGCCTCGAAACGGCAGGCTACAAGAAGGCGGAAATCGAGCCGAAGGTGCGCCGCGCGGCAGAAATCCTGCAGATCGAAAAACTGCTCGATCGCAAGCCGAAGGCGCTTTCCGGCGGTCAGCGTCAGCGCGTGGCGATCGGCCGGGCGATCGTGCGGGAGCCGCGCATCTTCCTGTTCGACGAACCACTTTCGAACCTCGATGCGGAACTCCGGGTGCAGATGCGCGTCGAAATCTCCCGACTTCATCGCGACCTCGGCAATACGATGATCTATGTGACCCACGATCAGGTGGAGGCCATGACCATGGCCGACAAGATCGTCGTCCTGAACGCGGGCCGCATCGAGCAGGTGGGCGCGCCGCTCGATCTCTACAACAATCCCGTCAACCGCTTCGTCGCCGGCTTCATCGGCAGCCCGAAAATGAACTTTCTCAAGGCGCGCATCGCTGCGGTCGGCGAAGCGGAAACGGCAATCGAGGTATGCGGCGGCACGATCCGGCTGCCCCGACGTTTGGACGGCGCTACAGCGGGACAGGACGTCACCTTCGGCATTCGACCGGAACATCTTTCCGCGCGCGAGGACGGCATCACCCTCGCTCCAATCAACGTCGAACTCGTGGAGAACCTCGGCGGCGAAACCATGCTTTACGGTATCACCCCGGACCAGCAGCAGCTCACTGTCGCCCTGGATGGCCAGCAGAAAGTGGAGCGCGGCACCAATCTGGCCGTCCACTTCGATCCTTCGCGCTGTCACGTCTTCGGCACCGACGGCCGGGCAATGTAGAAACCATCATTGACGATCGCGACCGTGATTGCAGCATCGTTGCCCCATCCGGGACACGGGTCGGTTTAATCCGCCTGGGCGTCTCCTATAATTCTGCGCCGCCTGTCGAGCCAGCGCATCGCTGGCGTGACAGTCAGCCCATGCATGACAATGGAAGCAAGGACGATCAGGGCGACGGCAGACCAGAGGCGGCCCACGTCTTCGAAGGTCGCCATCCCCGTTGCAAATGCAAGATAATAGATTGAACCGACACCACGGATTCCAAACACGGCGACTGCGGCTCTCTCTCCCTTCGGCAGAACCGAGGGAAGGCTTAGCCACCCGGAAGCCGGCCGAACAATCAATATCACGAACAGCGCGAATGCGACCAGGCGCCAATCAACGTTGCCAATGAGCTGCCCGACACTGACGGCCGCTCCGAAGCACACGAGAAGCACCATCATCAGCAGCCGTTCGATCTGCTCCGAGAAATCGTGAAGCTCCTTATGAAATTCGTGGTGCCGCTCGACGGTGCGGAAGGAAAGCGCCGCGACGAAGACGGCCACGAATCCATAGCCATGCATGAGCTCTGTGAGGCTGTAGGCGAGACAAGTGATCCCCAGGGCGACAAAGCCGTCGCCGGTGCGCACGAGCGCGGCCTGTTTCGGGAAGCGGAACGTGGCATAGCCGAGCACCTTGCCGACGAGCCAGCCCACGGCAATACCGGCGAAGGGTCGCCACAGCACATCGAAGAGAAGCCAGCGGGAGAACCAGTCCGGTTCCTCGGCCGAGAGTGCAATTGCGATCGCCAAATAGACGAAAGGGAAGCTGAACCCATCGTTCAAGCCAGCTTCGGATGTGAGTGCAAAGCGGACCTCGTCCTCCTTGCCAGTCTGAGGCGGCCCGACTTGAACGTCGCTGGCGAGCACCGGATCAGTCGGGGCAAGAGTAGCCGCAAGCAGAATGGCCGAAGCAGCCCCGAGCCCGAGTATCCAAGACGCGCCGACAGCCATCATGGCGATCCCCAACGGCATTGCGATTCCGAGAAGTCGCCATGTGAGGGCCCAGCTGCGGAGGCCGACCCGGCGGTCAATCTTCAGGCCCGCGCCCATCAGCGCGACGATGACGGTGAACTCGGTGACACGCTCTATGACAAGCCGGCTGTCGAAGGAGGCCAGCTGGGCGATCGGGTTGAAGATGGTCTGTCCGACCAGCATACCGATAGCGATGCAAAAGATGGGGAGCGACAGCGGCAGCCGACGAAAGGCCATGGGAATCCAGGCCGTCAGCAACACTACCAGCCCGAATAGTCCGAGAGCTATATGGTAACGCTCCATTCTCCAGGGCCTCGCGAACTGCCCTCGTGCGTTCAAGACTACGATGAAAGAAGGAGTTGCGAGCACGATGGTTCCGGAAACTGGCCGCAAATCTTCAACCAAACTTTTCGCACGCTCGAAGCGGCCATGAATCAACATGGCCAAGGTTGCCGCGATCAGACGAATACTTAGGTCGGACAGACCCTAGGCGAACCGGGTGCCAACGGAGACGGGCCTCAGAAAGCGCGGTCGTCGAAACGGTGCACCGCCGCGCCGGCTACCGGACTTCGGGCGGCGAAAATCCCGCCGGCCCGACCTTGCTCGCCGGTCCCAGCCGGACGCAGCGACGCGACGAAGATTGTCTTCAAGTCCGGCCCGGCAAAGCAGGGCATGGTTGGCGCCGGCACCGGGAAAGGATGGGCCTGGATGAGCCGACCTTCGGGCGAGAAGCGATTGAGGACGCCCGCCGAGACGCCGGCGCTCCAGTAATTTCCCGCCACATCGGTTGCAGCTCCGTCTGGACGGCCGCTCGCTTCGTCGAGGACGGCCAGCCGCCGACGCCCCGAGATCGTCCCCGTTTTGGAATCGAACTGCCAGCGGTCGATCCAGGGCCCGCGCGAGTCCGAATGAAAAAGGACGGAGCCATCCGCGTTCCAGGCGAGACCATTGGAACAGATGACGTCACCGACCTTTCGCTCCACCGCACCCTTCGACGAAACGCGATAGAGGGAAGCAACCGGCTGCCGGCGGCGGCCTCATGCATCGTGCCTACCCAGAACGCGCGGTCCGGACCGACCTTGCCGTCGTTCAGGCGTGTGTCCGGCCTTGCGGCCTCGATCGAGGCGATCTCCTTCGCGATCGTGCCGCTCTCCGGATCGAACAGCACCACGCGGTCCCGTTGCGCGAGCACGAGGCGCCCGGAATCCGCAAGCCCGATGCTCCAGGCTCCGTGATCGAGGGTCCACACCTTATGGCCCGACCCGGAAGATCGGCACGATGAATGCAGCTTTTGCCTATATCGGCGAAAAACAGGCAGTTTCGACGGTCGTCGTAAACCGGGCTCTCGGCCACCGAGCAGCGCAAATCGAGCACACACTCGAATGTCAGGTCGAAAGACATGTTTAGCACCATCGTTTGAAAGCCTCGACTGGAAGTGTATCCGTCGCAATCGCGCGTTTTCAGCCACTTATGCCTGGCGTTTTTTCTAACATTGCTATTGCCCTTGCTCAACTTGTAAATTAAAAATACAAGAGACTTGGCAAGGAGATTTCCATGAAAACGACTCCCGTAGATGTGGCCGACCTCAGATCTTCGGTCCTTTCCGTGCCGCCGCTGGCGCGTCAGGCGAATGGCGAACCGAGCAAGGCGGAAAATCGCAGGCAAGTCGATTGGCTGCTCTCGGGAGGGGTGACCACCTATCTCTACGGCGGCAACGCCAACCTCTACAACTTCGGCGTCCTGGAGTTCGGCAGCCTTCTGGACATGCTCGAGGACATCGCACCGCGTGACGGCTGGATGATCCCCTCGATCGGCGCCGACTTCGGCAAGGCGATGGATCAGGCGACGATCCTGCGCGGACGGAACTTTCCGACAGCCATGGTCCTCCCGCTCGCCTTCCCCGCGACTTCGGCGGGCTTGGCATCGGGATTCGCCAAGCTGGCGGATGCCGCCGGCAGACCGCTGATCGCCTATATCAAGAATGACGGCTTCCTCGATACCGGCGATGTCGCGCGTCTCTTCCGCGACGGAGCAATCTCCGCCTTGAAATATGCCGTCGTGCGGCCCGACCCGAAAAGCGATGCCTATCTTTCCGGCCTCCTCGATGCCGTCGGCTCGGGCGAGCGTATCGTCAGCGGCATCGGCGAGCGCCCGGCGATCGATCACGTCGAGATGGGCCTCTCCGCCTTCACCTCCGGCTCGGTGTGCATCGCACCGCATTTGTCGACAGCGATCCTGAAGGCCTGCCAATCCGGCCAATTCGCCGCGGCACGGGCCATTCGCGAAAGTTTCCTGCCGCTTGAGGACCTGCGCGACGCGCACTCGCCGATCCGCGTCCTGCACGAAGCGGTGAGACTCGCGGACATCTGCGACACCGGCCCGATCGGCGAATTTCTATCGAATCTCGACAGTGCCGAAAAGCTCGATGCCATTGCCTCGGCCGCACGCAAGCTGAAGGCGAAGAGCGAAGACGCCGCTCGCGACGCCCAGCCGTTATCGACGAGCGCATGACATGGTGGCGGAGAGAGTGCGGGCAAGGCGCCGCGCTTTTCGGCGACTGGCCTTGGATCGGCATCCGATCAGATTGCAGTCGCAACGGTCGGGGACACGGGTGTCAATGGGGGAGATTGAGGAGGCACCGTATTCCACCACGGCCATTTCACGCCGCGAAGTTGGCTCTGCCGACGAGAGGGAATGGGGAACCCGCACCTTGTCCTCCACCCTTGTGGGGGAGATGCGCGGCAGGGCAGAGGGGGGTGCAGTTCGCCGTGGCTCTGAGAGGCTGCGACGCGCGAACGCTGACAGTTGCCGTAACGATCCGATCACACGGAGTATTGCTCTAGAGGTCCCCGTGGGATCCCGTGATGCGGGCCCGCGATTCCGTCAGGTGATAGCGCATGTAGAGACGTGCGAGCTCGCTGTTCTGACCGGAAATCGCCATGAATATCTTGCGGTGCTCTTCGAGAACGCGTCGCCGCCGGTCCTCCGAGCCTTGCCGCGTCAGGCTGAGCGCCATGCGCATCGAGCCCCGCAGAATGTCGCCGAGCTCCTCCAGGAGGCGCGGGAAAAGCTCGTTGCCCGCAGCCGCGGCGACCGCAAGATGGAAAGCGAAGTCCTCCTCCCAACCCGTCTCGCCGCGTGCAAAAGCGCCCTCCAGCGCCGACAGCGCGTCACCGATCTGGTTAAGCTGGGCCTTGGTGCGGCGCATCGCGGCCAGTCCCGCGCACTCCGTTTCGAGTGCCAACCGCGGCTCGAAGGCCCTGAGATAACTCGCGATTTCCGCCGAGGCCGCGAAATCGGTCAGCTTGTTGGACGGGCGCGACTTGACGAAGGTCCCGATGCCCTGGCGCGAAACGACGAGGCCGTCCGCCTGCAGCCGCATCAGCGCCTCGCGCACGACCGGCCGGGAAACCTGGAAGTCGCGGCAGATCCGCGCTTCGGACGGCAGCTTCGCTCCCTCGGCCATCTCGCCGCTCGCGATCTGCTCGAGGATTTGGCCGTAAAGGACATCGGCAAGCCGCTCCCGCCGCGCCGGTTTCAGTTTCAACATCACGTCGTTCAAGGGTTTGCTTTCGCCTGTCATTTTTCCGAACAGGTGCAATCTAGCCGACCCGCCCGGGAATGCAAAGGAGGTGACCGATGACCAGGCGCAAGAAGCCGGAGGATTTTCGAAGCTTTCGCTGGTTCGGCGTCAAGGACCTGCGCTCCTTCGGCCACAGGTCCCGGCTTTACCAGATGGGTTATGATCATGCGGAGCTCGCGAACAAGCCGGTCATCGCGATCATCAATACCTGGAGCGACATCAATCCATGCCACGCGCATCTGCGCGCGCGGGCTGAGGAGGTAAAGCGCGGCGTCTGGCAGGCGGGCGGGTTTCCGATCGAGCTGCCGGCAATGTCGCTGGCCGAAACCTACGTAAAACCGACAACGATGCTTTACCGCAACTTCCTCGCGATGGAAGTGGAGGAGCTCATTCGCTCGCATCCGGTCGATGGCGTCGTGCTGCTTGCGGGCTGCGACAAGACCACGCCGGCGACAATCATGGGGGCGATCCAGGTCGACCTTCCGACGATCTTCGTGCCGGCAGGACCGATGCTGCGCGGTACCTATCGCGGCCAGGCCCTTGGCTCTGGCTCCGATGTCTGGAAATACTGGGCGGAGAAAGAAGCCGGGCGCATCACCGAGCACGAATGGAGTATCATGGAGCGCGGCATCGCCCGCTCTTTCGGAACCTGCATGACCATGGGAACCGCCTCGACGATGACGGCGCTCGCCGACACGCTGGGCCTTTCACTGCCGGGCGCGTCGGCCATTCCGGCTGCCGATGCCGGACATTCGCGCATGGCCGCGCTGTCGGGGGCGCGCATCGTCGAAATGGTCTTCGAAGACCTGAAACCGTCGGATCTGCTGACGGCCAAGGCGTTTGAAAACGCACTGACCGTGCATATGGCAATGGCCGGCTCGACCAATGCGATGATCCATCTGATTGCGATGGCGCGGCGATGCGGCGTTCATCTGACCTTGGACGATTTCGATCGCATGTCGGAGAAGGTCCCGGTTCTCTGCAATATTCGCCCGACCGGCGAATTCCTGATGGAGGACTTCTATTACGCCGGCGGGCTGCCGGCGCTGTGGAAGCAGCTGGAGCTCCTGCTGCATCTCGAAGAGCGCAACGTGATCGGCAGCATCGGCGAGGCGATCCGCGAGATCGAAGTTCATCTGCCGGACGTCATCCGCCCGCTTGACAATCCCGTCGCCGCACGCGGCGGCACTGCGATCCTCAAAGGAAATCTCGCGCCGCAGGGATGCGTCATGAAGCCCGCCGCGGCCGATCCAGCCCTTCTCAAGCACCGCGGGCCGGCACTCGTCTTCGACGACTACGACACGATGATGGAGGCGGTGAACGACGAGGATCTCGATGTCACCGCCGACACGGTTCTTATCCTGCGCAATGCCGGCCCCGTCGGCGGACCGGGCATGCCTGAATGGGGAATGCTGCCAATTCCGAAAAAGCTCCTGAAACAGGGCGTGCGCGACATGGTGCGCATTTCCGACGCCCGCATGAGCGGCACCAGCTACGGCGCCTGCATCCTGCATGTGGCGCCGGAGTCTTACGTCGGCGGGCCGCTGGCGGCCGTCCGCAATGGCGACATTATCGCCCTCGACGTTGCCAATCGGATGCTCACGCTGGAGGTCAACGCGGCGGAAATCGCGCGCCGGCTTTCCGAATGGCGACCGCCGGAGCGCGATTATTCGAGAGGCTTTCTGAAAATGCACGCGGAGCACATCCAGCAGGCCCCCGAAGGCTGCGACTTCACCTTCCTGCAATCGCCCCACAAGCTGCCCGAGCCGGAAATCCATTGAGGACAGGTGAAACGGATGACGACGCGACTGCTGGTGACGGGAGCGGGCGGTGCACTGGGCCGCCATGCCCGGCAGGGTTTGAAGGGCTGTGCGAAGGTTCTGCGCCTGTCGGATATCGCCGATCTTGCCCCGTCCGAGGACTTTGAGGAGGTGGTCCGGTGCGACCTCGCCGACCGGCAGGCCGTCGATGATCTCACGCGCGGCTGCGACACAATCCTGCATCTTGGCGCGATCTCCATCGAAGCCGATTTCGACGGGCTGCTCCAGGCCAACATTCTCGGCACCTACAATCGGTACAGCCCGAAAGGCGCGCGTCAGACGCATCATCTTCGCGAGCACCAACCATGTGACGGGCTTTTACGGCATCGGCGAGACCCTCGACCACGCCTCGCCGCGTCGGCCGGACAGTCTTTACGGCGTCAGCAAGTGCTTCGGCGAGGATCTCGGCCGGCTCTATTTCGACAAGTACGGGCTGGAGACGGCTTGCCTCCGGATCGGCAGTTGCTTCGTCGAGCCAACGAACCGACGCATGCTTTCGACTTGGCTGAGCCCGCGCGATTTCCTGTCGCCGGTGCGCAAGCTTCTCGAAGCTCCGTCCATCGGCTACCTGATGCTGTACGGCGCCTCGGCGAACCGCGACGCGTGGTGGTCGAACGCGCACGCCGATTTCCTCGGCTGGCAGCCGATGGACAGCAGCGAACCTTACGGGCAAGCAATCGAGCAGCGCGAGCACGGATCTGCGGAAGGCAACACGTACCAGGGCGGTCGCCTTGCGACGGTTGAGGCCCGCCTCGGGGATTAGAGGCAGATCGCGCTGCGTAAATACCCCCCTCTGCCCTGCCGGGCATCTCCCCCACAAGGGGGGAGATCGGCTAGAAGCAAAAACCTCGCCCAACAGCGATCTCGTGAACGCCGAACTCAACCGTGAGCGGCGCGCAACTGGTTGAGCGGGACATCGCCGCTTATCGATCTCCCCCCTTGTGGGGGAGATGCCCAGCAGGGCAGAGGGGGGTGCCACGGCGACCAACTCGCAGCTGTGCCCCCGCGGTGAGCGCAACGACCCAGTGAGCAGGCGTTCAGCCGGCGCGGACGGTCGCTTTCCCCTCCTCGACGAGACGTGTTGCAGCATCCGCGATCGATATGCGGTCGAAGGCGAGCTCGTCGGCAATCGGGCGAAATACGCGATGGTCGAACTCCGTCGCACCGAGCGGTGCCGGGGGCGGATAGCTGCCGACCTGATCCTTCAGGGCGTTGATGTATTTCACCGTTTCCGCTTCCGTCGGGTTGAGCTGTGGCAGTATTGCCTCGCGAACTGTCGGCGACATCGGCACGCCGCGTTCGACCCCGAGAATCCTGCCGGCCTCGACATCGTTGACGAAGAAACTGATGAACTTGGCGGCTTCTTCTCCATGCTCCGTGGTGGCGCCGACGCTCCAGATCAGCGCAGGGCGATAATAGTGGCCGGATGGGCCGCCCGTCTCGGCCCGCGGCAGCATGCCGATACCGAGCTTGCTCTTCATGATGAGCTGGTAGCCGATCATCTGGTTCGAATAGGCCATGCCGATCGCCGAATAGCCGAGCGCCAGGCAGTTGGTGTCGATGGTATTCTGGTCGAGCGTCTGGATGTCGGCCCCCACGGTGCCGCCCCGCTTGCGCAGATCTTCCCAGTAGGCATACCACTCCTTGGCCTCTTCGACGCCAAAGCCCAATCCGCTTTCGTTGAAAAGACTGCTGCCGCGCTGTCTGAGCCAGGCATCGAAGACATAGGTGTAGCGAGCTGCATAAGGCCCGCCGCCCTTGCCGGTGGCCTTCGCCATTTCGACCGCGATGTCGGCGTATTCCGACCAGGTGGTGTCAAGCCCGGGAGGGGTGATGCCTGCTTTTGCGAAGGCATCCGCGTCGTAGAACAATGCAAAGGAATTGAGGCCGAGGCCGATACCCCAGAGCTTTCCGTCCACGGTCGTCAGCTTCAGCACATCATCGCCGAAGTCTTTCACATTCAGCACCGAAGCGATGAATGGATCGAGGGCGAGGCAGGCGCCGCGCTTCGAGTAATCCGAAATCGTATTGGGTTCGAGCTGGAAGATGTCGGCGATGGAGCGACCAGCCATCTGCGTCGCGAGCTTTGTCCAGTAGCCGTCGCCGCTCAGGCTCTCGCCGACAACGGTGATGTCGGGATTCTTCTCCTGGAAGAGCTTGGCAACGCTCAATGTTCGCTTGGAGCGATCGTTGGAACCCCACCACATGGCGCGCAGGTTAACGTTTTCCGCCGCGAATGTCGGCCGGAGGCCACCGGGGCCGAGCGCAATGCCAGCAGTCGCGCCGGCCGCGCCGAGCATGAATGTGCGTCGATTGAGTCGCATGCGAATCCTCCCTC
This sequence comes from Sinorhizobium psoraleae, assembly GCF_013283645.1. Classification (GTDB taxonomy): domain Bacteria; phylum Pseudomonadota; class Alphaproteobacteria; order Rhizobiales; family Rhizobiaceae; genus Sinorhizobium; species Sinorhizobium psoraleae. The sequence goes on from NZ_JABEKV010000003.1 coordinate 117,634, forward strand.
TCGTTACCTGCCTCGCGCCCTCCTCCAGCGTCCGGCGGACCAAAGTTCCGCAATAACATTATGCAAAAATCCAAATCGTGCAAGAAATTGTTTTGTGCTTGCAAATTTGCGTGATTTGCGCAACATTTGCGATATGAGTGACACGCCCACAAAACGATTCCGCCAATCCGACATCGCCACCCGCGCCGGAGTTTCGGTTTCCACCGTCTCGCGCGTTCTCGCGAACGAGCCCGGCATCAGCGAAGACGTCCGCCGGCAGATTCTGAAGGTTGCAAGCGACCTCGGCTACCCCTTGAAGGTCGGCCCGAAGACGTCCCCTGGGACCTTGGCGCTGATCGCGAGCAATGGCGTCACCGGAGTCTTAAGCATTTTCTACGAGGGTATTGTCGAGGGCTTGCGTTCAGAGGCGGCCCTCAAGGGCATTCCCTTTGACATCCGTCTGATCAGCGAGGCGAAAGCAACGCCCGAGACTGTCCGGGATCTGATGGCATCCGTCGGCGCGCAAGGGCTGTTCCTGGTCGGCATCGACCCCGGTGAGGGGCTCAGCGCCTGGCTGATGGAAAGCCGCACGCCCGTGATACTCGTCAACGGCACCGACCCTCAACTGCGCTTCGAAGGCGTCTCGCCGTCGAACTTCTTCGGCGCCCATGCCGCAACGCAGCGGCTCCTCGGCGCCGGCCACCGCCGCATCCTTCATCTGACCGGATCGCATCGGCAGACGATCCGCGAGCGCATACGCGGTTTCGAAACGGCAGTCGCTTCGGTTGGAGGCGAGGCGCGTGTCATCCGCTTGCCGTTCGAGACCAATGCGAGCGTCGAGTCGCATGCGGCGACACTTGCCGTACTCAAGGAGGATCCCGGCTTCTCGGCTGCCTTCTGCATGAACGACTTTGTCGCCGTCGGCGTCCTCGAAGCGGTGACCGAGCTCGGCCTCAGGGTGCCCAGGGATTTTGCCATCGTCGGCTTCGACGACCTGCCCTGCGCCGAGATGTCAAGTCCACGTCTGGCGACGATGCGCGTCGATCGGGTGGCCCTTGGCCGCGAGGCGGTCGGCATGATGCACTTCCGCTTCCGCCACCCGGAGGCCCCCGCCCGGCACGTGTCCCACGCGGTCATCCCGGTACATGGCGGCACACTAGTCGAAGGACAGCGCTCATGACCTATGATCCTGCCAGTGCCAATCCGCTTGGCTCCAATCCACTGGCAACGCGCAGTGACATGCAGCGCGCCCTGATCGACCTCTTCGATCCGCTGCTGCCGTATTTTTCCGAGGGAAATGCCCGCGTCCGTCTCGACGCCGCCGCCGCGCACTTCGATCGCGCCGCTGCTGATCTCGAAGGTTTCGCACGCCCTCTCTGGGGACTCGCACCTTTCGGCGCCGGCGGCGGCCACTTCGCCCATTGGGACCGCTATGCGGAGGGGATCGCCAACGGCACCGATCCGGATCATCCGGAATTCTGGGGCAATGTGAACGGCCGCGACCAGCGCATGGTCGAGCTCGCCGCGCTGGGCTTCGCGCTTGTCCTGGTGCCGGAAAAACTGTGGGATCCGCTGAGCCCTCGGGCGAAAGACAACCTCGTCGCCTATCTCATCCATGCCCGCCAGTTCGACTACGCCGACAACAACTGGAAGTTCTTCCGGATATTCGTCGACATCGCTCTGGATCGTCTCGGCGTCGAATACGACCGCAGCCTGACCAGGCAGTATCTGACCGAACTCGAAGGCTTCTACATTGCGGATGGTTGGTACCGCGACGGCAATGTGCGGCGCATCGACCACTACATTCCGTTCGCCATGCACTTCTATGGGCTGATCTACTCGCGCTTCGTCGACGACGATTGCGCGAAGCGCTACCGCGAGCGCGCTCTCGCCTTCGCACAGGATTTTCGTCACTGGTTCGCCGAGGACGGAGCGACCCTCCCCTTTGGCCGCAGTCTCACCTACCGTTTCGCCTGCGCCGGCTTCTGGTCGGCGCTCGCCTTTGCCGATCTCGAGGCGCTACCCTGGGGAGAGATCAAGGGGCTTTGTCTCCGCCACCTCAGATGGTGGGCGGACAAGCCGATGACGCATCGTGACGGCGTGCTGTCGATCGGCTACGGCTATCCCAACCTGCTCATGTCGGAAAACTACAATTCCGCCGGCTCGCCCTATTGGGCGTTCAAGGCCTTCCTGCCGCTTGCGGTCGGCGAAGACCATCCATTCTGGGCGACCCCGGAAACGCCTCTGGCGCCGCTCGACGAGACGGTCGCCCTTCGTCACCCGGGCATGATGGTGATGCCTTGCAAGGGCGACGTGGTGGCGCTCTCCTCGGGCCAGGAAAACCGGCAGATGCGGTTCGGTTCGGAGAAATACGCGAAGTTCGCCTATTCGACGCGCTATGGCTTCAGCGTCGAGAGCGACGAACGGGGTTTTGCCGGCGGCGCTTTCGATTCCATGCTGGCCTTCAGCGACGATGGCATTCACTACCGGGTGCGCGAGAGCAATGACGAGGTTCGTCTTGCCGGTAACGTGCTCTTTTCCAGATGGTCGCCCTGGCCTGATGTCGTCGTCGAGACCTGGCTGCTACCGTCGTCGCCCTGGCATGTGCGTGTGCATCGGATCACGACCCCAAGGGTGCTCGAGACAGCCGAAGGCGGCTTTGCCATCGCCCGACGAGATTTTGAGGCGGACGCGCTTTTCTCGGCACCGGGCTCGGCTTATGCCGTCGGCGAGGAGGATTTCAGCGGAATCCGCGACCTCGGCTCGACTATTATACGCGAAGGCATGGCTCAGAAGGCTCCGCCAAATACCAACCTGATCGCCGCAAAGACGCTGGTGCCGCAGCTGCGTGCCACCATACCGGCCGGGGAAACCATCCTGCGCTGCGCGGTGATCGCAGTTCGCGACACCTCTACCGTGTCGGGCGAGTGGTTGAGACCGCCGGCGGCCCCTGGCATCGACGAACTGCGCATCCTCGCAAGGCAGGGCGGCAGCGTGAGTGCGATGGACGCACCGGGACGAATGCCATGAGGCGTCCCGCGATTGCCTTTGCGATGCAGCCCGAAAGGACGCGATACGTCCTGACACCGGAGCTTCTGCTGCGGTTCGATGATCTTGCCCGTATTCTGGATCAACAACCGATGACGGAGTTCGGCGACGACCGGGCAAAGCGGCTGTTGGCTGAAGCGGAAATCCTCGTGACTGGATGGGGCGCCCCGCTGTTCGATAGAGCGGCGCTTGCGGCGGCACCGCGCCTTCGCTTCGTCGTGCATGCGGCCGGAACGATCAAGGGTGTGATCGACGATTGGGTCTTCGACGCCGGCGTGGCGGTCAGCCATGCCGCCGAAGCCAATGCAGTGCCGGTCGCCGAGTTTACGCTCGCGGCAATCATCTTTGCGGGCAAGCAGGTGTTTCGGTTCCGTGATCTCTATGCCGCCGACCGTGACCGCACCCGCACCTATCTCCTGCAAGGGCAGCCGATTGGAAACTATCGCCGCACTATCGGGATTGTCGGCGCATCGAAGATCGGCAGACGGGTGATCGAGCTTCTTCGTCCGTTCGATTATCAGGTGCTGCTCTATGATCCGTTGGTCGGCCGGGATGCCGCTTCCGCCCTCAATGTCGAGAAGGTCGACCTCGATGCTTTGATGGCGCGCGCGGACATCGTGTCGCTGCACGCGCCGTCGCTGCCCGAGACCCTGCACATGATCGACGCCCGGCAGTTGTCTCTCATGAAGGACGGCGCAACCCTTATCAACACGGCGCGCGGCGCGCTTGTGGACGAGGCCGCGCTGATCGACAAGCTGAAGACGGGTACGATCGATGCGATCATCGATGTCACGCATCCCGAGGTGCCGGAAAGCCGCTCGCCGCTCTATGACCTTCCGAACGTGTTCCTGACCCCGCACATTGCCGGCGCTATCGGACTCGAACGTACGCGCCTCGGCGAAATGGCGCTCGATGAAATCACCCGGTTCATCGACGGTCGGCCACTGCTTTTCGAAGTCCGCAAGGGCGACCTGGAGCGCATGGCATGAGCGGTTTCGAACCTGCGCTCTGCACCGTCACGTTCCGCAAGATGCCCGCAGAAAGGGTCCTGGAGCTGGCCGTCCAAGCCGGGCTTGCGGCAATCGAATGGGCAGGCGATGCGCATGTCGTCCCCGGGGACGAGCCGGTCGCCCGGAACCTCGCGCGCCTTTGCGAAAGCGCGGGGTTGGCGACGTCCTATGGTTCCTACGTTGCGCCGCCGACCGACGACCTTCCCGTGTTCCGACGCGCGCTCGACAGTGCGATCGCGCTTGGCGCCTCGAATATCCGCATCTGGCCCGGCACGCGGCAGCGCGATTCCAAGGACTACAGCGAAGGTGAAAGACGCACGGCGGCGGCCGCGATCCGTGATATGGGCGCGGAAGCCGCGCGCCATGGCGTCACCGTATCACTGGAATATCACCCGCAGTCCCTGACGGATGAAAGCGACTCGGCGCGGCGTCTGATTGACGCGATCGCCCACGACAACGTCTATCTTTATTGGCAGCCGCGGCCCGGGCTTCCGCTTGGCGAAGCTCTGGCCGAGGTCGCCCAGATCGGTGAGCATGTTTCACATGTCCATGTCTTTGCCTGGGACGCTGACCGCAACCGCTTCTCACTGAGGTCGGCGTCCGATTATTGGCGAACGGTTCTGGCCGAAATGCCCGCGTCGCGCTGGACCGGAAGGCGATTTGCCATGCTGGAGTTCGTGGCAAATGACGACCCGGCGGCATTCCTCGAAGATGCCGCGACGCTCAGGCACATTCTCGAAAGGTGAAGGCTGCCCGCATCAGCAGCGCCGAAGTGCTTCGACTGAACTGCCTCCGGCAAGCGACGCCACGGTGGGCGCGATCCGCGCAGCCCGGCGGGGCAACCATCCTGCATGTCCAGGTCTTGGCACGTTCCGCTCCATCGTAGCAGCTCGGGAACTCTTTGCCACGCTGGAGGGTTATCGGAAACGAATGACGGTCGGGTGTCGCAAATGTCTCAGAAGATCAATGCGTTCAGCAAATTCTCGACTGCAATAGCGGAATATTCCGGGCGGCCTGTCACCTTCACACTTGCGGTGGCCGCGATCGTCGTCTGGGGCGTGACCGGGCCACTGTTCGGCTTTTCCGAAGCATGGCAGCTGGTCGTGAACACCGGGACCACGATCGTAACCTTCCTCATGGTTTTCGTTCTCCAAAACTCTCAGATCCGCGATGGCATAGCGATCCAGGCGAAGCTCGACGAGCTCATCCTGACGAGCTCGGCGGAGAACAAGTATATCGGCATCGAGGAGCTTGATGAGCGTGAACTCAAGCGGATCACCGAGATCCTGAAGGAACATGCCAAGAGTGAGGATGATCGCGCTCTGCATGAGAAGATATCGCGAGCAGTCGAGCGGCAGCCAGAGGAAAGCGAATAACGAAAACGGCCCTGGCCGCGAGCACGCAGAAGGCGTCGCTGGAACCAAACGTCGGCGAGGCCGTTTGCGTAGCGAATGCAGTTGCCAGGAGGGTCACGTATGCATCTCGTTGGAACACAGGTCATCCCGGAACAGGGCGGCCGCTCGGGCTTCACGGTCGAATTCGTCGGCGAAGGCGGAGAGATCGTTTCGGTTTCGATGCGCAACGACGCGGCGCGGAGCCTTAACCGGTTGAATGCGGTCGAACGCGCCAAGACCGTCATGATGGAACTCGCACGTGCGGATACGGATGCGTTGGAGAGCGACCCCGACGCGGAGCATAAAATCAAGACCGCACGGACCGCACGGGCGGCCAAAGACACGGGCGAGATGGAGCGTCAGCTCGATGAAGGGCTGGAAGACACTTTTCCTGCCAGCGACCCGGTTTCCGTCACGGGCACCACCATCGCCAGCGACCACCGGAAGAAGCACTAGGCCATGTCGGGTCGATCGTCTGTCGCCTTGGTCACGGGCGCGGGGTCCGGCATCGGCCGCGCCACCGCACTTGCGCTTGCCGCCGACGGGATGAAGGTCGGCGTGCTCGGCCGTACCCGTTCAAAGCTGGAGAAGTCCGCTTCGCAGATCGCTGCCGCTGGCGGCAAAGCGCTGGTGCTTGAGGCAGATATCGCCGATGAGCTCGAGATGCGCAACGCCGTCAAGACGCTTGTGCGCGAATTCGAGCATCTCGATGTCGTCGTCGCAAATGCCGGTATCAACGGCGTTTGGGCGCCGATCGATGACTTGAAGCCGTTTGAATGGGACAAGACCATTGCCGTCAATCTGCGCGGCACCTTTCTGACGCTGCATATGACGGTTCCCTACCTCAAGGAAAACGGCGGCGGCTCGATCGTCGTCGTGTCATCGATCAACGGTACGCGGACGTTCACCACACCCGGTGCAACCGCATATACCGCCACCAAGGCGGCGCAGGTGGCGATCGTCCAGCAACTCGCCCTCGAATTGGCCAAGCACCACATTCGCGTCAATGCCGTCTGCCCGGGAGAGATCGAGACCGAAATCGAAGAAAACACCAGTATGCGCCATGAAGAGGAGACGGCGATAGCGGTCGAGTGGCCGGACGGCCAGGTTCCGATTACCGGCGGCAAGCCCGGCCGCAGTGAGGACGTTGCGGAAGTCATCCGCTTTCTGGTTTCGGATAGCGCGCGGCACGTGACCGGCAGCCCCATCTGGATCGATGGGGGCCAAGGCCTGCTGAGATAGGTCGTGGCGCCAGATCATTCTCATCGTTTCAACGAAACAGTTAGAATGATCTAGGCGCAGGCCTCATGTTCAGAGGCAGAGGATTACGCCGGCGGCATCTTCTCGAATTTCTGCACGGCCGGATCGAGCCGGTCCCAGGCATGACCGCGCACCGTGTACGTCACCATCTGCGGCTCGTATCGGCCTGGATCGTCGAGGCTTGCGGCGTGAATGGTGAAGAAGTCCGGCGTGTCCGAGAAGGTCAGATAGACAGGCGACCCGCAGGCGGGGCAGAAGCCGCGCGTCTTCACGTTCCCGCTGTCGCTGACCATGTCCCAATGCGTCGCTTCGCCCTCGAGCCTCACCGCCTCCCTGCTAGGGAAGGTCAGATAGGATCCGTGCCCGGTGCCGCTCGTACTCTGGCAATGGCGGCACTGGCAGTCGTTCATCGCGACCGGCTCGGCCGAGATTTCATAGCGGATCGCGCCGCAGGCGCAGCCGCCGGTATAAGGCTTGCTCATGTCTCTCTCCCAATAAAGCGCTGCATTGGCCACGGCGATTTCCGTCGCGTCAGTCCTTCCCGCCGGCGATAGCGCCAATGTTCTGGACTACCTTCTTCCAGCCTTCGCCCATCTTCCTGAACGCCGTGTCGTTCTTCGGCAGGATGAAGCCGGAATGGACGAGGCGGAGGCGCGTGCCGTTTTCGACCTTGGAAAGGATGAACGTGACCACGGTGTCGAGCGGTGAGCCGTATCCGACGTTTCCCTCATCCCCGCCTCTCCAGGCATAGGCCAAACGTTCGTTCGGCTTCACCTCCAGCACCTGGCAGTGAATGGTGCCGTCCCACGCGCCGGCCGGCGTGGTCTGATAAGTAAATCGCTTGCCTTCCACGGGCTCGAAGCCGGTCGGCATCATCAGCCACCGGCCCATCAAATTGGCTGTGGTCAGCGTGTTCCAGATCGTCTCCGGCGTATGCGGGAAAACCTCGTCGACCACTATTTCTTGCACATCGAGTTTCAATGCGGCGTCGTTCATGGATCAATTTCCTTCAGCAATGTTCTGAGATCTGCAAAGCGTTCGCGCCAGAAGACGCCGTAATGGCTCATCCAGTCGACCAGCGGCGCGAGGCCGTCCGGCTGAGCGCGGTAATAGACTTTTCGGCCTTCGGGGCGCTCGGCCACCAGACCGGCCTGCTTCAGGGCCTTGAGGTGTTGAGAAACAGCACCCTGCGTCACGCCGCTCCCTCGCGTCAGATCGACGACGGTGATCTCGCCGGAGTTGACGACCTGCTCAAACACGGCCCGTCGTGTGGGATCGGCAAGGGCGCGCATGACGGCGTTGATATGAGTGGCTTCGGTCATGGCGAAATCAATAGCGTGCGCTAATTGATTAGTCAAGGCTAATTGCTTCGAATGATGTGTTGCTCCTCAGTGAGCAAAGAAAATGAGGCCACCGGTACGCGATCGCCACCGTGCTCGACGCGAAATATCCGCCGATGCTTTTCCTGGAACTGCTCTAATCGCCTTTGGTCTTGCCCGCGTCCGACAGCTTGCCGCGATGGGGGTCCTTCAGATTTTCCCCGACCGCATCCCTGTCCCGCTCGGGATTATCCTTGGCGGGAAGGTAGCCCCTCGGCTTCGTCTCCTTCGGCCCTTCCCAGCGCGGCGATTGTTCCGTTGTGCCGGGCGCACCCGGTTTCGGCGTTTTCATCATTGCTCTCCACGTTTATCTTCGGTGACGAAACCACAGCGGCTGCAAATCGTTCCCGGTTTTCAAGATCATCGCTCCCGCGTTGCCAGCAAGAACTTGTCCAAAAAATAGGGCCCCATCAAATCGATGGAGCCCGATCTGCACTGTCGTTTGGGATCGCGCGGATCCGTAGGGGCTTGCGGAGAGGGGACTTTTTCCACGCGGTCCGACAGATAAACCGGAAGCGCGGCAATTTGTTCCCGATCGGTCAGGAAAAGCTTGCGCACTCCATATTCACCACGACCAGAACCGCTGGCTTCGCGCAGGAGCGGCCGATGTACCGCCCATGACGAAACCCGCGACGAATGCGAGGGTCGCGACCACGAGCAGCGTGCTACTGAGCGCGGCCGGATGCTCGCGCGCGGTCCCGGCAACCACCGCCGCCTCGTCGCGGACGTAGCGTGCGGCATCCTGAGCCCTCGTTTTCAGATCGGGTTCCGCCGGCCTGCCGGTGAAGCCGGCTTTCAGCGATTTCGGCGCTGCCATCGTTCTACTCCTTATTCCTGGTCTTTCATGCCCGGGGTCGGATAGCGTTGGTCCGCTTCCTCGAGATCGGACTCCACGAGATAATCATCTCTCTTCGAGTGCACGGCTTCCCGCATGGCGCGATGGTTAGCGAGATCGTCCGGCTCGACGGGCTGCTTCTTCGAGCGCGGATGCAAATCACTATCCTTCTCGATGGGTCTCTGTCCGGCGGTATTGCCGGGGACGCCCTTGCGCCGCTTTTCAGTGTCTTTCATCATTTCCTCCTGAGGGTTCCTGATGGGTCAACGCCAGCCCGGATAGGAAGTTCCCCGACGGAAACCCTCGGACGATCCTCAAGCGATCAATCGGTCGTGGCGGGAACGCGTGTGCCGTCTTGCTCGGCAGGATTGCGATCGGCGGCATCATAGATCAGCAAAGCGAGAGCCGCTGCCGTCAGAAAGACAATACCTGTGAGAATCGTGCGCGGTTTCATTGCCAATCGTCCCGAAGTGAGGAAACGCCTCCCGGTGCAATCGGTTCCGACGATACACGGGACAACCGCGAGCGGAATACGTCCGGAACAAAAGCGTCCGGCCCTCGGTTAGACCCCACACAACACGAAGGCGGAACTGCGAAAGCCGCCTTGTTCACACGGAGTCTTCGGAAATGGATACCTTCCCTCACCCTCCCTTTGCGCGGCAACCCCAGGCCATGCCCGGAACGACGGATCGAATGGAGCCATTACCGGATCATGGGGAGAATTCCTACAAGGGCTCGGGCCGGCTGAAGGGAAAGAAGGCGATCATAACCGGCGGCGATAGCGGCATCGGCAGGGCCGTGGCGATCGCCTATGCCCGAGAGGGCGCGGACGTTCTGATCTCCTATCTGAGCGAGCACGAAGACGCGCAAGCGACGAAGGCGCTCGTCGAAGAAGCCGGGCGCAAGGCCGTGCTGGTAGCGGGCGACATCCAGTCCTCCGATCATTGCCGGCGCATCGTCGATACGGCAGTGGAAGAGCTCGGTGGTATAGATATTCTCGTCAACAACGCTGCTCACCAGGCGGCATTCAAGGCGATCGAAGACATAACCGACGAAGAATGGGAACTGACTTTCAAGGTCAACATCCATGCGATTTTCTACCTGACCAAGGCGGCGGTGCCGCATATGCATGAAGGCAGTGCGATTATAAATACTGCCTCCATCAATGCCGACAGCCCCAATCCGACCCTGCTTGCTTACGCCACCACCAAGGGTGCGCTCCACAACTTCACGGCCGGGCTGGCGCAGTTGCTGGCAGAGCGGGGCATACGCGCGAATGTCGTGGCTCCAGGCCCAATCTGGACGCCGCTGATTCCTTCCACCCTTCCGGAAGATTCGGTCGTCAACTTCGGCAAGCAGGTACCGATGAAGCGCCCCGGCCAGCCGGTGGAACTGGCGTCGACCTTCGTGATGTTGGCGGATCCGATGTCGAGCTACGTGTCCGGCGCCACGATCGCGGTGACCGGAGGCAAGCCATTCCTCTGATAACGGGGTAAGGAAAAGTTCGAAACAGTTGGCGCGCGTTTGAAATCGCAACACGTCCGGATGCGGGTCACGTGATTCTGAGTCTAGGCAACCCGACGGCGATCCGGTCGCATATGATAAGTTTGCCGGCGCTGCTTCGCCGGCACCAGCCAGATATCAGGAACCGGTCCAGCTATTGACGCGGAATTGTGCTTCCTCAGCCGCCTTGATGAATGCGGCCCGTGCCGCATCGGGTTCGTCAGCTCCCTCGATCACGCGGTCGCATACAGCCAATGCCTCGCTTTTTGCCTCGCCTTCCGCGAGCGGCCAGTGGTTCTTGAGGCATAGGAAGGCGTCGCGTGTACTCTGCACCCGCAGCACGCGGCTCGGCGCCTCCAGGATGACTGCTTCGCTCCACAGGCGATCCTGCGTCAGAGTTGGCATTAGGAAACTCCTTCGAGCGGAGGTGATTGGGATGCCTGGCGGCTTATTCCACCCAGTACGAGGCCACCGAGTTCCGGGCTCGCCCGCGTGATATCCCCCAGTGAAACGATGCCGGCTGCGCGCTTCTTTTCGTCGACGACAACAAGACGGCGTATTTTGTAATCATGCATTTTTTGTGCGGCCAGCAGGATGCTGTCATCCTCCTCGCAGGATTCGGCCGAAACCGTCATGAACTCGAACACGGCCGTCGATGTCGACAGTCCCTGGGCAACCACCGAGGTAAGGATGTCTCGGTCCGTGACGATCCCAAGGATCGTTCCGACGCCCGGGGCCTCGACTGGCAGGGCGCCAACGCCTGCCTCTTCCATCAAACGCGCAACCGACTGCGCCGTGTCGCTCGGTGAAACGGTGAAGACCAGTCTGGACATCACGTCCCGCACGCGTATCGCTTTGTCTTCATGGGCGGCCATTGATGAGACTCCTGCCATTGATGGATGCGGGCACCCTGACTTCCTCATCAGCCGACTTCTTGAGTGTGAGATCTACGCGATAGGGAACGATGACCTGGGGTTGCCATGTATTTCTTCGCGTCTTCTTCGGATTCGGATTCTCAGGCGGCCGCTGGAATCTCTGACGCTTCTTCTTCGATCGTTGCCGCACGATGCTCTCCTTCTGCTGGTATGGACGTGCGCGGGCTTTGCCGCAATGCATCCTTAACGCACCACAGAGAGAGCAGTTCCCGCCCATGGCAGGCTATTTCGTCTTATCAACGATCGCTTTTCGGCGCAGCGGCGGCAGTTTCCGCCGCCGCGCGTGCGCTGGCGTCCTGGAGAATGGATGAAATTTCCGTCGTCACTGCGTTCTGTCGCGCAAAGGCTTCGGACGGCACTATCCCCGGATCTTCCTCATGATCCTGCACGATCAGTTCTTCTTCCAGGATGCGATTGATCACCAGCCAGGCATCGTCATTTTTTGCCAGTGCCGAAAGGACAGCCACGAGGATTTCGCGGTGGGCGGCTAGCCGAAACTCGATGTTTTCCATGCTCCGCTTTCCGATCTTTTCGCGCTGGCAGGGGCCCGTTCGTTATTCAAGAACCTGCACGACGGTCTTCGTCTTCGGGTTCACAATGACCCGCTTTTCGTTGACGACTGCGTAGCCGTACTCAGGCTGGTCAGGAATCGGGTAAACCTCCACCACTTCGGGCACCGGCTGTCCAACGACGATCTCGCCCTCATATTGAATGGACGGCGTATTCTGTTCCAACACGTAGGTCCTGACCTCGCCGGGCAACACGACCGTTGTCTGGGCAATCGCCGACGAACCGGCCGTCAGCAGCACAGCAGCAATCATCATGGCAAATTTATTCATGATATACTCCTTCCGTAAGGGACCCTCCCAACCAGCGGCAACGCAAATGGTTCCCGGTCCGCTCGTGCTCGGTCCAAGTCGTGACCTCTCCGGTTGTGGCTTGTTTCGCCGCCGTGTGCCAGCCGAGGCAGCCCTGTGCGCGTGTGCAAAGGAAGAACGTCTCTGGAGCCGATTGTAAGCGGTAACCTCGTCACCCCGCTTCGACGAACGGCGCAAAAAGAGGTCCATCGACAAGAAGGACCTCTTTAGACCCCCTTTAGGCAGTCATCAGGTTAGAACTGGCTGTCCTCAACCGCCGCTGCCCGATGTGCCGCCGGTGCCGGCACCGTCGTCCCCTCCACCTCCACTGCCAGTATCCTCTGGGCCACCACCGCCGCCGGTACCGTCCTCAGGGCCGCCGCCTCCACCGGTACCGTCCTCACGACCACTGCTGTCGTTGCTGCTGTCTCGCGTTCCTCCCGGTATGAGAATGACACCGTTGTCGGCGTAGGCATTGCTTGAATCGCTGTCCACACTCGCCGAGATGAGCGGCGATACAGTCGCGGATGCGAGCCCAAGCAGCGACGCGGCGATGACTCTTGGAAGCTTGTCCATTGCATATCCTCCTTTGGCGGGCAAATGCCCGCCTCGGGCCAACCTTCACGAAGGAAAGCAGGCATCTGCCCCAGCCAGTCGAAGGATCGCACCAGACAGAGGCATTTTAGAGATCTGCAATACCACTGCCGAATCTGCGGCGGCACGAGAGCCGCGCGGAGAGAGGATCGGCTGTACTTTGAAGAACCAGGTAGCCAAGTAACGGGGCGTCCCACCGGCCCTTAAATATCATCCACGGCGCGAGGGAACCAAAAGGCAAGCCAGGCATTGTCCGACGTTACCTATGTTCTGTTCGTGCAAAAGGGCGGTATTCGATATGCCTGCCACCGGCATCCATGTGCTTCACCAATCGCATCACGTAGAGGAGCAGGTCGTCGATCTGATTCCTGCTCTGCGGGCGTTCGCCCGGACGTTCACATCGGTACCCTTCGAGGCGGATGACCTCGTGCAGGAAACCCTGTTTCGTGCACTGAGAAGCATCGATCAATTTGAACCGGGCACCAGCCTGAAGTCCTGGCTGTTCACGATCATGCGCAACGCTTTCCGGACGCAATACAAGATCCGAACGCGCGAGAGCCCTGGGAACACCAATTGCGCGGAGTTGCCGATTCCGATGGCTCCGCCGCAGGAATGGTCCGTCCTCAATGGCGAGCTCCGCAACGCTTTGGCGTCACTGACCCCCGAGCACCGCGAGGTCCTTGTCCTCGTCGCCGGTTTCGGCATGAGCTACAAGGAAGCGGCCGACATATGTGATTGCGCGATCGGCACCATCAAAAGCAGGCTCAGCCGCGCCCGCGAAGAATTGATGGTTCAAATGCATGGAAATCCGTTGAATTAACCGCAGCTGGAAATGAACATCCGCTCAGCGCCTGCGCGCATTCAGCGCTTGCTGCAGTTGCCGAGCGAGTTCCAGCAGCCGCTCCGGCGCAGCTTCCTTCTGTATCTTCGCCATGAGCGACGCGATCCGCTCGTCGATAGCCTTGTCTACGTTCGCACCCTCGGGTGCTCTGGTTTCGCTCATCCGCCTGTCCTTCGTCGTGGCGAGGATCTCAGGATAACGTATTGTGCCCGGTTCGCCATGTAAACCGCCAGAGCCGGATGGGAAAAGTTTGATGCGGTTTTTGTCCGCAGGGTTCGTAACCCATTGGAGTCGATCACCATTTTGGCGCAAATCCATACCGATCGAGGGCCCATTCCGGTGGACGGCCCCTGCGCAGTGGAGTTTGGCGGATCGCCAAAGCGTCAACCGTCAGTGCTGCAAACTTCGGCTCGTGCCGACGGGTACCCGTCGCATCTCAAGACTTCGAAACGTGCTCCTTCTTGCCCTTTCGCTTGGTCGACGCCATTTCCTCGAGCTCCTTTTCGGTCATGGATTTTTCCATGCTTTTCGAAGCCTCCTTGAGCTCGCTCTTCTTCTTTTCTCCCCGCTTGGCGGCAAGCGCGGCACCTGCAGCCTTTTGCTGTGCTTTTGATTTTGCAGGCATCTCTCTTCTCCTTCGGGCGCCCTTAAGCGCCGCACGGATTTCAACACCCCCGGAACCGGCAAGCGTCAATTATGTTCCGTTCGATGAGAAGGAGTGGCAAAGGCGTCAGTGGAGATTTGGAGCCGCCGCGGCCTTGGTGCCGGCTGTGTTGACCTGGGCTCGCACGTCGTCCCTTTCCTGCGTGGTAAACGCTGAAATCATGCTAATCCCAAAACGGGATTCGCCTTGAGAAATCCCGCGGCGGCCGATCAATCGGCGAAGAGCCAGAACAGGGACGCGAATATCAGGATGAAGAGCGCAATCGCTCCGAGAAAGCGGATCATGCCGGCATTGGTGTTGCCGCCAAGAACGCGGTTCCACATTTCTCCGCCGGTGCCGTCGTCGCCCTGTTGCGCGTCACTCTCGGCCGTCGCCTGGTCGCCGCGAGGTTCGTGTCCCGGCACGTATTTCACCGCCGTGCGTATGGTTTCGCCATAGTCGCGCGGTCGCGGCTGCGGCGGATCTGCCCGTGCGGCCTCTTCATCACTCGTGCTTGGCGTCCAGCCAACGGCGTCGCCGGCATCGGCGACATGTTCGCTCACCGAGGCCCTGTCTTCCGCCTCGGGCAGGCCAAGTTCCGCCGCCTTCCAAGCCTCTTCCTTCCGGGACTCTTGGGGCTTTCCTGTTCTCGGCGATCTGCCCGCATGCCTCGCTTCACGCGAGCCTGGTTGCGCTCGACGCGGGTCTGCGCCGTTGCCGCCGCTGTATTGCTTCGCTGGCATCTCCGGACTCCTTCGTTGCAAGAAAAGCGCAAGGCATGCCTTTTGTTCCGCCTTGCGCTCTGACTGCGACCAAAGCAGGCTGACCCGTACCGAAGAATAGACCGGACGCGATCGCGTGTGTCTTAGCCGCTTCGTTCGGACTGGTTGTGAGCGCCGCCGGGAACCGTCACGCCTTTAAGACCGGTGCCGGCAATCGCGGGCTGCTCGCGGGCAGCATCGGCGAGCGATACGACGCCGACCAATCGCTTGTCGCGGTCGACTACAGGCAGGCGCCGAACCTGGACATCGCCCATGTTGCGCGCGACGTCATCCACTTCCTCGTCCTCGAAGCAGTATTTGACATCGGTGGTCATGATGTCTCCTACTTTCGACTGGAGATCGAGGCCGTCTGCGACGCCCCGAACAACGATGTCTCTGTCCGTTATCATGCCGACCAGGCGGTCGTGATCTCCCACGGGCAGAAAGCCGATATCGTTCTCAGCCATTTGCTTTGCGACCTCGGTGATGGTCTCGTTCGGGCTGACAAGATGAACGTCTCTGGTCATGATTTCCGATACGTGCATGGTCTTGCTCCTTGTGAATTCTTGATTGCAACCGACCAGGCGTTCCCGCCGGCGGTTTTCGCGCGGCTACCGCCCCGCCGGTCCGGCTTTTCGGTTCTTGCCCTCAGAGGGGGGCGACGCCGGCGTTGAGGTCGCGTGCGTTGTTCCCTCGGTTTCGAGATCCTGCTTTTCGCCGGTACTCGACCGGTTTTCCTCGCGCTGCATCTCGCGCGACGCCTGTTCCCAGTGCCTCTGATCCTGGCCCTCGGGGCGACCTTCCTTTTCCCAGATCGCATAGGCTCTGCGCCGGATAAGTTCTTCCCTGTCGTTGTTGTCCATGTCCCTTCTTCCTCACCGCTGAACTCTGTCGATGGCAGAAATTCAAACGGTGCGACCGCTCAATTGTTCCACCCATTGCGGCGCGTTTGGAAATGTTTGGGGGGCTCCGGATTTTCGTCCGGATTGGGGTCCGGCACTTCGTCGGGAAGGCGGTCGGGATCCGGCTCCTCGATCGGCGGTTCGGGGTTCCAGGGCGGTGGTGGCTGCGGTGACGGTGGTTTTGGGTCCGGTTGGCGCGGATTCGGCATTTTTTCGCTCCATTCCTGAATGCGGGCACGTTCCTGAATGCGGGTCTGAAGCCCGGCCTCGGGTTTCATTGAAAATCCCGGTCGACCGTGAATGTTCCACACGTTATCCGTACCGCGGACCGCGGGGCGTCTCCCTCGCCTGCCGATCGCGGTCCAGGGCCTTGGATAAGGCCGGGCCTCTCGAGAACGACTGCGGATCGACCCGCCGTGGAAACCTGGAACCGATCCGCCCCTCAGCCGTTGGGATCGCATTGGCACGAGGAACGAGCGCAAGGAGGAACCGATGGCGAGGAAAAAGGATTTTGACCGGTCCCACGAAAGGGAGCGGGATCGGTATGGCGCACCCGACGACTATGAGCGCGAGCGGCGACGCGCGCGCGAACGCTTCGGCGAAGCTCCACGCGGCGCGGAGTACGAAAATTCCATGTATTTTCCGGATCCCGAACCCCGCCGCTCGGAGCGTTATCGCGGCACGGACGAGGACTATGACCGGTGGAACAGGGAACGGGCGTTTAGCGACTATTATGGCTCCGGCTACGGCTATAGTGGGCAACGCCCTTACCGCGGCCACGGAGCGCCTTCGGAAGAGAGGCGGCAACGTGGCTTCGTTGATCGAGCGAGAGACGAAGTTGCCTCCTGGTTCGGCGACGAGGAGGCCGAGCGGCGACGCGAGATGGATCAGCATCGCGGCAAAGGGCCCAAGGGTTACACTCGTTCCGACAGCCGTATCCACGAAGACGTGAGCGACCGGCTCAGCGACGACGGCGCGCTCGACGCCTCCAACATCGAGGTCTCCGTGTTGAATGGCGAGGTGCAACTCAGCGGTTTCGTCGATTCCAAGTGGGCCAAGCGCCGGGCCGAAGACTGTGCCGATGACGTTTCAGGCGTTACGCATGTGCAGAACAATATTCGGGTCCAGCCGACGAAAGGCGCGGCACCTCGGCCAATCGGCGACACCGATCGCGACCTCTGACTGCGTTGCGAAGGTCGGTGATTCAGTTCGGTTTCCGGCGCTTCGATCGCCCGGCGCGGGTCAGAAAATTCAACATGCGTGCCTCTTCGGCGCGTAATTCTTTGTTCGCACGGCCGCGTGGGTCGAGGTTCCTGGCTGAAACCGAACCGTCACCGGCAAGCGCAATGATTTCCGGATGGATGTAGCTCGCGCGCGCGATGGCCGGCGTGTTGTGCAGGACCGATGCGGCAGCCTCGCTCATCTGCTTGACGGTTGGCCGTTCCCCCCTCTCCACAGCGGCCCGCGCGACGGTAAATGCCGCGACGCTTCCCGCCCAGGTCCGGAATGTTTTCGCAGAAATCTCCGCTCCCGATATTTCGGCGAGATAACGGTTGAGGCGCCCCGAATCGATGGACCGCACAGTGCCGGTCTCATCCTTCCAGACAAAAAGCTGCCGGCCGGGCAAGTCCGAAATCTCTTCGAGCAGCCGCTGCAATCTCGGATGACGAAGTCTCCGCCTCACCCGCTTGCCGCCTTTGCTGGTGAAGCTCAGTTGGACGCAGCCATCGGAAAGCTTGAGGTGGCGCTTGAGCAAGGTCGTCGCGCCATAGGTTGCATTCGCCTGCACGTATGCCGGACTGCCGACACGCAGGTGAGCTTCATCGAGCAGGGCCACCAGCGCCGCCAGAACGGTGCGGACGTCGTCGGGTGCGCCCTGCATGTGGCGCCGAATCGTGCGGCGGATCCTCGGCAGCACCTTTCCGAACGTCAGAAGCTGTCCGAACTTGTCGCCGCTTCTGAGCGCCTGCCATTCCTTGTGGTAGCGATATTGCTTTCGGCCGCGCGCGTCATAGCCGGTCGCCTGAAGGTGGCCGCTTTCATCCAGGCAGATCCAGACGTTCTCGTAAGCCGGCGGCAGGCCCAGAGACGATATGCGCGCTTTCACCGCGGGATCGGAAAGCACCGAACCGTCCGGCAGACGATAGACGAAGCCCCTGCCTTTACGTTGGCGCCTGATGCCGGGCTCGGTGTCGCTGACGTAAACGAGCCCGTTTTCCTCCAGCGCGGGCTCGCCGTTTCTAGCCATGGTCCGCCGAAATGAACGCTGCGACGCTTTGCGCAGCGACAAGCGCCCGATCTTGCGCCGCGCGAACAAGTGCGGGCCCATCACTGGCCGCATCGAGACTGGCGGTATCAAGCACGCGCTGCCATTGCTCCGTTCCATTTACACGGGGAAGTGAGATCTCGCAATCGGCACCGGCATTGAAAGCCAGAAAGAGACCGTTCGCCGGCGTCGTCTCGGCGACGCCATTGCGGCTGATATAGACCCCGACGATACGCAGTTCCCCATCATGCCATGCTTCCTCGTCCATCGGATGGCCGTCAATCCTGTACCAGGCGATTTCGACGTGACCGTCGTCACCTGGTTCGCCGCGCAGAAACCGCTCCTGGCACAAAGCCGGATTGTCCTTACGGAACGCCACCATCTTTCGGCAGAAGGTCAGGAAGGTCTCATCCTCGGACGCCCAGTCGAGCCAGCCGATTTCGTTGTCCTGACAATAGGCGTTGTTGTTGCCGCCCTGGCTATTTCCGAGCTCGTCGCCGCCAAGGACCATTGGCACGCCCTGGCTGAGCATCATGGTGGCAAACATGGCGCGGCGCCGGCGTGCGCGTGCGTTCCTGATCCCCTCGTCGTCGGTGGGACCTTCGACGCCCATATTGTCAGAATGGTTCTCGGAGTGTCCGTCGCGGTTCTCCTCGCCGTTTGCCTCATTGTGCCTGTCGTTGTAGGAAACGGTGTCCGTCAGCGTGAAGCCGTCATGCGCGCTGACGAGGTTGATCGACGCGGTCGCACCGCGATCGGAATGATTGAACTGCACCGGCGAGCCCGCGATGCGCTCGGCAAGCGTCGGCACCACGCCGCCATCCCCCTTCCAGAACCGCCGGACATCGTCGCGGAAGCGGTCGTTCCATTCGCGGAACGGATGCGGGAAGCCGCCGAGCTGGTACCCGCCCGCGCCTATATCCCAGGGCTCGGCAATGAGCTTCACTCCAGCGAGAATCGGATCCTGCCTGATTGCGTCAAAGAAGCCGCCTTCCCGGTCGAACTCAATGTCCTCGCGACCGAGCGCACTCGCGAGATCGAACCGGAAGCCGTCGATGTGCATGACCTGCACCCAGTAGCGCAGGCTGTCGAGCACCATGCGCAGCACCATCGGATGCGCGACGTTGAGCGTGTTGCCGGTGCCGGTCATGTCGAAGGTATGACGCGGCTTTTCCGGCGATTGCCGGTAATAGCTGAGGTTGTCGAGGCCGCGGAAACTCAAGGTCGGGCCGTGCTCGGAGCCCTCGGCCGTGTGGTTGTAGACGACATCCATCAAGACTTCGATGCCGGCGGCATGAAACCGCTTCACCATTGTCTTGAATTCGGTGATCCGATTGCTCTTCATGTAACGCGTTTGCGGAGCGAAGAAGCCGAGCGTCTGATACCCCCAGTAATTCCTGAGACCGCGTTCGATCAAATAGCGGTCGTCGAGGAAATACTGGACCGGCAAGAGTTCGATGGCCGAGACGCCGAGTTTCGTCAGATGGTCGATGATCGGGTCGCTCGCCATGCCAATGAACGTGCCGCGCAAGTCCTCCGGCACGGCCGGATGGGTCATGGTCATGCCGCGAACATGGGTTTCGTAGATGATCGTATCCGTCCACGGGCGGCGGATCGCTTCCTCGCCGGCCCAGTCGAAAGCGGGGTCCTGGATGACGCCCTTGACCATGAAGGGCCCGCTGTCGCGCTCGTCGAAGGAGAGGTCGTTTCCCGTGCCGTCGATCGTGTAACCGAACAGCGCATCGTCCCAGACGAAGGTGCCGGCAACCTGCTTGGCATAGGGGTCGAGCAGCAGCTTGTTCGGATTGAACCGATGGCCGTTGTGCGGGTCATAGGGGCCATGGGCGCGATAACCGTAGAGCGTGCCCGGACCGATGCCTTCGATATAACCCGACCAGACATCGCCCTCGCGCTTGGGCAGCGGCAAACGTGCCGTTTCCCGGCTGCCATCCTCGGAGAACAGGCAGAGTTCGATCTTCTCCGCATGGGCCGAAAAGACCGCGAAGTGCGTGCCCTCGCCGGTGTACTCGGCACCGAGTTCGGGTTTCAGAAAATTGAGTTCGGAGAAAGATACGTTCATTGCCGTTATCATCCCTCCCGCGCCCGTTCGAAAGCGATGGTGCAACGCGGAAGAAGAGAAATTGTTCCTACCGGCGCTTTTGGCCGGTGAGACAGAGAGGGTGGAACTTTCGCCGGAGCCGACCAGTTTCCCTGCACTCAACAGGGGACCAGAGCCGATGCAGCGAGAGCAATCGTCCGGACTTTTCAGAAAAACCTGGGGCGCCAGTTTCACTTCGGCCGATGCCGCACGATTCCGATTGTGGGCACCCGACGAACGGGCCGTGAGCCTCATTCTCAACGGGGCTGCCCATGACATGCAGGCGATCGACGGCGGATGGTTCGAGCTTTCGGTGAAAGCGCAAGCCGGGGACCGATACTGTTTTCAGCTATCGGACGGGTCGCTGATCGCAGACCCGGCATCGTCAGCCCAGCAGAGCGGACCTTCCGGTCCTTCCATCCTCGTCGATCACTGCGCATATCGTTGGGAGACCGCATCCTGGCGCGGCCGGCCATGGGGAGAAGCGATCATCTGCGAGCTGCACACCGGCACCTTCACGCCGGAGGGCACGTTCCGCGCGGCAGGCGAACACCTCGCCCATCTTGCCGATGCCGGAATTACCGCGATCGAGATCATGCCCGTCGCCCAATATCCAGGCATGCGCGGCTGGGGCTATGACGGCGTGCTACATTATGCGCCTCACCATGCCTATGGGACACCGGACGACCTGAAGGCCCTCGTCGATGCGGCGCATTCGCTCGGCATCATGGTTCTGCTGGATGTCGTCTACAACCACTTCGGCCCGGAAGAAAATGCCTTGCCGCGCTACGCGGCGGACTTCTTCAACACGGATCGGGCGACGCCGTGGGGAGCCTCGATCGCCGTCGAACAGGATGCCGTCCGGCGCTATTTCATCGAGAATGCGCTCTATTGGCTCGGCGATTTCCGCTTCGATGGGCTGCGCCTCGATGCGACGGAGCAGATCAGAGACAGCCGCGAGCCACATATCCTGGTCGAAATGGCGCGCGAGATACGCGAGACATTTCCCGAGCGCCACGTTCATCTCGTCGTCGAAGATGCACACCGCCGCAGAAGCCTTGTGGGGCGAAAATCGAGAGGGATTCCCGAACTCTTCACCGCCGCGTGGAACGATGATCTTCACAACGCACTGCATGTCGCGGCGACGGGAGAAACCAAGGGCCACTACCAACCCTTTGCCGTGGACACGTGGCGGAAAATTCGCGAGGCCATGGCCGAAGGTTTCGCGTCACCCGCCGAGGGAAAGGAGATTTCGTCGCCCTGGACGGGCGACCGGGTGCCGCCGCAGGCACGCGTCAATTTCCTGCAGAACCATGACCAGGTCGGAAACCGCGCCTTCGGCGAGCGCCTCGCCTCGCTTGTCGGAGAGGATCTGATGCGGGTTCTGACCGCGACGCTGATGCTCGTTCCGCAAGTTCCGCTTCTTTTCATGGGCGAGGAATATGGTGAGACCCAACCGTTTTGCTTCTTTGCGGACTATCAGGGCCAGATCGCCGAGGCCATTCGCTCCGGACGCCAGCGGGAGGCCGAGAATTTCGGTGGCATGCCGCCTGGCGCGACCATGGCGGATTTGCCCGATCCGCTCGACCCGCGGACATTCGCCGCATCGAAATTGCAATGGGACCGGGCGGAAAGCCCGGCGGGCAGACGGCATGTCGCCTTCATCCGCGAGCTTGCCGACATCCGTCAGCGGCATATCGCCCCTTTGCTGGAGAAGCCCGGTCTGCCCGACCACCGCATACGTCAGACCGACGACGGGCTCGTCGCGCTCGACTGGCAGTTCGGCAGTTCCGTTCTGCAGCTGCGGATCAATCTCACCGACGAAGCAGGAGCAGTGCCCCCTATCATCGGTCAGCCGATTTTTACCATGTCCGGTGAGCGCGCAGCGACAGCGGGCGAACTGCCCGGGCCGGGCATCGTTGCCGCCGTCGCACGAGTGTAAGCCCGACGGAACATGATTTCCATCTTCGGGTTAGAACTTCGACGCGCTATCGCTTTTGGGGCGTCAATGGGAGCGAGGAACAATCCTCGACAGCAGATGCCGCGAGAAACAGCAAGCACCGGTCCGGCCCTCTCTGGCGACCACGCCGAAGCCCGCTCGATAGCGGCCTTGCGGAGGCAAGCGGAAGGTTGCGAACGCTGCGATCTTTACAAAAACGCAACACAGCTCGTCTTCGGCGAAGGCCCTATCGACGCCCGCGTCGTTCTCGTCGGCGAACAACCGGGCGACCGGGAGGACCTGGCGGGGCACCCCTTCGTCGGTCCGGCCGGCCGGGTTCTCGACGAATGTCTGCACGAGGCCGGCGTCGACCGATCGAGGTGTTATCTCACCAATGCGGTCAAGCACTTTAAGTTCGAGCAGCGGGGCAAGCGGCGGTTGCATTCCCGCCCCAACGCGGGCGAGATCCAGCGTTGCGCCTGGTGGCTAGGCGCGGAACTGGAACAGCTTCGACCGGACCTCGTCGTTGCACTCGGCGCCACGGCGGTGATGACGCTGCTTGGCCGGAGCGTAGCTGTCACGAAAAATCGCGGCGACCTGATCGACACCCCGGCCGGCTATCCCGTCCTGGTGACGATCCATCCGTCCTATCTTCTCAGGATCCGGGATGGATCGGATGCGGCGGCGCAACGTGCACGCTTCGTCGAGGATTTGACGAAGGTCGCCGTCTATGAAGCTGAACACGAAAGACGGAAGCAGCGCCGTCTATGACTGTCGGTCGAGCTCCGGATAATGGCGGAAAATACCGGCCTCGTTGAAGGAGAGCCGTCGATCGGAGGCCAGATAGCTGCGGATGTTCGGCCGTTCGGCGACGGCATCGCGCAGAGCGATCAAGCCCGGGATATTCGCTTCGTAGTCCCGCATTGCCTTCGGAAACGCGTAGCGAAGTCCCTCGACAACTTGGAAGAGCGAAAGATCGACATAGCTCAGGCGGTCGCCGACGACATGTGTCCCCGCTCTTGGATTCTGGCGCAGGACCCGCTCGAAATAGCCGAGAAACTTCGGCAGGCGCTCCGACAGGAAGTCGGACGATCGCCGCAAGGCTTCCGGCTTCTGGTCTTCATAATAGAGCGATACGCCGATCGGGTGGTGTGTGTCGTGGATCTCGGCGACCAAATCGGTGATCGTCAGCTGCAGCCCGTTGGCAACGAAGCGGAGACCTTCGTCCTGGGGCGCCAGGCCGAGCTTGGGGCCGAGATAGAACAGGATATTGGCGACATGCGATATGAGGAGGCCACCATCCTTCAGAAACGGGGGCGCAAAGGGGATCGTCTCTCCGTCGCCGTCCCTCAGCAACTTCAGCATCGCCCTTGTGCCCCGCTCCTGCCCGTCGGGCTCGCGGGCGACATCCACATAATCGGCTCCGGCTTCCTCGAGCGCGAGGCGAACGAATTCGCCGCGTCCGGGAATGCCGTCCCAGTAATAGAGCTTGTAAGGCATTGAAGGCTCCCCTTACCTGGGCTCGCGCCCGAAATCTTTTCGCAATTCGACCTTGGCCTTTTCGAGGACGTGTCTCTGGCGGCGGCTCAGTCCCGCACCGGCTCTGTTTATATAGAACGTCAGCATCGACATGGCAGAGCGGAAAGGAGTGGATTTCCGCCGATCGCTCGCCTCGGCCGACCGCTTCAGCGAATGCGCGATCTTCGCTGGATCGTCGGACTTGAAGATACCTTCCTCAAGGTCAAGCGCATCGCTCTTCTCGGTCACTTCCTGCGACCATTTCTTCTTCTTGCTCTCCTTGCTCATCACGGTTTCTCCCTTGGTAACCTGCTGCAGGTTTCCTTAAATCGGAGCCGATTCGAGGGTAAAAACATGCAGCAGTGTCGTAGCGGCCTTCATGCCTCTGAAGAGACGTACGACGCCATATGTCCAACGGAAGCGGACGAAAATCGTTCCGGGAGGGAGCCGATGCATATCGAGGAGCTGATGTTTGCCGAAAGCGGGGGCGTGCCGAACAACCCGCACCTGCCCGCCCTCATCTACCACGGCGCACTCGACGCCGGGGAAAACAATGCAGCAGGCATCGAGGACAGGTTTCATGCCAACGGCTGGAGAGGCATGTGGCGCGACGGTGTTTTCGACTTTCAGCACTATCATACGCGCGCCCACGAAGTCCTGGCCATCGCCCGAGGCAAGGCACGCCTCCTGATCGGCGGACCGACAGGCAAGGAACTGGAGGTAGCGGCGGGAGATGTGATCGTGCTGCCTGCCGGCACCGGTCATCGCCGGATCACCGCAAGCGCCGATTTCCTCGTTATAGGCGGCTATCCTCCCGGGCAGCACGCAGACATTCAGCGCGGGCCGGCGACCGACGCCGATCGTGAGGCGATCGCTTCGGTGCCGCTGCCCCAACTCGACCCGGTCCTCGGCATCGCAGGTCCAGTGGTGACACGCTGGCAACGCCCGGCGTCTTGAACAGGATTCAGACGTCTATAAGGGCAATTCCAAGGTCGGGATGGTGCTTGCGCCGAAGATGCGCAGGTGTCTCCGACAAAGTTACTTCGAGAGTGGGCTTGACGGTCCCTTCGAGGAAATGGCCGCCGCGCGTTGTCCCATCGCTGAGCCCCAGCACGACATGGGCGTGCAGACTGCGTTTCCCGTCCTCTCCGAGCGCAATGTCGCCAATCAGGCTCAACACTTCGCATTGCTCGTCGACCACGATCCGGCGGTAGTCTCGCTTTTCCAGGTCATACCAGCCTACGACGGCTTTCTCGAACGCGCCGATCGCGATCAGTGAGGCCGCGGAGATCTTCTGGGTTGCGGCGAACTCGGAAATGGCGGCGAAGGCTTCCTCCCCCGGGTCCAGCACAAGGATGAATATCTCCTCTGATGCTTCTTTTGAAAGAAGTCTCCACCTCATGATCCAACCCTTTGAACTTACGCGTTTCCGAACGTAAAGACCGTTGCTGGAATTGCTTTAGCGCAACCAGACTGGCAGATCCGAGGCCTGGGTGAATTCGCGGGTTCGATCTTTCAGGCCGAGCGTTTCCCATGCGAATTTCTGCGCGGCCAGTCTGGCCATTTCCTTGGTCGGATAGCTGTCCGGCAGCACGTAGTCCCGGTCGCCGCACGAAAGCAGCGCCCGGTGGCTCAGGAGATCGAAATGAAGCTGCAGGTTTTCCTCCGAGCGCATGAAACCTCCCAGTTCAGCTCCAGCAAAAACGGCCGTTGTGGGCAGAAGTTCCAGACGGTCGGCGAAAAGTCTGCGGCCACCAAAATCCTGCGGAACAACGGCCGCGATCAGGAGTTTGGAGCCCTACGGGAGATCAGCCAATGACGAAACGCGGAAAACCAGGATCGAGCTCGATCCATGCCCGCCCGCTCGACCCTCCCGGCGTCGACGAACCGATCGATGCCTGGGGCGCGGGTTCTCGCAACAATCGCGACCAAAGCGTCCAGAGTCAGCTCGATGAGTTGCGCAACCGCATTGCCGAACTCGAGACCGAAATCGACGCGATCGCGACGGAGGCCCACACGGCGGTCGGAACTGTGCCAGGTGCCGACAGGCTGGAGACGGCGAAGGACGTGGTTGCAGAGAAACGGGACGAAATCCAGCGCCTGAAATCGCGCCTGCAGGAGATCGAGCAGTTGCTGGCTGTAGAATAATAGGGCAGCCATTGAGGCGTCTTCGGTACACGGATCACCGCCCACGATCCGGTCGCATTTTTTGTGCGCTTTCCCAGCTCATCGAAACGATCACTTGCGGACGGGGAACCGTTACGCGGATTTCTGGTATTGCGCTAAAACACGGTCATCCAGATGCCGCGCCAAAAAAGCGACTCCCGGTCCCGCAGGTCTTCCTCGTCTCTGCTCATGCCAAGCTTGCGTATTTCTTCCGGCTTGACCTTTCGGGCGGCGGCCGGTTCTTGACGTCGCTCGCTCTTCAACTTGTCGACATCCGTCGCCTTGCTGATCGGCATCGGCAATTCCTTCCCTGCGGTTAAGGAGAAACTGTCTCGCAACGCAACGGTTCCATGGCGCGAGGCCAGAACCCGGCCGGAGATCGGTTGGAGCTACGGCTTCAATGGCGATGGATGAACTTGCAGAAGCGGCTGGTCTGTCCGTCATCGGTCAGGTCCTGGTGGAGAAAGGCCAGGTTGTTCTTTTCGAAGATCTCGAAGAACTCATCCCACGAGATTTTCTCCAGCGTTTCTTCCGGTGTGCCGAAGTCGATGCGCAAAAGACCGCCGTCGGTTGCGCCTTTGACGCGTGCCGGATGGCCGTTGCGGGCCTCGGCCCAGTTGCGGATGGTGTCGTGGTCGATCGTGGTGCTCGAAGCGCTCATTGGAAGCTCTCCCTCCCGCTGTGACTTGCTTGCACGTCTAATCGATCGCGATCACGATTGTTCCGAACGGCCGCATTTGCCACGCTGGCGCGCAGACCGTATCTGCCGTCTTGCTGCCGCCCTATTGCTCGAATGTGCCGACGATCGCGGCTTCTTCGATCAGGTGCTTGCGCACCTTCTTCCAGGCTTCCTCTGCCCCGACCTCTTCCGGAATCGAAAGGTTGACGGCATCAAGCGCCGCGAGCCTGAACCAATAATGGTGAAGTCCGGTCCCGGCCGGCGGCTGCGGCCCATCGTAGCGAGCATTGCCGAAGTCGTTTTTGATGAATTTGATGCTGTGATCCGGCGCGGTATCCACCGCTTGCGGCAGCTCCGTCCAATTGCCCGGGATGTTGATGATAACGCAGTGTCGAAACAATCCTCGCGTCGCATCCGGATCCTCGACGATCAGAGCGAAGCTCTGCGGGGTGCCCGTCCACTTCAGCGGTGGAAAGAGGTTCTCGCCTAGTCGGGTATATTTCTGGGGAATGGGTTGCCCATCGGCAAATACGGGACTGATCAAGCTGAAGGTCATCCAAGTGTTCCTTCCTTGCTTTGCACCGAGAGGGCTGACACGATCGAAAAATGAGCCTCGTCGAGACGAGGCTCACAAGACGAACCAGCATAGGAGAGACCGCCAGGGAGCCTCCAGAGTTGGGTCAGAGAACGCGCTCCGTGCGATCCACTCATCAAACCTTATGCCCCCGAGAATGTTCCACCACAGCGAATATATTTCGGCACGCCTGCAGCGCCGCGCGTCGTTTCGGCGCGCAAATGTCGCTGGAGCACTTTGAATTGCTGCATGTTTCCGTCTCTAAATCGGTGCCGATCTAAGAAAACGTGCAGTGGCGACTCGCAGTGAGAAGCGCCTTGCCTTCGCCGCCGCCACCGCTAGATCACGGTCAATGACCGCTACGGGCACAACGCCAGCCATCGACGCCGTCCGTCCTCGCGATAAGGGCCGGCACGAACTGCGGTGGATTCCGGTTCGTCGTCATGGCCGGCCAAGGCGAAAAAGAACTGCGGTATGATCCATGTCATCTCTGACGATGCCGGCGGAGACTAAGCTGTCGCCCCATGCAACTCACCGGCCCTAGCGAGGAGAAAGCAGATGCGCAAGCCTTATTCGAGATCGGCACCATTTGTCCTTGACAATGCCGCAGCCGAGCTTGTCGATCGATACTGGCGCGCGGCCAACTATCTCTCCGTCGGACAAATCTACCTGCTCGACAATCCGCTGTTGCGGGAGCCGTTGAAACCGGAGCACATCAAGCCTCGACTGCTCGGTCACTGGGGTACCACGCCGGGCCTCAACTTCATCTATGCCCATTTGAATCGCGTCATCAGAGCCCATGACCTTGAGATGATCTACATCTGCGGTCCCGGTCACGGTGGGCCCGGGATGGTTGCGAACACCTATCTCGAAGGCTCCTACAGCGAGATCTATCCGGAGGTCAGCGAAGATGTCGCTGGGATGAGAAAACTCTTCCGTCAGTTTTCCTTTCCGGGCGGTATTCCGAGCCATGCGGCGCCGGAAACGCCCGGTTCGATCCATGAGGGCGGCGAACTGGGCTACGCCCTCGCCCACGCCTTTGGCGCGGCGTTCGACAATCCCGACCTCATCGTTGCCTGCGTCGTCGGTGACGGCGAAGCCGAGACAGGCCCGCTCGCCGCAAGCTGGCATTCGAACAAGTTCCTCAATCCTGCCCGCGATGGCGTCGTGCTGCCCATCCTGCATCTGAACGGCTACAAGATTGCCAATCCGACAGTGCTTGGGCGGATGAGCGACGAGGATCTAAGAAGTCTTTTCAGCGGTTACGGCTACGACCCCCTCTTCGTAGAAGGCGCCGAACCATTTGCCATGCACAGGCATATGGCTGCGACACTGGAACAGGCGCTCCAGGACGTTCGCGCCATTCAGCAGCACTGGCGAAACGGCGGTGCCGACAATACCTGCCCTCGCTGGCCGATGATCGTACTGAGAAGTCCGAAGGGCTGGACCGGCCCCAAGGAAGTCGACGGCAAGATGGTCGAGAATTTCTGGCGGTCGCACCAGGTGCCGGTCGCCAACTGCCGCGAAGATGGAAATCACCGCAAGATCCTCGAAGACTGGATGAGGAGCTATGCGCCCGAAGAACTGTTCGATGAAAACGGCCGGCTGAAGCCGGAACTGCGGGCACTGGCGCCTGTCGGCGCCCGAAGGATGGGGGCGAATCCGCACGCCAATGGCGGCTTGCTCAGGCGGGAGCTCAAGACACCTGCGATCGAGGATTATGCCGTCGCAGTCGAGCGGCCGGGCGCGACAACAGCGCAGTCGACGAAAATCCTCGGGCAGTATCTGCGCGACGTCCTCTTGCTCAACCAGTCCCATGCCAACTTTCGCGTCTTTGGTCCCGACGAAACGGAATCGAACCGGCTCGGCAGCGTTTTCGAAGTGACCGATCGGGTCTGGATGGAAGAGATCCGGCCCTATGACGTGCAGCTCGGCCGCAATGGCCGCGTGATGGAGGTGCTGAGTGAACACCTCTGCCAGGGATGGCTCGAAGGATATCTGCTTACGGGCCGGCACGGCTTCTTTTCCTGCTACGAAGCATTCATCCACATCGTCGATTCGATGTTCAACCAGCATGCGAAATGGCTGAAGGTCTCGCGCGAACTGGCTTGGCGCAGGCCGATATCCTCGCTCACCTATCTGCTCACGTCCCATGTCTGGCGGCAGGATCACAACGGTTTCAGCCATCAGGATCCGGGTTTCGTCGACTTGGTCGCCAACAAGAAGGCCGATATCGTCCGCATCTACCTGCCGCCGGATGCAAACAGCCTGCTCTGGGTGGCGAATCATTGCCTGAAGACCTACGACCGCATAAACGTGATCGTTGCCGGCAAGCAGCCGGAGCCGCAATGGATGGCGATGGAAGAGGCCGTCCGGCATTGCGAAGCGGGCATCGCCATCTGGAAATGGGCCAGCAACGAAGGCAACTCGGGCGAGCCCGATGTCGTCATGGCCTGCGCCGGCGATGTCCCGACAATGGAGACGCTCGCCGCCGTCGATCTGCTGCGCCGGCATATTCCGGAGCTGCAGATCCGCGTCGTGAACGTGGTCGATCTACTGGCGCTGCAATCGCGCGACCAGCATCCCCACGGCCTGCCCGACGATGTCTTCGACCGCCTGTTTACCACTGCGCGGCCGGTGATCTTCGCCTATCACGGCTATCCGTACCTGATCCACCGCCTGACTTACAAGCGCACCAACCACGACAATTTCCACGTGAGGGGTTTCATCGAGGAGGGAACGACCACCACGCCTTTCGACATGACCGTTCTCAACGAACTTGACCGCTACCACCTGGCCATCGAAGCGATCTCACGCATTCCCGGACTGCTGGAGAAGGCCGGACATGTCGTCGAAGCGCTTCGCGCCAAGCTCGATGAGCATGGCCGCTATGTGCGCGAGCATGGCGAGGACATGCCGGAAATACGTGACTGGAAGTGGGAGCATTGACAACCGAGACGTCGGATTCCGCTCCACGGAGCCGCTTCAGGGCGCCTTGTTCAGGCCTGCGCACATGCATGTTCAAAATTCAACATGTGGCGGAACTTTGGTGGCTCGATTGTGTTGAGGGAGCGCAGATTACGTCTGCGTGTCACCCCTGGCCCATGACATAAATCCCCGGAAAAACGCGATGAACATTCTGTCCGTCACGGCCGAGATTTTCCCCCTGGTGAAGACTGGCGGTCTGGCGGATGTCGCCAGCTCGCTGCCAAAGGCATTGACGGCCCACGGCATCCATACGCGTAGCATGGTTCCCGGATATCCGAGCGTCATGCAGGCGCTCACGGGAGCTTCACCGATCAGGCAATATGATTGCCTGTTCGGCGAGCGCGCCACCCTTGTCGCAGGACGGGCCGACGGCCTTGACATCCTGGCGCTCGACGCGCCCGGCTTCTTCGATCGCCGGGGCGGTCCTTACACCGACGATCACGGCAAGGACTACCCGGACAACTGGAAGCGTTTCGCAGCCTTTTCCTTCGTCGCCGCGCAGGTCGCGGAGCAGGGCGTCGCGGACTGGCGGCCGGACATCATCCACGCTCATGACTGGCATCCGGCGCTGAGCCTGGTTTATCTCAAATTTTCCTCTGATGCCGAGATCCCTCGTGTCCTGACGGTTCACAACCTCGCCTTCCAGGGGCAGTTCCCCGCCCGTCGTTTCACCGAGTTGGGACTGCCGGACGAGGCCTACTCCATCGACGGCCTCGAATATTACGGCGACCTCGGTTATCTGAAGGGTGGACTGCAGGCGGCCGACGTGATCACCGTGGTCAGTCCAACCTACGCGCGCGAGATCATGTCCCCGGCTTTCGGCATGGGTCTCGAAGGTCTGATGAATGAGCGTCACGATGACGTCATCGGCATCGTCAACGGCATCGACACGGAGGTATGGGACCCCTCCTCGGACCCGCTTATCGAAAATCACTTCTCGGTGCGTGCGCCGTTGCGCCGCCTGCCGAACAGGCAGAAGCTGCTCGACCGCTTCGGCCTGCCGAACACGTCCGGGCCGGTTTTCGCAGCGGTCAACAGGCTGACCTGGCAGAAAGGCATGGACCTCCTGGCGGGTGTGGTCGACGAGATCGTCAAAGGCGGCGGCAAGCTGATCGTGCATGGCCAGGGCGATGCCGTGATCGAGGATGCGTTCACCGACGCCGCGCGGCGCTTCCCGCATAGCGTTGCCGTCAGGATCGGCTACGACGAGCCGCTCGCCCACCAGATCCACGCCGGGGCGGACGCCATGCTCGTTCCCTCCCGCTTCGAACCTTGCGGCCTCACTCAGCTCTACGCCTTGCGCTATGGCTGCGTGCCGATTGTCGCCCGCACGGGCGGATTGTCGGAAACGATCATCGACGCCAACGACGCCGCATTGCATGCGCAAGTGGCAACCGGCATTCAGTTCTCGCCCATCGACGCGAACGGATTGAGGCTTGCCCTGCGCCGCGCCTTCAGACTCTTCAAGCGACGGCGCATCTGGGAAAGGTTGCGCAGACAGGGGATGCGGACGGACTGCTCCTGGCACCGCAGCGCCGCACAATACGCGGAGCTCTACGGAAAGGTACTAACGCCCGAAATCCGCCTGGCGGGATAGCCGCGATTTGCGGCATCCATTCGCAATGCTGATGAGTTGATCAGAAACGGAGCATGGATCACGTCGCCGGAATGTGCCAATGGCTGGGCTGAAGACAAAGGCCCCGACCATGACCGCAGATACTGCCACCACCTCTCCTGTCGTTCAGACCTCCAGTACCGCCCGCACCGGCGTTCTCCTCATGCTTCTCGGCATGTTGATGTTTTCGTTGAACGACGTGATGGGCAAATGGCTGGTCGCGACCTATTCGGTCGGCCAGGTGGTGCTGATCCGCAGTCTGGCCGCGGCACTCCTGCTCGCGCCCTTTCTTTGGCTCGGCGGACTGCAGAAGGTCGTAGCGATCGAGCGGCCGTGGCTTCAGCTTGCCCGCGTCGTCGCCTCGACAGCGGAGGTCATCGCGTTCTATTTCGCGGTCGTCTACCTGCCGCTTGCCGATGTCATGACCTATTGGCTGGCCGCACCGATCTATGTCGCGGCGGTCTCGCCGCTGGTTCTCAAGGAACATGTCGGCTGGCGGCGCTGGACCGCGATCGCCATCGGCTTCGTCGGGGTCGTCATCGCGCTCGAGCCATCCTCGCAAGCCCTCACCCTGCCGGCGCTGATCTCGATTCTCGGCAGCATGTTCTTCGCCTTCATGATGATTTCCGGACGCTCGCTGCGCGGCACACCGGATTCGGTACTGGCCTTCTGGCAGATCGTCGGCGCTGCGCTCGTCGGCCTCGTCTGGGCGCCGCTGGACTGGACGCCGCTGAAACCGCTCGACACCGCGCTGCTCGGGCTGCTTGGCGTCGTCGCCATGCTCGCGCATGTATTCGTCAACAGGGCGCTGAAGCTCGCAGAAACGGCGACGATCGCGCCCTTGCAATATACGCTGCTCTTCTGGGCGATCGTCTTCGGCTGGCTGATCTTCGGCGACGCGCCGCGTCTGTCGATGATCCTCGGCGCCGGTCTCATCGTTGCTTCCGGCCTCTTCATCTTCTTCCGCGAGCAGCAACTCAAGCGCCAAGGGCGGCTGAAGGGCTGAATGGTGTGGGTTTCGGCCCACATTCGCCCACACTTCGCCCCCCATCCGGCCTACCCCCTTCCGCCCGCTTGGGGGGAGAAGGATGTGCTGTGCCTTCAGGTTTCCTCGCCCCGCTTGCGCGAAGAGGGCGAGGCGTAATAGGGGCTCGAAACCGGATCAGTCGTCCGCGACGACCTTCTGCTTCTGCGTGCCGAGACCTTCGATGCCGAGTTCGATCACGTCGCCGGCCTTCAGATATTGCGGCGGCTTGAAGCCCATGCCGACGCCGGGAGGGGTTCCGGTTGAGATGATGTCACCCGGATGCAGGGTCATGAACTGCGAGAGATAGCTCACGAGATAGGCGACGCCATAGACCATGGTCTCGCTCGATCCGTCCTGTTTCGTCTCGCCGTTGACGGTCAGCCACATCTTCAGGTTTTGCGGATTGGCGATCTCGTCGGGGGTTACCAGCCAGGGGCCGATTGGCCCGAAGGAATCGCAGGATTTTCCCTTGGTCCACTGACCCGAGCGCTTCGTCTGGAAATCGCGCTCCGAGACATCGTTGACGACGCAATAGCCGGCGACGTGATCGAGCGCTTCGGCTTCGGAGACATATTTCGCCGTCTTGCCGATGATCACGCCGAGTTCGACTTCCCAGTCGGTGGCGACGGAACCGCGCGGCATGATCACATTGTCGTTCGGCCCGACGATCGCCGAGGTGGCCTTCATGAAGACCACAGGCTCCGGCGGAACCTCCAGCCCCGATTCCGCGGCATGATCGGCGTAGTTGAGACCGATACAGATGAACTTGCCGGTACCGGCAACGCAGGCGCCGAGCCGTGGTGCGCCATCGACGACCGGCAGGTTTTCGATGTCGAGCCCGCTCGCCCAACCAAAATCCGCGATCGCGGCGCCGCTGACATCGGCGATGACGCCGGAGAGATCGCGAATCCTGCCCGCGCCATCAAGCACGGCCGGCTTCTCGGCCCCCACGGGTCCGTAACGCAACAGCTTCATCCTGCTCCTCCCGAAAGATCGAAGAAATCACTGCGCCTGACAAATCAAACGCCATCGCGGATGTAAAGCCGTTTCCACCGCCACGACACGAAAACCGGGCATCCACGGCGGCGGATCGTCCCCGGTTCCCTCAACCGCAGCCGTCTGTTATCTCCGCTGCACGAAATCGACGAAGGAGACCATCTTGGCCAAGGCAATCCACTCCATGATCCGCGTCATCGACGAGAAACGTTCGGTCGACTTCTACCGCCGGGCCTTCGGCCTCGACATTGCCGAGCGGCTGGATTTCGAGACATTCACGCTCGTCTATCTCAGCAATGCGGAAAGCCCTTTCGAACTCGAGCTGACGATCAACAAGGGGCGCACGGAACCCTATGCGCTTGGCGAGGGCTATGGCCATCTCGCCTTCTCCGTCGCCGATCTTGACGCGGAGCATAGACGTTTGACGGAGGCGGGTCTCAACCCCAACAAGATCGTCGAGTTCGAGCGAGACGGGACGCAGCTTGCGCGCTTCTTCTTCATCGCCGACCCCGACGGTTACAAGATCGAGGTGCTGCAGCGCCACGGCCGGTACAAGTGACAGAGATTCCACGCGCAGACGTCGATAAATTGAAACAATATCGATTATCGCCTCTATCTATTTCGCTTATGCGGCATGTGCCCATAAAGTTCGGACGAAGCCCTGAAAAAGGGTGAAAACTCCAAGGGAACGAACCATGAAAACGCGGATTCTGACATTGGCGCTCGTCTGCGCCGCCCTGGTATCGTCGACAGCTCAGGCGGCCGACAAACTGAAGATCGGCACGGAAGGCGCCTATCCGCCCTTCAACTTCGTCGACTCCAGCGGCAAGATCGGCGGTTTCGACGTCGAAATCGGCCTTGCGCTTTGCGAGCGCATCAAGGCCGAATGCGAAGTCGTCGCGCAGGATTGGGACGGCATCATTCCCGGTCTGCTTGCCAAGAAATACGACATGATCATCGCTTCGATGTTCATCACCGAGGAACGCAAGAAGCAGGTGGCATTCACCGATCCCTATTATCTTGCCGCGATGACGCATGTGGCCCCGAAAGGCGCAGGGCTCACCGAGTTCAGCAATGAGGCGCTCAAGGGCAAGGTCATCGGCGCCCAGTCCGGTACGACCCAGGCGGACTATATCGCCGCGGTCTATCCGGACGCGGAGATCAAGCTCTACCCGACCCAGGACGAGGCCAATCTCGACATGGTCAATGGCCGTCTCGACCTGCAGGTCGGCGACATGCTGCCGATGCTCGATTGGGTCAATAAGAACGACGACGGCAAAGGCTGCTGCGAGCTGATCGGCGAGCCGATCACCGACAAGAAGTTCGTCGGCGACGGCGTCGGCATCGCCGTCAGGCAGGAGGACAACGACCTGCGCGAAAAGCTGAACAAGGCGCTCGAAGAAATCCGCGCCGACGGCACCTATCAGAAGATCAACGACAAGTATTTCACGATCGACGTCTATACGATGAAGTGATCGGCAGGCCTCCAGTTAGCGAAGCCGGTCGCCGCTGCCGCGGTGGCCGGCTTCGCCATATCCGGCGGACGAAACTCAGCTTCCGGAACGCAACCGCCAACACTTGCGTGGATGCCGTATCGCTGTAAATTTCTGCGCTTCAAATCGGCTCTGCCGACAGAGGTTGATTGAGCGACAGACGAGGAAGCCATGTTTGATCTCAACGGCAAGACCGCGCTGGTGACGGGCGGCGGGCGTGGGCTCGGCCTTGAAATGGCCAAGGCCCTGGCGAGAGCCGGCGCCTGGACCGTGATCAACGGCCGCAATCTCGAAAGCCTCGAGGAGACGAGAGCCCGGCTGGCGGATGACGGCATCACCGTCGCGGTGGCGCCGGGCGACGTTACGCGTGATGTCGAAGCCATTCTCGTCGATGCCACGGCGAAGACCGGGGCGCTCGACATCCTGATCCACGCCGTCGGCGAGCGGGACCGCCGCAGCACGGAGGCGATGGAGCCGTACGAGTTCGCAGCACTCCTCAACACCGATCTCACCGCAGCCTACGCCATGGCAAAGGCGGCATTGCCCTATCTTAAGCAATCCGCCGCCGGCCGGCTGATCTTCGTCACCTCGATCGCCGCCTTCGCGGCGCGCGCCGGCGATCCGGCCTATACGGCGGCCAAAGGCGGGCTTTCGGCGCTGACGCGGTCGCTCGCCGTCGAACTCGGCGCCGACAACCTGACAGTCAACGCCATTGCGCCGGGCTGGTTTGCAACCGAGACCAACGCACATCTTGCCGCCGACCCGACGCTCAAGACCTTCGTCGACGTGCGCATCCCGCTGAAGCGCTGGGGCCGACCGGAAGAGATCGCCCCGGCCGCCGTCTTCCTCGCCTCGCCGGCCGCGAGCTTCGTCAACGGCATCACGCTCACCGTCGATGGCGGCATGACCGTGCAGATGTGAGGCCGATCAGAGTGGGAGCCGGATGCCAAGGGAGGCACCCCCTCTACCCTTCCGGGCATCTCCCCCACAAGCGGGGAGACCGGCTGGAAGGGAAGCTCTCACCCGACAGCGAACTCGCAAACCGAAGTCGCAAGGTCCGGCGGGCTGGGTGAAGGGTAGTTGCTTGAAGGAACAGTTGCCGCGTGCCGATCTCCCCCCCTTGGGGGGAGATGCCCGGCAGGCCAGAGGGGGTATCAACACCCGCTATCTCGATTCTCGCAATCCAATCGGGGTCCCTACCCCGCCTTAACCTCTTCTGTGCCGCGCAGCATTCGGATCAGGGCAGAGAAATCCTCGCCGCCGTGGCCGAGCTTTTCGAACAGGCTGTAGAGCTGCGCTGCCTGCGCACCCATCGGCGTCGCCGCGCCGCTGGCGCTTGCCGCCTGCTGCGACAGCTTCAGGTCCTTCAGCATCAGGCTTGCGGTAAAGCCCGGCTTGTAGTCGTTGTTGGCCGGCGCGGCCGGAACCGGGCCGGGAACCGGGCAATAGCTCGTCAGCGACCAGCACTGGCCGGAAGAGGTCGAGGCCACATCGAAGAGCGCCTGATGCGACAGTCCCAGCCGCTCGGCCAGCACGAAAGCCTCGCAAACGCCCGCCATCGAGATGCCGAGGATCATGTTGTTGCAGATCTTCGCCGCCTGGCCGGCGCCGACATCGCCGCAATGAACGATTTTCTTGCCCATCGCCTCGAGCAGATGCTTGCCGCGCGAAAACGCCCCGTCGCTGCCCCCGACCATGAAGGTCAGCGTGCCGGCCGCGGCTCCCGCCGTGCCGCCGGAGACCGGCGCGTCGAGCGACGGGCAGCCGGCCTTGTCGGCAAAGCCGTGCACCTTGCGCGCGCTTTCGACATCGATCGTCGAGCTGTCGATGATGAGCGTGCCCGGATCGACGAAACCGAGCAGTTCATCCCAGACATAAAGAACATGCGCGCTTGCCGGCAGCATGGTGATGACACATTGCGCCTCGCGCACCGCTTGCGCGATCGAGCCGGCCACCGAAACGCCGCTCTTCGCCGCCGCGTTGCGAGACGCCTCCGACAGGTCGAAGCCGGTGACGGCATGTCCCGCCTTCACCAGATTGGCGGCCATCGGGCCGCCCATGTTGCCAAGCCCGATAAAGGCGATCTTCGTCATCTTGCCTCTCCTCCTCAACTCGCATGTTTTCGTCTGACGGCTGTCTTCACCCGAAGAGCGGCGCGCCCCCGTGTTTCTCAAAGCGGGCGAGCATTTGCGGCGTCACCTCCGCGAGCCCGACCGACCATTTCGGATTGCGGTCCTTGTCGATCACCGCCGCCCGAACCCCTTCGTAGAAATCCGGATTGGAAAGCATGCCGATGGTCGCGGCATATTCCCGCTCCAGGCACTCGTTGAGCGAGGCGCTCGCGCGCCCGGCACGCAACAGCGCTAGCGTCAATTTCAGGCTGATTGCGGAGCGCGTTCGCAGCAATTGCAACGTCTCACCGGTGAAATCCGAACCATCCCGTTCCAGCGCGTCAAAAATTTCTTCAACCGTGTCGAAGGCAAAGCAGCGGTCGATGAGCGAAAAATGGTCGTGCAGCGGCGACGCCGGCGGCTTGCCGGAAACGTTCCGGATTGCGGCGGAAACGTCATCAGCGGTCGCGGAAGCCGGAAGGGCTGCTAGCGCGGTGATCAGCTCGCCGATCCTGTCCGTCGGAACAAAACTGTCGGCGAGCCGCGCGTGGATGGCATTCGCAGCGCCGATATCGCGGCCGGTGAGCCCGATATAGGTGCCGAACTCGCCGGGCGCGCGCGGCAGAAGCCAGGTCGCGCCGACATCCGTGAAATAGCCGATACCCGTCTCCGGCATGGCAAGCCGCGTCCTCTCGGTCACGATCCGATGGCTGCCGTGGGCGGAAACGCCGACACCGCCGCCCATGACGATGCCGTCCATGAGGGCGATATAGGGCTTGGAATAGGCGGAAATTCGGCTGTTGACGATGAATTCCTCGCGCCAGAATTGCGCGCCCTCCTCGGGTCGTTCCCGTCCGCTCTCGTAGATCATGCGGATGTCGCCGCCGGCGCAAAGCCCGCGCTCGCCTTCGCCAGTGACAAGCACGGCGGCGACCGCCGGGTCGCGCTCGAATTCGGTCAGCGCCGCATCAATCAGCCGGATCATCGGCAGGTTGAGGCTGTTCAGCGCACGCGGCCGGTTGAGCCGGAGCCGACCGATCGCGCCCTGGCGCTCGACGATGACCTCCGGCAGAGCGGTCTGCATCTCCATGAAATCTCCTTCCTATTTCCGTCCCATGATCGCGCGGGAAACGATCAGCCGCATGATTTCGTTGGTGCCCTCGAGTATCTGGTGCACTCTCAAATCCCGGACAATCTTCTCAACGCCGTAATCGGCGAGATAACCGTAGCCGCCATGGAGTTGCAGCGCGTCGTTGGCGACCGCAAAGCAGCGGTCGGTGACGAAGCGCTTGGCCATGGCGCAGAGCTTGGTCGCCTCCGGATCCGCCGCATCTAGCGCCGCAGCCGCCCGCCAGAGGAAGGTGCGCGCAATCTCCAGATCGGTCGCCATATCCGCCAGACGGAACTGCAGCGCCTGGAATTCGCCGATCGCCTTTCCGAAAGCACGCCGCTCCTGCACATAGGCAAGCGCCTTGTCGAATGCGGCCTGCGCGCCACCGAGCGAAGCTGCGGCGATGTTCAGCCGGCCGCCGTCGAGGCCGGCCATGGCGATCCGGAAGCCCTCACCCTCCGCGCCCAGCCGGTTTGTAGCCGGAACGCGGACATTGTCGAGCATCACCGCGCGAGTCGGCTGGGCGTGCCAGCCCATCTTCTTCTCGTTGGCGCCGAAGGTCAGACCCGGCGCCCCCTTCTCGACGACGAACGCCGAAATGCCCTTTGGCCCCTCGTCGCCGGTGCGGGCCATGACAATATAGAGACCGGATTCGCCGGCGCCGGAGATGAACTGCTTCTGGCCCGTCAGCACATAGGTGTCGCCCTCGCGTACGGCCTTGGTTTTCAGCGCCGCCGCGTCCGAGCCGGAGCCGGGCTCGGTCAGGCAGTAGCTCGCCAGCGTTTCCATGCTGAGGAGCGGCGGCAACAGGCGCTGGCGCTGATCGTCAGTGCCATAGCGGTCGATCATGCCTGCGCACATGTTGTGGATCGAGACGAAGGAGGCGATCGCCGGGCAGCCGGTCGCCAGCGCCTCGATGATCATCGCCGCGTCGAGACGGGTGAGACCGGTGCCGCCGACGTCGTCGCGAACATAGATTCCGGCCATGCCGAGTGCCGCCGCAGCGCGCAGCGTCTCCACCGGAAAATGCTTCTGCTGGTCCCAGTCGATGGCGCTGGGCGCGAGTTCGTCCTGGGCAAAATCGAGCGCCATCGCGCGGATGGCCTCCTGCTCCTCAGACAGGCGAAAATCCATATGCATGTCCTCCCTGACCCGCATACTGACAATGTGGCGCACTGCATGTTTCCATAAATCGAAGGCGATTTATGGATATAAAAACATGCAGCACTCAAAGTGCTACAGCGACCTTTGCACGTCTGAGAAGACGCGCGGCGCTGTAGTTACACCAAATTTCGCACAGGCACAGACGCAAATTCTCACAACATCTGTTCAAAAACGAACAGAGCCGATGAAACCCACGCTCAGCTCTCGCTAAGACGATACGGCAGAGAGCCGCGCATGTCATGGTCGACGATCAGCTTGCGTTTCAGCGGCGGCACGGCGCGGCTGGCGCATTTGGTGCGCTCGCAGATGCGACAGGAGATGCCGATCGGGTCGAAGGCGGTGCGATTGCCGAGATCCATGTCGTCGGCATAAACGAAGGCGTCGGCATAGGAGATTTCGCAGCCGAGCGCCAAAGCGTAGCGCGGATGGTTGGCGCGGTAACCCCCGCCGCCCTTGGTGATCTGGGTGGCGAGGCAGAGATAGCGCACGCCATCCGGCGTTTCGGCGAGCTGGCGGATGATCCGCCCCGGCGTCTCGAAAGCCTGATGCACATTCCAGAGCGGACAGGCCGCCCCGAAGCGAGCGAATTGCAGCTTGGCCGCGCTATGGCGCTTGGTGATGTTTCCGGCCCGGTCGATGCGCGCGAAGAAGATCGGAATCCCTTTCTGGCCAGGGCGCTGCAGGGTCGAGAGCCGATGGCAGACCTGCTCCAGCGAGGCTCCGAAACGGGCAGCGAGCAGTTCGATATCGTGCCGCAATTCGCGCGCCGCTTTGAGGAAAGACTGGTACGGCAGGATCAGGGCGCCGGCGAAATAGTTCTGCAGGCCGAGCCGGCAGATTTCGTGGGCCTCCTCGGTGCGAAATGCGGCACTGCCGACAATCCGGTCGATCTCCTCGCGGGCATGGAATTGGGCGATCTGCAACGCCAGTTGAAAATCACGCGTCGGCGCCGGCGCGTATGGGTTCAGAGTCAGGATGCGGGCACGCGGATCGAAGCGGCGGATCGCCTCGTCGCCCGCGATGCCGCGCACCACGCGCACGCCATGGCGCTGCTCGAGGTGCGCCGCGAGCGCCGTATGATTGTCCCCCTCCCCAAGGCCAAGGTCGGCGGCAAGCGTTTCGGCGAGCGCGTCGATCTCGTGGATGTAGTTGTCGACGAAATGGAAGAAGTCGCGCACCTCCTCGTAAGGCGTCGTCTCGACGAAGGAGGCACCGCGGCCGATCGTGTCGTCGATGCTGGCAAGCTGTTCGCTGTTGCGCCTATAGGCCTGATGGCAGGTGATCAGCGCATGCGCGAGACCCGGCGCGTTCTGGGCGACAAGCTTCAGCTCCTGCAGGCTCGGAGAATAGGTCTCGAACAGCGGATCGTTCAACGCCTCCGACAGGGCCGACAGGAGCCGGTCACCCTCGCCTGTCGAGAGTTCCGCAATATCGATCTGGAACTTCTCCGCAAGCGCGAGCAGCACCGCCGCCGAAACCGGCCGCTGGTTGTTTTCGATCTGGTTCAGGTAGCTCGTCGAAATGCCGATACGCTCGGCGAACTGCCCTTGCGTCGCCCGGTTTGCTTCCCTGAGTTCCCGGACTTTGCGGCCGATGTAAAGTTTGCCGATCGCCATGTTCGCAACTTTGCAATTTACGTTTTACATATTTCTATATTCCACATTCGCACATCATCGGTCGTTTTGCCATCCGCCCTTCGACGCTATTGCGAAGCTTCAAACGCCTCTGCAAAATCGAGAAAAATCTCGGCGAGAAAGAAATTCGGGAGGAAACACATGCGCGCCATATTGGAACAGGTGGAAGCCCGCCGGGCACAAGCTCGAGCCGGCGGTGGCGAGCGCCGCGTCGACGCGCAGCACGGCAAGGGCAAACTGACGGCGCGCGAGCGCATCGACGTGCTGCTCGACGAAGGCTCCTTCGAAGAATACGACATGTACGTCACGCATCGCTGTGTCGATTTCGGCATGGCAAGCCAAAAGATCGCGGGCGATGGCGTGGTCACCGGCTGGGGTACGATCAACGGCCGGCAGGTCTATGTCTTCAGCCAGGATTTCACCGTGCTCGGCGGCTCGCTCTCCGAGACCCATGCGCAGAAGATCTGCAAGATCATGGACATGGCGGCCCGCAACGGCGCACCGGTCATCGGCATCAACGATTCCGGCGGCGCCCGTATCCAGGAGGGCGTGGCGTCGCTCGCCGGCTATGCGGAAGTCTTCCGCCGCAACGCGGAAGTCTCGGGCGTCATTCCGCAGATCTCGGTGATCATGGGGCCGTGTGCCGGCGGGGCCGTCTATTCCCCGGCGATGACCGACTTCATCTTCATGGTGCGCGACAGTTCCTACATGTTCGTGACCGGCCCCGATGTCGTAAAGACGGTGACGAACGAGATCGTCACCGCGGAAGAACTTGGCGGAGCTCG
The DNA here is from genome assembly GCF_013283645.1 of Sinorhizobium psoraleae. Classification (GTDB taxonomy): domain Bacteria; phylum Pseudomonadota; class Alphaproteobacteria; order Rhizobiales; family Rhizobiaceae; genus Sinorhizobium; species Sinorhizobium psoraleae. Next base: position 159,739 of record NZ_JABEKV010000003.1, read on the forward strand.
CACCCATACGACGAAGTCATCGGTCGCCGACGGCGCCTACGAAAATGACGTCGAGGCGCTGGAACATGTGCGCCTGCTCTTCGACTTCCTGCCGCTAAACAACCGCGAAAAGCCGCCGGTCCGGCCCTTCTATGACGATCCGGCGCGCATCGAGATGCGTCTCGACAGCCTGATCCCCGACAGTGCCGCCAAGCCTTACGACATGAAGGAGCTGATCCTGGCGCTTGCCGATGAAGGCGATTTCTTCGAGCTTCAGGCGAGCTTTGCCCGCAACATCGTCACCGGCTTCATTCGTCTGGAAGGCCAGACCGTCGGCGTCGTCGCCAACCAGCCGATGGTTCTCGCCGGCTGTCTGGACATCGATTCTTCCCGCAAGGCTGCCCGCTTCGTCCGCTTCTGCGACGCCTTCTCGATCCCGATCCTGACGCTCGTCGACGTGCCGGGCTTCCTGCCGGGTACGAGCCAGGAATATGGCGGAGTCATCAAGCACGGCGCCAAGCTGCTCTTCGCCTATAGCCAGGCGACCGTGCCGATGGTGACGCTCATCACCCGCAAGGCCTATGGCGGCGCCTATGACGTTATGGCCTCCAAGCACATCGGCGCCGACGTCAATTATGCCTGGCCGACGGCGGAAATCGCCGTCATGGGCGCCAAGGGCGCGACCGAAATCCTCTACCGCTCCGAACTCGGCAATGCGGAGAAGATCGCCGCGCGCACGAAGGAATACGAGGAGCGCTTCGCCAACCCCTTCGTTGCCGCCGAACGCGGCTTCATCGACGAGGTGATCATGCCGCATTCGTCGCGCCGCCGCATCGCGCGCGCCTTCGCGTCGCTGCGCAACAAGCAGGTGGAAACGCGCTGGCGCAAGCACGACACGATACCGCTCTGACGAGGCACGCGATGAAACCGGAGCCGGAGCCCATCATGACACCCGAGGCCGCGCGCCGCGACCACTGGCAGATGCTACGCTATCTAGCGACGAACGCGCTTTACGGCGCGCTCGTCGGCGCGGCGGTCGCGGGCGCGCTGATCTGGCTCAACATCGGCGCGGTCGGCACCCATATCGCACGCTCGTCGAGCCCCTTCCTTGCAGCGGCCATGGTGGTCGCCCCCTTCGCCCTCCTCTTCGGCGGGGCGGTGGTGGCGTCGTCCATCGCGCTTCTACCCTACCGGCGAAAGTTCAGGCGCTGACGCGACAGAAAGGATTGAAAGAGAAACGCATGTTCAAGAAAATCCTCATCGCCAATCGTGGTGAAATCGCCTGCCGCGTGATCCGCACCGCCAAGAAGCTCGGCATTCCGACCGTCGCCGTCTATTCGGATGCCGACCGCGATGCCATGCATGTGCGCATGGCGGACGAAGCGGTGCATATCGGCGCCTCGCCCTCCAGCCAGTCCTATATCGTCATCGACAAGATCCTCGACGCGATCCGCAAGACCGGCGCCGATGCCGTGCATCCGGGCTACGGCTTCCTTTCGGAAAACGCCGCTTTTGCCGAAGCGCTGGAGAAGGAGGGCGTCGCCTTCATCGGGCCGCCGGTCGGCGCTATTAAGGCAATGGGTGACAAGATCACCTCGAAGAAGATCGCCGCCGAAGCGGATGTCTCGACTGTTCCCGGCCATATGGGACTGATCGAGGACGCCGAGGAAGCCGTCCGGATCGCCTCTGCCATCGGCTACCCGGTGATGATCAAGGCGTCGGCCGGCGGCGGCGGCAAGGGTATGCGGATCGCCTGGAACGACATCGAGGCACGCGAAGGCTTCCAGTCGTCGAAGAACGAGGCGAAAAGCTCGTTCGGCGACGACCGCATCTTCATCGAAAAATTCGTGACCGATCCCCGCCACATCGAAATCCAGGTGCTCGGCGACAAGCATGGCAACACACTCTATCTCGGTGAGCGCGAATGCTCGATCCAGCGCCGAAACCAGAAGGTCATCGAAGAGGCGCCATCGCCCTTCCTCGACGAGAAGACGCGGCGCGCCATGGGCGAGCAGGCGGTCGCACTCGCGAAAGCCGTCGGCTACCACTCCGCCGGTACGGTCGAATTCATCGTCGACGGCGAGCGCAACTTCTACTTCCTCGAGATGAATACGCGTCTGCAGGTAGAGCACCCGGTGACCGAACTCATCACCGGGCTCGACCTGGTCGAGCAGATGATCCGCGTCGCCGCCGGCGAAAAGCTGTCCTTTGGCCAAGAGGACGTGAAGCTCGACGGCTGGGCGATCGAAAGCCGGCTTTACGCGGAAGACCCCTACCGCAACTTCCTGCCCTCGATCGGCCGGCTGACGCGCTACCGCCCGCCTCAGGAAGGCAGGCAGGATGACGGCACCGTCATCCGCAACGACACCGGCGTCTTCGAGGGCGGCGAAATCTCGATGTATTACGATCCGATGATCGCCAAGCTCTGCACCTGGGGGCCGGATCGCGCCACCGCCGTCGAGGCGATGGCGAGCGCGCTCGACGAGTTCGAGGTCGAGGGCATAGGGCACAACCTGCCCTTCCTTTCCGCCGTTATGCAGCAGCAGCGCTTCCGCGAAGGGCGTCTGACCACCGCCTATATCGCCGAGGAGTTCGCCGCCGGCTTCCAGGGCGTCGTGCTGGACGAGGCGGACGCACGCAAGCTCGCGGCCGTCGCGGTCACCATCAACCAGGCGCTGCAGGAGCGCGCGAGCCAGATATCGGGCACGATCGGCAACCACCGCCGCGTCGTCGGCCACGACTGGGTGGCAAGCCTTGGCGATCGCGACCTTGCTGTCACCGCCGGCACCTCGGCGGATGGCGCCTTTGTTCGCTTTGCGGACGAGAGTTCGGTGACCGTTGCCACCGACTGGACACCCGGCCGTACGCTCGCCACCTTCAACGTCGACAATCAGCCGATGGGTGTGAAGGTCGATCTCGTCGGCACCGGCATCCGGCTGCGCTGGCGTGGCATCGACGTGATCGCCCGTGTGAGGACCCCGCGCGTTGCCGAACTTGCGCGACTGATGCCGAAGAAGCCGCCGCCGGACACGTCGAAGATGCTGCTCTGCCCAATGCCGGGCGTCGTGACCTTGATCCCGGTCAAGGAGGGCGACACGGTCGAGGCCGGACAAGCAATCGCGGTCGTCGAGGCGATGAAGATGGAAAACATCCTCAGAGCCGAAAGGCGCGCGACGGTGAAGCGCGTCGCGATCGCCGCCGGCGCGAGCCTCGCGGTCGATGAGTTGATCATGGAGTTCGAGTGATGATGGCGAAGCTCTCAGAGGAGGCGTTGATACCCCCCTCTGCCCTGCCGGGCATCTCCCCCACAAGGGGGGAGATTAGCCAGAGGTACGGCCCCGCGCGACACCAAAGTCGAAGATGCCGAGGCACGTCCTTTCCACACCTCAGGCAAACGGGCGCTGGTGAAGCGGGACATCGACGCTTGTCGATCTCCCCCCTTGTGGGGGAGATGCCCGGCAGGGCAGAGGGGGGTGCACCGGATAGCGACCAGCTACGCCTCGATGGAGCAAGCCAATGACTGACAAAACACCTAAGGACTGGGAAGCCCTCGCCGAGAAGGAGCTGAAGGCCTCGCCCGAAAGCCTCACTTGGCACACGCCGGAAGGCATCGACGTCAAGCCGCTGTACACGCGCGACGACTTGGCCGGTATCGGCCACCTCGATTCACTGCCCGGCTTCGAGCCCTTCGTGCGCGGTCCCCGCGCCACCATGTATGCCGGCCGGTCCTGGACGATCCGGCAATATGCCGGTTTCTCGACGGCGGAAGCTTCGAACGCGTTCTATCGCAGGAATCTCGCCGCCGGCCAGAAGGGCCTGTCCGTCGCCTTCGACCTCGCCACCCATCGCGGCTATGACAGCGACCATCCGCGCGTCGAGGGCGACGTGGGCAAGGCGGGGGTGGCGATCGACTCAGTCGAGGACATGAAGATCCTCTTCGACGGCATCCCGCTCGACGAGATGTCGGTCTCGATGACGATGAACGGTGCTGTCATCCCGATCCTTGCCTCCTTCATCGTCGCCGGCGAGGAGCAGGGCATCGCCCGCGCCGATCTGTCGGGCACGATCCAGAACGACATCCTCAAAGAGTTCATGGTTCGCAACACGTATATCTACCCGCCGGAACCCTCGATGCGGATCGTCGCCGACATCATCGAATACACGGCGAAGGAGATGCCGAAGTTCAATTCGATCTCGATCTCCGGCTATCACATGCAGGAGGCGGGCGCGACACTCGTGCAGGAGCTTGCCTTCACCCTTGCCGACGGGCGCGAATATGTGCGCGCGGCGCTTGCCAAGGGGCTCAACGTCGACGATTTCGCCGGGCGACTCTCCTTCTTCTTCGCCATCGGCATGAACTTCTTCATGGAGGCGGCGAAGCTCCGTGCGGCGCGGCTGCTCTGGACGCGGATCATGAAGGAATTCGAGCCGAAGAAAGCGTCCTCGCTGATGCTGAGGACTCACTGCCAGACGTCCGGGGTCTCGCTTGCCGAACAGGATCCCTACAACAACATCATCCGCACCGCCTTCGAGGCGATGTCGGCGGCGCTCGGCGGCACGCAATCGCTGCACACCAATTCCTTCGACGAGGCGATCGCACTGCCGACGGACTTTTCCGCCCGCATCGCCCGCAACACGCAACTGATCCTGCAGCACGAGACCGGCGTGACAAAGGTCGTCGATCCGCTTGCAGGTTCCTACTATGTGGAAAGCCTGACGAACGAGCTTGCGGAAAAGGCCTGGGCCTTGATCGAGGACGTCGAGGCACTCGGCGGCATGACCAAGGCGGTCAATGCCGGCCTGCCGAAGCGGCTGATCGAAGAGGCGGCGACGCGCCGCCAGGCGGCGGTCGACCGCGGCGAGGAAGTGATCGTCGGCGTCAACAAATACCGGCTCGAAAACGAGCACCCGATCGACATCCTCCAGATCGACAATGCCGCCGTCCGCACGGCACAGATCAAGCGGATCGAGGAGACCAAACGCCGGCGAGATTCGCAGAGGGTGACGGAGACGCTCGAAGCTCTTGCAGAGGTCGCGCGGAGCGGCAAGGGCAATCTGCTCGCGGCGGCGATCGAGGCCGCGCGGGCGCGTGCCACCGTCGGCGAGATTTCCGAGGCGATGCGGCAGGTCTTTGGCGATCACACCGCCATCCCGGAAGTCGTCACCGACATCTATGGCAAGGCCTATGAAAGCGACCCCGAACTCGGCGTGCTCGCCGGGCGGCTCAGCGACGTCACCAAGCGGCTCGGCCACAAGCCGAAGATCATGGTCGCCAAGCTCGGCCAGGACGGGCACGACCGCGGCGCCAAGGTGATCGCGTCGGCCTTCGGCGACATCGGCTTCGACGTCGTCGCCGGGCCGTTGTTCCAGACGCCGGAAGAGGCAGCCGATCTGGCGCTCGCCGAAGAAGTCACCGTCGTCGGCGTCTCCTCACTTGCCGCCGGACACAAGACCCTGATGCCGCAGCTCGCCGAGGCTCTGAAGAAGCGCGGCGGCAAGGACATCATCGTCGTCTGCGGCGGCGTTATTCCGCGCCAGGACTATCAATACCTGATGGACAACGGCGTCGCCGCCGTCTTCGGTCCCGGCACGCATGTGCTCGATGCCGCGCGCGCGGTGCTCGACCTGATCGAGGGTAAGCGAAGGAATATCTGACCGGCAGGGCGAAGCTTCAGGCCACGACGAGCATGACGCCGGTCACCACCAGTGCCAGCGTCCAGATCAGATCGAAATTGATCCATGCGGAGCGCAGGATCGCAAGGCCGAGCCATTCGATCACGACGAAGGCAACAGCGGCGGTGACCACAAGCGTCGCCCCGGTATGGAGTGCGACGGCTGCCAGCGAAATCGGTAGCGAATTGCCGAGGGGGATGGTCGCTGATTGATCCGCAAGGCAGAGGCCCAGCACCGCAGGCACCAGCATCAGTCCCGCGCCATGCCCCGTTGCCATCAGGAACGACCAGAGTGCAAGGCCGGCCATCCCCGTCCGCATGCCGACCCTTACCCGGTGGCGGTGTCCGTAGAAGGCATAGTAGCCAGCAAGGCCGAGAATAAGCGCGGCCGCGAAAAGCTTGAGGCTCCGCAGGTCGACGACCGCGCCGAAGGCTATAAAAGCCGCCAGCACCACCGCAATGGCAGCGGCATGCCCGGCGGCGATCGGCAGCAGCGACAACCAAACGATCCGCGAACTTTGTCGATGAAGCCCCAGCGCCACGGCAAAAAGCCAACCCATCGCCGGGTTGACGCCATGGAAGGCGCCGAGGCCGGCAAGCGAGAGCCAGGGCCAGAGATCGGTCATCCGCATCCGTGGGGCAGCACGATCCCACACCCCTCATGGATAGCAGTATGAGTCCGACGAGCAGTCGCCGCCTTCGAGCCGAACCTGATGCGGGCGATGGCCCTTGGGCCAATCGATAAAGAAGTTCTCATCGAAGGAAATTCCGCCGTTATCTCCGACATCCAGCTTCACCATCCATCCGTCGATGCCTTCAGGATAGAATTGCGGGTCGATCGCGCCGTAAAGCGAATTGGTGAAATAAACACGCTTGCCGTCGCGGCTGATTTCCACCATCTGCGGTCCGCCATTGAGCGCGCCGTTCGACGCTTTCGAATGCGTGGCGCGGGAAACGATCCCGCCGATCCTGACGCGGCCCGTCTCCTTCGGCGCGAAGGGATCGGAGACATCATATTGGATCATGTCGCCGGTGCCCCAGCAGGAGACGTAGAGGAACCGGTCGTCCATCGAGAGGTCGATATCGGTGACGAGTGGCGCGACCGCCTTGAAGCCCTTGAGCACGGGCGGCAAGAGGTCCGGGTCGGCGGGCTCGGCCGGAATCTCGATGACTTTCTTCACTGCCCACTGGTCGCCATCGCGATACCAGGTCCAGATCGATGCGGAGAGATCCTTGAGGCTGATGACGCAGCCGACGAAGCCATAGGCCTTGGTCGGATCGTGCGCGGGGCGCAATTCGAAGACGAGTTGATGCTCTTCGCCGAAGTCGATCTCCTGCAGGTGCTTACGCTTGTTGAGATCCCAGAAATGAAGCTTGCGGCCGTATTTCGAGCCGAGCAGCACCTCCGGAATGAGGCCGTTTTCAAACGTATCCGGCGTGCCCCACTCGCTGGTGATCATTGTGTCGTGACCGAGATGCCACCAGAAATCATAGGCGAGCTTCTGCGGTCCGCGATCCATCTCCCATTGCCCGAGCACATCGAAGCTGTCGTGGTCGAGCAGGAAGATGCCGCCCGGCGCGTTGCCGTCGCGGTCGGCGAGCGCGTTGACGTAGATGCCCTCCGGTCCGCAATGGATGGTATGCAGCCGCGAATAGTTTGCCTTCTCGGCAATTTCCGCCGGATCGATCACGCGGACGATCTGCGGATTTTTGGGATCCGGCTTAGTGTCGATAATATGAAGCCGCGACGACCTGAGACCGGGCACGACCAGATAGCGGCGCTCGACATGCGGGTGCGGCGCATTGGGGCAAAGGCAGGACGAGCAGGCGTTCCAGCCGAAATGATGCAGTTCGTCGCCGACATTCGGCATTTCGACCTGCCCGACGATCTGCGAATAAGTCGTGGAGGTCGGATCCACGTCGACCACGGCAATCGCGTCGGGACGCTGTCGCTCGGGATCGAAGGCCGCCACATAGGCGATGGTTTCTTTCGGGGCCTTTGCGGCCATGCGCGGTGACGGATAGAAGGAAGGATCGGGTCGCCACGTCGCCATTTCGGTTTCTCCCCCAGAGAAGACAATGCGTGGATCCTGATGCAAAGCTTAATGCATGTCGCCCAAAAGTGTGCAGCGGTTTTGGGAAAACGACATGCATTAAAGCAGTTTAGTAGGTGCGGCAAAAACGCGTCGGAAATGCGGCACCATTGCCTTACTTTGGCGACAGAACGAGGGACACGTGACGGTTTTCGAGTTTGAAGCGGAACTATGGCTCTATCCTGGAAAGGGCGGCTGGCATTTCGTCACCCTGCCCAAGGACATCGCCCAGAAAGTCAAGTTCCTGGCCGAACCGAAAAAGCGCGGATGGGGCAGCGAACCGATAATCGCACGCACCGGCAAGACCGAATGGACGACCTCGATCTTTCCCGACAAGGGGTCGGGCTCGTTTCTCCTGCCGGTCAAAGCGGAGGTTCGGCGGCAGGAGAAGCTTGCGGCCGGCCAGAAGATCCGGATCGCGTTGACGCTGGATCGTGCCTAGATCGACGTTGAGCCGAATCGCCGCCCCTCACCCTAACCCTCTCCCCGCACGCGGGGAGAGGGGCGGCAGAGCGTCGCCGCGAGTCTCCTTCGCCCCGCTTGCGGGGAGAAGGTGGCCGGCAGGCCGGATGAGGGGCATTTTATGGGACCTGCCGCTCCACCTACGTCTCTATCCTCAGCTTCATCCGGTCGGCGGCAAAGCGCGTGCGCGAAAATTCGACCGGCTTGCCCTCAAGATCGGCGTTCACCGATTGCGCTTCCATCACGATCGCGCCGGGCGAGAGCTTCAAAAGCGAAAGCTCGTCTGCATCGGCATGCCGCGCGACGATTTCGGTCGAAACGCGCACATAGTCGTCGAGCCCGTGCACGGCAAAAGCCTTGGTGACCGAGCCGAGGCGCGCGTATTCCTCGGCTATCCCGGGAAAGCGGTCGGCGGGAAAATAGCTGACCGCCGTCGAGAGCGGCCGGCCGTCGCCGCTGCTCACCGTTCGCAACTCTATGAGCAACGCGCCGGGAGAAACGGCTAGGGCCGCCGCAACTTCGCCGCTCGCCGGCACTTCCGCATGGCCAAGCAGCCGCGTGCCGACCTCCTTCACCTGTCGGCCGAGTCCTTGCGAAAAGCGGGTGCGCCGCGAGATCGGATAACTGACGCGGTCCTTGCGCTCGATCATCGTGCCGCGTCCCTGCACAGCGCGGACAAGGCCTTCGTCCGCCAGCGCCGCCAGGGCGCTGCGAACCGTGTGGCGGTTGACTCCGAACTCGTGCGCCAACGCCGTTTCCGGCGGTACCATGCCGGTCCGGTCGTAGTCGCCGTTACTGATCGAAAGCCGGATGCGGTCGGCGATCTGCCGCCAGAGCGCCACGCCGGTCTGTCGTTCGACGATTTTCTTCAACGCCATTCTCTTCACCCCATTTTCTCCGCGGATGTCACAAGCCTGTCATTTGCGGGGGCTAAGGAAAGGTATAAGATGTACAGTTGTCTAGATCAATAGACATTTAGGATAAAACCATGAACGCAACTCAGAAACTTGAAGGCCTCCCCGAAGAGGCGGCCAAGCGCAGGGAAGGCATGCGGCTTCTGGCGCGCGCCAGCCTCGCCGAACTGAAGACGGCTTGGCAAGCGATCGCCGACAAGCCGGAAATCTTCGCGGTCCGCGGTCCGGAAACGGGTCTCGTCATGGTGCGCGGCCGGATCGGCGGCGGCGGCGACGCCTTCAACCTCGGCGAGGCGACCGTGTCGCGCGCCACGGTCAGGCTCTCCAGCGGCGAGATCGGCCACGGCCAACTGCTCGGCACCGACAAGGAACGCGCCCGCTACGCCGCGATCTTCGATGCGCTTCTCCAGACCGGAAAGTATCGCTCGGCAGTCGAAGCGCTGCACCGGCTGATCGCCGCCCGCATCGACGCGGAAGACCGCCGCAAGGCGGAAGAGACCGCCGCGACCCGCGTCGACTTCTTCACGATGGTCCGGGGAGACGACTGATGGCCGCACAATCGCAAATCTATGCCGGCGCCTTCGCCGATCCGGTGTTTCAGGCGCAATCCGTATTTCGCACCTTGATGGATGGCTTTGCCCGCCCCGGCACCGTTGCCAGTTTCTCGGCGCTTGCAGCCCCGCCCTCGCCCCTCGGCAGGGCCAGCGGCGCCGTTGCACTGACGCTTTGTGACCACGACACGTCCGTCTGGCTCTCGCCAGCGCTCGCAAAGTCCGCAGTCCCGCAATGGATCGCCTTCCACACTGGCGCGCCGATGACCGAAACGAAGGATGACGCCCGCTTCGCCTTCATCGAGAAGGGTGCCGCCGTGCCGAGTTTCGATCAGTTCGCGCTCGGCACGCAGGAATATCCCGACCGCTCGACGACGCTGGTCATCGAGATCGAAGCGCTCAGCGGCGGCCGGTCGCTTATCGCCAAGGGAGCGGGAATCAAGGATGAGACGGTCATCGCGCCGGAAGGCCTGCCCGATCTCTTCCTCGATTTCTGGGCTGCTAACCGGGCGATCTTCCCGCGCGGCATCGACCTGGTCCTGACAGCAGGCGATGCGGTCCTCTGCCTGCCGCGCACCACCAAACTTGAGCGGGAGTAAGAGCATGTACGTAGCCGTCAAAGGCGGGGAAGCCGCCATTGCCAATGCCCATCGCCTGCTTGCCGATCGCCGCCGCGGCGACCGCGCGCTGCCCTCGATCACCATCGAGCAGGTTGTCGAACAACTCGGACTTGCCGTCGATCGCGTGATGGCCGAGGCCTCGCTTTATGACCGGGCGCTGGCTGCGCTCGCCGTGCGCCAGGCGCGCGGCGACATGATCGAGGCGATCTTCATCCTGCGTGCCTACCGCACCACGCTACCGCGCTTCGGCTATTCCGAGCCGATCGACACGGCGAAGATAAAGGTCGAGCGCCGCGTCTCGGCCACCTACAAGGATCTGCCCGGCGGCCAGCTGCTCGGCCCCACCTTCGACTACACCCACCGCCTGCTCGATCCTTCGCTGATCGCAGAGGAGACGGTTGCGGAGCCGGCAGTGAAAGAGCCCGGCGAGCATGTCATGCGCGTCTCCGACATTCTCGATGGCGAGGGCCTCATCGAAGGCGACGGCCGGATGCCGGAAGGCCACGTGATGGGCGATCTCACACGCGAGCCGATGGAATTCCCGATGGCGCGCGACCTCCGCCTTCAGGCGCTTGCGCGTGGCGACGAAGGTTTTCTGCTGGCCCTCGCCTATTCCACCCAGCGCGGCTACGGCCGCACCCACCCCTTCGTCGGCGAGGTCCGGATCGGCGAGGTCGAGGTCGAACTGGACCTGCCGGAGGTTGGCTTTGCGGTTTCGCTCGGCGTGATCCGCGTCACCGAATGCCAGATGGTCAACCAGTTCAAGGGCTCGGCCAAGCAACCGCCGCAGTTCACGCGCGGCTACGGCCTCGTCTTCGGTCAGAGCGAGCGCAAGGCCATGTCGATGTCGCTCGTCGATCGGGCGCTTCGCACCGACGAGTTCAGCGAGGACATCGTTGCTCCGGCGCAGGACCAGGAATTCGTCATCTCGCATGCCGACAATGTTCAGGCGACCGGCTTCGTCGAACATCTGAAGCTGCCGCACTACGTCGACTTCCAGGCCGAACTCGACCTGGTGCGCCGCATGCGCCGCGATTACGAGGCCGCCCGCACTGGCGGTGAGGACGGCATGAAGGAGGCCGCCGAATGAACGACCTTGCCACCTACAATTTCGCCTATCTCGACGAACAGACGAAGCGGATGATCCGCCGCGCGATCCTGAAAGCGATCGCCATTCCCGGCTACCAGGTGCCCTTCGCCTCGCGCGAAATGCCGATGCCCTATGGCTGGGGCACGGGCGGCGTGCAGGTGACTGCCTCGATCCTCGGGCCAGGCGACGTTCTGAAGGTCATCGACCAGGGCGCAGACGACACCACCAACGCCGTCTCGATCCGCGCCTTCTTCCAGAAGGTTGCCAATGTCGCGGTAACGACGCGTACGAAGGAGGCGACGATCATCCAGACCCGCCACCGCATTCCCGAGGAGACGCTGAAGGAAGGCCAGACGCTCGTCTATCAGGTGCCGATCCCGGAACCCTTGCGCTTCCTAGAGCCGCGCGAAACCGAAACGCGCAAGATGCATGCGCTCGAGGAATATGGCCTCATGCATGTGAAGCTCTATGAGGATATCGCCCGCAACGGCCACATCGCCACGACCTACGCCTATCCGGTCAAGGTCGAGGGTCGTTACGTGATGGACCCCTCGCCAACACCGAAGTTCGACAATCCGAAGATGCACATGTCGGAAGCGCTCCAGCTCTTTGGCGCCGGCCGCGAAAAGCGCATCTATGCGGTGCCGCCCTATACCGAAGTGGTCAGCCTCGATTTCGAGGATCACCCCTTCGAGATCCAGAAGTTCGACAAACCCTGCGCGCTCTGCGGCGCCGAGAACGTCTATCTCGATGAGGTCGTGCTCGACGATAAGGGTGGGCGCATGTTCGTCTGCTCCGATACGGACCATTGCGAAGACCGGCGCGCACACGGCCATGCCGGACACATGCTCGCCCGCCCAACGCCAGAAAGCCAGGAGGCCGCAGAATGAGCGCCGTTCCGCTTCTAAAAGTCAACGACGTCTCAAAGTTCTACGGCAGCCGCATCGGGTGCCGAAACGCCTCCTTCGAGCTCTACCCGGGCGAAGTGTTGGCGATCGTGGGTGAATCCGGCTCCGGCAAGACGACCCTGCTTTCCTGCCTCTCGACCCGACTGATGCCGACCTCCGGCATCGTCGAATACCACATGCGCGACGGGCAGTACCGCGATCTAGCCCGTATGGCCGAGGCCGAACGGCGCTTTCTGATGCGCACCGACTGGGGCTTCGTTCACCAGAACCCGGCCGAGGGCCTCAGGATGACGGTCTCGGCCGGTGCCAATGTCGGCGAGCGGCTTATGGCCGTCGGCGACCGGCACTACGGCAATATCCGAGCCGCCGCCTGCGACTGGCTCACCCGCGTCGAGATCGACGAGGATCGGATCGACGACCAGCCGCGCGCCTTTTCCGGCGGCATGCGCCAGCGTCTGCAGATCGCCCGCAATCTCGTCACCTCCCCTCGCCTCGTCTTCATGGACGAGCCGACCGGCGGCCTCGACGTCTCGGTTCAGGCCCGCCTGCTCGACCTCGTGCGCGGCCTCGTCCACGATCTGGGGCTCGCGGCGATCATCGTCACGCACGACCTCGCGGTTGCCCGCCTTCTGTCTCACCGGATGATGGTGATGAAGGACGGCGCGGTCATCGAGCAGGGGCTCACCGATCGCGTGCTGGACGACCCGCGTGAGCCCTACACCCAGCTTCTCGTTTCTTCGATTTTGCAGGTCTGACGCATGACCCCGAAAAGTGGAATCCGGTTTGCGGACAAGATTATGCGCAAAGGAAAGTAAGAACCAATGGCTACTCCACTCGTTGTTTCAGAAGTCGCCAAGAGCTTCACCATGCACTTGCGCGATGGCGTGCGCCTGCCGGTGGTCGCGAATGTCTCCTTCTCGGTGAAGGCCGGCGAATGCGTCGTACTCGGCGGCCCCTCAGGCGTCGGCAAGAGCTCGATCCTCAAGATGCTCTACGGCAATTACGGCGTCGATGAAGGCCAGATCCTGATGGAGCACGACGGCCGATTGGTAAACCTTGCGACGGCAGAGCCGCGCACTGTTCTCGAAGTGCGTCGCACGACGCTCGGCTATGTCAGTCAGTTCCTGCGCGTCGTGCCGCGCGTCTCCGCCCTCGACATCGTCGCCGAACCGCTGCAGGCGCGCGGTGTCGCCGTCGAAGAGGGGCGCGAACGAGCGGCGGAACTGCTTGCAAAGCTCAACCTGCCGAAGGAACTCTGGGGCTTGCCGCCGGCCACCTTCTCCGGCGGCGAGCAGCAGCGGGTCAACATCGCCCGCGGTTTCATGACCGACCACAAGATCCTGCTGCTCGACGAACCGACCGCCTCGCTTGATGCGAAGAACCGCGCGGTCGTGGTCGAAATGATCGCCGAGAAGAAGGCGCAAGGCACGGCCCTGATCGGCATTTTCCACGACGAGGAAGTGCGCGACGCGGTCGCCGACCGCATCATCGACGTCTCCGAGTTCTCGCCAAGGAAACAGGCGGCATGAGCCAGAAACTTGGGCCCGAACCTTTCATCCACCCGACCGCCCGCGTCGTGAATTCGACGCTTGGCCGCTACACGGAAGTGCAGGAACGCTCGCGGCTCGACGAGGTCGAATTCGGCGACTATTCCTACGTTATGCAGGATGGCTCGATCTGGTGCGCAACGGTCGGCAAGTTCGTCAATATCGCCGCCTCGGTGCGCATCAATGCCACCAACCATCCGACCTGGCGCGCGACGCTGCACCATTTCACCTATCGCGCGCCGAACTATTGGGATGACGCCGACCTCGACCACGATCTCTTCGCCTGGCGGCGCCAGAACCGGGTAACGATCGGTCATGATGTCTGGGTCGGCCACGGCGCGACGATCCTGCCGGGGGTTTCCGTCGGCAACGGCGCGGTGATCGGCGCGGGTGCCGTGGTCTCCAGGGACGTCGCCCCCTATACGATCGTCGGGGGCGTTCCGGCAAAGCTCATCCGCGAGCGGTTTACGGCCGAGATCGGCCGAGGCATGGATCGGCTCGCCTGGTGGGACTGGGAGCACGCGCGGCTCAGGCGTGCACTCGACGATTTCCGCCATCTGACCGCCGAGGAATTCCTCGTCCGTTACGGTTGATTTAATGCCCGTTCACCAGCTTGAGGATGAGCTGGTGAACATTGCCGCCATCGCTCAATTCGACACGGTCGAAATCCCGGCTTCGCTGCCGCTGCGCGAGCGAAAGCTCACCGAGGCGCTTGGTCAGCTCGGTCCTGATTTTGCGGCACGCCGGATCATCGGGTACGGTCAGGCCTACTGACACGCCTTCGATCTGCCGCACCATGTCCTTGATGAAATCGCCATGCACCCGTTCGTGCTTGTGCACGCCGGCGATGAACGTCTCCCAACTCTCCCGCGCCCCCGACGGCAATGTACTTGCCGGCTCGGGCAGCATATAGGTGATCGTCAGCTTCGGCCGAGCAGAAGAGAGGACGCAAGCATTGCCCTGAGGCTCGTACTTCCGGGTCCAGGTCAGCTTGAAATCCGTATGCGCGATCGCGCGAACGAGGCCAACCTTCGGCCCCCGCTCGCCGATCGATGCATAGAGCTCGGCACCGGTTTCCCCCGCGATGGTGTAGGTCCGCACCTTCTCGACGGCCTGCCATTCGGCGTACGCCACAGCAGGCGATGCCGCCACGCAGGCCGCCAGCAAACAAGAACGAACGATTGTTCCCACGCGCTCCCCCGCAAATCAATCGGACCCTGTATACTTCCGTCAGGGCCGAGACGGAACGGCAACGACACGGCTAGATCATTGAAACGATGCAATTCCGGACGGAAAAACCGTTATACACTTGGAATTGCTTCAGTTGACGGCGTTGAGCGTCATCGACGTCCCGGCGGCAGCGATATTGAGCCCGAGCTGACCGGTTACGCTGATCGCCTGCAGATGGATCGAGCCGGCGGTGCCGCCAACGAGCACGTTTGCACCTACGCCGGCGCCTACGGTCGCTTCGGCGGACGCACCCTGGTAGATGCCGCCCAGGGATCCGCGGTGATAGCCGGCGGTCGGCGCCAGCACGGCCCAGATCAGCCGGCTGCGCGTCGTGAAACCAATATCGACGCCGAGCTTCCTGATCTCGCCCGCATAGTGATCCGAAGCTTCACCGGCGAGGGTGGAACGGAAGACGCAGTCAACTTCCTTCGCCGAGCCAAGAACATAGCCGGCGCCGCCGCCGATAATGCAGTCGAGATAGCCGATCTTCACGCCACCATGCAGATCTGCCTCAGCCGTCGGCGCCGGCGCCTGGGCCGGATAGCTTGGGACGTCGGCTGCGTGGGCGGCAACGGTCCCCGCGAAAACCAGCGCCGCGACGGACGCCTTCACGGCAAAACTCTTCTTCATTCATGGTCTCCTTTTCGGGATCGGCAGCGGTGGCTGGCGCTCGATCGTTCAGCAATCAAGCACAGGAAGGGCTGGTAGACGGTAGGAGTCGCCACGTTAGTTGCCGATTGGGCTTTTCCAAGGCAACTCCGAATGCAGGACACACTTCCGGCAGACAATCCCCTCGCGAACAATCGAAGAAGCGCCACCGACCACCGTTCAAGCGCATTTTCCACAACCGCCGCATGACCTGACGAGACGCTCGTCACCCAGCGAGGACGCTATGATGCAGGTTGACGCTAGCCCGTCACCAGGATCGCGACGTAGGCAAGCACCGTGACAATCAATCCCCGAAAAGCGAAATTGACGAAGCGGTATTTGCTGCACGCGATCGACGCGAGGGCGTCAGCATTCTCGATATATTGCTGAAACAGATAGGCCGTTTCGCCGCCTGTCGCCGCTTTGCGAAACGTATCGCGGTGCGACAGCCAGCCGCCCCAAAAGAGTGTCGTTGAGGTCGCGCTCTTTCGCGGCAGAACGACGAGGATCGCCGAAATGATCGAAAAGATTGAAGCAAGCGCCAGCAATGCCGATAAAATCATCGCCAACGGATCATCGCCGAGATAACGTTGCCAGGTGAACACGTTTCGTCCCTCGGCCGAACTGATCAGGAACGCAAACATAAAAGTGAAGATATAGGCCGCCTTCTGGTCGGACATCTTTATTTGGTCGTAGAAGACGTCGTTGATCTTCCGGATGTGATCGTAATAGGCGCTTGGTCCAAGCTCCAGCGGCAATACTTCATCCGAAAGGTCAATGTTGTATAGATTTTCGCTAATCCCCATTTACACCAGCCCCCTCACACTGTTTCCCTCTTAATACACCGTAGCGACAAAAAAGGCCGTCGCACCACAGGGAACTTGACTTTTTTCTCCTAAAAATCCACTGGATTCGTAAGGCGAGGTGGGGAACTCGGCAGTGAGGGGAAAGTTATCGGGGGTCATGTTTGCCGCCATGGCGCTCTTTGCGCCGTGGCCGACGTTTGCCGAACCGATTCCGCGACCGGCGCCCGCAGCCGGCTCCGTCATCGCCCGCAAATCCGGCGAAGAGGTTCGCTTCGTCGACATCTCCAACTGGCGGGTCGTTGACCTCGCCCAGGACCTGCTCCCCGGCGACGTCTTGCGCACCAACGCGGTGGGCTCGCTCGCGGTACTCTTCAGAGACCACACGCAGATCCGGCTCGGACGCAACACCGCCTTGCGCGTCAAACAGTTCGGCGCAGGTGGCTCCAACCTGGAACTGCAATCAGGCACGATCTGGGCCCGTGCCGAGCGTGGCGGTGAAGGCCTGGCGATCGACACGCCCGCCGCAACCGCCGCCATCCGCGGGACGGACTGGACGCTGACCGTCGGCGCCGATGGCAAGACCTCGCTGGTCGTTCTCGAGGGCGTGGTCGAGCTCAGCAATGCCTACGGCAGCGTGACCGTGAACCAGGGCGAAGGCGCCGTGGCGGCGATCGGCAGTGCGCCAACCAAGATCGTGATCGTCACGCCAAAAGACCGCGAGCAGATGCTCTTCCATCTGTCGCTGCGCGATGCCTTCGTCTGGATGCCGTCGACGCCGCTCAGGGTTGCCGATATGCGGCGCGAACGCGCGCGCATCGAGTCGCTGCCGCAGGCAGCTCGATCGGCAGAAGACTGGCTGACGCTCGCGGAGATCTACCTTCCGCTCGACGGGCGGGAGAAGGCGCGCGCTGCGCTTTCGCAGGCGCAGCGCCACGGTCTCTCGCCCTCGCAATCAGCGCGCGGGGATCTTATTGAGGGTCTGATAGCCGGTTCAGAAAACCGTTACGAAGAAGCCGCAAAGCTCTTCGCACGAGCGGCACCCGGGCTTGATGCCAAACGCCGCTCCATCGCCTCCTATGGTGGCTATTTCGCCCGCGCTCTTGCAAATCCCGACCGGGTCGAAGGGCCGCCGCGTCAAGCCACTGGTTCTTACGGTAGCTTGGCCGAGGCGTGGACCGCGGGGTTCCGCACCGACATCCGCGCCGCGATCGAGACGATCAAGAAGGCGGAAAATCGGTATCCCGACGATCCCATGCTGCCGGCTGCCCGCGCTTTGTTCGCAATGTTGCTTTACGATCGGGAGGAAATGCGAAGCGGCATCGAGAGGGCACTGTCGATCGATCCGGAAGATCCCACCGCGCTCGAAGCGCGCTCCAACTACCGTTTCTATGTCGAAAATGATCGCGAAGGTGCACGGGCGGACCTCGAACGCGCCCTGGAGATAGCACCTGGTTATGCTCGTATCTGGAATTCGCTCGGTCTTGTCCAGGGGAGCCGCGGCGACAATCGTGCGGCAGAGAATGCCTTCAAAAAGGCTATCGCCCTCGACCCTGGTGACCCGCTCTATCATGCGAACCTCGCGATCCAGTACTTGGACGAAAACCGGATGGAGGAAGGCAAGCGCGAGATCGACGCGGCACTGGCGGCAGATCCGTCCTTCGACCTGACGCTCATCGCGCGCGGCCGTTACCATTTGCAAAACGGCGATCTCGACAAGGCGGTCAACGACCTGCTCGCGGGCGCGACGGCCAATCCTTCCTATTCCAATGCCCAACTCCTGCTCGCCGCCGCACATTATGAGAAGGGTGATCGCATCCCGGCGGCCCAGGCCCTCGACAACGCCGACAGGCTCGATCCGAACGATCCTATCGTCTCGCAGGTGCGTACGATAATTGCGATCGATGAGTATGATGCGGATGCGGCCATCCGCTATGCCCAGGAAACCATGCGGCGCACCCGCGCCAAAGGTGGCGACACGGCAGCTTTGGGCGCCAACCAGGACGCGGGCTCGACACTCAATAACGCCTTTCGTCTGCAGGGTCTCGACGCCTGGGGGCAATACTATGGCGATGCCGTGTTCGATCCGTTTGTCGGTGCGGCCTATGTGGATCAGGCGATCCGCGGCAGCATCAATCCCCTGTTCAATACATATGATTTTGACGGCAGTCCGGTCGCCAATTCGCAAAACCCATCGAGCTTCTCGGCCTTCTTCCAGGGGCTTTTGATCGAACCGCATATGCTGGCTGACCGAGCACGCGCGGCCGACCTGTTTCAAACCCCCTTCTTCGAAGTCGACCTCGGCGGCGGTGTCGTGGCGGACGAGGATCACGCCGGTTGGGTCGGTGAAGCCGAAGTCAGGGGATTCACCTTCTCGCCATTCCCGATCAGCGTGTTCGGCAATTTGCAATGGACGGAGCCGCACGATACCGTCGACCTCGGAAGCAGCCTTGAGGTCGATCGTGAGTCTCGCCTGATCAGCGGCAGCGCCTATCTGACCGCAACCCCGTCTCCTGACGATAGGGTGGTCGCCTTCTTGAGCATGGCAGACGTAGATGACAGCCGGAATATTTTCGACATTCCGGATCCGGACATATTCCCACTTACCGCCGACCAGCTGAACAACGACAGCGGCTCGAGCCTGATCTCCGGCGTCGCCTGGAGCCATACATTTGGATATCAGAATATCGCCAATGCCGCGTTCTTCTTCAGCGACCGGGAGGTCGATCAAGCCTCGAAGCTGGCTTTCTCGGACATCCCGTTTCCCGATCTTGTGCACCTGAGGAGTGAGCAGAAGGAAACGAGCTACATTGGCGCGTTGAACCACCTTTACGGAGACGGTGACCTGACGTGGCGCTATGGCATTGAGGCCGGCGCCGTCAGGTCGGAAGCGAACGCGGAGTATTACGACCTTATCCCTCCTTCGACGCCGTTCAGCTCCACGAGTTTATCCGCCACCACAGGGGTCATGAGGGCCTATGTCGATGGCCTTTACGAGATCACCCCGGACCTGAAGGTCGAGACCGCGCTCTTTGCCCGTTACATCGAGGACGTCAACGACGACAATATTCGACTTGAACCGAAGCTCGGTGTCGCCTGGGCGCCGGCCGAGGGCCATTGGCTGCGCGTAGCCGTTCAGCGCGAGGGCTATAATTTCGGCTCCGCCACCCTGGCGCCCATCGGCATCGTCGGCCTCCAACCGAACCAGTTCCTCATCGGTACAGAGGGTTATGCCGATACCCTCGCCCTGCGATGGGATGCAGAGTGGAGCGACTGGCTTTTCACCGCGGTCGATTATCAGCATCAGGAAATCCGCAACGGCTCGATCGCGATTCCGTTTTCAGTTCTGTTCGTGCCGAACGAGTTCGATTTCGACCGGGCAAGAGTCGACCGCCTGGCGCTGACGGCCAACATGGCGCTCGGCCATGGCCTAGGCCTGTCAGCGACTGTTGCCCGCACCGAAAGCGAGGACCTCTCGACAGGGAGCAGTGGCGACCTCCCGTTCCTGCCGGAAAACTCGGGACAGGTGGCATTGACCTGGGTCAGCACCGCCAACGTCAGGACGACGGTCGCAGCAAACTACATTGGCGAGCGTTTCGGCGGCACCACGACCCTGGACGACTTCTGGACCCTCGACGCATCCCTCCTATGGGAGCCCTTCGACAAACGGTTCGAAGTGGAACTCGCCGGCTTCAACCTGCTTGACGAAGAGTTCGAAGTGCGAGACGGCCTTCCGGGCTGGGGGCCTACCGTCAAGGGCACCGTCAAAGTGCGGTTCTGATGAACGCCCCCGCTCCAGCGCTCGTCCCCCAACGCTTTTCCGCGGCAATTGATCGAATTCGCCGCTCCACGCGGCGGATGAAGCTTGCCGTCTTGACCTCCTTCGTTGCCGCCCTCGTCTCGCTTGTCTCGCTGACTGGCAGTTGGTCGCTCGTCGATCTCCGCGCCTATGATTATCTCTCGATCATCGGCCGGCCCACGCTACCGGAAGATGGCCCCATTATCGTCGCGATCGACGAGCCATCCATGGCGGAAATCGGCAGCCAGTGGCCCTGGCCGCGCGCCCTGCATGCCCGCCTGATCGAATCCTTGAGGCGCGCCGGCGCGCGGGCGATTGCGCTCGACGTCATCTTTGCCGAGCCGGCCGCCGCCCCGGAAAACGACACGGCGCTGGCCGAGGCCCTCGGGCCCGACGTCGTGCTTGCCGGCGATCAGTCGGTGATCGAGACGCCGCAGGCCGACCAGTTCGTCCGTACAGAACCCCTGCCGCTTTTCACGGACAAGGGAGCGAAAATCGGCATCGCCTCGGTCAATCTTAGCGGCGACGGTACACTCAGGCAGATTCCACCCTACACGGACGGCTTCGCTGTGACGCTCGCGACCGTCGCCGGAGCAGATCCGGCACCTCCGCCGAGGAGGGCCCTGATCCAGACCTTCGGTCCGGCGCGCACCTATCCGACCGTTTCCTATTACCAGGCACTCGATCCGGAAAACTTCCTGCCGCCGGGCACCTTTCGCGATCGCGTCGTCATCGTGGGGCTGAGCCTGCAGAATGCACCGACACTCGCGGAAGGCGGGGTCGATGCCTTTGCCATCTCCGACACGGTCTTTTCGCGCGGCCTCGTCGCCGGCGCCGAAATCCAGGCGACGATCTACGACAATCTCGTGCACCGGCTGTTCATCAAGCGGTCGGGTACGACGATTGCCATACCGGCGATCATCCTTGCCACCTTGGCGGCGGCTCTGGCGGTCTCCAGATCGACGAGTTGGAGGACACTCGGCTACGGCGCCATTGCCATCACCCTAATCTTCCTTGCAAGCTACGGCCTGATGCGCCTCGGCCATGTCTTCGTCTCGCCGCTCGGCCCCGGACTGGCTTTCTTCGGCGTTGCGGTCGGGCAGGCAGGTCTCGACTACGCGGAGGAGCGCAAACGGCGGCGGGCGATCACACGCGCTTTCTCGCAATATCTCTCGCCGGCGCTCGTCGAACGGCTGGCCCAGGATCCTTCGCAACTGAAACTCGGTGGTGAGAGGCGCACGCTATCGATCCTCTTCTGCGACGTTCGCGGCTTTACGACGATTTCGGAAGACATGAAGAACGATCCGGAGGGGCTGACAACGCTTATCAACCGGCTGCTGACACCGCTGTCGGAGGCCGTGCTCAACCGGGGCGGCACGATCGACAAGTATATCGGCGACTGCCTGATGGCCTTCTGGAACGCGCCCCTCGACGATCCAGATCACGCCGTCCACGCCGTGCAGGCGGCGCGCGACATGCTCGTCGCCCTCGGAGACCTCAACGCAGAACTGGAAGCCGACGCACGGGCGGCAGGACGCCCGCCGAAGACGTTGCGCATCGGAATCGGCATCAACACCGGCGAATGCATCGTCGGCAACATGGGCTCTGCCCGCCGCTTCGACTATTCGGCGCTCGGTGACGCGGTCAATCTTGCCTCGCGTCTGGAAGGGGCGTCGAAGGACTATGGCATCTCGCTGCTGCTCGGGGAGCGCACGGCGAAGCTCGCGGCGGTGAAATTTCCGATCGCCGAAATCGACCGGATCACGGTGAAAGGGCGAAGCGAGGTCTCGCCGGTATTCACGGTCGCCGATGGTGCCAACGAGGTCGCGCTCGAACGCCACCGCCATTTTATCGAAGCGAAGTATCGAGGTTCGGTTGCTGCCGATGACCCGCTGTTCGAGCAGTTAAAGACGGAACTGCCGTCGCTTGAGCGCTACTATGAACGCGAACGCGAACGGCTTTTGCATTAGCAATTCCAGACGGGAACCCGCTCACACTCATCCGGCCCTAGTCAGGATGTGCGTTTCGCTGCTCTCGATGGTGCAGCCGCAACGTCTCGGCAATCGCGCTTGCCACGCTCTTCGCCTGGATCCGGATATCCGGAACCGCCGTGATTTCCCAGAACTGACCGGCAGTCAACGCGCCTACCGCATAAAGTCCCGGCTGCGGCTCTTCCTGCAGACCAAGCACACGGGAATCCGTGTCGACAGAAAGGCCGAGGCCGAGCTCGTCGGCGGCAATCAGCCCCTGTTGCTGCATTTGCCGAAGCAGCGGCGAGTGCGCGACGCCGGCCCGCTCCATGCCGGTGCAGTTGACGATCCAATCTGCATTGAACGAACGGGGCTGGCGGCTTTGCCTTTCTCTATAGGAGACCAGTGCACCGCGGGTGCCTTCCCGGATCGTCTCCAGAAAGCCGGCATGGATCGTGACGATGCCATCCCTTTTCAAGGCGTCGACGCGCGAAGCTATCTGCGGGGCAATCCGATGGCGATGGATGTTCCACCACGCGAGGCCATGGCGCAGGAAGCGGGCGCGTTGCTCTTTCGTCAGTTGCTGCCACAGCTCTTGCGTCACTGGTCTCAAGCCATCCATCAGGCCGCGCCAATCGGCTCCGTCGCGAACCTGCTTGCGGAAGCCCGCGAGCAAAGCGCTGATTTCTCGCGAACGCCCAAGCTTTGGCTCGACGGCCGGCGCCCGGCGATCTGCCGGCGGATGCGCATGCGGAAGGAGGCCGCGACGAGACAGGACGCGGACAAGCCCCCGGTGACCATGAACCCGCAATGCAAGCACCTGATCGATCATCGTCAAACCGGATCCGAGAATGCAGATCGTGTCGCTGGGGCCAACCTTCGAGAGCCAGCTCAGCCGCCAGGGATTGCGCACGATGCGCCTTTCGACAGCGTCGATTTTTCCGGCCGCGAGCGGCAGATCGGCATTGCCGATGCCGAGACAGAGCACGACGTTTCGCGCGCTCAATTCGCCGCCATTGTCGAGATGAAAGACAAGTCCCGCCTTGCTGCATTGAGTGCAATTTGTCGCCTTGGCCCTGACAAAATCCACTCTCGCGCGGCGCTCGTGGCCGCGCAACAGCGACGCCAGCCGGTCGCGCAGATAAAGACCATAGTCTCCCCGCGAAGCAAAGCCGTCCGCAGAAACCTGTTTCATATGCTCTTCAAGCCATTCGACAAAATCGTCGGGCTTCTCCGGAACGACGCTCATACGCCCCGCGGGGACATTCAATCGATGAACATAGAACTCTGTCCGATAGGCGGTGCCCCTTCCAAACCCGGGGTCGTCGCCGACGACCGCAATGGAAGTGGAGGCTGGCAGCAGATGGAGCAGATTGATTGTCACCGCGATCGCCGAAAACCCCGAACCGACAACTGCGACATCGTAAAGCAAAAGCGCCTCCTGATCCGTTGTCCCCTGGTTACCAGCCTCGGAACGCGCAAGGCGTGCGCCAAGATCCGAAGTTCCGGCACCAGTGCGCTCCTGAGCCACCGGTGAACGGCCGACGCTCCTCAGGCATGTCGGCGCCGGCGAGACTCGCGAAACGCGCCGAGGACATGGTAGCGCAGGTTAATAGATAATCTAGAGAAAATGTCGATATAGGAATCGCCGAGGCTATCATCGATCGTATTATCGGCCTGCCTCCACCAGAGCGATGCGGCAAGCAGCCCGGTCGACACTCGGGCTAACCTCGTCGGCACCGGAACGTGTTTGGCTCCTGACCACTCGGGTGATTGCGCCGAAATTCCATCAGTTCAAGCAGGTAGACGTCGTCCGAGCCCGGACCTCGGGGGTTGCAGAGGAGTTCGGCAATACGCGTTGTGTATTCCCACTCCAGGCGGCGGTCGCGAGCGGTCGTAACCATTGGCGGCTCCCAATTTCTCCTTCGACCGTGTTAGGCCGGCGCGTCCCGATGCTCTTTGCGCTGACGCAAGCAGGAGCTTGAGAACCGCTGGAATGGAGCTGAGCAAATCTCAGTTGGTGTACTGCGACGCGGCCCCAGCGGCGGCAATCGCCAGAGGCCTGGAGCACCGGCGGGTGGGTCACGCGCCCCCTAATCGCCTGATGTTGCCCGCAAGTTCCGCCGCAAGCCGTGTGGCGGCCGCCGTCGCGCCGGCCATTTGCGGGAGGATCAACCATTCGAGCGTCCAGGCGGAACCGGAGCGTTCCTGCTCGTGGATGAGAGCCTGATGCACGCCCGCGAGCTGGGTTGCATTGAACCGTGCCAAGGTGACAAGCACTTCGGCCGCAACCGGGTTCTGCTTGTGCGGCATGGCGGAGGAGCCGCCGCCGCCGGAGAGCACGATCTCCTCGCCGGTTTGCGCCATCAGCGCGACGTCCTGGCCGAACTTGCCGAGGGTGCCGGTGATCAATGATAGCAGATTGGCGAAATCCGCGACCGCCGAACGCTGGCTGTGCCATTGCGGACAATCGACCAGCGCAAGCTCCTCGGCGAGAGTCTCGCGAACGGCCTCCGCCTTGTCCTCGAGCTTTTCGAGCGTGCCCGCGGCGCCACCGAACTGCACGGCGAACAGGTCGCGGTCCATGGCCTCGAGGCGGTCCTGGTGGTCGAGGAGCGGCTCGATCCAGGAGCGCAGGCGGTCCGAAACCGTAACCGGGATCGCCGCCTGCATGCGCGTGCGCCCCATCAAGGGACGAAAGCCCCACTGCCGGTCGCATTCATCGAGCGCCGCGACGACATCGCGGAGCCGGCCGCTGAAGAGTTCGGTGATCGCTTTCAATCGCAGCATCAGGCTGGTGTCGATGACATCCTGGCTGGTGGCCCCGAAATGCACATGGCTCGCGGCGTCACCGCCAACCGCTAGGCGCAATTGCCGGACGAGTTCCGGAACGACGACGCCGTCTGCCGCCGTCGCACGGCGCAACGCCACGACGTCCGGGGAAAAGGCGCGACAGGCTTCGGTGATCCGATCGGCTGCAGAACGCGGAATGATCCCGTGCTCCGCTTCGGCCCGGGCAAGCGCCGCTTCGAAGGCGAGCATGGCGCGGATATCGGCCGCAGCGGAAAATTCCGCCGCGACGACCTCGTCACCGAGAAGACCGGAAAGATAGGGATGATCAAAGGCCGAGTAGGTCATTCCACATCTCCAGGATCTCGTGCTTCCGCGGCGCGGGAGCAGCGACGTCAAAGGCACGAAGCAAACGCGGTCAAGGCCGCCGCACGATGATCATATATCCAGGAAGACGGTTTCCTTCTCGCCCTGGAGATGAATGTCGAATGTATAACTAGGCGCCGCGCCCGCCGCGACAAGCGTTTCGGCGCGATGGCGATGTTCGATGCGGGCAAGCAGCGGATCCTCGGCATTGGCCGCCGCCTCGTCCGGGAAATACATCCGCGTATGAAGGCCGATATTGATGCCGCGCGCGACGATCCAGAAGGTGATGTGCGGCGCCATCAGGCGGCCGTCCTTGAATGGCACGCGGCCCGGCTTGACGGTCTCGAAAGTAAAGACGCCGTCCTCGGCGCCCGTGGGGCACCGGCCCCACCCGGTAAAATTAGGATCGGCGGCGCCGCGCATCTCCGAGGGAGAGCTGTAGAGGCCGCCGGCATCCGCCTGCCAGATCTCGATCAGCGCGTCCCTGAGCGGCATTCCCGCGCCGTCGATCACCCGGCCGTTGACGGTGATGCGCTGTCCGAGCGTCTTCTCGTTGATCATCGAAGCGCCGAGGTCGGCTTCGTAGACGCCCGCAATGCCGCAGAAGTTCGGCGTCAGGCCGATATGGACGTAAGGCCCGGCGGTCTGCGAGGCGGTTTCCTTGAGATAGCCAAGTTCCTGAACCATCGGTTGCCCCCTCAATTGCCTTCCGGCCGGTTTTCGAAAAACGTCGACCGGCGCCCGCGCAGCACGATGTCGAACTTGTAGGCTCGCGCGTCCATCGGGATCGTGTTCGCCCAATCGAGCGGCGCGATCAGTTGCTCGATCGCCCGGCGGTCCGGGATCGTGTTGACGATCGGACATTTCCAGATCATCGGGTCGCCCTCGAAATACATTTGCGTGATCAGCCGCTGGGCGAATCCGTGCCCGAAGATCGAGAAATGGATATGCGCCGGCCGCCAGTCGTTGACGCCGTTGGGCCAGGGATAGGCGCCCGGCCGGATCGTCCGGAAGAAATAACAACCCTCGTCATCGGTGATCGTCCGCCCGCAGCCACCGAAGTTCGGGTCCAGCGCGGCGAGATAGCTTTCCTTCTTGTGGCGATAGCGCCCGCCGGCATTCGCCTGCCAGAACTCGAGCAGCGCACCCGGCACGGGACGACCGCGCTCGTCGAGCACCCGGCCGTGCACGATGATGCGTTCGCCGATCGCGCTTTCGCCGGGCTTGGCGAAGTTGTGGATCAGGTCGTTGTCGAGTTCGCCCAGCATCGAATGGCCGAAGACCGGACCGGTGATCTCCGAGATCGTGCCGTCGAGCGAAAGCAGCGCCTTTTGCGGCGAGCGCAGCACGGAGGTCTTGTAACCGGGCGTAAAGGCCGGCGCATGCCAGTCGCGGTCGCGCTGGAAAAGGGCGCCCGTTTCGGGCTTGCGGTTCTGCCTGTCCGACATCGTCATTGCTCCTCTCAGACCGCCTTGCCGGCATCCATTTCAGCCAAGACCTGCTTGGCGATCTTGATCGCGTGGTTCGCCGCCGGCACGCCCGCATAGATTGCCACATGCAGCAGCGCCTCGCAGATATCCTCGCGGCTCGCGCCCGTATTGGCCGTCGCGCGGACATGCATCGCCACTTCCTCGTCCTGGCCGAGCGCGGCTAGAAGCGCGATGGTGACGATCGACCGCTCCCGTTTCGTGAAGGTCGGGCGCGACCAGACATGGCCCCATGCGGCTTCGGTGATCAGATCCTGGAAGGGTCGATCGAAATCGGTTGCGGCCGATTGCGCGCGGTCGACGTGCTTGTCGCCGAGAACGGCGCGCCGTGTCGCCATGCCTTGTCGATAGCGCTCGGAGGGCGCGGAGGCGTCACTCATCTTTCCTGTCTCCATGCATGACGAGTTCGAAGAATGGCCGCAGTAGCGCGGTCAATATCTCAGGCTGTTCGACGCAGGGGATATGACCGGCGTCGCGGATCACCTCGTAGCGCGCACCTGGGATGAGCTGCGCCGTCGAGAGCACCAGATCCGGCGGCGTCGAACCGTCCTCTTCCCCGACCACGCAAAGCACGGGAACGGCAATCTTCTTGGCCGCCTCCGTGTAATCTGCGTCGCGGATTGCGGCACAGGTTCCGACGTAGCCCGCCACCGGCTGCCGGACCAGCATGTTGCGATAGCCGATGAGCGCTACATTCTCCGGCCGCCGGAAGGCCGGCGTGAACCAGCGCTCCAGTACAGAATCGGCAATCGCCTCGATCCCGTGGGCCTCGATCGCGGCGATGCGCGCGTCCCAGATGTCGGCCGTACCGATCTTGTGCGCGGTGTCCGAAAGCACGAGCGCACGCACCAGATCGGGACGGCGCTGATAGAGCGACTGCGCGATCAGCCCGCCGACGGAGAGCCCGCAGACGATTGCCTGGCGGACCGCGAGCAGGTCGAGCAAGGCGGCAAGGTCGGTCGCATGATCCTCGATCGAATAGGGAACCTGGCCGACATCGGAAAGGCCATGGCCCCGCTTGTCGTAGAGAACGATCGCGAATTCACCGGCAAGCCGGACGACGACATCGCGCCAGATCCGGAAATCCGTGCCGAGCGAATTGATGAAGACGAGGACGGGCTTTTCTCCCGTCGCGCCAATCACCTGATAATGAATCGTGAGGTCGTTGATACGGGCGAATTGCACGGCAGATCTCCTCGTCGCCAAATTGGATCTTTGATCTGGTTAAGTAAAATGATATTTCACCGGCTTCCAATAACTAATGGGTTATGGGTTTCATGGTCGATGCTCGCATCAATGAAGGGCGCGCTTAACCATAGCACCGGACCCAGAGTCCGGGTACGGAAGCGCCACTAAAAGCACGCTACGAAAAAGCTGATGAACGCACTGAGAAAGTGCGACCCGCTTTGCCACTTTGCCGACAGCCGCAGATCCTCGAATGAACTGCTCGTTGGATGGCTGCGGTTGTCAAGGCTGTTCATTGCCGAGTCTCCGGACACCGCTTATCCGACAAGACCACTCCCGCCCATGGAAACAGCGAATTTCACCTCCAGTTTCCGATGGGAGGGAACCCCGGCGTTGACCCTGGGCCGCTCAGACGCCACCGCCCTCCAAGCGCCTTTTTCCTTCGACAGTCTCGGGTGGGATCGCGCTCATCGGTCTGGTTGCATCCGCGAGTGATTGCCCGTCGCTGAGGGGAGGCAGCGCCAACCAATTAGAAGCGCCTTAATTAAAAGCTTGCTCCATTAGACTTTAGTAGCATAGTCTGACACCCATCGCTTTGGGAGGAGCACGATGGTTGAACGCGTAGAAGCCGAAAAACTTTCCAAGCAAACCGCCACGAAAGTGTGGTCTGTCCGCGAGTTCTGCCGACGGCAGCACTTGTGCCAGGAGGAAGAACGGCGCTTGACGCGGCTATTCGGCGGGTTCGCCACATCTAGCGAGCTGCTGCACAATGCGAAGCGCGCTCCCAGGTGGAGATATTGAGGGCTGGGGCGACGGGATCCTGCGTTCATCGATGATGCGGGCTCGGTCGCAAATGAAGCTGTGCACCGAAAAAGCCAGGACGGGCCCATGGCAGGGTCAGCGGAGAGCCTGCCAATTGCGGCTCTTGCCGGATCGTCACGCGATCATGCTCCCAGAAGGCCGGCCGATGCAATCGCGATGAGGACAGTCGGCAGGATGGACAGCCGTGTCGCCGCCGCCGTGGTGACTCCGAGCGCCATCAGGTCGGCCGGATGACCAGTCACGAAGTCAGGGCGATGATCGTGATCAGGACGCAGCCAGGCGCGCGCTCCAGCACCGTCGAGAGCTTCGGGCTGAGCGTACGGTTGCGCAGAAACACGTAGCCGCCGATGCGTGTCAGGTAAGTGACCAAAGCCATCAGCAGAATGGTCGTTAGGTTCATGGGATCGATCATGACGGTCTCGCAAGAACATAGGCGGCAAGGACGCCAGACACCGCGCCCGCCGGCACATACCAGGCTCCCGGCACGACCAGATAGGTGGTCGCCGCCGCGACAAGGCTGACGAGCCATGGAAGGGCCGCGGACGGTCCCTTCCACATTCCCGAAAGCATCACCAGAAAAACGGCCGGGAACGCCATATCGAAACCATAGCGCGTCACGTCGCCGAGAACCGGCCCGACGAGCGCGCCGACCGTGGTGAAGACGATCCAGCATGTATAGAGGCCAAGCGCGATCGCCAGATAGTAGCCGAGCGACAGGCGCGCACCGGATTTCCGGGCGTCGGCAAGTCCCATCGCCCAGCTCTCGTCGCACATGTGGAAGAGGGCCGCCAGGGCCTTCCTCTTCGGCAAGTGTCGGATAAACGGCGCAAAGGCCGCTCCCATCAGCAGATGACGGCTGTTGACCAGGAAGGTGCCACGATCAGCAGCACGTGCGGCGGTGAACTCCACAGCTCGACGGCGGCGAATTCCGAGCCGCCGCCGAAATTCAGGCCAGTCAGCAGAGGCACCTCGACGGCGTTGAAGCCCTTCTGCGAGGCTTGCGAGCCTAGCACCAGCGCGAAAGGAACGAAGCCGAGCGCGACGGGCAGCACACCCCGTAAGCCGCGCCAGACTTCGCCGGTCCGCCACGCCATTGATGAAGAACGTCGACCTGGCGGAGCGCGTCGGCCTGTCGCCATCGCCATGCCTGCGGCGCGTCCGGCTGCTCGAGGAAGCTGGCGTCATCGACCGTTATGTGGCGCTCCTCGACCCTGCAAAGGTGGGGATGGGTTTGACCCTCTTCGTGCGTGTCTGGCTCACCGGTCAGGATGAGGAGACTGTAAACGTGTTTGTAGAGGCGGTCAGAAAGCTGGCCCAGATCGTGGAGTGCCATCTTATGGCGGGAGACAGCGACTTCCTGCTGCGAGTTATCGCTCCCGACCTCGAGGGATATCGGCGCTTCCAGATTGAGCACCTTGGCCGTATCAGGGGCGTCAGGAACATCAAGACAGAAATCCCTATGCAGAAGATCAAGCACTCGTGGGAAGTCCCGGTCTGATTGTGTTCAGACGGATCGTAGGCGTTAGCATGTCAAGGCTCCGAATGTCCGCTGGCTCTCTTCCGCTCCCCACCTATTGCGGGCTTATGGTGCACCTGGGCTGGAAATGGCGGTCGGCCTCATCCGGAATCACAGGCCTGAACAAGGCAGCCCGCATTGTCAGACTTGCCGAGGGCTTTCAGGACAAAGCGAATCTGCTCGCGCAGGGCGACTTCGGTGTCTTCGCCGTGTTGAACGCAGTGCTCTATCAGACTCGGATGGACGAACGGTATAAAGGCCGTGTTGACGGCCCGCGCCGCTTCCGCGGCATCTTCGACCTCGAACGCGCCCGCCTCCATGCCCTCGCGGATGATCGCCTCAAAGATCGCGATCATCCGCTCGTCATGCGCCTTGATGGCAGCCCAGTTTTCCCGCACGGCGGCGGTAATCAGGTCATGGATGCGCTTTGCCTCAGTCAACTGCATCTTGGTGTGGTGGTGAACGGCAGTCAGGATCTGGTTGAGTTTTTCCAATGGCGACGCGCTCGTGCGTGCGATCGTAAGGGCCACGTCGGCGGCATCGTTCACAATCCGACCGCAGACGGATTCACTGATCGCATCCTTAGAAGAGAAGAAGCGGTAGATGTTCGCTCGGCTCATGCCGAGTTCGGAGGCGATGTGGGCCACCGATGTCTTGTAATGGCCGATGCGGCGGAAGTGTTCCTCCGCCACGTCCAGGATGCGCGCGCGCATCCTCTCGGTGTCAGTCCCCGGTCGGACCGGATAATCCATGAACGCCTCCAGATTGAATGAACGGATCGGCCGGGCCCGTCCCGGACGATCATCTGCAAGCGGTAAGATGGCGTGGCTCACCCGGCCTCGTGTTGCCAAGGCCAGCGCGAGAGAACCTGAACCGTCTCCCCCGACAAAGGTCCTACTCGGCAGCCATTGCTATTCGCAATTCCGGTTCCTCTATCGGCTCCTCATGGAGCTCATCTGCAGTCGGCTTGATGCGGAACCACGCCGCGTAAAGCGCCGGGAGGAAGAGCAGGATCAGCACCGTGCCGACCGCCGTGCCGCCGATCAGCGTATAGGCCATCGACCCCCAGAAGACGGAGTGCGTGAGCGGGATGAAGGCCAGCACGGCGGCAAGTGCGGTGAGGATCACAGGCCTCGTGCGTTGCACCGTGGCCTCGATTACGGCGTGATAGTCATCGAGGCCGGCAGCACGGTTTTCCTTGATCTGTTCGGTCAGGATCAGCGTATTGCGCATCAGGATGCCCGCCAGTCCTATGAGGCCCAGAATGGCGTTGAACCCGAAGGGCTGATTGAAGGAGAGCAACATCGGCACGACCCCAACAAGACCAAGCGGTGCCGTCAGCATGACCATGGCCATCGTCGAGAAGGATCGCACCTGCAGCATGATGACGATCAGCATCGCGGCGATCATCGCCGGAAAGACCTTGCCCAGCGCGGTGTTGGCCTTGGCAGCCTCCTCGATCGATCCACCCAGTTCGATGCGATAGCCGGCCGGAAGCGACGCGATCAGCGGCTGAAGGGCCGTCATGATCTGCTTGGAGACCTCCGGAGGCTGGGTCGCCTCATTAATGTCCGAGCGGATCGTGATGACGGGCGTGCGATCGCGGCGCTTCAGGATCGGTTCTTCCAGACGGATTTCCGAACGACCGATCTGGTCGAGCGGAATCGGGCGGCCGTCGCGGCTCATCAAGGAGAAATCCGCCAGACGTGTCGGATCCAGTCGCTCGCCGCCGGCGCTGCGTGCCACGACGGGGACATTGCGGATGTCCTCGCGGACCTGCGTAACGGGGATGCCAGTGAGGAGGAACTGCAGTTGCTGAGCCGCCTCTGCCGGCGAGAGGCCGATGAGGTTCAGTCGCTCCTGATCCGGAATGAAGCGGAGAACAGGTGTGCGATTGCCCCAATCGCGGTTGGCCTGTCGCACGTCCGGGACGCCGCGCATGATGTCGAGGGCCCTCTCGGAAATGCTGTACAATTGGGTCGGATCAGGTCCCATGACCCGAAACTCGACCGGGAACGGCGTGTACGGCCCGAACACAAGCTGCGTGACGCGCACATAAGCCTCAGGGGCAAGCCCCTGGGAGATCGCGTCACGGAGCCGTTGCTTCAAGGCCTCGCGCGCCTCTGCGTCCGGGGTCAGCACGACGATTTTGGCAAAGGCGGGATCGGGCAATTCCGGCGCCATCGCGAAGAAGAAGCGGGGAGCGCCCTGACCGACATAGCTCGTGACGATCTTGGCCTCGGGCTGCTCGTCGAGCCAATGCTCGAGCTTCTCGACTGTCGCGGTCGTCGTTTCGATGCTGGTGCCTTGCGGCAGGCGAACCTCCACCAGCACCTCCGGGCGGTCGGATGTCGGGAAGAACTGCTGCTTGACCGCTCCCATGCCGCCCACGGAAAGCGCGAAGGCGATGCCGACGACAGCGCAGGTTAGAAATTTGTGGCGCACGGCAAAGGTGATGAGCCGTCGTAGACGCCGATAGTTCGGCGTGTTGTAAATCGCGTGGTGACCGCCCTCGATCGGTTTGATCGCGGGCAGCATCTTGACGCCGAGATAGGGCGTAAAGACCACCGCAACGATCCAGGAGACGATGAGGGCGAACCCCACCACCCAAAAGATGTTGCCGGCGTACTCGCCCGCCGTCGAGCGCGCAAAACCCACCGGCAGGAAGCCGGCGACCGTCACGAGTGTTCCCGACAGCATCGGCGCCGCAGTGTGGCTCCACGCATAGGCCGCCGCCTTGATGCGGTCCATGCCCTCTTCCATCTTCACCACCATCACCTCGATGGCGATGATGGCGTCGTCTACGAGAAGGCCGAGCGCCAGGATGAGGGCGCCGAGCGTGATGCGGTCGAAGAACCGGCCCGTTTCCAGCATGATGAGGAAGACGACCGCAAGCGTCAGCGGAACGGCGGCCGCCACGACGATGCCGACGCGCCAGCCAAGACTGAGCAGGCTCACCACCAGCACCACGCCGAGCGCCATCGCGAACTTCATCATGAACTCGTCGACCGCCGAGGTGATATTTACGGCCTGGTCGGTCACCTTGTCGAGCGTCATGCCGAGCGGCAGTGCCGATGCGATCGCTGCAGTCCTGTCCTCGAGCGCCTTGCCGAGCGCGAGACCGTCCCAGCCCTCCTGCATGACAGCCGCGAGCATGATGGTCGGCTCACCTTGGCGCCGGATCAGGTAGGTGGGAGGATCCTGGTAGCCGCGGTGGACCTCGGCGATGTCAGAGAGCTTGAGCGTCCGCCCCGCAGCGGCGATCGGTGTGTCGGCGATCGCCTGGACACTGTCATAAGCGCCGTCGACCCGGATGAAGACCTGTGGCCCCTTTGTGTCGATCGAGCCTGCCGGCGTAACGGTGTTCTGCCGCTGCAGGGCGGCAACGAGATCCTGTGCCGAGACGCCGAGGGTTGCCAGTTTGGCATAGGAAAACTCGATGAAGATCTGTTCGGGACGTTCACCGAGGATGTTGATCTTCTTGACGCCGGGCACGTGCAGGAGGTCCTGCCGGATCACCTCGGCCTGCCTCGCCAGCTCACGCATCGGCATGCCCTTGGCCTTTAGCGCATAAAGGGCAAAGCTCACGTCCGAATATTCGTCGTTGACGAAGGGGCCAAAGACGCCGGACGGCAGGTTGCGGGCTTCATCCCCGAGCTTCTTGCGCGCTTGGTAGAACTCCTCCTGTACGGCTGATGGCGGCGTGCTGTCCTTCAACGTGACCGTCATATAGGCATAGCCTGGCCGCGTGGTCGTCTCCACCCGGTCGTACCAGGTCAGCTCCTGAAGCCGCTTCTCCAACGGTTCGGCGACGAGATCCTGCATCTCGCGCGCCGTAGCGCCCGGCCATGCAGTCGTGACCGTCATCGTCTTGATGGTGAAGTTCGGATCCTCCGCCCGTCCGAGCATGAGGAAGGCGTAGGCGCCGGCGGCCACCAGCAGGAGGATGAAGAACAGGGTGACGGCCCGTTCGCGAACGGCGATCGCGGAAAGATTGAGGTTCATCATCTGTTGTCCCCCTCGGGCGCAGTTCTGACGCGAGCGCCTTCCTGCAGGAGATGAGCGCCGAGCGAAACGATCGGATCGCCAGAGTTCAATCCGGAGATCATGGCGGTTTCGCTGGTCACGCCAACAAGTTTGACCGGCCGGAAGTGTACGGTCGAAGTGGCGCTATCGACCACCCAAACGCCAGTCCTCTCGCCGTCGTCGAGCACGGCTCCCAGCGGCACCGTGATTTCCGGTTGCGTCGCCTGGCTAGCAATCCGGATAGTGACCGTAGCGCCAAGAGGTGCCGCCGCAGCCTCGCCGTCAAGCACATAGCGAGCTTCGTATGTACGGGTCTGGACATCGGCGGAGTCCGACAACTGCCGCAGACGTGCCGTGGAGAGTCGGCCATCGCGGCCGTACAGGGCGGCCTCGGCTGCCGAGCCGATTGCCGGCCGAAGCGTCTCGGGAAGGGCGACCACCGCCTCACGGGGGCCGGCATGGGCAAGTCTAACCACCGGCTGACCGGCGGCGACAACCTGCCCCGGCTCGGCAAGCGTTTCGGTTACCGTTCCATCGGCGCCCGCCAGCAGGACAGAGTAGGTCGCCTCGTTCTCTGCGACCTTCGCTTCCGCTTCCGCGGCGGCAAGCTGTGCCGTGGCGGTATCAAGCGCTGCCTTCGCCTGCTCGTATCGCTGCGGCGTTGCCGCCAGTCCATTCTTCACCAGAACAGCGTAGCGCTTCTCGTCGGCACGCACCTGAACCAGAACAGCGCGCGCTGCAGCGACGGCGTTGCGCCTGGCCGTGAGCGCAAGTTGCAGATCGGTTTCATCGATCCGCAGCAGCTCCTGGCCCGCTTTCACCTGTTCACCGACGTCCACAAGGCGCTGAGTGATCTTGCCCGGCACGCGAAAACCGAGATTGCTCTCGACCCGCGCGGCGATGATACCTGTAAAGGCCCGCTCGGCGCTTTCTGATCTCGCCGCCTGCACCACCCTTACAAGTGGCGACGCGACGCGGGGATCTGTGGCCTCCGTGTCCCGCGCTGGCGTTTCGAAAACGAACGCAAACGCCGCGCCCCCGGCTGCAGCCGCAAGGCCGATCGATGTGAGAAGAAATTTGCGCTTCATTTCAGATGACCCTTGTTGACGGGCGCTGCCTCTATTAGATTGCGATCTAAATCTATCCGTGGTATAGATGTCAAGTGAAATCTAATTGGAGGTCGATCATGAGAGTTAGCCGCGCACAGGCGGAGGCAAATCGCGAAGCGGTCATCAATGCGGCGAGCCGGCTTTTTCGAGAGCGCGGCTTTGATGGCATCGGGCTCAAGGATCTGATGAAGGGAGCCGGCCTGACCCAGGGCGGATTCTACAAGCAGTTCGAATCCAAGGACGATCTTGCGGCGCAGGCATCGAGGCGGGCGATGGAGCACGCAACGCGCCGATGGTCGGACGTCGCTGCCGCCAGCCCTGATCCCCTTGAGGCCGTTATTGAGCTCTACCTGTCGACGGGACATCGCGAAGAGATGAGCGACGGTTGCCCATTGGTGGCGCTCGGCGCTGACGCGGCGCGTCAAAGCGAGGAGGTGCGAGCCTCATTCCAGGACGGAATTCAAGCGCATCTTCAAATCCTCGCGAAATTGATGCCGGCGACGGGAGGTCCAGAAACCTCTGGCAAAGCCATGGCGATGCTGTCGCTCATGGTGGGCGCCGTGACGATCTCTCGCATCCTGAATGATCAAGAGATGTCGGAGCGGTTTCTCAACGTAGCTGCCGACGAAGTTCGGCGGATTTCGGTCTCCGCCGGGGAAGCATGACGCCATCCCCGCCACTCCGTAGCGCCGTTATCCCTGTAGCCGCGCAGACGGATCCAACAAAATGACAACTGGAGAGCACATGCGCCGTATCGTTATCACAGGCATGGGAGCAGTCAGTCCGCTCGGAGCCAATGTGGCGACGTCCTGGTCTCGGCTCTTGTCTGGTCGTTCGGGAATCCGGCGGCTTCCGGACGGCGTCGTCGGTGACCTGCCGGCGAAGATCGGCGGGACGGTTCCCTCCCTGGAAGAAGACCCCGAAGCTGGCTTCGATCCGAATACCGTCTTTGCTCCAAAGGATCAGCGCAAGGTCGACCGGTTTATTCTCTTCGCGTTGGCGGCGGCGGAAGAGGCGCTTGCTCAGGCGGAATGGAAGCCGGCCTCCGAAGACGACCGTGCCCGCACCGCCACGATCATCGCGTCGGGCATCGGCGGGTTCCCCGCCATAACTGAAGCGGTGCGAACGGTCGATCAGCGCGGTGCCCGACGGCTTTCACCCTTCACGGTGCCGTCATTCCTGGTGAACCTGGCAGCTGGACAAATCTCCATCCGCTACGGCTTCAAAGGTCCGCTCGGCGCGCCGGTGACGGCGTGCGCGGCCGGCATTCAGGCGATCGGCGATGCGGCTCGTCTTATCCGCGCCAATGAAGCCGACATTGCGGTGTGCGGCGGAACGGAAGCATGCATGAATATTGTCAGCCTCGGCGGTTTTGCCGCGGCACGCTCTCTTTCGACGGGGTTCAATGACATACCTTATCAGGCCTCGCGTCCCTTCGACATGTTGCGTGACGGCTTCGTCATGGGCGAAGGCGCCGGCATCCTGGTCATCGAGGCATTGAGCCACGCGCTTGCGCGCGGTGCAAAACCCCTAGCCGAGCTCGTCGGCTACGGCACGACTGCGGACGCTCACCACGTCACTTCCGGTCCCGAGGACGGCGATGGTGCGCGCCGGGCCATGGAGATCGCGATTGCCCAGGCCGGAATTTCGCCGCGAGAGATCCGCCACCTCAATGCGCACGCGACCTCCACGCCGGTCGGCGACCTCGGGGAAATAGCGGCGATCAAGAGGGTCTTCGGCGCAGAATCCAGCATAGCTGTCAGCGGAACGAAGTCCGCGACCGGACACCTGCTCGGAGCTGCCGGCGGGCTCGAAGCCATCTTCACGATCCTGGCGCTCAGGGATCAGGTGGCCCCGCCAACGCTCAATTTGAGCGCTCCTGATCCGGCCGGCGACGGGATTGACTTCGTCGCAAATCAGGCCCGGCCCGCGGAGATGGACTACGCGATCTCCAACGGTTTCGGCTTCGGAGGTGTCAACGCCAGCGCCGTGTTCCGACGTTGGACGGACAAATTGGCCGGTGCCGGAATGCCCGTGGCTGAAGCTTAGCGGGCAGCATGAACGAGAGCGCTTACGTCATTTGCAACCGAAATCAGCACAAAGAAGGAAGTGGTTTCCATGAACAAAGCCAATCTTGGCGTCGCCCTGGTGACTGGCGCATCGACCGGCATCGGGCGCGCAACGGCCAGAGCCCTTCAGCGCGCGGGCTTTCGGGTCTTCGGAACCAGCCGCCGTGCGGCGGCCGAAGGATCCGACGGCGTCACCATGTTGAGCTGTGACGTGACCGATGACGCATCCGTGGCGAAACTGATCGAGGAGGTGCTAGCCGAGACAGGGCGTATCGACCTGCTCGTCAACAATGCCGGCATTGGACTGCTCGGCGGAGCGGAGGAGTCCTCAACTGCCCAGGCTCAGGCACTGTTCGACGTGAACGTCTTCGGCGTTCTTCGCGTCACCAACGCGGTGTTGCCAACAATGCGGAGTCAAGGGAAGGGCAGGATCATCAACATGAGTTCCATTCTGGGGCTGATCCCGTCGCCCTACAATGCTCTCTATGCATCGACCAAACATGCCGTCGAAGGCTATTCCGAATCGCTCGATCACGAACTGCGCACATTCGGAATTCGGGTGGCGCTCGTCGAGCCCGGCTATACCCGCACCGCCTTCGAGGAAAACATAACCAGGCCCGATCGTTCGCTTGCTGTCTACGATGCGGTGCGCGCAGACATGGAAGTCCAGATGCGCGAGAGCGTCGAAAAAGGCGACGACCCCGAGATTGTGGCAGAGACGGTTGTCAAAGCGGCTACGGCCAAGGCGCCGAGAAGACGTTACACCGCGGGCAAACTGGCCGGCCAAGTTCGCTTGCTGCGCCGTTTCGTCCCCGAATCCGCTTTCGACAAGAGCTTGCGGAAACAGACCGGTCTGCCGGTCTGATGTCGATAATGTTCGTTCCGCGCGAGGCAAGACAGTCGAACGACAGCGCCGCGCGTCTTATCAGACGTGGGCCAGCCGAGCGACCTGCTCAAGCGGTTCTGGAAGTCTAAGAGCCCTGGAGGCGAACTTGACCTTAAGCTCCGGGACGTTGTTCGGAAGCTTTGTCGCCTCGCTCATCTTCGTGACCGCCTCCATGCTCGCCCCTTATTTCAACGCGACGGCTGCCTTCTGTGAGACGGACTCGATGCAGGAATGTCCTCCGCATCTTGTCGACTTGGTCGCAGGATGCAGGCTATCGCGTTCCACGAACGGGTAATCGAGATAACCGGCGAGCCGCTCCCCGACCGAGCTTTTGCCGCAGCCGGATACGTCCATCATCACGATCGGGCCGAGGGCGCTCGCCGCCTTAGAGGCTGGTCGTGATGCCGCCGTCGACATAGAGCGTGTGTCCGTTGACGAAGGAGGAAGCCCCGGCTGCCAGGAAGACCGCCGCGCCGACCAGTTCCTCGACATTGCCCCAGCGGCCGGCCGGCGTGCGGTTCTCCAGCCAGGACGAGAACTCGGTGCTGTCGACCAGCGCCTGATTGAGCGGTGTCTTGAAATAGCCGGGAGCGATCGCATTGATCTGAAGGCCGTATCGCGCCCAATCCGTACACATGCCGCGCGTCAGGTTTTTCACCGCCCCCTTGGTCGCCGTATAGGGCGCGATGCCGGGACGGGCGAGTTCACTCTGCACCGAGGCGATGTTGATGATCTTACCGCGCCCTCGCCCGATCATGTGGCGAGCAACCGCCTGGCCGACATAAAAGACGCTGGAGATATTGGTCTTGAGCAACTGTTCCCAGCGATCGACAGGAAAGTCTTCGAGCGGGGTGCGGAACTGCATGCCGGCATTGTTGATCAGGATATCGATCGGTCCGATATCCTTCTCGATGGCATTCACCCCCCGCCCAACGGCAGCATGGTCGGTGACGTCGAAGTCGGAAACGGACACCTCGTGCCCGGCGCTTCGCAGCGATTGGGCTGCATTCTCAAGCTTGTCGCGGTCGCGGCCGTTCAGAATGATGGCCGCACCGTGCTCGGCCAGACCGCGCGCGAGCGCATAGCCAATGCCCTGGGACGATCCCGTCACCAACGCGCGGGAACCGGAAAGATCAAATAGAGGGAAGGTCATGAAACCTCCTTGCGAGGATAGAATGGAAACACCACACGGCAGCAAGCCCGGCTCGGATGTCTATGATCAGCCCTTTGGCCTTCAAAACCGATTCCAGCTTGCTGACGTCGATCACCGACTTAGCCTGTTTATGGGCTTCGATATAGCCGGCCTCTCCTCGGACCCGGGATGGGCTCCATCGGCATGATGATGCAGCGGTAAGTTCAGCAAGTGGCGCAGAGCGGTCGCCAGATGATTCGCGTGGACGGTCGGCTCCCGCCCTCTTAGATGTTGAGGCGCCGGCTCGTTGAGGCCATCGTTCAGCTTTTGATCTTGCTATCGTCTATCCGTGGCCGTTTAATGTTGAAAGGCCGCTGGCGGCAAACTGGCGGAGGAGAGCCCGCGCTCATGAAGCCAATGACCGAAAAGCACCTCGCGGTTCTGCGCAGGCATATGGTCGAGGTCATCGAAATCCAAACTGACCTTGCAAGCGAAGAACTCGGCAAGTCGGCGCTCGATGAGCGGGTGTTGGCAGCGATGCGGCAGGTGCCGCGGCATCTCTTCGTACCTGCCGCGGTTGCACCTTTTGCCTACGAGGACATGCCGCTGCCGATCGGCTTCGATAAAACCCTGTCGCAGCCCTTCATCGTCGCTCTGATGACTGATCTCCTTGCACCCCAACCGCATGAGTCCGTGCTCGAGGTCGGCACCGGGCTTGGCTACCAAGCCGCAATCCTCGCCGAACTCGCCGGCCAAATTTGGAGCGTCGAAATCATCGAGGAGTTCGCAAGCCATGCCGAGGCTCTCCTGCAGCGCCTCGGCATGTCAAATGTGGGCATTCGTATCGGCGACGGGTCCCGCGGCTGGCCTGAGCGCGCGCCATTCGACAAGATCCTGGTCACGGCAGCGGCTGAGGAGCCGCCGCCGGCTTTGCTTGAGCAGCTCAAGCCGATGGGCCGTCTGGTTCTTCCTGTGGGCTCGGAAGAACAGTTGCTGACTGTCATAGACAAGGATTCGGCAGGACAACTCGAGGCCCGCGAACTCATCCCGGTTCGATTCAGCCAGCTTGAGGCGGTCTAGTGCGCGTGCGTTCGGCGCGCTTAGCTCCGTCAAATTCACGAAGCTGTTGAGTTTACGCTTGCATAAACAGCAAGCAGGGTGACCCCAATAACGGCCCAAGCAACAAAAGTGCTCTTGGCGATCTAAGCTGACGCCACCTGAGACATCGCTCTCTCCGGTCCCTGCTCGGCAACTCAACTGCGCAGTAGATCCTGCATTTGACCTTGTTTTTGCAACCCGACTTCGCGAACGATCTCGGCGATCCGGGTGAACTGTGAAGACAGGGGATTCGTCTTCCGCCACACCATTCCTATGGTCCGAGAAGGACGCGGCTTGGCCAAGCGAGACATGCACACCCTGGCGGATAGCGTCTCCGTATAAACCGCCATCTGCGGAACGAGAGTGACGCCGATGCCGGCACCCACCATCTGGACAAGTGTGGAAAGAGAGCTCCCCTCCATCAACTCGCGTGTAGGCAAGGCCGAGACATTGCAGAAGGAAAGGGCCTGGTCTCTGAAGCAGTGGCCCTCCTCAAGCAGCAGCAGCTTCATCTCGTGAAGTTTGTCGGAACTGGGCACCGGTTTGCCCGCATCTTCCAGTGGACGCACCAACACGAATTCCTCATCGAAGAGCGGGACCTCTTCCAGCGCAGGTTCGGAAACCGGCAGTGCGACGATCGCCGCGTCGAGCCGGGCTTCCAAGAGGTTTTCGATCAGCTTCTGAGTGATTGCCTCGCGCGGCCTGGGTTCCAGACCGGGGTAGCGCTGGGTGAGCGTCTTTATGATATCGGGAAGAAGATAGGGCGCGACAGTAGGAATAACGCCGATTCGAAGGCGACCGGCGAGCGGACCATGCGCCGCGCGCGCCAGGTCCTGTAGTTCGTCAACTGAGCGCAGGATCGAGCGAACCCTTCCTGCGAACTCCTCGCCAAGGCCTGTGAGACGAATTTTCCGGCCCCCTCTTTCCACCAAGGGAGCACCGATCAAGTCTTCCAATTCCCTTATCTGCACGGACAACGCCGGCTGGGAAATTGCGCATGCCTCAGCCGCCCGTCCGAAGTGGCCCAATCTCGCGAGGGCGTCGAAATAGCGCAGGTGTTTCATGGACAACCCAATCATAACCTCAGCATATGGGAGCCTTTAGAATATACAATTGGAATTTATCGTCAGGCTTGGCTACTGCATCGGTACTGCTAGTGGGTCTTGATGGTTATGGCCGCCTTCGAAAGCGGGCGCTCCATGGGCCACTTTCAGTCGCTCCTTTCTGTCTAGGCAACCCCATCGGAGAGCAAATATGGACGCAAAGACGAAACCGGCCGGCAAATGTCCGGTCATGCACGGCGGTAACACTGCCCTTGGCAAATCTGTCATGGAATGGTGGCCCAACGCGCTGAACCTCGACATTCTGCACCAACACGACACCAAGACCGATCCGCTGGGCAAGGAGTTCGACTATCGGGAAGAGCTCAAGAAGCTGGACGTGGAAGCCCTGAAGGCCGACCTGCGTGCGCTTATGACGGACAGCCAGGATTGGTGGCCGGCGGATTGGGGCAGCTATGTCGGCATGATGGCTCGTGTCACTTGGCATGCGGCGGGGTCCTACCGCACCTCTGACGGCCGCGGCGGCGCCAACACCGGCAACCAGCGTTTCGCACCGCTCAATTCCTGGCCCGATAACGTCAACACCGACAAGGGCCGCCGACTGCTTTGGCCGATCAAGA
This sequence comes from Sinorhizobium psoraleae, assembly GCF_013283645.1. GTDB lineage: Bacteria > Pseudomonadota > Alphaproteobacteria > Rhizobiales > Rhizobiaceae > Sinorhizobium > Sinorhizobium psoraleae. The sequence continues at coordinate 202,192 of NZ_JABEKV010000003.1, forward strand.
AGAAGTACGGCAACAAGATTTCCTGGGCCGACCTGATCGCGCTCGCCGGCACGATCGCCTATGAGGTTGCTGGTCTCAAGACGTTCGGCTTCGCCTTTGGCCGCGAGGACATCTGGCATCCGGAAAAGGATACCTACTGGGGTGACGAGAAGGAGTGGCTCGCGCCGAGCGACGGCCGCTACGGCGATGTCTCCAGGCCTGAGACGCTCGACAACCCGCTTGCCGCCGTACAGATGGGTCTCATCTACGTCAATCCCGAAGGCGTCAACGGGAAGTCGGATCCGCTGGCAACCGCCGCGCAAATGCGCGAGACTTTTGCTCGTATGGGTATGAACGACGAAGAAACCGTGGCGCTCACTGCTGGCGGCCATACGATCGGCAAGACCCACGGTAACGGCAACCCGCTCGATCTCAGCCCCGATCCGGAGGCTGCAGGCCCGGAACTCCAGGGCCTGGGCTGGATGAATACGAAGGGCCGCGGCATCGGCCGCGACACGGTTGTTTCGGGCCTCGAAGGCGCTTGGACCACCGAACCGACCAAGTGGGACAATGGCTTCTTCAAGATGCTGTTCGAACACGATTGGCACCTGGTGAAGAGCCCGGCCGGCGCGACCCAATGGGAGCCGGTCTCGATTGCCGAACAGGACAGGCCGGTTGACGTGGAAGATCCTTCGATCCGCCACAACCCGATGATGACTGACGCGGACATGGCGCTGAAGGTGGACCCGATCTACCGCGAGATCTCCCTGCGCTTCATGAACGATTTCGAAGCATTCTCGGACGCTTTCGCCCGCGCCTGGTTCAAGCTCACACACCGCGACATGGGTCCGAAGACCCGCTATCTCGGTCCCGACGCGCCCACCGAAGACCTCATCTGGCAGGATCCGGTTCCCGCCGGACGCAAGGACTACGACGTCAACGCCGTCAAGGCAAAGATCGCGGCCTCCGGTCTTTCGGTTTCGGACCTGGTCACGACCGCGTGGGATAGCGCCCGCACCTACCGTGGTTCGGATTTCCGTGGCGGTGCAAACGGTGCGCGCATCCGCTTGGCTCCCCAGAAGAACTGGGAAGGCAATGAACCGGCGCGTCTGGCCCGTGTTATCTCGGCGCTCGAGCCGATCGCCGCAGAGTCCGGCGCCAGCCTCGCCGACGTGATCGTGCTGGCAGGCAATTACGGTGTGGAGCAGGCAGCGAAGGCTGCTGGCTTTGATATCGAGGTGCCCTTCGCCCCGGGTCGTGGCGATGCGACTGCCGATGAGACCGATGCGGCAAGCTTTGCGCCGCTGGAACCGCTCGCTGACGGCTTCCGCAACTGGCTGAAGAAAGACTATGTGGTCAGCCCGGAGGAATTGCTGCTCGACCGCGCCCAGCTCATGGGCCTCACTGCGCCGGAAATGACGGCGCTGGTCGGTGGCATGCGGGTGATCGGCACGAACCATGGTGGAACGGCGCACGGCGTCTTCACGGATCGCGCCGGCGCATTGACGACGGACTTCTTCGTGACGCTGACCGACATGGCCTATTCCTGGGTGCCGACCGGTAACAATCTCTACGAGATTCGCGACCGCAAGGCCGGAACGACCAGATTTACCGCCACGCGCGTGGACCTCGTCTTCGGCTCGAACTCCATCCTGCGGGCCTATGCCGAAGTCTATGCCCAGGACGACAACAAGGAGAAGTTCGTCAAGGACTTCGTCGCCGCCTGGACGAAGGTCATGAACGCCGATCGTTTCGATCTGTCCGAATAAGGCTCCCTCGGAATCGCATGCCCCATCCCTGGGTTTTCCCGGGGGTGGGTCACTTGTTTTCCGCGCGAGACCGTTCGGAACGATTCGCCGGATCACCCGCAGGGTCGTCCATCTGCCTGCCGCCGCGCTTCGATGGTGCCTTCCCGGCACGTTCCCGCGCATGGGCGTCCGGACCGGCCACTATGGTGCCGGGTTTCTTGCTGTCCCGGCGTTCACCTTCCTTGCGATCAGGACGTCGACCCTCTTTGGCCATGATGTACACCCTCCTTTTTGAACTATAACCTCAACGGCGCTGGCCGTGCCTTGTTCCGGAAATGTAATCGGTGTTGAGGATGAAAAAGTCCTTGGTGCCGTGCCGCTCTGTCAGGAACTCTGCCACCGCCTGCCCTGCGAGATCGCCCGAGACGTCGTGACTCACCGTACGGTGATGCCCCGCAACGGCGACGCAGTTGACCGTGATGCCGTCGACGCCGACCTATTTTGCAGCGTCAGCCAGGATCATGTCCGCCGCCTTTTCCGCAATCATGAAGACGGCCGCCTGGGTGTTTCCGGATACCATCTTCGGCATGATCGAGGCGTCGGCGATGCGTAGGCCTTCAATGCCGCGCAGCTTCAGCGTCGGGTCCGCCACGGCTTTCTCGTCCGTTCCCATCCGGCATGTGCCGCAGATGTGGTAAATCGTCTGGCCATTGGAACGGGCGAAATCCAGCCAATCCGCATCCGTGCGGCAATCAGGCCCGGGGCTTGTTTCCATATCGCGGAAGGCATCCATCGGCGCCTGTTCGACGATATGGCGGGCAATCTTCATGCCTTCCACCATGACGCGGCGGTCCTCTTCCTCCGCGAGGAAATTGGGCCGGATCGAGGGGGCCGCAAGCGGGTCCGGCGAAACAGCATGGATGGTTCCGCGCGACTGCGGCCGCAGCTGCGTCACCCCGATGGTCATGCCGGGCTTGCGGTCCAGCACCCGCTCGGCGGCGTTCGCATAGCTTGCATGCATGAAGAAGTACTGAACATCCGGGCCTTCCAGCCCTTCGCGGGTCCGCACGAAACCGTGAACGAGGCCGGTACCAAGCGTGAGTATGCCGCGACGGGTGGCGGCATACTGCGCAACGGCCATTGCCAGCTTCACCCCGCGCGTCTGCTCGTTCAGTGTGACCGGCCGTTTCACCCGCCAGTTCATGCGGGTGCAGAAGTGGTCGATGTAGTTTTCCCCGACCCCCGGGAGAGCATGAGCCACCGCGAGGCCAAGGTTCTGCAGAATTGCCGGGTTGCCGATGCCGGAAAGTTCCAGCAATTGCGGCGTCTGCGCCGCACCCGCCGCCAGAATGACCTCCGCCCTCGCCTTGAAACGGAGCTTGGCATCGCCGATACGCGCGGTGACCCCGGTTGCCCGCTTTCCATCGAGATCGACGGAAAGGACATGCGCCCCGGTCCGGACGCTGAGGTTCTGGCGCTTCATTGCCGGCTTCAGATAGGCTTCGGCGGCACTGACGCGGCGGCCGCCGCGCTGGTTCACCTGATAGTAGCCGAAGCCATCCTGGCTCTCGCCGTTGTAGTCGGGATTGCGCGCGTAACCGGCCTTTTCGGCAGCCCTGATGAAGGCCTCGCCGATTTCCGGGCGGAGTGCGACGGTGCTGAGCGGCAAGAGACCTCCATGCGCCCGCAGATCGTTTGCGGGGCCGTCATAATCTTCGATGCGCCGGAAGACGGGCAGGACATCGTCGAAACTCCAGCCGCGGCAGCCTGCCTGGGCCCAGCCGTCATAATCCCGGGGCTGGCCGCGCACGTAGATCATGCCGTTGATCAGCGTCGAGCCGCCGAGGCCCTTGCCGCGCGGCACGGCGATGACGCGGTTCTTCGTCGCCTCTTCCGGTTCGGACTTGAAGCGCCAATTGTAGGTCGGATCGACCAGCAGCTTGGAGAAGCCGGCGGGGATCCCGATCCACGGGCTACGACCGACGCCGCCGGCTTCGAGGAGAAGCACGCTGTGGCGGCCGGATTCCGTCAGGCGGTTGGCGAGTACGCAGCCGGCGTTGCCGCCGCCGACGATGATGTAGTCGAAGGTTTCCGCCGCAGCCTTCACGCCGCACCTCCTTTGGCCGGCGCGGGCAGCACCTTTCCGGGATTGAAGAGACCAGCGGGATCGATCGCCTGCTTGATAGCACGGGCAAGCGCCTGTTCAGCGACCGCCTTCGTGCGCTGCCACTCGCCCACGCGATATTGGCCGAGCCCATGTTCGGCCGAGATCGAACCGCGGTGGCGAACGACTGCATCATGAACCGCGCGATTGACCGCAGCCGGATCGTCCTCGGGTCCCAGCAGCACGTTGTAATGAAGATTGCCGTCGCCGAGATGCCCGAAGACGTTGAGCCGTGCCGCGCCCGAGACGGCAGCCACCGCGGCACGTGCGTCCGCGAGGTAAGCAGGCATGGCGGTGAGCGGCACCGAGATGTCGTGCTTCAGGCCGCGGCCCTCCCGCGCCTCTGCCTCCGTCACGTGTTCACGCAGCGCCCACAGCGATTGCGCCTGCTGACGGCTCGCGGCCACGACACCGTCAAGGGCAAGCTCTTCCTCGAAGGCGGCGGCAAACAGCGCTTCCATCGCAATCTCGAGCCCGGTCAGGCTAGACGCTGCTTCAATCAGCAGAAACCACTCGCCGGCGGCAATCGGACTTTTCAGGCCGGCGTGCCTCTCGACGAGCGCAATCGATTCCCCCGAGATGAGCTCGAAGGCGGAAAGCGCATCGCCGATCTCGCTCTGGGCCTTCGCGTAGAGCGCGATCGCCGTTTCCACGTCGGCTACGGAGAGCAGCGCAGTGACGCTGTGGCGCGGCGCCGGCACGAGCCGCAGGACGGCCGCCGTGACGATGCCGAGCGTTCCTTCGGCGCCGATGAAGAGCTGCTTCCAGTCGTAGCCCGCATTATCCTTGCGCAGGTGCCGGAGGCCGTCGACGATCGAACCGTCGGCAAGCACGACCTCGAGCCCGAGCACCAGCGCGCGCGTCATCCCGTAGCGCAGCACGTTGACGCCGCCGGCATTGGTGGAGACGATGCCGCCGATCGTGGCCGATCCCTCGGCCGCGAGGCTGACGGGCAGCATCCGCTCCCGCTTCGCGGCCTCCTCCTTGACGGACTGCAGGATCGCGCCGGCCTCGACCTCCACGGTCATGCCGACCGGGTCCAGGCTGCGGATCTTGGTCAGGCGGTTGAGCGACAGCAGCACCTGCGACGAACTGGCGTCGGGCGTCGCTCCACCGGCAAGGCCCGTGTTGCCGCCCTGCGGCACGATCGATGCGCCGTGCTTGCGGCAGGCGGCGACGACCTTCGCCACTTCGCCGGTGTTGCCCGGACGCACGACACAGAGCAGGCTCCCAACGAAGCTCCGCTTCCAGTCGACGGCATAGGGCTCGATGTCGCTCGGCGCCGTCAGCACGGCTGCGGGCCCGCAGATCGTCCGCAGTTGATCGAGGAGCGCGTCCTGCCCGGCCATCACGCGATCGCCCCCATGTGCTTCGCCATGAGTTCGATCTGGCATTGCAGCATCGGCAGGCCGCGCTGGATGCGGCACCCGATCGCCTCCGCCGCCTTCAGAAGCGGCGTCATCACCGGGTCCATGATCGCGTCGGCGACGACCTGACCGGCAGAGAGCCTGGAGAAATCGAGAGGCGGCGCGTCGGTCTCCTTCATGCCGAGCGATGTGCCATTGACGACGAGATCGTGGTCGGCCACTGACGCGGCATCGGTCGAGAGCGAGAGGCCGGGATGCGCCTGCCGCAGCCGCCCCACCAGAGCCTCGGCCCTGTCGATGGTGCGATTGGCGATGGTGAGGTGGCTGACACCGGCATCGGCCAGCGCGAAGGCAATCGCGCAGGCTGCACCCCCGGCACCGGCCACGTAGGCGCGTTTGCCCTCCGGCTCGAAGCCGGTTACCGTCCGAAGCGCCACGACGAAGCCGATGCCGTCGAGCATCGTCCCCACCATGCGGCCGTCCGCCTCGCGCCGGACGCAATTGACGGCGCCGATGTTGCGGGCCTCTCCGGTCACCCCGTCGCAGAGCCCGAGCATGACCGGCTTGTGCGGCACGGTCGCAATGAAACCGCCGAAATTCTCCATCGTCTTCAGGCCGGACACCAGCGTCGCCAGCCCTTCGGGTTTGACATGGAAGGGGATCAGCACCGCGTCCACGCCGTGACGAGCAAAGACCTCGGCCATGACTTCCGGCGTCTTCACGTGGTGGATCGGATCGGCAAGAATACCGTAGATGCGGGTCTTACCCGTGATCCGGTGGGCGGGTGCGTCCGTCATGCCATGCTCCGTATCGCTCGGACGTTGGAAGGATTGGTCTGGCGCCAGGCATTGGACGCCGAACGCCGTTCTGCGGCGATTACGTTCTGGAACGACATCGGTGATCTCGTCTGTTGCAGTGGGCTCGAAACCTGGTCTTTCACGTCATGTAAAGACCGCCGGCGACGTCGATCGTCTGCCCGGTGACGAAGCTTGATTCCGCCGAGGTCAGATAAACGGCGGCATCCGCCACCTCCTCCGGCTGACCCAGCCTGCCCATTGGCGTCAGCTTCACCTGCTCGTCGTTGATCTCGCGCGCGACGCCGCGCACCATCGGGGTCTCGATGCGGCCGGGCGCCAGCGCATTGACCCGGATGCCATAGGGGCCGAGTTCGGCTGCAAGGTGCTTGGTGAAACCGATCAGCGCCGATTTCGTCGCCGCGTAGTGGCAGGCGACGATCGGCGAATAGGTCTTGCCCGCCACCGACGACATGTTGACGATCCAGCCGCGCTCGGCCTTGCGCATTGATGGCGTGAGCGCACGGATCGTATTGAACGGGCCGGAGAGGTTGACGGCAACCACGCGGTTCCATTCCGTGGGATCCATCTCCCAGACCCTATGCGCCACCCCATCGTGCTTCGGCGAAATGCCTGCATTGTTGACGACGGTGTCGAAAGCATCGCCCATGGTCCTTGCGGCATCGTCAAGGCCGGCTTCGACTGCGCCGTAATCTGCAACATCGAGAAGAAGCGGCAGGCCCTCACCGTGACCATCGGCCTTGATGAGCGCCACGGTCTCGGCGATGTCGTCCGCGTTCATGTCGGCGACGCCGACGGTCGCGCCGCGGGCGGCAAAGCCGAGCGCGATCGCCCGTCCGATTCCGCGACCGCCACCGGTGACGAGCACGCGGCGGCCGGCATGGCTCGGACGGTACGAGATGGAGCAAGGGTTTTCTTCTCTTACAGGCATCATCAAATTCCCAAATAGGCTTGACGGACGTGATCGTTCGTAAGCAGCGCATCGGAGCTGTCCGAAAGGACGATCTCGCCGTTTTCGAGGACATAGCCGCGGTCGGCGGCCTTGAGCGTATGAAAGACGTTCTGCTCGACGATCAGGACCGTGGCACCCGTCTTGACGATCGTATCGATGACGTCGAAGACCTGCTGCACGACGATCGGCGCGAGACCCAACGACGGCTCATCGAACATCAGCAGTCTCGGGCGGGCCATCATGCCCCTTGCGATCGCCACCATCTGCTGTTCGCCGCCGGAAAGAGAACCGGCGCTCTGGTTCAGCCTCTCCCGCACGCGGGGAAAGAGCGACAGCACGTGGTCGAGCGTATCCTTCTGCTTCGCGCGCGCTTCCGCGCGATAGGCACCCATCAGCAGGTTTTCATGCACGGTCATGTCCGCAAAGAGTTGCCTGCCTTCCGGGATGAGCGTGATACCGAGATCGACGACCTCATGCGCGGGAAGCCTGGTGATATCCTGCCCCTCGAATGTGATACGTCCCGCGGTGGGCTTGATCAGGCCGGCGATGGTGCGCAGTGTCGTCGTCTTGCCGGCGCCGTTGGCTCCGACGATGGTTACGACCTCGCCCGGCTGAACGTCGAGCGAGACGTCGTGCAAGATGGTTGTCGCGCCGTATCCTGCGTGAATGCCTTCAAGCCTGAGCATGGGTGAATTCCTTTCCGAGATAGGCCTCGATCACCTGCGGATCGCGCACGACATTCTGGGGCTTGCCCTCCGCGATGATCCGGCCGGAGTTCAGCACCACCACACGATCCGACAGCGACATCACCGCCTGCATCACATGTTCGATGGCGATGATCGAGACGCCGCTGTCACGAATGGAGAGCATGAGGTCGATGGCGCGGCGGACGTCGGTCTGGTTGATGCCGGCCATGACCTCGTCGAGGAGCAGGATCCGCGGCTTCATGGCCATGACGCGGGCGACTTCCAGCCGCTTCAGCCCGCCGATGGTGAGCCCCCTCGCCTCGGCGTGGAGCCAGGGAGCGAGACCCATGCGGAATGCCGTCTCGCGTGCCGCCTCGCGGGCGTCGTTGACGTCGCGGTGGCGGTGGAAGGCGCCGACCATGATGTTTTCTTCGACCGTCATCGCCGCGAAGGGCTGGACGATCTGGAAGGTTCGGCCGACGCCGATCGCAGCGAAATCCCCCGGCGTCAGCGGCGCCTGCCAGGAGCCGTCCTCGGCCCGAACCCTGACCGAGCCGCTGTCCGGCTCGAGGAAGCCGGAGAGCATGTTGAAGACGGTGGTCTTGCCGGCGCCGTTCGGGCCGATCAGGCCGAGGATTTCGCCTTCCTTTAGCGAGAAGCTGACGTCGTTGGTGACGTGCAGTCCGGCGAAGTGCTTGTCCAGATGCTCCGCGACCAGGATGTCGTTGCCGATCGGCGGGCGCTCGGCGGCACGCGGGGCAGCGGCAACCGAAGCCGACTGAGTTCCGCGCTCCGGTACGGCGCTGCCGAAGTAGCGCCCGAGGATGCCCATCAGGCCATTCGGCATGAAGAGCACGACGAGGACCAACACGACGCCGTAGACAAAGCCGTGCAGGCCGAGCGCCTGCGCGCCGAGCCAGCCGCGGGCAAGTTCGGAGAGCGGCACGAGGAACAAGGCGCCGACGAGCGGCCCGACGACTGTACCGAGACCGCCGATCAGCGCGAACATCGCGATCTGGATCGACATTGTCAGCGAGAACATCGCCGCCGGCTCGATGAATGTGAGGTACATGGCGTGGAACGTACCGATGAAGGCGGTGAGCGCGGCCGATGCCGAGACTGCGATGAGGCGTACCTTGACGGTGTTCACGCCTGCGGCCTGGGCAGCGCTTTGGCGCTCGCGAGTGGCGACCAGATGGAATCCCAGGCGGTGCGAACGGATCCACCAGGCGACGGCGAGCGCCACGACCAGCATGCCGAAGGCGATGAGAAGCGCAGGTGTGCGATCGCGGAAGACCATCCACTCCCAGCCGAATTTCAGCGGGATCATCAGACCCGTTGCACCGCCGGTGAACTCCCGAAAGTGCAGCGCGAGCACGCGGAACACCTCGAGGAAAGCGATCGTCGCCAGCGAGAAGAACGGACCGCGCAGGCGGAAGCAGGGATAACTGATCGCAACGGCGACGACGACGGACACCGCCGCACCGGCAAACATCCCGAGCCAGGGCGAGATGCCGATGTTCATCAGCATCACGCCGGCGTAGGCGCCGATGCCATAGAAGATGGCATGACCGAGCGAGAGCTGTCCGGCATAGCCGCCGACGATGTTCCAGGCGGTCGAGAGACCGGCGAAGATGAAGATGGTGATGAAGATGTGTGCGACGAACTGGTCGCCGATGGCAATCGGTGCCGCCAGCAGCGCCAACAAGAGCGCGCCCAGCGCCCCAGCCTTCTTTAGCGGAACCGAACTTGTCCGAGCGGTCGGAGCGGTGTTGTCGAGCGTGGTATCTGTCATGGCTTTCCTCATGGCGATACATGCGAGAGGTTGAGGCGCTCGCTGAAGAGACCTGAAGGCTTGAGAATCAGGATCAGCAGGAACACGCCGAAGACGGCGACCTCGCGCAGATCGGATCCGATGTAGAAGCCGGCGAAGCTGTCGATCAGGCCGATGATCATCGCACCGGCAAAGGCGCCGCCGATCGAGCCGAGGCCGCCGAGGACCACCACCACGAAAGCGGTCAGCACAAAATAGGTGCCGATGGTCGGGGACGCCGGATAGAGGGGCGCGACCATGGCGGCGGCGAAGCCCACACAGGCCGCACCGATGCCGAAGGTCAGCATGTAGATGCGGTTGACATTGATACCCATGAGCTGGGCGGCGGCGCGGTTCTGCGCCACGGCGCGAATGGCGCGGCCCATCTGCGTCCGCTGCAGGAAGAGTTGCAGTCCGACCACGAGCGCTGCGGAAGCGAGCAGGATGATCACCTGCCCGAGCAGGACGCGGACAGGCCCGATCTGAATGGGCATGCGCAGCCCGCCGGGAGGCGTGTTGGCGATATCGGCGCCGAAGATCAGGAGCGCCAGGTTGATCAATGCCGTGGAGAGACCCACTGTGGCGAAGATCTGGATATGGTCGTCGCGTGCACTCATCAGCGGCTGGATGATGAAGCGCTGCGTGGCGACGCCCACCAGGAACAAGAGCGGCGCGACCGCCACGACGGTTACGAGCGGATGGAGACCAAGCTTGGCCGTGATCAGGTAGACCAGGTACATCCCGATCATCAGGAACTCGCCATGCGCGAAGTTCACGACCTTGACGATCCCGAAGATCAGGGTCAGGCCGATACTGACGATGGCAAAGAGGGCGCCGAGCATCAGGCCGCTGGCAAGCACTTGCAAAAACGTGTCCATCACGCCTCACTGTCTGTTGGGCACGGCGAACGGGACGAGACCGACCGGGCCGCAGCGTGCGAAACAAGGAGAACAGCTTCGGAAGGCGCAACCAACCTGCTGCGCCTTCCGCTCGGGAGGTCGCCTCAGTCGGCGAATTGCATCGGCGCGGTCGCCGCGGCGTCGGGATAGACCGTGACGAGTTTGCCGCCCTGCCACTGCATACCCATCATAGCGGCGCGTTCGTTCTGGTTGTTCTCGCCGAACTTGATGCCGTATCCGGCGGCGGTCGCACCGTCGGGAATGTCCATGGCCTTGACCGCCTCGACGATAGTGTCAGGCTCGAAGCCCTCCGCCTTGCCGATCGCTTCGAGAATGGCCTTGGCGCCGACATAGTTGTTCAGCGAATGGCCGGAGCGCGGCGCACTACCGTACTTCGCCTTGTAGGCCTCGATGAAGGCCTCGAGGCCAGGCGTCGCCTTGGTGTTGACGAGGTATTGGGTGAAGTCCACGTCAAGGACGCCATCGATCACGTCATGGCCCACTGCATCGGCCGTCGGCTGCATGGAGTAGCCGCCGCCACCGCCGATGACGGCCGCAGGCTTGTAGCCGGCCTCGTTGGCCTGCTGCAGGAACAGGACCGAGTCGTTCTGGTAGGAAGTCTGCAGCACCACGTCGACGCCGGCCTGCTTCAGCTCCAGCACCAACGAGGACATGTCGACGGTCGCCGCCGGATAGCCGGAGGAAACGGCCACGTTCAGGCCCCTCTCCTTGGCGTAGTTGGCCTGGTGCGTCGAGACGGAGGTGCCGTAGCTCGAGTCTTCGTAGATGATGCCGATCTTCAGCTCTTCCGGCTTCTTGCCGATGCCAGGTGCGATCTTGTCCGCGACCATGTCGACGATCATCTTGCCCATGTCGGCGGCATAAGGGTTGGTGCGGAATAGGTACTTGAGGCCGCGTCCGGTCACCTCGTCGGCAACGGCACCGAGTTCGAAATAGGGAATGCCGGAAAGCTCGGCAACCTGGCTTGCCGCGATCGAGCGCGCCGACGAATAGGTGCCGAAGATCGCCGCAACCTGCTCGAGCGAGATGAGGCGGCGGGCCTCGCCGATCGCCTGGTTGTTGTCGACCGCGTCACCGCGAACCAGGACGACCTTTTCGCCCTGGATGCCGCCGGCTGCATTGATCTCGTCGACCGCGATCTCCAGACCGCGTGCGCTCTCCTCCCCGAGAAGCGCGAGCTGGCCACTGAAGGGATAAAGCGCCCCGAACTTCACATCGGCATGCGCAGCGGTTGCCGACAGCACGATGGCTGCGACGGTAGTCTTCAGAAGATACGACAGTTTCATGTTCTCCTCCCGGAAGTGCCGTTGGTTACGATGGTCTCAAGGTCTCAGTAGTTCAGGGCGTCCTTCCCCTGAAAGCTGGTGATCGGCGGATGCGCACGCTCGTCGGTGATGACGTCGATGACTGTCAGTTCGTCGCGCGAGAGAGCCTCCTTCAATGCCGGCAGGAAGTCTGCCGGCTGGTCGACGCGAACACCGTTGCAGCCGATGGCCCGTGCGATGGCCGCATGATCGACCGCCTCGAAGTCGCAAACATCGGTGAAATTGCCGAACAGGCTGAGCTCGGCATGTTTCTGGTAGCCGAGGATCTGGTTGTTGAGCACGATGACGACGACCGGCAGCTTCATGCGGCGCGCCGTCTCCATCTCCGACCAGACATGGCCGAAGCCGCCGTCACCGGTAAGGCAGACAACCGGCGCATCCGGACGTGCCGCCTTGGCGCCGAGCGCATAGGGAAGGCCCCAGCCGAGGCCGGCGATGCCGCGCGGCGTGATGAAGCGCTGGCCGGCCTTGCGGGCGGTCAGGAAGTTGGCGATCCAGATCGACGAATAGCTGGCATCGGCGACGACGATGCTTTCCGGCGTCAGCACGCTGTCGAGATCGGCCATCAGGCGCTCCGGCCGCAGCGGCGCTGCGTCCATGTCGACGAGTTTCTTCATGTCCTCGCGATGGGCGGCAAGGCCGGTGGCGATCTTCTCCTCGAGCGCCTTCCGGCGAGTGGAAAGTGCCAACAGGTCCTCTTTCTCCAGCGCCTGCTTCAGCGCCGCGAGCGTCAGCTTGGCGTCGCCAGCAAGGCGCAGTGCCTCGTAGTTGCGGCCGATCTCGCCACCGTCCACGTCGAGATGGATATAGGTCGCGCCCTTCGGGTAGAGCGACCAACTGTCGGTTCCGTTCTGATTGGTGCGGTTGCCAATGAGAAGCACGACGTCGGCCTCGGTCACGAGGCTGCGCAGATGCGATGTGCGACCGCGCGGGGCCATGAAATAGCCGACGACACCGAGCGAGAGCGGATGGGTCTCGTCGACCGAGCCCTTGCCCATGACGGTGGTTGCGACCGGCAGGCCGAGCGCCTGCAAAGCAGAGAGCTCCGCGGATGCCTGCGAGGCATGCACGCCGCCGCCGGCGATCACGATCGGGGCTTTGGCCTTTGCGATAAGGCTAGCGGCCTCGGCGATCCGGGCCGGATCTGCAGCGGTGCGGTCGAGCGGGAACGTTCCAAGGCTCGCGCTGCGGCGCGGTTGTGCGGGGTCGATCTCCGGGCGCTCGTCCAGGACGTCGAGCGGGACGAGCAGGACCGCGGGGCCGGCGCGGCCGGTCGCGGCGGCGGTAAAGGCCATGTCGACATAGTCGTCGATGCGGGCCGGATCGGCCACGCGGCGGACCCATTTCGCGACCCCCGAAAACAGCGCAAGATGGTCGAGTTCCTGGAAGGCGTTCTTGTCGGTAAAGCGGCGCGAAACGTCCTGTACGATCGCGACGACGGGGATCGAGGCCTTCAGCGCCTCGGCGAGGCCGGGCACCAGGAGGGTCGCCGCCGGCCCGTTCTGAGCGGTGACGACGGAGACTTTGCCGGAGACCCGCGCGAAGGCGTCGGCCATGGCGGCGCCGGCGTTCTCGGTTCGGTAGCCGATCTGGCGGATGCCGTAATCGGGCGCGGCCAGGAACAGGGCCGAGGGAATGCTCTGGCCGAAGATCTCCCTCACGCCGTGGCGCTGAAGGGCTGCGGCGAGCAGATGGGCGCCGGTCATGTTGTCGGCGCTCGATGTCGCCTGTGACCTGCTCATGACGTTCATGCTCATTTCCTTTCCTGGCCTTTCGGAGGGCAGGCCTATGCCTGCGTGTCCATAACGAGAACGATCTTGCCGGTGTGGCTGCCGCTATCCATGCGGGCATGGGCATCGGCGACCTTTTCAAAGGGATAGGTGGAGTCGATCAGCGGTCGCGCCTGGCCGCGCGCAAGAACCGGCAGCACGTGCTCCTCGAGCGAGCCAGCAAGCTTCGCCTTCATGGCGAGCGGGCGGGCGCGCAACGTCGAACCGGTGAGTGTGATTCGTTTCATCAGGAGCGGCAGGAAGTCGATTTCCGCCTTCGAGCCTTTCTGGAAGGCGATCTGGGCGATGCGGCCATCGACGGCGACGGCCTCGAGGTTGCGGGCGATATAGTCGCCGCCGACCATGTCGAGGATGACATCGGGGCCGCGACCGCCTGTAAGTTCCTTCGATACGGCCACGAAATCCTGGCGGCGGTAATCGATCGCCCCATCGGCGCCGAGTTTCAGGCATGCCTCGCATTTCTCAGGCGAGCCGGCGGTGACAATCACCTTGGCGCCGAAGGCCTTCGCGAGCAACAGTGCCGTCGTGCCGATGCCGGACGTGCCACCATGGATGAGCAGCGTCTCGCCCGGCTTCAGGCCCGCCCGCTCGAAGACATTGCTCCAGACCGTGAAATAGGTTTCGGGAAAGGCGCCGGCCTCCACGAAGGACATGCCCTCGGGCACCGGAAGCGCGGAAGCCTCCTGCACGACCGCCCATTCGGCATAAGCGCCGCTATGGACCAGCGCCATCACCCGGTCACCTGGTTTGAAGCGGCGCACGCCGGACCCGAGGCTTTCGACGAAGCCCGCGAGCTCCAGCCCGAGTATGTCGGAGGCACCCGGCGGGGGCGGATAGTTACCCTGACGCTGCATCACGTCGGGTCGGTTGATGCCGGCGGCGCAGACACGCACGAGCATCTCGCCTTCGCCGGGAACGGGGCGCGGCCGTTCGACGATCTGAAGAACCTCGGGCCCGCCCGGCCTGGATGCGATGACGGCACGGGTGGTGGCGCTCATGCCTCTTCTCCATTGATTTGCTGGTTCAAAGCACCGGGAAGCAGCAGCACTTTCACCGCCTGGCGGCTGCGGGCGAGTTCGAAGGCTTCGACGGCCTGCGATAGCGGTCGCCGATGGGTGATGAGGCGCGAGAGCGTCCTGGCATTCTCGGCAAGCAATCGGATTGCCTCCTCGAGCGCCGTCGATGTCGTGTCGTGAGCCGCGCGTATCTGCTTCTTCTCGCGAACGAAGCGGGTGAGGTCGAGCTGGAGCGGCCTCGAGTGGATGCCGGCGGCCACCAGAATGCCGCTGGAGCGCAGCACCGCGAGGCCGTCGGCGACCGATTGGGCTACGCCCGTGGCTTCGATCACGCGATCCGCCGGCTGGCCGAAGGTCTCGGCAACGGCGTCGGCAAGACTGGTTTCGGCAAGATCGGCGATGTGGGGGATGCCCATCTCGCGGGCGAGGGAGAGGCGGACCGCGTCGTTGAAACCGGCCAGCAGGACATTGGCGCCGCGGTTTGCAGCAACCCAGGCAATGCCAAGGCCGATCGGTCCCGGCCCGAGGACGACGGTACGGTCGCCGGGCGTCACCTCGGCGACATCGACGGCGTTGACGGCGATCGATAGCGGCTCGGTCAGCGCGGCAATTTCGAGATCCAGGCCGTCAGGGATGCGGCGGCAGTTGGAAGCCGGCACCGTGACCCTCTCGGCGAAGCCGCCGTCGCAGTGAAGACCGATGATGCTGCGGTTGCCGCAGTCCTGCGGCCGCCCGGCGCTGCAGGCGTGACACTTACCGCAGGTCTTTGTCGGCCAGCAGGTGACGCGATCGCCGGCTCGAAAGCCGCTTACCCCCTCCCCGACGGATTGCACCACGCCGGAGAACTCGTGGCCGATCGTGACCGGCATGACTGCAGTCATGAACTCGTACCCAGCTGTCCACTCATAGGCATGGATATCGCTGCCGCAGATGCCGGCGGCCGCCACCTCGATGGCCAGCTCCCCATAGCCGGGCGCCTGCGCAGCACCGAGCGATACGAGCTCGGCGCCAAACGCGGCCACGGTCTTGCGCAGCGCGATCATGCTTTCCTCCACTTTTGCTTCGGCGACTGGCCTCCTCGCCCGTCCCTGTGTACGATTTCTGCTCGCACAAGCCGAAGTTTGTGATATATGTAATTTGTTATAACACTATCTGCGAAGAAGGTGACGCGTGTCAAGAAGCCTGCAAGAAAATAGTGCGAAGACCCTGGAAGAGGCCGATTGGGTGCAGCCGATCGTCAAGGAGAACCTGAGCGATCGCGCCTATTCCGACCTGCGCCAGGCGCTGATGCGCGGGCAGTTGCGACCGGGCGCGCTCCTGCGCCTGCGGCCGATGTCGGCACGATTCGGGATCAGTGCCACGCCGATGCGCGAAGCCCTGCTGCGGCTCGTGAGCGAGAAAGCGTTGGCCCTCGACGCACGCGGAACCGTGGTTGTCCCCACCCTCACGCTCGACCAATTGCTCGAGATCCGCGCGGTTCGGACCGATCTGGAGGGGCGCGCGGCAGCGGCAGCGGCCAGATGTGCGTCCAAGCAGGAAATCGACGGGTTGGAGGCTATCCATCGGCAAATCTCGCAGTGCCATCTTTCGCAGCAGTTCGAAAAGGCCGTCGACCTTAATACCGAGTTCCACCTGAGCCTGTGCCGCATTGGGCGCATGCCGATCGTCTACGATATCGTCGAAAGCCTCTGGGTACGCTGCGGGCCGATCCTGTCGCATCTCTACGACGCCGGGCTGCCGGACTGGGAGCCGCATCCACACTTGCGCGTAATCGCGGCGCTACGGGCCGGCGACGGAGAAGGAGCGCGCGATGCCATCCGTGAGGATATCGAGCGCGGAGGCCAGGGCCTCCTGACACACGTGAAGGATGTCGACCCTGGCACGTAATGGGCTGGCGCTCCGTCATCGCCATGCGAACGCGGGACGATCAATGTCATGTGCCCCGGCACCCACTGCTCGCTTTTGCAACTTTCGAGATAGTGGGCCTTGACGCAACGTCGCCAGGTTGGTGACAGCGTTGTCACAATGGCGACTGCCGGAACCGACGCGAGCCTCGCGACTCATAAGCAAGTCGTGCTCATAAGTATGGAGGAGGAAAACCTGGGTGGGCTTTCTTGGACTCGCTCGAACACCGACCGAATCCAATGTATGATACATCAAGTTTTTGCCTGAAGTGCAAGGATCCTCTGGAATGGACGAGCTGCAAGTCCTGAACCACGCGAACCTGAGTGATACCGTCTATGCAACGCTGTGCGACGCCTTGATCAAGGGCCGATTCAACCCCGGCGACCGTCTGAAGATTCGCGATCTTGCCGAGCAGCTGGGCACGAGCGTGACGCCCGTGCGAGACGCCATTCTTCGCTTGAGCCACGACGACGCACTTGTTTTCCAGACCGCCCGCAACATCCAGATCCCGCACATGACCAAGGCACGATACCTGGAAATCAGGGCTATTCGCCTCCGGCTTGAGGCGTTGGCGGCGGAAACAGCCGCTTCGGTGGCGAGCCAGAAAGATATCCAGGATGTGAGGAGGATCCTGGATGCAAACGAAAAGGCACTGGCGGAGGGCGACCGCCTGGCCGGGGCCGAGCTCAACCAGGCGTTCCACTTCCAACTGGCGACAATCGCGAAGCTGCCCACCCTCCACAGCATCCTGCGCCGGCTTTGGCTGCAGATAGGCCCGCTGATCGCTGATGTCTATCTTGCTGGCGGTCGCGATATGATTGATTACCATTATGCCGTCCTCGAGGCATTGGAGCACCATCGTCCGAAGGATGCCGCCGAGGCCATCATGAGCGACATTCTGAACGGGGGCAAAGTGCTGCTGGACAAGGTCCAGGGCTCCTGAATAGAGCGACTCCGGCGCTGTTGGGGGAAGGGCCGCCGCTTGCCGCACCGGCCCCTCTTCTGTCTCATGCGAGGGTGTAGGCCGTCTTGACCGACGTATAGAACTCGCGGGCATAGGCACCCTGTTCGCGCGGCCCATAAGACGAGCCCTTGCGGCCGCCGAACGGCACGTGATAGTCGACGCCGGCCGTCGGAAGATTCACCATCACCATGCCGGCGGCGGATTTGTGCTTGAAGTCCTCGGCATATTTCAGCGAGGTCGTGCAGATGCCGGACGACAGGCCGAATTGCGTGTCGTTTGCGATCTCGAGGGCGTCGTCGTAGTTCCTGGCGCGAATGACTGTTGCGACGGGCCCGAAGATCTCCTCGCGATTGATGCGCATGTCGTTGCTCGTCTCGACAAAGAGCGCCGGCGACATGTAGTAGCCCGGATGCTCGCGGTTCAGCCGCTCACCACCGAATGCAAGCCGCGCGCCTTCTTCCTTGCCCAGGCGAACATAGTCCAGATCCTGCTCGAACTGGCTCTCGCTGACGACGGGGCCGATCTCGCTCGCCTTGTCGAGCGCGTGCCCAACGCGCAGTTTGGAGAGCTTGGCGACGACGCCTTCGACGAACCTGTCGTGAATGCCGTCCTCGACAATCAGCCGGCTCGACGCGGTGCAGCGCTGGCCGGTCGAGAAGAACGCGCCGTTGACTGCCGTATTGATCGCGAGGTCCAGGTCGGCGTCGTTCAGGACGACAAGCGGGTTCTTGCCACCCATCTCCATCTGGACCTTTTTCCCACTCTGGAAGCAGGCAAGACCGATGCGGCTGCCCGTCGGCACCGAACCGGTGAAGCTGATGGCGCGCACCTTCGGATGATCGACGAGGGCCTGGCCGACCTTGGAACCGGGACCCATCACGAGATTGAAGACACCGTCAGGAAGTCCGGAGCGCGAGATGATTTCGGAGAGCGCCCAAGCCGAGCCGGGAACCATTTCCGCCGGCTTGAAGACCACGCAGTTGCCATAGGCCAGCGCTGGGGCGATCTTCCAGGCCGGGATGGCGATCGGGAAGTTCCAGGGCGTGATGAGGCCGATCACACCTTCTGGCTCGCGAACCACATCGATGTCGACGCCCGGGCGCACGGAACGGACACGCTCGCCGTTAAGCCGCACCGCCTCCCCTGCGAAAAACTTGAAGACACGGCCCGCGCGGACGACTTCGCCGATACCTTCCGACAGGATCTTGCCTTCCTCGCGCGAGAGCAGCGTGCCGAGCTCTTCGCGACGCGCCAGAATCTCGGTGCCTATCTTGTCGAGGATGTCGGAGCGCACTTCGGGCGTGGAACGTGACCAGGAAAAAGAAGCCGCTGCGGCCGCCTCGATTGCGGTGTTGGTCGCAGCCGCGTCGGCGGACGCGTAGAGCCCGATAACGTCGTTCGTGTCGCTCGGGTTGATGTTGCGGATCCTCGACGATCCTTCGGTCCATTCGTTGCCGATGAAGTTACGCATGAGTTCCATGAAATGTCTCCGATGGTTTCGTTGGGGAAGGGCCACCTTGCAGCAGGCGGTCCACGATCATTCGACCGATCGGAATTGCGGACGTCGCGGCCGGCGATGGCGCGTTGCAGACGTGGAGCATCCGTTCGGTCTGTTTGAAGAGAAAGTCATGGACAAGGCTGCCGTCGGCCATGACCGCCTGCGCACGAATGCCGACTTGCAGGGCAGTGAGGTCGTCGAGCGTCAACGACGGGCAGTATTTCCGGCACTCCTTGAGATAGCGAGACCGCGACGCCGAATTGGCAAATTCGCTGATGGCCGAACGCCAGTTCCGCGCCGCCATTTTCCAGAAGCCGGGAAATGCCGCCATAGTCCAGACATCGGTCAGGGCGAAGCTCCCTTTGGGATAGCCCTCGCGCGCAAAGCCCAGCACGGCATTGGGACCGACGGTCATGCCTCCATCGATTGTCCGCGTCAGATGAATTCCCAGGAACGGCAGGTCAGGGTCGGGAATCGGGTAAATGAGGCGCTGCGTTACGCCAGCCTTCGATGCCGGGAGCAGGTAATACTCCCCGCGGAACGGAACGATCCGGTGATCGATCCTGAGCCCGGCCATGAGGGCGACACGGTCCGACTGCAGGCCGGCGCAGACGATCAGCTTGCGGGCTTCGATGCGATGGGATGCGCTCTCGATCCGCACGCTCTGGTCCCGCTCGCGGATGGCGGTGACCTCGACCCCGCACCGAATTTCGCCGCTGCGGGCCTCGATGCGCCCTGCCATCGCCCGGCACACGGCCGAATAGTCGACGATCCCGGTCGCGTGGACGAGCAGGGCGCCCAGGCCGGCGATATTCGGCTCGTCCGATCGCAATTGCGATGTTGATAGACGAGTGTATTCGATGCGGTTCTGGCGCGCCCTTTCTTCCAGGGCGTCCATTCGCTGCATCTCGGCCTCGTTCGTCGCGACCAGCAATTTGCCGCAGGTTTCAAAGGGGATGCCGTTCTCGGTGCAGAATTGCTTGGTCGCCTCCGCTCCCTCGCGGCAGAGCTTCGCTTTCAGGGAGCCCGGCGCATAGTAAATCCCGGCGTGGATCACACCGCTGTTGTGACCCGTCTGGTGGCGCGCGAGTTCGCGTTCCTTTTCGAGGAGCACGATGCTGACGCCGGGCATCCCCTCCTGCAGCGCCATGGCGACCGCCAGGCCAACGATGCCGCCCCCGATGATGCAATAATCGTACATTCCGCAAACCCACCCGACCCTGCTGAACCGAAGGCGGCCAGCCCTGCCTCTGCTCATCGTCTTTCCGGCATTGAACACGTATGATGCATCATACGTCAAGATGAAAACCTGCCGGATGTGTCAAGCGGTTTGGATCAGTCCGTCTCGATTTTTTGTGCTGGATCCGGCCGTCTTCGGCACAGTGGAGGTCCACAATTCTCGCTGGAATGCTGTGCCAAAATTGTGATCCGCGCATGGTCGATGCCTCCGCGACCAACATCTCGCTCGCAGCCGCCGTACAACATTTCGTGCAAACTCCGTCCTTGTAAGTATGGCATCCCGATCTGGTTCTTCTACCGGCCCGCCAAGATTACCCCGGATTGCAATCGATGCGCTTAGCGGCCGCATAGCCGGCCTAGCCGTCGGTTGACCTGGAAAAAACCTGGATGCCACAAAGCCCCGATGAAAAACGACCGGTCTTTGTTGCCGATACAGAGGCGACCCAACCCACTTCGCGCATCTAGTCTTTGCCAAGTGAGCTATCGGGAACTAGATTGTCTGCAATAGTGCCAAAAATGAGAGAGCAAGCGACTCCGCCAATGTACGAACAGCCTATACACCTCGTTGAATTTATTGATCATTTCACGAGATCGCGTCATCGTTGAAAAACCATGCCATCAAGTTTCGCCATCTGCAGACATTTGTCGAGGTCGCGCGCCAGAAGAGCGTGATGAAAGCGGCCGGAATCTTGCATGTCAGTCAGCCGGCGGTTACCAAGACGATCCGCGAACTGGAGGAGGTGCTGGGCGTCGCCGTGTTCGAGCGCGAGGGGCGCGGCATCAGGATCACCCGCTATGGCGAGGTCTTTCTCCGCCATGCCGGTGCCGCGCTGACAGCGCTCAGGCAGGGGCTCGACTCGGTCTCGCAGGAACGGTCCGGCGAAGGTCCGCCGATCCGGATCGGGGCGCTGCCGACCGTTTCCACCCGCATCATGCCCCGCGCCATGGCGCTCTTTCTGAAGGAGGAAACCGGCACCCGCACCAAGATCGTCACCGGAGAAAACGCGGTGCTGCTTGAACAGTTGCGCGTCGGCGACCTGGACCTTGTCGTCGGCAGGCTCGCCGCACCCGAAAAGATGACCGGCTTTTCCTTCGAGCACCTCTATTCCGAACAGGTGGTCTTGGCTGTACGCCCAGGCCATCCGCTCATCGCTGGCAAGCAATCGATCTTCGCTCATCTCGGGGACTATCCCGTTCTGATGCCCACCCGTGCTTCGATCATTCGTCCCTTCGTCGAGCGGCTCCTGATTGCGAACGGCATTGCCAGCCTGCCGAACCAGATCGAGACCGTCTCCGATTCCTTCGGCCGCGCCTTCGTGCGCTCGAGCGACGCGATCTGGATCATCTCGGCCGGCGTCGTTGCGACGGATATCGACGACGGCCTGCTGGCGACTTTGCCGATCGACACCAGCGAGACCAAGGGGCCGGTCGGGCTCACCATGCGCACCGACGCGATCCCGTCCTTGCCGCTCGCCATCCTGATACAGACCATCCGCGAGGCGGCCGAAGAGGCGATGCCGACTGGCTGAACGCTGTGCCAGGAAGCGGCGCTTTACTTTCACCGACCGATCGCGAGAATTCCCGGCACCGGCGTTTTCATCCCTGTCGTCCGTCATGTCCGAAACAGAACTGCAGCTCGAAGATTTCGCGGAAGACCATGCCCGGGACCTGCCGAGCTGGTTCCCGACACTGCAATCGCTCATCCAGTGGGGCGGACCGGATGTCCGCTTTCCGCTCGACAAGCGACAGATCGAGGCGATGGTCGCCGAAACTGCCGGCTCGGAGCCGAAGCGCTGGATCTTTTCCTGCGTCGCGCGAGGCGCCGTTGCGGGCCATGCACAGGTCGCCCTCGACTGGCGGAACGGCGTCGCGCGCCTCGCCCGGATCGCGGTCAATCCGCTCTTTCGCGGCCAGGGGCTCGCCCGTCCCTTCCTGCGGCTCGTCGTTCAGCGTGTCTTTGCAGCTCCCGCATTCGAGCGGCTGGAACTCAACGTCTATACCTTCAACAGCGCGGCGATCCGCACCTATCTCAGCCTCGGTTTCATCGAGGAAGGCGTACGCCGCTCGTCGGTGAAGGTCGGCGACGAACGCTGGGACACCGCAATGTATGGCCTGCTGCGCAGCGATCTGGCCGACATTCAGTAGGACGACTCGACGGAGCAGTGATGCCGCCTGCAGCCTGTCGCGCACCTGGAGTATTTCCACCAGAGGGTAACTAGGGGGTGGCACCCCGGCAATGGCGGCATTGCGCCGCGTCTTTGCTAATACCCTCTCGCCGCGCCCGCCCCGATGCGGCTGTCGACGGCCCCGTTATAGCGGGCGCCGCCGCCGGCCTCGATCTCCGTCAGGTTTTCGCCGCCGACGAGGATGCCGGTCGCCTGTCCCCAGATCATCCAGTTTTCGTCGATCTCAACGTCATGGCCCATGGCGGCGAGAAGCTTGCGGGTATCCGGCGAGAGCGCATAGGGCTCCATGAACACCTTGTCCGGCAGCCATTGATGGTGGAGGCGCGGCGCGTCGACTGCTTCCTGAATGTTCATGCCGTGGTCGATAACGTTGATGATCGCCTCGAGCGTGATGGTGATGATACGCGCGCCGCCGGGGCTGCCGATCACCATGAAGGGCTTGCCGTCCTTGGAGATGATCGTCGGGCTCATCGACGAGAGCGGCGTCTTGCCCGGCGCGATCGCGTTCGCCTCGCCCTGGACGAGACCATAGAGATTGGGCGCGCCGGGCTTGGCGGTAAAATCGTCCATTTCGTTGTTGAGCAGGATCCCGGTTCCGGGTGCCACCACACCCGCACCGAAGGAGCCGTTCAGCGTATAGGTGACGGCGACCGCATTGCCCTCGTCGTCGATGATCGAATAGTGGGTCGTTTCCTTGCTTTCGGTGAAACCTGCCGGCATCAGCGCCTGTGAGACGCCGGCCCTGAAGGGTTCGATCTTCTCGCGGATCTCCTTGGCATAGGCCTTGTCGACGAGCTTGCTCACAGGGTTTTCGACAAAGTCCGGATCGCCGAGCGCCGTGTTGCGGTCCACATAGGCGTGCCGCATGGCCTCGATCATGGCATGGACCGTCTCCGCCGAACCGTAGCCGAGATAGGAGAGCGGATAGCCCTCGAGGATGTTGAGGATCTCGCAGATGATGACGCCGCCCGACGACGGCGGCGGCGAGGAAACGATGTCATAGCCGCGGTAGTTGCATTTCACCGGTTCCAGCTCGCGAACGGCATATTGCTCGAAGTCCTTCTTGGCGAGGATGCCGCCTTTTTCCACGCTCGCCTTGACGATCGCGTCGGCGATCGCACCCTTGTAGAAGGCGTCCGGCCCCTTCTCGGAAATGCTCAGAAGCGAGGCGGCGAGATCGGCCTGGATCAGCTTTTCGCCGACCGCGAAGGGCTTGCCGTCCGGTTTCAGAAAGATCGCCGCTGCCGCCGGGTCCTTTGCCAACCTCTCGGTTTTACCGTCGAAAGAGTCGACGTCGCCCTGCTCCAGAACGAAGCCTTCCTTGGCGAGCTTGATCGCCGGCGCAATCAGTTCCTCGAGCGGGCGCGTGCCATAGCGGCTGCGCGCGTACTCGAAACCCATCACCGGGCCGGGCACCCCGACGGCCAGATAGCCATTGGTGCTCAAGCCTTTGACGAGATTGCCCTTGTCGTCGAGATACATGGATTTGGTGGCGGCGAGTGGCGCACGTTCGCGAAAGTCGAGAAAGGTGGTCTTGCCGTCCTTGAAACGGATGGTCATGAAGCCGCCGCCGCCGATATTGCCGGCGGTCGGATAGACGACGGCGAGCGCATAGCCGACGGCAACCGCCGCGTCGACCGCGTTGCCGCCCCTTTTCAGGACTTCCACGCCGATGTCGGAGGCGAGATGCTGGGCGGTAACGACCATGCCGTGCTCGGCTTTGATCGGCTCCGGCGACGCCGCCCGGGCCCTCCACGGTGAAACCGCGATAAGCGCGAATATCAAAGCAAGGGACAGGCTCTTCAAGCTCAGATAGCGCATGCTTTCCTCCGGCGACTGGAATGATTGCCCGCTCTTGCATGATTCCTTAAATCCGAATCGATTTAAGGACAAAATCATGCAGCAATTCAAAGCGCTACAGCAACCTTTGCGCGTGATTGGACGCGCGGCGCTGTAGATGATGCCTTCAACCGATGACTGTAGCAGCAAAATTCACCGGTTGCACTCAGGAAGGGGCCCGCATCAATCGCCGGAATAGCGCTCCTCGCGCCAAGGATCCCCGCGCATGTGATAACCGTTCCGCTCCCAGAAGCCGGCCATGTCGGCAGCGCGAAAATCGATCCGCCTCAGCCACTTGGCACTTTTCCAGAGGTAGAGGTGCGGTACGATGAGGCGCAGCGGACCGCCATGGGCGCGGCTGATCGGAGCGCCTTCCCAACTTGTCGCGAGGATCGCGTCTTCTGCGGCAAAATCGACGAGCGGAAGATTGGTAGTATAGCCGTCATAGCTCGTCAGTACGACGTATTCTGCCTCGGCCTTTGGCATCACACGGTCGAGCAGGTCGCGGGTCAGCACGCCCTGCCAGCGATTGTCGTAACGCGACCAGGTCGTGACGCAATGTATGTCGGAGAGACTGTCGCTCCGCGGCAACGACTGAAACGCCGCCCAGTCGAGCGACAGCGGGTTCTCGATGAGGCCCGTCAGGTCAAGCCGCCACGTCTCCAGCACGATGTGCGGCTGCTGCCCGAGATCCAGAACCGGCCAGTCCTTGACGAGGTGCTGGCCGGGGGGCAGACGGTCGGTCTCCGGACGTGCGACGCGCCCGGTCAGGAACTTGCCATCCGCCGCCCAGCGCCGTTTGGTGGAGGTCAGTTTCGTCTCCAGTACCGGTTCGTCCTCGGCCATGATGCACCCGCCCGTCGATTTTTTTATTTCTGAGGCCGATTTGAGGCTCGAAAGGCCGCGGCGTCAAGCAAGCGGTTCGGGTGTCTGCCATACCCGTTCGAGCTAACTCGGCCGGGTGAGTTCATTGACTATCCACTTCCGCCATGACACTCTCTGCTGCAGTGCAGCAATGCTGCACACCTGTCTCGTACGGTCACCCTGCTCGGTGGAGGACTGTTTTCTTGCGGCCGGATGAACACCTCTTCGGAAACGCGCGCGCACTCGCGCCAGCCCGGTGGCCTTCGCCCACGCGCGGCCTGATATCGCAGGTTGCGCCCACCCAGGAGCGACCGACCCAACAATTGCCGTCATTCTGGGGTTGATGCCTTTCGCCTCGCCCGTTCGGGTGAGACGCCAGCGGTCACGGTGAAACGTCTCTATGAAGGAGAACAGTGGTATGAAAGTTCTGTTTGCCGGCGGAAACGGTTATTATCCGGAGTTCAGCGGCGGCGTTCAGTCGAGCACGCACCACCTCGTCCAGCAATTGCGCGACCGTGGTCACGAGGCCGGCGTATTGGCCGCATTATTCGGCGACGGCATGTTCGGCTTCAAGGCGCGCGTCAGGCTCAAGTTGTCCGGGGAGCGCGGCGTCATGGACAGCTTTCCGGGCTATCCCGTCGTTCGCGCCTGGCATCCCTGGGAGGCAGCAAGTTTCGCCGTCAACAAGCTCCGCCCCGACGTTGCGGTTGTGCAGTGCCACAAATCGGTCCCGATCGGAAAGGCGCTGCAGGTGCACAATGTGCCGCTGGTCATCTATCTTAGAAACGTCGAGTTTCACGAACTCGCGGGCGATCTCAGGGAACTGACCGGCGCCTACTACATCGCCAATTCGGAATTCACCGCCCGCACCTACAAGCAGAAATACGGCATCGATTCGGTGGTCATCCCGCCGACGATCAATCCCGAAACCTACAAAACGCCGACGACGCGAAACTACGTGACCTTCATCAACCCCTACAAGGAAAAGGGATTCGAGCTGGCGGTCCGCATCGCCGAACAATGCCCCGACATTCCTTTCCTGTTCGTCGAAAGCTGGAAGCTCGCCGACGACCATCGGGCAGAGATCGAGAAGATCATCGCGCCGTTGAAGAACGTGCGGCTCGAAAACCGCACCAGCGATATGAAGACCGTTTATGGGCGAACGAAGATCCTGCTTGCGCCGAGCAAATGGGAAGAGGCTTGGGGACGCGTGGCGTCCGAAGCCCATTGCAGCGGTATTCCGGTCGTCGGATCGACGCGCGGCGGATTGCCGGAGGCAATCGGCGAAGGCGGCATCCTTCTCGACCACGATGGACCGCTCGAAGAATGGACCGGAGCGATCCGCCGCCTCTGGAGCGACGATGCCGAATACGAACGGCTGTCGGCGGCCGCCTCGAAATTCGCCGCGCGCCCGCTCATGCAGCCTGAACGCCAGTTTGCGGCCTTTCTCGAGGTCCTGGATCGCGCTGCCGCGAGCCGCCTCTCTGCACTCAAGGCTTCTTGAGACCGGCAAAATGCGCGTCGGTTTCATAGTCGGTCAGTTTCCGTCGCTTTCGGAAACCTTCGTCGTCGGCCAGATGGCCGGCCTCTTGCGACGCGGCTTCACGGTCGATGTCGTCTGTAACGGGATCTCGGACTATAATTTCGCGGATCGCAAGCAGGAGCCGCTTGCGACGCTTCTCGCACGAACCCGCGACTGGTGGGGTGCGGCGGCGCGCACGCGTCCGACCGTCGGGCGCCTGCCGGCGAGACTTCGCGACAAGGTCTCCACCGCACTCGACCTGTCGTCGGTCGCTCGCCTGAACGAATGCGACGTCGTCGTCGCTCATTTCGGACATAACGGCGCCCGCGCCGCGCGGCTAAAGAAATGGAAGAGGCTGAAACCTCCGATCGTCACGATCTTCCACGGCTACGACGTCGGCGTCCCGCTGCGCGAGCGTGGCCTCAGCCGATACAATGACCTCTTCGAACACGGCACTCTCAACCTGACCGTGAACGACTATTTCCGCCGCGTTCTCGTGGACGCCGGGGCGCCGCAAGCCAAGGTCGCCGTGCACCATATGGGGATCGATCTGCGAAACATTTCCTATGGATGGAGATCCTGGCGCGGCGTGCCGCTGCAATTGATTTCCGTATGTCGCTTGGCCGAGAAAAAGGGTGTGGAATACGCGCTGCGCGCGCTCGCACGAGTTCGTGCCGACGCGCCGGAACTCGACTGGCACTACACGATCATCGGAGACGGCCCTTTGCGGCAAAAACTCGAGGCGCTGGCTTCCGAACTCGACATCGCCGGTCGCGTTTCCTTCCTCGGCAGCCTTGCCCACAAGGACGTCAAGCAATGGCTCCGGCGCTCCCACGCCTTCGTGCTGCCGAGCGTCACCGCCAAGAACGGCGATGTCGAAGGCATTCCCGTGGCGCTGATGGAGGCCATGGCAGCCGGTTTGACGGTGGTGAGTTCCAATCACTCCGGCATTCCGGAACTGGTCGAGGATCAGGTGACGGGCTTCCTCGCTGACGAAAAGGACGTCGGGACGCTCGCGCACCGGCTGCGCTTCGTCGCGGAGCATCCCGAGCAATGCGAGCGCATAGCGCTGCAAGCAAGAAAGAAGGTCGAGGCCGAATTCGACATGGAGGCACTCGACAACGATTTCGCCGAAATCGTCAGTCGGTTCGCCGGAGCGAGGCAAGTCGCTTGAACGCAGAAAACATCCAATTCGGTCGCCTCGCGCTTCGCGGCGGGCTGGTGACAGGTGGCGCCCAGGCCATTCGTATGGTCGTTCAGTTCGTCTCCGTCATCGTGCTCGCGCGTTTGCTCGCGCCGGAAGACTTCGGCCTCGTCGCATCGGTCAGCCCGATCGTCGCCTTCGTCGGGCTTTTTCAGAATCTTGGGCTTCAACAGGCGGTTATCCAGCGCAAGGAGATCGGAGAGAGAGAGCTCAATCAGGTCTTCTGGATAAGTACCCTCGTCGGCCTCGTCTGCACCCTGGTTGTCGTCGCCCTCTCGCCCGCGATCGCCTTTTTCTACGGCGACCAGCGCATGACGGCCATTGCGATTGCCGCCGCGCTGCCGCTGTTGCTCGGCAGCCTGGCTGCCCTTCCGCTCGCCTTGATGAACCGGCATCTCAAATTCGGACAATTGGCATTGAACGATGTCTACGCTGCGGTCGTGGGCCTTCTGGTCACCGCAACGGCCGCCTATCTCGGGATGGGCTACTGGTCGCTTGTCATCGGGCCGGCGGCGTCTGCCGCCATCGCGCTCCTGGCGGCGTGGTGGGCGACGCGCTGGATGCCCGGCCGGCCGGCATTTGCAATCGACCGCGACATCATCTCGTTCGGCGCCAATCTCACCGGCTTCAACCTCGTCAACTTCTTCTCGCGCAATCTCGACAACGTCCTGATCGGCAAGTTTTCCGGACCGATCGAGCTCGGCTATTACGACCGCGCCTACAAGCTTCTCCTGTTTCCGCTGCAGAACATCACGCAGCCGCTGTCGCGCGTGATGATCCCGCTGATGAGCCGCATCCAGGAAGACAAGCCCCGCTTTCGCGATATCTACCTGCGCACAAACTGGTTGCTCGCGGCAGTCACCATGCCCGGCATTGCGGCGGTGACCTCGGCCGCAGAGCCGACCGTCAGCATTCTTTTCGGTGAGCAGTGGCTGCCGGTCGCCCCGATCTTCGCATGGCTCGGCATCGCGAGCCTGATGCAGCCGGTTTCCAGCACCACCGGTTGGATCTTCATCTGCCAGGGCGAGACGAAGACGATGTTCCGCTGGGGCATATACTCGTCGCTGACGACGGTGCTCTCTTTCGTCGTCGGCCTGCAATGGGGGGCGATCGGCGTCGCGGCCGCCTATGCGATCAGCGGCTACCTCTTGCGCGTTCCAGTACTTGCCTGGCTCCTGCAGCGGGTGGGGCCAGTCTCGGCGATTGATTTCCTTTACGTCCAGGGCCTCTTTCTCGTGTCGGCCCTGGCCGCCTGGATCTGCTATCGGATGCTGCCGGAAGCGCTGGCGGGTTCATCGGACTTCCTCGCCCTCGCTTCCGCGATCGGCCTCAACTACGGGCTGGCGCTCGCCTTCGCACTTGCTCTACGCCAGCCGCGCAAAGTCCTGTTCGACGTCCTTTCGAAGGCCATCGGCGCCATTCGCCGATAGGCCTTCGATCAGGGGGCGGAGGAGATCCGCCGCCGACATCGCCGAGGCGTGCTCCTCGAGCACGGCCTTGAGGCTTACTTCGCGATAGTGATCGAGATTGCCGACGAAGCGGTCGAGCTTGCTGGTCGCCTCTTCCGGCGTGACCGTATCGATGTCGAGCAGGACATCGTCGACGCCGACGCGCTTGGCCACTTCCTTGGTCTTGAACTCATAGGCGATTGGCAGCACTGGCGTACCGGTGCAAAGCGACATGATCATCATGTGCATGCGCGTCGCCACGACGAAATCGAGGCCTTTGGCGATTGCCATCAATTGCTCCGGCGTGTGGAACGATGCGTCGACGTTCACGTGCTCGGCGATTTCGGGCGCCAGTCCCGAGACGATGAGGTTCGCCGTCTTCGAATCGTCGTGCGCATATTCCGGTACGCCCTGACAGGTCGAAATGAACGTGACCTTCTTGCCGTGATCGCGCACGAGCTTCGTCGCCATCTCACGGACGGAATCGATGTATCGGCCCATGCCGCCGTCGCCGCCCTTGACGTAATGCCAGTGCCGCACGGAGATGCCGACGCGGCCGCTCGGTGCGGGGCGGCCGATCATCAGCAGCGCCTTGATCCGCTCAACGTCTGCAAGCGCAAAGACGGAATCAGCGACCACATGGCACTTCGACGGATCGTCCACGAGACCGAGGATATGGTCGCGCGAACGAACGTCGCGCAGGAGGATCAGCGGACTGCGGGCAAAAATCGGCGGCAGCATCCGGAGATTGTAAGGCTTCTCGAACGGGCCGAGCGACTGGGTGAAGAAGATCGTCCTCTTGCCAAGCATCTCGCCGAGCTTGAACTGGTTGATGCGCCGCTCGAGCGAATAGTTTTCGACGAGATAGGTGCCGCCCGTGGTGATCACCAGATCGGCATCCTTGTAGAGCGCAAGACTCTTCCGGTCCTCGTCGCTGAAGAAGCGCCTGTCGAGATAGTTGCCGCTGCCGAGATGGCGGAGCGCGTGGAAGGCAGCCTGGTTATAGACCTGCTTCAGCGCAATTTTGACAGTGTTGTCGTCGTATTTGTACTTGAAGATCGATTCCGACGGGAGTTTCCGTAGCTCGATGTCGGGATATTGCTCTTTCGGATACAGTCGCGCCGCGACGTCCGGCTGGCTGTCGAGCACCAGCAATTCCACTTTCTCGCCGAGTATCGATTTCAGGATATGCCTGATCGCGAAAAGAATGGCCGCGTCGCCCGTGTTCAAGCAGACGGTATTTTCGACTACAACTTTCATGTTCCGTCATCCCCGTGTGAAAGTCTCGCCAGACATGGGAGGGTAGTGCCGGCCGACTTGCCGCTTGCGAGAGGTATTCCGTGCCCGACGGACAACCCGCAATAGCGTTCTGTCGCGAAGTTTTGGTGAATTCATGGCCGATGGAGCGATATTTGCCGCAATGCAGCATACGATGCCCAACCCCATTCGAGGGATCCGAAACGTGAGCAAGCCGAATTATCGGGACATAGCCCGCCATGCAGGAGTGGGAACAGCAACGGTCGAGCGGGTCCTGAACGGACGTGGAGGCGTCCGCCCGGCATTGGTCGAGAAGGTGGTCGTTGCCGCGCGCAGCTTAAACTACCCGCGCAAGCTTCCCGATGCCCATCGGGGATTGCTGCGCATTGAAGTGCTGATGGTTCGCCCCGAAACGACCTTTTATCGGCGGCTCTCCAAGGCGTTTGAGAGGATTGCCGCCACCCTCGATCCGCTGGTGGTGGTACACCGTAGCTTCACCGACGAGATGAAGCCGGAAGAGATTGCGCGCCGCATTCGCTCTGCTGATCCTTCATGTGCCGGTCTGATACTTGCGGTGCCCAGCAATCCGGTGATCAGTGCTGCGGTGGAAAAGGTAAATGCGCAAAGTTTGCCGGTAGTTCACGTCGTCACTCGCGCTTCCGATCGCGCTGGAGAATTCGTAGGGATTGACAACTATGCCGCCGGCCGGACCGCGGCGCTGTTTCTCTGCCGAATGGCTCGTCCGAGCGGACCGGTCGTTGCAATTTGCCATCCCATTTATCAGGTGCATCGCGATCGTATCCGCGGGTTCTCGGACTATTTTCTTGAATCTCCCGAATCCTCCATTTTCGAATGGATTGGGTTCGGTCGCGACGAGGAACGCTTTACCGCCGATCTGCTGTGGTCGGCGCTGGAGATGTATCCGGATCTTGCCGGCCTCTACAATGCCGGGGGCGCGAACTCCGCCCTGATCGAGGTGCTTCGCCGGCATCCGCACGGTCGCAATGTGTTCTTCGTTGGGCACGAACTCACCGATTACACACGCATCGCCTTGCAGGACGGCACGATGGATGTGGTGCTGGACCAGGCGCCGGAGGCTCAGGCGCGGCGTGCGCTCGATTTGATTCTACGCCGTATCGGTTTGACCGAGATCGAGCCGGACCGAGCTCCCATTCGCTTCATCACCATAACCAAGGAATCGCTTTGATCTAATTAGATCAAGAATGGCTTCGGCGTTCAGAGTGCCTCCTGTTAGTTTCGAGGCATGGAGGAGAGCCGAAGTTTCGAAAGGAACGACCGGATAAAGGCGCTCAAAGCGCGCGCTCTCCTCAACTCAGAAACTTGTGCGGGCGCGAGGCTCTCGCCCCGCCCGAAGGAGAGAGCGCAATGGATGACCTGAGATATGGAACGCGCAACAAGCGGGGCGACTGGGCGCCGAACCAGCCGGTTGAAACCGCGCCACTGTTCGCTTTTCCGCCCCGGCTGATGGCAATCCTGAAGTGGCTGCCGCACTACTTCTTTCCCTGGAACGTGATCTTTGCGGCATCGGCGGTGGCCTACTGGGCATGGGCGGTTCCGCCGATCGAAACGATGCAGACTTTCGCCATCGGCTGGATCGCCTGGCTTTACGCTGTCAATGCGGTTTGCGTGTTTTTCTTCTACGGCGCTTTCGAGCTCCACCTCTATGTCCTGAAGCGGCAGGAGAACCGCTTCAAGTACAACGGAAAGTTCCCGGCCGAGCAGAAGAGCAAGGCATTCTGGTTCGAGAGCCAGAACGTCGACAATATTCTACGCACGTTCCTATCGGGTGTGACCATCTGGACCGCGGTCGAGGTCGCCATGCTGTGGGCCTATGCCAACGGCTACGCGCCCTGGCTGAGCTTCACGGAAAATCCGCGGACCCTTGCTGTTGTCGCGCTGGTGGTGCCGATCATTCACGAGTTCCACTTCTTCTGCATTCACCGGCTCATCCACACGCCCCTCCTCTACAAGTGGGTGCATTCGGTCCACCACAATTCGGTGAACCCCTCCCCCTGGTCCTCGCTGTCGATGCATCCGGTCGAGCACCTGCTTTATTTCGGGACGGCGTTCTATCACCTGATCCTCCCCTCCAACCCGATCCTCATGCTCTATCAGCTCCACTATGCGGGCTTCGGGGCGATCCCCGGCCATGTCGGCTTCGACAAGGTCGAGATCGGCGAGGACAAGCTGGTCGATAGCCATGCCTATGCTCACTACCTGCACCACAAGTATTTCGAGGTGAACTACGGCGACGCCCTGATTCCGCTCGATAAGTGGTTCGGCACCTGGCACGACGGCTCTCCGGAAGGCGAGGCCCGCATGCAGGAGCGCTATCGCAAGCGCAAGGAAAAACTCGCAGCCCGCAAGGCTCGCGTCGAAGTCGGGAGGGCCGCCCAATGAGCTGGATCTCAGCCTGCAAGCTTGACGACATCGAACAGGAAGGGGCCATCCGCTTCGACCATGGCGGGCGGACCTACGCGATCTACCGCGGGCCAGACGACAGCGTCTACTGCACCGCCGGCCTCTGCACACACGAGGCGATCCATCTCGCCGACGGTTTAGTCATGGATTTCGAGGTGGAATGTCCGAAGCACTCCGGCGCCTTCGACTATCGCACCGGCGAAGCGGTCAGGCTTCCCGCCTGCGAGAACCTGAAAACCTATCCGGCCGAGGTGATCGATGGAGAAGTTCGCGTAGCCCTCGGCTAGAAGCATCCCGCTTTCAAGTAGAATTACCGAAAGCGGATAAGATCCTGTTGAATCAAAGGGTTGGAGCTTCATTCGGGCGTTCATTCGAACGCGCGGCGCTTTAAAGCTGCGCGACATTAGCTGGGCCCGGTGGGCCTCCGGGATGCAACTGGGTGGTCCGGCACCCCGAAGGGAGGATGACATGAAATCGAATTTTGCGGTGGCCGTTCTGGCTGCCTTGATGGCGGGTACCGCATCGGCCGAGACGATCGGCGTTTCGATGCAGAGCTTCGACAACAACTTCCAGACCCTGCTGCGCCAGGGGCTCGATGCAAGGGCGTCCGAGGTGGATGGGGTCACTCTGCAGATCGAGGATGCGCAGGCCGACATCTCCAAACAGATCAATCAGGTGAACAACTTCATCGCCGCGGGGGTGGATGCGATCATCATGACACTGACCGATACCTCCGCCGCCCCCGGCATCAGCGAGGCGGCCCGCAAGGCAGGAATTCCCCTCGTCTACGTCAATCTCGAACCGGAAAACATCGATCAGCTGCCAGAAAGCCAAGCCTATGTCGGTTCGAAGGAAATCGATTCCGGAAGGCTCGGTGCCGAGGCGGCCTGTGAGTTGCTGAAGCAAAAAGGAAAGGCAAGCGATGCACAGGCCTACATATTGATGGGCGACCTGGCCCACCAGGCCTCGCGTGACCGTACGTCGTCGGTCAAGGAAACGCTGGCGGCAGGTGATTGCAAGGGCGTGACCATCGCCGACGAGCAGTCCGCCGCCTGGACGCGCACCAACGCTATGGATCTGACCACGAACTGGGTCACCGCCGGACAGCCGATCGACGTGATCTTTGCCAACAACGACGAGATGGCGATCGGCGCGATCCAGGCGCTCAAGGCCGCGGGCCTGTCGATGGACGATGTGATCGTCGTCGGCATCGATGCGACACAGGATGGCCTTGCCGCCATGGCCGCCGGTGATCTCGACGTGACGGTGTTCCAGAATGCCAAGGGACAGTCGGCGAGCGCCGTGGACGCAGCCGTCGCGCTGGCTCGCGGCAAGAGCGTCGACAAGGAGGTCTGGGTGCCCTTCGAGCTGGTCACGCCCAGGAACATGGCCGAATACGCCAAACAGAACTGATCCCCCTACAGCGCCGCGCGTCTTATCAGACGCGCAAAGGTCGCTGTAGCACTTTGAATTGCTGCATATCTTTGTCCTTAAATCGAGCTCGATTTAAGGAGACATGCAGTAGCCGGCGCTCCCCTCTGGTTGCGCCGGTCTTCTCACGATTGGAGAGCACATGGACAGTATCGTCATCATCGGTGCCGGGGAATGCGGCACCCGAGCAGCATTCGCCCTGCGCGAAGCGGGCTATTCCGGATCCGTCACGCTGGTCGGAGCCGAGCCCCACCTGCCCTACGAACGGCCACCGCTATCGAAGCCCATGAACGGCGCGGTTCAGATGAAGCTGACCTGCGCGACAGAAGCGCTGGAGGCGGCCGGCATCGACTACCTTCCCGGATTGTCGGCCTCGAAGCTCGATGCCGACGCCGGAACCGTGACCTTAAGCGACGGGCGGGTATTGAGCTATGAAAAGCTGCTTCTCGCCACCGGCGCACGTCCGAGGCGGCTCACCTGCGCGGGTGCAGAGCGCGCGCTCGACTTCCGTACCCATGCCGATGCCGAGGCGATGTTCTCCAGTGTTGCGGCAGGCCAAAGCGTTGCTGTTGTCGGCGGTGGCTTGATCGGCATGGAACTTGCCTCGGTGCTTCGAGCAAAAGGTGTCGCGGTCACAGTGATCGAAGCCGCACCGAAACCTCTCGGCCGCGCCGTCCCTCCGCGCTTTGCCGAAAAGCTGCATGCGAGACACGTTGCCGAAGGTGTGCGCTTCCATCTGGAGCGCGGCGTTGTGGCAATCAGCGACGAGGGAGTGACCCTGACCGATGGCAGCATGGTGCCCGCTGATCTCGTCGTCAGCGCCATCGGCGTCTTGCCGGAAACTACTCTGGCCGAAGCGGCCGGACTTGCCACGTGCAACGGAATTCTGACGGATACCTGCCTTCGCACCAGTGCACCAAACGTTTTCGCGGCAGGCGATTGCGCGGCAGTGGCGCAACCCGGCGGCCGGCCTGTTCGGTCCGAGAGCTGGCGCAACGCACGCAGCCAGGCCGAAACCGCGGCGCGGAACATGGCCGGCGCAGCCGAGACCTTCACCGCCATCCACTGGTTCTGGTCCGATCAGTACGATCTTGGCCTGCAGGTAGTGGGGCTGCCGCAGCCGGCGCATCAGCGCGTCTTGCGCTCAACCGCAGGGGGTGAACTCGAATTCTATCTGGACGATGGACGCCTCGTGGCTGCGGCGGGTCTCGGCCTCGGCAATAGCCTGGCGAAGGACATCAAACTGGCTGAGATGCTGATTGCCGCCAACATCAGCCCCGACCCCGCGGCATTGGCCGACCCCGGCTTGAACCTCAAGACGCTTCTGAAAAGCGCGCGGGCCGCCTAATGCAGGAGCTGCTTGTCTTCCAGTCGCTCTGGGCGATGGAGCGCCGGCACACGGACGGCCACGAGCGCAGCCCCGACGAGAACATCGCCATGATCCTGGAAGCGGGATTCGATGGTATCAGCGCGCACTACACGAACCGCCAGGATGTTCTCCGCCTGAACGAAACCATCCGGGGCACCGGCTTGAAGGTCGAAGGGGTCTGCTTTCCTCGCAGCGTCGAGGACTTGCGCCTGCCGCTGGAACTTGCCGCGGAATTTCCTGTCAGCCATATCAATCTGCAGCCCGATGTCCGTCCACGCCGGATCGAGGATTGCCTGCCGCTTCTCGATGGATGGATGCGGCTTGCCGAGGCCGCAGGCGTTCCCGTGTTCATCGAAACACATCGCGACCGAATGACCACGGACCTGTTCTTCACGCTGGATTTGCTGGAGCACCGTCCCGGACTGCCGCTGCTGGCCGACCTCTCGCATTTTCTGGTCGGCCGCGAGTTCGCCTTTCCGGTCGATGAGGAAAACCACACCATGATCCGCCGCGTGATGGGCAACGCCTGGGCCTTTCACGGCCGTGTCGCTTCGCGCGAGCAGGTGCAGATCGAGATCTCTTTTCCGCACCATCGACCCTGGGTCGAACTCTTTCTCGAGTGGTGGAAGTACGGCTTCCGCAACTGGCGATCACGCGCCGCCGATGATGCGGAGCTCATCTTCACCTGCGAGTTGGGTCCCAAACCCTATGCGATCACGGGGCGAGACGGCAACGACTCGACCGACCGATGGGCCGAGGCTCTGCTGCTTCGGCAGATGGTACGCGAGCTGTGGACCGCCACTGCCGAACAGCAGAGGCCATAATGAAATCACGCGCAGCTGTTGCATTCGCACGCGGCGAGCCGCTGGAATTGTCGCGCGCTGCGATACTTGCGGCTCGTCAGCCGAGTCTCGGCGCTCTCCGTCGGAGTGTTTTGACAATTACTGCACCAGCGGCCGCAGTGCCCCTTGCGTCTCCTTGAGCAGGGGCAGGTAGCGCTCCGCGAGTTCGGAGGCTGCGACATGGGCGGCTGGAGCACCGATATTGAGCGCGGCAACCACCTGCCCGCGGGCGTTCATCAACGGCACCGCGATCGAGCAAAGCCCAAGCTCAAGCTCCTGGTCGATCACCGCATAGCCCTGCTCGCGGACCTGGCGCAGTTCCTTGATCAACTCTTCCGGGTCGGTCTTCGTCAGCGGCGTATTCGCCCTGAGCTCGGTGCGTTTCAGGATTTCGCGCGCTTCTGCTTCAGGAAGTGCGGCGAGCAGGACACGGCCCATCGAGGCGCAATAGGCGGGAAGGCGCGATCCCGGCATCAGGTTGATCGACATGACCCGCCGCTGCGAGGCGCGCGCCACATAGACGACCTCCGTGCCGTCGAGCACCGACGCCGAGGCGCTCTGGCCGGCCTTTTCCGACAGCTGGTCGAGATAGGGCTGGACGAGCGCCGGCAAAGGTGTCGCCGACAGATAGGCGTGGCCGAGCCGCAGGATTTTCGGCGTCAGCGTGAAGAACTTGCCGTCGTAGTCGGCATAACCGAGCTCGGAAAGCGTGAGCAGGGAGCGCCGCACCGTGGCACGGTCAAGTTCGGTGATCTTCGCAGCCTCGGCAATCGTCAGGCGCGGCTGCGCCTCCCCGAAGGCCTCGATGACTTTTAGGCCCCGCGCGAAGCCACTGACGAAATCCGTTTCCCGCATGATTCACTCACCTCGATTATTCGGTCGAATTTGTGCGATATATGAACAAATGTCAAATATCGCACAAAATGTTTGACGAGTGGCTGAAACGAGCGCTTATTTTCCGCCATCGCCGATGACGAAAGCCAGCCGGGACCGCGGGTCCCCTGCTCGGAAATTCGGCAACATCAATGGAGGAGGGCCAGGATGGCTCGCATATTGTCGCTCGCCGAGGCGGTCGCCGAAAACGTGAAGGATGGCGACACCGTTGCCATGGAGGGATTCACCCATCTCATTCCCTATGCCGCCGGCCATGAGGTGATCCGCCAGGGCAGGAAGGATCTGTTCCTCGTCCGCATGACCCCGGACATCCTCTATGACCAGCTGATCGGCGTCGGCGCCGCACGCGGCATGAAGTTCTCCTGGGGCGGCAACCCCGGCGTCGGCTCGCTGCACCGCTTCCGCGATGCGGTCGAAAATCAATGGCCGCTACCGCTGGATATCGAGGAACATTCCCACGCGGCCATGGCGAACGCCTATGAAGCAGGCGCCGCAAACCTGCCCTTCGCAATGCTCAGGGGCTATATCGGCGCCGACCTTCCGAAGGTGAACCCGAACATCAGACAAGTTACCTGCCCCTTCACCGGCGAAGTGCTTGCCGCCGTGCCGGCGATCCGTCCGGACGTGACGATCATCCACGCACAGCGTGCCGATCGGAAGGGCAATGTGCTCCTCGAAGGCATCGTCGGCGTGCAGAAAGAAGCGGTGCTTGCCGCCAAGCGCTCGATCGTGACCGTCGAGGAGATCGTTAACGAACTTGACCCACCCTCTCCGAATTCGGTCGTGCTGCCAACCTGGGCGGTGACGGCAGTCGTCCACGTGCCCGGCGGCGCATTCCCCTCCTATGCCCATGGCTATTACCCGCGCTCCAACGCCTTCTACATCGCCTGGGACGAGATCGCCCGTGACCGCGAAGCGTTTTCCGCCTGGATCAAGGAGAACGTGCTCGACGCAAAGCCCGAGGATTTCGCCAGACACGCCGTAAAGTCGACAAAGGCCGCGTGAGGAGGACACGATGACGGATTTCACGCCCACCGAAATGATGACGATCGCCGCGTCGCGCGAACTTTCCAATGACGACGTCTGCTTCGTCGGCATCGGCGCGCCCTCGGCTGCCTGCAACATCGCCCGGCTGACGCATGCGCCGGACATTACGCTGATATACGAGAGCGGCACCGTCGGCACCAAGCCGGACGTCCTGCCGCTGTCGATCGGCGACGGCGAGCTTTGCGACACCGCCCTCTTCACCGTCTCCGTCCCGGAAATGTTCCGCTACTGGCTGCAGGGCGGGCGCATCACCACCGGCTTTCTCGGCGGCGCGCAGATCGACCGCTTCGCCAACCTCAACACCACCGTCGTCGGCCCCTACGACCACCCGAAGGTCCGCCTGCCGGGTGGCGGCGGCGCGCCGGAGATCGCCTCCAATTGCGGCCGCATCTTCATCACTATGGCTCTCTCGAAGCGCGGCTTCGTCGAGAAACTGCCCTTCATCACCTCGATGGGTCACGGCGAAGGCGGCGACCACCGCGAACGGCTCGGCATGAAGACGAAGGGGCCGACCCGCGTCATCACCGATCTTTGCATCCTAGAGCCCGATCCCGAGACGAAGGAACTGACCGTCGTCTCCATCCATCACGGCGTCACGCGCGGGCAGATCGTCGAGAACTGCGGCTGGGCGATCAAGTTCGCCGATACCGTCATCGAGACGCCGGTGCCGACCGAAACGGAACTTGCGGTGCTGCGCGACATCAATGCCCGCACCAAGAAGGCCCATCAGGGCGCGGACAAGGGCAAGGAGGCCGCCTGATGCGCGACGTTTTCATCTGCGACTATATCCGCACGCCGATCGGCCGCTTCGGCGGCTCGCTATCCTCGGTGCGCGCGGACGATCTCGGCGCGATCCCGCTCAAAAGTCTCCTGGAGCGCAACGCATCGGTCGACTGGGAAGCGGTCGACGACGTGATCTTCGGCTGTGCCAATCAGGCGGGCGAGGACAACCGCAACGTCGCGCGTATGTCGCTGCTGCTCGCCGGATTTCCGCTTTCCGTTCCCGGCACGACGATCAATCGGCTTTGCGGCTCGGGCATGGACGCCGTGATCACTGCGGCACGTGCCGTCAAGTCCGGCGAAGCCGAACTGATGATCGCCGGCGGGGTCGAATCCATGTCACGCGCGCCCTTCGTTTTGCCGAAGGCCGAAGGCGCTTTCTCGCGGCATGCCGAGATCCACGATACCACCATCGGCTGGCGCTTCGTGAACCCCTTGATGAAGAGGCAATACGGCGTCGACTCCATGCCGGAGACCGGCGAGAACGTCGCCGAGGACTATCGCGTTTCCCGTGAAGACCAGGATGCCTTTGCCGTCCGCAGCCAGGCCAAGGCCGCCGCGGCACAGGCAAACGGCCGCCTTGCCAAGGAGATCGTCTCCGTCACAATTCCGCAGAGGAAGGGCGAGCCCGTCGTTGTCGATAAGGACGAGCATCCCAGGGCAACGACGATGGAAGCGCTCGCCAAGCTCAAGGCACCGTTCCGCGAAGGCGGCACAGTCACCGCCGGCAATGCCTCCGGCGTCAACGACGGCGCGGCGGCGCTCATCATTGCCTCGGAGGAAGCGGTCAGGAAGCATGGATTGACGCCGATTGCGCGCATCCTCGGCGGCGCCTCCGCGGCCGTGCCGCCGCGGGTAATGGGCATCGGCCCGGTCCCCGCCTCCCGCAAGCTCATGGCGCGGCTCGGCATGAGGCAGGAGCAGTTCGACGTGATCGAACTTAATGAGGCCTTCGCAAGCCAGGGACTGGCCGTGCTGCGCGAACTCGGCATCGCCGACGATGACGCCCGCGTCAACCGCAACGGCGGCGCGATCGCGCTCGGCCATCCGCTCGGCATGTCGGGCGCGCGCATCACCGGCACGGCGGCATTGGAACTCGCAGAGACCGGCGGGCGCTATTCGCTCTCGACCATGTGCATCGGCGTCGGCCAAGGCATCGCGGTGGCGCTGGAGCGGGTATGACCCCGCGCCGGCGCGACACGCGTGCTTAGCGACCGTCGTGTCAATCGGTGATGTGAAATCCCACGGGCGCGTGCACGGAGGAGGCATCTTCGCTCTCGACGCTCGAGACCCGTGCTGCCGGCGGGCCTTTCCAGAACCGGCTTAACATCGTCGAGATCGCCGTCTCGGGTCCGGCAATCAGAGCGGTGACTGAGCCGTCGCGTTCGTTGCGGACCCAGCCCGCCAGGCCGAGCCGTACCGCTTCGTCGCGGGTCCAGACGCGGAAGGCGACGCCCTGCACCCTTCCGGTGATCCGCACCAGAGCCGCCTTGCGATCCTCCGCCATGGCTGCCTCCTTCGTCTTGGGGGTCCTCTAAATCTGGCGCAGACAGCGGCGAATGCAAGCGCATCGTTAGCGAGCGGTTGCGCGCACCAGGCATCCCGCGCACCATCAGCCGATACTGTTGTAAATTCCACGCCATCTCTCGATTGCGTAGAAATTTACCCACGTCGGGCTTGAAGATGTTGCATCGCAGCATTATTGTATGACTTATCGATAGAGCCTTCCTCCTCCCGGCTCCATCGTGGGATCGGCAACCCTCCTCCTCCCAGTTGCCGATCAGGATCGAAAGCCCGGCGCAACTCCTCCCGCGCCGGGCTTTCTCTTTTGAAGGCTGATGCAGCCGATTTAAGGACACAACATGCAGCGGTTCGAAGTGCTGCAGCGTCCTTTGGGCGTCTGATAAGACGCGCGGCGCTGTAGGGTCGAAGCGTTGAGGCTATCGCGATAGAATGGCGGTCACCTGCACATTTGGGAACGTTTGAGCGGGTCCGGCATCCAATGTGCGACAAGGAGCCACGCCATGCCCATCGCCGAAACAGTCCCTTCCCGAAAACGAGAGATGCCGTCGCGCGACATCGACGCCTTTCGCGCGATCATGCAGACGCACAACCGCAAGCTCTATCGCATCGCGCGAAGCATCGTGCAGAACAACAGCGATGCGGAGGACGTTCTCCAGGAGGCCTATGTCCGCGCCTTCACGCATTTTTCCGAGTTCCGCGGGGAGTCAGCGATTACCACATGGCTGTCGCGCATCGTGATCAACGAGGCCTTGAGCCGGCTGCGCCAAAGTCGGCGCAGGAAACGGCTCACCGAAGACATGTCGCAAGCCCATCAGGCGGAGATCATTGCCTTCCCACTCAACGCAAACGCCGACGACCCGGAAAAGACGATGGCACAGAGACAAATTCTCGACCTGGTCGAAAAGGCGACCGACCAGCTCCCGGACATCTTTCGAACGGTCTTCGTCATGCGCGTGATCGAGGGCCTGAGCAATGAGGAGACCGCCGATCTGCTGGCGCTCCGACCCGAGACCGTCCGGACGCGGCTGCATCGGGCCCGACACCTGCTGAAGGAACAGTTGGAGCGCCAGATCGGCCCCGTCCTGATGGACGCCTTTCCCTTCGCGGGCAAACGCTGCGAGCGTCTGACGGAGGCCGTCCTCGCTCGCATCTCGCGCCCTGAGCCCGGGACCGGAAGCGGATAATCGGGAACGTTTCGACCCGCGAAGCATCCAAAGCACGTCAATTGGACATCACGCTTTAATCTTCTACAGCGCCGCGTCTTATCAGACGCGCAAAGGACGCTGTAGCACTCTGACTTGCTGGAAAGGAACATCCGATGACCATACGCTTAGCCACCGCAGCCGCTGCAATCGCCCTGCTGCTCGGGGGTAATTGGGCGCTCGCTGCCGACAAGCCGACCGATCCACAGATCGCGCATATCGCCTATACCGCAGGTGTGATCGACATCGAAGCGGCGAAACAGGCCATTGCAACGTCGAAGAACAAGACCGTCGTCGAATTCGCCGAAAGCATGGTGCGCGACCACGAATCTGTAAACAAACAGGCGCTCGATCTCGTCAAGAAGCTCAATGTAACTCCCGAAGACAACGACACCAGCAAAGCTCTGGCGCAGGCAGCTGAAACCAAGCGGGCGGAACTGGCGAAACTGACGGGCGACGACTTCGACAAGGCCTATGTCGAGAACGAGGCCGCCTATCACAAACAGGTCAACGGCGCACTGGAAACCCTGCTGATCCCTTCTGCGCAAAATACCGAGCTCAAGTCTCTCCTCGAGACCGGGCTGAAGCTGTTCCAGGGCCATCAGCAGCACGCCGAACACGTCGCGACGGAACTGAAATGAGCGCGAACCCGGCGAGACGCGCCTTTCTGGCGCTGTTCTTGGGAGCGGCGGCCATCGCCGTTCCCGCACAGGCAGAAACCATTCAGGTCACGATCGACCGCCTAGTCTACGCGCCCCCGGAGATCCAGGCGAAGGTGGGCGATGAAATCGAATGGATCAACAAAGATGCGCTCGTTCACACCGCCACGGTGCAGGGAGGCGCGGAAGTGCTCCTCCCTCCGAAAAAATCGGGTCGCCTCCCACTGCAGGAGCCGGGCAGCTTCGACTATATCTGCCGCTACCACCCGAACATGAAAGGGCACATCACCGTGCGCCCTTGACCCTACGGGGCGATAGCGACCGGCCGGTGTCCACCCCGACCGGTCGCCTGCTCAGTGCAGGCCGAGGAACTGCTTCAGCTCCGGCGTCTGCGGATTGGCAAAGACATCGTCCGGCCGTCCGATCTCGTGCACGCGACCCTGATGCATGAAGACGACACGCGAGCAGACATCGCGGGCGAACTTCATTTCGTGCGTCACCATGAGCAGCGTCATTCCTTCGGCGGCAAGCTCGCGCACGACCGCCAGCACTTCGGCGACCAGTTCCGGATCGAGCGCGGAGGTAATCTCGTCGCAGAGCAGCGCCATCGGTTGCATCGCAAGCGCGCGAGCGATCGCCACGCGCTGTTGCTGTCCGCCGGAGAGCTCGTCCGGATAGGCGTCGAATTTTTGCTCCAGGCCGACGCGCTCCAGCATCCTGCGCGCCATCTTGTCCGCCTCCGGTTTCGCCGTCTTCTTGACCACCATCTGCGACAGCATGACGTTGCCGCCCACCGTCAGATGCGGGAAAAGATTGAACTGCTGGAAGATCATGCCGATCTTCAGGCGCAGCGCCTTCAGGTGCACTTCATCGTCGTGAAGCTGAGCGCCCGCAACGGAGATTGAGCCCTTGCTGATCGTCTCAAGGCCGTTGATGCAGCGTAAGAGCGTCGACTTGCCCGAACCGCTCTTGCCGATGATAGCGATCACCTCGCCTGGCTCGACATCGAGATTGATGCCCTTCAGCACCTCG
The DNA here is from genome assembly GCF_013283645.1 of Sinorhizobium psoraleae. Classification (GTDB taxonomy): domain Bacteria; phylum Pseudomonadota; class Alphaproteobacteria; order Rhizobiales; family Rhizobiaceae; genus Sinorhizobium; species Sinorhizobium psoraleae. The sequence goes on from NZ_JABEKV010000003.1 coordinate 245,915, forward strand.
TTCTCGCCGTAGCTTTTGCGGACTTCAGTGATTTCTATGAGCGACATTGAGCTTCCTTTCGAGGATCTGGCTGCTCCAGGAGAGCGGCCAGCAAAGCGCGAAATAGATGAGGGCGACGAGGCCGTAGACGGTGAAGGGCTGGAAGGTGGCGTTGGTGACGACGGTGCCGGCCTTCGACAGTTCGACGAAACCGATGATCGAGGTCAGCGCCGTGCCTTTAATGACCTGAACGGAGAACCCGACTGTCGGTGGGACCGCGATTTTCATGGCCTGGGGCAGGATGACGTAGCGCATCTGCTGCAGCCGGCCCATGCCGAGGCTGGCGGCGGCTTCCCATTGACCCCTGGCGATCGCCTCGACGCAGCCGCGCCAGATTTCCCCGAGAAAGGCGGCGGACCAGAGGATCAGCGCCAGTCCGGCGGCAAGCCAGGCCGGCACGTCGATGCCGAAAAGGCCGAGCCCGAAAAAGGCGATGAAGAGTTGCATCAGCAGCGGCGTGCCCTGGAACAGCTCGATGTAGTATTTCGCGAGCAATCGCGACCACTTGCGCTTGCTGATGCGCAGGAAAAGCAGGACCAGCCCGACGATGCCGCCGCCGATGAACGAGACGATCGACAGAACGATCGTCCAGCGGGTGGCAAGCAGCAGGTTCCGCAAAATGTCCCAGATCGTGAACTCGATCATCGCGCCGCCCTCCTCGGAAAGATGAGCCGGCCGGTCATCGCCAGCACCTGACGAAGCAGGACCGCGAGCGCCAGATAGACGGCAGTCGAGACGATATAGGCTTCGAAGGCGCGGAAGGTTCTCGACTGGATGAAGTTCGCGGCAAACGTCAGGTCTTCCGCGGCGATCTGCGAAACGACGGCGGAGCCGAGCATGACGATGACGACCTGCGAGGAGAGCGCCGGCCAGATCCGCTGAAGCGACGGTACGAGAACCACGTGCCGAAAGGTCTCGAAACGCGTCATGGCGAGGCTGGCGCCCGCCTCGAACTGGCCCTTCGGCGTCGCCTGGATACCGGCCCTGATGATTTCGCAGCTATAGGCGCCGAGGTTGACGACCATGGCGATATTGGCCGCCTGCAGTTCACTGAGCTTAAGGCCAAGCGACGGGAGCCCGAAGAAGATGAAGAAGAGCTGGATGAGGAACGGCGTGTTGCGGATCAGTTCGACGTAAAGCGCGACGATCGGCTTCAGCCAGGCAGGGCCGAGCGCCCTCACCCAGGCGCAGAAGATGCCAAGCGAAATGCCGGCAACGGCGCCGACCGCGATCAGTTCGATCGTGATCCCGATCCCCTTGACGATCTGCGGATAGTATTCGGCGAGCCAGCCGAATTCGAATTGATAATTCAAAGGCGCACCCCTGTTTGGCAAAACATCGGCGATGCCATCCCGCCCAGTAACCCCCCGCGCGGGATGGCGGCCGGCTGATCAGAGATCGGTGGGCAAATCGGTTCCGAGCCATTTCTGTGAAATGGCGTTCAACGAGCCATCGGCCTTGGCGGCGGCAATAATGCCGTTGACCTTTTCGAGCAGCGCCGGCTGCTCCTTGCTGAGCCCGATGTAGCAGGGCGAATTCTTGATGAGGAATTTGAGCTCCGGCCGCTTCGGCGGGTTCTTGGCGAGAATGGCTGCGGCAACGACGTTACCGGTCGCAACCGCTTCGACCTGCCCGGAAAGGAAGGCGGAAATCGTCCCGTTGTTGTCCTCATAGCGCTTGATGACCGTGTCGGTCGGCGCGATCTTCGTCAGTTCCAGATCCTCGACTGCGCCGCGAGTGACGCCGACCACCTTGCCGGCGAGTTCCTCTGGTTTCGCAGCGGCGAATTCGGTTGGCCCGAAAACGCCATTGAAGAACGGCGCGTAGGCGCTCGAGAAATCGATAACCTTTTCGCGCTCGGGGTTCTTGCCGAGGCTGGAAATCACCAGATCGACCTTGTTGGTCTGCAGATAGGGAATGCGGTTGGCGCTCGTGACCGGTACGAGCTCGACCTCCACGCCCAATTTCTCGGCAATCAGATTGGCCATATCGATGTCGTAGCCGACCGGCGCCATGTCCGGTCCCACGCTGCCGAAGGGCGGAAAGTCTTGGGGAACGGCGACGCGCAGCGCGCCGCGTTCGGTGATGTCGCCGAGTGCATCGGCGTGGGAAACGGAAGCGAAGCCGACGGCGGCCGACAGCACCGCCATGGCAACGAAGTGTCTTCTTTTCAGCATCGAGGTCATTCTCCTTTGTTTACGGTTTGGCTTTGCGCGACGCCTTCGAAGACGGAGCGACGGTCTGGGGAGGAAGCGAAAGGGAGTGTCTGAGATCGGCAAGCGGGTCGGGGCGTCTTGTAAGGTCCAGCCCGGTCTCGACCTCGTCCAGATGCTCGACGGAAAGTGCTGCCGCCTTCTGGAAGTCGCCTTCCTCCATCGCGGCGACGATACTGCAATGGCCGAGATGGGACTGCATGGCGTGAAAATCGGACTGGTAGAGCATCGAAATCAGGATCGTGCGTGCAGTCAGATCGCGCAGGATATCGACGAGAATGGCGTTGCCGGCAAGTTCCGCGATGCGGATGTGGAAATCGCCCATCAGGCAGGTCAGGCGCTGCCGGTCACCGGCGGCAATTGCCGCCTTCTCGTCTGCGAGATGGGTATTGAGGACTGTGCGGCCGGTTTCCGTCAGGCGGCTCATGGTGCGCAGGAGCCCGGCCTCGATAACGCGGCGGGCGTCATAGACGGTCATCGCCTCCTCGGCGGAGGGCTCCACCACGAACCAGCCGCGCCGCGGGCTGACATTGACGATGCCGCGCGCCTCCAGTCGCATCATGGCCTCGCGCACGCGGGTGCGCGAAACATCGAAGAGCGCTGCGAGCTGGTTTTCGCTCAGCCGCGTACCGGGGCGGATTCGGGCGGAGAGAATGGAAGAGACGACGGCCTCGTCGATGCCATTCTGTGCTGTCTGTTGTGGCGACAAATCTTGCATACAAGGCGAGCAAGCAAGCGTCGTGCCAATTTCAGATTGTTATATTTTCAGCAACTTGCGGCCCAGTCCTGCACGTTTGGTAACCAGCCATGCATTTCGCGTGTTTATTTGAGCGCCTCTTCGTCAGTAGCCGATGGGCGACTTAGCGGTGCGAACGTCGAGAAGAGGCGGGGCGGATCAGACCGCCGCGCACGGCACTCATTCCGTCCAGATAGCCACATCGACCGGCGCGAGCCGTCGGCCGCCGACATGGAACGTCGCCGTCTCTGCCGCCGGAACCTCTGCCGTCGCCTTGCCGAAATTGAAGGCAAAGAGAAGCCGTCCGCGGCGTGTTACCCGCAGATCGCCGAGCTCGGTCAGGCTTTCCACCCCGGCCCAGCCGAGCGCGTCGCCAATCACCTTCTGGAGGAAGTCGCCGCGCGCGACGGTCGCGAGGTAGCGCGCCTTTTCGTTGCCGACGAGCGCCGGTGCGCCGTTGCGGTATTCGCCATCGAAAGTGGCGAGCACCGTCTCGCCGGTTCTGATGCTTTCGCGCCAGACGCCGGCCTCAAAGATCTCGTTGCCGTAGAGAACGGTTTCCTTGTGGAAGTCCGGCAGCGACTCGACCCGGGCGACGCTGACATCGATCAGCGTCGAAAGCGGTCCCGGCGGCAGGCCTTCGGGAATGTGCATGTCCTCGGTCTTGCTTCCGCTGCGCGCGCCGAAAAGGACCTTGGCGCCCGACCTTGCCAACCGTTCGACAAAGGCTGCGTCGGCAATCGTCAGATCGGGCGCCAGCACCAACTGATAGCCGTCGACGTCGGAATGCGGGCCGATGAAATCGATGTCGACGCCGAGCCGTGACACCGTCGCGTACCAATCGAGCGCCGTGGCTGCGGCGGAATAGCTGCGGCCCTGCGGCAGTGCGCGTGTCGCCCAGCGGGAGCTGTAGTCGAGCACGATCGCGACCTTCGCCTTGCCGCGCGTCTCGCCCTTCGGCAGCCGTTTCATCTCGTTGGCCACCTGCGCGACTTCCAGATAGCCCTGGTCCGCTTCGCTGTTCGGCAGCAGCAGGCCCGCATGGAACTGCTCCTGTGCAAAGGGCACTTGCCGCCAGCGAAAATAGGACACCATGTCGACCCCGTGGGCATAGGCGAGCCAAGTCCAGAGCCGCACCATGCCGTCGGCCGGCGACTGGTTGTGCGCCGCCCAGTTTACCGGCCCCGGCTGCTGCTCCATCACCCAGACGCGGCCGCGGCCGACCGCCCGATAGAGGTCGTGGTTGAACGCCGGCTGGTCGGGGTCGCCAACGCGCAGGTAGTGCGCCTTGTCTTCCGCCGCCAGCCGACCGTTCAAGAGCCCGCCCATCGGGTAGACATCCCAGGAGGCAATGTCGATGTCCTCGCCGACCTTGTAATGGTCGAAGTCTGTATTCTGCGACATGAAGTTATGCGTCACCGGACGGCCTGGCGAATGCGCACGGATGATATCGACCTGCGCCCTGTTGAAGCTCTTCACCTGACCTGAGGAGAAGCGGATGAAGTCGACGATATGGGTTGGGCTCGGCTCCTCGACGAGATTGTTCGGCAGTTCCACCTCGTCGAAACTGTTGTAGTGCATCGCCCAGAACGACGTACCCCAGGCGCGGTTCAGCTCCTCGACGGTTCGATAACGCTCAGCGAGCCATAGCCGGAAGGCGCGCAGCGCCTCGTCCGAATAGCTGTAGATCGTGTCGTGGTCGCCGTATTCGTTGTCCGTCTGCCAGGCATGCACATAGGCGCTTTCGCCATAGCGTGTAGCCATTGCCTCCGTGATGCGGGCGGCCTCCTGGCGGTACCGGCGGCTTGAGAAGCAGTAGTGGCGGCGCGCGCCGAACTTGCGCACGACACCGCGGGCGTCGACCGGCAGGATGTCCGGATGACGGTCGACCAGCCACTTCGGCGGCGCAGCCGTCGGCGTGCCGAGAATGACCTTGAGCCCGGCACCGCCAAGCACGTCGATCGCCTCGTCCAGCCATTCCCAGTGGAACTCGCCGGACCTCGGCTCGATCCGGCCCCAGGCGAACTCGCCGATGCGAACCCAGGCAAGCCCGAGCTCCACCATGCGGCTTGCATCCTCGTCCCATTTCTCGCGCGGCCATTGCTCCGGATAGTAGCAGACGCCGAGTTCGAGCATATCGGAGCGCTGGAGGTCGGGATTGAAGCGGTTAGGTCTGGTCAGCGGCAGATGCAAGGTGGGTTCCTTTGTCACTTTAAATTGGCGACTGCAGGCGAAGCCTTCGTCGCAGCAACGAGCCGGCGGGCGCCGGGATAAAAACGTTTATATTTTTGGTCCGTTCGTTAGAACTTTTCGCGGTTCATTGCAGCCGTGGAATTGCTCTACCTCTTTTGAATTCACGCAGTCCCGGACGGAAACTTGTTACACGCTTTTCCTGGCTTAGCGCTCCGGCCTGAGGCGATCGTCGCATCGCTCGATAAGGTCGGGCATCAGCAGAATTTGCAGCGCCTCCGGTTGTTCGCCCTCCATGCGGCGCAGGATGAATTTGCCAAGCAGCGCGCTTGGTTCGCCGATCGGCAAGTAATAGGTCGTGATCGGCGGCGCGAAATACTGGCTGACGTTCAAGTCGTCGGTGGCATTGATGACCGCGTCGCGACCATGGACGAGGCCCCGCGCATGGAAGCCGGAGAAGGCACCAAGCGCGGTGGCCTCGTTGGCGCAGATATAGGCGGTCGGCGGATCCGCAAGTTGAGACATGGCGATCACGTTTTCCCGGCCGAAGGCTGGGGTCAGCCGCCCATGGGCGACCAAGGCCGGATCATAGGGAAGGCCCGCTGTGTCGAGCGCTTGCCGGTAACTGTTAAGCCGAACAATGCCGTAGGTCAGCTGCTCCACCGGATTGAGCAGGGCGATGCGCCTGTGCCCGCGCGCGACCAAGCGCGCCATCGACACGCGGATCATTTGCTGGTTGTCGGCGTCCACATAGGCGTGCGGCTCGTTCTCGATGCTCATGCCATAGGTGACGAAGGGAAAATCCGCCTCCTGCATCACACGGATGCGCGGATCGTCGGCGCGCGTACCGGAAATGATGATGCCGTCCGCCTTTTTCAGCGAGACGATCTGCTTGATCGTCGCGAGGCTTTCCTTAAAATCGCGCACGGCAAAGAGGGCGACGCGGTAAGGGCTTTCCTCCAGCGCCCAGGAAATACCGCTCAGGAGTTGGGCGTATTCGACGCCTTCCCATTCGTCCTGCTTCGGCCCCGGCGCCGTCATGATCGCGGCGACCTGAAAGGTCTTGCCGGTACGCAACTGCACGCCGTGAAGGTTAAGCTCGTAGCCGATCCGCTCGGCGGCATCGAAGACGATCGCGCGCGTTTCCGGACGAACCTGCGGTGAGTGTTTCAACGCCTTGGACACGGTGGCGATCGACAGCCCCGTCTCCTGCGCAATGGTCTTGATCGTCGGTCGCTGCATCGCCCGTTCAACTCTTTACCGGTTTTCGTCGCAGAGGGATTGCGCCAGCAGCAGATAGACCGCCGACGTCCAGGCGAACGCCCGGTCGTGCAAGCCCCTCCCCGACCGTGCGTCGAAGTTTTCGGCCATACCGCTTTTGTTGGCAAGTGCACAGAACTTTTGCGCGATTTCTCGCGCCAACGCGCCCTCGCCCTGCCGACGCAGGCCGTCCCAAAGGAGGTAGGTCGTCGGCGCCCAGATCGGCCCTCGCCAGTAGCCGTCGTCTTCGTAGAAGCGGCTCTGCGGGCTCTCGGTCGCCGGCCCCCATTCGGTAATGAAGCCGCCCGCCTTGAGCCTGGCGACAAGCGTTTTACTGATCGCCGCCGGAAGGCGCTTACCGAGAAGCAACGGCATGAATTGGATCAGGCTTTCCCCGTCGACAACGCGGTCAGGATCGCTTGCGAGCCTCGCGCCAAATGTCTCGCCGGTCCACAGCCGGTCGATCAGCAGCGCCTGCAGCCTGTCGGCCGTCTCGGACCAGACGGCGGCGCGGCTGGCTTTGTCCGCGAGCAGCGTGGCAAGGGCGTCGCAGGCAAGGATCAGGAACACCGGCAGGTCGGGAGAAAGAACCGGGCCGCCCTTGGCAAAGAAACTCGCATTGTCCCAGCCGCTGTCGTTGCCATGAAAATAGCTCGGCAGTTCGTGTTCGCCGGCTCGCGCACAGGTGAGCCAATAGGCAATCTGCCGGCCGATCGCAGTGCAAAGATAGGCTTTGCGCTCGGGCGTCAGGAAATCCGGCTGCGCCGTGGCGATCAAGGACACCGCCCAGCCGTGCACCGGCGGCTTGGTAAAGGCGAAGAGCACGTCGCGGTCGTTCACATAGTCGGGCAAGAGGCCGGAGGGGTGCTGATGATCGAAGATCGCGGCAAACTGGTCGAAGGCGAGCTTTTCATCGAAAGCCGCCACACCCAGCGCCGAGAAAGCGTTATCCCAGCTCCAGATGTTGATCATGTGATTTTTCGACATGTAGATCGCCGGCCGCGTCAGCGCGCCGCCGGCGGGCACGGCATTCGCCCAGAGCAGGTAGGCGGCAAGCCGGTGCGCTTCCTCTCCGCCCGCCACGCCTGCGGGTACCGATCGATACCAGGCGGAAAACTCCGCCGCCACGCCGGCATGCGCCTCGTCGAAGCCGCTTGCCTTTTCCAGCGGCGGCAGCGCGCGGAAGAAATCCACGTTGCCTTCGAAGCCGTCTTCACCGGAGAAGACGAAAGAGACCTCGGTCGAACGATCGCGCTGCCATTCACCGGAGACGGCAAGATCTCCTGAAACAACTCTTGGAATGAACTTGACGTTTTCGGCGGCCGCGACGAGGCAATCCTCGCCGGCGGGCGTGCGGTAGACATAGTCGTAGCGCGAGCCTTCGAGATGGAAGCGAACGCCCCCGCGCTCGCCTTTCAGATGCAACCGCTCGCCCTCGCCGATCACGAAACGCACGCAACCCTCGCCGATCCGCGCGACCAACTGGTCCGGCGACAACTCGAAGCGAGCCTGGGCGATTTCTCCTGTCCGATCCAGGAATTCGACGCGGCAGAGTCGACCAAGCGAGGGACGCTCGTCACCGCCGCTGACGTGTCTCAGATAGAGGGCGCGCTCGCTCTCACGGCCCGGCACGCGCATCATCGAAAGCGTCAGGAACCGTCCCCTTCGGCTGAAGGGAACATGCTCGATATCGAACAGCATGGCCTAACCTTTCACCGATGAGCCGACCGCGCCATCCATGATGTAGCGCTGCGCTAGGAAAAAGAGCACGAGCGGCGGCAGGCAGAGGATCACGGTAATCGCCGCGATCGAGGTCACGTCGACCTCATGCAGGCCCTTGAACATCGAAAGCCCGAGCGTCAGCGTGTATTTCGACTGGTCGTTGAGGAAGATCAGCGGGCCGAGATAATCGTTCCAGGCATTCATGAAATGGAAGGTCCCGACGAGCACCAGCGCCGGCATCATCAGGGGCATATGGATGCGCCAATAGATGTCGAAGCTATTCGCCCCGTCCATCCGCGCCGCCTCGTCGATCTCCATCGGCACCGTCATGATGTATTGCCGGAGCAGGAAGACGAAGAACGCATCGGCGAAATAGGCAGGCACGATCAATGGTTTGAGCGTGTTGATCCAGCCCAGCATGTTGAACTCCATGTAGAGCGGAATCATCTTCACGTCCCACGGAATCATCATCGTTGCGAGCAACAGGATGAAGAGCGCATCGCGCCCGGGAAATCGAAAGCGGCCAAAGCCGAAGGCGACGAGCGAACTCGAGAGTAGTTGCCCCACCGTCGAGAAGACGACGACGATCAGCGAGTTCGTGAGATAGGTGCCGAACGGCTGCTTGCTCCAGGCGGCGGCAAAGTTCTCCCAGTGCCATTCGGACGGCCAGAAGACCGGCGGGAACTGATAGAGTTCGGCCGAGCTTTTGATCGCCGTCATGAAGGTCCAGTAGAAGGGCGGGATGAAGAGCGCGGAGGCAAGGATCAGCGCCGAATAGAGGAAGGTCTTACGCATTGCGCTCTCCGTCGGCCTGGCGGATCTCGCCTTCGTAGTAGACCCAGGCGGCAGACCAGCGCATCACCATGAGGCTCAAGGCAAGCACGATGACGAACATCACCCAGGAGCCGGCTGCGGCATAACCCATGTCGAAATATTTGAAGGCGTTGTCGTAGACATACATGGCGAAGAAATAGGTTGAACCGAGCGGACCACCCCTCGTCAAAAGCAGCGCGATCGTCAGTTGCTGGAAGGCGGAGATGATCGAGGTGACGAAGGTGAAGACGAGCATCGGCCCGAGCATCGGCAGCGTGATGAACAGCATCTGGGCCCAGCCCGGCACGCCAGAGATGGTCGCGGCCTCGTAAAGCTCCTTCGGGATCGCCTTGAGGCCTGTGAGCAGAATCAGCATCGTGCCGCCGAGCCCCCAGAGGCTGGCGATGATGATCGCGACGATCGCGAGATTGGGATCGCCGAGCCAGTTCGGGCCCTCGATGCCGACGAGCGACAGCATGAAGTTCAAGAGCCCGTATTCCCTGCTGTAGATCCAGTTCCAGATCGTCACCAGCGCGACGCCGGAAATGACGCTTGGCAGATAGAAGGCGGTGCGGAAGAAGCCGCTGGCAAAGGTCACGTGGTGCAGCATCAGCGCCAGGAAGAACGACATGACGATGTTGAACGGCACGTAGATCGCCGCGAACTTCACGGTGATCCAGAGGCTCTCCCAGAACTGCGGGTCCTCGGTGAACATCGAACGGTAGTTGTCGAGGCCGACGAAGGTGCGCTCGCCGACCACCGGCCAGTCGAAGAAACTCATCGTCAGCGAGAACAGGAGCGGCCCGAGCGTGAAGAACAGGAAACCGAGGATCCACGGGGAAATGAACAGATAGGGCGCAATGTGACACATTGCGCTCGCACGCTTGCGGCGCGCCGCTCCTGTCTGCGTTCCGGCATAGGCCATATCCATTTCCCCGTTCCTCGCTTATTTCAACAGTCGCTTCGAGCGAGCCACGGCATCGTCCAGATGCGCCTTGGCGTTGCCCTGATCGATCATCGTCGCCTCGATGGCGCGCGCCAGGTTGTCCTGGATCTTGCCCCAGTTCTCGTTCTTCAAATACGCGTGGATTTCGGTGTCAGAGGTGGCGAGAATGTCGAAGAACGGCTTGTAGACCGGGTCCGTGGTCATCCCCTTCTCTTCGGCGACGCTGGTGCGGACCGGCAGGTCGTTGGTGCGCATGGCAACCGCTTCCGGCGAAGAGAAGAACTTTACGAATTCCCAGGCGAGATCCGGATGGGCGGCGTCCTTGGCGATCGAAATCGCCGATACACCGAGCGCTGAATGGGCGACATGGTCGCCGAACTTCGGCAGCGGCGCCACGCCATAGTTGAAGCCGGCAGCATCGATGCCCGCCTTCGACCACATGGCGCTCTGGAACATGGCGATCTTGCTGCCCTTGAAGAGCGTCGCGCCCGACGTATCGTCGCCGAGATTGAGGGTCACCGCCTCCTGCGTCTTGGCCATATCGGCGAACATGTCGAGCACCTCGGCGGCCGCATCGCTGTTCATGTAGCCATCGATCTCCTTGCCGTCGTCGGAGATGTATTTGGTGCCGTTCGACCACAGGAACTGCTCGAAGTCATAGGGGTCCGGTTTGGCGTCGACGGCGAAGCCATAGACCTTGTTCGCCTCATCGCGGAACTTCGCGGCCTTGGCGCGCAGGTCCTCCCAGGTCCAGCCGTCCTTCGGCTGCTCAACGCCGGCCTTGGCGAACATGTCCTTGTTGTAGAAGACGACCTGGGTGGTAAAGCCCGAGGGCATGCCGTAGGTCTTGCCCTCGACGCGCGTCGTGTTCATCAATCCTTGAGGAAAATCGTCCGGCTTGATCTCGGCGGCATCGCGCGCTATCAGCTCGTCGAGCGGCATCAACGACGTGTAATATTGCGGAAAATTCCACATATACATGACGTCCGGCGGATTGCCGGCGCCGAAGGCGGCGACGAGCTTCTGGTCGTAACCGTCCGCATAGGGTTCGACCTGGACCTTCACGCCCGGATGCTTTTCCTCGAATTTCTTTGCGATCGCCTGCTGGATTGCAAGGCTTTCATCCGTGTCCCAGGTCGCGAAACGCAAGGTCTCTTCCGCCCGTGTGGTCGCTCCCGTCAGCGCGAGCGCCAAAAGCGAGCCGACGATCGACTTCGTCATCTTATGCATGTCTCTCCTCCAAAACCGGGCCGCGCGGGCCCCTTCCCTTTTCTTGTTTGATGAGCGCCCGCGTCTCGGCATCGAGCGGCCGTTCGATCGCCTTCCCGTCGGCATCGAAGAGATGGCAATGCTCGGAAGGAATGCGGATATGGACGCGCTCGCGGGTTGAGACGGGATGCGTGCCGCGCACGACGGCGGTCAGATCACCGCCGCCTTCGAGGCTGATATGGACGTGGCTTTCGGTGCCGAGGCGTTCGACGAGCCTGACATTGCCGGCAAGATGTGCTTCATCGGGCGATGTCAACGCCAACTTGTCCGGGCGAATTCCTAGCGTCACGGGGCAGTCGCGGCCGATCGGCGCGGGCGAAAGCGTGTCGAGCGAAAGCTCCCGCGCGAGCCCGCCGCCGGCAAGCCTCAGGCCCGTCTCGCTCTCGTCCGCCACGTTGGCGCTGAGGAAATTCATGCGGGGAGAGCCGATGAACCCTGCGACGAAGAGGTTTGCCGGCCGATAGAACAGTTCCAGCGGCGTGCCGAACTGGCTGACCTTGCCCTTGTCGAGCACGACGACGCGATCGGAGAGCGTCATCGCCTCCACCTGATCATGCGTCACATAGATCATCGTCACGGCGAGACGCTCGTGCAGGGCCGCGAGCTCGACACGCATCGTCACGCGTAGCCCCGCATCGAGATTGGAGAGCGGCTCGTCGAGCAGGAACAGCTTCGGCTCGCGCACAATCGCCCGGCCGATCGCCACGCGCTGGCGCTGGCCACCGGAAAGCTGGCGCGGCTTGCGGTTCAGAAGCTCGGTGATGCGCAACACCTCCGCCGCGTTCGTGACGCGTCGTTCGATCTCGTCGCGCTTCATGCCGTTCAGCGCCAGGCCGAAGGAGAGGTTCTTGCGGACGTTCATGTGCGGGTAGAGCGCGTAGTTTTGGAACACCATCGCAATGTCGCGCTTCGCCGACGGCAAGTCGGTGATGTCACGTTCGCCCAGGCGGATCGAGCCGCCATCGAGATTTTCGAGCCCGGCGATCGAGCGCAGCAACGTGCTCTTGCCGCAGCCCGATGGGCCGAGGAAGCAGACGAACTCGCCGTCTGCGATGTCGAGGTCGATGCCCTTCAACACTTCCAGCGAGCCGAAGCCCTTGCGAAGATTTTCGATGCGGATCGCTGCCAAAAAATCTCTCCCCAAAGCGCATAAGGCGATCACTCCCGCCGATTCAGCGTATAGTTAAACGTTTTTATTAACGATAAAAACGTTTAACTTTTTTGTAAAGCGAAAACTGCATCTCAGAGACCGTTTGAATGGCGCGGCCGTTTGAGGCGGCCATGATTCAAGTTTCTCATGTCGACGCAGCGACTCAGACCCGGATGGCCGCCGCTGTTGGGGCACCGCAAGCGTCCCGTTGTTGGACTAGGCGACACCTTGTAGATTGGAACGACACCTTGGAGATTGGGAACATGGCGCTCAAGCGGATGGACAACGTAGGAATCGTCGTCGAAGACCTCGGAGGCACGATTGATTTCTTTCGCGAACTCGGCCTCGAGCTCGAAGGACAGGCCACGATCGAAGGAGAATGGGCCGGACGTGTCACTGGACTGGGCGATCAGCGTGTCGAGATTGCCATGATGCGCACACCGGACGGCCACAACCGGGTCGAGCTCTCCCGCTTCCTCACGCCGCCTGTCGTCGCAGATCACCGGAACGCTCCGGTCAACGCTCTCGGCTACCTCCGCGTCATGTTCACCGTGGACGACATCGACGAGACGCTTGAAAGGCTTCGCACGCATGGCGCGCAGCTCGCAGGCGAGGTAGTCCAGTATAAAGACGCGTATCGGCTCTGCTACATCCGTGGGCCTGAAGGGCTTCTCATCGGACTCGCCCAAGAACTCAGCTGAGCGCAATACGAAGACAAATGGCGAAGAGTGACCAACCAGCGCGTCCGAGGCCGACCCGCCTGGTCGAGATCCATCCCTCCACGGTCGGCCCGGCAGGGCAGAGGGGGTGTTGACACCACTGCAGCCGGATTCGACTCTGGCCGGCTCCGCCCGCGACCGGTTGATCAACGCCTCGCAACCCTTGCCAGCACCTCGTCGAGCGCATCGAGGAAATAGTCGCAGTTCTCTGCGCTGAAGGGTGCCGGCGGCTTTATCTTCAGCACGTTGTGATGCGGTCCTTCGCTTGAAAGCAGGATCCGGTGCTTCCTCTTCATCTCGGCGATGACGAAGTCGAGTTCGGTCGCGGCCGGCTCCAGAGTATCGCGATCGCGCACGAGTTCGATGCCGTTGAAGAGGCCGTGGCCGCGCACGTCGCCGATGGTCGGGTGCCGCTCCGCAAGCCGGCGCGCGCCATCCATCAAACGTTTGCCGACGACCCCGCAATGGTGAACCAGCCGCTCGTCGCGAATGACGTCGAGTACGGCAAGTCCGATCTCGGCCGAAACCGGATTGCCGCCGAAGGTGTTGAAGTATTCCATGCCGTTGGCAAAGGTCGCCGCGATCGCCTCGGTGGTGACAACGGCCGCCATCGGATGACCGTTGCCGATCGGCTTTCCCATGGTGACGATATCGGGTACGACGCCTTGGGTCTCGTGCGCCCACATGTGAGTGCCGACACGGCCGAAGCCCACCTGCACCTCGTCCGCCAGGCACAATCCGCCGGCAGCGCGCACATGGGAGTAAGCCTGCTCCAGATATCCTTCCGGCAGGACCAATTGGCCGCCGGTCCCCAAAATGCCCTCGCTGAAGAACAGCGCCGGCTTGCGGCCTTCCGCCGCCAGCGCTTCGACCTGACGTTTGACGTCTTCGGCATATTTCGCCCCCGCATCGGCATCGCCGTAGCGGTAGCGGCCACGGTAGAGATCCGGCATCTCGGCGACGCGCACATGCGCCGGCCTGCCCTCCCCGCCTTTGCCGGCGAATTTATAGGGACTGACGTCGATCAAGCTCGAGAGATGGCCGTGATAGGCGTGATCGACGGTGATGATGTCGCGGTTGCCGGTATAGGCACGGGCGAGCCGGATCGCGAGATCATTCGCCTCGCTGCCGGAATTGACGAAGAAGCAGACGTTCAGGGGGTCGGGGAAGAGTGCGGTCAGCCGCCGCGAATATTCGACCAGGCTGTCGTGCAGATAGCGCGAATTGGTATTGAGCCGCGCCATTTGCGTCCCGGCCGCCTTGACCACCCGCGGATGGCAGTGGCCGACATGGCAGACATTGTTGACCATGTCGAGCCAGCGTTTTCCCTCCTCGTCGATAAGGTGAGCGCCTTCACCGCTGACGATCTTCAGGGGTGCCGCGCTATAGGCGATGCTCAACGACCGGCCGATGCGGCGATGGCGTTCGCGCACCAGAAATTCCTTGTCGCGCGCAACGGTGACCGATGCCGGCACCGAAAGCCCGAGCACGACGCTCGGATCAGGGCTCACCTCGCGCCAGATCTGCCATTGGTCGCGCACGCCGACGCCATGCATCCGCGCTTCGAGACCGAGGTGATCGGTAACGATCTGGAAATGCAGATGCGGCACCCAACCGCCGTTTTCATCGCGGGCGCCTAGGGCCGCGAAAGCCTCTCCCTTGGCGATCGGCTGACCGATCGCAAGTTTTTCCGCGCTCTCGCGCGACAGGTGACCGTAAAGCGTCCAGAACACGTCACCCTCGGCGGTCACGTGCTCAATGAGCACCGTCGGACCGAAACCGTGCGCCACGGCGTCGTCATGGTAGAAGGCGACCTTGCCCGCAAACGGTGCATGAACGGATTCGCCGGCCGGCGCAAAAATATCAACGCCGAGATGGACGGTGCGCCGCTGGCTCGCGACCGTCGTGCGATAGGCATCCCCCTTGTAGACCGCGCGGTCCTCGCCATAGAGGCCAAGGCCGAAGTCCGCGCCCTCGTTGCGGATAAGTGCCTCGATCCGGGCTTCCGCCTCCGCCTTGTCAAGTGTCGCCCAGTCGTTCGCAGCGAGCCCGCTTGCCGAAAAATCGAAGACCGCTGCCTTCGGCTTCGAGACTGCCGGCCTTATGATTCTCGAAAAATCATGGGCGTTCTGCTCGAGCCAGCGCAAGATGCGCGCCGCCGTGGGAACCGGTTCGAAGCCACAGGCGTCGCGAAGGCGGGCAACGGCAATTGCCCGGTTTTCGCGCTCGATTCGCTGCAGTTCGCGCCAGACATCCTCCTGGCTGACGAGCAGATAGGTGTTCTCAGGATTGTCGCGGATCTGTTTTGCTGCCATGCAGATGCTGACGGCGTAGCGGGTGCGCACGAGGTCGAAGATCAGCTCGACTTCGGTTTCCGTAAGCGAGTTGGCGCCGTGATAAGCGCCGGCAAGGCGGGCGATGGTGCCGACCGCATCCTCCGCGCCGATCAAAGCATAGGCGGAGGCCACCGCGATCTCGATGACGCGAAAAGTCTCGACCATGTCACCGAAGTCGAGCAGACCGCTGACGCGTCCATCAGCGTCGAGAAGCACATTGTAGTCGTTGGCGTCGTTGTGGATCACCTGCCGCGGGCAAGCCTTCAGGCGCGGCAGCACGGCGGAAACGAAATGATCGAGAATGGCGCGAAGCACGTTGCGCTTTTCCTCGTCCGCGATCAGATCGACATGGGTGCGATGCATCTCGGCCTGGGCGAGATCCCAGCCGTAAACGCGCCCTGCACCCGGATGATCGAAGTCCGTCAGGGCGCGGTCGAGCGCGCCGAGCAAGGCTCCCAATGTCTCGACGCTTACGGCGCTGCGGTTCGAAGCCCCCGCCCAGGTTTCGCCGGGCAGCCAGGTGAGGAGCCGGGCAAGGCGCACGCCCTTGAAGTCGACGGAACTGAGCAGCGCCCCGGAACGATCCGGCAGGGCGCGGGAGACGGGCAATCCCGGCGCTGCCAGGGCCAGGTGCTCGAGAACGGCGACCTGCATGTCGAGCTCTTCCGAAGCACCCGCCGCGTGCAGCTTCAGCAGGAAAGAACTGCCGTCGCTCGCGCGAACACGGAAATTGAGATCGTGCTCGCCCGGCAGCGCGGAGATCTCTCCCTCCATGCCATAGGTCTCGGTGAGCAGCTTTTTGATCGCCGCCATCTCCTGTCCGCCCAATTCCTTCGTCGCCATGATCCCGCTCACATTTTCACCATGAAACCCGTTTGCCGTCGAAAGCGAGGAAGCTGCCGCTATTGGCGACCCCCGCTTTGTCGATGACCGCTTTGAGCCCGGCTGCGCTCTCGGTGATCGGAACTGTCGCCGCCTCGCCGCCCATGTCGGTCTTCACCCAGCCTGGATGCAGCGACAGAACCACAACTCCGCGCTTACGCAGATCCTGAGCGAGCTTCACCGTCGCCATGTTCAGCGCCGCCTTGGAGCAGCGATAGGCATAGTCACCCTCATCGTCGTCGAGCGTACCCTCGGCCAGCGATCCGGCACGGCTGCTGATATTGGCGACAATCCGGCGCTCGCCGGCGAGAATGTTGGGCAGAAGCGCCCGCACCAGAAGAAGCGGCGCCAATGCGTTGACGCGCATGACCTCGAGGAACTCCTCCGGATCGAGCGTCCCCAAGCCGCCCGTGTCGCCGCGAATTCCGGCATTGTTGATTAGGAGGTCGATCGGCAGGCCGTCGAGTTCGCGCGCCAATGTGGCGATCGAATTGCTATCCGCGACATCCAGCCTTCGCCGGGCGAGCCCGGGGTCAATCGAAGCCGAGACGGAACGCCCGCAGGCAATCACCTGCCAGCCGGAACCGGCATAGACCCGTGCGAGCTCCAGGCCGAGACCGCGGGAAGCGCCGGTGATCAGGACCGTGGGGCCGGTCATGGTGCTCCTCCTATCGATGCTTGATGTCATATTTTCGCTCAATCATGCTGACGAGGCTCGCCGCCGCAAGCGTCAGGAAGATGTAGAAGATCGCTGCCGAGTTATAGGGTGCAAAGGGCAGGAAGCTTGCTGACTGGAACTCGCGCATGCGCTGGGTGATGTCGCGGATCGACAGGATCGACAGCAGCGACGTGTCCTTGAGAATGGCGATCAACTCGTTGCCGAGCGGCGGGATGATGATCCGGAAGGCCTGCGGCAGCACGACGAGCCGCGCCGTTTGCCAGCGGTTGAGACCGATGCTGCGCGCCGCCTCGATTTGGCCGACGGGAATGGCATTGATGCCGGAGCGAAAGATTTCGGCGAGATAGGCGGAATAGGCAAGCGCCATCGCGACGATGCCGCGCATCAGGTTAGGCGGGTCGAAGACGCCTTGGGTCGCATCCTTCAAGGCGCCGCTCAGGGGCAGGCCGACATAGAGCACGATCACCAGCATCGGTATGCCGCGGATGGTATCGACCACGAACTCCGAGCCGATCGCCAGCGGATGGCGCCTATGCAGGTAGCCGCCGAAGGTGAGCAGGCCGAGGATGATAGCGAGCACCGCGAAGGTGATGCCAGCCGACCGGTCCCGGTCGTTCAGCGTTTCGGTTTCCCAGAGTACCGGCCAACCTGCGGGAACTGCCGCCTTAGGCAAAAGCGCAGCCGTCACGTCCTTCTTCTCCGCGGCCGTGACCGCTTCGGTTGGTCCAAGGAAGGTCCTGACGGCGGACTCTTTTTCGGGCGCACCCGGATATTGGCCGAAGCGCACGGCACCGATCAGGCCGGACGGCGTGTTGCTGACGATCGCCACCTTGCCTTCGAGCGAGCCTGCAAGCACATAGGCCTCGCGTGGCTGCAGCAGGAACCAGGTGGCCACGAGGGCAAATGCGAGGGTCGCCAGCGCGAAAAGCAGGCTCGTGCGTGCAGTGTAGTGCAGTTGCAGCAGGCCGACCCAGATGAGCCCCATGACCGCCGCGAGAATATAGGCGGCGATGGCGGCGCGGATCGTCGTCGCTAACCCGGCGGCAAAGGCGATGTGTGCGAAGAAAAAGATGAAGATCAAACCCGCGCCATTGACGAGACCGAGGACCCAGCCACCGACGCTGCGGAGCCGGCTGTCCGCCGCGTCGGTGTTGCGCGTGCCGGCGAAGAAAAGGCCAAGTCCCAGCAGGGTCATCCCGAAATAGGCCGGGTAGAGTACGGATTCGACACCGTGCACCGCGAGGTCGGCCGCTTCCGTCAACTGACGGGGCGTCACGCCCTTGACCACGAGAGAAGACGTGAAGGGGTCGACGGCATTGGCGACGACGGAGGCAACGAAGGGATGAATGGTGCCGCTTGAGAGAAGGACGGCGGCGGCCACAAGATTGAGTATGGCGGCGGCCGTCGACAGCCGCGGGCGGTATGCCTTCGTCCGCGAAAGGAGCAGAACGGCGATGCCGGACGCGAACGCGATCGTCAAGGCCAGAAAGCCCGGTACGAAGGCGGAGGAACCGTTCTCCACGCCGAGTATCGCCCGCAGCGAGCGCTGGTAGTCCCCGGAGGAAGCAAAGAGATAGACGATGAATGGCAGCGCGGTCAGGATGATCAGATTGCTGGGCCGCACGCTTCTCAGAAACGACATTCATTTCTCCGAGGAGTATGTTCCGGAAAGTTCCTGGTCCCGGAACGGACAACGCGCTCCGGGACAGTCGGGTCAAGTCGGCGGTCGGCCTATTTGAGGCCCCAATATTTGTCGACGAGTTGATCCAGCGTGCCGTCGTCCTTGATCATCTTCAGCCCTTCGTTGAAGGCCGCGACATTGGCGTCGCCCTTGCGGAAGACGAGGCCGAGCGGATCGGATTCGAGGTCCTTAATCCCAACAACGAGCTCGCCGGCGAATTCGCGTTCGTAGGCCGCGGCATTGGCGCCGTTGATGACGACGCCGTCCACATCCTTGTTCTTGAGCGCTATGATCGCCGCGCTGAAACTGTCATAGGCAACGACGTTCTCCTTGCCGACGACACCCTCGGCGACCTGCGCGTCGGTGGTGTTGGCCTGGGCGGAAAGCTTTTTGCCCTTGGTCTTGAAATCATCGAGGGACGCACCCTGATCCTCGACGCGCACCAGCACGGCCTGGCTGTTGACGATATAGGCGTCGGAGAAGTCCATGGCCTTCTTGCGCTCCTCGGTGATCGAGACGCCAGAGGCGACGAGGTCGAAGTTGCCCTGATCGAGCGCGGTGAAAATGCCGTCCCAGCCGGTGGTCACGAATTCCGCCTGGCAATTGATCTTGGCACAGATGGCATTGACCACGTCGACGTCGAATCCGATGACCTGCCCGGTCGCCGGATCGACACTTTCCATCGGCGGCGACGTCGTGTCCGAGCCGACTTTCAGGAGCTGGCCGCCGAGATCGACGGCGTGGGCGGCGCCGGATGCCAGGGCCGACAGCGCAAGGGCAATCACAAATGTCTTCACGTTTTCTCCTCCGTTGTGAATTGTGGATCTCTCTACCCGACGAGACGCCCGCCGAGGCTGTCCGGCTGCCGCTCGATCAGCTTCGGCCGGAAGATCTGGCGCAGTTCCTTTGGCTCCTCGCCCGCCATGCGCCGCAACAGGAACTCACCGAGCGTGCGCCCGAGAACTTCGATCGGCTGGTAGAAGGTGGTAATCGGCGGCGTGAAATAGGCGCTGACATTGATGTCGTCATAGGCGATGACATCGACGTCGACGCCCACCTGCCGTCCGAGACTGCCGAGCGCCGAAAGCACACCGAGGGTCGTCGATTCGTTGATGCAGACAAAGGCCGTCGGTGGTTCCGCCGCCTGCAGGAGGCGAGTGGCGCTTTCCCTGCCGAACTGCGTTGAAAGATCGCCCTCGGCGACAAGATCATGAGAGGCTGGCAGTCCCGCTTCGCGGAAGGCGCGCGTAAAACCGTCGATCCTGTCGAGCGCATAAGAAAGGCGCCGCTCCGGGTTGACGAGGGCGATGCGGCGGTGACCGCCAGCAATCAGCCTTGCCGTCGCCGCATGCGCCGCCCACTCGTTGTCGATGTCGACATGGGCATAGTCGAGCGGTTGGCGGCAGCGGCCAAGCGATACGAACGGAAACCGGCTCTCCACCAGAAGATCGATGCGCGGATCGTCGTCGAGGATGCCCGAAAAGATCAACCCATCGGCCAGCCCCTGATCGATGACCCGGCGTGCGACGTCACAGCCCTCCGCCGCATCCCGAACGACATGCACCGACATGCGATAATCGCTGCCGTCCAGCGCCTGGCTGATGCCGCTCA
The DNA here is from genome assembly GCF_013283645.1 of Sinorhizobium psoraleae. GTDB lineage: Bacteria > Pseudomonadota > Alphaproteobacteria > Rhizobiales > Rhizobiaceae > Sinorhizobium > Sinorhizobium psoraleae. The sequence goes on from NZ_JABEKV010000003.1 coordinate 266,161, forward strand.
GGATCTGAGTATATTCGACGCCGTCCCACTCGTAGTTTTGCGCGGCGGTCACCGGCATCAACACGGCTGCCTGGCAGGTCCGGCCGGTTCTAAGGGCCATGCCGCGTGCATTGGCCCGATAGCCGGCCTCGCGCGCCGCATTGAAGATCACCTCCCGGGTCGCGGGCGCGACCACCGGTGAACCGCGGAGCGCCTTCGAAATCGTGGCGATCGAATAGCCGGTGATGTCCGCCAGAGTTTTGATCGTTGGCGGTGCGCTACGGCGCGCTATGCGACTCTCGGCGGCCATGCTTCCTCCCGACCTTGGCAACCTCGCGTTCCCTAGCAGGCAATAAAAACGATTTCAATCGAAATATAAACGTTTTTATTGTCGATGACGTTGTTGTTGAAATCACGCCTCTCCTTCCTCGGCGGAAGCACACGGTCAGGTAGCGTCGCAGGCACAGTCGACAACAGGAATGGCAATCGCAGTCAGCGCGCAGCGGTCCGCCGTCTCACGGCCCGGCAAAACCAATCAAAACAGGGGCGAGCAGTTCCGCTGCTTTCCACAGGGCCGTTAGCGAGAGAAGATCGGAGGAATCGCCGGAATGCGTGCCCCTCAATGGGCAGTGTAGGCGCCGTCCACCAGGTGGACGCTTCCGGTGATGAAGCTCGCCTGCTCGGAGAGGAGGAAGCACACGAGGGAGGCGACCTCTTCCGGCGTGCCGCGCCTTCCCATCGGCTGCAGCGACATCATGCGCCGGGTGCTCGCGATGTCGGCATGCTCCGACAACAGCGGCGTCTCGATCCAGCCGGGACCGACGGCATTGATGCGGACGCCGATTCGCGCATATTCCATGGCGGCGACCTTCGTTAGCCCGACCAGGCCGTGCTTTGCTGCGGTATAGGCGGCCGCAGTCGGCAGACCAACCGAACCAAGAATGGAAGACATGTTGACGATCGCGCCGCCGCCCTGCGCCAGCATCGCGGCGATCTCGTACTTCATACAGTAGAAAACGCCGTTCAGGTTGACGTTCATCACCTTGTGCCATTCGTCGAGCGGATAGTCGGCCGTCGGCTTGCGGATGCCGTCGATCCCGGCATTGTTGACCGCCAGATGCAGGCCACCGCATTCCTCGACGGCGAACTTTACCAACTTTTCGACAGCTTCGGCGTCGGCTACATCGACGGCGAAATCAAGGGCCTTGCCTCCGGCCGAGCGAATCTCGGCGGCGATTCGGCGCGCGGCGTCAGCATCCAGATCGGCAACAACGACCTCGGCTCCCTCGCCACCGAGCTGCCGGGAAACAGCCGCGCCAATTCCGGAACCCGCGCCGGTCACGACCGCAACCTTTCCCTCGAAGCCAAGTTTCATTTTGTCTATCCTTATTGCCGTCGTTCGACCTAATCGAGCGGGCGCGAGCCCGCAAGACGTTTCACAAGCTACCCGGAGCGGCGACCGATTCGCCGGGCCGAGAATCCTCGCAAGCTCACGAGAAAACGCCTGTTGATCCCGCTCCTATTCACTCGCCTGATCTACGCGCCATCACAGATATACCACGCTTATCCCGCAGATGCTTTCGACAACGAACGAAGATGTTCACCGTTCGCGCTTTCTACCCTCGCCAGCCATCTTAATCGGCGTGCAACACTTGGCCGCCACGCGCTGCAGTGTTAAAGACGAATCGGGGGCGCATCAATTTGCTCAGCAGGTAAAGATGGACAATGACCAAATTACGCGCCGGATGCTCGTTTTGGGCAGTCTGGCTCTGTTGACCTCTGGATGTAGTGCAACCTGGCAAGGCGTGGGAATCCCATCGCTGCTCCCAAGTACCTCCGGCGTGGATCGTCGCTACCGAAGGCGGCATGTGCGCTATGACGGACCCGAGCCGGCCGGAACCATCGTCGTCGACACGACGGAACGTTACCTCTACTCGGTCGAAGAGGGTGGCTGGGCGACCCGCTACGGAATCGGCGTCGGCGAAGAGGGGCTGACGATGAAAGGCAGGGCGGTCGTTGGCCGCAAGGCGGAATGGCCGTCCTGGACGCCAACCGCCAGCATGATTCGGCGCAAACCGCACCTGGCGCAGTATGCGGGCGGTGTCTCCGGCGGACCACATAATCCCCTTGGCGCGTCGGCGCTTTACCTCTATCGTGGCGGCCAGGACACCATGTTCCGCCTGCACGGGACGAACGAACCCTGGACGATAGGCCAGGCGGTTTCGAACGGTTGCATTCGCTTGACGAACGAGGATATCGTCGATCTCTACAGCCGCACGCCCGTGGGAACGCCGGTATTGATCATCTGATGGTGTTTCCCCTAAATTTTCGGTATAAATAATCAACCTGTGTGTTTTTGGGACACCGTCGAAAGTTCGGCAGCGACAAACCGGATGGCAACTGTGTCCTTTCTGCACTAGGCCGAGTCGCAAATCGCCACTATTACTTCAAATGTTGCCTTCGATAACCCATTCCGAGTATTGAGGAAAGGACTTCTGATGAGCAGATTTCTAATCGTGATGATTGCGTTGTTTTCGGTCGCCAGCCTGAGCGCTTGCGGGACGATTGGCAAAGGCAAGGGGAAGGCCCCGCCACCGGCAGAAGCGCCGGTTGAACAGGCACCAGTCTACAAGTAAATTTGAACTTTGCGCGGGGAGGGTCTCGCGACCCTTCCCACGTTTTTTTATTCATGGCCACACCGGCTTAGGATCTACAGCGCGGAAGCCACAAGCTCACAGAAGCTGGCTTTCAACATGGCGCTCATCAGAGCTCGGGAGATAGAGCGTAGTAATGACGCTTAAACGAGGTCGTATATCGCTCGTGGTGCTGCTTGCAATGGCGACCACGGCATGCCAGACGGAAGACAAGGCTCCCCAACCACGTTTTGTTTCGAGTATCGACGCCACCGGGGCAAAAATTGCCGGAAAGTCTCAGCAGAGAGACTACGGCTACTTTATCGAATTCCGCTCCCGCTACGCGCTCAGCTATGGTCACTCCTACGTGATTTTCGGGCGTACGAACAAGTCCGGAGCAATGATCAACCCAGAAGTTGCGGGACTTGCCCCGGCTACGAACGATACCGCACCGTACGTCATGGGCCACTTCCTGCCGGTTCCGGCCGAGACAGGGGCGAGCGACGGCGATCTGCAAGAAGAATACAGGTCGGCAAGCTGGCGCGTTCTGCTGACGGAAGCGGAGTACCAGAAAACCGTTGCGAAGATCCGAAAGCTGAAGGCCGAGGCGCGCTTCTGGCACGCGTCGCTCTACAACTGCAACGCCTTCGTGGCGGACATCGCTCGTTCCATGGGATATAAGACGCCCGGCATCTGGCTCAGGCCGCAAGAATTCATTACAAGGCTTCGGGAGATGAACGGCGGGTGAGTGCAATCGGTGCTCCCCCCGCTCATCCGGCGGTCGGATCATTCCGCCGCAGCACTTTTGTCGGTCGGAGCGGAGCGTAATGGCCACATCCTTGACAGCCGTTGCGATGGCCGCCGATCGCAGCGAAGCTTTGGTGGGCTAGAGTGAACATAACAGTCGCTTCCGTCGGCGAAATCATCTGGGTCCTCGGCATCGTCGCGTGGTACTTCATTCGGCGTCCTTATGAGCGCCGCGCCAAGCGCGTGCGGGTTGTCAGCGACCGCCGCTCGGGCTCCGAGAAGGTCGGGCTTGCAGCGGCCCTGCTCGGCCTTGCGATCGTTCCGGGCTTTTACGTCGCCACCGGCATTCCGGAAACCGCCGACTATCCGGCGCAGCCGTGGGCTGTCGCTCTCGGCGCGTTGATCTTTGCCACGGCGATGTGGGTCTTCCGCAGAACCCACAAGGAACTCGGCCGCAACTGGTCCATTTCGCTGGAGATTCGCGACAAGCACGAACTGATCTCCCGCGGGCCATATGCCCTCGTCCGGCATCCGATGTACACCTCCTTCCTGCTTATGGGCCTTGGCCAAGCCTTTCTGCTGTCGAACTGGGTGATCGGCCTCGCCGGCCTGGTCGGCTTTGCCGTCCTGTTTTTCCTCAGGGTGGACAAGGAGGAGCGTATGATGTTGGAGATCTTCGGCGCGCAGTACCGCACCTATATGGCCAGGACCAAGCGAATTATCCCCTATCTTTACTAGAGGTGGCATGATGCGAGGCCGAGCCATCAAGCTTTCGCCGGCACGACGCCTTGTCGGAGATCTGATGAGGTTTTCGATCGGCGTGCCACGGGTCACGGTGCAGCGCCAGATGAACCTTGGCGTGCTGCAAAAAGCCAGGATGGCGCAGCAAAGCAAGCCCTCCTGGACGGCGCTTTTCCTGAAAGGATACGCGCTTCTCTCCAAGGAGACGCCGGAGTTCCGCCGCGCCTACGTCAAGTTCCCGAGACCCCAGCTTTACGAATATCCCGGAAGCGTCGCCTCGGTCGCACATGAGCGCGAACATGACGGTGAGCGGGTCGTGCTGCTGAGCACCATCAAGACCCCCGAGCGCCGCTCGATCACCGAACTAGGAGAGCTGATCCAGGCCGCGCGATCACGCCCCGTGCAGGAGATCAAGGAGTTCCGCCGCGCATTGAAGCTCGCCCGCGCACCGGCGCCGATCCGGTGGCTGCTCATGTGGCTCGGCCTCAATATCGGGCGGCAGCGGGCACGCCATTTCGGTACGTTTCAGCTGTCGGTCTATTCCGGCCTCGGCGCCGAGTCCCTCAATCCTCTGACCCCGCTCACCACGATTTTCAACTACGGTCCGATCAGCGAGGACGGATCGGTAATCGTCCGCATCCATTATGATCATCGGGTCATGGACGGCGCCAATGTCGCGCGCGCGCTAGAGCGGTTCGAAAAGATCCTGAACGGCGAAATCGCAGATGAAGTGGCAGGCTTTTTCGGGAGCGAAACCATTCCGGCCGCCGCGGCATCGGGACCGGCGGCATGACGCTGAAGCAAGAGTTCCGGCCAGCGGTCGTTGTCGTCGGCGCGTCGCGAGGCATTGGCAAGGCAATCGCCGAGGTGGCCGCAAGGGATGGCGCCACCGTAGTCCTGGTCGCGCGCTCGCCGGAGGAGCTTCAAGCCGTGGCGGTCGCAATTCAGAAGGCGGGAGGCGAGGCATTCACGCTTGCGCTGGACCTGACGGCCGGTGACGCGGCGGCGCGTCTCGAAGACTTCCTGTCCGAAAAGCGTCTGATATGCGACGTTCTCGTCAACAGCGCCGGCTACGGCCTGCGCGGCGGAGCAGCGACACTACCGCTCGAAGAGCAGCTCGGGTTGATCGACCTCAATATCCGCGTCGTGACCGAGCTCACCCTTCGCTTCCTGCCGGCAATGGTGGCGCGTGGCCGGGGCGGCGTGATCAATCTTGGCTCTGTGGCAAGCTTTACCCCCGGACCTTTTATGGCGCTGTATTATGCGAGCAAGGGCTTCGTGCGTTCCTTTTCGGAGGCGCTGCATCAGGAAGTGCGCCGCGCCGGTGTGACCGTCACCTGCGTGGCTCCAGGGCCGGTGTCGACGGAGTTTCTCGAAAAGTCGGGTGCCAACAGGGCAGCGCTGTTCAAGGTCCTGCCCAAGCTTGATGCGAAATACGTGGCCGAACGCGCCTGGCGGGGATTCAAGGCACGCCGGCGCCTCGTGATCCCGGGCATCTCCGCCAAGCTGGCGATCCTGGTCGCCGGACTTTTGCCTTCCGCAGCTCTCCTGCCCCTGATCGGCCGGTTGCAACTGCGCGGCAACGATCCCTGCCCTTGCGGTTCAGGCAAAACGTTCAGGGACTGCTGCCGCGCCGGCCGATCGCAACGGCACGCTCCATCCGAAACGAGGGCCCGATCTTTGCCGCTGTGACGGCCGGTGGCTCCCTCCCCCGGACATGATTCGCTTCGGCTTACGCGGACGGAGCGATCAATGTCAGCGACGGGAAATAGGTTCGGTAGCGCCAATAGCTGGCTGGCGGCGGATTGCGCCCAGCTCGGCGCACCGGCGGATTTTCGGGGTGCAGTCAGGAAAGCTGCGACAGGCTCTGGATGCAATCGGATTTAATCGTTATGATTGAATTGACTGGAGTAGAGCCATGGAAACGAAGGTGCTGACGGCGCATGTGCCACTACCGCTCGCTGAGAAGGTCGACCAGATTGCCGCACGGCTCGAACGTTCGCGCGGCTGGATCGTAAAGCAAGCGCTGACAGCCTGGATCGCTCAGGAAGAGGAACGCCGCCGCTTGACGCTGGAAGCGCTCGCCGATGTCGACGGGGGTCATCTCATCAGCCACCAATCCGTGCAGGCTTGGGCCGACAGGCTGGAGAGTGACAACCCTCTGCCTCTGCCACTTTGATGAACATCCAGTGGACAACAAAGGCGGTTTCTGAGCTCGGGCGCCTTCATGATTTTCTCGCACCGGTCTATCGGAGAGCTGCAGCCCGCACCGTGCAAGCGTTGGCAAGCGCTCCAAACCGCCTGCTGGAACAGCCACGTATGGGCGAACGGCTGGAGGAGTTCGATCCCCGTGAGGTCCGCCGTCTTCTCGTCGGCCATTACGAAATGCGCTATGAGATCACGCCGTCAACAATCTACGTCCTGACTCTTTGGCATACACGTGAGAGTCGCTAGAGCGGAATGCGCTCACGTGCGTTCGCGCCACCGCTCTACCTGTTTGTTTTTGCCGCATTTGTGCGACGTCAGGTGATTCCACCTGACTGCAAAATCTCTAGACGCCAGTAATCGCCGCGGCCAGGCACGCGCATTGACGGAAGTGTGACGCTTCGAATCAGTCCATATCGTCGTTTTCGGGCACGCCGGAATGGTCGCGTTGGCCGTAGACGATTTCGCGTTTGCCGACATGGTTGGCAGGACCGACAAGGCCCTCCTTCTCCATGCGCTCGACGAGCGAGGCGGCACGGTTGTAGCCGATCCCGAGGCGGCGCTGGATGTAGGACGTCGAGCACTTCTTGTCGCGCAGCACCACCTTGACCGCCTGGTCGTAGAGCTCGTTGCCGTCCTCGGACGCCATCGCGCTCTTGTCGAATACGCCGCCCTGGTCCTCTTCGGCCTCTTCTTCCTCTTCGTCCGCGGTCACCGTCTCAAGATATTCGGGGCGGCCTTGCGTCTTCAGGTGCGCCACGACGTGCTCCACCTCCTGGTCGGATACGAAGGGACCATGGACGCGAGCGATGCGGCCGCCGCCGGCCATGTGCAGCATGTCGCCCTGACCCAGGAGCTGTTCGGCCCCCTGCTCGCCGAGGATCGTGCGGCTGTCGATCTTCGAGGTGACCTGGAACGAGATGCGCGTCGGGAAGTTCGCCTTGATCGTGCCGGTGATGACATCGACCGACGGCCGCTGCGTCGCCATGATCAGGTGGATGCCCGCCGCACGCGCCATCTGCGCCAGGCGCTGGATCGCGCCTTCGATTTCTTTGCCCGCCACCATCATCAGGTCAGCCATCTCGTCGACGATGACGACGATGTAGGGCATCGGCGCGAGGTCCATTTCCTGCTGTTCGAAGAGCGGCTCGCCCGTACCCTTCTCGAAACCGGTCTGGACTGTCGCGAGGATCGGTTCTCCCTTCTCGCGCGCCGCCGCCGCACGCTGGTTGTAGCCGTCGATGTTGCGCACGCCAAGGCGCGACATCTTGCGATAACGGTCCTCCATCTCGCGGACCGCCCATTTGAGCGCCATCACGGCTTTCTTCGGGTCGGTCACGACCGGCGTCAGAAGGTGCGGGATGCCGTCATAAACGGAGAGCTCGAGCATCTTCGGATCGACCATGATCAGCCGGCATTCCTCCGGCTTCAGCCGGTAGAGCAGCGACAGGATCATGGTGTTGATCGCCACCGACTTGCCCGAACCGGTGGTGCCGGCGACGAGCAGGTGCGGCATCTTGGCGAGCTCGGCAATCACCGGTTCGCCGCCGATGGTCTTGCCGAGGCAGAGCGCCAGCTTGTAGCCGGTCTTGCGGAAGTCGGCGGACTCGATCAGCTCGCGGAAATAGACGGTCTCGCGGGTGGCGTTCGGCAGCTCGATGCCGATGACGTTGCGGCCGGGCACGACCGCGACGCGTGCCGAGAGCGCCGACATCGACCGGGCGATATCGTCGGCGAGGTTGATCACGCGGGATGATTTGACACCCGGCGCCGGCTCGAATTCGTAGAGCGTGACGACGGGGCCCGGCCGCACATGGATGATCTCACCCTTGACGCCGAAATCTTCGAGCACGCTTTCGAGGAGCCCCGCATTCTGCTCGAGCTGTTCCTGCGTCATGAAAAAGCCCCGGCCCTGCGGTGGCTCCTGCAGGAGTTCTTCGGACGGAAACTCGTAGGCGTCAGCGGCCTGGACCCGTTCCGTGACTCCGATCGGCGGCAGCGACGGGGGCGCGCGCTTGACCTGGACCGGCATGGTAATCGCTGCCTTCGTAACGGCCGGCTGAAGGAGCGCATCATTTGCGGGCGTGGCGGCAAGAGCAGGTGCTTCTGACTGCGGTGAACCGGCCGTAACCAGTTCCACAGCGGGGTCCGTCACGATATCAGCAGCGGCGCAAGCGTCGATCTCCGGCGACGGGGCTGCGACGGAATCCAGGGCGACGGGTTCGGGGCGCCGGCATTCGACGACGCGGAAAAGCGAGGTGATCGCCGTCGGCGGCAACCTGCGGATCTCCACCGGTTTTGCAACGACGGCTTTCGGGTCCGCCGGCTGGGTCACCGCGATCGTTCTTGCTGGCTCAGCCTCGGCCATGACGGGCAAACCATCCTCGAGCGGCATGAACTCGAAAAAGGCGTGATCGGAGAGATAGGAGAGACGAGTGCCCGACGGCGCGGCGGCGTCGGATACTGCCGGTATCGCCGGTGCTGCTTCCGCGACGGCGGCAGTTGCGGCCGACTGGGGCGATTCTTCGACGGGCGCTGGCATCTCGGTAACCGCCGCCGGTTCATCAGCGCGCTCCTCGCTCGGCTGCGGCCGACCGGGCCAGGACGGAAGCTGCTGCATCAGCACCCGCAAAAGTTCCGACGGGCTGTAGGACGACGCCTCAGTCGCGACCGCCGCTGCGGTTTCCTCCGCAGCCGCTTCCAATGCCACTTCCGGCTCGGGAGCCTGCTGGTCTGCTGGCGCGTCTTCCTCCGCTTCGCCCGCGCTCTCGTCCATCGACGGCGCGCGGCGCTTCATGAATTCGCGCTCAGGGGTACGCGTGAAGCGAACATTGGGCGACAGGAAGAAATGGCTCTCCCAGGTCGTATCGCCGTCATGACCGGTGATTTCGGCAAGCGTCGGCAGCGGATCTCGCGTGGAGGCCGTGACCTGGGCCGGAGCGTAGGCCGAGCCTTGGCCATAGAGCCGCATCGCGCGCCCGGCATAGCCTGCGTCGTCGGCTTCATGGCTGGAGGCCCGACGCGGCGCTTCCGGCGCCTCGAACAGGTGATCGTGTTCGGCGGAGGCCACCGACTCGGGGTGGGCGCTGCTCGGCGCACCCGGACGCGGAGCCTCGAAATCGTCCGCCTGGTTTGCATCATACAAAGCTGCCGTCGAGAAATTTGTCCGGGGAATACGCATGGCCTGAAAACTCGAAATTCATTATCGAAGGGGCTGTCTCAACCGAATAGGAAATGAAGGTTAACAACTCCCTTCCAGGTAGATCGCTGGAAAGGTCGCGTGCCCTTCGAAGAGCTTCGCCGAGGCCTCTTTTGGCCTACCGCATCCAAGGCTTTCCAGGGCTTCGGGGACGGTTTTTTGCCACCGTTCAAATTCTGTTTCAGACCGGGAAGATTTCCGAAGCGCGAGCGTTATGTTTACAAACATAGATTGCTATCGCTATCCCGCCTCCTGCCAAGGATCGGCGGAAGGCTTAATAGTGCTGGTGATGCGCGGCGGTTGCAAATCCTCTCATGCCATGACCCGCTTCGCCCACCCCGCTAAGAAAGGCGCCTGACATGAGCGACAACCTTGCACTTCAGAGCGTTCTGGCCTTCATCGGCCGTCTGCTTCTCGCCGGTATTTTCCTCTCGTCCGGCTTCGAAAAGCTGGCGGATCCCTCCGGAACGATCGGCTATATAGCGGCGGCAAATCTGCCCCTGCCCTCGGTCGCCTATGCCATCGCTCTCGTGGTGGAACTCGGTGGCGGCATCCTTCTCGTCCTCGGCTATCAAGCGCGTTTGGTGGCACTCGCCCTGGCGGTCTTCACCCTGGTATCGGCTCTCGGATTTCACACCAATTTTGCGGACCAAAACCAGATGATCCACTTCATGAAGAATCTCGCCATCACAGGCGGATTCCTGCAGATCGTCGCTTTCGGTGCGGGTCCCTTCAGCCTGGATGCGCGGGCCAGCCGGGTCTGAGCAACGTTCTCCGCAACCAAGGCAATCCTTTGCCGCCGAAGCAGGGGCCAGACCGCTTGCCCGCTCTCCTAACGCTCGGCCATTACTTACTATCGCCTTAGTCGGTCTCTAGGCAGTCCCTTGTGCGTCGCAACATAGCACGCACCCAGTAACCTTTAGTTGCTAACAAGGACGAAGATTGCTGATGGCTGACCATGCTTCCCGCAAGATCCGAATCGATTGCCTGGATGGGCTTCGAGGCCTCGCGTCTCTCTGGGTGATGGTTGGCCATGCGCTATTGCTGACGGGTTGGCGCCTGCCCGTTCTGTCGGAGCCTGATCTCGGCGTCGATCTCTTCATCATGCTTTCCGGTTTCCTGATGGTGTTTCACTATCAGCTGCGTGCCGGCAAGGAGCCATGGGATCTGAGCTCGACCTGGATACGCTTCTGGGTCCGGCGCTTCCTGAGAATCGCGCCGCTCTACTATGTCCTCCTGGCTGTTGCCTTCATGCTCGGCGCTTGGCTGTTCGAGTCGAGAATGGTCATCGACGCCTTCCTCGAAAGAACGCCGCAGTCACCCCAGCGCTACCTCGACAACGGCGTGAGAAACGGGCTGATGCATGTCAGCTTTCTTTTCGGCCTCTCTCCCGACTACGCCTACCGGACTCCCCTGCCGGACTGGAGCATAGGGCTTGAAATGCAGTTCTATGCGGCCTTTCCCTTCATCATGCTCTTGCTCAAGAAAGGCGGTTGGCTGAAAGGCGCGCTCTTCACGGCCGTTATTGCCCTCGCGATTGTGTCGACGTTGAGCCTGTTCGGCGTTCACTTTCCGATGCCGGCCTTCCTGCCGTTGAAGATGCATATCTTTCTCAGCGGAATGCTGTTGGCGCTTAGTCTTCACGCGGACGGGCCGAAGGCTGTTCTCCATGGCGGCGCTGCCATGGCGCTCGCTCTGCTGCCGATCGGCGGCGATATGACGATGACGAAAATGCTGATGCGGGTCATGCTCGTCGCCGTCTTCTTCGCGCTGCTCTATCATCGGCTTGCCGGCGATGGTTTGGGCGCGCGGCTTCGCGCGGTTTCCTCGTCCCTCGGAAACAGGTTTTTTCATTGGCTCGGGGAACTTTCGTTCGGGGCCTATCTCTGGCACCTCATCTTTCTGCAGCCGATTGCTGCCTATTTCATCGGCGCCTTCGGCGACACGATGACAGCGCCTGTGCGGTTCGCCGTGGTTACCGCCATTCTGGTGCCGTTGGTTTACACCGCTGCCTGCATGACTTTCTTCGCAGTCGAAAAACCTGGCCAGAGGCTCGCCAAGCGTTTGATCGACAGGCGAAAGCCTCAGCCGGTCGGGGCATGATCCTTCGAAGGAGAGCCGTCAGACGTTCTCAGGCGTAAACGTTGGAAACCGGCCGGAGACCGCGACAGGCGGAGGCACCGCGGCCGTGCGCGATCGCCAGCCGTTCAGGTGCTATTGATCATTCCGTTCATCCCGTTCGGGTAAAAGCCACCCTTCGTCGCGCCCTCCTGATCAGTGAGATACACGATGCGCAACACCTCTTGCGGGGTCCGGGTAAAGGCTATCGCATCCGGCGTCGAAGGAACGATATTGGCCGTGCCGTCCATCTGGATGCCTTGATCCTTATCTTCCGATCCATCGATTTTGTCACGAGCATCAGAAACTGCATTCGCCGCTTTCCAGGCTTGCTCGCCCATTCTGTAGAGCGTGGATCGGGCCATCCCCATGTGATAGGCCTCCACAGCCAGGATACCGGCGGCAGCGGCCAGAAAATCCTTGTTCTTCAATACTGTCGCCGCGCCGGCATAGGCGGTAACGCCGACGTCTTCGAACAGCATCCCGCCAAGCACAAAGTTCATCTCGTTACCGAATGGATCAAAGTTCTCGCCGAGGCCCGCCGCTTTTGCGACCGCTGTAAAGCCCGCATCGAAATCGATGGCCGGTCTGGGCACCGCCTGGTCTCCGAGAGTCTTGCGATAGAATCGGACATGAGCGAGTTCGTTTTCCGCCACCTCGCGCATGAACTCACCGATGGCGGGCGTATCGAAGGAAACCTGGCTGCCACCGGTTACAGGGCCAGCTTCCGCGCCCGCATCAGAATCATCGATCCCTTTCCCGGTCGTTCCTCGCAGGTAATATTCGGCTTCCATGTACTCCAGGTTGAGCGCGAACTGGAAAATATCCTCGTCCATAACGCCGCCCGGCTCGTCGGCACGCGAAACCGGCGCGAGGCCTGCGCTCGAGGCGAGCGTCGCTCCAAGGCCCAACTGCAAGAGGAGACGGCGCGGAAGAAAAAGTGAAGGCACCGGACGGATCATGGCTTTCTCCTTGAAGCCCGCCCGGCGTCAGTTTTGGCGCCTCGATCACGCGGGCCAATTAACGTCCAACATCATCAAAGACCAAATGTTCCGGACCTCAATGTTCTGGAAATGCCGGAGCTTTTTAGGCCGGCCGTTTGGGTTCGAAAGCGGCCGTTCAGCGCGCCCTTGGCATAGTTTTGAGACATTTGTTATTCTGGCGAAGTAGATCCCCTCATCCACCTGCCGGTGCCTTCTCCCGTAAGCGAGAGATCTAGCGCCGCGCGTCTTACCAGACGCGCAAAGGTCGGCGTCGCACTTTGAAATGCTGCATGTCTCCGTCCTTGAATCGAGGTCGATTCAAGGAGACATGCAGTAGGATGAGTGGCTTAGCCCTGAACCGCTCAAATCATAAGGACTTCTGGTTCTCCACAAAGGTCGCGTGCCATTTCGCCAGCATCGACACCGCTTCCTTGAGGAAGGCCGGGTGGGTGCCCGGCAGGAACTCTATTCTTGGGGCTTTTCCGTCAAGCCTCAGCCGTGCGAAGACACGGCCCGCCTCGTCTCTTAGTTCCTCAGGCTTCTCCGGCTCCGGCTTGTCGCTCTGCGACAGGCGATTGAAGACGAGCTGGAAACGCTGGTCGGTGTCTGCGGCGCGGAACTGCGGCGAACCGACTTCCTCGTCCGCCAGCCCGCGGGCCTCTTCCCTTTCGAGTAGCGTGGCAATCGCCGTCCACCGCTCGCGTCCGGCTTTCGGCGCCGGGCCGATCGCCCGCACTAGATGATGCGGTACGCTGTCGGCCACCTGCAGCAGGCGCGACAGCTCGCTCTTCTGCACGGCAAGCGCGTCGCCGATCACCTTGCGGTCGAATCCGCGCGCGGCGAGCGTCGCGGCGAAAAGCGCGCGCTCGATGAAGGAAAGATTGCGCCGCTCCGCGTTTTCCTTGCCTTGGGCGAGCACCAGTTCGTCGTCGGAAAGGGGCCGGACGATCGCTTTCACCTGGAACTCGAGCCGGCGCACCGCCTTCAGCCGGCGATGGCCGTAGGCAGTCTGGTAATGGCCATGCTTTTCCGGGTGCGGCCGCACGAGGATCGGCGATTGCTGGCCGTTCTCGCGGATACTTTCGACGAGCGCCAGAAAGTCGGGATCGTCCACTTCGCCGTCGGTCAACCGGTCCTCGACGAAGGAGGCCTCAACCAGGATAGGATCGAGCGCAACCACCCGCTCGCCTTGCGTGAGAGCCTCCCGCAACACGCGTGCTTCTTCCGCCTCGCGGGTAATGTTGCCGAGCGAAAGCCCCATGGCCCGGACCGCTCCGGATGCCGCGCGTGGCGCATCGGCAGCCGTCTGCCGGTTGACAGGTGTCAACTCGCTCGGGCTGGTCTGTTCCGAAGGTGCCGCAGGAGCACCACCTGCAAACAGCGCCCGCAATTCGTTTTTCCTGTTGTTGCCAGCCATGTCTTAGCGCCCCCAGGCCGCATGAATGAGAGCCTCGATTTCGCCGTTGACGGCGTTCAACGATTCGATGGCCCGGTCGTAAGTCGCGCGGGTAAAATTCTCCCGGCCCACCTCGTAGAGCGTCTGTTTCGTCAGGCCGGCATCCGAGATCGCCGTCGATTTCACCATGGCGGACGTCAGCACCCGATCGCCAAAGAGAGAGCGCATGAAGCCGACGATCTGCGCCTGCGGCCCGTCATTAGGCTCGAAGCGTGTGACGAGATAACGCAGGAAATCGAAGTTGAGCTCGCCGCCAGCCTCGCGCACGACGCTGAGGAGGTCCGAGGTCATGTAGAGGAACTGGTTCATCGAGGCGACGTCGAGCATCTGCGGATGCACGGTGACGATGACCGAAGTCGAAGCGCAGAGCGCCGAAAGCGTCAGGTAGCCAAGTTGCGGCGGGCAGTCGATGACGACGACGTCGTACTCGTCGGCAACGGTCGCAAGCGCCGTCTGAACGCGGGCGAAGAAGAGCGGTCCGGCATCCGCGCCGCTCTGGCGTGCGCTCAGCGCCTGCGGCGTCGTATGCTCGAACTCCTGCAGTTCGAGATTGCCCGGCACGAGATCGAGCCCGTCGAAATAGGTCTTGCGGATGATGTCCCTGAGCGGCCGCGCCTCGGAATCATAGCGGATGGCGCCGTAGAGCGTGTCGTTGCCGGTCAGGTCCAGTTCCGGCTGGTAGCCGAACAGCGCCGAAAGCGAGGCCTGCGGGTCGAGATCGACCGCGAGAACCCGATGGCCGGTCAGGGCGAGATACTGGGCGAGATGGACCGACGAGGTCGTCTTGCCGGAGCCTCCCTTGAAGTTGGTGACGGAAACGACCTGCAGATGCTCGCCCTTCGCGCTGTCGCGCCACTTCAGGTAGCTGCGCGCCTTGGCGCCGTTGCCCTTGACCAGCGCCTGGTCGGCAAGATGACGACGAAGCGCGTTGATGTCGGAAAGCGAATAGGAGCGCCGCCCGCCCGCACCGGTGTCGGGCTGGGGGCCCTCGCCTGCCAGCGACAATTGCCGAAGATAACCGTCGGAAACGCCGATCAGCTTGGCGGCCTCGCCGGACGTGAAGCTGCGGAGCGTCTTCATCGCCGTCGGCGCGAACAGACGGTCGCGCATCGCTTTCAACTGCTCGGAAAGCGCGCGTGCATCCGCCGCGATCGCCTCGTCCGCCGGTCGCCGATATGACGTTCCGCTCAAGCCCCCCGCTTCTCCGGCCGCCGCCGTCGATCCCGCCATATCCATTCCCAAATGCCCTCTCTCGCGTTTCGCATCGCATTTACGGCAGCAATCAACCGGCAACAGCATCCGTTCGACGGTCGCGCAAATGCGCCCGCAACGTCTTCTAACAGGCCGGCCGCTGAACTACGCTGAAATGCGGAATATGCGATCTATTCCGTTAGAAGGTGATTCATCCTCTGATTCGCGTCAAGCCATTTTGGGGAAATGGTGAGAGCTTCACCGGTTTGGTGGGGCGCGACCATAGAGGAGCAGCATCACGATGATGACGACACCGTAAACGATCTGGCGGCCCGCTTCCGGCATTTGCATCACCGAGAGGATCGATTGCAGGAGCGTGATCAGGATGACGCCGGCGACCGTGCCCAGATAGGAGCCACGCCCGCCAAGGATTGAGGTGCCGCCGAGCACGACGGCCGCGATTGCCGGCAGCAGATAGGCGTCACCCATCGCTTGCGCCGCCTTCGATGCATAGCCAGCGAGCAGCACGCCGCCGAAGGCGCTGAGCGCGCCCGAAATCGCAAAGGCGATCATGACGATGCGGCGCGTATCAACACCCGAAAGATAGGCTGCGCGTTCGCTGTTGCCGATCCCGTAAACGGCTCGGCCGAAGGAGGTGCGCGTGAACAGGAACACCATCATGGCGCTGATCGCCGCCCAGACGATGATGGCGTTCGGCAGGCCAGGAATGACGAATCCCGTGGCGAGCCAGCGTATGGCCGGCGGTGCCGAATCCTGCGGCGAGAAGCCGCCGGTGTAAACGACCATCAACCCTTGAGCGACGACATTGCTCGCAAGCGTCACGATCATCGACGGGATGCGCAGATAGGCGACGCCGAAGCCGTTGACGACTCCGAAGGCAGCCCCGCAGAGCACGCCAATGGGAATGGCGATGATCGGTCCCACGCCACCGAAGCCTGCGGCCGCGCAGGCCATCATCGCTCCGGTCGTCATCACCCAGGGAACCGAAAGATCGATATGGCCGAGAAGGATCACGACCATCATGCCGGCGGCCACCACCCCGAGGAACGAAGCGACCTTGAGTTGCTGCAGGAGGTAGTTGAGCGACAGGAAGTTGCTGGAATAAAGGCTGCTTAA
The DNA here is from genome assembly GCF_013283645.1 of Sinorhizobium psoraleae. Taxonomy (GTDB): domain Bacteria; phylum Pseudomonadota; class Alphaproteobacteria; order Rhizobiales; family Rhizobiaceae; genus Sinorhizobium; species Sinorhizobium psoraleae. The sequence continues at coordinate 282,550 of NZ_JABEKV010000003.1, forward strand.
GAAGAGCAGCAGCAGGATGCAGCCGAAAGCGGTGAGCACGGCCGGATCGGCCCGGCGAAGAAATGCCGGCAGGCGGGCCCTGATCGAGATGCGGTTCTCTGAAGTCTCGCTCATAGGAACCAGTCCAGACGGTTGCGCACCCGCAGCAGAGCCAGGGAACCGATACTCACGGCGATCATCAGGACGACGCCCTGGAGCAACGGTTGCCATAGCGGATCGACGTCGAAGACGAACAGCATATCACCGGTCGTTCGGGCGGCGAAAGCGCCGAAGATCGCGCCGATGGCACTGCCCCGGCCGCCATAGAGCGAGACCCCGCCGAGCACGACCGCCGCGATCGACCAGAGCGTGTAGCCGCTGCCGCTGGCATAGGCTGCCTCGCCGGTATAGGTGAAGAAGGTCAGGAACAGTCCGCCCATCGCGGCGAGCAGGCCCGCGAGCGTGTAGGCCGCAAACTTGCCGCGCCGGATCGGCATGCCGGACATGAAGGCCGCCTGCTCGGACGAGCCCGCCGCAAAGGCTGCCCGCCCGATCTTAGATCGCCGGAAGGGCAGCCAGACGAGCAGGACGGCGGCTGCCAGCAGCACCAGGCTCGATGGGATCACGCCAAAAAGACGGCCCGTAAGCGCGTCTGCAAGGTCCTCGTTGACGGAGCCGCCGGGAAAGGGTCGCAGCAGCAGCGCAAGGCCGAAATAAATAGCCCCGGTCGCGATCGTCGCGACGATCGGCTGCAGCCGCCCGTAGATCACCAGGAGCCCGTTAATGGCGCCGCAGACCATGCCTGCGACGAGGACGGCCACGACACCCAGGGCGGTCGGCAACGGTTCGCCGACGACGAGCCAGGATGCCAGGCAATTGGTCAGCACGAAGATCATGCCCACGGACAGATCGATGCCCGAGGTGATCACGACCAATGTCTGGGCCATGGCGACGAAAGCAAAGAGCGCCCCCTTGTTGGCGGCGGTCTGGGCCACGTTGGCAGTCAGGCCGGCCGGGTGGTTGGCGATATAGACGGTAAACATCAGCAGAAAGATCGCGAGCCCCATCAGCGTGCCGCGCTGTTCGTTCAACCAATAGCGCCACTCGCTCATGCCGTCGTTCCCTCTTGATCACTATCGACGTTGAGAGCGCTCGCGATCAGCGCGTGCTCGGTGATGCCTTGGCCTTCAAGCTCGCGGACGATGCGGCCGTCATAGAGAACCAGAACCCGGTCGCAGCAACCGATCAGCTCGTCATAGTCCGTCGAATAGAACAGGATCGCCGCGCCGGCATCGGCCAGCCGGCGCAGAAGCTGGTACATCTCCTGCTTCGTGCCGACATCGATGCCGCGTGTCGGGTCGTTCAAGAGGACGATGCGCGGCTTGCGCATCAGCCACTTGGCAATGACCACCTTCTGCTGATTGCCGCCAGACAGCGCCCCGACCGGTATGTCGAGGCCGGCAGTCTTGATCGCGAGCAGCCGCACCATTTCATCGATCAATTGTTCTTCTGACGTACGATCGATGATCCCGCCCCGCGAAACACGGTCGAGCGCCGCGAAGGACAGGTTTTCCCGCACCGTCATCGGCAGCATCAGCCCCTCGGTCTTGCGGTCTTCCGGGATCAGCGCCATGGCGCTGCGCGAAGAGCGCGCGGCAGCCGGGCTGCCGATCGCCATGGGCGTGCCATCGATGAGCACGGACCCGGTCGTTCCGCGCAGCACCCCAAAAAGGGCGAGCAGCAGGTTGCGCTGACCCTGCCCGTCCAATCCGCCGAGGCCCACCACCTCTCCCTCGCCGACCGACAGAGAGATGTCGCGCAGCCGGGCGCCCCAGCCGAGATTCCGGCATTCGAGGATGGGCGGCTTCGACGACGGCGCACGCTGCGGCTTAGGCGGGAAGACGTTACTGTATTCGCGCCCGATCATCATTTCGACGACTTCGTCGTTGGTGCGGGTGCCGGCGCGAAAGCTCGCGACATTGCGGCCGTTGCGGAACACGGTGCAGGTGTCGGCGAGTTCGGCGATCTCGTGCATGCGGTGCGAGATATAGAGCAGGGCCAGACCTTCTGAACGCAGGCGTTTCAGCACCGCGAACACCTTGGCGACATCGCCGGCCGTCAGCGCCGAAGTCGCTTCGTCGAGGATCAGGATGCGTGGCTTTGATGCCAGCGCCTTGGCGATCTCGACCATCTGCCGGCGGGAGAGTGGCAGGTCCTTCACCGCCGCACGCGGATGAATGTCCTCCGCGCCGGCCCGCGCCAGCGCCTCTTCCGCAAGCGCCCGCTGGGCCCGCCGGTCGATCATGCCGAAGCGGCACGGAGGATGGGAGATGGCGATGTTGTCGGCGACGCTGAGATCAGGCACCAGGGACAGTTCCTGGAAGACGCAGGCAATGCCTGCCGCGGAAGCCGCGGCCGGCGAGCGGAACACGACGTCCCGGCCATCGAGCAGCATCCGCCCTTCGTCCGGCGCCACCACGCCCGCCATGATCTTGATCAGCGTCGACTTGCCTGCACCGTTCTCGCCAAGAATTGCATGAATATGGCCCGATTCAACGTCGAGCTCGGCATTTTCCAGGGCGCGCACGCCGCCATAACGCTTGGACACGCCTTCCATCCGGAAGAGCGGGGACGTCGCCTGTGTCTCTGCCGTTGTCATCCGTCGCCTCGGCTGCCGGTTTGTCACACATGCCGCGTGCGGGCGCACGCGGCATGTAGTTCAGGAACGCCCACCGCGACCTACTGATTTTCCTTCGTCTGCCCCATGATCTCCTGGGCGGTGAAGTTGATGCCGCAGGTCGGGAAGGCGTTGCCGACGAAGAAATTGTCCGACTGGTCGGGATAGAAGTCCTGGCCTTCCTTGAAGTTCGGATCTTCGACGATCGCCAAAGGAAGCTTGATCGATTGCGGCACCACCTGCCCTTCCAGCGCGGCGATCGCCGTCTTGATGGCAACCGCGACCTGGGCCGGGCCGGTGCCCGCCGACGAGCACTTCAATCCCTCGCCGGCATGCTTGGCGCAGAACTTGCGGAAGCCGTTCTCCGTCTCGCCGCCGAACGGAACGAAGGGATGGCCGGCATCGATCATCGCCTGCACGACGCCGGTGTCGCCACCCTGCGCGGTAATGCCGTCGAATTTCTTGTGAACGGCAATCGCATCGGCCGTCGCCTTTTGTGCGGTCGGATCGTCCCACTTGCCCAACACCTCGACGACGTCCCACTTCTTGCCCGTGGCGGCAAATGTCTCGTGAATGCCGTTATGACGGTCGGTGTCGACCGACGTGCCGGCAACGCCGCGCACTTCCAGGATCTTGCCGCCCTCAGGCAGGTGCTTGGCAAGCCAATTCGCCCAGAGCACACCGAGCCCCTTCTGGTCGACGTTGACGTTGATCGCGTCTTCGGTGTCGAGAATATTGTCGAAGGCGACCAGGACCACGCCGGCTTCCTTGGCGCGCTTGATGACTGGTCCGAAGGCGGTGGGGTTTTGGGCATTGACGACGATCGCGTCATAGCCGGAATCGATGAAGTTGTTGATCGCCGAAATCTGCGCCGGCACATCCTCGCCGGTAGAAACCACCTTGAATTCCTTGAGCTTGGCAGCGACGTCCGGCTGCGCCGCATAGGCCTTGGCGGTCTGGATCATCTGAATGCGCCAGGTATTGGCGATATAGCCGTTGGCAAGCGCGATCCGATAGGGTCCGTCCTTTTTTGGAAACTTGAAGAATTTGGTTTCGGCCGTCCACGGTACGAAACAATCCGGTTCGGCCGCGGGGCCGCTGACGACCTCGGGTTCGGCATGCGCAGTCATGGACAGAAGTGCAAGTGCAGCGGCCGCGAGAATGCCGCTGACGAATGTTCTGGTCATCGAATTCCCTCCCATTTTGTTGAAATGCCGGGACAAGGCATCGAAACAGGGGGCCGTTAGAGCATCCCGCTTTGGGTGGAATCACGAAAAGCGGACGGGAATGCACTAGAATCAACGTGCTGGAGCGCTCGTTGTGCGTCCACTACAGCGCCGTGCGCCTTATCAGACGCACAAAGGACGCTGTAGCGCTTGAGTTGCTGCATGTTTTCGCCCCTAAATCGACTACGGCTTAAGGAAACATGCGGTGGAACCCACAAGACTCCAGACGTCGAGCATTCGACACAGACAACGTCTGCGCTGATTGCCGATCCGGCATGACATGTCGATACGCGAGTCCGGTGACGTCAGACAGGTCTCCTCCCGAAACGTCACAGGCAGGAATGGTAGCGCTACCAACTGGCAAAGTAAAGCGTCGCATTCTGGCCGCATTGCGCTCAGATCGCGGGGATCGCCGCGCGCATCGTGCTCTCGCGTATCTTCAACTCGAAGCCGAGATCCACGATTGTTCGATGCGGCCGCTCGCCTGCAATGGCGACCCGTGCCATGGCAATGGCGCGCCGGCCGATCTCGTATCGGGGGGTCCGCACGCTGGTGATGGAGGGCGACGCGACCTCCATCATTTCGAGATCGTTGAAGCCGGCTATGGCGATTTGCGCCGGGATCTTCAGACTTGCGCGATGGCAGGCGAAAAGCACCCCCAATGCCAGGTCGTCGTTGTTGCAGATGACCGCGTCGATATCCGGGGTCTTTTCGAGCGCCTTGTGAAACAGGCCGGCACCCATCGACACGCTCGAGGGCAAAATGGTCGTCGTCACGAGCGCTGCGTCGAAACGGCCGGCCTCGCGCATCACCGTCTCATAGCCTGCGAGGCGCCGCCGCGAACGCGGGTCCATGCGCGCGCCGAGAAACCCTATGCGCTTGCAGCCGACATCGACCAGGTGCCGCGCCACCGCCTTGCCCGCCTCCAGGTGGGAAAAGCCGATCATCATGTCGATCGGGTCCGGCCCGATTTCCATGATTTGCACGACCGGGCAACCTGCCTCTTCCAGCATCTGCCGCGTCGTCGGGGCCTGATCGATGCCGGAAACGATCAACGCGGACGGGCGCTGGCCGAGAAAGACCCTCAGCAGCCGCTCTTCCTCCTGTTCGGAATAATGCGTGTTGCCGAACTGGATCTGCAGCGGGCAATCCCCCAGGCCGTCGTGGATGCCGCGCAAGACCTCGGAAAAGACATTGTTCGTCAGCGACGGAACGAGCACGCCGATGACGTCGGCCCGTGCCGACGCCAGCGCACGCGCACTCGGGTTCGGCACGTAGCCCAGCTCGTCGACGGCCGCGGCTATGCGCTGGCGCAGTTCCGGCGATACGCGCTCCGGATCCCGCAGCGCGCGGGAGACCGTGATGCTGCCGACGCCGGCGAGACCCGCAACGTCCGCAAGGGTCGGACGGCCGCTGCCCCGGCGCGATCGATTCCTGACTTCGCTGTCGTTTGACGCCACACCCCGCCTCAATTCGGCCACCGGCGCTGCGCGCCGCTGCTTGTTATATCTGCTCGGCGCGAGGAAATTGCCGCTCCCTCACCCGACCATCTTACGGTGCGTCGTATGAAATGAAAGAACTCTCAGTCGTACAGGCATCGGCCGAAGACAGACGGACGCACAACGAAACAGCGCGGCACGACAGCCGCGCTGTTTGCGCAATCAAGCCTCGGCGCTGTCACTCAGCGTGAAGCCGCTGATTGAAGCGGTCAACAAAAGTTTCGACCGAACCGCGACCGAAGCGCCTCAGGCGGCGCCTGACCAGAACGGACATGACGCGGGCCGCGGTGGAAAAGGTCATCTCGTCAAGCGGTCCGCGGCCGCTCCATGGCTTGCTCAGCCGGTCGGTGACGATACCGATCATGTTGGCAGGCATGATATCAGTGCAAGGTTTCATCCAGTCGAAGACGTCGCTGATCGGCAGCATGTTGCCTTCATAGGAAACCATCGGTTCAGGCATCCCCTCATCCCAGTCTTCATAGGCCTCGAGTGCCTCTCGAAACAGATTCTGCAGGGTGATCGGGGCGTGCCCTTCGTAAAGGGCGGGCAGGAAATTCGTCATTAGGGTCTCCTCCGATTGGGTAGGCCGGAAACGCGAAATGGCCAATTCCGTCAGCGGTAACGGATTGTGATGTTCCTTCATAAAGCGTGCGGCGGCAGTATGGTTCAAAGCAACAGGCAGCGCAACACAATCGATTAAAACACTGTATTTTTTGCCGTACTCCGAAGGCAAAGCATCCTTCGAGAAGCGGGCAAGCGGCTGAATTCCTGGAATATTTTACCCCTGTGGAAAACAATTACACGGTCAAATGCCGGCGTGCCTCCGCCGTATCCAGCGTTTCCGCCGGCCCCTCATGCACGAAGGCACCGCGATCCATGATGTAGACGTGGTCGGCGAGATCGCGGCAGAAGTCGAGATATTGCTCGACGAGCAGGATCGCCATGCCGGTCGAATCCCGCAGGTATTTGATCGCCCGGCCGATGTCCTTGATGATCGACGGCTGGATGCCCTCGGTCGGCTCGTCGAGCACGAGGATTTTTGGACGCGTGACAAGCGCGCGACCGATGGCAAGCTGCTGCTGCTGGCCGCCGGAAAGATCGCCGCCGCGCCGGCCGAGCATGGCTTGCAGCACCGGGAACAGGCTGAAGATGTCCTCTGGGATCGAGCGGTCGGCCCGCTTCAGCGGCGCATAGCCGGTTTCGAGATTCTCCCTGACCGTGAGCAGGGGAAAAATCTCCCGCCCCTGCGGCACGTAGCCGACGCCGAGCTTCGCCCGGCGAAAGGGCGCCAAGCCGTCGAGCGGGGCGCCGTTGAAGGCGATCGCGCCGCTGGTCACCGGATGCTGGCCGGTGATCGCCCTGAGCAGGCTCGACTTGCCGACGCCGTTGCGCCCCAGCACGCAGGTGATCTTTCCCATCTCGGCCTTGATCGAGACGTTGCGCAAGGCCTGCGCGGCGCCGTAGTGAAGGCTGACGTTTTCGACGGTCAACATGGTCCAGATTCCTTCCGCTCGCCTCGCTCATCGGCCGAGATAGTTTTCGATCACCTTCGGATCGCTGCTGACGAAGTCGATCGAGCCCTCCGCCAGCACCGAGCCCTCGGCAAGGCAGGTCACCTTGACGCCGAGATCACGAATGAAGCCCATGTCGTGCTCGACGACGACGACCGAGCGCGTCCTGGCGATTTCCTTGAGCAGCACGGCCGTCTCGGCCGTCTCCGCATCGGTCATGCCGGCGACCGGCTCGTCGACGAGCAGCAGTTCCGGTTCCTGCGCAAGCAGCATGCCGATCTCCAGCCATTGCTTCTGGCCGTGCGAGAGGTTGGCGGCGATATCGTCGCGCCGCGCCGTCAGGCGCACGGTCGAAAGGATTTCCTCGATACGGGACCTATCCTCCGTCGTCAGGCGGTAGAACAGTGTCGCGAAGACGCCGCGGCTGCGGTTCAGCGCCAGTTCCAGATTGTCCCAGACGGTGTGGATTTCGAACACCGTCGGTTTCTGGAACTTGCGGCCGATGCCGAGCTGGGCGATTTCTGCCTCGTCCCTTCGGGTAAGATCGATATCGCCCTTGAAGAAGACCTCCCCTTCGTCGGGTCGGGTCTTGCCCGTGATGATGTCCATCATCGTCGTCTTGCCGGCGCCGTTCGGACCAATGATTGCTCTCAGCTCGCCCGGTTCGACCACAAAAGAAAGCGAATTCAGCGCCTTGAAGCCGTCGAAGGAGACGGAGACGCCGTCGAGATAGAGCAGGCTCCTGGGTTTCTTCTCATTCATGACGATCACTCCGCAGCCATCGGTTCTGCAGCCGGCAGGCCTGCCTCTTTGGCACTTACTCTTTCTTTCCGCGCGGCCTCGCGATAGGAGCGGCGTCGGGCAAGGTGGTGCTGTGCCGTGCCGACAATGCCCTTCGGCATGAGCAGCGTGACGAGCACGAAGAGCCCGCCAAGCGCGAAGAGCCAGAATTCCGGGAAGGCCGCGGTGAAGATGCTTTTTCCTCCATTGACGAGGATGGCGCCGATGATCGGGCCGATCAACGTGCCGCGCCCGCCGACCGCCGTCCAGATGACCACCTCGATCGAATTGCCGGGTTCGAACTCGCCGGGATTGATGATCCCGACCTGCGGCACGTAGAGCGCGCCGGCGACGCCGGCCATCATCGCCGAAACCGTAAAGGCGAAGAGCTTCAGGTGCTCGACGCGGTAGCCGAGAAAGCGGGTGCGGCTTTCCGCATCGCGCAGCGCCACCAGGACCTTGCCGAACTTGGAGCGCACGATCCCTGATGTGACGACAAGCGAAACGGCGAGGGCCAGTGCGGAGGCGGCAAAAAGCACGGCGCGGGTTCCGGCCGCCTGGATGTTGAAGCCGAGAATATCCTTGAAGTCCGTCAGCCCGTTGTTGCCGCCGAAACCCATGTCGTTCCTAAAGAAGGCGAGCAGCAGCGCGTAGGTCATCGCCTGGGTGATGATCGACAGATAGACGCCGTTGACCCGCGAGCGGAAGGCGAACCAGCCGAAGACGAAGGCGAGCAGGCCCGGCACGACGACGACCATCAGCGCCGCGAACCAGAACATGTCGAAGCCGTACCAGAACCACGGCAGCTCATTCCAGTTCAGGAAAACCATGAAATCCGGCAGGAGCGGATTGCCATAGGAGCCGCGGGCGCCGATCTGGCGCATCAGGTACATGCCCATGGCATAGCCGCCGAGCGCGAAGAAGGCGGCGTGCCCGAGCGAGAGAATGCCGCAAAAACCCCAGACGAGATCGAGCGCCAGCGCCAGCAGCGCGTAGGTCAGATATTTTCCGAACAGCGAGACCAGATAGGTCGGCACGTGCAGCGGGTGATCCGGCGTCGTCAGGAGATTGAGCGCCGGAATGACAAGCGCGAGGCCGAGCAGGATCGCGACGGCGATGATGATCGTGCGATCGAGAGACTTGATGAGGAAAGAGGTGATCATGCTTCCACCGCCCGGCCCTTGAGTGCAAACAGCCCGCGCGGCCGCTTCTGGATGAAGAGGATGATCAGCACGAGCACGAGGATCTTGCCGAGCACGGCGCCGGCATAGGGCTCGATGAATTTATTGAGGATGCCAAGCGAGAAGGCACCGACGAGCGTGCCCCAGAGATTGCCGACGCCGCCGAAGACCACGACCATGAAGCTGTCGATGATGTAGCCCTGGCCGAGGTTCGGCGAGACGTTGTCGATCTGCGAGAGCGCCACGCCCGCCATGCCGGCGATGCCGGAGCCGAGCGCAAAAGTCAGCGCATCGACCACGGGCGTGCGTATGCCTATCGAGGAGGCCATGCGCCGGTTCTGCGTGACCGCGCGCATCTGCAAGCCCATCGGTGTTTTCTTCAGGAGGAACAGGAGACCGGCAAAGACGGTGAGCGCGAAAACAATGATCCAGAGACGGTTCCAGGTGACCGTCAACCCGCCGAGGTCGAAGGCACCGGACATCCACGACGGATTGCCGACCTCCCGGTTGGTGGGACCGAAGATCGAACGCACCGCCTGCTGCAGGATCAGCGATATGCCCCAGGTGGCAAGCAGCGTTTCAAGCGGGCGACCGTAGAGGAAACGGATGACGCCTCGCTCTATCGCCAGTCCGACGGCACCGGTCACCAGGAAGGCGAGCGGCAGCGCGATCGCCAGCGACCAGTCGAAAAGACCGGGAAAGGACGTGCGGATGATCTCCTGCACGAGAAAGGTCGTATAGGCGCCGAGCATCACCATCTCGCCATGCGCCATGTTGATGATGCCCATGACGCCGAAGGTGATCGCAAGGCCGATTGCGGCGAGCAGCAGCACCGAGCCGAGGGAGAGCCCGTACCAGATGTTCTGGCCGGCAGCCCAGAGCGCCTGGCTTTGCTCGATGCTGGCGAGCGCCGCCTCGATATCCGCCTTCAACGTCTCGTCGGCCGTGCCTAGGGCGGTCGAGAGAATGGAAAGCGCCTCGCGGCTGCCGCCTTGCTTCAGAATTTGAACGGCCTGTCGCTTCTCCTCGCCGGGACGGTCGGAGGTGAGGATCGCCGTCGCGCGCGCCTCTTCGAGCAAAACACGGATAGCCGCATCCTTCTCGGAGGCGAGCGCGTTTTCGATGGTCGGGAGCGCATCCGCGTTGGGTGCCTGCTTGATAGACTGCGCGGCCTTGAAGCGCTGATCGCGATCGGGGCTCAGCAGCGTCAGGCCGCCGAGCGCGGTGCGCACGGCACGGCGCACGCTGTTGTTCACCTTGATCTTCTGCAGCGCCCCCTTCGGCGCCTCGCCGGCGCTCTCGCCGGAAAGCGGATCGGTCAGCGTCAGGTTCGCCCCGTCTTCACGCGTCAGGAATACCTGGCCGTCGGCCTTGCGGGCATAGAGGTTGCCGTCGCCCAGCGCTTCGAGGACCGGCACTATCTTGGGATCGCCGCTCTTTGCGAGTGCCGCGATATGTTCGTCCATGTTGGAGAGCTTCGCCGTGCCGAGCGCGTTCACCAGGTCGCGCAACGACTCGTGCGCCCTCAGTCCCGCGGTCGGGGTCGCGGTCAACAGGATCAGGGCCACAAGCACGGTTTGTAAGATGCGATACATTCGCCCCTCGCACGGTTTCCGCGTCGGTTCGCGGCGCGGCATCGGTGAAAATGCCCCTCCGTCCGAATGGACGCTTTCGGACGGAGGGTATTTCGATCTATCGGTTCGTCATGAAAACGGCGTTGTCGAAGAAGGCCGATATGGTCTTTTCCGAGAACAAGTGCTTCGTCATGAAATCAGGAACCCTTGCCGCCGCATTTTCCCGTGGCGATGTTGAAGTTGCCGCAGGACATCGGCGCCCGCCAGTCGGCGATAAGATCCTTCGAATCCGGCAGGTAGTCCGACCACTCGTCGCCGACGACCAGGCCGGGCGTCTCCCAAACGGTTTCGAACTGACCGTCCGACTGGATTTCGCCGATCAGCACCGGCTTGGTGATGTGGTGGTTCGGCATCATGGTGGAATAGCCGCCGGAAAGGTTCGGCACGGAAATGCCGACCATGGCGTCAAGCACGGCGTCGGTGTCGGTGGTGCCGGCCTTTTCGACCGCCTTCAGCCACATGTTGAAGCCGATATAGTGGGCTTCCATGGGGTCGTTGGTCACCCGCTTGTCGTTCTTGGTATAGGCCTTCCAGGTCTTGATGAATTCGGCATTGGCCGGATTGTCGACCGATTGGAAGTAGTTCCAGGCGGCAAGGTGGCCGACGAGCGGGCCTGTGTCGAGGCCGGCGAGTTCTTCCTCGCCGACCGAGAAGGCGACGACCGGAATATCTTCGGCCTTGATGCCCTGATTGGCGAGCTCCTTGTAGAACGGCACGTTGGCGTCGCCGTTGATCGTCGAGACGACGGCGGTCTTCTTGCCGGCCGAGCCGAACTTCTTGATGTCGGAAACGATCGTCTGCCAGTCGGAATGACCGAAGGGCGTGTAGTTGATCATGATGTCCTCGGGCTTCACGCCCTTGGAGATCAGATAGGCTTCGAGGATCTTGTTGGTGGTGCGCGGATAGACGTAGTCCGTGCCGGCGAGCACCCAGCGCTCGACCTCTTCGTTCTCCATCAGATAGTCGACGGCTGGGACCGCCTGCTGGTTCGGCGCCGCGCCGGTGTAGAAGACGTTGCGCTGGCTTTCCTCACCCTCGTACTGGACCGGGTAGAAGAGGATAGAGTTCAGTTCTTCGAAAACCGGCAGCACGGATTTGCGCGACACGGACGTCCAGCAGCCGAAGACGGCCGAAACCTTGTCGACGGAGATCAGCTCGCGGGCTTTTTCGGCAAAGAGCGGCCAATCGGAAGCGGGGTCGACGACGACCGCCTCCAGCTTCTTGCCGAGAATCCCGCCCTTCTTGTTCTGCTCATCGATCAGCATGAGCATGGCGTCCTTGAGCGTCGTTTCGGAGATCGCCATGGTGCCGGAAAGCGAATGAAGAATACCGACCTTGATCGTGTCGTCCGCCGCAAAGGCGCCATTGAACGCGGTCGTCGAAAGGGCGGCAGCAAGGAATGCGCCGCAAACGCGTGCCCTGATAGTCATCGGATTGAACCCCTCTTGTTCTGGTCGCGCAACGGGACGGTCGTTCTCCTTGGCCGTTGCTTGAGGGATCATCGACGAGTGGAGCTGCCCTGCACATACGTCATTCTACGTAGGTGCAGGGGGGAAGAAGGAAGTCGTGGCAATTCCGACGCAGGAGGTGTCTGCCGCGGATCGCCACCGTGGCAGACACGAGAAATGTGAGGGCAAGCGGTGGTTCGGACCACTCACAAAAAGCTCGTCACCGCCGGTGGCCGGTCCCAGGCATCGTTTCGCCCGTCCTCGTAGATGATCGGGGCATTCGCCAGCTCCTCGTCGGTGGCATCGTCGAGGCAGGCGATATTCACCGCGTGGAACGGGCCGCCCAGCATCTCGAAATCGGCGCTGGCGAACGGGTGGACGCCGCAGTGCCGGCAGAAAACGTGGTGGATCGAGCGCTCGCCGAAGCGATATTCGGTGAGGGCCTCCTCACCGGAAAGCAAGGAGAAATCCTCAGGCGTGACGAAGACTTTCCAGAATCGCGTCTTCAGACAAAACGAGCAGTTGCAGCGGAATGTCGACGTCCACCACACGCCGGGCCGCGCCGGCGTCGAGCGCTCCCTTTCCGGCGCAAGGTCGAGATTTGCGGAAAAGCGTACTGCCTGGCATTGGCAGCTCCCGTGATAGGTCTTCTTCATTCCATGGCCTCCTTCTGGGCAAAGACATAGGCAAGAAGCCGGTCCATGCACTCGCCCCAACCCTCCATGTGAGAATCGCGGCTTTCGACGGTCGGGAATGGTGCCTGGTGGAAAGTAAGCCGCGTGCCGCTCTCGACCTCGTCGAAGGTGACCGTAATCAGTGTGTCCATCGCGTCCTCCTCTTCCCAGGCGAAAGTGAACACGATGCGGCTCGCCGGCACGATCTCCCGGTAGGTGCCGTGCGCCCAATAGTCCTGCCCTTCCGGCGAGCGGATGCAGCTGCGCCAGGTGCCGCCTTCACGGAAATCCGCGGTGATGCTGGGGACGGTGAAGTCCTTCGGACCCCACCAACGCGCCAGATGTTCGGTTGCGGTCCAGACCTTGAAGACAAGGCTGCGAGGCGCGGCGAAAACGCGCGTGATGGTAAGGGCAATCTCTTGCTTGCGGGACGGGGCATTCATCGGCTTCTCCCTTCGTTAGCAGCTCTGGCGTCAGTCATGACCGGATTTGCCGTTGCGCTGGAGTTCATGGAGATAGCTGTCGAGCCGGTCGAAGCTGCCCTCCCAGAACTGGCGGTAGCGCTCGACCCAGTCGGCAATTTCCTTCAGCGGCGCCGCCTCCAGCCGGCACGGGCGCCATTGGGCGTTGCGGCCCCGCGATATCAGCCCCGCGCGCTCCAGCACCTTCAGATGTTTGGAGACGGCAGGCAGACTCATGTCGAACGGGGCCGCCAGCTCGTTCACCGTCGCCTCGCCGGCGGCAAGGCGGGCGATAATGGCGCGGCGGGTCGGGTCCGCCAATGCCGACAAGGTGCTGCTCAACCGGTCCATACTTATTTAACTCAGCAGTTAATTAACCTAACGGTTTATTGCAGGAGAGCAGCCTGCTGTCAAGGGCGGCGCTATCACCGACGCCGATCCTGGAGGCGGCGATGTTTTCCGCAATGCAGCAATTTCGCGAGCCGTCCGTCTGTGTTACCAAAGCAAGACGGCGCTGCCGGGAACAGACAAACGACACGAGGCACCATGGCGGCACGCCAGCGCATCATTCCCGTTCGACGAGAATACAATCGCTGGGTCGCCAACCAGACGCTCGAAGACTACGCCCTGCGCTTCACAGCGAAAAGCGCGCGGCGCTTTTCCTCCGAGCGCATCTCGCAGACGGCGATCGGCGCGATTTCCTTCCTTGCACTGGAAGCGATCGGCGGCGCGATCACCATGTCCTACGGCACGACGAACGCGATCGTCGCGATCCTGGTCGCGAGCGTGATGATCCTGCTCGTTGGCCTGCCGATCAGCCGCTATGCCATCCGCCACGGCGTCGACATCGACCTTCTGACCCGGGGTGCCAGTTTCGGCTATATCGGCTCGACGATTACGTCGCTGATCTACGCAAGCTTCACCTTCATTCTCTTCGCGATCGAGGCGTCGATCATGTCCGGGGCACTGGAGCTTGCCCTCGGGATCCCGCTGTGGATCGGCTATATCGTCAGCGCTGTCGTGGTTATCCCGCTCGTGACACACGGTGTCCGCCTCATCAGCAGGTTCCAGCTGATGACGCAGCCCTTCTGGATCGTGCTGAACATCCTGCCCTTCGCCTTCATCGCGTTCGCCGATTGGGAAAAAGTGGGGCTCTGGCTTGCCTATTCCGGCATCCACCACACCTCCGGTCCGTCCGGCACCGTCGCGCCGTTCAATCTCCTCGAATTCGGCGCCGCCTCCGCTGTGATCTTCGCGCTGATGGCGCAGATTGGCGAACAGGTCGACTTTCTCCGCTTCCTGCCGCCGGACGGCCAGAGGAAGCTGCATCACCGCATCGCCGTCTTTCTCGCAGGCTCCGGCTGGGTGATCGTCGGCGCGCCGAAGCTGCTGGCCGGTTCGTTTCTCGTCGTGCTGGCGCTCAGCGCCGGCGTACCCTCGACGCGCGCCGCCGATCCGGCGCAGATGTACTACACCGCCTTCGGCTACATCTTTCCGTCGGATACGGCCGCACTCCTGCTGATGGTCGCCTTCGTCGTCATCTCGCAACTGAAGATCAACGTGATGAACGCCTATGCCGGGTCGCTCGCCTGGTCCAATTTCTTCTCGCGGCTGACCCACAGCCATCCCGGCCGCGTCGTCTGGCTGGTCTTCAACGTCGCGATCGCGCTCCTGCTGATGGAACTCGGCATCTATCGCCTGCTCGAGGAAACGCTCGGAATCTTCTCGATCATCGCCATGGCCTGGCTCTGCACGATTTCGGCCGATCTCTTCGTCAACAAGCCGCTGGCCTTGTCACCACCCGGCATCGAGTTCAAGCGCGCCCATCTTTACGACATCAATCCCGTCGGCCTCGGCACCATGGGTATCTCGGCGATCCTCGCGCTGACAGCCCATTTCGGCGCCTTCGGCGATATCGCCGCCTCGCTTGCCCCCTATATCGCGCTCGTCACCGCCTTCATCGTCTCGCCGCTGATCGCCTGGTGGACGGAGGGCAAATTCTATCTCGCCCGCAAGCCACGCAAGAGCTGGTTTCGCGAAAGCGAGATCACCTGCTCGATCTGCGAGCACCCGTTCGAGCCGGAAGACATGGCCTGGTGTCCGGCCTATGCCGCGCCGATCTGCTCGCTCTGCTGCTCGCTCGACAGCCGCTGTCACGACATGTGCAAGCCGAAAGCGCGGCTGAACACCCAGATCGCGACGGTCGCAAAGGCGATCCTGCCCGAGGCGGTGACCCAAAAACTCGCCACGAGGCTCGGCCGCTACGCGATCTCCGCCGTCCTCTCGATCACAGGCATCGGCATCATTCTTGCGATGATCGCCCATCAGACGACCGCCGCCTCGCCCGAGACCGCCGCCGTCGTCGAGCGGACAGTGGCGATCGTCTTCTTCGTCTTCGCCATCTTTGCCGGCGTCGTCTCATGGTTCTATGTGCTCGCCCACGACAGCCGCGTGGTCGCGGAGGAAGAGTCCTCCCGCCAGAACACGCTGCTCCTGAAGGAGATCGCCGCGCACAAGAAGACCGACGCGGCGCTTCAGAACGCCAAGGAGGCGGCGGAAGCGGCAAACCGGGCGAAGAGCCGCTATGTCGTGGGCTTGAGCCACGAACTGCGCACGCCGCTCAATGCCGTGCTCGGCTATGCGCAGATCCTCGAACGCGACGAGACCATACCGCCGTCAAGGCAGGGGGCGATCAAGGTAATCAAGCGGAGCGCCGATCACCTCTCGGGTCTCATCGACGGCCTGCTCGATATCTCCAAGATCGAGGCCGGCAAGCTGCAGGTCTATTCCAACGAGATCAACATTCACGATTTCCTCGACCAGATCGTCGATATGTTCCGCCCGCAAGCGCAGGCCAAGGGCATTGCCTTCGAACACAACCGCGTGGCGTCACTGCCGCGATACGTGCGCGCGGACGAGAAGCGGCTCCGACAGATCCTCGTCAATCTCCTGTCGAATGCGCTGAAGTTCACCGAACGCGGCCGCATCCGCTTCGACGTCGGCTACCGCAACCAGGTTGCCACCTTCACGATCGAGGATAGCGGCCGCGGCATCAGCGACAAGGACCTGCCGCGAATCTTCGATCCGTTCCAGCGCGGCGAGGCTGAACATCGCATGCCCGGGCTCGGGCTTGGCCTGACCATCACGCGCCTCCTGACGCAGACGCTCGGCGGCGAAATCTCCGTGACCAGCGAAAAGGACAAGGGCACAGCCTTCAGGATCCGCCTGATGCTCTCCGCCGTCGACCGGCCAGCGGCGCTCAACGACCCGGTGCGCCGAATCCGATCCTACAAGGGCGCCCGCCGCACCGTTGTCGTCGTCGACGACAACGCGGATCATCGCGATCTGATGCGCGAAGTGCTGGTCCCGCTCGATTTCGTGGTGCTGGCGGCGGCAGGCGGCCAGGAGTGCCTGACGCTCATCGAAGACATCAAACCCGACCTGTTCCTGATCGACATCTCCATGCCGGGCATGAACGGCTGGGAACTGGTGACGCAATTGCGTGAAAGCGGCCAGACGGCACCGGCGATCATGCTGTCGGCCAATATCGGCGATGGATCGACCGCCGGCGCCGCAGGCGGCCACAACGACACGCTCGCCAAGCCCTTTGGCGTCCGCCAGCTCATCGACAAGCTGGCGATCCATCTCGGCCTCGAATGGATCCATGAGGACGATGGCAAGAACGCCAACGGCAGCACCGATCCTGTGACCAATCCCGGACACCACCACGTGGAGGAGTTGATCCGGCTCGGCGAAATCGGCTACGTCAGGGGCATCGAGGCGAAGCTGACGGAGATTGCCCTGAACCCGGAGAACCAGGCCTTTGCCGAGGCGGTACGCGCCTATGTGCGGGCCTTCGACCTCTCGGGCTACGACGCCTTCCTGAAACGGCTGACGGCAGAGGAGGCCGGCACACGTGGCTGACCCCGCCAATCCTCGCGATATCGTTCTGCTGGTCGACGATTCGCCGGAGGCCCTGGGCTTCCTGACTGAAGCACTGGAACAGTCCGGCTTCTCCGTGCTGATCGCCACGTCCGGCAACGCCGCCTTGAATATTGCCGACCGCATCACCCCCGACATTATCCTGCTCGATGCCGTGATGCCTGGCATGGACGGTTTCGACACCTGCGTCAGGCTCAAGGCGAACGCCTCCGTCTCCCAGGTTCCGGTGGTCTTCATGACCGGGCTCACCGAGACGGAGCACGTGGTGCGTGCACTTGAGGCGGGCGGCGTCGACTATCTCACCAAGCCGATCAATATCGATGAACTGAGGGCCCGCATCCGCGTCCACCTCTCCAATGCGCGTTCCGCCCAGAGCGCGCGGGTTGCGCTCGATGCGGCCGGGCGCCACCTGCTTGCCGTGCGCGGCGACGGCGGCGTCCGCTGGTCGACGCCGCAGGCGACGCGCCTCGTCAATGCCGCCACAGGCAGCGACGACGGCCTTGCGGTCGTCACCGCGCGCATCGCCGAATGGATGCTGCAGCGCGAAAAGCATGGCTCCGGTCAGGCCAGCTTCACACTACAGCAGGCGGGGCAGACGGGCTTGCAGATTTCCTATCTCGGCGCCGTTGGCTCCAACGAATATCTCTTCCGCCTGACCGCCGAGAACGGCATGAGCGACGACGAGATGTTGCGCCAGCATTTCCTGCTGACGCAGCGCGAATCCGAGGTGCTGCTGTGGATCGCCAAGGGCAAATCCAATCGCGACATCGGCGAGATCCTCGGCTTGAGCGCCCGCACCGTCACCAAGCATCTCGAACAGATCTACGTGAAGCTCGGCGTCGAAAACCGAGCCTCCGCGGCGGTCAAGGCGACGCAGGTCCTGCACGGGATCTGATGGCGGCCAGCAGCCGCGATTTTCCAAAAAAGAGCGCGGTCTGCGAAAACAGACCGCGCCAAACTGCACTTGCGTGCAGGCTTGCCCGGGAGGCAACTTATTCGGCGGGCTGGACGACCGCCGGGATGGTTTCGACGGCAGGTGTTTCACCGCCGAGCACGGCAGCAAGCTGCCCGCGGTCCAGTTCGCCTTCCCACTTCGCCACGACGATAGTGGCGACCGCATTGCCGATGAAGTTGGTGATCGCCCGGCATTCCGACATGAAACGGTCGATGCCGAGGATCAAGGCCATGCCGGCGACGGGCACGGCCGGAACGACGGAGAGCGTTGCGGCGAGCGTGATGAAGCCAGCGCCGGTGATGCCGGCAGCCCCCTTCGAGCTCAGCATGGCGACGAGCAGCAGCAGGATCTGGTCGCCGAAGGAGAGCGGAATATCGGTCGCCTGCGCGATGAAGAGCGCGGCAAGCGTCATGTAGATGTTCGTGCCGTCGAGGTTGAAGGAATAACCGGTCGGGATGACGAGGCCGACGACCGAACGCTTGCAGCCCGCCTTCTCCATCTTGTTCATCAGGCCCGGCAGCGCCGCTTCCGAGGAGGACGTTCCGAGCACGAGCAGCAGTTCTTCCTTGATGTAGCGGATGAGCGCGACGATCGAGAAGCCGTTGTAGCGTGCGACCGCGCCGAGCACGAGGAAGACGAAGAGGAAGGAGGTGAGATAAAAGGTACCGATAAGCATGGCGAGGTTGGCGATCGACGCCACGCCGTACTTGCCAATGGTGAAGGCCATGGCGCCAAACGCGCCGATCGGGGCGGCCTTCATCAGGATCGCCACCAGGCGGAAGATCGGCAGCGTCAGGGCATGGAGGAAGTCGACTACCGGCTGGCCCTTGTCGCCGACCATGGCGAGCGCGATGCCGAACAGCACCGATATGAACAGCACCTGCAGGATGTCGCCGTCGGCGAAGGCCGCGACAAGCGTCGTCGGAATGATGTTCATGAGGAAGCCGGTGATCGACTGCTCATGTGCCTTTTCCGTATAGGTCGTGACCGCCTTCATATCGAGCGAGGCGGGGTCGATATGCATGCCGGAGCCAGGCTGGACCACATTCGCGACCACGAGACCGACGACGAGCGCGAGCGTGGAGAAGGTCAGGAAGTAGATCATCGCCTTGCCGGCGACGCGCCCGACCTTGGCAAGATCGGTCATGCCCGCAATACCGGTCGCGACCGTCAGGAAGATGACCGGCGCGATGATCATCTTGACG
The DNA here is from genome assembly GCF_013283645.1 of Sinorhizobium psoraleae. Taxonomy (GTDB): domain Bacteria; phylum Pseudomonadota; class Alphaproteobacteria; order Rhizobiales; family Rhizobiaceae; genus Sinorhizobium; species Sinorhizobium psoraleae. Next base: position 301,722 of record NZ_JABEKV010000003.1, read on the forward strand.
AGCCTGATGAAGGCGTCGCCGAGAGGTTTGAGCTCCGTGCCGATATCCGGATAGAAATGCCCGAGCAGAATGCCTGCGGCGATCGCCGCGAGGACCTGGACATAAAGATGCCGATACAGGGGTGTCTTGCCGCGGACCTCCGCGGAATGTTCGATGATCATGATATCCTCCACGAGGGCCCAGTCCGGCAACGCGCCGGGCCTCCCAGGCCATTTTCCGAAGAACGACAGCACCCGGCTGCCATGCGGAGGTAATTGCAACGGGCGTGCCAGATTCGGCGCGCACGAATAACGTCTTGATTCTTAACCCGTTTATATTTGACCCTTGGAGAACTCACGCCTGGATGAGCGGAAATCCGCACAGACGAATTGGCACGCTGAGCGAAAAGATGCACAATGCCGCGATGACTGTTCCCGACAAAAATGAGCTCGGCATTCTTCAGCGTCGCGCCCGGAGACTCTGGCTCGCCTTTACAGTGGTAGCGCTCGCGCTCCTCTCGCTCGGCTTCCTGGCGGCCGGCAAGTACGGCCGCTCGGAGGCGCTCCGTGTCTTGGCCGACCAGAGCCAGATCGACGCCAGCCTCAAGGCGGCGCTGTTGCGCGCCGTCGTCGAAAAACAGCGCGCGCTGCCGCTGGTGCTCGCCGACGACACGGCGATCCGTCAGTCGCTCCTGTCGCCCGACGCGCGCTCGCTCGACCAGATCAACCGCAAGCTGGAGGAGCTTGCCGCAAGTGCCGGCGCCGCGGTCGTTTATCTGATCAGGCTGGACGGCATCGCGGTCGCCGCCAGCAATTGGCGGGAGCCGACGAGCTTCGTCGGCAGCAACTATGGCTTTCGCGACTATTTCCGGCTGGCTATCCGCGATGGCAACGCGGAGCATTTCGCCATGGGGTCGGTCAGCAAGCGCCCGGGCCTCTATATTTCCCGCCGGATCGACGGACCGGCGGGCCCGCTCGGCGTCATCGTTGCCAAACTCGAATTCGACGGCGTCGAAGCGGATTGGGCAAGCGCGGGCAAGCCGGCCTATGTCACCGACCGCCGCGGCATCGTCCTCATCACCAACCTGCCGTCCTGGCGCTTCATGACGACGAAGCAAATTCCCGACGAGAGGCTGGCGGCGATCCGCGAAAGCCTGCAGTTCGGCGACGCGCCTCTGTTGCCGCTGCCGTTCCGGCAAGTCGAAGCCGAGGCCGACGGCTCCTCCACCCTCAGCGTGCTGCTCCCTGGCAGCCGCCCCGAGATGTTCCTGCGTGTCGAGACGATGGTGCCATCGACGAATTGGCGGCTGGAACAATTGTCGCCGCTGACCGCCACGCTGTCCGGGGGCGCACGCGAAACAAGGCTGCAGATGCTCGCGATTCTGGTGCCGCTGTTGGCGCTTGCGGCCTTTCTCATGCGCCGGCGCCAGTTGGTCGCCTTGCGTTCGGCGGCCGAACGCGCGGCACGCAACGAGCTCGAGGCGCGTGTCGAGGAGCGGACGCGCGATCTCACCATGGCCCGCGATCGCCTTCAGACGGAAATCGCCGACCATCGGCAGACGACCGAAAAATTGCAGGCGGTTCAGCAGGACCTCGTGCAGGCCAATCGGCTGGCGATCCTGGGGCAGGTCGCCGCCGGCGTTGCGCATGAAATCAATCAGCCCGTCGCGACGATCCGCGCCTATGCGGATAACGCCCGCACCTTCCTCGATCGCGGCCAAAGCGCGACAGCGGCGGAAAACCTGACCAGCATCGCGGAACTTACCGAGCGCGTCGGCACAATCACCGACGAGCTGCGCCGCTTCGCCCGAAAGGGAAACTTCGTCGCCGAGCCGACCGAAATGCGGGATGTCATCGAAGGGGCCATGCTCTTGCTTCGCAGCCGCTTTGCCGGCCGCATGGATACGATCAAGATCTCTCTTCCTCCGAACGGCCTGCAGGTCATGGGCAACCGCATCCGTCTGGAACAGGTGGTGATCAATCTTCTCCAGAACGCGCTGGAAGCACTCGGCGACGCCGAGAACGGCGAGATCAAGGTACGCTGCACAGAGACCGACGGCCGCATCGAGCTGGCGGTTGCCGACAACGGCCCCGGTATTCCGGAGCATGTTCGCGATGAGCTTTTCACACCCTTCAACACGTCGAAGGACGAGGGGCTCGGCCTCGGGCTGGCGATCTCCAAGGAAATCGTCGCCGACTATGGCGGCGACATCGCGGTCGAGACCAGCACGTCCGGAACGACGTTCACAGTCCATTTGAAGAAGGCTCAAGCGCAATGAGCGACGCCGCTTCCGTTTTCCTGATCGACGACGACCGCGACCTGCGCAAGGCGATGCAGCAGACCCTGGAGCTTGCTGGCTTTGCCGTCTTCCCCTTCGCCAGCGCGGTCGAAGCCCTTGGCGCCCTCAGCCCCGAATTCGACGGCGTCATTATCAGCGACATCCGCATGCCGGGTCTCGACGGGCTGGCCTTCTTCCAGAAGGTGGCGGCGCTGGATCCGGACCTTCCCGTCATTCTGGTCACCGGGCATGGGGACATTCCGATGGCGGTCCAGGCCATCCAGGATGGGGTCTATGATTTCATCGCTAAGCCCTTTGCCGCCGATCGGCTCGTCCAGAGCGCGCGGCGCGCCGAGGAGAAACGCCGCCTGGTAATGGAAAACCGTGCGCTGAGACGCGCGGCGGAAGCGGCCTCCGACAGCCTGCCGCTGATCGGCCAGACGCCTGTCATGGAGCGGTTGCGGCAGACGTTGAAACACATTGCCGACACCGATGTCGATGTGCTGGTCGCGGGCGAGACCGGCAGCGGCAAGGAAGTGGTCGCGACGCTCCTGCACCAATGGAGCCGGCGCAGGACCGGCAATTTCGTGGCGCTGAACTGCGGCGCGCTCCCGGAAACGGTGATCGAGAGTGAACTCTTCGGCCACGAGCCGGGCGCCTTCACCGGAGCCGTCAAGAAGAGGATCGGTCGGATCGAGCATGCAAGCGGCGGCACGCTGTTCCTCGACGAGATCGAGGCGATGCCACCGGCGACCCAGGTCAAGATGCTGCGCGTTCTGGAGGCGCGCGAAATCAACCCGCTCGGCACCAACGAGACACGCCCGGTCGACATCCGGGTCGTTGCCGCCGCCAAGGTGGACCTTGGCGATCCCGCCGAGCGCGGCGACTTCCGCGAGGATCTCTACTACCGGCTGAACGTCGTGACGCTTTCGATTCCGCCGCTGCGCGAACGACGCGAGGACATTCCGCTGCTCTTCTCGCATTTCCTGACGCGCGCCGCGGAACGTTTCGAACGCGACGTCCCGTCGATCTCCCCGGCTGTCCAGCATCACCTCATGTCACATTCCTGGCCCGGAAACGTGCGCGAACTGTCGCATTTCGCCGAGCGCGTGGCGCTCGGGGTGGAGGGAAATCTCGGCAACCCGGTCCCGCCGGCAGCGGAGGCCGGCGCATCGCTTCCCGAACGGCTGGAACGCTACGAGGCCGAGATCTTGAAAGAAGCCCTGACGGCGCATCGGGGCGACGTCAAGGAAACGCTTGAAGCGCTCGGCATTCCCCGCAAGACCTTCTACGACAAGCTGCAACGCCACGGGATCAACCGGGCGGATTATGCCGGGCGAACATTGGCCAAGGATGGTGAATTCTAGACTACGATGATCTGGGGTCGGGTCGACCTAAGATCATAATCGTGATCGAATCTAATAAGCTGGAGCGGGATAGGGGTGGAAACACACACTTTTCCGCATCCCGCTCCAGTGGCCGAGCTTACCGCAATATCGGTCCCATCGTTTCGGCGCGCGGCTTCACGCGCGTGAGTTCGGTCGCGCCGAACGGCAACGGCGACAGCGGTCTCTTCGTGACCTTGCCGTCGGCGATGGCGAGCACGTTGTCGTAGAATTGTTTGCCCGTCTTGGATTTCGGCGGGACGGCGGCGTGCATGATGCTGATGACGATTACACCGGGGCACTCATCCTTGATTGTTTGATGGAACGTGATCGCCGCCTCGCCGTCGAGGGCGCTGGTCGGCTCGTCCAGGAACAGCAGACCCGGACGATGCAGGAGGATGCGCGCAAGCACGAGCTTCTGTTTCTGGCCGCCGGAAAGAAGCTGGTCCCAGGTTTGCGTCCCACGCCCCTCCCCGGCGAGATCACCGGCGAAATCGAAAAGGCCGGCCCTGGAGAGCGCCGCTGCGACTTCCCGGTCGTTATGGGCATCGCCCTCTTCGGGCAGGCAGATCAGTTCCTTCAATGATATTGGCGGCAGCTTGACCTCCTGCGCGGCGAAAAGCGTCCGCACGTGTCTGGGCAGTGCGACCGAGCCGCGGCCATGCGGCCACAGACCATTGATCGCCTTGAGCAGGGAAGACTTGCCGCTGCCGGATCTACCGACGAGAAGTGTCCATTCGCCTGGGTTGAAGTGAAGGTAGCCTGTCGCAAGGAAGGGCAAGTCGGCGCCCGGGTGCATCAGTTCGAGGCGCTGGATGGTCAAGCCAATCTCGCGATTCTGCCGGACGCAGCTTAGCTCCGACCGGCCGGTGCGGGCATAGAATGCGCACGGCTGCTGCACGTCCTCTATCGCCTTTGCGAGATCGGTGATGCGCCCTGCATTGGCCCTGAGCCGGGCTATGTCTGGCATGACATGAATGAACCACGAGCAATCGTTGATGATGGCATTAGCGAGCTCCGCCCCTGTCACATAGCCGCGCAGGCTGATCTTGCTCTCGGCATAGGGCAGCAGACCGGGCGCATAGGCGATGACGCGCGAGCCGATGAAATTATAGACGAGCTCGAAGCCCATATAGCAAGCCGTCAGAATGTTCAGGCTCGACCAGGTTTGGTCGATTTCGCGATAGCGCCGGCTGTGGATGCGCTTCTGCACTCCCTCACCTCGCGAGGCCGCGACATGGAAGCTGCGGTGGAGCAGCGTTGTGAGCTCGCGGCGGTAGCTGCCTTCGGCCGATTGCATTCTGACGTCCAGCCGCTGCTGAATTGCACCGATCTTGACTGCGAGAAACGTGCTGATGGGAACATAGGCCGCGACGGCGGCAAGTGTCAGACAGGCGCTGCCGTAACTGCCAAGGAATTCCAGTCCGCCAACCTCGGTGGAGCTTTCGATGATTCTCCCACCAACGAAGAAAAGCGACAGGGTGACGCCGCCGATGCCCATCGCCAGTCCGATGGCCCCGCCGGTCATGCCCTTGATCGACTCCTGGATGCGCTGGTCTATGTTATCCGGCATCCCTCCGGCCATCGGAGTCGCCTCGGACGCGCCGCGCAGCAAGTGAAGATGTGTATGGTTGCGGCTGAGCAATGCGTCGTTAAAGCGCTCGTCAAGCCAGGCGCGCCATTTGCGATGCAGCATCGTCGAGAGGAAGTGCCGGACCGCGGTGAACCCGGCTTCCTTCAGCAGGACGATCGAGACCATCGTCGCCGCGCTTGCGAGAATGGAACGGAGTGTCGTCGGATTCTGCGGATGGTGGAGAAAGGCAATCGCATTGACGAGTTCGCCCGAGGCATCGGCAAACCAAACGCTCGACAGCGCCGAAAACGCCGTCAGCACGACGATGATCGCCGCCAGGGCCCAAGCTTCCCGCCACCTGTCGGAGAACCAATAGGCCCACATCAGACCCCAAAAGCTCCGCATTTGCGACACGGGAGTAAGCTGCGGTTGCTTCTTCCGCTTGCGGCTCCGCCAATGCGAGGCCTTCTCTCCGAGCTCTGGAATCAGGACACTCTCCTTATTCAGTACAGCTAATATTCACTAGACTGCACAGAAGCGCACCGATGCCGAACGGTTTTCCACAAGAATAGCCTTAGGCGCATTCGTGATCCGATTTAGCGCGCGCCGAATAAGAACCGCCCGCCGAAGCTCAAAAAACCATCTTGACGCCACGCCGATAACCGGCACTATTTGCACCATTCACCAGGGGGGTCCCGGCAAGGGGCTGAGATACTGCTAAAGCGCGCAGTGACCCGTTGAACCTGATCCAGTTCATACTGGCGTAGGGACGGTGCGGACGTGCGACAGCCAGGATTCCGATTTTCGCGATCCATCGGCGTAGCGTCTTTTCATCCTTCCGGCTTCAGAACTGGGTCTCCAACGCATAAACTTTGGAGCCTCACGATGAACATTATCAATCCGCCGCGCACGACGCCCTCGGTCACGCAGGGTCCGCTTCCCGCCTCGCAGAAAGTCTACAAGGCCGGCGAGATCCATCCGCAGATCCGTGTGCCGATGCGCGAGATCGCGCTGCATCCGACGTCCGGTGAGCCGCCGGTCACCGTCTATGATTCTTCCGGCCCCTATACGCTCGACGATGCGGATATCCGCATTGATCGGGGCCTGCCGCAGCTTCGCCGCGACTGGATCCTTGGACGCGGTGACGTCGAGGCCTATCAGGGTCGCAGCGTCAAGGCGGAGGACAACGGCTTTGCGACGGGCGAAAAGCTGACCCCTGAATTTCCCGTTCGCCGGGAACCCTGGCGGGCAAAGGCGGGACAGGCGGTCACGCAGCTCGCCTATGCCCGCGCCGGCATCATCACGCCGGAAATGGAGTTCATTGCGATCCGCGAGAATCTCGGCCGCAAGGCGGCGAAGGAGGCGCTGACGCGCGACGGCGAAAGCTTCGGCGCTTCGGTCCCCGATTTCGTCACGCCCGAATTCGTTCGCCAGGAAGTGGCAGTTGGTCGGGCAATCATTCCGGCCAACATCAACCATCCGGAATCCGAACCGATGATCATCGGCCGCAATTTCCTGGTGAAGATCAACGCCAATATCGGCAATTCCGCCGTCACCTCGTCGATGGCCGAGGAAGTGGAGAAGATGGTCTGGGCGACGCGCTGGGGCGCGGACACCGTCATGGACCTTTCGACCGGCCGCAACATCCACAACATCCGCGAATGGATTATCCGCAATTCGCCCGTGCCGATCGGCACCGTCCCCCTCTATCAGGCGCTCGAGAAGGTGAACGGCATCGCCGAGGATTTGACCTGGGAGGTCTATCGCGACACGCTGATCGAGCAGGCCGAGCAGGGCGTCGACTATTTCACCATCCATGCCGGCGTGCGGCTGCACTACATTCCGCTGACCGTCAACCGCGTCACCGGCATCGTCTCGCGCGGCGGTTCGATCATGGCCAAATGGTGCCTGCATCACCACCGCGAGAGCTTCCTCTACGAGCATTTCGAAGAGATCTGCGACATCTGCCGCGCCTATGATGTCTCCTTCTCGCTCGGCGACGGCTTGCGTCCCGGCTCGATCGCCGATGCCAACGACGCCGCGCAGTTCGCGGAACTCGAAACGCTAGGTGAACTGACGAAGATCGCCTGGGCAAAGGACTGCCAGGTGATGATCGAAGGCCCCGGCCACGTGCCGATGCACAAGATCAAGGAAAACATGGACAAGCAGCTTGCCGTCTGCGGCGAGGCGCCCTTCTACACGCTGGGGCCGCTGACGACCGATATCGCGCCCGGCTACGACCACATCACCTCGGGCATTGGCGCGGCGATGATCGGCTGGTTCGGCACCGCGATGCTCTGCTACGTGACGCCGAAGGAGCATCTGGGGCTGCCCGACCGCGACGACGTGAAGACGGGTGTCATCACCTACAAGATCGCGGCGCATGCCGCCGACCTCGCCAAGGGTCATCCGGCGGCCCGCATTCGCGACGACGCGCTTTCCCGCGCGCGTTTCGAATTCCGCTGGGAAGACCAGTTCAATCTATCGCTCGATCCGGAAACCGCGCGCAGCTTCCACGACGAAACCCTGCCGAAGGAAGCACATAAGGTCGCACATTTCTGCTCCATGTGCGGCCCGAAATTCTGTTCGATGCGGATTTCCCACGACATCCGCGCCGAAGCGCAAAAGGAGGGCCTCGAGGCGATGGCAGCCAAATACCGCGATGGCGGCGATCTTTATATGCCGGTCGGCGAAGAAGCGCAGCCAGGAGAATAGGATGACGGTATTGATCAAGGGAGCCGGGGTCGCCGGGCTCGCCGCCGCCTTCGAACTCAGCCGCCGCGGGATCGCGGTGGAGGTGTTGGACGCGGCGGAAACCGTCAGAACCGGCGCATCCAGCTATGCCGGCGGCATGATCGCGCCCTATTGCGAACGCGAAGCGGCCGATGAAGCAGTGCTGACACTCGGGCTTTCCGCCGCCGACTGGTGGGAGGAGGCTGCCCCCGGCGAAGTGTTCCGCAAGGGCACATTGGTGATCGCCGCAGGACGGGACAGCGGTGAGCTCGACCGCTTCGCCGCCCGCACCCGCGGATACGAATGGGTCGGCGGCAACACGATCGGAGAACTCGAACCGGACCTTGCGGGCCGGTTCGACCGCGCGCTGTTCTTTCCCGAAGAAGCCCATCTCGATCCGCGAAAGGCAATGGACGGCCTTTATGCCGCGCTCGTCGAGAGAGGCGTCCGCTTCCATCTCGGGAGCACCGACCTGCCGTCCGATACGTCCTTCTCGGCAGTGGTCGAATGCACAGGCGCGGCGGCGATCGCCGCTACGCCCGGCCTCCGTGGTGTGCGGGGTGAGATGCTCTTTCTGGAAACATCTGAGATCAGCCTCTCAAGGCCTGTCCGCCTGCTTCATCCGCGGCACCCGCTCTATATCGTGCCGCGTGACAACCATCGTTTCATGGTCGGCGCGACCATGATCGAAACCGATGATGACGGACCGATCACCGCCCGCTCGGTAATGGAGTTCCTGAACGCCGCTTACGCCGTACATCCTGCGTTCGGCGAGGCTCGCGTCGTGGAGATGGGCGTCGGTGTCCGGCCTGCCTTTGCAGACAACCTGCCACGCGTGCTCGACCGCGACGACGGCTTCGCGATCGCCGGCATGTACCGCCACGGCTTCTTGCTTGCGCCCGCCATGGCACGGCAGCTCGCAGAAAAGCTCTGCGGAGCGGAACATCCGCCATTCTCCCCCAATCCTTCTTTCCGACAGGGAGCAAGCCAATGACCTACATCGTCAACGGCGAGACCTTGGAGAGCAGCGCAAAGACGCTGTCGGAGCTGCTGCTGGCGCTCGAATACGAGGGCGATTGGCTCGCAACCGCCGTCAACGGCGAACTCGTTCACCGGACCGAGAGAGCGCGCCATCGGCTCAATGACCGCGACCGGATCGAAATTCTCTCGCCGATGAAGGGAGGCTGAACATGCTGACATTATACGGACAGGAACTCGGCTCGCGCATGCTGCTCGGTACGGCGCGATACCCCTCCCCCGCCATCCTCGCCGATGCCGTTCGGCAGGCGGGCACCGAGGTCGTCACGGTATCGCTCCGACGTGAGACGGCCGGCGGCCGGCAGGGCGGCGCCTTCTTCGAACTCATTCGCGAGCTTGGTGTGCGCGTTTTGCCGAACACTGCCGGCTGCCACGCGGTGTCGGAAGCTGTGCTGACGGCGAAGATGGCGCGCGAGGTCTTCGGCACGAACTGGATCAAGCTGGAGGTCATCGGCCATCACGACACACTTCAGCCGGACGTCTTCGGGCTCGTCGAGGCGGCGCGCATCCTTGCCGGCGAAGGTTTTGAGGTCTTCCCCTATACGACCGACGATCTTGTCGTTGCCGAACGGCTGGTCGAGGCGGGCTGCAAGGTGCTGATGCCCTGGTGCGCGCCGATCGGCAGCGCCATGGGGCCGCAGAACATCGGGGCACTTAGAGCCATGCGCGCGCATTTTCCCGATGTGCCCCTGATCGTCGATGCCGGCATCGGCCGGCCCTCGCATGCCACGACCGTAATGGAGCTCGGCTACGACGCGGTGCTGCTCAACACCGCCGTTGCCGGCGCGGGAAAGCCGGCGCTGATGGCCTCAGCCTTTGCGAAGGCGATCGATGCCGGCCGCGCCGCCTTCGAGGCGGGCATGCTCGAACCGCGCGACATGGCTGTTCCCTCGACTCCCGTCATCGGAAAGGCAGTCTTCTCATGAAGCTCGATCCCTTCTATCTCATCGTCGACAGTGCGGCCTGGATCGAGCGCCTCGTGCCGCTCGGCGTAAAGCTGGTGCAACTTCGGATCAAGGATCGCCCCGAACCGGATCTCAGAAGCGAGATCCGCCGCGCCAGGGGGGTCTGCGCCGCCCATGGCTGCCAGTTGATCGTCAACGACTATTGGCAGATCGCAATCGAGGAAGGCTGCGACTTCGTTCATCTCGGTCAGGAGGACCTCGCCGGGGCCGATGTCGCGGCGATCCGCACGGCCGGGCTCAAGCTCGGCCTCAGCACCCACGACGAAACCGAACTGGAAACCGCGCTCGCCGCCCAGCCTGACTATGTGGCGCTCGGGCCGATCTATCCGACGATCCTCAAGAAGATGAAATGGCAGCCGCAGGGACTTTCCCGCATTTCCGCCTGGCGCGAGCGCGTACGGCCGCTTCCGCTGGTCGCGATCGGCGGATTGAACACCGACAGGCTCGAAGGCGTCTTCGCCCACGGAGCAGACAGTGCGGCCGTCGTCACCGACATCACGCTGAATGCCGACCCGGAAGGCCGGACGCGGGAATGGATCGAAAAGACCGCGCGCTGGCGCTGAGCCCGACTACTGCATGAATCCTTAAATCAGAGATCACGCCGCGCGATCTGCGCCTTCAGCGGAAGTCAGCTTCGGATTCTGAGCGTAAACCAGTCCAGGCTGGACGATCCATTCCCCAGTCTGGAGCGACTGGACATCGAAACGGCCTCGCTGGTCGCGCGGTGCAACACCGACGAACCGATACCGAAGCCCATCACCGTCGACGACAGTCTCGCGGATCGGACGGCCGGCGAGATGCCCGATGACTCGTCCTTCGAAGTGCACATTCGCCAGGATGAAATACTCAATTGGCAGATTTCGGCTGGTCTTCCAGGTGATCCTGAAGCCATTCTTGATCTTCATCGTCTCTTAACTCACTGCAAACATCGGCCGCCATGGTTGGCCGATACTCGCATCCGGGTCGGGCGAGCGGTCCCGCTTGACGCAACAACTATGGAATTCTGAAGGCAACGCTGCGTGAAAACGTTATCCCGTTCCATGTCACCTGACCCGAAGTCGCATAGGAAATCGATACGGAACTCATGCCAAAGACATAAGGAACGCATAAGTTCCCGGCATGCCTGTTCCGGTCACCTTCCTTTCGCGTGCCTATTCGGTAAGAGCGACCGTCTGGCGGACGCTTTTCCGCCTCATCCCTGTGCCTGTCACAGGGATCCAGCAGCGCCGCGTCTGCGGCGCGGAAGAGTCTTTTCAGACCAAGGACTTGGGCTGGCTGGATTCCTGTGACAAGCACAGGAATGAGGTTGGGAGGAGACGCTTTGCCGTGACCGCGACCGATGAGGTCGCGGATATGTTGGCGCGCTGACGGTCTTCCGTAAGCTATAGATTTGCCAAGATAGTTGCCCAATCTAACATCTTGCAGCCGCGTCCGCCGGCGCGGAATTGCCGGAAAACGCGAAGACGTCGATCGGCTCGTCGAGCCCCCTTACCGGATAGGAGCCGAGATTTTCCAACTCGCCCTGGCATTTCGCCATTTCGACGAAGGCCCTGGAGAGCAGGACGGGCCGCTTGATCACCTTCGTCAGGCTTTCGAGGCGGGAAGCGATGTTCACGGCCGGCCCGATCACCGTGAAGTCGAGGCGTTTGCGTGAGCCTATATTGCCATACATCACGTCGCCCACATGGACGCCGATGCCGTAGCCGAGCGGTTCGTGGCCCTTTTTCAGGTTCTCCTCGTTCAGCCTGGCAAACGCCGCCTGTGCTTCGCCGATTGCGCTCAGAAGCTTGTTGCAGGCCATCGGGTCGCTCAGCGGGAAAATCGCCAGCAGGCCATCGCCCATGAACTTGAGTATCTCGCCGCCATGCCGCTCGATCGGTTCGCACATCGCGTCGAAATAGCCATTCAACAGCTCGATCACGTCGTCCCGCGGCCAGAGGTCGGACAGTTTCGTGAAGTCGCGGAGATCGCAGATCAGGATCGCGGCACCGACGGTCACCCCGCTGCCGCGCGTCGTCGCGCCGGCCAGGATCTGTTCGCTTGCATGCGGACCGACATAGGTTTCCAGAAGCGTCCGGGCGAAGCGGTTCTTCAATCTGATCTCGCTGACAAGCGCCAGTGCCGGCAGGAGATCGGCGAAGACTGCCATGTCGTCCTCGCTGAAGCCGCCCGGCCTGTCGCTTGCGAAGCTCACCGCATGCCGCTTGCCGAGCGTGTGCTCGACCGGCCAGATGAAATAGTCGGTAAGACCGCTGGCGCGCAGTTCGTCATAGAGGGGGTATTGCGGCCCCTCTGCCGCGGGGTCGTCGAGGTGCGCCCGCACCTCCGGCGCGCCGTTGTTGAACTCGTGCAGCGGACTGTTCAGATATTGCTCGGTATCCTCGATGCCGTATTCATAGGTCTGGAGCTCCGCCTCCGCCAGCCCTTTCCGCCAGAGGATGCGCGCGCCGATCCATTGCGGATGGTGGATCCTGAAATGAAGCGTCGCCCGCGCGACCGGCACGCCGGCCACCACCAGCCGTTCGCACATTTCCACGAAGATGTTGTCGATGAAACGCTCGCCGCGCGTCTCGTTGATCAGCCAGTCGAGGACTTTCCGCCCTCGCTTCGGCCGGGTTCCGTCGTCCTGGCGTGCCTCGGCGAGACCTGGATTCAATAGCGACTGCATTGCGACACTCCGTCATCGCCGGCAGCGACCTTGCGTCCTTTTGGATGCACACAGGCCGCTGTGGCATTTCCAATCGCCGCATGCTCCTCCCTCCAATCGACACCGATTTGAGCGAACATGCAGGATATACATTCGGGTAATGTGGCGCACCGCGGCACGATTTTTAAGGGGCGGTTGTGGAAAAGCCCCGGAACGATTGTCCCGGGGCTTTCTTGCCGCCTGACCGGGAGAAAAAATCAGGCGGCCTGAACCTTTTTCGAAACACGCGCCCATTCCGGAATCCAGTCTCGGTGGGCTGCGAGCAGGTCGTCGACAAGCGACCAGATCTGATCGAGGTCGAGTTCGGCGGCCGTATGCGGATCCATCATCGCCGCGTGATAGAGATGCTCGCGGTTCTCGGTGACAAGCGCCTGAACCGTCAGTTCTTGGACGTTGATGTTTGTGCGGATCAGCGCCGTGAGTTGCGGCGGCAGCGCGCCGATATAGGTCGGCTGGATGCCCGAGGCATCGACGAGACAGGGGACTTCCGCGGCGCAGTTTTCCGGAAGCGAGGTGATGCAGCCGTTGTTCCTGAGGTTGCCGTAGATGACTGAAGGTTCGCCGGTCCAGACCGAGTTCATGATCGATGAGGCATATTCATGGCTCTCGGCGACCTCGATCGTCTCGGCCTCCTTGTAGGCGGCCGCCTGCCCCTTCCAGCGCTCGATCTGCTCGATGCAGCGCTTCGGATATTCGTCGAGCGGAATGCCGAACTTTTCGATAAGATCCGGGCGGCCGTCCTTGATGAAATAGGGCGTGTACTCGGCGAAATGCTCCGAACTCTCGGTAACGAAATAGCCAAGCCGCGTCAGCATCTCGTAGCGCACCTTGTTCGGGCAGCGCGGGTTCCAGTGGCTGGGCTTCGGGAAGCGCCCTTCGCGATAGCCGCGGATCAGATCCGGATAGAGATCGCGATAGCTGCCGTCCTTCTGGCGGTGCTCGAACTTGAGATAGAAGGCCATGTGGTTGATGCCGGCTGCACGGTAGCGGATTTCCTCGACCGGGATGTCGAGGTCGCGGGCAAGCTCGAAGGCCGTGCCCTGCACCGAATGGCAGAGGCCCACCTGCTTTATCGTCGGGTACTTTTCTGCGATCGCCCAGGTGTTGATCGCCATCGGGTTGACGTATTGCAACAGGATCGCCTCGGGGCAGACCTCAAGCATATCCTCGCAAATCTTCCAAAGGTGCGGCACTGTACGAAGGCCGCGCATGATGCCGCCGACGCCGAGCGTGTCGGCGATCGTCTGGCGCAACCCGTATTTCTTCGGCACTTCGAAGTCGGTGACGGTGCAGGGCTCGTAACCGCCGATCTGGAAGGCGACGACGACGAAATCCGCCCCTTCGAGCGCCTTCAACTGGTTCGAGTGCGTTTCGATCCTGGCTTTCACGCCGAGCGAGCGCACGAGCTTGCCGGCGACGATCTCGCTTTCCGCGAGCCGCTCAGGGTTCACGTCCATCAGCGCGATGGTGGCGGCTGAAAGCGCCGGGCGCTGCAAGACGTCGCCGATGATGTTCTTCATGAAGACGGTGGAGCCGGCGCCGATGAAGGTGATCTTGGGTTGCCTGTTCATGGGATACCTCTGTTTGAAGGTCATGCGGCCACATCGAAGGCGGCCCGGACGAGCCGTTCGGTGTAGGCGGTCTTGGGATTGGAAAGGATTTCGTTCACTGGCCCCTCTTCGACGATCTTGCCGTGCTGCATGACCACCACGCGATGGCAGAGCGCGCGCACGACCTTGAGGTCGTGGGAGATGAAGAGATAGCTCAGGCCCCGCTCGTCCTGGAGCTTGCGCAACAGGTCGATGATCTGGGCCTGCACCGAGAGATCCAGCGCCGAGGTCGGCTCGTCGAGCAGGATGAACTCCGGCTCCAGCGCGATCGCCCGTGCAATCGCGATGCGCTGGCGCTGGCCGCCGGAAAATTCGTGCGGAAAGCGCGACAGGATATTGGCCGGCATCCCGGCGCTGACGAGCGCGTCCTCGACGCGCGCCAACCGGTCCTGCCGGTTCTCGCCGATGCCGTTGACGACGAGTCCTTCCTCGATGATCTGCCCGACCGACATGCGCGGGTTGAGCGAGGCGAACGGGTCCTGGAAGACGACCTGAATCCGCGAGCGAAGCGGCCGCATCGCCTTGCGGTCCTTGCCATGGATAGGCTGACCATCAAAGTAGATCTCGCCACTGTCGGTGTTGATGAGGCGGATCAGCGCCTGGCCGAAGGTGGTCTTGCCCGAGCCGGACTCGCCGACGAGACCGAGCGTTTCGTGCCGTCGCAGGTGGAGGTTCAGGCTGTCGACCGCGACGAGCTCCTTCAGCTCCGGCCTGAAGAAGCCGCCCTTCTTGAGCATGAAGGAGACGCGGACGCTGCGGCCGTCGAGCATGATCGGCGCATTGTCCGGCAGCGGATTGGCCGCGCCCGAAGGTTCGGACGCAAGCAGCCGGCGGGTGTAGGCGTGGAGCGGGTTGGCGAAGAGCGCGGCCGTCGTGTTGTGCTCCTTCACCTCGCCGTATTGCATGACGTAGACATAGTCCGAGAACTGCCGGACGACCGTCAGGTCGTGGGTGATCAGGATCACGGCCATGCCGAGTTCCTTCTGCAGCTTGCGGATCAGATTCAAGATCTGCGCCTGCACGGTAACGTCGAGCGCCGTCGTCGGCTCGTCGGCGATCAGTACGTCCGGGTCGTTGGCGAGCGCCATGGCGATCATCACGCGCTGGCGCTGGCCGCCGGAAAGCTGGTGCGGATATTGGTTCAGCCGCGCCTCCGGATCCGGTATCTGCACGTGTCGCAGGAGCTCCAGTGCCCGTTCGTTCGCCGCGCGACGGCTCATCCGGCGATGGGCGCGGATCGCCTCAATGATCTGGCTGCCGATCGTGTAAACGGGATTGAGCGAACTCATCGGTTCCTGGAAGATCATCGAGATCCGATCGCCGCGAAGCGCACGCCGCTGCTTTTTCGAGAACTTCAGGACGTCGCGGCCGTCATATTCTATGCGCGCCTGCGGAGCGATCGTCGCACGCTTGGACAAAAGCCCCATGACAGTCCGTGCCGTCACCGACTTTCCGGAGCCGGACTCTCCGACGATCGCCACCGTCTCGCCGCGGTAGAGCTGGAAGGAGACGTCTTTCACCGCTTCGACGGTGCCATGCTCGACCTTGAAGGTGACCGCAACCTTGCGGGCATCGATGACCGGCCGCGTATCCTTGGTGTGGCGGTCGCGCCTTTCTTCAGGAGCCGGGGCAATAGTCTCTGTCGTCGCCATTGGCGTGCTCCTCAATAGGGGTCGATTGCGTCGCGCAGGCCATCACCGAGCGCGTTGAAGGCGAAGACGGTGACGAGCACGAAGGCGACGGGCGAGAGAATCCAGGGATAGGAACCGATCGCCGAGTAGTTCGCCGTGTCCTGCAACATCAGCCCCCAGGAGATCAGCGGCGGTTTCACCGCAAATCCGAGGAAGCCGAGGAAGGATTCGAGCAGCACGACCTGCGGGATCGACAGCGTCACCGCGACGATGACGTGGCTCATCACGTTCGGGAAGATATGCTGGAAGATGATGCGCCGGTCGGTCGCACCGATCGCGATCGCCGCGCGGACATAGTCGATCCGCGCGAGCGCCAGCGTCTTGCCGCGGACCTCACGCGACATCTGCGCCCAGCCGAGCGCCGACATCACGACGATGACAAAGGCGAGGAAGACGCTGGTCGGCGCTGTCACCGGGATCAGCGAGGCGAGCGCCAGATAGAGCGGCAGTTGCGGAAAGGCGAGCACGAGTTCGACAAAGCGCTGCACCCACGCGTCGAAGCGGCCGCCGAAATAGCCGGATACCATGCCGACGGTCGTGCCGACCACGGTGACGATGAAGACGACGATGAGCGCGATCATCAGCGAGATGCGCGAGCCATGAAGAATGCGCGAGAGCACGTCGCGGCCGAACTTGTCGGTGCCGAGGAAATGGACTGCCGTCCCGTCGACCGCGCCGAAAAGATGGCGCTCCGCCGGGATGAGCCCCAGAAGGCGGTAGGGCGCGCCCTTGACGAAAAAGCCGAGGATCTGCGGATTGTCGTAATCCGGGCCGATCACCGGTTGGAAGGTGATCGGATCGAGTTCTTCCGTCTCGCGCACCGGATAGCTGCGCGGCGGGAAGACGAAATTGCCGTCCTTGTCGTGAAAGCTGATCGCCTGCGGCGGTGCAAAGCCTACGCCGGTCGCCTTCGGATCGACGGGCGACAGGAAATCGGCGAAGAGCGCCATGAGAACCAGCAGGCTGACGAGGATCAGGCCGAGTAGACCGGTCCAGGACCGCTTGAGGCGGCGCCAGACGAGAGCCGAATAGCTTTCATTGTGGTGCTTTTCCTTCGGTTGCTCCTTCGGCTGCGTGGCAACCGGAATGGTGCTGTGCGCTTCCATGGTCATGCGTAGGCCCCCCCTCCCATGCGCACCCTCGGATCGAGCGCGGCAAGCAGCAGGTCGGCGATGATGTTGCCGACGATCAGCGTCGCCGACAGAACCAGCATGAAGGTGGCGGTCACATAGACGTCGCCCACCCACATCGAACCGACGATCGCCGGGCCGACGGTCGGCAGAGCGAAGATGATCGCCGTTTCGATCTCGCCGGTCAGCATGTAGGGAAGCACGACACCCTGATACATGATCAGCGGATGCAGCGCGTTCGGAACGGCATGCCGCATGACGACGGCGCCCTCGCTCAGGCCCTTGGCGCGCGCCGTCTCGACATATTGCGCGTTCAGCGTGTCGAGCAGGTTACCGCGCATGACGCGCATGTTGTAGGCAAGCCCGCCGAAGGTCGCGATCGCAACGACCGGCCAGACATGCTTCACCAGATCGACGAACTTGTCCCACGACCAGGGGGCCCCGCCGTAGCGGGCGGAATTGAAGCTGTTGATCTCGCTGACATTGAAATGGAAGACGAGGACATAGACGATAATCAGCGCCATCAGGAAGCGCGGCACCGTCATGCCGAGAAACGACACGGTCGAAAGCAGGCTATCGACCCAGGAATATTGCCGCGTCGCGGCAAGGATGCCGAAGGATATGCCGATGATCGATGCCAGAAAGTGGCACACCAGCGCCAGCGCCAGCGTGCGCGGCAGGCGCTCGCCGACGACGTCGGCAACCGGCTTGTTGTAATAAAGGCTGTGGCCGAAATCGCCTCGGGTCACGATGCCCGTCATCCAGTTGACGTACTGGATCGGCAACGGCTGATCGAGTCCGTGCTCCTTACGATAGGCCTGCGCCTGCGCGTCGGCTTCCTCGAAGGACGCCCCGCCCTGGTTGATCAGCTGCGAGCGGATGTAGTCGCTGTAGTCGCCGGGCGGCGCCTGGATGATGGCAAAGGTCGCCACGCTCAGGACAAGCAATACCGGAATGGCAGAGGCGATGCGGACAAGCAGAAACCTGAACATGCCGTTTCCTTCTGTCGTTCTTCGCGCGGGACGCCGGTGTTTCGGGCGTCCCGGGCGCATTGAAAGGACGCTCATTCTTCCGGCTTCACGACTGAAGCCGGAAGGATGGTTCGGGGCTCAGTTGCTCGGGCCGCTATCGCCGGGCTTGCCGGGAAGCTGCTGCGGATAGAGCTCGTAGTCGCCCTGCTTGTCGGTTGCGACGAAGACCCGCTCGCGGATGATCGTGTCTTCGGCCCAGTTGAACATGAAGATCGGAGCGCCGGTCGGAATGTTCGAGAAGCGCTTGTTGATGATCAACGCGCCCGGATATTCCGTCAGGCCGACCGTGTCGACATTGGTGGTCGATACCTTTTGGAACTGCTTCATCAACGCCGCCCGCTCATCATTGTCGTTGCTGGCGATGAACTTGTTGACGAGATCGACGAGCTCCTGCTCATAGGGCATCAGGTCGACAGTGCCGCTTTCTGGGGCACGGTGGTGCCAACTCGTGCGCGGACCGGTCGGCGCAAGCTGCGTCGTGTTCTGCACCACCGACGTCAATTCCTGGTCGTTGCGGCGGATGAGCCAGTCGAAGCGGCCGGCATATTGCGTTGCGTCGCGCTTGGTGCCGTCGACGGCGTTGAGCACGACCTTGAGACCGAGCTGCTCCATCTGCCCGACCAGACCTTCGGCGAGATTGCGGTCGGTGCCGTAGTCGGAATTGACGAGCAGCACGATCTGCACGTCCACGCCGTCCGCGGTTCCTTCCGGGAAGTTGACGAAGCCGTTGCCATCCGTGTCCGAGAGCCCGGCCTTTTCGAGCAACGCCTTGGCGCCTTCGATGTCGAAGGGATAGTAGATCGTCGACTGGCGGTCGTAGAAGCTCGTGCCGGAGGAAAGCCCGCCCGGATAGATCGCCGTGAATGGGCCCTTGACCAGGGCTTCGCCGAGCTTCTTGCGGTCGATCGCCATCGTGACCGCCTTGCGGAAGTCGAGATTGCGGTTGAGCTCGCGCACCGCCTGGGCCCGCGCATCCGGTTCACCCCAGCCGTTGGCCGAATAGTTCATGCGCAGATTGTAGCCGATGACGCGGGGACCGAAGGCAAGGCGCGCAGGCGCTGCCTCGTCGGCTGCGCGTTTCAGCGACTCGACGAAATTTTCCGGCTGCTCCAGGTTCGAGAAATCGCCCGAACCGGCAATCGCCTGCACATCGCGGTCGGCCCAGGTCGAAAGCTTGTAATGCAATTCGTTGAGATAGGGCAGCTGATTGCCGGCCTCGTCCACCTTCCAGTAATAGGGATTGCGGCGCAGCACGATGATATCGTCGGCCCGATAAGCGACCGGAACCCAGGCGCCCATCACCGGAATGTTCAGGTATTCCGCCGGAAAGCCGTTCTTGTACTGGTCGTAGGTCGTGCCGGCATATTTCGGGTGCTTGGTCTTCAGGATATGCGACGGACCGGGGCAGAAGGTGCCGTAGGCCATGGCGTAGAGATGCTGGCGCGGAAAGGCGTCCTTGAAGGTCCATTCGACCGTGTACTTGTCGATCTGCTTGAGCGTGGTCCCCTCGCCGAATGTCTCCGGTGTGGCGCCGTTCAACGGCGAAACATTCGGATCGACGACATTGTCGTCCCAGTAGAACATGACGTCCTCGGCGTCGAAGGGATCGCCATCCGACCATTTCGCGCCCTCGACGAGATGCATGGTGAGCTTGTGGCCGTCCTCGGACCACTCCCAGCCTTTCGCAAGGTTCGGCAGCGGCTCCACGTCGGCAGCTTCGACCTGGAAGAGCGGTGCGGTGCGCGTCAGGCATTCCGACATGCCGATGTCGATGCCGCCCCAGCCCTGGGTCTGGCCCGCGCTGTAGTTCCAGCCTTCCGGACGCCCGCCGATGACATGGCGCAGCACGTCGCCATAGACACCGACGCCGTCGGGCATGTTGCCGGTCTTGAAGACCATCGGTTCCTTCGGCAGCCGCTCGGCAACCGGCGGCAGCTTGCCGGGCTTCACGAATTTCTCCGTGACCCAGTCCGGCTCGTGATATTCCGGCAGCGCCTTGAACTCCAGCAGCGCGTCGCGCGGGACATAGGTGATCTTGCCTTGGGCCGGGAACGGCGGCTGCTCGGGCACGACGGTCGGTTCCGATGCGAATGCCTGCACGGCGAAAGCGGAAATGCCGATGAGCAGACTCGCCGTTGATGTCAGTCGGTGGGTTTTCATGGCCTTAAAGTTCTCCCTCCTAATTTGCCAACCCGGGACGGGTGGCACTCCTCCTGCGCCACAGGCGCCCTCGTCTCCTCACGCGGATGCCTTTCACGCCGTCATTTCAACGCGCGGGCAATTTGCCCGCCGGTAACCTCCTCGGGCATGGCATCGCCCCTCACCCTAGCCCTCTCCCCGCAGGCGGGGAGAGGGATTTAAGCGGTCGCCGCGAGTCCCCTTCGCCCCGCCTGCGGGGAGAAGGTGGCCGACAGGCCGGATGAGGGGCCATCCCGGGGATGGCGACCTATCCCGCAACCCGCAGCTTCGCCGCCTCCTTTTCGGTGCGGATCTCCTCGATCGAGCGTACCTCGCGGCGCGCAGCACCCTTCCAGTCGCGGGTCTTGACCGTTGCGCGGGCGAGCCGCTCCTTCGCCGCATCGACCGCGTGGGCGTATTGCGGCAGCCATTCGGCCTGGGCGACGATCATCTCGTCGACCATCTGCCACACCTCCTCCGGCGTGCAGATGGCGCCGACGAGCGGATCGTGCAGCACCGCGAGCTTCAAAAGATCGATGTCGCCGGATATCGCCGCGTGGACCGACATGCGCTGGACGTTGATCGACGAGATGCAGGTGGCGGCACAGGCTTCCGGCAGCGTGATCCCCGACACCATGTTGATGCCGAAGCGGTCGACGAAGCCGGGCGATTCGATGATCGCATCCGCCGGCAGGTTGGTGATGACACCATTGTTCTTGACGTTGAAGTGACCGCGATAGACGCGGCCCGTCTCGAGCGCTTCGAGGATATGGCTCGCATGCTCGTTCGAGCGCTTCGCCGGATCGATCGGCTTGCCGGCGGAAGCCAAGAGCTGTGGATATTCCGTTTCGAACCAGTTGCGGGTCTCGGTCGAATAACGCAGATAGCCGCCGGTCTCGCCATGGATCCAGTCCGACATGTCGATCCATTTGGTGATCTCGTCCGGACGCTTGCGGTACCAGGGCAGGTATTCGGAGAGGTGGCCGTTGCTTTCCGTCGAATAGACGCCGAAGCGCTTCAACACGTCGATCCTGAGCTTTTCCTGCTTCGAGAACACCGGATGGGCCTCGAAGGCCGCGACGAGCTCGTCCTTGCCGACCTTGCGGCCGCCCAAGCGCACGTCGATGAACCAGGTCTGATGGTTGATGCCCGAGCAGATGTAGTCGAGCTCGCCGTCGTTAGCGCCAAGGATCTCGGCGATCTGCTCGGCCCCGTGCTGGACGCCGTGGCATAGACCGACGGTATCGACCTTGCCGTATTCGATCGCGGCCCAGGTATTCATCGCCATCGGGTTGGCGTAGTTCAGGAATTTCGCGCCCGGCTCAGCGACCTCGCGGATGTCCTTGCAGAAGTCGAGGATGACAGGAATGTTGCGCTGGCCGTAGAGAATGCCGCCGGCGCAGATCGTATCGCCGACACACTGGTCCACGCCGTATTTCAGCGGAATGCGGATGTCATCGGCATAGGCGCCGAGCCCGCCCACCCGAACGCAGCTGATGATGTAGCGCGCGCCTTCGAGCGCCCTGCGACGATCGGTGGTGGCGGTCACCCGCGTCGGCAGGCTGTTCGCCTCGACGATCCGGTCGAGGATCGTCCTGATCATGCCGAGGTTGTGCTCGCTCAGATCGGTGAGCGCGAATTCGACGTCCTGGAGCTCCGGCACGGAAAGAATGTCGGTGAAGAGCTTCTTGGTGAAGCCGATGCTGCCGGCACCGATAATGGCGATCTTGAAGCGGCTCATGGTCGTCTCGTCCCTCCTCGTCCCTGCAGAATTCGCGCTATAAGGGTAAAATCAATTCATCGAACTGGCCCGGGTCGCAAAATGCGACCGCTCCTCTCCCAAGCCCCTTCCCGCTGCAGAAAAGCGGCCGTCTTGCGCGATCTGTGGTCATTATGTGTATAATCGACCGCACGACTAGAGAGGTATTGTGCTTTCATGGGTAATTCTGTGCTGCAAGATTTGATCGACCACGGCCCGGTGATGCGGACCGTTTCGCTGCCGCGGGGAAGACAGAGCCTGCACACCATGCCGACCAGCACCGGCTATGAGATCCGGACCGACGCGACCTACAATTGGGACGGACGAAAGCGCGGCCAGACGCCGTTCACCGTGCTGCAGCACACGATCGGCGGCGCCGGCAACCTGCGCTACGAAAACCGCAGCTATCGTTTGCGCGAGGGCGAGACATTGCTCCTGCTCGTGCCGCACAATCATCGCTACTGGCTGGAGGACGGCGGGCGTTGGGAATTCTTCTGGATATCGATGAACGGAGAAGAGGCGCTGCGCATCCATCGCGCGATCCTGGCGGTCACCGGTCCGGTGTTGAAGCTGCAGCCCGAAACGATCGAGCATCTCGCCGATTGCAGCCTGCGGCTGATCACCGGCGGCGAGACGCCGGGCCGTGCCTCGGCGATCGCCTACGAGGCGGCGATGGCGCTCTATGACGACGTTTTCGGGTCGCATCCGGTCTTCAGCCAGGAATACCGGACCATGCATCACGTCATCGATCACATCATGGCGAACCTTGAAAAGCCGCTGCCGGTCGAGGAACTGGCAAAGGTCTCGGGGCTCAGCCGGGCGCATTTTTCCCGCGTCTTCGCGGCGAGCGAGGGCATGCCGCCAGCCGAATTCGTTCTGCAGAAGCGGCTGCAGCGGGCGGTGAAACTTCTCACCAAGACCGCGGACCTGCCGGTCAAGGAAGTGGCAATCATGTCCGGCTTCGAAGACCCCAACTATTTTGCCAAGGTCTTCCGCCGCGTCTTCGGCGCAAGCCCCACCGAGTTCCGCACCACCGGCATGTATGCGAGCGTGCCCGCAAAAGCTCAGAAGGTAAGCGAGTCTGTGACCACGCTCGCTGCTGCTTGTGACTGAACGCGGTGCGTTGCCGCTCGCAAGCAGGCAAATGGGGGTCGCTCTCGCCGCGAGGAGGCGGCCGCCTGAGGAACAAAGCATAGCGTTCCCTGTTGGATGCGAAGGTCCGGCCCACGGCACGGGCTGATGACACCCGCGAGGAACAAACATGCCCGACGCACCGGATTCAAGCAGCTACTGGAACGCGACCTGCGACGCTCCGGATTTTCCCCGTCTGGAGCAGGATACCACCGCCGATGTCGTCATTGTCGGCGGCGGCATCGTCGGCGTCACGACGGCGCGCCTCCTCAAGGACAAGGGCTTGCGGGTCGTCCTGCTGGAAGCTCGCAGAGTGGGCCGGCAGGTGACGGGCAAGTCAACCGCCAAGATGACCTCCCAGCACGGGCTCATCTATCAGACACTGGAGCAGAAGTTCGATGCGGACCATGCTCGCCTCTATGGCGAGGCGCAGCAGAGCGCCATCGAAAGGATCCGCAGTCTCGCCCGCGAGCATTCGATCGATTGCGACATCGAGGAGAAGTCGGCCTTCGTCTATACCCGCGAGGAAAAGTCGGTCGATCGTATAGAGGCGGAGGCAGAAGTGGCGCGGCGCCTCGGCCTGCCGGCCGTCCTCACCCGCGACACAGGACTGCCATTCGAAGTATCGAGCGCGATACGCTTCGATGGCCAGGCGCAATTCCACCCGACGAGATATGTAGCGGGCCTGGCGCAAACGATCCCCGGCGATGGCTGTCATGTCTTCGAAAACAGCCCGGTCACGGATTGGGAGCCGACGCGCGTGGTCACGCGGACGGGTAGCGTCGGCGCACGCCATGTCATCATGGCGACCCATCTCCCGCTCGGCCAGATCGGAGGCTTCTACACCGCGGCTCATCCCTATGCCGAGCCCGTTGCCGCCGCGCGTATCCAGAGCCCGCCGCCGGGCATGTATATCAGTGTCGATCAGCCCGGCCACTCGATCCGCACCCACAGGCGGGAAAACGGAGAGGTTTACGCGATCGTCGCCGGCGAAAGCTTCAAACCGGGCCATACCGACGATGAGCGTCGATACATGGCGGATCTGCAGCGGTGGCTGCGTGAAAACTTCGATTCGGGACCCATCGAGTACCAATGGATCAACGAGGATTACTCGTCTGTCGACAAGCTGCCTTTCGTCGGCTGGTCAGCAACCAAAGATGGCTACCTTGTCGCGACCGGGTTCGCCGCCTGGGGGGATTTCAAACGGAACCGCTGCCGCGATGATCCTGGCGGAGCTTGCGGCAGGCAATCACCACCCCTGGCTGTCGCTGTTCGATGCCAAACGTACGACAGTCTTCGGCGGAGCCGCGCAGTATGTAAAGGAGAACGCGATGGTCGGCGCCCACCTGGTGGGCGGCTACCTGTCTCGCAAGCTGCATTCCTTTGACGAGCTTCCGCCAGGGCAGGCCGCAATCATGCGGATCGACGGCAAACATGTTGCCGCCTACAAGGACGATGAGGGCCGCGTGCACAGCGTGTCGGCCGTATGCCCGCACATGGGCTGCATCGTGGGCTGGAATGAGACCGACCGCACCTGGGACTGTCCCTGCCACGGATCGCGTTTCGGTCTCGATGGAGAAGTCATGCACGGACCCGCCACCGCGCCCCTTGGCTCCGCCAGCACCGGCTGAGCGAGCCGTCCGGCTGCAGCCAAGCGCATCCGCATCCGATTTCAACGGTTTAAGCTTGCCTCGCGGGCAAGTTTCCAAAACTGCCGCTTGCAAATGACGCAGCGTTAGTAAAAATTTACTTGTGCGCTCGCGCCGAGATCGCGGTCCCCACGCTTGCCGCGTGGCATCGACCGATGATCCCTGATAATCGTGGGCGGCTGAGACGAGGACAAGTGCAACATGGTTACGATAAAGGAAATCGCTTCGGCGGTCGGCGTATCATCGGCGACCGTTTCGCGGGTCTTGAACTACGATCCGACGCTGTCGATTTCCACCAGCAAGCGCCAGGCGATCATCGAGACCGCCGAGGCGCTCAATTATGCAACGCCGCGCAACCGCAGCCGCGCCGCAGCCCAAGGCGTCGGCACCGGATTGAAGATTGCGCTCGTGCATTTCCTCGATCCCGCCCAGGAACTCGCCGATCCCTATTATGTCGGCGTCAGGCTCGGCATCGAAAGCCGCTGCCAGGCGTTGAAGAGCGAGGTGGTCAAGGTCTTCCTGACCGGGAGCCCTCCCGAGGCGGCAATGCTGGAGGGAGCCTCGGGCGTGGTGGCCGTCGGCCACTATTATGGCGACGAACTCGACTGGCTGCGCCGCCACGCCCGCCATCTCGTCTTTGCCGATTATGCACCTGTCGGAGACGTCGATGACGCCGTGTTGAGCGACGTTTCCCTCGCCATGAGCCGGCTGCTGACAGCCATCCACGGCATGGGCTATCGCCGCATCGGCTTCATCGGCTGGATCGACGCCTTCTACGGTCCCGACAACATCCATGCGGAACGTCGGTGCCGCACCTATATCGACTGGATGACCAAGGCCGGGCTCTATGATCCGGAATTGTGCATGGTGGAACGAATGACACCGGACAGCGGCTATACGCTCGCCAAGGCGATGCTGTCGAAGCCCAGTCCGCCGAAGATCCTCATCACCTGCAACGACAACATGGCGCTCGGCGCCTACAGAGCGATCCACGAGATGGGCCTCAGGATCCCGCAGGACCTCGCCGTAGCGAGCTTCAACGACATTCCCGTCGCCCAGTTTCTGGGTCCTCCGCTCTCCACCGTGAAGATCCCGGCGGAATTGATCGGCGAGACGGCGGTCGACCTGCTTCTTGAGCGCCTTTCAGGGCGCGAGATCGCCAAAAAGGTGGTTCTCGGAACCGAGATCATCTGGCGCGGCAGCACGCCGGCACCGGCCGCCGCCGCGGCTGAGTGAAAAACCGAGGTAAAAATTTACTGAAAATATTGCCTCGCTCCCGATTTTGAGAAATACTCCGCGACGAGACAGGGAGGACTGTCTCGGGGAACACAAATTCCGGGAGGAAACAATGGACAATCTGGCGCGTGCCTATCTGCCACGCATCGCCGGCCTTGCGCTGGCGAGCGTGAGCTTCCTGGCGGTGACTGCCGCGGAGGCGAAGGAAATCACCATCTGGTGCTGGGATCCGAACTTCAATGTCGCGATCATGAAGGAGGCCGGCGCCCGCTACACGAAGACTCATCCTGACGTCACCTTCAACGTCGTCGATTTCGCCAAGACCGACGTCGAGCAGAAGCTCCAGACGGGCCTTGCCTCCGGCACCGCCGATGCGCTGCCGGACATCGTTCTGATCGAGGACTACGGCGCGCAGAAATATCTGCAATCCTTCCCCGGCGCCTTCGCAGCCCTCTCCGGCACCGTCGATTACTCCGGCTTCGCTCCCTACAAGGTCGAGGTAATGACCGTTGACGGCCAGGTCTACGGCATGCCCTTCGATTCCGGCGTCACCGGGCTTTATTATCGCAAGGACTACATCGAGGCGGCCGGTTTCAAGCCGGAAGACATGCAGAACCTCACCTGGGACCGCTTCATCGAGATCGGCCAGCAGGTCGAGGCCAAGACCGGCAAGAAGATGATGGGGCTCGACCCGAACGATGCCGGCCTCGTCCGCATCATCATGCAATCGGCCGGGCAATGGTATTTCGACAAGGAAGGCAAGGCCAATATCATCGGCAATCCGGCGCTCAAAGCCGCACTCGAGACCGTCGGCAAGATCATGTCGGCGAACATCTACAAGCCGGCCGCCGGCTGGTCCGACTGGGTCGGAACCTTCACCTCCGGCGACGTCGCGGCGGTCGTCACCGGCGTCTGGATCACCGGCACCGTCAAGGCGCAGCCGGACCAGGCCGGCAAATGGGGCGTCGCTCCTATTCCGAAGCTTGCGATCGATGGCGCAACGCAAGCCTCGAACCTCGGCGGATCGAGCTGGTACGTGCTTGAAAGCTCGGCGGAAAAGGCGGAAGCGATCGATTTCCTCAACGAGATCTACGCCAAGGACGTCGATTTCTATCAGACGATCCTGCAGGATCGCGGCGCCGTAGGCTCGCTGCTCGCCGCGCGCGGCGGCGCGGCTTACGAGGCGGCCGATCCCTTCTTCGGCGGCGAGAAGGTCTGGCAGAACTTCTCCGACTGGCTCGCCAAGGTGCCGTCGGTGAATTACGGCATCTTCACCAACGAGGCGGATACCGCCGTCACCGCACAGCTTCCGGCGCTGACACAGGGAACGCCGGTCGACGACGTTCTCAAGGCGATCGACGCCGAGGTCAGCGCGCAGATCCAGTGAGCGGATGAGCAAGGTGGGCGGGCAATCGCCCACCTTTCCGGCCGCGGCTCGATACGCGGCTGGCAGGTTTTCGTTCGCTACCCATGAGGATGATGATGGTTCCCGCACGCCGCGGCGGCATCGGCCGCTACTACGACGTCAATGGCTGGCTCTTCGTCGCCCCGGTGCTCGGGCTGATCGGCCTTTTCATGATCTATCCGATCGTCTGGTCGCTCTGGATGTCCTTCCAGTCCGGCCGCGGCATGATGATGAAGTTCGTCGGCTTCGGGAACATCGTCCGTCTCTCAAACGACCCGGTGTTCATCAAGGCGCTCACCAACACGATGACCTATTTCGTCGTGCAGGTGCCGATCATGATCGTGCTGGCACTCATCCTTGCATCGATCCTCAACAATCCGCGGCTCGTCGGACGCGGGCTGTTCCGCACGGCGATCTTCCTGCCCTGCGTCAGCTCGCTGGTCGCCTATTCGGTTCTCTTCAAGGGCATGTTCGCGACCGACGGCGTCGTGAACTCGACTCTTGCAGCGATAGGCATCATCTCCTCGCCGATTCCATGGCTGACGCATCCGTTCTGGGCGAAGGTGCTCGTCATCATCGCGATCACCTGGCGCTGGACCGGCTACAACATGATCTTCTATCTCGCTGCGCTCCAGAACATCGACAAGTCGATCTATGAGGTGGCGCGCATCGACGGGGTCCCGGCCTGGGCACGCTTCACCCACATCACCATCCCGCTCCTGAAACCGGTCATCCTCTTCACCACGGTGATCTCGACGATCGGTACGCTGCAGCTCTTCGACGAGGTCTACAATCTCACCGAAGGTCGCGGCGGGCCGTCCAATGCGACGCTGACGCTGTCGCTCTATATCTACAATCTCACCTTCCGCTTCATGCCGAATTTCGGCTACGCGGCGACGGTCTCCTACGTCATCGTCGTTCTCGTCGCGCTTCTCGCCTTCCTGCAGTTCTTTGCAGCCCGGGAGCGCGACAAATGACGAACGGTATCGGACGCGCGGCAGGCGCGCTTCTCACCTACGGCTTCCTGGGGTTGATGGCCTTCCTCTCCGTCTTTCCCTTCGTCTGGATGGTGCTTGGCGCCACCAATACCTCGATCGACATCATCAAGGGAAAGGTGCTGCCGGGCGCCGCGCTCGCAACCAATATCAACACCTTCTTCACCCAGGTGAACGCACCGCTCGTGTTCTGGAATTCCGCGAAGATCGCAATCCTCGCAACGGTGCTGACACTCGCCGTCTCGTCGCTCGCCGGCTACGGCTTCGAGATGTTCCGCTCGCGCCATCGCGAACGCCTCTATCGCGCCATGCTCTTGACGCTGATGATCCCGTTCGCGGCGCTGATGATCCCGCTCTTCATCATGATGGGCCAGATGGGTCTCATCAACACGCACATCGCTGTCGTGCTGCCCTCGATCGGCTCGGCCTTCATCGTCTTTTATTTCCGCCAGAGCACCAAGGCGTTTCCGTCGGAACTGCGCGACGCCGCGAAGGTCGACGGCCTCAAGGAATGGCAGATCTTTCTCTACATCTACGTGCCGGTGATGCGATCCACTTACGCGGCGGCCTTCATCATCGTCTTCATGACGGCCTGGAACAATTATCTCTGGCCGCTGATCGTGCTGCAGTCGAATGAGACGAAGACCATCACGCTGGTCATTTCCTCGCTCGCCTCCGCCTATTACCCCGATTACGGCGTCGTCATGGTCGGAACCATTCTCGCAACGCTTCCGACACTTGCCGTGTTCTTCTTCATGCAACGTCAGTTCGTCCAGGGCATGCTGGGCTCAGTCAAATAGGAATGATGATGCGCTCTGTTACTTCGTTCAACGATTCATGGATCTTTTCCGAGGGCTTTACCGCTGCCGAAGCCGGCACGCTCAAGGCCGGCCAGGCTGTCAGCCTGCCGCACAATGCCGTCGAGCTTCCGTTCAACTATTTCGACGAGACGTCCTATCAGCGCGCCTTCACCTATCAGAAGGTGCTGCCCTGGCGCGCGGAGTTCGCGGGGCGCGAAGTCTCGCTCGTCTTCGATGCGGCGATGGCGGATGCCGTCGTCTATCTGAACGGTGTGGAGATCGTCGCGCACAAGGACGGCTATACGCCGTTCGAGGCGCGGCTGACGGGCAAGCTGCGACAGGGCGACAATCTGATCACGGTCAAGATCGACGGCAGCGAGAATCCGGAGATCCCACCGTTCGGCGGGCGGATCGACTATCTCACCTATGCCGGCATCTATCGCGACGTCTGGCTGAAGATCACCGACGAGGTCTCGATCGCCAATATCAAGATCGAGACCCGCGATGTGCTGAGCGACGGCAAGTCCGTCACCATCCGCAGCGATCTCGCCAACCCACAGGGGCTGACCTTCTCCGGAACGGTGACGGCGCTCTTGAGAGACGCGGAAGGCGAACTCCTGGCCGAGGCGATCGGCGAGACCCGCGGGGAAAGCGTCACGCTCGAAATGAGTGGCCTCACGGGTCTCTCGCTCTGGGATATCGACAATCCCGTGCTTTACCAGGTCGAGGTGCAGCTAAGGACCGATCACGGCCGCGATCTTCTCTCCTCGCATTTCGGTTTTCGCACGGCGGAGTTTACGGTCGACGGCTTCCGGCTGAACGGCCGGCCGCTGAAGATCCGCGGCCTCAACCGCCACCAGTCCTTCCCCTATGTCGGTTATGCCATGGGCCGCAGCGCGCAGGAGCGCGACGCGGAAATCCTGAAACACACGCTCCACTGCAATCTCGTGCGCACCTCGCACTATCCGCAGTCGAAATGGTTCCTCGACCATTGCGACCGCATCGGCCTGCTCGTCTTCGAGGAAATTCCGGGCTGGCAGCATATCGGCGGCAAGGCGTGGAAAGAGGAGGCGATCCAGAACGTCCGCCGGATGGTCGAGCGCGACTGGAACCATCCCTCGATCGTCATCTGGGGCGTGCGCATCAACGAGTCCCAGGATTCGCACGACTTCTACGTCGAGACCAACCGGCTGGCGCGCGAGCTCGACCCGACGCGGCAGACCGGCGGCGTGCGCTATATCACCGATAGCGAATTCCTCGAAGACGTCTATACGATGAACGATTTCATCCTCGGCAACGAGGAACTGCCCGGGTCGAACCGGCCACGCACGGCACTTCGCCCGCAACAGGAGTGCACCGGACTTGATCGCAAGGTGCCCTATCTCATCACCGAGTTCGGCGGCCATATGTTCCCGACGAAGATCTACGATCAGGAGCAGCGTCAGGCCGAACATGTCCGCCGGCACCTCGAAGTGCTGAATGCTGCCCATGGCGATCCCGGCATTTCGGGCGCGATCGGCTGGTGCATGTTCGACTACAACACCCACAAGGATTTCGGCTCCGGCGACCGCATCTGCTATCACGGCGTCATGGACATGTTCCGCGAGCCGAAGTTCGCGGCTTACGTCTATGCAAGCCAATGCGATCCGTCCGAAGAAGTCGTGATGAAGCCGGTCACCTTCTGGGCGCGCGGCGAGCGCAACATCGGCGGCGTGCTGCCGCTGATCGTGCTCACCAATTGCGACGAGGTCGAGCTGAAATACGGCTCGCTCACAAAACGCGTCGGACCCGATCGCCAGAACTTCCCGCATCTGCCGCATGCGCCGGTCGTTATCGACCATCGCCACTTCACCAAGGACGAGCTCGGCGTCTGGGGCATGAAATGGGAGGACGCAGAATTCACCGGCTTCATCGCCGGCAAGCCCGCGGCCAGCCTGCGCATGATCGCCGATCCCGTTCCGACGACCTTGCAGGTCGAGGCAGACAGCAGGACGCTACGTGCCGAAGGCCGCGACAGCGTGCGCGTCGTCGTCCGCGCGCTGGATCAGGCCGGCAACGTCCTTCCCTTCCTGAACGATGCCGTCGACATCACGGTTGAGGGCCCGGCGCGGCTCATCGGGCCGGGCAGGATCGTCTTGCAGGGAGGCTCGACCGGCTTCTGGCTGGAGTCGACGGGGAAAGCTGGCGCCATTGACGTCACCGTCGCTTCGTCGCGTCTCGGCTCGGAAAAGCTGGCGCTCTCCGCCGAAGGAGCAGCGAGCGCATGAGTGACCTGCAACTCAGCGACATCCGCAAATCCTATGGCAGTCTGGACGTCATCAAGGGCGTCGATCTCGACATCAAGTCGGGCGAGTTCGTCGTCTTCGTCGGCCCGTCGGGCTGCGGCAAGTCGACCCTCTTGCGCATGATTGCCGGCCTCGAGGAGATCACCTCCGGCGACCTCACGATCGACGGTGCGCGGATGAACGATGTCGATCCGTCGAAGCGCGGCATCGCCATGGTTTTCCAGTCCTATGCGCTCTATCCGCATATGACCGTGCGCGAAAACATGGGATTTGCATTGCGCTTCGCCGGCGTTGCCAAGGCGGAGATTGAACGCCGCGTTGGCGAGGCGGCGAAAATCCTTGAACTGGACCCCCTGCTCGACCGAAAGCCGAAGCAGCTTTCCGGCGGACAGCGCCAGCGCGTGGCGATCGGTCGCGCGATCGTCCGGCATCCGAAGATCTTCCTCTTCGACGAACCGCTTTCCAATCTTGACGCCGAGCTGCGCGTGCATATGCGCATCGAAATCGCGCGGCTCCACAAGACGCTCGCCACCACGATCGTTTACGTCACCCATGATCAGGTCGAGGCGATGACGCTTGCCGACAAGATCGTGGTGATGCGCGGCGGCGCGGTCGAGCAGGTCGGCTCGCCGCTGGAGCTCTATGACGATCCCGCCAATCTCTTCGTCGCCGGCTTCATCGGTTCGCCGAAGATGAACTTCCTCAAGGGGGTGCTGGAAGCTGACGGCAGCGGCCGGACAATTGCCCGGATACCGGATTTTGGTGACGTCACGATACCGGTCGCGGTGGAGGCGGGTGCAGCGGGCGCACCCGTAACCATCGGCATCCGCCCGGAGCATTTCAACGAGACCGGGCCAGCTGCCCTCGATCTCACGATCGACATGCTCGAACATCTCGGCGGCGAGACCTTTGCCTATGCCCGCCAAGGCCAAGGCGATCTCGTCGTGATCGAAACGAAGAATGGCCGCGGCCTCAAATCCGGCGAGCGCATCGCCGCCCGCTTCGATCCGGCCTGCGCTCTGGTGTTCGACGCGAACGGCCAGCGCCTGCGGTAGCGACTCGAAAGCTCGTCCGGACTCAAATCGCCGGAGGGGACGTTGGCGCAGGAGGACACGCCCCCCGTTCTGAGCACCTTGGGCCAGTCCGTGCGTGCGTGTGCCGCTTTGGTCAGATGTTGGGCTAGGACCCATAGCTGCGCACGCGATAGCGGCGACCACGCCGGTATCGCCGCAATCGCCTTGTTCCCGATTTGCGTATAATGTAGATACTTTGTAATTCTAAGTTTGAAGTAAACTGATATATATTTACATCAATTAAGTATTGTTTTCATCAGTTCATATTCTCGTTTCAAAAGTGCATTAATACACGCTATGACTCCTATTCATTATTTAGGGAGAATGGGGCATGGCCACGATCGTCGGCACAATTGAAGATGATACGATACTTGGAACGGAGGAGAAGGACCGCATTTGGGGGCTGACCGGCGCCGACACGATCGATGCGGGCGGCGGTGATGATCTGGTCGATGGCGGCGCGGGAGACGATCTCCTGACGAGCACGAGTGGCTACGACCGGCTCGACGGCGGCGACGGCGACGATGAGATCACCCTGATCGGCACCGGGGGTGCCATCACAGGCGGAGCAGGCTTCGACACTCTGGTGATCGACCTCTCCAGCGTCAGCACCGCCGTCCGGTTCAGCGGCGAGCACGGCCACGGCATCATCGGCTACAATACATCGAACTGGGAACACATCTTCTTCAACCGCATCGAGAGACTGGTGCTGACCACCGGGAGCGGCAACGACCGGATCTTCGGCGCGACCACCGACGACATAATCTCGACCGGTGCCGGAGACGACATCGTGGGCCCTTACGGCACCGACGGAGACGACGGCACCAGCATGTTGGGCGACGACACGATCGCCACTGGCGACGGCGGCGACATCATCGTCGACAGGAGCGGCGCGAACCGTATCTTTGCCGGCAATCACAGCGACAAGATCACGACCACCCTCGCTTCCGCGGTGATCGATGGCGGGGAAGGCTCAGATACGCTCTCGCTTTTCGATGAAGCGAGGAGCGAGGACCTGACTATCGACTTCGCGCGGGGCTTTGCCTCGACCGGCACGCTGATCAGCGGCATCGAGGTCGCCAGCATACATCTCGGCAGTGGCAGCGATACGTTGATCGGCGGAGATCTCGCCTCCCTCTATGCCCATCTCGGCGAGGGCGACAACTACGTTGAAGGCAGCAGCGGCAGGGACCACCTCGTGTCCGGAAGCGGCGACGACGCCCTTTATGGCGGCGCGGGCGACGACATCCTGATCAGCGTCGGTGGCAACGATGTGATGGTGGGCGGCGACGGCAACGATGAGATTCACGACTCGGGAACGAGCATCGACGACGGCGACACGGTGATCAGCGGCGGCAACGGCGACGACCTGATCCTCGTTCGTGCACCCTCTGGCATCATTGACGGCGGGGAGGGTCAGGATACGCTTCACGTCACCTGGTCACTTTCAGAAGCGGTCAACTTCGACGCGGCGGCAGGCATGCTCGGCTCGAGGC
Source organism: Sinorhizobium psoraleae (assembly GCF_013283645.1). Classification (GTDB taxonomy): domain Bacteria; phylum Pseudomonadota; class Alphaproteobacteria; order Rhizobiales; family Rhizobiaceae; genus Sinorhizobium; species Sinorhizobium psoraleae. The sequence continues at coordinate 335,849 of NZ_JABEKV010000003.1, forward strand.
TGATCTTCGCCAATATGGAGACGTTTCAGGTGGAGGGCGGCTCCGGCGCCGACACCATCCGCACCCTCGCCGGCAACGACCAGCTTGCCGGCCTCGATGGCAACGACCGCCTCGACGGCGGGACGGGCAGCGACCTGCTCTGGGGCGGGGCGGGCGACGACGTGATGACAGGGGGCGGCGACGCCGACACTTTCCTGTGGTCGTCTGATACGTCTTCCCGCACGGGCGTCGACCGCATCACCGACTTCGACACCGAAGGCGGCGACATACTGCGCTTCGGCGACTACGCGCCTTCCGTCACGCGCATCGACAGCTTCGCAGACCTCATCGCCGCAGCAACCGAAACGGATGACGGGCTTTACATTGCATTCAACGAGTCCCAGACGTTCGGCCTCTTCCTGGACAACCTCACGCTCTCCGATCTCTCGGCGAACGACGTCATCTTCGCCTAGGTTCTATTGCATGTTTCCTTAAATCCTAGCCGATTCAAGGATAAAAACATGCAGCAATTCAAGGTGCTACAGCGTCCTTTGCGCGTCTGATAAGACGCGCGGCGCTGTAGTCAGGCTTGCGCGCCGGCGCCCATCGCCGGCCAACACCGGCGTAAGCGCGCCGCCTGCGGGCCGTTCCATCCGGTTGGATCGCGCGCGCAACCGGCACCGTCCGATTATTGCGTTTCCCGGTTGTGCTCGCGCCAAATATCCAGCAGCAGCAGCATAACCGTGAAGATAACTGGTCCGATGACGACGCCCGCCGGGCCGAATACGATGATGCCGCCGATCATGCCGATGAAGGCCACCACGGTGTGCAGTTTCAGGCGGTCTCCGACGAGGATCGGATAAAGCAGATTGTCCACCGTCGCGACGACGCCTGCACCCCACGCCACAAGGACCAGCGCCTTCTCCCATTCGCCGCTCAGCGCGAGAGACAGCGCGGCCGGGACCCAGACTATGAAGGCTCCGAGAACCGGCATTATCGCAAGCAGGCCCATTATCATGCCCCAGACCAGCGGCGACGGCAGGCCAAGAAGCCAGAAAATAAGACCACCCAAGGTGCCCTGCACGGCAGCGACGGCAAAGGTTCCGAAGATGACGGCGTAAACGGTGCTGCTCACGCAAAGGAACAGCCTGTTCATCTCTTCGGGCGCAAGAGGCGAGGAATTCTTGAGCATGGACAGCGCTTCGCGTCCGTCGCGCAGCAAATAAAACAGAAAGTAGAAGGTCAGGACGACATTGATGATCTGGGCCACCGAGCCGCGCACGAACAGTGCGCTGTAATTGGTGAGCAAAGTGGCGGCGTTGCCGGCAAGGCCGGCGAGATCGAGTTGCGTCTCCATCCATAGGAGAACCGGCGCGATCCGCGGATAGCTGGCAAGCGCCTCGCGCCAGTTGCCGGACCTCAGGGCGTCGGCGACGATCTGCGCACCCCTCGCCGCCTCATTCACCAACCGTTCCGCCACGAAGGTAATGGGCACGACAACGATAAAAGCGGCGACTACCACGGTCGTCGCGGCCGCGAGTCCCGGATAGCGGAGATCCTTCAGGACACGCCGGTGAAGCGGATGGAACATGATTGCGAGGACCAGCGCCCATGTCAGGGCCGGCAAAAAGGAGACCGCGAGCAGATAACAAACGACTGCTCCGACCGCGAACGCGATCAGGAGCACGACCGCTCGCGAACGCCGCGTCGTCAGCAACCGATCCGGAGCTATCGTTGCCTGCACCGAAACATTCTTCGCCATCGCGTGAGACCGCTCCGTTTCCGGCAGTTTGGTGCCATGGCAACGGACTTGTCAAAATTTTCCTGTCTGGCGGTCGGGCACCTGCGTTCACTGGGCCTGACCGGGTGGCGGATCTGCGCCGTGCTGCATGCTCGCCATGGTCCAATCAGCGTCGCTCGTCGGACGAGCCCCGTTTATTGGACCAACTGAACCACCGTACGGGTCCTCAGGTGAGCGATTACGCGCTTCTCGTTGACGACGGCATAAGCATACCGCTTGTCCTGGGGAACGGGGGTCAGAAGAACCGTTTCAGGCACCGGCTTGCCGACCACTATCTCTTCCTTAAGGACCAGCGGACTTGGCGGAAGCGGCTGGGCCTCAACATATTCTATGACCTTTGGCGGCGGTGGATCTATTGCCGCGCCGACCATCGCTCCCGCAACCCCTCCAACGGCGGCGCCGACCGGGCCGCCAACAACCGCACCAGCGACGGCTCCGCCAGCCGCGCCGGTCACGGTGCCTTTTTCAGATGTGTCGTGCGCTGCGACGGGAACAGCAATCAAACCAAGTCCGAGACTCAGGGCGATGGCACTCTTGATGATGACACCTTTCATCAGAGGTCCTCCAGTTATTCATCCCTTCCACAGAACAACCCGTTGCGTTGAAGAGATGTTCCAGCGCTCCTCGCCGAAGACGGCCGAAAAAGGGAGTATCAGACCTTAGTCCGATGCGGCACAGCCAGAGGTCCTAGGCCCGTTGCGGAATGTTCCTCACGGCGCATATTGCTGTAGTTGAGCGCCTACGGCGGGTTCCCCCAACACCGCAGCGGGCGCGCGCGAGGGTCCCAGAGCAACGCCCCAATAGTCCCTTCTGCCCTGTTCTGGGACCTTCATCTCTGCTTCGTCAAAAAAGCGGAACCCGGGCGCGCCGACGAGGTTTGATCGTCGGCGGAGGTTACCGCATGCGCGAGATTTGCGTTCTCGGCTTCATGGTGCTGATCGTAGTGCTCACGGCATTCGTGTTCGCGATGCTCTCCCCGTTGGGTTGACCGATCGGCGAAATTTCAGCCGGCGCGCAGTCTGCTCTCCACACGGCCCGTCATAAGCCAACCCTCAGCGCGCACCCATCCGCAAGGCGCCGTCGAGGCGGATGACCTCGCCGTTCAGCATGTCGTTCTCGCAGATATGCCGCACCAGCGCGGCATATTCCGCCGGGCGGCCGAGGCGTGGCGGGAACGGCACGCTCTTGCCGAGCGAGTCCTGCACTTCCTGCGGCATGCCGGCCATCATCGGCGTTTCGAAAACTCCCGGCGCGATCGAGACGACGCGGATGCCGAAGCGTGCGAGTTCGCGCGCGATCGGCAACGTCATCGCCACCACGCCGCCCTTCGATGCCGAATAGGCGGCCTGGCCGATCTGCCCGTCGAATGCAGCAACCGAGGCCGTGTTGATGATTACGCCGCGGGCGCCGTCGCCATCCGGCTCTTCCTTCGCGATTGCCGCGGCGGCCAGGCGGATCATGTTGAAGGTGCCGATGAGGTTGATGCCGATCGCCCGCGTGAAACTTTCGAGACGATGCGGCCCGTCGCGCCCGAGCACCTTTTCGCCAGGCGCAACGCCGGCGCAGTTCACCAGCCCGTGGAGATGTCCGAAGCTCTCGAGCGCCACAGCGACGGCCGCCTCGCCCTCCGCTTCGCTTGTCACGTCGGTCGGCGCAAAACGCGCCTTCTCGCCAAGCTCGGCCGCAATCGCGGAGCCCGCGTCGACATTGACATCGGCAATGACGACGGAGGCGCCATCGGCGACAAGGGCGCGTGCGACGGCCGCCCCGAGACCCGATCCGCCGCCGGTCACCAGAAAGACCTTGTCCCGGATCAGCATGGCCGCGCTCCTTTGGGCCGTGGGGCCGATTTCTCTTGCATCGTCTCATCCTCCCGTATCGCGCTGCGCTGCGAATCCTACTGTTTCCTTAAATCGGAGCCGATTTAAGGACAAGAACATGGAGCAATACAAAGGGGGACAGCGTCCTTTGCATGTCTGATAAGACGCGTGCGGCGCTGCGGGGGGACTACAACCAGACGTGCCGTCGGAGGACCGAGGGGAGCGGACCGTCACGCTCCGGTTCGCGCCACGATCGGCACGTAATCTTCCAGCTCCGGCGCAGGAAACTTGAGCGTCGCGCCGATCTCCGCCGAGCGGTAGAGTCCCATCAGGATCTCCACCACGGCGAGGCCGTCCTCGAAGGTCTCGATCGGCTTTTGCCCCTTGCGGAAGCATTCGACCATGTGCCGGTTTTCATCCGTGTAGCCGTAGACGCCGGCCTCGTCCTCCAACACCGGCATCAGCCCCTGCTCGGCATTCTGCTTCTCAACGAGATCTTCGCCCTCCGAGCCACTCACGGCGCGCGACATGAAGATCTTCAAGCCGGTGCCGAGCGAGTTGTATTCCAGCGCATATTCCGGGCCGAGAAGTTCGAGCTGGATGCGTAAGCCGGCGCCGACATAGGCCCAGGACGTCGTCGCCTCAATCATCAGTTCGTTGCCGTCTTCGTCCTCGAGCGTGACAGTTGCGCGAGCGAAGTCTTCGGATGGGCGGTTGCGATAGTCGACGTCCTTGCCGAACCGCTGACTCAGTTGCTCCGCATAATTGGGGCGGGTCCATTTCAGGTTTGCGACCGTGCCATTGACCGTCTTGACCTTGAGCGAACAGCGCGGCGCGCCGGGCGCAGTCAGGAGATGGCGCGCCACCTCGACGCTGTGGCACATCATGTCGGATAGCACGCCGCCGCCCTGTTTGTCGCCCTGCCAGAACCAGGGCTCATGCGGGCCGGAATGTTCTTCCGCAGCGCGTGCGAGATAGGGACGGCCGGCGGCAGAGGCCGCGCGGCGCCAGATGATCTCCTTCCCGCGCAGAACCGGTGTGCAGAAAACCTGATTTTCCAGATAGCCGTGGTTGAGACCGGCGTCCTCGGCAAGCCGCAGCATTTCGCGGGCTTCTGCGACCGTGCGTGCCAACGGTTTTTCGCAGGCGACGGCAAAGATCTTGCTGCGCCCCGCCGCGACCGCCGCGTGGAGTGCCCGCATCACGTCGAGCCGCGTGTAGTTCGGCGAAAGGATCCAGATCGCGTCGACGTCCTCGGCGCAGAGCAGCGAGTCGAGGCTTTCATGCGTGCGGCATTTGCCAAGCCCGAGCGTTTCGACTTCCTTTGCCAGGCGCGCGCGATTTTCCGCGCTGCGGCTATAGACGCCCGTGACCTCCACATTGCGGACTCCGATCATCGACTTCAGGTGAAAATGGGCGATGAAGCCGGTTCCGACGAATCCCACCCGCAGCGTCTGCCTTGGCAGCTCAGTCATTCTCTCCTCCCCACTGTGTGTTGCGGAACCAGATGCGGCGCATCACAGTTCGCGCGTATTTGTTATCCCTGCGGCGGAGCCGTGCTGCCCCGGATGTGCAAGACCGTTGGCAGGATGATCGGCTCGTCGCAATCGATCTCGGCGCCGGACAGGATCTTAAGAAGCAATTCCATGGCGGCGTGCCCGATCTCGGCGCGTGGCTGGCTGACGGTCGTCAGCGGCGGATAGAACGCCTTGCTCAGGTAAAGATCGTCGAAACCGACGACCGACACGTCGCCCGGCACGTCGCGCCCCATGCGCCGCAGCTCGTACGCGGCTCCATAGGCCATCTCGTCATTGGCGACGAAGAGCGCGGTCGGCGGCTCCGGCAGGGTGAAAAGCGCGCGGCAGCACTCCTGCCCGCTTTCGAGCAGGTAGTCACCGCGGACCTCGTAGGCATCCGGGACATCGAGCCCGGCGTCGCGCATGGCCTGGCGATAGCCTTCGCGACGGTGAAGGCTCATCAGTTCCGGAACCGGCCCGCTAATATGGGCGATGCGCCGATGACCAAGGGAGATGAGGTGCTCCACCGCTTCACGCGCGGCGCCGGCATTGTCCACCTGCACATGCGGCAGGCCCGCGCCCTCGATGATCTCGAGCGCCACGACGACGGGCACGCGGCTCGGGGCACCGCTCCAGTTTCCGCCGGCCGTCGGCAGCTTGCCGGTCATCAGGATCATGCCGTCGGCATGGCCGTCGCGCAGCATGTGAAAATACTCGGTCTCGCGGGCCGGATCATTCTCGGTATTGCCCATCAGAACCGAATAGCCGGCTTCGCGCGCCGTCGCCTCCACGCCTTTCAGGATGTCGAGATAGAAGGGATTGCCGACGTCGCGGACCACCAGCAGCACCGACATTGACTTGCGGGTCCTGAGATTGCGGGCGCTGACATTCGGCCGGTAGTTGAGCTCGCGCGCCAGATCATGGATGCGCTGGCGCGTCTCGGCGGTGACCAGTGTCGAGTCGCTCAGCGCGCGCGACACGGTCGCGACCGATACGCCCGCCCGCTTGGCGATATCCTTGATCTTCGGCCGCTCTCTCATGCACGCATCGCCCGACCCCGACCATAGAACATCATCAGCAGGAGCAGCGTCGCTCCGAACACCATCTGCCGTCCTGATTCGTCAATATTCACGGTGGTGAGAATGCTCTGGAGGATGACGAGCAGGATCGCGCCGGCCATGGTGCCGGTATAGCCGCCCTTGCCGCCGGCGAGCGACGTTCCGCCGAAGACGACCGCGATGATCGACGAGAGCGTGTACTGCTCGCCGACATTGGCGAAGGACGAGCCGGAGTAGCCAAGCAGGCACATGCCGGCAATCGCCGCGAACATGCCGGAGATCATGAACAGCGCGATGCGCATCAGCCGGACTGGAACACCCGCCATGTAGGCCGCATGCTCGTTCGAGCCGATGGCATAGATGCGATGGCCGAAAACCGTGCGGTGGAGCATGAAGGCCATGAGCACGCCGATCGCGATCCACAGCCAGATGATGCCCGGAATGCCGAAGAAGAACGGCTGCGTGACGAAGCCCGAAAGGCCCGGCGCGGCGCGGCCGGAGGGTATGCCCATGCGGATGACGACCAGCAGGCCCTGGAGAACACCAAGCATGCCGAGCGTCATGACGAGGGGCGGGATGCGCAGGAGTGTCACGCCCAGCCCGTTGAGAAGACCGAAGAACGCACCGGCAGCGAGGCAGGCGAGGATAGCCGGCAAAATACCGCCGTCGGCTCCGTTCATGACGTTGCCCGCGATGATCGCCGAAAGCGAAACGACGCCGCCAACCGAAAGGTCGATACCCTCGCGCCCGCCGAGAATGACGACGTTCTGGCCGGCCGCGACGATGCCGAGCAGCGATGCGACGATCAGCAGCCTCAGGATCTGTCCGCCGGAGGCGAAGCCCGGCGACAGCGTTTCGCGAGGTAAAGAAGAGCCGCGATCAGCACCAGGGCGATGATGAGCGGCTCACGCACGAAGGTAAGGATCCGGGTCATGCGCGCGCCCTCCTGCCCGCCAGCACGCCTGCCATCAGCACGACGAGAATGGCGAGACCCTGGACGAAATTCTGCCATTCGGAGGGCGTGCCCATGAAGAAGACGACCGAGTTGATGAGGCCGATCGTCAGCGCCCCGAGCAGCGAGCCGACCACCGTGCCCCAACCGCCGGAAAGCGCGCTGCCGCCCAGCACCACGGCGGCGACGCTGTAGAGCGTCATCTTGCCGCCGACCAACGGGTCGCCGCTTGCCGTGTCACCGGTGATGCAGAAGGCGGCAAGTGCCGAGAAAAGCCCACAGAGCAGATAGCCCTTGATGCGTGCCGACACGACCGGGAGCCCGGTCTGGTAGGCCGCCTGCTGATCATCGCCGACCGCAAGCAATTGCGTGACGAGGCGCGTGCGGCTGAGCACCAGGAGGAGGACGACCAGCACCGCCAGGATATAGAAGACAAAGGGCACGCCGAGCAGCCGGCCGCCATAGGTCCGCCAGAACAGCGCCGGCGCCGGCGTGCCGGCGACAGGAAGGATGTAAAGGGCGAACCCGGTGAAGAATATGCTCGTAGCGAAAGTCGCAACGATCGCCTGCAGCCGCAGCGCGGCGACGACGATGCCGTTCACAAGGCCGCAGGCGAGCCCCAGCAGAAGGCCAAGGGCGAGCGCCAGCAGCACGGCGCCGGCACCGCCGCCCCATCGCTCCATCAAAACGACGATCGCGACGTTGACGAGCGACAGGATCGAGCCGGCGGAGAGATCGATATCGCCGGCATAGACGACGTAGGTCTGCGCGATCGCGAGCATGATCAGCGCCATGTAGGTGCTGAGAAGCCCCGTCAGCGAACGGTAGCTGAGGCTGTTGGGCGAGAAGACGCCGTTGAGCAGCAGGAGCGCGGCGACGATCACCAGTGCCGGCAGAAAGGGATAGCGCTCCAGAAGCTTCCGGATGCCGCCGGCGCGCGCTCTCGGAGTGACTGTGACATCTGCCATCACGCGGCCTCGTAAGCGGCTTGATAAAGATTGTAGCGCGTGCGGTCGGCGCCCGTCAGCTCGCGGCTCACCGAGCCACCGTTGAAGACCAGGATGCGGTTGGCGTTGCCCAACAGTTCGGCGTCTTCGGATGAATAGAGCAGGATGCCAAGGCCCTCGGCCGCCAGCTGACGGATCAGCGCGAAAAGGTCGGCCTTTGCCGAAAGGTCGATGCCCTTGGTCGGGTCGTCGAGCAGCAGGACATTCGGCCGGTCGATCAGCCAGCGGGCGATGATCACCTTCTGCTGGTTGCCGCCGGAAAGCGAACTGATCGGATGGAACAGGCTCGCAAACTTAGTGTGCATGCTTTCGAGCGCCGGCGTCACCTTGTCGCGCAGCTTGGAAGGCCTCGCGATCATCAGACGATCACGCAGGTAATGGATCGGCGTGACGTTCTCAATGATCGGCCTGCCGCTAATGACGCCGTCGCGGCCGCGATCGCCGGAAACGTAAGCGCAGCCCCGCCGGATGGCTTCGCGCGGGCTCAAGGCGTCAAGGCGGTTGTCGCCGATCAACACCTCGCCGGACGAGATCGAGCCGGCGCCGAAGATCGCCCGGAGCAGCGCCGACTGGCCCTGGCCGTGGAGGCCGCCGAAGCCGAGGATTTCGCCTTTGGCGACATCGAAACTCACATTGCGGAAGCCGGCACCGGAGAGATCGCGGACAGTCATCGCCGTTCCGTCGGCGAGGTCGACGACAGCCGGGGCAGACGATTGCGAAGCCGGCATGTCGCCGGAGCCGCCGACCATCAGGCGGATAACCGAGGCAGCATCCGTCTCGGCAAGATTGAGCGTCGTGATCGTCTCGCCATCGCGAATGATCGTCACCCGATCGCCGATCGCCTTGATCTCGTCCATGCGGTGGGAAATGAAGATGACGCCCCGGTCCTGCCGCTTCAGATCGCGCAGGATCTCAAAGAAACGATCGACCTGGGCCCGGTCGAGCGCGGAAGTCGGCTCGTCGAAGATGAGAATCGGCGCCTCGCTCGCCAGCGCCTTCATGATCTCCACGAGTTGCCGCTGGTCGGGACGCAGGTTGCCGACAAGAGCGTCGGCGGAAAATCCTTCCCCGGCTACGTTTTCGAAGAGCCTGATGTAGCGCGCCGCACGCTGCTTGAGCAAAACCCGGTCGACGAACAGATGGGACTTGATCGGCAGGGCGGCAAGACAGATGTTTTCCTCGACCGAGCGGTGAGCCGCAAGGCTCAGCTCCTGATAGAAGATGCCGATCCCGTGTCCGCGCGCCGAGCGCGGCCCGGTGATCGTGATCGGCCTGTTGTCGATGAGGATCTTTCCGGCGTCCGGCCGCACGCTGCCTGCAATGATCTTGCAAAGCGTGCTCTTGCCCGATCCGTTCGAGCCCATGAGCACATGAACCTCGCCGGCCATGACCTCCAGATCGCCGCGGCGTAGCGCCAAGGTGGCGCCGTAAGCCTTGCTTACACCGCTCAGTCTCAGTTTCGACATGGAACTTCGTCCGTTACGGTGCGAAGGCATGCGCGGGCCGATCCTCGGCCCGCGCTACCATCGGACACGCTCACTTGAAGAGGGCTTCCGCGTCTTCGATCGAAAGCGAGCTGGTATAGGAATAGTAGCCCGGCTTGCCTTCGAGCTGCTTTGCAGCATCGCCCAGGTTCTTGCTGTCGATGAACGGAATCGGCAGGTAGAGGGCGTTGCCGTACTGGCCGGCCTTTGCCGGCTCCTTCAGTTCCTTGCCCTGCAGCATCAGCACCGCGACATTCAGCGCGCTCGCCATCACGCCCGGCGGGTTGACGGTCGCGCCGGAATTCAGCTTGTCCTTGACCCAGAGATCGATGAAGTCCTTGCGGATTTCGCCCGTTGCCGCGATCTGGCCGGTCTTGCCGGCGTCCATGATCGACTTCCAGGCGCCGGCGGCCATGCCGTCCTGAACCACGACACCGTTCACGTCGGGATAGGTGGCAAGGATGTTCTGCATCGCCTGCTGGCCCTGGGCCTGATCCCAGTTGGCGTTGACTTCGTTGACGATCTGGATGTCCGGATAGTCCTTGAAGACCTGCTTGTATCCCGCCACGCGCATCTCGTTGGCCGGATGGCCGGCAACACCGTTGATGGCGACGACCTTACCCTTGCCGCCCAGCGTCTCGGCAAGCCATTTCGCGCCGGCGGCACCCCAGGCGGTCTGGTCGATGCCGACATAGATCGCGTCCGGAGACGAGACTTCCGCGTCCGTCGCGATGACAAGGATTCCGGCTTCCTTCGCCTGGGCGAAGATCGGATCGAACGCGGTCGGGCTGTTGGGGTTGACGATGATGGCGTTCACGCCTTCGGCGATGAAATTGCGGATGTGGGCGATCTGCCCGGGCACGTCAACATTCGCGCTCTGGACCGAGACCTCGACGTCAACGCCCTTTTCCTTCCACTTTTCCGCAGCGGCCTTGGCCTCGTCGATCATCTGGGTGCGCCATTCACTGCCGACCCAGCCGTTCGAGAGACCGATCTTGAAGGTCTCTGCGTTGACTGCCTATGCCGAGATGACGATGGACGCAACTGTGCTGAGCGCTACCGCGATAAGTTTCCTCATAAGATCCTCCCAAATCTTGCGGAGACATGAAGCCAGAAAATGTAATCGATTTCAATGGTGATTTGGCGACCTACACTGCGTCGTGTGGCGGACAAATGGCCGCGAAAAAACGTCCCGCGCCACCAACGGCGACGCCGGCGGTTTCATTCGTTTCCAAAAGTCAGATGTCGACTTGCAGCAGGATCCTCCCAATGCGGCGCTATCCGCTTGGCCCTGCAGCCACCGCGCGTTTCAGACCACGACGTTGCCGACGATGTCGCTTTCGCAGAAAACGAGGTTCGGCGAATAGCCTTGCGCAAGGAACTGTTGGCGGTCGCTTTCGGCGACGACGAAGACGGCCGAGCGCGCGATCTCATTTGACCCAAGCTCCGGAGCCGGGGAGACGACGGCGACGTCCTGGCGCAGGCCGAGCTCGCGCAACAGGCCCTCAAGCGACGGCGGGCTGTCGACGCCATGCAGGATCACGCGGTTGACTTCGGCAGCCGCATTGATCTGCCAGGCAAGCGTCTGTACGGCCACCATCAGCGGCAAGGAAGCCTTCAGCTGCCGGGCGACCGGATGGTGCTCGAACCCGGCAAGCGCCATTCGCGTGTAGATTTCATAGGCCTTGACGTAGTCCTTCTTGGCTGCCCACATCCGCATCGCAACGGCCATGCGCATGCAGGTGAACTGCTTGATCGACGTGTCCTGTGCCGCACGACGATCGGGTGTCATGCGCACGGCTCCACGCTTCACTCCGACGTGAAGGAAATATTCCAGACCACCACGGTAACGGTCCCAGGCGGTCAGCAGTTCGTCGTGGCCGGCTTGCGGGCGGTCCCGCCCGATCTTCGATTGGACGACCTGCCTGTAGAAAGGCTTCTTCAGAAACGCGACGCCGCCGCTTTCGAGAAAATGCGCGAGGTTGGAAAAAGCCCAATAGGCGAAGTGACGCGGCAGCCACGCAACGCGCAGCGCGGCGGTACGGTAGATTCCGATTTCCGGAAAGATATGCCGCTCGACGATGAAGGCGAAAAGCCGTTCGAATTGATCCTTGTCGAATTTGATGTCGGCATCGATTTGGTAGAAGAGGTCCGTATCTCTTCCTTCGATCTCGTTATGGACGAACCACGGCGCAAAGCAGGCGGACAGTTCCGGATTCCTGTCGAGGTAGGCGATAGCCTCGGTAAGGCCATCGATCGCGAGCATGTCGTCGTCTGCGAGATAGACCGCATATTCGCCTGCCGCGTGGCGGAAGGCGCTGGCGAGATTTGCGTCGACGCCGCGGTTCTCCAGGTTGCGGAAATAGCGGATCGGCAGCCCTTTGCCGGCGAAGGTTTCGACAACGTCCCGAGTATCGTCCGTGGACGCGTTGTCGGAAACGACGACCTCGAAGCTGAACGGGATGCGGTAGAGGTCGACGAAGCGGCCGAGCGCATTCTCCAGAAAGCGGGCCCGGTTGTAAGTTGGGATGCAGATGCTGAGCTTCACGGGATCCACTGCGTATTCCTCTAAAGCAAGTCCAGGAAAAGTGTGTAACGGTTGTCCGTCCGGAATTGCGCAATTCCAAAGAGTTCGCTCGAATGGCGACTGGACGCCACCGAGAGGCCGCTGCTCCCGAAGTCCCGCGCAGCCTGCGCAAGACTGAGAACCAATGAGCACACTTATTCCGTTGCGATCTTGTGTGAGGCTTGCCCGGTCGCGGTTCGTGCGGGAGCGACGGCGCCGACGGCCTGGCACATCGACGCGGCCAACACGATCGTCGATCCACGCTCGGGACTATCGATCGCCGCGTGCAGCTTCGCGCCAGCAGTGGCGGCAAAGCCGACGGCTTCTATTGCCCCTTGAGAACAAGGCTGCCGGATGCTCAGAGCTCACGCCCGGGATTTGACCACCGTGGCGGCGCCCTCCGACATCAGGGCGGCGAGCGAGCGAACGAGCGTGTCCCGGAACGCCTGATCCGACGACAGATCGTCGCCGAACACCTCGGCGATGCCAAGGAAAGCGCCCACGATCTCTTCTGCCCGATGCAGCGGTTGCGTCATCCCGGCGATCCGGGCGGCCAGAGGATCGCGGACGTCGATCGGATTGCCTTTTTCGTCGATGCCGCGCGCATAGCGCATCCAGGCGGCAACGCCGAGCGCAAGGCGGTCATAGGAGGATTTGGTCGCGATGCGCTCGCGGATGGTTCCGAGCAGCCTCTGCGGCAGTTTCTGCGAGCCGTCCATGGCGATCTGCCATGTCCGGTGGCGCAGCGCCGGATTGCGGAAACGTTGAAGCAATGCCCGGCGATAGGCGGCGAGATCGAAACCCGGCAGCGCCGGCAAGGTCGGCGAGACCTCCTCGATCATCAATCCCTCGACCAGCGCCTCCATGCCCGGCAGCGCCATGGCTTCGGCGACCGTCTCCGCGCCGGCGAGATAGCCGAGATAGGCGAGCGTCGAATGGCTTCCGTTCAAGAGCCTGAGCTTCATCATCTCGAAGACGGCGACGTCGTCGACGAAAACGACACCGGCATTTTCCCAGGCCGGACGGCCAAGCGGAAAGTCGTCTTCCACGACCCATTGCCGGAACGGTTCGGTCACGATCGGCCAGGCATCGTCAACGCCGATCGCCGCGGAAATCTCCGACCGGTCGCTTTCCGTCGTCGCCGGGACGATCCGGTCCACCATGGTCGACGGCGAGGCAACCTGCCCGACCACGCGGCCGAGGGCCGGATCGCGCAGTTCTGCAAAGCGCGTGACGACGTTTTTCAGCACGTGGCCATTGGACGGAAGATTGTCGCAGGAGAGCAGCGTGAACGGGGGCACGCCGGCGGCCGCCCGACGGGCAAGCGCCTCCACGATGAAGCCGACCGCCGACTTCGGTCGTGCGGGGTTCCTGAGATCGTGGACGACGTCGGGATGATTTTCGTCGAGCCTGCCGGTTGCCGGATTGTGGCAATAGCCTTTCTCGGTGATCGTCAGCGAAACGATCCGCGTCGCCGGGTCGGCCATGCGGTCGAGAACGGCTTCCGGGTTCTCCGGCGCGCAGAGGAGCTCGACGACACTGCCGATCACCTGCAGTTCCTCGCCCTCACCATCCTGGACCCTGAGCGTATAGAGCCCGTCCTGCGGCGCGAGCGCATCGCGCGTCTCGGGGCTGCGCAGAGAGACGCCGCAAATCCCCCAAGCCGGGTCCTGTGCAAGCACCGCGTCGGTGAAGGCGGCCTGGTGCGCCCGGTGGAACGCGCCGATGCCGAGGTGGACGATACCGACGGCAAGCCGGGCGTGGTCGTATTCCGGCCGTTTGACGGTAGCCGGCAACCGGTCGAGTGTCTGTCGTGAGAGCCGCATCATGAAGCCTGCTGTTGTTCTGCCCGCGTGACGATCTGCGTCGGGCTGACGAATTGTGGTGCGAGAAGTTTCACCCCGAATCGGCACCGATTCCAGGGCAACATGCAGCAGCGGCTCACAAGCGGTACGCCCGCTTGGCAAGTCCGTAGGCAAGTTCCTGCGCGAGGTCGCGGGCCTCCTCCTCGTCGAGGCGGTGGTCCGCGACGAGGCGGGCGAGATAGGCGCAATCCACCCGGCGTGCCATGTCGTGCCGCGCCGGGATCGACAGATATGCGCGGGTATCGTCGTTGAAGCCAACGGTGTTGTAGAAGCCGCAGGTCTCCGTGGTCGTCTCGCGGAACCGGCGCATGCCTTCCGGACTGTCGAAGAACCACCAGGCGGGACCTAGCCTCAGCGCCGGATAATGGCCGGCGAGCGGCGCCAGTTCGCGCGAATAGGCGGTCTCGTCGAGCGTGAAGAGGATGATCGTCAGCGAGGCGTCGTTCCCGACCGCATCGAGCAGCGGTTTCAGCGCGTGCACATAGTCGGTCGCTTTCGGGATATCGGCGCCCTTGTCCGGCCCGAAATTCGTAAACAGCGACGGATTGTGGTTACGGTAGGAACCGGGATGGATCTGCATGACGAGGCCATCGTCCTGGCTCATGCGCGCCATTTCCGTCAGCATCTGGCCGCGGAAGGCCTCGGCCTCCGCCGGTCCGGCCCTGCCGGACAGGACCTTATCGAACAGATCTGCTGCGTCGGCTTGCGAAAGGTTTTCCGTACGCGCGGTCGCATGGCCATGGTCCGTCGCGGTGGCGCCGCGGGCCTTGAAGAAGGCGCGGCGGGCACGATGCGCGTTGAGATAGCCGGTCCACGTCGCGGGCTCGCCAGTGATCGCGAGCAGCTTCCCGACATTCTCGGCAAAGCCGAGTGCCTCGGCATCCACGACGGCGTCCGGCCGATAGGTGGGCACGACACGGCCATGCCATCCCGAACTGCGCACAGCATCGTGATGCGCGAGATCATCCAGCGCGCCGTCGGTCGTGGCGATCACCTCGATTCCGAACTTGTCATAGAGCGCGCGCGGCCGCATGGCCGGTGTCGCGATCGCCTCCGCGATGCGATCGTAAAGGGCGTCTGCGTTGCCCGGCCCCAGCCGCTCCGTGATGCCGAAGACGGTTTCCAGCGAATGCTCGAACCACAACCTCGTGGGCGTGCCGGCAAAGAGATGGAAATGCTCGGCGAAAAGCCGCCAGATGGCGCGGCCATCGAGGGCGACACTGCTGCCGTCGCGCCTCTTGACCCCGAGGTCTTCCAGCCTGACGCCCTGCGAATAGAGCATCCGCGTCGCATAATGATCCGGAGTGATAAAGAGCGCCGCGGGATCCGGAAAGGCCTGATCCTCCGCATACCAGGACGGGTCGGTATGGCCGTGCGGCGAAATGATCTTCAGGCCGGCAACGGCGGCATAGAGCCGCCGGGCGACGGTCCGAGCCTCCGGCTCCACCGGAAACAACCGATCGGGATGCAATGCCATTTCCGCGCCTCCCCCTGCGTCCATATTGGCAACATGGATGAATTGATATACTAGTATCCAAAGCCGAGTCAACCAATGGAATTTGCTCCATGTCGCAACGCCAACGCCCGGGCGTGTCGTCGCCGTCTTTTGCGATGCCTGGCGGCGTCAAGGTTCGCCGGGTGACGACGGCATCGGCGATCTACGAACAGCTCTATGCCGCGATCCTTTCGCTGCAGATGAAGCCGGGCGTCGCGCTGCAGGAGAAACGCATCTCCGAGGAATTCGGTGTCAGCCGGACGCCGGTGCGCGAGGCGCTTCTGAGGCTGGCCGAAGCCGGTCTGGTTGAAATCTTCCCGCAATCCGGGACCTTCGTGTCGCGAATTCCGGTCTCCGCCATTCCCGAAGCCGTTGTCATCCGCAAATCGCTCGAGCGCACGACTGTGGAACATGCCGCTGAAATCGCGACCACTGACGATATTACCAGGCTCGACGCGATCATCGCCCGCCAGCGCGTCCACGCGGCGCACAACGAGCCCTCGCTATTTCACGAGCAGGACGAGGCCTTCCACGAGGCTATTTCGGCAATCGCCGGCTATCCGGGCATCTGGACCATCCTGAAGACCGTGAAGCTGCAAATCGACCGCACCCGCCGTCTGACGCTGCCGGTGCCTGGCCGCATGGATAGCGTCATCGAGGAGCATATGACGATCCGCGACGCGATCGCGGCGCATGAACCCGACCGCGCCCGCGACGCGATGATGCATCACTTGAGCGCCGTCATTCCGGATATCGACGAGTTACGGCTTCTCTATCCGGGCTATTTCAGCTGAACACCGGGCCACGGACGACTATTTCCGGATTTCGCGCGATGGCGGAAGAGAGTGGGAGTCGAACCCACCAAAGGCCGTCTCTCGACCCCTCCCGGATTTGAAGTCCGGACGCCCCACCGGGGACGAATCTCCTCCTGAAACACCCTTGTTGTCACTGACACCATTCGACAAATTGCCGAAAAGGTCCAGACGGTTGCGATTGAGGCGGCGCATATCCCCGCGTCTGAGCGTGACGCTGTGGCGATCGAAGAAGTCGAGGATCTGGATCGCAACCTTGCGGCCGTTTTCGAGACGATCGCGAAACTGCATCGCGGTGAACCAACCCTTGTCGGCGGCCGTGCTTATCTCCACGATAACCGCGACCATCTCCGCGACCACTTCGCGTAGGAAGAAATGATCGTGCGCCACCTCGTGCACCTTGCCCATGCGGCTGCCGAGCTTCAAGAGCCGGCGCACCTGCGCCTCGGGCATCGCCAGCAATCCCGCGATATCGCGCACGCGCGGCGGGCGAAACCGCTCAGCTCCGTCGAGCAAAGGCTCGATATCATGCCAGAGCCTTTCATCGGCCAAAGCCATCGTTACCCGATGGTCGGCAAGGCGGACCCAGGCTCCTTCGAGCGCGATCTCGCCCGATCGAGCGAGTACTTGCAAAGCCGCCCGAAAAGCCGGCACCGGCAATCGAAGCTCCGCCAGCGTGCGCAGCCGCTCGACGCCTATTCCCAGAAGGTCCGGATTATCCGCGTGGAAGGTCTTGAGTCTTGCGAGGATGCCGCTGCGAAATTTTTCCCAACTCGTCTCGGACGTGGCGAGCGTCGCCGCATCCAGCGGCAGCTGTACGATCCTCAACGATTGGGCCAATGCGCCGGCTTCTGTTTCGGCAATCGCCCGGTCGCGTGCAAAGGCGCCGATGTCGACATAAAACGGTGGCACGGCAAGCAAGGCCTCGATCGCCTGTTTCGGATCGGTGAGCGACAGGGCTTCGAGTTGCGCCAGCCGCTCCGCCGTGCGCCGCTTGCGCGCCGGCGCGCGCAGATCCAGGAAGCGGCCGCCGCCGATCGTGCGCCGGGCAGAGGTGTCGCGAACAACGTACCGGTCTCCGGCCGCCGCCGCGATCGGCCGCTCCAGCACGAGCTGGACGAGCGTGCGCGCTCCAGGCACTGCCGGCTCGTCAGCCAGAAGGACAATGCGGGCTCCGACTTCGACTGAGGCGTGATGAAGCCGCACCGGGAACCAGTGGCCGATCGGCTTCGGCTCCGAGGCGAGTACTCGCAACGTCGCATCGATCCGGCCAGTCGGTGCATGCAGGCTTCGGTCGCAGACCATGTCGCCGCGCCCAACTGCCGTCTTCGTGATGCCGGGGCCGGCGAGATTCAACGCGCAGCGATCGCCCGCGCGGCCACTTTCACTTGGCCGGTTCTGCGCGTGGATCGATCGCACCCGCGCGTCGAGGCCGGAAGGGCTGCTGGTGACGCGGTCTTCCACCGCCACTTGTCCCGAAAGCACGGTTCCGGTGACCACCGTGCCAACCCCTTGAATGGTGAAGGAACGGTCAACGGCCAGCCGGAAGCGGCCCGATGTCCGTCGTCGTGTGAAGCAGCGTGCCGCACCGACGATTTCGTCGCGAAGCCATGCCACCCCCCTGCCCGATATGGTCGAAACCGGGATCATGGGGGCATCGGCAAGTGCCGAACCCGCAAGTTCGTCTCGCATCTGACGTTCGACTTCTTGAAGGCGATCTTCCGTCACGAGATCGGCCTTGGTGATGGCGACGATGCCGTTTTCGATGCCGAGAAGATCGACGATGGCAAAATGCTCGCGCGTCTGCGGCATGACGCCGTCGTCGGCCGCGACCACCAGCAGGACGAAATCGATGCCGCCGGCGCCCGCAAGCATGGTGTGAATGAATTTCTCATGGCCGGGTACGTCGACAAAGCCGATGGTCTCCGCGCCCTCGACCGGCATGTAGGCAAAGCCGAGGTCGATCGAAATGCCGCGATCCTTTTCCTCCTTCAGCCGATCGGTGTCGATGCCGGTCAGCGCGCGTACGAGCGACGTCTTGCCATGATCGATATGACCGGCAGTGCCGACGATCACTGTTCATTCCTTTCGCTTGCAGGCTGTGACGGGTCCGCCGTTTCGGACAGCGGCATTGCGGCGCGACGCTCCGCCTCTGCCAGTTCCTCCGCGTCGAGCGCGGCGCGTACGACGTCGAAGAATGGCGCGGCCAGCGCGCTGCCGCCTCCCCGCGCCCTCAAGAGCCAAGCGAAGGCTTCGATCGGATCGCGGGCGATGCCGCTTCCCAGATGATAGGCTGCGCCAAGCATCGCCTGCCCGTCGGCGTCACCCGCACGCGCGCCGCGTCCCCACCAGTAGACCGCCTCGATCGGATCGCGCGCGACCGCGATGGCATTGTGGTAGAGCATCCCGAGCCGCGTCATCGACGCGGCCGAACCGTTCTCGGAGGCGGCGAGCGCCCAGCGGTGGGCTTCCACAAAATCGGGCTCGATGAGATCGCCCTCGAGCAGCATCCAGCTCAGCATGTCCTGAGCCTCGGCGTCGTTCTGTTCGGCCGCCTTGCGGTAAAGCGCTGCGGCCCTTTGATAATCCGGTGTGATCCCCTCGCCCTTGAACAGGAGGGAGGCGAAGTTGCGCTGGCCGACCGGATCGCCCGCCTCGGCGGACAAGCTCAGCCAGCGATAAGCCAGGTCGGCGTCCCGCGGCACACCCAATCCGCCGGCAAAACAGGCGCCGATATTGTTCTGCGCCCGCGCGTCTCCAGCCCGCGCCAAGGGTTCCCAGATCGCGAGGGCGGTCTCAAAGTCGCCATTGCGGGCGGCGGCGAGCGCCTTGGGCATGGAGGCCTCGCCGGACGCATCGCTCTCGGTCGGCTTTCGCGAGAAACGGCTGAAAAGGCTCACGACGAAGGTCCTCCACCCGGCGGCTCGAGATGTTCGAGATTGGCAACGAAGCCCTCTTCGTCCTCGAGGCAGCGCAAGTCGAGGACCAGTGACCCGCGTTCTATGCGGCCGATGACCGGCATCGGAAGACGCCTGAGTGCCGCGGCCAGCTCGGCGAGAATGCGGCCGCTGCCCGATAGCGGCGCCAAGGCGAGCCCCGCGCTCGGCACGGTGGAGAGCGGCAGTGCGCCGGAGCCGATCTGGCTTTCGCAGGCAATGACCGAAACGTTGAAGGCGCCCTTTACCGTGCGCTCCACCAAGGGCGCCAGCCGTGCGGCCTGCTCGCTGATGTCGGCCTTCGGACGCGCGAGCAGCCGCATCGTCGGAAGACGTTCGCTCAAGCGATCCGGGTCGCGGTAGAGCCGCAGCGTCGCTTCCAGCGCCGCAAGACGGATCTTGTCGACCCGCAGCGCGCGTTTCATCGGATTCCTGTTGATCTTGTCGATGAAGGCGCTGCGCCCGACGATGAAGCCGGCCTGCGGTCCGCCAAGGAGCTTGTCGCCGGAAAAGGTGACGATATCCGCGCCATCGACGATCGCTTCGCTGACGGTCGGCTCGTGCGCAAGCCCGAAGCGTTCAAGATCGGTGAGCGTGCCGGAGCCGAGATCGTTTACGAGCGGAAGCCCACACTCGTGGGCGATGCCAGCGAGCTCGCGCGCCCCCACCTCTTTGGTGAAGCCTTCGATGCGATAGTTGGAGGCGTGGACCTTCATCATCAGGCCCGTATCGGGTCCGATGGCGTCGCGATAATCCCGGGCATGGGTGCGGTTCGTGGTGCCGACCTCGACGAGGCGGACACCGGAGCGTATCATGATGTCCGGCATGCGGAACGCGCCGCCGATCTCGATCAGTTCGCCGCGCGAGACGATCGCTTCCCTGCCCGCCGCAAGACTGTTCAGCACCAGAAGCACGGCCGCGGCATTGTTGTTAACGACGGTCGCATCCTCCGCACCGGTCAGTTCGCAAACGAGAGCGCGCAGGTGATCATCCCTTTCACCGCGCTTGCCGCTTTCGAGGTCGAATTCGAGCGCCACCGCCTCGCGCATCGCCTCCGTCGCGGCGTCGATCGCCGCCTCAGCCAGCAAGGCGCGGCCGAGATTGGTGTGGAGCACGGTCCCCGTCAGATTGAAGAGAGGGCGGAGCGTCGATCGATCATTCGTCTCAAGCGCCGCGACGGCGGCAGTCGCGATGGCATCCGAGGAAGGGATGTCTCCGCCTTCACGCACCTCATTCCGGATCGCGGCCAGGACGTTCCGCAAGGCTTCGAGTACGGGTTGCCGTCCGAAGCATTCGATCGCTTCGACGACAGCGGCCGATCGGAGAAGCTCGTCCACTGACGGGATGTCACGCAATCTGACATTGGCATCCATTACAGCCCTCCCTACAGCGCCGCGCGTCTCAGAAGCCGGCCAGAAGCGGCGCAAAACCGCCACGGTGATAAAGGCCTTCGCGCATCAGGAGATCGAGGCTCAGGCTCGCAACATCATCGGCAATCGGTTCTGCCGCCGGCTCCCTGGTCTGGTAGAAAATCTTCGTCCAGCCATGGCACTCGTCGCAGGTCTCCGCCTTGACGATCCCGCCGTGGTCTTCGATCTCCCGGTAGGAGATCCCCTTCGTGGAGCCGCAAAGCACGCATTTGACCCGGACATAGTGCCACAAGGTGCAGCAAAGAGAGCAGGAACAGAACCGTGCCCCGTGCGAGCCCGGCCAGCCGACGACCATGGATGATACCGGCCGACCGCCGCATGACGGGCAAACGCCGTCGGCGACCGGCGTGAGCTTCTTCTCGTCGAGAAGCGACGCGAGCCGGGCGAAATGCACCTGCAGTGCTGCCCAGACAAAGATATGCTCCGCGATCGCGTCCGCGGGCAAGGAGCCGGAGAGAACGGTATCGGCCATGGCAAGACGTGCTTTCGGATCGGCCGCAACGACGCGCGCGAGCGCATCGGCGGCCGGGGCCGGTTTCTCGATTGCGTCAGCGGCGGCGAACAGGCGATCGAATATCATGTTGATCGTTTCGCCGCCCTCCATTCCATGGCGATGGAGCGGCGGCATTTCGAACTCACGCGCGCGTAGGACCGCCCCGGCGTCGGGGGGTTCGGCGAGCGGAAGATCGGCCTGGATATCGTGTTGGACTACAGCGAGCGCGGCTACGAAATTGAGATAGGGGGCAAGGTCGCTCGCTTCAGCCAGTTGACGCAGGCGGTGCGACCGGACGGAAAAAAGCGAAGCGGGATCGGGAAGGCGCGCAAAAGGCGGCGACGAAACATCTCCAATTGCAGTGGGATCCGGCGCTGCGGCGTCTTTGCGTTTCATCACACTCCCTCACGAACCCGACGGGCCACGTGATCTAATCCCTTGCAGCGCCGCGCGTCTCGAGACGCGCAAGGTCGCCGCAACCTTTGAACCGCTCCTACTCGGCTGCGGTCCGCTTTTCGTCTTTCGCAGGCGGTTTGGCGACCAGTTCGCGCAGCCACTTGCGGTGATACCGCCACGCCCAACCGCCGGTCACGGAACCACGTACCATCCCGCGTATCGTACCCTTTACCCAGATCGCTGCATAGACATGGGTGATCCAGACGCTGATCGCGAGGACGGCGGCGATCGCGTGCACGAGAAGGGCCCAACGCTTCTGCTCGATTGTCGTGTAAGTCGCGAAATACTCATCCCATATGACGATGCCGGACGTGATCAGCACGACGATCAGGATCGACATGGACCAGAAGACCAGCTTCTGCCCGGCATTGTACTTGCCGATTTCAGGCAGGCGCTCGTCATGCGCGGCGAGCACATCGCGTACGCGCGCGAGCCAGGTGCCATCCTCGCGCTTCCAGAGATTGAGCTTCCAGAAACGCAGGAACAGGCCGAGAAAGCTGAAGAACAGGACGACGCCGATCCACGGGTGAATGGCGCGAACCAGCTGGCCGCCACCGAACAGCGCGGACAGGAAGAAAAGCCGCGGGTGGAAAAGAGACAGGCCGGAAAGCGCAAGCAGCACCAGGCTTCCGGCGGTGATCCAGTGATTGATCCGCGCGGCGCCGGTATAGCGGTCGACGGTGACGGGCTTGCCGGCATGAACGCTGTCGCCTTTGCCAACGTCATATTCCGTGTTCGTACTCATGAGGAACGATCTCCCGTCAACCTCTCGGCAGCCTCCTCGTCCTCTTCAGAGACGCGGTTGGGGCCGTTGACCATGTAATGCAGGAAACCGGTGACCGCCGCGACGCCCATCACGGCGAGACCGGCATATTTGGTGACCCCCTTCCAGGCCTCGACGACCGGGCTGATCGTCGGATTGTTGGCCAGACCGGCATAGATCTCCGGCTTGTCGGCATGGTGCAGCACATACATCACGTGCGTGCCGCCGACGCCCGGCGGGTCATAAAGACCCGCATTGGTAAAGCCGCGGGATTTGAGATCGGTGATCCGCCCTTCCGCATGTTTCTTCATCTCTTCCTTGGTGCCGTAGACGATCGCTTGCGTCGGGCAGGCCTTGGCGCAGGCGGGCCCCTGGCCGACTGCGATGCGATCGGAGCACAGCGTGCATTTGTAGGCGGTGTGGTCGACCTCGGAAATCCGCGGGATGTTGAAAGGGCATCCCTTGATGCAATAGCCGCAGCCGATGCAGTTCTCGTGGACGAAATCGACGATACCGTTCGAATATTGCACGATGGCACCGGGTGCGGGGCACGCCTTGAGACAGCCCGGGTCCTCGCAATGCATGCAGCCATCCTTGCGGATCAGCCACTCAAGATTGTTGGTCTCGGGGTTCTCCCATTCGGTGAACCGCATCAGCGTGAACATGTCCGGCGTCAGATCGTGCGGATTTTCATAGACGCCGGTATTGGTCTCGAGCGCGGGATGGGTGTCGTTCCATTCGATGCAGGCCGATTGGCAGGCCTTGCAGCCAATGCATTTCGAGACGTCGATGAGCTTGGCCACCTCGGTCTGGCGCTCGGCGGGCGGCGTCACGGTCGACGCCGACCGCCGCATCAGGTCCTTTTCACCGAACTTCGGACCTTGCGGGGCGGTGGTGGGATTTGGGACGGGCGGGAACATGGCTCTGGCCTCCTACGCCACCGGCCCGGCAATGGGCTCTATGTTGACCAGGAACGCCTTGTATTCCGGCGTTTCGATGTTGGCGTCGCCGACGAACGGCGTCAGCGAGTTCGGGCCGAAGCCCTTCTTCGCCGCCCCGGTGAACCCCCAATGCAACGGTATGCCCACCACATGGATCGGTTTGCCGTCGCAGACCAGCGGCTTGATCCGCTTGGTGACGACCGCCTTCGCCTGGATCGATCCGCGTTTCGACCAAACGCGCACCCAGCCGCCCTTGGTGATGCCTTTCTCCGCCGCCAGTTCTTCCGATATCTCGACGAAGAACTCCGGCTGCAGCACGGCATTCACCCGGACATGCTTGGTCCAGTAGTGGAAATGCTCCGTCAGGCGGTAGGAGGTCGCCGCATAGGGGAACTCTGCCGAAGCGGGCTCGGCAAACTGCTCGAAATCGCCGGCAAAGACCCGCGCCGCGGGATTGCCGCGCACGTTCGGTGCGACGAGATTGCCGATCGGGGATTCGAACGGCTCGTAGTGCGCCGGGAACGGCCCGTCTCGCATCATGCCCCTGGTGAAGAGACGCGATACGCCTTCCGGGTTCATGATGAACGGCCCGACATCCGTGGGCTTCGCCGTCGGAGCGATATCGGGCACGTCGTACCCCGCCCATTTCGCGCCGTCCCATTCGATCAGCTTGCGGCTCAGATCCCATGCCTTGCCGTTCACGTCCGCCGAGGCCCGGTTATAGAGAATACGGCGGTTGGCAGGCCAGGAGAACGCCCATTTGGAATAGGCGCCGGTCTCGTCCGGGTCCGACGTGTCGCGCCGGGCCATGTTGTTGCCGTTCTCGTTGAAGCAGCCGGCATAGATCCAGCAGCCACTCGAGGTCGAGCCGTCGTCGCGGAGCGCCGCGAAGGCCGGTATCAGCTTGCCGGCCTCGGCCACGACCTTTGTCGGGTCGGCGGTATCGTAGACGGTTGCAAGCGCCTTGCCGTTGATCTCCTTGGCAAGCTCTTCGGCGGTCGGCTCTCCGGGATCGGCATAGGCCCAGTCGAGATTGAGGATCGGATCCGCGAACTTTCCGCCTTCCTTGCGGTAGAGTTCCTTCAGACGCACATGGATCTGCGCCATGATCCAGTTGTCGGTCATCGCTTCGCCGGGAGGCGTGCCGCCCGGCCAATGCCACTGCAGCCAGCGGCTGGAGTTGGTGAGCGATCCTTCGTCTTCGGCAAAACAGGTGGAGGGCAGCTGGATGACCTCCGTCTGGATCTGTGACGAATCGACGTCGTTGTATTCGCCGTGGTTCTCCCAGAACCGCGCCGTCTCGGTGTCGAGCGGGTCCATGGTGACGAGATATTTGAGCTTCGACAGCGCGTCTGTAAGCTTCTTACGGTTCGGGGCCGCAAGCAGCGGATTGAAGCCCTGACACATGTAACCCGTCATCTTGCCCTGGTTCATGAGCTCGAAAGCGCGCAGGACGTCGTAGCCGGGCAGATCGAGCTTCGGCAGCCAATCATAGGCGAAGTTGTTTTCCGGCGTCGCCGCCGCACCCCACATCGCCTTCTGGAAGCTGACGAAGAACTTCCTGTAGTTCTGCCAATAGCTCATCTGGTTGGGTCTGAGCGGCTTGAAGCCGCGCGTCGACATGTAGGTTTCGAGATCGATCTCCTTTTCTGTCGGCAGCGTCAGGTAGCCGGGCAGCAGGTTCGACATCAGCCCGATGTCGGTCAGGCCCTGAATGTTCGAATGGCCGCGCAGCGCATTCATGCCGCCGCCACGCAACCCGATATTGCCGAGGATCAGCTGCAGCATCGCCATGGCGCGAATGTTCTGCGAACCCTTGGAATGCTGCGTCCAGCCGAGCGCGTACATCGAGGTCATCACCTTTGTCGGCGACGAGCATTCCGCGATCATTTCGGCAACCTTCAGGAACTTGTCCTTCGGCGTGCCGCATATGCGCTCCACCATTTCGGGCGTGTAGACGGAGACATGCTGCTTCAGCAGGTTCCATACGCAACGTGGGTTCGCCAGCGTCTCGTCGACGACGGCATAGCCGTCGGGACCGATGTCATAGTCCCAGGTCGACTTGTCGTAGTCGCGCTTTGCCTCATCATAGCCCGTGAACAGCCCGTCCTTGTACTCGAAGCCGTCCTTGACGATGTAGCTGGCATTGGTGAACGCCTTGACATAGTCCCACTGCACCTTGTCGTTCTGGATGCACTGGTTGATCACGCCGAGCAGGAAGGCGATGTCCGTACCCTGGCGGATCGGCGCATAAAGATCAGCCACCGACGCAGACCGGGTAAAGCGCGGATCGACCACGATCAGCTTCGCGCCGCGATTGGCCTTCGCCTCAGTGACCCACTTGAATCCGCAAGGATGCGCTTCGGCGGCATTGCCGCCCATGATGACCACGAGGTCGGTGTTCTTGATGTCCGTCCAGGAGTTGGTCATTGCGCCGCGGCCGAATGTTGGAGCCAAACTGGCTACCGTAGGGCCGTGTCAGACACGCGCTTGGTTGTCGAAGACCAGCATCCCGGCGCTGCGGACGACCTTGTAGGTCTCCCATGCCGTTTCGTTCGTTGTCGCGGAGGCCGCGAGGAAGCCGGTCGTCGTCCACCGGTTCACCGGCACGCCCGCCTCGTTTCTCTCGACGAAATTGGCGTCGCGGTCGTCCTTCATCAGCCGGACGATCCGATCGAGGGCCTCATCCCAGCTGACCCGCTCGAACTTGTCAGAACCGGGCTTGCGGATCATCGGATATTTCAGCCGCGTTTCGGACTTGACGAAATCGAGCAGCGCCGCGCCCTTCGGACAGAGCGTACCGCGATTGGTCGGATGATCGGTGTCACCCTCGATATGGATGATTTCCGCCTTCTCGCCCTTCGTCCGGTCACCCTTCGAATACATGATCACGCCGCAGGCGACGGAACAGTAGGGACAGGTGTTGCGGGTTTCGGTCGTGCTCACGAGCTTGAAGGCACGGATCGCTTCGGCATGCGCGGCTTCGATTTCACCGAAGCCTAATGATCCGAGCGCCGTGGCCGCCGCTCCGGCACCGACGGCGCCCAGGAATTGGCGCCGCGAGAGTTCCATGTTCATAGCATGACACCTCCCTGAAACCGGCCTTGCCGACAAGGGCGTGCCGGAGAATTTGGGTCCGCCTTTTGACGAGAAAGACGTAAAATCGGCGTTGCAAGTTTAAATCTTAATCCTCCCTATCCTGTTGTCAAATCGATAAGAACTACAAATCACGAACATGATATTCCACTTACATCTAAATTGAGACGCGCGTGTATTAAGCGCCGCGAACACAATCGGAGCGGACCAATGCCTTAGCATTTTCTCTCACATCTTCGTGAACACCACTTGATCGTTGCTGGCGAGTGCTCCCCGGCAAATTGACGCTCTCGCCCGGATCAACCATAGTAGCACCATGGGCTTGCACGCCGCTCCCGAGGCTCGGGGCATTGCGCAGTCACGATCGCCATGGGGCGCCGCCGAAGCGGTGGGCCATTCCGGCCTGCGCCCGACGCATCTCCGGTTTTCCGCGAAATTTCCATCCGGGCTGCTGCACTGCGCGTCCGGCCAGACGCAACAGTACACGACAGTAATGCAATTGGCTTTGGCGGATGCCTTTTTTGCCCCCATCCCTGTGCTTGTCACAGGGATCCAGCAGCGCCGCGTCTGCGGCGCGGAAGGGTTCTTTCAGCCCAAGGACTTGGGCTGGCTGGATTCCTGTGACAGGCACAGGAATGAGGGCAGGAGGAGATGCGTTACCGTACCCCAACCAATGAGGCAGAAGCTGACTACTGCCGTGTACTGTGGTCAGGCGCGCAAACGTCGCTGTATCGCTTTGAATTGCTGTATCAATTTGCCCTTGTTCGGCTCCGGTCCAATTCACACAATCGTGCCGCGTCGCGCGCGGTCCATACGAAAATCGGGAGGCAACCATGGATAACGCGACCATGCCGCGCCTGACGGCGCTTGCCCATGGCGGCGGCTGCGGCTGCAAGCTGGCGCCATCGGTCCTGCAGCAACTGCTGGCCGATCAGCCGGCGGGCAGCCCCTTTGCCCGCCTCATCGTCGGTACCGAGACTGGCGACGATGCCGCCGTCTGGCAGCTCGACGATGAGACCTGCGTGATCGCCACCACCGATTTCTTCATGCCGATGGTCGACGACCCCTTCGACTTCGGCAGGATCGCCGCAGCCAACGCCATATCCGACGTCTATGCCATGGGCGGAAAACCGATCATGGCGCTCGCCATTCTCGGCATGCCGATCGAAAAGATGCCGGCCGAACTGGTGCGCGAGATCCTGAAGGGCGGCAGCGCGATCTGCGCCGAGGCCGGCATTCCGGTCGCCGGCGGCCACTCGATCGATTCCCCCGAGCCGATCTACGGCTTGGCGGTTATAGGCACTGGCTCGACCGCCAATATCAGGCGCAACAGCGGCGCGCGCGCCGGCGATGCGCTGATCCTGACGAAGGCGCTCGGCGTCGGGATCTATTCGGCGGCCTTCAAGAAAGGCGCGCTGCCAGCGGATGCCTATGCCGAACTCATCCAGTCGACGACGCTCCTGAACCGCATCGGCGCCGAGCTCGCCAAGCAGTCTCCCGTCCATGCCGTCACCGATGTCACCGGCTTCGGCATTCTCGGCCACGCACTCGAGATGGCGCGAGGGTCGAAGAAGCGGATAGCGATCGATGCCGACGCCATTGCGCTCTTTTCCCATTGCGCCGAACTCGCAGAGCAAGGCTTCGTGACCGGCGCATCGCACCGCAACTGGGCAAGCTACGGCATGGACATCGCCTTGCCGGAGGATCTTCCGATATGGCGGCGCCACGTCCTCACCGATCCCCAGACCTCCGGCGGGCTGCTCGTATCATCCCGCGCCGATCAGGCGGACGCACTGCTCGACGAGATCGTGGCCGCAGGCTATCCCGCAGCGCGGATCATCGGGGCGGTAGAGGAAGGCGAACCGGGTTTGCGCGTCACGGCTTGACCGCGGCTTGTTGAGGAAATATTGCTCGATGTCGGCGATGTTCGCCAAGACAGCGGCGATCGCCCACGACTTCGAAGGCCGCTACCAGCTGCCGGTGGCGAGCGCGAAGGGTGACCATTCGGCAAAATCGTAGCGGATCGACAGCGCGTCCGGCCGCCAGACGATACGGCGCGGATGGAAACGCCAGTAGCGCTCTGCCCCCTCGAGAGGGTTGGCAGGGTGATCGAACATAAGCTCGGCCGCGCCGGTCATCTGCAGCAGGCCACCCGTCGAGAAGTCCGCGAAGACCAGTCCGGCTCGCGGATTAAGCGCGATATTGCCGAGCGTGTTGAAGAAGCGGTTGCCGATGAAATCCGGGACCGTCAGCCAGCCGTCCTCGCCGACATCGACGAATCCCGTGCGGCCGCCGCGATGGGAAACGTCCACCTGCCGGCCGGCGGGAAGGTCCGCATAGGTGGCGACGAAGAAGGTGTCCGCTTGCCGGATCAGGGTGCGGGCGGGTGCGTCGAGCTCTGAGCTCCAGGTGGGGGCTACCGCCGGCGGCTCCGACGGATCGCGGACGAATTGCACCTGGCGGAGCTGGATGTATTTCGGGCAGTTGCCGAAGCTCTGGCCGACGCTCAAATCGAACCCTCGCGGGTGCCGGCTGAGGATGCCGTTCAGCCGGTTACGGCGGCGGGTGGCGAGATCGATACCGAGGAGGGCGAGCGAGGCGCCATCCTCCATGCCCGCCTCAGCCGGGTCCGCCGGCTCCCTGGCGAGCTCGACGGTGAGCCGGTGAGCGTCCGGTGCATGGAGGAAGCCCGGACGCCCCGCCCGGAGCGTTGCCCACACGTCGCCGTCCTGGTCGACCGCCCCGAGCACCACCATCGGCAGCAGGGGATAGAATTCGCGGTGCTGGTCGATCAGATGATCGCGCAGAACCCGGCGACCGATCTCGTCCATGCGCGCTTCCACACCGGACCGCGTCTGCAGCGCAAGCTCGCCCGCATGCCAGGGCGAAGGATCGAGGAGACGGCTGTCCATGTTTGTGACTCCCTAGATCACGATGATTTTGGGTCGAATCGACCCAAAATCATAAACGTGATCGATTCTAATAAGTTAGAGCGGGATGCGGGCGGAAAACCGCGCACACTTTTCCTCATCCCGCTCTAGGCGGCCAGACCGACAGGCGTCTTCTGGAACTCGACAAACCCCGGCAACGCCTCGATGCGGCCCAGCCAGGCGCGGATGTTGGCATAGGGCTGAAGGTCCACGTCGCCTTCCGGCGCGCTTGCCACGTAGCTGTAAAGCGCGACATCGGCGATTGTCGGCCCGTCGGCCGCAATCCAGCTCCGGCCCGCAAGCGCCGCCTCGATCAGCGTCAGGATCGCGTGGGCGCGGGGAATGACCTCTTCCGGCCGATAGGGCGCCTTGAACACATTGATGAGGCGCGCCTGCGCCGGGCCATGGGCGATCTGGCCTGCGGCGACCGAAAGCCAGCGCTGAACGGCGGCCGCGCCCTCGGGGTCTTCGGGCAGCCAGTCCGTGCGTCCCGTCTTCTTAGCGAGATAGATCAGTATGGCGTTGGAGTCCGAGATGATCGTACCGCCGTCATCGAGCACCGGAACCTGGCCGAACGGGTTGAGCGCGAGGAACTGCGGCTCCTTGTGCTCCTTCCTGCCGAGATCGACGAGCACGAGCTCGTGCTCGATTCCGATCAGCGAGAGAAAGAGCCGGGCACGATGTGCATGGCCGGACAGCGGGTGATGGTAGAGCTTCATGTCTGTCTCCTGAGGAATAGAACGGCATCAAGATGATTGTTAAACGCGACGTTGATAAGCGCCCAGAAAGACACTAGACCATTTCACCGGACGCAATAATGCGCACGGAGCAGCAAGGCGATGGATCGCTGGCAGGCAATGCGGATCTTCGTGCAGGTGGTGGAAAGCGGCGGGTTTGCGCATGCCGCCAAGATGCTGCACATGAGCCCGCCATCGGTGACGCGGGCGATTGCGAGGCTGGAGGAGATGATCGGCACGCGGCTGCTCGTCCGCACGACCCGTTCGCTAAAGCTGACGGCGGCGGGCGAAGGCTACGCGGCCGATTGCCGGCGCATTCTGGCGGAGATTGCCGAGGCGGAGGCCAATGCGGCGGGCAGCTTCACGCATCCGGCGGGGTTGCTCACGGTGACGGCGCCCGCCCTTTTCGGGCGCATCCACGTGCTCCCCGTCGTCCTCGATTTTCTCGATCGCTACCCTGCCATGCAGGTGAAGACCATCTTCGTCGACCGGGTGACCAACCTGGTCGAGGAAGGATTGGATGTCGCCGTGCGCATCGCGGCGCTTCCCGCCTCGGGTCTCATCGCTCGCCGCGTCGGTTCGGTCAGGCAGGTTCTCTGCGGCTCGCCGGATTATTTCGCCCGCTTCGGCGAGCCGACGGAACCGCAGGATCTTGCTCATCATCGTATCATCGGCCGCGAGGGTCTTTTCGGCCATTCGGAATGGCTCTTCGGCCGTGACAACAGCATTCGCGTTCCGATCAGTCCCCGCCTCATCGTCAACACCAATGACGCGGCCATCTCTGCCGCGGTCGCCGGTTGGGGGCTGTCGCGCTTTCAGTCATACCAGGTGGCGCAGGAGATAGAGGCCGGCCGGCTCAAGGTGGCGCTTGCCGACTACGAGCGGGCGCCGGTTCCGATCCACATCGTGCACGCGGAGGGGCGCATGGTTTCCGCCCGGGTGCGTGCGTTCGTGGATTTCGCGGCCGAGCGCCTTCGGCGCCGCGCGGGCGTGAACGCCGAGGC
The DNA here is from genome assembly GCF_013283645.1 of Sinorhizobium psoraleae. Classification (GTDB taxonomy): domain Bacteria; phylum Pseudomonadota; class Alphaproteobacteria; order Rhizobiales; family Rhizobiaceae; genus Sinorhizobium; species Sinorhizobium psoraleae. The sequence goes on from NZ_JABEKV010000003.1 coordinate 366,991, forward strand.
TTGAAGACTAATGCATGTCGCCCAAAAGTGTGCAGCGGTTTTGGGACAACGACATGCACAAAAGCAATGGCCTAAAGCGCGTCGCATGAGTCTGATTGAACGCGACACGCTTTAGAGGCGGGCAAGGCAAGCCGCGCCTCCGGCCAGCAGTCCGCCTCACGCTTTTCCGTAACCGCCCCCGGTCGGTGTCACGACGATGAAGGCCTCGCCTGCTTCCAGAACCGTGTGAGCGCAGCCGGCCAGTTCCTCGATCCTGCCGTCATTGCGCCGAACGCTGTTGCGGCCGAGTTCGCCCGGCTCTCCGCCCTTCAGCCCGGAGGGCGCGACGCGGCGGTGGCCGGAGAGAATGGCGAAGTCCAACCGTTCGCGCGCGCGGATGGTGCGCGCGGTGCCATTGCCGGCCGACCATTTGCCGCGGCCGCCGGAAGCTTCGCGAATATGGAAATCCTCCAGCACCACCGGGAACCGCGTTTCGAGAATTTCCGGATCGGTGAGCCGCGAATTGGTCATGTGGGTGTGGACCGCGTCGGCGCCGCTATAGCCGGGACCCGCGGGAGCGCCCGAGCAGATCGTTTCGTAATACTGGTAGTTCGCATTGCCGAAGGTCAGGTTGTTCATCGTCCCTTGCGCGGCGGCCTGCGCCTCGACGGCGCCGAACAGGCAATTGGTCACCGCCTGGCTGACCTCGACATTGCCGGCGACGACCGCCGCCGGATAGCGCGGCGTCAGCATCGTGCCTTCCGGGATAATGATGCGGATCGGGCGTAAGCAGCCGGCATTCATCGGAATATCGGCTTCGACCAGAACCCGGAAGACATAGAGGACCGCCGCGCGCGTCACCGGCGCCGGCGCGTTGAAATTGTCCGAACGCTGCTCCGACGTGCCGGTGAAATCGACCGTCGCCTCGCGCTTCTCGCGATCGACGGAAATCTTCACGACGATCCGGCAGCCCTGATCCATTTCGTATGAGAACGCGCCGTCGCGCAACTGGTCGAGCACGCGGCGCACGCTCTCGGCGGCGTTGTCCTGGACGTGCCCCATATAGGCTTCGACCACGTCCTCGCCGAACTGGGCGATCATCTTCTTCAGTTCCGCGACACCCTTCTCGTTGGCCGCGACCTGCGCCTTGAGGTCGTTGACGTTCTGCAGGATGTTGCGCACCGGATAGCGTGCGCCGCTCAGAAGCTTCTCCAGTTTCTCCTCGCAGAACCGGCCGCGGTCGATGAGCTTGAAGTTGTCGATATAGACGCCTTCCTCCTCGATATTGGTCGCAAGCGGCGACATCGATCCCGGCGAAATCCCGCCGATATCCGCGTGATGGCCGCGGCTTGCGACCCAGAAGCGGATCTCGCGACCGGCATCGTCGAACACCGGCGTGCACACCGTCAGGTCCGGCAGATGCGTGCCGCCGTTATAGGGCGCGTTGATCAGGAACACGTCGCCCGGATGAATGACCGGGTTTTCCCGGATCGCGGTGGCGACGGAGGCGTCCATGGATCCCAGGTGCACCGGCATGTGCGGCGCGTTGGCGACGAGATTGCCGTTGTTGTCGAAAACCGCGCAGGAAAAGTCGAGCCGTTCCTTGATGTTGACCGAATAGGCGGTGTTCTGCAGCGTGACGCCCATCTGTTCGGCGATCGACATGAAGAGGTTGTTGAAAATCTCCAGCATCACCGGATCGGCCTTGGTGCCGATGGCGGTGCGCTCGGGCAGCGGCTTGATGCGCGTGAGAACGATATGATCCTTCGCCGTCAGCTCCGCCTGCCAGCCGTCTTCCACGACGATCGTCTGGTTGGCTTCGATGACGATTGCCGGGCCTGCCAGCCTTTGCCCCGGCTCGATCTCGGAGCGCAGCACCACCGGCGCGTCGTGGAATGCACCTTGCGAATAAAAGCGGGTTCGCCGTCCGAGATCAGGCGCACCGGAGGTGACGGCAAGACCGTCCGCTTCCATCTGCGCCGCACCGCCGCCGACCGTCTCGACCTCGACCGCATCGATCACCAGCGCCTTGTTCTCGGCGATGAAGCCGAAGCGGCGTTTGTGCAGGAGTTCGAACTCGCGACGCAGTCGCGCGGCGTCGTCGTGCTCCGGAAAATGCGCCTCGACGGCGAGCGCGGTATCCGTGCCGGCATAACGGATATGAGCGCGAAGATGGGTGCGGACGAGATCCCGCGCGATGGCCTGCGCCTTAAGCTCCGCAAGGCACTCTTCCTGCAATTCACGGCCGAGCCCCGCCATTGCCGGCGGCGCCTGGTCATCGAGCGTTACGCCGAGCGCCTTCTGCCGCGTCGCGCGAATGTCCGCGAGCCCCATGCCATAGGCCGATAGCAGCCCCGACATCGGGTGGACGAGAATGTTCTTCATGCCGAGCGCATCCGCCACCAGGCAGGCATGCTGGCCGCCGGCGCCGCCGAAGCAGCTCAACGCATAGCGCGTCACGTCGTAACCGCGCTGGACGGAAATCTTCTTGATCGCCTCGACCATGTTGGCAACCGCAATGCGGATGAAGCCGTCGGCGACCTCTTCCGCGCTGCGCCCGTCGCCGATCTCCTTCGCCAGCGCCGCGAAGCGTGTCCGCACGGTCTCGACGTCGAGCCGTTCGTTCTGCTCCGGCCCGAACAGCGCCGGAAAGAATTCCGGCATCAGCTTGCCGAGCATCACGTTGGCGTCGGTCACGGCGAGCGGGCCGCCGTTGCGGTAGCAGGCAGGGCCTGGATTGGCACCGGCCGAATCCGGGCCGACGCGAAAACGCTCGCCGTCGAAATGGAGGATCGAACCGCCGCCGGCGGCGACCGTGTGGATCAGCATCATCGGCGCCCGCACGCGCACGCCGGCAACCTCGGTCTCGAAGGCGCGCTCGTATTCGCCGTCGAAATGGGCGACGTCAGTCGAGGTTCCGCCCATGTCGAAACCGATGATCCGGTCGAAGCCGGCCGCCTCCCCGGTCTTCGCAAGGCCGACGACGCCGCCGGCCGGACCGGAAAGAATCGCATCCTTGCCCTGGAACATGTCCGCCGCCGTCAGGCCGCCTGACGACATCATGAACATGATGCGCGCCCCGGACCGCACGACGTCGAGTTCGTCGGAGACCTGCGCGACGTAGCGGCCGAGCACCGGCGAGAGATAGGCGTCGATGACGGTGGTGTCGCCGCGCCCGACATACTTGACGAGCGGCGAGACCTCGTGGCTGACCGAAACCTGCTCGAAGCCCATCGCGCGAGCGAGGCGCGCCACCAGCGCCTCGTGGTCGGGATATCTGTAGGCGTGCATGAAGACGATGGCGATCGCCCGGTAGCCTTTCGCCTTCAGGTCTTCGAGGGCATGCCGCGCATCATCCTCGCTCAAGGGTCGCTCGATCGCACCGTCGGCGAGCACGCGCTCGTCGAGTTCAACGATGTCCTGGTAGAGCGCTTCCGGCTTGATGATCTCGGTCGCAAAAATCTTCTTGCGCTCCTGGTAGCCTATCCTCAGCGCATCGCGGAAACCGCGCGTGGTGATCAGCGCCAGTCGCTCGCCCTTGCGTTCGAGAAGCGCATTGGTGGCAACGGTCGTGCCCATCCGCACCTCGCCGATGAGGCCGGCCGGTATCACGTCGCCCGCTGGAAGCCCAAGAAGCTGCCGGATGCCGTGCACCGCCGCGTCGCGGTAAGCCTCGGGATTTTCGGAAAGAACCTTGCGCGCGTGGAGCGCGCCGGCGGGATCGCGGCCGATAACGTCGGTGAAGGTGCCGCCGCGATCCACCCAGAAGTCCCAGGTCCCGGTTCCGCTCATCTTCACTCCCTTCGCTTCCCGCATCCGCTTCTACAGCGCCGCGCGTCTAGTCAGACGCGCAAAGGACGCTGGAGCACTCTGAAGTGCTCACTGAAAGCGGATAAGATGCTCAAGATCAATCCGAAATCGTCGCGCGATAAGGCGAGGAAGCACTTCACATTCGTCATTCAGCGGCAAGGGAGCGGTATGCGCCGTTGTTGCTCGGCATGACCGGGGCCGGGATGGGCCCCGCGATAGCCGAGGAGCGTGGCCCTGTCGGTCGCTACGCGATCGATCCGTGCCTTGCGGTTTGCCAGCGGCAGCGTCCGCTGACCGTCTCTCCTTGCCGCGATCGAAACCGGCTCAGCGAGCGCCCCAGGTGTCGGTCAGCCGGTAACCCTCGGGCCAGGGATCGGAAGGATCGAGCATGTGCTGATGAATGCCGGTGATCCAGGCGCGGCCCGAGATTTCCGGCAGGATCGCCGGCCGGTCGCCGACCTCGGTCGTGCCGACGATACGGCCTGTGAAGGTCGAGCCTATCAGCGATACCGCCGTCAGCCTGTCCTCCGGACCCATCTCGCCGCGGGCGTGCAACACGGCCATGCGTGCCGAAAGCGCGGTGCCGGTCGGCGAGCGGTCGACCTTGCCCGGCTGGATCGCGACGGCCGCACCGGCGCGCAGGCCCTCCGCCGTGCGCTCCACGGGTCCCGCGAAGAGGCAGAAGGAGAAATGCTGCCAGTCAGGATTTTCGGGGTGGTGAAAGCCGAACTGCGCATTGGCGGCATTGGTGATTTTCACGCCGAGGCGAGCGATATCATGGGCCTCATCCGACTTGAGGCTGAAGCCCATTGCGGCAGCATCGACGATAACGAAGCTGTCGCCGCCATAGGCGGTGTCGACGGTCAGCGTGCCGATGCCCGCGACCTCAAGTTTTGCGTCCAACCGCTCCGCAAAGCTCGGCAGGTTCTGCACGAAGATGCGTTCGGCCTTGCCGTTGCGGCATTCGGCACGGACGCGCACGAGACCGCCCGGTGCTTCGAGCGTGATCTCCGTCACCGGCTCATGCATCGGGAGGATGCCGCTGTCGAGGAGCACAGTGGAGACACAGATCGAATTCGAACCGGACATGGGCGGCGTGTCTTCCGGTTCCATGATGATGAAGGCGGCATCGGCCTCCGGGTGCTTTGGCGGAACCAGCAGATTGACGTGGCGGAAGACACCGCCGCGCGGTTCGTTGAGGACGAAGTTGCGCAACGTCTGGTCGCGCGCGATCCAGCGGCTCTGTTCCCAGATCGTCTCGCCCGGCGGAGGCGCAACGCCGCCGACGATCACATCGCCCACCTCGCCTTCGGCGTGAGCTGAGATGACATGAATGGTTTTCGTGCTGCGCATCGCGAACTCCTTTCAGGATAACCAGTCCGGCAGCCGTGCCGGGACGCGTCCGGTCAGAGCCGCGGTGACGCAGTCGGCGAGGCTGCCGAAGCGCACGGTGCGGCCGGAGAGACCGGGACCGTAATGGGCGTATTTGCCTGAATTGGTGATCAGCGCGCGGGTCTTGGTCGGGAAGACCGGCTCGGAAATCGAGCACCAGCAGAGGTCCGGCAGAACCTGCACGCCGCTCATCTCGAGCCGGGCGAGCGTACCCTCGCTGCGCGCCTCGGCGATGACCTGGTGCGCGGCCGTGACGATCACCGCGACCTCGGGATGCCGCATGCGCCCTGCGAGCGCATCGGCTAGCGCGCGACATTCGCCGAGCGAGGCATGCGGGCTGCCGATCGCGACGAGTTCCACTTGGTCCGGTCCGTCGTTCAAGCTCGACCATGCGGCGGCCATGTCGGCATGGGAGATGTTCGCGTGGTCCGCGTCTTCGGCCGCTGCACCGTCCGCCTCGGGCGTGACGCCCTCCACATGCAGCATCGGCGCGGCGGAGGTGGTGCCGAAAGCGGCGCAGAGCGCCTTGAGGTCGTCGCGCGTGGGCTGCCCCGCGGCGAGCCCGCGCAGGAGCGGTATACGATCCGGCGCCACGCGACCGGCGAGATAACCGACCAGCGGCCAGAATGCATCGTCCACGTCTTCCGGCAGGTCGACGTCGATCACCCGTCGGGCCTTCCTGTGTTCGTCCAGATAGACGCCGGAGCGCGGTGCACGTCCGGTCAGCGCGATGCAAAGGTCGAGAAAATCGGGATGCTTCGCCGTCCGTGCGCCGAGCACGCTATTGGCGAAGATCACGGCATTGGATTCCGCCCAGGCAATGGATTCGCCGGCGCGCGGTGCACTGTCGAGCAGATAGGGCGAACAGGTGAAGGTCGGACGACAGCCCATGCGGACATAGGCGTCGGCCAATCGCGCCGCCGGGTCGCCGAAGGCGGCCGGCACCCCCTGCGCCTGCCAATTCGCGCGGTCGACCGAAATGGCGTTCATGGTCGTCGGCACGCGGACCTCAGCCCCCATCTCCGCCATCTTCTCGGCGAAAGTCAGGTTGGCGGGGCTCGCATAGATGCAGCCGTCGATATGGCCCTGCACCACGTCCACCAGCCCTTCTGCCCCCTGCTGCGCCGCCATGGCGCAGATGATGCGCATGGCCTGCTGGACCGCGACGCCGTCGGTGCCATCCAGCATGGCGCGATCGGCCTCGGAAAGATCGAGCGCAGCCGTGGCCGGTGGTTCGACCGTGATCGTCAGATCATCCGCCTCGATCGCCGTCTCGCTGATCCGCGCTGTCTTTGCTTGCGAAAGCGTTTCAAAGGCCTTGCGCGAGATCCGCAATACCGGCAGCGGCTTGCCGAACATTTCGGCGGCAATCAGCGCGCCGAGGGTCAGGACGTCCTCGGCTTCGCAGAATACCAGCGCGGCCGGGGCGCGACCCGTCAACGCTAGGTCGAGCAGTACCCCCGAGCCGGTGCAAGAGCCGCGGCTCGACGGCATCAGCAGGATGCCGCCGGTCAGACCGTTGCCGTGCAGTGGATGGTGCACATCAATTACCCGGCCGGTCGCCGGATCGACCCCGCCCCAGAAGCTCAGCGCCTCCACAGTGGCGACGATCGGGCCACGGGCGGCGCCGCCCAGAATGCTGCGAGCCGAGATCGATTGGGTCATTTTACGACAAATCCATGAGCAAAGGGGTCACGGTCGTCGATGAAGATCGTGTTGATGCCGGTCATCCGCGCCCATCCGGCGATGGAAGGAATGATGGCATCGCGGTCCGCGACCTTGGTCGCGGCCTCGACACGGCCCTTGAACAGTGAGCCGATGATCGATTCATGCACGAACTCGTCGCCGACCTTGAGCTTGCCTTTGGCGGCGAGCTGCGCCATGCGGGCCGAGGTGCCGGTACCGCAGGGCGAACGGTCGATGGCCTTTTCGCCGTAGAACACGGCGTTGCGCGCATGCGCCTCAGCCTGCGTCGGCTTGCCCGTCCACTGAATATGGCTGAGGCCCCGGATCTCCGGATGCTCGGGGTGGACGAATTCATATTTGGCGTTCAATGCCGCGCGCAGCTTCGGGCTCCAGCCGACGAGTTCGCCGGCCGTATGATCGGCCATGTCGCGGAAGTTCCTTTGCGGCTCGACGATGGCATAAAAGTTGCCGCCATAGGCAACGTCGACGACGATTTCACCCAGGCCCTCGACTTCGGCGGTCAATCCCTCGGCATAGAGAAACCCGGGCACGTTGGTCAGGCGTACCTCCTCGACGAACCGGCCCTCCTGTCGATAGGTGATGTCCACCTTGCCGGCCGGTGCGTCGATCGACAGCTTGCCGGGTTCGCGCGGGGTGATCAGCCCGTTCTCGATCGCCATGGTGATGGTGCCGATCGTGCCGTGACCGCACATCGGCAGACAGCCGGAGGTCTCGATGAAGAGCACCGCGACGTCGCAGTCCGGTCGCGTCGGCGGATAGAGGATCGAGCCCGACATCATGTCGTGCCCGCGCGGCTCGAACATCAGGCCCGTGCGGATCCAGTCGAACTCCCTGAGGAAGTGGGCGCGCTTCTCCAGCATGTTGGCCCCCTCCAGTCTCGGCCCGCCGCCGGAAACGAGGCGGACCGGATTGCCGCAGGTGTGGCCGTCGATGCAGGAGAAGGTGTAGGTGGCCATGGTCGGTGCCCTGTCAGAATCTTTGTGGCGAGAAGGATTGAATGTCGATGGCCGGCCTCTGGCCGGTCAAGAGATCGGCGACGAGCCGGGCGGTCCCCGCCGATTGCGTCAATCCGAGGTGACCGTGGCCGAAGGCGTAGATCACATGCGGCGTGGCGCGGGCGCGGCCGATCGCCGGCAGGCTGTCGGGCAGTGACGGGCGGAAGCCCATCCATTGCACGCCACCTTCGCTTTTCAGCCCCGGCAGGAAGGTCTGCGCCTTCTTCAGCATGGCTTCCGCGCGACGGAAGTTTGGCGGCAACGTCAAGCCACCGAGTTCCACGGCACCGCCGACCCTGATGCCGGTCGAAAGCCGCGTGACGACGAAGCCATGGCCGCCGAAGGTGACCTGGGTCCGCAGGTCGAAGGCGTTCGAGGGAAGCGTGGTATTGTAACCGCGCTCGGTCTCGAGCGGAATGCGCTCGCCAAGGGTGCGGGCGATACGGTGCGAGAAGGCGCCGGCCGCAAGCACCACGTGGCGGGCACGCCGCGTCTTGCCATCCGCCGCAGTCAGTTCGACCCCGCCCTCGACCGGCCTCAGTGCCACGATCTCGGCGCGTTCGACCGCACCGCCCCGGGCGCCGAAATGGTCCGCGAGCGCCAGCGTGTAGAGCTTCGGATCGGCGATCGAATACCAGCCGGGCGTGAAGGTCCCATGGGTGAAGCGCGGTGCAAGGCCGGGCTGGATCTCGCGCATGGCCGAGGCGTCGAGGTGACGGAACTCGATGCCGTGCTCCGCCCGCGCCTTCCAGCCGGGCAGCGAAGCCTTCAGTTCGGCCTCGCTTTCATAGACCTGAAGATTGCCTTCCTTGCGCAGCATCGGCAAGGTTCCGGTCGCCGCGAGGAAGGGCTCCAGCTCCGCCTTCGACAGGTCCATCATCGCCGTTTGTGCTGCCGTCGAATGCGCCACCCGCTTCGGCGAGCAGGCGCGCCAGAAGCGGAACATCCACGGTGCGATCTGTGCGGCGTAGGCGGGCGGAACGGTCAGCGGCCCGAGCGGGTCGAGCAGCCACTTCGGCGCCTTCTTGAGGATACCGGGCGAGGCGAGCGGCAGGATGTCGGTGAAGGCGAAAGCCCCGGCATTGCCCGCCGAGGCTCCGGCAGCAGGGCCCTCGCGATCGAGTACGGTGACCGAAAGCCCCCGTGCCTGGGCCGCGATTGCGGCGGAAAGGCCGACAACGCCGGCGCCGATGACGATGAGGTCAGGCTGAGCTGCATCCTTCATGATCGCCTCAGTGCGTCGCTGCGAGAAACTTCTGCAGTTCGGGATCCTTCGGTGCACCGAAGAGCGCTTCCGGCGGCGCGATTTCCGCCATCACGCCCTTCTGGAAGAAGGCCACCCGGTCGGACACCTCGCGGGCGAACTTCATCTCGTGCGTGACGCAGATCATCGTCATGCCCTCGGAGGCGAGCATGCGCAGCGTATCGAGAACTTCGCCGACAAGCTGGGGATCGAGCGCCGAGGTCACTTCGTCGAACAGCATGTATTCCGGCGACATGGCGAGCGCGCGGGCGATTGCCATGCGCTGCTGCTGGCCGCCCGACATGCGGGCCGGATAGACCGAGAGCTTCTCGCCAAGGCCTACATGGGTGAGCTGCTTGACGGCAATCTCCTCGGCCTTCTCCTTGGAAAGGCCAAGCACCTTGCGCGGCGCCAGCATGACGTTCTCGAGAACGGTCAGGTGCGGAAAGGCGTTCCACTGCTGAAAGACGATGCCGATCTTGCGGCGCAGTTTGTTGAGGTCGGTCGTCTTGGCGTGGACCTCGGTACCGTCGACCATGATGCGGCCCGCATCGATCGGCTCGAGGCCGTTGATGCAGGTGAGCAGCGTCGATTTCCCGGAGCCGGAGCCGCCGATGACCGTCACGACTTCACCCTTCTCGACGGTGAGGTCGATGCCTTTGAGAACCTCCAGCGAGCCGAAGGATTTGCGGACGTTCTGGATCTCAATCATTGGACCACCGTTTTTCAAGATAACCGCCGAGCCGGGCGATTGGGAAGCTGATGAGGAAATAGATGGCACCGCAGATCATGAGGATGAGCAGCGGTTCCTGCAGGCGGGTGACGAGCACCTGCGAGGCGCGCAGCAGTTCGATCAGCCCAAGCCAGAGCACGAGCGCGGAGTCCTTCATGACGCCGAGCGTCAGACCGATCCAGGACGGCAGCGAAACGCGGGTGGCGAGCGGCGCCACGATGTAGCGCATGTCCTGCCACCAGGTCATGCCGAGCGACCGGGCGGAGCGCCGTGTCGTCGGGGGCACCGAGGCGATGCCGCCGCGCACGATCTCGGTGCAATAGGCGGCCGTATAGAGCGACAGCACCACGCAGGACGTCGTGAACGGAGGCCAGCCGAGCTTGGCGATCGACTGGAAGGCGTTGCCGAGGACGAGCTGGATCAGCAGCGGCACCGAGCGGAAGACGTCGAGCAGGAAGGTGAGCGGCGCCGACCAGTAAGGGCCGACCTGGTTGCGCACGACGCCGAAGATGACACCGAGCACGGTGCCGGCCGCGACCGAGACGGCCGTGACCGCGAGCGTCATCAGAGCACCCTGTGCGAGAAAGCCAAGGTCACTTAGGGTGAGGGCGGTATTGAACATCTCTCACCTCTCTCAGTAGCGGAACAGGCGCGAGGCGAGCGCACGCGCCGCCAGCGTCACGGCCTTGGCGATGACGTAGTAGATCACGGCGGCAAGGGCGAAGAATTCGAAGGTGCGGAACGACCGCGCGTTCAGCTCCTGGGTGACGCCAGCGAGATCGGAATTCATGCCGACAGTGACGCCGAGCGACGTCATCAGGATCGCCCAGACCATCTGGTTGGTGGCGGGCAGGAATGCAACGCGCAGCATCTGCGGCAGGACGATGTAGCGGAAGGCCTGCACTGGGGTCATCCCGAGCGAGCGACCGGCGCGCGTCTGGGTGTCCGGAATGGCCTTGAGCGCACCGCGGAAATTCTCCGCAAGGTAGCCGGCATTGTTGAAGGCGATCCCGACGAGCAGCGCCGTATAGGGGCTCAGATGGATGCCGAAATTGCCGAGGCCGAAATGGGCCATGTAAATCTGGAACAGTGCCGGGGTGTTGCGGGCGATCTCGACCCAGGTCGCGGCAATGCCACCAAGGACGCGGTTCCCGGACAGGCGGCAGGCCGTCAACGCGAGCGCGAGTGCGAGGCCGATGACCATCGACAGCAGCGCCACCTGCAAGGTGATCAGCGCTCCGTCGAGCATCTGCGGCAGGGCCTTCAGCGCCTGATTCCAATGGAAGGTATAACTGAACATTTTTCGTCTCACCCCTTCGGAAACGAATAGCGGCGCGAGGCTACAGCGCCGAGCGTCTTATGAGACGCGCAAAGGACGCTGTAGCACTTTGAATTGCTGCATGTTTCTTCCTTAAATCAGCTACGATTCAAGGAAACATGCAGTAGGCCTCGCGCCGCAAGAGAAGCGGCTTGATCAGCGATAGACGCCGTTGACCGTCAGCTCCGGCACCTCGCCGCCAACCCACTTTTCGTAGAGTTCCTTGTAGCGGCCGGTGCGAACCTGCTGATTGATGAACAGGTTGAGGTAGTTGATGAGGCCGTATTCTTCGCGGTTGGTGAAGAGCGCCACATAATCGGTGTCGAACGGCGCCTTGCCAACAACGGAGATACCGGCGAACTTGCCGGTCTTCACATTGGCCTGGGCGACAGTCGAGGTCGACACGGTGGCGTCGATCTGCCCCTGGCTCAGCGCAAGGAAGACGTCAGCCTGCGTCTGGTAGGGGCGGAACTCACCGGCGCCCCAGGCCTTGACCTGGTTTTCCAGTGCGATCGCTTCGAACGTGCCTGCCGTTGCGCCGACGACCTTGCCCTTCATGTCTTCGAAGGACTTGATGCCCGTCTTGTCGTTGGCGGTGACGGCCATCTCGAAGGCGAAGTACGGCATCGTCATGCCAACGGTCTTGGCGCGCTCCAGCGTGTCCGATGTCGAGGCAACGCCGACATCAACACGGCCCGACATGAGAGCAGGGATGCGCTCCGGGAACGGGGTTTCCACGATCTCTGCCGTTACGCCGAGTGCCTTGGCAAGGTCATTGCAATAGTCGACGTCGAAGCCGATCGGATTGTTGCTCTCGTCGCGAGAACCCATCGGTGGGAAGTCGAGCACAACGGCACAGCGCAGCGTGCCAGAGCCAATGATGTCATCAAGTTTGTCGGCATGGGCCGGGCTGGTCAGAGCTGTGGCCGCAACGAGGCCGAACGCGAGCACCGAGGTCTTCATTATCTCTCTCTCCCTGAAATGGTGTGCCGTCTTACGGCGGCGGACTATTCCGCATTGAAGCGCACAAATCAATTGCAAAAATACAAGAAAAATACAAAAAGTATATAGCCGTGCTCCCGCACGCAATTAAAGGAAGCTTTCCCTTGTGGAAAAGCTCCTTTTATTGCTTGCGTGCCGTTTGGATCAGCCGAGGAAATCCTCCGGCAGCAGGCCCTCCGGCATGTTCTGATAGGCCACCGGACGCAGGAAACGTCGAATCGACAGGGTGCCGACGCTGGTTGCCCCGAAATTGGTCGAGGCGGGATAGGGTCCGCCATGCACCATGGAATCGACCACTTCAACCCCGGTCGGGAAGCCGTCGACCAGCACCCGCCCCGCCTTACGCTCAAGTACCGGGCGCAGGCGCCGGGCCGCGTCCAGGTCGGCGGAATCCATGTGGATGGTCGCGGTCAGTTGTCCCTCGAACCCGTGCGCGAGTTGCTCCATCTCCTCGAGCGAGCCCACCCGGACCACGAGCCCCAGAGGTCCGAAGACCTCCTCGCCGAGCGCATGATCTGAGAGGAACTGCGCGCCGGTCGTCTCGAAGAGGTTGGGCGAGGCGGTGCGATCGGACGACTGAGTGACGAGCAACGGCTTGACGGCGTTGCGGCTGGCAAAGCGCGCCTGCCCGTCATGATAGGCTTTGGCGATGCCGTCGGTCAGCATCGTCTGCGGCGCGACCTTGGCGAGCGCCTCGACAGTGGCTGTCGTGAAGCGGTCCGCGGCGGCACCACTGACGACCACTGCGATGCCTGGATTGGTGCAGAACTGGCCGGCGCCCATGGTCAGCGAACCGGCCCAGCCTTGGCCGAGCGTCTCCGCGCGGGCATTCAGGGCTTCCGGCAGCAGGAACATCGGGTTGACCGAGCCGAGTTCGCCGAAGAACGGGATCGGCTCGGGTCGTGCGGCGCAGAGATCGAAGAGCGCACGGCCACCAGCCAGCGAACCGGTGAAGCCGACGGCCTTGATCAGTGGGTGCTGCACCAGGGCATGGCCGACTTCGCGGCTACCGCCCTGGATCAGCGAGAACACGCCGGGGTGGACGCCGGTCTTGCGGATGGCTGCCTCGATCGCCTGGGCGACGATTTCACCGGTGCCTGGATGCGCCGAATGGCCCTTCACGACCACGGGGCAGCCTGCGGCGAGCGCCGCAGCGGTGTCGCCGCCGGCTGTCGAGAAGGCGAGCGGGAAGTTCGAGGCGCCGAAGACGGCGACCGGACCGATCGGCCGCTGGATGAGCCGAATCTCCGGGCGCGGCGCCGGCTGGCGGTCCGGCATCGCCGCGTCGAAGCGGCGGTCCAGGTGCTCGCCCTTTTCGATGTGGTCGGCGAACAACCGAAGCTGCCCGGTGGTCCGGCCGCGTTCACCCTGCAGACGGGCCTCGGGCAGACCGGTCTCCTGGCTGCCGATCTCGGTGATGGCATCGGCACGGACTTCGATCTCGTCGGCAATGGCGCGCAGGAAGGCCGCGCGCTCCGCCCGCGAGGAATAGCCAAAGCTCCAGAAGGCTTCCTCGGCCGCCTCGCAGGCCCGGTTCACCAGTTCGACGGTGCCTATGGCAAAGTGATGCACCGGGCCGTGGGCCGGGGCGGAGCCGAATGTGCCCGCGCCGTCGAGCCATTGGCCGGCGACGAGGTGTTTTCCTTTTGGGGTAAAGACCATCTGACGTTCCTTTCTCAAAAAATCGGTGCTTCGGCAAAGATCAACCCGCGAACGAATTGCACTTGTCGAAACTTTGTATACTGTTTGTATGCACGACATCAACCGTTCCGCCCGCCCGTAGCGACTAGAGGCAATGCCATGAGCGAAACCACAACCCTTCCCATCAGTGCTCTGCACGAGCGCGTCGAGGCGATCTTCCGCAAGGCGGGGCTCAATAGCGTTCAAGCTGGGGCGCTTGCTCGCGTCATCGTCGCCGGCGAGCGTGACGCCTGCAAATCGCACGGTATCTATCGCATCGAAGGGGCTCTGCGAACAGTGAAGGCGGGCAAGGTGAAGCCGGACGCCGTGCCGGAACTCCAAAAGCAGGAGGGGTCGGCCATTATCAAGGTGAACGCCAAGGGCGGCTTCGCCAATCCGGCCTTCGAGCTCGGCCTGCCTGTCCTGACCGAACGTGCCCGGGCGCTCGGCCTCGCCGCACTCGTCATCAATGATTGCACGCATTTCTCGGCGCTTTGGCCTGAAGTCGAAGGACTGACGGGCGAAGGGCTCGCCGGCCTCGTCATGTGCCCGAGCTATGCGACCGTGGCGCCGACCGGCGGCAACAAGCCGCTGCTCGGTACCAATCCCTTCGCCTTCGGCTGGCCGCGCGAAGGCAAGCCGCCCTACGTCTTCGACTTCGCGACCTCGGTCGCGGCGCGCGGCGAGATCGAGTTGCACCGGAGAGCCGGAAAGCCCTTGCCGGAGGGTTGGGCGATTGATGCCGAAGGCAAGCCGACGACCGATCCTGAAGCGGCGCTCGCCGGCGCAATGTTGCCGTTCGGCGGCCACAAGGGCTCGGCGATTGGAACGATGATCGAGCTTCTCGCGGGCATCATGATCGGCGACCTGACAAGCCCTGAAGTGCTTGATTACCTCGGCACGACCACCTTGGCGCCGTTCCACGGCGAACTCATCATCGCCTTCTCGCCGGAGGCCTTCGCGGCCGGACGGCCGGGCAATCCCTTTGCCCGCGCGGAGGTTCTGTTTGAGGCGATCGTCGGTCAGGGGGCCCGCCTTCCCTCGCAGCGGCGCTTCCTGGCGCGCGCCAGGTCCGAGGCAGAGGGCGTCGTCTTGACACAGGCCGAGATCGACCAGATCGACCGACTGCTCGCCCTGGGGCTGGACGCCGTCGCGTAAGATAAGGCGTCTGCACGTCTACTGCGCGGCGCGTCCAATCGGACGCTTTGAATTGCTGCACGATGGTCGATTCGAAATCGAAGGCACCAACGAGAAAAGGCCCTCCGATCGGAGGGCCTTCTGTTTTGGGGGCCGATGCGGCGATCAGGCTTTGTACTTCTGTACGGCGCCCGGAAGCTTGCTCCACTCGGCATACCAGGTGTTGAAGAGCTTGAATTGCGCTTCGACATAACCGCGCTGGCTTTCCGACAGCACGTCGGTCTCGTTGAAGTGCAGCGTGTATTCCTTGTCGCCCTTCAGCACCATCATGTACTTGAAGTAGAGAACCAGATCCGGCCCTTCGTCGAATGAGGAAAGCACGGCAAGCGC
The DNA here is from genome assembly GCF_013283645.1 of Sinorhizobium psoraleae. GTDB lineage: Bacteria > Pseudomonadota > Alphaproteobacteria > Rhizobiales > Rhizobiaceae > Sinorhizobium > Sinorhizobium psoraleae. Next base: position 382,377 of record NZ_JABEKV010000003.1, read on the forward strand.
CTGCTCCAGTTCCAGTGCGCGCTGGCGTGCATCGACGTCGCCCTCGGCGGCTGCCTGCGACAGGTTGCACATATGGATGACTTCCTTCGGCAGCACGCAGCCGATGCCGGTGATGGCGCCGGTTGCGCCGCAGTTGACGAAACCGTGGAACACGGCGGTGTCGACGCCGATCATCAATGAGACGCCATCGTCACGGCTGGTAATGTTCTCGGCCGCATAGCGCATGTCGGCGGCGCCCCCGAACTCTTTGAAACCGACGAGGTTCGGATGCTCGGCGCGCAGGGCGAAGAACAGGTCGGCGCGGGTGGCGAAACCATAATAGGGGCTGTTGTAGATGACCGCCGGCAGATCCGGAGCGGCCGAGAGAATGGCCTTGAAGTGGTTCTTCTGGGCGGCGACGACCGAGCCACGCGAAAGCACGCGCGGGATGACCATCAGGCCCTGGGCACCGACCTTCTGGGCGTGGGCGGCGTGGGCGACAGCGGACGCGGTGTTGACGGCCCCGGTGCCGACAATGACCGGGATGCCGGCCTTGACCAGACGCTCGACGCCTTCCATGCGCTGTGCGTCGGTCAGAAGCGGCCAGTCACCCATCGAGCCGCAATAGACGACAGCGGACATGCCCTGCGCGATCAGCTCCTTGCCCTTCCGCACGAGGGCGTCGAAATCGGGGGTGCGGTCGTCCTTGCAGGGGGTCATCAAGGCGGGGATGACGCCGGAGAAAATCTTCGCCTTCATTTGAAACTCCTCTTGTCTTGTCGCGGGGCCACGGGCGTGCCCTTTGGTGCCGCTTCCGTGCCCTTGAAGCGAACAATAGCGTCTTGTATTTTATTTGTCGACAAGAAAAATACAGGCCGCTACAGGTCAATGTCGAGCTTGTTGTTTCGGGTGAACAGTTTCTGCACCTGCTCGACGATCTGCTCGGCATGCGCCTTGCCGAGACGATCGGCCGCCTCCACATCGCGCGCTTCGATCGCCGCGATGATTTCCGCGTGCTCGTCGACGAAGCGCTGTGGGAACTGTTCCTCATAGGACTGGTAGTAGAGGCGGAGAATCCGCCGCCCTTCATCGAGCAACCGGCGGAACAGGCCGGTGAAATAGGGGTTGCGGCCGGCCTCGGCGATTGCCGCATGAAAAGCTGCATTGGTGGCGATCATGGCCAGTGCGTCGCGCGACTGGACGGCCGCCGCATAATCTTCGTGGAAGCCGCGGATCACCGGCAGGTCTTCCGGGCGGTGGTTCTGCGCCGCGAGCCGGGTCGTCACCCGGTACATCAGCACCAGTGCCTCGAAGAATGTGTGAAGGTTGAGGAAATCGATGTTCGACACCATCGTCGATCGATTCGGCAACGTGTCGATCAGCCCCTCTCCTGCCAGCCGCACCAGTGCCTCACGGATCGGCGTGCGGGAGAGCTTGAAGCGCTCGGCCAGTTGCACCTCGTCGATTGGGCTGCCGGGCGGCAGGACAAGATCAAGGATCTCGTCGCGAAGAAGGTCGTAGACCATCTTCACGCCGGAGCCCCGCTTGCGTTCCGGGAGGGAATTGTTGTCGGTGTCGGTCATTTGGCAAAATCCTCTTGTCGACAAAAGGAATACTTTCCCCAGACAACAGGATCAACAATTTCCGGGCGGTGCATGGCGCAGCTCAACAAGAAGTGGATATCGGGCTTGCTGCCGCGCGCCGACACTGCCACTCGTAAAGAGCGAGTCCTTCGACGCTTATGGGAGGAGAGGAGCTCTGCAAGCGGCGACTGGCATGACGGGTTGCGGAAGCGTGACTCGACGTGCTCTGGCCATGGCACCGGTGCTGGCGCGACCCGTGCCTTAGCTTTTCCGTTCGTCCGGCAATATCGCGGCTCCGATCTTGATGGCTTCCTCCATGCGGGCCTGCGATCGGCACGCGTGCGACCAACAGACCACCGCGACAGTCGTGTTTTCCGTGAGTTCATGGTGCCGCGCGACAGACCGATGCGCCGCGCCAAGGAAACGATCGGGGCACGAGCATCGCTACCGCGCGGGTGCGATCTATGGAGCCGGCCGAGCACGCTCGTACACCGCGTCAACGCTGGGGCCGATTAGATCAACGGGCACATCCAGCACGAATGCGATGCTCGCCCCGGCATGGAAGAGCAGGGCGGGCCTTTGCGACGCGGTGACGGATCCGCCGGAGGAAGCCGCCGAAGCCGCGCCCCTCCGTTCGCAGACCGTCAAAGCCGGTCGAGCCGCAGCATCGACGTGTTGCCGACCCAGGCCTCGCGCCATCGACGCGTCGTTTTTTCAACCAGGGCCTCGTCGCCGCGTGCACGGTAGACCTCGCTCAGGCCGAACAATGCCCAGCCATTGTTCGGAGCAAGATCGAGGCTCTCGAGAAAGGCCTTCTCCGCGCCATCGAGATCGCCGACGCGGAGCAGCGCCGCCCCGAGCGACTGCCCGAGCGGGTAATACCAATGGCGCGGCTCCATATAGGAAAGGCGATCCTCCACTTTCTTGGCATCTGCGAATGCGCGGGCGGCAGCCGGCCAATCATCGCCCGCTTGGGCGATACGCGCCGTGAGGACGTGCCCGGTTATTTCCAACACGTCGGCAGCGGGCATTCCGCCGGCCTCCAACTCGCTCCAGTCGGACGATCGCGCGATCTCGGCAATCGCCGCCCCTTCGACCCGAGCAGCCCCAAGATCACCACGCGCAGCCTGGGCCACCCCGCGCATATAATGCCAGGCCGCGTCAACAAACGGGAAGGCGCCAGTGGGACGCGCGACCCCGAGGATCGTTTCAGGATCGCTGAACTGGGCATGCGCGAAGAGGGGCGCGGCCTTGATCGGCTGAACGAAGGCAGGTGCGGCGCGCGCGAGCTCGTCCGAAATCACCCCGGAGAGCTTCTGCGCCGCCTCGATTGCAGTCGGTCCGTCGCCGGCCATCTGCGCCGAAACCAGCAGGAAGTGGATATTGTGCGGATAGTAGCCGCCTGCATAGAGCCCCTCGGGCGCCACGGCTTTGAAGAAAGACTCATCCGTCGCGACCGCACGGCGGTTGACCGCAAGCGAATCCGCGTAGCGTCCGACGCGGTAGTAGATGTGAGAGGGCATGTGAACGAGATGACCGGCATCGATCTCCATCTTCGCCAGGCGATCGGCGTGTAGCTCCGCCCGCTCGGGCGTCGTCGAGGCCTCGACAGCATGGATGTAGAGATGGATCGCACCGACATGGTTCGCGTTGCGCGCCAGCACCCGTTCAAGCGTCGAGATGATCTCCGCAGTCCTTCCCTTCGGCTTTGCGCCGCCGTCGGTCCAGTAGTCCCAGGGGCTGAGATCCATCAACGCCTCTGCATAAAGAACGGCAATATCGTCGTCGTTCGGAAACTTACCGGCGACTTCGGCCATGGCATCTGCATAGGCTTGGTCAAGAACTGTACGTTCGGTATCCGGAGCATAGCGATGGGCCAGGGCGGCGATTAACGCCTGCTCACGCGGAGATGCGTTCGGCGCCAGGGCCGTGGCCTGTGCCACCGCCGCCATTGCCGCAGCATTTGCATCGGGATCCATCGGTGCGTTGATGTTCGGACCGAGCACGAGCGCCTCTCCCCAGAAACAGATCGAGCAAGATGGATCAAGTTTCTGTGCTTGCCTGAAACTGCGTGCAGCTTCGGCATGGTTGAACCCGAAACTCAGCATCATCGCCTGATCGATATAAGCCTGCGCTCCTTCGTTCGCCGTAGAGGCGGAGGAGCGATGACCGGTCAGATTTGCCCACAGAGGAACTTGGGCACCATCGGCAACCGGCGTCGGAAGCTGGTTGCCGCCGAACTGTTTCAGTTCCGTGTTCTTTGCCAGGTGGTACTTCGCATCATGGGCAAGTGTCGGGCCGGCGGCGATCAGAATCGCTGCGGACAGGGCGCCGGAGAGAAGGTGCGTTTTCATGGTCATTCTCATCTGCTTTCGATCGGAGGGAGACCGTGGCACTCGGCCGCTTCACGCGCCCTTGTGCCAGTTGCTGGCTCGTGCAGAGCCGACGAGGTGTTCAACTTCGAAACGCGTTACGCCGATGTCCTTGAGGATGTGATCCGGCATCTCATGCAAGGCGCAGCCGCGTGCCCGACTGATCCGCCTCCGACGGCGGATTGTCTCGGCAATCTGTGCAGCGTGGCTCAAGAAGGCTGGGCTTCGCGCTGCTGCCAGAAGGGCCGATGGATTAATGCTGAAGGAGGTCTTGGACATGGTGCTTTCCTTCTTGATCTGAGTGTCCAGCAGTCAGTTGACACTCGCCAATGCGGCCGTCTGCGACGGGTTCACCGCTTTATCGTTCCTGATGCGATGGCCAGCGTACGTTCAGCCCGCACGCGCGATCGATCTGTCAGTGGAAATACACCGGCTCTGCCAGTGCGGCAGTTCCGGAAGTAACTGGAAGCAGCCTTTGCGCCGCTTCAGCATCACGCGGACACACGCATGCTGCGGTCCGGAATAATCGAATCCGGGCCATGTGGCCCATGATGATGCGCTCGAATGATTCGCGTCGCTCGCCAAGGCGCGTGGGGCCAACTGGCGACATTCGATCGCAAGCTGTCAGCAACGGCGGTCACAAGGGGCAATTCTGCCTTGCACCTGATCACCACAAACAGGGTGTGAGTTCACGTCGATACATTATGGGATCCTCTTGGAACGAGAATGCGTTTTTGCCTCGCAACTGGGTGGTTGCGGCAAGGGTGCTCCCGAACCGAGAGCGCAACTAATTTCGTCCGATGGTCCTTTGTCTATCCAACACCGCCCACCCCCGCCTAGGAGCGTGCTTTCTCGTCGGACTGCTCAGGATATGCCTCCCAGCCAAAGACGCTGCGACCGTCCCATTCGGGGGACCGGCGGAACTCCCCGGCGACAATTTCTTTTAGATCTGGGCCTGTAACGTATTTCTCCAGCTGCCTCGCCTGATCGTCCAAGCGTCTCAGCGCCTGCAGTTCCTCATCGCGACCCAGCCGCGCTTTGGTCACAGCCGATTTCATTACGCGGATCGTCTGATCGTAGATTTTGAGTGGCACGGGAAGCGGGTGGCGATCCTTGCCGCCGTGCGCAAGGGAGAACCGCGCGGGATCGGCAAAGCGGTAGGGGGCGCCATGCACCACTTCTGCCACCATCGCGAGCGCGTTGACCGTCCGCGCACCGACGCCTGGCACGAGCAGGAGCTGTTCGAAATCTTCCGGTCCGCGATCGGCCGCCGCAGCAAGCGTTGCATGCAACCGCTTCATGTTGATGTTTTCCTCTCGCACCTCATGATGTGCCGGCATTACAAGGTGCGGCAGCAGGGGTTGCGCGAGTTCCTTCGCTTTGACCTCCCGGTCCATCGCGAATACCTCCCGGACAATTCGATCGGGCCCGTGAGAGGTTAAAAGGTCAAGCTGACTACGTCGCGACGCAGCGGCACGCCTGTCGGCGAGATTGACGATTTCACCTTGGCGCCTTCCTTCTATCGCTGCATGGGGAGAATCGACGAAACTGGAAACGCCTTCTGATAGCCAGTGATAGCGCCGAGCCTGTCGCTTATCGCCATTCATGCCTTGCTGCACGACCACCCATTTGCCGTCGTCGGCCACGATGAAACTGTGCAGGTAAAGGTGGAAACCATCTTGAACCGCCGCGCTGTCGACCTTTGCGACGAGCCGGCTGGTAGTTGCGAGACCGCCGCCGTCGATGCCGACGCGGTTACCGATGTCTATCAATTCGTCTGGTGTCTGCCTCGAGTTTCGCCCACGTCCTCCGCAAACATGAATACCCAATTCCCGCGAAAGAGGTGCGAGGCCGCGCTTCAAAGCGCCAATGACACTGGTTGTGATTCCGGAAGAGTGCCAATCCATCCCCATGACGCAGCCCAAGGACTGAAACCAGAAAGGGTGCGCCAAACGCCGGAGAAACTCGTCGCGGCCATATTCGATCACGATCGCCTCAGTGATGACCGCACCAAGCTTCGTCATACGATCGCCCAGCCACCGGGGAACCTTGCCACCATGAAGCGGGAGATCCGCACTGCCTGCTCTTTGAACCATCCGTTCCTTATAAACCGGCAGTCGGAGTTATGACAGGGAGAAGTTCTCCAAATGTTCTCTTTTGCGCGGATTTGTTAGGGGCGAAACATCCAAGTACACGCGTTGGGCAAAGGCGAACCATTATCGACGTATTGCGCGACGATCAGGCCTCTGCGTTTCCTACGAGTCGAACCGCTTGACAGGACCGGGCAAAGAGCGGAAAACACCGCGCATGGGGGTTGCGATCACCCCACGAGGCGACAGCCGAAGCATCGCGTCCAATCAACCGCTCACACGGAGGACGCGTCATATGTCGTCACTGCTTGAAATTTCCCCCGAGAAACTTGCCCGCCTGATCGGCACCCCCAGGTGCCCCGCGCTCATCGATATCCGGATCGACGAGGATTTCGGCGCTGATCCGCGTTTGGTGCCCGGCTCCATGCGGCGCGATTATCGCAATGTACAGGAGTGGGTTGCGGAGCTCGATCGCGACTCAGCGGTGATCATCTGTCATCGCGGCAAGAAACTCAGCTACGGTGTCGCTGCCTGGCTTCGCCACTATGGCATTGCCGCCGACGTGCTCGAAGGCGGCTTCGAAGCCTGGGCTGAGCTTGGCTATCCGGCCGTACCCGCTTCCGCGATACCGGAGCGGGATACGAGCGGACGCACCGTCTGGGTGACAAGGGCGCGGCCGAAGATCGACCGCATCGCCTGCCCTTGGCTGATCCGCCGCTTCGTCGATCCGCAGGCAGTCTTCCTGTTCGTGTCGCCTGCCGAGGTCGAGGTGGTCGGCGAGCGCTTCGCCGCGACGCCCTTCGACATAGATGCCCCGATCCGCTGGAGCCACAAGGGCGAGCTTTGCACCTTCGACGTCATGGTCGAGGAATTCGGTCTTTCCACCGAACCGTTGCAGCGGCTCGCCATGATCGTGCGCGGCGCGGACACCGCCCGCCTCGATCTCGCTCCGGAAGCGCCCGGTCTTTTGGCGGCATCACTCGGTCTGTCGCGTATGTATGCCGACGATCTTGAGCAACTGGAGGCCGGGATGCTGCTCTACGACGCCTTTTACCGCTGGTGCCGGGATGCTACCGACGAAACGCATAACTGGCCATCGCCGAAAAAGGATTCGTAAATGACCGAAACTGCAAACAGGGCCGCGCCGGGAGCGGCGCGGCAGGAATACGCCCACGGGATTCCGTTCGGCGAGGCCGTACGGGTCTGGGCAAGAATTGCGGCTTTGAGTTTCGGCGGTCCTGCCGGCCAGATTGCGGTGATGCATCGCATCCTCGTCGACGAAAAACGCTGGATCGGCGAGCACCGTTTTCTGCATGCCCTGAACTACTGCATGCTGCTGCCGGGACCGGAGGCGCAGCAGCTTGCGGTCTACATCGGCTGGCTCCTGCACCGTACCGCCGGCGGCCTCGTTGCCGGCACGCTGTTCGTGCTGCCGGGTTTCCTCTCCATTCTCGGCTTGAGCTATATCTACGCAGCCTTTGGCAATGTCACCGTCGTCGAAGGGCTGTTCTTCGGCCTGAAGGCGGCTGTGCTCGCCGTTGTCATTCATGCCGTATTCCGGATCGGTGCCAGGGCACTCAAGAACCGACTGATGATCGGCATCGCGGCGGCCGCTTTCGTCGCCATTTTCTTCTTCCGCGTCCCATTCCCGCTGATCATCCTGGCCGCGGGTATATTCGGCTATGTCGGCGGCCGGTCCGGTTCGCCGCTCTTCCGGATTGGCGGCGGTCACAAGGCGGGATCCGGTCCTGTCCTGAAGGACGAAGATTCGCTGCTCGGAGAGGAAACTCCGGCCCATGCCCGTCCGAACCTTTCCTGGTCGCTGCGTGTCTCGGCGGCGTTCTTCGCGCTCTGGCTCGTTCCGTTGATGCTGCTTACCGCCTTCCTCGGCGTGGACAATATCTTTACCCAGATCGGGCTGTTCTTCAGCCAGATGGCCGTCGTCACCTTCGGCGGAGCTTATGCCGTGCTCGCCTATGTCGCCCAGGAAGCGGTTCAGCACTACGGCTGGCTGAAGCCCGGCGAGATGCTCGACGGCCTCGGAATGGCCGAAACGACGCCTGGCCCTTTGATCATGGTTGTCCAGTTCGTCGGCTTCATGGGGGCCTACCGTGATCCGGGCTCGCTGAACCCGATGACGGCGGCGACGCTTGCGGCTATCCTGACGACCTGGGTGACCTTCGTTCCCTGCTTCCTTTGGATTTTCCTCGGAGCGCCTTTCATCGAGCGCCTTCGCAACAACGTGGCGCTGACCGGCGCAATGTCGGCAATCACCGCCGCGGTCGTCGGGGTGATCCTCAACCTCGCCGTCTGGTTCGGGCTGCACACGCTGTTTGCAGAGGTGGTGACGTGGAGGCTCGGTTGGTTCGCGCTCGATGTCCCCGATCTATCCTCACTGGTGCTGCCATCGCTCGTGCTCACAGCGGCGGCCGCCATCGCAATCTTCCGTTTCCAAGCTTCGATCATCGCGACGCTGCTTGCCTGCGCCGTCGCCGGACTCGTTTGGACAGTCGGAGCAAATGCCTTGATCTAGGTTGGGCGTCATTCGACGATTGACGTCGCTGTGTTGTTCAGTTCGATTGAGACTCCTGGGCGCCTTCCGGTTTTGAAAGCCGCAAGGCCGTCTGCCAAAGATCGGCATCGACGCATACCGCCCGCTTTCGTCCGGAGTGTCCGGGAAGCCTTACGCCGGCGGCTTCATGGGATGCGGTCAAACCGTTGACGGCATCGCAAAAGTGCCCGGCGGAGAAATGGCCGGGATCGATGGCAATCAGGAATTGCCCGACGCGCGGCGGGCCGCCCTCGTCGTTTCCAAAGGCGCTCGCCTCTGTGCTCAGCGCCGAACCGGTCAGGGCGGCGGCAAGGATTTCCACGAGAAGGGCGATATTGGCACCCTTGTGCCCGCCAGCCGGCAGAAGGGAACCTTCCAGGCCGGTGGCCGCGTCGGTCGTCGGCTTCCCATGCTTGTCCTGTGCCCAGCCGGTCGGGATCGCCTCTCCGCGATTGCGGCGCAGGATCATCTCCGTCTTGGTGACGGCGCTCATGCTCTGGTCGACGACAATGGGAGGAGCCCCTTCTGTCGAAGGTATGGCGAAGGCAAGCGGATTCGTGCCGAAGAGCGCCTCCGTCGCGCCGGGCGGCGCGACGGAGGCGGGCGCATTCGACAGGCAGATGCCGATCAGGCCGGCATCGGCGAGCGGGAGGACGTGATGGCCGAGCGCGAGGCAATTGTACGAGTTGCGCACTGCCATGGCCGCGACGCCGGCGCCTCGTGCGGCGCCGATCAGGGCCGGCATGCCGGCGGCAATGGCAGGATGCGCGAAGCCGTACCGTGCGTCGACCGCGACCGTGGCACCGCGTGTCGTCACGTCTGGAACGGCTTCTCCATCGACCTTGCCGACCGTCAAATGCCTGCAGAAAATCGGCAGATAGTAGAGGCCGCAGACGCGATTGCCGTCCGCCTCCGCCCTGGCGATCGCCTGCGCCACGGGCAGCGCATTATCGACAGTCGCGCCATGGCCTGTCAGCACCGACAGGCAAACCGCCTCGATCGTCTCCCGGGATGTTTCGACCGTGGTCATCGGCTTGCCGTGTAGCGTCTTTCACCTTTGGCGACGAGGTCGTCGGCAAGTTGGAAACCGAGACCCTGTTTCGTGAAGGCATCGAGCCAGCCGTTCCTGGGCGCCAGGTCAGGCGAGGAGACGATATCCTTCTGGACGAGCTGCCACATGATCTGGTTGCCATCGTCGAGATTGGGGATGGCTAGCCCGATGTGGTGCTCGGCGCAGGTGGTAATCCCGGTGGTGAAGGAAGAATGGATGCAGATTTTCAGCCCGGCGGATTCCGCTACAGCGGCCGCCTTCATCATCGGCTGTATTCCGCCGATCTCGCGCGGGCCGATGCAAATCATGTCGGCGGCCCGCTGGCGGCAGATCTCGTACACATCGTAGAGTGTGAAGGCGGCCTGATCCGCAACGATCGGAATGCCGACCTTCTCACGCACATGCGCCATGGCGGGAATGCTCCAGCTCACCGTCGGCTGCTCGATGAACTCGATGTCGTACTTCTCGAGCTTGCGGCACATGTTGATCGCCTCGTGCACGCTCCAGCCTTCGTTTGCGTCGAGGCGCAGGCGCGCGTCGCCGATCTCGCGGCGAACCGCCGCGGTGATCTCCAGATCGAGCTTCTCGCCGCGGCCAACCTTGAGATAAAAGACACGCTCGCCCTGGGCATGACCGACGGCGGCATCACGTGCAAGCTCTTCGGCGGTCTCGCCCTGAAGGAAATAAAAGTAGCCGACCGCCTTCCGGTGCGCCCCGCCAAGCAGTTGGTGCACTGGCAGGCCGGCGAGCTTGCCTTGAAGGTCCCACATAGCCATGTCGATGCCTGAGAACATCTGGTTGGCCGCCCGCATGATATTCGCGCCGTGCCCGAGATATTCCTGATGGAAGATGCGCGCGATGAGCGGCGCCACGTCATGGGGCGAATGGCCGACAAGATGGTTGGCCAGGCGGTGAAGGATGGCCGCGGTTCCGGTCTGATCCGGCGCAACCGTGCACTCGCCGATACCGACCGTGCCGTCATCCGCCTCGACCTCGATGAGATTGACAGCAAATGCTTCGCGAATGCCGTAGGACCAGTGGTAGGGCTGCTTCAGCGGCAGGACGAGCGGGCGGACGCGGACGCTTGATATCTTGACCATTCTCGGGGTTCCTCAAAAAGGTGGCCGGCATTGGCCGAGCCATGCATTTGGCGCCCGGCTTTCCGGCACGCACCTTCCCCTCCCGCCTGCGGGAGAACCTGCAGGCGGGCGAGACATTCGATAGGACGCGAAGAGCTTGGCCTTACATGCCGAGCGACTTCAGGTAGTCGGCGGCCACGGTTTCGATGGTTTTCTTCTCGACATCGACCTCGCTGTTCAAACGCTGCATCGTTGCATCGTCGAGCTTCGTCGAGACCGCTTCGAGCGTACCCTTAAGATCCGGATTCTCGTCGAGGACTTCCTTGCGCACGACGGGGGTCAGCGCATAGTTCGGGAAGAAGCCTTTGTCGTCCTTCAGCGTCTTCAGGCCGAGTGCTGCGATCTGGCCGTCGGTCGCCTGGGCGGCGATCGTGTCGAGATCACCATTGGCGAGCGCGTTGTAGGCAAGACCAAGGTCCATCGGCCGCACATTGGCGCGCCCGGCCTCGAAACCGTAGACCTCCTGCAAGCCGATCAGGCCGTCGGGGCGCTTGGGATATTCGGCCGTCGTCCCCATGAGAATTTCCTTGCCGTCGTTATACGCCTTGGCGAGGTCGGAGATCGTCTCCATGCCTTCCGTCTTGGCGTTGCCCGGCTTGATGACATAGGCGTAGGTGTTGTTCGCCGCGGACGGCGCCAGCCAGACGAGGCCTTTTTCGCCATCCAGTTTCTTGACGCGGTTGTAAGTCTCCTCCGGCGAAAGCCGTTCCGTCACCTTGTTGAAGGTGATGAGTGACGTCCCGGTATATTCCCAATAAAGATCGACCTCTCCGTTCTCCAGTGCGGCGCGGACGATCTTGGTGCCCATGCCGTCCTTCTTGTCGACGGTGTAGCCCTTGCTCTCGAGGAGCTGCTTGGTGATCTCTGCTATGATCAGCTGCTCGGTGAAGTTTTTCCCGCCGACGGTAAGCGTCGCTGCCCAGGCGGAGGTTGCGACGAGCGCGATGGCCGCCGCTGATAGAAGGGTTTTGGCAAGTTTCGGTGCGAAGTTCATTTCAGTTCCTCTCTCTCATTTTGTTATCGCAACGGATTGATGCCTCGTGGGACGAGGTAGTACTGGACCTGGCCGAATACGAAATCGACCAGGACCGCGATCATTGCCGTGGGAATGGCCCCGGCCATCATCATCGGGAGTTCGTCCAGCGAGATCCCGGTGAAGATCAGTTCGCCAAGTCCGCCCGCGCCGATCAGAAAGACCAGCGGCGCGGATCCGACGCAGATCGCGAGCGCCGTGCGGATGCCGCCGAAGATCACGAAGAGGGCGTTTGGAAGTTCGACGCGCCACAAAACCTGCCGCGGCGTCATGCCCATGCCCGTTGCGGCTTCCACCAGGTGGGGCGGCACCGCGCGCAAGCCAGCATAGGTGTTGCGCACGATCGGAAGGAGGGTCGCCGCCCAGAGCCCGAAGACCGCGGGCACCGTACCGATACCGAGCAGCGTCATGGAGAGCGCCAGGATCGCAAGGGTCGGCACGGTGCTGCCGATATTGAAAATCTGCATCACCGCCTCCGAAATGAAGCGGAAGGCAGGCCGTGAAAGCACGATGCCGACCGGCACGGCCACAAGGATGGCAAGGCCTCCAGCCCAAGCGACCAGTTCCAGGTGCTGAACGGCGAGATAGGAGATGTCATCGGAATAGGCGAGGATCTCCTCGGCCATGCCGCTCCACCAAAGCCAGACGACAGTTCCGGCCAGAACGATGAGTACGATCATCGGTGCGATTTCGACCCGGCGGCGTTGCTGCGGTTCGGCCTGGTCGACAAGAGCGCTCATGCCTTCCCTCCGTGGCCTAGGTTATGCACGATGGACCGGTAGCTCATAACGCCCGCCATCCGCCCGGCCTCGTCGACGCAGGGCAGTAGCGGCATGTCGTGCGCGAACATCAGCGACACGGCTTGCCGCAGATCACCGGTGGTCGGAACAGCAGACTTTACCGGTTCGGCATGATCGCCCACGGTACCGGAGCGCACCTCTGCCGCCTGCTCGCTCAGAAGAGATTCCGGCACGCCATCGGCGTTAAGGACGAAGGCTGCAGCGCTGCGCGACGAACGCATGCGCTCAAGGGCATGCTCCAGCGAATCCGAGCGCCGAACCGTGATGAAGTCCGTCTCCATGGCGTCGCGCACCGAGACAAGCCTCAGCCGCTTGAGCGCCCGGTCCGAGCCCAGAAAGTCCTCGATGAAGCTGTTCGCGGGCCGGGCGAGCAACTCGTCTGGCGCGGCATACTGTTCGAGCTTGCCGCTACGGAAGATCGCGATCTTGTCCGCCATCTTCACCGCTTCGTCGAGATCGTGCGAGACGAAGATGATCGTCTTGCGGATTTCCCGCTGCATCTTCAGGAACTCCTCCTGGATGGCTTCGCGGTTGATGGGGTCGATCGCCCCGAACGGCTCGTCCATCAGCATGACCGGCGGATCGGCCGCAAGCGCACGCAGGACGCCGACGCGCTGCTGCTGGCCGCCTGAAAGTTCGTTCGGATAGCGCTTGAGGAAGAGGTCGGGCTGAAGCCCCACAAGCTCGAGGAGCTCTTTCGCTCGGGCGCGCGACTTGCGGCGGTCCCAGCCGAGCAGATCTGGCACCACACAGATGTTTTCCTCGATCGTCTTGTTTGGGAACAGGCCGATCTGCTGGATCACATAGCCGATGGACCGCCGGAGTTCGATTGGATCGACGGTGCTGGTGTCCTTGCCGTTGATGAAGACCTTGCCGCTGGTCGGCTGGATCAGCCGGTTGATCATCTTCATCGTCGTCGTCTTGCCGCAGCCCGACGGGCCAAGCAACACGCAGATCTCGCCGGTGGGGAGGTCGAAGCTTACGTTGTCGACCGCAACGAGAGGATCATGCGCCGGACCGTAGTGTTTCGTCAGGTTCTCGAGCCGGATCATGGCGTGACCTCCCACCGGATGCCGCGTGATGTGAGAAGGCGCTGCACGAGCGCGAGGAAAAGGTCGGCTGCGATGGCAAGCAGTGAGACCGCAAGTGCGCCGGTCACCAACTGACGGGGATCGGATTGGCTGATCCCGCGCGAGATGAAGGTGCCGAGACCGCCTGCCCCGATATAGGCGGCAATCGCCGTCACGCCGATGTTCATGACGACGGCTGTCCGCACGCCGGCCATGATAACCGGGATGGCGAGCGGGATTTCGACCTGCCGCAGACGCTGCCAGGTGCTCATGCCCATCCCTTTCGCGGCCTCGCGAAGAGCGGGATCGACATTGGTGATGGCGGTGTAGGTGTTTCGGATGATGGGGAGCTGGGAATAGAGAATGACGGCTACCACCGCCGGGACATAGCCGATGCCGTGCCCGATCGGTGAGAGCAGCGGTATCATCAGGCCGAACAGCGCGATCGACGGAACGGTTATCATCATCGATGCAAGATAGAGAACGGTGTCGGCCGTGCTCTTCGACTGCGTGATGACAATCCCGATCGGTACCGCCGTCGCGATCGCAATCCCTACCGCCAGGAAGACGATCGAGATGTGCTCGAGCGCCCGCGTGCCTATGATGTCCAGATTGTCGATGATGAACCGGACGATTTCCATTCGTTACGGCCAGCCTTTCATTGCCTAGAGTTCCCTGTAAAGTTCGGCAGCATTCTCGAAGGTGAAGCGCAGGGGCACGGATCCTTCGATCTGCCACGCGTCGACAGTGCTGCCCTCCAGCAGGGCGCACGCGGCTTGCGTGTCGACCACCGCGCCGCCATAGAGGCGGTTTGCAAGATTCAGTATACCCGCTTGGTGCATCGCAAGACCGCCGCTGCCGCAGGCGTCCTTGACGAGCAGGACATGCAGGCCGAAGTTGATCGCATCCTTGACCGTCGCGTCGACGCAGGCTTCGGTCCAGACACCGGCGATCACCAGCCATTGCACGCCTGCGTCGCGCAATTCGCCAATCAGTGGACTTTTCCCGAAGGCGCTTGCTTCGTTCTTCACAAGCAGTCGCTCCGACGCGCGCGGAGCGACTTCGGGACAGATCGCCGTCAGCGGGTCGTCCTTGTCACTGAACGCAGAGCGCCCGTCCGGCCCGATTGGATGGAACGGGCGGACATGGTCGGCCAGGTCGACGATGTAGGCGCAGTGGAAGACGGGAATGCCGTTGCGGCGCGCCGAATCCTGAAGGCGGGCGGCATTGCGAAGAACCGCGTCGTAGCCCTCGACGAGATAACGCTCGTCGTGGCGATGCTCCTCCTGGAGATCGATGACAAGGGCGGCAACCTTCTGACGCTCAATCCGCAACGGCTTCTTCATCAAATCTCCCCGCTCAGGAATTCATCCTCATAAGGGAAGCGCGACAACAGTTCCGTGCCGGTTTCCGTGATGAGGATTTCGTCTTCGAGTTTCACGCCCTCGCGACCGCCCTTCTCGCCGATATAGCTCTCGACGGAGACGACCATTCCGGGCACGAGGTGCCCATCGCGACCATAGGTCTCGTAGTCCATTGCATGCGCGATGAACGGGGTCTCGCCATGCATGCCGACGCCGTGCATCACCGACGTGTAACGCTGATCGACGAAGCGGTCGGGTATCTTCCAGGCCTTTTCGGCGATCTCGCGGAAGGCCATGCCCGGCTTAACGATATCGATATTGTGCTGAACCTGCTCATAGGCCATCCGGTAGAGCGACTTCTGGTAAGGCGTCGGCTTGCCGGGACCGCAGCGGAAGGTGCGCGAGAAATCGGAGTAATAGCCGTAGCAGCCGATCGTGTCGGTATCGAGGGCAACGAGTTCCCCCGGCCTGATCTTCCGGCCGCTCGCCTCGTTGAACCAGGGGTTGGTTCGCTGGCCGGAACTCAGCAGGCGGGTCTCGATGAACTCGCCGCCCTGCCGGATGACTTCGTGATACATGATCGCGAAGAGCTCGTTTTCGGAAACGCCCGGCTTGATCGCTTCACGCACGGCGGCCACCGCGGCTTCGGCGCCGGCCATGGAAACCTGAAGGCACTTGATTTCTTCGGGGGTCTTGACTGCCCGGACGGCAAGAATTTCGCCCTGACAGTCCTTTACCTCGCAACCGCGCTTTTCGAGCGCCACGGCCTGCAGGTGGCTGCAGCGATCCATGCCGAGCTTCATCGATCCGCCGCCATGCTGCTTGAGCAAGTCGGTGATCTCGTCCGCGAACGGCCCGGCGGTCTCGTCGTCCTTACCGGAGACGGAGGACCAGACAAGCTTCGAGGGGCGAGCCTCATCGACCGTGTCGAGGACCATCGAGACATGATAGCTCTGCGGATATTCGAAGAGAACGATCGGGCCTTCGGCGGGAATGAAGAAATAGCGGGTGGAGTTGCGGAGGAAGTACCCGAACATGTTTCGGGAACCCGTCGCATAGCGCTGGTTATAAGGATCGAAAAGGACCACCGCGCCGTAGCCGGCCGCGCGCATCCAGTCGCGTAGCTTCTTCAGCCGTCCCTTGCGCAAGGCGTCGGCGTCGATGAAGGACGGCTCCGTGTCCGAAAGCCACATGCCGCCGGCCGGATCGGCTGCCTCCGGATGGCGCATCCGGTCCTTGAAGTCCACATCGTCCACGCTGTCGGGGTCGAATACAACAATGCTCATGACAATCTCCTTTTCCAGCAGGATGGAGAAGAGTCGGAGCGCGCAATTGCGCGGATTCCGCAGTGTCTATGCTGGAATCCGCAGAGTTTCATTATTTCAGCCCCGCGACTGCACGGGGCGCCTCGCCCGCCCGCGAGACGCGGCGGCGAACGCTGTGCGGCACGTATCCGAACTGCTGCTTGAAGGCGCGGGAGAAGTTTGCGGCATTTCCAAAGCCGCAGGCGACGGCGACTTCATTCACCTTGAGACTGGAATGCGTCAGCATGTCTGCGGCATGACCCAGCCTCAGATTGCGATAATAGGCGTTGGGCGATACGCCCACTTCGGCCTTGAAGGCGCGTTCGAGTTTGTCGGATGAGACGTTAAGCCGGCTGGCCAGATCCTCGATGCGCAATACGTCCTCGATAGCATCTTCCATCATCGCCACTGCGGAAAGGACGAGGTCGTCGACGATGCCGCTCCGGATACGCAATGTCAGCTTTCGCCGGTCCGCATCCGGGCGCAATGGGCTGTGCATGTACCAGCCGGCGACACCGTCGGCGAGTTCGGCGCCATAATCCCGTCCGATCATGTCCAGCATCATGTCGAGGCTGCCGATGCCGCCGACGGAGGTGAAGCGGCGGCGGTCGATCACATAAAGGTCCGAGCGCATGTCGAGATGCGGGAATGCTTCCTTGAAGGCAGGCTGGCTCGTCCAGTGCAGCGTGCAGGCGTGACCATCGAGCAATCCTTTGCGCGCGAGGAAGAAGGCCGCGTCCGCCACCGCGCCAAGCTGCGCACCGGAGCGGAGATTCTTGCGGATCCACGCCATCTCCTCGTCCGCGACGAGGTGCTCCGCGTCCCCGCCGGAACACACGATGATCCTGTCGACCTCGGGTGCGTTGCGCACATGAAAGTCCGGTTCGATCCCGATGCCGTTCGACGCCTTGATTTTCTCGCCGGCCGCGACCGTGATCCAGGAATAACAGCGCCTGCCGGAAAGCGTGTTGGCTGCGCGCAGCGGCTCGATGATCGAACTGAAGGCCATCAGCGGAAAGTTTGGAAACATCAAAACCGCAAGGCGGATTTCCTGCGTATCCTTCATCGGCCCCCTCAAGGTTCGCCCGCCCCGATCTCCGCGCGCCGCTTGATCATGTAGGCATCGAGCTCTTCTCGGATTGCCGGGTCGAGTGCCGGCTCCTCGTATTCACGCAAGGCCTGCTGCCAGATGTCGGTCGCGCGCTCCAGCGCATCGCGCCCACCCGCCTCCTGCCAGCTGCCGTAGTTCTGCCAGTTGGACAGCATCGGCTGGTAGAAGGCCGTCTCGTACCGCGCCATCGTGTGTTCTGAACCGAAAAAGTGTCCGCCGGCGGGTACCGCCTTGATGGCTTCGAAACCGAGATCGTCCTCGGAGAAGGGCATGGGCGCGAGAAAGCCCATCATGTTCTGCAGGATCTCCACGTCGAGCACGAGCTTCTCATAGGACGCCGTCAATCCGCCTTCGAGCCATCCCGCAGCGTGATAGATGAGGTTGGCGCCGCCAAGCACCGCACCCCAGGTCGCCATCTCCGTCTCATACGCCGCCTGGAGGTCGACAACGTTCGAGGCGTTGGCGTTCGATGTGCGATAGGGCAGCTTGTAGCGCCGCGCGAGCTGGCCCGCGATGACGTTCGCCTTGGCGTTCTCCGGCGTTCCGAAGGCTGGCGCGCCGGAGCGCATGTCCACGTTGGACGTGAACGCGCCGTACATGACCGGCGTCCCCGGATTGACCAGCTGCGCGAGCGTGACGCCGAACAGCGCCTCGGCATTCTGCTGGCAGAGCGCCGCCGCCAGCGTCACCGGCGTCATGGCGCCCATGAGCGTGAAGGGCGTGATGGTCACCGGCTGCCCGTGCTCGGCCATGGCGATCAGTCCGTCAGCCATCGCATCGTCGAAAAGCCGCGGCGAGTTCACAGAGATGATGGTGATGACACCGGGGGATTGGCGCATCTCCTCGACGCTGATGCCGCGCGCGATTGCCATCATGTTGATGCCGTCGACGGCGCGCCCGCGGCCGATAGCGGTACAGTGGAAGCAGAGATCGCTGAGTGTAAGATTTGCGTTGTAGGTATCGAGGTGCCGCGAATTGGCCGGCAGCTCGATCGGTGCGCACACCTGGTTTCCAAGAATATGGATCGCGTTGAAGTAATGGGCCAGCCGCGTGAAGTTCTGGTAATCGGTCAGATTGCCCTGCCGCCGGCCGTTGATCCGGTCGTGCACGTTCGGCGGGCCCGCCACGAGACCGAAAGCCATCGTATTGCCGCCGACCGTCAGCCGCTTCGCCGGGTTGCGGCTGGTGAGCGTGAAGGAGGACGGTGCGGTGGCCAGTGCGGCGTCGACAATGGATTCGTCGACTCGGACCGTCAGGTTCGCGCGGTCGACGATGGCGCCCGCCTTCTCGAACAGCGTCATCGCCTTTTCGCTCATGACGCGGATGCCGATTTCCGAGAGAATGCGTATCGAATTGCGATGAAGCGCCTCTATACGCTCCTCATCGACAAGCTTCATCGGGGTATAGGTATTGACGACCTCCTGCCATGGTAGCTGTGAGATGCCGCCGCCGCCCCGGGTTGCCCGCGATCGCCGTCCGCCGCCGCGTCTATCACTCATCGAGAACTGCCTTTCATGCAATGCATCCACCCACCGGGGGCAATAAGAAGCCCGGTCGTGGATACTTGCGCTTTTGTGTTCCGCCTCACTGAAACTATGGCCAATCATGCACCGGTCTTCACATGATAAGTTCGGCGGCAATGGCCAAAAAAAACCATGTCATGACGCGCTTGCGACTTGCAAGTGCGGAAGCGGCCGGGCTAGCGTCGTGCAAAAAGGGAACTTCAGATGAAGCCGCCACCGCCATTGAACTACATCCGGTCCTTCGAGTGCTCCGCCCGGCATCTAAGCTTCACTGAGGCGGCCAACGAACTGGGCTATACGCAGGCCGCCATCAGCAATCACGTGCGCGCGCTCGAACAATATCTCGGGCGCCAGCTCTTTATTCGCTATCCGCGGAGCCTCAAGCTGACCGAGATGGGGGAGGCCTTTCTTCCCACCCTGCGCCAGGCACTCACCCAGATCGATTTCGCCACGGAAGCCGTCCTGGCTTCAGCGCGCAACAAAACTGTGGTCATCTCCTGCCCGACGAGCCTTGCCGAAAATTGGCTGGCAAAGTGCGTCGCCGGTTTCAGCAGGAAACATCCTGACGTCGAAATCCTTCTGCATGGCACGATCTGGGAGGATTCGACCGAGCAGATCGCCGATATCCTCATTTCGATCCGTCGCTTCGACAATATGCCGGCAAACGGCATGCAATTGTGGAACGACAGGCTCGTGCTTCTGTGCGCGCCGCAACTCGTCCACGGCCAGAATTCCATCAAGACGCCGGGGGACCTTCTGAGATCGAACTGGATCGCCGTGCACGGACGGCAGGAGTTCTGGCAGGACATGGCCGACGCGCTCGGCATCGATGCATCCGCAAACGACAAGCGGCTTTCCACGAACTCCACAAACATCGCGCTGGAGATGGCGGCGAGCGGCGCCGGCTGCATCGTGACCACCCAGTCGCTTGCGCGGACCTACATCGACCGTGGCCTGCTCGTCGAGCCGTTCCAGACCCGGACCAAGAGCGCGTGGAACTACTACCTCGCCGAGGGCCAGGCGTCAAAAAGCACGACTGTCGCCAAGGTGCGCGAGTGGATTGTCGCCGAGGCCCAGAAGGTGATCGGCTGACCGCCTAAAACACAGAAAGAGCCGACTTCAGACTAGCCGAACCCCATCCGGCAACAAGCGAAAATTGCGGGATCAATGACCCCGTTTTATTTGTCCATCTGACACCGAAAGGGGCCGATTTCACGCTCTCGCCGCCTTTTGGAAGAAACCGCCCGCCCCTAAACTGAGGTCCGCCGGCACAGGCCCGCCGGCAGCAGACGTCATCAGTTCAAGGTTGGAATCTATGCGCTCCCACGCTCAAGCGGTCGTCATCGGCGGCGGTCTCATCGGTTGTTCCATTCTCTACCATCTCACCAAGCTCGGCTGGTCCGACGTCGTACTTTTGGAGCGCAGCGAACTGACGTCGGGTTCGACCTGGCATGCGGCGGCCAATATCCACGGCCTGCACGACTCCACCAATATCAGCCTGCTCCAGCACTATACCATGACGCTTTACAAGGAACTGGAAGTGGAGACCGGGCAAGGCTGCGGCGTCTTCCAGCCAGGCTCCCTCTATCTCGCGCAGACCGAGGCGCGCGAGCATCAGCTCAGGCTGCAGGAGGCCAAGGCGCGCCGATACAAGATGAACTTCTACGAGATCGGTCGTGACGAGGCGGAGCGCCTGCATCCGCTCGTCAATTTCGACGGCATCCGCTGCATCATGTACGAGCCCGAGGGCGGTAATGTCGACCCCTCCGGCGTCACGATGGCCTATGCCGCCGGCGCGCGCCGGCGGGGTGCGGAAATCCACCGTTTCACACCAGTGATCGGCACCGAGGCGCAACCGGACGGCAGCTGGATCGTGCGCACGCCCAAAGGCGACATCCGCACCCAATGGGTCGTCAACGCGGCCGGGTTGTGGGGCCGTGAAGTCGCCGCCATGGCGGGGCTCGAACTTCCGTTGATCCCGACGGAACACCAGTATTTCGTGACCGAGACGATCCCGGAAATCGCCGCGCTCGACCGGCGGCTTCCCTCCGTGGCGGACCGCGACGGCGAATATTACCTCCGGCAGGAAGGCCTCGGCCTTTTGATCGGCGCCTATGAACGCGACATGCGCTTCTGGGCAGAGGAAGGCACGCCGCTCGGCTTCGGCCACGAGCTCTTCCCCGACGATCTCGAACGCATCGAGGACAACATGATGCGCGCCATCGACCGTGTGCCGGTCGTCGGAATGGCGGGCATCAAGCGCGTGATCAACGGGCCGATGATCTGGTCGCCGGACAGCGCGGTCCTCTTCGGCCCCGTGCCGGAGCTGACGAACTACTTCTGCTGCAACGGCATCATCCCCGGCTTCTCGCAGTCGGGCGGCATGGGCAAACTTGCGGCGGAGTGGATGATAGAGGGTGAACCGTCGCTCGACATGTTCGGCTGGGACATGGCGCGTTTCGGCAACTGGGCGAACAAGGCCTTCACCAAGGCGCGCGTGCAGGACCAGTACAGCCACCGCTTCAAGATCCACTTCCCCAACGAGGAGCGGGCGGCCGGCCGACCCGTTCGCACCCGGCCGGCCTATGAGAAACAGAAGGCTATGGGCGCGGTCTTCGGCCTCAATTTCGGCTGGGAACATCCGCTCTGGTTCTCCGCCGATGGCGAGCCGAAGGAAGAGACAATCGGCTTTATCCGCCAGAACTGGTGGGCGCCCGTCGGCCGCGAGGCCCGCATGCTGCGCGAGAATGCCGGCATCATCGACATATCCAACTTCGCCAAATATGCGGTGAAGGGGCCCGGCGCCGCCGAGTGGCTTGACGCGCTCTTCGCCAACCGCATGCCGACTGAGATCGGCCGCTCGTGCCTGACGCCGCTCATCGGCAAGCGCGGCGGCATCGCGGGAGATTTCACCGTGACGAAGCTCGGCGAGCACGAGTTCATGATTTTCGGCTCCGGCATGGCGGAGCGCTACCACCAGCGGTTCTTCAAGGCGGTTCCGCTGCCAGAAGGCACCACCTTCACGTCGATGACGGAGCGCCTCTGCGCCTTCAACATCGCCGGTCCGAAATCCCGCGAATTGCTCATGCGGCTGACGAACGAAGACCTTTCCAACGAGAGCTTCCCGTTCATGCGGTCGCGCAGGATGAGTGTCGCGGGCGTCGATGTCGTCGCGCTGCGCGTCTCCTTCACCGGTGATCTCGGCTGGGAGCTCTACTGCGACGCCGACCAGCAGGTCGCGCTCTACGACGCCTTGCTCGAGGCCGGCAAGGACCTCGGCGCAGGCCCGGTCGGCTCACGCGCGCTCGCCTCGCTGCGCATAGAAAAGGGCTACGGCAGCTGGAGCCGCGAGTACTCGCCGGAATATTGGCCGCAGGAAAGTGGTCTCGGCCGCTTGATCAAGATCGACAAGGGCGCCTTCCTGAACAGGGACGCCTATCAGAAGATTGCCGGGGAGCACCCGAGGCAGAAGCTCGCCATGGTATCAATCGACGCCAGGGATGCGGATGCCACCGGCGGCGAGCCGATCTTTCTTCATGACGGCACCCCGATCGGCCAGGTCTCGTCCGGCGCGTATGGCTATAGCGTCGGCATGTCGCTCGCCCTCTGCTACATCAAGGCCGATATGGCGAAGCCGGGGGACAAGGTCAGCGTCGCGATCCTCGGCCGTCCCCATGATGCAATAGTCCTGGAACGGCCGCCGTTCGACCCGGAAGGGGAAAGGCTGAGATCGTGACAGCCGTGCGGCGCGTCTGATCGGCAGATTAGGCGGTCGGAATCCTGCCGCATTACCTCTTGCCGCTGGCGGCCGCCTGCTTCGCGCTGACATTTTGTCGAGGCGACGAGATCTGACGAGGACGATTTCATCCCGCAATGGATGCCTGGACGCGGCCAAGAGCCGCGTCCAGGCAGGTTTTTCCGATCAGACAAGGTCAAATCGATCGGCATTCATGACCTTGTTCCAGGCGGCAACGAAGTCCTTCACGAACTTCTCCTTGGCGTCGGACTGGGCATAGACTTCCGCCAGGGCGCGAAGCTGCGAGTGTGAACCGAAGATCAGATCGACGCGGGTACCGGTCCACCTGAGTTCGTTCGTCTTGCGGTCGCGCCCTTCGTAAACGCCTTCTTCGCCGGCAATTGGGGCCCACTGCGTGCGCATGTCGAGCAGGTTGACGAAGAAGTCGTTCGTCAGCACCTCGGGACGGGAAGTGAAGACGCCATGCTCAGGCTCGCCCGCCTTCAGCACACGCAGGCCGCCGACGAGAACGGTCATTTCCGGTGCCGTCAATGTGAGCAGCTGGGCGCGATCCACCAGAGCCTCTTCCGGCTTCATGAACTGCCGGCGGCGGCTGCTCAGATAGTTGCGGAAGCCGTCGGCACGAGGTTCCAGCGCGGCGAAGGAAGCCGCGTCGGTCTGTGCCTCCGAGGCATCCATGCGGCCGGGCACAAACGGCACGGCGATGTCGAGGCCGCCGGCCTTTGCCGCCTTCTCGACGCCGGCCGCGCCAGCAAGCACGATCAGGTCGGCGAGCGAAATCTTCTTGCCGCCGGTCTGCGCGGCGTTGAAGTCCTTCTGGATGCCTTCAAGAACGGAGAGCACCTTGGCCAGTTGCGCCGGCTGATTGACTTCCCAATCCTTCTGCGGTTCGAGGCGGATGCGCGCACCATTGGCGCCGCCGCGCTTGTCGGAGCCGCGGAAGGTCGAAGCCGAGGCCCAGGCGGTCGACACCAGTTCCTGCACCGAGAGGCCGGACGCGAGAATCCTGTTCTTGAGGTCGGCGACGTCCTTCTCGTCAACCAGCTTGTGGTCGACGGCCGGGATCACATCCTGCCAGATCAGGTCTTCGGCCGGGACCTCCGGACCGAGATAGCGAACCTTCGGGCCCATGTCGCGGTGGGTCAACTTGAACCATGCGCGGGCGAAGGCATCGGCGAACTGGTCCGGGTTTTCGAGGAAGCGACGCGAGATCTTTTCGTAAACCGGATCGAAGCGTAGCGACAGGTCGGTGGTGAGCATGGTGGGAAGATGCTTCTTCGACCCGTCATAGGCGTCCGGGATGAAAGCATCGGCATTCTTCGCCTTCCATTGATGGGCGCCGGCCGGGCTCTTGGTGAGTTCCCACTCGTAGTTGAACAGGTTCTCGAAGAAGTAGCTGCTCCACCGGGTCGGCGTCTGCGACCAGGTCACTTCCGGGCCGCCAGTGATCGCGTCCTTGCCGATGCCCGTCCCGTACGTGCTCTTCCAGCCGAGGCCCTGGTCTTCGATCGCGGCACCTTCGGGCTCTGCACCGATGAAGGACGGATCGCCGGCACCATGGGTCTTGCCGAAGGTGTGACCACCGGCGATCAGCGCCACGGTTTCCTCGTCGTTCATCGCCATGCGGGCGAAGGTTTCGCGAATGTCGCGTGCAGCAGCTACGGGATCGGGATTGCCGTTCGGACCTTCCGGGTTGACGTAGATAAGGCCCATCTGTACCGCGCCGAGCGGCTCTGCCAACTCGCGTTCGCCGCTGTAGCGCTCATCGCCCAGCCACGTACCTTCCGGCCCCCAGAACAGCTCTTCAGGCTCCCACACATCGGCTCGGCCGCCGGCGAAGCCGAAGGTCTTGAAGCCCATGGATTCGAGCGCGACATTGCCCGTGAGGATCATCAGGTCGGCCCAGGAGATCTTGTTGCCGTATTTCTGCTTGATCGGCCACAGGAGACGGCGGGCCTTGTCGAGGTTGGCGTTGTCCGGCCAGCTGTTGAGCGGCGCAAAACGCTGCTGCCCGGCGCCGGCGCCACCGCGGCCATCGGTGATGCGGTATGTGCCGGCGCTGTGCCAGGCCATGCGGATGAACAGGCCGCCGTAGTGACCGAAGTCGGCCGGCCACCAATCCTGCGAATCCGTCATCAACGCATGAAGATCTTGTTTCAGCGCGTCGAGATCGAGTTTCTTGAACTCCTCGGCGTAGTTGAACTCCTTGCCCAGCGGATCGGCAAGACCAGATTGCTGGTGAAGAACCTGGACGTTCAGCTGGTTAGGCCACCAGTCGCGATTCGATCTGCCGCGGGCCGTATGTGCGACGGGACATTTGCTCGCGCTGTCAGTTTCCATGTCCATGATTTTCTCCTTGTTGCTTCATATGTCTGCCATTCAAAAGGGGGCATTGTCTGTCGGAGCCTTCGATCAGTGCGCCATTTCAGCGTGGCCCCTCCGGTTTGAGCCGGAGACACAGGTCGATGCGCATCCTCCACTGATACAGCATCGTTATTTCGAAGCTTTGACACGACATGGTCGCTTCCGGCTCGCGGCTGACGCCTGTGCAATCTCTCAGCCAGCATTATCAATGCAAATCAAAGAACTCGAAGAAGAATTGGGCAACGACCTCTTTGAACGTAGCGCGCGTGAAGTGAGACTGACCGTGTTCGATCAACGTTCGCGCTGCGCGTCCGCGACATCTTTCGTGCCGTGGATGAACTGGGAGAGTTCCAACGATTGCACCCTACCTGTTACCGGCCATCATAAACGATCTGAACAGAACGTTCGACGGTATTCAAATATAGGTGCATGAGACGCAAACGGCGAAGTTTCCCCGGCTCTCGCGTATGATAGGAATGATCCGGCGCAATTCGACGCCATTGGTCAAACAGCTCCTGCAGATTTCCGACGTGGTCCGCCGGTCGGCCTACGCCATGCGCGAACAGCACTTTTCGACAACCGCTGGCGACCGAACCGGAAAGGCGCACGACTCGAACATCTAGGGAAGGAGTAGCAGGATGACCGTACAGCGCATCGTCGCGAATATCGCAGCAGAAACTGTCCCGGACGTTCGGAAGTTTTATTCCGATCTTTTCGGGCTTGATGTCGTCATGGATCTCGGGTGGATTGCCACGCTGGCGTCGCGCGAAACGACCTTTCCCCAGATCAGCATCCTCAGCGAGGGCGGCTCAGGCGCGCCTGTGCCCGATCTGTCGATCGAAGTCGACAATGTGGACGAGGTGTACCGTCGCGCGAAAGAGATCGGATGCAAGGTCGTTCACGATCTGACCGACGAACCCTGGGGCGTAAGACGCTTCTTCATCGCCGACCCGACAGGCAAGCTGCTCAACGTGCTCTCGCATCTTCGTTAGAGCGTTTCCTCTCGGGGATACGACCCCTTGCTGGTGATCTGGATGGTCGTTGCAGGGGGTTCTTGCGGCCGAGAGCTGCCGGTCGGTGACAGTGCTATTGGAGCCGTCACCGCTCGTCGAGGGCGGGAGAGTTCGACCTGTAGCTTCGCCTTGGCGCCGATCACATTGTGGTGGCCGGAAAGCCGCCAACCCGTCCTTGTCCAGACCAGGTCCTCACTTTTCCCCAATCAGGCCCTTGATTTCCGCCAGCTTCTTCATGCAGCCCTGCTCATCATTGGCTTCGGCCATTTTGCGCGCTTCCGCTAACAGCTGGCTTGGCTTGTCGGCACTTTCCCCGGTCCGTGTCCCGGTTACCTGCTCCTGATGGGGCGAAACCGCTTCAGTCTGGGTACCGGTCGATCCTGTCGTTTCGGTTCCAACGCCCTGCTTCTGTTTACCGGGCATCACTTCTTCCTGGTGCTCCGTAACGGGCACGCCGGACGTGCTGCCGCTTGCACCCGTTTCCGCGGCAACCATAGCTTGCTCGAGTTTCGCAAGTTCCTGACTGCAGTTCGCAAATGCCGGCGCAGCCAACAGAAGGGGAAGGGCGGTAGCTGCTATGAGACGTATCAACATTTTTCTCTTCGCTCGCTGTTTAGGGACGCAATGCATCCGTTACACTGTGGAGCAAACTAAGCTCTGCGCGAAGAGTTCCCTGCAGACAGCTGAGTTTCTTTCAAATTCAGCCGCGAGCATTTTCCAACAGATTGCACGTCATATACTATGCGCGGGACAATGCCGTCTCGTGAAACCTTTGGCTGTTGAGCAGGATTTCTTTCACCACGCGGTTGCTGTTGCGTCACCCGCAGTTGTGATCGTTCCTGTGGTGGTCCGAATGCGCATTCCCCTGCCGTTCAGCACGGTCTCCGCTTCCCGCCGGCCGTTCGTGGAGACCGGAGGCCGCGGCTACGCGCCGCCGCGCGCGGACGCTCGATGGAGGACGAGGCGCGCAACATCCTGCGCACGGCACACTGAAGCCGGCGCAAAGCCTCGCCGTTCCAAACAGTCGACCATCGGCCCGGTCGTTTCACCACGGCGCGGCAAAGGGCAGGTCTCAGCCGGCTCCGCTGCGAAACGGCGCCACGAGGTCTTCGTTCTCGCTGGCCGCGAACTGTTCGAGCGTCATATTGTCGAGGATCCCTGCGATGGCGTCGCGCACGACCACCATCGAGCGCCGCACGTGACAGCGCTCCGGATCGCGACAGTCGTCGCAGGCCTCGAAGGCGGTGCGGCTGGCACAGCGGATCGGCGCAAGCGGGCCGTCGAGCGTGCGGATCACCTGGCCGACGCGGATCTCGGCCGCCGGGCGCGCGAGCGAATAGCCGCCGCCGGGGCCCTTCTTCGAGCGAAGGAAGCCGGCGTTGCGGAGTTCCAGCATGATCGTGTCGAGAAATTTCTTCGGCAAATTGTTACGGACGGCGATATCGGTGATGAAGGCCGTTTCGCCCGGCTGAAGCTGGGCAAGGTCAACCATGGCCTTCAGCCCGTATTTTCCCTTTTTTGTCAGCATGAGACACAGCTTTCGAGAAAGACTTTTGCCAGTGGCCGCCCACCACACCGGGCGTCGCGCCGGCTCATACATTCATGGGGCATCTTAGATATATGTTATATAGATCAACCCCATTCCGGCGGCAAGAAATCAATTCAGTTCCCAGATAGATTTACTGTGAAGCTGTTGTCGATCGTGCCGTCGAAACGCGATCGCAGCTCGCCTTTGGAACAGCAGCGGTCGCGGACCTTCACGATGAAACCGGGGCCGACGCTCTCACCCTGCCCCCCAAGGCAAGATCACTTGACCCGGCTCGCCCCTTGCTCGCCAACAGCATCGAAGAACGGGAAAATCGCGTCGCCTGACGCGGCTTGCGGACAAGTACGCTAATCACCCGTCCGGCGGCCGCGAACGCCCATCTGATGTTGCTCGGTACGATTTCGAAGCATTGCGCATGGCTTCGACGGCGAGTCACGTCAATCGCGCCCGCGGGAACGAACCCTTTACCGGCGGGTGCGCGGCCTAGATCATTTCATTGTTTCATTGAACCAATGCCATGATCTAACTCTTCGAACCAACCCAATTCCAGACGGAAACCGTTACACACTTTTCCTGGAATTGCTCTATAGGGAATCGTCGACGATAACGACGGGGCGGCCCAGAGAACATGCCTCGACGCGGGCTTCGACGCGATAGACGGATTTCAGCATCTCGGCGGTGATCACCTCGGATGTCGGGCCGCTGGCGATCACCGATCCATTGCTGATGACGATCGTATCGTCGCAATAGCGCAGCGCGTGGTTCAAGTCGTGCAAGGCGATCAGCACTGCCATCCCGGATTGCGCCGACAACCGCTTCATGAAGCCGAGCACCTCGATCTGGCGGAAGAGGTCGAGCGCCGACGTCGGCTCGTCCATCAACAGGACTTCCGGCTTGCGCACCAGCGCCTGCGCGATCGAGACGAGCTGGCGCTGACCGCCGGAAAGCTCGCCGAGACCGCGGAACGCCAGGTCATCGATCCGGAGCGCCGAAAGCACCCGGTCGATTTCCGCAAGCTCTTCATCCTTGACCTTCCAGCCGGAGCCCTGCTTGGCCGAAAGCAGCACCGACTCATAGACGGTCAGCACCGCATTCGCTCCGGTATCCTGCGGCATGTAACAGATCGCTTCCGGTCCCTTGGCGGTGTCGGAGAGCTGGACGAGGCCAGGGCCGGCCGCAAGCCCGGCGATGCGCTTGAAGAGCGTCGACTTTCCGGCGGCATTCGGACCGATGACGGCGGTCAGACCGCCACCCCGCAACATGCCCGTACTGACGTCGGACAGCACCACGCGCCGGCCGTATGTCGCGCCAACCTTTTCCAGCGTCAGGGCTACCATGACCGTCTCCTGTTGGTGAAAATCAGCGCGAAGAAGAAGGGGACGCCGACCAGCGCCGTGATGATGCCGATCGGCAGCACCGCGCCGGGAATGAGCATCTTGCTGACGACGGACGTCACCGAGAGCAGAAGCGCGCCGCAAAGAACGGAAGCGGGCAGGAAGAAGCGCTGATCCTCGCCGACGAGCATCCGGGCGATATGCGGCCCCACGAGGCCAACGAAGCCGATGGTGCCGACGAACGAGACCGGGATAGCCGCAAGCAAACTGACCGTCAGCATCGTCTCCAGCCGCAGGCGGCGCACATTGATGCCGAAGCTTGCCGCCTTGTCGTCGCCGAGCCTCAGCGCCGTGAGCGCCCAGGCATGGCGCGCAAAGAGCGGGACCGCGACGACGAGTACGGCGCCGGTGATCCAGACCTTCGGCCAGGTCGCCTTGGTGAGGCTCCCCATGGTCCAGAACACGACGGCGGCGAGCGCCTGTTCTGAGGCAAGATATTCAAGCAGCGACAGGGCCGCATTGAAGGTGAAGACGAGGGCGATGCCGATGAGCACGATCGTCTCGACGGTCACGCCGCGCATGGTCGAGGCGAAATGGATGAAGAGCGCCGCCACCATCGCCATCAGGAAGGCGTTGATCGGCACCATGTAGTGAACCGCGACGGGAAAGATCGCCACGCCTGCAACGAGGCCAAGTGCCGCGCCGAAACCGGCGGCGGCGGAAATGCCGAGCGTGAAGGGGCTTGCCAGCGGATTGGCGAGGATCGTCTGCATCTGCGCGCCTGCGACCGAAAGCGACGCACCGACGGTGACAGCCATCAGCGCGATCGGCATACGGATGTCCCAGATGACCACGCGAAGCTGGTCGCCGACGGTCTCCGGCTGGAACAGGGCCGCCAGTACATCGGAGAGCGGATAATTTGCAGGCCCCAGCGCCATGTCGACCGCCACCGACACGAAGAGCGCCGTGACGAGACCGGAGATCAGCAGCAACCGGCGCAGCACGAGGGCGCGGTAACGCCCGCGCCCCTCAATACCGGCGAATTCTCCCACCGCCGCAACCATTATTCACCCCCTTGCGGAAGCGAGACGAAATAACCCGGCCGATAGGCGACGGGCAGGAATTTCTCGTGGAATTCGCGGAACGTCCGGTCCGGATCGATGTCGGCAAAAAGCTCCGGGTGGAACCACTTGGCAAATTGCTGGATCGGCACGAACTCGTAGGGTGCACCGTAGAACTGGTGCCAGACGGCATGCACCCTGCCCTCTTTCACCGCCTTGAGCGTGGTGAAGCCCGGGCGCTGCATCAGGGCCGCCAGCCTTTCCCGGGCCGCCGCCGGATCGGCACCGCGGCCGACATTCACGAACTGATTGAGGTCGGACTCGGCCGCCCAGTTGCTGCCGGTCACGATCACATGGTCCGGATCGGCGACGACGAGTTGTTCAGGGTTGAGATCAACGAAGGTTGTTGTGGCCACATCCGAGCCGATATTATGGCCGCCCGCCTTTTCCACCATTTCGCCGAAATTGGCAGGCCCAAACGTCCTGCAGCAGGCGGTTTCACCGGTGATGCCGGGCGAGCGTTCGATGAAGACCTTGGGACGCGCGATCGCGCCGGCCGCCGCCAGGCGATCGGTCACCAGCGCGATCTGGGCCTGACGCCAGGCGATGAACTCCTTGGCCCGCGCCTCTGCGCCAAAAAGCGCGCCGAGGATTTCGACGGATTTTACGCTGTTCTTCGCCGGATCGACGCGGAAGTCGAGAAAGACGACGGCGATACCGGCGGCGGCAGCCTTTTCGATGAAGCCGGATTCCTCGACTGCCTGCTGCGCCTCGAGGTTCAGCGTCAGTACATCCGGCTTCAGGGCGATCGCCGCTTCAAGGCTGAAATCGCCGCTCGGGATGTAGCCGAACAGCGGCAGGTCCGCGATCGCCGGAAAACGCTCGCGATAGGCCGTGTAGGAATCCGGGTCCTTCTTGATCAGGTCATCGCGCCAGCCGACGATCGTGTCGAAGACGTGCTCGCCCTTCAGTGCCGCCGCCACATGAATCTGCCGCGCCTCGCCAAGCAGCACCCGCTTGGCCGGGAGATCGAGCTCGACCCGGCGACCGGTGACATCGGTGATTTCCGCGGCCATGGCCGGTACAGCGATGAACACCGCCACGGCGACCAGCGCCGGGAAAAGTCTCTTGAACAGCGACATATGCAAACCTCTTGATGGGAGCGCCGGGGAGCCTCCCTTCCCTCCGGCGCCCGACCCGTTATTGACCGACATTCAGCGAGACGAAGTAGCCGCCCTTGTAGGGAAGCGGCAGGAAGCGCTCGTGCAGTTCCTTGAACGTCGCCTCGGGATCGAGATCCTTGAAGAGGTCCGGATGCAGCCATTTGGCGATCTG
Source organism: Sinorhizobium psoraleae (assembly GCF_013283645.1). GTDB lineage: Bacteria > Pseudomonadota > Alphaproteobacteria > Rhizobiales > Rhizobiaceae > Sinorhizobium > Sinorhizobium psoraleae. The sequence goes on from NZ_JABEKV010000003.1 coordinate 413,757, forward strand.
CTGGACGGCGACGAACTGATAGGGATTATTGTAGAACTGGTGCCAGATGGCGTGCACGTTGCCGTCCTTGACCGCCTTGACGCCAGTAAAGGCGGCACGCTTGGTCAGGTTGTCGAGCTTCCGGCGCGCTTCCGTCTCGTCGGCGCCATAGCCGACGCCGACCCAGTCCCCGCCGGGCACGTAACCCTGCCAGTTGCCACCGGTGATGATGATCTGATCCGGGTTCGCGGCGATGATCTGCTCCGGATTGACCGTACCGAACGTGCCCGGAATGATGTCCTTCGCCATGTTCACGCCGCCGGCGAGTTCGACCATCTTGCCGAAATTCTCATTGCCGAAGGACATACAGCAATCGTCGGAATAGCCGCCGGCGCGTTCGACGAAGACGAGCGGCTTTTTCGCGTCGGCCTTGGCGAGCACGTCGGTCACCTTGGCGATATTGTCGGCGCGGAACTTGATGAACTCCTCGGCCTTTTCCTCCTTGCCGATGAGCTTGCCCATGATGCGCATGCTCGGTTCGGTGTTCTCCATCGGCTTCTCACGGAAATCGACATAGACGAGCGGAATGCCGACCTTGCCGAGCTTTTCGATGTAGCCGGCTTCCTCCGTCGCCGTCTTGGCGTCGACATTCATCAGGATGACATCCGGCTTCAGCGCCACGGCCTGCTCAATGTCGAAGGTTCCGTCCTTCATGCCGCCGAAAGCCGGCAGCTTGGCAATGTCGGGATATTTGGCGAGATAGGCGGCATAGCTTTCGGGGTCGGCCTTGGCCAGGTCGTCGCGCCAGCCGACGACGCGTTTGAAAGGCTCTTCCCTGTCGAGCGCGGCGAGGAAATAGATCTGGCGCCCTTCGCCGAGAATCACGTGCTCGACTGGCACCTCGACCTCGACGTCACGGCCCGTGACGTCTTTGACGGTGACCGTTTCAGCCCAGGCCGGGGCCGAAAAAAGGACGCAAAAACCCATGGCGGCGCTGGCCACCGTGTTGAAAAGCCTCATTGTTCTTCGCTCCGCTAAAAAATTGGGGCGATCTAATATTTCATGACTTTATCAGTCAACATATATCTTTTAGAACGCTTCCAAAGCGGGTGGGACGAGAGCGATATGAGCGACGTGGCAGAGCAGCGGAACTATAATCTTCGCGACGAAATCAAGGCCTATTGGTCGGAGCGCGCGGCAACCTTCGATCTTTCCCCCGGGCACGAGATTTTCTCCGAGGAGGAGCGCGCAGCATGGCACCGACTGATCCGGCGCCATCTCGGCGAGGGCGCCGGTCGCACAGCCCTGGATCTTGCGAGCGGCACGGGTGTCGTCTCGCAGCTGCTCGACGATCTCGGCTTCCGGGTAACGGGCCTCGACTGGGCCGAACCGATGCTCGAGCGGGCGCGCAACAAGGCGCGCGAGCGCCGGCGCAAGATTTCGTTCCGCTTGGGCGACGCCGAAAATACGATGGAGCCGGACGATCACTACGACGCGGTCGTTAACCGGCATCTCGTCTGGACGCTGGTCGATCCGGCCGCCGCCTTTGCGGAATGGCTGCGGGTGCTGAAACCGGGCGGCATGCTGCTGATCGTCGACGGCGACTTCGTCAACACGAATGCGCTGGAGCGGCTCTTCTCCAAGCTCGGCGCCTGGGGCCAGCGCGCCGGGCTTCTCAAGGCCGACACGCCGTCCGGATCGCGCGAAATGATGGAGACCCACAGGAGCATTCTCTCCCGCGTCCACTTTTCACGCGGCGCGCGCGCCGAGGACGTGGCCGACCTTCTGCGCAAGACCGGATTCGTCGACATCCAGATCGATACCGATCTCAACGAAATTCATCGGACGCAGGCGAAGAACTGGAACGTCTTCAAGGCGCTCGCGCGCAAAAGCCAGCACCGCTACGCGATCCGGGCAAGCAAGCCGTCGAACTGAGACAGGGCCGGCGATCGCCAGCGTGCCTGATCGAGAAACGGCCCGGCTGCGATCCGGCGCGAGGACGAGACGGCTACCGCTCTTCAGCCTGCTCGGCCAGGCGCTTGAGGCCGGGGATGTCGCACAGGACGAGCTTCTGCCTGCCGCCCTGAACAAGGCCCCGCCCCTCCCAGGCGCTGAGGATCCGCGAGACGGTGTGCAGCGTCGTGCCGGTCATTTCGGCGATGTCCTGACGGGAGATCGGGAAGTCGATGCGGACACCGCTCTCTTCCCGGCGACCGGCCTTTTCGGCAAGCCGCAGCACCGCATGCGCGACGCGTCTTTCGACTTCCTCGGTCGACATTTCGCGGATTCGCGTATGCGCCTCGTCAAGCCGCTGGCCGATCGTGTGCATGGCGTTGACGGCGAGATGCGGGTTCATTTCGACGAAGACGTTCCAGAGCTCCGTCGGCCAGGCAAGCACCAGGCTCTCCGTTGCGGACGTTGCGGTACCCGGATAGTCATTGCGCTGAAGGGCGCGGGCAAAGCCGAAGAGGTCGCCCGGATTGACGACGCGAACGATGATCTGCTGCCCGTCGCGCGTGACCTGGGTCACCTTCAGGCGTCCATGCAGCAAGAGGTAGAAGAAATCAGCCGTCGCTCCCTGCTCGAACACCGCCTCGTTTTGTGGGACGCGCCGGACGGTCGCATGCGCCAGCAACTGATCGAGTTCCTGGTCGCTCATCTTCTGAAACAATGGGAGCGATTTGACGAGTGTTCGGTCGAGCGCGGCCACGTCGTTCCTTGTCTTCTGCCGTTCCGATATGGCGGCTCCTATACCATACCGGACCAGGGCAAGAAAGGACCGTCCCCCGCCCTTTGCGGCCGCGCAGGCGCTGAACAGACGGCCCAGGCCGCACGTGCGCTGTCATACCGCACCCCCGCGCCGCCGTTCGAAGGCATAGAGCAAACGGGCATACCAGCGATCGTCGCGCACGAGGCGGAAGCCGAGATTGTCTGGCGGCACCCCGACGGCACAGCCGCCGCTCTTCGGCTCGCGTATGAAGAAGCTCATGGAAGCGCGGTGCTTGCCATCGACCACGTAGATACCGCAGGCCGGCTGTTCCTTCAGCACCTTGCCGCCATCGTCGATCGTCACTCGGCGATGGCAGGTCCTGGTCCATTCCCAGACATTGCCGCCGAGATCGGCCACGCCATATTCGTTCTCGCCGAAGGTACCGCGAGGCCGTGGCTGCGGATCGGGTGACTTCTGGCGGCCTGCCTCGCGCTCGTAATCGGCGAGCCAGCGCAGCGCCGGATTATCGCTTTCGGCATCGATCCCCAGTGCATCGTCGGGGAATTTGCTGCCGGCTGCGAAGGCCCATTGCTCGTCGGTCGGAAGCCGCCAGACCTCTCCTGTCTGCGCGGTAAGCCATTTGGCGTAGTTCTCTGCGTCCCTGTAGTTGACGCCCGTGACCGGAACGTCCTCACCGCCGTCCCCGGCCTCCGGTGCCTCGCAGGCGCCATCCTCGACGCAGCGGTAATATTCACCGCGGCTCACCTGGTACTTGGTGATCGCGAACGGCGCCCTGAGAGCCGCATCGACCAGAGGCGCATCGACGGCCAGACCCCGTTTCAGAAAGTGCCCTTCGGCGCGATAACGCATCTGTCTTGGCTCGATGACGACGGTCTCCGGCCCTTTGATCGCAAGGCCGGAGACCGGCCCCACCGGATCGAAGAGGCCGAGTTTCGCCGACAGTGTGACGCCGAGCGCGACGAGCAGAGCCGCCGGCACAGTCAGCGAGAGTATTGACGGCGAGTTTTCCCGGTTCTTCTTGCTCATGGCTTCGTTTCCGGATGGGACATTTGTCGCGGCCGACGCGGGGCGGATTCATGGTGCCCCGCGCCGGCAATTCGTAAGTATCAACTTACATCGATGCCGGCTTTGTCACCGATGTCATCAGGTCGTCGTTCCACTCGCCGGTGACCTTGAAATGGCCGGCCGCGCCGAGCTCGAACGCTTCGATCAGGTTGTGGTTGACGTAGGCGTAGATGCCGGGTTGCCGGAATGTGTAGAAGGCAGCGCCCGCCGTGCCACCGGGGATGAGCCATGTCTCCTGATCCAGCTCCGGCGGATTGCGGAACTTGCCGGTCGCCCAGACATAGTCACCATGGCCGCCGATCAGGTGTGGCCGCGTGTCGCGGTTGGCCTGCGAATGGATGATCAGCACCCGCTCGCCGACTGCCGCCGTCAACGCCTTCTCGCCCGTGAGCGCGCCGACCGCGCCGTTGAAGACGACGTGGGTCGGGGTCAGCGTGCGCATGGCCTTGACCGTATCCTCGTAGGCTTCGCCGGGCGTCTCGTATTTCTTGTAATTGCCGGCTTCGTCACGCGGCACGTAGAAATCCTGCTCGCCGACATAATAGACGCGGTCATAGGTGAGCGGCTGGCCCTTTTCGTCCTTCAGGCCGTCGCGCGGCAGCACCATGATTGCGCCGTTCATGCCCGACGTGACGTGCCAGGGCACCATCCCCTCAGGCGCGCAATGATAGACGAACACGCCCGGCTTGGTCGCCTTGAAGCGAAGCGTCGTCTCCTCACCGGGATTGACCTGCGTCAGGCCGCCGCCGCCGAGCGCACCGGTCGCGGCGTGAAAGTCGATGTTGTGCAGGAGCGTGTTGGTGTCCGGGTTGATCAGCCTGAGTTCCACATAATCGCCCTCGTGCACAACCATCAGCGGTCCCGGCGCCGAGCCGTTGAAGGTCATGGCGTGGATTTCGGTTCCGTCGCCGTCGATCACCAGCTTCTTTTCCTGAATGGTCATCGTGAATTCGACGATGCGGGGGCCGGTCTTGGCCACCTGGTCATGGGCATGGACGAACGGCGGCGCAACGAGGTCCACCTTCACGCGCGGCAAGGTCGAGATGTCGACCGGCGGCGTGGCCGCCGCGGCCGCGGGCGCCGCCTGCGCCGTCGCCGTCTGCAACAGTGGCGTCAAGGCGCCTGCGAAAGCCGCGCCGGCGAGAACCGTCCTGCGAGTCATCTGAAGCTGTTCACTCATCATCGCTCTCCTTGGGCGCGATCGCGACGCCGGGATTGGCTGTCGAAAGATCACGCCGATATTCAACGTGTTACGGTTGCCGTTGCCCTCTCGGCCGGCTCACCGTTGCTTTGACCGCTGCTTCTTCAGCGTTCGTATTTCAAGTAAAGCCAGGTCCCATTGGCATCTTTGTCTTGGAACAAACGTTTCCTTCCGCTTTGCCGATTTTGGAAAATTCACGTGCGCACTTTGTCGCACCCTCGCCAATACTTGCGTTTTAGCAAAGCTCGCCAATTACTTGCGTTTTCGCAAAGAATGGACCTCCCCTCATGGTACTCGGTGCCATCTCGATATCGGTCGGGATCCCGCAGACAGGATCGGACAATGTTTCATATGCGCAGCAAATTGCCGCCCCGCGGCGGCGTACCGCGCGGGCTTGCCACCACCGGGCCCGTCCTTTTCTCCTATGGCTTCAGGCCGTTCTTTCTCGGCGCCGGTCTCTGGGCCATCGGCGCGATGGCCGCATGGATCGCGGCACTGAGTACGGGCATCGATATCGCGGGGAGCTATGGCGCCGCCCACTGGCATGCCCATGAAATGTTGTTCGGCTTCTCGTCCGCCGTGCTTGCGGGCTTTCTTCTGACTGCAGTGCCCAACTGGACCGGCAGGCTTCCCGTGTCCGGCCTGCCGCTTGCCGGGCTCTTCGGTCTCTGGCTTGCGGGCCGGTTGGCGCTGCTCGCAACGGATCTGCTCGGCCTGACGCCGGCGGCAGCGATCGAAGCACTATTTCTTCCGACGCTACTGGCGATCTGCGCCCGTGAAGTGATCGCGGGACGGAAATGGAAGGACCTGAAGGTGATCGGCGGATTGGTGCTGCTTTCCTGCGCCAACGTGCACTTCCACCTCGCGGTGCTCGAAGGCGCTGACGTCGATACCGCTGCAAGGCTTGCGATCGGAGCCTATGTCATGCTGATCATGATCGTCGGGGGACGAATTCTCCCGAGCTTTACGCGCAACTGGCTCAACAAGCTCGGGCGCACTGATTTTCCGGCGCCCTATAATCGCTTCGACACGGGAGCGATTCTGACGGGCATCGCCGCGCTCGCTTCCTGGGCGCTGGCGCCGGAGCATGTCCTGACCGCGGCAATCAACATGGTCGCCTCCCTGCTTCACATTACCCGCCTGCTTCGCTGGCGCGGCTGGACGACCCATCCCGAAAAGCTGCTCGTCGTGCTGCACGTCGCCTATGCCTTCGTGCCCCTGGGATTCGCCGGGATTGCCGCCGGCGCGCTCGGCCTGCTCGGGGAGTATCCGGTGATGCATATTCTGACCGTGGGCGTCATTGCCTGCATGATGCTGGCGGTGATGACCCGCGCGAGCCGGGGGCACACCGGTCGGCCGCTGACGGCGTCGCCCGTCACCAACGCATCTTACGTGGCGATCATCTGCGCTGCGCTGGTGCGGCCCTTCGCGGAAATCGTGCCGTCCCACTACCATGTACTGGCGGCCGCATCGGGCGCCTTGTGGATATGCGCATTCGCGCTGTTCTGCCTCGAATACGGACCGATGCTGGTACGTAACCGCCGCTCGCCGCGCGGCGCCGCCTGAAATCGGTTGGTCAAACCAGAAGCCTGCCGGTGGTCTGCCGACAGGCTTCTACTGCTTCAGTCGCAACAGGGCCCGTCGCGCTTCGTCAGCCAAGGCATGGTCCGGGTGACGCCGAATGAAGCGTTCGTAGGCCTCGACCGTGTTCTTCGCCTTCACGCGCTCGAACTCGGACCTGACGGCGGTGTCGGGATCCGGAGGTTCCTGCATCTGCACCTCACCTGCGTTCGTTGCGCTTGGCACGGAGGTCGACAAACCCATCGCCAAGACGGCCAGGCCAACCGATGTCAATAATCCGCGGAACGCCACAAAAATGTCTCCAATTTTAACGATCGGCTTACGAGAATCGTATCTCGTGAAGGCATATCGTCCCAATCGCGAGCTTCCTGGCGCAAGGCGCCGCTACTCAAGATCGGGAAATTTGCATGAGCGGAACGGGTAAATCCATCAAAATTGTGAAGGCAACCGGGAACGGCCTGATCGATGGGGTTCTCTCGAATGTGGCCTGGAACGGCACTATCACCTATGCCATTCCAACATCGGCCGGCAGCTACAGCTACAGCGGGGAAAAGAACAGCGGTTTTGCCGCCATATCGGCCGCACAGAAAAATGCGGCGCTCTTCGCGATGGAGCAATCGTTCGGTTCCGCCGCCAATGACGGTTTCTCCGTCGAAGGCTTCACCAACGCCAGTTTCGCGCTCGGCAGCGCCAGCACCGCGACAGTTCGTTTGGCGCAGTCGAACATGCCGAAGACGGCCTACGCCTATTATCCCGGCACCAACTCTGAAGCTGGCGACGTCTGGTTCGGCACGGCCTATGCCGGCACCGTCAACGACTATCGCACGCCCGTAGCCGGAAATTACGCCTGGCATACGCTGCTGCACGAGCTCGGACATGCACTCGGGCTTTCGCACGGGCATGAGGCCGACGACTACGGTGCGCTGCCCGCGCAATACAATTCGGTCGAATATTCGATCATGACCTACAGCGGCTTCGTCGGTTCCGGCAATACCTATTGGTACGAGCGCTTCGGCGCTCCGCAAACCTTCATGATGGCCGACATCGCGGCGCTACAGGAAATGTACGGCGCCGATTTCTCGACCAACAGCGGCAACACCGTCTACAAATGGACGCCCGGCAGCGGCGCCACGCTGGTAAACGGCGCAACGGCCATCGCCCCGGGAGCCAACCGCATTTTCGCGACAGTCTGGGATGGCGGCGGCACCGACACCTACGACCTTTCGGCCTACAGGACCGGGCTCAAGGTCGACTTGCGGCCGGGCCAAGCCTCGACCTTCAGCGAGGATCAGCTCGCCTATCTGGGCGGCGGCCCGAACGGCGGCTTCGCACGCGGCAATGTCTTCAACGCCTTGCTCTACCACGGTGATACGCGCTCGCTGATCGAAAGCGTCCTGGGCGGATCGGCCAGCGATTCGATCACCGGTAACCTGGCCGCCAATACGCTGCGCGGCAATGCCGGCAACGACACGTTGAACGGCGACAGCGGCAACGACTGGCTCGACGGCGGCATCGGCAATGACGGCCTCTCGGGCGGGGCGGGTGCCGACGTGCTCTATGGTGGCGCCGGAGCAGACAGGCTGACGGGCGGGACCGCCGCCGACAGGTTTCTCTTCAGGACGCTCACGGACACGACAGTCACGACGACCGGCCGCGACACGATTTACGATTTCGTCGCCTCGCAATCGGACAGGATCGACCTTTCGGCGATCGACGCCAATTCGGCCGCGACCGGCAACCAGGCGTTTGTCTTCGTCGGAACAGCCGCGTTCGCTGGCGGCAAGGGCGAATTGCGATACGTCCAAGGGGCGTCCGACACTTATATCTACGGCGACATTAACGGCGACCGGAAGGCGGACTTCGCCATTCACCTCGATGATGCCGTTACCCTGCAGAAGGGCTATTTCGTTCTCTGAGCGGAGGTGCGCCCTGCGAGAAGGGTTGGCGGCCGGGATTTCACGTCGCCTCTCATCGTCCGTATGGCTCTCTACAGCGCCGCGCGTCCAATCGGACGCGCGAAGTCGCTGTAGCATTTGGAATTGGTGCATGATTTCGATTCCGATTTGAGGAATCATGCAGTGGCCGCGGTCATCCTGTCCGGTGTCCAGGGCGGCTCATAGGTCAGCCGCACCTCGGCATATTCGACGCCGGGGACATACCAGACGCAGTTCTGTACCGCCTCTTTCAGGAAGCCGGTCGCCGGGCAGCCCTTCACGGTGGTCGTCATGGTGACGCGCACGACGCCTCCCTCCAGCGCCTCGACGTCATAGATCAGGCCGAGATCGACGACGTTCGATCCCAGTTCCGGATCGATGATGATCCGAAGCGCGTCGCGGATCCGCTCGACCAAGTCCCCGGTATCAGGCGCCGACATGGTGCACCGGCCTTCCGACGCGGATGAGGATTCGATAGACCTCGCCGCTCGCATCGAAATTTCCGGCCCAGCGATGGCCGCGTTTCGCCAGTTCGGGATAGAGAAAGAGCGGTTCGCGCGAAAGCAAGGCGAAGAGCACCTCGCCGACTTCCATCTTCTCGACCGCGGCGAGAATGCGCACCATCGGCTCCGGCGGATCGAGCTCGGTCAGATCGAGCTGGCGCACCGGATCCGGCCATCCGTCCAGATCCATGTCTCCAGCCGACATGCGGACATCGTCGATCTCGCCCTCAGGGGTGAACAGCACGAGCCAATCGCCGCCGCCGAGGGCCTCTTCCTGGTGTGAGAATCCGCGCCCGGCCATGACGCTGAAAAGCGGCACCGGCCTGAACGAGGCGAAGAGCTTCAGGCCCTGTCCAGGGGCCAGGTTGTCGACGGCATTCATGATCACCTGGAAGGGATCACCGCCGCCGCGCAAGATCGGCCGGACATCGAGTTCATGCGGTTCGGGGGTCATGGCAGTCTCCATAACTGATGGGATGGCAGGAAAAGATGCGGACGGACCGCACCCGTCGGCAAGCGAAGGCTCGCCGGTACGTTCGAGAGCCGGCGCGCCCGGGTGAACTCCAGGACAAGCGCGAGGATCGCAACCAGTTGGCAAAGACTGGCAAGCCGGAAGAGCGGCACCGCGCCGACCGAGAGGCTGAGGGTGGCAATCAGGACGGACGCGTAAAACGCTCGAAACCAGCCGAGCGCCCGCCTTTCGACGACCAGATCCTGGACCCGCGGTGTCGGGGTTCGGCCGAGCGCGGGGCCGTAGCATTCAAGCCAGGTCATGAAAGGAATGATCTTGTAGAGTTGCGCAAGGCCCATGCCCGTCAGCCAGCCGAAAGCCACAAGATAAACGAGCGAGCCAATACCGTGTTCCATGCGACCGGTCACCAGCAGCCCTACGAGAAGAACGGCGGCGGCGATGAGGGCGCCAAAGGCGCCGATGCTGGCGCGGGTGTTAAGCTCGATTTCCCGCCTCCTTCGCTCCCGGTAAATCCTGAACATGTCGCCGGCATAGACCACGACGGCAAGCACACCAAGGCAGGCGGCAACGAGCAGCCCGCCAAGACGGCCAGGCACATCCGTCAAAACAAGCGGGATCATGCCAGCGACAAGGCCAAGCGCGCCGCTGCCGGACAGCCAGACGATCCTGCTGCTGCGACGCTCCGCATCCGGCGACAGCATGAACATGGTCAAGAGCCGATAGCTGACGCCCATCGTTGTGAAGGTCAGCCAGCCGCCAAGGCCGAGCGCGGCATGCGGCGAAACTCCTTCCAAGGTGAGCGCGATCGCAGCTTCGGAAGCGTCCGCCCCGCCAAGAACGAAAGCATAGGTCCCGCCAAGCAGGATAGTCACCGCCAGTGCGGCGAGACCAACGACGACGAAACGCGCGGTCAGCGGCAGCGGACGTGCGCGCCACAGCGTCACGGCAAACGCGACCCCGAAACAGGCAAAGCCGGCTATCGTCACGACCGCCGCCGCCGGCAGCACGATCGGCGGCAGATCGATACTGCCGGCAAGACCCACAAAACCTATGATCAGGCCAGCGATACCGACGACGAGAAGCACCAGCGCGGGAAAGGCGAGATGGGCGCAGCAAAGCGGCCGGCCGACAAGGACCGGCACGAACTGCAGCAGCGCACCCGCCATCAGCAGGCTCAACCAGCCGAGCGCGATCGTGTGAACCAGCGCCAGGGTCTCAGGAGCCTCGATCGCAGCGGCCGGATATCCGTAGCCGAGGACCATCATCGCCTCGCCGATCAGGAGAAAGGCGAGCGCGGCCGCAAAATAGGACATGGTCCAGCGGGAAAGCGTGGCGCCGAACATCTCTATTCACCTGGTTGACCGGATCACGTGAAGCAATCGAGGTCACGTGATCGATTCTAATAGGTCAGAGCGGGATGCGGGCGGAGAACCGCGCACACTTTTCCTCATCCCGCTCTGATAGGAAGGAGCTGAGCGCGGGCGCCGCTCAATGGCTACCACAGCAGCATTCGCAACCGGAGGCCTCCTGGCGGCCGATCTCGACGCGCCATACGTCGGGTCCCTGCTCCAGATACTCCCAGAAGAATTCGCCCGGATATCGCGCTTCGAGCTGGTAGTGGAGCGGTCGTGGGTCGTGGTCATTGACGATGATGAAGGAACCACCGGCGGCGAGGGCATTAAGCATGCCGAAAATCTTCGGATGGCGCTCCACCGGGGGAATGGTGCGGACGTCGATGGAGGGCTTTGATTCCGTTTCTGCAGTTGTCATGAGGGATCCGTTCGCCACCGACATTGTTGAGCTCTCCGGGGCAAGGCGGCGCGGTCGCCTCGGATTTGAGAAAACTAGTCGGCGCGGCAACGCGACATTTTGTCGAAGCGCAAACAAATTCCGGATCGAGCAACGCGTCTACTACAGCGCCGCGCGTCTTATCAGACGCACAAAGGACACTGCAGCATTTTGGAGTGCTGCATGTGTTTGTCCTTAGGTCGGCGACGAATTAAGGAAACACGCAGTAATTGGCATTTCGCAAAGAACCGTCCTGCATCGCGCCCTACTGTCGGCTCATGAATTCCGACATGACCACAGGAGCCGCCATGCACGCCTCAATCCTTCAGAAGTACGGCGAAATGCGCCTGCCGCGTTACACAAGCTATCCGACCGCGCCGCGTTTTGCGGACACGATCGATCACCAAACCTATTCCGAATGGTTGGCGGCGATACCGCGCGCGCAAGACGTATCGCTCTATCTGCATATCCCCTTCTGCCGTTCGATGTGCTGGTATTGCGGCTGTCACACGACGATCACCCGGCAGGACGAGCCGATCCTCGACTATCTCGCGGTCTTGAAAGACGAGATCCGGATGGTGGCGGGCCGCACGCGCCAACCTCTTCCAATCGGCGAAGTGCATTTCGGCGGCGGCACGCCGACGATCATCGAGCCGGAGGAATTCCTTGCGCTGATGAATCTGTTGCGCGAGCAATTCTCCTTCGCCGGCTCAACCGGCATCGCGGTCGAGATCGATCCGCGCCGGCTGACGGTCGAGATGGCGGAAGCGCTCGGCGCCGGCGGCGTCACCCGTGCCAGTCTCGGCGTGCAAAGCTTTGATCCGGTCGTCCAGAAGGCCATCAATCGCATCCAGAGCGAGGCCCAGACGGCAGACGCCGTCCATCATCTCCGCCGCTCCGGCGTCGACAACATCAATTTCGACCTCATCTACGGCCTGCCGCATCAGACCGTCGGCTCCTGCATCGCGACGGCGAGGGCGGCCCTGGCGATGCGGCCGGAGCGCTTTGCCGTCTTCGGCTACGCGCACATCCCCTCCTTCAAGAAGCACCAGCGCATGATCGACGAGAACGCGTTGCCGGACGGTGCCGCACGCAATGCCCAGGCGATGGCGATCAGCGAGACCCTCGTTGCCGCCGGCTATCGGCAGATCGGCCTCGACCACTTCGCCCTGCCGCACGACGACCTCGTGAAGGCTCAAGAAGCGGGAAAGCTGCGGCGCAATTTTCAGGGCTACACGACCGACAATTGCGAAACGCTCATCGGTTTCGGCGCGTCTTCCATCGGCCGTTCGCAGGAAGGTTATGCGCAAAACGAAGTGGCGCCCGGCCTCTACGCCCGCCACATCGCGTCCGGCCGGCTGGCGACGGCAAAGGGTTATCGTCTTACCGGCGAGGACCGCATGCGGGCTGAGATCATCGAAAGGCTGATGTGCGACTTCAGCGCCGACATTGCTGCGATCGCCGCGGCCCACGGTTTCGACGCGCATCCGCTGCTCGACCAGGACGCCAAGCTCGCCGCACTCGCCGAAGACGGCGTGCTGGACGTTGCCGGCGGCGTCATCCAGGTACGGCAGGATCACCGCTTCGTCGTTCGCGCCGTCGCCGCCGCCTTCGACGCCTATCTCGAGCAGTCGCAGAGAACGCACAGCAAGGCTGCGTGAAGGGAATGAGTGCGGTAGACGAAGCGCCCGGCTATCCTTTGCCGCCTGCAAATGCGATCAGGTTGCCGTCGGGATCTCGCACGATGAAGGTGCGAGTTCCCCACGGCTCTGCCCTCAAGCTCTGGTGGAATGTGACGCCTTCGCTCTGATATTCCAGAAATAGCGATTTGGGATCGTCGAGGGTGAGTGTTGCGGAAAGCGCATCACGTTCTCTCTCGCGAAAGCCGCTGTCAAAAACAGGGCCGCCGACTTTTCGCAGGTTCAAGCGGCCGCCGTCGCGAAACACCTGAGCATAGAACGGCGGCTCCCCGTAAGAGAACGCGATCTTGAAGCCGAGCTTCTCAACATAGAATCGGCACGCTATCTCGATGTCCGAAACGAAGAGCTGCGGCTCTGCCGCCGTGATGACAGACGTGTTATTGATGGCTGCTGGTCCTGTCATGGTGTCCATCCCTTTGATCAATGCAGCCCAATTCTCGAAACCGTGTTTTCTGGCGACCAGCTCCTGCGCGTCACTGAGCCTGAACTCGGCCTCCAGCACCTCCGCATCGCTTAAGTCACGGAATTTGGCCAGAGCTGACCTGATCTGCTCCGCCACAGGATAGTACCGTTCACGGTGCCATCGCAGGTATCGTTTGGCTTGCTTTCTGAGGTTTTCGCTTTTTGGCATGGGCGCGCGCGCTACGTTTGACTTTGTTGTAGGCGGGCAATGCCCCTCCGGCCCGCGAGCCGACGCGCCCTACAGCAGCATGATTGATGCTAGCCCAGTGGAGCAACTGCTTCAAGGGGAGCGGCCCGGTGAGGCTCGACGAGGGGCCGGCGCGGCACCGCCGAATGAGAGTTCAACGCCCTCATGCGGTCGGTGCCGAGCTTCACTCTTGGGCTTCTCCCCGAACTCTGAGCTGCCTCACCCGGCAAGCCCGCGATAGATGGCGGGAAGTGCGGCGGGTAGCCGGGCAATGTTGCCGACCATGGCATAGCCGTTCTGGCCGAACATCGTCGGCACGTAGGATCGCGCCTCGCGATCGACGGTGACGGCAAAGGTACTGATCCCGCTTCGTCGCGCCTCCGACACGGCACGCCGGCTGTCTTCCAGCGCGAAGCGCCCCTCGTAGTGGTCGACGTCGTTCGGCTTGCCGTCGGTCAGCACAAGAAGCAGTTTCTTGCGGTTCGGCTGCTTGCGGAGCTCGGCCGAGGCGTGCCGGATCGCCGCGCCGATGCGAGTGTAATAACCGGGCTTGAGTGCGGCGATCCGCGCTTCGACGAGACCGCTCATCGGCTCATCGAAAGCCTTGACCGTTTCCACTCGCACCCAGTCGCGCCGGCGCGACGTGAAGGTCAGGATCGAATGGTTGTCGCCGCAAGCGGCCAAGCCATGCGCCAGGATCGTCAACGCCTCCTTCTCGACATCGAGAACGCGGTGGTTATCCGACCAGGAATCGGTCGACAGGGAAACGTCGACAAGGATGGTCACGGCGAGATCATGCGCCTGCGGCCGGCTCATCAGATGAATGCGGTCGCTTCCCTGGCCGCCGGCCGCAAGATCGGTGCGCGCGCGAACCACGGCGTCGAGATCAAGGTCGGCACCGTCAATCTGCGCGCGCAGGATCTCGTGGCGCGGTCGCAGCACCTCGAACTGGCGCCGCACCCGACGGATGAGGCTTTGCGTCTCCGAGGTCAGTTCGGCGCGGTCGCCGAGTGCGGAAGCGGGGGAAGCCAGTACGCGGCAATGGTCCTTGAGATAGGTGCCTGTACGGTAGTTCCACTCCGGATAAGTATGTTCGGCCGTCAACGGTGTGACGTCGACCGCCTCGGGCGGCAGGTCCAGATCGAACCGGAAGCGTGCGGACGGGCGCCCCTTGCGTTCGCCGAGCGTCATCTCGTCCAGCTCTTCCGCAGCCTTCGCGTCATGATCGTCGCTGTCGTCGGCCGGCCGGTCGACATTGACCATCTCCGCCATCGCAAGGATCTTCTCGAAGCGGTTTAGAATGAAGGGGCTGCGGTCGCCCTTGCGGTTCTCGGGGTTCTCGCGGGTCGCAACATGACGCTCGGTCTCGACGGCGGGCGACCCCGCCCTACCCTGCGCGGGCTCATCGTCCTCGCGCCGAGTTTCCGTCTCGGAGCGCACCAATGCATCCGGCCAGAGCGGCAGAGGCAACATCGGCAAATAGCCGGGCGGCGCCCGATGCGGGAAGATGACCGGCAAAGTATTGTCCAGTTCCCCGGCGGCCCTCCGCAACATGCCGAGGATACGGTTTTCGACATGCTGCTCCACCGATGGCAGCGCGCCTCGGGTCCGCTCTGCAAGGACGGCTGCGGCGAGCCGGCGGTAACGCGCGCGCATGCCCGGAAACGTGCCCAGCAAGGCCGCGACCGTTACTTCCGCACAGGCGAGTGCGGCTAGATCGCGGCGGAGCAGATCGGCATCCGCCAGCGGCTCCAGCGACATCGTCGCCATATAGGCGACAAGCCAGAAATAAAGGTCGCGGTTGAGGTCCTTGTCCGGGAAAAGATCGATTTCCGCCGGTAGCATCAGCGATGCGTGATCGCGTCCGGGCTGCGTGAGCTTCTCTTCCCCGAGGCCCACTCTCTGGCGCCATTTGAGCCTGTGGGCCGAGGTGCGCCCGCGTGCCGGGGCGATCTGCACCGCGCTCTCGCCGCCGTGCCCGCGAAAGGAGATCGCAAGCACCGGCAAGAGATCGGCGAGCCGCACCGCGTGCTCCGGATAGCGCCGCCACGTGCGCGTATTGCCGATGAAGCGGTGCCAGGCACGGCCGACCGTTTCTTCCAGTTCGAGGAAATCGAGCATCGCCAGGACCTCAGGCTATCAGGGAATCGGCCACTTCCAGCAAGGCGGCCCTGACGTCGGGCTCGTCGGTCAGGGGCTCAATCATGGCGGCTCGAACAGCTTCCTTCGCCGGCATCCCGGCGTCGATCAGGCTGGCGCAGTAGACGAGCAGGCGGGTCGAAACGCCCTCTTCGAGATCGTGGCCCTTGAGCGCCCTGAGACGCGCGGCGAGATCGACGAGCCGTGCGACCTGCGCCTCCGCAAGACCGCTTTCCGCCGAGACGACGGCGATTTCCTGCGCCTTCGGCAGGAAGTCGAACTCGATCGCCACGAAACGTTGCCGCGTGCTGGGCTTCAGGCTCTTGAGAAGGTTCTGGTAGCCGGGATTGTAGGAGACGACCAGCATGAAACCGGGCGGCGCCTCGAGCATCTCGCCGGTGCGCTCCAGCGGCAGCATGCGGCGATCGTCGGTCAGCGGATGCAAGACGACGGCGACGTCCTTGCGCGCCTCGACGATCTCGTCGAGATAGCACACGCCGCCCTCGCGCACCGCGCGCGTCAGCGGCCCGTCAACCCAGACGGTGTCGCCGCCCTTCAACAGGTAACGGCCGGTGAGATCCGCGGCGGCGAGATCGTCATGGCAGGAAACGGTCGAAAGCGGCAGGCCGAGTCTTGCCGCCATATGGCTGACAAAGCGCGTCTTGCCGCAGCCGGTCGGGCCTTTCAGCAACAGCGGCAATTGCCTGACCCAGGCGGTTTCGAACAGCGCGCATTCGTTGCCGAGCGGACTGTAGTGCGGAATGTCGGCGGTCGGGCGGGTTGCGTTCGGCAGGACGAAATTCATTTTGGTCTCCGTGACAAACAGTCGAAGCAAGCGGAAGGACCGACCCCGACGCGGCCGTCGGGGTCGGTCGGGGCGATCATTCGGCGGGCTGGATCGAAGGGCTAAGCCGTGCGTTGCGCTCGCGGCCTGGAACCAGCACGGCCCAGATGAACATCAGCGCCGAGACGAGAACGACCGCACCGGAGCCGAGGCGGACCCAGTAAAACAGCGCCAGCTGGTCCTGCACGTCCATGTAGCTTTCGCCGAGGACGCGCTGAAGGTGTACCTGAAGGACGCCTGCGAAGGTGAGCGCGAAGGTCATTACCGACATGGCGGTGCACATGGCCCAGAAGCTGACGATCGAGAGCCACTGGTTGTAGGGCTGGCGGCCGCGGATTTCCGGGATCGCATAGGCCATCACGGCCAGGTTCAGCATCACATAGGCGCCGAAGAAGGCGAGGTGGCCGTGGGCCGCGGTGACCTGCGTGCCGTGGGTGTAGTAGTTCACCGAAGACAGCGTGTGCAGGAAGCCCCAGACACCGGCACCGAAGAAGGCCATGACCGAGCAGCCGATCGACCAGAGAAGGGCTGCACGGTTCGGATGCTTGCGCCCGGCCTTCCACGTCATCACGAAGGTGAAGATCACCATGGTGAAGAAGGGCGCGACTTCGAGCGTCGAGAAGAGCGAGCCGATCCACTGCCAGTAACCCGGAGCACCGATCCAGTAGTAGTGGTGACCGGTGCCGAGGATGCCGGAGAAGAGCGCCAGGCCGACGATGACATAGAGCCACTTTTCGACGACCTCGCGGTCGATGCCGTTGAGCTTGATCATCAGGAAGGCGAGCACCGAGGCCATGATCAACTCCCAGACACCCTCCACCCACAGGTGGACGACGTACCACCAGTACATCTTGTCGAGCGCCAGGTTCATCGGATTGTAGAAGGCGAACAGGAAGAAGATCGCGACACCCCACAGACCGAAGATCAGGATGTTGGTCACCGTGGTCTTGCGGCCTTTAAGAACGGTAAGCGTGATGTTGTAGAGGAACATCAGCGCCACCACCACGATGCCGACCTTGATCGCGAAGGGCTGCTCGAGAAACTCGCGGCCCTCATGAATGTGGAGAAGGTATCCGACCACCGCGACGGCCGCGGCGATCAGGAAAATCCAGAACTGGGCCACGGCGATCCTGGTGCTGTAAAGCTCCGTTTCCGCTTCTTCCGGCAGGAGATAGTAGGTCGCGCCCATGAAGCCCATCAGCAGCCAGACGATCAGCGCATTGGTATGCACCATGCGCACGATGTTGAACGGCAGGAGCTCGGAGAGCGTGTTGGGCAGGACGTAGATGGTGCCGGCGAGAACACCGAACAGCACCTGGGCGAGAAACAGGCCGAGTGCGCCATAAAAATAGAGCATCGCGACCTTCTGGGTCTGGTATTTCATGGTTCTTTACTCCAATCGCAACGCTTAGCCGGCTTCGTTCGGTGGCCAGTTCTGGGTCTTGATGCGGCTCGTCCACTCCAGGAAGTCGGCGAGATCGTTGAGCTCCTGTTCGGTGAGATTGAATTGCGGCATCTGCCGGCGCCCTTCGACGCCGGAGGGTTGCGCCGCCATCCACGCCTTCAGCGTTTCGCGCGCGCCTTCCGGATCCTTGTCGCCGCCCCAGCGCTTCCAGACATTGCCGAGCTCGGGGGCGAAATAGGCGCCTTCGCCGAGAAGCGTGTGGCAGTTGATACAGGAGTTCTTTTCCCAGACGTGCTTGCCGCGGCCGACGGAGTCCGTCAGCGTCGTCTCGTCGGTCGAGGTCGTCTTCATGTAATAGTGACTGTGGGCCGTCAGCCCGACGAATATTGCAAAGAAGAAGAAGGACCCGCCGTAGAAGACGTTTCGGGCCCCGGTCTTGGTGAGGCGTTCTGCCATCACGTGGTCCTTTCGATTTCAGATGGCCGCGAATGCGTGGCCGGCTTGATCTGATCCCCTCCCCGTTTGACGCCGCCTGCAGCAACGCCGACGAATGTCCGGGGCACGATCCATGTCTATGGATTTCCCGCGCGCGTTCTTTGCGTTTCGGCAAACAAGGAAAGCGGTTTCAAACGGATGGCATGCCGGTGGCGAAGAGCTTCGCCGCTGCCAGCAGCGCAAGGATCAGCGGCCAGACCAAAAGCCCGCGCCGCATGGCGGCTGGACCGGAGCGCAGGCCCATGAAATCCAGGATGATCAGCCTGGCTTTGATGAGCGCCAGGAGGGCGGCGAAGACGACGATAGAGGCGCGGCCTTGAAAGGCGACCGCCGACATGCCCGCAAGGACGATGGCAACAAGCACGATCCAGGTTCGGCCAAGTTCGTTTCGAGTGCGGTCCGTCATGACGTCATACCAGATAGATGATCGGGAACATCACGATCCAGATGAGATCGATGACATGCCAGAGGGTTGTTATCAGGGTTACGTTGTCGGGCGTCTGGCGCCAGGCGACGAGAAGCAGGATCAGGCCGCCGAACACCACATGCATGAGGTGGAAACCGGTGATCAGGAAATAGAGCTCGAAGAAGGCACCGAACCGGGCAATGTCCCCGCTTGCGAGTTCGCCGCTGTATTCCGCGAGTTTGACGGCGACGAAGACGAAGCCGAGCAAGGCCGCCATGACGAGGGCACGCCGGCGCTCCCCGGGCAGAGCGGAGCTGCGCGCGGCGAGCGCCGCCTGCCAGCCGCTCGTCAAGAGCACCAGCGTGTTGATGCCAGCGAGCAGGGGGTTGAGTTCGTTTCGCCCGGCGGCAAATGCGTCGGCCTGCAGGAAGCCGGTGATGAGAAAGGCCGCAAGCAGGATACCGAAGGCCGCAAGCTCGCTCCAGACGAGAACCCAGAGCAGAAGCTCATCCGTCGGTGCTTCTTCTTTCGCCTCGATTTCAGTCGTCGCCCGTGCATCCATGCCCCATCTCCCTTGATCGGAAACGATCGGCACTTAGGCGAGCCGGCGAGGCGATGTCTTTGACATTGCGCAAGGAAGTCGGCGCAAAAACCCGATATCGGCAATGGCAACCAGAGCGGGATGAGGAAAAGTGTGCGCGGTTTTCCGCCCGCATCCCCGCTCTAAAGCATTGAAATTGATCACGTTTATGATTTTGGGTCGATTCGACCCAAAATCATCGTGATCCAGGAGTTCTTCGATGACAGACGCACAGATCGGCCTTTCGGTCGCAACCCCCATCATCATCGTTTTCGCCCTAGTCCTCCACCGCATGGGCGTGTTGCAGCGCGCTGGCACGGTCTCGGCTGTTCTATTTTCGATCGCGATCGCCGTGGTGCTCTTTCTCGACCGCTAATGCATGTGTCCTAGGCCGCAGCCGATTTAAGGCTAAAACATGCAGCAATTCGACGCGCCACAGCATTCTTCGCGCGTCTGATCACCATACGCGACCGCAGCGTGGTTTTCTTCGCCGTCATCCCTGCGCTTGTCACAGGGATCCAGCAGCGCCGCGTCTGCGGCGCGGAAGAGTCTTTTCAGCCCAAGGACTTGGGCTGGCTGGATTCCTGTGACAAGCACAGGAATGAGGTCGGGACGGAAGCCGTGCCGTGCCGCAATCGGCGAGAGGCAGTACGCTGCTGTCCTGCACCGGGGCGTTCGATAAGACGGGCTGCGCTGCAGAGCAATCCGGGAAAATGCGTAACGGCTTTCCGTCCGGAGTGCGTCTTATCAATCCGGACTTGCGATATGTCAAAGAGACGAGCCGATTCGCCGGCTAGACGATTGCTCTAAGTGCAATAAACCGGAGTCCGGCCGATGGCTGGAAAAAAAAGATGCAACGAAGCCGCATGCTGGAGAAGGGCTCTGACGCGCTGTTGGAATTATGTGATCGGCTGGAGGCAATCGCCGACGCCTTGCCCAACGCAATCAATGTAACGCGCTACGAGCAGATCGCGGATACGCTTGTGCCGACGCTTGGCAGCCTGCACGAGCTGGAGGAACAAGTCCTCTTTTCTCAACTTCTCGCGCGAACGGATGGCCGAGACGTGACGGCGCTGATCGAACGTCTTCGCGAAGAGCATCAGCACGACGAGAGAGCTGCGGCCGATGTCGCTGAAGTGCTCCGCGAGCTCCTTCACGGTCGCTGCCGGCTTAGCTGGGACGCGATCGGCTATATGCTGCGCGCGCTCTTCGAGAGCCTCCGCCGCCACGTCGCGACCGAGCGCCTGCTGCTTTCCGAGAGCCGTCAGGGTGCCTGCCATGCGTGAATTTTTGCTGGCCTTCGCGGTCTTTCTTGCGCTGCACATGGTGCCCGCCATGCCGAAACTTCGCGAGCGGCTCATTCAGCGGCTGGGCCGAAAGAGTTATTTCGCCGGCTATTCGCTGCTGTCGATCGTAGCGCTCGTCTGGGTCTTCCACGCAGCTCTTACATTGGATTTCATACCGCTCTGGGACCCGGGGCCGTGGCAGGCCTGGGTCACGTTCGTGCTCGCACCCGTCGGCATCTTCCTCGTTCTTGCGGGCCTCTTCAGCGAGAACCCGCTTTCGATTTCGATCTTTCAGGGTACCGGCGGGACGGGCGCCATCGTCGGCATCACCCGCCATCCGGTGCTCTGGGGGTTCCTCCTCTGGGCGGCTGGACACGTCGTTCCGAACGGCGATCTTCGCTCGCTCGTGCTCTTCGGCGGCTTCGCGCTTTTTGCAGCGGGCGGTTTCCTGATGGTCGAGCGGCGCGCGCGCCGCCGCATTGGCGATGAATGGCCGAAGGTTGCCGCCGGCACATCGATCTTGCCCTTCGCCGCCATTCTCGGCGGCCGCGCCCGCTTCCGCCTGGATCCGGTCCTGGTGCTCTCGGCCTTTGCCACGGGCGCAATCACGCTCTGGCTGCTTGCCGGCGGCCACTACGCAATCTTCGGTGCCGATCCGCTGCTGCAAGCCTTCCTGTTGCTTTGAACCTGCCGCCGGGACGTTTTTCCTGACCCGGCTTTACCCCTGCCAGGCTTCTGCCATCGGCGCGATCGGCAGCGCCAAGAGATCGATGGCGCGCGCGGCGAGATGGTCGACGATCGCCTCGACGCTTGCCGGACGATGGTAAAATCCCGGCACCGGCGGCATGACGATCGCGCCCATTTCGGTAACGGCACACATGTTGCGCAGATGCCCAAGATGGAGCGGCGTTTCGCGCGTCATCAATACGAGCCGCCGGCGCTCCTTCAGATGCACATCGGCGGCTCTGACCAGAAGATTGTCGGCAAGTCCATTGGCGATCGCCGCGAGCGTGCGCATCGAACACGGTGAGACGATCATGCCGGCAGTTGGGAAGGATCCGCTGGCGATCGCCGCGCCGATGTCGTCGTGCTCGTAGATGCGGTCGGCCTTTTCGAACAAGCGCAACAGTGCGTCCGGTCCAACTTCGTGGCTCAATGTCCTGTGCGCCGCCGGCGACATGACCAGATGCATCTCGACTTCGTCGATCCACGCAAGCCGCTCGGCGATGCGCAGCGGGATCGCGGCTCCGGAAGCGCCGGTTACACCAACAACTATCCTCAACCTTCCAGTCATCGGCTGTCTCCCAGACCCAGCTCGGCCCACATCCGATCGACATCGGCCATCACCTCTGGTGACATGTCGAGCACCCTCCCCCATTCGCGGTCGGTCTCCGCGCCGATCTTGTTGGTCGCATCGAGCCCGAGCTTGCCACCGAGGCCGGAGCGCGGTGACGCGAAATCGAGATAGTCGATCGGCGTGTCGGCGATGATCGTGACGTCGCGGCTCGCGTCGAAGCGCGTGGAAAGCGCCCAGATAACATCCGACCAGTTGCGCACGTTGATGTCCGGGTCTACGACGATGATGAGCTTCACGTAGCTGAACTGCGGCAGCATCGACCAGAGCCCCATCATCAACCGCTTCGCCTGGCCCGGGTAACGCTTGTCGATCGCCACGACCATCGCCCGGTAGGAACAGGCCTCCGGCGGCAGCCACAAATCGACGATCTCCGGATACTGCTTCTTCACCAGCGGCACGAACAGAACGTTCATCGCTTCACCGAGACGCGACGGCTCGTCGGGCGGCCGGCCGGTATAGGTAGAGAGATAAATCGGATTCCGACGCATCGTGATCGCCGAGAGAGTCATGACCGGGAAGCGATCGACGGAATTGTAGTAACCGGTATGGTCGCCGTAGGGCCCCTCGTCGGCCGTCTCGGCTGCGGACACGGTGCCTTCGAGCACGATCTCCGCATTCGCCGGCACCGGCAACGGCACCGTGCGGCCTGTTACAACCGGTGTTCGACGCCGGCGAATGAGCCCTGAAAAATTGAGTTCGCTCAGCCCGTCCGGCAATGGCATCACCGACGCGAGGATAGTGGCCGGATCCGCTCCGATCGCGACCGCGACCGGCATGTCCCGGCCCTGTCTCTGCCAGAGGCGATGATGCCGCGCGCCACCGCGGTGGGGGAGCCAGCGAACGATCGCCCGGTCTCGACCCAGAACCTGCATGCGATAGATGCCGACGTTGATGTCGGTCGGATCGTCAGGCGCCATGGTGATGACCAGCGGCCAGGTGATGAGCGGTGCCGGCTCGCCCGGCCAGCACCACTGGATCGGCAGGCTCCCGAGATCGATCTCCGGACCGCTCCAGACGATCTCCTGGCACGGCGCCCGGCTATGATGCTTCGGCCGCATCGAGAGTGCGGACCGCAGCATCGGCAGTTTCTCCCAGGCGTCACGCAGCGATGCCGGCGCGCGGGGATCACGCAGCTCCGCGAGCTCCTCGGCAAAGAAAGGCAATCCGCCCGGCTCCAGGCCGAAGCCGCGCTCGATCCGCGCTTGCGCGCCGAACAGGTTGGCGAGCAGGGGAATCTCGTGCAGGCGCCCGGAAGCATCGACCGGCTTTTCGAACAACAAGGCTGGCCCGCCCGACGCAAGCACGCGCCTGTGGATCTCGGTCACTTCGTGGACGAGCGAAACGGGCCGCGAAATCCGCTTCAGCTCGCCATCGCGCTCAAGCGCCGAAGCAAAATCCTGAAGCGAGGCGAAGTGCTGAGGAGAGCGGAAGCCTTTGTTCATGCCCGCTTCTTTGTGCTCGTGATTTCCGCCTGTCTTTGATGTGGGACAAACACAAGGAACGGCTGCCGGCTAAACATTGGGAGAACATTCACACTGCACAGGCCCCATATGACCGTTTCCTCCGCGATGGCCGTTCCGCTCCGGCTCATCCCCATTCCCGCCATCGAGCGAGCGACAAGGCTCGTTTTTTCTCACGTCATGGCGCGCCATCCGGGCCTCTTCGACCGGTTGGGGGATTACGCCGACAAACGATATGGCTTCATCCCGTCCGACCTGCCGGTCGGCTTCCTGGTCGAACCTGCGAATGCCCGCATATCCGTGCACCGCAAGCCCGATCTGCCACCGACCGACGCTGCGGTCACAGGCGGCTTCGTCCTCCTGCTCGGGCTGCTCGAAGGTCGCCTCGATGGTGATGCGGTCTTCTTCTCGCGCGACCTGACGGTCATCGGCGACATGGAAGCCATGCTGGCGCTGCGCAATGCGCTCGACGACTGCAACATCGACCTGCCCTCAGACATCGGCAGCCTGGCGGGGCCTCTCGCACCGCTGGTGCGGCGCGCCGCCTCGGAAATTCGTAGCCGCGTCCTGCCCCGGGAGGCCGGCCAATGGAACTGATCTGCCCCGCCGGAACGCCGGCTGCCTTCCGCGAGGCCGTCGATGCCGGAGCCGATGCCGTCTATTGCGGTTTTCGCGACGAGACCAATGCCCGCAATTTCCCGGGACTGAACTTTTCCCGCGACGAGCTCAAGGCGGCGATCGCCTATGCCCGTCAGCACGGAGCGATGACCTTCGTCGCCATCAACACCTTCATGCGCGCCGGTCGCGAAAAGCTTTGGCACGAGGCGGTGGACGATGCCGTGCGCCTTGGCGCCGACGTGGTCATCCTCGCGGATTTCGGCCTGATGGCCTATACCGCCGAATGCTACCCCGAGCAGCGCTTGCACGTGTCGGTCCAGGCCTCCGCCGCCAATGCGGACGCCGTCAATTTCCTGGTCGAGACGTTCCGGGCAAAACGTGTCGTGCTGCCGCGCATTCTCACCATCCCCGACATCGCCCGCCTTGCAAAACAGATCCGATGCGAGATCGAGGTCTTCGTCTTCGGTGGGCTCTGCGTGATGGCGGAGGGGCGCTGCTCGCTCTCCTCCTACGCGACCGGCAAGTCGCCGAACATGAATGGTGTCTGTTCCCCAGCGAGCCATGTGCGCTACCGCGAGGATGGCCGCGAACTCGTCTCGGAACTCGGCGACTACACGATCAATCGCTTTCCCGCCGGCGAGGCAGCCGGCTATCCGACACTCTGCAAGGGGCGCTTCAACGTTGCCGACGAGCGCGGATACGCTTTCGAAGACCCCGTTTCGCTTGATGTCATGGACCACGTCGACCTGTTGCGCGAGGCTGGCGTCAGCGCGTTGAAGATCGAAGGACGCCAGCGCGGCAAGGCCTATGTCGCGGAGGTCGTCTCGGTGATGCGCCGCGCTCTCGCCGCGAATGCCGCCGAGCGGCCCGCCCTCATCTCGCGGCTACGGCTCCTGAGCGAAGGTCAGCGGACGACATCCGGTGCCTATGAAAAGCGTTGGAGGTAGATCATGACTGGCGCAACGCTTCCAAGCCTTAGCCTCGGCCCGGTCCTCTACTTGTGGGAAGGACCCAAATGGCGCGATTTCTATTTCCGTATCGCCGACGAAGCGCCGGTCGCGCATGTCGTCATCGGCGAGACGGTCTGCTCGAAACGGCTGCATTTCATCGAGCCGCATGTCGGCGAAGTGGTCGAGCGGCTGGAGCGCGCGGGCAAGAGCGTCAGCCTTGCCTCGCTGGCACTCGTCACGCTCGAACGCGAGGCCCAAGTCGTGCGGGCGCTGGTGCGCGACAGCACGCATCCGATCGAGGCTAATGACCTGTCGGCGCTCGGCCTGCTCGCCGGCAAGCCGCACTCCGTCGGCCCGTTGATCAACGTCTATAACGGCGCCACCGCGCGGCTGCTCGCCTCGCGCGGTGCGACGAGCATCTGCCTGCCACCCGAACTGCCGATG
The DNA here is from genome assembly GCF_013283645.1 of Sinorhizobium psoraleae. Taxonomy (GTDB): domain Bacteria; phylum Pseudomonadota; class Alphaproteobacteria; order Rhizobiales; family Rhizobiaceae; genus Sinorhizobium; species Sinorhizobium psoraleae. The sequence continues at coordinate 439,344 of NZ_JABEKV010000003.1, forward strand.
GCGTCCGTTCGCGATATCGTTCGCGATGCTCCCGGCGTGTCGTTCGAGATATTCGCGTTCGGGCGCGTGCCGCTCGCGATCTCGGCCCGCTGCGCGCACGCCCGGTCCAAAGGACTGGTCAAGGACAATTGTCAGTTCATCTGCGGCGACGACCCGGATGGATTGGTGGTCGAAACACTCGACCGCCAGCCCTTTCTCGCCCTGAACGGTGTACAGACCGTGTCGCACACATGCCAGGCACTGATCCAGGAACTGCCGGAATTGGCCGCGGCCGGCATTTCGCGGATCCGGCTTTCGCCTCAAGACTGCGACATGGTCGCGGTCGCCCGGGTCTTCGACGATGCGATCGCCGGCAGGTCTCTCCCCGCCGATGCCATCGCCCGTCTTCAAAATGCCTATGCCGGCGCACGGTTTTCGAACGGCTTCCATTACGGCCAGCAAGGCGCCGCCTGGATCGCAGACCACGCATCAACTTAGAGCAAGATGAGGCAAAGTATGTGTGCGGTTTTCGGCCCGCACCTCGCTCTAACTTATTTGGAGTCGTTCCATGGCACATGAGTTCGATGTTCTCGGGAATGAGACCGCGGAAGACGAAAATCTCGCAACCGTCATCAGCCAGATCCGCCGGCTAATCGACGGCGCCTCGCTCGAATGCGGCTGCCGCGCACGCGTCGACGACTTGCTGCTTCGTTTCGAAAGTCTGACGGCCAGGCAACGCGAAAAGCGGATGCTCGACCAGGCCCGGCGCCAACGGCGACGCATCGCGGTGATCATGGAACTTCTTCACGAACTCGACGAGATCGGTTATGACGACGCCGACCGAAGCGTGCTGGTGGAAGCGCGGCTGCTTTTCGATGACATTGCAGAGGCCGCACGCCAGGGGGCTCGCCTGCTCGATGTCGCCTCCGCCTTGCCGAGATCGAAGGCGGGTGTGCGATGATGAGGCACGGACCTATGGGATCGAGCCTGCTGCATGTGTCCTTAAATCGCAGCCGATTTAAGGACAAAAACATGCAGCAAATCAAAGTGCTACGGTGTCCTTTGCGCTTCTGATAAGCGCGCGGCGCTGTAGTCGCGCGCGATCTGGAGACGGCGAATGAATCTTCCATTGCGTATTCTTTGCCTGTGCCTTGGCTGGCTGATGGTCGCATTCGCCGTCGCCGGCGTGTTCCTGCCCGTGCTGCCCACCACACCTTTCCTGCTTCTGGCGGCGGGCCTGTTCGCCCGCGCGTCTCCTCGGCTTGAACGCTGGCTCATCGAGCATCCCGTCTTCGGTCCCTCGCTGCGCCTGTGGCGAGAAAAGGGCGCGATCGCGATGAGGGCGAAGTTCAGCGCCGTCGCCTTGATGGCCGCGAGCTACGGTCTCTTCTGTCTGTTCAGCAGGCCGAATGCCGCGCTTGCGGCCCTCGTCGCGGCCGTGATGGTGCTTCCGGTCGCCTTCATCCTCACGCGCCCGAGCAATTGACCGCCGATAGAAGGCGTCAGAAGTTGCTGGCGTGGAGCTCCCTCATCGCCTTCCTGAGTTCGTCGATCGGGGTCAAGCTGCTGGTGCTTTGGCCTTCCAGTTCCGGCGGCATCTTCCAGCCCGGATCGATGCCTTCCATGTTCGGCAGCTCGTGCGCGATGCCCTTGTGGCAATCGATGCAGGTTGCCCGGCCGGGAAGCAGATAGCGAGTATGGATCGCCGCCGCCCGTTGCGTCTGCTTCTGCAGATCCATGGCGATAGACGAATGGCAGTTGCGGCATTCGAGACTGTCGTTTGCCTTCAGCCGCGCCCATTCATGCTGCGCGAGCTCCAGCCGGTGCTCGAGGAATTTCGGCCGGGTGTTGATCGTTCCGAAGATCTTGCCCCAGACCTCCTTCGACGCCTGCATCTTGCGGGCGATCTTGTCCGTCCAGTCATGGGGCACGTGGCAGTCCGGACAGGTGGCCCTGACGCCGGAGCGGTTGGAGAAATGGATCGTCCGCGTCAGCTCCTGATAGACGTTGTCGCGCATCTCGTGGCAGGAGGTGCAGAAGGTCTCGGTGTTGGTAAGCTCGAGCGCGGTGTTGAAGGCGCCCCAGAATATCACACCGCCGACGAAGCCGCCAAGTGTCAGAAAGCCGAGGCTCAGTGTTCCTGCCGGCGTGCTGACGAGGTGCCACGCCCAGAGGACGAGTTTCCGGATCCATCCCATGGCGTCACTCGCTTCCCGCCGGCTTGACGCCCAGCTCGCTCATGTCCTTGAAAGTGTTATCGACGAGCGGCCTGACATCGGCCTGGGGCACGTGGCAGGCGGTGCAGAAATAGCGCCGCGGCGACACGTCCGCGAGCATCTGCCCATCCCGCGTCAGATAATGGGTGACGCTGATCATCGGAGCCCCGGAATCCTGAGTGAATTCACGCTTGTGGCAGGAGAGGCAGCGATTGGTGTTGACCGACAGCTGATAGCCTTCGATCGAATGCGGGATCACCGGCGGCTGATCGGGATACGCCCGCATCTTGCGGACGTCGTCGACCACCCATTTCGGTATCGGTTCGGCTCCCGGTTCGTCCATCGATTGCGGCGGCCCGGAAAGTTCCGGCACCATCTGGGCGATGGCCGCGGTGCTCACGAACAGCACCGCAAGCAGCGCTCCGAGCATCCATGCTGGGCTTCTCATCATGCGGCAGAGACGATCTTGACTGCGCATTTCTTGAAATCCGTCTGTTTGGAGATGGGATCGGTAGCGTCCAGCGTTACCTTGTTGATGAGCTTGCTGGCGTCGAACCACGGAACGAAGATCACGCCGGGAGGCATGCGGTTGCGGCCGCGTGTCTCGACGCGGGCACGGATTTCGCCGCGCCGGGAAACGATCCTGACCTCGCCACCCTGGTTGAGGCCGCGCTTGCGGGCATCGTCCGCGTTCACGAAGCAAACCGCGCCGGGGAAGGCCCGATAGAGCTCCGGCACCCGCATCGTCATCGATCCAGAATGCCAGTGTTCGAGCACGCGACCGGTAACCAGCCAGATATCGTATTCGTCATCGGGCTCTTCGGCCGGAGGCTCGTAGGGAACGGCAAGGATCACCGCCCTGCCGTCCGGGCGGCCGTAGAACTTCACGCCCTCGCCCGGCTTCACATAGGGGTCATAGCCTTCCCGGTAGCGCCAAAGCGTCTCCTTCCCGTCGACGACGGGCCAGCGCAGGCCGCGCTCCTCGTGGTAGCGGTCATAAGGGGCGAGGTCATGCCCATGCCCGCGCCCGAAGGTGGCATATTCCTCGAAAAGGCCCTTCTGGATATAGAAGCCGAAGGCCTCCGCCTCGTTGTTGGCATAGTCGCCGTTGACCTCGCTTAAGGGGAAGCGATCCACCGCACCATTCTTGAACAGGACGTCGTGCAGCGTCTTGCCGCGATAGGACGGATTGGCGTCAAGGATTTCCGCCGGCCAGACCTCGTCGGTCGTGAAGCGCTTGGAGAATTCGACCATCTGCCACAGGTCCGAACGCGCCTCGGCCGGCGCCTGGACGAGCTGGTGCCAGACATGGGTGCGGCGTTCGGCATTGCCATAGGCTCCTTCCTTCTCCACCCACATGGCGGCCGGCAGGATAAGGTCTGCGCTCATGGCGGTAATCGTCGGATAGACATCGGAAACGACGATGAAGTTGTCGGGGTTGCGGTAGCCCTGGTAAGTCTCGTTGCTGGTGTTGGGCGCCGCCTGGACGTTGTTGTTGACCTGCACCCAATAGAAATTGAGCTTGCCGTCCTTCAGCATGCGGTCCTGCTCGACGGCATGATAGCCCGGTTTTTCCGGGATGATCCCGTGCGGTATCCGCCAGATCTCTTCGGCATGCTCGCGATGTTCCGGATTGGTGACGGTCATGTCGGCCGGCAGGCGATGGGCAAAGGTGCCGACCTCGCGCGCGGTGCCGCAGGCGGATGGTTGCCCGGTCAGCGAGAACGGGCTGTTGCCCGGCTCCGAAATCTTCCCCGTCAAGAGATGGAGGTTGTAGACCATCTGGTTGACCCAGACGCCGCGCACATGCTGGTTGAACCCCATGGTCCAGAGCGACATTACCTTGCGCTTGGGGTCGGCATAGAGTTCGGCCAGTTGTTCCAGGAAGGCTGCGTCGACGCCGGTGAGTTCAGCGGTCTTGTCGAGCGTGTATTCCGAAACGAATGTCTTGAACTCTTCGAAATTGCTCGGCGTCATCTTGGCGGCATCCTTGGCATTCACCGCCTTGACCTCCAGGGGATTATCAGGCCTCAAGCCGTAGCCGATATCGGTCGCGCCGACCATGAAGGTCGTGTGCTTCTCGACGAACTCCTGGTTGACGCGCCCGGTCTGGATGATGTGGTTGGCGATGTAGTTCAGGATCGCGAGGTCGGTGCCCGGCTTGAAGACGATCGGGATGTCGGCGAGGTCCATGCTGCGGTGGGTGAAGGTCGAGAGCACCGCGACCCGCACATGCGGATGGCCCAACCGCCTGTCTGCGAGCCGGGTCCAGAGTATCGGATGCATCTCCGCCATGTTGGAGCCCCAAAGCACGAAGGCGTCGGCGTGCTCGAAGTCGTCGTAGCACCCCATCGGCTCGTCCATGCCGAAGGTGCGCATGAAGGCGTAGGCGGCCGATGCCATGCAATGGCGGGCATTGGGATCGAGGTTGTTGGAGCGGAAGCCGGCGCGCATCAGCTTCGTCGCCGCATAGCCCTCGAAGATCGTCCACTGCCCGGAGCCGAACATGCCGACAGCCGTCGGGCCCTTCTCCTTCAAGACCCTCTTCGCCTGCTCCGCCATCACGTCAAAGGCTTCGTCCCAGCTCACCGGCTCGAACTCGCCGTCCTTGGCGTAGGCGCCGTTTCGCTTGCGCATGAGCGGTGTCTTCAACCGGTCGGCGCCGTACATGATCTTCGACAGGAAATAGCCCTTGATGCAGTTCAGGCCGCGATTGACCTCCGCCTGCATGTCGCCATGGGTGGCGACCACCTGCCCTTCCTTCACGCCCACCATCACGCCGCAACCGGTGCCGCAGAAGCGGCATGGCGCCTTCGACCACTTGATCTCCAGCGCGCTTACGCCACCGGGTACGGGTTGCGCGGCGGCGGGCAGCGCGATGCCCGCCGTTGCCGCCGCTATGCCGGCCGCGTGGGCCTTGAGGATGTCACGCCGCGTCAGTTCGTCGGTCATTGCCGATCGTCTCCTCTTTCTCGACATGCTCGAACACCATGTTGGCGGCGACCACGCCTTCGAGCGTGGAAATCCGCGACAGGCACTCGCCGAGCACGCCCGTACTCGTTCCTTCGATGACCACCACGATCTTGCCGCCCTGGTGGCCGTAAACCTCGACATTGTTCATTCGGGAAAGCGCCGCGAGGACCTGCTCCTCCATCGCCGGAACGGCGACAATAACGGCGCTCGAGACATGATATTCGGCTGGTTTTTCCCTCGATCTTTCAGGCATGGGCGCCCTCCCGGTTCCGTGCGGCGACCTGGACGGCGCCGACCGGGCAGATGCCGACGCAGGCGCCGCAGCCGCTGCAGGCATTTTCGTTCACGATTGGCAGGAAAGGCCCGCCGGTGCGGGGCTGAAAGCGGATCGCCTCCTCCGGACAACTGTCGCGGCAGGACTGGCAGGCGACGTTGTTCTTCGCCAGGCAATGATCGGCGATCGCCGCCACATGCGCAAAGCGCGTCACATCCGCCGATTGAAAGACCGGCTCCGGACAGGCGCGCCGGCAATCACCGCAGAAGGTGCATTCGCCGACTGAAAAATCGAGCGACGGTCGGTCGGCGGCAAGGCTGATGATACGTGGTGGACATGCGTCGACGCAGCGGCCGCAACCGGTGCAGGCGGCGAGGCTCTCGAGCGTCACGCCCGGCGGACAGATCCGTTCGGGCTCGGATGCGCCGCGTCCGAACAGGAGGTTTCGTCTGGAGATCGTCGTAACCGCCATGACGCACCTCAATGCGGCGCCGGTGGCGGACCCGGCGGTCCGAAGACGATCTGAAACATCCAGACGATGAAGCCATAGCCGCCGACGACGGCGACGGCGAGCAGCGGCCAGATGCCGAAGGCCAGCACCAGAAAGGTCAGAAGTTCACGCCGCCGGGACTGCGGCCTTGGCGTTGTCATCTGCTGTGGAGATAGCTCTGACACATTATATCTCCCCGTTGATCCGACCCATGCGCATAGTAACGATCCCAGACGGGAAAGAAAGAAGAATAAACTAAACTCTTCTTCTCAGGTATAAAAATAACATCTGTCAATTCAACGGGATATTTACCCGGGCAATTAGAGGACCTCTCCTGTCCGAGAAAGAACCTGTAGTACTTTATGCTTTCCTAAAGCACTAAATACTGCAACGCTTGCGGGCGAAGGTTGCGCCCTTCGGCGGCGCAGGATCAGGGCGCAAGACCGGTGCGGCTTTCGGCGGCACCGGCCTTGCCGGGCGGTATCTCTATTGCGCCAGCGCCGCGAATGCCGCGTCCAGGCGCTCCTGCGCCTTCTTCGGGTTCTTCGCCCCTCTCGCCGCGTCGAGGTTGGCCGGGTTCTCGCCGACCTGCACGACGCCGACCATGCCCATGCCGTAGTGCGGCGTGCACTTCACGCCATAGACGCCCGGAGTGGTGAACGTGACCTTGTAGTTCTCGTTGACCTTGCTCTTCAGCGCTTCGGCGCCGTCCGGCAGCATGCCCTTGATCGTCTCGACATTGTGGCCCTTGTCGGTCGGAACGAAGGTCACGGTATCGCCGGCGGCGACCTTCAGCGAAGCCGGTTCGAAGACCATCACGCCGTCCTTGCCCTTGTTGAGCATGTGCACTTCGAAATCTGCCGCAAGCGCGGGCGTGGTGGCCAGCATTGCCAGCGCGGCGAGGCCAAGGCTCTTCTTCATCATAGTCAGCATTTCATCTTCTCCGTTGAACCGCCAAGCCCTTGCCTGGAGTTGTCTCCCCGGAAATAGGCCGACGCCAGCCTGCCGACTTTGACGCGCGTCAAACAACGCGAAAGATGATGGTCGACCGCCTCTCCGCTCATGCATACGAACTCGACCGTGATTTCCACGTCATCGCGCCGGCCTTCCGACTCCCGCCGCCGAAGACCGTTGACAGGTTACGTCTATCGGATTAAGACTGACGAAATTCGAAAATCGTCACTCGTAATTCGTGAGATGAAATGAGCGAACTCGCAGATACCGGCGTCGACGCAGCCAGACAGGAAAACGTGACGCGGATCCTCGACTCCGCCGAGCGGCTGTTCCGCCATTACGGCTACAGCAAGACGAACGTGGCCGACATCGCCCGCGACCTCGAAATGTCGCCGGCGAATATCTACCGCTTCTTCGCCTCCAAGACCGAGATCCACCAGGCGATCTGCGGCCGCATGCTCGCCGCCAGCTACCAACAGGCCTACGAGATTTCACACCTTCCCTTGAGCGCTTCCGAGCGGTTGCGCCGTTACGTGCACAGCCAGCACAAGATGACGGTCGAAACCATGCTCGACGAGCAGAAGGTCCACGAGATGGTGGTCGTCGCGATCGAGCGGGATTGGCACGTCATCGAGAAACATATCGACCGCCTGCACGAACTCGTGGCGGACATCATCCGTGACGGGATCGCGTCTGGCGAATTCGCCGATCAGGACGCGGATGCCGCCGCCCGGTGTTTCGGCGCCAGCACCGTTACGCTCTGTCATCCGCAAATGGTGGCCCAGTGCCTCGCGAAGCAAAATCGCGCGACACCCGACGAACTGATCGAATACGTGATCAGGGCGCTGCAGAAATAATAGAGCCGCATGGCGGCAGACAGGAATCAGGAGTGCCAGCGATGTTTTCACCCAAGGCCTTCGGAATGAGCATCCCGGTCGCTGCCAAGTTCGCGGCCGCGCTTGTCATCGCCGCCGCCCTCTCGGCCTGCTCGGAAGAGAAGGTCGAGACCAAGGAGGTTATCCGGCCCGTCAAGGTCGTCGAGGTTGCCGGCGGCGGCAGTGTGCGTGAACTCGACTATTCCGGGTCGGTGAAGGCACGCACGGAGATGAACCTCGGCTTTCGCGTCAACGGCAAGATCACCGAACGGCTCGTCAATATCGGCGACCGGGTGAAGCCGGGCGATCTGCTTGCCCGCGTCGATCCGACCGATTACCAGCTTGCCGTGAAGAGCGCCGAGGCAACTCTCGCCGCCGCCGAAAAGCAGGTGGAAACGACGGCGCTGACCAGGACGCGGGCTGAGCAGCTCTTCACCAAGGAGTTCTCGTCCAAGGCCCAGCTCGATCAGGCGGCGCTTCTCTACGATCAGGCGGTCTCCACACGGGATGCTGCCGCCTCGTCGCTCGACCAGGCGAAGAACCAGGTTACCTACACGGATCTGAAATCCGACCAGAACGGTATCGTCACCGCGATCAACGCCGATATCGGCCAGGTCGTCGGCACCGGCACACCGGTCGTGACCGTCGCCGTGGATGGCGAGAAGGAAGTGCAGATCGCCGTGCCCGAGATGGATATCTCCGAGTTCAAGCCGGGCAAGACGGTCAAGGCGCGTTTCTGGTCGGATGACGCGCTCGTGCTCGACGGCAAGGTGCGCGAGGTGTCCGGCAGCGCGGACCAGCAGTCGCGGACTTTTTCCGTGCGCGTCAGCCTGCCGACCGACCCGCGCGTGCTGCTCGGCATGACAGCGACGATCGAGGCGGTAGCCAATGCGCAGCCGTCGGTTTCCATCCCCTTGAGCGCGCTTGCCGAAAAGGACGGCCGGAAGGTCGTCTGGGTGGTTGATCGTGACAGCTCGACGGTGCATGCGCGCGACGTCAAGCTCGCCGAATTCACCGGCGATGGCGTTCGCGTCGCCGAAGGGCTTGAGCAGGGCGATCTCGTCGTTGCCGCCGGCACGCAATTCATGACGGAAGACCTGAAAGTGAAGCTGCCGGCAGCCGAACAGCAGGCAGCTCTCACCGAAACCGGCGAAGTCCTTCGCTAACTCCCATTGATCGACAGAACGGAACCACGCCATGCACGCCTCCACTGAGGACAGGAAACCGTTCAACCTCTCCCGTTGGGCGATCGGCCACCCGAGCATCGCGCGCTTCCTTTTCGCGCTGATCATCATCACCGGTGCGCTCGGCCTCGTACGCATGGGCCAGCGCGAAGATCCGGAATTCACCTTCCGCGTCATGGTTATCCAGGCCGTCTGGCCGGGTGCATCCATCGAGGAGATGCAGGACCAGGTCGTCAACAAGATCGAACGAAAACTCCAGGAAACGCCACATCTCGATTTCGTCCGCTCCTACACGCGGGCCGGCAGCGCCATCATCACGCTGCAGGTCGAAGGCGACACCAATGCCGAAGAGGTGGCCGACGCATTCTATCAGGTGCGCAAGAAAGTCGGCGACATCGACAACGAGCTGCCGGAGGGCCTGCTCGGCCCCTATTTCAACGACGAGTTCGGCGACACCTTCATCACGCTCCATTCGATCAGCGGCGACGGCTACAGCTATCCCGAGCTGAAGAAGTTCGCGATCCAGGGTCGCGACATGCTCCTGACCACGCCCGGCGTCGAAAAGGTGTCGATCATCGGTGACCAGCCGGAGAAGATCTATATCGACGTATCCTCCAAGGCGCTCGCGGAACGCGGGCTGACGCTCAATGATCTGCGCAGCGCGATTGTCGGACAGAACAATGTTGATCTCGCCGGCTCCGTCGATACCGGCACGCGATCCGTCCGCATTTCCGTCGAAGGGGGAGTCGACCGGGCGGAGGACATCCGCGCGTTGAGACTGCGTGCGGGAGATCAGGTCATCCGGCTCGGCGATATCGCCAGTGTTACCTCGGGACTGGAGGACCCCTTCCAGCGCAAATACCGCTTCAACGGCCACGACAGCGTCCAGATCGGCGTGGTCATGGCGAAAGGCTTCAATGTCACCGACGTCGGCAAGGCGGTGGAAGCGACCTATGACCGCTTCGAATCCGCGCTTCCCTACGGCGTGTCGGTCGACCAGATCGCCAACCAGCCGGAGGTCGTGACCGACGCGATTACCGAGTTCATGCATGCCCTCGGGGAGGCGTTGATCATCGTTCTCGTCGTCTCCTTCCTGTCGATCGGCTGGCGTTCGGGCCTGGTGATCGCGATCGCCATCCCGCTGGTGCTCGCCGCCACCTTCGCGATCATGTACGAACTCGGCATCGACCTGCAGCGCATCTCGCTTGGTGCCCTGATCATCGCGCTCGGCCTGCTCGTCGACGACGCGATGATCGTCGTCGAGATGATGGAGCGCAAGCTCGAGGAAGGCCTCGTGAAGATCGAGGCGGCGAGCTTCGCCTATTCCTCGACCGCCTTCCCGATGCTGACCGGCACACTCATCACGACCGCCGGCTTCATCCCCGTCGGTTTCGCGGAATCGACCGCGGGCGAATATGTGCGCTCGCTCTTTTATGTCGTCGGCATCGCGTTGGTTGTCTCCTGGTTCGTAGCCGTCTATTTCACGCCCTGGCTCGGCTACATGATCCTGAAGCAGCGCCATCATGCCGGCAGCCACCACGACGTCTTCGACACGCGCTTCTATCGCCGCCTGCGCGCGACCGTCGGCTGGGCCGTGCGCCACAAGGTCATCGTGCTCGTCATGACACTCGCGACCTTCGTCGGCAGCCTCTGGGCGTTCCAGTTCATCCCGAAGAACTTCTTCCCGCAGTCCTCGCGGCCGGAAATCCTCGTCGATCTGTGGCTGCCGGAAGGTACCAGCATCAAGGAGGTCGAGAAGCAGGCCAAGGCGCTCGAAGCGCAGATGATGGACGACGAGGACAAGCGCTTCATCGCCACCTATATCGGCGAAGGCGCGCCGCGCTTCTTCCTGCCGCTCGACCAGCAGCTCCGCAACCCGAACTTCGCCCAGCTCCTTGTCATGGCGAAGGACGAGCCGGCCCGCGAGCGGCTGATCACAAAGCTGCGCACGGTCATTGCCGAAGACTTCCCGTCGATCCGCGCCAAGGTCGACCGGCTCTTCCTGGGGCCACCGACCGGCTGGCCCGTGCAGTTGCGCGTGATAGGCCCGGACCGCGCCGAAGTGCGCCGCATCGCTGACCAGGTAAAGGCGAAGTTCAACGAAAACCCGCTGCTCGGCGCCGTTCACGACGACTGGCTGGAGCCGGTGCCGGCGATGAAGCTGGTGATCGACCAGGACCGCGCCCGGGCGCTGGGCGTCACCTCGCAGCGCATCCGCCAGATGCTGCAGGCGTCGATGTCCGGCGTGCCGCTCGACAATTTCCGCGATGGCGAGGAAACGGTCTCGATCGTCGCACGCGAACCGGACGGCAATCGCCAACTGCTTTCGGCCGTCAACTCGGTCTATGTCCCGACCGACTTCGGCGGCTTCGTGCCCGTCTCGCAGGTCTCCAAGGTCGTTCCGGTCATGGAACAGGGCATCGAATGGCGGCGCGATCGCCTGCCGACGATCACGGTCCGCGCGACGCTCCCCGACGGCGTGCAGTCGAACGACGTGACGATGAAGCTCTATGACGAGCTCAAGGGACTTCGGGACGGCCTTGCACCCGGCTACAAGGTCGAGATCCAGGGCGGTGCCGAAGACAGCGCCGAAAGCCAGGCCTCCATCGCCGCGAAGGCGCCGATCATGCTGCTGGTCATCGTCATCCTCCTGATGGCGCAGCTCCAGCACTTCGGCAAGTCGATGCTGGTGCTCGCGACCGGTCCGCTCGGCATCATCGGTGCTGCCGCCGCGCTGCTCATCAGCGGCGCACCCTTCGGCTTCGTCGCCATTCTCGGCGTCATCGCGCTGCTCGGCATCATCATCCGCAACTCGATCATCCTCGTCGATCAGATCGATCAGGACATCGCGGCCGGCATGGAGCGCTCGGAAGCCATCATCGGCGCGGCGGTCCGCCGCTTCCGGCCGATCATGCTTACCGCGCTGACAGCGGTGCTGGCGCTGATCCCGATCTCGCGCGGTGTGTTCTGGGGTCCGCTCGCCTATGCCATGATGGGCGGCATCCTGGTCGCGACCGTCTTGACGATCCTGGTGCTGCCAGCCGGCTACGCGCTGTTCTTCGGCAAGGAGCCGAAGGCGCGGAAAGTGGAGCCGGAAGCCGCCGACGAGCGTACCGAAGACGATGATGAGGAAGAGCGCTATACCGCGCCGATCGCGGCAGAGTAAGCTCCGCCGCGATCATTCTTGATGCGCCAGCCGGAAGAAGAGGCCGGCTGGCATATTTCATCCTCGATCAGCCGAGGTGGTGCCGTTCCTGAAGGCCATAGACCGGCGTCGCAATGCCCTCGCAGCGGGCCTTCAGCTGCAATGAAAGATACTGCGAATAATGCCGCGACTGATGCAGGTTGCCGCCGTGGAACCAGAGCGCCTCCTGCTGCGTCGGCTTCCACATGTTGCGCTGCTCGCCCTCCCACGGACCGGGGTCCTTCGGCGTCTCGGAACCGAGGCCCCAGACCTTGCCGACCTTGTCGGCGACCTCCTTCGAGATGAGATCCGCCGCCCAGCCGTTCATCGAGCCATAGCCGGTGGCGTAAACGACGAGATCGGCCGGAAGCTCGGTGCCGTCCTTCAAGACGACGGCATCTTCCGTCAGGTGGCTGACATCGGAGCCCGATTTCAGCTTGATGCTGCCGTCGATGACGAGATCGCAGGCGCCGACGTCGATGTAATAGCCGGACCCGCGGCGCAGATATTTCATGAACAGGCCGGACCCGTCGGCCCCCCAGTCGAGCATGAAGCCGGCCTTTTCCAGATCCGCATAGAACTTGGCGTCGCGCTCGCGCATCTTCTCGTAAAGCGGAATCTGGAACTCGTGCATGATCCGGTAGGGAAGCGAGGCGAAGATCAGATCTGCCTTGCGCGTCGTCATGCCGGCGGCAACCGCCCGTTCGGAATAGAGGTCTCCGAGGCCGATATCCATCAGCGTGTCGGAGCGCACGATGTGCGTCGACGAACGCTGCACCATCGTCACATCGGCACCGCCTTCCCAAAGCGCCGCGCAGATATCATGCGCGGAATTGTTGGAGCCGATGACCACCACCTTCTTGTCGCGATAGGCGTCCGGACCCGGATGCTGTGAGGAATGCTGCTGTTCGCCTTTGAATACGTCCTGACCTTTCAGCTTCGGGATGTTCGGCTTGCCCGACATGCCGGTCGCGAGAACGAGCTGCTTCGGCCGAAGCACGACTTGCTCCCCGTTGCGCTCGACGACGACCGTCCACTCCTTCGCCTCCTCGTCGTACTCAGCCGATTTGCAGTTGGTCGAGCTCCAGTAGTTGAGCTCCATCACCTTGGTATACATTTCCAGCCAGTCGCCGATCTTGTCCTTCGGCGCGAAGACCGGCCAGTTCTCCGGGAAGGGGATATAGGGCAGGTGGTCGTACCAGACCGGGTCGTGCAGGCAGAGAGACTTGTAGCGCTTGCGCCAGCTATCGCCCGGGTGTTCGTTCTTCTCGATGATGATTGTCGGCACGTTCAACTGGCGCAGACGCGCGCCAAGCGCGATGCCGCCCTGCCCGCCGCCGATGATGACGACATAGGGCTGGGTCTCGTAGCCGAGTTCGGCCGCCTCGCCTTCGCGCTTTTCCTTCCACGTCTTGCGGTTGGGATCATGACCGTGCTCGGCGCCGAGCGGCCGCCTGAAGCCCTTCGGCTCCTCGTGCCCCTTGAGCTCCGTCATCGTGGTGAGAAGCGTCCAGATCAGGCCGTTCTTCAGCCGCATGTGGCCGTAGCCGCGCGCCACCTCCGTCTCGAATTCAAACCATCCTTCGCTCACGCCGTCCCCGCCGCTCGCCTGTTCCTTCTCGTCCTGCCGGAACAGTGCCGGTTTCACCGCCGCGAGCTGGCTCGTCAGCATGTCGCGGACCTGGTCCCGGCCCTCCATCGTTCTGATGTTCCAGGTAAACGCGACGAGGTCGCGCCAGTAGCAATCCGCCTGGAACAGATTGACGGCGGCCTCGATATCGCCCTGTTCGAGCGCCCTGCCGAGCTTGGCAAGCGTGTTGTCGATGCGGGTGTTGGGACTTTCTTCAAGCATGAGATCTCCTCCTTTTTCGCTTGATTGAGACGCGGGCGGCTCCTCATCCGCCCGCGCGGGAAACATCGGCGTCACTTCATGAGATCGATCAGGATCTTCAGGTGCTTGCCGGACGGGTCGAGAAGCGCGTCGAAACCCTTGGTCACCGCTTCATCGAGGGCGATGCGCTTCGTGACGATCCGTTTCGCCGGCAGGAGGCCGGACGCGATCAGGCGGATGACGCGCGGCCAATAGTGGGTTGGATAGGCCCAGGAGCCGCGCAGATCGATGTCCTTGAAGGTGACCTGGAACCAGTCGAGCGGGTTTTCATGCGGATGCAGGCCAGTCTGCACGACAACGCCCTGCTTGCGCACCGCATCGACACAGGCCTTGAGCGCGTGCTCGTTCCCGACGCATTCGATCGCGACGTCGCAGCCGACCTTGCCTTCGGTCAAAGCGCGCACGACCTCACCCGGTTTTCTTCGCTCAGGGTTGATCGTGACGAGATCCGGCAGGATCGATGCTGCGAATTCGAGCCGGGCGTCGTTGATATCGGAGACGAAGAGCTGCGCCGCGCCGGCCGCGCGCGCGGCAAGCAGAGTCAGCACGCCGATCGGCCCGGCACCGGTCACGAGCACGCTGCTGCCGGCCGTTACCCCGCCGCGGTCGCATGCGTAGACCGCAACCGCGGTCGGCTCGACGAGTGCAGCCTCCTCGTCCGTCATCTCGTCGGGAATCTTCTCGACATTGTACTCGTTGAGCAAAGCGTATTCGCCCATGCCGCCCCAAGCCCAGCTCAAGCCCGCCAGCGCCAAATCCGTGCTCAGGTGGAAAAGGCCGCGATCGGCGAAATAATCGCCGGCACGCGGCATGATCAGCGGCTGGACGGAAACCCGGTCGCCCGGGCGGAGCGAGGTCACTCCGTCACCGACCGCCTCGACCACGCCGCCGAACTCGTGGCCCAGCACCTGAGGACCATATGCGCCGGTAAAGGGATGCGGATCCTTGGGAATGAAAATCGGGCCGTAGGCATATTCGTGCAGGTCGGTACCGCATATGCCGACGAAGCGGTTGCGGACCAGCACCTGCCCGGCTGCCGGCTCGCCCGGCGCCGGGACATCCTCGATCCTGAGATCCTTGGCCGCATGAAATCTGAGCGCTCGCATGTTTCCTCCTGATCGTCGCCGTCTTGGTTGAGCAGCGATTTGCAATGGCCGTGCCAAGCCGTTGCGGGCGAGGAAAATGCAATGATTTCAACGACGATGGTCGAGCGGCATGTTGCGTCAGGCAGCACAGCCGCCACAGGTGTGGCAGCCTACCTGTTGCAAGGCAAAGTCGCTCAGTGCTTCTGCTCGAGGTGGTAGCGCCTGATCTGCCGATGCACGGTCGAGCGATCGATGCCCAGCCTTCGCGCCGCCTCGGAGATGTTCCAGTTGCAGGCATCGAGCATCAGGCCCAGTGTTGTTCCGGCATCGCCCGTCTCCCGCTCAGCCGTCGCGACGAGCTGGTCCGGCAGATCGCATGGTTGGATGACGCAGCCTTCGGCGAGCGCGGCAGCAACAGCAATGGCGTTGTCGAGCTCGCGAATGTTTCCCGGCCAGTCGTGCGCCCTCAACGCCACGCGCGCGGCCGGAGAGAGCGTGAGTTCTCCGGCCCCATTGCAATGCCGCTTCAGGATCTGCTCCAGCACCCAATCGAAGTCCGGCCTGTCTCTTAGCGCCGGCAGCGAGAGCGTCGCGGCATTGAGCCGGTAGAAGAGATCCTCGCGAAAGGCGCCGTTCGCAACCAGCGTCTTCAGCGGCCGATGCGAGGCGGAAACGATCCTGATCTGGACCGGACGCGGCACGGTGCCCCCGACCGGAAGCACCTCGCGCTCGGCCAGCACCCTGAGCAACCGGCTTTGCAGCGCAAGGGGCATGTCGCCGATCTCGTCGAGAAAGAGCGTGCCGCCGTCCGCCTGTTCGATAAGGCCCTTTCGGCCCTTGGCGGACGCACCGGTAAAGGCCCCCGGCAGATAGCCGAAGAGCTCGCTCTCGATCAGCTGCTCGGGGATCGCCGCGCAATTGATGGCAACGAAGTGGCCCCCGAGACCGCTGCCCTCGTGGATGGCGCGCGCCAGGTGTTCCTTGCCCGTCCCGGTTTCGCCCTGGATGAGGATCGGCAGCCCGGTGCGGGCGAGTTTCGCGGCCTTTGCCTGCAGCGCAACGATTTCGGGCGCATCGCCGCCAAGCTGGCGCAGCGGCGGCGGGATCTGCGCGCGCGAGACGCTTGGCGCGCGGATGCTGGCATGCGGCTCGATGGCGTGGGCGAAGAGCGCATTGCCGTCGCGGGCGAAGACGAGCCGTTCCTGTGTCGGCCGCCTGCGCGTGAGCTCGGGAAGGTCGTCGATCTCGAGATCGAAGAAGCGCGACACCGGCTCGCCGATGAGCTGGCGCGGATCACGCCAGTCAAGCCCGGTCGAGCGGGCGAGGATCTTCGCCCCGCCATGGGTCATGCCGACGATCCGGCCAAGGCCGTCGATCGAGACCGCCGCCTCCGGGTCGACGTCGAGGAATTCCGGCGAGCGCGAGAACCTGAGCACCCACTGGTGCCGCGCCTGGGCCATGAGGTTGGCAAGCTCGATGCGCCTCGCGCTGGCGGTGACCAGATGAAGCGCGAGG
Organism: Sinorhizobium psoraleae; assembly: GCF_013283645.1. Taxonomy (GTDB): domain Bacteria; phylum Pseudomonadota; class Alphaproteobacteria; order Rhizobiales; family Rhizobiaceae; genus Sinorhizobium; species Sinorhizobium psoraleae. The sequence goes on from NZ_JABEKV010000003.1 coordinate 455,964, forward strand.
TTCTGGCTCGCCTTCAGGATCGGCGAACTCAAGAGCGAGATGTCGAGGACGGCCGAAAGTTCGCCGTGGATATCGTAGATCGGCGCGGCCGTGCAGGACAGCGGCGTGTGCGTGTTGTCGAAGTGGTCGGTCTGGTGGATCGTCAGCGCCTCACCCGCCTCGATGCAGGCACCGACGGCGCAGGTGCCGGCGCGCCACTCGGACCATTCGGAGCCGAGATAGAGCCCGGCCTTGCGAAGGCTGTTGTCGAACAGCGGATCGCCGAGAAATTCAACCGTCACACCCTGTCGGTCGGAGAGCAGCAGCACGTAGTTCTGCCCTGCGACCTGGCGGAACAGATGTTCGAGCCCGGAGCGAGCGATGGCGATCAGGTCTTCCGATTGCTGGCGATGTTCCTTGAGCCGCGTCTCCGGCACGATATAGGCCTCGCAGGCCTGCGCCGGGTCGAGGCGGTGGTGTTCCAGGCAGCGCAGCCAGGACTTGACGACCATAGCGTCGCGACTGCTTGGAAGGCCACGGCCGACGCGCTCGATTTCGCGGATATGGTCGGAATGTGAAAACATGACCGCCTCCCAACGGACCGCCTTCCTCCTGCTGCAGCCACCTTGTGCGTCTGAAAAGACGCGATCGCCGCTGGGGCGCGAGTGTGCGCATAGGAAACCGAAATGTAAAGGAAGGGGACCCGAGGAAGCGGGTACGCAAAGGTCCGCCTCGGGCACCTCGTGCTCGGAGAGCGGTGCCCGGACTATCCTCTATCTGTATCATCCAGTGCCGAGGGCGCTCCGGGCCTTCGATTTCGCCCGGAGGAAAGGCGCAGGCACCCGGCGCCATCGTCCATTCAGATCACTCGTCGAGGCGAAATCCGACCTTCATGACGACCTGATAGTGCGCGACCTCTCCGTTGACGATCTGTCCCCGAATCTGGTCGACTTCGAACCAGTCGAGATTCCGCATGGTCTTCGAGGCGCGCGAAATCGCCGTTTCGATCGCCTCGTTGACCGAGGTCTTCGAGCTTCCGATCAATTCTATCTTCTTGTAGACGTGCCCGCTCACAGCAACCTCCTCCGGGTTCTGATTGCTTCTTCTTCTGAACATCGCCCTCGCGCGGGTGGCGAAACGTGCGGCGCACGCCTCATTCTCACCGGCGATCACCGAGGCCGACAGGGCCAGCATGCGCCTGTTGGGTTGCGATTGCCAGTCACCGGCGAAATTTGCGGACGCCCGGAGCGTGGGGCTGTTACCCGCCGCGGATCGAGGAACGCCAGACGAGATCGGCGTCGAGTCTGATCGAATGGTCGCGCGCGGAAGGATCTTGCGCGTCGACCCTGCCCAGCCATCTCACTGCCTCCCGGGCGATCGCCTCTACGGGCTGGGCGAACGTCGTCAATTCGTAGGACGACCAGGCCGCTTGCTCGATGTCGTCGAAGCCGGCGACGCAGAGCTGATCCGGAATCGAAACCGAGAACTGATGCCGGGCTGCATCCATGAAGCCGCAGGCGATGAGGTCGGTCGCGCAAAAGACGGCGTCGGGCCGCTCACTCAGCGTCAGCAGCCTTTGTGCCAGCACGCGGCCGCTTTCATACGCTGTCGGCCCGTAGCGTTCGACGACGACCTCCAGACCCATCGCCTTCGCGGCCGCGACGAAGCCGTGCTCGCGCGCCATCAAGCTTGGCGTTCCCGCCTCGGAATTGGCAAAGGCAAGGCGTCGGCAGCCGGCACGCAGGAAGGCCGTAACAAGCCGGCCCGCGGCCACCGCGTCGTTCAGATTGATCCTGAACGGCCCCTCCTGATCGTCGTCGCGGTTGATCAGCACCAGTCTCTGACCGTTCTTGAGACAGAGCTGCGTAATCGACTTGTCCGGCATTCCCGAGAGAATGATGGAAGCGTCGGCGCGATAGCGGATTGCCTGCCTGAGCGCGAGACCGACGCTGCCGTCGGAACGGTCGGTATTGACCAGCATGGCGATCTTGCCGGCATTCTGCAGTTGCTGCGTCAGCGCCCGGATCAGGGTCGATCGATATGGCGTGCCCATCTCGGAGACGATGAGGCAGACGATGCCGCTTTCGTTGCGCATCAGCCCGCGCGCGAGATGGTTGACGTGATAGCCAAGCGCCTCGGCCGCCTCCACCACCTTGCGCCGCGTCTCGGGAGAGACGCTGGCACCGGGCGTAAAGGTGCGCGAAACGGCGGAACGGGAGACACCCGCCCGTTCGGCGACCTCTTGAGCGCTGACGAAAGGCTTTTGCGACACGATGGCCCGAATGTGTTGCGATCTGTGCACGGAGAATTGCACGATTTTGCAAATGTGTGCAAGGCGTCGATGCCCCATGAACGGCGGCATTGACAAAGAAATATGTTGACAGGAAAAATCTCCTCATGCAGCATTTGCACGCGCTTGCAACAGCGTCCGGCATGGAGGCGCCGGCACAATCTGGGAGGAAATCATGGGTTCGGTAAAAATCGCCGCGGCAACGCTTGCCGCGGGTGTGACTTTCTTTGCCTTTTCCGCGCATGCCGACGGAAATCTCAATCTCATCTGCTCCGCGGACGTGGTGATCTGCGAGCAGATGGAGGGCGCCTTCGAGAAGGAGACGGGCATTTCGGTCAACATGGTTCGCCTTTCGTCCGGCGAAACCTACGCCAAGATCCGCGCCGAGGCACGCAACCCGAAAACCGATATCTGGTGGGCGGGCACCGGCGACCCCCACCTGCAGGCCGCTTCCGAGGGGCTGACACTCGAATACAAGTCGCCGATGCTCGGTGAGCTGCAGGATTGGGCGGTCAAGCAGGCCGAGAGCGCCGGCTACCGCACGGTCGGCGTCTATGCCGGCGCACTCGGCTGGGGCTATAACACGGAAATCTTCAAGCAGAAGAATTTCAAGGAGCCGAAGTGCTGGGCCGACCTGCTCGATCCGGCCTTCAAGGGCGAGGTCCAGATCGCCAATCCGAATTCTTCCGGAACGGCCTATACGGCGCTGGCAACACTCGTTCAGATCATGGGCGAGGACCAGGCCTTCGACTACCTGAAGAAGCTCAACGACAACGTCTCGCAATATACCAAGTCCGGCTCGGCACCGGTGAAGGCTGCTGCGCGCGGGGAAACCGCGATCGGTATCGTCTTCATGCATGACGCGGTGGCGCAGGCCGTCGAAGGCTTCCCGGTGAAGTCGGTGGCGCCCTGCGAGGGTACCGGCTACGAGATCGGCTCCATGTCGATCATCAAGGGCGCGAAGAACCTCGACAATGCCAAGAAATGGTACGACTGGGCGCTCTCGCCCGCGGTGCAATCGAAAATGAAGGAAGCAAAATCGTTCCAGCTGCCGTCGAACAAGACGGCCGAGATTCCGAAGGAAGCGCCGAAGTTCGAGGACATCAAGCTGATCGATTACGACTTCAAGACCTATGGTGATCCGGCCAAGCGCAAGGCGCTCCTGGAGCGCTGGGACCGGGAGATCGGCGCCAACGCGAACTGACGCGCATTCCGGCGCGCCGCGAACTGCGGCCGGCGACGTTCTCGCCGGCCGACCGTACCCGCTGTCGCGCGATCTGAACGGATGAGCCCTGCGGTGACGCACACCGCCCACTTTCGTGCAATCGGTCGCATGATGCCCCCTGATGACTTCGGGCACGGTTCTTGCGACCCCGACGACCCGAGGCAAACGCGATCCATGGAATATCGCAATCGCAGACTGGATATCGTTCTCGCCCTCGGGCTGGCGGCGTTTCTCCTCCTACCCTGGTACCGCATCGAGGGCGGCTTCTTCGGCTTCGGCTGGCTCGCCGATTTTCCGGGGAGCTCATCCGTCTCGCCCGGCGTGCTTCACATTGTGAACGGCCGGTGGTGGCTTGCCGCGCCGGCGCTGTTGCTCCTCCTTGCCGGTGCCTCCCGCTTCGTCGGCGATCCACGTCGGCGCGGCACTCTCCTTGCCTCAACCGGCGCACTGGGGATCGCGCTCCTCGCGCTGCAGGGGCTGGCGATCGGCTTTACCGGCTGGACCTGGACGATCAGCGAAGCGCTCTTCGGTGCGCTCCCCGACGGGCAGCCTGCCATGGGAGCCGGCGCGGTGCTGTCTGCACTCGTCTTCGTCCTCGTCTTTTCCTTCGGGCTTGCCGAGCGTGGCGCGATGAAGGGCGACGCCTTCGTCGTCGGCGCCATCGCGCTCCTCGTCTTTCTCGTCTCCGTCTTTGTCTTCTATCCGGTCGGCAGCATGCTCGTCGGCGCCTTCCAGGATTTCGACGGCTCGTTCAATCCGGACGGCTTCACGCGCAACATCGTCGACCCGTCGATCTGGAGCCTCGACTGCGTCATCGGCGGGACCCGCTGTGGCGTCGCCTGGCGCACCTTCTGGCTGGCGGTCATGACCGCTGGCGGCTCGACCATTCTCGGGCTCGCCTTCGCCCTCGTCGCCACCCGCACCGGCTTTCGCTATAAGAAGAGCCTGCGGCTCCTGACGGTGCTGCCGATCATCACCCCGCCCTTCGTCGTCGGCCTCGCGCTGACCCTGCTCTTCGGCCGCTCGGGTGTGGCGACACAGGCGATGTCGGCGATCCTCGGCATCGAGCCAGGTCGGTGGCTCTATGGCCTCACCGGCATCTGGATCGCGCAGGTCCTGTCCTTCACGCCGATCTCCTTCCTTGTGCTGATCGGTGTCGTCGAGGGTGTCAGCCCGTCGATGGAGGAAGCCTCGCAGACGCTGAGAGCCGATCGCTGGCGGACCTTCTGGCACGTCTCGCTGCCCTTGATGAAGCCCGGCCTCGCCAATGCCTTCCTCATCGGCTTCATCGAAAGCATGGCGGATTTCGGCAATCCGCTGGTGCTCGGCGGCAGCCATGGCGTGCTTTCGACGGAAATCTTCTTCGCCGTCGTCGGTTCGCAAAACGATCCCTCGCGCGCCGCCGTCCTTGCTATCATCCTGCTCTCATTCACGCTCACCGCCTTCCTCGCCCAGCGCATCTGGCTTTCGGGCAAGAATTTCTCGACCGTCACCGGCAAGGGCGACAGCGGCATGCATGCGGCCCTCCCCCGCTCGGTCTCGATCGGCGCCCACGCGCTGGTCGTTCCCTGGGCGCTCTTCACCATCGTCGTCTACGGCATGATCCTGATCGGCGGTTTCGTGAAGACCTGGGGGCTCGACAATACGCTGACGCTCGAGCACTACGCCCAAGCCTTCTCGATCGAATTGCGCGACGGGGCCATTGCCTGGACCGGCGTTGCCTGGAATTCCTTCTGGACGACGATGGAAATCGCCCTCGTTTCAGCGCCGCTGACGGCTGCGGTCGGGCTTCTTACCGCCTATCTGATCGTGCGCCAGAAATTTGCCGGCCGCGAGCTCTTCGAATTCGCGCTGATGATGAGCTTCGCCATTCCGGGCACGGTTATCGGCATCAGCTACATCATGGCCTTCAACCTGCCGCCGCTGGAGATGACCGGAAGCGCCCTGATCCTGATCGCCTGCTTCGTCTTTCGCAACATGCCGGTCGGCGTGCGCGGCGGCGTCGCGGCGATGAGCCAGCTCGACCGGAGCCTCGACGAAGCATCGTTGACGCTGAGGGCCGACAGCTTCCGCACGATCCGCAAGGTGATCCTCCCGCTGTTGCGCCCGGCGATCACCGCGGCGCTCGTCTATTCCTTCGTGCGCGCCATCACCTCGATCAGCGCCGTCATCTTCCTGGTCAGCGCCGAATACAACATGGCGACGTCCTACATTGTCGGCCTTGTCGAGAACGGCGAGTACGGTGTCGCGATCGCCTATTCCTCGATGCTGATCCTGGTGATGATCGCCGTCATCGCCGGCTTCCAGTTCCTTGTCGGCGAGCGGCGGCTGAGACGCGAGAACCGCGTGCAGTCGCTTGCCGCCACCACGCCCGCTTCCCTTCGCCAGGAGAAAACCGCATGAGCACCGAAGGTCCCGGTTCCGTCGTCTTTCAAAACATTCGCAAGCAGTTCGGCGCCTTCACGGCCATTCACGACCTGTCGCTGACGATCGAACCGGGCACGCTGGTGACGCTGCTTGGGCCGTCCGGCTGCGGCAAGACGACGACACTCAGGATGCTGGCCGGCCTCGAGCATCCGACATCCGGCCGCATTTTGATCGGCGGCAAGGACGTGACCATGTTGCCGGCGAATGAACGCGACGTTTCCATGGTCTTCCAGTCCTATGCCCTGTTCCCGCATATGACGGCGCTCGAGAACGTCGCCTACGGCCTTGAATCGTCCGGCCTGAAGCGAAAGGAGGCGCGCGAGCGCGCCGAGGACGGATTGGCGCTCGTCGGCCTCGCGGGCATGGGCGAGCGGTTGCCGGCCGAGCTTTCCGGCGGACAACAACAGCGCGTCGCCGTCGCCCGCGCGCTGGTGCTCGAACCACAGGTGCTGCTGCTCGACGAACCGCTGTCGAATCTCGACGCGCGGCTGCGCCGTCGCGTCCGGACCGAAATCCGCGAGCTGCAGCAGCGCCTCGGCTTCACCGCCGTCTACGTCACCCACGACCAGGACGAGGCGCTTGCCGTCTCCGACCGCATCATCGTGATGAGGGACGGGCATGTCGCGCAGGAAGGCGCGCCCCGCGATCTCTATGATGCCCCTGCGTCGGCCTTCATCGCCGATTTCATGGGCGAGGCCAATGTCGTTTCCTGCGATATCCTCGGCGTCGAGGGCGGCGATGCGACGATCCGCGTCGAGGCGCTGACCCATCGCGTACCGGGCCGCGATATCCGGCCCGGACCGGCGAAGCTCGCCGTGCGGCCGAATGCGATCACGCTGGAACCGGCGAAAAACGGCGCGTTTTCCGGTCGCATCACCCACGCCGCCTATCTCGGCGATCATGTCGAATACGAGGTGAAGACGGCCGCAGGCACGCTCTTCGTCGTCGATCCCGCTGTCGAAAGAACGCTGGCTCCGGCGACGGATGTCGCGATCGGCTTCAAGGAGCGCGGCATTGCCATCATCAGCAGTTGAGCCCGCGTCGAGGTGTCACCACCGCGCGCTTGCCGAGAAACCCATTTGCAAAACATAACCGAGGAAACCTTCATGACGTCACACGACCCTTCCGGGCTCGAAACCCGACTGGCTCTAGCCGAAGCGGTGGCTCGCGAGGCGGGCGCCGTGGCGCTCGACTATTTCAACCGGCGTGAGACGCTGGTCGTCGAGATCAAACGGGATCCGCAGGATGTCGTCTCGATCGCCGATCGCGAGGTGGAGAATCTTATTCGCGCCCGTTTTGCGGAAGCTTACCCGGACGATGGCGTGCTCGGCGAGGAATACGGCCTCGTGCCGGGAAGCTCCGGCTTCACCTGGGTGATCGACCCGATCGACGGCACCAGCCCGTTCGTCAACGGCATGCCGAACTGGTGTGTCTCGATCGCGCTTCTGCATGACGGCGTCCCTGTTGTGGGAGTGATCGCGGCGCCGTGCCATGGCGAGCTTTATGCCGCAGCACTCGGGCGCGGCGCGCGTCTCAACGGCAAGCCGTTGTCGCTCGATGCTTCACGCACGATCCGCAACGCTGTCACCGGGATCGGCGCCAATAACCACGTGACGCCGGCATTCGTCGGCAAGATAGTCGAGAAGCTGCTTGAATCCGGCGGCAATTTCGTGCGCAACGGCTCCGGCGCCCTGATGCTCGCCTATGTCGCTGCCGGCCGCCTGGTCGGCTATTACGAACCCCACATGCACGCCTGGGACTGCCTCGCCGGCTATTGCCTGGTAAAGGAAGCGGGCGGATGGTACCTGCCCTTCCCCGTCGAGGGCGAACGTCTTACAACGGGATCCGCCGTTCTCGCAGCCGCACCTGGCGCGATCGACGACCTGAAGAAGATCGCTGCGCTCTAGGTCGCATGCCTCAGCGCGCCTCGCATCTCCGAGGCGTGCGGCATTATCGCCTTGAATCGCTGCGTGAATCCGATCCTGCTCGCCAGCGCGAGAGGACGGTTTTGTCGGGTCTGTCGAACGTCGGCAGCAGAAGCCGGAGCAAATCGGCCTGCGTGTGATCGGACACGGCGGCCTATATGGCAGCGAATCTACAAGATTTCTTGATATGGGAGCGATTTGAGGATAAAATCCTACGCCAATTCAAAGCGTTACAGCGACCGTGCGAAGTGAAAGGCCGGAGCTGAAACGTAAGGCGCACGCGAGGGGTGACGCTTTGGTCAAGCTTCATACGTGGAGGTTGTCATGGTAAACACTCTCATGGCCGGACGAAGAGCCCAGGATTGGGCCAACCTGATCCTGGCGGTGTGCTTGTTCCTCTCTCCCTGGGTCATCGGTTTTGCGACTGAGGCCGTTCCGACCTGGAACGCCTGGATCGCCGGCATCGTGCTTGGCGCGCTGGCGATTGCAGCGCTTTCTGCCTTCGCAGAATGGGAGGAGTGGGTGAATATGGTGATCGGCCTATGGCTGATCGTCTCTCCCTGGGTGCTCGGCTTCATGACGAACGTGAACGCGATGTGGACGCATGTCATTCTTGGCGTGCTGGTCGCGGCACTGTCGGCCTGGGCGGTCTGGGACTATCGCCACCCGCACTCGCACGCCTAGAGCATCCCGCTTCACCGGAAGCGGAAAAGATGCTCTAGAATCAAAGTGCTACAGCGACCCTTGTGCGTCTGATCAGACGCGCGGCGCTGTAGACCAAGTTGATCCTGGATTTAACCGGTCCGGGATCACCGGGTGATAACCTTCGAGCGGGATGCTGGCCGAAGTATCGTTCCCTCGTCCCGCTCGAGAGAATTGCGTTCTCAATGGAGGGTACTCCCGCTTCCGGCAAGCTAGGCCGAAAGCGGGATTGGCCTTTTAACCCCCGACGACCGCGCGTTCTTCCACGACCGAAAGCGCATCCGCGACATCCAGTTCGCGCCGTTCTCTTTCGGTTTCGATTGCGACATCGAGCACCTTCTGGAGATTGGCGGCATGGCGGAAGCTCGGTTCGACAGCCTGACCGGCTGCGACCGCCTCAGCAAAACGCTGGTAGTTGGTCGGCACCGTTCCGACATCGAGATCGCGCCAGATCGCCTTTTCGACATCGGCGCCGAGGCAGGCCTTGAGGCGCGAGCCGTCCGGCGTGTGGATCACCTCCAGCGCGCCCTTGTCGCCATGCAGCCTGAGACGCAGTTCGTTCAGGTGGCCCGTCGCCCAGCGGCTGGCATGGATCACGCCCATTGCGCCGTTTTCGAACTCCGCCGTCATCGCGAAGCTGTCATTGGCATCAAGCTCATATTCGCCGATGCGGTTGTCGGGCACCTTGTCGAATGCCTTCAGCCGGGCAAAGACCCGATCGACCGCGCTGCCGGCGCCATAGCTGGCGAAGTCGAGGATATGGATGCCGACGTCGCCGAGCACGCCGTTGGAGCCATGTTTGGTCGACAGCCGCCACAGCCATTTCGATTCGCTCGCCCAGTCGCCCCAGGCTTTCGATACCAGCCAGCTCTGCAGGTAGGAGGCTTCGAGATGGCGCACCCGGCCGATCTCGCCTGCAAGCACCAGTTCGCGTGCCCGCTGGAGCGGCGCGACATTGCGGTAGGTGAGGTTCACCATGTTGACGAGGCCGGAGCGCTCGGCCGCATCGGCCATTTCGGCCGCCTTGTCGTAATTTTCGGCCAGCGGCTTTTCGCACAGCACGTGCTTGCCGGCGGCAATAAGCGCCAGCGTCGTCGGATGATGGGCCTTGTCCGGCGTGACGTTCGTCACCGCGTCGAACTCGCCCCAGGCGATCGCGTCTTCGAGCGAGGTGAAGATGCGGGCAATGCCGTGCATGTCGGCAAAGCCGCGCGCCCGCGACGGGTCGACGTCGACGGCGGCGACCATCTCGACGCCATCGATCTTGGCAAAGGCTTGCGCATGGCTGTTGGCCATGCCGCCGGTTCCGAGAATGAGCAAACGCATGGTGGACCTCATCGATATCCTGCTTCGCCGGCCTGGTGCAGCTTCGGCCCGCGCTCGACGATCGGCTCCAGAGCTTTCTCCACCGGGACGTTCGGCGCCTCGTGGATCGCCTTGTAGCTACCGAGCGGATTGTGCGCCCATTTCACCGAATTGCGCAGCACAGTGTGCACCGTGGCGTCGTGATAGGTCGGATAGGTTTCATGGCCGGGACGGAAATAGAAGATGTTGCCGGCGCCGCGCCGCCAGGTCAGCCCCGAGCGGAACACCTCGCCGCCGGCAAACCAGGAGATGAACACCGTCTCCAGCGGCTCCGGCACGGAAAACTGCTCGCCATACATTTCCTCGTTTTCCAAGACGAAATGCTCGCCGAGACCTTCGGCGATCGGATGGCGCGGATTGACCACCCAGACGCGTTCGCGTTCGCCCGCCTCGCGCCATTTGAGCGCGCAGGGCGTGCCCATCAGCCGCTTGAACACCTTGGAGAAATGGCCGGAGTGGAGCACGATCAGCCCCATTCCTTCCCAAACGCGCTTTGCGACCCGCTCGACGACCCGATCCTCGACGGCGCCGTGGTCCTTGTGGCCCCACCAGACGAGCACGTCGGTCGACGCCAGCCGCTCTTCGCTCAAGCCGTGCTCCGGCTCCTGGAGCGTCGCCGTCGTCGCGGCAATCGCCGCATCCTCGTTCAGCGCCGCCGCGATCGTGTTGTGCATGCCGTTCGGGTAAATCTCCCGAACCACCGCATTCGTCTGCTCGTGGATGTTCTCACCCCACACGATGGTGTTGATAGACAAGGTCATTCTCCTTGGGTTACGGCATCCTTTGCCGGATGCCTTTGTCTCTACTGCACGTGTCCTTGGATCGGAGCCGGTTAAGGACAAAAACATGCAGCAATTCAAAGTGCTACAGCGATCCTTGGCGCCTGGTAAGACGCGCGGCGCTGTAGTTTGGCTTGCGGCGAGGTTACGCCGCACCCCGCCATTCCGTGCGGCCGATCGCGCGCCCCGCCGCATCGAAGCGATGTATCTGGCCGGCCGCCGGCGAAATCTGCACGGTCTGTCCAGGCTGGTGCCTGGAGATTCCGCTTTCCCGGACGATCACCGGTTCGTCGGAGCCGATGTCGATATAGACATAGCTGTCGGAGCCGAGCATCTCGGAGTGCACGATCGTTCCGCTCCACTGCCCGGCATTGTCGACGATCTCCAGATGTTCCGCCCTGACGCCGATCGTCTGGGCCTTGTAGGGTTCGGCGAACGGTCCGCTCAGGAAGTTCATTTTCGGCGAGCCGATGAAGCCGGCGGCAAAGACCGAATTCGGGCTTTCATAGACTTCGAGCGGCGTGCCGATCTGCTCGACGAGCCCGTCCCGGAGCACGCAGATCCGATCGGCGAGCGTCATCGCCTCGACCTGGTCGTGCGTCACGTAGATCATCGTCGTGTTGTGCATGCTGCGATGGAGCTTGGCGATTTCGAGGCGGGTCGCGACGCGCAGCGCCGCGTCGAGGTTCGAAAGCGGCTCGTCGAACAGGAAGACCTTCGGGTCGCGCACGATCGCGCGGCCGATCGCCACGCGCTGCCGCTGCCCGCCCGAGAGCTGACGGGGGAGGCGCTTGAGATAGGGCGTGAGCTGCAGCATTTCGGCTGCCGCCTCGACCCTTTTCCTGCATTGCTCCTTGTCCTTGCCGGCGAGCTGCATGCCGAAGGCCATATTGTCGAAAACCGTCATGTGCGGATAAAGCGCATAAGACTGGAACACCATGGCGATACCGCGGCGGGACGGTACGAGCTGATTGACGATCTGCCCGTCGAAGGCCAGCGTGCCGGAGGTGATTTCCTCGAGCCCCGCGATGAGCCGGAGCAGCGTGGACTTGCCGCAGCCGGACGGCCCGACGAAGACCATGAACTCACCCGTCCGGATATCCATGCTGACGCCCTTGATGACCTCGAAGGCGCCAAAGGACTTGCGAATGTCCCGCAGTTGAAGCTCTGCCATTCTTCTCTCCTAAATCACGCGAGATGCAGGCGGAAAACCGCTCTTCCTCATCCGCTCTAACCTTTGACGCCGCCGGCCGTGAGCCCGGAAATGATCCGCCGCTGAAAGATCAGGACGAGGACCACGAGCGGCACCGTGACGATCACCGATGCTGCCATGATGTTGCCCCAGGGAATTTCGAACTGGCTGCCGCCCGAAAGCAGCGCGATCGCGACCGGCACCGTGCGCTGGACGTCCGAGGACGTGAATGTCAGCGCGAAGAGGAATTCGTTCCACGCGGCGATGAAGGCGAGCAGCCCTGTCGTCACCAATGCCGGCCACATCAGCGGCATGAAGACACGTGTGATCACCACCCAGGGAGACGCGCCGTCGACGATCGCCGCCTCCTCGATCTCGACCGGGAGGTCGCGCATGAAGGTGGTGAGCACCCATACGGTGAACGGCAGGGTGAAGATCATGTAGGAAAAGATCAGCGCCAGCGGCGTGTTGTAGACCCCGATGAAGCGCACGAGCTCGAACAGCCCTGCAAGCACGGCGATCTGCGGGAACATCGACACCGACAGGATGGTCAGCAGCAGCAGCGACCGGCCGCGGAAGCGCACGCGCGCCAGTGCATAGGCTGCGGTGACGGCGAGCAGCAGCGAGATTGCCACCACCAGCGTAGCGACGAGGAGCGAATTGCCGAGGTTGCGAACGAACGTGCCGTGCGAGAAGATCTCCGCGTAATTGGCAAGCGACACCGTCGTCGGCCAATAGTCGACGCGAAACAGCGCCGTGCCGGATTTGAAGCTCGTCAGGATCGCGTAGTAGAACGGGAAAACCGCAATGACGATGATGGCGGCGACGAGCGCATAGAACCCGGTCCGCTTTGCGATTGTGGCGACCATCAGCGCTCTCCTCCATCGAGGTTTACGCGCCCGAACCACATGTAGAGGATCGTGATCGACGCGATGATCAGGAACAGCATGGTGGAGGCGGTCGCTCCGTAGGCGAACTTGTCGAAATCGAAGAGGTTCTCGCGCGCCAGCACCGACACCGTCTTCGTCTGCGCGTTGTTGGGGGTCAGCACGTAGATGAGATCGAAGATGCGCAGCGCGTCCAGCATCCGGAAGATGACCGCGACCATCAGCGCCGGCCGGATGAGCGGCAGTGTCAGCCGCCAGAAGACGCGCAAGGGATGCACGCCGTCGATCTTGGCGGCTTCATAGATATCGGCTGGCACCATCTGCAGACCGGCGAGGATCAGGAGTGCCATGAACGGCGTCGTCTTCCAGACATCGACGATCAGCACCGCGATCATCGCGGTATCGGGGCTCGCGGTCCAGGCGATCTTCTGGCTGATCAGACCGAGGCCGAGCAGTATGTCGTTCAGGATGCCGAACTGGTCATTGAGCATCCATGCCCACATCTTCGCGGAGACGATGGTGGGGATCGCCCAGGGAATGAGGATCGCAGCGCGCACGAGGCCGCGTCCGGGAAACCGCGCGTTGAGCACGAGCGCCACGATCAGGCCCAATGCCGTTTCGATGCTGACGGAGATCGCGGTGAACTTCAGCGTATTCCACACCGCGTTCCACCAGGCAGGATCGGCGAGCAGGCCCCTGTAAATGGTTCGCCCGCTCTTCAGCGTGATCCAGGAAAGATAATTCTGGAGGCCGACGAATTCGGCTCCGGAGAGATTGGTCAGCGAGGCATTGGTGAAGCTGAAATAGATGGTCCGCACGAGCGGCCAGCCAGCGACCATGGCCAGAACAAGCAATGTCGGCGCGAGAAAGACCCAAGCCGAACGGACACGCTGCGCCTGAAGGTCGGAGCCTATCCTTTTGCCCGCAAGTGCGGACGGCGGCCCCGCGAGGGAAAGATCTGTCATGACACGAGCTCACTGGTTGGCGTCCAGCTTCTGGGCGGAACGTTCGACCTGCTGCATGGTTCCCTGCGGCGCCGCGCGTCTGACCAGAGGCGCAAGGTCGCTGTAGAACTTTGAATTGCTGCATGATTTCGGTTGAAGCGCTCTTCGGGGTTCCGAAGAGCCTGCGATGCTGTTTGCGACGGCAGCCGGCGATGGCTGCCGTCGCAGGCCTTGGGAACTTACCAGGCGTCGCCCTGGAGCTCGGTCAGATCGGCTTCGAGAAGTTCGAGGTTTTCGGCGGCCGTGCCCCCGCCCGACAGCGTGTTGTGCACGGCGCTCCAGAATTTGGAGGAGACCTCGTTGTACTTCACCTTCGCGACCGCCGAGGGGCGCGGCACGGCATTCTGGAAGATCGGTTTCCAGTTCGGCATGAAGGGCTGCGCGGCGGCGACTTCCTGATCGTCGTAGAGCGCTGCGATCGTCGGCAGGTTCGACAGCTGGATGGCGCGCGTCTTCTGCACCTCGGGCGAGCCCAGGAACTTGACGAAAGCAATCGATGCTTCCTGCTCGTCCGAATATTTCGAAACCGCGAGGTTCCATCCGCCGAGCGTCGAGGACGGCTGATCGCCGTCTGTCGCGGTCGGCAGCGGCTTCACCTCGAATTTGCCCTTGACCGCACTGTCGTCGCCGTTTCCAAGCGCATAGGCGTAGGGCCAGTTGCGCATGAACACGGCGTTGCCCGTCTGCCAGACGCCGCGCGATTCCTCCTCCTGATAGGCGAGCACGCCAGGGGGAGAGATCGTGCCGATCCATCCCTTCACCCGTTCGAGGGCCGCCGCAGCCTTTTCGTTGTTGACGGAGATCGTGCCGTCGGGCTCGACGATCTGGCCGCCGCCGGAGGACTTGATCCATTCGAGCGCATTGCAGGTCAGCCCTTCATAGGCATTGCCCTGGAAGACAAAACCCCAGATGTCGGGATTGCCGGCGGCGCGTTCCTTGTCCTGGATCTCCTTTGCCGTGGCGGCGAGTTCATCCCAGGTCTTGGGCGGCGTCTTGCCATATTTGTCGAGGAGATCCTTGCGGTAATAGAGCGCCGGCGCGTCGGTATAGAACGGCAGCGCGACCAGCTTGCCGTTGACGGTCTGCGATTGAATGATCGAGGGGAAGTGGGCGCCGACCACGTCCTTCGTGGCCCCGGTCAGGTCGACGAACTGTTCGGCAAGCTGCGGCGCCCAGATGACGTCCGTCTGATAGACGTCGACATCCTTGTTTCCGGCCGCAAGCCAGAGGCGGTACTGGCTGAATTGCTCGCTGCTCGACGGCGGCATCGTCACCAGGTTGACCTTGTGACCGGTCTCCTTTTCGAACCTGGCGATCTGCTCGCGCAGAAAGCTCAAATTCTTGCCGGTCGAATTGGCCGCCATAGATAATTCAGCGGCGGCGGCAAGATCGGCAGCACCCGCGATGGCAGCGCAGATAATCAGCGTCCTCAGGATAGGCTTCATGTTTTCTAGCTCCTCCAAGCTCCCCCGGTTTCGTAAACTCCCCTGAATTCGAAAACGGTTTGGCTGCGGCAGAAGCTGGCAGAAGCCAAAACTTCTGTCAAGGCGTGTCCAAAGGCGATGTCACAACGACAGCGAGCATGACTTACATCATTGTTTTCCATTATAATATTGCCTTCGCGTGGCCTGTGGATTGTTGCAGCCGACAAGCGACACAGAACACGGGCCGGCGAGACCATTTCGTAAAAATTTAAAACGATTTGGATAAAGCAAATCTCCACGCCTTTTTGTTGGGCCGCGCCCACTCACTGCGGGAACGGATTGTTACCGCTGGCGAACCGCGTATAGTCCTTGTGCAAATGCTGCGGCGGCGCGTCCAATCGGGCGCCAAAGTCGGTGTGGCAGTTTGAAGTACTGCATGATTTCGTCGTTGGATCGGCTCCGAACTGGGAAATCGTGCAGCGGGGGCGCGCAGGGAATACGATCGATCACATGAAGCTCAAGGAGTTCGCCAAACAGTTGGGGCTGTCCCCGACCACGGTCAGTCGCGCGTTGAGCGGCTATCCCGAGGTCAGCGAGAAAACCCGCCAACGCGTCACGGAGGAAGCGGTGCGCCTCGGTTACCGGCCAAACATCAATGCGGTGCGCCTGGTGACCGGCCGTGCCGGCGCGATCGGCGTGGTGATGGGTCGCAGCGGCGAGTTCCAGTTCTCCGAATATATGAGCGGGATGGCCGAGCGGCTGGATAGCGAAGACATCGACATCCTCGTCAGTCCGCTCGCGGAGCAGGGTGGCAAGAACGAAAACCAGCTCTACAGCAGGCTCGCGACCAGCGGCCGGGTCGATGCCGTGATCATCCATTCTCCAATGCCGAACGACGAGCGCATCACGCTCCTGCACAGGCTCGGAATGCCGTTTCTGGTCCATGGCCGCTCCGAGACCCAGGTCCCGCATGCCTGGCTCGACATCGACAACGAAGGCGCCATCCGGCGCGCGACCTCGCACCTAATAGACCTCGGCCACAGGCGCATCGCCATGATCAACGGCCGCGCCGGGCTCACCTTTTCGCTTCATCGCGACAAGGGCTATCGCGAAGCCTTGGCGCAGCGCGGCATCCAGTTCGATCCGCACCTGGTCGCCCATGGGCATTTCACCGACGAACTGGGATTTCGCTTCGCCCGCTCCTTCCTCGAACAATCGCCGCGGCCGACGGCGTTCGTGGCGGGCTCGATGATGACTGCGCTCGGCGTCTACCGCGCGGTGCGCTCCTTCGGGCTCGTGGTCGGCCGGGACATTTCCGTCATCGCCCATGATGATGTCTTTCCCTATCTCACCGCCGACAACATGGTGCCCTCTCTTTCGACCACCCGCTCGTCGCTGCGCGCCGCGGGCGCGCGGTCGGCGGATCTGGTCCTGCAGCTTCTGTCTGGCAGACCGGCGACGGAGATCCACGAGCTCTGGCCAGTCGAGCTCATCCTTCGCGAATCCACCGGTCCGGTGCCGCAAGCGCCCGGCTGATCCATTCCATCGGCAAGGAGTACTGCGGCTTCCGGAGACCGAAGGAGGCCGCGAGGCCGGCGACGTCGACCAGTTCGCTCGGCGCGCGCCCTTGCATGGCATGCCCGAGCAGTCCAAAAGTCCAGGCAAAGAGTGCAGCCAGGGATTAGGCGTCGGACGGGCGGATGAAAAGAAGAGAGATCGCGATCATCGGCGGCGGGCCTGCCGGCCTCATGGCGGCGGACGTGTTGTCCAGCCTCGACCATGCCGTGACCGTCTATGACAGCATGCCGACGGTCGGGCGCAAATTCCTGCTCGCCGGGAAATCCGGGCTCAACATTACCCACGCCGAGGATTATGCGCATTTCGCGACGCGCTTCGGCTCCGCGTCGGATCGATTGCGCCCCGCCCTCGACGCCTTCACGCCGAACGATGTGCGGACCTGGGCGGCCGAGCTCGGCACGGAAACCTTTGTCGGCTCGTCGGGCCGCGTCTTTCCGAAGGTCATGAAGGCCTCGCCGCTCCTGCGCGTCTGGCTGCGCAGGCTGGAGGCGCGGGGCGTCCGGGTTCTCACCCGCCATCACTGGTCGGGTTTCGATGACGGCGGCTATGTCTTCGAAACGCCGGAGGGGCGGACGATCGTCCATTGCGACGCCGTCTTGCTGGCGCTCGGCGGCGCAAGCTGGCCGCGACTCGGCTCCGATGCCGGCTGGTTGCCTTTACTGCGCGACAGAGGCGTCGATATCAGCGATTTTCGACCCGCGAATTGCGGCTTCGACGTCGCCTGGAGCGAGATCTTTCGCGAGCGTTTCGCGGGCGAGCCGCTGAAATCGGTGACGGCTGCGTCCGATGCCGGCGTCTTCCCGGGCGAATTCGTGGTGACGCGGCACGGCATCGAGGGCAGCCTCGTCTATGCCCATGCGTCGAACCTGCGCGACGAGCTCGAAAGAAATGGCGAGGCAGCGCTCGTGCTCGATCTCGTGCCCGGACGAACAGTCGAACGGCTTGCCCGTGATCTTGCGCGGCAGCACGGTAAGGCGAGTCTTTCCAACCGCCTTCGTAAAGCTGCCGGCCTTGCCGGCGTCAAGGCCGCGCTGGTCAGGGAAATGGCACCCGCCGCACCTCACGCCGATCCCCGGCATCTCGCCGGGCTGATCAAGGCCTTGCCGATACCGGTTCTCAGACCCCGGCCGATCGCGGAGGCGATCTCGTCGGCGGGAGGCGTTCGCCTCGATGCCATCGATGACGACTATATGCTGAAGGCGCTTCCGGGTGTTTTCGTCGCCGGCGAAATGCTCGACTGGGAAGCGCCGACCGGCGGCTATCTGCTGACCGCCTGCTTTGCCACGGGGCGGGCGGCGGCACGCGGGATCGAGGCCTGGCTGCAGCGGTAGCGGAGTCCGGTTAGACCGGCTCTTCGCGGAGTTCTTCGACCTGCCCTGCGCCCTTAGCCGGCTTTCCGCCATAGGCGCGCAGGAACGTCCGCACCGCCGCGCGGGCGGCCTTCTCGAGTTCCTCATCCGTCGGCACTCCGCCAAAGAAGCTGTTCATCGGCAGATCGGCGTTAACCAGAGCGAGGAACTGCTTGGCGGCAAGGTCGAAGTCGTCGATGTCCAGCCGCGCGACATGGGAAAGCCGGGCAAAGAGCGCCGATAAAGCGGTTCCGATCTTGCCTGGTCCCTGCTGGCGCCAGATCTCGAAGAGATGCGGATAACGCTCGCCCTCCGTCTGCACCAGCTTGCGGATGAATTTTCCGTCGTGATTGCACACGCAGTTCTTGTTGAGACGGACGGCAAAGGCGGTCAGATCGTCTTCGAGATTGTCGCCGTTGTCGGGAAAGGTCGCCAGAATGGAAAACAGCGCGCCATTGGCGCGATCCATGATGTCCTGGACGACCGCCATGAACAGCGTCTCTTTTTCGCGGTAGTGGTTGTAGACGGTCTGCCGAGAGACGCAGGCTTCCATCGCGATTTCGTCGATGCTGGCGCCGGCAAAGCCTTCGCGGCAAAACACGTCGGCGGCAGCATCCAATATCGAGACGCGTTTGGCGCATTGGCCTTTCGGGGTGGGGCCGCCTGTCTTCGGTTGCGGCGCGTTCGGTTTTTTCATGCCCTGAAAATAAGACGTGTTGACGAATTAGACAATGGTGTCTAATTTTACACGTGTGTCCAGATTATTTGACACAAGCGGTCGCCGCGCCGGTGTGATCCTCCCAAGCCGCATCCAGGCAGTTCCGGTGGCTGCTTTTCCATTTCAACCTTTGGCGACAGCGATGGGCCGGCAGATACATCCGGCTCTGCCTTCGCGGTTTCTGAAAGAGCATCATCATGACGACCTCATTTTTACGCACTGCGATTATTCTCGGCCTTTTATCGGCTATAGGACCCTTCGCGATCGACATGTACCTTCCGGCCCTGCCGTCGATCGGCAAGGATCTCGGCGCTGAAAACCACGTCGTGCAACTGAGCCTGCTCTCCTTCTTCATCTCCTTCGCGCTGTTCCAGCTCGTCTACGGCCCGCTCTCGGATATCTGGGGGCGCAAGGCGCCGCTCTATCTCGGCATCGGGCTTTTCGCGGTGGCGAGCATCGGCTGCGCGGTGGCGAGCGACATCGAAACCCTAATCGCCTTCCGCTTCCTTCAGGGCATCGGCGGTGCCGCCGGCATGGTCATTCCGCGCGCGGTCGTGCGCGACATGCACACCGGCGTCCAGGCCGCGCGGCTGATGTCGCTGCTCATGCTCGTCTTCAGCATTTCGCCGATTCTCGCACCGCTGACCGGCAGCGCGGTGATCGAATTCTACGGCTGGCGCGGCGTCTTCTATGCGGTGATGATCGCGGCCATCATCGGTCTCATCCTGCTTTCGACGCAACTCGAGGAGACAAGGCCGAAGGAGCATCGGTCGGACAGCACTGTTGCCAGCGCCATGGCCGCCTACCGGCTGCTCCTTGGCGACCGCAACTTCCTGACGCTGGCCTTCATCGGCGGCCTCGGCATCTCGAGCTTCCTGGTCTATTTGGCGAACTCGCCCTTCGTCCTGATCGACCATTACGGCCTGACGCCGACGCAATACAGCTTCGCCTTCTCGATCAACGCGGTCTCGTTCTTCGCCGTATCGCAGGCGACCGGCTGGCTTGGCGAACGCTTCGGTCTCGTCCGGCTGATGCGGATGGCGGTGATATTGTTCGCGCTGACCATGGTCAGCATGTTCGTGGTCATGAACCTCGGCATCAATCAACTGCCGGTCATGGCGGCCTTCCTCTTCGTCGGCTACGGCGTCCTCGGTCTCGTCATCCCTACGTCGGCAGTGCTGGCGCTGGAAGATCACGGCGAAATCGCCGGCACCGCGTCGGCGCTGATGGGAACGCTGCATTTCGTCACCTCCGCCGTGGCGATGGTCATCACCAGCATCTTCTTCGACGGCACGGCGCTGCCGATGGCCGCCGGCATCGCGCTCTGCGCGCTTGCAGCATTCCTTGTTACCCAGGCAACGATCGGCCGTCGCCGCCCGGTCGTCGCCGCGGAATAAACGAATTCCCCGCGCGTCCCGAAAGGATGCGCGGGCCACTCGCGGTCGCGCGCCGATGAACGCTTTGTGAAGCTGCTCCCGTCGATTACGTGCTAACGTCGACAGACGGGTGCGGCGCACCGCGATGTTTGACGGGGAGCACCGGGGCCGCGCCCGATAGGAGCGTGAAAGGAGCCCGCCATGCTTCCAACGCGACGTTCTCTGCTGACCGCATTTCTCGCGATCCCGGCCTTGCCCATCGCGAGCATCCAAGGGGCCGCCGCGCAACGGCCCCGCGTGCCGCTGACGCCCGCCTGCGGCAACGATCGCGACCTCACCCTCGCACGGACAGCAGGTCCCTTCTACAAACCCGACGCGCCCATGCGTCATGAGCTCTTTGCCGATTCCCCCGGTGGCGAGCGCATTACGCTGGCCGGCTATGTTCTCGACAGAGACTGCCGGCCGCTCGGCAACAGCCTCGTCGAAATCTGGCATGCCGACGAGACGGGCGCCTACGACACGAGCGGTTTCCGGCTGCGCGCGCACCAGTTCACCGATGCGAACGGCCGCTGGTGGTTCGCCACGGTCGTTCCAGCGCGTTATTCCGGCAGGACCCGGCACTATCATCTTCGCGTGCAGCGTCGGGGCGGCAGGCTGCTTACGACGCAGCTCTTCTTTCCGAACGAACCGGGCAACGCGCGGGACCGCCTGTATTCGGATGCGCTTCTGCTCGAGATCAGCAACACCGCCGACGGGAAATTCGGCCGCTTCGATTTCGTCGTCTGAAGCCCCAAAGGTGCGAGACCGCCTCTGAGGATATCCCTCGCAGCGGTCTCGCGAAGTTTCACTCAATGTTCGTTCGAATGCGCTCCATGCGCCGTGATCACGCTCTGCGCTTCCTTGCCATAAAGCTCCTCGAAATGATCGAAGCTCTTGGAGAAGTAGCCGATCCCCTGCGTGGCCGATCGTAGCGAACGTGCCAGATCGTCGAGCGCGGACCCGGGAACGAGAGCGCGGAAGATATCCCATCCCTTCGCGCCCTCGTCCCGGTCGAAACCGAGGACCTGCCCTTTGAGTGTCGAAACGATCGGCACGAGACTGCCGGAATAGATGGAAGGAATGTGGATCTCCACGCGGAAGATCGGCTGCATCAGCACGGACGAGGCTTGCGAGAGGGCCTGACGGACGCCCATCTTTCCGGCCGTGCGAAACGCGTATTCCGAACTGTCGACCGAGTGATGCTGACCGTCGGTCAGCATCACGCCGACATCGATGACCTTGAAGCCGAGCGGGCCCTTGTCCATCGCCTCGCGCGCGCCTGCTTCGACCGCCGGTATGAAGTTCCTCGGAACGGCGCCGCCCTTGACGGTTTCGGCAAAGGTAAACCCGCCGCCGCGCTCATTGGGATGAACGCTGAGCTTCACGTCCGCAAACTGACCGGCGCCGCCGGTCTGTTTGCGGTGACGATAGTGCACGTCCGACGACTTCGAGATCGTCTCGCGATAGACGGGGCTCGGCGATTGCTCGCTGACCTGGACGTGAAAGACATCGGAGAGCGTCCGGCAGAGGTCGCGCAGGTGCACCGGCCCCTGGGCGCAGACCAGTTGCGCGCCGGTCCCCTCCTCCTGCATGACCTTGAGCCCGCGATCGGTTTCGGAAAGCTTGGCGAGCGTTTCGGAGAGCTTGGTTTCGTCGCGCTCGCTTTCCGGCACCAGGATGCGTTCCAGCATGGGCGTTGGGGGCGCCGTCCATTCCGGCGGCGCCACCGTGGCATTGGCCGTCAACAGCGACGGCACGATGAGGTGATCGGATTTCACGGCGGCGAAGACCTGGCCGGGGGCCGGCGTCGCCGATGCTATAGGGCGGCCGTTCGCCGGGTCCTGCAGGGCCCCGAGACCGGCGCCGCCGAGGGCCGCCCCCTGCTTCACGCCGTTCTGGAGGGCGCGAACAAGCACGGTCTTGCCGACGCTCGGACGATGATGGGCATGAAAACTGACGGCAGAGAGCGTCGTATCGGAGATGCCGGCGGCAGCGGCAAGGCGTGTCCGCAGCGCCTCGACCCGTGGCGCATCGTGACGAAGCGCCTTCATCAGCCGCAGAATGCCGTTGCTGTGGCTTGCGGCGCCGACCAGCACCGGGATGATCTTGTTTTCGCTCAAGACCCGCTTCGAGATCGAATAGATCGCATCGCTCGCCGGTTCGCGGTCCTCGATCAGCTCTTCCAACAGCCAGTCATCGAATTCGGAAAGATGTTCGAGCAACTCGGTCCGCGCCTCGTGCTCGCGGTCAATGACGCTTTCTGGAAGCTCGAAAAGCGCAGACGTCTGGCCTTCCCGGTAGCGCCAGGCGCGCTCCGAAATCAGGTCGCAACTGCCGATGATCTTGTCGCCGTCGCGAATCGGGATCTGCCGCAGCACGAGAGGGTGGTTGGAATAGTCCTGGAGAGCGGCGACGACGTCTCTGAGCCGTTCTCTGGGCTCATCCATGCGGTTGACGAAAAGAATGCAGGGCGTCCCCGACGCCTCGATCGCCTTGAGGTAAGGTGCCGCGAGCACCGCTTCGTCCGGGGCCGGCGAAACGCAGAGCACGCAGGCGTCGCTGGCGAGAAGCGCATCCTGCACATGCGCCAGCGCTTCGTTCGTTCCGGGCGTGTCGAGCGCACACCACTCCTCGTTTCCGAATTCGAACTCCGTCACGCTCAACCCATAGGGAGAGGCGGATTTTCTTGGCTGGCCTTCAAGCAGACCCAGCTTTTCCACGAGCGTGGATTTTCCGGTCTGCGAAGGCCCAAGTACCGTGAAGCAGCGCATCGGCGATCCTCCAATCTACCACGATGACACGTCTCTACAGCGCCGTAGTGTGTCTTTTCAGACGCGCAGAGTCGCTGTAGCACTTTGAATTGCTGCATGTTTTCTCCTCAAATCCGTTGCGATCCAAGGAACATGCAAGCAGCCAAGATGTCCCGCACGGCGCAATGCGCCGGAGATCGGTCCTTTCTCCGACGCCGTTCCCTCCCCTCGCGAGGTCAAGGCTTTACCAAGGGTGCACCCGCGCCCGTCGCTACGCAAGCTGAGATCGACTATCTCGGGAAAAGGCCGCGAACCCGGCAGCGAAAGTGCGACACGGCAGGATGAACGCCAGGCCTGCATTCACCCTTCGTCGCACCGTCAACCGATGGCGCTCGGCGCAAACTCCGCGACCAGCTCGTGGCGATCGCCCGGATAGGTCAGCCGAACGCTGGTGACCGGCGCACCGCCGCTCCAGGTCCGCCGTTCGATGACGAGGCAGGGGGATCCAACCGCGACACCGAGGGCCTGCGCGGCCTGGCGGCTTGCCGCCACGGCGCGGATACGATGCTCCGCCGTGCTCCAGGGCACCTTGCCGAGCAGCCAGGAGCCGGGGGCGACGGCATCGAACGGCTCCGCTTCCGCCTCCGGCACCGCCGAAAGGCTGATCAGCCGTTCCTCGAGGCAAAAAGGTCGGCCGCTTGCCAGATGCAGGCAGGTGATATCGAGCAACCGCGACGAGGCTGGCAGGTCGATGCGTCCCGAATCGCGAGCACTGATCTTGCGGACATGCCGCTCGTCGAGACGGTAGCCGTATTCGAGACCGAGCGACTGCACCTCGAGCTTGACGTCGTGGATTTCCATGACCGCGGACTGGACGTGCGGAAAAGTGACATAGCTGCCCGATTTACGCCGCCGCTCGATCAATCCCTTTTTGACGAGTTCGGTCAGCGCCTTGTTCACGGTCATGCGCGAGCAACCATATTGCTCCGTCAACTCGTGCTCGAAAGGAATTCGATATCCCGGCGGCCAGTCGCCGGACATGATGTGCCCCTCGACGTCGCTGAGGATCCGCTGATGCAGGGAAAGCGGCTGCTCTTGACGGTTTTCCTCCTGGGAAGAACGATCAGTGGAAATGGCGGGACCCTCGGCTGGTGACTGACCCCGCACCTTAAACAATTCCTGCCGCGGCGACAGCCCCGGCGAGGCCGCCCGCCGTTTATCCACGCAGGATGCTGCACAATCAAATTGTTACGACGGCCTCATGCAGTTCCGGAAGAACATGCCCAATGCCGCCATGGACAGCGGGCGTGCAGCGATCGGTGTTCGTCCGCGCCCGGCAGAGACATACAGAAAGTCGCCCCCTCCCCTTGCTGGATCGCCCGGCCCCGAAACTGACTCAACCTTGGGCCGGCCGGTTCCCCGTTGACTTTTATTGACCCTGAGCGCACCTGCAAAATTTGCCGTAGAGCGACCGTTCCGGACATTTTTTGCACTAAAGTTGTATTTCGATGGCGGCCTTGTCTATGACGGACCACACCTTCTCGATCCTCTCGTCCTCAAATTCATAGAACACGTTCTCGGTGAACGAGACTCTTTTCCCATTTACATGGAGGCCAAACAGGAGTCCTGTCGGCGTGCAGTCGAAGCGCAGACGGCTCGCTACAAGAGGCGGTTCGCAGATGAGCAGATGGATATCGAAATGGAGGTCGGGGATCGCGCGAAAATCTCCCTCCAGCATCTCACGATAGCCTGATAACCCGATCAGCTCGCCGTTGTAGTGAACGTCATCATGAACGAACTGGCCCAAATTCGGCCAGTCCTGTTTGTTCAGGCAGTCGATGTAGCTTCGGTAGATGTCGGAGAGACGGGTCTTTGTCATGGCAGCTGCCTCCGTACTGCTCCAAGTCTACAATGCCGTCCGTCTTGTCAGAGGGCAAAGGACGCAGTAACGCCTCGAATTGCTGCATGTTCTAAGCCGCGGCGGTCATTTCCGATGCGAGCCTCGAGCCTAGTAGAAGAGATGCCAGGGCGTCAGGAAGGCGCGTGCCCATTCTTGTTCCTGTTCCTGCTCCCGTTCGCGCTCCGCCGAAGCATCGCCACGGACGAGACTGGAGGCGGTCTTCTCGCCGCGCATCACCGCTTTCGGCGCCGGCGGCTCGAAATAGCCAAGCGTCATTCCACCGAGATAGAACATGCAGCGCCCTTCCCTGCTCGCGTTTTCGAGACACAAGCCTGCCACAATCCAGCATGCTGTCAATAGTCTACTAAATTTATGTTCTATCACTCCTGCTGCCGACCGAGGGCTCGACGGATGCGGGAGTTCCTCGGGCGGCAGAGCCGATCTGCGATGGTGCCCCATACGCTTCGATTGATCGAAGCCGCTTTGTGGCAGCGATCGCCCAAACAGGGATCAAATGAATTCAAAGCACTAGGCCCGCGTTCCAACCCTGCCGCGGCTTCAGCAGCACGCGACAAACGCCGCGCAACTGACCCCTCGATCCGAACGGGAAGGACAGGCCGGATGGAATCACCACATTTCCAGACCAACTGCGCGGCCATCACCTTCCGCTGCGCCGATCACACTGCGAGCTGTCGCGCCGACCGACGACGGACCAGCCTCCGATCGGACCTGCGTAGCGTCCATTAGTTTGGTTCACACCTAGCCAAATCGCGAGCATCGCTTGCGGCATCGTCATCCTGTCGATTGAACCGGTGGCGACGTGGGCACGTTGACGACACCCGGACGAACTCGCCGGTTGTCCGCGGACAACCGCGTTGAAGGTCGCCGGTAAAGTTGTCCGCGGACAACTCGTAAACAGTGAAATTCATAAACTGCGACCCGCGCAGCGCATAAAAGGGCATTTTGTTAAGCGTTTGTAAATTGGCAGCGAATCGGCGCATAGTATATCTGCGCAGATTGGTTCCTATTGGCGAATTTTGCGCAGTTTTCCGGAGATGACGATGTTGCAACAGAGAATCCAGGGTCTTGAGGAGCAGGAGCATTTGCCATCACTGCTGTCCGCCGACGCTCAGGAACTCGCTCACCAGCTGCAGGAACATCAGAAAAAGATCTTCTCCCCGACTGCACAAAAAACCATGCGGCTGTTCACGCCGGCCGAGGCGGCTGCCTTCATCGGAATCGGTGAAGGCTATCTTCGCCAGATCGCTTCAGAAGGCCACGGGCCGGAGCCGCTGTCAAACGGTCGGCGCATGTATGCCGTCGATGACATCGATCGCATCCGCCGTGTGCTCGACGAGGGCAGCAAGACCGGAAAATACATCCCCCACCGCCGACCGGGCGAAAAGCTCCAGGTCATCTCGGTCATGAATTTCAAGGGCGGTTCGGGCAAGACAACGACGTCGGCCCATCTTTCCCAATATCTCGCGCTCCGCGGCTATCGCGTACTGGCGATCGATCTCGATCCCCAGGCCTCGCTTTCCGCCCTCTTCGGCCATCAGCCGGAGCTCGACGTCGGCGAGGCAGAAACACTTTATGGCGCCATTCGCTACGACAGCCCGCGTTCCATCGCCGACGTCGTCCGCGCCACCTACACGACCAATCTCCATCTGATCCCCGGCAATCTCGAGCTGATGGAGTTCGAACACGAGACACCTAAGGCGATGATCGGCGGCTCATCCGAGACGCTGTTCTTCGCAAGAATCGGTGAGGCGCTTTCCGAGATCGAGGGCTTCTACGACATCGTCGTCATCGACTGCCCGCCGCAGCTCGGCTTTCTGACCATGTCGGCGCTCTGCGCGGCGACGTCGGTGCTCATCACCGTGCATCCGCAAATGCTCGACGTGATGTCGATGTCGCAATTCCTGTCGATGACGAGCGACCTCATGGCTGTCGTCGAGAAGGCGGGCGGCCGCACCAGCTATGACTGGATGCGCTATCTCGTAACACGCTTCGAGCCAAACGATGGTCCCCAAAGCCAGATGACCGGCTTCATGCGGGCGATCTTCGGCAATCGCATGCTCCAGAATGCCATGGTGAAGTCGACCGCCATCTCGGACGCCGGCGTCACCAAACAGACGCTCTACGAGGTGGAACGCTCGCAATTCATACGCGGCACCTATGACCGGGCGATGGACTCGCTCTCTCTCGTCAACGCGGAGATCGAAGAGATGGTCCGCAAGGTCTGGGGAAGGAAGTAATCGATGGCGCGCAAGAACCTGATCGGCATTTCTGACGGCTCGACTGCCCCGATCGAAGGAGAGCGGCCGGCCGTCGAGCGCCCGATCGCCGGCCTCGCGCAAGGCCACCGGCCAAGCGGTCTCGTCGGCGGAATCACCAGGTCGCTATCGAACATCACCCAGAAGGTGGAGCGCGCTGAAGAACTGGAGCGCCAGCTTGCCGAAGGGCAATCGATCGTTGATCTCGACCCTTCGCTGATCGACGCTTCTTTCGTCGTCGACCGGCTGGGCGTTACGGCCGAGGCGCAGGCCGCGCTGGTGCAACAGATCCGCGACCACGGACAACAGGTCCCGATCCTGGTGCGTCCGCACCCGACCGCGAAGGAGCGCTATCAGGTCGCCTACGGCCACCGCCGGCTTGCGGCACTGCGTGAGATCGGCGGGAAGATCAAGGCGGTCATTCGCAACCTCAGCGACGAACAGCTCGTCGTCTCCCAAGGACAGGAGAACAACGCCCGCACCGATCTTTCCTTCATCGAACGCGCGCTGTTTGCGACCCGGCTTGAAGATCGCGGCTTCTCCCGTGAGATCATCATGTCGGCGCTCGGCGTCGACAAAGCGGCCTTGTCGAAGATGATCACCATCGTTCGTCGATTGCCGGTCGAAGTGATCGAGGCGGTCGGTGCCGCCCCGTCCTTTGGGCGTCGGCGATGGATGGAACTGGCCGATCTTCTCGATCTCGACGGCAGCCGAACGCGGGCGCTCGGATTTGTCGAGCAAGCCGATTTTCCGACGGGTGAAAGCGATCAGCGCTTCGAGAAACTGTTCAGCTTTCTCAGCACCGCCAAGGAGCGATCAAAGGCGGAAGCCTGGACCGCACCTGACCGTACACGCCCCGTGCGCATCCGCGAGACAGAGTCGGAAACGACTCTCGCCTTCAGCAAGAAGGTTGCGCCGGGTTTTGCCGATTTCGTGAGGCAGAGGCTGCAATCTCTGTACGTCGAATACCAACAGGAAACAGGAGATTAAACAGAGCAAAAGAAAAAGGCTTCCGAACGACTAGCGCTGCGGAAACCCTTCTCTCGTGTAGCAACCTGAGAATCCCATTTCCGCGAATCAGTGTCAAGAGTTTTTGACGTCGTTTCGGCGAACGATTTTCTTTTGCCTTGGATAAGGTGAAGAAAAATGGAACGTGGAAGTGTGACGACGCCCTTTGGGCGGCGGCCGATGACGCTTGGGATGCTCTCAAGTCAAATCACCGCGAGCCGCACCGAGGCGGAGCGATCGGTCGACAAATGGAAACTGTTTCGCTGGCTCTGTGAAGCGAAGACGGTCGTCGGCGTGTCGGATCGATCGCTGGCGGTGCTGAACGCATTGCTGAGCTTTTATCCGGGCTCCGAGCTCGCAAAGGGGAGCGGCCTCGTCGTTTTCCCATCGAATGCACAGCTCTCGCTTCGAGCGCATGGCATGGCTGGAACGACGTTGCGCCGCCACCTCGCGGCCCTTGTCGATGCTGGCCTCATCCTTCGACGCGATAGCCCCAACGGCAAGCGCTACGCCCGGCGAAGCCACAGCGGTTCTGTCGGAGAAGCCTTCGGGTTCGATCTCTCACCGCTGATCGCACGCGCGGCCGAGTTCGAAACCACCTCGGCGCAGCTTGCCGCTGAACGGCAGCATCTGCGCGTGATGCGTGAGAGACTGAGCCTCTGCCGGCGCGACGTTGCGAAGTTGCTGGATCTCGTCCGCGAAAACGCTCCGCAAGGCGACTGGCAGGACTATGCGCTCCTGTTTGAGCACCTCACCACCCAGCTTCCCCGTAAGCCCTCGCCCGCCGACATCGAGGCTCTCCTCGGCTCGATGGAGCGTCTTCGGTCCGATCTTACCAATCAATTGGAAAAATTACTGAATTCCGGAAAAATGGACATCAATGATCGCCAGAATGGATGCCACATACAGAATACACATCCAGACTCCCTATCTGAATCTGAACGTGGCTTGGGAAAAGGATCGGAACCATTTTTACGAAACGACGTCGAAGCGAGCCCGGCAACGACTTTGACCGAACGCTTACCGAGCCCGGCGCCTGGCGGCGCACCGTGGTCGTCGGCAGCCGCCGATCGCTCGGTCACGCCATCTCAAAGACCACATCGTGAAATCCCGCTGCTCGCCATCCTGCAGGCCTGCCCGCAGATCGCCGACTATGGGCCTTCCGGCCGGATTTCCAGTTGGAAGGACCTGATGACGGCGGCGATCGTCGTCCGCTCCATGCTCAACGTCAGCGCCGATGCCTATGATGCGGCCTGCTCCGTCCTTGGTTGCGAGAACGCCGCCACCGTCGTCGCCTGCATTCTCGAAAGGGCTGAGCACATCACATCGCCAGGCGGTTACCTGCGTGAGCTCACGAAGCGGGCGCAGCGGCAGGAATTTACGCTTGCTCCGATGATCGTCGCGTTGAGCCGCGCCAAGCGACGGGCAGGGAAGGAGCCCGGAGGACTTGTGCTTGCGCATTAGGGCGGGCCTAGCCGTTCGGGAGGAGCGCAGCCTTCTCGCTCGGCCTCTGTCCGTAAAGGCTGCCAGCCGCTGGAGGGGAGGGGGAAGTGACGCTTCTCCTACAGCCGCGCCTTCATCCGACCATTGCTTTAAGTCGCGAAATATCCGACACTCCATGCCGCGACGGATTCGCTTGGATACGCGTTTGGCGGTATTTAGTGGCTGTTTCTTAACAATTCCGCGGCTATCGTAAGCCATTGGCGAAAAAGAGTTTAATTGGGCGTTGCGGAAGCTATCTCGCTCATAATTTCCGACACCTCGGATAGCCGAAAAGCGAGCCGTTCCCACCCACTCGGCGGCAGAACGAAGCCGACGCTCTCGGAGCGCTCTCAAGCTCTGCGTTTCCACGGTTGACAGCTGTCAACAGTCGCTCGGCTATCACGACACATTCGTTTTACCAAAGCAAGTCCAGGGAAGGTGTAAACAGTCTTCCCTCCGAAATCGTTGGTTTTCCCAGAAACAGAGCGCTTCAGTATCTCGGCGGAACCCGGGAAACGCTGTGGCCGAGAAATTGCCGTGGCGGCTCACAGACCGGAGGTTCGTCGCCTCTAAGCCAATCTTCGAGGCCGCTGCTGATATTCTTCTGAATGTCGCGGAGGAAAGCCGCTCATTCGTGCCAGTGTTCAGCCACCCATGGCGTCGGGCGGATGTAGTGCCGCAGATAGCGCAGCGCACTTTTCTCGCGCCGGTCCGGAGAAAAAAGGCCGCGGATATGTTCGAGCGGCGTCGCGGGACGCCCCTTGTAGCCGAACCGTCCATCGATCGCGTGCTGCGGCAGCAGACTGCGGGGAAAGAGGACCACCCGGCCGTCGGCAGGCAATCGCGGTGCGAGGAAATAGTTGATCGGAAGGGGCCAGCGGCAATCCTGCCGGAAATGCAGAACCCAGCGCCGCGGAAAGAGCTTTACGCCGCCTGGTGCATTGCGGGTGACGAAGCGTTGTTCGAAGCTGTATTCATCCGCAACGCCCTGCGGATCGGCGCGGAACTTCTCCTGCAAGGGAACGAGCTTGCCGACCGGAAACCGGAACAATGACGTCTGGCCGAGCCGTTCGAACGGCGTCGTCTGGTTGCGCGCCAGGATCACATCATCGGGCTCGCCGACCTCGAAGAAAGAATCAAGCGACCCGACGATCACGAGGTCGAGGTCGAGGAAGAGGACCGGGCCGGTGAGGCTGCCGAGTTTCGGACCCCAGAGCCGCGCCTTCGGCCAGATGCCTTTCGTATTGACCGGCATCGCAACGTCGAGCGGCGGCAGGTCCTCGCAGAGAATCTCTGGACGCAGGCCGCTGCGGTTGTCGGTGAAACAGGTGAATGTGAAAGGCGGCGTAATGTTGCGCGCGACCATGGCGTAAAGCCGATTGATGAAGGGAGGCCCGTATTTCGTGCCCCAGTTGATGCATATCACCTGCTTGACGCCGCCGCTTGCCGCCAGAACGCTTGCCATGGGCTCTCCGCTCTTCCTTAGTTTGCCTGCTGCATGACTCCTTAAATCGGAATCGATCCAAGGACAAAATCACGCAGCAATTCAAGTGCTACAGCGACTTAGCGCGTCCGATTGGACGCGCGGCGCTGTAGTTATGCCGCCTACCAAAGGTCTTTCCGCAAGGGCCGAGTTCATCCATCCGCCTTATAGACGCGGCTCAAACTTCGACAGTCGGGGAATTGCTTTCGATTTCCTATCCCGCTGGTGCACTCTCACGCTTTCGGTTGGGTACGGTCGAGAGATGCGGATTGATCCTTCCGCACCTAGTCTCAACGTCCCCTCGGATGAGAATTGCAGCGCCGTTGCAGGCTACTCATCAATAGTCACTCTCCAGCGTGCCTTCTTTTTGGGAGCACCGCCGGCATTTAGAACGTGGCCGACTTCATATCGATGTCAGTTGACAGCTGTCAACGGCGCGGCCGTAGCGCGATGCCTTGCTCTCCTTTGTCCTCAGGCCGGCGCACCTCTCGCTGCAGTGTCGGACGTTGACAGCTGTCAACTGGCGCTCGAAGGCAATGGCGACCCTGTGCGATGTCCTTCCGCCGGCTCATTGCAATCCTCGATGCCCGCAAGCCACAGTCGCGATATTAGCGGGGGAGAAAGCCTGGGAAGCCTGTGACGGAAAATAATCGCGTGTTACCTTCCGTTTCGTTGATAACGTTTCGTCTTTAAAATGAGATACGAAATCCCTGATCCGCTCCATCCAACGCTGCTGCCGGCCCTGATTGCGGCGGAAGACAGCCTTGCGCGTCTCGACGAGCGAGCCGGGCGGCATGCGGTTTCGGAGGGCTTTCGCGAACGCGGACAGTTCTTCGACGCGGCGGCAGCGCTTTGGGTTGCCGGGGAACTGGTGCATGTCGAGGATCTCGTGCTGCACGACGCTCACATGGATGCGCGCGCACCCTCTCATGAACTGACCATCGCGCATGCGGTACTGCGCGCCCGCCGTCGGCTGGATCTCGCGGAACCGGACTGGGCCTTGACGAGCGGCGGATTGAACGTGCTCAGGGGAGAGGGCGGGGCGGTCACGGAGCAGAACCTTCGCGAGGAAGCTCGTCGGGACGATGCGGGCTCGGACGCGGAAGATGATCCGGACGAAAATCCGCTCGCCGCTGAATTTGCCGAACTCGATGCAGCGATCGCCCGGTCGCAAAGGTTGCTGGACACACATGCCGACGGCACCGACGAGATGGACCCGGCGTTGTCGCCAGCCGCCAAGGCGAGGTCGGAACCGATGGGGCAACTCGGATTGCTCTTCGAGGAGGAGTGGGACGAGGAGCAGCGCCTCGATGCCTGGCGCGCCGTTCTGGCGGCAGCCGATCAGTTGCCGGCTTCGCTCGGGGCGGCAATCCTCTTCGATGCCTGGGAGCGTATCGAACCGCTGCGCCGGCAGCATTGGCTTGGCTCGCTGCTCGTCGGGGTCTATTTACGTGTTCGTGGAAAGGTGTCCTCGCACGTGCTGGCATTCAACACCGGCCTGAAGACGATCCGTCACGAGCGTCGCCGCTCGAAGGACAGGCTCACACGATTGCTCGCTTTCCTGGAGGCGATGGCGGTGACAGCCGACCTTGGCATGAAGGAACTCGACCGGCTTTCTCTGGCAAAGACGCAAATGGAGATGCGGATCAGGGACCGGCGCTCGAGCAGCAATCTCCCTGGATTGATCGATCTCGTTCTGTCGCGGCCGATCGTCTCGACGGCGCTGATCGCCCGCCACGTCGGCGTCACACAGCGAAGCGCGCTCAACCTGGTGCGTGAGCTCGGCGTGCGCGAGATGACGGGCAGGGGACGCTACCGCGGCTGGGGCGTGCTTTAGGACAATTCCAGGAAGTGCGCGACGGTTTTCCGGCCGGAATTGCGTAGTTTCAAAGAGTTGGCGCTTTGGCGCGTCCTGGCTCAGGCGACGTTATTGCCGGCGCAGATTAATGTCGCTGGTAACGACGCTGTCGCCGGACCTGGGGTCGACATCAGTCGTCACGAGTCTCATGCCGTTCTGTCCGACCTTCTGCAGGGTCAGGTTTGCGCTGCGATCGCCGTTCACTTCCCTCGGCCAGCGTATAGTAAGATTGATCGCATTGCCGCGTCTGTTTCCGGTCAAGCCTGCCCGTCTTCCACTCGGCCCGACATAGAAGCCGCTGTAGCTTGAGCCGTTGAATTGCAAGTCGGCGCCAACGGCGCGCGAAACGACGATCAGACCGCGGCAGGTTCCCTTCATCGATAGGGCCGGACCGCTCGCTTGCGAATTGAAGGTGCAGGACACGTTGATAGGCGACCGGTTGATCCGGACTTTCACCATGCCGTCGCCGGCCCACTGGCCCTCCAGCGACCCGAGAAATGCCGTCTCGTCGGCCTGCGCTGCCCCAACAGCAAAGAACAGGCCGCATGCGGCCAGCAGACGCTGGATCATCTTCGTAGAACCTCCTCCTGGGGGAATCGGGATCGGCGAAGCAGGGGCGCTCGTCGATCGCTTGACGAACGCCCCAACCCGCATGAGGTTCCTTTCTTGCGTTGCTGTCAACCTTTTCACGGGTCGGCAACGACATTTGGCCAGCGGCGCCACGGCGCCGCTGCCGTCAATCCTCCTCGACGAAGACCTCCTCGCGCTTGGCCTTGACGCTCGGCAGGAAGACGACGACGAGCACGATGGCCGCGATCAGCAGCAGCACGGCGCTGATCGGTCGGGTGACGAAGGTCGTCGGGTCGCCGCGCGACAGGATCATCGCGCGCCGGAGGTTCTCTTCAAGCAGCGGCCCCAGCACGAAGCCGAGGAGCAGCGGCGCTGGCTCGCAGCGCAGCTTCAGGAGCAGGTAGCCGACGAGGCCGAAGAAGGCGACCGCGTAAAGGTCGTAGACGTTGGAATTGACGCTGTAGACCCCGATCGAGCAGAAGGCCATGATGATCGGAAACAGCACGAAATAGGGGATCTTCAGGAGCTTCACCCAGAGCCCGATCAGCGGCAGGTTCAAGACGACGAGCATCAGATTGCCGATCCACATGGACGCGATGATGCCCCAGAAGAGCGCCGGCTGCTCCACCGCGACGTTCGGGCCTGGCACGATGCCCTGGATGATCATCGCGCCGATCATCAGCGCCATGACAGGGTTTGCCGGAATGCCGAGCGTCAGCAGCGGAATGAAGGACGTCTGTGCGCCGGCATTGTTGGCGCTCTCCGGTCCTGCGACACCGGCGATGGCACCGCGGCCGAATTCCTCCGGGCGGTCGGAGATGCGCTTTTCCACCGTATAGGAGGCGAAGGCGGCGAGGATCGCACCGCCGCCCGGCAGAATGCCAAGCGCCGAACCGATCACGGTGCCGCGCACCACCGGCGCGAACATCCGCTTGAAATCCTCGCGAGTCGGCATCAGGTCGCTGACCTTGGCCATCAGCACTTCGCGGGTCTTCTCGCTTTCAAGATTGCGCAGGATCTCGGCGATGCCGAAGACGCCGACGGCAACCGCGACGAAGTTGAGACCGTCGGCATATTCGCGAATGCCGAGCGTGAAGCGCGGCGTGCCGGTATAGATGTCAGTGCCGACGAGGCCGAGCAGCAGGCCGAGCGCGACCATCGCCAGCGCCTTGATGATCGAGCCATGGGCAAGTGCAACGGAGGAAACGAGGCCGACGATCATCAGCGAGAAATATTCGGCCGCGCCGAACTCCAGCGCGATTTCGGTCAGCGGCGGTGCGAAGATCGCCACGAGAAAGGTCGAGACGGTTCCGGCAAAGAACGAGCCGAGCGCCGCGATCGCGAGTGCTGCGCCGGCGCGGCCATTGCGCGCCATCTGGTAGCCGTCGATCGCGGTCACCGCGGAGGAGGACTCGCCCGGCATGTTGATCAGGATGGCGGTGGTCGAGCCGCCATATTGCGCGCCGTAATAGATGCCGGCGAGCATGATCAGAGAGGAAACCGGCTCGAGCTGGAAGGTGATCGGCAGGAGCATGGCGATCGTTGCCGTTGCGCCGATGCCGGGCAGGACGCCGATCAGCGTGCCGAGGAGAACGCCGATCAGGCAGAAGAGAAGGTTGGCCGGCGAGGCGGCGGTGGCGAAGCCGAGGGCGAGATTGCTGAAAAGATCCATGGCCGCCTCCTAGAACCGGACCCAGGGGCCGAAACGCTCGAACGGGAGGTTGAGACCGTAGCTGAACACGGCGACCGAAAAGACTGTCAACGCAAGCGAGATGGCGAGCGCCCAATGCGGCTTCATGCGGTGCGAGGCGAAACAGGCAATGAGCGCGGTGCAGAAGATTGCCGGAACGAACCCCAATCCTCGCACGGTCAGCCCGAAAAAGATCGGTGCCGGCAGAATGAGAAACATGCCGCGGACGGCGATCGCTCCCATCGGTTCGCCTTGAACCCGTGCGGACTGCACAAGGATGACGGCGCCGAGCAGCGTCAACACGCAGGCGAGCAGGAGCGGGAAGTAACCGGGGCCCATGCGGAAGGCGGTGCCGAGCTCGAGGGTGAGCGACTGCCAGACGAAGAACAACCCGACGGCCGTCAGGATGCCGCCGCACAGGGCATTGGTCGTGTCGAAGGAGATGGATTTCATCGTGTCCCCATTTTGTTCGAGAGCCGTTGAGCCGCGCTCCCTTCTGCGGCGTGTTTCCTTAAATCCTACCCGATTTAAGGATAAAAACATGCAGCAATTCAAAGTGCTGCAGCATCCTTGCGCGTCTGATGAGACGCGGCGCTATAGGCGAATGTGCTCGCGTCTCGTTATCCGGGCAAGGGGCACCAGACCTTTGCCGAGTTGACAGCTGTCAACATCCGGTCTTGGCACTGACGCGGGACAAGGAAGGCATGACCGCGCTGCCCCATCCCGCACCACATCTCGAACCGATCACGTCTTCCGGTTCTTATCGATGACCGCGACCGGAGACAGGTCGCCGCCGTTCTTGTCTTGCGACGGGGACGGCGGCGAGTTCTGTCACGCAATCAATCGGCGTACTGACCGGCGGCCTCGATCACCGGCTTCCAGCGGGCGATCTCGCTCTCGAGCTTGGCCTTCAGCGCTGCCGGCGTCGCGTCCGCTTCGCTCGACGGTTCGGTGCCGAGTTCCGCAAAGCGGGCGGTGACGTTCTGATCCTTGAGCGCCAGCTGCAGCGACTTCGACAGGCGTTCGGTCACCTCGGCAGACGTGCCTTTCGGCGCATAAATGCCGTGCCAGATGCCGACCTGGAAATCGGCAAGGCCGCTTTCGACCGCCGTCGGCAGATCCGGGAAGATCTTGAGGCGGGCCGGAGAGGTGACGGCATAGGCTTTGATCGTGCCGCCCTGGATCTGCTTGGTGGTATTGGTCGTCTGGTCGCACATGATGTCGACCTGACCGCCGAGCAGATCGGTCATTGCCGGACCGGTGCCCTTGTACGGCACGGTCGTGAGCTGGGTGTCGATCGCGCTCATGAACATCATGCCGCAAAGATGCGACGCGGCGCCGATACCGGCATTGGCGACCGTCACGGTGTCCTTGTTGGCCTTGACGTAGTCGATCAGTCCCTTGAGATCCGTCGGTTCGAAGTCCTTGCGGGCGACGATCGTCATCGGCACTTCGGTGACGAGGCCAACATATTCGAAGGCGTTCAGCGTGTCATAGGCAAGCTTGCGATAGAGCGTGGCGCTGGTCGCCATGCCGATATGGTGCAGCAGGATCGTGTAGCCGTCCGGATCGGCCTGTGCGACGCGGCCGGCGCCAAGCGTACCGCCGGCGCCGCCGACGTTCTCGACGATGATCTGCTGGCCGAGATCCTTCGACATGGATTCGGCGACGAGGCGGGCGACCGTGTCGGTTGGGCCACCGGCCGAGAAGGGAACGACCATCGTGATCGAGCGCTCCGGATAGTTTTGGGCGCTGGCCGGGGCGGCAAACAGGGAAACGGCGGCGACAGCGCCCAGAAGCGCTTGCAGAATTTTCATCTTTTCCTCCCGATGAAATTATAGACCAGCCGGCATGGTCCTCCCGCGCCGGTTCTGGATCGCCTATTAGCGGACGGGATTTTAGCACATACAACCGCTGCCCGCGGTCATTTTACCGTTTTCCGCGCTCGCCCCGCGCGATATGGGTGGATTTGGAAACAAAGTCTCCGGGCGATGGGTGGATTTCCACCCATCGTTTTGCTCAAGCTTCGAGAGCGGTGCGCCGCCGGAGATATTCGATCTCGGCCTCCGTCAGCGGCCGAACGGCGCCTTTCGGCAAGTCGCCGAGCTCTATATCGCCGATCGAGACGCGCACGAGCCGCAGGCACTCGAAGCCGAGCACGTCGAGCATGCGGCGGATCTGCCGATTTCTACCCTCCTGCAACTCGACCTCGACCCAGCTGTTGCGGTCGCCGCTTCTCAGCCGTTGCACGTGCGCGGCGCGCAGTTGCTCGCCACCTTCGCTCACGCCTTCGATCATACGGGCGGCCGCGGCATCGTCGAAGATGCCGCTCACCTGTACGTGATAGATCTTGCCGAGATGCGTTTCCGGATCGAGCAGACGCTGCGCCAGAACGGTATCGTTGGTAAAGAGCAGAAGTCCCTCGCTCGCCTTGTCGAGCCTGCCGACCGGCGAGAGAAACCGCGCGTCGGCGTCGCCGAGGCAACTATAGACTGTCGGCCGCCCCTCCGGGTCCTCGCGGGTGGTGACGAGGCCGCGCGGCTTGTTCAGCATCAGATAAATCTTTGCTTCCGCCGTGACTGTGACGCCATCGACGGCAATCCGGTCGGCCTCGATGTCGACCCAACGGGAAAGGTCGGTCGTCCTTCTGCCACCGACGCTGACGCGGCCGTCGGTGATCAGCTTCTCGGCCTGCGTGCGGGAGCAATAGCCGAGCTTGGAGAGCGCGCGCGCCAACGTTACCCGCTTGCCGGCGTCGGCTTTCGCTTCGTTGCCATGTCTCTTCGGTGAGGGGCGCCGCTTGTTCACGACTTCCAGTCTCCACGGTGTTTGACCGTGGTCCATCTGGCACAATCCGCGCCGCTCGGCCAGAGTAGAAACCCCATTGATTGCTGTAGCTTTGATACGAAGATCAAGGATGATAATCTCGCCTGCGACTTGTGCGACAGGCTCGTCCTGAACGTGAACCGCTTCGTTGAGAGAGCGGCGCCTTCTTCGACGGGCGAATTGGGAGGCGTCGTCATGATCAAGTCAAATCTGCGGGGCGTGACTGCCTTGGCGGCGATATCGCTGCTGCCAATTGGAGGCAACCCCCTTACCCTGACGAAGGCCTTGGCCCAGCAGATGGCCGCCGTTCCCGCCCAGGAGCAGGCGGAGCCGGAGCCGCTCACCGAAGACGAGCTCGAGATCTTCGTCGCCCGCATCGCGCTTTATCCCGACGAGCTGGTCGCGCTGATTTCCGCTGCTTCGCTCTATCCCTTGCAAATAGTCGAGGCCGAGCGGTTTCTCCAGGCCCGTGCGAAAAATCCCGATATGCAGCCGAAGGAGGACTGGGACGGCAGCGTGATTTCGCTGCTGAACTATCCGCAGATCGTCGAGATGATGAGCGACGACCTCGATTGGACGCAACAACTTGGCCAGGCGATCGCCTACCAGCAGAAGGATGTGTTGATCGCGATCCAGCAACTGCGCGAGGAAGCGGTCGCGAAGGGCGTCATCAAGTCCGACGACAAGGTCAAGGTCGTCGAGGACAACGACAACATCGTCATCCAATCGACGAGCCTGGAGAAGATCTATGTTCCGCAGTATCCGCCGGAAATGCTCTACGAGCCGGACTATGCGCCGGTGCCGATCGGTTATTATCCCGAGCCCTATCCCGCCTACTATTATCCGGCAGCGACCTTCTTCGCCGGCGCGGTGACCGGTGCGATCTGGGCCGCAGTCGTAGACTGGGACGATTGGGGCGTCTGGGGCGGGCGCTGGGACGGCGACATCAATGTCGATTGCAACAAGTGCTTCAACAACGTCGACATCAACGGCAAGATCAAGTGGAACGACATCGACTGGAAGAATGTCGATCGCAGCAAGCTGAGCTTCGACCGGGACCAGTTCCAGAAGTTCGACAGGACGAATATCCGCAACAATATCAAGGCCAATAGCGACAACAGCATCCGCAGCCGCGCCGCCGAACTCAACAGAGATCGGCCCGCGCAGCGCCCTGCGGGCGGCCAGCTAAAGGATGTGCGCAAGAGCACGCTCGAGGGCTTGCAGGCAAGGCAGGGGCCGGAAGCAAGGCCGAGACCGAGCCTCGAAAGTCCTGCGGCGGCGCGACGCGATGTCGCCCAGCCAGGCATCAACCGGTCGACCGCCAAGCGGCCGGCGAAGATCGACCGGCCTGTCGGCAAACCCAAGGCGGCGGCGAAGCTCGACAGCCGCCCGCGCAAACCGTCCGCGCTTGGCAACGTCTCCCATGGAAAGCGGGAAACGCTCGCATCCCGGCGCGGCGGGCACAGCATGGGCGGCGGTCACAGCGGCGGCGGCAGGCCGCACAAGGTAATCAAACGCGGCGGCGGTCGCAGGCACTGACCGGGCAACAGGGGGCACGACCATGATCAAGCTCTTTCAATTGATCCTCCTCGGATCTGCCGTTTCCGTCGCGCTCTCGCTCGCTTCAGTCGGACCGATTCATGCCCAGGAAGCCAGCGACATCAGCGACTATGCGTCGGCGAATGACTCGCCGCTCTTCGACGATCCGTCCGCAGCCGTCGAGACGTTCAAGAAGGCGCTCGCGGCTGACGACTTCAACGGCGTTGCCGGCCTGCTTGGCCTCGATGCGACGAAGCTAAAGGCGAGCGAAGGGGTCATGGACACATTTGCCCTCATTCGCGAGGGCGCGGCACGGCAGGTCGTCCTTCGTGATCGCGGCAATCAGAAGATCCTCGAAATCGGCGATCGGCTCTGGCCGTTGCCATTCCCGATCACCAAGGGTGAGGACGGCAAATGGTCTTTCGACACCTATGTCGGTCTCGAGGAGATCGTCAACCGCCGCGTTGGCCGGAACGAAGAGGAGGCGATCGAGGCGGTGCGTGCCTATGTCGAGGCGCAGAAGGAGTACGCGGAGCTGGATCGCGACGGCGATGGCGTCCTGGAATACGCCCAGAAACTCATCAGCAGCGACGGCCAGACGGACGGGCTTTATTGGCCGGCCGAGCAGGGCGATGGCGAAAGCCCGGTCGGTGCCGCGATCAGCGAAGCGGTCCTGGAAAAGACCAAGGCAGGAGAGGGCTATTTCGGTTACCGGTTCCGCATCCTGACTTTCCAGGGCGACAATATCGCCGGCGGCAAATACGACTATGTCATCAATGATAACATGATCGCCGGTTTCGGTTTGATCGCCTGGCCGGTCAAATATGCCGAGACCGGCGTCAACACCTTCGTCGTCAACCAGCATGGTATCGTTTACGAAGCGGATCTCGGTCCGAGCACCGAAGCGATCGTGCCCTTCATCGATCGGTTCAATCCGGATGACAAATGGACCGTGGTTGCCGACTGAAGCGTTCGGACGGGCTGCCTGCCGGCGAGGGACGTTATCTCCATCGCCGGCGTCGAAAATCAAGGCAGCCGAAACGGCACTCACCAAACGATCAGCGGGCCGGTGAGGGTGCTTGAGCAGCCGGTGGCCAAGAAACTGCCGGAGCTCAGCGAAATGCTCGGCGCGGAGGCTGGGACGGCTACCAACTGGACCGCACGACGGCAATGAAGGCGAACGACAGCTTCCGATCGGACGCACCTCAAACGGTTTGATTTGAGGGATCATGCGGTAGCGGCAGGGCCACGCGCGACGCGCTTTGGGGGCCGTGACCGCCCTGCGCCGGGAGCGCCTGTCCGCCATACGAAATTCGACTTTAGTATTACTTATTAGTCGTTGCTTATTTTCGGTTGCCTTGTCCGTTCGATTGTGTAATCTCCTAAGTGCGCGGGCACATCTTCAAGCATTTTCCTTGTAGTCCCCTGCCGAGAGAATGTCATGAGGACGTATTGAGGTGCCAGTGCTCTATTGCGTCGCCTGCATGATCTCCGTTTAATTGAAGAGGCTCCGAATTTCAGTCGGGGCCTCTTCGGTTTGATCGGATATATGCAGAAATTATATTATAGGTTATTCGCGTGTATATGCGAATGCCCCAGTTTCCTGGAAAAGGGCGGTGTTTAATACTCGTCGCACATCCGTGGCGACTGGCCACGGCTTCGCCGAAATCACTCCGATTGCAGATCATGCCGTCGCGTGGCGGGTCCCTCCGACCAGGGAAAAGCGCAGGCGATGAGGGTCTTGCGGAAGATCGTCTGGTAGGCGTTGGCATCGTCGTATCCGCTGTGCAGGCGATTTGCTCCCACTACCCCGCAGACCATGAACCCGACAGAATGCCGATCTTCACTCGGTCCTGCACGCTCCCGGCCTCTCAACCGCCTCAGTGCTTGGAAATTCTCGCTGTCGCTGTCGATCTGAACGCGAAGAAGCGCCAGGAGCAGACATTCGTGTAGTCAGGATGCATCGCCCCAAAAATGTTGGCTGACGTATCAAGGACACTTGAAAAGTCTGACCGGCTTTCCCGGAACACGCTGGATGATGCCCTTGGCTTCCAGTTGAACGGCCTTCAACCACCATCCGTCGGGGCAGAAACTGCTTGCGCAACGGACCGGAATCACAGAGCTGGTTACTCCATGCCGTTCGGCCAACTGTATTTCGCTGTCTTCACGTAACCGATCATCTGTTCCTCCTGTTGAAGTCGCGTTTGCCCCTGTTTCGCATGAGGATTTCGGACAGGACCCTCCGGTCATCCCCCGACATGGCGGCAATCCACTGGTTGGTGAAGTACCGCAATTCATGGGTGGAGAAGGGGGCCGGGTTCCTCGCGTAGGGAACGAGGGTGTCGATGAGCGTCTGCCCCAACAGAAAGTGGTCCCAGTCCTCCTTGATATGCGGATCTGTCTCCTTCGGCTCGACCGTCACCACCCGTGGAACCGTCTTGATCGTGGCGCCGGTGAGAACCGGCCCACCCTGCAGGACCGTCACGTTCTTGGAAGCCTCCGGCTTACCAAACAACCATTCCACTAGGCTCATCGCTTGCCCTCCAGCATCGCAGTCACCTTCTCGTCATCGGGTACGGCGCGCGCGAAGGACGACGCGGGCGAGAAGATCCTCCGCTGTTCGATCCTTCAGTTGTTGGGGTTGCGCAGACGCCAAGTGCGGCATTACAGGTCGGTCCGGATCCTTTCGTTTTCCACCGGCGCTGTGCCCCTGACATAGACTACATTAAACCTTTTGATCCATTCGGCCTGTTGGCCGATCTCTCTTCCGGAGAGGGTCACCCGGTTGGCCTAGTCCGTCGGATGGCTCTGCCGCCCTTGGAATGTCTGAGCTGACGGCGGGTCGCCAGGCACACACGCATCGTCATGGACGCCGCCAGCAACGAGGTCGCCGATGTCATCGCCCCCGAGGGCAGTGGTCTGGCCCCCGCGCGCGATGGTTGGCCACTGATCCATAGCGGCGATAGACCTGTATTTGCGCGAAGCCCTGCGGCCCTATTCAATCTGGCGACGAAAAGAGTCCACCCGACCGCCTCGCCGCAACGCCAATCCAACGGCGGGCGCTATGGAGCCGTGATCAATGTGGCCGGAAGTGTTGTCGGAAGGCTAAAATGCTTCTCTCGTATGAGGCAAAGCACGCCATGCGGCGCAACCATGTGTTCTTCGCGCAAGTGCTCTTATCGTGGGGGCATCTTATCGTGGCGGCATCGGTTCGCATCCTTTCAAGGCGAGGGATGCGCAGTAGACTCTCGTG
This sequence comes from Sinorhizobium psoraleae, assembly GCF_013283645.1. Classification (GTDB taxonomy): domain Bacteria; phylum Pseudomonadota; class Alphaproteobacteria; order Rhizobiales; family Rhizobiaceae; genus Sinorhizobium; species Sinorhizobium psoraleae. The sequence continues at coordinate 498,858 of NZ_JABEKV010000003.1, forward strand.
CGCTGAGGTCGAATCGGCCATGCATCGATCGTCTCAGGTGGTGGAGAGCGGAAGTTCCCACGCTTGTGCCCAAGGATATCAAAATAAGCGGCACTCCACTTGGCGGGGCGGATCACTGCCGTGCGTAGACGGTGTGGCCGACGACAGCGGCGCTGGTGGTGGCACACCAGGAGGACAGACAATACTGGCTGTAGGCCGTGGGGAAGCCGAGTTGGAGGTCGTTCCCGTGACCTCAATTCTCGCCGCCGCTCCCGATGTCATGCCTGTCGATCGGTTTCTGGCGGGCATGTCATTGGCCCGGTCGTGGCAGAAACTGATGCGGACGCCATCGCAGTGATACGGCAGCATGTCGTCGCCCACGAAAATCAATTTCTGAGGCTCGACACACCGGTCGAGACCGGCACTTTCGCCACGTGGTTGGCATGAGTACAACTCGCGAGTTCATGCGCCGATGATCTTGCCAGCAGGAGGTGCTCCCCTAGTTGGGCAAGGATGGAGCTTAAGGAAAGCGCACTTGCTGACAGTCACGTGACCGCCTCCCCGGAAATGCGGTCTCAGCCGCCCAACCCGGTTGTCATGGCCGAAGTCGAGCGACTGCTTGCAGGCCGCACGCGTGACATCCGCCTCAAAGGTGAGCTTGCTCGCCTGTTCCAAGAGCGTTCGTGGGCGCGGACGGCCAAAATCATTCGCGCGTGGATGACATGGGTGGTCTTGCTGGACGTATTGACGCTGGGTCTCAACGCGATCCTGCTTCCAAAGGCGGTCGCGCTGTCGATGCTTCCGCCAGCCTGCATTCTTCCGCCCGCCGCTCTGGCGACCGCTCTTGTCTGGCGAAAACCGCGCGGCGCTTGGCTTCAAAGGGTGTCTTTGCTCACGGGCTTGTTCCTCATCCTCCTGTCGGTCGCACTGGTGGGCGTGAGCGCAGGTGGCGAGTTCTATGAACGGCACTTGAACATCATGCTGTTCGTCGCCATCACCGCGATCATCATCTTCGCCGTTCCTCTGGCTTGGACGGTGACGGTCGCCTCGTTCGCTCTTGCCCTCTACCTTATTTTTCAGTTGCAGAACCCGATCCTCAATAGGGGCAGCGCCGTGGCCGGGACGCTGTTTTTTGCCAGCGGCATTGTCGCGACCATCGTTGCCCGACGCACGATGACGATCCTGGCCCAGAAGACCTTCCTTCTTGAACTTCGCGACAAGCGGCGGGTAGCGGAGCTTGCCGACGCCAATGCCCGCCTCGAGCGCCTTGCAAAAACCGATCCCCTAACCGGAATCGCCAACAGGCGCTGGATGATGGAAACCCTGAATCGCCTCTGGAGCGCAGGCGCGGAGCGCCCGCCGGGTAACGCCATGCTGATGTGCGACATCGACGACTTCAAGAACCTGAACGATCGCCTTGGTCACGCTGAGGGCGATCGCTGCCTCGTGAAAGTTGCCGGCATCATTCAGAGCAGCGTCAGGCGAAACCGCGACCATGTAGCCCGCTACGGCGGTGAGGAGTTTCTCGTCGTGCTTCCGGGCGCAGATGAACGAGCTGCGCTGGCCACGGCTGAACGAATTAGGGCGAGCGTCGAAGCCGCCTCCCTTCCGAACCCCGCATCCCGCGTATCGCCTTATGTCACCCTCAGCATTGGCGTGGCGGCGCAGGCGTCAAGTGAAGCGATCATCGCGCCGGAGAAGCTTCAGAACCAGGCTGACGAGGCACTCTATCTGGCCAAGAAAACGGGCCGCAATCGCGTGATACTCTATAAGCCCGATTCACCAACCGCATAGCTGCGCTGTCGAAACCAACGGCCGGTTTAGGTACGGCACCCCAGGGCGAGCGGAAGGTGCGGAGCCATCATGGCTCTGCGCCTAGCGTCTTTGTCCGGCCCGACTCTGATTGGCCTACAGCCAGACCGACGCATGCCAGATCGCGGTCATGGCGGCATTTTGCCGGGCGAGCTTGCCCGAAAGTGCGTGGATGTCAGGCTGATGCTCAGCGGTATCGGATAGGTGTGCGCCAGCCATCAATCAGCCGGAGCCATGCAGTCTCGCTCTGATTGAGTTCATCTGCTCGATTTCCTTGCGCTGCCCTTGAGAGATTTTATCGCACAGATCGACCAGTTCGTCGTCCGTGAGGTTCGCTTCGCGACACATCAGAATCGCTCCCGAATGATGCGGGATCATCGAGGCGATGAACTGACGGTCGTCGATCAGAGCCTGCGTGCGCGTCCCCGCAAGCGCCACAACGAAGAGGGCAACCAGGCCGAGACAAAGGCCCACGTTCAGGCGCGTGCTCCTGTACATCGCCCCCATGGTCGCCAGCATGATGATGCCCATCGGAGCGACCATCGCCAGCGCCATGTAGAACGTGTTGAGGTTGTTAAAGAAATCGGCCCAGCCATCGATCATGGAGAACATCACGAAGTACATGACGACCAGACTGAGCAGCATGTTGACGGCGAACATCAAGTAATGGTGCGTCATCGTGCCATGGTGCTGCGTTGGCTGCTTGTCTTGATCTTTCATGGCGAGCCTCCGCTTACTGCCATCCTTGACGGTATAGGACTTCCCTAGGAACCGTCGGTTCGGTCGTTCGTTCCGTCAAAGGCGGCGCGGGTTTGGTTCTTGCAACTCACCGCAGACCAAAGCCCGCAGATGCCTGCAGCAACCCCGGCTCATACTTCCGTTAAGTTCCAATCTCTCCCGAACACCTTCGTGTTCTCCAACGAATATATGGACGCGCGGCGCTGCAGGTCAGAAGGTCGGTCTTCTGCAGGCCCAAGCAGTTGGCAGCCACAAGTTCGGACTTCGTAGCCACAGCGCTTAACGTCGCGGTATCTGGAAGAGCGGCGCTGCGGAACGTAATAGGGCAAACGCGGAGAGGGCTGCTATTGCACCTTCCGCGGGATCAGCTTGCCCTCCGGCGAAACGGATCGCTCATAGCGCTGCAGATCGGCGAACGAGGGGCTCTCGGCATCGATTGCCGGCTGGCCCTCATGCGGTGCCGAAAATTCCGCTCCCGAGGGCGCTGCCGGCGGGGCCTCGAGGCGCGCCACGCCCTTGCCGGGTGCGCTCAAGATGACGGAGCCGCCGGAGGCGAGGGAGCCGGAACGCATCCGCTCACTGAGGAGGGATAGGTCTTTCCGCAATTTCTCGACCTGCTGGCGAATAGGCGCAGGGTCGTCGGCCCTGCCGATGTTGCGGTCTTGCTTGCCGATCTGCAGCCTCAGACCGTCAATGGATCGTTTGGCCGCAGCAAGCGCCTCGCGGCTCTCACGGACATCGGCTGCGTTCTTGGCGGTGTAGAGCAGCGTGCCGGCATTTAGAGCGAGGAAAACAAGGGCCAAGGCAAAGAACGGCGCGTTGTCGGTTCGCGCCTTCGCCGCTCGAACGCCACTCGCATCGCCGGGTTCAATTTCCACATTCGCCAAGCTGGTCATCCGCTTCCGCCGCCGCAAGCCGGGCCCGAAGCCCAAAGCTTCGCTTTCGGGCTCCGGCTATTTCTTAGTTTCCGCGAAATCGCGCTTTTGCTCGTCCCACTACTTCACCACCAATGTGGCTCCTGTCCCTTGCATGCGGTAGAGCGTGTCAGCGCCTCTCCGGACGACACAGGCTCAGGAAGCTTCGGCGCGCGCGCCTTCATCTCGGCGGGCGGTCGCCGGTCCGGCCGCAATGCAGCTCATCGCCGACCGAGCACCCTTGTTCTCGCGTACCCACGCCCTTATCGCATCAGCGCTCGTCCTTGGTGACGGCATTATGAGGTCCACCGAACGCGTCCCAGACATGCGCAAACACGTCAGTTTTCCGCGCCATTGCCGGACGCCCCATTCGTCTGCGTGGGAGGCGTGGCCGTCGGCAGGATTACGGCCGAGGGGGGGGCGGTCCGCCGCGGAGGCCTTCGCCCTGATAGGTGCGGATCGCCCGGTAAATAACTTTGCCGTCGCCGGGAATGTCCGTCCTCTGCGCTACCCTTGGGAATGGGTCCTGAATATGGATTCCCTTATTGGCCTCTGTCGCGTTGCCGGCACCGAAGGTGATCGTGTCGCGATGATTCATGTAGTCGGCGCATCCGGAAAGGAGCGCGGTGGCGACCACTAAAACAGGCGCGCGACTACTTCTTCGAAAGGGCATGCGCGCCTCCCACATCGAGATCGAGACGGTGGCCATAGGGCCCTTTGATGCCTTCGCCATTTCTGAAGCGGCGCAGCATGTCCTTGTCGACCTCCAGCAGGCCGAGGGCAAAGAGCTCGACGTCGTTCGACGAGCGCGTCTGGTCGAGCGGGCTGTAGAGGTCCTCGCCCGGCGATGCTGGCCGAACGATATGCGGGGTGACGACAATGACGAGATCCGATTCCCTTTTCTGGAAGCTCGTCGAGCGGAACAGTGCGCCGATAACGGGAAGCTGTCCCAGACCCGGCAATTGCTGGATGTCCTTGGCATTGACGGACTGCAGAAGCCCGGCCATGGCGAAGCTCTGGCCATCCCGCAATGCGACCGTGGTTTTCGCCGCGCGCGAGACGAAGCCGGGATTGCCGTTGACGCTGATCGACGTATCGATCTCGGAAACCTCCGGTTCGATCTTCAGATTGATCAGTCCGTCGTCGAGCACGACAGGCGTGAACGTCAAACGCACGCCGAACGGTCGGTAATCGGTTTCGGTTGCAACCGTCGCCCCGTTCGCCACCGTCGTCTGGATAGGCACCTCGCCGCCGGCGTGGAAGCTCGCCGTCTCGCCGCTCATGGCGATCAGGTTCGGCTGCGCCAGGCGGCGCACCAGACCCTTCTGCTCCAGTGCGTTAATGACGACATCGATTTGGCCGCCGGCAATCGTCAGGACCTTGGCGATGAGTTGGCCGAAGGGCTGCATCCCCGTTGCCGCTCCCGCGGCGTCTCCGAGCGTGCGGACAAGGTTTCCGTCATCATCGACGCCGATGCCTTGGCTGGTCGTTGCCTTGCCGATTCCGTTTCGGCCCTGCCCGGACCAGCCGATGCCGAGGTCGCGGCCGGTCTGGCGCGAGGCCTCGATCACTCTGACCTCCAGCATGACCTGCTGGGAATCGGCGACGCGCAACTGGTTCAACACCGGCTGTTCTGAATAGGACTGGGCGATCTCGATCACCCGCTGCAATTCAACCGCGTCACGCACCACACCCGTTAGTCGGATGCGATCGTTTGAGTTGAACACACGAATCCTCGCTGAAGGCGCAGCGGAACGGATCGCCGCCGCTACCTCACTGAAGTCACTGGCGACACGGATGTCGATTACGCCTATCAGCGCCTTGCTGTCGTCATAGACCGAGATATTGGTGGCGCCGATCTGCTTGCCGCGGATGAAGAGAGACCTCTCGGAGAGGGGCACGACATCGATCAACTCGGCGCTGCCGATCACGAGGTCGCCGAAGGACTTGCTAGTCCTGATCGTCATGGTGTCGTTCGGCGCCAACGTCACGTGCTGCACGGTGCCGGTAAGGCTGACGAACTCTTCCTGAGCGTCCGCCCGACCGATGACATAGGGGCTCGTGAAACCGCAGGCGACCACTGCCAACGTCAATGCCGGAAGGGCTCCGGCTCGCGCCAAGCCCTTGCTCATTCTGCTTATCATTCTCGCTCCAGCCTCCGTTCGTTGTCCACCGCCCGGCGGCAAAGCCGCACCCTTAATTCTGCCTCCCCAACCCGACTCGATGCCCCTTACGCGAAGCCGCGCTAGAGAACGGTCGCCCATTTTGGCTCTACCGGCAAGGGTAGCTGCGCATTACAGTCACAATCTCTGACTGTTTTTCGCAAGGTGGTGCTTCACGTCGCTGCCTACCAGATCGCTTGCCAAGGCGGCCTTCTCACGCTCGCGCACCCTTCGTTTCGGGAGGCGCAAAACGCTCGTGGGCCAAGAAATCGATCGGTCGTTGGACAGGCCCTGGTCGAAATCGCCAGGACCGATGGTTCATAAGCCGCCATAGCGGAAGCGAGGGGAACCAGTTGCATCGAAATGAGTTAGTCTAGGTTGTATGATCTGGCGGGGGCTCGACTGCTGCTATATGGGCCTGTTGCCACCCAGTCCAAGGGTAGTGGTATGAACGCTCCGGTTCCCGAACGTTCGCCGAGGAAGTCCTATGACTTCTTTCAGTATCTTGTCGATGGCATTGCCGAACCGGTGATCGTCAAAGACGAGGCGTCGCGATTTGTTTTCATAAACAGCGAAGCCTGTGCGCTTCTCGGCAAAACTCGCGACGAGCTCATCGGACGAACCGACTATGATTTTTTGCCAAGTGAGGAAGCCGATGGGATTGTCGCGCTTGACAGAGCCGTCCTCTCGACCGGCCAGGACTGCCAACTCGAAGAGCAAATCACGACACCGGATGGCGCCACGCGGACGCTGCTGACGAAGAAACGCTGCGTGCGCATACCGGTCGGCGCGACGGAAGAGAGATTCCTGGTCGCCGCCATCATGGACATTACACATCTGCGTAAGACCGAAGCAACGCTGCGCGCCAGTGAGGAGCATTATCGGTCTCTCGTAGACTTGCACCCCCAGGTTCCTTGGACGGCTGACGCAAGGGGGGAGGTGTTAGAGGTAGGCCCGCGATGGACCGAATTTACCGGATTGCATGAGGGAGCGACGCTCGGACGTGGATGGGCAAAAGCCGTGCATCCGCAGGACGCCGCCATGGTCCATGCGCAATGGCAACGCTCTCTTACGAGCGGCGAACCGCTCAATATCGAATACCGGCTTTTGACCGCAACTGGTCGTCATCGCTGGTTTCGAGCCCGCGCAGTCGCCAAGCGTAGCAGCATTGGAGAAATCGTGCGCTGGTACGGCCTCCTGGAGGATATCGACGAAAGGCGACGCGCCATTGATGCTTTGCGTGAAAGCGAGGCACGGTTTCGGGCAATCGCTGACGACGCCCCGGTGATGATCTGGGTGGCCGACCCAACGGGCGACACCAGTTTTTTTAATCGCTTGTGGTTGGAGACCACCGGCCAAACGGAAGCCGAAGCGCTCGGTTTCGGCTGGGTGGATGTGATCCACCCCGATGACCGGGAAAAAGTGCAGCGAGCATTTTTCAGCGCGGCCGCAGGAAAAGAGGCTGTCCGCAGCGAGTACCGGTTGCGGCGGGCCGATGGAAGCTGGGCGTGGGTGATAGATGTCGGTCAGCCCCGCTTTTCCGCCGATGGAGCCTTTCTCGGTTATGTAGGGTCGGTTCTCGACATCACGGAACGTCGAGCCGCTGAGATCGCTCAACAGGAAGCGCAGGCGTTCATCAGAAGTATTTTCGACAGCAGTCCCGACTGTGTGCGCGTGCTCGATCTGGAAGGGCGGCCGTTGCTAATGAACAAGTCTGGCCGGCGCATCTTCGGTCTGGCGGAAGGGGCTCCGCTTACAAAAACGACGTGGGACGTCGTGGGCAACGCTTCCGACGCACAAACGGTACAGGCGGGCTGGGAAAAGGTCAGAGCGGGCGAGACGGCTCGCTTCGAGATCAGCGTACGGGTCAAGGACGAAGAAAGATGCATGGACGTGATCTCAGCCCCGATCATGGGGCGCGAAGGAAAGCCTATCAGGATGCTTTCGATCTGGCGCGACATCACCGATGCGAAGCGCGCCAGCGAGGAAATCAGCCGCGCGCAGAGGAGAGCCGAAGCCGCGGCTGACCAGCTTTCCTCGGTTCTCGAAAGCACCATGGACAGCGTTATGCTCCTCGATGCCCAGTGGCGTGTCCGTTATTTGAACGAGAACGCCAAGACGCTCTTGCGGATCGGTGACGAGGCGCTGGGGAAGGTCATTTGGAAGTTGTTCCCGAGAGAACGGAAGGGGAACTTTGGCAAACACTGCCAGGAGATCATGGACCGCCGTGTCCGGTCCTTCTTCGAGGATTACTTGCCATCCCTCGATCGATGGATCGAGGCAGTTGCTTCTCCAGCGCAAGACGGCATTTCTGTTTTCTGCCGAGACATAACGGAGCGTCGCCGGGCCGAGGAGGACAAGTTGCTCGCCCAGAAGCAGATGGCCCACTTGGCCAGGCACGACATGCTGACCGGGCTTGCAAACCGGATGTTCTTCCGTGAATGCTTCGATCGGGCCCTTAGCGAGAAGAGTGCCGCCGGCCGCATGGCTGTGCTGTGCCTGGACCTTGACGGGTTCAAGGCGATAAACGATACGCTTGGCCATCCCGCTGGCGACGCTTTGTTGCGCCAGGTGTCGGCGCGACTCACCCAATCCGTGAGAGCCACGGACATCGTCGCACGCCTCGGGGGTGACGAATTCGCGATTATACACCGCTTGGCACGGACCCATGACGGGGCGTTTCGCCTCGCCCAGCGGGTTATCGACACACTCTGCGAACCGTTCACCATAGAAAGCGTTAGCGCCACTGTCGGGGCGAGCGTCGGCATTGCTTTTGCGCCGGACGATGGGACTTCCGCGGATGAATTGATCAAGGCCGCCGACATCGCCCTCTACAACGCAAAGTCAAGCGGGCGCGGCACTTACAAGCGCTTCGATGCGGCCATGCATGCGGAGTTGCAGGCGCACCAGCAGGTCAAGATCGCGCTCAAAGGCGCATTAGAAAGGAACGAATTCGAGCTGCATTATCAGCCGCTGATAAGCCTGAAATCGCGGCGCGTAACAGGCTGCGAAGCGCTTTTACGGTGGCGCAGTCCCGAAAGAGGTATGATCGCACCCTCCGACTTCATCCCCACTGCTGAAGAAACGGGACTGATCGTGCCGATCGGCAAGTGGATTCTTGATCAAGCCTGTCGCCAGGCCGCGTCCTGGCCGGAACATATCAGTATTGCTGTCAACCTCTCACCGGTCCAGTTCAAGCATCGGAATCTCGTGAAGGCAGTGGCCGATGCGCTCTCGGCCTCTCGTCTCGATCCCGCCCGCTTGCAATTGGAGATAACGGAGTCGGTCTTGCTGGACGAGAGCGAACACAATCGCCAACTGCTGCTGGAGTTGCGTGGCCTCGGTGTGAAAATCGCGATGGACGACTTCGGAACAGGCTACTCATCCCTCGGTTACCTGAGAAGTTTCCCTTTCGACAAAATCAAAGTGGACCAAGCCTTCGTCCGCGACTTGCCCCACGGCAAAGAATCTCTCGCGATCGTCAGAGCCGTCGCCGGCCTCGGACATAGCCTGGGCATGACGACGACGATCGAGGGCATTGAAACAGAGGACCAATTGGCGATCGTGAATGCGGAAGGGTTCCATGAGGCTCAGGGTTACATCTTCTCGCGACCCCTGCCGGCATCGGAAGTGTCGAAGTTGATTGAAAACCCTTTGTAACTGTTGGCGCGTCATGCGTTTCAGACCGATTTTGCGAAGCGGCGTCGATCATAGCAGCAGCATTGGCGCTACACGTCGCCTGGCGTGTGTGGCACAATCTGCATACTACCGCGCATTGATACGCAATGACGGGAACGCATTCGCTGAGACGATCGTTAGTTGCAGACCGGCCAGCGAGCCGAATTGATGGCCCGCAAGCGCCAGACAACCGGCGAGGAAAGCGTAATGAATGCCTCACGCGTCGCACTTATTGCCGATGACGATGAATTCTTCCGAATTGCGCTTGGCTTCATCTTGAAGAGCAAATTGCACTTCACCGAGATTATCGAAACCGGATCGCTTGACGAAGCGATTGAACGGCTCAGCGAGCGCGAGGACATATCGCTGGCGTTGTTCGATTTGGCGATGCCCGGCATGAAAAGCGTGGTCAGCCTCGCGGCCGTGCGCGACATCCACCCCGATCTAAAGGTCGTCGTCGTCTCGGCATCGTCGCGCCGGTCGGACATCTTGTCTGCTCTCACTGCGGGGATAAACGGCTATGTGCCAAAAGGCCTCGGGGCGAGCGATGTTGCCGAGGCAATCGGGGCGATCCTGAACGGCGCCGTTTACGTACCCCCGTCTATAGCGGGCCGCGCCTCTCCCTCCGAGGAAGCAGAGATGCCCCAAACCACGCGCGGACATCAGGACGGACGCAGCCATCGCACAATCGAACTCCTCACCCCGAGGCAGCGCGAGGTCCTCCTGCTCCTTGTGCAGGGATTCTCGAACAAGGAAATCGCCCGCAAGCTGAAACTCGGCGAGGGAACCGTGAAGATCCACATGGCAGCACTCTTCCGTAGTCTGCGGGTAAGAAACCGCCAGGAGGCGGCAGCCGCAGGGGCGCGGCTGTTACCCATGACCGAAAGCTAGGGTCGACATAGTCCGGTCGGATAGGCCGTCGTCTAAGCCATCCGGACGAGTAGCGCAAATGCATGCCAGGGCATAGTGACGACAGCAACGGAAATGAATGTGGAACCAAATGCGCCAGCCTGCTTCGACAGCCAACTTATCCCGACCCCCGCTTCACGCTTGCCCGGCAAAAGGGAAGGGGAGCGTTCCGTGACAGGTGGCGCGCCGTCACCAAATCTCGCTGAACAGGCAGCCCACAGGGTCGGTCTGAGCTTTCCAGCGTCCAGGAAAGGGGCCATCGCTTCGGCGATCGCCCGGCTCATGGTGCAGCGTGGGATTGGCGACAGCCGGTCGTTTCTCGACCGGCTGGGGCTGGACGAGGATTTGACCGATGATGCGATCGCAGCGATGACGGTCAGCGAAACGCATTTCTTTCGAAATCCAGCTCAATTCCAGCTTATACGGCAGACAATGCTTCCAGAATTGCAGCGACGGCGGTCCGACGGCTCTCCCGTCCGGATCTGGAGCCTTGGCTGTGCAACGGGTGAGGAGCCCTACTCCCTTGCCATTCTCTGTGACGAGGAAGGTCTTTTGGAGAATGTTCGAATAAGCGCTGCGGACATCTCCAGAAGGGCGCTCGTCACCGCGAAGGCCGCCGAGTATGGCGAATGGTCCTTGAGGAATACGGATCACAGGCTGAGGAAACGCTACTTCACCTCTTGCGAAGCACGTTTTCGACTGCACGAACGTCTGCGCCGGCAGGTCGAGTTCACTCAACTGAACCTTGGTACAGATGAGCTTCCGGCGCCCGAAAGGAACTTGGCTGACTTCGATTTGATCCTTTGCCGCAACGTCCTCGTCTATCTCGATGCAATCGCAGTGCGCCGGATTGCGCGCCAGCTATTCGCCTGCCTTTCTGATGGCGGTTGGTTGTTGACTGCTCCGACCGATCCGCCCTTGTGGCAATACGCCCCTTTCGAAACGTCGATCACGCCCGCCGGTGTGATCTATCGGCGCATGATGGCTCATTCAGACACTTCGAAACGGTCGATCTCACGCGTCACCTCTGTTCAATGCCAAACCAAGAACCCTCTCGCGCGCGTCCCGCCCGCTCGTGCTTGCGTCGCCGATGCGCGAAAAACGCTCGGCGACAACGCCGTCAAGGCGATTGCCCGACAAATCCGCTCGCGTTCTGATATGGGTGAGACCCGCGACGCCGCACGCCTCGCTGCGCAGGCCGTTGAAAGTCACCCGCTCTCAGCGGAACTGCATTTTCTCCAAGGACTCTCCCAGATGACCCACGGAGAGACCGACGCGGCTGCAGCGGCGCTGCGACGGGTGATATATCTGGATAGCGATCTGGCTGCCGCGCAGTTCTTTCTCGGTGTCTGTCTCAAGGACAGCGATCCGCAAGCGGCCCTACGTGCCCTCGAAAACGCGCTCCTGTTTTGCCTCTCTCGTCCGCAGCGCGAACGCGTCGTCCTGATGTCTGGGGCGACGGCTGGACATCTCGCGGAGCGCGCAAGGCGAGAGATCGGTAAAATTCGGTGGCACTTGGGAAGCGAGGGCCTATGACGACACCTTTTCGGCCCGCCGCCCGTCCGGTCGACTGGACCGCCGTCAGAAGGCGGATGGCAGCAGCGATAGAACAGACGGAAGTGCTTTTGGGAGCGGCACAACAGGATGAGCAATACGAGCGGCAGTCGCCGCACCTGGCCGGTGATGCGTTGCCCGGACGGAGCGAAGAGCAGGCAGTCGGCCTTGTGACCTTCATGCTATCGAATCGCCGGCTTGCATTGGAGATCCGATACGTCTGCGAAATCGTTTCGAAGGCACGCGTCAGTCCGCTCCCCGGAATGCCCCCGCATGCCTGTGGCGTCTACGATTTACGCGGCCATTTGCTTCCCGTCTTCGACCTATGCGGACTGCTCGATCTCCCGCGTGGGACCCGCACCACCAATAACTGGATGATCGTATGCGGCCAAACACAGCCGGAATTCTTGATCCTATCTGATACTGCGCCCGAAGTATTGACGCTCCCTCTGGAGGAAATCGGAGGGGCGGAAGCCGATCTCGGGGATAACGCCTGGCATTGCGCGACGACAAAAGCGGGCGCGGTCATTCTGGACGGCGACCTTCTGTTGAACGACCGCCAATTCTTTCTTGAGGACGAGCGGGTCATCGCGAGCAACGAAACGGAAAGGACCGAGATCCATGAGCCCCCGATTGGCAAATAGCCTCTATGGCGCGTTGGGGTTGGCAATGCTGCTGTTCGTGGCCGCTTCGGCGCTGCTCGTCGGGTCCAGCTTTATTGCCCTGGAACGGGTGCGGGCCGATCTTGCCGCGACGTCCTCGTTGGGCAAGGAACGTGTTGCCTACCAGATGGTCTATGCGGCCGGGCGCATGGAAAGGGCGGAGGGGGCCGCTCGGGCCGCTGCTGCCGATGAACTGCGTGGCCTGATGAATCGCAACGAGCGGCTGCTTGCGAGCCTGGTCGATGGCGACGGAAGGCTCGGGCTGGAGGCAACGACCGATCCCGCCGCCCGCACGCAGCTTGAACAAGCCCGCCAACAATGGCTGGAGCAGGTGAGGCCCGCTCTGGAAAGCGCAATCGCCAATGCGCCGATCGATCACGCCGCGCTGGATGAGCTCGATCCAAAGATCAAGACTTTTGCCACCCGAGTGGACGAATTGATCGACCAGATCGAGCAGGCGGGAGTCGCCCGGCTCCAACGCTCTCAATTGCTGCAACTTGGTTTTTCCGCTCTCGCCGTTCTCCTGCTCCTTCACGTGCTCCGGGTCGCGCGTCGACTCGTCCGGCGCACCCGCGCGCTCGCCGGCGTGGCGGAAAAGGTCAGCGCCGGTGACCTGGAGCAGAAGGCCTCCGTAGAGGGTAACGACGAGCTCGCGGTTCTCGGCGCCTCCTTCAATACAATGACCGCAAGGCTCGCCGGAATGATCGACAACGAGCGAGGCAGCAGGGAGAGACTTGAAGAGCTGCTCGCCATGATCTCGGAAACGGCGCAACACCTTTCGTCGTCCGCCGCCGAGATCCTCGCCGGAACCACGCAACAGGTCGAAGGCATGCGTGAGCAATCGTCGGCCGTCGCCCAGACAGTTACGAGCGTCGATGAGGTGCTGCAGACGTCGGAACAGGCAGCGCAGCGCGCGCAACAGGTTGCTTTCTCCTACGACCAGGCCGTCAAGATCAGCAATGAGGGCCGCAGAGCGCTCGATGACACCGTGCACGTAATGAATACGGTTAGCGCGCGCACGGAAGCGATTGCCGGAGACATTCTTTCCTTGGCAGAAAACAGCTTGGAAATCGGCGAGATCGTCTCGGTCGTCGCCGAAATCGCAGACCAGACCAACCTATTGGCGCTGAACGCTGCCATAGAGGCTTCACGTGCAGGCGAGCACGGCAAGGGCTTTAGTGTCGTTGCCAGTGAGATCAGGACACTTGCCGACGAATCGAAATCCGCGACAACGCGGGTCCGTCGAATACTGATGGAGATCCAGAAAGCGACAAACGCGGCGGTTATTGGCGCCGAGGATGGGACGAAGAGTGTCAGCCGCGCCCTTGAGACGGTGAACGAAGCAGGCGAAACGATCCGGCAGCTCGAGTCGATCGTTGCCGATTCCGCGCGTTCGGTCGCGCAGATCGCCGCTTCCGCGGGCCAGCAAAAAGCGGGCATGAAGCATATTCACGACGCAATGCATTACATCGAGCAGACGAGCAGCCAGAATCTCTCGGCGATCCGGCAAGCGGAGGAGGCCGCGAAAGATCTCAACGAGCTAGGCTCGAGGCTGAATGAAATGCTCGCTTACCATGGCAATTGATATGACGAAATCCGAAGAATTCGACCGTGGACTGCTGCACATGTTCACCGAGGAGGTGGGGGAGCGTGCGACCGACATAGAGCAGGCTTTGCTCGCAATCGAGGATACCGGGGAGGCTGATGAGAAACTCCGCCTGCAGGAGCAGCTGTTAAGGATGGCGCATAGCCTTAAGGGAGCCGCCGGGTTGCTTCAGGTGCGGGGAGTGGAAGCGATCTGTCACTGGATGGAAGAGGTCCTCTCCATCACCGTGAATGAGCAGCTCGTGCTCGAAAAATCTAAACTGGACCTGCTGCTGACGGCCGCAGACGCAATCAGGGACGCGGCCCTGCTCTTAGAGAGCGGCGAGACGCTTCCGCCGGCGCACGGCGAGAGCGTCGTCGATGCGCTGAAGGCTGCCATAGCGAGAAGGGCGGATCACCGCGGCGGCAAGCCGAAGTTGGGACCGCCTTCGGGGGGATTGAAGGTGCCGGTTCGCGCCAGCGATACCGACGGCTCGATGCGCGTCTCCGCCGACCGACTGGATACCCTTCTCTACAGGAGCGGCGAATTGCTGTCCTTCAACGCGATTATACGCCGCCACGCCGAGGAGGCGTCCTTGCTGCGGGAGCAGGCGCGGAAACTGCGTGGGGTCGGCACCGAGTTCGCCACGCTGGCGGCTAGCATCGAGATCGGACTGCGCCAGCTTGCGACATCGCTGCGCCAGGACATGAGAGTGATGCACAGTACCGCGACAGCGCTTGACCACGAAGTGCGGCACGCGCGCACACAGCCCTTTGCAGAGGCCTGCAAGGGGTTCGACCGTGTCGTGCGGGACGTGGCGTCCGCGTCGGGCAAATTGGCAGAGTTGGAAATCAAAGGTGGAGAGATCGAGATCGATCGCTCAATCCTTTCGGGGCTTCAGGATTCACTTCGGCATCTCGTGCGCAATGCAGTCGCGCATGGCATCCAGCGGCCGGAGGAACGCCGGGCAGCAGGAAAACCGGAGAAGGGCAAAGTCCTGATTACGGCCGCCATCTCCGGAGACCGGATGGAGGTGCGTGTCGAGGATGACGGCCGCGGCCTTGATGTAGCCCTGCTCAGCAAGGCGGCGGGCGAAGCGTTGGAAGAGGTGAAAGACGAAGCGCAACTCCTGCGGCGTGTATTCGAGCCGGGCGTATCGACGTCGGCGACGGTCACAAACCTATCGGGGCGTGGAATAGGTCTCGACATCGTCAAGCGAAATGTCGAAACGCTGCGTGGCACAGCGGAGATATCCCAAGTGCCGACGGGAGGCGCCGCCTTCACCCTCACGCTCCCCCTGACATTAGCGACGGTTCGCACACTGGAGGTCATTGCAGGGAAGCATGTGCTCACGATTGACACGGCTTCTGTCCAGCGGGTGATACGCATTCATGCGCAAGACTTCGCCATGTCTGGACACAGGTGCATCGTCAGGACGCCGATAGGCCCAATACCGTTTGTGGATCTGGCCACTTGGCTAGGAGTGCAGCTGGGCAGAGGCGATATCCGGCAGGCCATGCCGGCCATAATCGTCGACGCCCCGGGCGGGCCGATCGCGGTACTCGTCGATGCCGTTGCCGGTGAGCAGGAACTTCTTGCCCGTCCACTCGGACCGCGGCTCGCGAAAGTTCGTCGTTATAGCGCTGGCACAGTAATGCCTGACGGGCATATCGCCCTTCTCCTGAACGTCGCCGCGCTCGCGGAGGCTGCCGCCGAGGCGCGATTACCAGACGGCGCACGCGTGCCCCAGCCGATTCCGACAGTGCGTCGCAAGGTGCTTGTCGTCGACGATTCAAAATATATACGGACGTTGGTGAAACTCATCCTCGAGGGCGCGGGCTACGATGTCGTCACGGCAAGCAATGGCAAGGAAGCGTTCGACCAGCTTCGTGACCGCGGCGCCGACGTGGTTGTCGCGGACGTCGACATGCCGTCCATGAACGGCTTCGAACTCACCGAGGCCATTCGTCAATCGGAACGTTTCGCCGATACGCCCGTCGTCCTTGTGACGGGCCGGGGAACGCTTGAAGACAAAGTCCGGGGGCTGCGCGCCGGCGCTAACGCCTATCTGAGAAAGGACCAGTTCGATGCGCAGCACTTCCTGGAGACGATGCGCCGGGTTGTGTGAGGACGAGGATGACACGTATTCTACTTACGACATCGACACCTGCCCTTGAACAACTTTTCAAAAAGGCGGCCGGAACCGACGCTGCCGTAAAGCTCGTGGGCGTCGCAAGAAGCGGCAAGGACGCAGTGAGGCTAACCGGTGAACATTTGCCGGACATCATCGTAGTGGAACTCCGCGGCGATGACACCGCCGAAACCGTCAGGGAGATAATGATCGCCGTGCCGACGCCCGTGGTGATGGTGTCATATCAGGACGGTTCGCAATTGGGAGGGATGTCCGCGCGCGCACTCGAGGCGGGCGCGCTCGCGGTTATCCCGGCGCCGACCGCATCCGGCACGTCTCTCGAGCAAGCGGCTTTCGACAAGTTCCTGTCGACTATCAAGGCCATGGCACAGGTCAAGGTCGTTCGCCAGTGGCGCAAGAAAACCCGTGGTGATCACCGGGTCAAAGAGGCACCCGAGACCGCGGCTCACACTCGGATCGCGATCGTGGGGATCGCCGCCTCTACCGGCGGACCCGCCGCGATCCGTTCTATATTGAGGGGTCTCCCCAAGGATTTTCCCGCACCCATTCTCGTCGTGCAGCATATGTCGAATGGCTTCATCGATGGCGTTGCCGCATCTCTCGATGCGACGGTCGCGCTCAAGGTGAAGGTCGGAGCGAATGGCGAACGACTGAGGCCCGGGACGGTTTACCTTGCTCCGGATGGCCATCAGCTCGGCGTCTCCGGGAAGTTGCGCCTGCGCGTCGTAGACGAGGATCCCATCCAGGGATTCAAGCCCTCCGGATCATATCTCTTCGGTTCAATTGCTCGCGCTTTCAATGGCGAGTCTCTCGCGGTCATCCTGACGGGGATGGGCGATGACGGCACCGAGGGCCTTCGGGCGCTGCGCGTGGCGGGCGGAAAGGTAATTGCTCAGGACGAGAAGAGCTCGATCGTCTTCGGAATGCCGAAATCGGCGATTAGTGCCGGCCTCGTCGACTTCGTGCTGCCGGTTGAAGACATAGCCGCGAAGATCACCGCTCTCGCTACTGCATGATTCTTTGATTAAGAAATCATGCAGTGGGCGCCGAACCTCCGCTCAGCGCCGTCGCCGTCGCCACCCCCGATTCCTGCGTTGGAGCGATTCCGGATCGCGAAGGGCAACAGCAGGGAGTGCCTTTCGCGCCCGCCCGCCCGCATCATTCATCGCCCCCTACATGCTCATGATTTGGATGGCGGCCGGCGTGATGATGACCGCGAAGAGCACAGGCAGGAAGAAGATGATCATCGGCACGGTAAGCTTCGGCGGAAGAGCGGCTGCCCGTTTTTCCGCCTCGCTCATGCGCATGTCACGGTTCTCTTGTGCCATCACGCGGAGCGCTTGACCGAGGGGCGTGCCGTATTTTTCTGCCTGGATAAGGCTGGTCACGACGGCGCGCACACCCTCAACGCCGGTTCTCTGCCCCAGATTCTCGAAGGCCTGCCGTCGGTCCTGCAGGTAGGACAGCTCCGCAGTGGTGAGTAGGACTTCCTCCGCGATCTCCGGCGACTGCGCGCCGATCTCCTCGCCCACTTTCCGAAAGGCGCTTTCGATGCCCATGCCGGATTCGACGGTGATCAACAGGAGGTCCAGCGCCTCCGGCCATGATCGACTGATCGCCTGCTGCCGCTTGGTGGTTCTGTTCCTGATGAAGATCGCAGGGGCGAAGTAACCGAACGATCCGATTCCGGCAGCCATCGCCACAACCAGTATCAACGGCGCCTCCGGCCGGATGATGAAGAGGAGATAGAGCAGAGCGGCAATGAACATCACCACCGGCGCAATCAACCGCACGGCAAGGAAGGTCGTCACCGGAGCATGACCGCGATAGCCTGCCATACTCAATCTGCGGACGATTTCGCCATCCTCCGCCTGCTTGGCAAGATTGAAACGGTCGACTATCGCCTGAAAGAGGCGCTTGGGTTCTGCGCGCAGCGAAACCTTGCTCTGCCCGGCCTCCAATCGCGCCCGCTCGCGCTGGCGGATACGTTCGCGCTCGCCTTCCACCCTTCTCATTCGATCGGCCAGGGTGTTGCGAAAGACATAGGGCCAGGAAACGACGATGACCGCGGAAAAGGCGGAAAGGCCGGCCATCAAGACGGACAACTGCTCCGGGTCGGGGATATAGACAACGAGGCTCATGTCGGTTCTCAGAAGTCGAAGTTGATCATTCTGCGCATGACGAGAATGCCGATGCCCATCCAAAGTCCACAGCCGACAAGCACGAGCTTTCCGGTCAGCGTCGTGACTAAAAGCATCATGTAGTCCGGGCTGGTCAGATACACGGCACCGGCGACGAAAAACGGCAGAACACCGATGATGCCGGCGGAGGATTTTGCTTCGGCGCTCATCGCTTTGATCTTGCTTTTCATTTTCTTGCGCTCCCGCAGCACCTTCGAAAGATTGCCGAGTGCCTCGGAAAGGCTGCCGCCGGTGCGGCTTTGAATGGCGATTACGATGGCGAAGAAATTTGCTTCCGGTAGCGGCATGCGTTCACACATACGCTCCACGGCCTCGTCAACGGGGATGCCCAGCGTCTGGTCCTGCGCGATGGAGACGAACTCGCTTTTGACCGGTTCCTGCGCTTCTGCCGCAATCACCCTCAGGCAATCGCCCATTGGCAGGCCCGCCTTGAGTCCTCGGACGATGACATCGACCGCATTCGGGAACTCGGCAGCGAAGCGGGCGAACCGCGATTTGCGCTTCTTGCTCACATACGCATGCGGCAGCAGCAAGCCGCCGGCGATGGCGAAGCCGACCGCTACCAACGGCCCAAGGCCCAGCGGAACCATTATGCTCCAGGTCGTAAGGGCGACACCGGCGCAAGCGAGGAAATAGGTTCTGGTCGACCAGTGGAGGCCGGCCTGGCGGATCCTGCCGGCGAGCGACGGCTTGCGGCTCCTGCGCGCATTCGCCTTGTGCTTCGCGTCGATTTCGCGCAGCGTCTTTTCGACCGACCGTCGGCGATCCCGGCCATCCTCTTCCGCCCGTTCGCTCTGCTTGCGCTCCGCCACGGCCGCGATGCGCTCGAACCTTTGGCGATAGACGCTTGCCTTGACCACTCGCGGATAGAAGACGGCTATCATCACGCCGCCGATGCTGGTGGAAGCCAAGAGAAAGACAAACGCGGGAAACAGCAGGGAAGTCAGCATCTCTTACGCAGCCACCTTCATTTCCGCAGCATCGAGTGCGGCGGCAAGCCGCGCCTCTTCGCCATAGTAACGGGCGCGGTCCCAGAATGCCGGGCGACCGATGCCCGTCGAACGATGTCGTCCGATGAGATTGCCCTTCTCGTCCTCACCCTGAATGTCGTAAACGAAGAGGTCCTGGGTCGTAACCACATCGCCCTCCATACCGAGTACTTCGGTGATGTGCGTGATCCGGCGAGAGCCGTCGCGAAGACGTGCAGCCTGCACGATCACGTCGACCGACGAGACGAGCATCTCCCGAATTGCCTTGGCCGGCAGCGAATGCCCGCCCATGGTGATCATTGCCTCGATGCGCGAGATCGCTTCGCGCGGCGAGTTGGCATGGAGCGTGCCCATCGAGCCATCATGGCCGGTGTTCATCGCCTGCAGCAGGTCGAAGGCCTCCGGCCCGCGCACTTCGCCGACGATGATCCTTTCAGGCCGCATGCGCAGGCAGTTCTTGACGAGTGCGCGCATGGTGATTTCACCCTGTCCTTCGATGTTAGGCGGGCGCGTCTCGAGCCGCACGACGTGCGGTTGCTGCAATTGTAGCTCGGCCGCGTCTTCGCAGGTGATGATGCGTTCGCCGGGGTCGATGTAGCCGGTGAGGCAGTTCAGAAGCGTTGTCTTGCCGGAGCCGGTGCCGCCGGATATGAGCACGTTGCAGCGGACGCGGCCGATGATCTTCAGGATCTCGGCACCTTCCGGCGAGATCGAGCCGAAGCGCACCAATTGGTCGAGCTTCAGCTTCTCTTTCTTGAACTTGCGGATCGTCAGCGACGGGCCGTCGATGGCGAGCGGGGGCGCGATGACGTTGACGCGCGAGCCATCTGCGAGACGCGCGTCGCAGATCGGGCTCGATTCATCCACGCGCCGGCCGACCTGGCTGACGATGCGCTGGCAGATGTTGAGGAGCTGTTCGTTGTCGCGGAAGCGGACACCGGTTTCCTGCACCTTGCCGCCGACCTCAATAAAGACGTGGCTCGCGCCATTCACCATGATATCGGCGATGTCGTCGCGTGCGAGCAGGGGTTCCAGCGGGCCGTAGCCCAGAATGTCGTTGCAGATGTCACTGAGCAGCTCGTTCTGCTCGGCCAAGGAAATCCCGGCCTTCTTGGCCGCAACGATGTCGTTGATGATCGCGCCGATTTCGTTGCGCGCCTGCTCGCCTTCCATGTTGGAGAGTGCGGCGACGTCGATGGTGGCGATCAGTGCGCTAAAGATTTCTTTTTTCAGGCTGTAATATTGCTCGGCCTTTTCGGCCTTGGCAGCTGCGGAATGGACGACCGGCTTCGGAACTTGGATCGGCGCCGCCCCAGCTTGTGGTTCGCGCGCGGTCTCTGCCTCGACGGCCGTTTCATCGACCTTTTCCCCCGAGCATGATTTCTTACCGAACATAGCACCATGCCTTGAGCGTTGGGGGGAGATGGCGGAGGCGCGTGTCTCCGCCATCCTCTTAGATAAGCTGCTCTCGCCGATTACAGCTTGCCCGAGATGGTCGTGAACATGGTATCGATCTTTCCGCCAAGGGTCGTCGCACCAGTGATGAGAGCAACTGCGATCAAACCGGCGATCAAGCTGTATTCGATGGCGGTCGCTCCGGACTCGTTGCGGAAAAGGCGAGTGACAAGATTCTTCATGTGTGGATCCTTCAAGTGGGTTGAGGTTGCGCCGACGCCACGTTCGGCATCACAGGCCGGGCCGGGTTCTGCCTCGTTCCCCGCTTGCTGTGTGGCACACATATAGACTTTGTTAACCCTCATGATCCATTCAGCCTGATGGCCGATGGGAGTCCGCAAGCGGCTCGGCCGGTTGGCCTAGTCCAATCGTCGGCGTTGCACTACTTCCATGCTTTGCCAGACTTATTGGAACGGATGGCACATCCATCCGTTGAGATATCGCGAGTAACCAGTGGGAGTGATTGCAATGCGCACCGGTGCCGGATGGCTTGTTCTAGCGGTCGCGATATGGGCTAACCTCGGAGCGGCGCAGGCAGCGGAGAATCTCCCCCCAGCAGCCATCACATTGCAGCCAACCCGCCAGACCGAGGGCGTCATCAGGGTGGTCGTCGATTTCGCGCGAACGCTCCTGCTCGCGCGGCCCGCGAGCACGCTCATTATCGGCAATCCGGCCATCGCACAGGCGACTCTCAGCGACGACAGGACGGTCATTCTGACCGGCAGGACGCCTGGTTCGACAAACCTCATCGTCATCGGCACGGACGGCGCGGAGGTGTCCAACGTCATCCTTGACGTAGTGGCTGCAGGCGGTCGCCTGGTCACCGTCGACGAGGGCACGGGCAAGACAACATATAGTTGTACGGACCGCTGCGATCCGGTTCAATCCGGCGAAGCAGCCATTCCGCAAACTGAGAACACTGCGCCGCTGCCCGGTGAAGACGCCAATTCTACAGGCAATGAACGATCACCCGATTGGAATGCGCCGCGAAAGCTGAAGGTGGAAAGGACTCTGCGATAATCCCGGCAGCACGAAGGTGAAGGGATACCGAATCGATAGAACGCGAAAATCGATCCCATCCACCGATTCCTTGCCGGTGACGATCTGAAGCAGCGCCGGATCACCGCCTTGGAAACTCTCTCGCACCGCGCTCTCCAGCTTCTGCTGCGCCTCGCCGTCGGGCGCATCGCGGGCGACTTGGCCAATCAAGACCTTCCGTGCCGCGAAATCGGCGGCATATGAGAGATCATTGCGTACGTAAAAGGCACGGCCGAACTCGATAACACCTAGCATGAGCAGCAGCAAGGGGAGACAGACCAGCGCAAACTCCACCGCAGCCGCGCCCGACTGGCTGCGCCCTAGAAATCGAATGCCGCGCTGCAGCTTCATCGGACTTCCACTTGGATCGAAGAATTGAGATCGAAATCCGGGAGCACCTCCGGCGCAGACATCGGCCGGTAGAGGGTTGCTGCATCCAGGCGATAAAAGATGAGCTCCGGCGCTGAGTTCGCGCAGGGTGTCTTCCCGCATTCCGGCGCCGCCTCCGGTTTGACATCGGCATTTTCCGGGCAGGCGCAGTAGCGCGTCACCGCCGCAACGGTGGTATTGGCCAGGTTTGCGCTCTTGGCGAGCGTGGACTGCATCACCTTGTAGACCTGTGTCGCCCCGGGATCGGCCATGGCGGCCTGCGCGCCTGCGCGAAGGGCATGGTCAAGCGTCATCCGTTCGTAGATAGCAAAACCGAGATCCGCCATCGCCACAAGAGCAAGGGCGAGCACCGGAGCGATCAGCGCAAATTCGACCGCTGAGGCGCCCGTCTCGGACGCTTTAAACTCACCCACTTTCTTGCGCAGTGC
Source organism: Sinorhizobium psoraleae (assembly GCF_013283645.1). GTDB lineage: Bacteria > Pseudomonadota > Alphaproteobacteria > Rhizobiales > Rhizobiaceae > Sinorhizobium > Sinorhizobium psoraleae. The sequence continues at coordinate 521,504 of NZ_JABEKV010000003.1, forward strand.
TGAGGAGGCCTTCGGCTTTGTCGGCTTTGTGCGCTTGAAGACGTTCCGCAGCAACGCCTTGAGACCCTTCTGGTGCGTACGTCTCTCCCTCGTCCCGCCAACGCGCCACGCCAGGGCAACAATCGCACGGCCCGCTTCGGAAGTTGGTGCCCGCTCGATGACGAGCTTGCCATTGTTCGCCGCGGCGCCGAACAGGTGCGGGTTGAAGGCAATGGAAACGCTCTCCTGCAGACCGACCGCAGCGACGAAGTCCTTCGGCTTGATTTCCGGAAGCTTGGCCGTGCCGAGCTTGTTCAACACAAGCCTCGGCGGCGGATCGTTCGGCCGCGCCTTCTTCAGGAAGTCGATAAGGTTCTTGGCATTGCGCATGCTGGCAAGATCAGGCGTTGCGGTGATGACGATTTCATCCGCCTCAAGCAGGATCTTCCGCGTCCACTGCGTCCAGATGTGCGGCACGTCCAAGACGATGTGCCATGAGCTCGAACGCGCAACCTCGAGCAGATGATCGACGTTGTCTTCCCGCAGGCTGAAGAACTTGTTGAAGTCCGTGGTCGCCGGAAGCAGGTGCAGACGATCCGTGTAGGTCACTGCCAGACGCCGCAAAAGCACGTCGTCGAGGCGATCCGGACTTTCGAGTACATCCAACATCCCGTTCGCGACTTCGATATCGAAATTGAGACCGAGTGTTCCGGACTGAAGGTCGAGATCTGCGAGGAGTACATCGGCATCCACGCGGTTGGACATGGCATAGGCCACGTTATGCGCAAGCGTCGAGGATCCGGTCCCTCCCTTGGCGCCGACGAAGGCGACGATCCGGCCCAGCTTTTCCTCCGTGGAGCTGCGAAAGCAGCGGTGTACGGCAGCGACGAAATCCATCGGCTCGAACGGCATTACGAGGTAGTCACTCACGCCGGCGTCCAGAAGCTTCTTATACAGACTGACATCGTTGGAGCGGCCGATGACGATGACCTTGGTACCGGTAACGCACTCCACTGCCAGGGCTTCCAGCGCCGCCATCAGCCGGACCTCATCGTCGTCATTTTCCACGACGACGAGGTTCGGCGAGGTGATGCCCCCATAAAGAGCTGTCGCTTCCCTTATTCCACCCGACTTGATCGTCACCGTGGCGCGCGCCATACGACGGTCGATCGCCGCCGTACGGATCGCCTCCGTCACTTCCTCCGATCGACAGAAGGTGGCGACCTCCACTTTCGGGATGGGCAAAAGCGGTGGAGCATCCACTATCTGCGACATTTCCTGGATTTGCTTGCCGAGTTGGTTCATTTGTCCGAGACTTTCATGAAAACCGATCAACTGCCGTTGGAGCGGGAGGGGACTTCGACCATCGACACGCGCCCGCCGCTGATGATGCGCACCACGCCCGGTCGCTTTTCTTCCGTTTCGACGGCGGGCCTTTCGTGATTGTCGGCCACTGCGCGCAGGGCCAGCGAAACCGTGCCGGAGGCTTCCGCAGCCGCAATGGTTGCGATCTGTTCCGGATCCGCTTCGAGCGTTGCGGTTTTCCCGATCACCGAAGTGCCGTCGGCGGCTTCCGAAATGGTCTGATCGACCGCGAGCACGCGGATGTTTGAAAGGATCGCTCGGCTGATTACCTTTCCGTCCTTGCCGGAGGAGTCCGCCCGGGCGACCGTGTGGATAACGTCGACATGGTCGTCGGGCAGGATGAAACCGCCGGCCGTGCTCTCCGCCGTCACGCGAACGGCGATCGCCCGTTTCCCAGAAGGCAGCATGCTCGACAGAAAACCGGAGCCGCGCTGCGCGAGTTTGTCTTCGCGAATGGGTTCTCCCGGCACGAAGTCGCTCAAGGCGAGCGAACCCTTGAGCGCCGTTATCGCGTCCGGCCTTGAACTGCGGCTGATGAAGACGGGAGCGATATCCCCCTCCCACGGTTGCCAGCGCATCTGGCCCTCGTCGAGCGTCGCACCGCGTTTGAGTTCCGCGGACGCGACCAGCACCTCATTCGAGGGAGCCTCTTCAGCGGTTATGACCTCTACCTCCGGGTGAACGGACGCGCCCAGCGCCAGCCAGGAGGCAGCCCCGCCGGATGCGAGGGCAAGAAGGAGAATGGCGAAGCGGATCATGGCCAAACCTTTTCAACGAGCAACGGAAGATTGGTAGCGCCCTCAGAGAAGAGCGGAGAACCACTGGGTTTGCGGCAGCAGCAGAAGCGCCGCCGGCGCCATCGCCGCCCCGTAGGGAATGCCCGTCTCAGGGGCGTGCAGGCGCGCGGAGCAGGCGTTCTTTTTCAACACCACCGGCAGGGGCATGCGCCGGAACTGAAGGAGCGCAAGCGTCAGCGCCGCGCCGATCACGGCCGTGTAGAGGAGGAAATCGACCGCGAGATCGGGCCCAAGCCAGAGCACGGCCACGGGCAAGAGCTTTGCGTCGCCGCCGCCGATCCAGCCGAGGGAGAAAAGCACGAAGGTACAGACCAGTACGCCGAAGCCTATGAGAATGCTCGAAGAGATCGTGGCTACGCCCAAGCCAGCGGCGGGCGCAAGAACGGCAAAGGAAACCGCCAGTGCGAGCACCAGGCGGTTCGATATGGTCATCGTGGCGACATCCTTGATGCCGGCATAGGTCATTGTCCCGGCAAAGAGTATGAATGCGAGCCAAGCTGCGGATATCGAAATCATGTTCGATGCCTTTCGTGCGCCGATTGGAAGTGTCGCGAATGTGCCCTTTGAAACGCGCAATAACCATTCGACCTGATGGCCTAAGCGTCAGGCGCCAAAGGCTTGCGGCCCGGACTAGGCCAATTGGCCGAATCGCCAACGGCCGGCACGCGATATACCGTCCGGCCCAGAAATTCAGGTCTTGGACTGGCGAATGAGCGAGAGAAACGACACGATCAACGCCGAAAGGCCGATGCCACGGCGGCGCACCGGCGCAAGCCGGTTCATAAAGGACGAAGGCGGAACGGTCGCCCTCATCGCTGCGATCGCGTTTCCTGTTGTCGTCGGTGCGATGGGACTCGGGGCTGAGACGGGCTACTGGTTCCTGGAAAGGCGCAAGCTGCAGCATGCGGCGGACGTATCGGCCCACGCCGCTGCCGTGCGCTTTCGCGCCGGAGATCAGCAAGCTACGCTCGAAACCACCGCTCGCAGGATCGCCAGTGCGTCCGGTTACACCCCCGGCAGCCTTGCCGTCGGCACGCAGCAGGGACTCGGGGGATCCACCAAGCTCACGGTCGAGCTGACCGAGACGCATCCGCGCCTCTTTTCGTCCGTCTTCGGCGACGGACCCGTCACGATGAAGGCGCGCGCCGTCGCCGAGATCAAGGGCGGTTCCAAGGCCTGCGTACTTGCGCTGTCGAACTCGGCGTCTGGCGCGGTTACTGTCACCGGCTCCACGGAAGTTCGCTTGTCCGGCTGCAGCGTTGTCTCCAACTCCAGCGCAGTCGACGCCTTCCTCATGAAGAACGGCAGCGCAATGATGTCGACGGACTGCGTCTATACGGTTGGCGAGGCCGTTACGACCACAGGCCTGACGCTTACCGGTTGCAGCGAACCCGTCGAACGGGTGTCGCCGACGGCGGACCCTTTTGCATCCGTCGCCGAGCCGGACAAGCTGCACATTCAACAGCTTCCCTGCCGCACGCTCGCCTATGTCTCAAATTCCACCTACACCTTTGACCGGCTCGCAGACGGGACGGAGGCGATCAGGTTCTGCGGCGGATTGCAGATCCAGAATACGATCACACTGAAGCCGGGCCTCTACATCATAGACGGCGGCGATTTTACGGTGACCGCAGGGGCCAAGCTCTCTGGTGAGGGGGTCACGCTGTTCTTCACCAACGGTGCCGCGGCGAAACTGCTCGGCAACGGCGACATTGACCTGTCCGCGCCGACTAGCGGACCCTTCGCCGGCCTGCTTTTCTTTGGCAGCCGCCACGATACGGGTGTGCTGCACCAGGTGACGGGCAATTCCGAATCGACGCTGGAGGGAAATCTGTACCTGCCCAGTGGCCGTATCGATTTCACCGGCAATTCCACCGTGTCCGGGGGGTGCACACAGATCGTTGCGGACCAGGTCACTTTCACGGGCAATTCGACAATGGAAACCTGCGCCTCGCCGACCGACGAGATCGTTGTAGGCCGAACGGTGTCGCTGGTTGAGTAGTATGCCGGACACGGGTGGAACTACATGATCGGACCAAACGGTTGTCCTTCGCGGTAGCAATCCGAATGAACGCGGTCGTCCAGTATCAAACCTCGGGCCTACCGAAAACGAGCCAGACCACGGAAGCGTGGCGGGGCACTCACTCGCGGTCGAGCGTAGCCGGGATAGGTTAAGTTGTACGCATTTTCTGCACGGCGATTTAAATCGTCTCATCTACCGTGCTGCGCATGAGGTTCGAGAACCAGGAGTTCTAAACATGAAAGCGCAAACAAGGACTTCGGTCGGGCTAATCGACGGCCGCAGCAATATAGTGCGGGGCGTGTTTGCTCTACTCCTTGCAGCAGCCGTGTCGGGATGTTCTGTCACTCCAGACCAAAGTATCCGAACCTCGTCGCTGACGAGACAGGTCGGCTATCCGGCGTTGAACAACAAGCGCGTAGCGGCCAAGCCCGTCGTCGTTCAACGAGCGGTCAAACTCGAGCGGGCCGCCTATCTCGGGCGTGCCCCATATATTTGCACGCCGAGCGGCTTTGGCAGCACCTCGCGCTGCTTCCTTCGATAGGGGTGGAGTTGCGCGCCAATCGACGACGGGCTCATCTGCGGAGCCAAATTGATGCGCCGACGCCCACAGGCTGCGCAACTCCTTCACCCGGTCAAGATCATTCGACCTTGCCGAGTCCTGCTTCGATTCTGTTCAGCCGCGCGCTCACATAATTGCCGCGACGAAGCTTGGCGAATTCGTCGTCGGGCTTTGCCGGCACGTTCTTGAAAACATACCATGCGCCGTTCGGTTCGCGTTTCTGAAGGATGAGGCTACCTTGCCTGCGATGGCTGAAGCAGGTTGTTGCCGGAGCCGACCCGTCCTTTGCGTGCCAGTCGGCCTTGAAGCAGAGTTTTCCTGGTCCGGTGATGAACCAGCGACCGACGCCATAGGAGGGACGGCCGTTCTCCTTCGACCAGGCCGTAAATCGGCGCTGCCGCACTGAGAAATATCCCGCGCCCGCTTTCCAGATCCACGATTTCTGGCTGTAGAGCCTATAAAGCTCGTCGTGCGTCAGCGGCATTGCATTTTGAGCGTTCGCGCGTCCGGCGGCGGCCTCGGCAACCGATGCCGCCGCACCCATCATCGCCGTGATGGCGACAGCCAAGGACATTGTGCGTAATACTGAACTCATCTCATGTCTCCGTGCGACCGATTGCTAATTGGTGGTTTCTCGGACGACTCGCCAGTCGGGCCGGCCATAGCCCCCAGGCCATGCGTAGATTTCGCGGTCGTTGAAGTAGACGACCGCGGTCAGTGCAGGGAATTCTGGATGACGCATGGCAACGCTTGTTGCCCAGCTCGCCACATAAGATGCGTCACCTTCGTAGCCCAGCTCGGCGACCATGATTGGCTTGCCGTAGCCTTTCACCCGTTCATACCCAGGCGCCAGCCGTTCCGAGAATGACTTGTCGCGACCAGTCGTGCCTTGATCGTATTTTTGATAGCCGAACACCGAGAGCCCGACGACGTCAACGACGTCATCCCCAGGATAGAAGGCCTCCAGCCCCTCGTTGCCCTTGGGAGACCATACGAATTTCGCGGTTTTGATGTGCGCGCGACATACGTTCACCATACGCCGGTAGGCGGCCCTGAAATCTTCGCCCCGCCAATGAGACCAGGAAAACTGGTTGTCCGTCTCGTCCATTTCCTGCCCCCACCTGATAATAATCGGACTTTTCAACGTGGCGGCGGTCGAGCAGACTTGGGCCATGTTCTCGTCGCGTTCGCCACTGAGAATGCTCCGCAGCAGCTCCTGATCCGAAACGCGCCAATTAGGCGACCAAGACCACGGTTCGATCGTGATCATCAGCGAGCGCCCACGCGCTCGGGCGTAATCGTCGGCAAGGGCCAAGGTGGACAAATCGACGTCTTCCCAGGGCAGGAAGAGATGCTCGATCTTGGACTGCGACGGTTCACCGAAATCGCCGTGGGGGTCATAGGCACCAAGATCAATGGAATCCTCCGTCAGCACGGGGCGCTTTTGCGACGGCGCCGCCGCGGTGGAATTCCGGCCGGGAATACCACGCGGTATGCTGGCTGCCAGTACGGTGCCGGACAGGAACAGGCCCATGCATAAGAGGGCAATTGCGTTTGATTTCTTATTCATCGCACACCTGCGCTGTGGACTGGTTTTCGATAGAGTGAAGCTGTTGCTGTCATGGTTTGATCCTCAGCGTCTCACGTCGTCTTCCACCGGAGCAGGGACCCAGCGCGGTCGAAGTACGATCTTGCGCAAGGTGATGCCGCCTTGGCCGGCACCTGACGCCGCATAGCGCTCTTCGAAAAGGCGGAGATGTCCCGCTCCCCATGCAAGTGCTTCGAGCCCGTCCTTTCCGTGCTCGGCAGTCGCGATCCCGGGCAATGCAACGAGCGCTACAAACCCGGCTGCCATCGCCGGCCTGTAGAAGCGAGGTGCGGCAGCGATCGCGTTCTCCTTCGCATGCCGTGCGACAATGACCAGCAAAAGCAGGCCGTAGATCGCGGCATTCAGGATCGCGAAAAGATAGAAGCCCTTGGCCTTGGCCACATCGTCGACAAGTAGGACCGGCAGCACCGCGGCAACCGCGAGAAACACATAGGGCGCAAGCACGCGCAGGGGCAGCGGATCGACCTTGGATGCGCCTTTCGGAGTGACGCGGAAGTCCACGAAAGACCCAGTGAGCCAGTCGCGCGCAGCCGCCACCGTGCCGGCAAGCGCCCAGGGCCAGCGCGCAAAGAGAAACAGCATGCATTCCCAGCTTAGGATTTTTCCATCGTACGGCCGGAAGGAGCCACTCGCCCGCCAGCGATGGGCCAGAAGGACGAGAACCATCGAGAGTGGCGTGAAATGGATCAGGAAATCGGGATAGGTCACGGCGACGAAGGTCTCGCCGCGCGCAAGTGCAAGGGTCGGCGTTACGAACATGAGTGCCATGAAGCTCGCGAAAAGCGGGTACCAGAGCTGCGAGAAGAGGAACTGGAACTTCAGGCGGAGGGGCAGCCGGCTGACGAGACGAGGGGAATACTGCAGCAGCAGCATGGCCAGGCTGCGTGACCACTGGAATTCCTGCGTCACGAGGTCACCGAAGGTGCGCGGCCCGTCACCATGCGCGATGGCATCGAGCGCGTGCACGCCGCGCCACCCGGCAGCATTCATCATCAATGTTGTCGAATGGTCTTCCGCCAGTTCCGGACCGAGTCCGCCGATAGCTTTGAGTGCTGCCGTGCGGACCGCATAATGAGAGCCGATGCAGAGCGGCGCGAGCCCGCCATTATAGCCGGCCTGGAGCGAGCCGTGCATGCTTGCCTCGGCATAGAGCCTTCCGCGTGCCGACCAGCTGTCAGCCGCGTTCCGGTCGCAAATGCTGGGTGCCGAGACATAGCCCACTTCCGGGTCGGCGAAGGGGCGGAGCATCTCGAAGAGGTAGCCGGGCTCGGGAACGTGGTCGGCATCGAGCTGAGCAACGAAGTCGTAGCGATCGTAACCGTAATGGTCATAGAAGAAGGCAAGATTGCCTTCCTTGCAGCGCGTGCGCCGCGGCCACGAGGTCCGATGATAGTCGGCCCGCCCCTTGCGAGTCGAGACGAGGACATGATGCCTGCGGCACCACTCGAGCGTAGTCTTGGAAGGGTCCTCGTCAGCGAGCCAGGTATCGTGCGGCACGTCCTGAGCGAGCATCGCTTCAAGTGTTTCCGCCACGACCGAAAAGGGTTCAGATGGGGCCTTGGTCACGACCATGGCAACACGGCTGCCTGCCGGCAGTCGCAGCGGCCCGTTCGGTTTTGCCGCGCGGTGGAAGACAACTATGAAATAAGCGGGGAGAAGCGTGACCCAGGCAAGCACCGCCGTCACGGCAATACTGCCGAAGATGTCCACATGGTGGCGCGGCTCTAGCCACCAGCTCCAGAAATAAGCGAGGGCGGCGGCCCAGAGGGCCGCCCCGAACAGATATTCCGCCCGGCGATAGCCAGTAAGCACAGGGACGAGCAACGGCTCGCCGCCGGGCATGTTGCTCGTTCTATCCTTGGCACAAAGACGACTCACGACCGCGCCTCCAGTCCAAAGAATGGCGCGGCCGTTCGTACGATCGTCTCGAGGTCGGAGTACCGGGGCACAAAGCCAAGGCACCGGTAAGCGAGACCTGCGTCAGCATAGAGCGTCGGCGGATCGCCGGGACGACGCCGATGGAATACGACAGGGACATCATGCCCAGTCACGTCGACAATGGTCCGCAGGACTTCCTTGATGGAATGGCCGCGGCCTGTACCCAGATTAAGCGCCAGGTTTCCGCCGCCTTGGACGAGATGCTTGTATGCGAGCACATGAGCGCGTGCAAGGTCGGCCACGTGGATATAGTCACGCACACACGTCCCGTCAGGCGTGTCGTAGTCCTCGCCGAATATCTCGAGATGTGGAATTCTCCCGGCCGCGGCCATGAGCGCCCGCGGGATGAGATGGGTCTCCGGATCGTGCCATTCACCGAGGTCGCCTTCGGGATCGGCTCCACAGGCATTGAAGTATCGCAGCGCGACGTAGTTGAGGCCGAAGGCGGCCCCATAGTCGGCGACCATGTGCTCGGCCATCAATTTGGTCTTGCCGTACGGATTGATCGGCAGCTGCGGTGTCGCCTCGTCGATCGGCAACACCCTCGGCACGCCATAGGTGGCGCAGCTCGACGAAAGGATCATCTTGTAGAGACCCGCCTGGCGGCACGCATCGAGGAGCGACAACGTTCCACGCACGTTATTGTTGTAATATTTGGCGGGGTCGGCGACGGACTCGCCAACATAGGCGGATGCTGCGAAATGGATGACGGCGACCGGTTGATATTGTTCGATGACCTCGATCAGACGAGTCGTGTCGAGGATGTCTCCATGCACGAACGGTCCCCAGCGCACCGAGGAGCGGTTTCCGGTCGTCAGGTTGTCGTAGACGACCGGCTCGATATCCTCCAGGCGGAGGAGCTTTGCGGTATGGCTGCCGACATAACCGGCGCCACCCGTCACAAGGATGCGCGACGCGACCATCAGACCGGCTCCATGACTTTGCGCTTCGAGTGCGAGAGAAGCTCGTCGAAGTAGCGAATGGTTTGCGCGAGGCCTTCCGACAAATTGACAGTCGGGCGCCAGCCGAGCTGCTTGGTTGCGAGAGAAATATCCGGGCGGCGCTGACGCGGATCATCGACGGGGAGAGGGTGGCTGACGATCTTCGACCGCGAGCCGGTCAATTGTATCACCTGTTCAGCGAGTTCGCCGATCGTGAACTCTCCGGGGTTGCCGAGATTGACCGGACCAGTGAGCGACAACGGCGACGCCATCAGGCGGATGAAGCCGTCGATCAGGTCATCGACGAAACAGAAGGAACGGGTCTGCGAGCCATCGCCATATATGGTGATATCCTCACCCTTGAGCGCCTGGACAATGAAGTTCGACACGACGCGACCATCGTCCGGACGCATCCGAGGACCGTAAGTATTGAAAATGCGAACGATCTTTATCTCGACTCCACGAACCTTGTGGAAGTCGAAGAACAGAGTTTCGGCGCAACGCTTGCCTTCGTCGTAGCAAGCGCGCGGGCCAAAGGGATTGACATTGCCCCAGTAGCTTTCCACCTGCGGATGCACGTTTGGGTCGCCGTAGACTTCCGATGTCGACGCCTGGAAGATCCGCGCTCGGCGGCGCGCCGCCAAATCCAGGAGATTGAGCGACCCGATCACGCAGGTCTTCGTCGTTTGGATCGGATCGGTCTGGTAGTGCGGCGGCGATGCCGGACAAGCGAGGTTGTAGATTTCGTCGACGTCGAGGTCGATCGGTTCCACAATGTCATGGGTGATGACGCGGAAGGTATCGAAACGCTTCAGCTGAGCAATATTGCGTCTCAAGCCCGTCGAGAAGTTGTCGACGCAGATGACCTCATGACCGGCGCCGAGAAGCAGTTCGCAGAGATGGGATCCCAGGAAGCCGGCGCCGCCGGTAACGAGTATTCGCTTTTGGACTTTCCGGCTTGGCGATGGGCCACTGTCATCCTTTGTGCCATGCAAAGTATTTCTTAAGCCATTTCGGAAATAGTTCACGGAATAATCCCCGTAATATTAGCTTGTCAACAAGGATTGTTCCCCGAAGGGAACAATAATTAGGTGATCGAAACTTTATCGCTCGAAAATACCTTCAATGTTCGTCAGCAATGTTTGGAAGCAATTGTAGGGAAGTGATACAATCATCCCGCGGAGATTGTCATTATCACCCAATCCCGATAGTTATCCCGCCGTGCATTTCTACTCAAAACGGGTTATAAACTGGAACTGCAGGGTGTAGCGGATCGATTTCGCTCCACCCCAGGCTGAGTTGTGTCAAGACCGGACACGGCCCGCCGCCAGGCAATCGATCGTCTGCGCCCTTGCGCACGATCCATTTCGCTGGAGAGAGTTGTATGACGAAAGACTCCGGATCAGGAGATGACCCCACCGAAGTCCCGGCTTGGCCTGCCCACATGGAGCGGCGGCGTTGGCCCCGCGAGCCGGCTGTGCGGAAGGATCATCAAGGCGGAAAATCACCTGTGCTCGTGCCCTCGCGCTTCTCGACAAACGATCTGCCGCCGGTGGAACAGTTCCAATGCTGGCGGGCGCATATGGCGCCCCTGGTGGATGTCCATCTGCCGGACGGAATGTCCGACGCGGACGGCTTTGCGGCTGAACAGATCGGGTGGCATCTCGGCGACTTGCTGGTCGTTCAACAGCGCACGCCGGGATTTAGCTACACACGCTCGCTGGCAATGCTGCGCTCCAGTCCGATCGATCATTGGAACGTCGGGCTACTTCGCAGCGGCCGGGCATGGACCGAAGTCGACCGCCGCGTCATGGAAGCCGGGCCGGGAGAGATCTTTTTCAGGTCACTGGGCTATCCCTATCGTGGCCGGACGACGGAGGCTGCAACCGTACTTCTGTTCATGCCGTTTGAATTGCTGGCCGATGACGCGAGCACGCTCGAGATCGCCAACAATTCGGTCTTGTCCGGCAGTCTGGCCGACTTGCTCGTGAACTACATCAACGGCATGGAGGCAAACCTCGGCAACATCACAGTCGAGGAGGTGCCTCGCGTCGTTCGCACGATACGCGACATGGTTGTCGCTTGCGTAGCGGCGGTGAGGCCGGACCCAGCCGGGCCCCAGCCGAAAATGGGAGTGATGGAGCGGGCACACCGATACATCCATGTCAACCTGCACTCGGCCGACCTGACGCCCGAAAAGATATGCCGTGAACTGGGCATCTCTCGTACCCGCCTCTATCAGCTCTTCGAGCCGAGCGGCGGCGTGCTAAACTACATCCGCCGGCGTCGGTTGCTGCAGGCCTATGCCGATCTCAGCGATCCGACCAACAACCGGCCCATAGGGGAAATTGCGGAAGCGGCCGGTTTCGAAGTAGCCGCCAATTTCACCCGCGCGTTCAGTCACGAGTTCGGAGCGAGCCCCCGCGAAATCCGCAGGGCTGCGGCCGCAGAACGGCCCATCGTACCTGCTACGCCTTCCGAGAGGAATATCGGCTCTACGATTGGCGATTGGCTCAAGGCCGTCCAAGGCTAATGCAAGAGAGTTGCCTGCGCACAATTTCAGTGCGCAAGATCGGTACCGCGGCAGAATGGGCGGCAGCCACGCGTCGCACGCCTCGTCTTCAGCCCAGCCTGAGATCGACGCCCGGATGCAGCTTCTTGAGGTTTGGCAGAGACTTCGATTGCCAGGGAAACTCTGAGCTTCCGCGGACCGTGAATTGGATGTTCGGCCGCTTGCGCGCCTCGATCGTGAGCTTCGCAAGCAGGTTGATTCCGGATGAATTGAGAAACTGCAATCCCGTGAGATCGACGGTCATGCGATCTGGCTCAGTGTCGAGGACGCTCATCACTAAGGAGAAAATCGGGGCATAGGCCTCGGTGCTGGGCAGGCGCATCGTGCCATCGAAATAGATGTCCTTGCCTTCCGACCAAACGCGATATTCGTCTTCGTTGATTTCCATATTTTTTGCTGCCCATTAGTTCGAGAGCTCGGGGACCGTAATCGCGGCATAGGTTTCCAGCGGGATGTCGCTGTTCTGTCCACCGGGTCCAAAGACCCAAGCAAAGTGAGCACCATAATCGCTCATGAGGGTCAGAAGGCCAAGTCCGGAGCCTGAGCCCGAGCCCGTTGCATTCGCTTCGATCCGTTCTATGAGGAGGTCGCTTGGATCGCCTGTGGTTATTTCCGAAAGCAAGTGCTGGAATTGAGCAGCCGTATCCTTGTCGATGAAATTGGAGACCTTTGCCCGAAAGGCGCTGGCGGCGATCGACGCTTCTACGATGATTTCGCCGGAAGCACGGAACTTCATTGCGTTTTCAATAAGCTCGTTCGTCAGATAGCCAACATTGTGCCGCACCTCCTTATAGAGATTGCGGGAGGTTTTATAGCGCAGCGCAGCGAACTCGGCGACGAAGTCCGAAGTGATTGCGCAGTGTTTCCAGCTGAGATCGAGCGGACCTTCAAAGAGACGAAGTCTTGTCACATCTTCGCCCGTTCCGATCGCGAGGTCCTCCAGTCCGTATAAGGTCGTCATCCGCTTACCTGTGCCTCATCACTACCAGTGTAATATCGTCGTGAATCTTCTGCGTGCCGATATGTGCCATCAGATCCTCGATGATTCCTGATTTGACATCCTCGGCGCTTCGGCCGTAGCGACGACGCGCGCTCTCACAGAGCCTTTCGATGCCAAAGAGTTCGCCGCTCCGATTCTCCGCCTCCGTTACGCCGTCGGTATGGAGAACGATCATGTCACCATGCCCAAAGGAGATGTCGCGCGTTGCCACGAAGGGCGATATGTCCGGCTCCAATCCGATCGGCAGCCCGAGGTCGAGTGTGTCTATCCGCTCCACGTCTCTTAGGTTTCTCACGACGATCAGTTCTTCATGCTGGCCAGAGAGCGTCAGGCGCGCGCCGTCGTAATCGAGGAACGCCAGCGACAGATGCTTGTCGGTGCTGGTTCGGACGAGGTTCTTGTAAATGGCGCGGTTTACGCGGTTGAGAAACTGCGATGGGTCCATCTCCCCGGCTTCCTGCAGTGCCCGCGCGACGGATTGAACCATCAGCATCAGCACGCCACTCTCGAGGCCGTGCCCGGTTACGTCGCCGATCCCGATCTTCAGCCGCTTTCCGTTTTTCAAGACATCGTAGTAATCGCCGCCCACCTCGTCCGCGGGCCGCATGTAGGCTGCGATTTCCAGATCGGCGATTTCCTCAAGCTCGCCAGCTTTGGGCAGGACCATCATCTGGATGCGCCGAGCGACTGCCAGTTCGGCGCCAAGACGCAAATTTTCACTGCGCAACTGTTGGTTTAGCGCTGAGATCTGTAGGTTCGCCTCTTCGATCTCTTTCGTCCGATCCTCGACGAGCTGTTCAAGGTTCTCTGTGTGGAAGCTGATCTGCTCCGCCATTCGATTGAAGGTCGCGCCGGCCTCGCCGACTTCGTCGCGAGTCGGGATATTGACCCTGACGGAATAGTCTTTGGCCTGAATGCGTTTGGCGGCATCGGCAAGTGCACTGATGCCGCCGGTGATCCGCTTTGAAATGGCGAACACGGCGGCAGTAACGAAACACAGGGACACGAGGAGCGCGAGGACCTGATAGATCACAATCCTGTTCGTCGCCTCTGAAATTCCAGCCTGAGCAGCAAACAGCGAGGCGTAGATTTCGCGCTCCGGCACGACAATGCCAAGCATCATGGTTTCACGACGAACAGGGCCAGAAAGCCAAAGGTTCGTCGGCTGGAGCTGTTTCAATACGACGAGGTAAGGTACCCTCTCGCCGTTCTCCACTAGCAGGATATGCTTGAGCAGTCCGTCCTGGCCCAGGGGCAACTTGGCAATTTCCTGCTGGACGCTTTTGCGCAACGAGCGATCGAGACCCGTCACACCTTCGCTGCCGACCGCGCTCGACGCCCGAAGGCCGATGACTTTTTCTCCGACCGGATTGATGGCGACGACGTTGCCATCCGACATAGCCAGGAAGCCGAAGCCGTTGTCGGCGACCTTGACGTTCTCGACGATCTGCGCCAACTGGTCGAGGGTAATATCCGCTCCGGCGGCGCCAGCTACGCGCCTGCGGTCCCGAGACCACAGCGGCTGAAAGAAGCTGACGATGAGCTTGCCGGTGATAGCATCCGTGTATGGCGCTGTCTGGGTCATGTCGTCGCCCACGGGACGCTTCCTGCGATCGCTCGCCCACTGCTCCCACGAGTCGTAAAGACCGGGAAAGAAGAACGACCAGAATTCCGCCTTGTTGTGGCCGGGATAGAGCTTGTCGAAGGTTTGGGCTTGATCCGTGTAGGGCGCTGTCCTGAAGATCGGCCGCTCCTTAGGGCCGATATAGTACATCTGTAGCTTTGACTGACCGTTTGCGAGAAGGCTCGGCGCGACCAGATCGAGCACCGCGCTGTTCTCTATGTCCGTCTGCACCTCAGGAAGCGGCACGTGGTTCGCGTCAAGGAGATAACCCCAGACGCTGACGACTGACAAAGGGCCGGGCAGGTTTTGGGCCCACCCTCCCTTCTGGTCGTATGCAACCGTAACGGCCCCCGGCGCTCCGCGCGCCATCGCTTCGCCGATCTGGGATTTCCTTACGGGCCGATCGATCTGCTCCTGGAGAACACCCGCGAGCGTGCCGACGTCGGAGTGGACCTGATCAATGAGCAGGTTGACGCGAGCCGCCGTCGTTTCAGCATAGGAACGGATATAGTCCCGGCTCGCTTTCTCCAGACCACGGCCGACCTCCGCTGCGGCATCGCGGGAGAGTCTCTGAACATTCCACAGCGCCAGACCACCGGTGACGAGCAGATCAAAAAGCACCGCGCCTCCGACGATGAGAACGAATTTGGCGCGGAAGGAGCGCAAGCCTAAACGGTTGGTCTGCTCGCCGGGGGCGCTCATAGCGGTTTGCGTCCTGACGCGGCCCAGATCGGCCAGCCGGCGTAACCCTTCGGGTGGAGCGCAGCGAAGATGTGGTCCCGGAAGCCTTGACGGAAACGTTCAATGAACTCGGGAGGATCACCGCGCTTCACGGCCATTTCGCCAGCGTAGACGTTCTCCCAGGCAGAGATGATGTCGGCGAAGTCCTGCGGATCTCCATCGAGATTGGTGACCATGAACGATTCGAGGACGATGTCGTCGAAGCCAGCTTCGGCGAGATAACGCCGGCTCTTAGGCCCGAGCTCGACGTCCATCTCGAAATGGCCGAACAGCTTGGCGACCTCCTCGTAGGTCCACTGAATGCTCTGTGATCGCGGCTCGCCGAGGCAGTGCGAGTTCTTCTCATTGGTCATGTACACTCGCCCGCCGGGCTTGCAGATCCGGAAAAGCTCTTTCAAGAGCACGTCCGGCTGGTTGAAAATCTGCAGCGAATGACGGCAGGTCACGAAGTCGAACTGGTTGTCCTCGAGCAACATCTCCGAAGCATCGCCGTAAGTGTATTCAATATCGGTGATGCCGAACCCTGCCGCCACGTCGCGCGCATAGGCAAGGCTTGCCTTCGAATGGTCCAGGGCGACGATTCGTGCTGGCTGGAACTCCTTGCGCACAAGCATGGCGAAATCGCCGATGCCGCAGCAGATGTCCGCCATCACGATTCCGGGGCGGATGCCGTGACGAGGGAGAATGGCGCGCTCGTGGCGCCAGGTCATTTTCGTCTGCGTGCGCAGTATCGGAATGAAACTCGCGTTCTCCACGAAGCTCTGCCCGGGGTAGAACTTGGAATCATAGACCTCGACGGTGACCTGCGGTTCGATCTTGTTCAGGTGCCCGAACATGCGTTCGGTCCAGCCCACGACGCTCGATGTTACCACCACGAAGCGGAGATCCGATCTTTCACGACAGGCATCGAGAACGACACGTGCGAAAGCGTGAAAGGCCGTGTTGTTCATTTGAACCAAGCGTTTTACGTTGATGTAGAGGACGCCTCGCACCTGATCGATTGCGCCCTTGAGCGTTGAAATGCTCGCCGCGATCTCATCGACCGAGCGCGGCCGGATCACTCCCGAAAGAGAAAACTCCTGACTGTTCGGGTCGAATTCCACGTTGAAGGGCGAAAGGGCTGTCGTACTCAACTCACGATTCCTTCCAGAGGCAAGTCAATGACAATCGTTATTTGCGGAGGATCGCTTTCCTCCAGCCGAAGCCGGGCATCGAAATTGATCGCCAGATCGAGCAGGACGACCTCCCTGCTCGGAGCGAGATCGGTCGAAATGGCATCGATATAGCGCGCGTAGGCATTTCCTCTTCGGGTCTTCGAGACCGCTTCTCGATAGAACTGTCTCTGGCCCGGCGGGCAGGGAAAGGTGAGCTTCACCCGTTCTATGGGACCGTGTCGATAGACGGCGCAGCCAATCCGCCCGTCGAGAGAACCGCCACGGAACGACACCTCCAGGAGTTCATTGAGGGCGAATGAAAAGAAATTCGAATGTCGAATAGGATCCGTTCGATTGTGGCTGATCATTCGCGCCATGAAAGTCGACAGCTGGTCGCAGTTGTGCCAGTCCGAAAGAAACGTTCCCATCGCCATCTCGACTTGGAGCAGGGGTTCGAAATGGCCGTCCGCGGCCTCGTTCTCAAGTCCGTTCATGCTGCTTCCTCCTCCGCGCGCAAACCTTGTTCAAGCTTGTCCAGACGATTTCAACGCTCCTTCGCTCACGTTCGTAAAAGGCCCGCAGGCGACTTGCGGAGAAATGCGCCAATTGCTTCGGCAGGCATGGGTAAGCCCAGGAAATATCCCTGCAGGCGGTCGCACCCCTCGTTCTGGAGCCAGGCCGCCTGACCACTTGTTTCCACCCCTTCGGCGGTAACATTCATGCCTAGGCCATGGGCCAATGCGATGATGGAGCGCACGATTGTCTGGCTCTTCTCGTCTGCCTCGAGGTCCTTGATGAAGTACTGATCGATCTTGATCGTGTCGAAGGGGAAATTCTTGAGGTAGCTGAGCGAGGAATAGTAGGTACCAAAATCGTCGAGCGAAATCCGCACGCCGAGCACATTCAAGGTATTGAGCGTATCGAGATTGTTGATCGTTCGCTCCAGCAGCACCGACTCGGTAATTTCGAGCTCAAGACGGTCGGCCCGAATTCCGACGAGATCGAGCGTTTGAGCGACGCGATCCGTAAGACCTTCGTGCAAGAATTCGGCGGGGGACAGATTGACGGCGAGTGTGAGGTGCGGCGGCCAGGTTATCGCCGCCCGGCACGCGCGCTCCAGCAGCCATTGGCCGATCTCGCTCATAAGACCATCAGCCTCAGCCATCGGAATGAAGACATTCGGCGGAATGATGCCGACCAGGGGGTGGCGCCATCGCAAAAGCGCTTCGAAGCCAACGACCGAAGACGATGTCTTCACGAGAGGCTGGTATTCAACGAAAAACTGACCCTCCTGCAGGGCCGAGCGGAGGCCTCGGCGTAGCATTTCCCGTTGTTCGAGCACAACGAGCATGGAGCGGGTGAACGTCCTTGCCCGCCCACGGCCGTCCGTCTTTGCCGCATAGAGCGCGATGTCGGCAGCCTTCATCAGTTGCTCGACTTCGTTGCCGTCTGCCGGCGCAACGGCAACTCCGACGCTTGCGCCGACGAAGACATTGATGCCTTCGATCGTGAATGGTGCCTTGAACGTGTTGACCAGCGCCTCCGCCAGGCGCTCGGCCTCCTTAGGCTGGTCGGCCCTCCATTGGATGACCGCGAATTCGTCGCCGGCCAGCCGGTACGCGAATTCCCGATCCCTCAGAACGCTCCTGATCCGTTCCGCTGCCATCTTGAGAACGTCGTCGCCAGCGCTGTGGCCCAACGTGTCGTTGATCGGCTTGAAATCGTCGAGATCGATTTGCATAAGCGCTAACCGCGCACCGTTCGGCACGGGCAATGCGCCGCGCAAATGATCACTGAATTGCCGCCGGTTCGGCAATCCGGTCAAAGCATCATGGGTTGCCTGATGCAGCAGAAGCGCCCGATCGCTCTCGCTTTGGCTGGATGTCTCGCGGTAGGCGGAACTGCTTTCCGCTTCGATGATCCCGATGCCATTGGCACTGCGAAAGATGACGAGGATGCGGCGATTTCCCGTCGCCATATCCGCGATCTCGACCGTTCGCGGCAGTCCGTTCCCGATGACAAATTCGATGGCGGACTTCGGGCCGGGCGCCAACAGTTCGGGATAGATGTGCCAGAGCGTTGTCTCGACGAGCGAGTCGACGCCGTATGTCCTCCTGTGTGCTGCCGAGCAGCCGAAGAGATGGAAGCTCTCGTCGTAGAAAGAGACGAGTTCGTCGGTATTGGTGAGAGAGTAGCTCTCATGGGAATATGAAGCTGACATCGTCGCATCCGCGTCCGGCATCCTAGCCCTCCACTCCCTTCCCTTTGCTCCTCGTCCGAGCCGTCTCCGTTCTATTCAGCCCCCGACGACGTGCGTTGACCCAGGTCAATATCCAACGCAGTCGTACACCCACAAGTTATGGCGGAAGATGTCGCGGTCAATGCCGCTCGACCAGTGAGGTCGCCGGGATTTTCATAGAATCACCATGGAAACAGTCAAATTTGAGGGTTGTTCGATGTCACGTGCCGATGAATGTTGAACACGTGGCGGCTGTAAAGCGAGGAGGCGGTTCGCGTTTCGAGTGGCAGATTCGCGCAGAAGCGGTCGTGCCAGCAGCAAGCGAAAATTGTCCGAGTCTGCGCTGCCAAGGCAGTGAGTAGGGCGGTCGACATGATCCTGAACCATCGCATGACGCGCATCACGGTCGGCATTCTGCTGCTGATGCTTGTGGTCGCCGTGTTGTTGCCCGGGTTGACGGGGTTTACCAGTCTGGACGGGACCGTCAATGCACGCTTTGCGACCATAAACGCGCCGATCGACGGCGAGATTGCCGAACCGCCGCCTCCGATTGGGACGCCGGTAGCCGAGGGCGAGACACTCGCCATCATTCGCAACGAGCGCGTCAATCGGACCGTCCTGGCGTCGCTGCGTGCCGAACACCGAACTGCTGTCGATCGCGTCGCGGCGCTGGAACGGGAGCGTGACGAGCTTGTGAGCCTGCGCGACCAGCTTGCCGAACGCCTCGCCGTGTTCAAGAGCGCGACCATCGCCAGCCTGGAGCGGGAGCTTCGCATTCTACGGAAACGTGTCGAGGTATCGCGCGCCCAGGATGTGGTGGCAAGAGTGGACCTCGACCGTCGGCAAGAGCTGGAGTCGAAGGGAATCTTTACGCGCAAGATGGTGGAGGCGGCTGAGGCTGCCGGCGCCGCGACCGGCGGCGAACTCGAGATCAGCAACCTGACAGTGGAACTGCTGCAGCAACGCCTCGACGCCGTGCGTCAGGACATATTCGTCGTCGCTGACGGCCAGAACGATGTGCCGTATTCCCGCCAGCGCCAGGACGAGGTGATCGTCCGCATCAACGATCTCAACACCCGCATTGCCGAGAACAGGACACGGGCGAGCCAGACCGAACAGCAAATGATCGAGGAGGAAAAGCGCGTTAGCAACCTCGAATCGGCCACGGTCCCATCGCCGTTCGAAGGGGTTGTTTGGGCGAGGAGCATCGTCGGCGGCTCGAACGTCGTCCTGAACAATGAGATGATGCGGATCCTCGATTGCCGCGAGCTGTTCGTCGACATTCTCGTTCCCGAGGTCGACTACGATGAGATCTATCCTGGCCGAGACGCAGAGGTCCGGCTCTTCGGACGCGGTGAAGTCTTCAAGGGGCAGGTGCAAGCGCTCAAGGGTTCCTCCGCCGTCGTCGAAAAGGACTCTCTTGCCGCCAACGAGCCCGAAACCGACGAGCGCAACGCCCGGATCCGCATTCTGCTTGCACCGTCGGCACTCAATA
Source organism: Sinorhizobium psoraleae (assembly GCF_013283645.1). Taxonomy (GTDB): domain Bacteria; phylum Pseudomonadota; class Alphaproteobacteria; order Rhizobiales; family Rhizobiaceae; genus Sinorhizobium; species Sinorhizobium psoraleae. The sequence continues at coordinate 541,540 of NZ_JABEKV010000003.1, forward strand.
CGGACTTTGCGAATTTCTGCCAGGTTGGGCGCACCGTGCAGGTGCGTATTTCCAAACACAACCTCCGGATCACACAGTGGATCAAAAGCCTGTGGTTCAGTCTCTTCTAACGCTCGCTCCGACCCTGCTGGTCATCGCCTTCTTTCTGCTCGGGCCATTCAACTGGTCGCGCCATCGGACCTGGGCGCGGGCGGTCACCTGTGCCCTGGTTGCTCTCATTGCCTTGCGGTATCTGGTCTGGCGCTTCACCGAAACCGTTCTTCCCTATCCCAATGACGGCCCCAACTTTTACTGGGTCTGGTTGGTGTTCATAGTAGAAATGCTCGCTTTTTCGGAGGTCGTGCTGTTCCTCATACTGATGAGCCGGTATGTCGACCGGAGCATCGACGCGAACCAACTAGGACAGATGTTTTTCGCGCGAAAGCCAGGCGATCTCCCGACCGTCGACGTTTTCATCCCGACCTATAACGAGCCTCTCGACGTTCTCGAAAGAACGATTGTCGGGGCGCTGGCGCTCGACTATCCAAAGGACAAGCTTAAGGTCTACGTACTCGACGACGGTCGCCGCGACTGGCTCAGGACCTTCTGCGAAGGACGGGGCGCGATCCATGTGACCCGACGCGACAACGCCCACGCCAAGGCCGGCAACATGAACAATGGGCTCGCCGTCAGTTCCGGCGATTTCATTGCGGTCTTCGACGCGGACTTCGTCCCCTATCGCAACTTCCTCAGGCGCACGCTACCGTTCTTCTCGGACGAGACGATCGGCATCGTGCAGACGCCGCAACATTTCTTCAACATCGATCCGGTGCAGTCCAATCTTGGCCTCGAAAACGTCTGGCCGGATGAGCAGCGCCTGTTTTTCGACGAGATCGCGCCAAGCCGTGACGGCTGGGACGTGAGTTTCTGCTGCGGCTCCTGTTCGATCGCTCGCCGCAAGGCGATCGATACGATCGGCGGCTTCCCAACCGAGTCGATCACCGAGGACCTGTTGACGACACTTTCGATGCTCAACAAGGGTTATAAGACCCGTTATCTCAACGAGCGACTGTCTATGGGCCTGGCGGCCGAGAACCTGACCGGCTATTTCGTTCAGCGCGAACGCTGGTGCCAGGGCGGCATCCAGACACTCTACCTGCATAACGGCCCCTTACGCGGGCCTGGACTGTCGCTCTTCCAGAGGATCATGTTCCTGCCGATGTCCTGGCTGGTGCAATATCTGGTCCGCTTTACGGTGCTGGTGGTACCGATCGCCTACCTCTGGTTCGGCGCGCTCCCGCTCTATTTCACTGACGTCGGCGACTATCTCTCCCATCAGGTGCCGGTGCTGGCCGCCTATTTTTTGCTGATGTTATGGCTGACACCCACCCGCTACCTGCCGCTGGTCTCCACAGCGGTCGGCACCTTTTCGACCTTCCGGATGCTGCCAACGGTTCTTTCGAGCCTCGTGCGACCGTTCGGCAAGCCTTTCAAGGTGACCCCCAAGGGCAGCGGCAACGAGGCGAGCGCCTTCGACGCCTATACCTTCACCTGGATCGCGGGCTTCATCGTCGTCACTGCGCTTGGCCTGCTGATCAACATCGTTCCGGAAACTGCGCACACGCGCGGCTCGTTCTCAACGATCGCGGCCTTCTGGTCCGGGCTCAACATCGTCGTGCTTGTCATTGCCTCGCTGATCTGCTTCGAGAAGCCGCGACGCCTCCTTCAGGCCTTCAAGCTCGACGAGGCGGTGGAGGTCGACGGTGCTGCAGGGCGCCTGGTCAGCCTTTCCCTGGACAAGGCGGTCGTTGCGGTTCCGACGGAGACGCGCTTCAGGTCGACACGTGTGCTCCTGAACCTTGAAGGCTTTGCGCCGCTCGAGGCAGATCTGAAGCAGGTCACCCAGAGGCGCGGGGATATTACCCGCTCGGGCGACAAGCGGCGTTATTACCTTCATCTCCATTTCGATCTGCGCGGCTTCGAACGCGACAAGATGATCATCAAACTCTATACCGGGCGTTATTCCCGGGAGGTTCCCGATATCGATAAGATCGCGGTGTCAGTGAGCCTGTTGCTGCGCGCTTTCGGACGCACACGTGTCACCTCGTAACCGGGGCTTCACGCTTATGTCTTCCAGCTCGTCGGAGCCATTCCCCCGCCAGCAGATCGCGCGTTGGATAGCCGGAGGAGCTCATGCCCGTTGCGTTGTAGGCGGCATTCGCGATCGCGGCACCAGCGCCGCAGACATCGACTGGCGTTCGGGCTGCGCTGCTCCGTGCCGAACCGGCGCGCCTCCTGCATGCAGGCGATGAGATTGTGGGTCGAGAATGGTACGCCGCATAATGTATCATCAGGAACACTCAGTCGAAGCGGGCCGAAGGACAGCAAGCAGTCCTTCGAAGCCGTTTTATTCACCTTGCGTTGCTGTCGGAATCGGCTGGGAGCGAGAATCAAGGCAAGCATCGTCGTCTCCGCAGGATAGTAGCCGAATGCTTGGGAGCGGCGCTGCTCCATCCGCTGAGGATAAGCGCCATTCTGCGTAGACTATAGCCCCGCACGGGACAGCAACCTCAGTTCGTTGCGACACGTTGCGTGCCTACATATCCCCGACCGGCGCAACGAGGCCGACGCGCCGATTGTAGCGAACCATTCATCCACGTAATGATGCGCAACAACAGGGAAGGCTCACCGCCACCGCCGCTGCGGTCGCACGGTCTTGAGGTTGTCATCGCGTCGGCGGCTCGAAGGTAATGCCCCAGTTCTTGAAGATCGCAGCGATCCTTCCGTTGGCCAGCGCCGCCGCAATGGCGTCGTCGACAGCATAGGCGAGATCCTTGTGCTGAAAATTCAGGCCGACTCCGACAGTCCATTTGCCACGGGCAAAGCCCATAAGTGCCGGCTCGTGCACCGCGAGGCTCGCCTTGGGATGCGAGGCGATGCCCGCCTCAAGCTCCGCGCGCGGGGCCATTGCGGCCATGGTCTCGCCGGATGCCAGACCTTCCATGGCAAGCGCGGTACTGCGATAGCGGCGAATCTTGTCTACCGGGCCGAGGAGAGAGGTCAGGTAGACGTCGGAAATAGAGTCGTTTTCCACGGCCACCGCGTCGTAGCGGAAGAAAGGTGGCGTCGGTCCTTTTTCGAGATAATCCTTCTTGTCGTAGGCGATCGCGATGGTCTCGGACGCGTATTGGCCGGTGAAGGTCACCTGCTCGATCCGGCACGCATATTCGCTGTCATAGGGCACGTGCAGCATCACATCGCTGACGTGGCCGCCGATCGCCGCGCCTTTCCAGACGTAGTTTAGGAGATCTGCGTCGAGCGTCTCCCCCGCTTGGACCAGCCGGAAACGAGCCTTGACGCCAAGTGCTTCAGCAATCGATTGGCCGATGTCCACATCGATCCCGCGTGCTTGGCCGTTCTCTTCATAGGACCACGGCCGGAAATCCTCATAGATCGCAAACTCGATCCAGCCCTCCTCGATCACCCGATCCAAAGAGCGCCCGACGTCCTGTGGAAAGGTGTTCTGCGGTTTGGGCTGCGGCACGTGGCCATCGCATCGTGCGAAGGCCACGGCTGGCACGACGGCGCAGGCCAATACTGCGAGCGCCATGGCCCTGAGAGGATGCATGGCTCACTCCGTCGCCGAAAGCCCGACAGTCAGGATTTCGCTCGCCTTCTTCCAGCTTTCCGGTGTCTCGCCGAGAACCCGGGCTGCCTCGTAGGCAACGCTGTCGGCAACCGGTGCGCCGGAAGCCGTCTCCACCTCAGCGGCGATCTTTTCGAGTTCGCTCTTCAGCGCCTTTGGATCCTCGACCTTGGTCGAAGCAAGCTCATTCCGCACTTCATGCAGCCGATCCGAGTGAGCGTCGAGCGCCCCGTCTGCGGGGCGCGTCTCGATATAGGTTCGGATCGCCCAGGCCGCCTTCTGGCCGAGAATATCCCCGAAGGCAGGCATCTTGGTCGTGCCGTCCTGGGTGTAACCGTGGCGGAAGCGCTCTATGAACCATTCGTCGCCATATTCCTCCGCTTCCAGGAAGCGAAGGTCGGGGGCAAGCCCGCCGGATACGGCGCCGAGCCCGTGACAACGGGCACAGTTCTGATTAAAGCCGGACGCGCCGACCTCGACGGCTTTCAGCCAGACATCATGCCCGGCCTTCGCCTCCCGATAGGGGTTCTCCGTCAGCCATTCCTCACCTATTTCGGGCAACGCATCGGTGTTGACCGGCTGGGGCGCGACGTCGCCATGCGCGACGACCATCGTCGCTGTTGCCAACAATGCGAACCCCGCAAGCCCGGCTCGGATACGGTTTCTGGACATCTTTCCTCCTCCATGATCTCGCTGGGGTTTTTAACGCCCGTCGCCGGTGCCGCGGAATACGACCTAGGTCGCGGCCTGGCATGGTACCTAGGTCGTATTCCACCCTCGGCGGCCCCACCCTAACGTCTTCCGTGGGAGGAGCGTCCAATGTCGGAGATCCGCATCAGACGGACAATGTCCGCATGCCTTTTGGCTGCGCATCTTAGCGCTGCCGGGGTGGCTCAGGCGGAGATCACCGTCGCCGTCACCTATCTGCGCCAGGAGCAGAAGGCGCCGCCGGTGCTTTCCAATCTCGATCCGGTCCCCGCGGATCTGGGGATCGCAGGAGCGAGGGTCGCTCTGGCCGATAGCGAGACGACCGGCAAGTTCCTCGGCCATCACTACAGACTGCAGGTCGTCTCCGTTGAGCCGGGAGGCGATCTTGCGGCGGCGGCGAAAACCGCGCTCGCTGCTTCGTTGGTTCTTCTCCTCGATGCGTCCGCCGAAGGCATTCTGACGGTCGCCGACCTGCCCGAGGCGGGGGGCGCACTGCTCTTCAACGTCGCGTCCGGCGAACGCCGCCTGCGCGACGGCGAGTGCCGTGCCAATCTCCTGCACACGATTGCGGAGGATGCGATGGGCGCCGATGCGTTGATGCAGGTGTTGAGAGCGCGCCGCTGGACGCGCACGGCCCTGATCGTCGGCCCCAGGCCAGAGGACGAGAACTTCGCAGCAACCTTGCGAGCCGCTGCGGCGAAGTTTGGCGTCGAAATCCTCGCCGAGAAGGCCTGGACCTTCGACACTGACTTAAGGCGCGCAGCCAGCAAGGAGGTGCCGCTATTCACGCAGGACCTTCCCGACTACGACGTGCTGCTGATTGCCGACAAGACGGACGATTTCGCTCGCTATGTTGCCGACAATACCTGGCTGCCGCGTCCGGTTGCCGGCGCCGACGGCCTAAGCGGTGAGGGTTGGGCGCCAGTTCTGGAACAATGGGGGGCCGTGCAGCTGCAGAACCGCTTCGAAGCTGCGGCAAAGCGGGAGATGCGGCCGCGTGATTACGCCGCCTGGACGGCACTGCGGACGGTCGCCGAGGCGGTAACGCGGATGAACTCGGCCGATCCGATGAAGCTGCGGAATTACATCCTGTCGGATGCGTTTGCCCTCGACGGCTTCAAGGGCCGTTCGCTCAGCTACCGCGACTGGAACGGGCAATTGCGTCAGCCAATGCCTGTGGTGAACGCCCGCGCACTCGTCGAGCTCGCGCCGCTCGATGGTTATCTGCACCAGGGAAGCGACATGGACACGCTGGGTCTCGACCGCGCGGAAAGCGCCTGCGAGGCGTTCGGGGGATGAGATGAGGCTGATCTTTGTTTTCCTAATGGCACTTCCCGTTGTCGCGTTTCCGGACGCTGCGGCCGCCGGCGAAATCTGGGTCACCAACGAGAAGGACGACAACATCTCGGTGATAGACATCGCGACGCTCGAAGTCGTGCGCACCATTGCCACGGGTGAACGCCCGCGCGGCATCACATTCAATTCCGACCATTCGCGCGCCTATATCTGCGCATCCGACAGCGACGCGGTTGAGGTAAGAGACGCCCGAACTGGCGAAATGCTTCATGAGCTTCCTTCGGGCGAGGATCCGGAGCAGTTCGTGCTGGCACCCGACGACAAGCACCTGTGGATCGCAAACGAAGACGACGCGGTGACGACGGTGGTCGACGTCGATACCCGCAACGTCGTTGCGCAGATCAATGTCGGCATCGAGCCCGAGGGCATGGCTGTTTCGCCAGACGGCAAGATCGTCGTAACGACTTCCGAGACGACAAACATGGCGCATTGGATCGATACGACGACAATGACGATTTTCGCAAATACGCTGGTTGACAGCCGGCCCCGCCATGCGGAGTTCACCGCGGACGGGCGCGAGCTTTGGGTATCCTCCGAGATCGGTGGCACGGTGACCGTCTTCGACGTCGCAACCCAGGCGGAGAAGGGCAAGATCGCGTTCGGCATCGCCGGAATCAATGCAGACCTGATCCAGCCCGTCGGCTTTGAATTCGCGCCCGACGGCAAAACGGCTTTCGCCGCGCTCGGCCCATCAAACCACGTGGCCGTGATCGACATGAAGACATTGGCGGTCGAGGAATACATTCTCGTCGGCCGACGCGTCTGGCACATGGCCTTCTCGCCCGATCACAAGCAGCTTTTCACCACGAATGGTGTTTCCGGCGACGTCACGGTGATCGATGTGGCAGCGCGCGAACCGGTCAAGTCAATCAAGGTCGGCCGCTTTCCATGGGGGGCTGCTGCCCGCCCGTGACAGACAGGAAACCATCGGAAGGGGCGAGCATGAGCGGACTGGCGATCGATTCGATAAGCCATATGTGGCGGCAAGCGGGCACTCCAAGACGTGAGCTTCTCCGTTTGCCGCGGTGAGTTCTGCGCGCTGTTCCGGCCGAATGGCGCCGGCAAGTCGACGCTGTTCGGCCTTATGACACGGCTTTTTCACGCCGCCGGTCTCGATCGCTGGCTATGATCTCGCGCGCGAACCGCCGGGCGCCCTTCGGCACATCGGCGTCGTCCTCCAACAGCGGACCATCGACCTCGATCTCACCGTCCGGCGCAATCTTCTTTTTTTCGCCGGCCTTTGCGGCCGCCGAGCCTCAAAGCTGCGGACCGCCAGGGCGATTTTTGCAACCGCTGAACCCTTGGAAATTGCACACCACACAGTCCCCTATCAATCAGTCGCTCGCACAGCGCTGATGATCCATGCACGCGAATCGAAAAACACACCTTCGGCAGTCATATGCGAGTCCAGCAAGTCACGCAGCCGCTGCTGTGGCTGGTCCGGTGGTTCATCCGTGCGCGCGAGCGCGTCCTTCACTAGATAGAGATCGGTGAGCGCATCAAAAGCGGCATCAACGTTTGGTCCGTAAAAGACCGGCTCTTGAATCTCGACAAAGTCGATCGAGGCGAAGCCGGCAGCGCTAAGAAGTTCTGTGGCGATGGCGGGATCGCCAAGTGAAAACGCCTTGCCGGCATCTTCTGAAATCGCGCGCCCCGGAGCCAACGCTTGCCTTATGGCGCCTGACCACTCATTGCGCTCCTGACTCTGCCACACCATCCACGCAAGGCGCGCCCCCGAGCGCATTGCCCGGGCGATATTGGCAAATGCCGCCGCCGGATCAGCAAAGAACATTACTCCGAACCGGCTAATGCATAGGTCGAATCTGGCAGCCGGAAAGTTGTGGTGTTGCGCGTCGCCCAGCTCAAACACGACATTCCGAAGCCCTGCATCTTTGCAACGTTGCTGCGCAATCTTCAGCATCTCAGCAGAAGTATCCACCCCGATCACCTCCCCTTCCACCGCGACGCAGGCGGCCTCACGGGTGGTTTGGCCTGCACCGCAACCGACATCGAGCACTCGGTCGCGCATTCCGACGCTGGCAGCGGCCCGTAAATGCCGATTATGCCGCGACAGCTCTGCGTCGTAAAAATCAGCGCACTGCAGCCCCATGAGAAATCACCCTTTCTGTCCTGAAGCGTATCGACTATTAAACTGGTTTTATTTGAAAATCAGATGTGCAGAAACAAATTTGGTTTTAATTTGCAATCGGAAGGATCAAACAATGGCGCAAAGCGGTCGCAACGTCCGAATGCATTTTTGCCCGACTTGCGACTCGACCGTCTATTAAGGCCAATGGCTCCCCGTCCTGGATCGGGGTTGCGGTAGGTTCATTTGCCGACCCAGACTTCGCGCCGCCTGCCATCAGTGTTCGAACAGTCAAAACATAAGTGCGTTCAGCTTGGCGAAATGGTAGAGCATTTCCCAAGCCTTCCAACCGGCCAATACTAGCCTGAATCGCCGCGGTGGCAGCCGTGAGCGCACCGAACGTCGGTTTCCACCTGATCGATCTTTTGGACCGGGGCTAAAGCTGGTTGTCCGGATCTTTGACATAGACGGCGAGTATCTTGCCCCATCTCGCCGGTTCGCTCGCCAGTCCGTAGACGATTTCTCTAAGCGAAACTGTTTGCAAGGTCAGCTGTCCACGCAAGGGGGAAGTCTGTGTTGGGCACTGAAGGCCAGACTTTCGCGAAGAGTCTCGGGACCGTGATAAAGCTCCAGCGCTGCGTCCGATCAAACCCGCGGCGCTGTGGGCTCTTCTTGCGTCGCTCGCTCAATGGGAAAGTGCTGCCTTTATCCGCTCATCGGCCTTCTTCGGCAGTTTCACCGCCTTCACGGCTTCGACATTGGCCGGCACGTCGCCGACCTGGATCAATGCCACCATGCCCATGGAGAAGTGCGGCGAACACTTGATGCCGTAGAGGCCCGACACGGTGACGGTCATCACGTATTCTTCGTTTACCTTGCTTTTGAACTTGTCCACGCCGTCGGGCAGCATGCCTTTGATCGACTCGACATTGTGGCCTTTGTCCGCCGGTACGAAACGGATCGTGTCGCCGGGTGCGGCTTTCACGAAGGCCGGCTCGAAGACCATCGCCCCGCTCTCGCCCTTGTTCAACATCTTTATTTCGTGTTCCTCGGCGAAGGCCCCTGCGGCAATGAGCACGATCGCGGCCATGATACCCGTTCTTCTCAGCATTCATCTCTTCCTGCGGTTTTGAAACTGACACAAGCAAATATCGAAAGGGCAGGGCGACGCAATGCGACCTTGGTGCCAATCGCGATGAAACAAAAAAATGTGATTTAATTCCAAATGGTTGGAGCATCGGATGCGAGGCGCAAACTCATCCCGCTCGGGCGATGAAGGCTTCGAGTACGTCAGGGTCAATCGGCTTGTAGATGATCTCGATCTCAGCCGCGGCGCAGGCCTCGCGCACGCTCGGCGTCCGGTCGGCGGTGATGATCCTTGCAGGCCGGTCGCCGTGACGCATCTTCAGAGCCATCAAGGTTTCGATGCCCGTGAGTCCGTCGCCGAGCTGTTGGTCGACCAGATAAAGATCGGGCACAATGCCCATCTCATCGACCAGTTCCAATGCCTCCTCGCCGCTCGCCACCTCCAGAACTGTGATGCGTCGTCGCTCCAGGAGCAGGCTTATCGCATGGCGCAGCTCCTCGTCGTTCTCGATGAGAAGTGCGATCCGATCGCCGCCGTCGCCTGACCATCCGTCCTCCACGGCGTCGCCACGATGGTAGCCGACGGCGGTGTGTGCGGCCGCCTGCTCCAGCTCGATCGCAAAACATGTGCCGCGGCCCGGCGTCGAGCGCAAAGCCAGTCGATGGTTGAGAAGCGCACAGGCGCGCTCGACGATGGCGAGGCCAAGTCCGAGGCCCTCGGAGGCGGATGCCGTGGCATTCAATCGGTGGAACTCGCGGAAGATCGCCCGCTGCTCCTCGGCGGGAATGCCGGGACCTGTGTCATGCACCTCGATGCGCACGCCGCCCGGTATGCGCCGCGGTCCCACGAGGACGCGGCCGGTGCGCGTGTAGCGGATCGCATTGCTGATCAGGTTTTGCAGGATCCGCCTCAGGTAGGCCGGATCGCTGTAAACCGTCAGCGTGCAAGGCAGCATGGCAAGTTTCAGACCCTTGCGCTCGGCCGTCGGCGCAAATTCGTCGGTGAGTTGGGCGATCAGCGGTGCAAGGCGCACAGGCGAAATCTCGACGACAGCCTCGTCCAGCCGCGAGATATCGAGCAGCGCTCCGAGGATCGCCTCGACGCTTGCTAGCGCCTTGTGGGCCTTGTCGAGTGTGCTGCCGGCGTGATCGTTCTCTGTCTCGTCGCGGGCCGAGGCTACGAAGAGCTTTGCGGCGGAGAGCGGCTGCAAGAGATCGTGGCTGGCGGCTGCGACGAAACGCGCGCGCGTGGAATTGGCCCGTTCCGCATCCGCCAGCGCGGCGCGCAAGTCTTCCGTACGGGCCGCCACCCGCGCCTCCAGAGAAGCGTTGGCGCGCTGCATCGCCTGGATCGCCTGCCGTTCGCGCGTCACGTCGCTGAACGACATCACGAAGCCTCGATCCGGCGTCTCCTCTGCAAACACGACGAGAATCATTCCCGAAGTGCGACGGATCTCCAGGAACAAGGGGGGCCGCGTTGTCGTTTGGGCTGCCCAGGCGGAAAGGGCCGAAGGAGCGAGGGCGCTGACCAGTTCGCTGTCGCGACGGATCCAGCGCTGCAGCGTGTCGAAGCCGGTGCCAGTGCGCAGGACGGTCACCGGAATATCGAGCAGCAGGCGGAGCCGCTCGTTCCAGCCGACCAGCCGACCGCCCGCGTCGAAGATGCAAATTCCCTGGTTGATATGTTCCAGCGTCGCACGGATTAGGCGGGCCTGATCGTCCAGCATCCTGCCGCGTTCCGTCCGCTCCATGCGAATGATCTCGGTGACATCCGTCTGGAGCACGACCGTACCGCCGTTGGAGGTGGGCTGTTCGCTCACCTGCAGCCAGCGGTCGCCGACGAGCGCCACCTGGAACACGCTGCGCGCGTGATGGCGCTGCATCCTCGTTGCCATCCAGCCAGCCGGTGCCTCGCCCTCCGGTAGGGCCAGAAAGCGCGACCGGCTGCAGGCTTCGATATAATCCGCAAACGGCAGCCCAGGATGAAGCACGGCTCGCACGTCCTGAAGATCGCAGCAAAATCGGGAGTTGTACATCACCAGGATTTCGCCGGCATCGAAGAGGGCGAAACCTTCCTCCACCGCCTCGATGGCATCGGCCAGGTCGCGGCGAGCGCGCTCGGTCGCATGGTTGGCCTCAGCCAGCCGCGCATTCGTATCGTTGAGCACCTTCAGCGTCGCTTCGAGATCGGACGTGCGTTGCCGAACCCGCTCTTCCAGTTGGGCGGCGCGCTGGAACTGCTCATAGGCGATCCCGCGTTCGCCAGATGCCTGCTCGACCTGACGCATAAGCACTTCGGCGATGGTCAAAAGCTTCTCGGTGTTGCGTTCGGGATGGGCGTCGGGATCAATCAGCCAATCAGAGATGCGGGCCATTACGGAACCTTTTCGGGTAGCACAGTGCCTGGCGGATAGATGGCGACGCCGGTCATCGTCTGGTTCACGTGCATCGGTCCGAACTGCTCGCCATAGGTGCAGAAGCCAACAACGCCGTGGCGGCGCAAGAGCTCGGAGACGCGGCCAGCGATCTGCTTTTCCTCAGCCTCCAACCGGCGCAGGATGCAATCGAAGGCAAGGATCGCTGTCGGACGCTCGGGCAAGGAAAGGCGAGTGAGCTCGCGGTTGAGCTGACCGACCATGTCACCGGGTTCGGTGATCGTCAGCACCACGCCTTCGTCGATCGCCGAGAAGAAAACAAGGTCGCCGTTTTCCATGACCTGACGGATGGCGCGCACGTGATGTCGCATTCCCATGCGGACCGCGACCGGATGGGCGGCGAACGTAAAGGTGCTGAGCTGCTCGGGATCCATGTCGACGAGGCGCGCGTATTCTCGTGCGGCGGGCTCGGCGTTGATCTGGCGGACGATGCGGTGGCCGGGATCGGCCTCGGTGACCACCATGCGTTTTTCTGTCGGCACGAGGTGATCGAAATTGAAGACGCGGATCGGACACTCCGTGCGCACCAGCGCCAGCACGGCCGCGTTCTCTTTCACCCGGTGGCCCTCGAGCACGAAGGTCTGGGCAAAGCGTGTCCCGTCGCCGGCCGAGCCGCCGAGCATCGGTGTTGCTCCCATGCCAGCCGCAAGTGCCGAGGTCAGTTCGTCTTCCTTCTGCGAAAGCCCATCCACCAGGAGGATGGCAAACTCGTGTGCAAGCTCGGGATAGCGCTGAGCCATCGCCGTGCGCGTTCGGACAAGGGCGGCGGCGAGAGCGGGCGGGTCGAGCCGCATCAGGTCGGGGATCGTCAGCGTTTCGACGCGGAAGTACTCTGCGGGCAGGGCAATCGCGACGATGGAGTCCTCGTTGTAGCCGGCGTCGGAAATCTCGCCTGCGGTGGTGCAGCCAACGATCGGGATGTCACCGAAGACCCGCACTGCCTCGCCGGGCAGATGCTCCAGGTCGCCCGCCGGCGAAACGAAAAGCATGATTAGCGAAAAAGGCCCCGGCCCCAGTTGCCGTGCCAGTGTCTCCAAGGCGTTCGGATCGCGCGCCGAAACGCTGCCGCGCGGGACAATCGCCTCGCACGCGAAGCCGCTCCCACCGAATATTCTCATTCCCTCTTCCTCCCGAAACTACAGTAAAACCGTAATCGGTCTGGAATCCAGTGACCTTTGGAGGGCCACCGCAGGTCGCGGGCGTCATTCCTCCGGCGTTAATGCCGTGAAGCGAGCCTCCTGTGCGAACAATACCGCCTGCATCCGCGTCTGGACGCCGAGCTTGCGCATGATCGCAGTGACATGCGCCTTCACCGTGGTTTCGGCGATGGAAAGCTCATAGGCGATCTGCTTGTTCATCAGGCCGGCGCAGACGAGCTGCAGGATCTTCGCCTGTTGGCGCGTCAGCAGCCCCAGCCTGGCAATTGCTTCGTCGGACAAGGAAGGGCTGCCCGGCTCCAGCGCCATCTGTGGCGCATAGATTTCGCCCCGAGCGATCGCCGCGAAGGCGGCACGAAACTCGTCTCGAACCGCATGCTTTGGCACGAAGCCATTGATCCCGGCCTTGAGCAAGGCCCGGATGATCTTCAATTCGTCCAGCGACGAGACAACGACGATTGGGACCCCGGGGACCGCCTGTCTCAGGCGGACGACGCCGTCGAGTCCATTGACGTCCGGCAGATTGAGATCGAGCACCACGACATCCGGCGGCGTATCGCCGTCAAGCCGTGCAAGGGCGGCTTCAAGCGTTCCTACGGAATCGGTGGATTCGATGCCGACAAGACCGGTCAATGTCATCGCCAGGGCATCACAGAACAAGGGGTGATCGTCCACGATCAGCGCCGATCGCAACTCGATGGGCTTAAGTAGAGGCGGCACCAGATTCGGACGCGGTCCATGGAAGGAGTTGCGGATGATGATCATGTGCGCGCGCTCCGCATTATTCTGCCGTAGTCACGGCGTTCGAGGGCCGGGCTGCCAAAGCCCGGCCCCTTGTGCCTATTGTGCCAAAGCCAACTGTTTTGGCAAACGGAAGGTCCACACCATTCCACCCTGGTTGAGGTAATTGACCTTCTTGGCGACTTCGCCGCCCCAGAGCGGAACGGCACCGCCCCAGCCGGAAATGACCGACACATATTGCTCTCCGTCCTGCTCCCAGGTGACGGGCTGGCCGACGACTCCGGAACCGGTCTGGAACGTCCAGAGGACCTCGCCGGTCTCATCGTCGAGAGCCTTGAACTCACCCTCGGGCGTCCCGACGAAGACAAGGCCGCCTGCCGTTGCCATCACCCCGCCCCAGAGCGGAGCGCTATTTTTGTATTCCCACTTGATCTCACCGCTGTCGGGGTCGATCGCTTTCAGCGAGCCTATATAGTCCTCGAAAAGCGGCTTGATGGTGAAGCCGGCACCGAGATAGGCCGCGCCCTTTTTATAGGAGATCGGCTCGTTCCAGATGTCCATGCCCCATTCGTTCGAGGGCACATAGAAAAGTTCGGTCTTCTGGCTGTAGGCCATCGGCATCCAGTTCTTGCCACCGAGGAACGATGGGACCGCGAAGACCTGCTGACCCTTACCGCCGTCGGCCGCCGCAGTGGGATCTCCAGGACGGTTTTCCTCCACATAAATCGGACGACCGTTCTTATCGATGCCCTTGGCCCAGGTTATGTTCTTGACGAAGGGATAGGCGGTGACGAACTTCCCGTCCTCGCGATCGAGAATATAGAAGAAGCCGTTTCGGTCGGCGGTTGCGAACCGCTTCTTGCCATCCTTGGAGACGAAGGGAACGACCTCGTTGACGCCGTCAAAGTCCCATCCTTCCCGAGGCGTTGTCTGGAAGTGCCACTTGATCTCGCCATTCTCGGGATTAATGCCGAGGCGGCTCGCGGCATAGAGATTGTCGCCCTTGTTACCCTCGACCGGCTTGCCGGCGCCACGCAGGTGGCTGTTCCAGGGGGCGGGGTTGCCGGCGCCGAAGACAAGCGTGTCGGTATCGGCGTCGTAGGAACCACCGAGCCAGGTGGCACCGCCGCCGGTCTTCCAAATGTCGCCGGGCCAGGTCGCGTTCAGCGTCCCGGTCATGGTGCTTTCCTTGCCCTTGTAGGTGCCCATGTGCCCTTCTATGACGGGCCGAGTCCAGACAAGCTCGCCTGTCTTGGCGTCGCGCGCCTGCACCTCGCCGACGACGCCGAACTCGCCGCCGGAATTGCCGGTAATGACGAGGCCGTTCACGATCAGCGGCGCGGCGGTGTAGCTGTAGCCCTCCTTGTAATTGGCGATCTTCTTGTTCCAGACCACATCGCCCGTCTTGCGGTTCAGTGCGACGAGGCGGGCGTCCAGCGTTCCGAGGTAGATATTGTCGCCATAGATTGCAGCACCCCGGTTCACCACGTCGCAGCAGGGAAGGATGCCTTCCGGTAGGCGGGCGTCGAACTGCCAGAGCTCCTTACCGGTCTTGATATCGATGGCGAAAAGGCGGCTGTAGGAGGCGGTGATATACATGATCCCGTCATAGACGATCGGCTGGCTTTCCTGCCCCCGCTGTTTTTCGCCGCCGAGGCTGAATGCCCAAGCGGGCACAAGGTTCTTGACGTTGGTCTTGTTGAGCGTCTCGAGCGGGGAGAAGCGCTGCAGACCCCTCCCCATGCCGTTCGTCAGCACATCGCCGACCGTAGTGGCGTCCTTGGCGAGGTCTTCCTCCGTCACCTCCGCCTGGGCCAGTCCCGCCAGTGACAGGACCGTCACGGCAGCCAGCATCAATCTGTTCATATCGATCTCCTTCCCTCGCAATCGGTCGCGTAAGCCGCAACCGTCTAGCGGCATCGATCATCCTCCCACGACAAAGCCGTGGGCTATTGCACCTTGGTCGTAGTGTCGGCGGCCCTTGTGGCTCCGCGCGTTACCCATGGCGGGCCCGATGTCGATTGTCCCTAGGTCGTATTGCGGAGATCTGCGCGGTCGTTACCATTTGCTTACGGAAGTAGGTTCGATCTCAGAAGGCGACCAGCCAAGAGCTTTTCGTTACGGCTTCGGGTAAGGAGTGCGTTACCAGCCAATGACGGTCTGCGATCGGCAACTTTCGTCCAGGAAACGATTTGCCAATCCCGGCGACGGCGCCGCCGGGTCTTGCCGGAGCGGAGAAAGCCGTTCCGGCCTCTCACCCAAGCAGCGCTCTTTGCGAGCAAAGCTTGTTTCGTGTTCGATCCAGATGCAAGGGCGCCTGCAAATGCGGGAGCGAGCACACCAATCGGACGAATGGAGGAAACATGTCCTGGCATAAACCAAAATTCATTGAAGTCAGCTGCGCGATGGAAATCACCCGCTACGCTCCTGCGGACGGAGATGAGCCCATCCTCTTCTGACGCTCCGCCGCACGATGGTCGGCTCACAACGCGTCTCGGGATAGACCAGTGAATGAAGCGTCCGATCTTCGTCTTGTCGTCTTGGGGGCCGCCGCCGGCGGCGGTCTCCCGCAATGGAATTGCGGCTGTTTGAATTGCACGATGGCGCGCGATCCTGCCTCCGCCGTCAGGCCGCAGACCCAATCGTCGCTGGCCGTCAGCCTCGACGGCGAGGCCTGGGCCGTCTAGGGCGTTTCGCCCGAAAGCGCCGACCGGATCGGCGGCTACAGCGGCGGATATGAAAGAAAGATCGCGATCGCGGGCTGGGTGGCGGATGCCGGGATCCCGCTGACGCTCAATGCCGTCTGCCACAGGCAGAACATGGGCGAGATCGAGGCCATGATCGAACTGGCGATACGGCTGAAGGCGCGCCGTATCGAAGTCGCAACGGTGCAGTTTCACGGCTGGGCCGAGCGCAACAAGGCGGCGCTCATGCCGACGCGCGAACAGGTCGAACAGGCGACGCAAACGGTCGCGGCGGCGCGCGAAAGATATCAGGGCATCTTGGTGATCGACTATGTGCCGGCCGACTACTACTCCAGCTATCCAAAGGCCTGCATGGGCGGCTGGGGCCGTGTCGGCCTGAACGTCACACCTTCGGGGCGCGTGCTTCCGTGCCATGCCGCGGAAACGATCCCGAGCCTGTCTTTCGAGAATGTGCGCGAAGCCGCGCTCGCCACGATCTGGTACGAAAGTGACGCGTTCAACGCCCATCGCGGCGAGGACTGGATGCCGGACCTGTGCCGGAGCTGCGAGCGAAAGAAGCTGGATTTCGGCGGCTGCCGTTGCCAGGCCATGGCGCTTGCCGGCGTCGCCAGCGCAACCGATCCGGTTTGCATCCGCTCGCAGCTTCGCGATCGCCTGACGCGGGACACGGAACGGCTTTCGGCGATGTCGTCGGCCACGTTGAGCTACCGCGGACGGTAGAGCCACTCAGGCCTGGTATAGGCACCTGTTTCGCCGCCGGCAAAGGTGCTGGCCCGTCGGCAAACCAAGCGAACATAACCGCCAGAACGACTACGGCATATCCCATATGCCTTGGACCGCGAGCGGGCGAAAGCCGCGTCTTGCCCTTGCGACTCTCAGCTCTCCTTGTTGGAAGACACTCGCATCTTGGTGTCGCAGCACGGTTTAGCCCGGCTGACACCATCGACTTTTGACATAACGCAAATTTGGAAAGGTGACTTTTCCGCACGCACAACCGCTCGCGGCGGTTTGAGTTCCAGCACCCACAGCAACTGCGTGCCTCCTGCGGGTGGCAGCGCCTACTGCTCCCGTGCTGCATAGAGGCAGCGAATGACCTCGCTGGCGAACGTCTGCATCCGCGCCCTCACCGGCTCCGTGCGTTCGCGCTCCGCAAGGTCCAGATAACAATCGAGCAGGAATTCGCAAAGCGGGACAATACGTCCGGTCACGTTCTTCGGAACGTGCTGCAAGAGAAGCGTTTCCGCGGGTGGCACCACTCTCAGAGCGCTTGCCCGCTCCAGCGCCTCGTTCGCGAAGCCGCGCAATCGCTCCGCACGCTCACCAAATGCCGGCGCTGGGACGTGAGACAACAGTTTCGAAAGCCGCTCTTCGAATGCCGGCAAGTCGCCCTTCATGGAGTCGGAATCGGCGCGGCGCATTTCATGAAATGCCATCCGCCGCTCGCGGCGCAGCGTCGCCACGTGGCTGAGTTCCTCGCTTGCCATTCGTTCGGCCGCCTGTCTGATTTCCTCGGAAGGTGCATGCGCCGCCGCATAGGTCCAAAACACAAAGGCTCGTTCCTCGTTGCGCACGGCAATGGAGAAGGCGCGGTACGAGGTCAGTAGCTCGGGAGCAACAACGCCCGCTCCTTCGTCGTCGAAGA
The DNA here is from genome assembly GCF_013283645.1 of Sinorhizobium psoraleae. Taxonomy (GTDB): domain Bacteria; phylum Pseudomonadota; class Alphaproteobacteria; order Rhizobiales; family Rhizobiaceae; genus Sinorhizobium; species Sinorhizobium psoraleae. The sequence continues at coordinate 559,081 of NZ_JABEKV010000003.1, forward strand.
GCGGCTTGGCCAGGGTGATGGGCTCCGGCGTCCTGTCACCGAGCCATTGGTCCACCTTGCCAATGTGTCCCCTTTCTTCCGCGATTAGACGCTCGAAGACCGCGGCAAGATCGGGGCGGTTTTCCGCCCGCATGCGGGCTGCGAGCGAAACGTAGCCGTCGATCGCCTCTTGTTCCATGGCCCACGCGAAGGCGAGCAATTCGTCCATCGACGCCATTGCCCATGGTTCCGTCTTCTTCTCCGGCATCTTCTGCTCTCCCGGCTGGCGCGCGAAACGATTCCTCTAACAGGGGCAGACTGGCCCGAAACGAATTGGATGGGGTTGATTTGGCGCAAAGAAGTTCCTTCTCGGTCATGTCAGATGGACGCGATGCAGTGGGCGCCTACGGCCCAGAAATCGATGTGCCAGACAGCGATCAGTCAAATGTATTTCCAAAGCCTTGTCCGCGGTCTCACCGTTTTCTGCATCGCGTTGTTCGTTGCCTTTCCAAGCATGGCCGCCGGCCAGCTGTCTGCCCAGCTTCAGAAGGTGCAGCCCGGGGAAATCTTCCCTGGCGCCACCCGTTTCGGCGAGGCGACGGGGAACCCTCCGATCGCGCCCATCTTTCACGGCGACGAGTTGTTGGGATACGCCTTCCTCAACTCCGACGTTACGAGTTCGGTCGGTTATTCCGGCAAGCCCATCCATATCGTCGTCGGCATTGATCCCAAGGGTATCGTACGCGGGCTGAAACTCATCGAGCACAAGGAGCCGATCGTCCTCATCGGCATTCCGGAGGCCAAGGTTGTTGCTTCGGTCAATTCATTGATCGGCAAAGATCTGGGGCGCGTCTCGGCGGGTGCCGAACGGCCGCCGCAGGTCGATATCGTCAGCGGCGCAACCGTGACCGTCCTCGTCATGGGCGACAGCATCGTCCGCTCCGCTCTCAAGCTCATCCGCAGCAACAGGCTCGGCGCGGACATCGCCGCCGCGTCCGGACCTTCCTCCGAGATCCGCAGGGTGGATCTTCACAAAAGCGACCTCAGCGATTGGCAGACGCTCGTCGGCGACGGTTCGATCAGAAGCCTCCGGCTGACGGTCGGAGAGGTCTCGGGCGCATTCCGGCAGGCGGGGCAAGCAAGCGCGGCCGCGCACCCGGAGACACGCAAGCCAAGCGACAGGTTCATCGACCTTTACATCGCACCGGTCAGCGTCCCGAGCATTGGAAGGTCGCTCCTGGGCGAAGCGCGCTATGAGCAGATGCGCGCCAAACTCAAACCCGGTGAAGAAGCGATCGTCGTGGCGGGGGACGGAGCCTATTCATTCAAGGGATCAGGTTACGTTCGAGGCGGCATCTTCGACCGCATCGAGCTTCTCCAGGATGGCCAGGGCCTGCGGTTCCGCGACCGCAATCACACGCGGCTGCCCGCACTTGCCGCCGCAGGGGCTCCGCATCTTCGCGAAATTGCGCTTTTCGTGGTTCCGGCCGAGTTCGGCTTCGATGTGACGGCTCCCTGGGAACTGCAACTGCTGGTCCAGCGCAGTTCGGTGGGGCGCGAAAAGGCGGTGCTTCCCTATAATCTCGGCTACACGCTCCCCGATGCCTACGTGAAGTTCGAAGCTGCACCGGCACCGCCCCCGGAGCCAGGTGCCGTCGAGCAGATCGCGCCTGACGATCCGCTTGCGGCAAGCGCGCCACTTTGGATGAAGATGTGGGATATGAACCGCATATCGGTCGCGATCGCGATTGCAGCGGTGCTTGTCCTCACCCTCATCTTCTTCTTTCAGGACTGGCTCGTGAAACGACCGGTGTTGTTCGGGTGGGTGAGGCGTGGCTATCTCACCTTCACGCTCGTGTGGCTCGGCTGGTACGCCAACGCGCAACTCTCCGTCGTCAACGTCCTGACATTCTTCAACTCGCTCGTGACCGGCTTCCAGTGGGAGTTCTTTCTCTCTGCCCCCTTGGTCTTTCTCCTGTGGGCAAGCGTTGCCGCCGCGTTGCTTTTCTGGGGGCGCGGTCCTTTCTGCGGATGGCTGTGCCCGTTCGGCGCCTTGCAGGAATTGACCAACAATATTGCCCGGTGGCTGAAAGTGCCGCAGGTCCGCGTGCCCTGGGGACTGCATGAACGTCTCTGGCCGATCAAGTACATCATTTTCCTCGGCCTGTTCGGGCTGTCGCTCTATTCGCTCGCGCTTGCTGAAATGTTCTCGGAAGTGGAACCGTTCAAGACGGCCATCATTCTCAAATTCGCGCGCGAATGGCCCTTCGTCATCTTTGCACTGACCCTGCTCGCCGCCGGGCTGTTCATCGAACGGTTCTATTGCCGCTACCTTTGCCCGCTGGGCGCCGCTCTCGCGATTCCTGGGCGAATCCGCATGTTCCAGTGGCTGAAGCGGTGGCCGGAATGCGGCTCGCCCTGCCAGCGATGCGCGAAAGAATGCCCCGTCCAATCGATCCACCCGGAGGGCGGCATCAATGTCAACGAGTGCATCTACTGCATGCACTGCCAGGAGCTTTACCACGACGATCAGCGCTGTCCGCACATGATCCAGGTGCGGCTGAAACGCGAGAAGTTCATGGCGCTTTCCACCCCGGCTTCGCGGGGGGAGGCGCCGGCGAAGACCGCCGTGACCCACAAGGGTGTCCCGATCAGGAGACATGAGAAGGCACCGGAAAATCCCGTCTGACGCCAACATCCAAGGAGAGGCACAATGTCAAACGAAGAAACCAAAATGCGTCTGAACAGACGACAAATGCTGGGCACGTCCGCGTTTGTGGCGGCCGCCGGCGCAATGGGCGCCGGTGGCGCGCTGACGCTCTCGGGTGGCACGGCAACGCCGGCAAAGGCGCAGGAAGCATCCGGCTCCAGCTACGAAGTGAAGCCGGGTGAGCTCGATGAATACTACGTCTTCTTCTCATCGGGGCAGACAGGCGAAGTCCGCGTCGTCGGCGCACCGTCAATGCGTGAAATGATGCGGATCCCCGTCTTCAACCGGTGCAGCGCCACGGGCTGGGGCCAGACGAATGAAAGCCGAAAGATCCTGACCGAAGGGCTGCTTCCCGAGACCGTGGAGTTCCTGAAGGAGCAGGGCGGCCTCTATCTCAACGGCGATCTTCACCACCCGCATCCTTCGTTCACCGACGGGACCTATGACGGGCGCTATCTCTTCGCCAACGACAAGGCGAATACACGCATTTGCCGCATCCGGCTCGACGTGATGAAGTGCGACAAGATCATCCAGCTTCCCAACCAGCACACTGTTCACGGCATGCGGGTTCAGAAGTATCCGAAAACCGGATACGTCTTCTGCAACGGCGAGGATCGCGTGCCGATCCCGAACGACGGCAAGGTTCTGGACGATCATAAGCAGTACAGCGCGATTTTCACCGCGGTCGACGGCGAAACCATGAAGGTCGCGTGGCAAGTCATGGTCGACGGCAACCTCGACAACGTCGATGCCGACTATCAGGGCAAGTATTGCTTTGCCACCTGCTACAACTCCGAAGAGGGCGTCAACCTCGCGGAGATGATGGCCAGCGAGCAGGACTGGGTCGTCGTGTTCGATCTCAAGCGGATCGAGGAAGCGGTCGCCAAGGGCGACTACAAGGAAATGGGCGGTGTGCCTGTTCTCGATGGTCGCAAGGGCTCACCCTACACGCGCTATATCCCGGTTTCGAACAGCCCGCACGGCATCAACACGGCACCTGACGGGATCCACGTCGTCGCGAACGGCAAGCTGTCTCCGACCGTGACCGTCTTCGACGTGCGCAAGTTTGATGACCTGTTCGAGGACAAGATCAAGCCGCGCGACACGGTCGTTGCTGAACCAGAACTTGGCCTCGGCCCATTGCACACCGCTTACGATGGCAAGGGCAACGCCTATACGACGCTGTTCATCGATAGCCAGGTCTGCAAATGGAATATCGAGGACGCCAAGCGTGCCTATGCGGGTGTGAAGGTTGATCCCATTCGCCAGAAGCTCGATGTCCACTACCAACCTGGCCACAACCACACGTCCATGGGGCAGACCAAGGACGCCGACGGCAAGTGGCTGATCTCGCTGAACAAGTTCTCCAAGGACCGTTACCTGAACGTCGGCCCTCTGAAACCGGAAAACGATCAGCTGATCGACATTTCCGGGGAAGAAATGGTCATCGTCCACGACAACCCGACCTTTGCCGAGCCGCATGACGCGACGATCGTGCATGCCTCCAAGATCAACCCCGTGCACGTCTGGAACCGCGAGGATCCCTTCTTCGCGGACGCGGTAGCCCAGGCAAAGGCGGACAACATCGATCTCACGGTCGATTCGGAAGTCATTCGAGACGGCAACAAGGTGCGCGTCTATATGACGTCCTCCGCTCCGGCCTTCGGCCTGGAAACCTTCACCGTGAAGCAGGGCGATGAGGTCACCGTCTATGTGACCAACATCGACGAGGTCGAAGACCTGACCCACGGTTTCGCCATCGTCAATTACGGCGTCAACATGGAAGTGGCTCCACAGGCGACCGCTTCTGTCACCTTCAAGGCCAGCAAGCCAGGCGTCTACTGGTATTATTGCTCGTGGTTCTGCCACGCCATGCATATGGAAATGAAGGGACGCATGTTCGTCGAACCTACGGCAGCATGATGAGCTTGCGAGCCCTGACATTGCGAATCGGGACGGCGGCTATAATGGCCGCCTTACCGGTGCTCGCGCGTGCGGAAAGCCGTTCCGTTGCACCGGACGAGGGGCGGCCCCTCCAAACGGTGATCGATGCGGCGACACCCGGCGACGTAATCACGTTGCAGGCCGGGGAACACATGGGGCCCGTCACGATCGACAAAGCCTTGTCGCTCGTAGGACAGGGGCGCGCATCGGTCGTCGGGAATGGCAAGGGCAGCGTCATCACGATCACCGCGGAGGGCGTTACGATTCGCCGCCTGCAGGTGAGCGGTTCCGGTATTGATCTTACAAAGCTCGATTCGGGGATCTTTGCTGCAAAGACCGCCAAGCGCGCCGTGATCGAGGACAACACGATTACCGGCAATCTCTTTGGGGTGTATCTTCACGGAGCATCAGAAAGCATCGTCAGGGGAAATCGCATTGCCGGCCTGCAGGAAGGCCGCCTGAGTGAAGCAGGGAATGGCGTCACGGTATGGAATGCGCCAGGCTCGATGGTTCTCGACAACGATATCAGCTTCGGGCGCGACGGAATCTCGACCAACGCGAGCAGGCGGAATGTCTTCAGCGGAAATCGCTTCCGCGACCTGCGTTTCGGGGTTCACTACATGTACACAAACGACAGCGAGATCAGCAACAACGTGTCGACGGGCAATGCCGTCGGCTATGCGATCATGTTTTCCAACCGCCTGAAAATAAAAGGCAATCGCTCGGATGGGGATCGCGACCGCGGTCTGCTGCTGAACTACGCGAACGGTTCCGAAATCACCGGCAATGTCGTCGTCGGTCGCCTGCAACCGACCGAGCGCTGGCTAACGGCAGGAACCCGATCCAGCGAACACGGCATGCCCAAAACAGAGGAGGGGAGCGCGGTCGCCGACGGAAACCGCCGTCTTGGACCGGAAAAATGCGTCTTCATCTACAACGCCAACAAAAATCGCTTCCGGGACAACGTGTTCGAGGGGTGCGCGATCGGCATTCACTTCACGGCAGGATCGGAAGGCAACGGCATCAGTGGCAACGCGTTCATAAACAATCGCAACCAGGTCAAATATGTCGGAACGCGTCACCTCGATTGGTCGGCGGACGGCAGAGGCAACTACTGGAGCGACAATCCGGCATTCGATCTCAACGGGGACGGGGTCGGAGACAGTCCCTATAGGCCCAACGATCTCATCGACAGGGTGCTTTGGACTTCGCCCCAGGCCAAACTTCTGACGAGCAGCCCCGCCGTTCAGGTCATCCGCTGGGCCCAGGCGCAGTTTCCGGCGATTCTGCCAGGAGGTGTCGTCGACAGCCATCCGCTGATGCTTCCGACCCAACGCAAGGAAGCTACACAATGAATGAGACCGTCCAGGTTTCAGGCATGGCCAAGCGCTATGGGAAGTCGACCGTCGTCCGGGACGTATCCTTCACGCTCCGCGCGGGAGAGACGGTCGCGCTCGTCGGGCATAACGGCGCCGGCAAGACGACGCTCATCAAGCTGATGCTCGGCTTGATCCGGCCCACGGCGGGCACAGTGCGTGTCCTCGGCGAGGATCCTGCCACTGGCGACTTCGCGGTGCGTCAACGCCTCGGCTACCTGCCGGAAAGCGTGTCGTTCAACATGGCACTATCTGGACGCGAGACCTTGCGCTTCTATGCGCGACTAAAGCGCGTCGATGCTACCGCCGCAGAGGAACTCTTCGAGCGCGTAGGTCTCGCAGCGGAAGCCGTTGACCGGCCTGTCCGGACCTATTCGAAGGGCATGCGGCAGCGCCTCGGGCTCGCTCAAGCTTTGCTCGGAGCGCCACGGATCCTGATGCTCGACGAACCGACCAGCGGGCTCGACCCGGCGCTCAGGAGGAACTTCTACGATCTGATCGCGGAGTTGCAAGAGAAGGGCACCACGGTATTGCTCTCGTCGCATGCGCTGACGGAGCTCGAAGGGCGCACGGATCGCGTCATCATCCTCAACAACGGCGTGGCGATTGCGGACGGCACGCTCGACGATTTACGTCGCATCGCGCAACTGCCCACACGCATCAGCGTCAACCTTTCGCAAATCGACGCAGCACCTCGATGGGCGAATGATGGCATGAACTGGCACCGGAGTGCGGACGGTGTCCTCGACGCGGAAATATTGCCCGATCGGAAAATCCGCTTGCTGCACGACATCACCGCAGATGCGGCGCTGATCTCCGGTTTGACGATCACCGAGCCGACGCTCGATGACCTCTACGCCCATTTTCTCAAAGCCCAGGTGATGAAATGAGAAATGTTCTGACGATCGCCGGGAAGGAGATACAGGAAGGCACCCGCAACCGTTGGGTCCTGGCAACGACGCTGCTGATGGCGGCACTTGCCTTGACGTTGACGTTTCTTGGAAGCGCGCCGACCGGCACGGTCGGCGTCAACAGGCTCGATGTCGTCATCGTCAGCCTCTCAAGTCTCACGATCTTCCTCGTGCCCCTGATCGCGCTCCTTCTTTCCCATGACGCCATTGTCGGGGAGATGGAGCGGGGGACGATGCTTCTTCTTCTGAGCTATCCCATCGGACGTCGCGAGATCGTCCTCGGCAAGTTCCTCGGTCACCTGGCGATACTCGCCTTCGCGACGCTATTCGGCTACGGCGTGGCCGCCATAGCCTTGATGGCGACAGGAAGCCAGATCGGACCGGAAAGCTGGCGCGCCTTCGCATCGATGATAGCATCCTCGATCCTGCTGGGCGCAGTGTTCGCCGCAATCGGATACCTGACGAGTTCCTTGGCGAGCGAGCGGACCACGGCCGGCGGCATCGCGATCGGGATCTGGCTGTTCTTCGTACTGATCTACGATATGGCGCTGCTCGGCGGCCTGGTTGCCGCTCAAGGGCAAACAATACCGACGGCCGTTCTCAACGCACTCCTGCTCGCCAATCCCACCGATGTCTATCGGCTGCTGAATCTCGGTTCCGGCGGTGCGAGTGCGCTTTCTGCCATGGGGGGTGTAGCCGACCACACGGGCCTTTCCTCATCGGTTCTGCTCGCCGCTCTCGGGCTCTGGGCGCTTGCCCCGCTCGGTTTCGCCACGGTGATCTTCTCAAGGAGGGAATTATGAGGCTGGCGCTTACTGCGGCAATGCTGACCGCAATGTTTCTCCTCGGTGGTTGTGAAAAGGAGGAGGCGAAAACGCCCGCTCCATACGCGCTTACGGCCGATGCCATGGGGCGCTATTGCGGCATGAACGTCCTCGAACATCCCGGGCCGAAGGGGCAGGTCATCCTCCGGGACATTCCTGAGCCGATCTGGTTCTCCTCGGCGCGCGACACCGTGGCATTCATCATGCTGCCGGAGGAGCCGAAAGACATTGCCGCGATCTATGTTTCCGACATGGGCGCTGCAAAGAGCTGGGGAGATCCTGGTGCCGAGAATTGGATCGACGCGAAGAAGGCGTTCTACGTCATCCGCAGCAGCGTGAAGAGCGGCATGGGGGCCGAGGAAGCAGTGCCGTTCCTCGATGAAGGCGCCGCGAGGAATTTTGCCGCGAAGAACGGCGGGCAGGTGACAGGATTTACCGAGATTCCGAGGGACTACGTGCTGGGGACCGATGCTCCCGATCGGGACGCGGGTTTGGAGATCGACAGCCATGGCGGGGGGCAAACTCATGGGTAATCCGATTACGCGCCGCCGTGCTGTCTGCATCATGGCCGCCGCTGCCGGACTTCCATTGCTGGGACCCGGCACGCAAGCGAGGGCCGCTGCCCCCGCGGTCACCTGGAAGGGCCAGGCCTTGGGAGCGCCGGCGACAATAATTTTGCACGTAGATGACGAGGCACAAGCCGCCCGTCTGATCGACCGCGTTATCGCGGAGGTTTCGCGGCTCGAGAGCGTGTTCAGCCTCTACCGGAGCGACTCGGTCCTCTCGGAGCTGAACCGGGCGGGAGCAATTGCTGCTCCGCCTTCGGATCTGGTGCGCCTGCTTGAGGCGTGCCGCAAATACTGGAAGGCGACGAATGGCGCCTTCGACCCCACCGTCCAGCCGCTGTGGGCGCTTTACGCAGGGCATTTCTCCGTAGAGGGTCCCGATCCCGCGGGCCCGTCCGATGACGAGAAGGTGCAGGCGTTGGCGCGGGTCGGCTTCGACAAGGTCAGGCTCGGCCGCGACCGCGTGGCGTTCATCCGGCCAGGAATGGCCCTGACGCTAAACGGCGTCGCGCAAGGCTACATAACCGACCGCGTCGTCGAGTTGCTCAAGGACGCGGGCATCGCAAACAGCCTCGTCAGCATGGGGGAGATGCGCGCAATCGGAGCGCGAAACGACGGCAGCCCATGGCGGGTCGGTCTTGCGTCGAGGGAAGATGCGCCGGCACCGGAAAGCACTCTGGACATCGTCAACAAGGCCGTCGCTACGTCGAGCCAGGACGGCTTTCTTTTCGGCGACTCCGGCCGCTACGGCCACATTATCGATCCGCACAGCGGGGGAGCGCCGAAACTCTTCAAGAGGATCAGTGTCATAGCCCCGACGGCGACGGAAGCGGATGCTTTCTCAACTGCGTTCAGCCTGATGGACATGTCCAACATTCGCCTCATGGGCGAACGACACCCTGATCTTACCGTTGACCTCGTTTCCAACGCGGGTGAACGCACCCGCTTCGGGTAGGCAGCGTCCTTTGCGCGCCTGATAAGACGAGGGGCGCTGTAGGATCAGGGCCGCACGCGTTTGCCAAGAATGGTCATTTCTTCGCTCGCGATCCGATCCTGGCTGTCCAGGATAGCCCGCCACACCCGCTTTCCGAGCTTTACGCTGAGGCGGCACGTGCCGGCATCCTCGGTCTCCCGAGGCCGCAACCTCGATGCCGGCCGTAGAGAACTTGCTGAACAATCTCAGCTCGGACATGCGGCTCGTGCGCGAAATCCTGCAGCGCCTTGAGGATGGCGGGCAGCAGTCGGGGCAGCTCAGGCGATAAAAATCCCGCAGGGGCGAGGTTGATCAGGGGTTAGGCGACAACTGCGGCATTAAGTGGCGCAAGTGACGTGCTGGATCGCGTTACCGAATATGCGACCTGAACTTCTCGCTTCTTGTTGCCGCCCATGACTTCCAACATGCGCGGCAGTCACTTCGAGTCTCGGCCGGTCGAATTGTCACGCGCGTCGGCTGCACTGGACTGAGCGCTTCCCTTCGATCGCTGACGATGCGGCGGCTACAGACGGTCGACGACAGCGCCGGCGGCCCAAAGGCGTGTCGAACATGGATCGGCCCTTGTCATCGAGCACAATTGCCTCGCCATCGAGGATGGCTGGTTACAGCAAGTGCCGGGGGGCCTCCCCGCCGGCTGGCCTAGATGATGACTTGCTCTCCCAACTCGACGACACGATTTGGAGGCAGATGGAAGTACTCGGTTGGATCAATCGCCGAGTCGGCCATAACGATGAAGAGCTTGTCCTGCCACTGGGGCAGTCCTGATTGGGAGTCTGCTATCAGCTTGCGCCGGCCGAGATAGAAGGACGTCGACATGATCTCGAACTTGAGCCCTTCCTTTCGGCAGCGCGCCAGGGCCCTTGAGACATTCTGATCATCCATGAAGCCGAATCTCAGCTCCAGTAGGCTGAACCGGTCCGAGAGCCTTGTAATTGTGTAGCGGTCCTTCTCAGGCACGTACGGGACCCTGGCGGTTTTGATGGTCAGGATGACATTGTGCTGGTGCAGCACGTGATTGTGCTTGATGTTGTGCAACAGAACTGCCGGAGTCGTGTCGGGCGTGGCCGTCAGGAAGATAGCTGTTCCGGGCACGTCGACAGGAGCATGCTCAGACTTTCGTTCGACCATGGCTATGAACTGGCTGAGCGGAATGTCCTGGCGAGCCGTCTTTTCACGCAGCAGTCTGACACCCTTGCGCCAGGTCCACATCATCGTAATCAAGGTGCCGGCAATGAGGATGGGCACGTAACCCCCATGGTGAACCTTGAACAAGTTGGCGCCAAGAAAGACCAGTTCGAGGCTGAACAATGGAAGCAGGACGGCTATTGCTGTCAACGCGGGCCAAGCCCATTGGCGGCGGACGAATTCGAAGGCGAGGATAGTATCAATCACCATCGCGCCGGTGATCGATACGCCGTATGCGGGGGCAAGGGCTTCGGAACTACCGAACAACAGCATGAGGGCCAGCACGCCAATCAGCAGAATGCTGTTGACCAAAGGCAGGTAGATCTGACCTGTCTGCGTTTCCGAGGTGTAGCAGATCTCGAACCTTGGCAGGAAGCCGAGGTGGATCGCTTGCCTTATGAGCGAGAACGCTCCGGTGATCACGGACTGGCTGGCGATGATCGTTGCGGCAGTGGCAAGGATCACCATCGGCAACAGGGCCCAGTTCGGGAACATCAAGAAAAACGGGTTGGAGAGAGCATCAGGATGGGACAACACCAGGGCGCCCTGTCCGAGGTAGTTCAACGCAAGAGCCGGAAACACCACGGCAAACCAAGCCGTCTGGATGGGGAGGCGTCCGAAATGGCCTAGATCGGCATAAAGCGCCTCGGCTCCGGTCACCGTGAGGAAGATGGCGCCGAGCACGATAAAGCCTACGAGACCGGCATTCCATAAGAAGGCAACCGCATTGAGCGGGTTGAATGCGGAAAGAATTGCCAAGTCGTCGCCTATATGCGCAACGCCGGCAGCCGCCATGACGAGAAACCAAATTAGAGTGATTGGGCCAAAGAATATCGAGACGGCCCCGGTGCCACGGGATTGCACGGCGAAAAGCAACACGATTATCGCGACGGAGATCGGAAGGACATAATCGTGAAGCGCCGGCGTCACGAGCTTCAATCCCTCGACGGCCGAGAGCACCGACAGCGCTGGCGTGATCATCGCGTCACCGATGAACAGGGCGGCACCGAGAATGCCGGCAAAAAACATCACGATAGGATACTTGGTTCCCCTCTTCATCAACAGGGCGAGCAGGGACAAGGTGCCTCCCTCACCATCGTTATCGGCACGAAGCAGAAAGAGCACGTACTTGATGGTAACGATGGCTGTGAGCGTCCAGATCACGAGCGAGACGAGGCCGATGACCTCGTCTCGCCCGACCCCACCTGGTCCAAATGGACGCAGTGCCTCACGGAAGGCGTAGAGAGGACTGGTCCCGATATCACCGTAGACCACGCCGATTGCCCCAATGGTCAGCGCCAGAAACCGCAGCAGATTGTTCGCTTGTGCCGGTACGTGGTCGAGGGAGTCGGCCAATGTGTTCTCCCAGTGTTGATCGGGCGACGTGCTGATGCAGTTGAAGACATAGATACCGCCCGTTCGAGAGTCGAGCCACCGAACTAACTGAACCGCGTTCTTATTTGTTCCTGCTTAAAGAACACCGGAACGCTCAATCCATCCGGTGAACACGGCGTATAACCGTCGAGATATTCTTCGAGTAGAGGCATTGCGCTTGATTTCACCTGTGCCGTCTCTAACTCTCTAGGGGTAGCGACGTTCGCAGCGGTTCCCTTGGATGGAACAGGGCGAATGAGCCCCAGCTACATGATGAATACGTCGCGATCGGAGCTGCAGCGGACCCGGCCAATCCATGTGCAGCTCTATTGCCGTTTGGGCGCGACGAGTTGCCGTCACGCCGGCTGTAACTCTTTAGGTCCTGGGCTGCGGTCGCCTTCGCCACCATCGTCGTCCGGCCACCATCCTTGCCAATCATCGCCGAGCGCTTCTTTCGCCTGCTGGCCGCTCAGTCGGGTCAATAGCTGCTGAAGAAACTGGTGCTCGGTGACTCCGCTAGCCGCCGCTCGCTTCTGGCGCACCAAAAAAAGGAAGCGACTTATCGCTTGACGGTCATCCCTGGGGATCGGCGCTGACCCATTACCCGCATGTGCACATCACCGTGCCCGGCGGGGCTGACGGATGCCACCCGCTGGATCGCATGTCGCCCCGGCTTCTTCCTGCCCGTAAAAGTTCTGTCGCGTCTGTTCCAGCGATTTATTCCTTGAGGGCCTGATGGCACTGCGTCAATCCGGCGATCTGTCCTTCTTCGCCGATATCACTGGGCTCGCCGAGGCGGATGCATTCATCGCCGGGCTTGCCCCTTGTCGCGCCTTCGAGCCTTGGCTTCAGGGCCCTTAGGGCTCATCGGTACGTCGAGCCACAAGATCGTGAAGCTGCCGGCCGAGTACGCCGTCGCAATCAGCAAGGTCCAGGACGATGTTCATGTGGTTGAGGCCAGGAACGGAGAGCAGTTTGGCGCATTCATCCTGTGCACGCAGCAGCTCGCATAGCCCAGCCGCCTGATCTTGGAACGGCGCCGTCTCATCCGCTCCATAGGCGATGATGCGCGACGGGCAGGAATGTTGCGAGCTGGTGAGAGGCGACCATGCGGCCGCCTCTGTCGGTGTCATCTCCGCTTCGTCTCGAAGGAAGCTGTCCGGTATCCCCGACAGGTCGTAGATGCCGCTTAGGAGCAGCAAGCCTTGAAGCGTCGGCAGGGAGGGCGGGTAGGCTTCCTCAGGCCCAGTCGCGGCGAGGAAGGAAGCGAGGTGCGCGCCTGCCGAATGACCGCTGACGGTCAGCCGCGCAGGATCTGCTCCGAAATCCCTGGCATGGGCCTGAAGCCAGAGCACCGATCGCCGAACCTGATCCACCAGCACGTCCAGGCGTTTGCCAGGCATCAGGTCGTATTCGACCAAGGCAGCAATGCCGCCGGCCGCAAGAACCGGTGCGGCGACGAAACGATAGTTGCCCTTTTCGCCGGAGCGCCAATATCCGCCGTGAACGAACACGTGCAGGGGCGCGCCGGCCCCCGGGCGTTCCGGCAAGATGACGTCCAGGACCTCCCGGGCGCCCGGGCCGTACGGTATGTCTGCCCGCACATCGGCGCGCGCCGAAAGGGCACGGCTGCGTTCGGCGAACTCTGCGGCGATGGTGTCGAAATCGGGCACGAAGTCGCGAATGCGGTAAAGGTCCTGTGCTGTCATCGTCTGCTCCGCCGATCAATAATCAACCGCGTAATATTTCGCCTCCATGAATTCCAGAATGCCCGTCACGCCGCCCTCGCGGCCAAGGCCGCTCTGTTTAACGCCGCCGAAGGGAGCTGCGGGGTCTGACATCAGGCCCCTGTTGATGCCGAGCATGCCCGTTTCGATGCGCTTGCCTACCTTCATCGCACGTTTGAGGTCGCGCGAGTAGATGTACGCGGCGAGGCCATACTCCGTATCGTTTGCAAGGCGGATCGCCTCGTCGTCGCTTTCGAACTTGTAGACAGGCGCGACCGGCCCGAAGATTTCCTCACGTGCGATTGACGCGTTTACGGGGACGTTTTCGAGTACAGTCGGGGGATAGAAATAGCCGTTTTCCATAAGCGGTTTGCCGCCGGTGGTCGCCCGCGCACCCGCGGCGAGTGCGTCGGAGACGAGCCGGTCGATCTTGCGGACGGCGGTTTGCGTGATCATCGGTCCACATTGCGTCTCGGGATCGTAGCCGGGACCGATCTTCAGTGCCATCATCCGCGCAGTGAGGCCGGCGACGAAGGCATCATGGATGCCCGCCTGGACATAGAAACGATTGGCGGCAGTGCAGGCTTCTCCAGCGTTTCGCATCTTTGCGATCATCGCACCGTCGAGTGCCGCCTCGAGGTCAGCGTCGTCGAACACGATGAAGGGCGCATTGCCGCCGAGCTCCATCGAGCAACTGACGACCGACTTGGCGGCTTCGGCAAGAAGAACGCGGCCAACGCCGGTCGAGCCGGTGAAGGAGAGCTTGCGAACGCGTGGATCGGCGAGCATCGCATTCGTTATTCCGCTTGGGTTGCTTGTGGTCAGCACGTTGACGACGCCAGGCGGGACGCCCGCCTCTTCGCCGAGACGGGCCATGGCATAGGCCGTCAGCGGCGTCTCCGAGGCAGGTTTCAGGATCACCGTGCAGCCAGCGGCAAGGGCAGGTCCGATCTTGCGGGTCGCCATCGCGGCGGGGAAATTCCAAGGTGTGATCAGGACGGCGATGCCGATCGGCTCATGGTCGACGAGGATATTGTGCGACCCGGAGGGGGTGCGTCGGAATTCGCCTGGAATGCGGGTCGCCTCTTCAGCGTACCAGCGGAAGAATTCGGCGGCATAGGCGACTTCGCCGCGCGCGTCGGGCAGAGCCTTGCCATTTTCGAGTGCGATGAGCGTTGCAAGCTCCTCAGCGTGCTGCGTCATCAGCTGGAACCAGCGTCGCAGGATTTCCGATCGCTGGCGAGCGGGAGTGGAGCGCCACTCGGCGGCAGCGGCATCCGCGGCATCGACGGCGCGCCGTGCATCCTCGATAGAAGCGTCGGCAACCTCGGCCAGCAGATTACCGGTCGAAGGATCGAGAACGGTTATACCGCTGCCGCTTTGCCATTTGCCGCCGATGTAGAGGCCCTCGGCATGCAGGGCAGGATCGGCGTAACCGGAAAACTTGGCATGGAACGTCATGAAGGGGTCCTTTCGACTCAGTTCAGGCTGCAGCGATCGCCGAAATAGGCGGCGGCAACGAGGTTGCGCATCTCGTGCGGGTTCAGCGGGCGGGGATTGTTCTGGATGAGGCGCGCAATGCCCAAGCTTTGCTCTGCCACCCAGTCGATCCGGTCTTCCTCAAGGCCGAGATCCCGCAGCGTGGCGGGAATGCCGATGCGTTCAAAGAGCGAAACGAGGGCAGGTATCACGTCATCCGGTCCGTTGAGTCCGGCCGCAAGCGCGATCTTCGCAAGTTCGTCACGGATGAGTGGCGCGTTCCAAGTCATGACATAGGGCATGAGGCAGGCGACGCCGAGGCCATGCGCCGTATGGGTAAGCGCGCCGACGGGGTACTGGATGGCGTGGGCCGCGGCGGTGCCGGCCACGCCGAATGCAAGGCCGGCAAGAGTTGCGCCAAGCATCACCTTTTCACGCGCGCCGCGGTCGGCGCCGTTCTTGCAGGCCGTTTCCAGCCCCTGCCACAGGAGGCCAATGGCGCCAAGGGCAAAATGGTCGGAAAGCGCGTTCTTACCGACGAAGACGCGCTGCTGCGCGATGCCGGGAACGGGCTCGCGCCGGATCGCGGTGAAGGCTTCGATCGCATGTGTCAGGGCGTCCGCGCCGGCGATTGCCGTCAGGCCAGGCGGGCAGGAGAGGGTGAGTTCCGGGTCGCAGATCGATACCGCCGGGATCAGGTGGGGGCTGGAAATGCCGACCTTCAGGCTGCGCTCGGCATCCGAAAGCACGGCGACGGGCGTCACCTCCGAGCCGGTGCCGGCGGTGGTGGGGATGGCGATCAACGGCATCACAGGTCCCGGCACGGTATGTTCGCCATAATAGTCCTGCGGCCGTCCGCCGTGGGTAAGGAGGAGGGCGACGCATTTTGCCATGTCGAGACATGACCCGCCACCGATGCCGATGACGAGGTCAGGAGCAAAGACCTTGGCCCGTGTAGCGCTGGCGATGGCCGATTCGACCGGGACGTCCGGCAGGGTGGAACTGTCCACCATAACCGCGAGCCCTGCTTCTTCGAGTTGCCGCACCAGCGCGAGCAAATCGGCATCCGCGGCAAGGCGCGTGTCCGTGACGACCAGCGCGCGTTGGCCGAGCCTGGCGGCGATGCCGCCAAGGGCATGGCGCTGCCCGGCGCCGAAAAGCAGTTCGCGCGGCGCCCTCAGTATGCCGAATAGGTTCATTCCGTGTCTCCTCGCTGAATTCAAGCGGCCTCGAGGGCCGTAAGGTGTTCGAAAAGCGGCTGCGGCAGTTCGATCCCGGTTTTCGCGGTTGCAGCGCGACGTGCTCGTGCACCATCGCCCGGAATGGCGACTGGTTGGGTGGGGTCGAGCGGGCGGGATAGGCGCAGGCGGTCGAGATAGGCGGCAAGTGCTGCTGTACTACCCGAACCTGCCGACGGATCGATCAGAATGACAAGGTCGCCTTTGTTGGCGGGGTGAATGTCGTCGAGCGTTCCATGTACGTCAGGTGCGAGATCGGATCCGGCAAGCGCCGCGACCAGAAGCTCGATCGCAAGACCCAGGCCATATCCCTTGGCGTCGCCGAAGGGCGCGATCGCTCCTGCCTTTGCTGCGTGCGGATCGGTTGTCGGGCGACCGTCTCGGTCCATTGCCCAGCCGGGTGGGATCGGTAGGCCGCGCATCGCATGGCTGTTGATCTTGCCCATGGAAACGACGCTGGTTGCGAGATCCAGCACGAAAGGATCGCCATCAGCAGGAATGCCGATCGCGATCGGATTGGTGCCGAGCATGGCTTGCGTTCCGCCGTATGGGTGCACGAGCGCTTCGCTGGTCGACATGACAATACCGATCAGGCCGTCGCTTGCGGCGGCCTCCGCATAATAGGCAAGCATTCCGATGTGATTGGCGTTGCGGATCGCAGCAACGGCGAGCCCAGTCTCCTTCAGGGCGCCTTGCATGACGCGCATGGCGTTCATGACCACAACCGGGCCCAGGCCGCCTTCGCCGTCGATGCTCAGAAATGCATCTCGTTGCCAGGTTCCGTTTCCACGCGTTGTGGGATTCGCCAGTCCGTTATCCAGGCGGGAAAGAAGCAACGGCAGGCGTTGCAGGCCGTGGGAGGGCAATCCGCGCAGTTCGGCCTCCAAGAGGAGGTCTGCCTGAAGGCGAGCGGAGTCGGCCGGAACTCCCCGCTTTTCGAGCAGAGCCACGGTCAAATTCCTCAGCCGAGTAGGCGGGAGCTTCATTTCAAATCCTATATCAGATCCTATACGATATTATATTTGACATACGATATCTTATTTGCAACAAAAGATCGCATGTCAATAAGCAGTCGGAGAATCGAAGTGACAAATGCAGCGGCGCGGGAAGGCAGGGCGACCGGCATACGCCCGATGAGCGTGGTCGATGGCGTCTATGACAGCATCTATCACCGGCTGATGTCGCTTGAAATTGCGCCTGGTGCACGCATTCCGATTGATGTCCTCGCTCGCGAACTCGGCGTTTCGCAGACGCCGATCCGCGAGGCCCTGAGCCGTCTGGAACGTGAGGGCCTTGTTCGCAAGGAGCATCTGATCGGCTATAGCGCAGCCCCTCAATGGACGCGCAAGCAGTTCGAAGACCTCTATGCTTTTCGCCTGCTGATCGAACCCGAAGCTGCCCGGCTTGCCGCGATCAATATGACTCCTGAGGCGCTCCAGCAGCTCGAGAATTCCGCCGCCGACATGGGCCACGGCGAGGCGCCTGTCGATCGCAACACGCGCTACTCGCGCTTTGCCCGCGCCGATGCGCAGTTCCATGACGCGATCTTGAAAATCGCCGGAAACGACGTGATCCGCAGCACTTTGTCGAACCAGCATGTCCACCTGCACATCTTCCGGCTGATGTTCCACACCCGGGTGACTCAGGAGGCGCTCGAGGAGCATGAGAACCTGCTGGCTGCCTTCCGGGCGCGCGATCCGCAGGGCGCATATGATACCATGCGCGTCCACATCGAACGCTCGCGCGACCGCTTGCTTTCGGCTTTCGAATGAACGCGGTCCCGTCTCCCAATCCGGTCGTGGCGCCGCCAAACCCGGCTGTTGCCGCGCTCAGGGCCGAAGGGCTTGGCAAGGCCTATGGTCTGATCACCGTCCTGTCGGACGTCACGCTTGAGATTGAAGCCGGGGAGGTTCACGCCATTATCGGTGAGAACGGCGCCGGAAAATCGACGCTGATGAAGCTCCTTTCCGGCCATGTCGCCCCAACGGCCGGCCGCCTGCTCATGGAGGGGAGGTCGGTTGAGTTCCGAAATGCGGTGGAAGCCGAAAATGCCGGCATCGTACTCGTGCATCAGGAAATCCTGCTCGCTGCCGACCTCACGGTTGCGGAAAACCTGTTTCTGGGACGCGAGGTCGGCCGCGGTCTGATGGTCAACGACCGGGCGATGAACCGACGCGCGGCCGAACTGCTCGCGCGGGTCGGTTCAACGGCCCGGCCGCGCGACCGTGTGGGTGAACTGCCGCTCGCCCAGCGCCAGCTCGTGCAGATCGCGCGCGCCCTTCTGGATGAGCGCAAGGTCATCATCTTCGACGAGCCGACTGCGGTTCTCGCAAACGACGAGGTGGCGGCGCTGCTCGACATCGTACGCAGCTTGCGCGACCACGGGGTTGCGGTGCTCTACATCTCCCATCGACTAGACGAGGTTCAGGCGCTTGCCGACCGCATCACCGTGCTTCGTGACGGCCGCATGATCGGGACCTGGCCGGCGGCAGGCCTCGGGCAGCGTGAAATGGCGGAACTGATGGTCGGGCGAGAGCTGGACATGCTCTATCCGCATAAGCGACCTGCCACGACCGCTGCTCCAATTCTGTCGGTCACCAACCTTGCCGTCGACAACGGTTCGCAGAGGGTCTCCTTCAGCGTTAGCCCCGGCGAAGTGCTGGGTATCGGCGGCATGATCGGGGCGGGTCGTACCGAACTGATCGAGGGCCTGATTGGCCTTCGTCCGTCAGAGGTGGAAAGCGTCGTCCTGAACGGCCGGGAGATCGGGAACCGCTCCGTCCGTACCCTAATGGACGCCGGCCTCGTCTACCTGACCGAGGACCGCAAGGGCAAAGGCCTGCTCCTGGAGGAGAAGCTCGGCCCTAACCTCACCCTGCAGGCGCTTGATACGATCAATCCGGGTGTCTTTCTGGACAAGCGGGGAGAGCTTTCCTGCCTTCAGAAGGCGGTCGTCGATTACGATATTCGCGTGCGCTCGCTGCGCCTTGAGGCCAGCAAGCTTTCGGGCGGGAACCAGCAGAAGCTGCTTCTTGCCAAGGTCATGATGGCCGATCCCTCCGTGATCATCATCGATGAGCCGACGCGCGGAATCGACATCGGCAACAAGAGCCAGATCTATGACTTCATCGACGGGATGGTGCGCGCCGGCAAGGCCTGCATCGTCATCTCGTCGGAAATGCCGGAGCTCGTGGGCCTTGCCGACCGCGTGCTGGTGATGCGGGCCGGGAGGATCGCCGCCGAGCTTCGCGGCACTGATATCAATGAGGAAAATGTCGTCTACGCCGCCACGACCGGGGGGCATGCAGACGTCGGGGAGGAGAAACATGACCGTAGCGACAGTAACAATCGCGCCCACGGATGACGGAGCGCGCTTTCGCTGGGCCGATCTGGCGCCCTTCATCGCCCTTGCGGTGATCGTGCTGTTCGGGGCGCTGGTGAATTCAAACTTCGTGTCGTCGGCCAATCTCATCAACGTTATCACGCGGAGCGCCTTCATCGCGATCATCGCGGTCGGGGCGACATTCGTGATCTCGTCCGGCGGGCTGGACCTGTCGGTGGGTTCGATGATGGCCTTCGTCACCGGCCTCATGATCATGGTGATGAACTATCTCGCCCCGGCATTCGGAAACTGGGCGATCCCGATGGGAGCGGGCGTGGCGCTGCTGGTCGGATCGCTATGCGGCCTCTTCAACGGACTCATCGTGACAGTCGGGCGAATAGAACCTTTCATCGTCACGTTGGGCACGATGGGCATTTTCCGCGCCTTCATCACCTTCATGACCGATGGCGGCTCGTTGCCGATCGATCGCAGCCTCCGGGAAGCCTATCGGCCGGTCTATTTCGGCAGCATCTTCGGTATCCCTTATCCGGTGCTCATCACCTTCGTCGTCGTCATGCTTGGCGCCTTCCTGCTCTACAAGACGAAGTATGGCCGCCGCTTGACATCGGCGGGATCCAATGTCGAGGTCGCGCGCTTTTCCGGCGTCAATGTCTCTGCCGTGCGCACCGTTGCCTACGTCATCCAGGGCGTCTGCGTCTCCGTCGCCGCCATCTGCTATGTGCCGCGGCTCGGCGCGGCGACGCCCACCACCGGGCAGCTCTGGGAACTGCAGGTCATCACTGCAGTCGTGATCGGCGGCACCCTGCTCCGCGGCGGGCGGGGGCGCATTGGCGGCACAGTGGCCGGCGCCCTCATCCTCGAGGTGATCGCCAACGTCACGGTTCTGTCGGACATGGTCTCGGAATATCTCGTCGCCGCCGTTCAGGGAGCGATCATCATCATCGCCATGCTGGCGCACCGCTTTACTGCCAACCGCTGAAAACAGCACCGACTTCAAAGGAGGAGAAAATGAAGTCTGTTATCCATAAGGCTGGACTCTTGTTATCGACGGCTACCCTGGTCCTCGCTCTACCGCTAGGCAGCACTCAGGCCCAGGAGAGGAACGTGACTGTCGCCGTCTCGATTCCGGCCGCAACGCATGGATGGACCGGAGGGGTCGTCTACCATGCAGAGCAGGCTGAAAAAGAGGTCGAGGCTGCGTTTGCAAATGTAGACGTCGTGCTGTCGACCGCGTCGTCGGCGACCGCGCAGGTCTCGGCGCTCGAAGATCTATCGGCGACCCGGAAGCTCGACGCGCTGGTCATCCTGCCCTTTACGTCGGAGGAACTGACGGGGCCGGTCGAGCAGATCAAGGAAAAGGGCACCTTCATTTCCGTGGTCGACCGTGGCCTCGCCGACCCAACGATCCAGGACCTCTATGTCGCTGGCGACAACATCGCCGTGGGTGCCAATACGGCGCGCTGGCTTTCCGACAAGCTAGGTGGCGAGGGCGAGATCGTCGTGTTGCGCGGTATCCCGACCGTCATCGACGACGAACGCATAAAAGGCTTCTCGGACGTCATCAACAAGACGAACATCAAGATCCTCGATATCCAGTATGCCAACTGGAACCAGGACGAAGCCTTCAAGTTGATGCAGGACTATCTAGCAAAGTACCCGAAGATCGATGCCGTCTGGGCCAACGACGACGACATGCTGCTCGGCGTGATCGAGGCCGTCGATCGTGCGGGTCGCAAGGACATCAAGTATGCGCTCGGCGGCAACGGCATGAAGCAGGTCATCGAAATGGTGAAGGAAGGCAACGAGCGCACACCGGTCTCGACTCCCTATCCGCCGTCGATGATCAAGTCGGCCATCTACATGACAGCGGCACAATTCGCTGGGCAGGCGCCCATGCGCGGTTCATTCCTGCTCGGTGCGCCGCTGATCACCCCGGAAAACGCCGACCAGTTCTATTTCCCCGATTCCCCATTCTGATCCGAAACGGTGCCCGGCCGGCCGCCGGGCACTCGTCCGAAATTCATGACAACAGGAGACACGACATGACCGGCAAGAAGATCCTCATGCTGACCGGCGAATTCACCGAGGAATACGAAATCTATGTCTTCCAGCAGGGAATGGAGGCGGTGGGCCATACGGTGCACGTCGTTTGCCCGGACAAAAAGGCCGGCGACCGCATCAAGACCTCCCTGCATGACTTCGAAGGCGACCAGACCTATACGGAAAAGCTCGGCCACTACGCCGACATCAACAAGACGTTTTCCGAAGTGCGGGTCGACGAATATGACGCGGTCTATGCAGCGGGCGGCCGCGGCCCGGAATACATCCGCACAGACAAACGCGTCCAAAACATAGTCCGCCATTTTCATGAGACGGGCAAGCCGATCTTCACAATCTGCCATGGCGTGCAGATCCTCATGGCCGTGCCTGGCGTGCTGGAAGGCCGCAAAGTCGCGGGTCTTGGCGCCTGCGAACCGGAGGTGACGGCTGTCGGCGGCACCTACATCGACGTGAAGCCCACCGAGGCCTATGTCGACGGCAACATGGTCTCGGCCAAAGGGTGGACGGGCCTTGCGGCTTTCATGCGCGAGTGCCTGAACGTGCTGGGCACGAAGATCACGCACACGTAGTCGATTGACCTGAGATCGATAACAGCTTCGCCCTCGGGTGGTCGGCCCGAGGGAGTTTTGCGCAGCCAAAGCCAGTTTGCGGGGTGCGGTCCGCTGTACCAAGTGCAGTTTTATCGTGTGATCTGCTCCATGTTCGCTGACCTGGGAAAAACGTTCGCCGGCTCGAACCTTCAAGACCCTTGAATGATAGGGTCGGCGGTTCGAATCCTGACAAGGCGACGGATGCATAGTCGACTCCCGAGCTGCGCTGTAGCAGGACGGATTCAAATTCTGGGGTGTCGATCCGCTCGCGCAAAAGGCGCTCGTCCAGCGTCAGGAACGGATGGATGATGTTGGCGTCGACTCGCCTCGCGCCACAAAGAACCAGACAATCACCTGTTTCTTCCGTCCTTGTGACCAAACCGCGTTTCAAGATAGTTCACCCCGAAAGAGACGACATCTTGCGCATCGAGCAGGTAGGAACGTGCGTCTCCCACTTGGCCTTCGCGATGCCGCCCCTGCGAGACGTACGCTTTCGCGATCGTCTCGACTTCATCCGGTTCTCCGTCAATGGCGAAGCAATCGAGGATGCCGTTCGTATCGAAGTCTTCAGCGGTCTCCCAAATTACTTCCCCGTTCGGTCCAAGCATCGGCATCTCATAGGTCACACGGCGTTTGCCCGGGATATCGGCTATCGCCTCTGCGTAATGCAGCACGGTGACCGTATCGAGGGGAGCTCCAAGCAAGAGCACTTTTCCGCCGCGCCGGACAAAGCGTTCGACAGGAGAACCGCGGCCCAGAGCATGGCCCAGTCTGTGCGGCTCGATCAGCTCTTTCGCAAGCGCGCCGATGGCTATCAGTGACGCATCGGGATGCGCACTGCGCAATGCGCCGGGCGTCTCGGCCAGGAACTGGTTCAGCAGACCGAAACCACGATAGGTTCGGGCGGTCGCGGGATCGAACGGCGGCCAGTTGCGCCGCACCTCCTCCGCCATCTGAGCGCCGTTCAACGTCTCCTCATAGGGAGACCGATCCCAAGAGGCATAGCCCATCAAGGTCCCGGTTGGTCCTATGGCATCACGCAGCGCTGCAACCACGCTTTCGGCCCCTCCTTCGACCACGCCAATCGCCTTCAGCGAGGCATGCACCATCACGGCATCGCCTGTCTCTATGCCGAGCGCGTTGAGGTCCGATTTGAGTGTCGTCCTGTTCGTCACGTGGGTCCTCAGCTGTATGGTGACCGGCACTGCTCATGCGCCATCACAGGGCTGATAGGTGTTATCGTATGCCCGATACGACCGACAATGATCAAACGCCCACCGAATATGCGCGGCCATAAGACCTCGAACCGGCGCCACCGGACGCGCGATTGCAACTCCAATGATCATACCGGCGGCAAATACGGCGGGAGGAAACAGTATTCCCTATGGCGGCGGTAGCCGGGGCGAGCGACTACGATGCCGCGATATCCGTTAAAGATCAGCCCGATATCCTCGAAGCTCGCGCGCAAGGGCCTAGTCGGATCTGGCGATCGCACGCGAGCGGTTTGCCCCGTGCGATCGCCAGATCGTCAGTGCCAGATCGTCAGTGCCAGATCGTCAGTGGTTGTGCCGCGGCGGCGTCTTGGAGATTTTACGGAACTCGTCCGCCTTCCTGATCGTCGCGCCGTCGGCGAGCTGGGTCACGGTCTGGCGGTAGATCATCTGCCAGGGAGTGGCGTCCTCCGGTACCTTCGGAATACCCTCGGCCTTCCGGCGCTCGATCTCGGCATCGTCCACCAACATGTCGCAGAGGCCTTCGTTGAAGTCGATGCGTATGGTGTCGCCGGTGCGTACCCAGGCAAGGCCGCCGCCGGCCGCGCTTTCGGGCGAGGCGTTCAGGATCGACGGGCTGTCAGCCGTGCCGGACTGGCGGCCGTCGCCGATCGTCGGAAGGCTCGTGATGCCGCGTTTCAGCAGGTGATCCGGCGGCTGCATGTTGACCACTTCGGCCGAGCCGGGCCAACCCCTGGGACCGCTGCCGCGGATCACCAGGATGCAGTTCTCATCGATTTCGAGCGAGGGATCATTGATCCGCTTGTGGTACTCCTCAGACCCGTCGAAGACGATCGCGCGACCCTCGAATACGCCCTCGCGTCCCGGCTCCTGCAGGTAGCGCTTGCGGAAGCCGTCGGAAACGACGCTCATCTTCATGATGGCGAAGTCGAAGAGATTGCCCTTGAGGACGAGGAAGCCGGCGCGTTCGCGCAGCGGCTCGGCAAAAGGCCTGATCACTTCGCGGTCGTCGGATTCGCGGCCTTCGAGGTTTTCTGCCATGGTCTTGCCGGTCACCGTCGGACAGCTGCCGTCGATCTTGCCGGCCTTGAGCAGTTCCCACATGATTGCGGGCACACCGCCGGCACGATGGAAACGTTCGCCGAGATAGGCACCCGCCGGCTGGACATTGGCGAGCAGGGGTATGTCGTAGCCATGAACCTGCCAATCGTCCGGGTTGAGCGTCACTCCCGCGTGCTTGGCCATTGCCATCAGGTGCGGCTGAGCATTGGTCGAGCCGCCGATGGCGGAGTTGACCTTGATCGCGTTCAGGAACGCCTCGCGCGTCAGGATGTCGGATGGCTTGACGTCTTGAAGTACGAGCTCAACGGCGCGGCGGCCGGTGCGATAGGCCATCTGTCCACGTTCGCGGTAGGCTGCCGGGATCGCCGCACAGCCGGTCAGCGACATGCCAAGCGCTTCGGCCATGGCGTTCATCGTGGACGCCGTACCCATGGTGTTGCAATGACCGACCGAGGGAGCGGAATCGAGGGCCGCTTCGAGGAACTCCTCGCGGGTTATTTCGCCGGCGGCATATTTGCGGCGCGAACGCCAGATCACGGTGCCGGAGCCGACGAGATCGCCGTCGTGCCAGCCGTCGAGCATCGGTCCGCCGGAGAAGACGATGGCCGGAATGTCGACAGTCGAGGCGGCCATCAATGCCGACGGGGTGGTCTTGTCGCAGCCGGTCGTCAGGATCACGCCATCGAGCGGATAGCCGTAGAGGATCTCGACCAGCCCGAGATAGGCGAGGTTGCGGTCGAGCGCCGCCGTCGGCCTCTTGCAATTCTCGAACAGCGGATGGGTCGGGAACTCGATCGGAATGCCGCCCGCATCGCGGATGCCGTCGCGCAGGCGCTTCGCCAGCTCCAGATGGTGGCGGTTGCAGGGGTTGAGATCGCTACCCGACTGGGCGATGCCGATGATCGGTTTGCCGGACCGCAGCTCTTCCGGTGTGGTGCCGTAGTTCATGAAGCGCTCCAGGTAGAGCGCGGTCAGGTCCAGGTGCTCGGGGTTATCGAACCAGTCCTGCGAGCGCAGCCGCCGGGTTACCTTCCTGTCGTCGGTCATTGATCTTTCTCCCGTTCTCTTCCGTTGACCTTCTCCAGATGCAACAGAAGCGCGCTGTGATCCTTTTCGCCGCCGCCATCGGTGACGAAGTCACGGAATTCGCTCCGTACCATGGCCGTCAATGGCAATTCCAGATCGAGGAGATCGGCCATGGCGGCAACCGCATCCAGGTCCTTCAGCTGCAGCCGAGATGGACCACCGGGGGCGAAGGTGCGGTTCACCATGCGGGCGCCGTGCAGGTCAAGAATCCGACTCTCGGCGAAGCCGCCGCGAATGGCGTCGCGGAAACTGCCGCGATCCGCGCCGCCGGCTTCCACGAGGATCATCGCCTCTGCAACCGCGCCGATCGTGATGGCGACGATCTGCTGATTGGCCAGCTTGCAGACCTGGCCGGCGCCGGCGGGGCCGACATGCGTGACGCGGCCAAGGGCGGCAAAGACGTCCGTAAGGCCGGAGATAACCTCGGCGTCGCCGCCGGCCATGATGGCGAGTGTCCCGGCTTCGGCGCCGACGACGCCGCCGGAGACCGGGGCATCGACGTGGGCGACGTCGAACTCGGCGAGGCGGGCGGCGTGATCGCGGGCGATCGGCGGGGCGATCGACGAGGAATCGACGACGGTCGCGCCGGCCTTCAGGACTTCGGCGACGCCGGCTTCGAACAGAACTTGGCCAACCGCGTTTCCGTCGCTCAGCATGGTGAAGATGATGTCGGCATCACGCGCAGCGTCGGCGGCCGTGGCGGCGAGGCTTGCGCCGTCGGTCGCGAGCGCTTCGGCCTTGGAGGCGTCACGGTTCCAGACGGTGACGGGAAAACCTGCCTTCAGCAAGCGGCGCGCCATCGGCGCGCCCATGAGTCCGGTGCCGAGAAAGGCAATGCGCCGGGACGCATTCGCTCTGTCCGCGGTCATCAGAGCTTGGCTCCCAATTCGTCCTCGATGTGGACCTTGATGATCTCGTCGAAGGATTTTTCAGCGGTGAAGCCGAGTTCGGTGGCGCGCTTGGCTTCGAAACCGGGCGCCCAGCCGGCGCACATGCGCATGATCATCTCGTCGGGCTCGCGACGGATGAGCGACACGGCCTTCTCGCCGGCGACGCGGCGCAGAGCGTCGATCTGTTCGCCGACGGCGGCGCTGAGGCCCGGCATGGAAAGGTTGCGGCGCGGGCCGACCTTTTCGACATCGATGGTCGCACCGTGGATCAGGAAGCCGACGGCCGAGCGCGGCGAGGCGTGCCAGTGGCGGACGTCCTCGGAGACCGGAAGTACGGCTTCCTGGCCGACCAGCGGCTCGCGCAGGATGTTGGAGAAGAAGCCGGAGGCGGCCTTGTTGGGCTTGCCCGGACGGATGCAGATGGTCGGAAGGCGGATGCCGATGCCGTCGAAGAAGCCGCGACGCGAATAGTCCGACAGCAAGAGTTCGCAGATGGCCTTCTGGGTGCCGTAGCTGGTCAGCGGCGTGGTGTGAAACTCGTCCGGAATCGGATAGGGCAGGGGAGCGCCGAAGACGGCGATCGACGAGGTGAAGACGACACGCGGCTTGTAGCCGTCCTCCCCGTGGGCGATGCGAATCGCGTCGAACAGGTAACGGGTGCCGTCGAGGTTGATGCGGTAGCCCTTGTCGAAGTCGAGTTCGGCTTCGCCCGAGACGATGGCGGCGAGGTGGAAGATCACGTCCGGCCGTCTGGCGACGAGGCGCTCCGCTTCGCCGGCAGCCGAAAGATCGACGGTTTCAAGGACGGTCGTGCCGGTGAAACCAGCCGGCGCTTCCGGGGTGACGACGTCGACCAGCGTCATCGCTTCGATGGCGCGGCCGTCCAGGTTTGCGTCCTTTGCAAGACGTGCAGCGAGCTTGCGACCCACCATGCCGGCGGCGCCGATGATCAGAATGTGCATGTGATTACCTCCTCCATGCTTTCGTTCCCACCTTCCGACGAAAGTGCGAACCACTCAGCCGAAAAAAGACATTGTAAGGTTGTCTGATAACCTTATATGGTGCATTTGAAAACAGAATAATTGGCATCCCGCACAGGTCGTCAGCGCCGGGGCCGGGAGGGACACGTGAGCGTGAGTATCCAGTCATATCAGCAGAAATTCGTGGACGCCCTCGGAGCGGACCTGGTTCTCCTCGGGGAAGAGGTGGAGCGCTATTGTCGAGACTGGCACGGCGATGTGACCACCGGAGCGATCGCCGTTCTTCGTCCGCGCTCTACCGAGGATGTCTCGAAGGCGGTGCGCATCTGCGCCGAACTCGGCGTCGCGATCGTGCCGCAGGGCGGCAATACCGGCCTCGTGCTGGGTGCCACGCCGGATGCGCCGGAAAGCCAGGTCGTGCTCAGCCTCGAGCGCATGAATGCCATCCGTCGGATTGACGTCGACGATTTTTCGGCCGTCGTCGAGGCGGGCGCTATCCTGTCCGAATTCAAGGACAAGGTCGCGGAAGCCGGAATGTTCTTCCCGCTCGCGCTCGGTGCGCAGGGGTCCTGCCGAATCGGCGGCAATGTCTCCACCAATGCCGGCGGCATCAACGTCCTGCGCTACGGCATGACCCGCGAACTGGTGCTGGGGCTGGAAGTCGTTCTGCCCGACGGTTCGGTTTTCGACGCGTTGTCGACGCTGCGCAAGGACAATCGCGGCATTGATCTGAAGCAGTTGTTCATCGGGGCCGAAGGTACCCTCGGGATCATTACGGCGGTCGCGGTGAAGCTGATGCCGATGCCGGATCAGGTGGCCACCGCACTTCTGGGATTGAATTCGCTCGACGACCTGATCGCGCTCTACCGCCGTGCCCGTCGCGACTGCTGCGACCTCCTGTCGGCCTTCGAGTTCATGCCGCCGCTCGCCTTCAAACTGGCGCGCGAGGCGATGCCGGACCTCGCCATGCCGATGTCGGGCGACCACGCGGCCTATGCGCTGCTCGAAATCTCGGGCTCGGGGCTGGTCGACGTGTCGGATCTGATGGAACGTTTCCTCGAAGGTGTCATGGGTGACGGTCTCGTGGTCGACGGGGTAGTCGCCACGTCCAAGGCGCAGTCCCGCAATCTCTGGCTTTTCCGCGAGGCCATGAACGAGGGCCAGGCCAAGCGCGGTCCGCACTTGCGCACCGACGTTTCCGTTCCGCTGTCGCGGCTCGCCGATTTCGTGCGCGATGCTGAGAAGGCCGTCCATGACGCGCTTCCGGAATGCGTCTGCGTCTCCTACGGCCATGTCGGCGACGGCAACGTGCACCTGAACGTGCTGCCGCCGGGTGACCTGCCGCGTAGTGAGATCGATGCGCGGATCTACAAGGCGAAGAAGATCATCAACGAAGTGCTCGACGGCTATCACGGCTCGATCAGTGCCGAGCACGGCATCGGTCGCCTGAAGAAATTCGACTTCGACACGCGTCTGTCCGAGGTTCGGCGCAAGCTGCTGACCGCGGCGAAGACGGCGATCGATCCGGATCTTCGGATGAACCCCGGTTGCCAATTGAGTTTCGCGAGGGATTGATAGAAAACCCTCACGTGACGCGGAGGAGGCGGGACGTAAAGATCATGGAATTCGGACATATCAGGCGAAGTGAACATCTGCCGGCGCGCATTGCCGGTCAGATTGCGCGCGACATCACGGAAGGCCGGATGCGTCCCGGCGAGAAGCTGCCGACCGAACACTTTCTGGCCAAGGCGCTGGGCGTGAGCCGGTCCGTGGTGCGCGAGGCGATTGCCCAACTCCGCAACGAAGGACTGGTCGAGACGCGCCAGGGTGTCGGTGCCTTCGTCACCGAGGCCCACGCACGGCCGATCCGTATCGAGCAGGATGACCTGGCCGACCGCCAAAGCTTCCGCGACCTCTTTCAGTTGCGCGTGCCGCTGGAGATCGAGGCCGCAGGCCTGGCCGCGCTGCACCATACGGCCGACGATCTTCGGCGTATCGACGAGGCGCTCGCCAGCATGAGCGGCGGGGAAAAGTGGACGGCGGAAGGCATCGTTGCCGACCTTGTATTTCACCGCGCAGTCGCTGCCGCCACCGGAAACGAATACTTCTCGGTCTTCATCGGGTTCATCGCGGAGCGCATCAGCCTGGCGATCGATGCCGCGCGGGCGGCCGCGGTTCTCGAGGAGATCGTCGAGGTGACGATCGAGGAGCATGTCGCCTTGCGCGATGCCATTGCCAGCCGGGATCCGAAGCGGGCGCGGAAAGCGATGAAGATGCACCTGTTGGGGGCGGCGAAGCGGCTCGACCTGACGCTCGAGGGCTATGAGGTCGCATCTGATTAAACTCGAGGCCAGGTATCGTCGAAAGTCCGCCAAAATGGTGGTGAGAACCTCATTCGTGGGGGCTTTTTGAGCAAGCCGTCATTTGAATGCTGGACAGTGCGACGGAGTCCGACTAAAACGATTGAGGAGCGTTGTCAGACACCCTGACAATAAGGCAAGGCAGCAGGAGGCCGCTGCCTGGGAGACATTCAAAAAGGGAGGATGGACTTGGTTTCCAAGCATTCACTATCCGCAGCCGTGATTTTGCCGGAAGATGCAGCGCAGGCCGTTCTGGTCGGGCGCGTGTGGTCGAAGGCCGGCGACGGCCCTTGCCCGGTACTGCTGCGCGATGGACGCTTGCTTGACCTGACAACCATCGCCGCCACCGTTTCCTTCCTGTTCGAGCAGGATCGGCTGGTCGACAGGCTGAAATCCGCGACCGGTCTTGCCGATCTCGGCTCTCTCGACGATTTCCTCTCCGGCAAGGCGGGCGAACTTCTGGCGCCGATCGACCTTCAGGCGATCAAGGCGGCCGGCGTCACCTTCGCCGACAGCATGCTCGAGCGGGTGATCGAGGAGCAGGCCAAGGGCGATTCCTCCCGGGCACGCGAAATCCGCGAACGGCTGGCGCCGGTGCTCGGCGACAGCTTGCGCGGTCTCGTGGCCGGTTCGGAGCAGGCGGCGAAGGTCAAGGCGCTGCTGCAGGACATGAATCTCTGGTCGCAGTACCTCGAAGTCGGAATCGGCCCCGACGCCGAGATCTTCACCAAGTCGCAGCCCATGTCCTCCGTCGGCTGTGGCGACACGGTCGGCATTCATCCGATCTCGCAGTGGAACAATCCCGAGCCGGAAGTCGTGCTCGCAGTTCGCTCCGACGGCACGATCCTCGGCGCCACGCTCGGCAACGACGTGAACCTTCGTGATGTCGAAGGCCGTTCTGCCTTGCTGCTCGGCAAGGCGAAGGACAACAATGCGTCCTGCTCGATCGGCCCGTTCATTCGCCTGTTCGACGAGAACTTCACCATCGACGACCTGCGCAAGGTTCGCGTCACGCTGCTCGTCAAGGGCGAGGACGGTTTCGAGATGAACGGCGAAAGCCCGATGGAAGCGATCAGCCGCAGCCCGGAAAACCTGGTATCGCAACTGCGCAACCGCAATCACCAGTACCCGGACGGCGCGGTGCTGTTCCTCGGCACCATGTTCGCGCCGGTGAAGGATCGCCGCGGCGTCGGACAGGGCTTCACGCACGAAGTGGGCGACCGGGTGGAAATATCGACGGCGAAGCTCGGACGCCTGGTGAACTGGGTTGATCGCTGCGATGCCTGCCCGGAATGGACCTTCGGGGTCGGCGCCCTCATGCGAAACCTCGCCAAGCGCGGCCTCTTGTAATTTTCGAATAGGGGAGGACCGAGTGCAAAAGGCAATCGATCTATTCTACAAAGTTCTCGAATTCCTGCTGATCATCCTTCTTTCGGGGATGGCGGTCATGGTTTTCGTCAACGTCATCATGCGCTACGCCATGAATTCCGGCCTGACCGTGTCGGATGAATTGGCGCGTTACTTCTTCGTCTGGGTGACCTTCATCGGCGCCGTGGTGGCGTTCCGAGAACACGGACACATGGGCGTGGAGACCCTCGTGGCACTGTTTGGCCGCAAGGGTCGCATTATCTGCATGGCCGTCAGCAACATCGTGATCATCGGCGTTTCCGCCATCTTCTTCTGGGGCACCTGGAAGCAGCTCCCGATCAACTGGAGCATGAGTGCACCGGTGACGGGCCTTTCCATGGGCTTCGTTTACGGCATCGGCTTCTTCACTGGCGCCGGCTGCGTGATCATCGCCCTGGAACGCCTCATTCGCCTTCTGACAGGTCGCGTGACCGAGGAAGAACTTGCCGCCTTTGCCGGCGAAAACATGTCCCTCGAACATCTGGCCGAGCGTAGCTGATGACTCTTCTCGTATTTATTGCCTCCCTCTGCGGCGCCATGGCCATCGGCGTGCCGGTTGCTTTCGCCCTGATGTTCTGTGGCGTCGTCCTCATGTGGTTCATGGGGATGTTCAATAGCCAGATCATCGCGCAGAACATGATCATCGGTGCCGACACCTTCACGCTGCTGGCCATCCCGTTCTTCGTTCTCGCCGGCGAGTTGATGAACTCGGGCGGCCTGTCCAAGCGCATCATCGAGTTCGCGATCGCCTGCGTCGGTCACATTCGTGGCGGTCTCGGCATCGTGGCGATCATGGCTGCCGTCATCATGGCGAGTATTTCGGGTTCGGCCGCTGCCGACACCGCTGCCCTTGCCGCGATCCTGATCCCCATGATGGCGAAGGCCGGCTACAACGTGCCGCGTTCCGCAGGCCTGATCGCGTCCGGCGGCATCATTGCCCCCGTCATCCCGCCGTCCATGGCGTTCATCGTGTTCGGCGTGTCGGCCAACGTATCGATCACCCAGCTCTTCATGGCGGGTATCGTACCTGGCCTTCTGATGGGCCTGTCGTTGATCCTCACTTGGCAGTTCGTCGTACGCAAGGACAACATCCAGCCGCTGCCCAAGGCTCCGATGTCCGCACGTCTCAACGCGACCGGGCGCGCCGCCTGGGCACTCGGCATGCCGGTGATCATTCTCGGCGGCATCAAGGCCGGGGTCGTGACGCCGACCGAAGCTGCCGTGATCGCGGCCTTCTATGCCCTGTTCGTCGGCATGTTCATCTACCGCGAACTGAAGCCGCGCGACCTGCCGAAGGTCATCCTGCAGGCTGCCAAGACAACTGCGGTCATCATGTTCCTGGTCTGCGCGGCGCTTGTCTCCGCGTGGCTGATCACGGCCGCGAACATTCCGAATGAGATCACAGGCTATATTGAACCGCTGATCGACCG
Organism: Sinorhizobium psoraleae; assembly: GCF_013283645.1. GTDB lineage: Bacteria > Pseudomonadota > Alphaproteobacteria > Rhizobiales > Rhizobiaceae > Sinorhizobium > Sinorhizobium psoraleae. Next base: position 591,829 of record NZ_JABEKV010000003.1, read on the forward strand.
TCCGAAGCTCCTGATGTTTGCGATCATGATCCTGATCCTGATCGTCGGCACGGCTCTCGACCTGACGCCGTCGATCCTGATCCTCACGCCGGTACTCATGCCGATCATCAAGCAGGCGGGCATCGATCCGATCTACTTCGGCGTGATGTTCGTCATGAACTGCTGCATCGGCCTGATCACCCCGCCGGTGGGCGTCGTTCTGAACGTCGTGAGCGGCGTCGGTCGAGTTCCGCTCGGAAAGGTCACAGTCGGCATCCTGCCCTTCCTGCTGGCCCAGACGGCGCTGCTGATGCTGCTCGTACTGTTCCCTGAAATCATCACCGTACCCGCCCAGTGGCTGCGGTGATGGACAACCCTCAATCTTCTCAAACAATCATCCTCGGGAGGGATATCATGAGAAAACTTCTACTCGCCACAACCGCCATTGCATTCGCCTGCACGGCTTCGGCTCCGGCGTTCGCCGAATTCAACGACCGCAACATCCGTGTGTCGAACGGCATCAACGCCGACCACCCGGTCGGCAACGGCATCGAAGCCATGCAGAAGTGCCTGGACGAAAAGTCCGGCGGCAAGCTCAAGCTGACCGCGTTCTGGGGCGGTGCTCTCGGCGGCGACCTGCAGGCCACCCAGGCGCTCCGTTCGGGCGTTCAGGAAGCTGTCGTGACCTCGTCCTCGCCGCTCGTCGGCATCGAGCCGGCGCTCGGCGTCTTCGACCTGCCGTTCCTCTTCGCCAATGCCGAGGAAGCCTACAAGGTTCTCGACGGCAAGTTCGGCAAGATGATGGACGAGAAGCTGGCAGCCGTCGGCCTCGTCAACCTCGCTTACTGGGAAAACGGGTTCCGTAACCTGTCGAACTCCGTTCGTCCGGTCACGAAGTGGGAAGACTTCTCGGGCCTGAAGGTCCGCGTGATGCAGAACAACATCTTCCTCGACACCTTCCAGAACCTCGGCGCGAACGCCACGCCGATGGCCTTCGGCGAGGTGTTCTCGGCTCTCGAAACCAAGACGATCGACGCCCAGGAAAACCCCTATGTGACGATCGACACCTCGAAGTTCTTCGAAGTGCAGAAGTACATCACCGAGACCAACCACGCCTACACGCCGTTCCTCTTCCTGTTCTCGAAGGCCATCTTCGACACCTACACCCCGGAAGAGCAGGCGGCCCTTCGTGAATGCGCCGTCGTCGGCCGCGACGTCGAGCGTCAGGTCATCGCCGACCTGAACAAGAAGTCGCTGGAAAAGATCAAGGCTGCCGGTCTCGAAGTGAACGTCCTGTCCCCGGAAGAACAGACCCGCATCCGCGAGAAGTCGATGGTTGTTTACCAAAAGCACATGGACGAGATCGGTGCGGACGTCGTGGACGCAGTCCTTGCCGAACTCACCGAGATCCGCAAGTAATCTCCCTGCTGCATGTTTCCTTAAATCGTAGCCGATTTAAGATAAAAACATGCAGCAATTCAAAGTGCTACAGGGTCCTTTGCGCGTCTGATAAGACGCGCGGCGCTGTAGTGGCGGCCCTTCGGGACCGCGCCAAAAAGAAGCCCGCAGCGGTTTCCGCTACGGGCTTCTTTCATGTGTTGTGCTCTCGAGAAGGCTTGTCCCGTATGAATGCCGGTGCCGGGGAAGCTTGGCGCCGGCTCTGGCGTGCCCATTACGTCGTTCAGCGCGAACAGCACCTGCCGAGCGGCATTACCGCGGGCCGGCGAAGGCGGCGAGCCCAAGGGCTTCCGCCGAAGCCTATTGGTTTTGTCGTCGGTTTTTCCTAAGGGCTTTCTGAGCCGTCACGTCGGTCAGATGCCCGAGGCATCGGACATGCGGCGGGTGACTGTGAATATCTTCCCCATGTCGGGGTGTAGCTCCATGCCAAGCCCCGGACCGGGGGGAACCGTGATCATCCCGTTTTTCACTTCCGGCAGCGCGGTCACAAGATCGCGATACCAGGTGTTGTAGAAGGCGCGCACGCTTTCCTGGACCAGCGCATTGGGCGCGTTGAGCGACAGATGGGTCGAGGCGCAGAGCACCACCGGGCCGGTGCAGTCATGGGGGGCGACGGGCAGGTGCCAGGCTTCGGCCATCGACGCGATCTTGCGGGCTTCCGAGAGCCCTCCGCACCAGGATATGTCGAGCATGACGATGCCGGCCGCGCCGGTTTCGAGATAGTCGCGGAAACCCCACCGGGTGGCGAGCGTTTCGGAGGCCGAGATCGGGGCCGGGGAGACTTCGGCATAGCGCTTCAGGCTCGAAAGGCTGTCCATCTTGATCGGATCTTCATGCCAGAAGGTGTTGAAGGGAGCGAGCGCCTTGGCAATCTGCATGGCCGGCAGCAACTGCCACATGGAGTGGAACTCGACCATGATGTCCATCTTGTCGCCGACGGCCGCCCGGATCTTTTCGAAGGGAACGAGCGCTTGCTTGAGGTCGGGGACCGATATGTACTGGCCGCGCGTCTTTTCGGCGGCCGCGTCGAACGGCCAAATCTTCATGGCGGTGATGCCGTCTTCGAGCAGTGAAAGCGCCAGTTCGTCGGCGCGGTGCAGGAAACCGTTCAGGTCGTCATAGTCCTTCCCGGTCGAAAGACCGTAGTTGGATGTCGTCTGGCCGGTCGCCTTCTTGATGTATTCTGTGCCGGCGCAGGTGTTATAGGTGCGGATCTCGCGCCGCGTGAAGCCGCCGAGAAGCTGGGCGATCGGCTGGCCCGTCGCCTTTCCGAAAATGTCCCAGAGCGCGATGTCGAAGGCGGAGTTGCCGCGCACTTCGGCGCCGGAGGAACGGAAGCCGACATAGCCGACGAGATCGGCTGCGAGGCGGTCGATCTCCAGCGGATCACGGCCGATCACGCGGGGCGCGACGTATTCGTGGATGTAGGCTTCGACGGTCTCCGCGCCGAAGAAGGTTTCCCCGAGGCCGGTTATGCCTTCGTCGGTGTGCACGAGCAGCCAGAGGAGATTGGCGCGCTCGGCGACGCGCACGGTTTCGAGACCTGTGATTTTCATGGAAACTCCAGTTTCTTGGTTCAAGTCAGGCCGGCACGGCCGAGAGCCTTGAGGCTCTGGTCGAAATGCCGGTCCATGATGGTCGAGGCCGCCTGAGGATCGGCGGCGGCGATCGCCTCGGCGAGCTTGAGGTGCAGGCGGTTTACGGCTTCGCGTTCGTCGTCGCTGGCGCGGGCCTTCCAGCCGATCGGCCAGCTCTCGACGATCACGCCTTGAAAGGCGCCGATCATGAGGGCGAAGACGGGGTTCTTCGAGGCGCGCGCGATCGCCAGATGAAGGGCGAGGTCGTTTTCCATGACGACGGCCGGTTGGTCGAGGCGGTTCTGCATGGCGCGGGCGAAGCCTAAGATCTGGTCCGCCTCCTGCTCGGTGCGCAGCAGGGCGGCAAGCGTTGCCGTACGCCCCTCGATGGTGCGGCGCGCGTCATAGATCTGGCGGATGTCGATCTGGTCGGTGAAGAGGCCGTGCCGGAAGGTCATGGCAATGGAACTGTCGTCGAGTTCGGCGACGGTGGGCCGCTTGCCGGCGCCGAGGTCGATCAGTCGCATCGCGGCGAGCGAACGCAGAGCCTCGCGAACCACGGTGCGGGACACGCTGAGGCTTTCCGTCAGGGCTGCTTCGGAGGGCAGGCGATCCCCCGGCTTCAACTGGTTTTTGCGAATGAAGGCGGAAATCTGCGAGACCGCGCCTGCGACGAGGTCACCGGAAGATGGCGTGGTCGTGTCCGTTTCGCTCATTCTCTATCCTATGACTTTTGCAAACCTGTATTATAGGTTTGCGCAAAAGCCAAGAGCAAAAGGATAACGGCAAACATAAAAAGGGGCGGCGAAGCGCCACCCCTTCCTCTCATGTCGCGTCTTGATCAGACGTCGGCCTTGAAGGTCTGCTTCTGCGTGCCGAGGCCTTCGATCCCGAGTTCAACGACGTCGCCGGGCTTCAGGTAGCGCGGCGGCTTCATTCCCATGCCGACGCCCGGAGGCGTGCCGGTGGAGATGATGTCGCCGGGTTGCAGCGACATGAACTGGCTGAGGTAGGACACGAGGAAGGCGACGCCGTAGACCATGGTCTTGGAGGTCCCGTCCTGCATCTTCTCGCCGTTCACGGTCAGCCACATGCCGAGGTTCTGCGGATCGGCGATCTCGTCCTTGGTCACCAGCCACGGGCCGATCGGGCCGAAGGTGTCGCAGGACTTGCCCTTGGTCCACTGGCCGGAACGTTCGGTCTGGAAGCCGCGTTCGGACACGTCGTGGCTGACGCAGTAGCCGGCGACGTAGTCGAGAGCTTCTGCTTCGGAGACGTATTTTGCGGTCTTGCCGATGACGACGCCGAGCTCGACTTCCCAGTCGGTCTTTTCGGACTTGCGCGGGATCAGCACGTCGTCATTCGGGCCGCAGATGGCGGAGGTGGCCTTCATGAAGATTACCGGCTCCGGTGGCACCGCCATGCCGCTTTCAGCGGCGTGATCGGAGTAGTTGAGGCCGATGCAGATAAACTTGCCCGTACCGGCGACGCAGGCACCGATGCGGTCCGCCTGGATTTCCGGCAGGGAGGCCGCGTCGAGGGCGGCAATCTTCGCCAGACCCTCGGGCGAGATATCGGCGCCGCCGATATCCTTCACGTGGGTGGAGAGATCGCGGATCTTGCCGTTCTTGTCGAGCACGGCGGGCCTTTCCTGGCCAAGCGGGCCGACGCGCATGAGCTTCATTAAGTGTTTCTCCTGTCTTCGTTGTCGTCAGATCGTCCAGCCGCCGTCGATGGCGTAGGCTTGGCCGGATGTGTAGGTGGCGCCGGCGAGATGCAGCGCGAGGTCGGCGATCTCTTCCGGCGTTCCGAGGCGGCCCATCGGCTGGCGGGCAATGAAGGCCGCACGAGCCGTGTCATAGTCGCCCTGGGCCTTCATACGATCCTGCAGGGAAGGGCTTTCGACCGTGCCGGGGCAGATGGCGTTGCAGCGGATGCCTTGGGTCACGTAGTCGGCGGCGACCGACTTGGTGAGGCCGATGACGGCCGCCTTGGAAATGCCGTAGGCGCAGCGGTTCGGCACGCCCTTAACGCTGGAAGCGACCGAGGACATGTTGATGATCGAGCCGCCACCGCGGGCGATCATGCCGGGAAGAACTGCCCGGATGGTGCGGATCATGGCGCGTACGTTGAGGTCCATGGCAAAGTCGAGATCATTGTCGGCCATCTCCATGACGTTGCCGCCATGAACCACGCCCGCGCAGTTGAACAGCACGTCCACGTCGCCGAAGCTGCCGAGTACCGATTTGACTTGTGCCTCGTCCAAGACGTCTAGCACGGCCGTCTCGACGAGAGTGCCAGGGCCGGCTTCGGCTGCGAGCGTCGAAAGTGCGGCCGCGTTGATGTCGGTCGCAAGAACGCGGGCGCCGGCGCGTGCAAAGGCAATGACGCTCGCGCGGCCAATGCCTTGCCCGGCGGCGGTGACTACGGCCTTCTTGTCTTTCAGGGACGTCATGACGCGTGCTTCCTCGTAGTTATCAGGTTGTCAGACTTGTTCATGCGCGAGGCCGATCTGTCAATGTCATTTTCGTCCAGGGGTGCACTTCGTCGCCGGCCGCATGCGGAGGCGATTGCGGTGCTCCAAAGAAGTGCGTCGCATTCGCCGGACGTGCTTATGTTCCTGGCACTTGCGCATGCGGTCGCGGGGATGCCCGGCGAGGTGGCCAAGACTACGGCTCGCTTGAAAGCTGAATTCCCGACTTTCAATGGAATGCTTCATCGCGGGGCCGTCCCGTGACGAACCAGATGAGGCTCCGCCTAGTGCCCGGATGGGTCAGGGAACGATGCCCCGGCAGGCCCAGGCGATGTTTGCAAAAGATCGGGGGCCGTCTGGCCGGCCGGCCTCATAGGCGTCGCGCACGGCCGCCTCGGTGCGCGCCCGCTCCGTGGCGTCGAGTGTTGCCACGTATTTGCCAAGCGGTCCTTCGCCCGCGGCAATCGGCCCCCAATAGTCGTCGAAGCTCTGGTAGTCCATGCGGATCATCAGCTGGGTTTCTGCAACGTCAACGAGGCCTTGCTCGACAAAAGTCCGGTTCATTTCACCGGGCTGCATCATCGGCTGAAAGCAATAGCGGGCGCGCAGTTGGCGCCCGCCTTCGCTGAGTGCTGCCACCGTATCGACCATCATGCGCATGCCGGGCATGCCGCCGAGGTGGTCCCAGACGGCCGCCGCGACAGCACCGCCCGGACGCACGACGCGACGCATCTCGGCGACCGCCTTTCCGGCTTCGGGCACGAAGTGGAGCACGAGCAGCGCCAAGGCGCGGTCGAACGTACCGTCTTCGAAGGGCAGGGCGCAGGCATCCGCCTGGCGTATCTTTATGCGGGTGTCGGTATTGCGCCGGTTTGCCTCCTCGACGAAGACCGGCGAATAGTCGATCGCGACGATCTCGCCGAGATCGGCGGTGCTGGCGAGCGCGAAGGTCAGGCTGCCGGTGCCACAGCCGACATCGAGAATCTTTTCGCCATCGGCAAGCCCCGCGAAGTCAATGAAGAGCGGCGCAAGATTTCGGCTCCAGCGGCCCATGAGCTGCTCATAGCCGGCCGCGTCGTGGACAGTGAAACTCGAGGTCATGTTACCCTCCCTGCGCAGGGCATATGCTAGACCTCGACAGAGAGGTTGCCAAGGCGCGCTGCGCGAGGCTCGCCGGGCGCGGTGGCGCTCTGCGCGTCGTTCGAGCCGTCTTCGTCCTATTCAGCCTCGGCCTCATGCGTTGACCCAGATCAATGTTGTTCCCGGTGCGGACATCGGCGTGTGTCGTCACGCTGGGGCTAGACTGGGCGGCTGCAACGGGCGGGCTGGATGACACGCGGCGCAGATGACCTTCAAAGGGAACAACTGGTTTGCGCGAGCGTTGGCTGACCAGAAGGAGGAACGACGATGGCCAACCCTGATCTGCATCAATCTCATGATCTCATTGCCAGCGACATGGTGGTGGGGACAAATGTCTACGACATGAACGGCGACCACATCGGATCGGTCGAGAGAATAATCCTCGAGAAACGCGGCGGACGCGTCGCCTATGCGGTGATGAGCTTCGGCGGTTTCCTGGGAATTGGGCATGACCATTATCCGCTTCCCTGGGAAATGCTCGACTACAACACGGATCTTGACGGCTTTCAGGTGAACATCACCAAAGAGCAGGTCGAAGGAGCTCCCCGGTATTCAGCAAACCAGGAATTTGACTGGAGCCCCGAGAGCGGTCGTCGCGTCTATGACTACTATGGAATTCCGCCTTATTGGGTGTGATCAAGCGAGCCTTTCGGGCCCGAAGAATTGACCTTTCTCCGAAGCATCTTCGAGAAGAGTTCGGGCCCGAAAACCTCCGGGTCGACCACGTGAGACGCGAAGCGGGTAGTCGCACAGAGTCCCCGGTCGTGAGTGGCGAGGTCGGTCAAGGAGAACACAATGACCGAAGGCGATAACACGCAGCAAGTCTTGCAGTGCATGACAACCGAGCATTTCGTGCTGCAGACCGCCCGCACAGCCACAATTCAGGAAGCGAACCAGCGTGCGAACCTGTTCCTGACTTCGGTTTCGAGCGCAACGATCGCTCTGGCCTTTGTCGCACAAGTTACTGAGATGGGTCCGCCATTCGTGCTGTTCAGCCTGATTCTGCTACCCTGCCTCTTTTTCATCGGCCTGGTCACCTTCGTGCGCGCCGTGCAGGTCGCCATCGAGGACATGGTGCACGCCCGCGGCATGGCTCGGATCCGGCACTACTACACCGAATTCGCGCCAGTCATGCAGAAGTATCTGATCCACTCCACCCATGACGACCGCTCGGCGGTGCTCGTCGACAAAGGCTTTAAACCATCGCCCCAGCAGTACTTCATGAGTGTCTCGGGCATGGTGAGTACGATCAACGGCGCAATCGCAGGCGTTTTCACGGGAATAGTGGCAACGTCCGTATTCAGCTCGGGGATGGCGCTCGGCGTAATCTCCGGGATTTGTGCTTTTGCAACAAGCAGCTTGCTGTTACGGCGCTACCACATGCGCGCCTGGGCTGCCGCCGAGCACAAGTTGCCGACGCTTTTCCCGGGCGACTCGTAATGGGTCCGCAGTACGGTGCGTCGCCCTGAACGCCTCGAACAACTGCTCGCGAACCTTCCAGAAGATCTACGCGCCGGTCGTCCGGCGAACAGTTTTCGGGGCGGCATCTGCGCGCCACTGTTTTTTTAGGATCCCGAGATCCCACGGAACCAAGATCAGTGTCGGATGTTTTTGCTTCATTCGACGGGAGCAGCGCGATGGCAAAGGTACGGTATGAGGTCGTGGAGCACGACGGGGGGTGGGCCTACAAAGTCGATGACGTCTTCTCTGAAACTTTTCCCAACCATGCCGACGCACTTGCCGCAGCGGAAATTGCGGCGCGTCACCATGAGGCTCCCGGTTCGACCGAGAATATCGAATTCCAGGATTCCGCCGGCCACTGGCAAGAGCAAGTCGCCTCCGGTTTCGACCGTCCCCGTACCGAAGTCGTCGATACACGAAGCGTTCAGCACGGGATAGGACACCCTACCGTGAAGCACCGCAGTGCACTTCGCACTGTCTTGCTGCTCGCCGGCATTGGCTTCGCGGTCGGATACGTTCTTCGCCCTACCCAACGTCGCTAACTCAAGGGCCGCTCGTTTCGCATTGCTTGCCGAAGTGCTGCCAACTCGCCTTCCTGGCGCTAACGCTTCGCATTCGCAGCCAAGATACCGGTCGGTTCCAACGAGCAACGGCGGACCATTGCGGCCGACTTCTCTCGGTGGAGTGTCGGTCGCGCAGGCCCGCAAAACGTCGACATCATTCATCACGGAATTGCATCGTCTCATCTAATCGTTTCATGATTCGCACCCTGGCATACCCTTGACTCCTGACGGTGCGCCTTTACACATAGAGTTGTCAGACATCTTACATAAAGAGGGATCGTGGCTGACGGATCGAACAGGAGGATCATGTGAAAAAGCTCATCGCACGACTTGCCATCGGGGTTGTATTCGTCGCCGCTGCGGTCTCTGCCCATGCGGGGCAGACGCTCGACCGGGTCATGGAAAAGAAGGCGATGGTCGTCGCGACCAACAGCGGCTGGCCGCCCCAAAGCTATTTGGATGATAACAACGAGATGGTCGGCTTCGACATCGATGTCTCGCGTGAGATCGCCAAGCGCCTCGGCGTCGAAGTGAGCTTCGAGACGCCGGACTGGGCGACGCTCACCGGCGGCCGTTGGCAGGGCCGCTACGACCTCGGCGTCGGCTCGGTGACACCCACCAAGGCGCGCGCCCAGGTCATCGATTTCGCCGGCATCTACTACTACAGCCCGTACGTCTACGTCCTGCACAAGGACAGCGAGGCGAAGGCGGTGGACGATCTGAAGGGCAAGGTTATCGGCGTCGAGACGGCGACAACCTCGGAAGATTTCATCAACCGCCGGCTCGAAATCGACGCGCCGGGCTTGCCGCCGATCGAGTACAAGCTGGAGCCGGGCGAGGTGCGGACCTTTGCCGACTCCATGCTGCCCTTCGATGACCTGCGCCTCGGCAACGGTGTGCGCCTCGATGCGGTGATCGCACCTGAGCAGACCGCGCTCAACGCGATCAAGAACGGCTATCCGCTGCGCGTGATGGACGGCGAATACGCCTTCAAGGAGCCGCTGGTCGTCATCGCAGAGAAAGTCGATCCGGAGTGGACCGAGAAGGTCGGCGGCATCATCGAAGAGATGAAGAAGGACGGAACGCTGGCGACGCTGACCACCAAGTGGTACGGCAAGGACTACAGCGCGGACTGACAGGATGGGCGCGGGCGATTTTCGCTCGCGCCCCTGCATTTTCAGCGGACCGGCACGGCATGACCTACCCAGACAGCTATTACAGACGAACCATGGCGGACCAGACGGTGCGCCGGTCGCTCGCGGGCAACGTGGACTGCGACACCGTTATCATCGGTGGGGGCCTGGCGGGCCTCACCACGGCACTGCAGCTTGCGCGGGGCGGGCAGGCGGTTGCCATCCTGGAAGCCGAGAGCATCGGCTTCGGAGCCTCCGGCCGTAACGGTGGCTTCGTCAGTCCCGGCTATGCGACCGGCAGCGCCGAGATCGCACGGATTGCCGGCGAGGATGCCGCCCGCCGCCTCCACCTGCTGTCGATCGAAGGCATGGACTTCGTGCGCGAGACGATCGAGGCGCTGGCGATCCGCGATGCCCTGCCGACACGCGGGATCACAAGCGTGCTGCGCTATGCGGACGGTGCCGGCCTGAAGGCGCATGCGGAGAAAATGCGTCGTCTGTACGACTACGATCTCGACTACCTCGACCGCGACCAGGTGCGTTCAGTGCTGAGATCCGATCGCTATTTCCAGGCGCTGCGCGACAGGCGGGCCTTTCACATGCATCCGCTCAACTATTTGCGCGCACTTGCCGGCGAGATCGAGCGCCTCGGCGGCCTGATCTACGAGTCCTCTGCTGTGACGAAGGTGGTGCTCGACGGCGCCGAGAAGCGGGTCTTGACCGATGGTGGCGAGGTCCGCGCCCGCACGGTCGTCTTCACGACGGGCGGCTACACGGGATCGCTTCATGGCAGGCTCAAGCGCGCCTTCCTGCCGATCGCGACCTACGTGATGGTCAGCGAGGAAGCGCCCGATCTCATCGCTTCGGCCATCGCGACCGCCGACGCGATCGGCGACAACCGCCGTGCCGGCGATTATTACCGCGTCGTCGACGGGGGGAAGCGCCTGCTGTGGGGTGGGCGTATCACCACGCGCGCGGCCTCGACGGATGCGCTCGTCCGGGAGCTGAGGGCCGAGATGGTAGGTACCTATCCGCAGCTTTCCGACCTGAAGACCGAGCTCGCCTGGTCGGGCCTCATGTCCTATGCCCGGCACCTGATGCCACAGATCGGGCAGATGAGCCCGGGCGTATGGTACTGCACGGCCTTTGGTGGACATGGACTCAACACGACCGCAATCGGCGGCAAGGTCGTCGCCGAGGGCATCCTCGGCCAATCGGAGCGCTACAAACTCTATCAGCCGTTCGGGCTCGTTTGGGCGGGCGGGTTCGCCGGGCTCGCCGTCGCTCAGCTCACCTATTGGAAACTCCAGGCGCAGGACTGGTGGCGCGAACGCGCCGCCTGAGACAGGAAAGACCACAATCATGATCGGTCGATTGATCCTCACCTACCCGGAAGCATCGCGGCGCGCCGGCGCCCTTCTCGTGCTCGCCCTCGTGACGCTTGCGCTCTACCAGCTCGGCATAAGCTCTGCCTGGATCGGCCGGTTGCTGCCGGCGTCGCAAGGCTGGCTCGGGGAAAATCCGGCGGCCGGTCGCCTCGTCTCGGCACTCCTGATCGCGCTGATCGTGGCGGCGAACTGGAAGGCGCTACGCCAGCTCTCCCGGCGTCAGCAGATCGTCGCCGTTTGGGCCGAACTCTTCGCGCTCCTGATGTTGTTCTTCTATTCCTTCGATCTGTCCTTCACCTTCATCGCAAAGAAGATCGGATTCCTCATCTCGCAGGGCGTCGTGACGACGCTCTACATCTCGGCGATTTCGATCGTGATCGCGACCGTCATTGCGCTTGCCGGCGCCATTGCGAAGCTCTCCAGAAACGGCGTCGTCTATGGGCTCGCTACCTTCTACACCTCGCTCTTCCGCGGCCTTCCGCTGCTCATGCAAATCTACATCATCTACCTGGGTCTGCCGCAGGTCGGCTACGTGATCAGCGCTGTTCCCGCCGGTATCCTGGCGCTCTCGCTCTGCTACGGCGCCTACATGACCGAGATTTTCCGCGCCGGAATCGAGAGCATTCCACGCGGTCAGACGGAAGGCGCGACCGCGCTCGGTCTCAGCCCTGCCCAGACAATGGGCCTCGTGATCCTGCCACAGGCGATGCGCGTCATCATCCCGCCCACGGGCAACCAGTTCATCGCGATGCTGAAGGACTCCTCACTTGTGTCGGTCGTCGGCGTCTGGGAAATCATGTATCTCGCGCGCACCCAAGGCCAGACCGAGTTCCGCCATATCGAGATGCTGATCACGGCCTCGATGATCTACTGGATCCTCTCGATCTGCCTCGAATACGCCCAGGCTCGCATCGAGGAACGCTTTGGACGCTTCGATGTCCGCTGAGGTCTCCTCCGCGGGTGCCGACGGTGCGGCGCCCGCCGCCAACGGGCGGGCCGCGCTCGTGGTGCTTCTGGCCTTCGCCGTCTTTTCCGGCACGGACGCGATCGTGAAAGTGCTTGCCGCCGGAATCGCGGCCCCGCAGGTGACGTTTCTGGTAACGGCGACGGCGCTAGTCATCCTCTTCTGTCATGCTGGCGTCGCTGGACGCCTCCGGCGGCTCGTGCCGCGCCAGCCCGGTCTCGCGCTGTTGCGTGCCCTTCTTTTAGCGGGCGACACCTTGCTCATCCACTATGCCTTTGCGGCCCTGCCGCTCGCCGAGGCCTACCTGCTTGCCTTCCTGACGCCGATTCTCGTGGCAATGCTCGGATTCCTGCTGCTTGGGGAACGGCTTTCGCCGATCGGCTGGGCAGGCGTGGTGATCGGCTTCGCTGGCGTGGCGGTGGCGTTGAAGCCTGGCGTCGCGCCGCTTAACCTCGGCCATGCTGCCGCCCTCGGCTCTGCGGTTCTTTTCGCGCTCTCGCTCGTTCTCCTGCGCCGGACGAAGACGGCGGAGACCGATGAGGCCCTCGTCGCGAGCCTGCTCGTCGTTCTGACGCCGCTTTCGCTCGGCGTGGCACTTGTCGGCGGCGGCATCGTCCCCGTCAGCACGCAAGACTTCGCGCTCGCGTGCGCCGGCGGAGCGTTACTTCTTGGCGGCCACGCTCTGCTCGTCCGGGCCTTCCGCATCGGCGAAGCTTCGGTCGTCGCTCCATTCCAATATAGCCAGATCGTCTGGGGCGGCCTCTACGGCGTGCTCCTCTTCGCAACACCCCTCGAATTCCACACGCTGGTCGGCGCCGGGATTATCGTCCTGTCCGGCTGGCTCGTACTCAAGTGATCCGGGAGACTCATCATGCCCACGTCCACCGAAGGACTGTCGGAAATCAAGCTTTGCGGCGTTCACAAGTGGTACGGCCACTATCATGCGCTTGACGACGTAAACCTTTCGATCGCTCCCCGCGAAAAAGTCGTGATCTGCGGCCCCTCGGGCTCGGGAAAGTCTACGCTCATCCGCTGCGTCAATCGTCTGGAGGCGCATGAAAGCGGCCGGATCGTCGTCGCGGGAGTCGAACTGGATCATGACGAGAAACGGGTGGAGGCGATCCGCCGCGAGGTCGGCATGGTCTTTCAGCAGTTCAACCTCTTTCCGCATCTGACAATCCTCGAAAACTGCACGCTGGCACCGATGTGGGTGAAGAAGATGCCGAAGAAGGAGGCGCGCCAGATTGCGATGCATTTCCTGGAGCGTGTGCGCATTCCCGAACAGGCGAACAAGTATCCGGGCCAACTGTCCGGCGGCCAGCAGCAGCGCGTCGCGATCGCGCGGGCGCTCTGCATGAACCCGCGCGTCATGCTCTTCGATGAGCCGACCTCCGCGCTCGATCCGGAAATGGTCAAGGAAGTGCTCGATACGATGGTGGCGCTTGCCGGCGAGGGCATGACGATGGTCTGCGTCACGCACGAGATGGGCTTCGCCCGCCAGGTCGCCGATCGCGTGATCTTCATGGACCGCGGCCGGATCGTCGAAGAGGGCACGCCGGACGAGTTCTTCGCGCGCCCCAGGACGGAGCGTGCAAGCCTGTTCCTCAGTCAGCTCCTCCACTGAGGCGGCTCCGGCGCTCCCCGCGGCCTAAAATGGCAAAGGTTCCTGCGGAAAACCGCCGACATGGGTGCAGGTCTCGGCGGCCCAGTCCCGCCCGTCCGCGAGGCATGCGGAGAGCGGCTTGCCGGCGAGATGGGCCGCGAGAAACGCAGCGATGAAACTGTCGCCGGCGCCCGTCGTATCGACGACCGCGACCGGCCTGATGCCGGCTTCAGCACGGATAATTCCGTCGGTTGCCATGGAACCATTCGATCCGCGCGTGACGACGGCGATACGGGCGCCCTGCGCCAGAAGTTCCGCCGCCATCCGCTCCGCCGCCGCTTCGTCTGGTCCGGCCGAGGCGAAGGCGATAGCAAGCCCTGCAACTCCGAGATCGTCCGGGGCGGCATTCACCGAGACGTCCTGCGACAGGCTGACCCCTTCCGCCACCAGCCTGCGCCTGAGCGCGCCGCCGTCGTTTATCCAGCCGATATGGACATGGTCGAACGTCTTCAGCACAGCCACCTCCGCGTCGTCCGGTGCATAGCCGGCACAGACGCCAAAATCCTCGTAGGAAATGATGCGCTCGCCCGACGGCAGCACGTCTATGTTCGTATAGGCGGTGATGCCCGACCGCTCCTGGAGATAATCCAGGGCCACCCCGTTGCTCTGCAGCAGGCGGCGCGTACGCACCCCGTCTGCATCACGCCCCACCGCACCGAAGTAGTGGGCGATATGCCCCTTCCGGGCGAGTTGTACGGCAACGTTCACCGCGTTGCCGCCGACGAGTGATTGCGAGAGGGGCGGCTGGAAGCGGTCGATGCAATTGTCGCCGACTGTGGCGAAGCGAAGGGATTTCATACAGGCCTCGTGATCGGACATTAAGCCGCGAATGCGACGATGTGCATTCGCGGCTACTGCCTGATTCCTTAAATCGGAATCGATTTAAGGACAAAATCACGCAGAGACTCAAAGCTGTACAGCGACCTTTCCGCGTCTGATCAGACGCGCCGCGCTGTAGCGGCCTCGGGAATCAAGCGTCGGCGTCAGTAGGCGACGCGTTTGTAGTAGCGGCGAGTCGTGAGCGGATGGTTGCGCATGACCTCGAGATGGGCGCTGATCCGTTCGAGCACGGTGGCGAGCAGCACCGGCGAGACCAGCGCGCGGACCTCGGGCGAAATGCCAGGCAGCGCAAAATCCGCCGTGTCGAGTACCGTCAGCTTGTCGGTGTAGTTCGGCGCGAAGTTCTCGACGCGTTCGGCGAGCGGGCGGAGCGCATCCTCGCCCTTGAAGAGGACGACACTGACGCCCTTTTCGACCAGTTCCAGAGTGCCATGGAAGAAGTCGGAGGCATGCACCGGCCGGGTGCGGATCCACTGCATCTCTTCCAAAATGCACATGCCGTAGTAGAAGGCTTGCGGCCATACGTTCCCCGCGCCGGTGATTATGTGATAGTCGGACCCCGCGAGGATCTTCGCGAATGCCTCCGCCTTCGGTTCGTAGGCGCGTTTCACATCGAGAAGCAGTTCCGGCATCCGTGCCAATTCGGCGATGATCCCGTCGTGGTTCGCAATCTCGCCGCGCTGCTTCAGGATGGCGAGTGCGATGAAGAGCGACTGCAGATAGAAGGACTCGCAGGACGTGTCGTCCTCGGCGAAGTTGACGAAGACATGATCGCCGCCCTTGCCTAGTGGCGTTTCCTCGTGGCCGACCAGCGTGACGACGGTCGCCCCAATCTCCTTGAGTCTGGCAAGCAACGCGACGCTCTCCTTCGTCGTACCGGAGAGCGACGGCATCACGACGATCGATTTGTCCGTGAGATGCGCGCAGCCGGTAACGACGAGTTCGGCCGGCATGTCGACGAAGGCAGGGAAGCGCGAGCGGCGTTGCAGCAGTTGAGCGGCCGGCTGCATCAGAATCGCCGCTCCGCCGGTGCCAAGAAAGAAGATATTTTCGGCACCGGCCGAAAGGCAGGACGCGATCACCGTTTCGAGGCGCTTCTGCAGCGCGATGGCCCCCGACTGGATGCGGAGAAATCTCTGTTCGTCAAAATTCAGCATGGTCTTGCTCTCGGTGCAACGGGTGGTGATTGTCGGAAGTTTTGTGTTTCAATGTTGTAAGACAACTGACATCATGATGAAGTCGAGTCAAGCCGTACCTTCTGATTTCCGCTGCAGTTACCTGTGACAAGAGGTCCCCATGATGGACGGAGCGCTCTTCATTCGCTTGACCTCCTCGAATTTGTCAGACAAGAACAAGACTGAGATCTTCTTGCTCGAGGCCGCCATGGACGAACCTCTTCGCGATTCACGTACCCTGGCGATCCAGCTTCGTGACCGCATCGCCGATCTCATTCGCAGCGAAGGCCTGAAGCCGGGCGACAAGCTGCCGACGGAAGCGCAGTTAACCCAGCGCTTCAAGATTTCCCGGCCCGCGTTGCGCGAGGCGCTGAAGCTGCTGGAACAGGATGATCTGATTTACGTCGAGCACGGCCGGGGCCGCTTCGTCTCGGCGATCTCCGCCGTCCACGTCGACCGGCCTATCACGGTCTTCGAGAGCGTGACCGACATGGCGCACCATTACGGCTACAAGCCGGTCAGCAAGGTGCTTTCGATCGCTGAGGAGACCGCTGACAAGCACGTGGCGGCGCAGCTTCAACTGACGGCGACGGACCGCGTCATCCGCATTGAGCGGCTGCGGCTGCAGGGCGATGAGCCGATTCTCTACTGCCTCGATTACGTGCCGCGCAGCATCATTCCGGCCAGGCTCTATGACATCGACTGGAGTGGTTCGCTGCTTTCCCTGCTGGAGGAATACAAGAACCGGCCCCGCATGTCGGCTGCCACGGTCTCTGCCGTCATGCTGCCCGACGAGGTCGTCCAGCGCAACGACCTGCGCGATTTCGGACCGGCGCTGCTCATCACCGAGACCTGCTTCAATGCTGCCGGCACGCCAGTGAACTACGCGATCGACTATCACCGCGGCAGCCATTTCTCCTTCAGCCTCGTCCGCAAGTGAGCTTGGTTAGAGAACTGCCCCGGTAAGCGGATCAATATCCTAAAGCGCCGCGCCTTGTCAGACGCGCAAAGGACGCTGTAGCACTTCGAACTTGGCAGGTAGGATGCGGCTCCTCACATCGACTTGTCGTCGTTGCCGCCCCTGCGTGAAATTGCACTGATAGCTCCTCTCAAGCCTGGTGATGAGCGGAAGCGAGATCCCGGCCGCGATTTTCAATCGGCACTTACGAGACAGTCTCGCGACTTGCCGGTTGATGCAGAGAACGAACAGAGTAGCTTGCCGGGGCGCAGTCGACCGGTAGACTTTCTACCAGCATGGATTGTTACGCATCCTTGAAGCCCCATTTCTGCTCGGGCCCGCTTTCCAGCGGAACGATCTGTCTCCGGCGCCCTTCCAGTTCGTCCACCCGCCGGGTTACGACGTCGGCGACGAAGGCCCGGCATCATCCTCGTCAAGCGCGTTGCCGTCGGCAAGTCCAGTGTCCCTCATTGCGGAAATGAGCATTGAGGGCGTGAATGCCGCACCGCTTTGGTCGAACTCCTGCAGGACTCTGCGGACTTCTTCCTCGAGTAGCAATTTCTGTTTCTCATCTAACATTTCTTCCTCCTGAACGGCAGCAGGATCTGCAATAAGCCTGCCTCTGCATCACCGTGTCCGACAAGGCGGGGCCTGCGCTGCCATGGATTTTCGCGCCCGTTGCCAGCCTCCAGCTGTAGCTCCGCCACCGGCAAATGGGACGCAGGGCTGCACCCTTCTCGCATTCCGGTTGCGGATATCGGCGCCGGGGACGCTTCCCAATGCGAGATGCGGAGATGCGCTCTGGTGGACCTTCGTCCACCAGCTCGTTTCTGCGCATTCCCGCATGTCGTCATAGACGTGGTAACGACTGGTTGCCGAGACTGTTCCGCGCGAGATGATACAGCCGGCAGCGGCTACGTTCCCTCGCGAGCCCGTTACGTCGCTGTCGGATGGCCTGCACGCTTTAGTGCACGGTGGACCGCGGCGCCCGGCCCTGAAATTGCGCGATCAGAGCGATGCCGTGCTGCAAGAGAAGCTCAGCCGCTGGCAGGTCCCTTGTCACGACCTCGCTGGCGCAACCACTTATGGTCCTGGCCAGACTGATCGAGTTTGCTGCAAACCTGTCGTCGCCGATTTCCTGCGCCTCCTCGGCAGTCGCCTCAAGCGCGTTTGCGACCAATGTCATCATGTCCGAACGCTCGCGAAGCGTCATCGCGTCCAGGGTCTTGGCAGAATCCCTCATGGCTAGCTCCTCTGTTCTTAGTCGGAATTGGTCGCGCGCGGCCAGGCAGCCGGACGGACGTCTATTGCGTTGATTGCTTCGATGATTGGAGTTCGGGAGGCCGAAGGCCGCTCCCAGCCCATTAGATCGGGATCGAGGGCGATGGATGCAAGGAATAGCTACCATGCGGCTGGCGCATGTCGCGAACGCCCGTCGTGCTCTGCTTACTTTACCTTGGCATGGCGCTGCTCCGGTGAGATGGAGCAAAGGCATCATAGGCGCGCGGCGCTGTAGTCGTACCGCAGCGATGGATCGGGATCATTCACGTAGTCGAGCTGAAAGAAGAAGCAGCGGTCGTCCCCCTCCACGGCCATTAACCCGAGCACCCTCTCCGGACCGATCCTTCGGAAATGGTCGATGATGGGCTTGCGGTCGTAGAGCATGGCCGCGCTGGTTCGGTCTCGAAAGCGTGACGTCCGCAGAATAGCTGTCGGGCCTCGCGCGCGCAGATGTTTGACCAAATGGGAGAACAAATTCCTCGCGGCGCTGGTACGACCTAACCGATGGAAGCGAAAGGCCAGGTGAAGCGGGATTGGAGATGGATCGATCGGCACGAGGAGGTTGCCATATGTATTGAACAACAGAGCGTCGGCGCGCATGTCGGGGCGGAAGCGTTTACCGAACCAACCCAGGTTCTCCAGCACCCCGTCCAGCGGATGCCCGGTCGCAATTCCGCGGCCTTTCCAAAGCCCCACCATCTCGGTCACCGGCACCGCGTCCAGGCTATCGAAATAGGCGAGGGCCTCGTGCTGGGAGCCCATCTTCATGTGCGTACTCAACGACGTGCCTAAGTCGCTACACATGCCGCGTTTATCTAGGGCACGCCTCCTGATCGTCCACCGGAGCCGACAAGGACAAGAACATGCAGCAATACGAAATGCTGCCGCTGCCTTTGCGCGTCCGGTGGACGCGCGGCGCTCCAGGGCCGGGCGGTTGACACAGGCGAGCCTGTGAGCGTCAGATGACTTGAGAACTGCGCTGCGCGGCATTTCCCGAACGCAAGATTCCACGCACGAGGCGGTTTGCCGGGTCGTATTCTGCAGGAGCGGCATGTGGTGTTCCTTGTTCAACCCAGGCTGGTCAATGAGCCTTTCGGCGATGCGGGCGTCCTGCTTGATTTCACTTTCAAGTCGCGTGCGATCCTGTTCGATCTCGGCGATCTGTCTCCTCTTCCGGCTGGCACCGTTTCCAAGATCCGGCACGTGTTTGTGTCTCACATGCATATGGATCATTTCGCGGGCTTCGACCGGATGCTCCGGTTCCACCTCAACCGGACGGCGGAGCTTCAAATATTCGGTCCTCCCGGTCTGACAGACGCCGTCGAGGCAAAGCTGCGATCGTACACCTGGAATCTTCTCAATGAGACTTCCGAGGATTTCTCGATCATTGCGGCAGAGTGGAATCTCAAGGATGAGCTGACCCGATCCCGGTTCAAGGCACGCAGTAGATTCGATCGCGAGACGCTCGGCGTCGAGGTGCTGGCTTCCCCCCGTCTCCTCGTGGAGCCAGACTTCCACATCGAAGCGATCGAGCTCGATCACGGGATTCCGTGCCTGGCATTCGCGTTTCAGGAGAGCCTGCGGGTAAACGTGCATAAGACGGTGCTGGATCAGCTTGGCCTTCCGGTAGGCCCCTGGCTGACGGAGGCCAAACGTCTCGTGAGGTCTCACGGGGGCCCGGGCGCGGTCGTGCAAATTCCCGGCCACCGCGACGTGACACTGGGCGACCTCCTCAGTGCCAAGGCGCTCGTCACCGGCCCGGGAGAACGAGTCTGCTACGCAACGGACCTGGCATTTACCGACGCGAACGTCTCACGCTTGCTTGCGTTGGCGGGAGGGTCGGACTACCTCTTTATCGAGGGCGGCTTCCTTGATGAGGACAAGGCGATTGCAGCTTCCAAAAGGCACCTGACCGCATTGCAGGCCGGCAGTATCGCTGCAGACGCCCTTGTGACAAGGGCTGTTCCCATGCATTTCTCACCGCGCTATCTCGGTCGGGAACAATCGCTGATTGAAGAGTTCCGGGCAGGCCTTGCCGACCAGGCTCCTCATGCGGATCCTTGAGCTAAACTGACAACTGCAATCGCCAGCCCATGAGCTTGATTCGGTCCTCGCCGAGCGAAATCAGTCACGGCGATCCATTTCGAGGTGGCGTCACGTCGTTGAGATGGTAGTTGCCGACCACGTGATATTTCCAGCGCACCGGATCGTGCAGTGTGTGCGTGCGCGCATTGCGCCAGTAGCGGTCGAGATTGAGTGCGACCTTGGTCGAGGCGGTGCCGGCAAGTTCGAAGAGCGTGTTGGTGGCGTCGAGCGCGACCTCTGTCGTCAGAACCTGGGCGGCGGCGACAGCAAGGCTCGCTTCGATTGCGTGTTGCTCCGTCGGATCGATTTGGGCGATGTCGACCTTTCTTCCCGCATGTTCGACGACTGCCGACGCCGCCTCCAGGCGGATGGCGATCTCGCCGACCCGGGCGATCGTCAATGGGTCTTCCGACGCCCGTTCCACGCCGCTGCCCGTCCACGGCCGCGCCTTGGTGCGGACGGAGTCGACGGTCTCCCGGAAAGCGGCGCGCGCAATGCCGAGATCCACGCCGGCATGGATGATCTGGCCGACGGAGCCGATGGTGCCGGGACGTTCGAATCCGCGGTGAAACCGGACGACGGATCCGGCGTTCACATAGACATTCTGCAGTACGGTCGTGCCGCTGCCGGTGACGCGTTGCCCGAAACTGTCCCAGTCGTCGATGATCTGCACGCCTTCGGTGCCGCGCGGGACGAAGGACATTGTCAACTGGTCGGCAGGATCGAGCGCGAAAATTGCGATCCAATCGGCAAAGAGAACGCCGGTCGAATAATATTTGCGGCCGTTGATCCGGTATCCGGCACCGTCTTCGGTCAGGCGCGTGTCGTAATCGCCGACGGTCTCCGTACCGGTTTCGGCGAGCGCATTGCCGAACCGGTCGCCAGCAAGCACCCGCCCGAAAAAGAACTTCTTCTGCTCCTCCGTCCCGTCGTGACGAAGCGCCTCCAGGACATAGAAATGGTTCTGGGGAATCTGGCCGATCGAGCTGTCGGCTTCGGAGAGGATCGCCGCGACCTCGGCGAGCACGGCGTTCGATACATCGATCCCGTCGTAATCCGATGGAACGCTGATCGCCAGCAGGCCCGATTGCGCGAGTTGATCGAGTTCCTCATGGGGAAGAACGCGCTCCAGATCACGCTCGCTGGCACGTACCGCAAACTGCCTTGCCAGATCTCTTGCAACCGACAAGGCCTCTTCCTCGCTTTCGATGCGCTGCGCGGGCGATCTCGTCTTCTCGGCGAACTGCGAGATGGTTCCCATATCGATCCTCCATAGATCGCGACGTCCCTGGATCGCATCAATCCGGAACACTCGCAATCGGTTCCAAGAACGTCGGTGCGGGCGGAAGCCGTTTTCACTCCCCACGAGTCCGCTCCGACCATTGGCCGTATCACTGAACGATCACCTTACATCCGGTAAGGAAGCTTGTTCTATAGAATTTATGGATATTGAACTTTCTTTGCTTCGCTCGCGTCGATCCACTCTCATATCATGAAGCATGGACTGTTTTCTTGCATTCGCCAATTGTACGTCCGGTCGCGGTGGAGAAGGCTGTAAAGGCGGCGACGGGCGAAGCCGTTTGGCGCACTGCTGTCGAGGGGCAATCGTGGCTTGGTTTCAATCGGAAGCGCCGCGTGATGTTATTCGGCGGCGACTGCTTGAGACGAGTGGTTGAGACGAGCGGTCGAACAAAACGCTTGCCGATCGGTCTCTTTGTCATAAAATACTAACTTGATAGACTATGCCGCATAAGCATGCGTCTGATAGGAGGCGCGGCGCTGGAGGCAGCCAAAGGAGCGCAGACTTCCCGGTAGCCGAGCGGCATCCAGTCTTGATATCCCTGAAAATTCAAACGGCAGCTATTTGTGTGTTTCGAAGTCCTGCGTAGGGGTTGCCCACGACTGATACGGCTGCGGCCGGACGCAAAGGAGCTCACATGACTGTTTACGGATTGTTTGCAACGAAGCCGCCCGCGGCGGCCGGCCTATCCTCGAAGCCCGAGATTGCCATAGTCGGGCGTGGATTTTCAGGCATCATGATGGCGATCGCGCTCATGAAGTCGGTCCGCGTATCCTTCCATTTGACCATGTACGATCCTCACCCGTCGATCAGCGGTGGCCAGGCCCTGTCTTCGGCGCAGAGCTGCGAGATACTCAACAGCCGCGTGCGTGATCTCTCGGTTGCCGCCGGGCAGCCTGACGATTTCAACGACTGGCTTTGCACCAATGGCGAATTCCGGGCGGCGGTACCGGCGGCGATACCTGGCTTCCAGCAGATTTTCGTGCCCAGGGGCATTTTCAGCGACTACGTCCATCAGCGTTTTTCCGAGGCGCTTGCACGCCGTTCCGATATCACCGTGAAGTTCTCCCACCAGCCAGTCCGTGGTCTGCACAAGCTCGCCACAGGTCGCTTTACGCTCGTTCACGATGCCGGAACCGACGAATGCGATGTCGTCGTGCTCGCGACCGGCTTTGGCATGAGGCCTCGCGACGTCGATGTTCCCGACGAGGAGCGGCCGGTCGTCAGAGCCCGCCGGCTTGTCGATCCGCGGCATGCGATCCTTCTTGGCAGCGGCATTCGTGTCGTCGATCAGCTCTTCCAGTTGCGTGACAACGGCTACGCGGGAACGGTCACGCTCCTGTCGCGACATGGCTTTCTTCCGCAGACGCATACGCGCCTGTCGGCGGCCCCGAGTTTCCCGGTCGACCCGATGCCGTCGAGCCTCCGGGAGATCGTCCGGTTCGTCCGCAAGGCCTGCGCCGATGCGGAGGCCAAGGGGCAGAGCTGGCAGTCGGCGATGAACGGGCTTCGCCGCCGTGCGCGCTCGCTCTGGCAGGCGCTCCCCGCGCGGGAAAAGCGCCAGTTCAACCGGCATCTGCGCGCCATCTACGACAGCCACAGAAACCGCCTGCCGGCGGCCGTCCATGCTCGCCTCCAGCAGGAGCTTGCCGAGGGCCGGACGATACTTCGTCGCGGATGGGCCGGGCGGCGGGTGCCGGAAGGACTGATGGTTCGCTGGTCCGGCGAGCCAACGGAGGAACTGCTGCGGGCCGACCAGGTGATCGACTGCCGCTGCTCGGCGCCGGACCTCCAGGCGCCGTTGCTTCAAAGCCTTTTTGCCGGCGGATTGGCCATGCCGGACGAGCTCGAACTCGGCATTGCCGTCAGCCCCACCGGAGAGGTGCTCGGCAGCGGCGGCCGCACGCCGAACCTCTTTGCGATCGGTCCGCTCGGAGTGGGCAGCCTGCCCGACATCGACCTCGTCCCGGAGATCGTCACCCAGACCTATGCGGCGGCACGCCTGATCGCGACCGGCAAGCGCGTGGCACTGAAGGCGGGGTGATCGGAACCGCGACGATGTAGGCTGCAGCACCCGTGCGTCTTTTTAGACGTGCAGGTGCTGTAGCACTTTGCGTGGCTGCGTATTTTTCTAGATCGGCGCGACGTCGAATTCGCACAACAGCCGCTCGAACCTGCCAAGCCGTGCTAGCGCTCAGAGACAGACGGCGGATAGCTATCTATGTCATTCTTCGAACGACCCAGAGCGACCGTTCCGCATGAGCGATTCCCGACACGAGTTGAAGGCGAGGATTATCCTTGAGCCGTTCGGCCTCATTCACGTCAAGTAGCAGGACCTGCTGATCGGTCTCGTTTGCGTTCGGCGTAATCCACCAGCGCCGATCCTCGTAGCAAAGGCCGGCTTCCGGGTTCTCCTGGAAGTATTCAATCGCATATTCAGCGTCCGCTTTTCGCGGACCCGCGCCCACGGACATTTGTTCTTTCGCTCCCTCTAAGATCGGTTGGGGGTCTACGCGATTATACTTCATTATGGCGCCTGTTGCAGCGAGGACCATTTTTGCTCGCCGTCGAACAACCCGATGCTCAAGATAGCCGAGCCCTTGACAGCCTTTCACAGCATATTTAACATCCATGTTAAATACAAGGATATGTCATGCACACCGATCCCCTGAGCGCCCAGTTCGCTGCCCTTGCCGATCCCACGCGCCGCGCGATCCTTGCCCGGTTGAGCGAGGGCGAGACGTCGGTGAACGATCTCGCCGCTCCGTTTGCGATGAGCCTGCCGGCCATCTCGCGGCATCTGAAGGTGCTGGAGAGTGCCGGGCTCGTCAGCCGCAGCCGCACCGCGCAGTGGCGGCCCGCCAAGCTCGAGCCGCTTGCGATGAAGGGGGTCGCCGACTGGATCGATCAGTATCGCCACTTCTGGGAATCGAGCTTCGACCGGCTGGATGCCTATCTGAAGAGCATCCAATCGGGGAGCGACGATGGCTCCCGTCACTGACAGGCTTGCAGCGCACACGCTGAACCTGCGTCGCATCTTCAATGCGCCGCGAGAGCTGGTCTGGCGCGCCTGGACGCGGCCGGAGATGCTTGTCGCATGGTTCGGGCCGCCTGAGTGGCCCGCGGTCCGCACCGAGCAGGACCTGCGTCCGGGCGGCACCTGGCGTGCCTGCCTGCGCTCGACGTCGGAAGATCGCGTGCTCTGGCAGGGCGGCGTCTATCGCGAGGTGGTTCCGCCCGAGCGGCTGGTGTTCAGCTTCAAGTGGGAGAGCGACGATCACGAGGACGGCACTCCGGTCGACACGCTCGTCACCATGCTCCTCACCGAACTGCCCGACGGGCAGACGCAGATGGAGTTCACGCAGCAGGGATTGAAGTCCGAGCAAAGTCTTGCCGGACATCGCCACGGCTGGACGGGCACCTTCGCCCGTCTCGATCAGTGGCTGCACACCTACGGGAGGACAGTATGAACACGCCCGCGATGCTCTGGACCGGTCGGATTCTCACCGGGCTTTTTGCCCTGTTCATGCTTGGTGCCTCGATCGCGCCCAAGCTGCTCCAAATGCCTGTGGCGGAAGCGACGATGGCTGAGCTTGGCTGGCCTGCCGGCTATTCGTTCATGATCGGCCTCATCGAGCTGACCTGCCTCGTGCTTTACCTGATTCCGCGCACAAGCGTGCTCGGTGCGGTGATGATGATGGGGCTGCTCGGCGGCGCTATGGCGACCCAGATCCGCGCGGGCAGCCCACTCTTCAGCCACATCCTGTTCAGCATCTATCTCGGGCTGTTCATGTGGGGTGGCCTATGGCTCCGCGACCAGCGCCTCAGGGCTCTGTTTCCGCTTGCGCGAGAGCCTTCCGCTCCACCTCGTTCGAGGGACGTGGCAGCGTTGCCTGTTTCCAGCCAATAAGCGGGATGGACGCACCGGCGACCTGCAGTGCAGCTCCCCTCGACGGTTTCAGCCAAGTGGGTCTTGAGCGTATTCGTTCTGCAGCCGGTCGCCCAGCGTCCGCGCTGGCGACGAGAGCGTTCGTTGCGACGGCGCAACGGCCACCAACTTCGATTGAAGGAGACAGCAATGCCCAAGATGATTTTCGTGAATCTGCCGGTGAAGGACATCGCCGCCTCGACCCGCTTCTATCAAGCGATCGGGTGCCAAAAGAACGAGCAGTTCAGCGACGAGAAGGCATCCTCGATGGTCTGGTCGGACGTGATCACCTTCCAGCTGCTGACGCGCGACTATTTCGCAACCTTCACGTCGAAAGAGATTCCGGACGCGCATACGACCTGCCAGGTGCTGCTTTGCCTCTCCTGCGACAGCCGCGAAGAGGTGGACTCGCTCACCGAAACCGCAGGGAAGGCCGGAGGCAAGGCAGACATTCGTGAACCGATGGACATGGGCTTCATGTACAACCGCGCGTTCGAAGATCCCGACGGGCATGTATTCGAGTTGGCGTGGATGGATCCTCAAGCCGTCATGGACGGCAATGCAGAATCAGCCTGACGTCGGCACCGGTATAAGCACCTCTCATGCGGCCGGCGCTGAGTCGCCGGCCCTAACACCCGCGCCGGTGGTGAATGGCTCCAAGCGGAACCATATCCCCTCTGACTGGCGGACGGGCGCCCGCTGCCGTCAACGGCGCGGCGGCAAACTTGCGACCCCGCCCCCTCACGCCGAATACCAAGTTTCGCGCCGCGCTATGGAGATCGGTTTTTCATTGTTGAAAAACCCCCTGCGGAATCGAAGCTTCTGATCGCCGCGCACGCGGTGGCATAGTTCGCTGGCATCACCATAAATGGAAAGGAATGCCATGCTTGCCAGCGACATCTCTGCGATCAACCGTAGGCCATTGGGACGCTCTGGCCTCGCGGTCGCACCTATCGGTTTAGGCTGCTGGGCGATTGGAGGTTATTTCACACTCGACGGAAAACCGGACGGCTGGGGAGAGGTCGACGACGAACAGTCGATCCGTGCCATTCATCTCGGGCTTGAGATGGGGGCTTCGCTGATCGACACGGCTGATGCTTATGGAACCGGGCACAGCGAGGAGGTGATTGGCCGGGCACTGGGCGGACGAAGAGCTGATGCAATCATCGCAACCAAGTTCGGATACACCCATGATCGCGCCGCCCGTGCCCTCGTCAGCACCGATGTCAGTCCCGCCTACATCGAACAGGCCTGCGCGGCATCGCGTGAGCGCTTGGGCACCGACTATATCGACCTCTATCAAATCCATGTCGGAGAGCTTTCGGCCGATCTGGCGGACGCGGCCGGCGAGACGCTCGAGAAGCTGGCGGAGAAAGGCGCCATCCGTTTCTGGGGCTGGAGCACGGACAACGCCGCAGCGGCGAGACGAATGGTGAAATTCCCGCATTTCGTCGCGGTGCAGCAGGAATTGAACGTCTTTACGGATGGGCCGGCCATGCTGGCGATGTGTGAGGACAACAATCTCGCCAGTCTCAATCGATCACCCTTGGCGATGGGGTTCCTCAGCGGCAAGTTCAGTCCCGAGACGCGTCTGCCGCCAAGCGACGTGCGCGCAGCCGGTCATAGCTGGGTGCGGTTCTTCGCGGACGGGCGGCCTCGCGCCGATTATCTCCACCGCCTTGCAGAGGTACGAGAGCTCCTCCAGACCGGCGGCAGGACCTTGGCGCAAGGGGCACTCGGGTGGATTCTGGCTCGCTCGCCCAACACCTTTCCCATCCCCGGCTTCAAGACGGAGGCGCAGGTGCGCGAAAATCTGGCCGCGCTGGAGAAAGGTCCGTTACCGTCCGCGACCATGGCGGAGATCGATGCGCTTCTTGGAACGAGGCCGATCAAAGGTGATCAGTCTGCTGGGAACGGCACCCGGCAATGAGAATCCACGGAGCGGCTGATGCCCAGGCCGCTTCCTTCGCCTGACGGCCTCCCGTCGTCTCTTGCTTGTCCCGCGAGCCGCCACGCTTGGAACAAGCAAGTGGCGCTTCAGCTCGCCGTCGCCGGTACAAAGCGTCACTGAAAGTGTTGCATTCCTGCAACGGATTTGGCGTGATTTCTGCAATCCCGAATTGTGCCTTTGCAGATTGGTCGGTCTCGTGTAAAGTCACCACACTCGCAATTCAAATCAGAGGAGGCGTGAAATGATATCTGTTCTCGGGACTATGCGCTTCTCTGGCGGGACGGCTGGCAGCACGACGATGTATCGCACATCTTGCTCGAGCCGATTTTGCTTCCAGGGTCTCTAAGCCCCGGATTTCTGCCGATTGGCGCTTTCCCATTTGACCTGACGTGACCGGCTGACGGAGCGATTGTTCGCATTTCCGCGTCCGCATCCGCGCGTCTTTTTTGATCTTCGAGAGGACCTGGCCGCGTTGTCGCGCCGGGACGGAAAAATCATGCGTGAAGCACAACTTTTAGTTGTTGATACCCTTGCCGCAACGGTCGATGACCTGTGCCGGAAATTCGGCATCTGGAAGACCGCGGGTGCGTTGATCCGGGCCGCCTGGAGACGTCGTCAAACGACGAACCGGACCGCCCATCTGTCAAACCGCATGCGCCGCGATATCGGTCTTCCGGAGAGCGGGGACACGCTCCTGGAAGCCAGATTTCCCCTTTGGGATGTCCGGCTTTAAGGTGCCTCGCTATGCAGGACGGCAAACCGTCGGAAGCAGAGGAAGGACGTCAGTGACGTCCTTCCTCTCGTTTCGTTGCTCGACTCGCGTCTGGGGCGGTCACGAGATCAGGCCGCTCGCGAACCCTTTGCGGCTGCAACGGTCCGGCGTCGTCGATCGTCCCCGATATTCAGCGGGCCGACCAACCTCCTGCCCAAGAACAGGTTCACGGGATTTCCGCACTCACGCACACGTCATTTCGCCGCTCGGAACAGATCGGGAAGTGCGGCGTTTCTTCCGATCGGCGGAGATCTGCGATGTGGGCCTTGAGGGCGGCGATCGTTTTCGTAGCGGCCATAGTTGTGGCTGCAGGTGTGTTCTTCCTGTTGGCGTGGCGTTCCGAGATCCCCGAGGACGCCGCTGCTGCGGAGGCGAGTTTCGCCCCGGATCTCGTCGCGAAGGGCGCGCAATTGGCGGCACTCGGCAATTGCATCGCGTGCCACACCGTTCCCGGCAAACCCGCATTTTCGGGCGGCCTCGCCGTGCCGACCCCTTTTGGCACGATTTACTCCACCAACATCACCCCCGATCGTGAAACGGGCATCGGCGGCTGGAGCGAGGCGGCCTTCCAGCGCGCCATGAACGAGGGCGTCGACCGGAACGGCAGCCACCTCTATCCAGCATTCCCCTACGACCATTTCACGCGCGTCTCGGAAGAGGACAATCGCGCTCTCTATGCCTTCCTGATGACGCGTGCCGCGGTAAAGGCTGAAGCTCCTGAGAACGATCTCCAGTTCCCGCTGACGTTCCGCCCCCTCCTTGCCGGCTGGAAGCTGCTCTTCTTCGACAGGGGCGAACTGGAACCGGACAGCGGTCAGAGCGAGGCGTGGACGCGCGGGCGCTATCTTGCCGAAGGGCTTGGCCACTGTGGCGCTTGCCACACGCCACGCAACGCCTTCGGCGCTGAAGATCGCGACCGGAACTTCGGCGGCGGCGAGGCGGAGGGCTGGCAGGCTTACGCGATCAACAAGGATTCCAAGGCTCCTATCCCGTGGGACGAGCAAAGCCTCGCCTTTTACCTGCGCAACGGCTGGCATGAATTCCACGGCGTTTCACGCGGACCGATGGCCGAGGTAACGGGCAACCTCTCGGCCCTTCCGGATAGCGATATCATGGCGATCGCCACCTATGTCACGTCGATCATGGGCGATCCGACGCCCGAACGCGGGCAAAAGGCTGCGCAATTGCGCGAGCAGTTCGAAGGGGATCGCCTGGAGCAGACCGCCGATAGCCAGAGTTCGCTCGTGAGTGCTTCCGGGACCGGTTCGGGCGAAGCGATCTATATTGCCGCCTGTGCAAGTTGCCATGAAGGCCGCCAGCGCCAGCCCTTCGGCGGCCTGAACTTCGAACTCAGCACCGCCGTCAATGCGCCGAACCCGCAAAACATCGTCAACATCGTCCTGTTCGGCCTTCCGCCGGCGGACGGTGAGGCCAGCGCGGTGATGCCGGCCTTCCGACATCTGCTCAATGACCAACAGGTGGCCGACGTTCTCGCTTACATGCGCGAGCGCTTCTCCGAGGAGCCGGCGTGGGCGGGCCTCGTGGAACTGGTCGCCAATACCCGTTCCGGCGCGCACAAGGTGACCGTCCGGCCGTCGGACGGCATTGAAAGGGCGCCACACAATGTCGGTGCCGAGGAGGGATGATGAGCATATCGCTGACAGTAAACGGCAGCCCGCATCAGGTCGACGCCGATCCGTCGACGCCTCTGCTCTACGTCCTTCGCGACGACCTGGCCTTGAACGGTGCCAAATACGGCTGCGGGCTCGGCCAGTGCGGCTCCTGCACCGTGGTGGTGGATGGCGAGGCGGTGCTTTCCTGCATGGTGCCGATCATGCTGCTGGAGGGACGGGAAATCACGACCATCGAAGGTTTAGGCACGATCGACGAGCCGGGGCCGCTGCAACAGGCGTTCATCGAGCTGCAGGCGGCGCAATGCGGTTACTGCATTCCGGGCATGATGATGAGTGCGCACGCGCTCTTGCGCCGGAATGCGCAGCCAAGCGACGAGGACATCCGCGAGGCGCTGGCGACGAACCTCTGTCGTTGCGGCACGCATATGCGGATTCTCGCCGCGATCAGACGGGCAGGCGAATTGATGAAGGCCGCCTCCTTGCCCGAGTCCGATGAAGGGAGGGCAGGCTGATGAGCATCCTCCAGGGCCAAATCACTCGCCGCAGCGTGATCGTCGGCACCGGCTGTCTCGTTGTCAGCTTTTCGCTTGGCCGCGCGTTTGCCCAAGCGCCTGCGGCGCCGGCACCGCCGACGACGCCACCGGCACCACCCGCGTCCCTGCCGGGCAGCCTTGACGACGACCGCTTCCTCGATTCCTGGATCCGGATTGATCCCGACAATTCGATTACCGTCTTCACCGGCAAGGCAGAGCTCGGCCAAGGCATCCGCACCGCCCTTCTGCAGGTTGCTGCCGAAGAGCTGGAGGTGGACCCCGTGGACATCGAGTTCATCACGGCCGACACCGGCCGCACGCCGAACGAAGGCTTCACGGCCGGCAGCCAGTCGATGCAAAACAGCGGTACCGCAATCAGGAACGCGGCAGCACAGGTGCGCGCGCTGCTTTTGGCGGAAGCCGCCAAGCGCTTCGGCATAGCGCCGACGGAGCTCAAGGCCGAAAACAAATCCGTGCTGGCAAAAGACGGGAGAAGCGTCACCTATGGCGAACTTGTTTCCGGCGAGATGCTGCACGTGGAAGCGCAGCCGCAGTCGGCCTTGAAGCAGCCCGGTACCTTCCGCGTGATGGGCAAACCGCTTCCTCGCGTCGATATCCCGGCGAAGGTGACGGGCCAGCCCGCCTATGTGCACGACCTGCGTCTGGATGGCATGCTGCATGCGCGTGTCGTGCGTCCCCCGAGCTCGGCAGCTACGTTGACGGAAATCGATCAAGGCGCGGCCGAGGCGATGCCGGGCGTCGTCTCCGTCGTGCGCGACGGCAACTTCCTTGCCGTCGTTGCCGAGAAGGAATTTCAGGCGGTAAATGCCATGCGGACGTTGGCAGAGGCCGCGCGGTGGGAGGAAAGGGAGACGCTCCCCGATCAGACCGACCTGCCGGCGGAACTGCAAAGGCTCGAGCGCGAGGTGGGAACCGTTGCCGAGGCGGGCGTGCTCTCATCCGACGGCAAGGTGTTCGAGGCGACCTACACGCGGCCCTATCAGATCCATGGCTCGATCGGCCCCTCCTGCGCCGTCGCGCAGATGAAGGCGGACGGGACATTGGACGTCTGGTCGCACACGCAAGGGGTCTTTCCCGATCGTGCGGCGATCGCCGAGATGCTCGCCATGCCGGAAGAAAAGGTCCATGTCATCCATATGGAAGGGTCGGGATGCTACGGCCACAATGGTGCCGACGACGCAGCTGCCGATGCCGCGCTCATCGCCACCAAGGTTTCCGGAAAACCGGTTCGGGTTCAGTGGATGC
Organism: Sinorhizobium psoraleae; assembly: GCF_013283645.1. Lineage (GTDB taxonomy): Bacteria > Pseudomonadota > Alphaproteobacteria > Rhizobiales > Rhizobiaceae > Sinorhizobium > Sinorhizobium psoraleae. The sequence continues at coordinate 623,351 of NZ_JABEKV010000003.1, forward strand.
GCGAGCAGGAGCACAGCTGGGAGCCTTATGGCCCGGCGATGCTCATGAAAGTCAGCGCGACACTCGACGATCAAGGCAGGATCGCGAGCTGGGCTTATGATCTCTGGAGCAATACCCACTCCACGCGTCCTGGCGGTGCCGGTGCGCTGCTCGCAGCGCGCCACAAGGCTCAAGCCTTCCAGCCGGAGCCGGCCGAGCTCAGAATCAGTCCCTCCGGCAACGGCGACCGAAACGCCAATCCGCTCTACACCATTCCGAACAAGCGTGTGCTTTGGCACTTCCTGCCCGACATGCCGCTGCGCGTCTCGGCGCTCCGGGCGCTGGGCGGCTATGCCAATGTCTTCGCGATCGAAAGCACGATCGACGAACTGGCACTGATGGCCGGATCCGACCCGGTCGAATTCCGGTTGCGGCACATGGAGGATCCGCGTGCGCGTGCCGTCATCGAACTGGCTGCAGAGCGCTTCGGCTGGGACAAGGCCCAGATGCCGAGGAATCGCGGACGCGGCTTCGGCTTCGCGCGCTACAAGAACCTGGCTGCTTACCTGGCGGTGGCGATGGAAGCGGAAGTCGAGCCGGAGACCGGGCGCGTTCGCGTGATACGCGCCGTGTCCGCCATCGACAGCGGCGAGATCGTCAATCCGGACGGCATCCGCAATCAGACAGAAGGCGGGATCCTGCAATCCATCAGCTGGACGCTCTACGAGGCCGTGGCATTCGACAGGACGAGGATTACCAGCACCGACTGGTCGAGCTATCCGATCCTTCGTTTTGCGAGTGTCCCGGACAGCGTCGAGGTGCATATTGTCGAGCGCCCCGGGGAACCGTTCCTCGGTACCGGCGAGGCAGCCCAGGGACCTGCGGCCGCGGCTGTCGCCAATGCGATCAGGAACGCCACCGGCAAGCGTCTCTATGATTTGCCATTTACGAGAGAGCGACTACGAAACGCGGTCGGACGCGCTTGATCTACTGCCGTTTCCTTAAATCGTAGCCGATTGGCGTCCTTTGCGCGTCGAATAAGACGCGGGGCGCTGTAGGGGCCAGACCGAGCGGACTGCCCCAATCGCGTCCGCGTGCCGCCGCTTTGAACAATGATCTCGAACAACTGGTCGTTCAACCCGCCTGTGCGGAAACCTCGCGGCGCGGGTCGTCCAGCGGGCCGATGCCGTCTGTACCGGCCCCGACGGAGATAGGTCCTCTCCGAGCCGGCGCTTCTTGCCTTTCCAGAACACGATGACGGGCAGGCAAATACGGGCGGAAAGACTGGTTGCGCCAAGGTCGCTGCAGTCAGGGCCTGCATCATGGGAAACTCTTCTCCTCTAACGGCGCGGAATAGAACTTCGTTCCTATAAATCACAAAAATTATAGATTTAGATGATGACATCTGAAGCGGCGCCGACGGAGGTCAAGATGCCGGATAAAAGAGTAGCCGGAATCTCGGGAAACATCACACGCCCGTCCAAAACCCGGGGGTTCGTCGATCATATCGTTCATCGGCTCGCGCTGAGCATCGGGGCTTCCGCACAGACATTCGACATCGAGGACTTCGGTCCCTCGCTTCCCAATGCGAGGCGGTTGGACGATCTCGCCCCAGAAGCACGATACCTTGTCAGCCAGGTGATCGAGGCTGATGTGCTGGTCGTCGGCTCACCGACTTTCAAAGGCAGCTACACCGGGCTCTTCAAGCACTGCTTCGACCTCTTCGATCCGACGTCGTTGCGCGGCAAGCCGATCATCATCGCGGCGACGGGCGGTGGCGAACGTCATTCGCTGATCGTGGAGCATCAGCTACGCCCTCTGTTCGGCTTCTTTGAAGCCCTTGCGATGCCGACGGCAATCTATGCGTCGGACAAGGACTTTGCGGACGGCGTCCTGTTCTCCGAAGCGATCCATGCGCGGGTAGGACAGGCGGTCGACGAAGCGACGCGGGCTGTGGCGCGCTCCGATTGGCGGAGCATCGCTGCCTAGAGCCAGAACAGACATCGTGAAGCAACCATCAACTCGTGGCCGATCGGCCAAATTCTCGGAGGGTTCAATGACCAGAAAGATCAAGCTCGGCGCCTTTCTGCCCGGTGGCGGCCAGCATGTCGCCGCCTGGAGACACCCGGAGGCTCCGGCAGACGGCGCCACAAGTTTCGAATTCCACAAGAGGCTTGCACAGACAGCGGAGCGCGGCCTGTTCGACGCCTACTTCCTGGCGGACAATCTCTCCGTAGGACTAGGAGGGCGTGAAGGCGGGAACGCCAAGATCGCGGGGTTCGAACCCGTTACGCTCTTTGCTGCACTCGCGCCGCTCACGACGCATCTCGGCTTCATCGCGACCGCGTCAACCACCTACGAGGAGCCCTATACGCTCGCTCGCAAATTCGCTTCGCTCGACCTTCTTTCCGGCGGCCGGGCAGGGTGGAACGTGGTGACATCGGCGGGAGATGACACGGCTCGCAATTTCAACAGGGAAACGCAGCCAAGCCATGCCGAGCGCTATGAGCGGGCGCACGAGCATGTCGAAACGGTCAAGGCGCTCTGGGACAGCTGGGAGGACGACGCCTTCATCCGCGACAAGGCGACCGGCCGCTTTTTCGACGCCGGACGCGTTCACGACATCAATCATCGGGGCAAGCATTTTTCGGTGAAAGGGCCGCTGAACGTGCCGCGCCCGATACAGGGCCATCCGGTTGTCGTCCAGGCGGGACAATCGGAGGACGGACGCAGGCTTGCCGCCGCGACAGCGGAAGTGATCTTCACCGCGCACCAGAATCTGAGTTCCGCCCAGGAGTTCTACCGGGACATCAAGGCGCGCGTCCAACGGGCGGGACGTAACCCCGAGCACGTGCTCATCATGCCGGGGGTCGCGCCCTTTGTCGGCCGAACCGAAGAAGAAGCGCGCAGCAAGTACGATCGGCTCAATGCGCTGATCGTGCCTGAAGACGGCGTCGCCCTGCTCAACGGATTGACCGGCGGAACGCTCGATCTCACGGGATATCCGCTCGACGGTCCGCTTCCCGTCAGCCAGGAGACGGAAGGCATGAAGAGCCGCCAGGCGTTGATCCGCAAGATCGCCGACGAGCACGGCTTCACGATCCGGCAGCTCTACCAGTGGATCGCGACGGCGAGAGGACATTACACCGTCGTCGGCAGCGTCGAGCAGGTCGCCGACCAGCTCGAGGAGTGGTTCCGCAACGAAGCCGCGGACGGGTTCAACATTCTGCCGCCGTGGCTTCCCGGCGCGCTCGACGATTTTGTCGATCTGGTGATCCCCGAACTGCAGCGTCGCGGGCTGTTCCGAACCGCATACGAAGGCCGCACGCTTCGCGAAAACCTCGGCCTCCCCAGACCGGCAAACCCGTGGACGCAATCGCGCGAGACCGTTCAGGCCGCCGAATGAAACGCCAAAGAGGAGGGCTCGCAGATGAGCTTGCAGGATGTCGATAGATCAATCCTCGGCGCCGCCGATGGCGCGAAGGCCGAAGAGTATTTTCAGCGGGCAGGCATAAAACTTCGCCACTGGCTGTCGCGCTACGGGGTTCTGCTCGCCTTCCTCGTCTTGTGGCAAGCTGCCAGCAGCAACGGTTGGCTCAATCCCGCCGTTTTCCCGCCGATCGACGCGATCCTTTCTGCCATGTGGACAGGTGTCTTCGGCGGAGCCCTGCTCGACGATATCGCCATCAGCCTTCAACGATCCGGTCTGGCGTTCGTCGCGGCCGTGGTTGTGGCGATACCGCTCGGGCTCTTCATGGGACAGGTACGCCCAATCGAGAACGCACTCGACCCGATCCTTCAGCTGTTCAGGCAGACATCGGCGCTCGCGCTCTATCCGGTGTTCATCCTGCTCCTCGGGCTTGGTGAGGCATCCAAGGTTTTCGTCATCTTCTGGGCGACATTGTTTCCGCTGCTTTTGAACACGATCAGCGGGGTCAAGGAAGTGGATTCGAAGCTGATCGAGATGGCGCGTGTCTACGGGGCGTCTCGGTCGACCGTGTTCCGGCGTGTCGTCCTGCCCGGAGCCATTCCCTCCATCTTCGTCGGCCTGCGATTGAGCGCCACGACCGCACTCCTGTTGCTGATCGCCTCCGAGATGATCGGCGCGAACAAGGGGGTCGGCTTCCAGGTCATGAACGCCCAGTACAACTTCCAGATACCCCTCATGTTCGCGGCGATCTTCATCCTCGCGGGGCTTGGGCTCATCGCCAACTACGCTCTTGTGTTCGCGCAGCGCCGCCTGTGCCGCTGGAGTGATGTTTCGATCTAATGCATGTCGCCGGAAAGTGTGCAGCGGTTTCGGGACAACGACATGCACGCAAACAAAGACCTAAAGCGCGTGCGACGCGCTTTAGCACTGCGCTTCGAGTTCACCTCTTCAACAAGGAAAGACGAATATATGGCCATCTCCATACGCTCCCTCGGTCTTGGCACCGTGCTTGCCATCGGCCTCTCCGGATATGCGGCGGCGCAGTCGCCCGATCAGGTGACCCTGCGCTACCTGGCGAGCCATGGCAGCCTATCGGCGCACGAGCTCGCGTCCGAGCTTGGCTATTTCGACGGCACGGGTATCAAGCTCGAGAACGTCGGCTATGCGAGCGGCGGCCCGGAGTCGCTCTTCGGGCTCGCATCCGGTAGCGTCGACATAGGGTCTGCAGCGACGTCGGCTGTCATCAACTCGATCGCCAGCGGCAACGATTTTGTCGCCGCCTATCCGACCAACGGCATCAACGAGCAGGTCAAGAGCATCTTCTACGTGCTCGAGGACAGCCCGATCAAATCCATCGAGGATATTGCCGGCAAGACCATTGCGGTGAATACGCTCGGCGCCCATCTCGACTATGCGATACGGGAAGCGCTGCACAGCAAGGGCTTGCCGCAGAATGCCGCCAACCTCGTCACCGTGCCAGGTCCGCAGCTGGAGCAGACGTTGCGCTCGAAGCAGGTCGACATCGCGGCTGTCGGATATTGGCAGGCAACGTTCAACGGCCAGATCGTAGCCAATGGCGGCGTACGCGCGGTCTTCGATGATACCGACGTGCTTGGTGAGATTGCCGGCGGCTTTGCCGTTCTTCGCCGCGACTTTGTCGAGGAACACCCGGACGCGGCCAGGAATTTCGTCGAACAGTCCGCCCGCGCGGCCGACTGGTCGAGAGAGAACCCGGAAGAAGCACGGGCGCTGCTTGCAAAAATTCTCGAGAAACGCGGCGAGAACGGCGCACTGGCCAAGCACTGGACCGGCTTCGGGTTGCGGCCGGGCGCGCGCGCGACCGAAAGAGATCTCGATTTCTGGATCGGCGTTCTCGAGCGCGAGGGCAGCCTGCCCCAGGGCAAGTACAAGGCATCCGATCTTCTGCTCCAGACCAGCGCCAGCGCCGCGGCAAACTGAGGTCCACTCATGGAATATGTGCAGACTTCGCGAAAGGGAGAGATTGCACTCCGCGATCTCTCGAAATCCTTCCAGATCAGCGGGCGCTCGCTCAGAGTTCTGAGAAACGTCAATCTGGATATCCGTTCCGGCGAATGCCTCGCAATCGTCGGGGCCAGCGGATCGGGCAAGACGACCTTGCTGCGCATTCTCGCGGGTCTCGAAGCCGCAGATGCCGGCAAGGTGCTCATCGACAACGAGCCGATCACGGGCGTTGGGAACGAACGCGCCGTCATCTTCCAGGAGCCACGCCTGCTTCCCTGGCTGACGGTCCTCGAGAACGTCGCGTTCGGGTTGGAGGTCAGAGGGGGCGATGCCCGTCACGCCAAGGAACGAGCGCGCCATTACATCTCCCTGGTCGGATTGACTGAATTCGCCGATGCCTACCCCAAGCAACTCTCCGGCGGCATGGCGCAAAGGGTCGGCATCGCGCGGGCGCTGACGGTCCAGCCGGAAATCCTGCTGCTCGATGAGCCATTCGGCGCGCTCGATGCGATGACCAAGCTGACGATGCAGGAGGAACTGGAGCGAATATGGCGGGATGAGAACGTAACGATGGTTCTCGTCACGCACGACCTCGAAGAGGCGATCTACCTCGCGGATCGTGTCCTGGTTCTTCCCAAAAACAAGGACGGCCACCCGAAGACCATAGAGATCGATCTCGCCCGGCCACGCGATCGAAGCGAGACGCGCTTCGTCCAGTATCGCAAGGATTTGTTTCGTGAATTCGGCCTGCACTGAGTGCGGGCTTCGCGCTGCCTATCGCCGGCTTATTGACGGAGACGAACAAAAGCGGACCTCAACGGCGCCATCGTGAAAGCGATGATGACTACGGATATTGCACGCCGTTCGTCGTCGTGTAGATCGAATAGAGCGACTGGGTTGCGGTGATGAAAAGGCGGTTCTTCTTCGGACCACCGAATGTGAGGTTTGATACCGTCTGCGGCACGAGGATCTTGCCAAGCAACTTGCCATCCGGTGCGAAGCAATGAACCCCGTCGGCCGCGCTGCACCACAGGTTTCCGTCGACGTCGAAGCGAAAGCCATCCGGGTTGCCGTTGTCGATGGAGCAGAAATAACGGCTGTTTATCAGTGTGCCATCATCGGCCACATCGAAAACGCGGATATGGCTTGGGACTTCATGGCTAGCCGATCCCGAGTCGGCGATATAGAGCTGCTTTTGGTCCGGGGAGAAGGCGAGGCCGTTCGGCTGGATGAAATCGGTGACTACGGCTTCGATGGCGCCGGACAGAGGGTCTATGCGATAGACGTTACGCGTCGCCTGTTCCGGCTCTGCCTTGTGGCCCTCATAGTCCGACATGATCCCGTAGGTCGGATCGGTGAACCAGATCGAACCGTCGGACCGCACCACGACATCATTTGGCGAGTTCAGCCGCTTGCCCTGATAGCTGTCGGCGAGCACGGTAATGCGGCCGTCATATTCGGTACGCGTCACGCGCCGGCCGCCGTGTTCGCAGGAGATCAGCCGGCCCTGGCGATCGCGGGTATTGCCGTTGACATAATTCGAGGGCGAGCGGAAGACGGAAGCGCCTCCCTCCGGTGTCCATCGCAGCATGCGTTCGTTCGGAATATCGCTCCAGATCAGGCAGTTGAGATCGGAAAACCAGACCGGTCCTTCCGCCCAGCGGCAACCGCGATAAAGTTCTTCGAGCGCCGCGCTGCCGACGGTCAGGGTGCGGAAACGTTCGTCGCGGATGTCGTAAAGCGGATTGTCTGCCAAGGCCCTGTTCCTCCCGTGTGCTGCCTTCCCACTGCACGGATAAGAACATGCAGCAATTCAAATGGCTACAGCGACCTTTGCGCGTACTGCAAGATGCGCGACCCGCCGTCGGGACGTAGACTCACGCGCCAGCTGGCTCCGGCTTTGGTCCTTCGATCCCGAGCAATTGCCGAAGCGGAACGGAAGGACGAAGCAGATCGGCCAAGGTGTAGCCGTCAAGGACGTCGAGGAACGCCGCGGCGGCCGCGGCAAGGGCGCGCTTCAGCACGCAGGCGGGCTGAACGGCACAAACGATACCGGCACCCGCTTCGAGGCAGGGGACGACCGCAAAGTCGGGTTCGCAGGCCCTGACGATATCGCCGACGCTGATCTCGGAAGAGGCGCGGCCAAGCTGCATGCCGCCGTGGCGTCCACGCACCGTGCGGACGAGGCCCTTCTGGCCGAGCTCGTGTGTAATCTTCATGAGGTGGGCGCGAGAGATGTCGTAGGCTTCCGCGATCTCCGCGATCGTCGAAAGGCGGCCGTCGTTCAGCCCGAGATACATCATCAGGCGAAGCGCATAGTCAGAATAGACTGTTAGCCGCATATTGGGGGTCCAAGTTCGAAGAGCGATTACGGTCTAAAGATATCTCGTTCATCCATTATTTAAATGCAAATCTCGAAGAACGAGGAAGATTCCCCGGTCACCGAGGGAATAGCCGGAGCGCGATCGATGCGCTCCGGAAAACCGCCGGCGACTGAAAACGCTACAGCGGCCTTTGTGCGTCTGAAACGCATCGTTGCAGCAGACGGGTTGGCGGGAGAAAGCGCCTATGCGGCCAGCTCGTCGGCCGGCCCGAAGAACTCGTAATGAATTCTGTCGTTCGGCACGCCGGATTTCGCAAGACCGTTGACGAAGGTTGCCAGAAACGGCTTCGGACCGCAGATGTAGTAGTCCGCTTCTTTGATCGGCGTGTTGGCGGCAAGCCAGTCCAGGGTGATGAAGCCGTCATGATCGTAGTGCACGCCCTTTTGGTCCCCTGTCCGAGGCGACTGATAAAAGACCGCCGACGTGATGTGCGGTTGCTTTGCCGTTAGGGCACGAATGTGCTTGGCCATGGCGTGCACGCGTCCATCCTGCGCGCCGTGGATATAATGGACCGGCCGTCGGTTGCCGTGCGCGGCGATAGCCTCGAGCATGGCCACCATGGGCGTCAACCCGACCCCGCCCGAGAGCAGAACGACCGGTCTTTCCTGTTCCTCGGCAAGGCAGAAATCACCTGTCGGCGGAGCGACGTCCAGGACGGATCCGACCTGCAAGTCGTCGTGCAGGAGGTTGGAGATCAGGCCGTGGGGCTCGCGTTTTACGGAAATACGGTAGCTCTCGCCATTTGGCGCGGATGAGATGCTGTAGTTGCGGCGCTGCAACGGCAGGCCCCCAACGGCGACACGAAAGGTCAGATACTGACCCGGCCGGTGACGGATGACCGGGCCACCGTCTACCGGACGCAGGATGAATGAGGTGATGATATCGCTTTCGGGGACCTTGGCGTCGATACGAAAGCGGCGCCATCCGGTCCAGCCGCCAACCGAAGAATGAAGATCGCCATAGATCTGTTCCTCGCGACCGATGAGAATGTGGGCGAGAAACCAGAAGGCTTCGCCCCAGGCCGTCAGCACGTCATCGGTTGCGGCGTCCGCGAGGACTTCCTTGATCGCACCGAGCAGCGCGGTTGCGACATGCGGATAGTGGTCCGGCCGAATGTTCAACCCGACATGCTTCTGGGCGATGCGCTCGACTGCCCCGGCAAGCACGTCAAGATTGTCGATATTCTGCGCGTAGGCAAGGATCGCATGCGCCAATGCCTTGGTCTGCCGTCCTTCTTCGCCCTGATTGGACTGGTTGAAGAGTTCCCGCACTTCGGGATCCTGAAAGAGGCATTTGTACATTGCCGCCGTTATCGCCGTGCCATGGGCCGCAAGCGCAGGCACTGTCGCGCGGATAATTGCCTTGGTGGTTTCGCTCAAGGGCTTCGACATCATGTCTCCATTCTTTGTGCGATGGTCGATGTCGAAGCGATTAGGCGATTAAAGATTCATACGCAATATATCTTTTAGCATGTGATAAAACCTGCGCGGTTCTGTCACGGGCTGCGGCCATCAGGTGCTGCGGCCCGGCGTCGGGCGCAGCAAGCCGCCGGCATGTCAGGTCGGCGTCGAACCCATCACCAAACCTTCGATGTCGTGTTTCTGGGTGACCGGGATCAGCTCGTCGACGACCCTGCAGACCAGATGTTTCTTCACCATCTCCGGCAGGGCGTCGTAATAATCCCTCGTCACCATCATGTCGTGCAATTCGGCGTGGCCCGCGCCGGGCGCGTCGGCGCCGAGAACCAGGACGGGGCGGGCGATCGGCGAGCCGTGTTCCGTCCCCCGATGGATTGTGAGCGCGGAACGGCATGAAATATCGCCGAGCTTCGGATACTTGCGGGTCGCCAGCTTTTGAAACTCCGGCCATACCTCCTTGGGCGGAAACATTTCATGCTTCCATTCCCGACCGTCGAGCCATTGGGTTCCAGGTGCGATCTCGAACGGCCCCATGTCCTCGGTGACGTCCACGCCCGTCAGGTTGAAGGCAAGCGAGGTGATGCGGCGCCCGACATAGGTCTCCGGCGGGGAGGGGAAGTCGCGATGCCACGGTTGGTATTTGGCGCCCTGAAAAGGCACGTCGAAACCGATTTCGACGATCTGGTAATCGGGTCCGAGGGCCGCCTCGCACATGTCTACGACCCAGGGATGGGTGACGAGATCGACGAAGCCGGAAAGGTCCTGCGGATGGATCTCTACATACCAGCGGCGAGGCCCTCGGCCGACGGCGCCGCCCGGTCGCTGAATGGCTGACCAGAAAGCGGTCATCATATCCTCGCGCATGGCCTCCGCCCATTCGCGCGAGAAGGCGCCCTTCAGTCCGGTAATACCGTCCCGTTGCAAAGCTTCGACGCAAGCGGCGAGATCATAGTCCAGTCGGGCTTCGCGTGTTGCGGTCGTATTCATCCTATCTCCTCTTGGTTTTCGTGCTGCTTGGGACGCGTCACCCAGCTGATGCCGGTGCCGCCGCTCAAACGCTCTCCTCACCCGTGCGACGCGACATCAGCCGCGCCTGAAGGACGACGACGATGAGCAGGAAGCCGCCCCGGATGACTGACTGCCAATAGGCGGAGAGCGAAATCCACCCGAGACCGTTCTCGAAATTCAGGATGTTGAACACCATCGCGAGCAGCAAGGCACCCGCCAACGTCGCCCCGACGGAGCCGGAGCCGCCGGTCAGAAGCGTGCCGCCGACCACCACGGAGGCGATCGCGAAGAGTTCCCAGCCGACGCCTTCGGTGGGTTGCCCGGCGCCGAACTGCGAGGCAAGGATCACGCCTGCGAGCCCCGCGAGCGCGCCGGAGCCGACATAGACGGCGGCAAGCGTTCGCCTGACTTTGAGGCCCATCAGCGCGGCTGTCGCTTCGCCGTCGCCGATCGCAAGCACGTGGCGGCCGATGGGCAGACGCTCCAGCACCAGCCAGCCCGCGATATAAGCGAGAAGGGCGATCCAGGCCGGAATGGGAAAGCCGAGGAAATCGTCCTGGCCGATCGCCGTGAAGCCGCTGTCGTAGGAAACCGAGACCGACTGGTTTCCGGCAAGCAGCAAGCCGGTGCCGTAGGCTCCGAGCATGGTTGCGAGCGTCGCGATAAAGGGCTGGATGCGCATGACCGTAACGATGAAGCCGTTCAACGCGCCGACCGCGAGGCCGGCTGCAATACCGCCGAAGAGACCTGCCACCCAGTGATAGGGCGACAGAAGCGCGGCGATGACGCTCGCCATGGCCGCCGTGCCGCCGACGGAGAGATCGATGCCGCCAGTCATGATGACGAAGGCCATGCCGAGCGCGATTAGGGCAAACATCGAATTGTAACGCAGGAAGCTCAATATGTTGTATTGAGACAGGAAATTGTCGTAGCGCAGCGCTCCGAACAGGATCAGTCCGAACAGCGCCAGGATGACGCCGAGACGGGCCATGTCGCCGGAGGATCTGGGCGCTAGAGCCTTGAGGAATGCGTCCATCGACATTTCTCCTTCAGGACCTGCCTCCTTCATGACTTGCCGGCGCGCTGCTGGATGAACACCGCGAGCACGATCAGGGCCGCTTTGACGATCAGCGCGGCGGCGTCCGGCACGCCGTTGGCAAGCAGGGTGTAGCGCACCAGCTGGATCACCAGGGCGCCGACCACCGTACCGATGACATTCGCTCGGCCGCCGGTCAGCAGAGTGCCACCGACCGCAACCGCGGCGATCGCGTCGAGTTCCATGCCGAGGCCGACGAGGTTCGCGTCACTCGCGGAATTGCGTGCGACGACGATCAGCCCGGCCACCCCGGCAAGCGCGCCGCTGATCATGTAGACGATGAGCTTGACGCGCGGGACGGGCATGCCGGTCAGGCGGGCTGCCTTCTCGTTGCCGCCGACCGCGATGATCTGCCGCCCGAAAACCGTATAGCGGATCGCGGCCCAGGCGATCGCCGCGATCGCCGCCATCAGGATCACTTGCGCAGGAATGCCGGCGACGCGTCCCATCGCGATGAACTGGAAGCCTTCGTTCCTGAAAACCTGCAGGTTGCCGTTGGTCATCACCTGGGCGATGCCGCGGCCGGCGATAAAGAGCACGAGGGTCGCGATGATCGGCTGGATTGCGAAGCGGGTCACCAGGAAACCGTTGAAGAGACCAAGCAGCCCCGCGACGACGACCGGCAGAACCAGCGCGAGCGCCACGGCGACCGGCATGTTCGATATCGGAAAGAGCGTTCCCATGAAAATCATCGGCGCGAGCGCGCCGGCGATTGCCATCAGGGAGCCGACGGAAAGGTCGATGCCGCCGGTGGCGATCACCAATGTCATGCCGGTGGCGACGATCACGATGGTCGCAACCTGGGTGAGATTGACGTTGAGCGTCTGCAGCGACAGGAAGTTCGGAGTGAAAACGACGTTGAAAAGGATTAGCGCCAGGAAGGCGGCGAATGTGCCGTAACGTCCGGCGAGGGTGAAGAAACGTTTGCCGGAAGGAACCGTGTCTGCGGCAGCCTGTGTCTCGATTGTCGTCATGCTATTCCACCTGGTGCGCCATGGCGGCAAAGAGCGCTGCCTCGCTTAGGTCCTTGCGCGGCAGTACGGCGACCGATGTCCCGTCGCTGAGAACGGTGACCTGGTCGGCCGCGGCCAGCAGTTCCTCGAGTTCGGAGGAAATCATCAGCACGCCGAGGCCTTCGTCGGCGAGCCGGCGCAAGAGGCGGAGGATTTCCGATTTCGCGCCGATGTCGATGCCGCGGGTCGGTTCGTCGACGATCAGCAGCTTCGGGTCGGTGCAGAGCCATCGGCCAAGCAGGACCTTCTGCTGGTTGCCTCCAGAGAGCTCCTTGATCGGCTGGTCCGGCGAGGCGCACTTGATCCCGAGCGCAGTGATGTAGCGTTCTACGATTTCATCCTGGCGCGCACGATCGATGATGCCGGCACGGCTCAGCTTCGGCAAAAGCGCGAGCGTCATGTTTTCGCGGATGCTCATGTCGGGGATGATGCCGTCGACCTTCCGATCCTCGGCGACGAACCCGATGCCGTCGGCGATGGCGTCCGCGGGCTGGCGATAGGAGCGCGTTTGGCCGTTGTAGCGGATTTCGCCGCGTTCCAGGCGGTCGGCGCCGAAGATCAGATTGGCGGTTTCGGTGCGGCCGGAGCCGAGCAGGCCGGCAAGCCCCGAGATCTCGCCTTCGCGAACCGAAAGACTGACGTCCCGGACACGGACGCCGGAACCTGCATTCTGCACCGACAGCCGCACCGGCCTCCGGGTGCCTTCGTCTGCATCCTTGGCGATCGCTTCGAAGGCTGCAAGTTCTTTTCCCAGCATATGCCGCACCAGTGCCAGCTTGGGCATGTCCGCCATCGCGCTCGTGGCGACGGTCTTGCCGTCCCGCATGATCGTGACCCGGTCGCAAATCCGGTAGAGCTCGTCGAGGCGATGGCCGATGAAGATGACCGAGACGCCGCCCCGTTTCAGCGTTCGGATCGTATCAAAGAGAATGGCCACTTCGCGTTCATCGAGAGACGAGGTCGGCTCGTCCATGATCACCAGCCGCGCCCTTTGTGTGACGGCGCGCGCGATGGCCACCATTTGCCGGGTGGCTGCGCTGAAGCGCGCGACGGGTGCGTCGACATCGATCTCCAGATTGAAGTTCCGCAGCACCGCAGCGGCACCCTCGCGCATCGCGCGGCGATCGATCAAGCCGAAGCGCCGCGGCTCGCGCGACAGATAGATATTCTCTGCAACGGATCGCTGCGGGGCGAGATTGATCTCCTGGTAAATCGTCGCGATGCCCCGGGCCTGGCTTTCCGCTGGCATGGAGAAGGCGACCTCATCTCCGGCAAAGACGATCGTCCCCTCATCGCGCCGGTAGGCGCCGGTGAGAATCTTGATCAGTGTCGACTTGCCTGCGCCGTTCTGCCCGACAAGCGCCATCACCTCGGCTTCGCCCACCTCAAGAGAGGCCGAGCGCAGCGCGGGAATGCCGTTGAACGACCTGGAAATGCCCTGCATGGACAGAAGCATAAGTCCCTCCGGATGCCGATCTGTCTTCTGCCGCGGACCGCCGATGATTGCGCCTGGGCATCGCTGATTGTACCACGCCTAGAGCGCCGCGCGCCCGAATAGACTCGCAAAGGTCGCTGCAGCAGCTCGCCACCGGCCGGAGCGGCGTTGCCGCGCCGGCCTGGGAAGGCGGATGTCAGTAAGCGTTGGCGAGTTCGGCAGCCGCGTTGGACGAGTCGTAGAACTTGTCCTCGTTTATGACCCAGGGATCGATCTTCTCACCCTTGGCATAGCGCAGCATCGTCTCGAAGGCCTTGGGCCCGAAGCGCGGATTGCACTCGACGACCGCAGCGATCTTCCCATCGATGACAGCCTGAACCGCTTCCTTGCCGCCGTCGATCGACAAGACCAGCACGTCCTTGCCCGGGACCTTGCCCGCCGCTTCGATTGCCGCGATCGCACCTATCGCCATTTCGTCGTTGTGCGCATAGACGATGTCGGCATCCGGATGTGCCTGCAGCAGGGCTTCGGCGACCTGCCTGCCCTTGTCGCGTGCGAAATCGCCCGTCTGCGAGGCAACGATCTCGAAGCCGCCTGCCGCCTTGATCGCTTCATCGAAGCCTTTCTTGCGGTCATTGGCAGGCGACGAGCCGGTCGTGCCTTCAAGCTCGATGATCTTCGACTTGCCGTTGGCATTCTTCACCAGCCACTCGGCGACGCGCTTGCCTTCCTCGATGAAATCCGAGCCGATGAAGGTGACGTAATCCTCGCCGGCCTTGGCAAGCGACGGGTCGACGCTGCGGTCGAGAAGAATGACGGGAATGCCAGCCTTCTTGGCGGCCATGACCGCCGGGATCAACGGCTTTTCTTCGCGCGGCGCCAGGAAGATCAGGTCGACGCCCTGGGCGATCATCGAGTTGACGTCGGCGACCTGCTTGGCGGCGGATCCGGCGGCATCGGTGTAGACGAGCTGATGGCCGAGCTTCTCAGCCTCGGCTTTCATGCTGTTGGTCTGGGCGATGCGCCAGGGATTGTTGGACTCCGTTTGTGCGAAGCCGACCTTGTAGGTTTCCTTCTGTGCGAGTTTGGGCAGCTCAGCGAAGGCGACCGTGCCGGCGACGGCGATTGCGCCAACCGCCGTGGCGGCAAGCATGAAGGCGCGACGTGAGATCCTGTTCATCGTGTTCTCTCCTCCCGGTTTGCCGGTACTCCTCTACCGGATGCGAGCACTTTGTGCTTCACATGGGCAAACCTTGCGCTAATAATATTAGCAGTCAAGGCTAAAGTTATTAGCACTTGCAAAAATCAATGCGGCGCTGCAGCGCCGACAGGGGGCCGAAATGGCGAAGGGCAACGGACGCAACGCGTCGCCGAAAGAAACGAGCGGCGGGCGGCCGACGATGACGGACGTGGCGCGCATCGCTGGCGTGTCGCAATCGAGCGTGTCCCTCGTGCTCAACGAAATGTCCGGTGCCCGCATCTCGGCAGAAACGAGGACCCGCGTGCGCGAAGCCGCGCAGAAGATCGGCTACCGGCTGCCGAACACACGTCAGGACTTCGCTCGGGCACCGGCGATCGAGAAGGACACGATCGCCTTCATTGTCGACGAGATATCGACCAGCCCGCATCCGGTCGTCAGCCTCGACGGCATTCGCGACTACGCCTTCGAGCAGGGGCTGCTCGTCTCCGCCCATGCGACCCGCTCCAATCCCGACCTTGAAAGCGCGGTGCTGCGCGCCGTCTTGCGAGATCCGGCAATCGCCGGCGTCATCTACGCGACCATCTTCACTCGCCGGGTGAGCGTCCCGCGCGAGCTGGCGGATATTCCGACAGTGCTGTTGAATTGTTATGCCGAGCCGCGCCAGCATATGGCGATCGTGCCGGGAGAGGTCGCCGGCGGCTTCGCCGCAACCGCGCATCTGACCTCCCTCGGACATCGACGCATCGGCTTTATCAACGGTGAACCATGGATGGACGCGGCGATCGACCGCCTCAAAGGCTACAAGCAGGCGCTCGCCACCGCCGACATCGCCTTCGACGAGTCATTGGTGCGCGACGGCGACTGGCTGCCATTGCGCGGCTACGAGGCAGGCCTCGACCTGCTTGCGATGGATAATCCGCCAACCGCGATCTTCTGCGGCAACGACCTGATGGCGATCGGGGTGCTCGAAGCAGCCTCGGAGCGCGGGCTGCGCGTGCCGGAGGACCTGTCGGTGATGGGCTATGACGATCAGGAACTCGCGCGCTACACCCATCCGCCGCTTTCGACACTGGTGCTGCCGAACTACGAGATGGGCCAGAAGGCGGCTGAGATCCTGATCGACATGGCGATCCACGGTAAGAGGCCGCGTCCTATGACGATCAAGGTCGACGGGCCGTTGGTCCAGCGGGGAACGACCGCGACGATCTCCGGCGTGGCTGCGCTGCGTCGGTCACGATGATGGCTGTCGGTGGCCGTTCCTCAATTGACTACAGTGAGCGCTGGTGCTTTTCCGCGCGGGCATCCCCGCATGCCGTCAACCGATCAACTGGGAGCCGAGGAAGATGAGGCAGCCAGCCAGGGCGCCCACGATCGTACCGTTCATGCGGATGTACTGGAGATCGCTGCCGACGACGAGTTCCAGGCGCTCGACGAGCGTTGGGCTGTCCCAGCTTCTGACCACCTCTGCCACGAACGTGCCAATCTCGTGACGCCAGGAAACCAGATAGACGGCAAGTTCCTCCAGAAACGCATCGATATGTCTCAGCATCGCCTTGTCGTTCGCAAGGGTCCTGCCGATGAGCATGCAGATTTTCTCAACGGCTGCGCGTGCTTTTGAGTTTGGCTGCGACAGATCCTCAAGCGTCACCCGTGAGGTCTCGCGCCACACCGCCGCAACCCATGCCTGAACATCCGGATGCTCGAGGATACGATTCTTGGAAGCGTTGATTTGCTTGCGCTGCTCCGAGGAGTTGAGGAGCTCATCGATCAACCCGGCGAGTGCCTGGCGAAATTTCAGCCGGACCTCGCTCTCCGGCTCCCGCAAATCGTTGAGGAGATCGGCACAACCGGTGATGATTGCGTCGGCAATTTTTCGGTTTATGGTCCGCGGTATCCACCAGCGACTGCGTTGTTGAACGAGGGAATAGATCTGGTCGCGGTTCTCTTCCAACCATCGGGCGGCAACACCAAGGGTGCGCTCGAACAGGACATCCGCCTCGCCGCTTTCGGTAATCATGTGAATCGCGCGTCCTATCACCGGCGCGATGTCGGCTTGCCGAATTTGCTTGCCCAGGGTTCGGCGGACGAACTCGCGCAGATCGTGGCTGTCCAGTGAGCGAACGAGATAGGGCATCGCGGCGACGACAGCATTGGCGATGACCGGTGCAGTCGCCGGGGCCGAGAGCCAGGTCGCGAAACGCTGCGCGGCGTGAGCGTTGCGCAACTTCTTTATCAGCACCTCCTGGGTAAAGAAGTGACGTTCGATGAAACGGCCCAGGGTCTGTCCGATGCGATCCTTGCTCTTAGGCACAATAGCCGTGTGCGGAATGGGGAGGCCCAGCGGGTGCCGAAAGAGCGCGGTCACTGCGAACCAATCGGCAAGACCGCCCACGATTCCGGCCTCGCTCGTCGCCCGCAGCAGTCCGATCGAGAAGCCGGGATCGGCGATGAAGTGTGTTCCAATGAAGACGGCGCCCATGCCGATGAGAAGGGATGTCGCCAGGGCGCGATTGCGTTTCAGCCGACGTCGCAGGGCATCTTCGGCACGGAGCGGCGGAATAGTGCCGGGAGAGGAGGATGGGGTTGGGGTGTCAAGTGATCGAATACGATCAGGGGCCATGGCTCAACCTCTTTTGCATCGACGCGTCTTTTGGGTCGTCGCGGGGAAAATCTTTCAACGCTCGACAACCGCCCAATCAACAAGCATGGCAAGAGCTGCTATGATGCATGTTGTTCGGGCGGGCGCTGCCGCCCGGCCAAGCGTGAGTATCCGACGATACTCCGATCCGTCCGTCTTGGTCACCCTACAGCGCCGCGCGTCCTTTCAGACGCGCAAAGGTCGCTCCTGCGGAGCCCTATGCTGGCTTCGACTCTGGCCGGGATCGGTGTCCTGCAACTCCTGAGGACGCGTTCTTGGATCCGCCTCGGCTTTGGTCTTCTATGCGTTGGTGATCCAGTATCTGGCCAATGCGGCCGACACCGACCGCCCACACCAACTAATACTGTTCGAGTCGATCAGGCATGACAGGCGAGTTCGGCGCGCTTCATGCCTGATCGTCGCCGAGGAACGCAGCGACGCCGCGGCAACGTCGGTGTCGCTGATCAGGCGGACCGTCGATACCGCCGATGAATAATCTTGTGGAACATCCGATACTAGGGCACAATTTGTGGGTGCGGCGCTATCCAAGATCCGGCCGTCTCGCGCCGGGCGACAGTTCGCGTCGGAGGGTCGGCGTCGATGGACCAGGGGTTCTTTCTTCTGTTCGCTGCGGTGTCCGTGATCACGGCACTGACTGTGGTTCTCGCGCGCAATCCGGTCCACAGCGCGTTGGCACTGATGACCTGTTTCCTGCAAATCTCGGCGCTCTTCGTCCTGCTCGGGGCGCCGTTGCTCGCCGTCATCCAGATTTTCGTCTATGTCGGCGCGATCATGGTCCTGTTCCTGTTCGTGATCATGATGATCGACGTGCGCGAAGCGGTGCTGCAGAGGTTTTTGCCGGGCGGAAACCTGCCGGCTCTAGTGCTGCTCGTCCTGCTCGGGATAGAAATGCTCGTGCTGGTGCTCTGGAGCGACCGCTTTTCGGCCACCGAGCCCGTTGCCGCGCGGGGCGGCGATCAGATCAGAGAACTCAGCACGACACTCTTCGCCGACTATCTCCTGCCGTTTGAAGTCGCCTCCATCATCCTTCTGGCGGCGCTCGTCGGCGCCATCATGCTGGCGCGGAAGGAGTCGGGGTGATGGTTCCGCTCTGGTGGTATGTTTTGCTCGGAGTGGTCCTGTTCGTGATCGGAGCGGCCGGCGTGCTGGTCAGGCGTAATATCCTGATCGTGCTGATGTCGCTGGAGCTGCTGCTCAACTCGGTCAATATCAATTTCATCGCTTTCGGGCGCTACTACGCCGATTTCCGTGGGCAGATATTTGCGATCTTCGTCATCGCAACCACTGCAGCGGAGGTTGCCGTCGCCCTCGGCATCCTGGTCGCCCTCGTGAGGAACAAATCCACCCTCAAGGTCGACGACGTGACCGTGATGAAAGGATAGCGGCTTGGACCCGGTGATATCAATCCGGCCGCTGGCTGCCGTCACCGTCGCAGGTCTGGCGGCCCTTGCAGTTCTCCTTTTGAACAAGCGCGAAAAACTCCGGGATCTGGTCTCGCCACTGGCCGCGATCGTCATGTTCGCAATTGTCGCCTCGATGGCGCCGACGGTGCTCGCAGGCGGAACGGTCGATTTGCGCCTGTTCGAGATTCTGCCGGGGATCGACTTCGCCTTCCGGGTCGATGCGCTCGGCATGGTGTTTGCCACCGTCTCGTCGCTGCTGTGGATCGTGGCGGCGATCTATTCGATCGGCTACATGCGGCACCTGAACGAGCACGCGCAGACCCGATTTTTCGCCTGTTTCGCCACGAGCCTCGCGGCGGCCGTCGGCGGCGCTTTCTCCGCCAATCTGTTCACGCTGGTGATCTTCTACGAGGTCTTAAGCCTCGTGACCTACCCGCTCGTCTACCATCACGAGGACGAAGAGGGGTGGAAGGGCAGCCGCAAATACCTCGTCTACCTGATGGGCGCATCGAAAAGCGCGCTGCTTGCCGCGCTGGCGCTGACTTACCATGTCGCGGGTTCACTCGACTTCGTGGCGGGGGGGCTGCTGGCGGGGGCCGATGCGTCGGGCCCGCTGCTGACGGTCGTCTATTTCTGCTATCTGTTCGGTTTCGCCAAGGCCGCTGTGATGCCGATGCACGCCTGGCTGCCTGCCGCGATGGTGGCGCCGACACCGGTTAGCGCGCTCCTGCATGCGGTCGCCGTGGTCAAGATGGGCGTGTTCTGCGTGCTGCGGGTGGTGTTCCATGTCTTCGGCGTGGGGCTCGTTGGCGGGTTGGGACTGGGCATCGCCACGGCCTATCTGGTCTCGTTCACCATCCTGATGGCGTCCGTCTACGCGCTGACGCGGGACGACCTGAAGGCGCGGCTCGCCTATTCGACGGTGAGCCAGCTCTCCTACGTGGTGCTGGGCGCGGTGCTCCTCTCGCCCGTCGCGATGGTCGGCGGAATCATCCACATCGCGGCGCACGCGTTTTCCAAGATCACTCTCTTTTTTTGCGCCGGGTCGATCTATTGCGCGTCCGGCAAGCGAAACATCAGCGACATGGCCGGTATCGGCCGGAGGCTGCCCTGGACCATGGGGGCGTTCTTCGTCGCCTCGCTCAGCATGATAGGCGTGCCGCCGACCGCAGGCTTCGTCAGTAAGTGGTATCTGACGCTGGGCTCGGTCGAGGCGGGGGAGGTGGCGTTCCTGATCGTGCTGCTGGCGAGTTCGGTCCTGAACGCCGCCTATTTCCTACCGGTCAGCTACGTCGCCTTTTTCGGGGCGGAGGCGCCGGAGAGCCCGGCGACGGTCCGCGAAATTCCGTTGGTGACGGTCCCTCTGGTTGCGACGGCCGTCCTGTCGGTGTTGATGGGCATCTTCCCCGGCTATTTCCTTGCTTTGGCGGAAGGAGTGGTCGGATGATCGAGCGCATCGTCGGTTTCTTTGGCGACGAGACCCATGCGACACGGCGGCGCCGGCTGTTCTATCTGGTGCTCGTCCTGATCGTCGTCGCCGACTTTCTCGTCCCCCGCGAACATGCGGAATACCTGTGGGAGGGCCTGCCTGGCTGGTCGGCCGTCTACGGCTTCGGCTCCTGCGTGCTGCTGATTTTCGTTTCCAAGTTCCTCGGCCATCAGGGCGGCCTCATGCGGCGCGAGGACTATTATGATTGACTTTGTCCATCCCGCCCTGCTGTTCATTCTTGGCGCCGTGCCGATCCCCTTCCTGAAGGGGACGCTCCGCAAGGCCTATCTGGTGCTGATCCCGGTGCTAGCTATCCTTGCAGTGCTCACTGTCCAGCCCGGCAGCTATGGCGCGGCGCAGTTCATCGGGCAGGAAATCCTCGTTGCGAAGATCGACAGGCTGACGATCGTCTTTGCCACCGTTTTCACCATCATGGCGCTGATCGGCATGGTCTATGCGCTGCACCTGACGCGCCCCGGCCAGCACGTGGCGGCGTTCGTCTATGTCGGCAGTGCGCTCGGCGTGGTGTTTGCCGGCGACTACCTGACCCTTTACCTGTTCTGGGAGGGCATGGCGTTTGCCTCTGCCTATCTGGTTTTCGCCCAGGGAGGCGAGCGCGCGACCCGCGCCGCGTTCCGCTACCTCATGGTCCATATCACCGGCGGAGTCGCCCTGCTGGGCGGCATCGTTCTCCACGGGCTCGCCACCGGCTCGCTACTCTTCGGTCCAATAGAAGGAGGCCCAATCGGGGGAGGAATGGGCGCTGGCGCCTATCTGATTCTTGCCGGGTTCCTGCTCAATGCAGCCGTGCCGCCGCTCAACGCCTGGCTCACCGACGCCTATCCGGAGGCGACCGTCACCGGGGCGGTGTTCATGAGCGCCTTCACCACCAAGACCGCCGTCTATGTGCTGGCGCGAGCGTTTCCCGGCACCGAACTGCTGGTCTGGCTCGGCACCGCGATGGCGCTATACGGCGTCGTCTACGCGGTGCTCGAAAACGACAGCCGGCGGCTTCTCGCCTATCACATCGTCAGCCAGGTGGGCTACATGGTGGCGGGCGTCGGCATCGGGACCGAAATGGCGGTGAACGGTGCCACCAGTCATGCTTTCGCGCATATCCTCTACAAGGGGCTCCTGTTCATGGGGGCCGGCGCGGTGATCCACGTCACCGGGCGGCGCAAGCTCACCGAGCTCGGCGGGCTCTACAGAAGCATGCCGCTGACGGTGGCGCTGTACATGGTCGGCGCCTTTGCCATCTCGGCATTTCCGTTCTTCTCGGGCTTCGTCACCAAGTCGATGGTGGTGGCCGCTGCCGGGCAGGATCACCGCGCGCTGGTGTTGCTGGCGTTGACGATGGCGTCGTCCGGGACGTTCCTGCACACGGGGCTCAAGCTCCCATACTACATGTTCTTCGGCACGGACCGGAAGCTGGAGGCGCGGGAGCCGCCCGGCAACATGCTGGTTGCGATGGGCATGGCGGCGGCGCTCTGTATTGCAATCGGGGTTTTCCCTCAGCCGCTTTACGCGCTTCTTCCCTACCCGGTCGACTTCGAACCCTATACCGGCGTTCATATCACCGAGAGCCTCGGCGTGCTGATGTTCACCGCACTGGGTTTCGTGCTGTTCCTCAGGGCGCTCGATCCGGAGAACACGATCAGCATCGATACCGACTGGTTCTACCGCAAGGGCGCGCGAACCTTCATGTGGCTCGCCGAAAAACCGCTGGCCCGCTACGAGAAGGCGGTCAGCAACGTGTCCGAGACCGCGGCGCTGCCCTTCCTGCATGGGACCGCGCGGGCGGGGCTGCGGGTCGATCTCAACGCCGTGGATGCCGTGGTGAATGGCGTCGCCCGCGCGATCCTCAATGGCGGCGGGACGTTGCGGCGCCTCCAGACCGGCGTCGTGACCCATTACGCGCTGGCGATGATCGCCGGTGTGATCGCGGCTACGGCCATATTCGCCGTTGCGTGGCAATAGGGGGTGCGATGACGGTCCCACTGCTCAGCCTCATCGTCTTCATGCCGGCCGCCGGGGCGGCGCTCCTGATGTTTCTGCGCAACGACGATGCGGTCCGGTGGACGGCGCTCGGTTTCACCGTTCTCGATTTCGCTCTCTCGATCGTGATGCTTGCCGGCTTCGACACCACGACGCATGAGATGCAGTTCACCGAGAGGCGCCCGTGGGTGCCCGCCCTCGGCATCACCTATGCGCTCGGCGTCGACGGGATCAGCGCGCTTTTCGTGTTCCTGACCGCGCTGTTGGGCTGGATCTGCGTGCTTGCCTCATGGGTAGCGATCGACCGCAAGGTGAAGGAGTTCATGATCAGTCTGCTCGCCATGCAGGCGCTGGTGCTGGGGGTATTCTGCGCGCTCGATCTTTTCCTGTTCTATGTCTTCTGGGAGGCGATGCTGATCCCGATGTACCTGATCATCGGTGTCTGGGGCGGCGACGGTCGGGTCTATGCGGCGTTCAAGTTCTTCCTTTACACGCTGGCGGGTAGCCTCCTGTTCCTGGTCGGCGTCATTGTTCTCTATTTCCAGGGCGGCGAGACCTTCGACATCCTCGCTCTGACAGCGCAGGATCTGCCGTTCCAGGTTCAGTCCTGGCTGTTCTTCGCCTTCCTCATCGCTTTTGCGGTCAAGGTACCCATGGTTCCGGTCCATACCTGGCTGCCGGACGCCCATGTGCAGGCGCCGACGGCGGGCAGCATCATTCTTGCCGGCGTGCTCCTGAAGATGGGCGCCTACGGGTTCCTGCGGTTCTCGCTGCCGATGCTACCGGAGGCGTCGGTGTATTATTCGACGCTGATGCTGGCGCTTTCGGCGCTGGCGATCGTTTATGGCGGGTTTCTCGCGCTGGCGCAGGACGACCTGAAGAAACTGGTGGCCTATTCGAGCATCAGCCACATGGGCTTCGTCACCATGGGCATCTTTGCGCTGAACCTCCGCGGGCTCGAAGGCGGCATCCTGCAGATGTTCAATCACGGCGTGACGACCGGCGCCCTTTTCCTGTTCGTCGGCCTGATCTACGAACGGACCCATACCCGCAGCATCGCCGACTATGGCGGGCTGATGAAGGTGGCGCCGGTCTATACCGCGTTCCTCGCGCTGTTCACGCTGTCGTCGATGGCGTTACCGGGAACGAATTCGTTCGTGGGCGAGTTGCTCGTGCTGTCGGGCGGGTTTGCGGCAAACTTCGCCGTCGGCGCTGCCGCCGTCCTGGGCGCATTGCTGGGCGCGGCCTACCTGCTTGGCATGTACAGGAAGGTCGCGCTTGGTCCGGTCAGCGCCCGCGCCCAGTTCAAGATACACGACGTAAACGGTCGCGAGATCACTGCGATCCTGCCGCTGGCCGTCTTCGTGCTTTGGGTCGGGCTCTATCCAAAGCCATTTCTCGACGTCATGGACGCCTCGGTGAAACATCTGCTGACGCAGGTGCATGACAGGGAGAGCGGCCAATGACCGCCGCTGAGCTTTTCCAGTCGGTTCTGGCAAGCCTGCCCGAGATCGTCGTGGTCACCGGGGCCTGCATCCTGCTGATCGTGGGACAGCTTGTGCCGAAGGGGCAGGAACATTTCCTTGTCTGGGCTTCCGTGGCGGTGGTGCTGATTGCCGCCTTGCTGACACTCATGCTGGCGGGCGAAGTGCGGCCAGCCTACACGGGCATGTTCATCGCCGACCGCTTCGCGGTCTTCTTCAAGTTCGTGTTCTACCTTGCGACCGTCCTCACATTCCTGCTTTCGCGAAAATATGCCGACATAGAAGGGATCGGGAGCAGCGAATATTATGTCCTGCTGCTCTTCGCACTTTCGGGCATGATGATCCTGGCCTCGGCGACCGATCTCCTGTCGATCTATGTGGGCCTCGAACTGATGGTACTGTGCACCTATGTGCTGACCGGCTTTCTGCGGGGAGAGCGGCGGTCCAACGAAGCGGCGCTGAAATACGTCATCCTTGGCGCGGCCTCGACCGGGATCTTTCTTTACGGCGTTTCGCTGGTCTATGGCCTTACCGGCACCACACAATTGGACGCGATGGCCGCGGCGGTGAGCGGCAATCCCCTCGATCCGGGACTGTTGCTGGCGGTGGTCTTCATCGTTGCCGGGCTGGTCTTCAAGGTCGGCGCGGTGCCGTTCCATATGTGGGTGCCAGACGTCTATGAAGGCGCGCCGACGACGATCACCGCCTTCATGTCGGTCGGCCCCAAGGCGGCGGGCTTTGCGGTGATCCTGCGCGTGTTCCTCAACCCTCTGGTCGCAGCCTCGGACGTTTGGATCATCGTCGCGGTGATTGCGGTGGTGACAATGGCGCTCGGCAGTTTCGTGGCGCTGGTGCAGGATAATTTCAAGCGCGTCCTCGCCTATTCGAGCATCGCCCATGCCGGCTTCGCCATCCTCGGCGTGGTGGCCGGCGGTCAGGACGGCATCGCCAGCGTGATGTTCTATCTTCTGATCTACGCTTTCATGAACCTCGGCATCTTCGGCACCGTCATCATGATGCGGAACGGCGATTTCTCGGGCGAGGTCATCGAAGATTACGCGGGTTTCGCCAAGTCGTATCCCGGTCTGGCATTTCTGATGCTGCTCTTTCTGTTCTCGCTGGCCGGTATTCCGCCGACGGCCGGATTCTTTGCCAAGTTCTACGTGCTGGTAGCACTTGTCGAGCAAGGTTTTGTCATGCTGGCGGTGATTGCCGTGCTGCTGAGTGCCGTCGCCGCCTACTTTTACATCCGCATTGTCATGGTGATCTACATGCGCGAGCCGGAGAGAACGTTCGAACCGGCGTTGACGCCCCTGGTCCGCGCCACGCTCGCCTTCACCGCCGCCGGCACCATCGGCATCGGCCTGTTTCCGGCGTGGTTTCTGGGGCTTGCTCAGCGCTCGGTCTTCGGCGGCTAATCGATTGGATTTGCAATGATCCGCCCGGCGGAATAGACTGACTGGTCAAGAAAGGATTGCCCAAGTCGGCTTTCCGGGCGACCGCATCACCGGTCCCGAACTGGATCGGTCTCGGCGCGAGCAAAGCCCTACTGCATGTATCCTTAAACCCTAGCCGGTTTAAGAGTAAAAACATGCAGCATTCAAAGTGCTACAGCGTCCTTTGCGCGTCCGAGAAGACGCGCGGCGCCGCAGGTGGGTGACGGGGACGGAATTATGACCCCAATGGAATTCCTGCCGGTTCTTTTCATGGTCGCCGGAATTGTTCTGGTGGCGCTGGCGACGCTTTTTGTCTCTTCGCTGCTGCGCCCGTCCAATCCCTATCCCGCGAAGAACATGCCCTATGAATGCGGCATGGACCCGGCTGGCGAGGCCGCCAGCGGCCGCCTGAGGGTGCAGTTCTTCATTCTTGCGATCCTGCTGGTGGTCTTCGATGTCGAGGCGATGTTCCTCTTTCCCTGGGCTGTCGTCCTGAAAGAGATCGGGCTGGTAGGCTATGTCGAGATGTTCGTCTTCATGTTGCTGCTTATCGTGGGCTTCGCCTACGCCTGGCTGAAAGGGGCGCTGGAATGGGAGGCGTAAACAACGCGATCCGCGACAGCGTTCTGTTCACCACGGCCGACAGCATCATCAACTGGGGCCGAAGATCGGCGCTGTGGCCGGAGACCTTCGGAATTGCCTGCTGCGCCATCGAGATGATCTCCGCGGGGTGCGCCCGCTACGATCTCGACCGGTTCGGCGTGGTGTTCCGGCCGTCGCCGCGTCAATCGGATGTGATGATCATCGCCGGCACCATAACGCGGAAGTTCGCGCCAGTGGTGCGCCGGCTCTACGACCAGATGCCGGAGCCGCGCTGGGTCATCGCCATGGGCACCTGCGCCATCTCGGGTGGGGTCTACAACACTTATGCCGTGGTACAGGGCGCGGAAACCTTCGTGCCGGTGGACGTGCATGTGCCCGGCTGTCCGCCGCGGCCCGAGGCGCTTATGCACGGCTTCCTTCTGCTTCAGGAGAAGATCAAGAAGTCCAGGGCGCTCGCCGGGACGCCGCTGGAGAGGATCGCCCTGCCATGAGCGCGGAGACGTCTCTCATCCGCACCTTGATCACGGAACGTTTCGGAGGGGCAATCGAAGAGCTCGGCTTCTCGCACGGGGTTCACGCTTTTGCCTCTCCGCCCGACAAGCTCGTCGAGCTTTGTCGTTTCCTGAAGGAACACCCGGCACTGCGGTTCGATTTCCTGTCCGACATCTGCGGGGTCGATCACCACCCCGAGGCACCGCGATATGAGGCGGTTTACCACCTCTATTCGCTGCCGAACAAATGGCGCGTTCGGATCAAGTGCCGCCTCGGCGATCCGCCGCGGGTACCCTCGGTGACGGGGGTCTGGCGCACCGCCAACTGGCATGAGCGCGAGGCCTGGGACATGTACGGGATCAGGTTCGAAGGCCATCCCGACCTGCGCCGGATCTACATGTGGGAAGGGTTCGAGGGCTTCCCGCAGCGCAAGGATTTTCCGCTCCGGGGCTACAAGGACGAGCTGAACCCGTTCGGCGCCGAAGGCGCACCGCCGACCCAGCCAGACCTTGCCACCAAGGACATCCCTTAGAGCGGGATGAGGAAAAGTGTGTGCGGTTTTCCGCCCGCATCCCGCATCAACTGATTTAACGGAGGCCGCTCGACACCGGGAAATGTGAGATGACCGAAGTCACTGAGCTCATGAGGCCGCAAGGCGAGGCACTCGACACCAAGGAGGTGCTTCTCAATCTCGGCCCGCAACATCCCAGCACGCATGGGGTGCTGCGGCTCGTCCTCGAGCTGGACGGCGAGTATGTCTCCCGCGTCGACCCGCATATCGGTTATCTGCACCGCGGCACCGAGAAACTGGCCGAGAGCTTCACCTACACCCAGATATTCCCGCTCACCGACAGGCTCGACTATGTCTGCCCGCCCTCGAACAACCTGGCCTTCGCGCTGGCAGTCGAGAAGCTCCTGGGCATCGAAGCGCCGATCCGCGCGCAGTATATACGCGTGCTCATGGCGGAACTGGCGCGGATCTCCGGCCATCTGCTGATCACCGGCGCGCTGCCGATGGATCTCGGCGCCATGACCGCGCTGCTTTATGCCATGCGCGAGCGCGAAATGATCATGGACCTGTTGGAGATGGTCAGCGGGGCGCGGATGCATACCTCCTTCTGCCGGGTCGGCGGTGTGCGCGAGGATCTTCCGGACGGCTTCTTCCCGAAGATCAGAGAGTTCTGCGACATCTTCCCGAACCGGATCCGCGACTACGAACGGCTGCTCGAGAACAACCGCGTGTTCCTGAAGCGCACCGAGGGGATCGGGGTGATCTCCGCCGAGGACGGCATTGACCTTGGCCTGAGCGGCCCGAACCTGCGCGCCTCGGGCGTAGACTGGGATATCCGGCGCGACGAGCCCTACGAAATCTACGATCGGCTCGACTTCAAGGTCATTACCCGGAACGAGGGCGATTGTTACGCGCGCTGGCAATGCCGGGTCGAGGAGATGCGCGAAAGCGTCCGGATCATCGAGCAATGTCTCGACCAGATGCCCGAAGGGCCATTCCAAATCGACATGCCGACCATCGCCTTCCCGGTGGACAAGGAGCGGGTGCATTGCTCGATGGAGGCGCTGATCCAGCATTTCGACCTGTCGGCCTATGGCTTCAATGTGCCGAAGGGCGAGGTCTATTCGGCGATCGAGGCGCCAAAGGGCGAACTCGGCTTCTACATCATCAGCGACGGGTCGCCGAAACCGTTCCGCATGAAGGTGCGGGCACCCTCGTTCGTCAACCTTCAGGCACTCTTCGGGGTCACCAACGCCCACTATCTGGCGGACATGATCGCCGTGCTCGGCAGCCTCGATCCTGTCATGGCGGAGGTGGACAAGTAGCAGGAGATTTAAACGCGATGACCATGCGCGAAGAGATCGAACAGGCGGCGGCGCGGTATCCCGACCAGCGCTCGGCGATCATGCCCGCGCTCCTGATCGCGCAGAAGGAACATGGCCATCTGCCCGGCCCGGTGCTGGAAGAGGTCGCCGACATCCTCGGCGTCGAGCGGATCTGGGTCTACGAACTGGCGACCTTCTACACCCTCTTCCATACCGAGCCGGTGGGCATGTTCCATCTGCAGCTCTGCGACAATGTCTCCTGCATGCTGTGCGGCTGCGAGAACCTGCTGAGGCATCTAGAGGATGTCCTCGGGATCAAGAAGGGCGGCACGACCACGGACGGGCTGTTCACGCTTTCGACCGTCGAATGCCTCGGCGCTTGCGAGATGGCCCCGGTGATGCAGGTCGGCGACGACTATCACGGCGACCTCGACATTGCCCGGGTCGACGCGCTTTTGGACAGGCTGCGCGCGACGGTGCGGCAAGCGACTGGCGCCGATCTCGCCGCCGCAGGGTTGCCGGGAGAATAGCGCCATGTTCGAGCCGGTACTTCTCAAGAATATCGACATGCCGGACGGTCATTTGCTGTCGACCTATGAGGCTGGCGGCGGCTACCAGGCGCTGGCGAAGGCGCTCAACGAGTACACGCCCGACGAGGTCGTGGAGCTCGTCAAGCAGTCCAACCTGCGCGGTCGCGGCGGTGCCGGATTTCCGACCGGCATGAAATGGAGTTTCGTGCCGAAAGGGGCCGACAAGCCGAAGTACCTGTGCTGCAACGCGGACGAAGGAGAGCCCGGCACCTTCAAGGACCGGATCATAATGGAGCGCGATCCGCACCAGCTCATCGAGGGGCTGGCGGTCAGCGCCTACGCGATCGGCGCCGAAACCGCCTATGTCTACATCCGCGGGGAATATGTGACCGCGATCCGTCGCCTGGAGCAGGCGATCGCCGAGGCTCATGAAAGGGGCTATCTGGGATCGAGTATTCTGGGATCGGATTTCAATTTCGCCGTGCACATTCACTGCGGCGCCGGCGCATATATCTGCGGCGAGGAGACGGCGATGCTCGAGTCGCTGGAGGGCAAACGGGCGCAGCCGCGATTGAAACCGCCGTTCCCGGCCGTGGCCGGGCTCTACGCCAGCCCCACGGTCATCAACAATGTCGAGACGCTCGCTTGCGTGCCGCATATCGTAATGCACGGGCCGGAATGGTTCCGGGACATCGGTCCGAACAAGAGCCCCGGTCCGAAGCTCTATTGCGTGAGCGGGCAGGTGCGCAAACCCGGTCTCTACGAATTGCCGATGGGCATACCGCTGCGCGAGCTCGTCGAGAACCACGCCGGCGGTCCGCTGCCGGGACGCAGGATCAAGGCGGTGATTCCGGGCGGCGTCTCGGCACCGGTCATCCCGGAGTCCGGGCTGGAAGTGGGGATGGATTTCGACTCGCTGGCCGCCGCCGGATCGATGCTCGGCTCGGCCGGCGTGATCGTGGTCGACGACTCCACCTGCATGGTCAAGGTCGCCACCCGGATCATCGAGTTCTTCCACCACGAGTCCTGCGGCAAGTGCACGCCGTGCCGGGAGGGATTGAACTGGGTCGTGAAAGTCCTGCGCCGGATTGAGGCGGGCGAGGGCGAGCCGGGCGATCTGGAGCAACTGGAGATGCTCTGCAAGGGCATTTTCGGCAACACGTTCTGTGCCTTGGGCGACGGCGCGGCAATGGGCTTGCGGGCCGCCCTTAAGCATTTCCGCGACGAATTCGTCACCCATATCGAGGAGCGGAGGTGCCCGTTCCACTGAAGGATGGGGCTGGGAGGAAATATGGTTAGCATCACGATCGACGGACAAACGCTGGAAGTGGAGGCTGGCTCCACGGTGCTGCAGGCTGCCGAACGCTTGGGCATCGACATCCCGACCTTCTGCTATTGGAAACGGCTGCCGGCGCTGGCCTCGTGCCGGATGTGCCTGGTGGAGATCGAGGGGCTGCGGCGATTGCAACCGTCCTGCGCCACCGTGATCACCGACGGAATGGTGGTGCGGACGAACACGCCTCAGATCGACGAAACGCGTTCTTCCATGCTCGACATGCTGCTCGCCAATCATCCGCTCGACTGCCCGATCTGCGACAAGGGCGGCGAGTGCGAGCTTCAGGACATGGTGATGGCATACGGGCCGCGCAAAAGCGAGTTCCACGATCCCAAGCGTGTGTTCCACTCGAAGGACATCCGTCTGAGCCCGGTCATCATCATGAACGTCAACCGCTGCATCCAGTGCCAGCGCTGTGTGCGGATGTGCGAGGAAGTCGTCGGCGCGGTCGCCCTGGGCACCGTCGAAAAAGGGATGGATACCGCCGTCACCGGCTTCGAGGGCAGCCTCGCGAGCTGCGACCAGTGCGGCAACTGCGTCGAGGTCTGCCCGGTCGGCGCGCTGATGAGCTTCCCCTATCGCTACAAGGCGCGGCCTTGGGATCTGGCCGAGACCGACACGGTCTGCCCGCATTGCGGCACCGGGTGCCAGCTGACCGTCGGCGCGCGCAAGGGCGAGTTCATGCGAGTCCGCTCGGACTGGGAGCACGGGGTCAATCGCGAAACGCTCTGCGCGCGCGGGCGCTTCGGCCTCGACTTCATTGAGAGCCGGGATCGGATCAAGCGGCCGATGATCCGCCGCGATGGCGCCCTCGTTCCGGTTTCCTGGGACGAAGCGGGGGATTATCTGCGCCGGCGACTGTCGGCCGTCGAGGACAAGGCTGCCGGCGGGCTGGCCTCGCCACGCCTTCCGAACGAGGCGCTCTACCAGTTCCAGAAGCTGATGCGGACGGTGTTCCGCACGAACAACATCGACTGTTCGACGCGCTGGTCCACGCCTTTCGATGCGGTCGGGCCATTGGTTGCCGGTTTCCATACCCGCGCACCGCTGGACGAGGTCATCGGCAGCGACTGCGTGCTCGTCGTCGGCGGCAACGTGACCGAGGAGAATCCGGTCACGGAATACCTGCTGCGCGACGCCGCGCGGCGGCGGCAAACCGGCTTGCTCATGCTCTCGGCGCGGCCATCCCGTCTGGATGCCGATGCCCGGGAGGTGGTTCGCGTCTCTCCGGGCGGAGAAGCGGCGAGCCTTGCGGCCGTGGTCGCCGCGCTCGTGTCAACGGCTGGTCAGAGCTTGCCGGCGAACGTTCTTGCGGACATTGGTGCGGCAATCGGCGGTCCGGCGGCGATCACCGGCCATGACGGACCGGATCGTCTGGCGACGGCGCTTAAGGAAGGCCGCAGCGTCACCGTGCTTGTCAGCGTCGATCTCCTGAGATCACCCGAAGCGCGTGCGACACTGCAACAGCTCAACAATCTGCTCCAGGTTCTTCGCCTGCTCGGCAAGGACGTGGCGATGCAGTTCCTCTTCGACCGTGCCAATCAGATGGGTGCCTGGGACATGGGAGTCCTGCCGGCGGCTCTGCCGGGACTGCGGGCGGTCTCCGATGACGCGGCGCGCACAGCGCTCGCCCGGAGTTGGGGCGCCGAAATCCCGTCCGAACCTGGCGCGGATCTCGACGCCATGCTGGAGCTCTGCGTCGGCGGCCGGATGGGCGCGCTCTACATCGCCGGAACCGACCCCCTGATCAGCTATCCCGACAGGGATTTCGTGACACGGGCGCTTGGCGCCGCCGATCTCCTGATCGTGCAGGACAGCTTTCTCACGGAAACGGCGGGTCTGGCCGACGTCGTACTGCCCGCGGCGGGTTACGGCGAGGAATCCGGCACGTTTACCAACAACGAGGGCCGGACGCAGAAGATCAGCAAATTCCGCGAGCCCGCCTTCGACGCGCGGGGCAACCTGGCGGTCTTCGACTTCGTCGCGGCGCTCCGCAATCAAGCGCTGCGACCGTCGACGCAGGGTGAGGTTTTCGACGAGATCGCCCAGCTCGTTCCGGCCTATCAGGGGTTGACGCAGGATGGGCTTGGCGCAGACGGCGCCTTCACAAAAGCGGCCCCGACGCCGCCGGCTCATGAGTTCTTCGCAGCACCGCCCGCCTCGGAAGCAACCAACCAGCTCATGCTGGTCACCGGCAACGGCCTGTTTCACAATGGATATCTTTCCGAACGCTCGGAGATCCTGAATACGATCGCAGACGATCCCTATGTCGAGATGAGCGCTCAGGATGCCGCTGAGCTTGGCCTTTCCGATCAGGATCAGGTGCTCGTGCGGTCCGCTCATGGCGAACTGACGGCGAAGCTCAAGGTCAACCGGCGCTTTCCGAGGGGCCTCGTGTTTGTTCCCGAAAACTACAGGGATTTGCGCCTCAACAGCTTGATGCGGCGGGGAGAATATCCATGTCCGGTGGAGGTTCACGAAGCAAGGGCATCTTCGGGATCATCCCTCCCACCCGACGCGGCGCGCGCTGAAGATGTCGACCAAGGCATGGCCGGTGGCTTGCCCTGACCCTGCATCGCACACCGAGCGCATCCTCTCTTGAATCGGGAGCGCGACCCTTGTGCGTCTCAACAGGCGCGCGGCGCTGCAGTCTTGTCAGTGATAGTTGACCCCGCAAATGTAATCGTGCAGCTCCTGCTCCGTGCGCAATGCTTCATCGAGCCTGTGCTTGACCACGTCGCCGATGCTGACCACGCCGACAACGACGTCGCCATCCGTGACCAGCACATGGCGCGTACGCCGCTGGGTCATGATCGCCATCGCAAAGGGCAGCAGGTCCTGTGTCGAACAGGTCGCCACGCTGCGGTTCATTATGTCGCCGACCCGCATCATCGTTGCCTCGGGCCCGTATTCCGCCACGGCATTGCAGCAATCGCGTTCGGAAAGCGTGCCCATGTATTCCCCGGGTAAGGGACTGACGACCACAAAGCCTATATTGTTGTCGCGAAATAGCCGCAGAACTTCCACCATCGTCTGATCGGGACCGACCGCGATGACTCCGACCCCCTTGTTCTTCACGATTTCGCCGACAAACATCTGAGCCTCCTATCCGAGCGCCCGGTTTGACAGCTGGCAGGCGTTCACGTTCGCCGGATATTCCGCCACCAGTTGTAACCCTGTGGCTCGTTTGCCTCCACCAGCACATCCTTCTTCGTGTTCAGGCGCGCAACGACCACGCCGCCGCCGGTCGCAGCCTTGCCTGGTTTGGTGAGCAGGTCGTCGCGCCCGATCACCAAATCTCTCGAGGAAAAACTTGAGAATTCATATTGTTGGCCAAGCGCGATTGCATCCGCCGGGCAGGCGTCCTCGCATAGCCCGCAGAACAGGCAGCGGGCCGTGTCGATTTCGAACTTGGCCGGGCGCCGGTTGCCCTTCTCGTCCTCGTAGGGGACGACTTCGATGCAGTAGCAGGGGCAGATCCGCGCGCAGAGCTCGCAGGCCACGCACTTGATCTCGCCCTCTTCGTCGCGCTTCAGGAAGTGATGCCCGCGATAACGCGAATAGGGCAGCCATTTCTCCTTGTCCGGATACTGCATGGTCACGGATCTGGAGAACATATAGCCGAAAGTCAGCGCCAGGCCGTTCGCTAGGTCAGCAAAAAACGCCCAACCGATCCATGTTCCAATTGTGTTCCGTGCGCGCGACATCGCCGCCTCGCTCTCAGCATCATGCGCCTATTCGGACGCACAGGCGCCGCTGCAGCCTTTGAATTGCTGAGCCGCTGCGGCCCCTAAGAGAATGCAATACCGGTTATAATTATGTTCGCCATCGACAAAGGAAGCAAGACTTTCCATCCGATCGCCATCAGCTGGTCGTAGCGGTAGCGGGGGAGGGTGAAGCGAAGCCACATGAACAGATAGACGAAGAACGCCACCTTGAGCACGAACCAGACGAGCGGCGGCAATGGCAGCAGCACGCCGTTCCAGCCGCCGAAGAATAGGATCACAACCAGGACCGACACCAAGAGCATGATGGCGTATTCGCTGGCCATGAAGAACGCGAAGCGGATGCCACTGTATTCGGTATGGAATCCGGCCCCGAGATCGCCTTCCGCTTCCGCCAGATCAAAGGGAATGCGCTGGGCTTCGGCCAGCCCGGCGACAAAGAAGACAAAGAAACCGACCGGTTGATAGACGACGTTCCAGACATCGGCCTGGGCCCGCACGATGTCCAGAAGGCTCATGGACTGCGCCATCATTACCACGCCGATGACCGCGAACCCCATCGGGATCTCGTAGCTGATCATCTGCGCGCAGGTCCTGAGACTGCCGAGGACCGCGTATTTGCTGTTCGCGGCCCAGCCGCCGAAGATGATGCCGTAGACCTCCAGGCCGATCACGGCGAAGACGAAAAGGAGCGCCACGTTCAGGTTGGAGACGTAGAGCGTGATCTCGTTGCCGAGGACCGAGACGGTTTCGCCGAAAGGGACCGCGACGAACACCACGAAGGGCGGGGCGAGCGCCAGGATTGGAGCCAGTTTGAACAGGAAGCGGTCGGCATCGGCCGGGATGTGGTCCTCTTTGGTCAAGAGCTTGATGCCATCCGCCACCGGCTGCAGCAGCCCGTGCCATCCGACGCGCATCGGTCCCATCCGCTGCTGGATGTGCCCGGCGATCTTGCGTTCCACCCATGTTAGCGGCAAGGGCAGCAGCAGCAGGATCGCAATCAGCAACGCCACTTTGAAGATGATCAGGCCAAGGGCGACGATTAGTTCCATGATCCGCGGCTACTTGTCCAACGGTTGAAACGCGCCGGACCTGCTCCGGCTATGAGCACTGTGCGCACCTGTCTGGATGCACGGTACAACGGCCACGCACTACATACAATGCCATCACGGTTCCGCCGTCACCGGCGGCGATGTCAGCAAGGACGGGAAGGGTTCTCTCGAAGAGGTTTAGACTTTCATGCGGCCTTAGATCATTCCAGGGGCGCTAGTCGGGATGGGAGGAATGACTGGCGGCTTGGGCGTCACTCACTGACGACGCCAGATGTGACGGGCGGCCGATTGTGCACGACGGCGTTCTCCCAGGGCACAGAGAGACGGGGCACAGGGATGTGCCTGCCCGCGCGGAACGTCACCGTTGATCCGGGCTGTCCAGTCGCAACGAAAGCTGCACCCCGCCGCGTTTCAGCGCAGGCAGCGGACCGCTTAATTGAATTCGCCCGAATATCTGTTTCCGTCGCTCTTGATGGCGTTCTCGCTGACGTCGCGCTGCGGCGACGGCAGCCATAGCTCGCTCGATTACTTCCTCCGCACGGGTCATGGCGGCCTCCGGTTTGTTCACTATATGTTCTCATTCGCTGATGAGAATGTCAACCGATATCGGGGTGTCGCTTCAACACTGTCGGGCTTGAGTCTGCGGCTGCAGACATGGTTGGCTGTTGCCTAGTAGCCACCCGACACGAAGACGGCCTCGCCAGTCATGAAGCTGCAGGCGTCCGAGGCAAGGAAGAGCGCGGCGCCCACCATTTCATCGGGGGTGCCGGCGCGCCCCATCCAGTTGAGTGTGCGGACATAATTCGCCCAGCCCTCAGGGTCGCTGTCGCGACGGGCGGCATTGCGATCGGTGTCGACGAGACCGGGGGCGAGCGTGTTGAGCAATACGCCGCGAGCCGCGTAGTCGCGGGCAAGACTCTGGATCAGATTGTGCTGAGCGGCTTTCGTCGCCGCGTAAATCGAGACGATCGATTTCGGCCGCAGCTGGTTGATGCTGCCGATGTTGACGACGCGACCCCAGCGACGCTCGGCCATGCCCGGCAGGACGGCCTGCAGCATCTCGACCGTCGAGCGCAGATTGACGTCGATCTGTGTTGCGAAATCCTCAATCGTGACGTCTTTGAATGTCCCATTGATTTGCGCAGACGCATTGACGACCAGTATGTCCAAGGGACCGGCGGCTGCGACCGCCGCGGCGACAATTTCCCGGCCGGCGCCCGGCGGCGATAATTCCCCGTGGATCGAAACAGCATTGCCTCCGGCGGAGAGGATCGCCTGCTCGACATCGTCTGTCGCGCCAGGTCTTTGGCCGTGCAGAACCACCCGCGCCCCATAGGCGGCAAACCCATGCGCGATTGACGCGCCGATGCCGCGGCTCGATCCTGTGACGAGAGCGGTCCGGTCCTTCAGCGAGAAGATGTCCAAATATTTCGTCACGAGACCTCCTCATCCGGCGAACAGATTGGTGGGCAGGCCGCGCTCGCCGGGTTCGCAGGCGAAAATTCCACCCGAAAGGGGGGCTTCCGCCAGGGTCGAGGCGGGCAGTCGCGTGCGGGCGCTGGTGATGAACAGTGTCGTGAGATCGGCACCGCCGAAAGCCACGCTGGTCGGTCGCGGGATGGGCAGGTCGATGGCGCGGTCGAGCCGGCCATCCGGCAAGTAGCGGTTCACGCGCCAACCGTCCCAGATGGCACACCAGACGCCGCCGTCCGCATCGACGGCAAGCCCGTCCGGACGACCTTCGGACTCGGGCACGGTCACGAAGACGCGCCGGT
Source organism: Sinorhizobium psoraleae (assembly GCF_013283645.1). Lineage (GTDB taxonomy): Bacteria > Pseudomonadota > Alphaproteobacteria > Rhizobiales > Rhizobiaceae > Sinorhizobium > Sinorhizobium psoraleae. Next base: position 660,113 of record NZ_JABEKV010000003.1, read on the forward strand.
TGGAGATAAGCCCTTCTTGCGCGTCGAAGTCATAGGCGTAGACGATGCCCGGGACGGTATCGACAAAATAGAATGTGCCGCCGTCGGGACTCCAGGCGAGCCCGTTGGCGACGGTGAAGCCGCTATCGGCGCGGACAACCTCGCCCGCGCCTGTGAGGCAGTAGAGACTGCCGCTGGGGCGGCTCACGTCTAGACGCATCGAGCCGACCCAGAGCCGGCCGCTCGGATCGACCTTGGCATCGTTCAGGCGGTTTTCCGGCAGACCGGGCTCCGGCTCTGCGAAGGAGGTAAAGAGACCGCGATCGAAATCGAAGCGCTCGATGCCGTCCTGCGATGCCACGAGCAGTCCGCCATCACGCGTCGGAAGGACGGCGCTGACAAGCTTGGAGACGTTACAGCTCTCGTTCTTGCCGGAAATCGGGTCGAAGCGATGGATGGCCGGATGCAGGATATCGACCCAATAGAGCCGCCTTTCGCTCTCGACCCATGCGGGCGCCTCGCCGAGTTGCGCGCCCCAGGGCAGCACGCAATGCACGCCGCTGAAGCCGCCGGACCGCGCGCGGGGCCGCGGACCGGAGCTGATCGCCACAGCGCCGACCGAGCCGGTGATGCGCCGCGCGGCCGCCATCAGCTCGCGGCCGACCGGATGGATGGCGGAATTGTCAAGGCGGGACGCTGGTCCGAGTACCACGAGCACACCGAGCGGGACTCCGTCGCGTCCGGCGATCGGCGCGGCGACCGAATTGACGCCAGCCAGGTGCTCCTCGTAGGAAACGGCATAGCCACGGGCGCGTGTCAGGAGCAGATCGGCCTCCAGCGCATGCGGGTCGGTGATTGTTTGCGGCGTAAAGCGATCGTAGACGATCTGGCCGGTCAATGCGCGGGCGAAGGAAGGTTCCTGAAAGGCGAGCAGAGCCTTGCCGGCGGCGGTGCAATGTATCGGCACGCGGCGGCCGACATCGATCAGCACGCCGAGCCCGTCGCTCGACCGCTCTTCCAGATAGACGACACGTTGACCGTCCAGCCGGCAAAGGGCCACCGTCTCGCCGAGTTCGACCGAGAGGCGCTCGAGTTCCGGAATGGCAGCGCTCACGAGATCGAATTTGTCCCAGACCCGATGTGAAAGCTCGAGAAAGCGATGGCCGAGCAGATAGGCGCCGCTTGTTTCGTCCTGGCGGATCAGGCGGTAGACCATCAGCGTCTTGAGCATGCGCGCCAGCGTCGGCTTCGGTACGCCGCTCAGCTTCTGCAAGTCAGCGAAGCGCAGCGGCTTCGCCGTTTCCGCGATGAGGTCGAGAAGAGCGAGGCCCTTGGCCAGCGCTGCCGCGCCGGCCGGGGCTCCACGATCTTCGAGCCCGCCTACACCTGCCTTCTCTTCCATGCCTCTACTGCCTCGTCTAGCATGCGCGTGATCGGCCATTCCGGCTCGAAGCCAAGCGTTTCGCGCATGCGATGGTTGGACGTGTGATACCACACACCGGCGCCTGGAAGATCAACGGTCACAAGCGGCAGCCCGGTCTTTTCGGCCATTACGGGCAGGACGTCTGCGAAGTCAACAGGATCGGTTGCCCCCAGATTGAAGACGCCCCCGGCCGCTTTCGGATGGGTGAGTGAGATGAGCACTCCCTTGGCCATGTCGCGGGTGTCTGTGATGTGCATGCGGAACGGCCGGCCGTTTTCGTTGCGGGTGAGAACCAGCGCCGCCTGCCCGGGATCGGCCGCTCTGAGGAGATCGGCTGCGGCCCGGTTGCCGAACGCCTCTTGCTGCTTGACTTTCGGACGCAGGAAGAAGCGCGGACCGGAGAAAAAGCTGTCCGGATCGAGCAGTTCGCTGGCGTTCTGCGTGTGCGAGAAGCGCAGGATCACCGTCTCCATCGGCGATACGCGTCCCTGGAACTTCACAAGTCCCTCGCCGATGAGCTTGGTCATGCCATAGGCCGAGAGCGGCTTCGTCGGGTGGTCCTCGGTGATCGGTTGGAACTCCGGCTTGTTCTCGGGGTAGACCTCGCCCGAACTTGCAAAGACGAAGCGCCCGACCTTCGCGTCGGCTGCCGTTTCGAGCACGATCCGCGTGCCCTCGACATTGGCGCGGAAGAGCTTGTCGCGGTCAGCCGGAAGCCACGACATGAAGGCGCCGAGATGGAGAACGGCGTCGACGCCCTCGCAGGCACGGCGTGCCGTCTCGCGGTCGTCAAAGGCGCCGACGACCTGCTCGAAGGCTGCGTCTTCTACACCGGCCGAGCGCAGGTCGAAGCCCCGCACCTGGTGTCCTGAGGCGAGCAGTTGCCGCGCGACAAAGGAGCCGACCCTGCCGGCGGAGCCGGTTACAAGGACTTTCATGTCAGTTCATTGCCTTTTCTGTCTTTGTGTCGAAAAGGTGGATCTCGGAGGCATTGAAGGAGAGCGTGAGCTCTTCGCCCTCACGGATGGGGCCGGCATGAGCGATGCGGGCGATCAAACCTTTGCCGCGCTCTTCGTCGCGCGAAGCCGCATAGGCATGTGCGCCGGGCTCGAAGTAGACATATTTCTCCGAGCCAAGGCTTTCGACCAGCACCGGCTTTACGGTGAATGTGACGTTGCCCTGACCGAGCGCAAGGTGTTCGGGCCGGATGCCGACGATGACCTCGCCGGCACCAACGCCCGCAGGGGCGTCGAAGGTCTGGCCGAAGAGAGTAAGCCTGCCGCCTTCCACCGTGGCACGCAGGAAGTTCATGCCCGGCGAGCCGATGAAACCGGCGACAAAGAGGTTGGCTGGTCTCGCAAACAACGTATCGGGATCGGCGATCTGCTGAATGACGCCGTCGCGCATGATGACGACGCGGTCGGCCATGGTCATCGCCTCGATCTGGTCATGCGTGACGTAGACCGTGGTGACGCCGATGCGCTTGTGCAGCGCGCTGATCTCCGCGCGGGTATGGACACGCAGCTTGGCATCGAGATTGGAAAGCGGCTCATCCATCAGGAAGGCGCGCGGTTCGCGCACGATGGCGCGCCCGAGTGCGACGCGCTGGCGCTGCCCGCCCGACAGCGCCTTCGGGCGGCGCTCAAGCAAATGGTCGACAGCGAGGATTTTTGCCACCTCGCGAACGCGCTTGTCGATCTCCGCCTTCGGAGTACCGCGCATCTTCAGGCCGAAACCGATGTTCTGCCCGACGGTCAGGTGCGGATAAAGCGCGTAGTTCTGGAAGACCATGGCAATGTCGCGGTCACCCGGCGCGAGGTCGGTAACGTCCCTGTCGCCGATCAGGATCTTGCCACCACTTGCCGGTTCAAGCCCGGCGAGGATTTTCAGCATCGTCGACTTGCCGCAGCCCGAGGGACCGACGAGGACCACGAACTCACCGTCTGCGATATCGAGCGAGAATTCCTTGAGGACGTTCAGCGCGCCGTAATTTTTGTAGACGTTTTGAATGCTTATGCCGGCCATTTCACTTCTCCGCGCCGGCTGTGAGGCCGCCGACCAAATAGCGTTCCAGGAACAGGTAGATGACGAGGATCGGCAGCGCGATGAACACGGCAGCAGCGGAGATCTCGTTCCAGTCGGTTACATATTCGCCTTTCATCGTGGTGATGCCGAGATTGGCCGTCCAACTGCCCTGTGCGTTGGTGAGGAAGGTGCGGGCATAGGCATAGTCCGCCCAGGAGAGCACGAAGGCATAGAGAGCCGTCGCTGCGAGCCCCGGGGTGGCGACCGGCAGCACGACCCGGAACATGGCGCCGAGCGGAGAACAGCCATCGACCATCGCGGCCTGCTCGAGTTCGCGCGGGATCGTGTCGAAATAGCCCTTCAGCATCCAGGTGGTGAAGGGGATGATCAGCGTCGCGTGAGCCAGGACGAGCGACCAGAGGCTGCCGATCAGCCCGATCGAGCGGAAGATGCCGAAGAGCGGGATCACCAGCAGCGTTGCCGGCAGCATCTTCGCTGTCAGGATGAACAGGCCGAGCGATCGCCCGCCTCTGAGGCTGAAGCGAGAGAGGCTGTAGCCGGCGAAGACCGAAACGACCATCGACAGGCCGACTGAGCCGATCGCAGCAAGCGTCGAGTTCCACAGCCACAGCAGGATCGGCCGCTCGGAAGCGACCTTGGTAAAGGTGCTCCACTGCGGCTCGGCCGGCCAGAAGGACGGCGGGAGCTGGCGGATCTCGGCGAGCGTCGAGAGTGCGGTGACAAACAGCCAGTAGATTGGGAAGAGCAGGATGCCGCAGACGACCGCGAGGCCCGCATAGAGCGCGAAGGATTGAAAGCCAGTACGTTCCATCGTTTTGAGCCTCCTAGTACATCGCCTGGGACTTGCGGCCGAGCATCAGAAGGCTGGCGATAACGCACAGGACGAGCGTCACGATGCCGATCGCAGAGGCGTAGCCCATGTTGAAGAAGCCGAAGGCCTGATCGTAGGTCATGATGGATAGTGTCTGGGTCGCCTTCAGCGGTCCGCCGTCGGTCAGCACCTTGATGATCGAAAAATCGCGGAACACCCAAAGCATGACGAGCACCAACGTCACCCCGAGCACGGGCATCAGCACGGGGATCGTGATGTACCGGAAGCGCTGCAACGCACTGGCGCCATCGACCTTGGCGGCATTGTAGAAGTCCTCCGGGATAGATTGCAGGCCCGCAAGCGTCATGATCGAAACAAAGGGATAGCCCTTCCAGATCATGGTTATTGCCACCACCCAGAAGGCGGCGGTCGGCTCGGAGAACCAGTTGATCATCTGGCTCGTAACCCCGAGCTTAATGAAGAGCCAGTTCATGAGGCCGAAGGAAGAATCGAATATCCAGGCAAAGATGACGACGGCAATCACTTCCGGAACTGCCCAGGGCAGGGCGACGAAGAGCCGTGCGAGTGTCCGCCCCTTGAAGCGATTGTTAACCAGAAGGGCCGTGCCGAGACCGACCGCAAAGCAGGCGGCGCTGACGACCACCACGAGTTTGATCGTCACCCAGCAGGCGTTCCAGAAATCCGGCGACGTGAAAAGCTTGCTGTAGTTCTCCAGGGTGAAGGGCTTGCGCGGCGCTTTGAGCGTGGCCATGCCGATCTTCTGAAACGACAGGTCAAGCGACACGAAGAGCGGATAGGCGATGATCAGAGCCACCAGTGCGACGGCCGGCAGCAGCAGCAGGTAGCCCAGCCAGTGCTGTCGGCTTGGGCGTGCCAGATCGAGGAAGCGTAGGCTCATGTCTCTGCCTTCAGGATTTAAAGGACGGGCGCTCCCATGTGAGCGCCCGGGACTCTTCATTGGTTGGCAAAGCGTCCTATTGAAGCGCCTCTGCCTTTTCGTGCATCGTCTTGGCGACGGTCGCCGGATCGAGGTCCTCGATGATCATCCGCTGCGCCTCCTCCTGGATCATTTTCGAGAATTCGTTGAACTGAACCTCAAGGCCGATCGGAATACGGTCGATCTTGTTCTCTGCCGCGGCCTGCTGCGATTCCACCATGAGATCGAAATGCGGGATTTTCGCCTTGGCATCGGCCAGATCCGCGCGCGGACTCGGAGGCGTGGACGCGGCGAGCGTCGCAAAGCTGGTCTGGAATTTGTCCGAGGCGGCGATGGCGATGAAGTCCCAGACCAGTTGCTTCTTCTCGTCCGAAATCTCGCTCGGCATCGCGAGCACGTTCGACGAGCCGCCGAGCGGCGGGTCGAAGGGTACGCTTGCGAGCTTCAGTTTGTCCTTGGCCGCCCCCTGCTGCATGATCGAATAGATCCACGGACCGTCGACCTTCAGCGCGATCTTGCCATCGGCGAAGAGTTTGCGCACCTCGCCCGCCGAAAGGTCGCGCGGCGTGAGGTTTTCACTGACGATCGTCTTCCAGCGCGTCAGGCCTTCGACCATCTCGGGTGTGTCGATCGTTACCTCGCCTTCAGCATTGGTGAAGCGTGCACCGGCATCGAACAGATAGCTCGCCATTTCCGCGATATATTGGCCGCCGCCGCCCTTGGTCTCGTGGCCCGTGCCGAATTGGTCGACGATGCCGTCGCCGTTCAGATCCTTAGTCGTCGCCTTGGCGGCTGCGAGGAACTCCGCATAGGTCTTGGGAACGGCGACACCTGCTTGCTTCAGGATCTCTTCGTTGTAGCCGAAGATCGTCCCGTAATAGAGCATCATGATGCAGACGGTCGTCTCCTGGAACCTGCAGATGTCCTGGCCGCTCCAGCCGTTGAGATCGAGTCCTGCCTTTTCGATCCAGGGACCAAGATCTTCCAGCCAGCCATTGTTGGCGAAGGCCTGGAACTCGAACGAGGCCAGGTGGACGATGTCGGGCGGCGTGCCTCCTGCGAACAGCGTCGTCATGGTGTCGGCATAGGCGCTGCGTTCGACCTTGGTCCATTCGATGGTGCTGCCGGGATGCTTTGCTTCCCACTCCTTGATCACCGAGGCCCACCAGTCGCCGACCCCCTTCTCGTCCTTCTGCCAGGAGACGAATTTGAGCACTTCCGCACCGGCCGAGGTGGGCAGGGCGGCGCCGACGAGCATCGCTGCAACCGCAGACGCGGCGATCCGTTTTCCTATGGTTTTCATGTTCTCCTCCACTCCTCCGCAAACTATCCATGTTCAGTGCTTCTTGAGCAGCCCGAGAGCCTCCCTGGACGGCTCGACGCCGAGGCCGGGTCCTGTCGGCAGGACGTACTCGCCCGCGGCGCAATCCATGTCGCCGTCGAGAAGCCGGCGGTTGGGTTCGAAAATCGAATGCTGGAACTCGTGGCAGTCGACATTGGCGAGCGCCGCACTCGCTTGCAGGCTTGCAGCCAGGAAAATGCCGGAGCCGATCGTTGCATGCGGGATGATCTTGATGTGGTGCGCCTGGGCATATTCCCCGATGCGCATGAATTGCGTGATGCCCTTGTGTCCCATTTCCGGCTGCACGATCGCTACCGCACCGCGCGCGAGGCGCGGCACCATGTCGTAGACCGTGCGCCACTCCTCCCCGACTGCAATCGCGGTCGACACGCCGGCCGCCACCCGCGCCAAGCCGTCGAGATCCTCGGTGCGCACAGGCGCCTCGGCGAACCACAGCCCGTGCGGCTCCATCGCCTTGATGAGCGCGATCGCCTCGCTTGCGGTTTGCGCCCAATGCATGTCGCAGGCGATGCGTGCTTCGGGACCCAGCCTTTCGCGCAGCGTTTCGATCTCCCTCGCGACGCCGTCGTCGGCAACAGGAGAGGCGAATTTGAAGGATGAAAAGCCTTTAGCTTGCCAGTGCGCGGCGAGCTCGGCGCGCTTGGCGCGCGTATCTTCCGGCAAGCCGGAGACGTAGGCGGCTATCCGATCGCGGCGCTGCCCGCCAAGCAGCTTGCAGATGGGCAGACCGGCGAGCTTGCCGGCGAGGTCCCACAATGCGATGTCGATCGCAGCCAAGGCGTCGACATAGAAACCGCCGGTGTAGCCGCGCACGCGCATCAGGTCGTAGAGATCGTCGTGTATCGCCGAGGCATCGAACGGGTCGCGGCCGATGGTGAAATCGGCCAGAAGATCGTCGATTATCTCCATGGTGGCCGCGGGAGCAGCCAGTCCGTAGGTCTCGCCCCAGCCAACTGCGCCGTTTGCCGTCTCGATCCGGACGAGCACGCTACGATCGAAGGTCGGATAGACCGTGCGATTGCCCTTGCGCACCAGATAACCGCGCTGGTTGGGATCCTCGCCGGGGCGGGGCTTTCCGAGATAGGGCCTGTCGCGCGGCAGGGTGAGCGTAAACGTCTCGATTTTCCGGACAGGGTCACTCATGCGCCAATTCCCTTCCGCTCGGGTGCCAATACCCCCGATTGTAGCCCACATTCGGCGAAGCAGCTTTCGATGTCCTGCATGGCGAACGGGTCGAGCTCCGGGGTAGGTGCGCGCACGGTGCGATCGTCCAAAACGCCGCGGAGCCTGAGCACATGCTTGGTGAGACGCATACGGTAGACGGCCTGCAATACCAACAAAGGCAACGATTTAACGTAGAGCGCCCTCGCTTCGCTTCTACGTCCGGCGCGGTAATCCCGGTCGAGGGCAACATGCAAATCGGCTATCTCGAGCGCCGGCATCGCAGCACAAGCGCCACGATCGTACTCGTCCAGGATGTAGCGGGCGCCGCCGCCTCCGATGACACCCAACAGATGCTCGGGCGCCTCGGCGAGGATCGCCGTGATTGCCGGACCCGCCGGCAGCGTCTCCTCCTTCACGTAGCGGACGGCGGCGACCCGGCGGACGACCTGCAAGACCGCCTGAGGCGAGAGGTCGGAGCCGCGCGGTGCCGGCGCATTTTGAAGAATGATTTCGGCGCCCGGCAACTGCGCCGCCACGGCCGAGAGAAAGGATGCCACCGCGTCGGCACCGGCACCGATCGATTTCGGCGGTTGAATCATCAGCCGCTTGATCCCCAGTGCAAGCGCCTGGCTGCCGTATTTGGCGACTTCATCGACCGTCGGCGCGCTGGCGCCCGCCACGATCGGCACTCGACCGTCCACTTCGGTGGCGACGAGTTGAAGAAGCGCTGCGCGCTCGTCGACGGTCAGTGTTTCCACTTCGCTGGCAAATCCCGGAAATACGACTCCGTCGACCCCGGCTCGCAGCGCGAAGCGGACGACGCGGCGCATCGCTTCGAAATCGACGCCAGCATCGGCAAAGGGCGTCGGGAGCACCGGAAGTATTCCTGTCAGACGCATAATCACGAGAGGTCCATATAATGAGACTATCTTTTTACATTGTGGACCATAAGTGAAAATGGTAGGGGGTGTCAATCGTGATCCGCGATTGAAGGAGACCTGTCTTGTCCATCGATCCGACTGATTCAGTCACAGTGGTGCTCGACTGGGGAACCACGGGCTTCCGTGCCGCGGCGGTGGATCGGGAAGGCCTGATCGTCGATGTGATGGAAAGCCGGCAAGGCGTTCAGGCCGTTGCGAAGGGCGAGCATGCGGGCGTGCTTTCCGATGCGCTCGCGCCCTGGCGCAGCAAACACGGTTCTCTTCGCGTCGTGGCGGCAGGAATGATCGGCAGCCGCAATGGCTGGCTCGAGATGCCCTATGTGCCGACGCCGGCGACGGCCGCGGATTTCGCTGCGGCCAGCCGCACCATCGAACTTCCCGAAGGAGACCGGCTCATGTTCCTTCCGGGGCTGACCGATCCGTCCGCCTTTCCGTTTCCCGACGTCATGCGTGGCGAGGAGACCCAGCTTGTGGGCTTCGGGCTGGAACAGGACATCGTCGTCGTTCTTCCCGGCACCCATTCCAAATGGGCCGAGATCCGCCACGGCCGCATCGAGCGATTCCGCACTTTCGTTACTGGCGAGATCTTCAACACGCTCGCGAACCATTCCTTTCTGTCGAAGGTCGCGACGGCGGAGGCGGACCACGCCAGCGCGGCTTTTGCCGAAGGCCTTGCGCTTGCCCGCGACGAAAGCGGAAGGGCCGGCGGCCTGTTGACCCGCCTCTTTGCCGTGCGCACCGGCTGGCTCGCTGGCAAGATCACGCCGGAGGAGATGAAAAGCCGGCTGTCCGGTCTGATCGTCGGGTGGGAATTCGCCGAGGCGCGTGCCGGGGGCTGGTTCAAAGAGGGCGACACGATCGCGATTGTTGGCGATGACGACCTGGCCGAGGTTTACGAGGCCGTGTCTAAGGCCTTTGGCGTGAATCTTGCGCCGGCCCCTGCCGACGCAGCGATCCGCGGCGCGCTCGCCATCTCGGAATACGATCTTCGCTCGCGCGGCCAAGAAAGTTCTGGCAGATCGTACCAGCGCGCCTGAGCGTGCCGTTCATAAAACCACATCGACGACTACCGCCGCCCTTGGGAAGCGAGAGCCATGATCCTATCTAAGACTGGTCCCAATCTTCGAAGGCGATCGCTCATGTCAGACAAGTCGATCAGAATTCCCGGGCCCGATCATCCTATCACTATCGATCACAATCCAGCGCGCGTCGTCGTCAAGCTTGACGGTCGCGTCGTCGCCGACACGCGCGATGCGCTGACATTGCGCGAGGCGTCCTACCCGGCGGTGCAGTATATCCCCCGCAAGGACGTCGACATGTCGCTGCTTGCACGTACCGATCATTCGACGCACTGCCCCTACAAGGGCGATGCTTCCTATTACAGCATCACGCCCGGTGGCGAGCGCTCGAAAAACGCCGTCTGGACCTATGAAGATCCCCATGCGGCGGTACGGGAAATCAAGGACCACGTGGCGTTCTATCCGGATCGGGTGGATTCGATCGAGGAACTGTAGGCGCCGCTTGGATCGCATGTTGTCCCGTCCGGACCTCCGGGATCGGGCAGCCGGAGAAGGCTGGCCCGCGACGAGCGTCCCGCCCGAAGCCCAATCGGGAGAGCAACCTCGTTGAGCCCGGTGTCATTCGGCCGCTGCCGCTGGGGCGGTTATGGCCTGCACCACCGCTGCGGCCAAACGCTTGGACGAGGCGATGGCATCACTCATGGATTGCTTGTGCCGGGTATCGCCGAATTCCTGGTACTCGACGCGGACGACATGCATATCCGAAACACCGAGATAGTGTTTCACTGTTCTCAGGTGCGGGATGAGCTGATCCATATCGCCCCGAACGCCTGCCGGGTCGAACCCAAACTCACCTGAAGAACTCAGCACTACCATCTGCTTCCCGGACATGATCGGCCGGAGCGGGAAGTCGCCGCGACCGAGGTCGAAGGAGAAGGTCCGGCCGATGCGGACCACATTGTCGACCCAGGCCTTCAGGGCGGAGGGCATGCCGTAGTTGTACATCGGAACGTTGACGACCAGAACGTCGGCCGCGGCGAGCTCGTCGATAAGGTCATCGGAGGCGGCAAGGATCTGATGCTGCTCCGGCGTGCGCGCCTCGACCGGGGCAAAGGCAGCGGCGATCCACGGCTCCGTGATATGGGCTGGCGGTTGTTCGGCCAGATCGCGAATGATCCACACATCGTCGGGACGATGCATTCTCCATTCCCGTTCGAATGTATCGCCCAGGGTGCGGGTGAGAGACCGAGAGCGACGGGCGCTTGCATCGAGGCGCAGAAGGGTTTTCATCGAGTTATTCCCTTGGTGAATTTTTCTCGTGCAATATGCGGCTTCCAAGGCAATGTTTAAAACGAGAAATCCACCCATTCGAATGAAGGAAACTCATCTCAGTGCGAGCTTCTCTCTCTGCAATTCGGGTCTTCGAGGCCGCAGCCCGGCTTGGCAGTTTCAAGGACGCTGCGGGCGAGCTTGGCTTGACATCCACTGCCGTGTCTCACCGGGTTCGCGGCCTTGAGGGTGATCTGGGCGTCGACCTGTTCCGGCGCTCGCACAGGAAAGTCGAGCTGACGCAGGCAGGCGCGGAACTTCTGGAAGCCGCCCGCGCCGCCGTATCGCTGCTCGAAAACGCGATTGACCGGATCAGCAGCGAAACGCGCAGCGTGACATTGACGACAACGCCAGCCTTTGCAGCTCTGTGGTTAGCGCCCCGGATTTCCGAGTTTCAGGCGCAGTTTCCAAACCTGTCGCTGCGGACCGAGGCCAGCCACACGTCAATCGATCTTGAGCGAACGCGAGGCATAGATGCGGCCGTAAGGTATTCGCTCAGCACTTCTAGTGAAGGCCAACTCCTGGTGCGCGAGGGGTTCAAGGCCTTCGCGTCGCCCGGAACCTTTGCGCGCCAGGCCGAGACCCGGAGCGTGGCAGTCCTCTCGTATCGCTGGCGATCTCGCGGTCTGGAGAACCTTGCGCTCGATCCATGGGAAACGGCTCTGGGGCAACACGGATCCCTCAAGGTCATTTCCTATGACGACGAGCATCATGCAGCCCTCGCCGCTGTCTCGGGCAAGGGGATCGTCGTCCTCAGCGACGTGCTTGCGCAGCACCTGGTCTCTAGTGCGCTCCTTGAAGACGTCCTGCCTGACGTCTCGATTCCCGGCCATTGCTACCGTATCATGGTGCCAAACCGGACACGGGCTGACCGCGACACACGACAAGTTCTCGAGTGGTTGCAGGATGAAATGCGCAGCTTGAGAACATGATGCATGAGCAATCGGCTTTTGGCAGAGGCACGCGAAAATGCGGTGACGTCCGGCCGCTCGTCACGGAATGTGATACTGCTGGAACACCTGGAGGAAAAGCTCGCGTTCGGTTGTGATGTCGAGCTTCTCGTAGATCCTGGCGCGATGGTTCTTCACCGTGCCCGCCGCAATGCCGAGCTTGGTGGCGATAGTCGCGTTCGGGTGGCCTTTGAGGATCAAGTCGACGAGTTCACGCTCGCGTGTGGAAAGCTCCGGCCACAGGGCGGCTGACGCCTGCGAGGCATTGACCGGTGCTGCCCCCGGCACGGCGGGCACATCGGTGCGCCGGAAATCGGGCGCCTGTGCGCGCGTGTCGAGTTCATGCAGCGCGGCGAAGACCGCAAAGCGGTTGCGAAGCGTCTCGATCTCGTCGTCGCGATACATTTTCGTCGAGCGGTCGAGGAAGATGCCAAGGCACCAGTCCTCGCCGTCCTCGAGCAGGACGCCAACCTCGTCGCAGATTTCCGATTGCGCCAGGAACTCCGCGATATAGCGGCCGCGTTTGGCGTCGTCGTCCGCAAGGCTATTCAGCGGGACGATCCCAGGTCGCCGCTCACGCCGCCAATAAGCATAAAACGGGTCAAAGACGTAATAGGTGTCGAGATAGCGGCCGGCCATTTCGTCTGAATAGCGGCGATGTTTGATAAATTCTGGCTTGCGGGTGACGGAGTAGCGCACGACCGTCACCAAATCCTGCGGCACGGACGATCCGATCATGTCGATCAATCGATCGACGTGGCTGTCTGTGCCCGTCGCAGCGATCGCATCGGCCAAGGTTTTCCAGAATCCATTGCTGTTCATGTCGTCGTCTAGCACCCTTCCCCCTGCCGGTCATTGTGCCTTTTGGCCTATTTCCTGCCTCCCAAACCGCCAATAGGCTGCCTCCATCATCAGAGCCATGGAGGGTGAAGCCTTGGAAAACCCAATCGTGATCGGCATTGACGCGGGCGGCACGATGACCGACACCATCCTTGTCGATCAGCACGGACACTTCAAGATCGGCAAGGCCGCCACCACCCCGAGAAACGAGGCTGAAGGCTTCATCGCCTCCTCCCAGGACGCAGCGGATGCTTGGGGCATCTCGCTTGAAAGCCTGTTTTCGGGCCTCGACGTGGTGCTTTATTCGGGCACCGGCATGCTCAACACGCTTCTGTCGCGCACCGGCCGCAAGCTCGGCCTCATCACTACAAAGGGCATGGAGGACATGGTGCTGATGGGCCGCGGCCTGCAGGCCTGGGCCGACTATTCCTATGCCGACAGGCTGCATGCCGTCACCCATGCCCATCCTGATCCACTCGTGCCGCGCCGCCGCACTCATGGCGTGACCGAGCGCATCGACCATTTCGGGGATATCATCCTGCCGCTTTACGAGCAGGAGGTGATCGCGGCGGCCCGTGCACTGATCCGCGACAAGGTCGACGCGATCTGCATCATGACGATCTTCTCCCACGTCAATCCGGTGCATGAGAAGCGCATCGCCGAAATCTGCCGCGAGGTGATCGAGGCCGCCGGCGTCGAGATCGGCGTCTATACCAGCCATGAGGTGCGTCCTGTGATCCGGGAACAATCGAGGCTGAACTCTGTGCTGATCGAGGCCTATGCGACCTCACGGGGGCGCCGGCAGCTCAAGGGCATCGAGGAGGCTTCTCAAAAATACGGCTTCAAATATGGCGTGCAGACACTGCTCTCCTTCGGCGGGCTCACCTCGATCAACCATCCGCGCCTGCACGAGACGATGATCTCCGGCCCGATCGGCGGCATTCTCGGCGCGGCCTATGTCGGCAAGCTGATCGGCAACGACTCGCTCATCTGCTCGGACATGGGCGGCACGTCCTTCGACATGGGCGTCATTTCGCGCGGCCAGACCCGCATCGAAAACGAGCCGCTGATGGACCGCTTCAAGCTGAACGTGCCGACGCTCCATCTCGACACGATCGGCGCGGGCGCGGGGATGATCCTGAAGGTCGATCCGCTGACGAAGAAGGTTTCGCTCGGGCCGGAAAGCGCCGGTTCCGATCCCGGTCCGATCTGCTTTGCCAAGGGCGGCACCGAGCCGACAATCGCCGATTGCGATGCGATTCTCGGCCGGCTGAACCCTCATTACTTCCTCGGCGGCAAGGTGGTGCTTCAGGTCGAGAAGGCGCGTGCGGCGTTCAAGGAAAAATGCGCCGACGTGCTCGGCGTCGGCGTCGAGGAAGCGGCCGAGGGCATGATCGACATGCTGGAGCAGGACGCCAACAACGCGCTGCGTCGCGTCATCTCGGGCCAGGGCATCCACCCGTCGGAATTCACCCTGCTTTCCTATGGCGGTTCGGGGCCGCTGCATCTTGCCGGCTGCTCGCGGGGCATCGGCTTCAAGGATATCATCACGTTCCAGTTCGCTGCCGCCTTCTCCGCCTTCGGCTGTACGACGGCCGACTATATGCGCCGCCATTCGGTCTCGACTCAGATCGATATCGGCGCCCGTGCCTCCGAGGGTCAGCTGGTTGCTGCCGGCGCGCAGGTGACGGGGGTGTGGCGTGACCTCGAAAAGGCCGCGGTCGACGAAATGCTCGTCGACGGCCACGCGCGGGAGAAGATCAGGACTGTTCCCTTCTTCATGGCCCGCTATACCGGTCAATTGGAGGACGTAGAGGTTATCGCGCCGCTGTCGTCCATCGAGACGGCCGACGACATGCGGACCGTGCTGGCGCAGTTCGAAGAAGTCTACGCCAAAGCCAATCATCGCGTATCGCGATATGGCGAGGCGGGCTTTTCGTTGATGGAACTAGGCGTCATTGCCACGGCCGACAAGATCAAGCCGGTGCTCGTCAAGCGGCCGCTCGGAACCTCCAATCCGCAATCGGCTCACAAGGGCGTTCGCGAGGCCTATATCGGCGGCCGCTGGCACAAGGCCAACCTCTACGAGATGGATCTGCTTCAGCCCGGACACGAGGTGATCGGCCCGGCGATCATCGAGCACCCGGCAACGACCCTCGTCGTGCATCCCGACGATCGCGTCTTCGTCGATGAATGGACGCTGCTTCACTACAACCACGCCTGAGCTGGAGGTTATGACTATGCTGGACAGAACGGCAAATTCCCTGCAGCAGCGGCTGCTCGAGTCGGAGCGGCTGATGGACGAGACCGGCTGCTATGACGGCATTACCGAACTTCGGCTGCGCAAAGAGGACCCGCTGAAGTTCGAGACGCTGCACACCAAGCTGCGCGCCTATTGCGTCTCTGCTCGTGAAATGGCCCGGCGCATCTCCGCCTCGCCGGGCGTCCGCGAGGTGGGCGAAATGGTGGTGGCGATCTACACGCCCGAAGGCGACGCGATCGCACTTTCGAACGGCATCATGGTGCATGTGCATACGATGAGCCGTTTCATCAAATGGATGATCAGGAACGGGTACGAGCAGAATCCCGGCATCCGCGACGGCGACATCTTCGCCAACAACGATGCCTTCATCGGCACCGTGCAGGTGCCCGACGTCATGGATGTCGTGCCGATCTTCTTCGAGGGCACGCTGGTCGGCTGGGCGGGTGCGGTCTGCCATGAGCTAGAGGCCGGCGGCATCACGCCCGGCGGCGATGTTTGCCTTGCGCAGGAACGCTTCACCGAAGGCTTGTTCGTGTGTGCCGAAAAGATCGGCGAGAACGACGAGATCCGCCGCGATTACGTCATCCGCTGCGAGCGCAACTTGCGCATGCCGATCTATTGGGTCCTGGACGAGAAGGCCAAGGTCGCGGCCTGCATCGACATGCGCGAGAGCGTAAAGCAGCTCATCGGCGAGATTGGTCTCGGCTATTGGCAGCAGCTTTCCAAGGAATATATCGAGGAGGGCCGGAGAGCCCAGCTTGCCCGCACACGGCAGCTCACCGTGCCTGGCATCTACCGCGGCCACACGTTCTACGGCCATGTCACTGAAGGCAAGCCCGGCTTCCAGCCGCTCGCCGATCCGAACTGGCTCTACAACATCCCGATCGAGATGGAGATCACCAGCGAGGGCAAGATCCGGCTGGATTTCGACGGTACTCAGCCATGGGGTTATCACTCGATGAACTGCACGCCGGCCGGCATGGACGGCGGCATGTTCGTGACGCTCACCCAGCACATGAATTTCGAGGGGCTGGTCAATGACGGCGCCTGGATGGCAACCGAAATCAACATCCCGCACGGCACGTGGACCAATCCGGACAACGAAATGGCGGCGACCGCCACTTCCTGGGCATTGCTGCTGCCGGCCTACGGCGTTTTCCAGCGACTGCTGTCGCGCGGCTTCATCGCCCGGGGCTTCGTCGAGGAAGCCTTTGTCGGTCAGGTCAACTCGCCGATGATCGAGATGGGTGGCACCAGCCAATATGGCACCGGATTCGGCATGGCGCATTTCGAATGCGCCGCCGCTGGCTCAGGAGCGCTGGCGATCAAGGACGGTCTCGACACGGCCTATGTCGGCTGGAATCCGGAGTCCGACATGGGCAATATCGAGATCTGGGAACAGAATATGCCGATGGTCTATATCGGCCGGTCGATCGTGCCGAACTCCGGCGGGGCCGGCAAATATCGCGGCGGTTGTGCCTTCATCTCAACCTGGCTCATCAACAAGACCGATCACCTTCGTCTCGTGACGTCGGAGCATTCCTCGCGCGTGTTCGACAATGGCGGCATGTGCGGCGGCTATCCGGCGCCGACCTGCGAGAAGCATCATGCTGTCAGGAACTCGGACATCTTCGAGCGAGCCGAACGCCGCGAGCCGCTCGCGCATGCGCCCGGTACCGATCCGCTGGTCTCTGATTTCGAGCGCACCTACAAAGGCGAGCAGGTGTGGGAGGAGGGGCCCTATATCACCCGTCCGCACAAGGCCGGCGACATCTTCAGCCATGCCTATAATGGCGGCGGCGGTTTCGGCGATGTGCTCGAGCGAGATCCGATCAAGACCGCATGGGACGTCGAAAACGGCTTCCTCACGCGCGAAGCAGCCGAGAAGGTGTTCGGCATCATCCTCAAGGACGACGCGGATGGCTATCCGCAGGCCGATATCGACGCGACCGTCGCTCGCCGCGCCGAAATGCGCGAGGAGCGGCTGAAAGGAGCCGTTCCGGTCTCCGAGTGGATCGCCAAGGAAAGCGAGCGCGTCAGGACGTCCGATTTCGCAGCCGAAGTCGCAAAGATGTACCGCGGCGCGATGAAGCTCTCGCCGCGCTTTGCCAAGGATTTCAAAGAATTCTGGGGCCTCGCCTCCGATTTCGCCATTGCTGGGGAGAAATGAGCCATGACCGGATATTCGAAGGAAGTCATCAACGACCTCGTCAACGGCACACTACCCTGGCCGCAGACGCGGCGGATCATGAGCGCCTATAAGGACGACGATCGTTTTTTCAAGTATCTCGCAGTGTTGCAGGATCGCGTTTCGTGGAGCGATCCGATCCTGCTGCCGGTCAGCGACCACCTCTTCATCTGCGATAGCGCCGAGGGCCGGATCACCCGCTGCGAATGCGGGCATTCCTTCGGAGATTACCGCAAGAACTGGAAGCTCAAGGCGCTGATCAACGTCCGCAACACCGAGGAAAGCCTGCGCGAAATCTACCCGAACAGCGATATTCCCGATCCGAGCTGGATGGAGATCCGCGAATTCTTCTGCCCGAACTGCGCGCATCTGCACGAGGTGGAAGCGGCAGCACCGGGCTATCCGATCGTGCATGATTTCGAACCGGATCTCGAAGGCTTCTATCGAGACTGGCTCGGCAAGCCGTTGAAGGAGGTGGCATGACAGGCAAGCTCAAGGGCCGCAGCGCGGTCATTACCGGCGGGTTGACGGGCCAGGGGCTGGCGATCGCGCAAGCGCTCGCCGCCGAGGGTGCCAATGTCGCTGTTGGCTCGTTTGTCCACGAAGCGGCCGGCCGACAGGGCGACGCGGCGGCTTATCCTGATCCGCAGGAGATCGTCGAGGTCCGGGAGCGGCTCGCCGCTTCCGGAACGGCAGTTTACGCAGGCCATCTCGATGTCCGCGACAGCGGCGCGATCGACGATTTCGTGCGTGCGGCGGAAGAGGTCTGCGGTCCCGCCGACATTCTCGTCAACGCCGCCGGCACGACGGCCGAGCAGCCGGTCTCAGGCCATTCGGACGAACTCTGGCTGAAGATCATCGACACCAACCTCAACGGCGCGTTTCGCATGATGCGAAAGCTGCTGCCGCAGATGATCGAGCGCAAGTGGGGTCGGATCATCAACATAGGCTCGACGGCTGCGACCGTTGGCTGGAAGGATAATCCCGCCTATTGCGCCTCGAAATCGGGGCTTCTCGGCCTCACGCGCTGCGTGGCGCTCGAAGGAGCACCGCACGGGGTCACCTGCGTGATGATCAGTCCGACCTGGGTGGAAACGGAACTGATGCGCCGCAACGTGCAACAGGTCGTCGAACGAGAGGGCAAAGGGCGGACGATGGAGGAGGCGATGGCGGACATTGCCGCGCAAAATCCGCAAAACCGCATCATCCAGCCCGACGAGATCGCCGCCCTTGCCGCCTTTCTGTGTGGCGAGGGAGCACGGGGCATCACCATGGAGAACATTCAAGTCACGGGCGGCGCACTTTGGTGAGCCGCCTTTTCGGTCTTTTGACGTGAGTTTCGCAGTGCACACAAACCTAAAAACAGGGAACAGGACAATGCTGAAACATATTGCTGCAATGACCACAGGACTGCTTTTGACGATGGGCGCCGCTTTCGCTGGCGAGCCCGATAGCTGCAAGGCCGTACGTTTCTCCGATGTCGGCTGGACGGACATCACCGCGACGACCGCCGCCGCCTCGGCAATTCTCGAAGCGCTCGGTTATCAGCCGGAGAGCAAGCTCTTGTCGATACCTGTCACCTACACCAGCATGAAGAACAGGGATATCGACGTCTATCTCGGCGACTGGCAACCGAGCATGGAAGCCGATCGCAAGCCGTTCCTCGAGGACAAATCGATCGAGGTCATCGGCCCGAACCTCACAGGTGCCAAATACACCTTCGCCGTGCCGAAATACGTCGCCGACGCAGGCGTCAAGGATTTTTCAGATCTCCAGAAATTCGCCCACAGGTTCGGCCACAAGATCTATGGCATCGAGCCCGGTAACAACGGTAACCGAATGATCCTCGACATGATCAACAAGGGTGATTTCGGCCTCAAGGACTGGGAACTCGTCGAGTCATCCGAGCAAGGCATGCTTGCCGAGGTCGAAAGGGCGATCAAGGCCAACCAGTGGGTCGTCTTTCTCGGATGGGCGCCGCATCCGATGAACACGCGGTACAAGATCGATTATCTTGCGGGCGGCGATGCCTATTTCGGACCGAACTACGGCGGCGCCGAGGTCTATACCAACATTCGCGCGGGTTACGCCGCCGAGTGCCCGAACGTTGCGAAATTCGTCACCAATCTTCGCTTCACATTGGATATGGAAAACGAGATCATGAACGGCATCCTGAACGACGGCAAGGATCCGAAGGCGGCCGCAACCGACTGGCTGAAGGCCAATCCAAGCGTGATCGAACCGTGGCTGGAAGGCGTGACGACGTTGGATGGCAAGCCGGCGCTCGACGCGATCAACAGCGCATTCAAGGGTTGAAAATCTGCGCGAGCTCGCAACTTTCTCCGCAGCTGTTTCGCCGCGGCGCGTCCGGTTTTGCTGGCGGTAACCAACACAGAACCCTCGGTTGCGCCGTGAGCACCCGATCGCAGTCCCGAATGATACTGCCCTCTTCGGCAGGCGAGGGCAGGAAGCAGGCTATTTTTCCAGCCACGGATAGCGGGCGGTGTCCTTGCCGGCGTAGTCGGGGTCGAGATAGATGAAGCAGCGCTGTATCTTCCAGTCGCGGATCTCGAACACGTCGCACCACCGCCCGGCCTGCCATTCCGGAACGCCGGCGCGCCATGAGCCGTCGCGGTGCTCGCCATGACTTGTGCCCTCGCAGACCACGAGATCGGAGCCGGAGAAGATCCAGTTGAAGTGCGAGTAGTGGTGGACGATCGACTTGAGCGTCGCGCCGACATCGCCGAACAGGTTGCCGATCTGCTCTTTGCCGTTCGCCAAGCCCCATTTCGGGAAGTATACCTGCGCGTCGTCGGCGAAGAGTTCGAGGATCGAGCCGCCGGTAGACGTGACCCCGCCGTTATCGAAGGCCTTCAGATATTCGAGCGCGACCGATTTTCGCTGCTCGTCCGTCATCGTCTGCGTCGTTACTGCCATCTTATTCCTCCCTGAATGAACTGCGAAACGATCAGCGTCTACAGCGCCGCGCGTCTTTTGAGGCGCGCAAAGGTCGCTGTAGCACTTTGAATTGCTGTATGATTTCCTCCTTAAATCGGTTCCGATCTAAGGAATCATGCAGAAGGCTCAGTGTCGGCGGCCTTGGCCGCGAGATAGGCGAAGGCGAGGATGGGACCCAGCGTCGCTCCGCCGGCCCAGTAGGCGCGAGCCGAGGCCGAGGCCACACAGTTGCCGACACCGTAGAGGCCGGGGATCGGCCTACCCGTATGGTCGAGGACCTGGCCATCGGGGTTGGTAATCGGTCCACCCTTGGTATCGAGACTGCCTCCGGTCAGCAGCGCGGCGTAGTAGGGACCGCCATCGCTGATGGGATACATTGTCGGGTTCGGCATGGCCGGGCTTTTGGCCGCCGGCCCGTTGAACAGAAGCTCCACCTGCCGCTCGCCGCGGTTGAAATCGAGATCCTTGCCTTCCATGGCAAACTTGTTGAAGCGTCGGACTGTCGAGTTCAGCGTCTCTTCGAAGTCATCGGCGATTGTCATATTGCCAATGCGGTTCGCATATTTTTTGAAGCGCGCGCGGATGTTGTTCGTCAGCTCGGCGAGCGTGTCGCCCTTGATGACGTGACCATCGTCCCTGCCCTCGGGCACGATGAAGCGGCCGTACTCGTCGCTTGCCGAATATTGCTGACTGCGCGAATCCCAGATTGCGATCAGCACAAGGTTTGGGTACTCGGATTTCGTCGGATCCCAGGTGAAGAAGGCCTGTGCGGATTCGTTGTAAGCAAGCTTCTCGTTGGTGACGCGGCGACCGTTCCGGTCGACGTAGATCATGGAGTCGCCGGATGGAGAGAAGGTGCCGATCAACGACGGATCGTCGTTCAGCGCCTTCTCGAGCACGATCGGGCACATCCAGGCGTAGTTCATATTGCGGAGCTCGGCACCGGCAGCCGCGCCGATATTGACGAAGTCGCCCTCGTTGGTACGCGCGGCGCAGCCACCGAAAACCGGCACGCTCAGGAAATTCTTGCGCATGGCGACGTCATGGGTGAAGCCGCCGGAGGCGAAGATCACGGCCTTGCGCGCTTTAAACGCGACGGTCTCGCCGAGCGCCGTATCGGCCTCGACGCCGATTATCGCGCCGTTCTCGTCGACATTCGTGCGCTGCACGCGATGCCCGGTGCGGATATCGACCCCGTCGGCACGCGCTTTGGCGCTCATGGTGCGGATCGCCACCTCGCCGCCGTTCGACATGGATTCGCGGGCATCCTTTGGCAACAGCACGCGGCCTTGCGGCGCCTTGTCCTCCGGCAGCTCCGCCCAGTAGTCGGGCACGAAATCGCAGTGCCGGTATCGAGCGCGCCTTTCTCGGCGAGCAGCTCGGTTGCCGGCGAGGCGTTGTCGTAGATGGCAGCGAAGGAATCATATTCCCACCGCGACATGCCGAACGTCGGGTGGTCGGGATCGTAGGCTTCCGGGCGCGCCAGGCGCGCCATGTAGCGGATGCAGTCCTCCTTCCTGTCCTCGATGCCGATCTCCTGCATGTGCCTGTTGTTCGGCACCCAGTACCAGAAGGCGGCCTTCCTGGTCGTGCCGCCGAGCTCGTCGGCCTTCTCGAGCAGCACGACCTCGTTTCCCTGCCAGCGGGCAAACAGCGCGGAAGCAAGACCCGCCGCGCCGCCGCCCACAACCACGATATCGGCCTGCACATCGAAGGCGGACCGCTTGACCGGCAGAGCTGATTTTCTGAGAATTGTCGACATGAGCTCCTCCTCTTGATGCCAACATTCGGGCACGGTTGATCCCGTTCATGCCGACGCTGCCAATTCGCGGCGCGCACGTCTTTCAGGTCTTTGCGCTTTACAAATTCCTGTAGGGTGATCGGCGCCGTATCGGCGCGGCGGGAGGGACGTCCCGGCTTGCGTTCAGGCAGGCCGTAAGAGGTCACCCGAGACCTTTGGAGCGAACCTGACCGGGGGTACAACCCAGCTTTCGGTTCAAGACCGATGTCATGTGTTGCTGCGATGAGAAACCGCAGCGGAAAGCGACTTCGGCGATCGAAAGGTCAGATTGGGAGAGAAGCTTCTGCGCTTGCTCGACCCGCCGTTTCAGGACGAACTGGTACGGCGGCAGCCCCGTACGCGCCTTTATGCCCTCGAATACCACGCGCAACGGCAACTCGACGATCCGGCTCAGGCGGGCGCAGCTAATGTCGCTCTCAAGTTCAGCATCAATGAAGGCAGTGAGGCGGTCGAACTCGGCATCCGAAAGCGCGGCGGCACGCGCGGGCTTGACGGAATGAAGGCCGCACATCGTCTCGAGATAGACCAGGCCGCCGAGATAGTTAATCTCCAACGGATCGAGCGGCCGGTTGAAGCGGAGGCGCTCGCGGGCATAGTTGGCAAGATGACGGATCGATCTCAGCCGAATATTGTTGGTGCTTCCGGCGCTTCGCGCTCCATCGAGGCTGCGGTCGCTTATGGATGCCTGGAACGCATTGGAGTAGGAGAATGCAATGAAGCCGTGATGAACGGTGCTTGTCGCGACGCGGACGTTGCCTTTGCGGGGGTGAAAGGCGGCGGTTTCGCCGTGGAATAGCAGCGCTTCCTCACTGTCATCCTCGAACTTGGCTTTCGAAAAGATGTCTCCGAGGAGCAGGCATATGACGTCGACCTCATTGGCGAACTCAAGCGTATAGGGTTTCGCGCTCGCAATGCAGTAGTCGATGCCGCCGTAGCTGCCGCGTGCCGGAAATTGCTCCAGTCCACCGTAGCGAAGCTCTCTCGCGCGCCCAATAGTCGCCGTCACTTGGTCATCCTCCCCAGTCTGACCTCATTCGCTTTCATTTCCCAGCATGACCGGCCGCTTGAATACCCTTCCGCAGGCCGGGGTTGTTCT
The DNA here is from genome assembly GCF_013283645.1 of Sinorhizobium psoraleae. Taxonomy (GTDB): domain Bacteria; phylum Pseudomonadota; class Alphaproteobacteria; order Rhizobiales; family Rhizobiaceae; genus Sinorhizobium; species Sinorhizobium psoraleae. Next base: position 683,242 of record NZ_JABEKV010000003.1, read on the forward strand.
TGCCATTCGCACACATGAACACAAGGATCGCATGTTGGGGTGCAGCGCCGTGAGCGTTCATCTCGCGGTCGGGCTCTTCTGCTTTGAAGGAACAAAATTGTAACCGGTCGGCGGCAGACGAGTTCTCCTCGTAAAGCGTCTGCGGCGTTGCAGTCGTCCTTTCCTCCCAAGATGACGAACGCAAGGGAGTGTAACAGACGGGACGTATCCGTTAATCATTTCCGCGCGAGGCAATATAACGGATTGTTATGAAGCGCGACGAGCGCCCCCTCATCCAACTTGTGGCCGTGCGAAGATCTGACTCTTTGAGATGACCCAATTCCGGACGGAACACCGCTCCACGCTTTTCCTGGAATCGCGCCAAGGGCGGAAGCGCGCCGATCCTGCTCAGCGCCCGCGCGCTGAGGGCACGTAATCGCGTCCTATGTCGATCGACGCCGGGCGCCCGCCAAGGAAAAGCTCGCTGATGCGGGGCGCGGTCCTGCTGATGATTTTGCCGGACTTGATAACGAACAGGCGGTTCGCCTTCAATCTCAGCGCCTCTATGACGTCGGCCGCCTGCAGCACGATGAGATCCGCCTTGCAGCCGACTTCGAGGCCGTAACCTTCGAGCCCCATGGTCTTTGCCGAATTGACGGTAATCGCGTCGAAGATCTTGTGCTTGTCCTCGACGCCGGCCATCTGCGCCACATGGATTGCCATGTGGGCCACCTCCAGCATATCGCCCGAGCCCATTGAGTACCAGGGGTCCATGACGCAGTCATGCCCGAAGGAGACGTTGAGGCCGGCCGCCATCAGCTCCCGCACCCGTGTCATGCCGCGCCGCTTCGGGTAGGTGTCGTGACGGCCCTGCAGCATGATGTTGATCAACGGATTGGGGATCACGTTGATCTCCGCCTCGGCCATGAGAGGGATGAGCTTGGAAACATAATAGTTGTCCATGGAGTGCATCGAGGTGAGATGTGAACCGGCGACGCGTCCCTGGAGGCCGAAACGCACCGTTTGGGCCGCCAGCGTTTCGATGTGGCGCGACAACGGATCGTCGGTCTCGTCACAATGCATGTCGACCGGCAGCCCACGGTCGGCGGCAACGCGGCACAGCGACTCGACCGAGCGGGCGCCGTCTTCCATCGTCCTTTCGAAATGCGGAATGCCGCCGACGATATCGACGCCCATGTCGAGTGCACGCTCAAGCGAGGTCACGCCGTCCGGGGCGCGGTAGTAGCCGTCCTGCGGGAAGGCGACGAGTTGCAGCTCAATATAGGGAGCGACCTTTTCCTTGACCTCCAGCAGCGCTTCGGCTGTCACAAGGCGCGGATCGGAAGTGTCCACATGGCTGCGAATATAGAGAAGGCCCTGGCTGACGGCGAGGTCGCAATAGCGTAGCGCCCGCTCGACCAGCGCTTCCTTCGTCAAGAGCGGGCGCAGTTCGCCCCACAGCCCGATACCCTCCAGCAGGGTCCCGGAGACGTTCATTCGCGGCATGCCGAGCGACAGCGTCGCATCCATATGAAAATGCGGATCGCAGAACGGCGGGCTGACGAGGCGACCGCTCGCGTCGACCTCCTCACCGGCGGTCGCGGCAATCGATTTCTCTATGGCGGCGATCCTGCCGCCTGCAAGGCCGATATCGAAACCCTGGCGGCCGTCCGGAAGGTTGGCGTTGCGGATGATCAGGTCGAACATGGGTCAGTTCTCCGGGTGTTCGCTCAGCGCTCGCCGCGCCGGTAAGGTTGCATCAGAGCCTGGGGGACGCGGGCGCGCCGGGCCATCAGCGCCAGCGCCGCGATCGACAGCAGATAGGGGATCATCAGGAAGATCTGGTAGGGGACGCCGCCGCCCAGCACCGCCTGCAACCGGAGCTGGAAGCTGTCGAATAGCGCAAACAGCAAAGCGCCGATGAGCGCGCGGCCCGGACGCCAGGAGGCGAAAACGACGAGCGCGATGCAGATCCAGCCGCGTCCCTGCACCATGGTCGGGAAGAAGCTGTTGAAGGCCGAGAGTGTCAGGAAGGCCCCGCCGACACCCATCAGCGCGCTGCCGAAGATGACGGCGCCGTAGCGCATCACCATCGGGTTGATACCCTGTGCCTCGGCGGCGTGCGGATTTTCGCCTGTCATGCGGATGGCAAGCCCGAGCGGCGTGCGGAAGAGCACGTAGCCGAGTACCAGCGCCAACGCGATCGCCCCGTAGGTCGGCAGCGTCTGCGTGAAGAGTGCCGGACCAATGAAGGGGAGGGATGAGAGCGCCGGCAGGTCTATCGGCTGGAACGGCTCGATTGTCGGCGGTGTGCCTGCCACCGGCACCAACAGCCGGAAGACGTAGTAGCTGAAGCTCGAGGCGAAAAGCGTCACGCCGAGACCGGAGACATGCTGCGACAGGCCGAGCGTCACCGTCAGTGCCGCGTGCAGCAGGCCGAAGACCCCGCCGGCGAGGGCCGCAACCAGCAGGCCGGCCCAGAGATTGGCGCCGTTATAAACTGCCAGCCAGCCAATCATCGCGCCGAACGTCATGATGCCCTCTATGCCGAGGTTCAGGACGCCGGAGCGCTCGCACAGGAGCGCCCCGAGCGTGCCAAGGATCAGCGGCGTCGCAATGCGCAGGACGGCCGCCCAGAGGCCCGCCGAAGCGAAAATGTCGATCACGGCATTCATCGGCGAATCCTGTACTGGGTGAAGAAGACGCCGACCAGCATACTGATCAGCGACAGGGCCACCGTCACATCGGCAATATATGTGGGAATGCCCATGCTGCGGCTCATCCCGTCGGCGCCGACGAACATGACGGCCGTGAACAGGGCGGCCAGCACCACGCCCAAAGGATTGAGATTGGCGAGCATGGCCACGACAATGCCGGAATAGCCGTAACCCGGCGACAGGTCCGTCGTCACGTAGCCCTGTACGCCCATGACTTCGATGGCCCCCGCGAGGCCGGCGAGTCCGCCTGAGATGCAAGCCACCTTCACCAGCGTGCGGCCGAGTGGCACGCCGGCGAATACTGCCCCGGCGGGATTGAGGCCGGCCGCGCGCGACTGCATGCCGAACGCCGTGCGCGACTGCACGAGATGGACGGCGACGGCGAGCATGAGCCCGATCCCCAGGCCGATATGGAGGCGGGATCGGGCGAGAAGTTTAGGCAGGACCGCGTCGTCGGCGACCGGTTGGGATTGTGGCCAGCCGAAGGCCATCGGGTCCTTCAGAACGCCATCGATCAGCATGGAGACGAAGAGCAGGGCGACGAAATTGAGGAGAAGTGTGGTCACGACTTCGTCGACGGAAAAGGACAGCCTCAGCCACAGCGGCACGAGCAGCAGCACGATGCCGGCCGCTGCACCGACGACGAGAAGCAACGGGATCTGCACCGCCGAGGGCAGGCCGGCGAGGAGCTGCGAACTCGCGGCGGCAACCGAGATCGCGCCGAGATAAAACTGGCCCTCGCCGCCGATATTCCAGAGTCGCGCCCGGAACGCGACGGCTGCGGCGAGGCCCGTCAGAATGAGCGGGCTTGCGCGGGTCAGGGTCTCTGTCGCTGAAAGCCGCGAACCGAAGGCGCCGACGAGAATGCGCCAATAGGCCTCCATGACGGGCGCACCGGCAATGGCAATGAGTATTCCCGCCAGCGCCAACGCGCAGAGGGCGGCAAGCACAGGCGTTGTGATCACCAGTGCGACCGAACGATGTTCGCGTCGTTCAAAGCGCATCGGAAATCTCGTGCTCCTCGTTCCATTCGCCGGCCATCATCAGGCCGAGTTTTGTGGCATCGGCCTCTTGCGCTGCAACAGGAGGCGAAAGCCGTCCGTTGACGATGGCCTGAATGCGGTCGGCAAGGGCCATGACTTCATCCAGGTCTTCCGAGATCAACAGCACTGCCGTCCCTTCGCGCCTTGCCTGAAGCAGGCGTTCGTGCACGGCGGCGACCGCACCCTCGTCAAGCCCGCGCGCCGGCTGCGCCGCAATCAGGATGCGCGGTCGCTCGATCAGATTGCGCCCGAGGATGAGTTTCTGCATGTTGCCGCCCGAAAGCAGGCGAGTCCGTGTCGTCGGCTTGCCTCCGCGCACGTCGAAAGCATCGATGATCTTGCGGGCGAATGCCTGGCCTGCCGACCGGTCGACGAGGCCGTGGCGCGAAAATCGTGGCAGGCGCTCGAGAATCGCGTTCTCCCATATGGCCATCTCGCCGATCGCGCCTTCGTTGTTGCGGTCTTCCGGGACGCGGCCGATTCCCGCCAGCACAGCGCCTTCCACCGACAGGTCGCCGATCGGCTCACCGAACAGCACGATGCTGCCCTTGTCACGCCTGACCGTGCCGGACAGTAGATGCGCCAGCGTCGTCTGGCCATTGCCGGACACGCCGATGATGCCAAGAACCTCGCCGGCGCGCAGGGTGAAATCGATTGATTTCAACCGCTCCACCCCGTCGATGCTGACGCTGACGCCGGCGACCTCCAGCACTACTTCGCCGGGCGTCGACGGCTCGCGCACGGGACGGGCGACCTTGCGGCCGACCATCAGTTCGGCAAGCTCCGCCTTGTTCGTCTGGCTCGCCAGACGCTCCGCCACCTTGCGGCCGCCGCGCAGCACGACGATCCTGTCGGCCGCGGCCATGACCTCGTCCAGTTTGTGCGAAATGAAGATCAGCGAAAGCCCCTCGCGCGCCATGTATTTCAGCGTCGAGAATAGCCGCTCAGACTCCAGATTGGTCAGCACCGCAGTCGGCTCGTCAAGGACCAGGATGCGCGCGTCGTTGTAGAGCGCCTTCAGGATCTCGACGCGCTGCTGTTCGCCGACCGAGAGGTCACCGAGGCGCGCGTCCGGGTCCACCGTCAGGCCGAACCGCGAGCAAATGCCCTGAAGCTTTTGCCGCGCCGCATCCGTGCCGGATCGAAGCCGCCAAAGGCTCTCAGTGCCGGCCATCACGTTTTCCAGCACCGTCAGGTTGGGAGCGAGCGAGAAATGCTGGTGCACCATGCCGATGCCGGCGCGGATCGCCGCGCGCGGCTTGCCCGGTGGTAATTCCTGTCCTTCGATCAGCACCTTGCCGCTGTCCGGCACGTAGTGGCCAAAGAGGATGTTCATCAGCGTCGTCTTGCCAGCGCCGTTTTCGCCGAGGAGGGCGACGATCTCGCCCTTTCCAAGGCTCAGCGAGATATCGTCATTGGCCAGGTTATCGCCGAAGCGCTTGCTGATGCCGGAAATGTCGAGAGCGGCGATGGTCATTATGTAAGTCCCGCGACTGCAAAGCGATGCTGCCAGCGTCCCTGCCGCTCGAGGCGTGCGGCAAGGCTGAAGAGGAGGCGGTCGCATCCCATCGGAGCCAAGATCTGCACCGGCAGCGGCAAACCATCGCCGTCGGCCCCGAAGGGAAGCGTGAGCGCTGGGAAGCCGGTCACATTGGCAAGCGCGGCGAGGGGCGCAAACGCCGTCATGCGATGGATCTGCAGGTCGATGTCGTCGTGGTCGAAGGGGAAGGCACCGATCGGCAGGGGCGCCGACGCGAGCATCGGCGTCAGGATGCAGTCCACCCGGTCGAAAAGCGACCAGATCGCGCGGCTCGCGTGGACGGCGGCGTCAAGCGTGGCCCAGAGCGTGGTTGCCTCGAGCCGTGATCCATGGCTGATGAACGCCTGCGTCAGCCGTTCCGCACGTGAGGCATCAAGTCCGGTGGACCTGACGAAATTGCCAAGATTGACGGCGATGATGTCGCGTAGCGCCCGGCCGCTTGCGGCGACGCCTGCGGCGAAGGCTTCCCAATGCATGGCAACGATGCTGTGGCCTTCCGCCTCAAGGACGCGGGCGGCCGCTTCGACGGCCTCGCTGCGTTTCGGTTCGGTCGGGTAGTCTTCGCCGGTCTCGACCAGAAGGCCGATGCGCAATGAGCCTGCCGGGGGAGGTGCGAGGGACGGATCGGCAAACGGTCCCCTGGCGTTTCCGGCCGCCGCGCCGAAGATCGCTGCAAGGTCGCGGACCGAGCGGCAAAGCGCCAGTTCGCTGGCAATGCCGCCGAGATGATTGCCAAAGGACGGCCCTGCCGGCATGACGCCGCGGGTCGCCTTCAGACCGAAGAGGCCGCAACAGGCCGCCGGCACCCGGATCGATCCGCCGGCATCGGTCGCATGGGCGATCGCCACGATGCCCGCCGCAACGGCCGCCGCCGCCCCGCCGGAGGAGCCGCCCGGCGTCCGACCAGGATCGAGGGGATTGCGGCAGACTGGCCCTGTCGCCGGCTCGCTCGCAAGCGACAGGCCCATTTCCGGCACCGTAGTCAGTCCGAAGAAACAAAGGCCGGCCGCGCGAAGCCGGGCCGCCAGATCGCTGTCGTCTGCCATGTCAGCACCGCGGTCGACCAGGTTTGAACCGGCCGCAACCGGAAGGCCGGTGAAGGGGCCGCCCAGATCCTTGGCAAGACTCGGGACGCCGAGAAGCGGCGCGGGCTGCCCGCCGTTCGGCGCCCGGCTCAGGCGGGCGTCGGCATTTTTCGCTGCAGCTCTTCCGAGCGTCGCGTCGAGGTGGACGATCGCGCCTATTTCAGCCCATCGGCTGGCGGCCGCCAGGGACGCTTCCATGGCTTCGGAAGCGGTGAGGCGCCCCATCCGAAGCGCCTCTGCCAGAGACGTTGCATCGCCGGCCATCGAGAAGCCGGCTACTTCGGCTCGTCCGTGATGCGCGGAACTTCGAAGGCACCGGATTTGATCTCGGAGCGCTTGGCTTCCATGGCCGCTTCGGCATCCGCGGGGGCGACGCCTTTCACATAGGCGACGTCACTGCCGCCCTCCTTGAGCAGGCCGAATGGGGTGTAATCCTTACCGACCGGCTTGCCGGCGGTCGCGTCGGCAATCGCGGCGTTGAGGATGGGGCGGAAGCCCCACAGGGCGTTGGCGAAGACCGTCTCGGGATAGCGCGGGGTGTAGTCAATCAGCGAACCCACGGACCTGATTCCGCGTTCCTTCGCCGCGTCGGCCGTTCCGATGCGCTCGCCGAAGAGGATGTCGGCGCCGGCGTCGATCTGGGCGAGGCCCGCTTCGCGCGCCTTCGGCGGATCGAAGAAGGTGCCGATGAAGGTTACGAGGTGCTTGGCGTCCGGATTGACGGCCTTCACCCCTGCGGCGAAGGCGTTGATCAGCATGTTGACTTCCGGGATCGGCATGGCGCCGACGGAGCCGACGACGTTCGACTTCGTCATCTTGCCGGCAAGCATGCCTGCCAGATAGGCGCCGTCATGGTTCCAGGTGCCGAAAACGCCGAAGTTATCGCCGGATTCCTTGCCGCTCGAGCCGAGGACGAAGGCGGTTTCGGGGTATTCGGACGCCACTTCGCGAGCCTGCTTTTCGACGGCGTATGCTTCGCCAATGATGAGTTTTGCGCCCTGTTCGGCGTATTCGCGCATCGCACGAGGATAGTCCGTGCCCGAAACGCCTTCCGAGAAAACATATTCGATCACACCTTCAGCAGCCGCATCCTGCAGCGCCTTGTGGAGGACCGAGTTCCAGGCGTTCTCGACAGGGGACGCGTGGATGCCGGCGACCTTTATAGGCGTGCTGGCGCGAACTGTCGGCACGAAAGCGCTCACGCCGAGCGCCAAGCCCGACGCAAGCACGCTGCGCCGGCTCATCATCAGATCTCTTGTCATGGATGGCGTCCCCTCTTTACCAACTGGTAGAATTTTTAGGGCGTGCCCAAAATTGTGTCAAGCAGCGCGAATGAGCAAGAAAGCGGCAGCGGCCTAGGCGCCTGTGGAACCCTAGGACGGCAAAGTAGCGAAGCCGCCACGCGCACATATTACCGCAGATTAGCTTCCTGTTTTCAGGAAATCGGCGCGATGCGGCGTGAAGCTGTCAATGAGCCGGCCTGCCTCCAGCGCTATGACGCCATGGACCACGCCCGACGGTGCGATGAAGCTGTCGCCTGCGGAAAGAACCGTGCTATGCCCGCCGACCGTGACTTCGAACTTGCCTTGCGCGACATAGCTCGCCTGAACGTGCGGGTGCGAGTGCGGCGCGCCGATACCGCCTTTTTCGAAGGCGAATTCTACCATCATCAGCTCGTCCGTGTGCAGGATGACCCGGCGTCGGTTGCCCTGTCCGAGATCGACCCATTCACCTTCGTCGCCGCGGGCGAAAAGTTTCGTTTCCATCATCGTCTCCTCATCTCGCGAGCCAGCCGCCGTCGACCGGGATAACGGCGCCATGCATGTAGTCCGAGGCCGGGGCGAGCAGGAACACCGTCGCGTCGCCGATGTCATCCGGCGTGCCCCAACGCCCCGCAGGAATGCGCTCCAGAATTGCGGCACTGCGCTTGGCGTCGGCGCGGAGCGCCTCGGTGTTGTTGGTAATGATATAGCCGGGCGCCACCGCGTTGACATTGATGCCCTTGGCAGCCCATTCGCAAGCAAGAATCCTGGTGATGCCCAGCGCGCCATGCTTGGACGCGGTATAGGAAGCCACGCGTATGCCGCCCTGGAAGGAAAGCAGCGAAGCAATATTGACGATCTTGCCCCGTCTTTGCTCGGCGAGAAGGCGGCGACCGTAAGCCTGGCTCAGGAAGAACAGCGATCCGAGATTGATGTCGATCACGTCGTCCCAATCGGCCTCGGTGAAATCCACCGCGTCGGCGCGGCGGATGATCCCGGCATTGTTGACCAGGCCGTCCAGAGGACCATGCTCGTTCCACAATCCGTCGATCAGCGAGCGGGTCGCTTCCCGGTCCGAAAGATCGGCGTTGGCGGGAATGAAGCTTCCGCCGGCTTCGGCGACCTTTTCCGCGGTCTCGTCCATGGTGGAGCGGCCCACGCCGATCACCGTGCCGCCGGCGCGGCCGATCGCGACCGCAATTCCCTGGCCGATGCCGGTATTGGCACCGGTGACGATGATGCGGCGTCCGGCAAGGCTGAAAGCAGATGGCACGCTCATCTGAGAGCCTCCATGGGTACCATGTCGACATCGGTGTAGTCGACATTGTCGCCTGCCATGGCCCAGATGAAGGCGTAGCTCGACGTTCCGCAGCCGGAATGAATGGACCAGGGCGGCGAAAGCACCGCCTCCTCCTTCGCCATCACGATGTGGCGGGTTTCTGCCGGCTCGCCCATCAGATGCAGGACGCGCGCGCCGTCAGCAAGATCGAAATAGAGATAGGCTTCCATGCGCCGGTCGTGCACGTGGCAGGGCATGGTGTTCCAGACCGATCCTGGAGCAAGCTGCGTCATTCCGACAACGAGCTGGCAGGTCTTCACGCCTTCCGGGTGGATGAACTGGAAGATCGAGCGCTCGTTCGAGGTGGCGGCGCTGCCGAGATCGAGCCGCTTGGCATCGCCGATGCGGATATGGCGGCTCGGCAGCGCCTGATGAGCTGGCGCGCTAAGCAGGTAGAATTTGGCAGGTGCCGTCGGATCTTCGGACGAAAAGGTGACGTCTTCGCCCAAACCCGCATAAACCATATCGCGCGGCTCGAGCCGGAAGCTCTCTCCGCGCAATTCGATGCGGCCGGCGCCGCCAATGTTGACGGCAATGAGTTCGCGCCGGTCGAGGAAGCGAGACGTGCCGGTAGGACGGATGGTCTCGAGCGCCAGAGGCCTATCCACCGGCATCGCGCCGCCGACGACCATGCGGTCGTAGTGGGTATAGGTGAGCGATATTCGGCCCTGGCGGAAGAGATCGCCAATGTGGAAATTCGCACGCAGTGCATCGGTATCCATGCGTGCGGCGGTGGCCGGGTCGATGGCGTAACGGATGGTGTAGTCGATATGGCTTGCGGTCATCGGCTCGCTCTCGGTTGGGGAAAGGAAATCAGACCCGGCGTTTGGCGGCGCCCCACTCGGCCTGCTGACCGCTCAGCCGGACGCGATACCGCTCCTGGCTGGCGGTCAGATGGGCGCGCATGGCGGCGCGGGCGGCTTCCGGGTCACTGGCGGAAATGGCTTTCAGGATTGCCAGATGCTCACGCTGCAGGCTTTCCTGATATTCACGCGACAGAACGCTGTCGGTACCCCAGGGCGAGGCGACGTCGCAGGGGATGGCCCGCATGCCGAGTGCGTCGAGCACCTCGACATAATAGGGATTGTTGGTGGCGGCCGCGATCGCCCGGTGGAAGGCGAAGTCGCTCTTGCCCGTAGCCTCGCCGCGCTCGAGCAGGCGGTCGAATTCGAAGAAGGCCTCCTGGATCTGCGCCTCCTGGGCGGCGTTGCGTCGAAGCGCTGCAAGACCCGCGCTTTCGATCTCAAGCCCCATCCGCACCTCGATCACATTCAGCGCATGGGAGATCTTGTTGCCGACGTCGAGGCTGATCGAACCGAAGGCAAGCGTCGGGTGATCCTTGACGAAGACTCCGGCGCCCTGCCGCGGCTCGACAAGGCCATCGGCCGCAAGGGTCGCAATCGCCTCGCGAACCACGGTGCGGCTGACGCCGAAAATGTCGCTCATCCGGCTTTCCGTCGGCAGCTTCTGGCCTGGCGGGATTTCGCCTTTCAGCACCTGCTGCCGGAGCGCGCTCGCGACGCGTTCGGAAAGTTTCGGTTTGCGCTCGATCTTGAATTCGGCCAGGTGGCCCATGATGCTATTACCCTTTGAATACGCTCGGCAACCAGAGCGAAAGGGCCGGAACATAGGTGACGAGCCCGAGGACGATCAACCCCGCCAGATAGAAGGGCCAGATGCTACGCATGGCCTCCCAGACGGAGATTCTTCCGACCGCGCAGGCCACGAACTGCACAGCGCCAACGGGCGGCGTGTTGAGGCCGATGCCGAAGTTCAGGATCATGATCACCCCGAAATGAACCGGATCGACGCCATAGGCCATCGCCACCGGCAGGAAGATCGGCGTGCAGATGATGATGGTCGGCCCCATGTCCATGAAGGTGCCGAGGAACAGCATCAGGACGTTGATCAAGAGGAGCACGATGATCGGATTGTCCGAGATCGTGTTCATCCAGTCGATCAGCGCGGCGGGCACTCTCAGGAACGCCATCAGCCAGGAGAAAGCGGCTGCCATGCCGATGATGAGCAGGACCATGGCGGTCGTGCGCACGGCGCCGAAGGTGGCGTGGACGAAATCCTGCCAGGTCATCTGCCGATAGACAAAGACGGTTACCGCGAGCGCATAGAGAACGGCGATGCAAGAACTCTCGGTTGCCGTGAATATGCCCGAGCGGACGCCGCCGAAGATGATGCCGATGAGCAACAAGCCGGGAACCGAGACCAGCAGATATCGGCCGACCCTGCCAAACCCCGGAAAGGTCTCGGTGGGGTAGCCGCGCCGGCGCGCCACGAAATAGGCGGTGACCATCAGGGCAGCCGCATAGAGGAGGCCGGGAAGGATACCGGCGGTGAAGAGATCTGCGATCGAGATCTTTCCGCCCGCCGAGATCGAATAGATGATCATGTTGTGCGACGGAGGCAACATCAGCGCAATCAGTGCCGCCATGGAGGTGACGTTGACGGCATAGTCAGCGCCGTAGCCGCGCTCCTTCATCTGCGGGATCATGAGCCCGCCAACGGCCGCGGCTTCCGCGACTGCGGAGCCGGAAATCCCCCCGAACAGGGTGGCCGTGACGATGTTCACTTGCCCCAGCCCGCCGCGGATGTGCCCGACCAGCGAGGCGGCAAAGGTGACGATTTTCTGGGCGATGCCGCCGCGCACCATCAGGTCGCCGGCATAGATAAAGAATGGGATGGCGAGCAGGGAAAACACGCTCATGCCCGAATTCAGCCGCTGAAAGATCACCAGCGGCGGCAGCCCTAAATAAAGGACGGTTGCAAAAGACGCGACGCCAAGGCAGAAGGCGATCGGCGTTCCGATCAGCATCAGGAGCGTGAATACGCCGAAGAGGATCATCATATCCATATGATCACGCCTTTACGTTCGCGGTGTCGAGTTCGGCGGCGACCTCCGCCGGCGGCATTTCGTCGAGAAGGTCGTCGATGGGTTCGCCGGCAAGACGCAGAACAATGCGCTCCAGGGCAAACAGGCTGATGAGGACACCGCCGGCAACCAGCGGCACGTAGCTCCAGCCGCCCGAGATCTGGAGCGAGGGCAGGGTGGTGTTCCAGGTGAGTGCGACGAGCTGACCCCCGTACCAGACCATCCCGGCGCCGAAGGCGAGGGCGACGAGATCCGAGATCATGCGCAGCCATTTCTTGCCGCTTTTCGGGACGACGTAGAGCAGCACGTCGAATCCGAGATGATAGTTTTCGCGAACGCCGACCGCGGCACCAAGAAAGATGAACCAGCTCATCAGCATGACTGCGCCAGGCTCGGTCCAGTTCGGCGAGTCGTTCAGCACATAGCGGCAGAACACCTGCCACGCCACGATGGCCGTCATCACGACGAGGCCGACGCCGGCCGACCAGAGCGAGAGCGTGCCCAGCCAGGACAGCGCGCCGCCTATTTTTGTCAATCCATTGGACAAGGTTTCATTCCCTCGAAGGGATGGGCAGGCTCCTGCATCTCTCCAGTGAGCGTTGCGCGTCTAATGACGCGCAACGCTGTAGGCCCGCCCATCGGACTCGTCATTGCACCGCCTGCACGTCTTCGACCATCTTCTTCAGGACCGGGTCGGCGGCGTGCTTTTCGTAGACCGGCTTCATGGCGTCGATGAAACCTTGCTTGTCGGGCGTGGTGATCGTCGCACCGGCCGCTTCGATCTTGGCACGCGACTCCTTGACCTTGGCGGCCCAGAGCTCACGCTGCTTGGCGACGCTGTCCTTGGCAGCCTGTTTGAATATTTCCTGGTCTTCCGGAGCAAGCTTGTCGAAGGCGGCCTTGTTCATCACGAACACTTCCGGAAGGATGGTGTGTTCGTCGAGCGAGAAGTTCTTGGCCACTTCGAAATGCTTGGCGGTGTCGTAGCTCGGGAAATTGTTCTCCGCGCCGTCGATGACACCGGTTTCGATCGCCGAATAGACTTCGCCATAGGGCATCGGCGTGGCATTGGCCCCAAGCGCGGCCACCATGTCCACGAAGATGTCGGACTGGATGACGCGGAACTTGAGTCCCTTCATGTCGGCGACGGAATTGATCGGCTTCTGCTTGTTATAGAAGGAGCGCGCGCCGGCATCGTAGTAAGCAAGGACCACCAGTCCGGCGCTTTCGAACGCGGTCTTGATCTGGTCGCCAACTGCGCCGTCCATGACCTTGTGCATGTGCTCTTCAGAACGGAAAAGGTAAGGCAGCGCCGGAACGATCGTTTCCTTCACCGTGCCGTTGAAGGGCGCCATCGAAACGCGGTTCAGCTCGATGACGCCGGAACGCACCTGCTCGATCGTGTCCTTTTCCTCGCCGAGCTGGGCGGAATGGTAGACCTCGACGGCGTAGCGGCCGGCTGTGCGTTCCTTGACCAGTTCACCGAAATATTCGACCGCCTCGACCGTCGGATAGCCGTCCGGATGCGTGTCGGATGAACGCAGCACCGTCTCGGCACTGGCCGCGCTGGCGATGAATGAAGCGGCAGCCAACAGACCTGCCGCAAATTTGGCTAAGATTTTCATGCTTTCCTCCCGTTTTGCATGATTTGATGTCTCGAAGCCCCTACCCGTCTTTGGGGGGCCGTACGCAAGCTCCTATGCGCCTCCCTGAGGCGGTGTCGCGCGATGCGCAGTCCACCCATCCAGCGCGCAATATCGCGGCGCGCGAGGGTGAACGGAAACGCCCTTGATGCCGTCTTCCAACTTCACACCCTGACTGAACAGCATGTGGAACACACCGTGGTCCGGCACGACGAGGCGTTGCGCAGGACCGGGAAAGGGCGCGCGCTTCTCCCGGAAACAGAAGATCTGGATCGATCAGCCCCTTCATTTTGACCCGCTCCTCCAACAGGTTTTCTATGGCTAGAGCTTGTAAGGTATAATGTCAACATACGAAATTCATCAAGTTGTATGATGAATTTCTTGCGTCGGGACGATCTCTCGTCGTAGACAGAGCGGAGGAGAAAACGCGTTTGGGAGGGATCATGCGCGCGCTGGGAACGCTTGGCTGACGGAGAGACCGAAATGGCAAAGCTGCGCATTGGTGTGATCGGGCTTGGCATGGCGGCGGCGCCGCATGCGAAGAGCCTGCTGGACCTCAAAGACAGAGTTGAGGTCGCTGCCGCCTTCAGCCCGACGCCTGCGAGGCGGAAGTCATTTTCCGAGACCTATGGTTTCGCGACCTGTGACGTCGCCGAAACGATATTCCGTGATCCGTCGATTGCCGCGGTCATGGTGCTGACGCCGCCCAATACGCATCTCGAGCTCGTGCGGCGGGCCGCCGAAGCGGGCAAGCATGTGCTTCTCGAAAAACCGCTGGAGATCACACAGGAGCGAGCGGAGGTCCTGGTCGAAACGGCGGAGCGCGCAAGGATAAAGCTCGGCATCGTGCTCCAGCACCGCTTCCGCCCTGTCAGTGAGGCGCTTGCGGAGCTGATCAACGAGGGGCGCCTTGGCGAGATCGTCAGTGCCTCGGCGCGTCTCCACAATTGGCGGCCACAGAGCTATTACGATCAGCCAGGGCGCGGCACGCTGGCTCGCGATGGCGGCGGCGTGCTTCTCACCCAGGCCATCCACACTCTCGACCTTCTGGTCTCGCTCGCTGGCGTTCCGGAGGAGGTCAGGGCCTATGCGGCGACCAGCAAGGTGCACCGCATGGAAACCGAGGACTTGGCAATGGCGGCCATCCGTTTCGCAAACGGAGCGATCGGCACGGTGAGCGCCACCACCTGCGCCTATCCCGGCCATCCGGACGAGATCGACATCATCGGCACGCGTGGCATGGCCCGTCTCGGCGGGCGAAGCCTTACCGCTTCCTTCCACGATGGATCGGAATCGTCGCTCGAAGACGACGCGGCCGGCGGTGCCGGCGCCGATCCCATGGCGTTCCCGCACCACCATCATCGCGCGGTGCTTGCCGATTTCCTCGATGCCATCGCCGGCGGGCGAGAGCCGCGCGTGAACGGGCGCGAAGCGCTGAAGGTTCATCGTTTCATTGCCTCCATTCTCAGTGCCGCCGAAAGCGGCCGGACGCAGCATCTCTAAACACTTCCCCGAGCCCAAGGATGCCGAAAATTCTCGCCAGTCGGTAATAGGTCCGGACGGCGTCGTCCGTTCGTGCGATGGCGTCGTGGTTCGAACCGTTGAGGCGAGGACAGGTCCACAACAGGATTGAGGAGGACGATGAGCCGGTGAGTGTCGGCCTGCCGCCGCGCACGCTCTATTCCACGAGGTAAGTCTCGGTGGGACCGATGCCCCGCAGATCCAGTACGCAACGTGGCTCGAGCGCCCACTGACCGTGAAGGGCGCGCCTCGTCGCTTCCGAGATCTGAACGCGATCGGCAACGCCCTGCGATTCCAGGCGGCTTGCGATGTTCACAGTTTCTCCCCACACGTCGTAGACAAAACGGAGCCGGCCGATCAGACCGGCGACGACCGGTCCGGAATGGATCCCGATGCGGACTCGAAAGCGGTCGCTGTCCGGGGGCATATCGCCCAACGCTTTCTGCATTGACTTCCCGAGAGCCACAATCCTGTCGGCGTGATCCGCTGTAGGCTCTGGAATGCCGCAGGCGGCCATATAGGCATCTCCGATGGTCTTGATCTTTTCCACACGATGCTGCTCAGCCAAGAAATCGAATGTCCTGAACATCCCATCCAGCCGCCTGACTAGATCGGAGGGTGGCAGCCTTGCCGCAATGGGCGAGAAACCGACGATATCCGCGAACAGAATGGAAACCTCTTCGAAACGGTCGGCGATAACCTCCTCGCCGCCCTGCAATCGGGCAACGATCTGGTCGGGCAGGATCGCGTGGATCAGCGAATCAGCACGCCGCTTCTCCATTTCGATACGCTGCAGATAGCGGTGCTCGCGATCAAGCCAGCGCTTCTTCTCGAGAGCGGAGTTGATGCGCGCCCGCAGCAGTATCGGATTGAAGGGCTTTGTAAGATAATCATCGGCTCCCGCCTCGATACAGCGGGCTACCGCCGCAACTTCACTTAAGCCCGATATCATGATCACCGGGACATGCCGCCATCGGTTTTCACCCTTCAGCCGCGAGAGAATCTCGATGCCGTTCATGTCCGGCATCAATATGTCGAGCAGGATAAGATCGAATTCATCTTCGTCCAGTCTCTTGAGCGCGGACAGACCGGAATCAGCAGTGGCAACGCGATGACCTTCACGCCGCAGGCGGCGGGAGAGAAGATCACGATTGCTGGCGACGTCGTCGACGACCAGAATCCTGCCGGCCTGCTCGGGCCATGCGCCACGATCGGCCTTGAAGAGCAGCCGTTCAAGTTCCGCCGCGTCGATCCTGGCTTGATCCCCTGGGTGAAGGGTCTCGATTGCTTCTCCGCGCGAAAGACCAGCGATGGCGTCGACCTGCTTCAAAAGCTCGGCCGCCGCCGCCAATATCACACCGAGATCCTCTCTCAGCGTGAGCTCTCGCAGATCGCCGGCATCCTCAAGGATCATTTCCGAATAGCCAATGATGGCGTTGAGAGGCGTGCGCAGATCATGGCGGAGCCTAGCCTCCGTCTCTCCACCCTTCCGAGAGCCGGTGTTGCCGTCAATTAGGCGATCGATGAGGTCGTTCAGTTGCCGTGCCGCGGCGCCGATCCGCTCCAGGTCCGCCTGCATATGGGGCAAGCCGAGCTCCCGCGCCTGCTCGAGCAGCAGCTCTTGAAAGCCCATGATCGCCCGCGCTGGCCCGGCCAGCCGCTGCTCCACGTGGGCGGCGATGGCTTGGCGCTGGAATTGGTTGCCGATACTCATGGCAATGGCCGCTCAATGAGGTGTCGCGAGCAGTTGCTCGATCTTCCGGACAAGCTGCGAAAGGTCGACTGGCTTGCTGTCATAATCGTCGCAGCCGGCCTCAAGAGCCATGTCCCGATCGCTCGCCATTGCGTGGGCAGTCAGTGCGATGACGGGAATCCTGGACGTCACCGGATTGGCCTTGATCAGCCTGGTCGCTTCCCAGCCG
Organism: Sinorhizobium psoraleae; assembly: GCF_013283645.1. GTDB lineage: Bacteria > Pseudomonadota > Alphaproteobacteria > Rhizobiales > Rhizobiaceae > Sinorhizobium > Sinorhizobium psoraleae. The sequence goes on from NZ_JABEKV010000003.1 coordinate 700,177, forward strand.
TCCATCACCGGCAGGCTCATGTCCATCAGGATCAGATCCGGCTTTTCCAAAGCGGCAAGCTCGACGCCGGCCTTTCCGTTCTCTGCAATCAGCACATCGAAGCCGCGACGAGACAACCGCCGCGAAAGCATGTCGCGGTTCATTTCATTGTCTTCCACCAGAAGGATTTTCGTCATTTCCGGATCTCCTCCTGTCTTGCGCTTCAGCCGCGGGTAATGGCCTCACCAGCCGTTTCGCGTGATCCTATCTGGCGCTCGAGAGCCTCGACCAGTTGGGACCTGCTGTTTGCGCCTTTGTTCACGACAGCGACCGCCCGGTCGCGCAGCCAACTCAACTCGTTTGCAGAAAGGTCCTTCGAAGTGACCACGACCACCGGAATATTCTGGAGTTCCGGAATCCTCTGCATCTCGTTGAGTGTCTGGAATCCATCCATTTCCGGCATGAGAAGATCGAGCAGGACCAGGCGCGGCGTAAGCCGCTTCATCAGTTCGAGGCCGCGGACGCCGTCGGCTGCCTCGTGCACCGTCCAATCCCGCTTCACCAGAATGCGGCGGAGGAATTCGCGGGAAGCCTGATCGTCGTCGATGACCAGGACGTCGCGGTTGCCGCCGCCGTAAGCCTCGATGGTCCGGATGAGCTTTTCCGTGTCGATGGGCTTGGTCATATATTCGACCGCGCCGAGCGAGAGGCCGAGTTCGCGATCCGCCAGGATCGTCGCAAGGATCACAGGAATCGTGCACAGTTCGGGATCGCTCTTCAACGTGCGCAGCACCGACCAGCCGTCCTGATGCGGCATGATGATGTCGAGAATGATTGCGGCGGGACGATGCTCCCGTGCGGCGGCTATTCCTTCCGCTCCGCTTGCCGCCTCTATCGAAGCAAGCCCCGCTTCTGCAAGCGCTTTCGCGATTAGGTCGCGGGCAGCCGGTTCGTCGTCGATGATGAGTGCGGTGCGACCCGGCTGAACGATCGGCGGCGGCTCTGCTGTCCGAGGTTCGTCAGCTTCCTGCCTGCATTGCGCCGGCACTTCCATGGTGAAGACCGAGCCTTTTCCGACCTGGCTTTCGACTTTGACGACGCCACCTATCATGCGGCAGAAGCTGCGGGTGATACTCAAGCCCAAACCTGTACCGCCGTAATTCCGGGTCGTGGAAGCATCGGCCTGGGTAAAGGCATTGAAAAGCCGTTGCTGCTGTTCCGGGGTCATGCCGATCCCAGTATCGGACACTTTGAACACGAGCCAATCGCGATCTGTTCGCCTTTCGCGTCGAACTGAGAGCGTTACCCGGCCGCCATTGGTGAATTTGGCTGCGTTGCTGAGCAGGTTGAAGAGATTCTGGCGCAGCTTGGTCTGGTCGGAGTGCATCTCGCCAAGGTCGTCGTGGACGTCCTCAATGAACTCGTTCCGGTTCTTCGCCATTAGCGGCGCGACGGTAGCGCTTACGTCGCGGAGCAAGTCCGCGACGTCGAAAGTTTCCAGAAAGATTTCCATCTTGTTGGCCTCGATCTTCGAAAGGTCGAGGATGTCGTTGATAAGCGACAGCAGATGCCGGCCGGCAGACGCTATTTTGTCAAGGTCCGGGACGAGTTCGTCGTCGTTGTGGTCGCGCGCCTCCTCTATCAGCATCTCGCTGTAGCCGATGATCGCGTTCAGTGGCGTACGCAATTCGTGGCTCATGGAAGCGAGAAAACGACTTTTCGCCTCGCTTGCCGATTCTGCGTTGCTCTTGGCCCGCTCGAGCTCGACTTGCCTCTGCTTGAGTTCGGTGATGTCCGTGTAGACTGCGACCGTCCCGCCATCGGGAATCTTGCGTTTGGTAATGCGGACCCACTTGTCGCCGAACCGCTTCTCGTCGACGAGGCCCGCAGGATCCCTGTGAAGGCGCAGGCGATCCTCAATCCATTCCTCCGGCGATTTGCCTTCGAGGTCCACTTGCCCTCTTGCCAGGTTCTGCTCGAGGATTTCGCGGAAGCTCTTGCCGCGAAGCTCGTTCGGCTTGTGATTGGGGAAAATTTCGCAATATTTGCTGTTGGCGACCAGGATCCTGTCGTCCGGATCATAGAGAACGAACCCATCGGAAATCGCCTCGAGCGCCGCGGCGATCGTCCGCCTCTGCCGCTCTGCCTCGTCTTCGAGCCTTTTCTTTTCGATCGCGCTTTGCTGGAAGAGCGAAAGCGTCTTCGCCATTGCTCCGAATTCATCGCCGCTCTCCTCAGGGATCTCGACGTCGTAGCGTCCTTCCGTCAGATCTCCGATCACGCGATTGAGCCGCCTAAGCGGTCCGACGATCGAGCGCAGGACAAGAAGCGTGAGGAAAGAGCCGATCAGGACTAGGACACCCACCAGGATGGCGGCGGCCGTGGCGGTCCGCTCAGTTTGCGCGACGACCTCGTTGCGGGCCGCCTCCGCATCCGCCTTTACCTGCTCGACGAGTTTGTTGAGATCCGCATCGACCTTGCCGCTGTGGGTGCGTGCCTTTGCCAGAAGAGCGTTGCCGACGATGCGGTTGTCTTGCGTATAGCTGTCCGTTGCCTGCAGCGCCGTTTCGACATAGGCATCGACCTGCGCGCGGATTTCCTCGACCGCTTCGGGCGAGTGCTTCGCAAGCCGCTCTAACTGGACCTGCAGGCGTTCTCGGGCCTCATCGGCATTGCGCTGCGAATTCATCAGCAGGCTGACCGAGAGATCGGTCAGCCAATACCGTAGATCGCCGAAGGCGACATGCGCCGTGGCCGCTGATGCTGCGCGGTCGAATAGTTCTCTGGTTTCGGCCATGCGCTCGGCGCTGCGATAGAGCGCCTGTGTGAGAAAGACCGATGACAGGATAAGGCTGATCAGGCCGGCTGCAGTCAGTGTAGCGACGCGGGCGAAGATCGGCAGGTTGGCGAGCCGGCTGGCGCGCTTCTTGGCCGATGCCGGGGGTGCCTCGAACGCCCGCTCCTGTTGCTCGAGCGCGCTCATTTGAACAAGACGATGCTGATCGCACCGCCCAGATCGCCCGCTTTGCCGCCTTCTTTGGGATAGCCGGTGATGTCGATCTCGCCCTTCGGTTCACCGTGACAGGAAAGACAGGAGTCCGTGTAGTATTCCGGCAGCAGCATCCGGAAAGCAGGGCGACCGTTGACCTGAGCCGCTTCCGTATAGGCATCACCCTTCGGCCTCTTTGGGTCCGAGAAGACTTCATTGATGACGCGTGTCTCCCAAGTATCCGGCAGTGACTTGCGGTTGCGGACGAGGACCTCCGGCGCAGTCACGCGGACCAGCGCCTCGTTTCCCACTTTGGTGGCGAATTTCTCGTTCATCAGGCGCGCGAAAACCGCCGGGACGAAACCCTTAAAGCCGATGCCGGGGCGGTTCATGTCGTCCTGCTGCTGGTCGACGACTTCACGCATAGCCTCGATCTGTGCCTGGAGCAGTTTTTGATCGCGCGCCTCGAGATCACCGGAGATCAAGTCAACACCGGTACGCTTGCCATAGAGGGCAATCGCCTCCGCCGTGAAACGCTCGCCATCGAGATGCTTGTCTCCGATGGCTGGATCGTTAATCAGCGACTGATAATTCGAAAGGACGCTTCGGGCGGCTCTGAGCAATTCCGCAAGCCGCGTCCCGGTCGCTACATCAGCGGCCTCTTCAGCCGCCGCCGGAGGCAAGAGGAGGATGCAACCGGTTAAAAATGCGAAAATACAGTTTCGCGCCAAGGCGGTAAGAGCTTCCATTTTGGTGTCCCTCCGGGAGGAAGCGCAATCCGGAAACATACCACAGGAAGGGCACTGGAAGAACCATCTCTGGCAAGCTGAGCCACAGTTTGGCCCGCGAGCGGCAAGTTTAAAACTGTGCGGCGGGTCATTGTCGTGCGGTAGTGGTCAGGCGAAGCCTGGTTTTCGTCAGAGGCGTCTTAAAAAGGCACGTCGCGGCGATAGCGGTGCTGCGTGCATCGGCCGGCCTCCGGTTGGGTAAGCCCCTCAAGCCTGCCGAAAAGAGATAGAGCCGCGATAGCTGTGTCGGCTTCGTGGTCTCGGACACAGTTGACTCGCTCGCCCGGGTTGGTACTATCGTGATTGGTATGACCACTTGGCCACTTGGCCGCCGGTAACCGCAAGGCTGTATTCGAGGGACACGATGTTCTCTGCCGTGGAATCGCGCCGCCTGTATCGTCAGGTCGCGGACCAGATGCGCGCCCTGATCGAGCGTGGCGAGTTGGCGCCCGGCTCGCGGCTTCCGGCTGAGCGGGAACTCGCACAGAAGCTGGGGGTTTCCCGCCCCACCATCCGCGAGGCGTTGATTGTGCTCGAGGTCGAGGGCTTTATCGACATCCGCATGGGCTCGGGCATCTATGTTACGGCGCGCAAGGATGCAGCATCGGATACGCCGCCAGAGGATTTCGAAGGTCCCTTCGAATTGCTGAGGGCGCGGGCGGTGGTCGAGTGCGCGATCGCCGAGGAGGCTGCTCGGCTGGCCCGGCCCGAGCATATAACCGTCATGGACGACAATCTGGCGCGGATGGCTGCGGCGCTCGAAGACCGGCGCCAGGCGCTTGCGCTCGATCGCGAGTTCCATGTCATCGTCTCGAGCATCATCGCCAATCAGACGCTGAACCGTTTCGTCGGCAGCATCCACGACATGCGCATGACGCCGTATTTCGAGAAGCTCGCCAGCTATTTCGAAAACACCGAGACCTGGCGCGCCGCGATGGAGGAACATCGCGCGATCCGCGACGCGATCGCTGCCGGCGATCCGCCCGCCGCACGCGCCGCGATGCGTGCGCATCTCGACCAATCTCAACTTCGCCTGTCGGCGAGCTTCGGGGAGGAGCCGTCCGACAGCACGATACCGGCCGCATGGAGGCGTGTCGGGGGCAAATAGCGCTCTATTTCAATCACTTCGCTTGGGAGGAGGAAGAAGATGAAATTCAAACTGTTAACGCTACTGGGTGCGACTGCGACTATTCTGGCTTCGGCGCTGGCCGCGCAGGCTCAGACGGCGCTTAAATGGGCGCATGTCTACGAGACCTCGGAGCCGTTCCACACAGAATCCGTCTGGGCCGCTGAAGAGATCGGCAAACGCACCGAGGGGCGTTACAAGATCGATGTCTTCCCGGCCTCGCAGCTCGGCAAGGAGGCCGATATCAACCAGGGCCTGAAGCTCGGCACCGTCGATATCATCATTTCGGGTTCGAGCTTCGCCGCGCGCGAATATGCGCCGATCGGCGTCACCTACTTTCCCTATATCTTCCGCGACCCGGCCCATCTGATCGCCTACACCAAGACCGATGTCTTCAAGCGATTGGCTCAAGGATACGAGGAGGCCTCGGGCAACCACATCACCGCCGTCACCTATTATGGCACCCGTCACACGACGTCGAACCGGCCGATTGCCAAATGTGCCGACATGCAGGGGCTGAAGATGCGCGTGCCGGACGTTCCGGCCTATCTCGCCATGCCGCGGGCCTGCGGCGCCAACACGACGCCGATCGCCTTTGCCGAGGTCTATCTCGCGCTCCAGAACGGCACGGTTGAGGCCCAGGAAAACCCGCTGACGACGATCGAGGCGAAGAAGTTCTACGAGGTGCAGAAGCACATCGTGCTGACCGGCCACATCGTCGATCATCTGAACACGGTCGTTTCGAAGAACCTGTGGTCGCAGCTTTCCGATGCCGACAAGCAGATCTTCACCGAAGTGATGCAGGAGGCCGCGGAGCGCGCCACCAAGATCATTGAGGAGCGTGAGAACAAACTCGTCGAGACCTTCAAGGAACGCGGCATCGAAGTGACCGAAGTCGACAAGGCCGATTTCGAGTCGACCGTGATGGACAAGGTCAAGCTTGAGGACTTCGGCTACACCAAGGAAGACTGGGAGGCTGTCCGCGCCGTCAAGTGATCGCACGAAGACTTGGGTTCGTACCGGCCCAAATCATGCGTGACCGCTACGCGCAGATCAGAACGGGACGCGGGAGAGCCGCGCATGCTTCTCCTGATCCCGTTCTGCGGTCAAAGACTTTGCAGCGACTGAGCGCATTCATGAATGCGCGGTGCTGCAATGCCAGCCGCTCGGCAGAGCGGCCGGCGTTCCGCCCACCATTCACCGGATGATTGCCCATGTCACAGGAAGTCCATTTGCAGACGACGCCGGAGGAAATCGCTCATTCCTTCGATGAGGCTCCGCCGGCTGCGGATATTTCGAACTATGCCTTCGAGGATTGGGTAACGCTTGCCATTTTCTGGGTGATGACGGCATGCGTGTTCCTGCAGTTCTTCACGCGCTATGTCCTCAATGATTCCTACGCCTGGACGGAGGAGATCGCCACAAACTGCCTGATTGGCGTCGTGTTCCTCGGCTCCGTCATGTGCGTTCGGGTTTCGCGGCACATCCAGGTCGATGTGCTTTATCACTATCTGCCGCGGACGATCGCGCGCGCCATGGCGATCTTCGTCGATCTCGTGCGGATCGGCTTCTTCGCCTATGCCTGCTGGTTGATGTGGCGCTACGTAGCGATCGTCGCCAACGAGCGCATGGTGACCGTCAATCTGCCCCGCAACATCGTCTTCTACAGCGTGATGGCCGGGTTCGTACTGATGCTCGTCCGCTCGATCCAGGTCTTTATCGCCAATCAGCGCCGCGGCTATTCGGTTCTCGAAAAGCCCGAGGAATTCCATAAGGTTGAGGGCTGATCCATGCTGCTGCTCGTTGGTTCGTTTCTCCTGCTGATGCTGGTCGGGGTGCCTGTCGCCATCTCGATGGCCGCTGCATCGGTCCTCTATCTGGTCTTCTACAATGTCGCGCCCGACATTATCGCGGCGCAGCGGATGATCGCGGGTGTCGAGAGTTTCCCGCTGCTTGCAGTGCCGTTTTTCATTCTCGCCGGCAACCTGATGAACTCCGCCGGTGTCACCGGCCGCATCTATTCCTTCGCCGTCGCTCTTGTCGGCTGGATGAAGGGCGGCCTCGCACAGGTCAACATCATCGGTTCGGTGATCTTCTCCGGCATGTCGGGCACGGCGCTTGCCGATGCCGCCGGCATCGGCACGATCGAAATCAAGGCGATGAAGGATCACGGCTACCCGGTTGAGGCCGCCGTCGGCGTGACGGCCGCGTCGGCAACGCTCGGTCCGATCTTTCCGCCGTCGCTGCCCTTCGTCATCTACGGAATGATGGCGAATGTCTCGATCGGCGCGTTGTTCATGGCCGGTATCGTCCCTGGCGTGGTGATGACGGTTCTGATGATGCTGACGGTCGCCATCTTCGCTTACAAGCGCGGCTGGGGTTCGGACACGCCTTTCGAAGTGACGCGGTTGCTGTCGGCTTCGCTCGAGGTCGTCGTCGTGCTCGCGGTGCCGATCTTCATCTATCTCCTGATGTCGGCGGGCCTGTCGATAAACGTCGCCGCCGGCATCGCGCTCCTAATCCTTCTCGCCCTCGACTGGTATTTCGATTTCTCCGCCGTCATGGCGCTGATGACCCCGGTGATACTGATCGGCGGCATGACGATGGGCTGGTTCACGCCAACGGAAGCCGCCGTTGCTGCCGTTCTCTGGTCGCTGTTCCTGGGCTTGGTGCGCTACCGGACGATGACCATGTCGACGCTGACGCGGGCGACCTTCGATACGATCGAGACCACTGCCTCGGTGCTCTTCATCGTCACGGCGGCGTCAATCTTCGCGTGGCTCCTGACGGTAAGCCAAGCCGCCCAGATGCTTTCCGGCGCGATCCTGACGATCACCGAAAACAAATGGGTCTTCCTGATCCTCGTGAACCTTTTGATGCTGTTCGTCGGCTGCTTTCTCGACACGATCGCCGCGATCACCATCCTGGTGCCGATCCTCTTACCTTTGTCGGCTCAATTCGATATCGATCCCGTGCATTTCGGCCTGATCATGACCCTCAATCTGATGATCGGCCTGCTCCACCCGCCGCTTGGCATGGTGCTCTTCGTTCTGTCGCGCGTCGCCAAGCTCTCGGTCGAGCGGACGACCATGGCGATCCTGCCTTGGCTCCTGCCGCTCTTCATCGCGCTGATCCTGATCACCTTCGTTCCGGCGATCACGCTGTGGCTGCCGAGCGCGGTCGGGCTGATCCGCTGATGGCAGGAGTATCGATGCGCACGCGTCTTGCCCGACTTTATGGCCAACGGGACCTCCGGCTCGAAGTTGCCGAGGTCTCCGCGCCAGGTGAAGGCGAGGTCCTCTTGAAGATGGCGGCCGGTGGCATTTGCGGCTCCGATCTCCATTATTACCAGGATGGGGGCTTCGGTCCCATCCGGGTGCGCGAGCCCATTATTCCTGGTCATGAGGCGTCCGGCCATGTCGCCGCACTCGGCGCCGGCGTGTCCGGGCTTGCGATTGGCGATCTGGTGGCGGTCAATCCGAGCCAACCCTGCGGAACCTGCCGATTTTGCGGGGAGGGGCTTCCCATTCATTGCCTGAACATGCAGTTCCTGGGCAGTGCCATGCGCTTTCCCCATACCCAGGGCATGTTCCGCGACTGGCTGGTGGTTCCGGCGAACCAGTGTTTCCCGGCGGGTACGTTGGTCAGCGCTGGCGAGGCCGCCTGCGCCGAACCGCTCGCCGTCTGCCTTCATGCGGTCGGGCAGGCCGGCGATCTCAAGGCCAAGCATGTGCTGGTCACCGGCGCGGGGCCGATCGGCGCCCTCGTGGTCGCGGCTGCGCGCCACGCGGGCGCTGAGACAATCGTCGTCACGGATCTTGCCGATGCGGCACTCGATCGGGCGATGGCAATGGGCGCGACGCGGGTGGTCAACGTCCGCCATGATCCCGCGGGCCTTGCCGCCTATGAGGCTGACAAAGGCCAATTCGACGTCGTTTTCGAGTGCTCGGCCGCCGAACCGGCGCTTCGGAGCGCGATCGCAGCGGTCAGACCGCGCGGCCTGATCGTGCAGGTTGGTGTGACGGGCGATATCATCCTTCCGCTCAATGCTCTGGTAGGCAAGGAATTGCGGCTGATCGGATCACAGCGGTTTGACGGCGAGTTTGCCCTGGCCGTCCAACTCATCGCCGAGCGACGGATCGATATACGCCCGATCATTTCGCACGCCTTCCCGGTTGATCGGGCCGTCGAGGCTTTCGAGCAGGCCGGAGACCGCTCGGCTGCGTGCAAGGTGCAACTGACATTTCTGCCCTGAGGGAGTCCTAGATGAGACATACTTGGCGTTGGTTCGGACCAGTGGATCGCGTGAGCGTGCGGGATGCGGCGCAAGCCGGTGCGCGCGGCATCGTCAGCGCGCTCCATCACATTCCGACAGGGGACGTATGGCCGGTTGCGGAGATCGAAAAGCGGCAACAGGAGGTCCGCGCGGGTGGTCTGGAATGGGAGGTCGTGGAAAGCGTCCCGGTGTCCGAAAGCATCAAAACGCAAACAGGCCCCTGGCGCGAGCATGTTGCCAATTGGCAGGAGACGCTGCGCCGCCTTTCTTCCGCCGGCATACGCACGGTTTGCTACAATTTCATGCCGATTCTCGATTGGACCCGCACGGACCTGCGCTGGACCGCCCGGCATGGGGCGAAAGCCATGCGCTTCGACCGGATCGACTTTGCCGCCTTCGATCTCCATCTGCTAGAGCGTCCTGGCGCGATCGACGATTATGATGAGGAGACCGCCGAGCAGGCCGAGCGGCGCTTTCGCGAAATGACGGAAGAGCGCCGGCTTGCGCTCTCGCGCAACATCGGTGCGGGTCTGCCGGGCTCCGCCGACGGATACAGCCTGCCGCAACTGCGCCAACATCTACAAACCTATGCCGGCATCGGCCGTGAAAAGCTCAAGCGTCACCTGGTCGATTTCCTTGCCGAGGTGACGCCGGTTGCGGAACGGGTCGGCATCAATGTCTGCGCCCATCCGGACGATCCGCCATGGGCGCTGCTGGGATTGCCGCGTATCCTGTCGACCGCGGAGGACTACTCCTTCATGCTGCGGGAGGTCGACAGTCCGGCCAATGGGGTCACATTCTGCACCGGCTCGCTCGGCGCGCTTGCGGCCAACGATCTGCCGGCGATGGTTCGCCAGTTCGCGCCGCGCATCCATTTCGTCCACCTGCGCAATGTCCGCCGCGAGGAGGAGCGGACCCCGTGCTCGTTCTACGAGGACGAGCATCTGGAGGGCGACACCGACATGGTGGCGGTGATCGCCGAGCTGCTCAAGGAAGAGCAACGGCGGCGCGCCGTCGGGCGAGCGGACCACCAGATTCCGATGCGGCCGGATCACGGCCAGGAAATCCTCGACGATCTCTCACGCGGCGCCCAGCCCGGTTATCCGGCAATCGGCCGGCTGAAGGGGCTTGCGGAACTGCGCGGGATCGAACGAGCCCTCTCGCACGCGACCTACGGGACTGCCGGCCTTGGCGCGAGGTAGAGTGTCGCTGCGCTGATTTCGATACAGTTTCCGTTTTGCTGCAACTCCGACATGAGGTGATGCTTTTCGGCGTTCCGTCAGGTTCGCCCGGAAAGCGGAAGCCCCGAGGACAGGCGCAAGCCGTTAGGCTCTCTGTGCCGAACGCACCGGGTTCCGGGAAGCTGGCGGTCGCCCTCCCGCGCCTGTGGAGCAGCTTGTCGACTACTCCACCAACTTCCCGACCCAGCGCCTGATTGGTTCAGTAGCCTGCGGATGCCATCTGCAACGGCAGTTTCGGCGGATCTTGGCTACACATTGTACACAATAGTCATAGGTTTGGATGTGACGTCGTGAGTAAACCTCGCGCGGCGTAGACGCACAATCTTGCGAAGAGTCCCAGACTGCCCGCATTCCATCGGCCGATCCTGCCGACAAGGCGCCATTTCTCTTTGGTTCAGTTCTTTACCATCCGGTAAATTTCGCAAACCTGATGAATACAATGTTGACTATGGTTTGTGTACATGAGACGATCATTTTGCCTATACAAAAATAACGCCCAAAACGCAGTGGCCGCGATGGGCTCAGGGAACACCAAAAAGGAGGAACAACACATGTCATTGACGAGGCGTACCTTCCTGCACGGGGCATCCGGCGCCCTTGGGCTGGTCTTGGCGCAAAGCGCGCTGTCGAAACTTGCATATGCACAGGGTGCAAACGGCACCTTACGCGTTGCCATCGCTAAGCCCGCCGGCAATCTCGACCCGCAAAGCCATTACGCGATCTGGGCCATCCAGGACCTGATGTTCGAGCCGCTTGTGAAGTACGGCAAGGGCGGCCGGATCGAACCTTGCCTGGCGAGTGATTGGTCAATCGAGGACGGCGGCAAGACGCTTCATCTCACCCTGCGCAAAGGTGTTACGTTTCAGGACGGGACAATCTTCGACGCAGCGGCATGTAAGTGGAATCTCGAACGCTGGATGGGGCATGACCAGTTTAGCTGGATGAACTGCTCCAAGCTGTTCGAGTCGTTGGAAGTCATCGATGATTACCACGTCACGCTCCATTTCAGGGAACCTGTCCTGGCTCTTATGCAGGAGCTTTCCTGCACCCGGCCACCGCGGTTCCTCAGCCCCAAGTCGGTCGGCGCCGACGGCAAGTTCAAGGAGCCAGTTGGAACAGGACCCTGGGTTCAGATCAGCGCGGACGACACCCAGAGCGTCTTCGAGCACTACGACGGCTATTGGGGCGACAAGCCGACCTATGAGCGCCTCGAGGCCAAGGTCATCCCCGATGCGCGTTCACGGGTTGCGGCGTTGCGTGCCGGCGAAATCGACATGGTCGGGGGGTTCTGGATCGCGCCCCTGACCCCGGAAGAGGGCAAACAGCTCGAAGCGGCCGGTTTCAACGTCGTCGTCGATCCGGGCAACGTCACGCTGGTGATGGCGTTCAATCCCGACCGCGCCGAGGCACTTAAGGATTCTCAGGTCCGCAAGGCTGTCAGCATCGGCATCGATCGCGCGGCTATCTCCAAGGTGCTCTATCACGGCTACGCGAAGCCCGCCGGCAACCTGTTCTCGGACGCTTTGCCCTACGCCGGGACGCAACATGATGCACCCGTCCGCGATGCTGTCGCCGCATCGGCGCTGCTCGAAAAGGCCGGCTGGACGGGAAGTCCCATCCGATCCAAGAACGGCAAGCCACTGACGCTCGAATTGGTCGTCAGCCCGGACGCCGTGCCGGGATCACGCGTGATTGCCGAAGTCATCCAATCCGAGATGAAGGAGATCGGCATCGATCTGGTGATCCGCTCGGTCGACCATGCCTCCAAGCACACCGACATGCTGGAACAGAAGTACGACCTCGGCTTCTTCCTGACCTACGGCGCGCCTTATGATCCGTTTGGCTCGATCGTGGGGCTGTGTCTCTCGACCTTCCACAACGACGTCGAGGGCAAGCTGGTCACTGATCCGGCCAATCTGGATCCGCTGATCAATGCGGCGACCGCGGCAACCGGAGACCAGATCCAACCGACCATTCAGAAGGTCTACGACTGGCTGCGGGACAACGATGCGATCGCGCCGCTGGTCTACGTGCCGAGCATCTGGGCGCATTCCAAGCGGGTCCAGGGCTTCACGAGTCCGGTCACCGAATACGACATGCCGTACGAAAACATCGTGTTGGCCGAGTAGGGAGGAGCGCGCCTTGTTGCACTTCATCAGCAAGCGGCTGAAGCACTCCCTGATCCTGCTTTTCTTGGCATCCTTGGTGTGCTTCACCCTCGTCGTGTCGGCTCCGGGGAATGTTGCGGTCCTGATTGCCGAACTTCGAGGAGCCGTCGCGACACCGGGTTATGTCGAGCAGGTTGCCGAAGAGATAGGACTGAACAAGCCATTGCTGATGCGCTATGTGGATTGGCTCGGCGATGCGGTCGGCGGCGACTTCGGCATCTCCTACAGGACGGGCCAGGCTGTTAGTGCGGACCTCGCCGCCCGCATGCTCATCACCGGAACACTGATTGCCGGCGGGGCCGCCATAGCGACCTTGATGAGCCTGGCGCTCGGCGTCGTGGGCGCACTGTGGCCATACAAACTGCCAGACCGCGTTTCCCGCGGTCTGGCGTTGCTCGGCGCGTCGACACCGACATTCTTCGTTGGCGCGTTGATGATTTACGGCTTCTCGGTCACCTTCCAGCTCCTGCCATCCTTCGGCTTCGACGGTCCGCAAAGCTGGATCCTGCCGTGGCTCACTGTCAGTGTCCTGCCCGCTGCGGTCCTCAGTCGCGTCGTGCGAGTAGGGCTGGAAGAGGCGATGGCGAGCCCCTTTGTTCTAACCGCGAAGAGCAAGGGGCTCAGTCGCACCGCGATCCTGTTCCGCGATGCGTTGCCGAACATCACGCCCATCTTCATCAACGCACTTGGCACTCAAGTTGGGCTGATGACTGCCACCGCGATCATTGTCGAGCCGCTCTTCGCATGGCAGGGCCTCGGCGATTACTTCCTCGCCGGCGTGCGCTTTCGCGACTTCATGGTGGTGCAGGCATGCCTGCTCATCTTTCTCACCTTCTTCATACTCGTGAACCTGGTCGTCGACGTTGCGGTGCTTTTGACCGACCCTCGCATCAGGCGCCAATGGAGCTGATCATGAAGAGACTGAACCCTATCCTGGCCAGGGTGAACAAGATGCCCAGAGCGGCATTGATCACCATCGGCCTGTTTATCGCCCTCGGTACATTCGCTCCCTGGCTGGCGCCCCAGGATCCCAGCGCCCAGAACCTGCTGGAGGCTGGCGGTGGGCCAAGTGCTGCCCACTGGCTCGGTACAGACCATCTTGGGCGCGACACGTTCAGCAGGCTGATCATCGCTGCGAACACGTCGCTGGTGAGCGTCGGTTCCGTCCTCGGCATAGCCATGACGATTGGCATCGCTATGGGCACGATCGCCGGCTATCACCGAGGTTGGGTGGACGATCTTTTGATGCGTGTAGTCGATGTCGGTCTGTCCATACCGAGTCTGATCATCGCACTGGCAGTGATCGGCATCGTTGGCCCGGGATACTGGACGATGGTGTTGGCGCTGGCGCTTGCCTGGTGGCCGATGAGTGGCCGTATCAGCCGCGCCGTTGCCGTCAGCATCATGAGCAATCCTCATATCGAGGCGTTGCGTGTGCTGGGCGCCAGCCCTTGGCGCATCTACTTCAATCATCTCCTTCCCGGCACGATCGGTGCCGTGATGGTCTATGCGACCGCCGACGCGGGCGTGGCAGCGCTCGCTGTCGCAACGCTCAGCTTCCTGGGCTTGGGCATCCAGCCGCCCACGCCCGAGTGGGGCCAGATGCTGGTCGACGCGCTGCCCTATCTCGAGTCCGACCCGCGCCAGGTTCTCCTGCCGGGGCTGGCGCTGACGGCTGCGGTCATCGGTTTCAACACACTCGGAGAATCGATTGCGCTCAACCGCATCCCCAAACCACTCACCCGACGCATGCTTGCTGCACGTCGGATCGAGGTTGCCGGCTGGGCAAGGGAGAATGTCGATGCATGACGAACCACTATTGTCCGTCAACAATCTGACGGTTGATCTGCTGACTGCCAAGTCGGCGGTGCGCCCGGTCGACGGCGTCAGCTACTCGGTCCGGCAAGGCGAATGTCTTGCGATCGTCGGCGAAAGTGGCAGCGGCAAGACAGTGATGAACTTTGCTCCGCTTGGGCTGATGCCGACGGGTGTGACGACGAACCTTTCCGGCTCAGTGCGGTTTGACGGTCAGGAGTTGATCGGCCTCGCCGAACCCGAGATCCGCAAATTCCGCGGAAAATCCATCGGCTTCATCTTCCAGGACCCGATGAGTGCGCTCAATCCTGTGCGCCGTATCGGGCGACAGATCGCTGAAATGGCGGAACTGCACCTCAACATGAGTCCGCGCTCAGCAGAAGCGAGAGCACTCGATCTCGTCAAGCTTGTCGGGATATCAGATCCCGCCGCACGGCTCAGGCAGTTCCCGCATGAACTGTCGGGCGGCTTGAGGCAGCGCATCGTCATCGCCATTGCACTTGCCGGCGAGCCGAAGCTCCTCATTGCGGACGAGCCGACAACGGCCCTCGACGTGACGGTCCAAGCGCAGATACTTCGATTGCTCAAAGATCTCCAGCAGCGCCTCAACATGGCCATGGTGTTGATCACCCACGACATGGGCGTGGTCGCCGGGGCTGCCGACGACATCGTCGTCATGTACGCGGCACGCGCCGCCGAATGCGGTCCGGTGGACAAGGTCCTGGTCAATCCTCGTCACCCCTACACCAAGGGTTTGATCAATGCGATTCCTCGGCGGGACGACCCGATTGGTTCCGAGTTCCGGGGTCTGCCCGGCGTGCCGCCGATGCTTGGTGCGCCGATCAAGGGCTGCGCTTTCGCACCGCGCTGCGAGCTTGCGGTTGCTGCATGCACGCGCATCCGGCCGTCAATGGTTCCAATCTCGGACAGAAAGGTTTCCGTGGCCTGCTCGGTCGTCAATCAAGGAAAGGCTGCCGCATGACACACGCGCCCGTACTTAAAGTCGAGAACCTGCAGACGCGCTTCAAAAGCGTCCAGCGGGGCAAATATGTGCATGCAGTCGATGACGTCTCGCTCGAGCTTTACCCGGGCGAGATCGTCGGACTGGTGGGCGAATCCGGTTGTGGAAAGTCGACGCTCGGGCGAACCATCGTGGGGCTCGAGAAGGCGAGCGGCGGGCGGGTGTTGCTCGATGGAGTAGACCTCAGCGGACTTTCAGGAGCCGCATTGCGCAACAGTCGGCGGGCGCTCCAATACGTCTTCCAGGATCCATATTCATCTCTGAACGAGCGACAAACGGTTGGCGAGGCTCTCGATGAAGCGTTGCTCATCGGTGGCCTCAGGTCGCAGCACGAGCGAAATCGCCGGACCAAGGAACTGCTGGATCAGGTCGGCTTGACGCACGCGATCAAGGACCGTCACACCCGTGAGCTTTCGGGCGGCCAGCGCCAGCGCGTTGCCATTGCCCGATCGCTTGCGGTGAACCCGAGGGTGCTGATCTGCGACGAGCCGGTAAGCGCTCTCGATCTTTCCATCCGAGCGCAGGTGATGAACCTCTTCCTACGACTGCAGAGGGAGCTGGGCGTGGCATGCTTGTTTATCGCCCACGATCTTTCGCTGGTAAGGCAGGCGGCGTCACGCGTCTACGTGATGTATCTCGGCAAGATCGTGGAGCATGGGCCGTCCCAGGAGCTTTACGACCGTCCCAGCCATCCTTACTCGCAGATGCTGTTGGCGTCAGTTCCCGTGGTCGATCCACGAGTTGAAAAACTCCGTAGCGCACCATTGATGGTGGGAGAAGTACCCAGTCCGACGAGCCCCCCTTCCGGCTGCAGGTTCAGAACCCGCTGTCCCCTCGCTTTCGACGAGTGCGCCCGAAGCACGCCGCCGTCATACGGTCTCTCGCCAGATCACAATGCTGCATGCGTTTTTGCCGCCGATCTTTACGGGGGCAAACGCTCGGCTCTCGTTCGCCAGGGCGCCGGATAATGCATCACTTTAGAACGTCGTCCCTATGCGCCAATCTAGCGGCGTACGATCTGCCGCCAATGTAGCTGGTCATTCAAAGCGTAATTATCGTCGTCGTTTCGCCGTTCAGCAGACGCTTGAGGTGAAAGCTCGCAAGCCGGTCCTCCGCATTGCGACCAACCAGTGCGGCAAACGAAGCGAGTGCACCGGGGTCGCGGGCCTCGAGCTTTCCGAAGGCCTCCATGTAGGCCTGTGTTTCTGCGCTCGCATAAACTGCGGCGTCAAGGGGCTCGAAAGCGCGGATCGGTTCGGCCCTGCCTCTGAGGAGGAGGTCGCCTACCGGCCGGCCGCGGAAATCCTGCGCCTTGGTGGCGAGGCTGCCGCTCACGCAAATGCGGGTGCCTAGCGTTTTGTTGGCCACTTCCAGGCGCGCGGCGACGTTGATCGTGTCGCCATAGGCGCTGTAGTCAAAAAACCGTCCTCCGCCGAAATTCCCGACAACAGCCGTGCCGGCGTGCGCGCCGATCCGGGTGTCGCCAAGGATTATCCCTTTTCTACTCCAGTCTTCGCGGAAGGACCGCGCGAAGGCGTCGAGGGCGAGCGAACAGGCGACGGCGCGACCGGCATGATCCGGCTGGTCGGCAGGAGCCCCGAACAGCACGTGGAGCGCGTCGCCGATGATCTTTGCGACAGTACCGTCATGGGCGAACACGATGTCGGTCATGCCGACGATGTAATCATTGACGAGTGGTCCGAGCACGCTTGGCTCGATCGTCTCGACGAGCGTGGTGAAACCCGTCAGATCGGTAAAAAGTGAGGCAACCTCCCGGCGCGTGCCGCCAAGATCAAGGGTCTCGGCGCTGCTTGCCAGACGCTCGGCGAGATTAGGCGAGAAATAGCGGGAAAGCGACGCACGGGCCTGCTCGGCCGCCGACTGCCGGCGCTGTGCCTCACGCAGCGCTTCCACGTGGTGGATCGTCTTGACGATCGTCGCCTCCAGATCCGGAAAATCGATCGGCTTCGTCACGAAATCATAAGCGCCGCGGTTCATCGCGGTTCGGATATTCGCCATATCGCTGTAGGCGGAGACGATGATCGTGGACAACTCCGCGTCCCTCTCCTGAAGTTTCGCGAGCAGCGACAAGCCATCCATCCGCGGCATGTTGATATCGCTCAGCACCATGTCCACGTCCTGGTTTGCAGCCAGTACGGCCAAGGCCTCGACTCCGTCGCGGGCAAACAGAAAACGCAGCGTGCTGTCGCGGATCTGCCTCCGGAATTTTTGGACAAGCAGGCGCTCCAGGTCCGGCTCGTCGTCAACAACGAGTATGCTGGTGCTCATGCGGCGCGCCCAATTCGCATGTCGATTTCTTCCCGTAGTGCGACGAAGTCGATCGGCTTGGTCAAAAGCGCTTCCGCGCCGCTTTCGAGAGCTCTCCGCTTCGTGTCCGCATCGCCGTAAGCGGTGATCATGATCACCGGCACGTCAGGCCGTAAATTCCGTGCCTTCGGCAGCAGTTCGAGCCCGCTCATCCCCGGCATGTTGACGTCGGACAGTATGAGAATAAGCGTGACGTCGACGGCATCGGCGATCCGCTCAAGCGCGGTTGGCGCCGACTGTGCAAACTCCATTGCGAAGCGGCCGGCGCGCAGGTCCCGGCGGAATTGCTGCCTGAAAAGCAACTCGATGTCAGGCTCGTCGTCGACCACCAGGATAAGGAGGCTCATGATCTGCCCTCCGATTTTATGATCGCAGCGGCAATCCGCGGCAGCCGGATGCGAAACTCGGTATGGTGACCCGGTTCCGTGTCCACCTCGATTGAACCGGCATGCTGCTTGACGATGATGTCGTGGCTGAGCGAAAGGCCGAGCCCCGTGCCCTCGCCAGCAGGCTTGGTCGTGAAGAAGGGATTGAAGATCTTCTCTTTCACTTCCGGTGGAATGCCGAGCCCATTGTCGCGGATGATGATTTCAACACTGTCTCCGAGGTTTCTGGTCACCGCGGCCAACTTCGGCTCGTACCCGTCGGCAGATTCGGAAGCCGCGCGTTTGCTGGTGGCATAGAAGCCATTGGAGATGAGATTGAGAAGCACACGTGTGATCTCTTGCGGGTAGAGGTCAATCTCGCCGGCTGCCGGATCGAAGGATTTCTCGAGCGTGATGTTGAAGCCCTGCTCCCCGGCACGGGCACCGTGATAAGCGAGATTGAGGCTCTCCTCGAGGATTGCATTGATATCGGCCGGCCTGTGCTCGCCCGCCCCTTGGCGTGAGTGCAGGAGCATGTTCTTGACGATCGAGTCGGCGCGCTTGCCGTGCTGGACGATCTTCTCAAGGTTGCCCCTGAGCATGGCAGTGAGTTCGTCGATCTCGGAGCGAGCGGCGCTGTCACCTACGGCGCCATCGAGCACTTGCTGCAACTCTTCGATCAATTCGACGGACAGCGCCGAGAAATTGTTGACGAAGTTCAACGGGTTTTTGATCTCGTGCGCAATTCCGGCGGTCAGCTGCCCGAGCGACGCGAGTTTCTCGGTCTGGATCAACCGGTCTTGGGCGGCCTTGAGCTCCTCCAGCGACCGTGACAGTTCCTCGGTTCTCGACTGCACCTCCTGGAATAGGCGGACGTTTTCGATGGCGATCACGGCCTGGTCGGCGAAGGTCGACGCCAAGTCGACCTGTTTTTCGGTGAAGGGGCGCACGATCGAGCGGGTCAATGCGAGCACTCCGATCGGGCTGCCTTCGCGCAACAGCGGCACGCCGAGCACAGTGCGAAATCCCGCGAGCCTCTGTCCCTCGTGCAGCGCGTACTCGCGATCATCGAGGACGTCCGCGACCTGGACCGGCCGAACCTCAAGCAAGGTCCGCCCCACGATGGTGCCGCGTCCCGGCTCCAGCGGAAGAGCCCGAAGATATTGGCCGAATTCCTGCGAGAGGCCGTAGCTGGCGACCGGATAGTGCGCGTCACCCATCGGCCGCGTCATCGTTGCCATGTCGGCTTCGCAAAGACGGGCAGCGGACGTCACAAGAGTGTCGAGGACCGCCTGCAGGTCGAATGCGGAGCGGCTGATGACTTTCAGCACCTCAGCCGTCGCAGTCTGCTGCTCCAGCGCCTCGGTCAGTTCAGCGGTTCGCGCCGTCACTTCGTCGAACAGCCGCACATTCTCGATCGCGATTACGGCCTGGTCTGCAAAGGTCTGGACGAGCTCGATCTGCTTTTCTGTGAACGGCCTGACTTCTGTCCGGCGGATGACGAGCCCCCCGATCGCCTCCCGCTGCCGCATCAAAGGCACCGCCAAAATTGTGCGGTGGCCCATGCGTGCGGCCATCATGTGGCCGTCCGGAAACTCGTCGGGAGTGGCGCTCAGATCAGGCACATGGATGGGCCTTCGGTCCACCACGGCCCGGCCCGTGACCCAGTTCCGTGATATCGGCCAGCCTGGGAAATCGATTGGAATCGGCCCATGATGCGCCCTGACATAAAGAGTATCCCCGTCCTTCAGGAATATTGCCGAGTCGTAAGCGTCGCAGAGTTGCGCTGCGGACTCGACCAAGGTGTCGAGCACGGCCTGAAGGTCGAACGGCGACCGGTTGATTACCTTGAGCACATCCGCTGTCGCAGTCTGCTGCTGTAGCGAGTCCTTCAGCTCAAGGTTTCTTTTTTCCAGATCGGTAAACAGCCGAACATTCTCGATCGCTATCGCCGCCTGATCGGCAAAGGTCTGCAGGAGTTCGACTTGCCGATCAGGAAACACTCCGGGCTGGGTTCGCGCGACGACGATGGTTCCGATCGGCCTGCCGTCGCGCATGATCGGTACCGCGACCAGGCTTCGGTAGTTCACGGACTGGACGCCAAGGGCGGTGTGGGCCTGATACTCAGGATCGGCGAGCCGGTCCGGTATCTGCTCCACCGATCGGCTGAGGATCGAACGCCCCGCGGCACTGCCTCGATCAGGCGGGGCCGGAAACATCGCGCGCACCGCCTCGACGCCCTCCGGCTCCAGCCGGTGATACGCCACGAAGTGCAGAAGTTCGCCATCGTAACGGAACACGTGGCAGAACTGCGCTCCGCAAAGTCTGGCGGCACGCAACGCTATGGTGTCGAACACCGGCTGTATGTTGGTGGGCGAGGTCGAGATGACGCGCAGGATTTCGCTTGTCGCGGTCTGCTGTTCGAGCGCTTCTTTGATCTCTCGATTGCGCGTCTGCGCCTCCTCGAAAAGGCGGACGTTCTCTATGGCGATCACCGCCTGATCGGCGAAGGTTTGCAGTAACTCGACCTGCCGCTCTGGAAAGAATCCGACAGCGCGTCGAGTGACGGCGAGTGATCCGATCGGACGTCCTTTCCGCACCAGCGGCACGCCGATGGCGCTGCGGTAGGACACGATTTTCGCCAGCGAGAGCATCCGGTAATCAGCGTCGGCAAAAACATCGGGAACTTGCTCGATGGCGCCGCTGATGAAGGCCCGTCCTGTGACATTGCCTGTATTTGGTTGCTGCGGAAAATTGGCACGTACCGCTTCGATGCCTTCGCCCGAAATGCCGTGATAGGCAACAGGGTGCAGGAGGTCTCCGTCGAACCGGAAAACGAAGCAGAACTCTGCGCCGCACAGCCTCGCGGCGTTTTGCGCTATCGCATCGAACACCGGCTGTATGTCGGTGGGCGAGGTCGAGATGACGCGCAGGATTTCGCTTGTCGCGGTCTGCTGTTCGAGCGCTTCGCCAAGCTCCCGCTCCAGCAATTCCATCTGACGTCCGATGCTGAGGCTCGACTCCTCCACCTTGCGCCCCCCTTTTGCGCTCTGCAGGCGACCGGCTCGGTGACGAGCCCCTACAGTCCGCCCTCCGGGCCCCACACCCCACGCCTTAGCCGGTGACGGCAGACCGAAGAGAATACCCCATCTGACCGGCTGTGACGAGGATTAGCTCCTGCTGCAACACGGTATATCAGTTATGTCTAACAGATTCGCATTCTCGGCGTTTAGGGCAAGAAAACGCCCTTTATGCCTGGTCTTTCCTTCGAAAGTTCGGCCGATGGCGCAACCGACGAGCCATTGCCACGGAACAAACCTGCCGATAAGCGGTTGGCTGTCGGAAGGGACAATCAATTGGAGAACTTCCGATGACGAGTATTCTCATCAAGAGTGCAGTTGCCTTGGGCCTCGGCGTCGCGTGCAGTCCAGCCTTCGCGCAAACGGAGCAGCCGGCGCAGGGCCAATCCAGCGATTGCCCCGCCGGAACGGAATGCCCGCAGGGCGGGGCACAACAGGGTCAACAGCCTGATGCTCAAGGAGGAACAGGCCAACCGGATCCTGGGCAGGCGGGTGAGGGCCAGCAGCAACAGACGCCTGATCAACAGCAGCCGACCGACCAAGGGGGCGCCGGCCAGCAACAACCGGACCAGCAGCAGGACCAGCAGGGCGAGACTGGCACGACCCCGCAGCCGGATCAGGGCGGCTCGCAAACCGAGCAGCAGGGCACCGATCAGCAGCAGGGCACCGATCAGCAGCAGGGCACAGACCAGCAGCAGCCCGCACAGGGTGAACAGCAGCCGTCGCAAGGGGAATCGGAACAACCCGCCCAAGGCGAAACCCAGCCGTCACAGCAGCAGGGTCAGACATCCGGTTCATCCGGCGACGTTAACGTGACGGTGGAGCAGAAGACCGAAATCACCCAGGTCATAAAGGAAGAAAACGTCGAACCCATCGACGTTGATTTCGACGTGTCCGTGGGGGTAGCGGTTCCCGAGACCGTCAAGGTCAAGCTGAAACCGGTTCCGACGCGCATCGTGAAGATCGTACCGGAGTACGAAGGCTACCTGTTCTTCGTGCTGGCAGACGGCCGGATTGCCATCGTGGACCCGTCGTCGCTGGAGATCGTGATCATCATCGCGTAGCACCTTGCCAGGAGGTCCACCTGGCTTACCGGGTGGACCATCCAACTTCTCCAAGGATACCCGGCCCCGGCGGTCGGTCACCCGGCCGCCGGGTGTGCAGGGATCAGGCATTGAGCGATTTTGCAAACGGCATGACGCGGATCCGCTTGCCGAGCGCCTTGTAAGCTGCGTTTGCAACGGCTGGGCCGATCGGCGGAACGCCGGGCTCGCCGATGCCCGAGGGCGGATTTGCGGAGGGCACGATGTGAACCTCGACCTTCGGCATCGCATCGATCCTCAGCGGCGTGTACATGTCGAAATTGCCCTGGTCGACCTTGCCATCCGTCAGCGTGATTTCCTCACCCAGTATGGCGCCCAGCCCGAAACCAATGCCGCCCTCGACCTGCGCCCGGACCTGGTCGGGATTGATTGCCAGTCCGCAGTCCACGGCAGCGACGACGCGCTCGACCTTGATGCCGCCATTCCCATCGCTCGAAACCTCGGCGATCTCGGCCACGACGGAGCCGAAGCTTTCGGCGATAGCGACGCCGCGGAAGCGGCCTTCGGCGAGTGGCTTCTCCCATTCCGCCTTTTCGGCCGCGAGCTTGAGGACCTTCGCGTGACGCGAGTCCGGTTCGAGCATGGAGAGGCGGAACTCGACCGGATCACTTCCCGCCGCCTCGGCCACCTCGTCGAGGAAAGTTTCTGCCGCGAAGGCGGTGTGGGTCGAGCCGACGGAGCGCCACCACAGGACCGGAACGCCGACGTCGGTCGTCGTAAGCCCGACCGTCTGGTTCGGAATGGCGTAGGGCAGGTTGTGGGCGCCTTCGACCGAAGTCGGGTCGACGCCATTCTGGATCATGCCCTGGAAGGCGGTCTTCGCCACGATAGACTGGCCGACGATATGATCGTCCCAAGCCACGAGCTTTCCGTTCTCGTCTAGCCCGGCCTTGAGGCTGTGCACATAGGCGGGCCGATAGCGGCCGGCGTGCATGTCGTCCTCGCGGGTCCATTGCACCTTTACAGGCGCGCGGAACCCGATGGCCTTGGCCGCATAGACGGACTCAACGACGACATCGCCGTCGAACACCGCCCGCCGGCCGAAGCTGCCGCCGGACTTCATGACATTGAGGCGCACTTTTTCCGGAGCAATGCCAGCAATCTCGGCGGAAAGGCGCTGATAGACGTCCGGGAACTGATGCCCGCCCCAGACCTCGAGCGTGCCGTCCTCGTTCATGCGCGCGACCGCGTTCAAGGGCTCCATCGCCGCATGAGCGAGATAGGGGAATTCGAAGCTTCCCTCGATGACCTTTGCGGCGCTCGCGAAGGCGGCTTCGGCGTCGCCGTCCTTGCGGGCGACCGCCGCCGGCGGTTTCTTGGCCAGGTCGCGGTACATGGACATGAGCTCATCCGTGCCGCGTTTTTCCGCCGCCGTTTCGTCCCATTCGACGGTGACGGCGTCACGGCCCTTGATCGCCACCCACATGTGCTCGCCGATCACGGCGATGCCGCGCGGCGTTTCGACGACGTCGACCACGCCCTTGAGAGCCTTTGCGGCCGAAGCATCGAAGGACTTCACCTTCGCTCCGAAAAACGGCGGATGGATCATCACCGCCGTCAGCATGCCGGGAAGCTTGACGTCGATCGTGTACTGCTCCGTGCCGTTGGCCTTACGGGCGCTGTCGAAGCGTTTCAGCCCGGCATTGCCGATAAGTTTCCAATCCGACGGTTGCTTGAGCGGTACATCGGCCGGTACCGGCATGGTTGCCGCCTTGGCGACGAAGACGCCGAAACCGCCGCTCTTGCCGGACGGGTGTGACAGGACGCCGTTTTCGACAGTGATCTCCGCTGCGCCGACGCCCCATTCGGAGGCGGCGGCGGCGACCAGCATGGCGCGGGCCGCAGCCCCCGCCTTGCGATAACGTTCCCAGGACGAAGCCATGGAAGTGGAGCCGCCGGTGCCCTGGAGGGCGCCACCAAAGGCGATATTGCCGTAGACCTTCACATTGCCGGCGGCACCGATCACGTCGATCGTAGACCAGTCGGCGTCGAGTTCCTCGGCGACGAGCGTGGCAATACCGTTGTAGGAGCCCTGACCCATTTCGAACTGGGAGGAGAGCACAGTCACCTTTCCATCCCCATCGATCGTCAGGTAGGGCGAAAAGGAATGCGCCTCGCCCGTGCTCGTCGTTTCGGCGGCGGCCGCTGGCGATGCTGCCAGCAGGCGATAGCCGACGGCGATTCCGGTACCGGCCGCGAGCGCGCCGAGCAGGAACTGCCGCCGCGACGCCTCGATCCGGGCGGTGGGAAGGGCAACCGATTGCATCAGTTTCGGGATCATGGCTCAGGCCTCCAGACGCTTTGCGGCTTCGTGAATGCCGGCACGGATTCGATGATAGGTGGCGCAACGACAGAGATTGCCCGACATGGCCGCGTCGATGTCCGCGTCGGTGGGTTTCTGATTGGTCGTCAGGAGGTCCGTTGCAGACATGATCTGGCCCGACTGACAGTAGCCGCACTGGGGAACGTCGAGATCGGCCCAGACCGCCTGCACCGTTTCGGCAACCTTCCCCTTCAGCCCCTCGATTGTCGTCACCTTGGCCCCTTCGATGTCACCGATGAAGGTTTGACAGGACCGTACCGGCGAGCCGTCCACATAGACCGTGCAGGCTCCGCATTGCGCCATGCCGCAGCCGAATTTCGTTCCGGTCAGCCCGACAAGGTCGCGGATAACCCAGAGAAGCGGCATATCCGCTTCGGCGTCGAACGTATGTTCGACACCGTTGATCGTAACATTCACCATGGTGTTCTCCTTGCGTTATGCCGTGGTCGCGGGCCGCGCAACGCGGCAGGGCGCTTCGCACCCGGCGCCCACCAGACCGCCGCAGCAGCTTAGGAGACCATCCTTGAGGCCGGAAGATTCAATCCTGTCGAATTGTTGCCCATTCCTGCCGACTTGACGCAATTGTGATCATAGGGCGAGGCGCTGCATGCTTGCCGGATAGTGGCGTCCTGTTCCGGCGGTGCCGGTGCTACCCGACTGGATTGCGCTTTGTCGAATCGTTGGAGTTCAGGATCGCCTTGATGTCACGCAACGGCGGATGCCCGAATGCTCGACGATATTCCCGGCTGAACTGCGTCGGGCTCTCGTAGCCAACCCGCAACGCGGCTGTTGCAGCATCGACCGACTGAGCAAGCATCAGCTCCCGTGCGTGATGGAGCCGCAGATGTTTCTGGAACTGCAAGGGGCTCATCGCTGTCATCGCGCGGAAATGATGGTGCAACGTCGAGACGCCCATGTTGGCGATCTCCGCCAGCTCTTCGACCCGCAATGGACTGGTATAGTTCTCCTTCAGCCATGCTACCGCCTTTGCCACCCGGTTGCTGTTCGTGCCCGCAAGCGCGAAGCGGCGCAGCCGCGCCCCCTGCTCGCCGGTAAGCAGCCGGTAGAGGATTTCGTTTTGGATATGATTGGCGAGGAACGGTATGTCCTTCGGCGAATTCGCAAGTGAAATCAGGCGAAGCAAGGCGTCGAAGAGTTCCGGCGTGGCGGTGCCGACGGCGACGCCGAGGTCGCGCTCGGGCATACCTGTCGGGTGTATGTCGTAGTCGGCTATGATGCGCCGCAGCTTCTCCAAATCAAGCCGCAGCGAGGCCGCGACATAGGGTTGGGCCTCGCTTGCCGCACAAATCTGGGCGGTCACGGGCAGGCCGATGGCGGTCAAGAAGAAGCAGGATTCATCGTAGATGAGCGTTTCGTTGCCCACATGGACATTCTTGCTTCCCTTGATGATCAGGGAGACGCTGGGCTCGTAGACACCGGAAAACGGTCCGGCCGGCTCGACGACACGATAGAGCGAAAGTCCGGGAATCGCGTGCTTGAAGGAGATCCCATCCCAGGGCAGTTGCAAAAGCTTGTCGAGAATTTGCGCGCGAAGCGGCGCGGTTTCCTCGCGCAGGTCCCGCTTCTGGAACATGGTCTTGCTCATTGTCACTCCTGGGCCCTGACCGTTCTCTCTATCGCAACCCGGTTCGCATTTCTTATCACATTATTTTGATTTCGAGAGAATCAGGCAAGAATGTGCCACAATCGAGCATGCAGGATCTCAGCTGGCCTGCCCGAGCGGCGGCGCCCTCGGCGGCAAATGCAGATGGCACAGATGCATCCTGCGCTCACCAAGATGAGGCCGATTGAGCGCGGCGGACTTCAGTAAGAAATTCGAATGCTACCCGTGTCGGTCGCGGTGAACTCAGGCTCAGGGTAGGCGCCCTGCCATTGAGCATAGGTTGTGTTGATATCGCCAGAACCGGTGCTTGCGCATGCCGAAAGTGCCAGAAGCGCTACCGCAGCAATCAGAAATCTAAGAGGCATGGTTTTCTCCAATCACGGGAGATTGCCCAGGCCTCGAGGGCCAGTGTCAAATTCTCCCTCAAATCATCTTCAATGGCAAGCGGGCTTCGCACGTTCAGGCAGTTACGCCAATAGCGTTTCAGCTTTTCCGTGCGGTAAGGAAGCAACGGCGATGCCGCTGCCGCAGAGCCGCTGGCGCCCACCATTGACAAATACCGGACATGGGGCGAGCCTCCGCAGGACGTGGCGAAAAAAGATCGCAGAAGTTCGTGCCGAAGCGCTTCGCGCGACCGCCGAGGCGGGCCTAAAAGGCGGCGGACAACCTTATTCGGTATGTCGATAACGAAACCATCACTGCGGCACAGAAGGTCTTCGAGAGAATGGATTCCGTCGGCCAGAGCAAGGTCTCGCAATCGTGATCGAACGGCGTCCCTCGGTCGTTATCATCGGCGGCGGCTTTACCGGGGCCGTCGTCGCGGCAAGTCTCGCCCGCGACAGTAGCATGGAAGGATGGCAGATCGCCGTCTTCGAGCCGCGCGAACGTCTCGGCTGCGGCCTTGCCTACGACACCGAAGATCCGGCGCATCGGGTCAATGTGCCGGCAGGGCGCATGAGCCTCGATCCGGACGATGCCGACCAGTTCGTCCGCTGGATGCAGCTTCGGGGAGAACCGCGTGACGACGCGGAGGCGCTGGCGCCGGACGGCCATCTCTATCCACGCCGCGGCCTCTTCGGCCGCTATGTCGCCCATGCCGTGGCGCCGTTCCTTGGCAACGGCCGCATCACCCACCACCGGCAGCGGGTCATCAGCGTCGAGCGGCGCGGCGCCGACTGGGAAATCCGTGGGGACGCCGGCACGACGCTTCGCGCGGACGTGCTGGTGGTCGCGACCACGCATCCCGCCCCTGCGGCGCCGGCGGGCATCGACGACGTGTTGCGGGGGCACCCGCGCTATGTGGCGGATACCACCGTGCCCGGCGCCCTTGCGGCCATTCGCCCTGACGACCATGTCCTGATCATCGGCACCGGCCTCACGGCGGCGGACGTCATCGCCTCGTTGCGCACGACGGGCCGAACAGGCCCGATCACCGCCTTTTCCCGCCGCGGCCTGCGCTCGCGTGGCCATGCGAGCCGCGCCCAGGACCCCTATGGCGATTTCACGTCGCCGCTATCGGCAACGGCGACAGATCTCCTCGTGCGGGTGCGCAGGGTTGTCGCATGTGCGGAAGCGGACGGCTTTTCCTGGCATGCGGTGTTCGATGCGCTGCGCAGCCAAGGCGGAGAGATCTGGCGCAATCTCCCGGTGGCGGAACAGCGGCGGCTGCTACGTCATCTGCGCCCCTTCTGGGACGTTCACCGCTTTCGCGTCGCGCCGCAAATCGACGCGATCGTCAGAGCCGGATTGCAGTCGGGCGACATTCGCATTCTGGCGGGTTCGATCGATCGGCTCGAGCGAAACGGCGACGAGATCGCTGCCACGTTCCGGCGGCGGCATGGGGCAGGGATCGAGCAGTGGAATCTCGATGCCGTGGTCATCACAACCGGCCCGGCACACAAATCCGTGTTGAAGAGCCAGATCTGGCTCGAAACACTTTCGGCGGATGGCCATCTGCAGCCGGACGCGGTCGGGCTCGGCCTTGCCTGCAGCGAGTCGAGCCGGGCGCTCGACAGGCAAGGGCGGGAAACGGAGACCCTTTTCATCGCCGGACCGCTCGCCCGCGGAACCTTCGGTGAGCTGATGGGGCTGCCGCAGGTCAACGATCACGCGATCTTCGTGGCGGCGCAGGTGGCTGCGCTCGCGCGGGGGCAAGGAGCGACGAACGTCGCTCTGTCGCGAGACGACGGATCGGAGACATTACGGGCTGCAACGACTATCAGTTGACCGCCCGCGCAGAAGCCAAATGAATTGCGACAAGTCGAGGCGACTGCTGTCTGCCCCGGTTCGTAATGGACGCGGCAGCCGCGTCTCACTCGGCGTGCGATACCTTCGTCGCTGCACCGGTGTCCGCGGCCAATTGGATTGCGTCGAGAATCTGGGCGGCGCGCAGGCCGTCGAGGGTCGATCCGTTCCGCATCGGGCGGTTCTCGGCGATCGCTTCGAGAAACTCGTGGATCATGAACCCGAACACTTCTGCATAACCGATCGCGACGCCGTCGTGGGGAACGGGAAGCAGGCCGGCATAGGGCAGGGCCGGATTGTTCGCGACGAGCGCAAAGGGGGATTGCCCGCTCCCGTCGAAACGCGCGATCTCATAATGGGATGGCATGCGAGAATTGTAGCGCAGCGCGCCCCTGGTGCCGGTGATCGACAAGGACAGCGTGTTGCCCATGCCGACCGCGACCCGGCTTGCCATGAACATGCCTTGGCAGCCGCTTTCGAAGCGAAGCAGGGCGGATGTGACATCGTCGTTGTCGACCGGTCTGCTTTCGGTGCTGAGTGCAACCTTGTCGTGACCGATGCTGGCGGACGCCGGCAGAAACCGCTCCTTGACGGAAATCGTGGCGATGGCGCCGACGACGTCTGACACTTCTCCGCAGAGAAAGCGGGCCGTATCGATCGCATGGGTTCCGAGATCGAGCAGCGCGCCGGGGCCGGCGCGGCTCCGCTCATAACGCCAGCTGTGCGGCAGATTGGGATCGGCCGCGTATTCGCTTTCGTACTGGATCAGGGCGTTGACGAGATCGCCGATTTCTCCCGCGATGATGATGTCGCGCATCGCCGCGACGGCAGGAATGCGGCGGTAGTTGAAGACCGTCGCGGAAACGAGTGGCGATGCCGTCGCGGCGCGATGGATGCGCAGCGCCTCATCGGCATTGAGGGCGAGCGGCTTTTCACAAAGGACGTGCTTTCCGGCGGCGATCGCCGCCAGCGTCACCTCCGCATGGAGCACGTTCGGCAGGCAGATGCTGACGATGCCGACACCAGGATCGTCGAGAACCGCATGGAGGTCGGTCTCCGTCTTTTCGAAGCCCCAGGTTGCGGCAAGCCGGCTGGCCAGCGCCCCGTTGCCGTCGCAGACGGTCGCAAGGCGCAGACCGGAAATGCGGTCCCTGAAGCGCGGCAAATTTGTCCGGTAGCCGAATGCGTGCGCGGCGCCGATCATACCGGCGCCGATGACGGCGATAGCCTTGCTTTCCATTCTCTCCTCCCGAGGAGGTGTAGCAGAGCGGCGAAATCAGCGTATGAGAGCCTCCGGATAACGTCAATCAAACTCGCCTTAACGCTGCATGCCGGTGCGAACACGACCACGCACGGAATGGGAGTTTGCCGCGAATGACGGCCTCGAAGGCGCGGAACTCGCCTGGGCGACGAACTTGTCCCGGACGGCCGGTTCATGAGCAATGCTCGTCTGCGCCGCTGTTGCCGTGAGCCGCCGCATTGGCTGAGCTTTCGGCAACACTTCCACGGCAGGTTGCGAGACGCCTACCCCTTTCGGCAGTTCTGACCTATATTAAAGGGCGATCACGTTTATGCATTCGGGTCGTTCAGGCTTGAGATCACCGTGATCCGAAACGACCCTGAGGTTATGGCGGCGAATGTCCCGAATCCTCATCCTGCTCATGACATTGTTATCGGTGTTCGCGTTTCCCGACCCGCCTGCATCCGGAGCCGAGCGCCGCGCGGTGGTCTTGCACGTGAACGGCGCGATCAGCCCGGCAACGGCCGAATATGTGACGCGAGGGCTCGAGCGGGCCAAGACGCGTGGCGCATCCCTGGTCGTGTTGCAGATGGACACGCCAGGCGGCCTCGACACATCGATGCGCGACATCATTCGCGCCATCCTCGATTCTTCCGTGCCGGTCGCAAGCTTCGTAGCGCCGAGCGGGGCGAGGGCGGCGAGCGCCGGTACCTATAT
Source organism: Sinorhizobium psoraleae (assembly GCF_013283645.1). Lineage (GTDB taxonomy): Bacteria > Pseudomonadota > Alphaproteobacteria > Rhizobiales > Rhizobiaceae > Sinorhizobium > Sinorhizobium psoraleae. Next base: position 730,604 of record NZ_JABEKV010000003.1, read on the forward strand.
CCTCTACGCCAGCCACATTGCGGCGATGGCGCCGGGCACCAATCTCGGCGCCGCAACGCCGATCGCCATCGGCGGCGGTCTTTTCGGCGGCGATGAAGAAGGCGGCAAAGATGGTTCGGGCGAGGCTGACCGGCCGGGTGGCGCGAAGCAGCCAGCCAATGCTGGTGAAGCGAAAATGATAAATGATGCGGTCGCCTATATCCGTGGCCTCGCCGAGCTGCGCAACCGCAACGCCGATTGGGCGGAGCGGGCAGTGCGCGAGGCCGCGAGCCTTTCGTCGACCGCTGCCGTCCGCGAAAAGGTTATCGATTTCACGGCTGCCACCGTCGGCGACCTTCTGAAGCAGGCGCATGGCCGCACGGTTCGTGTCGGCCAGACCGATATCCGCCTCGATACGGCTGGTCTTGCCATCGAGGACCTGCTGCCTGATTGGCGGACACGCCTCTTGTCCGTGATCACCGATCCAAACGTCGCCCTGCTTTTGATGATCGTCGGCATCTACGGGTTGATCTTCGAGTTTCTGACCCCCGGAACGGTCCTGCCCGGCACGATCGGCGGCATAAGCCTCCTGCTCGGGCTCTATGCCCTTGCGGTGCTGCCGGTGAGTTATGCCGGGATCGGGTTGATCATCCTCGGCGTGGGGCTCTTGGTGGCCGAGGCGCATGCGCCGTCGTTCGGGGCGCTCGGTCTCGGCGGCGGGGTCGCGCTTGTGCTCGGCGCAGCCATCCTGTTCGACACGGACGTCCCGGGCCTGCAGGTCTCCTGGCCGGTTCTCGGCGGCGTTGCGATCGCAAGCCTCGCTTTCAGCCTGCTTGTCGCGCGCCTTGCCTTTATCTCGCGCCGGCACAAGGTGGCCACCGGGGCGGAGCAAATGATCGGCATCTCCGGCACCGTCGATAGCTGGACGGGCGCCACGGGCTACGTCATCGCCCATGGCGAACGCTGGAAGGCCATCAGCGGCGAGCCGCTCGCCGCGGGAGAAGACGTGACGGTCGTCGGACGCAACGGACTGACGCTGAAAGTCGCGCGCAGTGAATCGCAAAGCTAAGCGCCTCGGCAGGAGAAGGTCATGGACATAGTCGGAAGTCTTACCCCCTTCATCGCGGCGCTTGTGGTGCTGCTCATCGTCATTGCCTACGCAATCAGGATCCTGCGTGAATATGAACGCGGCGTCGTCTTCACACTGGGCCGGTTCACCGGTGTGAAGGGACCGGGGCTGATCCTGCTCGTTCCCTATGTCCAGCAGATGGTGCGGGTCGATCTCCGGACGCGGGTGCTCGACGTTCCGAGCCAGGACGTCATTTCGCACGACAACGTTTCGGTCCGCGTCAGCGCGGTCATTTATTTCCGGGTGATCGACGCGGAAAAATCGACGATCCAGGTCGAGGACTTCATGGCGGCGACGAGCCAGCTCGCCCAGACGACCTTGCGGTCCGTGCTCGGCAAGCACGACCTCGACGAAATGCTGGCCGAGCGCGACAGGCTCAATGATGATATCCAGAAGATACTCGACGTCCAGACGGATGCCTGGGGCATTAAGGTCGCCACAGTCGAGATCAAGCATGTTGACATCAATGAATCGATGATCCGGGCGATCGCACGCCAGGCGGAAGCAGAACGCGAACGCCGCGCGAAGGTCATCAACGCCGAGGGCGAACAGCAGGCGGCGGCGAAGTTGCTCGAAGCGGCCCAGATCCTCGCCCAGCAGCCGCAGGCGATGCAACTGCGTTATCTCAGCACCCTCAACGTCATCGCCGGCGAAAAGAACTCGACGATCATCTTCCCGTTCCCGATGGAATTGGCGAACATTCTCCCAACCAAGACGGGCGATTCCTCGCAATAAAGCACACGAGAAACGCTGCTCAATCTCGTGGCAAACCCGCCGGCCGCAATTGTTTCTTCAGCGCGGCGATGCGGAAGATGGCATTGGCGGCGCCGTAGCCGCGGTAGCCGCGCCGCTCCACGATCTCGAAGAAGAAGCCCTCGCCGTATGTCGGACTGTAGAGCTGAAAATACTCTCCGTGCTCATCGCGGTCGTAGAGAATATTTGCCTTTTTCAAGCGCTCGATCAGTTCCGGCTCAAGCGCGAAGCGGGCCTCGATGTCGTCGTAGTAGTTAGGCGAGATCGGCAGCGCGCGAAAACCATTCGTCTGCAATGCCTCGGCCGCCGCGAAGATATCGTTCGTTGCAAAGGCGAGATGCTGGACGCCGGAGCCGAAGGTCTCGGCGATGAAGTGGCCGGCGAGCGTGTTGCGGTTTTCGGCGCCGTTCAGCGTGATGCGCAACGATCCTGCGTCATTCTCCACCACCTGGCTGCGCACCAGCCCGGCCGGATCGATGATGTCGACCATGGGTGTTTTATGCACGTTGAGCAGGGAGTTGTAGAAGAGAAGCCAGGTCAGCATTTCCTCGTATTTGACGGTTTGCGCGACATGGTCGACGGAGATGAGGCCGGCCGGCATCGTCGATTGGTCGCCCTCCGCCGGTTCGAATTCGATCTCCCAGATGCGCGCAAGCTCCGACCGTTCATCGAGGAAATAGATGATGCCGCCGCCGACGCCGCGTATTGCCGGTACCGAAAGCTCACCGGGGGCGACGGCCTGTGCGAAGGGTTCGGCGCCAAGCGCCTTTGCGCGCTCGACGGTCGCCGCGGCATCGTCGACCATCAGCCCAACGGCGTAGGCGGAGGTGCCATGCACGAGGTAGGAGGCGTTGGCGAACCCCTCGCGTTCGGTGTTGAAGACGAGATTGATTGCGCCCTGCCGGTAAAGCGCGACGCGTTTGGTCTTGTGCTTCGCGGCCTTGCGGAAACCCAGCGTTTTCACCAGCGCTTCCAGTTCGGCCGCCTGCTCTTCGTCGGCCGCGAATTCGATGAAGGCGACACCTTTCACCTCGGCCTGCGCCGGCATCGCCGGTACCGACAAGGGTGTATCGGGCTCGGCGCGCTTGACCTGATCGCCGAGATAGATCAGCGAGCGGCGGCCATCGACAGCAATGGCGCCGGCGTTGCCACCGCGGAACTGGTCGTTGAAGATTTCGAGCGACAGGTAGCCATCGTAGCCCGTCGCCGCGACGGCACGCATGAAGTCGGTGACGGGAAGGTCGCCCTCGCCGGGCATGTTGCGGAAGTGCCGGCTCCAGTAGAGCAGGTCCATGTCGATCAATGGCGCGTCGGCAAGCTGAATGATGAAGATTTTCTCCTTCGGGATCGAGCGGATCGAGTTGACATCGATCTTGCGGGAGAGCGTGTGGAAGCTGTCGAGGATGAGGCCGACATTGGGATGATCGGCGCGCCGGACGATCTCCCAGGCATCGCGATGATCGTTGATATGCCGTCCCCAGGCGAGGGCCTCGTAGCCGACCCTGAGGTTCCGCTTCGCTGCCCGCTCGCCGAGTTCGCGGAAATCGGCGGCTGCGCGGTCGATGCCGCCCTGCCCTGCAGGCGACACATTGGAGCAGACGAGCACGAGATCGGTGCCAAGCTCCTGCATTACGTCGAACTTGCGCTCGGCACGGTCGAAGGTTCGTGTGCGGAGCGGTTCCGGCATGCCCTCGAAATCGCGAAACGGCTGGAACAAGGTTATCTCCAGGCCGAAGTCACGCGCCATGCGGCCGACCTCGCGCGGGCCTTCGTCGAAAGCGAGGAAATCGTTCTCGAATATTTCCACGCCGTCGAAGCCGGCCTTCGCGATTGCCTCCAGCTTGTCCTTGAGATCGCCGCTGAGCGAAACCGTGGCTATCGAGGTCTTCATAGTCCTGTCCTCGTTTGGGCTGAACGCCGGATGCGCCTGCGCGTCAGCCGGTCATCGTCCTGAAATGGCCGAGCATGCGCGTTGCGTCGGGCTCGAGCCCGGTAAAGAGCCGAAAGGCGCCGACCGCCTGGAACACGGCCATGCCGCCGCCGTCGAGCGTCAGGCATCCGCGCCGACGCGCCTCCTTCAGAAGCGCCGTTTCCAGCGGAAAATAGACGATCTCCGCCACCCAGTGGCGGCGCTCGAGAAGTTCGGCATCAAGCGGCAGGCCGGGATATTTGGCCATGCCCGTCGGCGTCGCGTGAATGAGGCCGGCGGCTGCTCGCATGGCTTCGGTGAGGTCGGTTCCCGCCATGATTTCAGCATTCGGGAAATATCCGGAGAGCATGCAGGCGAGGGACGGCGCCCGCTGCGGTTCGCGGTCGAATACGGTCAGGTGCCGCACGCCAAGTGACAGTGCCGCATAGGCTGTCGCGACGCCTGCGCCGCCGGCGCCGAGTTGCACGACCGAGGAGAGGTCGGCTCCGGGGAGGCCGCGACGGAAGCTCTCGCCAAAACCCCACCAGTCCGTATTATGGCCATAGCGCCGCCCGCCCTTCAGCACCACGGTGTTGACGGCGCCGAGCGATCGCGCCTCGGCGGCGAGTTCGTCGAGGTGCGGGATCACCGCCTGCTTGCACGGGTGGGTGATGTTGACGCCGGCAAGCCCTCGCTTCTCGGCGTCGGCGAGCAGTCGCGAAAGGTCCTTCTCGCTCGCGCCCAGCATATTGAGATCGATCAGCTCGTATTCATAGTCGAGCCCTTGGGCCGCGCCCTCCGCCATGTGCATCGCCGGCGTCAGCGAGGCCTGTATGCCGGCGCCGATCAGGCCGGCCTTCAAGGATCTTACAAGCGTGTCGGTCATGGTCTCCGGTTCCATGTGTTCGTACCAACGAGGTCCGCGGGCGCTGGGCAGGCCCGTCCTTTCGCGTGACAGGCCTGCGGCTTCCTCGTTACTGGCCGCGTACGGCGCCGATTTCCTTGAAGAGGGCCTGCACCGTCTCCTGGCCGATGTCGGCGCTGAACTTCTCGATCATCGGCTTGACCGCGTCGCGCAGGCGCTGCGTCTCCTCGGGGGAGAGTTCGCTGACCTCCATGCCGGTCTTGCGGATTTCCTCGAGCGCTGCTGCATCCTGCTCGCGCGACACCTTGCGCTGGAAGTCGCGTGCCTCGACCGCGGCCTGCTGCAGAACCGCCTTCTCCTCGTCATTGAGGCCGTCCCAGAACTTCTTCGAGATCAGCACGATCTGCGGGTTGTACTGGTGACGGGTCAGCGTCATGTATTTCTGCACCTCGTAGAACTTCGCGTTGAGGATGTTTGCGGACGGGTTCTCCTGGCCGTCGACGGTTCCCGTTTCGAGCGCGGTGTAGAGCTCGGTGTAGGGGAGGGGTACCGCGTTCGCCCCGAGCGAGTTGAAGAGCTCGACCGGGATCGGCGACTGGATCGTGCGGATCTTCAGGCCCTTGATGTCTTCAAGCTTGGTGACCGCGTGGCGGTTGTTGGTGAGGTTGCGGAAACCGAGTTCCCAATAGGCAAGGCCGACGAGGCCGGTGTCGGACAGACGCTCCATCAGGCCGGTGCCGAACGGGCCGTCCATCACCTTGTCGGCCTCCTCGCCGCTGTTGAACAGGAAGGGAAGGTCGACAGCGCCGAACTCCTTGACATTGCTTGCAAGAATGCCGGCGTTGAGCACCGTCATCTCGATCACACCGCCTTGCAGCGCCGAGACGGTCTGCACGTCGCCGCCGAGCGTGCCGCCCGGGAAGAGCTTTACCTCGATCTTGCCGCCGCTCTTCTCCTTCGCGAGCTCGGCGAATTTTTCCATGCCGGTCACCTGCGGGTGGCCCTTGTTGTTCGCCGAGGCGAATTTGATGGTCTGGTCGCGGATCTCCCCCAGTGCCGGTCCGGCCGTCAGCAGTGCCAGTGGCAGGGCGAGGCCCAATGCCAGTTTCGTCAGTCTGTTCAACATTTTTTCCTCCCAGGTTGGACCGGTGTCACGCCGGTCGTGTTGACAGTCAGAAGTCACGCCCGTCAGCGCCCGAACCAGGAAACCGGAACGGTCACCAGCTGAGGGAACAGGACGAGCAGGAAAAGAACGATCAGCTCCGCGATAAGGAAGGGCATCACGCCCTTCATCAGCTCTTCCATCGAGAGTTTCGAGACGCCGCAGATGACGTTCAGGACCGTGCCGACGGGCGGCGTGATGAGACCGATCGAGTTGTTGATGATGAAGAGCACGCCGAAATAAACCGGGTCGATGCCCGCCTGCTTGATGATCGGCATCAGCACTGGTGTCATGATCAGGATCGTCGGCGTCATGTCCATGGCGGTGCCGACAATGACGATCAGAACCATGATGGCGATGAGCAGCGCCGTCTGATTGTCCATCAGCGGTTCTACGAGCGCGGCGAGCGCGCCCGGCACGTCGGCGACGGTGATCAGCCAGGCCGAGACCGCTGCGCAAGCGACCAGGAACATGACAACGGCGGTGATCTTCGCGGCCGAGACGAATACGTGGAAGAGCTGCGCCGGCGGCAATTCGCGATAGACGACCATCGAGACGAAGAGCGAGTAGACGGCAGCGACCACGCCCGCTTCCGTCGGCGTAAAGACGCCGAACTTCAGCCCGACGATGATGATCACCGGCAGCATGAGCGCCCAGAAGCTGTCCATGAGGGCCTTGAGGCGCACGGCGCCACTCTCTCTCGGCGGCAGCTCGAACTGCTCATTGCGGGCGACGAGTAGCCAGGTGACGCAAAGGGCCGCGGCGATCATCAGCCCAGGGAAAATGCCGGCGAGGAAGAGCTTGGTGATCGAGACGCCACCGACCACGCCGTAAAGGATGAAGCCGATCGACGGCGGAATGATCGGGCCGATGACCGAGGCCGATGCCAGCAGTCCGCCGGCGCGCGCCGGGTTGTGGCCGCTTTTGAGCATCATCGGTAGGAGGAGGGCGCCGAGTGCGGCCGCATCGGCGACAGCCGAGCCAGAGAGGCTAGAAAGGATGCAGGCTGCGAAGATCGCCACGAATCCGAGGCCGCCGCGGATATGGCCGACCATCGCCATCGCCAGGGCGACGATGCGGCGGGAAAGGCCGCCGGTGTTCATGACCTCGCCAGCCAGCAGGAAGAAGGGAACGGCCATCAGCGGGAAGCTGTCGGCGCCGTTCAAGACGTTCTGCGCGACGATTTGAGCATCGAACATGCCGAGATAGAGCATCAGTGCCACGCCGCTCAGGATGAGGGCGAAGGCGATCGGCACGCCGAGTGCCATGGGTCCGAGAAGCGCGCCGAGAAAGATGGTGACCGTCATCGTCGCCTCCTCAATGCTTCGGCGAGAGCTGGCCGAGCACGGGCTCGGGCAGGTCGTCGAGGGCGGCCTCGTCCTCGCTCTCGCGCACGAGGTCGACCGTCGTCACGTCGATGCGGCCGGTCGCGATCGCGAAGGCGTCGGAAAGAAGGATCAGGAAGGCCGGGATGCCGAAGGCGAGACCGGCGCCGTAGAAGAAGGCCATCGGAATGCCGGTCGCCGGCGCACCGACATGAAGGTTGATCAGCGTCTGCGTCCAGCTGCCGCTGATCACCAGCCATGTGGCATAGAGCATCAGCGCATGGCCGCAAAGCACGGCCACCTTTGCGGCAGACGGCGGCAAGCGCTTGATGAGGGAGTCCACGCCGAGGTGGCCATGCTCGCGCATGGCGACGACTGCGCCGAGAAACGTGAGCCAGACGAAGAACATGCGCGACAGCTCCTCGGAAACCGTGATTCCCTGGTTGAAGGCATAGCGCAGGACGACATTGCCGAAGACGAGCACGACCATGCCGGCAAGCAGCAGGGCAATCGTCACCTTCAGCGCGAGGAAATAGAAATCGATGATGCGGGCCATTCGCTCCTCCCAAGCGTCGAACGAGCGTCAATGCTAGCATTGTGCACTCGCCGGTGGCTTCTCCTACCCAAGCCGGACGTTCGGCCTGACGGCCGGGACCCGCGCTCCTCCGCGCAAGCTCGGCATGTTCTTGAAACAAAAATGTACTAACTAGTTCGGAAAATCAAGATAGGCTAAGGTTGAAAGGAAAGGCGAAGGTGAATATGTCTTGATGTATCCCCCGGGGAGCCATGGGTCGACGCTGCCCGTTCTGGCAATAAGATCGACGAAACAAGGACTTGGGGAAAGCGGGGGCAGGCGGTAAAAATGGCGGAGCGGCAGACGAACGGCAGGAAGAACGATCCGCAGCGGACGCAGGAAGACATCCTCGAAGTTGCGACGGAGGAATTTTCCACCCACGGCCTGGCAGGCGCGCGCGTCGATCAGATCGCAGAGCGCACCCGCACCTCGAAGCGGATGATCTATTATTACTTCGGCAGCAAGGAAGCGCTCTATCTCGCAGTGCTCGAGCGATCCTATCGCAAGATCCGCACGCTCGAAGCCGATCTGGAACTCGCGAACCTTGCCCCCGAAGAAGCGCTTCGTACGCTGATCGCAACCACCTTCGACCATGACGAAGCCAATCCAGATTTCGTCCGTCTGGTCAGCATCGAGAACATCCACCATGCCGCGCATATGCTGCGTTCGGAGGCGATCCGCGACCTAAATGTCTCCGTCATCCAGATGATCGAGGCCATCATCGCGCGTGGTCTCGCCGACGGCACCTTTTGCCGCAAGGCCGACCCGATCGACATTCACATGCTGATCAGCGCCTTCTGCTTCTTCCGCGTCTCGAACCGCTATACATTCGGCACGATTTTCCGCCGCGACCTCTCGGAAAAGACGACGATCGAACGGCACCGCACGATGATCGCGGATGCGGTCATCAGCTATCTGAAATCGGCGGAAGGCGGGCCCGCTTCCGCGTAGTCTACATAGCCCGCGTTCCTTTGTGCATCTCAAAAGACCCACGGCGCTGTATCAAGGGACGAGTACCGCTGCCCCGCTGAGCCTGCCGGCGCGAAGATCGGCGAGGGCACGATTGGCTTCCTCAAGCGGATAAAGGATGGTGTGCGTCTTGACACCGGCTGCTGCCGCGATCGCGAAAAACTCGCAGGCATCCTGGCGCGTGAGGTTCGCGACCGAAACGAGTTCGCGTTCGCCCCAAAGGACGGCATAGGGCATGGCGGGGATATCGCTCATATGGATGCCGCCGCAGACCACCCGACCGCCTTTGCGGACTACTTTCAGCGCTGCCGGTACGAGGCTTCCGACGGGCGCGAAGATGATTGCCGCGTCGAGCGGTTCCGGTGGCAACTCGGCCGAACCGCCAACCCAAAACGCGCCGAGGTCGAGGGAAAAACGTTGCGCCGCCGCGTCCTCCAGGCGGGTAAAGGCGTAAACCTGCCGCCCCTGCCAGACGCAGATCTGAGTGATTATGTGTGCAGCGGCACCAAAGCCGTAGATCCCGATCCTCCTGCCGTCGCCGGCCCGCTTCAGCGAGCGCCAGCCGATGAGGCCCGCGCAGAGGAGCGGTGCAAGTGATACGGGATCGCCACCGGGATCAAGATCGAAAGCATAGTCGGCATCCGCGATGACATCCGTGGCAAAACCGCCGTCGCGGGTATAGCCGGTGAACAGCGGATCATCGCAGAGATTTTCCGCGTTCGAGCGGCAATAGAAGCAGCTCTGGCAGGTATGGCCGAGCCAAGGGACACCCGCGCGCCGGCCGATGCGTGCCGGATCGACACCGCTGCCGACGGCTTCGACGATGCCGACGATCTCATGACCCGGAACGAGCGGCAGCTTCGGCTGCGGCAGGTCGCCATCGACCACATGCAGATCGGTGCGGCAGACGGCACAGGCTTCGACGCGCAACCGGATCTCACCGGCAAGCGGCTCTGGAAGCGGCCGCTCCACCGCTTGCAAGGGTTCACCGATCCTCTCGAGGACCATCGCGCGCATCCGCTTCGGCCTCCCTGGAGTTGCAAAATCTCGTCGCAGTTCGTGCTGTTCGAAACGCGGCTCGGCAATGATATCCTTTCGTGATGGGTGGCGGATAGCCTGTTTCCATCGCATCGCAGTTTCACCGGTTTCATCAAGACAGCCATCGGCTTCGGAAGGATCGCAAATGCCGAAAAGAAGCGCGGGCATCCTGCTTTATAAACATGAGAATGGGGCGCTCCGTGTCCTGCTCGTCCATCCCGGCGGTCCCTTCTGGAGCAACAGGGATCTTGGTGCATGGTCGATCCCCAAGGGGGAATACGACCCGGATGAGCAGCCGGAGGCAGCCGCGCGGCGCGAATTCCTCGAGGAAACCGGCATCGCGATGAATGGGGCGTTGGAGCTCCTTGGGGAACTGCGCCAGAAAAGCGGCAAGCTCGTCACCGCCTATGCCGGCGAGAGCGACCTCGACATCACCGATATCCGCAGCAATATGTTCGAGATGGAATGGCCGCCGCACAGCGGGAAGACGCAGGCCTTTCCGGAAGTCGATCGTGCCGGATGGTTCAGCGTGCCGGAAGCGCGGGAGAAGATAAACGCGTCGCAGCTGCCGTTTATAGATCGCCTTGAAACGTTGCACGGCAAGACGCCGCCCCCCGAATGACCTTCAGCAAATGATGGGGCGATACTGCAGGCGTCAATGATTTTCGACTCTCCGGAAGACCGCTCTTCCGAGCTTCAATCCTCGCGGTAACGCAACGCATCGACCACGACCTTGAATGCTGGGGAGTTCTGATGTCGGCTGGGATAATAGATGTAGTACCCGGCGAAAGGGGGCGACCAGGACTCGAGCAGGGGTACCAAGCGTCCCGCCATGATGTGTTCCCTGACAAGGTCGTCCGGCACATAACCTATGCCGTGACCTTGCAGGGCGGCATCGACTATAGCGTAGGAGCTATTGAAGGTTAATTGTCCGTCGACCCTGACGCGGAGCTCTTGCCCGTCCTTCTCGAACTCCCAGACATAAAGCCCACCGCTTGTTGTCTGGCGCTGGTTGATGCAGTTGTGCTGGATCAGTTCCTGGGGATGCCGCGGTAGCGGGCGATTTGCCAGATATTCGGGCGACGCGACGGCCAGAAGGCGCCAGTCCGGCCCGATCCGGACCGCGATCATGTCCTTTTCGATGCTCTCACCAAGGCGAATGCCTGCGTCGAACCCATCTTCCACAATATTACGCAAGCCGTTGTCCCTGTTCAGTTCAAGCTTGATGTCGGGATACTGAGAGAGGATCGGCTCCAGTTTGGGCCAGACCAGGCTCTCCAAAGCGTGGTCCGACAGCGTGATCCTGATCGTGCCGGACGGCGTGTCGCGCAGGGCCATGAGCGCCGCTAGATCGTCGCGTATGGCGGATACCCGCGGCGCCAGCGAATGCAGCAGGCGCTCGCCAGCTTCCGTCAGTGCAACGCTCCGGGTGGTGCGAGCCAACAGCCTGAGGCCCATGCGCGTTTCCAGGCGCTTGATCGTGTGACTGAGTGTCGACTGGGTTATGCCGAGCTTGGCAGCCGCCTTCGTGAAGCTGCGTTCCTCGGCCACTGCCAGGAACCATAACAGATCGTTGAAGTCTTCCCTGGCCATCGCCTTACGTCCGGATGCGCGTCTTCGATTTATGCTTCACGTCGATAAATCTAAGCGAACTATGGCCACTAATCCATAGGCATTGCCTCTGTTATCTTCCATATCTCATGGATTTGGTGCTGAACTGCATCATCAATCCCGGCAAGGTGTTCGACCTTGAGGTTCCGCTCGTCGATGTGGCCGAAGGCTATCGTGCCATGGACGAGCGCCGCGCGATTAAAACGCTGCTGCGTGTTTGACGCCGCTCTACAGCGCCGCGCGTCTCAACGCAGCAGCTCCAAGCGCAAAGGCGGCCTTTATTCCGCCCGCTTCTTCATCTTCTGTTAAGGAATACATTCCTTTGCGGAGATCTTTCCATGGCGCTCGGCGCATCCCAACGTTTGCACGACGGCGTTGCGGCCGTCGAAACCATGACGCGTTTTGCGCTTGCAGTGCTGGCGCTTGCCTCGGGAGTCTATACCTATCTCGGCGTACGTAGCATTCTCGACGGCTCGCCGACCGCGGTCTTCTTCGCGGCGATCATATACTCGGCCTCAGTCTCCGTCGGCATCTATGCCTTCTGGTCCTACATGGCCCGCTTCTATCCGCATGTGACCACCCATACGGGCCGGGCTGCCATGTTGGGTGTGATGGCATTGGGCGCGGCTATGATCATTGCGATGTCGAGCTGGCTCAATGCGGCGGCGCTGGCGGGTTCGGCGGCGCTCGAACAGCACCTCGCCGAAACGGTGGAGGACTATACCGCCGACCTCGACCAGGCGCACCAGAATGCGCTTGCGGCTCAAAGCCTGCTGCCCGATATCCAGCGGGCATCCGAACGCTTCGCGCAGCTTGCGGCCTCGGAGCGGCAATCGGGAGCGCTCACCGGCACGACCGGATCGGGAAGCGTGGTGCAGCTTCTGTCGCAAATGTCGGCGCAGATGAAAGAGCTCGAAAATGGCATCAACGCCTCACGCGAACAGCTCACGATGCTGTTCAACGAAGGGCAGAAGCGGCTTGAGACCATGCGCACGCTGGTCTCGGCGCCCGGTGCCATCGAACCGCGTGCCGACCAGTTTTCCTCCGAAGTGGTGGCGCTCACAGGCGTAATAGCCTCGCTCGGACAGACTTCCATCGCGCCCTCGATCCGTCGCGCCGCCGATGACCTGTCCCTCGGCTTTATCGCACCGGTGGCTGACGGCGGTGATGCCGATCTCATCAACCGGCAGGACAGGGTGATGGAGACGGTGCGGACCTCGGTTGCAGCCCAGTCCAAGGTACTCTCCGAGGCGGCCGACGAAATCCTTACGCGGGCGCCGGTGGCGGAGCGACGCTTCGTTCCGCTGTCCTCGGCCGAAGCCGTGTTGCGCTATGCGACTGATTTTATTCCGGCTTGGGCTGGTGCCATTTCCATCGACCTGCTGCCGGGCGTGTTGGTCTTCATTCTCGCCGCCGTGCACGGCGCCATCCGCAAACAGGAGGAGAGGCTGCCCTTTGCCGAGCGCATCACGGCTGCCGAACTTCTGCAAGCGCTGCAAGTGCAGCGAGCGGTAACGGCAAACGGGATAGACCTCGGGGAGATGGGTGCTCAGGCGAAAGCCGACAGCAACATCGAGGAGCCGAGCAATATCACCAGTCTCGACCCGAGAACGCGTGTCAAGGATCGGCCGCATGAGGATCGATGAGCCGTTCAAGGCGCTGATGCGGCTCGACGACGGTGTGCTGATGCGCGGCGCCTTTTTCATCTTGCTGTCGGCTGCGGCGGTCTTCCTGCTGATCGACATGCGCGACATCGCGGCAATGAATGCCGAAGTGCCGGGTTTCGATCCGATGCATGAACCCGTTCTGCCTCCGGCCCTGACGGAAGGCATGCCCAACCCTCCCTCGGTACAACCGGCAAGCTCCCATGAAGTGCTGCGCCAGCCGATGAAGTTTGAGCTCACATCCGGCGGCGTATTGCTCGCCGAAGGCACCATTGACCTTGGGGCAGGTGCGCGTTTCGCCCGGGAGATCGAAGCGCGCGGCGAATATGTAAAGACGGTGGCGCTCAATTCCCCTGGTGGCTCCGTGGACGACGCGCTGGCCATTTCGAAACTGATCCGCGAAAAGAAGCTCGATACCAAAGTGGCGTCAAAAGCACTCTGCGCCTCCTCCTGCCCGATCGTCTTTGCCGGCGGCGTGGGGCGCCTGGCTGAAAAGGATGCGGTGGTCGGCGTGCACCAGTTTTTCAATGGCAGCAAGAACCGGTCGACCGCGGAACAGGCCATGTCGACCGCGCAGTCCACCACCGCCCGGGTCGCCCGCCATTTCGATGCGATGGGTATCGGCGCCGGGCTCTGGATCAATGCCCTCGAAACGCCGCCGGACAGACTCTATTACCTGACGGCGAAGGAGATGGCCGATTTCAAGCTGACCACGGAGCCGGTCGCAACTGCCAAGAAGAAGGCTTAAGCCATTCTCGCAATCCGCCGCGGCTTAGATCATTTCCTTGAAACTATCCCGGCTCCTTGTGTGACCTCAGTGCGTCGTCGTTACCTTCACTTGTCCCTTCCGTTCCAGGACATCGACAACGACCTGGGATCTCGCGCGTCTCAGCGCTACGTCGACGAGGCCCGAACTGGTCCGCAGGCGTGTTAGCACGACCTCGTCCAGGAAGGGTGGGAGCGTCGGTTCGTTCAGGGTCACATGTCCCCTGTCGGGATCGAAACCGAGGCCGATCATCGATTGAAGCAGATAGAGCGGTGCTGCTGCCGCCCAAGCCTGCGGAACACAGGAAACCGGGTAGAAAGTCGGGCCGCGGGCGCGCTTGCGCGCGAAGCCGCAGAAGAGTTCTGGCAGGCGCCTGAGGTCTATATAGGTCGACGCCGCGAACAGCCCTTCGAAGATGCTGGCCGCTTCGATACGGAATCCATAGCGCACGAAGCCTGATGCAATCAGCGCGTTGTCATGCGGCCAGACTGAGCCGTTGTGGTAGCTCATCGGATTGTAGCGGGCCTCCGAGGCAGCGATCGTGCGCACGCCCCAGCCGCAGAAGGAGGATTGCGCCATCAAGGTCGACACGACCTTTCCGGCGCGCTCGGGGAGGGCGATGCCGGTGAAGAGCGCATGGCCCGCGTTGGAGGAACGGACGCGGCAAGGATTCTTCTCGCCGTCGAGGGCCAGCACATAGGTCGCGAGTTCCTCGTCGAAGAACGCCTTGTCGAAGCGGATGCGCAGATCTTCCGCCCGTTGCTCGAACCTCAGCGCGTCGTCGACATGGCCGAGCTTCCGCGACAGGCCAGCGGCCGCCTGCCAGGCGCCGAAGACATAGGCCTGTACTTCGGCAAGCGCGATCGGCCCCGCGGCCAATCTCCCATCCGCATGAAAGATCGAATCGTGGCTGTCCTTCCAGCCCTGGTTCACGAGGCCCTTTGCGGTCCGGCTTCCATATTCGACGAAGCCGTCGGCGTCGCGGTCACCGAAACGGTCGATCCAGTCGAGCGCTGCCACCACGTGTGGCCAGAGGCTTCGCACCGTTTGCAAATCGCCGGTGCGATCGAGATAGGCGCCGGCAAGGATGATGAAGAGAGGTGTCGAATCGATGCTGCCGTAGTAACGCCGGAAAGGCACTTCGCCGAGTTCCGCCATTTCGCCGTAGCGCATCTCATGCAGGATCTTGCCCGGTTCCGCATCGGCGACAGGATCGAAGTGGGTCGCCTGGTTCGCTGCGAGATGCCTGAGCACGCCTTTTGCGATCTCCGGGTCCAGCCACAGGGTCTCGAGTGCGGTGATGAGCGCGTCGCGGCCGAAGACGGTGCTGAACCAGGGAATGCCCGCGTAAGGGTAGGGGCCTTCAGGAGTTTCGGTGAGCAGCACGTAGAGATCGGCGGCGCTGCGTCTCACAGCCTCGTTGAACACTGCGTTGGAGGAGACGATCGCGGCGGCGCGCGAGGACGAGTAGCGCAGCGCCCTCCTGGCGTCGCGAAGCGCCAGAAAGAAGTTGAAGGAGGAAGCATTCCGGTTCTCCTGACGGTCATGGCAGATGATCTCGATGAAGATCGATTGCGCCTGATGGGGCGCGAGTGCGATGACGAAGCGCGCCTTTGCGCCAGAAAGTGTCTGTGGCACTGGGTCGAAGCGCAGGGCTGTGCTGCGGGTCCGGCGGTCGAGACCGTCATAGGCCAACAAGATCCGATCGTTGCCGACAAGCGGGCTATGATAGCTACCGCGGCGTGACCTTGAGGTGCCGCGTACTTCGAAAAGATCGGCGAAGTCGGCGGCGAAGTCTAGCTCGACGTTCACCGTTCTCGGCATTTCATCATAGTTGCGGAGCACGAGGCGCTCGTAGCAGGCCTCTTTCCAAAGGAAACGGGTGCGCCGCACGTGAATGAGGTCGTGCTTCAGCACCTCGCCACCCGCATCGAGCACGAGCGCCGGATTGGTGAGATCACACTCGAGTGTGGCATTGTCGTCTCGCAGCGTGGAACTCAGCAACAGCGGCCGAACGCCGTTCAACGTCAGCACGAACTGCGATAGATGGCGGGTGTCGCGGTGGAAGATCCCCTCCGGATTGGACGGAGAGGAGAGCGCATCGCCATTGTGGTCGAACACGGCGAAGGTGTCGCCGTGTTTCAAGGATCTCGAGGTCCGCTCGTAGCGCGAAACTGCTGCAGGCACCAGGTTGCCCGTATTCGCTTCGTCGGGGAGGGCTTCGGCCGGTCCCCCGTAGATATCGGCTCCCATAGGTTCGATCTCCGTTACATCAGGCTCAGGCGACCCTGGTGAAGGTGGTGCGGACGCCGCTTTCGTCCGTCGCATGGATCGGCATGACCTTTTGACGTCCGCCCGTCAGGCCGCGATATATATCGAGATAGTCGTTCGCCATGCGCCGTGCCGTGAACCGCTCCTCGAACGTCGCCCGGACGGTGCGACGATCGATGCGGTCGAGATCCTGGACCGCCTTCACCGCCTCCTCCATGCTGTCGACAAGGAAGCCCGAGACGCCGTGGTCGATGACTTCGGGCACCGAGCCGCAGCGGAAGGCGACCACCGGCGTGCCGCAGGCCATCGCCTCGATCATCACCAGTCCGAAGGGTTCCGGCCAGTCGATCGGAAATAGCAGGGCGCGCGCATTTCCGAGGAATTCGGCCTTCTGCTGCTCATTGATTTCTCCAATGAATTCGACGTTCGCATGCTGTCGGACAAGCGGTTCGATCTCACTGCGCCAATAGGGCTCGTCGACCTTGTCGACCTTGGCGGCGATCTTGAGCGGCATATCGACCCGAGCAGCAATTTCGATGGCGCGATCGGGCCGCTTTTCCGGCGAGATGCGCCCTAGGAAGGCGAGATAATCGCCCTTCGGAGCGCTGGTGAACGGCAGCACTTCAGGCGCCAGCCCGTGATGCACCGTGGCGACCCAATTGACGGGCGGCATTGGCTTTCGCTGGTCGTCTGAAATCGAAACCAGGGGAATATCCGGGAAGGAAGCGTAGAACGGCTTGAGGTCGGGCAGATCGAGCCGACCGTGCAGCGTCGTCACCGTTTTCCTTGCGAGGCTCCGAATAAGGGGGAAGTGGAGGAGGTCAATATGGAAGTGCAGGACATCAAAGCTCTCCGCTTGCCTGCGCACTTCTTCGAGCATTATCATGTGATAGGGGATCGGATCCTGAACGGCAGGGTTCAATCGCAGCGCCATGTTCGAGCAAGGGACGAGCTTTGCTGACGTCGTCGAATCTCCGCTCGCGAAGAGCGTGACCTCATGGTCTTGCGCAACGAGCTCTTCCGTGAGGTTGTAGACGACCCGTTCCGTTCCGCCGTAGAGCTTCGGTGGGATGCGTTCGAATAGGGGTGCAATCTGCGCGATCTTCATGGGCAAACATCCGTCATCAAGCGAGGTTCAGACGATGAATCACGCGCCGGCCGGGATTGCCGCTGCTGGAGCAGCCGGGACTTGGGTGTCCCGGCAGCCAGCGGGTAACCGCCACTGGTCAGCAGACGGCAGCCGTGAAGCAATTGATGCAGTGCGACCCCATCAAGGAAGTCGGCGAACTCAAGCCCGAACAGGGGGCTTGTTGCTGTCGGAAAATGCGGGCGGTCGTTTGCGGCATCTGCCATCGCGTGAATCTCGCATTTTGGGGGCTACCGTAATGATAGCACCGTCTTGCGCACATTCCTGACCTTGTCGGAGGCGCCGCCAAGCTTTCGTGGGAGCTTCGGCTCGGCCCTTGTCCCGGACGGCATTTCCGCCCTTCGTCTGAATGTGCAGACGTCAAACAGCCCCGACGAGGCAATGTTCCGCAATGGAGATGTCGCCAGCTTCAGGAACAACGAAGCTCCGAAAACGTTCTTGCGCAAACCATGGAGGGAGCCATGCAGGAGTTCCTGTGGGACAAGCCCGTAAAGGTAGGCAATTTCGGGGGCCGCGAGCGCTGCATTAACGGCCCTCACGAGGCGCTGCAGTGCCTTTCGGAGTGGCCGGAAGGCGGCGGCTGGTTCTATGAACGCGCGAAGAACCGTTGCTACGCTGCCTTGGAGATGAGGGGAGACCTGGCGCTCTCCCGCCAGGCCTTTATTGCCGCCGCGATTGAAGCCTCATTCCAGTGCGACTGAGGTCCATCGAACCGACGTTTGGCCCAGCAACTCCCGCGAGAAGGCGAATGCCTTGGAGCTTCGTCCATTGGGCGCTCGACCTAGTCAGTAGCGAGAAAACCTATAGATGGGCCAGCGCTGCGTAAGTGAAGCCCTTGGCGCTTTCGCGGCCTTGATCAGAAGCCGTCAGTTGCAAGCAATGTGTTGAGCGATGCCCGCGGATTAGGGAGGTAAATGCGCGGGCATTGCTCGTTGCGGGCTCCAATCTCGAGGGCAGCTTCGGAGCCGGCTTGGTTGTCGCTTGGGATCGCGACACTTTCCAAACTTGCCCTCGATTGAATCGTTCCACTCTTAAGAGACCCAATCAGGAGCGCTTGCACTTCTCCTCCTTCAGGGCGTGGATGAGCGGCGCCGGTAGGAGCGCGGAACCGATCCGGGCTGTTCAAGATTTTAACGTCACGGTACGGCGGCTACGCGTTTTGGCGAGTTTAGGCTGCAGGCTGTCCTTGCGTGGACTTGCGGCAAACGTGGCGACGGCGCGGCCCAGAGGCCGGTATCGATTGTGAACGGGAGTAATCTCCATGGCGGAGCATATCAAGCATAAGCTGATGAAGGCGAGTGAGATTCCCGACTTCGTTGACGACGTCATCAAGACCGGCTGCAATATCTGCGCTGTCGGTCATGACAAGTACCTCATCGGGGAGGCCGACCTGCCGGCGCTTGAACAGGAAAGAGTGGGGCGGAAGCTGGCGAAGATTGACGAGATCTATGGCGATCGCGATTTCCTCAAGCTCGAGATCGTCAGCTACCTGCGGTCAATTGGCCGGTACCTCGACGTTGGCGCGGACGGGGCTGGATAGGATCGCTGGCGTCACGAAGCGTCAATGCACCGTGTGAATGGATTGGTCGAGAAAGCTGCGGATGCCGTCCCGCTGGATGGTCGCCAGGAATTCTTCAAACGCTTCACGATCGGTGGCGAACAGATCGTCCCAGACGGTCGAGTATCCTTCTTGATCGACGACCTCGAGCGTCCAATCCCCATTCGTGCCCGCCGGGCGATATATACCGATAATGACCATCACGCCGTCGTCGACAAATTCGCCGGAGAATTCAGAAAACTCGTACTGCTGTTCGTTTTCAGCCATTGCCATTTATAACATGTTCCTGGGCAAACGCGATTGCTGGCTTGCGAGCGCAGGAAGGTGACCTGCACCCTGAAGACCGATGGCGGACGAACCGCCTGTCCTCTTCCAGTGCTTGGCTGGTCAGAACACCGCCAGGTATCTCAGCAGGGACAAGATGCCGATGATGATCACGATGGCCTGAACGAGCTGCTTGGTGCGCCCCTCGATCGGGAGGCGGTTCACGAGATAGAGCACGAGAATGACGACGAGAAAGGTAATCAGGATGCTGATCAGTATCGACATGCTAACCGCCTCGAGTGCTTGCTGCATGAAGCTTCAACTATGAGAGGTGGAACAAAAAGCAAGTGGCAGCACACATAACAACACATGTCGCTCGTCACTGTTTCCTGCGCGACACGCGTATCTCACGGTCGCGCCGATGATGCCTCGAGCGCGGCTGCGCGGGTACGGGGCGGCCGCGGCCGACCCTCCACAATTCAACGATGCCGGCCGAGACCGGCTAAGGGAACATTCATCCTTGTCTCAACGTTTTGCGCTCTTGAGGAGTTATGCCGTTGAACGAACCGCAAGTTCGCAGCGATGGGCTGCAGGTTGAAGAGCATCGGCAGTTCCAGGAAGCATTCTGGAGTGCCGAAAGGCTCGCATGGTTAGGATTTGCTAGCGTTCTCGTTCTCGTCATCCTCGGCCTCAGCGGCTCCGGTGGGATATTCTCGAAACAAGCTACCCGTTTCCAGGAAGGCACCGCGGAGTTTCCTCGCTTCAGCCGCTGGGAAGCGCCTGAGGCCATAACAGCATTGCTGTCAGCTCGAGAACAGGGTCCGAAGGTCACGATCAGCCGGGAATTCTTCCGGAGCTTCCGAGTGGAGACGATCCATCCAGCGCCGGTCTCCGCCGAAGCGGGCGACCATGGCATGACCTATCACTTCCACTCGGTACCGGGGCAGGACGTCTTGCTCACCCTCCACGTTCGACCGTACCGGCCCGGCATCGCCAGTTATCGGGTGGGAATAAACCGGGAGCCTGTTCAAGACGTTCGGACGATCGTTTGGCCCTAGATCATCTCATTGTTTTCATCGAAACAGCGAAATGATCTAACCCTTTGAAATGAAGCAGTTCATGACGGGAAGCCGTCACGCACTTTTCCTGGAATTGCTCTAGGAGTGATCGCATGGAATCTGTTGCCCGCGGCGCGGCTATCTACTTCATCTTGCTCATCGTGCTGCGCCTTTCCGGCCGACGCACCGTTGCGCAGATGACGACCTTCGATTTTGTGCTGCTACTGATCATTGCCGAGACGACTCAACAGGCGCTGTTGGGAGAAGACTTCTCCATCACGAACGCGACGGTTCTCATACTTACTCTCTTCGGCCTCGACATTCTCTTGTCCTATGTAAAGCGGTCGATGCCCAAGGTGGCGCTGCTTCTGGACGGTACGCCCACTGTCCTCATTGCGGAAGGTAAGATCGACACGCATGCATTGAAACGAGCGAGGGTGGACCTGGAGGAGGTGCTGGCTGCCGCACGGGAGCAGCACGGCCTGGCTCGGCTCGACCAGATCAGGTTCGCTATTCTCGAAGCCGATGGGGGCATCAGCATCGTACCCCAATAGCCAGGTGTCGGAAGCGAACCACCAAGCAGCAGTATATGGCGGAATGGAGTTGCATTTCGGACACAACCCACATTTGAAACCTTTACAGGCCATCGCGGGCGGCGCTCCGAGGGCCTTTGAAGCGCGATCCGGTCGATTATTACGCCGATGACTTCGTCCTGCTTGCCACCGCATTCGAGGGTGCCGACATCCGGCCCAAGCCGTTCAGCGGCAAGGCAACGTCCGCGCCAAAGTGGCGCTACCTTTGCAACTGCAAAAAGAGTGGCGACTTCAGGCGTAAGGTAGCGTCAGGTTTCCTGCTGCTCCAATGACGCCGGATCATTCGCGCGCCCGAGCATGTCAGCGTTTGTGGAAGGCGACGCGATGAGGCATCTGCGGTCCTTCATCGAGGCCGGAGGCTTGCGGCGTATGGCCCCAAATCGCTGAATGTTTCGGGGGCCTTGTTTGCTCTCCGCGCAGTGGCCCGAACCACAACAGCGTCAATACCAACTCGAGCGGTGATGCCATGACAACAATGAGCAAAGCGGCTTCCATGGATGTTCCTTCCTGTCCCGAAACGGCTCCGCTAATCCTTGGCGGTCCGATCTTGCTGGTCGGGTTCGAGGCACTTGCGGGTGATCGCGGCGGTATGTTCATCGAGCCATTGTGCCAGCCACAGGTCCTGCTGCAGGATGACTTCGGTCGGCGTAACCCTCGCTTCCCTTCGTCCTTTGTTCCTCGCAGGGATAGAACCCGAGGACTCCAGAAATGTTCCTGAGGTGATCAGCGGCCGCCTAAGGGAATATGTGCCCGTTCCTGGTCAGGCGTCGCGATGTTCTGGCTGCGGACGCGAGCCCGTGAGGAACTGCGAACGTCGCGTGGCAGAGGCGCTTAATTGGATCACGGGCGCTTCCACACAGAGTTTTGAGTGGACGGGCAAGCGCTGCTCACTATAGATGCTTGTGAGGACTGCCGAGGCTCGTGATGGAACGCAAACTCGCAGCAATCGTAGCAGGCGACATCGTCGGCTACACGCGCCTGATGTCTGAGGACGAGTCCTCGACCTACGCCGCATTGCGCGCGGCCTTCAGCGGACTGATCATCCCTACCGTTGATAAACACGGTGGTCGAACCTTCAAGACGACCGGGGACGGCTTTCTCGCGACATTCCCCAGCGTCAACGAGGCCCTCGATGCGGCGATCGAAATCCAGAACGGATTCCTCGAGCGGCCGTTTGACATGCGTCTCGGCATCAACCTCGGCGACGTCATAGAAGACAATGGCGACATGTTCGGTGATGGTGTGAACGTCGCCTCCCGGCTGGAGGCCATGGCCGAGCCAGCCAGCATTTTCGTCAGCGAGGCGGTGGTTCGTAGCGCCGACCGGAGCCGCAGCAAGCTTTTCTACAGTGTCGGGAGAAGGCAGGCCAAGAACATACGCGAGCCGCTCGCCGTCTATGCCGTTCGGATCGAACCCGGCCAAGGCAGCGGCCCGAATTGGATACGGCGGATTGGCCGCGGGCGAGCCTCTTTGCCTTACGCGGCGGGGGTGGCAGCGCTTGTCCTTGTCGTCGCCTTGCCCCAAATGCCCGCATTGAGAGCAATCGGCGCGGATATCAGCGACAGTCTTCTGCGCCTGTCAGGCGGCGAGCCTGCAGATGCCCGGCCGTCTGTCGCGGTGCTGCCCTTTGACAATATGAGTGGCGAAGCCGACCAGGACTATTTCTCCGACGGGCTGACCGAGGACATCATCGCCAATCTTGCGCGCAATCCCGAACTTCAGGTGATCGCACGCAATTCGACGTTCGCCCTGCGCGGTCAGGCGGAGGACATCCGCAGGATTGGGGAAAGACTGGGCGCGGGCTATGTGGTGGAAGGCAGTGCTCGACGCTCCGGCGACCAGCTTCGTGTGGTGGCACAGTTGATCGACGCGCGCAGCGGCGCGCATCTTTGGTCTCGCAGTTATGACCGCCGCGTCGAGGACATCTTCTCGGTCCAGACCGACCTGACGGCCGAGATCGTGTCGCATCTTGTGTCCTATGTTCGTGAATCGGAGGTCTCGAATGCGGCTGAACGCCCGACCGAAAACCTTCAGGCCTACGACCTCGTCCTGCAGGCGCGTGACCGTTACGAACACGGCTCGAAGGATGCCGGGGCGCTGATTGCCGCCCGTGCGCTGCTTCATCGGGCCCTCGAGCTTGATCCCGGCTATGCCGCCGCGCGCGCCAATCTCGGAATGACCTATATCGTTGACTTCGCGCAGAAAATCAGCGGCAGGGCGACCATGACCGATGTGGAAACGGGTCTCAGCGAGACGCGCCAGGCCGTTCGGCTCGATCCAAATCTCGCTGTCGGCTATCAGGTCCTCAGTTTCGGCCTCTCCGTTACTGGCGACTACGCCGGTGCCATGCAGGCTGCACAACGCTCGGTCGAGCTCAATCCGAACGATCCGGACAGCCTGATGGCGCTGGCGAAGGCGCAGGTGCGATTTGGCAGCTATGACGAGGCGGTGCGCAACGCCGAGCGGGCGCGCCGGCTGCATCCCATCGCACCAGAGTACTATACCTATGTCTACGGCCAGGCGCTCTACGCTGCCGGTCGTCTGGACGAAGCCGATCAGGTCTTGCGGGAATGCCTGATCCGTGCGCCGCGCGAGGCAGACTGCCTGCTGATACACACGGCGGTCCAGAGCCAGCGCGGAGACGTGCAAGGAGCGCAGCGCACGATGGCGCGGCTGACGGACGTGAAACCTGAGTTTTCACTTGCGGATGAGCGCGCCAATCGTCGCTTCGGCGCCTCTCCGCTCATGGACCAGTTTCTCTCGCAACTGGCAGAGGCGAGGGCTCCGGACGTAACGAGTGGCTTCGTTTACCCGGGCCTTGGACCATTGCTGTAGGGGCGGAACGCCGTGTGTTGTTGGCGTTCACGCATTCAGTGACGGACTTACAGCCGGACATCCAAGAGCTTTGCAATCGAGTCGATTCCCAACTGAATCAGCTTCTCGACACCGCTCGGAGCTTCATTCAAGCACGCCTCAATCCACAAGCCATCGAGGACGGCGTGGACGATGACGGTCGTGTTTTCTACTTCCGCGGCGGAAAGCGGCCGGCCTTCTGCTTCGAAGACGGCTGCTATCAGAGGTTCGGTGGCGCGTCGCAGGTCTAGATAGCTCTGGTCACGCACGGCCGCGATCAGCGGATCGACCCTGCTTTGGCTCACGAACGTGGCCCAGAGAGAAAGCATCCTGTAGTCCGAGGCGGGAGCATCCAGGGTCGCGACGATGAAGCGGCGAAGGCGCTCATGCGGTGTGCCTTCGGTTGAGGTCAGCTCCCGCATCGATGCAGCAGTTATGAGCTCGATCGTCCTGCGGTAGGCGGCCACAATCAGGTTCGCCTTGGCGTCGAAATGATGCCGGATCAAACCGTTCGACACCCCAGCGCGCGCGGCGACGGCACGAACGGACGTCGCCTGGATGCCAAGCTCGGCAATGCACTCGAGCGTCGCCTCGATAAGGTCACGCTGCCGTCCGCTGTCTGGCAACCCGTTGTCGGAACTCTGCATATCCGTACGCTCCCCCTGCTCGGCCTTATATACCCGATTGGCAGAGAGAATACATTCCTTCGACTATACACTTGCATAGCGCTATGCAAGTGTATAGTGTCGCTGCCAATCAAGGGCAGCCGGGGAAGGCGCGCCTGAAAAGGGAACACGGGAACAGCATTCTTCTTCATGGCTGGATCGGGCATTGCCCGCGTCGCTACGATCGCGACGCGAAAGGTTCCGTCGTGCCTGAAGAAGTCCGCCGGCAGGCTGTGCTCGCCGGCTCTATCGGGATGAGGCGAATGACAGCGAACGAGACTGCCAACAGACGTTACGACATTCTCTTCGAACCCGTGAAAATCGGCCCTGTCACGACGCGCAACCGTTTCTACCAGGTACCGCACTGCAGCGGCATGGGGCATCGCTATCCAGAGGCCGATCTGTACATGCGGCGGATGAAGGCCGAGGGCGGCTGGGGAGTGGTCTCGACGCAGGAAACGGAAATACATCCCTCTTCCGACATTTCCCCGTCCAACCAGGGACGGATCTGGGACGACCGCGATGCTGATAGACTGAAAGAACTGACGGAGGCGGTTCACGAGCGCGGCAGCCTCGCAGCGATCCAGCTCGTCCATAACGGCATCCATACCGCCAATCGGCTGACCCGCATCGCGCCCTACGGCCCTTCGGATATGGTGGTGGATGTCGAGGACCCGGTACAGGCCCGCGCGATGGACAAGAGCGACATCGCGGCCTTCCGTCAATGGCATCGCGATGCGGCGCTCAGGGCCAAACGTGCCGGCTTCGACATCATATATGTCTATGCCGGCCACGACATGACGCTGCTCCAGCATTTCCTGCTGAAACGGCACAATTCGCGCACTGACGAGTATGGCGGCAGCTTCGAAAATCGTCTGAGACTGTTCCGGGAGGTGCTTGCCGACACCCGCGACGCGGTCGGCGACCGCTGCGCCGTCGCTGTCCGTTTCGCCGTCGAGGAACTGCTCGGCGCCGACGGATTGCAGCATGATGGCGAAGGGCATGACGTCGTCGCAGCCCTCGCCGACGAACCCGATCTATGGGACGTCAACCTCTCGAACTGGTCCAACGACAGCCAGACCGCCCGTTTCTCCCAGGAGGGCTTTCAGGAAGAGTATGTCTCCTTCGTCAAGAAGCTCACGACGAAGCCCGTCGTCGGCGTCGGCCGCTACACGTCGCCCGATGCCATGGTCCGGGCAATCAAGACGGGCGTACTTGATCTCATCGGTGCCGCGCGCCCCTCGATCTCCGATCCCTTCCTGCCGAAGAAGATCGAAGAAGGCCGGATCGACGACATTCGCGAATGCATCGGTTGCAACATCTGCACCGCAAGCGACAACACCGTCGTTCCGCTTCGTTGCACCCAGAACCCCACGGTTGGGGAAGAGTGGCGCAAGGGATGGCATCCGGAAATCATTCCGCCGCTGGCCCGGCCCCAATCGGTGCTCGTCATCGGCGGAGGCCCGGCCGGTCTCGAAGCCGCGCGGGCGCTCGCCCAGCGGGGGGCCGACGTGACGGTTGCGGAGGCATCCCGCGAATGGGGGGGACGCGTCACCAAGGAAGCCAGGCTGCCGGGTCTTGCAACCTGGGCCCGCGTTCGGGACTGGCGAATGAACCAGCTTCGCCAGGCCCCCAATGTGGAGCTCTATCTCGATAGCCCACTCACGGCGGACGACGTGCTGTCTTACGGGATCCAGCACGTCGCGATCGCGACCGGCGCCCGGTGGCGGACCGACGGGGTCGGGCGCACCCATCGTTCGCCGTTACCGTTTCTCAACGGCGACGCGGTCGTCGGCGTCGATGCGCTCCTCAGCGAAGGGGCATCGGCTTTGGTCAATGATGGTCCGGTCGTCGTCTTCGATGACGACCGCTACTACATGGCGAGCGTCCTGGCAGAAATGATCGCGCTATCAGGGCGGAAGGTCACCTTCGTCACCCCTGCGTCGATCGTTGCGCCCTGGACGGAGCATACGCTGGAGCAGCGGCGGGTCCAAACCCGGCTGATCGACCTCGGCATCGACATCATCCCGCTGCATCAGTTGAGCGGACTGACGCAAAGCGTCTTTACGATCGAATGCATCTATTCCGGCAGGAAGCGGGAGATTGCCTGCGCGGCAGTCGTCCCCGTCACGGCAAGACTTCCTTCCGATCGGCTCTGGCATGAACTCGCCGCGGTATCGGACGGCTGGGCTGACCACGGCATCGAAACCGTCGAAAGGATCGGGGACTGTCTCGCCCCCGGGATCATCGCCGCTGCCAACTATGCTGGGCATTTCTACGCCAGGAAATTGGCGCGGGCGATCGTCGACGATTACGATGCCTATCGCTGACGTTAACTCGGCTCCTTACCGCTCAGGCTAAAGGAATCCGCAAGGCAAAGCGCAGTGGTGGTCGTCTCGACCGGCCCGGCGAAAGCCGGGGAGTGATCGCGTCGTTTTGAAAAGACGCAGTTCAGGCGAATTCCGCGCTCATACGCACGAGGTCTTCCCACAGACTTTCGGCAAAGCCGCGCAGGACCATGATCTCGAAAACGGCAATCTCGATGCGCGTGAGATGCACGGAGACATGCCCGAGCAGGGTCATGGCGGACGTGCCGACGGGGAATGCGCCGGGATCGAGATCAACCGCCGTGCCCTTGGCGAGCATTCGCTCCACCATAGTGCCTTCGACGCGGATGCGAATGCGCCCGTGGCTCTGGTCGACTGCCGTCGCATGCGGCTGAAGCGCTGCCGAGAGCGCAGCGAACTCGTCCCGAGAGAGCGGCGCGTCGCCGACGATGAACCATTGCCCGGGGCCGGCGGCATGCACGGCACGGTGCGCGGGCCCTGCGGCTTTTTCCAGCACGCCGGAGAGGTCGGGAGCATGGGGCCGCCGGCCGAGAACCTGAACGACGTGGCCTTCCGGCATGGCGGTTAATGAGACGCCGCGTGAAGCCGGTCCGGTCGCCGAACCGAGCGCCGGGCGAAGTGCAATTCGGAAATCAGACATGGAGCCTCTCGTTCGTGGGATCGACGAAGGTCGGATCGCAGAGGATGGCGGGCGTGTATTCGCTTTTCAGCCCATTCCAGACCACGACTTCCTCGCCGAGGCGCTCCGGTCCGCGTTTGACGAGCGCGAGGCCGATCGTGCAGCCGACATGCGGCGAGAAGGCGCTCGACGTGATATAGCCTTGATCGTTCTCGAGCGTCGGCGCTGCGTTCTTCTCCAGGATGTGCGAGCCCGTCTTGAACGATGCGGTTGGGTCAAGAGGGCGCACACCGACGAGACGGAGCCGGTCGGAGGCCTTCAAGCCTTCCCGCTCCAGCATAGCCTTGCCGATGAAATCAGCCTTTGTCGCGGAGACCAGCTTGCCGAAGCCGAGATCATCCGGGATGACGGTGCCGTTTATTTCCGAATGGGTGACATGGCCCTTCTCGATGCGCAAGACACCGAGCGCTTCCGTCCCGTACGGCTGGAGACCGTATTCGGCGCCCGCATCCATCAAGATATCGGCGACGCTTTCCGCATAGCCGGCGGGTACGGCCAGTTCATAGGCAAGCTCGCCCGAGAAGGAGATGCGGAAGAGGCGTGCGTGCAATTTGCCGCCGCAAAGCGAGACTTCCTTCGCAGCAAGGAACGGGAAAGCCGCACTGGAGATGTCGTCGTCGACGATCTTCTCCAGGACCAGCCGAGCCTTCGGTCCGGCGATCGCCATCTGCGCCCATTGATCGGTGGCCGAGGCGAGACGGACATCGAGCTCGGGCCAAAGTGCCTGGGCGCAAAATTCGAGATGGTTCATGACACCCGCCGCATAGGCGGTCGTCGTCGTCATGAAGAAATGCTCTTCGCCGAGCCGGCTCGTCGTGCCGTCGTCGTAGATGAAGCCGTCCTCGCGAAGCATGAGCCCGTAGCGCGCCTTGCCGACCGGCAGCTTCAAGAAAGCGTTGCAATAGATCCGGTTCAGGAATTCCGCGGCGTCCGCCCCGAAGATCTCGATCTTGCCGAGCGTCGACACGTCGCAGAGCCCGACGTTCTGCCGGACGTTGACGACCTCGCGATCGACACTTTCGCGCCAGGTCTTTTCGCCGCCGCGCGGAAACCAGGCCGACCGGTACCAGAGCCCCGTCTCGACGAAGATCGCGCCGTTCTTGGCAGCCCAGTCATGCAGCGGCGACTTGCGGACCGGCTGGAAATGAAACCCGGAATGTGCGCCGGTCAGCGCACCGAACGACACCGGGGTATAGAAAGGGCGGAATGTCGTCGTTCCGACCTCGGCAGGCGAAACGCCGCGTGCTTCGGCGAGAAGCCCGATCGCGTTTACGTTCGAGAGCTTGCCCTGATCCGTCGCCATGCCGCTGGTCGTATAGCGCTTGGCGAGTTCCACATGGCCGTAGCCCTCGCGGACCGCAAGGCCGATATCCTTGAGATGCACGTCGTTCTGAAAGTCGACGAAGGCCTTGCCCTTGATGCCGGGGATCGACCAGAGAGGTTTTGCCGGGCGGCTTTCCTCTTCCGCCTCGACGTTCGGCAATGTCGCGGGCCGGCAGGAGAAACCGAGCTCGCAGAGGATTGCCATGGTTTGCGCGGAACCCTCCTGCATGCACGCGGCAATGCCGGCCGTCGCAGCCGCGGCGCCGGCAATCCTAAGGCCCTTCAGATCTTGAGGCGCGAGAAAGGCGGCCTTTTCCTCCGACCAGAACGGTTTGCTGCCCCGAAGGCAGGCGAGATGGATGATCGGGCTGAAGCCCCCCGCGATGGCGAGGGCATCCACCGCGATCGTTTCCGACCGGCCGTCGCGCAGGACCTCGATGGCCGACACCGATTTGCTGCCCTTTGTTCGGGAGACAACCGCGTTTGCGATCAGCCGCGCCCTTCCGCGATAGCTGAGGGCCGCCGTCGGTCGGCTGTCGACGACGGCGGTGACCTCGACGCCGGCCGCTTCGAGATCGCGCGCGAGAAGATAGCCGCTGTCGTTGGAGGTGAAGATGGCGGTCGCCTTGCCTGGTGCGACCCCATATCGGTTGAGATAGGCGCGCATTGCGCTTGCCGTCATCACGCCGGGGCGGTCGTTGCCGCCGAAGACCAGCGGGCGCTCTTCGGCGCCGGTTGCAAGCAGAGCCTGTTTCGCGACGATGCGCCACAGCCGCTCGACCGGCAGATGGCTCGCCGGGTCGCGTACATGCTTCTGCACGCGTTCGACCGCGCCGAAGACGTTGCCGTCGTACCAGCCGAAGACGGTCGTTCGCGTCATGAGCCGAACATTGGGCATCGACTGCAGTTCGGCGCCCGCCCCGTCTGCGAAGTCGCTTGCCGTCTTGCCATCGATCATGGCGGTGTCGAAAAGCAGCGATCCGCCCGGCATCGAGCCTTCGTCGACGAGAATGACCCTGGCGCCGGCGCGCCCGGCAGTCAGCGCCGCGGCGAGCCCAGCCGGACCGGCGCCGACGACGAGCAGGTCGCAATGCGCCCAACTCTTCTCGTAACTGTCGGGGTCCGCTTCGTGCGTTGCCTTGCCGAGGCCGGCGGCCCTTCGGATGAAGGGCTCGTAGAGCTTCTCCCAAAGCGGCGCCGGCCACATGAATGTCTTGTAGTAGAAACCGGCGCCAAGGAATGGCGACAGGAGTCCATTCAGGGCGCCGACGTCGAAATCGAGCGACGGCCAACGGTTCTGGCTCCTGGCTTCAAGTCCCTCATAAAGTTCCTGGACGGTGGCACGCGTGTTTGGCTCGGTGCGTCCGCGGCGGCCGATGGTGACGAGCGCATTCGGCTCGGACGCGCCCGCTGTCAGAATGCCGCGTGGGCGATGATATTTAAAGCTCCGGCCGACGAGCATCTGTCCATTGGCAAGCAGGGCGGAGGCAAGCGTGTCGCCTTCAAAACCCTGCATAGGCTTGCCATCGAAGCTGAAGGCGAGCGGCGCGCCGCGATCGACAAGACCACCCTTGGCGAGGCGATAGGAGGTCATGGCCGGACCCCCGCCAGTTTTGCGGCGGCGGCATCCAGACAGAGTTCGACCTCATGGCTCGCCGTGTCCCGGGTCACCACCAGCCAGCGGCGGCAACCGGAGGTATGATGCCAGTATTCCCGATGGATGCCCCTCGGATTGTCGCGCAGATAGACATACTCCGTCCACGCCTGATGGCCGGCGTCGGGCGCTGGGCGGGATAGAACCGCACCCTTGATCGCGAACTCTTCCTTGGGCCGTACGCCGCAATGAGGGCACGAAATGAGACTTGCCACGCTTGTCTATCCTCTTTTGCGGGTTGCTCAGTGAAGGTTGGGCTGCGCCCCCATACCCTTTTCGTCGATAAGGAAGCCCCTCTCGAACCGGTCGAGGCGAAATGCTCTTGCGGTCTCCTGCGCCTGATCGCGGGCGATCAGATGGGCGAAGCAATAGCCGGAGGCGGGCGTCGCCTTGAAGCCGCCATAGCACCAGCCGGCATTCAGATAGAGATTGTCGAGATGGGTGCGGTCGATGATCGGCGAGCCGTCCATGCTCATGTCCATGATGCCGCCCCAGGAGCGTAGGACACGCACGCGCGACAACGCCGGGATCATAGCCTTGCCGGCTTCCGCGACATGCTCGACCGTCGCGAGATTGCCGCGCTGGGCGTAGGAATTATAGCCGTCGAGGTCGCCGCCGAAGACGAGCCCGCCCTTGTCCGATTGCGACACGTAAAAATGGCCGGCGCCGAAGGTGACGACGCAGTCGATGAAGGGCTTCAGGCCTTCCGAGACGAAGGCCTGAAGCACATGGCTTTCGATCGGCAGGCGCAGATCCGCCATCGCCGCCACCTGCGAGGAATTTCCGGCCGCCGCAAGCGCCAGCTTGCCGCAGCCGATGAAGCCCCTCGTCGTTTCGACGCCGGTGACGCGGCCGTTTTCGCGCCTTATCGCGGTGACCTCGCAGTTCTGAATGATGTCGACGCCACGGCTGTCGGCCCCGCGCGCGTAGCCCCAGGCAACGGCGTCGTGGCGCACCGTGCCGCCGCGCCGTTGCAAAAGGCCGCCCTGGATTGGAAAGCGGGCATTGTCGAAATCCAGGAAAGGCAGCATCTCGCGCACGGCGGCCTGGTCGAGGAGTTCGGCGTCGACGGCATGCAGCCGCATTGCGTTACCGCGGCGGGTATAGGCATCGCGCTGCGCATCGGAATGATAGAGATTGAGCACGCCGCGCTGCGAGACCATCGCATTGAAATTGAAGTCCCGCTCTAACCCCTCCCAGAGCTTCATGGAGAGCTCGTAAAACGGGTTGTTTCCAGGTAGCAGATAGTTGGAGCGGATGATCGTCGTGTTGCGGCCGACATTGCCCGAGCCGACATAGTTCTTCTCGAGCACCGCGACATTGGCAATTCCGAATTCCCTGGCGAGATAATAGGCTGTCGCCAGCCCGTGACCGCCGCCGCCGACGATCACCACGTCGTAATGCGCCTTGGGCTGAGGGTCCCGCCATGCGGCGCGCCAACCGCGGTTACCGGTAAGGCCGTTTAACAGAATGGAGAGAGCTGAGTAGCGCATCGCTGGAATCCCTGAGCATCTGCCCTCTTGATAACGCGGCCGGAATGGAATGAATTGCAGAAAAGAGACGATTTCCTGTACAAATGGGCCATTGCAATGACCGAGGCGAAAAATGTCCAGAAAATGGGCTTTGTCCTGATCCGCAATTTTGCGCTGATGTCCTATGCCTCCGCGATCGAGCCGCTGCGCGCGGCAAATCTGATCGCCGGCCGCGATCTCTATCAGGTGAAGCCCTTGTCCTTCGCCGGCAGATCGGTCGTCAGTTCCTCCGGCGTTGCCGTCGATTGCGACGACGCGGCCGCAAATGCGAAACATTTTCACACGGTCTTCGTTTGCGCCGGCGGTGGGCGGGCAGACTGGGAAGAAGCCGCACCCCTCTATCCAGTGCTGCGCAGGCTCTCGCGCGAAGGCGTGCGGATCGGCGGCATTTCCAGCGGCGCTTTCATTCTTGCGGCGGCCGGTCTCCTCACCAATCGTGATTTCACCATCCACTGGGAACATGCGCCGGTGTTGCGAGAGACATTCCCGGATCTCAGCCCTCGTCAGGCGCGCTATGTGCTCGACGGCGATCGCATCACCTGCGGCGGCGGCGTTGCGCCGCTCGACATGATGCATGCGCTGATCTCGGAACGGATGGGTTCGCACTTCGCCCGCCGCGTCAGCGACTGGTATCTTCATACCGCCATCGCGGAACCGGCGGATCCTCAGAGGGCGTCGTCGGCGGAGCGCTTCGGCACCACGCATCCTGCGCTTCTCGCGATACTCGAAAAGATGGAGGCAACGATCGAGCAGCCTCTTGAGCGCGCCGCCATGGCGCGCTTTGCCGGTATCAGCCCGCGGCATCTGGACAGGCTTTTTGCGCAGCACCTCCGATCGGGGTTCCTCGAAACCTACCGGCAGACGCGGTTGCGCCACGCCAGGCGCCTTCTCGAACAGAGCCCTCTCTCGATCTCGGAGATCGCGTTTGCCACCGGTTTCTCCAGCCCGGGGCATTTCTCACGCGCGTTCAAGGCACTTTTCGATCGGACGCCGGGAGAGTGTCGCCGCTGAATTTTCTTGTGAGCTGAAGAAATTTTCCTTTGCGGCACAAGCCGGCGCGACGCCGGACGAGGCGGCCAAAGCGTTGCTCGGCGCAGACGCCGTGGCCGCGCTGACGCATGCGAATTGAACCGGGGCGGTGGACAGAAGCCACCGAAGGACGCCGCCGATAAAAACCGCTTTCGATCTGATGCGCGTGGACGGCCCATCGCGGGGCCACTCCGCTTTACATTTCTTTACGTTCGCCCAGAACGCTCGAAACGTCGCTCAGTTAGCTTTCCTCCCTTGCAGCAGGCGCTGCGGAGTGAAAGGAGACTAACGATGGAAAACGATGACAAGAACCTGTCGAGCCCGTCCGCCAGCGAACCCGCTTCGAAGGGCTGGGGTCGGCGCGCCGCGATCGGCGGTCTCGCAGCCGTCACGGTTGTCGGCGGGATCGGTTATGCAGCCGCGCGCAGCGACGATTTCGGCTTCGGCATGGGTCGTTTCGGTATGGGCGGCCAGATGATGCACGCGCATATGGGAGGCGGCTTTATGGAACACCGGATCGGCTCCGTGCTCGACGAACTCGATGCGACACCCGAGCAGGAAGACAAGCTTTGGGACATCATCGACAAGGCGCGCTCTGAGATCAGGCCGACATTCCGGGACTTCCGCGAGACGCGTGAGGAGGTTATCGAACTCCTCGGCGCGTCGACCATCGACCGCACCGCCGCCGAGAAACTGCGCAGTGAGCGCATTGCGGCCATCGACGAGGCCTCGCGCAAGATGACGACCGCGCTCCTCGACGCCGCGGAAGTGCTGACGCCGGAGCAGCGCGCCAAGCTCGTCGAGCATCTGAAGGAGCGCAGGGGTCACGGTCGGTGGTAAGACTTGCCCGGCTACTGCATGTTTCCTTAAGAACATGCAACAATTCAAAAGCGCTACAGCGACCTTTGCGCGTCTGATAGGACGGGCGCGCTGTAGGCAACTCAAACGGAGCGCAAGAAATGGCGGAACGGGTCTTGATCGTTGACGACGACACGCGCCTTTCCGCCATGCTTGCCGACTATCTCTCCGGAAACGGATACATCGTCCGCACCGCGCCGACGGCCACGGCGGGCCTCGCTGATCTCGGCCGCCATGGGCCGGACGCCGTGATCCTCGACGTGATGCTTCCCGACTTCGATGGGTTCGAGACCTGCCGGCGCATGCGCGCCGTCTCAGACGTGCCGATCCTGATGCTCACGGCCAAGGGCGAAGAGACAGACCGCATCGTCGGGCTGGAGCTCGGGGCGGACGACTATCTGCCGAAGCCGTTCAATCCCCGCGAACTGCTGGCGCGGCTGAAGGCGATCCTGCGCCGCCGCAATGGCAGCGCGGCGGTTTCGCGTACCTTTCGGTTCGGACGGCTGGAGATCGATCCGGGATCCCGCGCGGTCAGGATCGACGGCCGCGAATGTGCGCTGACCAGTTATCAGTTCGACCTGCTTGTGGCGCTTGCCGAAAATGCCGGCCGCACGCTGTCGCGCGAGCAGTTGATGGACGCGGTCAAAGGCGAGGAGCTGGATGCGTTCGACCGCTCCATCGATGTCCACATATCACGCATCAGGGCGGCCATCGAGAACGATCCCAAGCATCCGAGGCGCATCATCACCGTGCGCGGCGCCGGCTATGTCTTCGCCCGTTTCCAGGACGACGAGAGGTAAAGCATGTCGCCCAAAAGTGTGCAGCGGTTTTGGGATAACGACATGCATCAAAAAGCAGAGACCTAGAGTGATGCGCAGTCGGCTGTTTCTGAAAATATACCTGACGCTGCTGGCGAGCCTTGCGGCGGTCGCCGTCGCCAGCGCGGCCTTCGTGTGGCTGGGGCAGGGCGAGGAGGAGTTGAGTTGGCAGAGCCAGCGCGCGCGGTTTGTCACCGCGCTGATCCCGCCCGATATGGACCGGCGGTCGGTCGAGGCGACGCTAGAGCGGTTTTCACGGGCCTTCGATGCCGACATAGCGGTCTACGATCCGGGCGGCAAGCTGATCGCGAGCGCTGGCCGGCCGTTGCCGCCCGACATCGTCGAGCGACCCTGGCACCACGGCAGAGGCAACTTTCACACCATGGTGACCGAGTTGCCCGACGGTCGCGCGGTCGCCGCGCGCATGGAGCGGCCTTTTCGCCCGGCCGGCCGCAATCCGCTCGCCTATCTGGCGTTGATCGCCGGCGTCATCGGGCTCGCCGCCTATCCCGTGGTGCGTCACCTGACCCGCCGGCTGGAGCGGCTGCGCGGGGGCGTGGATGCCTGGGGCAGGGGCGATTTCGTAGCGCGCGTGCCGGAGGACGGCAGCGACGAGGTCGCGGCGGTGGCGAAAAGCTTCAACAGGGCGGCCGATCATGTCGAGCGACTGATCAAGTCACACCGCGCTCTGCTCGCCAATGCCAGCCACGAATTGCGCTCGCCGCTTGCGCGCCTGCGCATGGCGATCGATCTCTATGAGCAGGCGCCGGACAAGAGCCGCAAGGAGGAGATCGTCCGCAACCTCGCCGAACTGGACACGCTCGTCGAGGAGATCCTGTTGGCGAGCAGGCTGGACCATGTCGAGAAGCTTGATGCGCCAGAGCCCATCGACCTGCTGGCCCTGGTCTCGGAAGAGGGGGCGCGCAACGGCGTCGAGGTCTCCGGCACGCCGGCGACGGTCACGGGCGATGCGCGCCTCATCGGCAGGCTCGTGCGCAATCTCATGCAGAACGCGCTGCGCCACGGCGGCCCACCTGTCACAGCCACTGTCGTGCGCGCAGGCAGCATGGTGGAACTCAGGGTCCGCGATCACGGGCCGGGCATACCGGATAGCGAGAGCGCCCGCGTTTTTGAGCCGTTCTACCGGCCCTCGGGACGCAGCGAGGCGACGGGCGGCTGGGGCTTGGGGCTGGCGCTGGTGCGCCAGATCGCCGAGCGCCACGGCGGCGCGGTCCGTTACGAATCTCCTTCGGACGGCGGCGCCTGCTTCGTCGTGACGCTTCCGGCGAATCGGGCCGCCCGAACGATGCACTGAGGGATGCTGCCTTTCACTCTGGCTGCGATTTCCGGATCCCACCGGTTGCGGCGACTATCGTCAGATGTTCTCCTTGTGCGCCCGCATGGCAGGCCCTCCGGAACTCAGCCGGCCTGCGGTAGCGATCTTAGCGCGTCCGATTGGGCGCGCGGCGATGTAGCAGCACCGGCAAGGCTCACGATCCCGTCTAAGCCGTCGATTCTGGTAAGCCCCTGCGCTCCAGCTCGATGACGCTCGACCGATACGCCCGGTACGATCTCAACGGGAATGCCTTCGCCGTCCAGCCGTCGGATTTCCTTGCGCATTCCGGCAGATGCGGTGGGGTCGCCGGATTTGAGGCGCACCACGCGCTTGCCTGCCCGGACAAGCCCTATCATCGCATTGTGAATCTCTTCGTCGCCATCCGCGGCGCGGCTGCTGTGTCGATTGACGAAAAGGCGCTTTGCTTCCCGGCGGGCGAGTTCGAGCACCTCGTTCGAGATCGGTTCGTCGAAGAGAATGACATCAGCCGCCTGCAAGGCACGAACGGCCTTCAACGTCAGGAGTTCAGCATCGCCCGGTCCCATGCCGACGATCGTGACGCGGCCGATGGAGACGGGGGTCGCGTGCAAGCGATCCATCTCCTCCATCAGCCGCGCCTCGACACCCTCCTCCGGTGTCTCCAGAAACGCGCGATCGACGAACCGCTCCCAGAAGGCGCGGCGCGGCGCGCCGGGATTCAGTCGGGCGTTGACCCGTTCGCGGATCGCCTGCGCGATCGCCGCCCAGCCCTTGATCGCCGGCGGCAGCAGGGCTTCGATCCGGCGGCGGATGGCTTGCGCCAGGACCGGGGCCGCGCCGTCGGTCGAGATCGAAACGACGACCGGCGAGCGATTGACGATCGACCCGAACTGGAACTGGCAGAAGGCCGGCTTGTCGATGACATTGACGGGAACGCTCGCCGAACGCGCGGCATTGAAGAACGCCTCCGCTTCGGCATCGCCATCGCAATCGCCGATCGCAAGGGCGGCGCCGGAGAAAACGCCGCCGTGCCAGATTTGGTCGTGATGGACGAGGCGGCCGTCCTCGTGTGCGGCGCCACGCTTCAGGAGGCCCAGAAAGACGTCGCTCAATTGCGAGCGCGGCGCGTGAAGATGAACCTCCGCCCCACAGGCTGCCAGGAGTTCGGCCTTCCAGGCGGCGGCGTCGCTGCCGCCGGCAATCACGACGCGCTTCTTCTTCAAGCTCCAGAACAGCGGCAGCGTGGCGAGCGGAGCGACGCGTTGCGAGGAGGGCCGTGCGGTCCGGTCATTCAGCGGCAGCGGCAAGACATCCATCGATGATCCCCCTGATCTCTGCGCGGCAGGAGCCGCAATTGGTGCCGGCGCTAAGCCTCTCGCCGATCGCCTCGACACTGTGGCAGCCGTCTCGAATTGCGCCCGTGATCTGGTTGACGCCAACGCCGAAGCAGGAGCAGACGGTCGCGCCCGGGTCCTCTCTGCCGGCGCCGGGACGCCCCGCGGCGACCGCAAAGCGCATGCTGAGGTCGGCATGCGAGGCGCAAAGCTGGGAGACCGCCCAGTTGCGGGCGACCGCCACCGGCCGCGACGAGAGGAACAGGGCCGCAAGCAGGCGATCGCCGTCGTAGAATGCGAGGCGAAGCTCGCCGGACTGACGGTCGGTATAGCCAATCGGCTCGATCCCGGCCGGAATGGAAAAGCTTTGCCGGCACCAGCCGATCCAGTCCAGTTCCGGTTCGGCGAAGGCAAGCTCGACGCGCCAGCCGCCCTCGGCCTTGGCGAGTGCCCAATAGGCGGCATCCATTGCTCCGGGTTTCCAGGCGGAGACCGCGAAACCATAGGCCCGGGCGGCGAAACGGGCAGCCTTGACGGCCACGTTTTTCGACGCCGGTTGCCCGGACAATGGGTCGGTAATCGGCGGCACCAGCGCGTCGATGCGGGCCTTCGAAGCGAACTGGTCGTTCCAGTGCATCGGCACGAAGAGGCTTCCCTCCGCCTGCCGCTCCGTGAGAAGCGCCCGGACGACCGCCCGTCCGAAGGGGCTCTCGATCATCACCAGATCGGCATCAGCGACGGTGAGCTTTTGTGCGTCGCGCGGGTGGATTTCGGCAAACGGTTCGGCGATGTGGGCGGAGAGTCGGGCGCTCTTGCCGGTCCGGGTCATCGTGTGCCAATGGTCGCGGACGCGGCCGGTGTTGAGCGTGTAGGGATAGGCATCGTTTGCCCGTTTCGAGACCGACGCGCTGATCGCGACGAAGCTGGCCCGGCGATCCGGATGGTAAAACCCGCCGTCGGCGAAAAAACGTCTTCCTTGGGGCTGCGTACCCCGGGCCCACGGCCACTGGAAAGGCTTCAGATCGTCGTAGGCCGCCTTGTCGATCGCCGCGTGCGCGCCGATGTCGAAATCGCGGCGGCCATCGTTTTCGAAGCCGGAAAGGGCGGCATGTTCGGCGAAGACCTCGGCGGCGGAGGCATGGGCGAAGGCCTTGGCAAAGCCCATGCGCCGCCCGACCTCCGCCAGTTGCCACCAATCAGGGCGTGCCTCGTCGGGCGCATCGAGGAAGGCGCGCTGGCGGGAAATGCGCCGTTCGGAATTGGTGACCGTGCCGTCCTTCTCACCCCACCCAAGCGAAGGCAGAAGCACGTGGGCGTGGCGGCTCGTATCGGTCTGCCGCAGGATATCGGAGACGACGACGAAGGGACAGGCCCTGATCGCGGCCTCGACCGCATCCGCATCGGGCATCGAGACGACCGGGTTTGTCGCCATGATCCAGAGCGCCTTGATCCGCCCGTCGGCGACGGCGCGAAACATGTCGACGGCTTTGAGGCCGGGCTTGCTCGCGACCGTAGGTGCGTGCCAGAAGCGCTGGACGAGATCACGGTGAAGGGGTTTTTCGATGTCGAGATGGGCAGCGAGCATGTTGGCGAGCCCGCCGACCTCGCGCCCGCCCATGGCGTTGGGCTGGCCGGTCAGCGAGAACGGGCCCATCCCCGGCCGGCCGATCCGGCCTGTCGCAAGATGGCAATTGATGATCGCATTCACCTTATCGGTGCCGGAGGCCGACTGGTTCACGCCCTGGCTATAGCAGGTGACGACCTTTTCGGTTGTCTCGAACAGCCGGAAGAAATCGAGCAACTGCGTCTGCGAAAGCCCGGTCAGGGCCGAGAGTTCCGCGACATCCAGCGCGGAAGCGGCCGCAAAGGCTTCGGCGAAGCCTCTTGTGTGCGCGGAAATATAGTTCTGATCGACCGCGCCGCTCGCAGCAAGATGAGCGAACAGGCCATTGAAGAGCGCCACGTCGCTGTCGGGCGCAAGCGCCAGATGCATGCCGGCGATGTCGGTGGTCATCGTGCGGCGCGGATCGATGACGACGACCTTCATCTCCGGGCGGTTCGCCTTGGCCGCGGCAAGGCGCTGATAAAGGACCGGATGGCACCAGGCGAGGTTGGACCCGGTGAGCACGACGAGATCGGCAAGCTCCAGGTCTTCGTAGGCACCGGGAACCGTGTCGGAGCCAAAGGCGCGACGGTGACCGGCAACCGAGGAGGACATGCAGAGGCGTGAATTCGTGTCGATGTTCGCCGAACCGATGAAGCCCTTCATCAGCTTGTTGGCGACGTAATAGTCTTCGGTCAGCAATTGCCCGGAGACGTAAAAGGCGACCGAATCCGGGCCGTGCTCGGCAATGCTTTCCGCGAAGCGGCTGGCGACGAGATCCAGCGCTTCGTCCCAGAATGCGCGGCGGCCGCTGATCTCCGGATGGAGGAGGCGGCCGTCGAGATCGATGGTTTCGGCAAGCGCCGAACCCTTAGAACAGAGCCGGCCGAAATTGGCCGGATGCTCGGGATCGCCCTTGACGCTGACCGCACCGTCATCGCCCACGCGGGCGATGACACCGCATCCGACGCCGCAATAGGGGCAGGTGGTCTTTACGCTTTTCTCGTGGACCGGTTCTGGCATGCGATCTTACCAATTCCTCGTTTGGACCCGGGGTTGCGGCGGTGGCATCGCCTGGGAAAGTGATTCCTGTCGTGAACCTTTCCCGGCAAATCAGGCAGGCGCGAAAAACAAAAACGCCATGCAATCAGCCAAGTCACAAGGACAAGGATGAATTACACAGCGTCGATGCTGGTGCCTGGATTTATAGGCTGGCGGTGGTTCCGCTCCGT
Source organism: Sinorhizobium psoraleae (assembly GCF_013283645.1). Lineage (GTDB taxonomy): Bacteria > Pseudomonadota > Alphaproteobacteria > Rhizobiales > Rhizobiaceae > Sinorhizobium > Sinorhizobium psoraleae. The sequence continues at coordinate 770,482 of NZ_JABEKV010000003.1, forward strand.
TGCGGATGCACCGTTTGTAATGCGGTCAGCGCGACTATCGCGGCCTGACTTGCTTCATTCGTATATTGGCAAAAGACAGGTGATTGCACAAGATTTAATATTTCGCGTCTAGTGCATAAAGAATGAGCAAATACACGGTCAGCCGAGGTCTTTCAGAAGCATGCCGAAAGTTATCAGGCTCAGGAGGATCGTCAGGCACTGCCAGAACAGCAGAGGATTGCGGTCCATCAGCGATTGCGGACGAGACCCGACCAGCTTTGGATTTGGATGCGACAGGTCGTACACGAACTCCGACAAGGCCTGATATCGTTTGGTGGGATCGGGGTGGACCGCCCTGCGGATCGCGGCCTCCACCCAGTCCGGCACGTCCGGCCGAATCTCGCGCAGGCTGTCGAAGCGCAGCTTCTGCTGCTGTTTCCGGGTTCTCGTTCGCGCCACGGCGGCGCCGTAGGGCAAACGGCCGGTCAGCATCTGGTAGGCGATTACGCCGAGCGAATAGAGGTCCGACAACTCGCTGCCCCGCTCTCCGACAAAATACTCCGGCGCCGCATACTGCACCGTACCGAGTATGTCGCCGCGATCGAGATCCGGCGCCGCCTCAATGACGCCGGCCACCAGCGCCGAACCGAAGTCTATGATTTTCACGGTGCCGTTCCAATCGATCATGAGGTTCTCTGGCCGCAGGTCCTGGTGGATGATTTCCTTGCGATGAAGGGCGCGAAGCCCGTCGGCAATCTGACCAATGATGTCGCGCATGGCACGCAATTCGGCTCGCGGGCGGTCGGCCATCCATTGGGCAAGGGTCTCGCCGTCGACGAACTCGTTAACGAGGTAGAGAGATTGGCGCGGCGTCAGCGGATGCCGGCTCTTCAACACATGCATGCTCGAAATGCGCCGTGCGATCCATTCCTCCATTGCGAAGCGCCGAAGGTAGTTCTCGTCCTCTCGCATGTCAGCCGATGTAAATTTCAGCGCTACGCTCTCGCCGGTTTGCGGATCGGTGGCGAGAAAGATATGGCTGCGGTTACTCGCATGGATTTGCCGATGAATCCGGTAGCCTTCGAACTCTCCAGGCACCCGGGGCAAGGGTGCCGGAGCCAACGAATCCGTCCTGTCGAAAACCGGCTCCAGATCGTCTTCAGGCAAGCCCTCGATCCGGACGATCTGGATAGTCAGGTTATCGCTGCTTCCCGCCTCATATGCCGACGCGGCAATATCAGCCGCTGACGAAGCAAGGTCGGTGCTCGACGCGATGATTGCGGCGATTTTGCGGGACGAAATGCTGTGGTGGATTCCGTCGGTCGTCAGCACGAAAACATCCCCGGGCTGGACATCCAGCCGGCGGTAATCGATTTCGACGGACGGCAGCAGCCCTAGCGCCCGACCGAGATAGCTTTCGATCTCTGATGCCACCAGACGATGGTCGGTGGTCAGCGGCTCGAGACTACGGTCAGAGAGTCGCCAGATGCGGCTGTCCCCGACATGGAAGAGGTGCGCTCTTCGACCCTTCAAGACGAGCGCCGAAAACGTTGTCACATGAGCGTGGTCGCGATCCTCGATGCCCCGGTTCTGCGCGTGGAGCCAGGAGTTGGTCGCGTCGATAACACGGCTTGCGGCGGTCTTTACGGTCCAGCCATCCGAGGTACAGTAATAGTCCGTCAGGAAGCTCTTGACCGCGGTCTCCGCGGCAATATGACTGACCGGGCTCGAGGAAATGCCATCGGCGATCGCGAGGGCGATACCCTTCATCATGAGGCCGGCGCCGTCTGGGACGATCGCACCATGGAAATCCTGATTGATCGCCTTGCGGCCCGCTGCCGAATACTGGCCGAGTGAGACCTTGAGCTTGCCCGACTCGAGAGACTTCAACATCCAATCTTCCCAACAGGAAGCGGTCCCGCCGTCTTCCGGCGGGACCAACAGGGTACGTTTTCACATCATTCGGCGGCGACGAGTCGCGTGGCGGGCTGTTCGGTTCCCTTGCGGCTCGGCGAGGTCTTGTAATGGGTGGCGTAGATCATGCCACCGACGAAGGTAAGGCCGCCGACGAGGTTTCCAACGACGGTCGGGATTTCGTTCCAGAGAAAGTAGTCCATCCACGTGAACTGACCGCCGAGCATGATGCCCGAAGGGAAGAGATACATGTTGACGATCGAGTGCTCGAAGCCGAGATAGAAGAAGATCAGGATCGGCATCCACATGGCAATCACCTTGCCGGACACCGAGTTCGACATCATTGCCGCGATGACGCCCGTCGAGACCATCCAGTTGCACATGACGGCCCGCACGAAGAGCGTCAACATGCCGGCGGCTCCAGCGGCCGCATAGCCGAGTGTTCGCGACTCGCCGATGGTGCCTATCTTTTGCCCGATCGCGTTGGGCTCCTGCGAAAAACCCATGGTGAAGATGATCGCCATGAAGACGGCGGTAGTCATTGCGCCCGCGAAGTTTCCGACAAAGACGAGGCCCCAGTTGCGCAGCACCCCACCGATGGTCACGCCGGGACGTTTGGCGATCAGCGCCAGCGGCGCCAGCGTAAACACGCCCGTCAGCAGATCAAAGCCCATGAGGTAAAGCATGCAGAAGCCGACCGGAAAGAGCAGGGCTCCGATCAGCGGCTCTCCCGTATTGACGTTGATGGTGACCGCGAACGCCGCCGCGAGCGCCAGAATGGCACCGGCCATATAGGCACGGATCAGAGTGTCCTTTGTGGACATGAAGACTTTGGACTCGCCCGCATCGATCATCTTCGTGGCGAATTCCTGGGGTGCTACGTAGGACATCGCGCTTCCTTTTCGCGTTCAGGAACGGCTCAGCGAGCCGCATGGTTGTCTGCAAGGTCGAGATAGATTTCTCGACCCTCGATCCGGACCGGGAAGGTTGATGTCCTTCCATCGTCCGCGCCTTGAGCTTCGCCCGTTTCAAGTGAAATCACCCAGTTGTGGAGCGGACATGTGACGCAGCCGTCATGAACGATCCCTTCGCTGAGCGGCCCGTTCTTGTGCGGGCATTTGTCTTCCAATGCGAAGATGCGATCATCGACGGTCCTGAAGACAGCAATCTTCGTTTCGCCCTTGTGGACGCGGCGTGAACCCTGGCGTGGGATATCGTCGACGGTGCCGACCAGAATCCACGCGGCCTCAGTTCTAAGATTGTGAGCATTCATTCCGCTGCTTCCTTCTGGATGACGGCCATCGGCCTGAACTCATGCTTGTCCTTGCCGGAGACGCGCTCCGACCACGGATCGACCTGAGCGAATTTCTGGCTGAAGACGAAGCGGTCGAAATAGGCCTTGCGCTTGTCGGCGTCGTCCATGATCTGGCGACGGATCTCGTCGAGACCGATGCGTTTCGCCCATTTGTAGATGCGTTCGAGATAGCGGGCCTGCTCGCGATACATCTGCGTCAGCGCGACGATGTGCTCCAGCGCCTCGTCCTCGGTCTTGACGAGCCCGAGGACCTCCGTGCCCTTGATGTCGAGTCCGGCCGCACCGGCGAAATGGATCTCGAAACCGGAGTCGACGCAGATGACGCCGACGTCCTTGCAGGTCGCTTCCGCGCAATTCCTTGGACAGCCGGAGACGGCCATCTTCACCTTGGCGGGCGTCCACGAGCCCCACATGAACTTCTCGATGCGGATGCCGAGCCCGGTCGAATCCTGCGTGCCGAAGCGGCACCATTGCTCGCCAACGCAGGTCTTCACCGTCCTGAGGCCCTTCGCGTAGGCCTGGCCGGAGACGAAGCCGGCCTTGCCGAGGTCGGCCCAGACGGCGGGCAGGTCCTCTTTCTCGATGCCAAGCAGGTCGATGCGCTGGCCGCCGGTCACCTTGACCATCGGCACGTTGAACTTGTCGACGACGTCGGCGATGGCGCGCAATTCCTTCGAACTGGTGACCCCGCCCCACATGCGCGGGACCACCGAATAGGTGCCGTCCTTCTGGATATTCGCGTGGACGCGCTCGTTGATGAAGCGCGACTGGTAGTCGTCGGCATATTCGTCCGGCCAGTCGCAGACGAGATAGTAGTTGAGCGCCGGCCGGCACTTGGCGCAGCCGCAGGACGTCTTCCATTCGAGCTCCTGCATGACGGCGGGAATGGACTTCAGCTTCTTGGCCTTGATCAGGCGGCGGACGTCGTCGTGCCCGAGTTCTGTGCAGTTGCACATCGGCTGGACGGCGGCCGGGTTGTAGCTGTCGCCGAGGGTCAACGACATCAGTTGCTCGACAAGACCGGTGCAGGAGCCGCAGGAGGCGGACGCCTTGGTGTGGGCGCGCACGTCGTCCAGCGACGTCAGGCGCTTCCCGGTGATCGCCCCGACGATCTTGCCTTTGCATACGCCGTTGCAGCCGCAGATCTCCGCATCATCCGGCAAGGCTGCAACGGCCGCCATAGGGTCCAGCGGGGACCCTCCCTGGTAGGCCTGGCCGAAGATCAGCGTGTCGCGCATCTCGGCGATGTCGGTGCCGCGCTTCATGAGGTCGTTGAACCAGGCACCGTCCGCGGTCTCGCCGTAGAGCACCGTGCCGATGATGCGGTTCTCCTTGAGCACCAGACGCTTGTAGATGCCGGCAGTGGCATCGCGCAGCACGATTTCCTCTCGTCCGTCGCCATCGGCAAAGTCGCCGACCGAAAAGAGATTGATGCCGGTCACCTTGAGCTTCGTCGGCGTATCGGAATGGACGAAGGCGGCGCTGCGTTCTCCGGCAAGATGGGCGGCGGCAACGCGCGCCATTTCATAAAGCGGCGCGACGAGACCGTAGACCATGCCTCCGACTTCGGCGCATTCGCCGAGCGCCATGATATCCCCGTCCGAGGTCTGCATGCCGGCGTCGACGACTATGCCGCGGTTGACGGCGAGCCCAGCCTCCTTGGCAAGGCCGACATTCGGCCTGATGCCGACCGCCATCACGACCAGCGTTGCCGGAATGATGCGCCCGTCGTCGAGCTCGATGCCCTCGACCTTGCCCTCGCCAACGATCCGTTTGGTATTTGCCTTGGTGATGACCTTGATGCCGCGCTCCTCGACCGCCTTCTGCAAGAGATAACCGGCGGCCGGATCTAGCTGGCGCTCCATCAGCGTCGGCATGACGTGCAGCACGGTGACCTCCATGCCGCGCGCCTTCAGACCGGCTGCCGCCTCCAGGCCGAGCAGGCCGCCACCGATGACGATCGCCTTTTCGCGCGACTGGGCGGCAAGCAGCATCGCCTGCACGTCGTCGAGATCGCGATAGGTGATGACGCCGCGCAGATCCTTGCCGGGAACGGGAATGATGAAGGGCACCGAACCGGTGGCGATCACCAGCTTGTCGTAGCTTTCCGTGACGCCGTGGTCGGAGGTGACCGTCTTGGCGTGACGATCGATCGCAACGATCTTGTGACCCTTGTAGAGGGTGATGCCGTGCTGGATGTACCAGCCGTCGCCGTGAATGACGATCTGCTCGTAGGTCTTTTCGCCGGAAAGAACCGGCGACAGCATGATGCGGTCGTAATTGACGCGCGGTTCGGCGTTGAAGATCGTTACTTCATAGCCCCCGGGCGCCTTTTCGAAGAGTTCTTCCAGCATGCGGCCCGGCGCCATGCCGTTGCCAACGATCACCAGTTTCTCTGTCATCATTTCACTCCGCGGCTTGTTTCTTGAGAGTTTGGGCGGACAACATGGTTCGGGCGGCGCGCTTGTTCCGGATCGCGTCGAGATGTTCGGGATCGGGGTTGGCGCCGCCTTCATAGGCTTCCAGGAAGTCCAGGAGTTCCTCGCGGTAGGCGTAGTAGTCGGGGTGCGACAGAAGCTCCTTGCGCGAGCGCGGCCGCGGCAGGTTCACTTCCATGATGTTGCCGATCCGCGCGTTCGGACCGTTCGACATCATCACCACCCGGTCTGCGAGCAGGATCGCCTCATCGACGTCGTGCGTGACGCAGATTGCGGTCACCTGGGTCCGCTTCCACACGTCCATCAGCACTTCCTGCAGCTCCCAGCGGGTGAGGCTGTCGAGCATGCCGAAGGGTTCGTCGAGGAGGAGCAGTTTCGGCGACAGAGCGAACGCCCGCGCGATGCCGACACGCTGCTTCATGCCGTTCGACAGGTCGGCCGCGAGCCGGTGCATCGCATCGCCGAGGCCGACGCGCTGCAGGTAATATTCGACGACATCGCGCCGCTCGGCCGGTGTCGCATCGGGATAGACCCGGTCGACGCCGAGCGCGACGTTTTCACGGGCGGTCAGCCAGGGAAGCAGGGACGGAGCCTGGAAAACCACCGCTCGGTCCGGGCCGGCGCCCGAAATTTCCCGTCCATCGAGGATGATGCCGCCGGACGAGATCGGGTTGAGGCCGGCCATCATCGACAGAACGGTCGACTTGCCGCATCCGGAATGCCCGATGATCGAGACGAATTCACCCCTGTTCATCTTGAGGTTGAAGCCGTCGACCACCGTCAGGGGACCTTTCGGCGTCGGATAGGCCTTCCGCACTTCGAAAAACTCGACATAGCTCTTCTCGATCGCGGAGCGCGCCTTTCGGGCATAGGCGTCCGGTAGCTTGGCGCCGGCCAGCTTCTGCGTGATCGGCACGACGTTCGGCAAGGCCACGGCGCCGCTTTCGGCCGTGCTGCGTCCTGCGCCCAGATCCATCAGATATTCGGTGACGGCGCCACGAAGGCGAATGAACTCGGCATTCGAGTTCATTTCCGCGCGGTCGCGCGGGCGCGGCAGATTCACCTCGAAGCTCGGCCCCAGCGATGCCATCGGGCCGGGCGTCAGGGGAATGATCCGGTCGGCAAGCAGGATCGCCTCGTCGACGTCGTTGGTGATGAGGATGATGGTCTTCTTTTCCTTTGACGAAATCTCCGCGAGTTCGTCCTGAAGCTTCGAGCGGGTGAGCGCGTCGAGCGCCGAGAGCGGCTCGTCGAGCAGGAGCACGTCTGGCTGCATCGCAAGCGCTCTTGCCACGGCAACGCGCTGGCGCATGCCGCCCGAGAGCTCCGCAGGCCGCCGTTCCGTCGCATGGGACAGGCCGACCATCTCGATATAGTACTGAACGATCCTCGCCCGTTCCGCCTTGCTCTTGCCGGAATGCACCGCGTCGACCGCAAGGGCGACGTTGGCGCGAACCGAGAGCCAGGGCATCAACGAATAGGACTGGAACACGAGCCCGCGCTCCGGCCCGGGACCCGACACTTCCTTGTCGCGGAAGAGCACCGCGCCCCGATCCGGCGTCGTCAGGCCGGCGAGGAGGGAAATCAGCGTCGATTTGCCTGAACCGGAAAAGCCGACGATGGCAATGAACTCGCCTTCCTGAACCTTGAGGTTCACGCCCGAGAGGACGTCGTTGCGCGACTTGCCCTCGCCGAAGGACTTCGAGACATCGCTCAGTTGAAGAATTGTCACGGGCGCCCTCCTACCGGTTCGACGTGAAGGTGAAGGCGGACTGGAGGGCATACATGACCCGGTCCAGAATGAAGCCGATGACGCCGATCGACAGAACCGCGACCATGATGCGGGCTAGCGAGTCGGACGAGCCGTTCTGGAACTCGTCCCATACGAACTTTCCGAGGCCTGGGTTCTGGGCGAGCATCTCAGCCGCAATCAACACCATCCAGCCCACGCCCAGCGACAGCCTGAGGCCGGTGAAGATCAAGGGAAGGGCGGACGGGAGAACGAGCTTGCGGATCGTCGTCGCGGTCGAAAGCTGCAGGACCTTGCCGACGTTGACCAAATCCCTGTCGATCGAGGCGACGCCGAGGGCCGTGTTGATCAGCGTCGGCCACAGCGAACAGAGGGTCACGGTCACCGCCGAGATCACCAGGGACTTAGGCAGCAGGCTCGACGGATCCGCATAAAGTGCCGAGACGACCATGGTCACGATCGGCAGCCATGCCAGCGGCGAGACCGGCTTGAAGATCTGGATCAGCGGATTGATCGCGCCGCTGATCGTCTTGGAGAGACCCGAAGCGATTCCGAGCGGTACCGCGACCAGGGTCGCGATTACAAAGCCGAGTCCGACCGTCATCAACGACGTCGCGATCTGGTCGATATAGGTCGGCTTGCCGGTGAACACACGATGCTTCACCTGGTCGGACTTGCCCTCGGCGACGAGCTTGGCGTTGCGTTCGTCCTGCCGGGCATAGAAGGCGGCTGCCTTGCTCCGTTCCGCAAAGTGGTCCTGGAGGAGCACGTTCGCCTGGCTGAAAACGGCGGCAGGCCCCGGAATGGCACCAAGCGAGGTTTGAACCTTGGGCGCAAGAAAGCCCCAGAGGGCCAGAAAACACAGGATGCCGGCAAGCGGTACCAGCAGCACTTTGCGGATCTCTGACATCTGCTCGGCGACATTGTCGCCGGCGGCCATGCGCAGGATCGGGGTCACCCAACCAAGCCCGAGCACGTTGAGCCAACCGGCGGCCTTATTGATCCGCTGAAACAGACGCTCGCGTCGCGCTAGTTTCGATTGAGCCACGGTGATCGCTTGAGTCATGGATTTGTCTCATCTGTTGGAATTGTGGTCTCGGAACCGGCGGCCACGGATTTCGCGCCGCCGGCTCGAAGTTCAGCCGCCGACGACGTCCGACCCGGATATCGTCTGTCCGTTCTTCAGCCCGATCTTGAGGGAGTCGATGTATGCGTTCGGCGCCTTCGCATCGAAGGCGACACCGTCGATAAAGTCGGTGGTCGGCGCCCTGTAGCCGTCGGTGCCGAAGGGGAAGTCGCCCTTGTCGGCGGTACCCTCTTCAACCAGCATCTCGGCTGCCTTCATGTAGATGTCCGGCAGGTAGACGGATTTGGCCGTTTCCGCATACCAGGCATCGTCCTTGTGCTCGGCGATCTGACCCCAACGGCGCATCTGCGTCAGGTACCAGATGGCATCGGAGTAGAACGGATAGGTCGCGTTGTGGCGGAAGAACACGTTGAAGTCCGGAACGTCGCGCTTGTCGCCTCGCTCGTATTCGAAAGTGCCGGTCATCGAGTTCGCGATAACGGCGGCGTCGGCGCCGACATATTCGCTGCGCGACAGAATTTCGACGGCCTCGGCCCTGTTAGCATTGTTGTTTTCGTCCAGCCATTTGGCTGCGCGAATGAGCGCCTTGGTGAGCGCAAGCGTCGTGTTCGGGTATTTTTCGGTGAAGTCCTTGGTCAGCCCGAAGACCTTCTCCGGATTGTTCTTCCAGATTTCGTAGTCGGTCACGACCGGTACGCCGATGCCCTTGAAGACTGCAGCCTGGTTCCAGGGCTCGCCCACGCTATAGCCGACGATCGTGCCGGCCTCGAGGGTGGAGGGCATCTGTGGCGGCGGCGTCACCGAAAGGAGTGCATCCGCTCTGATCTGTCCCGCGACATTTTCCGGTGAATAGAACCCCGGATGGATGCCGCCGGCAGCCAGCCAGTAGCGAAGCTCGTAATTGTGGGTGGAAACCGGAAAGACCATGCCGAGATTGAACGGCTTGCCCTCGGCCTTGAAAGCCTCCACGACGGGCTTCAGTGCGTCGGCCTTGATGGGATGGACCGGTTTGCCGTCGTCGCCGAGCGGAATGTTCTCCTTCATCATCGCCCAGACGTCGTTCGAGACGGTGATGCCGTTGCCATTCAAGTCCATGGAGAAGGGCGTGACGATATGCGCCTTGGTGCCGAAGCCGATGGTGGCGGCGAGCGGCTGACCGGCGAGCATATGCGCGCCGTCCAGTTCGCCGGTTATCACGCGATCGAGCAGCACCTTCCAGTTGGCCTGCGGTTCGAGCGTGACGAACAGACCCTCTTCCTCGAAGAAGCCCTTCTCATAGGCGATCGCGAGGGGCGCCATGTCGGTGAGCTTTATGAAGCCGAGCTTGAGTTCGTCCTTCTCGAGCTCCAGCATTTCGGCGGACGCGAAAGAGCTGGCGCCGACGTAGAGCGCGGCCGCCCAGGTGGCGACGGTCGAACACTTCGCGATTTTTCCAATGGAAGGCCTGCTCATGCTGTTCTCCTGTTTATCGGCGATGGGAGGTTCGCCTGCGGTTGCGACGTTCGGGACAAAAGAAAAAGGCTGCCAAAACCGAATCCGACGCTCTGCCTCGTTCAGAGCGCGTTCCCGGTTTGGCAGCCTTGCCTTCTGCGCCCTTCATTGGACGCCGATTATTTCGAGCGGACCCCTATGGCCCTACGCTTTCCTCAATGCAGGATCCGTGCCAGTTTGCGACTGTGCCGATTTCTTCGGTTTTTCAGGGATGTACCCAAAGCGCCGATTCACTGGTGAGCGGCTCTTAAGCTGTTCCTTGAATAAATTTTGCGCAGTGCACAATAATCGAGCAATGGCAGGAGGCGGGTTCAGCGCTGGCTCGCGACGTAGTCGTCGAGCCGGTCCGGGTCGAAGATCCGGCCATCGAAGAAGCCGTCGGGGCCTAGAACAAGTCCCTTTTCCGAAGCGCCGACCGGCGCCGCGACGGTCAGGGCGCCTTCGACCTTCATATTGGCGCCGGGCATCGGCGCGGCGATCGGCTTCAACGCCTGTCGGTAGATGTCGGGCCGGTAGGTGTCACGCGCGCGCTCCGCCAGCGCCGCCGAATGCGGCGTGTGTCCCCAGCGCACCATCTGGCTGTAGAACCAGAGGGCATGGCTCTGCCAGGGAAAGGTTGCGCCCTTGGCGTGCGGGACGAAGAACTCCGGAATATAGCCGGTCGCGCCACTGCCGAGCGTCAGTCGGCCCGTAAGGATCGGCATGAGCCTCTCGTGTGGCAGATCAAGATAGGCAGGCGTGCTCATCAGTGCCGCGAGTTCTTCATGGTTGGCGCTTTCGCCGCACCACATCGAGCTTCGGTAAAGCGCGCGCAGCAGGGCGTCCAGCGCCGGGCGGTTTTCCGAGGCGAACCGGGCCGAAACGCCGAGCACCTTTTCCGGGCTCAGCCGCCAGATCGATGCTTTGGTGGTGACAATGCGCCCGGCATTGCTTGCGACCGCAACGCTGTTCCACGGTTCGCCGACGCAGAAGCCGTCTATCGCGCCGGTCGAGAGCGCATCCGCCATCAGCGGCGGCGGGACCACCACGATCTCGACGTGCCTTTCCGGGTCGATGCCGCAGCCCGCGAGCCAGTAACGCAGTTCGTAGTTATGGCCGGAGAAAGGGTGCACGACGGCAAAACGCAGCGGCGGCTCGCCCGAGGCGCGGCGGCGTTCGACGACGCGCCTGAGTGCTGCGCCATTGGCGCTCGGGTCAGTGCCGGGGCCGGCGTCCTCGGCAGCCATGCGGCCCCAAAGGTCCTGCGAGACCGTCACCGCATTGCCGCCAAGTCCGAGTGCAAGGGGCGCCACGAGTTCCAGCGACAGCGGCGTCAGGCCGAGATTGGATGCAATCGGCATTGGCGCCAGCATGTGGGCCGCCTGGAAATGGCCGACGGCGATCCGATCGCGGATATTGGCCCAGGAGGTTTCGCGGACCAGATGCACCGACAGGCCCTCGTCGCCGGCGAAACCCTTCTCGATGGCCGCGACCAGCACTGCGCTGTCGAAGAGGGGCATGAAACCAAGGGTGATATCGGCGGTGGCAGCCATTCACAGATCCTCCAGCAATCCCGCCGCCAGTACCAGGCTTTGTGCGATTTCGGCTATTTTGCGGTTCTGGTTCATCGCGGTCGTGCGCAGGAGTTTGTAGGCCTCCTCTTCGCCGATGCCGCGCGACTTCATCAAGATGCCCTTGGCGCGATCGATCACCTTGCGGTCTGCAAGCTCGCTGCGAGCGTCCGCCAGTTCGCGTTCCATGCGTGAAAAGGCGTTGAAGCGGCTGATCGCCATGTCGAGGATCGGCTTCACGCGTTCCTGCCGCAGCCCGTCCACGACATAAGCCGAAACGCCGGCATCGATCGCCGCCTCGATCATGCTGCTGTCGGAGCGATCGACGAACATGGCGATCGGGCGCTTAACCGAGCGAGAGAGCTGGAACATGCTCTCCAGCAAATCGCGATTGGGATTTTCGAGATCGATGACGATCACGTCCGGCTGCAACCGTTCGATCACGCGCCCGACACCATGGACGTCGTGCACGACGCTTACGCGGCTGTGGCCGGCATCACGCAGTCCCGCCTCGATGATCGAGGCGCGGATGGCGTTCTCGTCAATCACGAGAATGGTCAGGTCGCGGTGATTCATGCGGCGATCATGATGCAGTGCAGCAAATTTCGCAACATGCCTGCCTAAAAAATTTGCGCTTCCGCAGGTTGCATGAATTTAAGGCGGAGACGAGTTCGGCATCGCTCAAAACCGCTGAGGCTTGAACTGATCTGCACGCCCCTCCATCTATTTTGAACACAGCGTGCCAATTCTTTCGGTCCTTGGTGAGCGGCGATGGTCACTGCTGTTTGAGGATCAGATCATGGGTTTCATGGACAAGGAAATAGCGCCCGTCGATGACGGCGCGCTGACGGACGCCTATTCGCATGCAATTGCCGGGGCGGTTGACGTGGTCGGCCCTGCGGTCAGCCGCATCGAACGAGTGGGCGGCAGGGCCGGTCACGGCTCGGGCTTCGCCATCTCTTCCGACGGGCTGATCGTGACGAACAATCACGTCGTCGGGGATTCCAAGGCCGTCCGCATCACGACGCCGGACGAGTTCGTGACGGAAGGTCGCGTGCTCGGCCGCGATGTCGACACCGACATCGCACTCATCCGGGCGAACTCGGGCGTCGGAGCCTGGGCGCGCCTGGGGGATTCGAAACGGCTGCGGCGCGGGCACATCGCAATTGCCATCGGCAATCCGCTAGGTTTCGAATGGACCGTCACCGCCGGCATCGTTTCGGCGCTCGGGCGCACGATGCGGGCGGCAAGCGGGCGGCTGATGGACGACGTGATCCAGACCGACGCTGCCCTCAACCCTGGAAATTCGGGAGGGCCGTTGGTCTCCTCGAGCGGCGAGGTGATCGGGGTGAACACGGCCGTAATCCAGGGCGCGCAGAGCATTGCCTTCGCGGTCGCCTCGAACACGGCAAATTTCGTGATTTCCGAGATACTCAGATACGGCCATGTCAGGCGGGCGTTCATCGGCATCGCCGGCGATACTATCGAACTTCCGCGCAGGATCGCCCTGGCGGCGGGGACCGATCAGACGACATCGGTTCGGCTGAGACGGCTGGAACCCGGCGGGCCGGCCGAGCGCGGCGGCCTTCGGGAAGGCGATTACGTCCTGGCGATCGACGGCAAGCCCGTCAGCGGCGTTGACGACGTCGTGAGGCTGATGGACGGCAGCAGGATCGGTCAGGCGACCGAATTCCTGATCTTCTCAGTGGCGGGCAAGATCGAAACGAGGACGCTGGTGCCGGTCGCGCGTTCGTGAGCGGCCTACTGCATGATTCTTTGAATCGGAATCGATTTACAGCGACCTTGCGCGTCCGATGAGACGCGCGGCGCTGCAGGCGACTTGCCAACCGTGAAGCGGTGGAGCGGTATCCCGACGGAAACCGCTCCACACGCAGTGCCCCCTCTTGGAAACGACGCTGTTCCGAACGGAAAACCGTTTCACACGTTTCCCGAAACGGCTTAGCAGCGGCCCAGGCTGCCCAGCGCCATCAGGTCGACCGTTGGAAGGACGTTCTTGTCGGCGATGTATTCGACTTCCTGGAGCAGGGAGGCCAAGGCCAATTCCAGGCAATATTGCACGCCTTCGACGTTCAACGTCTTGGCGGTGTCTCGTGCATAGCTGACGAGCCGGGCAAGGGCGAGGAGTTCCTTCTCCTTGTCTTCCACGTCGATGGATAGCGTAATGGCTTGCTGCATGACTGCCCCCAGTGCATTCCGGGTCACTGCGACCCGCTCTCATGCGCAAATATAGCGTGACTTTGGCGCTGTGGGCGTGACACGAGCGTGACACACGCTGAATGGGAAATGCGGCATTCCTACGTCTGAGGTTGATTAAGCAAGACCTTCCACATACTTGTCGAATTGAACTCCCAGTTCGGCCTTCCGCCGCGGAGTTCGTCCGGTTGAGCCCTGACCATTTCGAAAAGCTCAAGCGCATCAACACGCTTCTGATCGACCAATCCCTGATGCAACCTGGCCGCTAGAGCGGCGCGATCGCCGTCCGTTTGAAGGTCCGCGTCGGCAACGATGGCCGCCCATGTGCGCCGCTTGTAGAATATTTGCCGGGCTGCCGCCTCGATCCTCGCAGCATCTCCGGCAGTAATCGAGCCGCTCTGCCGCAGGCGGGCCAGCGTCGCGTGCACATTGACCAATGGAACTGTCAGGGGCGCGTAGCCGAGCTCGGCGGGGGCGTGAAGCAGGGCCACATCCGAGTCGTCCGCCAACTCTCCTGCGGCATACCGGCGAAATATTTCTCCGACCCCGATCATTCCGAAGGACGCACATTCGGCCGCGCGCAGGGCACCCATGCTCGCAGCCCCAAAGATCTGCACGCCCTGCGAAAGGGCGAACAGTATCTCTTTGTGCCAGACCGGCGCGACATGTTCGAAGTTGCCGTCGACAAGGCCGATAACCGTTCCGCCGGCGCGTATGGCGCGCAAGATGTCGCCCTGCATCGCTGGCGGCCGGACCGCGAAAGCCGCACCGGCGAGTTTGCGCGCATCGGGGACGGTCGGACCGACAAACACGACCTTCATGCAACCGCCAGTGCCCAGGACAGCGCCCGGGTACCGAAGCAACGCTTGCGGTCGCCCTCCGGGTTCTCCAGGTCCGGAACGAAGACTTTGACAACGGAAAATGGCAGACCATTGCCAAGCAGCGGCACGGAGACGACCGGACCGACGCCAACCTCCCGGAGCCGCTGCAAGACGAAGGACAAGAGCGCATCCGGCCCTTCTGCCTGAAAGGCCGATACCGGCGTCGTTTCGCGAGGCACAGCCTCGAACAGCCTTCGCGTCTGCTCCGGCAGGGGCCGAACGAACGTTTCCGGATAGACGTCGTCACGCGCGCCGCTGATATAGGTAAGCCTCGATTGGGCCGCTTCGGTCACGGCGCGGATAGCCGCCCGCGGTGCATTCGGATGCGCCCCATGCCCGACCGTGACATGGTGGAAAAGCGGCGCCTTCGCCGTTAGGATGTCTTTTCCGGCGAGCACGGCCGTGAAGCACGGTATGCCGATGTCGCTGGTGATGTCGAAGAGGCGCAGCTCGAGATCGGCCGCGGCGATCTTCCTGGCCATGGCGTCGAGCACCGGATCGCCGAGCGACTGGGGTGCGACGCAACCTCGAAGCCGCGCGGGCAACGGTGAAAGGCGCGAAAGGACCTCCGCATCACGCTCAATCCGCTCCAGGAGCCCATGCAGCACCGCCTCCGTTTCCGTGTTGCCCGAGGCGAGTCCATCGGACGATTGCCAGTAGCGGCAGTTCTCGAGCGTTCTGTCGAGCAGGCTCGCTTCCAGCGGAACCCATGTTGCGGCCCCTCCGTCAAGGTTGCGGCCGAGGATCCAGCGGATGGGCTCGTCATCGCCAAGGTCGGGCTGTGCGCTGGCGATCAGCCCCGGCAGAGCCAGGGCCTCGTCGCCTTCGGTCAACAGTTCTCTACAGCTTGCAACTCTTGCCGGTCCATGCGGCGCACATGCGACGGCGCGTTCGAGCGCCTCCATGGCGGCCGAGACCTTGGCGTCGATGTCCGTTATACCCTTGCCCTGATTGATGACCAGCGACTTCGAATTCGGACAAACGGCATTCCAGACCGGTATGCCGATGCAATCCAGTCCGGTCAGGCGCGCAAGCCGCGTGATGCCGAACTCCGGCAAAAGAGGCTCGATCCGGCCGAAGGTGGTTTCGGCACTGCAGATCCGATCGGAATAGCGGATTGAATCGGACATGGCTTTGAAGAGACGCCTGGGCGGCAGTCCCTTTGGTCTGCCGCCCGTCGCGCGCATGGCCGGCGGTCAGCCGTCCATGAAGCCCCCGAAAACGGCGTCGGCGGTGCTTGCCGCAGCTGCAAGATTGACGGTTTTAACGACCGTGGACCCGGACTTACGCAAGGCAT
This sequence comes from Sinorhizobium psoraleae, assembly GCF_013283645.1. Classification (GTDB taxonomy): domain Bacteria; phylum Pseudomonadota; class Alphaproteobacteria; order Rhizobiales; family Rhizobiaceae; genus Sinorhizobium; species Sinorhizobium psoraleae. The sequence continues at coordinate 786,398 of NZ_JABEKV010000003.1, forward strand.
CGGCGTCGGCCAGCGCGCCCTGCTTGGGCGGATCGATCCTGGTGACGGTCCCCGCCTTGAGATCCGCAAGCCACAAATGATCCTCGCCGGCAATGCCGAAAACAACAACTCCAGCCATTACTTACCCCTCTTGCTCTCGCGCGGAATTGCGCCTCAAAAACCCGCCTTCGTCAAACCTTCCCGGTAATGTTCCTTCTGCCATTCCTCGCGGAAGGGCACGATCGCCATCCATCTGTCGAGATCGAAATCCGGATGGACTTCGAGCGTCTTGCGCACAAATTGGCGAGCTTTCCTGCGATCGCCGAGCATGCCCCAGCTTGCCGCCGATAGCCGGTCGGCCGGGGTGCGATCCCGCATCCGGTCGATATAGGCGAGGGCCTGTTCGTATTGGCCAAGAGAGTAGCTGGCCCCGGCGGCCGTCCAGAAATATTCGTCCGGGGCGATCGGGTTGAGATCGATCGCCGCCCCGATCTTCTGCAATCCCTCGCCGGGACGGGATGCCTGCACGAGCGTATCGGCGTAACTGGCAATGACATTGGCGTAATGCGGGCTGAGCTCTTCCGCCCTGTCGTGGAATTCGGCGCTCTCGTCGAATTCGCGCAGATAGAGCTTGACGACGCCGAGCTCCCGGTAGCCGGAGGCGAGCGTCTCGTCTGCGGCTACGGCTTCGCGCGCATGTTTCTCGGCAAGCATCAGCAATTCCCGATCGCCACGCGCCGTCAGCAGCCATTCGACGAAATAGCTTCGGGCAAGCCCGCTCATGGCGGGGGCAAAGTCTCCTTGACCGCTCAGCGCCTCGCGGAAGCTCTTGCGGGCACGGCGGACCTCGGGAAGGTTCAGATGCTTGAGATACCGCTGACCGAGGAGAAAGCTGCGGTAGGAGTCTCCGTTGCGCTCGTAGGCGTCGCGCGCGGCTTCGTTCCGCTCGACCTGGCTTGCGATGGCCGATGCGATCCGGTGCGCAATGCCGCGGCGCGACTGCATCAGCCCGTCGCCGATGAGATTGAACCGGTCGGCCCAGATGACCTCGTCGCTTGCGAAGAAGATGAGTTGGGCAAACAGGCTCTGGCGGCCACCCTCGTCCGTCAAGCGGGTATCGAGGATATAGCTGATGGTATGCCGTTCGTAGGTGTTCGCCTTGTCGGCCTGCAGACCGATCTGAGCCGCGGTGTAGGGCGCGATTACGCTGACGGATCGAAGGGCGCAAAGGCCAATCGTCACGTCTTCGATGAGGGAGCTCGCAAAGATTGCTGCGGCGTCGTGCATGCGGTCCGCGTTCGGCGGCAGCAGGACGAGCCGCGGCGGCTTTTTCTGGTGCGGGTCGTCCCGGACGAGGACCTCCACCGGCGCCGACGGCTGACGGACGATGGGCACCGATTGGCTGACGCTGTCGAAGATCAACTGCGCATCATGGTGCCGTCCCTCGGACTCCAGCGCACTTTTCAAGACATTGCGGACGTCCTCGTCCGAGGGACTGCGCTCGAGTAATCGCATTGCCGCTGACTTGAGAAGTTCGCGATGTTTGTCCGCCGCAGCGGGTGCTGCGGCAAGCAGGCTCTCCCGCAGCCGCGACATCTGTGTCTCCCGTTGCCGGTTGACCCAGGCGTTGAGTGCCTTGCCGTGCGATCTCACATCCTTCAGGAAATCGTCGCGAAGCGCCATGGCGATACGACAGAAGCAAGCCACGGCATCGCCGCTCTCGTCCGTCACTGCGTCCAGATCGCTCGTCAGCGTTCCCGGGTTGAGCAGGATCGATGATTGCGAAAAGGTCAGGAAGGTTCGCCCGAGTTCCGTCTGTCGCGCGGCGATGCGGGAAATTGTCTTGCGCAGGTTGACATAGGCCTGGCTGGGTTCGACATCGTCCCAGAGCAGCTTCGCCATGTCCGCCCGGGACTGCTCGCGATAGCCGTTGGCAATGGCAAGACACAGGATGAGCAGTCCCTTCTCAGGGAAAGCGACTTCGCGGCCCGCTTCGTTAAGGAGGCGCAATCGTCCCAGAGTCTGCAACCTGTAGGTCATGCGGCCCCCTCGCTGACGCTATTTTAGTGTCTAGCCGTGCAGGGGCTCCGTGCGACGAGCTCCCGAAGCGACACTTGACGACTCCGTATCCGGTGCCTGGGCCATGGCTGCGACGAGCGAGATGATCTTCTTCCGCAACACGGGGTCGGCAATCTTCAGGAAGGCCCTGTTGAGTGCGATACCCTCCTTCGAGGCCACGAAGGAAGAAATCTCGTTCGATTCCTGGACGTCGCTGACGCCGTCTCGTGCCGGCGCCTTGTCATCCTCGCGTTGGAAGAAAAAGCTTGGATGGACTCCCAGGATGTCAGCAATCGCCTGCAACCGGCTGGCGCCGATGCGGTTTGTGCCTTTTTCGTATTTCTGTACCTGCTGGAAGGTGATGCCCAGGCCATCGGCCAGCTTCTCCTGGCTCAGACCGACCATCAATCTGCGCATTCTGACGCGAGAACCGACGAAGGTATCAATCGGGTTTGGATCCTTCTTGTTCATCTCAGTGATTCTCCTCGGAACGGTTCAACCTCATGCGTATAAGTTTGCTTGAATAAATGCTGCCATGCAATCAGTGCGCGCCAGATTCCATCGCCTGAGACACATTTTGTGATTGTGTTGCGCGCCGGCTTCGTTTGCAGCCTGCCCGGCGCCGTGGCCTCACCGGACGACCGGTTCGCCATGAAACCGGCGCCGCGAAGGCTTCGATACGCCGAACCCGACCTCCATCATCAGCCGCGGTGTCTGCTTTGCAACCGTGCCCATATGGAACCCGAATGGATCCTCGACAAAGCCGAGCCCGGCTTGGCCGGTAAGCGTGATCGCGTTCTGCTCACCGTAGAATTCCAGAACTTCGTTTGCCGGATGGCCGACGAGAAGCGTCAGTTGGTGCTTCAGGCGGCGACGGCGATGGCTGCCCAGCACATAGATGTGCGGGCCGGCATTTTCGTCGACATCGGACAAATAGAAGAAGAACTTCAGCATGCGCCAATCGTCGAGATCGAAGTGATACTTGAACGACGCGAGGCTGATGTCGGCATCGGAGGCGGATTTCGTTGGGAAGCTCCACCAGACCCGAGTGGTGATCAATTGCGCTTCACCGCCGAGATAGTGCTTGGCCACGTCGAGAAGAAGCGGGTCGCGTTGCACGGCGACCGCGGCATCGCATTGCAGGACTCGCTCGAAATGGTGACCGCTGAGGATCGCCCGACCGAAGCGTTTTTCCGCCGCGGAATGTTCGCCCGCGAGAAACTCAAGCCGCCGATCGAAATTGCCGAAGCAGGGCGTTTCGTTCGCGAAACGCGCGATCTCGTCGCATACGGCCGGCGGCAGCATCAAGCCAGAGAAAAGTCCTTTCTCGCGCAAGGCGGCCACCACCGCTCCGGTGGCGATGCCGTCGAACATGGAAGGTATCGTACCCACTGTCGAAGGAGCCGGCCTGGCTGTCAGCCAATGAGCGTTGCGCACCGGCATCGTACGGGCGAGAAGAAACATCGGCAGCCAGGCCGGGTTCTCCCGCACGTCCGCCCAATAGGTGGGCACCCGCGCCAGCATGCGACTGAGCCGGCCGCCGCTGCGCGCGATCGTCTCGAGATCCTTTGACCCCGAAGCGCGTGAGTCGAGCATTTCATGTCCCCTCGTACGCGACGACGGCGTTCCCTTGCGGGAAGGCCGTCATGGTCGCCGGAATGCAAGGAAGCTAGCGCGCGTTGAGCATTGCTGCAACGCAGCAATTTTAGGGGTTCTGGGGTTTTCATTGCTGTGCTTGCGAAGCCATCAGACAAGCCCCGTTGCCGTCGAGGCAAGCGCGGCGACCCCAAATCCGATGAGCACAAGCGCGGAAATGCGCGACACCCACGTCGCGAAACCGTCCGGCAGCCGCGTCTTTGCAAGCGCGATGCCGCCGCTCAAGAAGAACCACCAAGCAAGCGAACCGAGAAAGACGCCCGCGACGACAAACGCACCTTTTGTTCCGTCGCCGACAGCCGAAAGCCCTAACCCCGCGAAGATGGCGGCGAAGGACAAGATCGTCGCCGGGTTGGCGATCGTCAGGAAGAAGGTAGCGGTCGTCGTGTGAATGAGATCGCGTGCATTGATTTCAGCGACTGCGGCAAGTGGTTTCGGGGCAAGCCCGCGCCAGCCAAGCCAGATCATGAACAGACCACCCACGAGGCTGAGCGGTGTCGCGATTACGGACAACGCGGCAGCGAATGCCGCGAAACCCACCGCCGCCAGCATCGCGTAGGCCGCATCCGCGAGCGCTGTCCCGAGGCCGCCGGCGACGCCGGCCCAAAAGCCGCGCTGAAGCGTGCGGCTGATGCAAAGCGCGCCGATCGGCCCGAGCGGCGCGGCAATTGCGAGGCCGAGCAGGAGGCCTTTTCCGAAAAGCAGCACGGACATGCTATCGGACCTCCGGTTCTGTGAAGAGGTTATCGGCGACGGTCGAAAGCGCGATGACTGTCTCGCTGCGGGCGAGATATCGCCGTGCCTTAAGTTCAGCGAGAAACGGTTCGATGTCGCCGAGCGTCGGCATGCGGATCTTGACGCAATAGGACCATGAGCCCGTCACGTGATGGCACTCCGCGACAGCCGGGTGCGCCGCCATGAATGCGCGGAATTCGGTTTCATCGGCATCGGCCGAAAGGGCGATCCAGACAAAGGCGAGAACGTCGAGGCCGAGGGCGCGATGATCCACGTCGAGCGTGAAGCGGCGGATCGTGCCACTGGCGACGAGGCGGCGGATGCGCTCGTTGACTGCTGAGGGGGAGAGGTCGATCGTCGCGCCGATGTCGGTCAGCGATGATCGCGCGTCAGAGGCGAGAATTCCAATGATTTTTCTGTCAAGATCGTCCATAAGACAAAAATACACGGAAATTAAGAGAAATTCAAGGGTTCCTGCGGTGTGGCGTCCAGCTGCTGAGATAGGCTGCTGCGGCATGCGTTTGTCGCCGCGCGCTACGCCGCTTGTCCGCAGGGAGGGAGGGAGCTATGACCGGGAGCACAATCTCTCGCCAGCAAACAGGGGCATCAGGTCCATGATGATGATCGAGAACAGGCGCAGACCCAGCAGGCCGGGGCGCCGATTTCCCGGCTCGATCGTCGTCATGGGCGTGTCGGGTAGCGGAAAATCGTCCGTGGGCGAACGCATCGCGGAAGCCTACGACTATCCCTTCATCGAGGGGGACGCCCTGCATCCGCCCGAGAACATCAGGAAGATGTCCGAAGGCATTCCGCTGACGGACCATGACCGCTGGCCATGGCTCGAGGCGATCGGCCGTTTGCTGGCGGAAACCCCCGGCCCGGTCGTCGTTGCCTGCTCAGCGCTAAAACTCAGTTACCGGGAGAAGCTGCGAGAGGGCGCGCCTAAGCGGCTGGCCTTCGTTCATCTTCATGGAGCCGAGGCGGTATTGGCGGAGCGGATGCAGCATCGCACCGGTCATTTCATGCCGACGTCCTTGTTGAAGACCCAGCTTGCGACCCTGGAGGATCCGACGGGAGAGGCGAACACGGTGACGATCGACATCGACCAACCGCTGGATGCGATCGTCGAGGAGGCGTTTGCCGCCCTCGGCAAAATGTAATCGCGCGCGCCGTAGGTTGATGCCTGTTCCACTTCGGTCGATGTCCCTCGAGGCAAAAGAACCCTCGAATCGCGGCCGCCGGATGAGCGAGGCTCGCGCCGACATCGAAGCAGCGATCTGCCGTATGTTACCCTGCTCCTTTTCAAATCGTGCTTGGCTACCCGGCTCTTTGGAAGGAAATTAGCCAAGCGCGATGTTATCGTTCGCGGCAATGGTCTTGCGGCGTTACGATGCACCGATGAGAATTGCACTGTGGCCTTTGCGCGTCTGAAACGACGTGCAGGCGCTGTAGCAGTCGTGCTTCGGGGAGTGCCCGCGAGGTCTGTTTCTGCTGGCGATGAGGAGATCGTAGGCAGGGGCATGCGGAGGAGAGGAAGACATGTATCAAGGTGGACTGAGTTTCGCCCTTGGCGATGATATCGACGCATTGCGCGACAGTGTACGCCGATTTGCGAGCGAGCGGATTGCGCCGCTCGCGGAAGAGACGGACCGGAACAATGCCTTTCCAGCGCAGCTCTGGCGGGAAATGGGAGAACTCGGTGTGCTCGGCATCACCGCCGACGAGGGCTATGGCGGTGCCGGCATGGGCTATCTCGCCCACTGCGTCGCCATGGAGGAAATCAGCCGCGCATCCGCGTCGGTGGGCTTAAGCTACGGCGCTCACTCCAATCTTTGCGTCAACCAGATCAACCGCAACGGCACGTCTGCCCAAAAAGCCAAATATCTGCCGAAGCTGATTTCCGGCGAACATGTCGGCGCGCTCGCCATGTCCGAACCGGGCGCCGGCTCCGACGTGGTCTCGATGGCGCTGAGGGCCGAAAAGCGCGGCGACCGTTATGTGCTGAACGGCAACAAGATGTGGATCACCAATGGCCCGGACGCTGATGTGCTGGTGGTCTATGCCAAGACCGATCCGGCCGCCGGCCCGCGCGGCATCACCGCCTTTCTCGTGGAAGAGGGGTTCGCTGGCTTCTCGACCGGCGAGAAGCTCGACAAGCTCGGCATGCGCGGCTCCAACACCTCAGAGCTCATCTTCAGGGATTGCGAGGTACCGGAAGCAAACGTGCTCGGCGGGGTCGGCAGCGGCGTCAACGTGCTGATGTCCGGCCTTGACTACGAGCGGGTGGTGCTTTCAGCAGGCCCGCTCGGGATCATGGCGGCTTGCCTCGATGTTGTCGTCCCCTATCTCCATGAACGCAAACAGTTCGGCCAGCCGATCGGCGAGTTCCAGTTGATGCAGGGAAAACTTGCCGACATGTATGTGACGATGAACGCGGCGCGCGCTTATGTGTATGCGGTGGCGGCAGCGTGCGATCGGGGCGAAACCGCGCGCAAGGATGCTGCCGGCTGTATCCTCTATGCGGCGGAAAAGGCGACCGCATTGGCGCTTGAGGCGATCCAGGCGCTTGGCGGCAACGGCTACACCAACGACTATCCGGCCGGCCGCCTGTTGCGCGACGCCAAGCTCTACGAGATCGGCGCCGGCACCAGCGAGATCCGCCGCATGCTGATCGGGCGCGAACTCTTTGCGGAAACGAAATAGCCGAACGGCGGCAGCCGTCTTTCGCGTGCAGGTCAAACCCCGTCCTCGAGGGCTTCATGACAATCCTGAGATCGCATATCTCGACATCCTCCGACGTTTATAAGACCAACCGTGCAGCCATGACGGACGCAATCGTGCCGATCGAAGAGGCGGTGCGGCTCGCCGTCAACGGCGGCGGCGAGGCGGCGCGGGAACGGCATGTCGGCCGCGGAAAGCTGCTGCCGCGCGACCGGGTCGCGTCCCTCATCGATCCGGGCACGCCCTTTCTGGAGGTCGGCGCCACCGCTGCGCATGGCATGTACAATGGCGACGCGCCGGGTGCAGGGCTGATCGCCGGCATCGGCCGGGTTGCCGGGCGCGAATGCATGATCGTCTGCAACGACCCGACGGTCAAAGGCGGCACATATTACCCGATTACGGTCAAGAAGCATCTGAGAGCGCAGGAAATTGCCGCCGAAAACCGGCTTCCCTGTGTCTATCTGGTCGATTCCGGCGGCGCCAACCTGCCGAACCAGGACGAGGTTTTTCCCGACCGCGAGCATTTCGGCCGGATCTTCTACAACCAGGCGAACATGTCGGCTGCCGGCATCCCCCAGATCGCGGTGGTGATGGGGTCCTGCACGGCGGGTGGCGCCTACGTGCCGGCGATGTCCGACGAGGCGATCATCGTCGAGGGGCAGGGTACGATCTTTCTGGCCGGTCCTCCGCTCGTGCGCGCGGCGACCGGTGAAGTGGTCTCGGCCGAGGATCTCGGCGGCGCCGACGTGCACACACGGCTGTCGGGCGTCGCCGATCACCTGGCGCGTGACGACGCCCATGCGCTGGCGCTGGCGCGCCGCGCCGTGTCGGCCTTGAATCGCGAAAAACCATCGTCGGTGGAGCTTCGCACGCCGGAGCCACCGCTCTACGATCCGGAGGAAATCGCCGGGATCGTACCGGCCGATCTCAGAACACCCTATGAAATTCGCGAGGTGATCGCTCGGATCGTCGACGGGTCGCGTTTCGACGAATTCAAGGCCCGCTTCGGAACCACGCTCATCTGCGGCTTCGCCCACATTCATGGCATACCGGTCGGCATCGTCGCCAACAACGGGGTGCTGTTTTCGGAGTCGGCGCTGAAAGGGAGCCATTTCGTCGAGCTCTGCGCCCAGCGCAAGATCCCGCTGGTTTTTCTACAGAACATCACCGGCTTCATGGTCGGCCGCAAATATGAAACCGAGGGCATCGCCAAGCACGGCGCCAAGCTCGTGACGGCAGTGGCGACGGTGAAGGTGCCGAAGGTCACTATGTTGGTCGGCGGATCGTTCGGCGCCGGCAACTACGGCATGTGCGGGCGGGCCTTTTCACCGCGCTTCCTCTGGACCTGGCCGAACAGCCGCATATCGGTAATGGGCGGCGAACAGGCGGCCGGCGTGCTCTCGACCGTGCGCGGCGAAGCCTTGCGTCGGGCCGGGACGCCTTGGAGCGAGGAGGAGGAAGCGCGCTTCCGGCAGCCGGTGCTCGATCTTTTCGAGCGGCAAAGCCATCCGCTCTATGCCTCGGCCCGGCTCTGGGACGACGGCGTGGTCGATCCGCGAAAAAGCCGCGACGTGCTCGCGCTGTCGCTGTCGGCCGCGCTCAACGCCCCGATCGAGGACACACGTTTCGGATTGTTCAGGATGTAGGAGGCCCGCCATGAAACGCGACAATATCAACGCGATCAACGCACCGCAGCCGCGTGGCGGCTATTCGCAGGCCGTCAGCCTCGAGAATTTTCAACGGCTGCTCTTCGTCAGCGGCCAGATACCCATGACCTCCGATGACGTGCTGCCGGAAGGCTTCGAGGCGCAGGCACGCCAGGTCTGGCTGAATGTCGATGCCCAGCTCAAGGCAGCCGGCATGACCAAGACCAATATCGTCAAGGTGACGACCTATCTCGTCGACAGAAACCATGTCCTGGCGAACCGTGAGATCCGCAATGACTATCTAGGCTCGCTGGCGCCGGCGATGACGGTCGTGATTGCCGGAATCTTCGATTCCGCCTGGCTCCTGGAAGTCGAAGTGGTGGCGGCACAGTAGAAGCGGAACCGAGGGGCATGTTTTCCAAACTCCTGATTGCCAATCGCGGCGAGATCGCCTGCCGCGTCATTCGCACCGCCCGGCGGCTCGGCATACGCACCGTTGCCGTCTATTCCGATGCGGACGGCGACGCGCTTCATGTGACGCTCGCCGACGAGGCCATACGGATCGGCCCGGCGAACGCCGCCGAAAGCTATCTCGCAATCGACCGCGTCATCGAAGCCGCAAAGGCCGTCGGCGCTGACGCTATCCATCCGGGTTATGGCTTCCTGTCGGAGAATGCCGACTTCGCCGAGGCGGTCGAAGCCGCGGGCATCGTTTTCGTGGGGCCGCCACCGGAGGCGATCCGGGCGATGGGACTGAAAGACGCGGCCAAGGCGCTGATGGAGCAGTCCGGCGTGCCCGTCGTGCCGGGCTATCACGGCGATCAGCAGGACCCTGAGTTCCTCGGTGCCCGGGCCGCTGAAATCGGCTATCCGGTGCTGATCAAGGCGCGCGCCGGCGGCGGCGGAAAGGGCATGCGCCGCGTCGAGCGGCGGGAGGATTTCGCTTCGGCACTGGAATCCGCGCAGCGAGAAGCGCACGCCTCCTTCGGTGACGGCGGGGTCCTGATTGAGAAATATCTGACGAGGCCCCGTCACATCGAGGTCCAGATTTTCGGGGATCGGCACGGCAATGTCGTTCATCTTTTCGAACGCGACTGCTCGCTGCAGCGACGGCACCAGAAGGTAATCGAGGAGGCGCCGGCACCGGGCATGACCGCGGAAGTGCGCCGCGCCATGGGAGACGCCGCCGTCAAGGCTGCGCACGCGATCGGCTATGTGGGTGCCGGAACGGTCGAGTTCATCGCCGACGTGACGAACGGCCTGTGGCCGGACCATTTCTATTTCATGGAAATGAACACGCGGCTGCAGGTCGAGCATCCGGTCACGGAGGCGGTTACGGGGCTCGATCTCGTCGAATGGCAATTGCGTGTCGCGGCCGGCGAGCGACTGCCGAAAAAGCAGGGCGAGATCGGCATAGACGGTTGGTCTTTCGAGGCGCGCATCTATGCCGAGGATCCAGCCCGCGGCTTCCTGCCGGCGACCGGCCGGCTGGCGCAGCTAAGCTTTCCGGACAATGCGCGCATCGACTCCGGCGTCTCGCAGGGGGACGCGATAACGCCCTTCTACGATCCGCTGATCGCCAAGCTGATCGTGCATGGCGGGACACGGTCCGCAGCGCTCGCCCGGCTGCAGGCGGCGCTGAAGGAGGTCCGGATCGGCGGAACGGTTACCAATCTCGATTTTCTGATCAGGCTGACGGACGAACCGGATTTCCGCGCCGGCCGGCCGGACACGGGACTGATCGACCGGGCGGTCGAGCGGCTGGCGGCGCCGAGCGATCCCGACGATGAAGCGCTGGCGCTTGCGGCAATTGTCTCGACCGGCGTGCTCCAGCCAATGACGTCCGATGATCCCTGGACGTCGCTCGGCTATTGGCAGATCTGGGGCGACGCGCACCGGACGGTTTCAATCGACCACGCGAACGGGCGTGCGGCCGTGACGCTCGCATCGCGCGGCCGCGATCAGTTCGCTGTGCGCGCCGGCAAGAGCACCTTGCCGGTGCTTGTCCTCGAGCGCTTCGAAAACGGTGCGCGCCTCGAAGTGGGCGGACAGAGGCAAACGCTTCGTTTCCTGCGGCAGGGCGAGACGCTCACATTGTTTCTCAACGGCCGGAACCAGGTGTTCCATCTGCCCGACGCGTTGTCCGGTGGACACAGCGGGGAAATCGCAGATGACGAACTCGTCGCGCCGATGCCGGGCCTCGTCAAGATGGTTCGTGTCGGCGCCGGCGAGGCGGTCGCCAAGGGCCAGCCGCTGGTGGTGATGGAGGCCATGAAGATGGAACTCACGCTTTCGGCCTCGCGGCAGGGGACGGTCGCGAGCGTGCATGTGGCCGAGGGCACGCAGGTCAGCGAAGGAACTGTCCTTGTGACGCTCAGTGAGGAGGCCGCAGAGTGACAACGTCCGCAAGCGAGCACGTGACGATCGTCGAGATGGCGCCGCGTGACGGCCTCCAGAATGAATCCCGGCTTGTCGACACCGACGACAAGATCCAGCTCGTCGATCTACTCTCGGATTGCGGTTTCGAGCGCATCGAGGTTACGAGCTTCGTCAGCCCGCGATGGGTCCCGCAGATGGCCGATGCTCCCGCGGTCATGGCAGGCATCGCGCGGCGCCCGGGCATTCGCTACGCGGCATTGACGCCGAACATCAGGGGGTTCGAGGCCGCCCGCGCCGCGGGTGTCGATGAAGTGGCGATATTTGCCTCCGCCTCGGAAAGCTTCTCGCAGAAGAATATCAACTGTTCGATCACCGAGAGCATCGAGCGCTTCCGCCCGGTCGCGGAGGCAAGCGTGCACCATGGAATTCCGATGCGCGGCTATGTCAGCTGCGTCGTCGAGTGCCCTTACGAGGGACCGATCGCGCCGGAGGCCACCGCCCGCGTCGCGCGCCTTCTTTTCGAACTCGGCTGCTACGAGATCAGTCTCGGCGACACGATCGGGCGCGGCACGCCGGAAGTCGTTGACACCATGCTGGCGACGGTGCTCAGCGACATCGACGCGGCGAAGCTTGCGGGTCATTTCCACGATACGTCCGGCCGGGCGCTGGAAAACATCGCGGTCGGCCTCGATCGCGGGCTGCGGGTGTTCGACGCTTCGACGGGAGGGCTCGGTGGCTGTCCTTATGCTCCGGGTGCAGCGGGCAACGCCGATACGCTCGCAGTGAATGCCTTCCTGCAGAAGCGGGGATTTTCGACCGGGCTCGACACCTCAAAGCTCGATCGCGCAGCGGCCTTTGCTCGGTCCCTGAGGAGCGCAACATGACTGACCAAACGATCCGGTGCACCGTCGACAAACGAGGCGTCGCCCGCCTGACGCTCGCCCGTCCGGATAAGCACAATGCGCTTTCCGCCACAATGATCGGTGAACTCACGGATGCGGCGGTCCGGCTTGGCGACAACAAGGCGGTCCGCATCGTCATCCTCGACAGCGAGGGGAAGAGTTTCTGTGCCGGCGGCGATCTCGACTGGATGCGCCAGCAGTTTGACGCCGACCGGCAGGCGCGGATCGGTGAGGCGACCCGGCTGGCCATGATGTTCAAGGTGCTGAACGAGATGCCGAAGCCGCTGATCGCACGGGTGCATGGCAATGCCTTCGGCGGCGGTGTCGGGCTGATGAGCGTTTGCGATGCAGTGGTTGCGGCGGCGGGCGCAAGGTTCGGGTTGACGGAGGCGAGGCTCGGGCTGATCCCGGCGACGATCAGTCCCTATGTCGTCGCCAGGATTGGCGAAGGAAGGGCGCGGCCGCTGTTCATGTCGGCACGGCTTTTCGGCGCCGAAGAGGCGCTCGCGGCCGGTCTTGCGACTGTTGTGGTCGAGGATGGCCAATTGGACGCCGCCGTCGATGCGGAAATCGCACCCTATCTTGCCGCCGCTCCCCAAGCCGCCGGAAGAGCCAAACGGCTGGCGCGATCGCTCGGCATGCCGATCACCGATGCGGTTATCGCCGCGACGATCGAGCAACTGGCCGACACGTGGGAGACGCAGGAAGCCCGGGAAGGAGTCTCGGCCTTCTTCGAACGGCGGACGCCCTCCTGGCAGACTTGAGCAGAAGCTGCGCTTGAAATGATCGCGGATTGAACCTATTTTACTGGTGTGTTGATCAAAACAGGATCGAGTTTTGCCATGGGCGCCCTCAACCTGGACATTCCCGCCGCCCGCTTCGGGGAGGATCATTCCCCATTTCTGTCGGCGCGCCTCGTCGCCGACCGTCTTGGCATAACGCTTGCCGAACTCGCCAAGCTGATCGGAGTTGCCCGCAACACGCTGACAGCCAAGACCGGTGCCCGCAAGGTCGACAGCGCACTAAGCAAGGTCGTCCGCATCCTCGCCATGGCGTCCGAAATGGCGGGCGACGAAGCCCGCGCCGTCATCTGGTTCAAACACCAACCAATTCCCGGCTGGGCGGGCAAGACGGCGTTCGACCTCGTCGGAGAAAGCAAGGCTGACAAGGTTCTCGCTTATCTGGAAGCTGTTCGCGCCGGTGTCTACGCGTAGAGCGGGATGAGGAAAAGTGTGAGCGGTTTTCCGTCCGCATCCCGCTCCAACTTAGAGCCGCCGCCTGCCGCGCCGATGCCGCTCTGGCGCGCCTTCGTACCACGCTGGGCTCATCTGCCGCTTTCCGGCGAGGGTGCCGCCCGCTTCGGTGGCCGATGGAATCCAGTGGGCGTGCCGACGATCTATGCCGCGCGCGAGCTTTCGACCGCCTGGGCCGAATACAACCAGGGTTTCGTGCAGCATCCGGCGCTGATCGTAAGGCTCGAACTCTACGATGCACGGCTGGCCGACCTGACGGATGCCAATGTTCTCGCGGCGCTTGGCCTGAGCGACTCCATTCATCGCTGCGAATGGCGAGACGATCTCGACGAGGGCGTGACGCCGCAGACTCATAAGCTACAGGCCGATCTTTCGGCCCGCGAATTCCATGGCGTGATCTACCCATCCTTCATGTCGCCCGGCGGCACCTGCGTCGCGCTCTGGCGCTGGAACGACGCGGGCGCGCCGCGGCTCGAGGTCATCGATCCCGAAGGCAGACTGCCGAAATCGCCCGCCTCCTGGCTTTGAGACGACGCCAGGCGGGTTGCTGGCTCACCATCCAATGGCCTATTCGGAGGACTGATCGGCAGTTTTGTTCAGGCGGTACCGGAAATCGCAATGGGATGCCCCCTGCATCACGGTCTGCGTGCGCTCAAGCGTGATGCGCGGATCGTAGCCGGTGCAGAACACGCCGTCGCGGTTGCAGGACAGGAGATGCCCGATATGCCCCAGACCCATTTCCCGATAGGTCTCGGCATAACGACAGCGCAGCACATTGTAATGGAACTCCTCGTCCGTCGCCTTGACGACTTCGATCGTCAGCGCGTCGTCCTGGGTCCAGAGGTCCTGCAGCTCCTGGAACGTCCGCAGGCTGGTGCCGCCGGGCGTCTTTGCCGCGAAGGCCTTGCCGGCATCGATGGCAGCGCGGGTTATCGCTGTGTCGAGAATGGATTGGGCGAGCTCTTCGCCGATCTTCTCGCGCATGACCTCATAGATCGGCGCGATGATCCCCGCCTCGATCCTGCGCCTGGCAAGAATGCCGAGCTCGCCGTCCATTGCCGATCTGGACTCGCTTTGTTGGTCGGTCATATGCAGGTCCCTTCTGTCATCGATGCAGGAGTAAGGCCAGCGCCTCGCCTACCGGCTGAACGCAAATAAATCCCGGTATCCGCGCCGAGAGGCCCCCCGGAGATTTGGCAAGCTGCCTCTTCGCGTTAGCGCAGCACCTTGCCGGGATTGAGGATGCCGTTTGGGTCAAGGGCATTCTTGATCCGGCGCATAACGTCCAACTCGGCTGCGCTCCGGGAGCGATCGAGAAAGTCACGCTTCAGCGTGCCGATCCCGTGTTCGGCGGAAATCGATCCGCAGTACAAAGCGACTAGCGGGTACACGATCGCATCGACTTGATGCGCAGTTTCCTCATCGGCGTCCGGAACGGAGAAGGCAATATGCAGGTTGCTGTCGCCGACATGGCCGAAAAAGGAGACGTGCGCCGACGGAAACCGTGTGGAAAGCGCCTTGCCGCATTCCTCGGCAAAGCGGCCGATGTCGCCGATCGGGAGGCTGACATCGAGATTGACGAGCGACGGCAACAACCTGTCCATCGCATGACCTTCACGCACGCGCCAGAAGGCTTGGGCCTCCTTCTCCGATTGGGCGAGCAGCGCATCGCCGATCAATCCGTCCTCGAGAGCCTGTCCGAGCAAGGTTTCGAACTGCTCGCGCTCGCCGTCATGTCCGCGGATGTCCTGCTCGATGATCGCGGCGAAGGCTGGAGCGGTTTCGAAGAATTGTCGTCCTTCTGCCTCGCAGTTGAAGTGGAAATAGCTTTCCCACATCGCCTCGAACGCCGAGAGACCGGATAGCTCCCGTTGCGCCCGTTTCAGCAAGGCGACAACGTCCGCATAGCTGTCGAGCGCGCAGAGTGCCGTCAGCCGTCCAGCGGGCAGGGGGCGCAGGCGCAGCACAGCCCGGGTGATGATGCCGAGTGTGCCTTCCGAACCGACGAAGAACTGCCTGAGGTCGTAGCCGGTGTTGTTCTTGATCATCTTGTTAAGCGAGGAGACCACGGTGCCGTCGGCGAGCACGACCTCAAGGCCCAGGACATTGTCGCGCGCAACACCGTTGCGGATGACGCGAATGCCGCCGGCATTGGTGGCGAGATTACCGCCGATCTGGCATGAGCCGCGAGCGCCGAGATCGATCGGCAGCAAGAAGCCCGCGTCCTCGGCCGCGCGTTGCGCGACTTCGAGCGGTGTGCCGGCAAGAACGGTCATGGTCGCGGCCGCCGTGTCGATCTCCTCGATGCCGGAAAGCCGCTCCAATGAAATGACGATGTCGTCCGGGTCGGGATTGGCACCGCCGGCGAGCCCGGTCATGCCGCCCTGCGGCACCACGCTTTGCCGATGGTCGTTGCAAATCTTGAGGGCGGCGGCAACCTCCGCCACGCTCGCGGGGCGAAGCACCGCCTTGGGCAGACTGCGTCCGGTGAGGCTTGCGTCGCTGCGATGGCGTTCCGCGACCCGCTCGCCGGTCAGCACGACCGCCTCGCCAAGCGATCGCGTGAGGTCTTCGATGACGGACATCACGTGCCCGTGCGCGCCAGTTCGCTGGTCTGCGTCGCGACGCTTCTCTGAATTTCAGGCAGCTTCTCCTCCTTGCGGAAGAGTGTCCATTTGGTCGGCCTGAAGGCGATGCGGGCGTGGTCGGCGGCCGCCGCGCGTTCCGGCGGCAGTTCGATCTCAACGGTCGGGTGGGTCCTACCGAGATCGAGCTCGAGATGGCGCGTTCCGGCGACGCGGCGGCTGTTCGTGACAAGACCGGCCAGACAGCCGCCACAGCCGTCGATAAGTTCGATATCGTGCGGCCGGAAGTAAAGGGTTGCCGACCCGTCGGGTTCGCTCGCTGCGCGCAACCCGATCGGCCGGTCCTCGAACCAGATTTCGCCGCTGGAAAGCGAGACTTCGAGGCAGTTGGACTGGCCGATGAAGCCGTAGACGAAAGGCGAGACGGGGTGGTCATAGATGTCGTCGGGCGTGCCGACCTGCTCGATCGCGCCTTTGCTCATCACGACGACGCGGTCGGCAAGCTCCAAAGCTTCCTCCTGGTCGTGGGTGACGAAAATGGTGGTGTGGCCGGTGCGATCGTGGATTTCCCGAAGCCAGCGCCTGAGTTCCTTGCGCACCTGCGCGTCGAGCGCCCCGAAGGGTTCGTCGAGCAGCAGCACATTGGGCTCGACCGCCATGGCGCGCGCCAGCGCCACGCGCTGGCGCTGGCCGCCGGAAAGCTGGGCGGGGTAGCGTTTTTCAAGACCGGAAAGCTGCACCAGATCGAGCAGGTCGAGCGCCCGGCGGCGGATTTCGGCAGCCGGCGGCCTCCTGTTGGTCGGACGCACCTTCAGCCCGAAGGCGACGTTGTCGAGCACTGTCATGTGCCGGAAGAGCGCATAGTGCTGGAAAACGAAACCGATGTTGCGTTCCTGCACGCTCTTCTTTGACGCATCCTCGTCGCCGAAGAAAATCATGCCCCCCGTCGGGCTTTCGAGCCCGGCGACGAGGCGGAGCAGCGTGGTCTTTCCTGAGCCGGAAGGACCGAGGAGCGCGATCAGTTCGCCGGAGCGGATGTCGAGCGAGACATCGTCGAGCGCCGGGAAGCGGCCGAATTCCTTGCGTATGTTCTGGACGCGGACTTCCATGAATGTCTGGACCTTTCAATGCCTGCGGCTCGCAGCGATCTCGTCGCTGTAACGAAGTTCAAGTGCCGTCTTCAGGACGAGCGTCACAAGCGCCAGAAGCGCAAGGAGCGCCGCCACCGCAAAGGCAGCGACGAAATTGTACTCATTATAGAGGATTTCCACCTGCAACGGCATCGTGTTCGTTTGGCCGCGAATGTGGCCGGAGACGACGGAGACCGCACCGAACTCACCCATGGCGCGGGCGTTGCAGAGAAGCACGCCGTAAAGCAGACCCCATTTGATGTTGGGGAGCGTCACATGCCAGAAGGTCTGCCAGCCGGTGGCGCCGAGCGACAGAGCCGCTTCCTCGTCGCTGGTGCCCTGTTCCTGCATGAGCGGGATCAGTTCGCGCGCGACGAAAGGAAAGGTGACGAAGACGGTGGCGAGCACCAACCCCGGCACGGCAAAGAGGATCTGGATACCATAGCTCTGCAGGACAGGGCCGAGCAGGCTGTGTGATCCGAAGAGCAACACAAAGACAAGGCCGGAAATCACAGGCGACACCGAGAAGGGAAGGTCGATCAGGGTCGTCAGGAATGCCTTGCCCTTGAACTCGAATTTCGCGATCGCCCAAGCGGCCGCCACCCCGAAGACGAGGTTGAGCGGCACGGCGATCGCGGCGACCAGCAACGTCAGGCGAATGGCGGAAAACGTCTCCGCATCACGCAGCGCCGAGAAGAACTCTGCCGGTCCCTTGCGGAACGCCTCGATGAACACCGTGGCAAGCGGCAAGAGCAGGAACAGCGCCACGAAAGCGAGGGCAATCACGATCAGGGTCGTGCGTGCGAACCGGGTCTCCGAAGTCGCCGCCGTTACCAGCGTTGATGGCGCCGAAATCGACGCGGAACCGACATCATGCGCCATTGCCATACCTCCGTCGGCTCCAGGACTGGATCATGTTGATGACCAGCAGCATGAGGAAGGACAGGAGCAACATGACCGCGGCGATCGCGGTTGCCGCCGGATAGTTGAACTCCTCGAGGCGAATAATGATCAGGAGCGGTGCGATCTCCGAGACATAAGGCAGGTTGCCGGCGATGAAAATGACCGAGCCATATTCGCCGACGCCGCGTGCAAAGGCGAGCGCGAAGCCCGTTAATCCGGCCGGCAAAAGCCCAGGTAATAGGACTCGGCTGATCGTCTGGTAGCGGTTGGCGCCAAGGGTCGCCGCCGCTTCCTCCACCTCCTTGTCGATTTCCTCCATGATCGGCTGCACTGTTCTGACGACGAAGGGCAGGCCGACGAAGACGAGGGCCACGACGATGCCGGCGGGTGTGAAAGCGATCTTGATGCCGAGCGGTTCGAGAAGCGAACCGATCCAGCCATTCGGAGCGTAAAGCGCGGTCAAGGCGATGCCGGCCACCGCCGTCGGCAGCGCAAACGGCAGGTCGACCATGGCGTCGATGATGCGCTTGCCCGGAAACCGGTAGCGAACGAGCACCCAGGCCAGCACGACACCGAAAATGAGATTGATGACCGCGGCCACGAGGGCCGTACCGAAGCTGATCGTCAAAGCGTTGACGGTCCGCTCGTCAGACGCCAGCGCGAAAAATTTCGACCAGCCGAGACCGCTTGAACGCCAGATGAGGCCGGAAAGCGGAATGAGAACGATGAGGGTAAGCCATGTCAGCGTGACGCCGAGCGCCAATCCGAAACCCGGAATGACGCTCGGTTGCCGAAACTGCCATCGCGTGCTGTTGCGAAAGGCCATGAAATATCATTGTCCCGGCTTGTAAATCTGGTCGAAAATTCCGCCGTCGGCGAAGAACTTCGGCTGAGCTTCCTTCCAACCGCCGAATTCGTCAATAGTGACCAGCTTCACATCGGCAAAGCGCGCCGTGTCCTCGGGGTCCGCAAGCTCCGGCTTGAAGGGCCGGTAATAGTGCTTGGCCGCGATTTTCTGACCGACATCGCTGTAAAGATAGTTCAGGTAGGCCTCGGCCACTTTCCGCGTGCCCTTGCTGTCGACGTTGCCGTCCACAAGGGCGATCGGCGGTTCGGCCTTGATCGAGATCGATGGCGTCACGATCTCGAAATTATCCGGCCCGAGCTCTTCCAGCGAGAGATAGGCTTCGTTTTCCCAGGCGAGCAGCACGTCGCCGAGGCCCCGCTGGACGAAGGTCGTCGTTGCGCCGCGCGCACCGGTGTCGAGAACCGGCACATGTTTGAAGAGCTGCGCCACGTACTCCTGCGCCTTTGCGTCGTCGCCGCCATTGGCGGCCCGTGCCCAGGCCCAGGCTGCAAGGAAGTTCCAGCGCGCACCACCCGAGGTCTTCGGGTTCGGGGTGATCACCTGGATATCCTCCCGCGTAAGATCACCCCAGTCCTTGACGCCTTTCGGGTTGCCCTTGCGGACGAGGAAGACGATCGTCGAGGTGTAGGGGGCGCTGTTGTTCTCGAAGCGAGTTTTCCAATCCGCCGGTATCTTGCCGGTTGCCGCGGCGATCGCATCGATATCGGCCTCGAGCGCGAGCGTCACGACATCCGCCTCGAGGCCGTCGATCACCGACCGAGCCTGCTTGCCAGAGCCGCCGTGAGAGGTCTGGATCGTCACGGTCTCGCCGGTATCGGCCTGCCATTTTTCGGCGAAGGCCGCGTTGAAGTCCTTGTAGAGCTCCCGAGTCGGATCATAGGACACGTTCAGGATCGTTGTGTCTGCCTGAGCAAGGCCAAGAGAGCCCAGCTGCAGGCTGCCGACTACAAGTGCTAGTTTTACTACTCCGGTAAGTCTATTCGAGCCCATATTGCCCTCCATCCTTTTCCAGATAAAACTATCAATTTAATCGACTATCACAACGCAAACTTATGACGCGCCGCGGCGGTTTCGTGAAATGTCCTATCGTTTTCGCGGTTTTTGCGAAAATTCTTTGCTCGCGCGCCCTCTCGTCCATGTGCTGCGGCCAGAAAATAGCACGTTATTTTAGAACGGCGCCATACATCTTGATCCGCCGTATGGGGGCTCTGCTGCCGCCCGGTGCCGTTCAGACGACTTCTGGTTGCGGCAAATGATCGGATCCAATGAGCGCGCCGGGCTGTTCGATGACCCTTGCGGCAACCTTTGCCGCAAACTCCGCTGCGCGCCGCGAGGGCTGACCCCGAAGCTGCATCGCCAGGAAGGCCCCGTTAAAACTGTCACCGGCGCTGGTCGTGTCCCTGACCGGGTTGGCGGGATGGGCACGAACATGCACGAGCGCTTCGGCGTCGCTGATCGTTATGCCGTTCTCGCCGTCCTTGACCACGACAAGCTCCGCTCCGAGATCGCGATAGCGCTTCGCCGTCGCTTCAGGGGTGGTATCTCCGAAATAGCTGCGTTCGTCGTCGAAGCTCGGGAAGATCATCGTCGCCGCACGAGCGCCGTCCGATATGGCCGCGCACATCGAGTCGGTGCTTTCCCACAGCCGCGGCCGCAGGTTCGGATCGAAAGCAACAGTCTTCCCCAACTCGCGTGCCCGGCGGATCTCGTCGATGAGACGGCCGCGATCGTCGGGAGAGAGGATTGCGAGCGTGATGCCGGAGAAATAAACGAGTTCGGCACCATCGATCGCCGCGCGCAGACGCTCCCGGTCTTCGGCAAGCAATCTGGCCGCGGATGTCTCGCGCCAGTATTGGAAGCTGCGCTCGCCGTCCTTCAGGTGGATCATGTACATGCCGGGATTGCGCCCGTCGATGCGGCGCACATGATCGGTAGCGATGCCGGCGCTGCTCATGAAAGCGAGCATCTCGTCGGACAGCCTGTCCGTTCCAAGCGCCGTGAAGTAGCTTACCTGCCAGCCGCCGCCGAGAAAGGCGCGCGCATACCACGCGGTATTGAAGCTATCGCCCGCGAAACCCTTCTTGAGATGGCCGTCGCCGGCCTGTGAAAGTTCGATCATGCATTCGCCGATCGAGAGAAATGTCTTTGGCATCGGTAATCCCACGAGTGGAGAGGAGGGCTGGGTCGAGCAGCAGGCCGAAAGGCGGCCAGCCTTCCGCCCGTGCATCCTAGAAAAGTTCCCGGGTGCAAATCTAGATGTGAAATTGAAGAGATTGATCATTCGTCGCGGTACGCGCGCCCAAGGGGCTTGCCACCCCACTCCGGATTGGGATCGACGCAGGAGGCGGTATTCGCGTGAACCGTCTTCGAGAGGATATCTGCCTCCGGCGGCAAGAGCGTGATACGGTAGTTGCAACGTCAACAGTCAAGGCGCGTCCGTCCGCCCGAAGGGAGATCATGTCCGGTTCCGATGGCAGTATTCTCGACTATATCGGGATACTGGCCGTGTTTCTGCTTGTCGGCGCCAACGGCTTTTTCGTCGCTGCAGAGTTTTCGCTCGTTTCGGTCCGCCGCAGCCGCGTGGCGGAACTGGTCTCGCAAAGGCGCATGAATGCGAGCGCGCTTCAGCATGCCGTCGACAATCTCGACGCCAATCTGGCCGCGACCCAGCTTGGGATCACGATATCGTCCCTGGCGCTCGGGTGGGTCGGCGAGCCGGCGCTCGCCCACCTCATCGAGCCGCTGATGACGGTCCTTCCTGCGACCTGGGCCTCGGTCGGATCGCATGCGATAGCCGTTGCGGTATCGTTTATCATTATTACCGCGTTGCATATCGTGCTCGGCGAACTGGCCCCGAAGAGCCTGGCGTTGCAGCGCAGTGAGGGCACGGCGCTGGCCGTCGTCCGCCCGCTTGCATTGTTCCTTTTTCTGCTGCGTCCCGCGATTCTCGCCCTTAACGGCCTCGGCAATCTCGTGCTTCGACTGATCGGTCTGCGCCCGGGAGCAGGCGAGGCATCGCTGCATTCTCCGACCGAGCTGAAGCTTCTTGTCGCCGAAAGCCAGGAAGCCGGACTTCTCGACGCCGCCCAGCAGGAACTGGTGGAGCGGATATTCAGCATCGGCGACCGGAGAATTTCCGACTTCATGACGCCGCGGATCGAGATCGACTGGATCGACGCGGACGACAGCCAAGCGGAGATCCTCAAGACGATCAGGGAATGTCGTCACGAGCAGCTTCTGATCGGCAGGGGCAACATCGACTATCCGCTCGGGATGGTGCTCAAGAAGGATCTGCTCGACCAGTTGCTCGACCGTCAGTCGCTTGACGTCCTCAGCGTGGTTCGGGAGCCATTGATCCTGCACGAGTCGACGGCCGTCTTCCGGGTGCTGGAAAAGTTCAAGAGCGCCCCCGTACGGCTCGCCGCAATCATCGACGAGTACGGGAGCCTGGAGGGGATTGTCACCCAGACTGACCTGTTGGAGGCGATTGCCGGCGACCTGCCGGATACGGAAACCGTCGAGCCGGATATCGTGGTGCGCGAGGATGGCAGCATGCTGATTGAGGGCATGATGGCCGCGCACGACGCCTTCGAGAGGCTGGGCTTCCACGACCGTCCGGAGGGCGACTTCCACACGATCGCCGGCTTCGCACTGCAGGTGCTCGGCCATCTCCCGCATGTCGGCGAGAGCTTCGACTTCGGAGGCTGGCGTTTCGAAATCGTCGACATGGACGGGATGCGCATCGACAAGCTGCTGGCGTCGAGAACTGACTATAGCTAGAGCAATTCCAGGAAAAGTGTGCAACGGTTTTCCGTCCGGAATTGCGTCATTTCAAAGAGTTAGATCATTTCAGCGTTGAATAAATGAAATGATCTAGAGAACGCGGCCGCGCGCGACGATGGGCCAAATCGCCTTCGCCTCATTGCCTTCGACAATATGAACCGCATCGACCATGTTGGTCACCACGCAGGCGTGGTTCGGGACGATGCGTAGCTGGTCGCCGACCTTCAGACCGATCGGACCGTCCGATACGAGCCTGCCATGCTCTTCGGAAAGCTGGTCGATCCTGATGTCGTCGCGCCCCAGCACATGGCCGTAGCCGGAAAGACCGAGAAGGTCGGAGGTCAGGACCTTGCTGCCGGCATCGATGATCGCCCTGTTTTCGGCCGGAACCGAGACGACCGTCGCAAGCACCGTCAGCGCGCAATCGTCCCACGTCGCCACGCCGCGGGCGACCAGCGAGCGATCATTGTAGATATAGGTCCCCGGGCGGTGTTCGGTCGCGACCGGCGCGCTGGCCGCCTCCATCATGCTCGGGGTGCCGCCGGAGGTGATGGCCGGAACCGCGATGCCATCCGCCTCGATCAGCCGCTTCGCCTCGCTCATGAAGGCTTGGACGCGCTCAGTTCCTCCGACGGGCGGGTAGGTCATCAGTCCGCCGAAGTGCAATCCGGGTGCATCGGCTATGCGCCGAGCGAGGCTCGCAGCCTCGGCCGGCGTTGCCACGCCGCAACGATCGGCGCCCGTGTTGCATTCGACAAGCACGGTTAGCGGTGCGTCTTCGCGGGCAAAGCGGGTCGACAGGCCGTCGATAACGGTCGAGTTGTCGGCGACCACGCTGAGGGTAACGCGTTTGTTGAGCTTGGCGAGGCGCGCGTGCTTCTCCGTTCCGAGGATATTGTAGGTGATCAGCACGTCCTTGATCTCCGCGCTGCCCTCGACCATCGCCTCCGCCTCGGTGACCTTCTGGCAGGTTATGCCGATCGCTCCGGCCTCGAGCTGCAGCTCGGCCATCTGCGGGAGCTTGTGGGTCTTAATATGCGGCCGCACCCGAATGCCGTGGCGATCCGCGTAGTCTTGGAAAGCGTGGATGTTGCGGCGGGCTATCTCGATGTCCACCAGCACCGCGGGCGTTTCGATCTGCAAGGTCATGCGGTTGGCTTCCTCTCTCAGACAACGGGATGTGCGGCGAATTTAGCCGGTCCGACTTGACAAGTTATGACGCAAGGCATTTCATGGATCAATCCAATATTCAGGACGCATGTCCATTATACTGGATACTAGAAAAATCACCGGGAACTGACAAAGGGGAGATCTCCGATGATCAAGACATTTCATGCGACTGCGGGCCTCATAATCGCCACGCTTGCAGCGGCGCCGGCCTCCGCGCAGCAGCCGACAAGCAAACTCGACGAAGTGCTTGCGCGCGGCCATCTGGTGCTCGGCACCGGCAGCACGAATGCGCCCTGGCACTTCAAAAGCGCCGACGACAAGCTGCAGGGCTTCGACGTCGATATGGGCCGCATTATTGCCAAGGCGCTGTTCGGGGATCCGGAAAAGATCGAATTCGTCAATCAGTCGTCGGATGCCCGTATTCCGAATATCACCACCAATAAGGTCGACATCACCTGCCAATTCATGACGGTCACGGGGGAGCGCGCCCAGCAGATCGCCTTCACCATTCCTTACTATCGCGAAGGCGTGGGCCTGATGTTGAAGGCGGACGGCAAGTATGCCGACTACAAGGCGCTCAAGGAAGCTGGTTCCTCGGTCACGATTTCGGTGCTGCAGAACGTCTATGCCGAGGATATGGTCCACGCCGCCCTGCCGGAGGCAACGGTCGATCAGTATGAATCTGTTGACCTGATCTACCAGGCGCTTGAATCGGGACGTTCCGATGCTGCCGCCACCGACCAGTCCTCGCTTGCCTGGTACATGACCCAGAATCCGGATCGCTATAAGGATGCTGGCTATGGCTGGAATCCGCAGACCTACGCCTGTGGCGTCAAGCGCGGCGACCACGACTGGCTGAACTTCGTCAACACGGCACTGCACGAGGCGATGACAGGTGTCGAATTCGACTTCTATGCCAAGTCCTTCAAGACCTGGTTCGGCAAGGATCTGACCGCGCCGCAGATCGGTTTCCCGGTCGAGTACAAATGAACCCTTCGCCGAGGCGGCCCCGCCAGCGGGGCTGCCTCTCGCCCCGCTTTCAATAATGGCTGGCACGCATGACTTACTCGCTGAACTTCGCGGCCGTCTGGCGCTCGTTCGACCTTCTTCTGGAAGGACTTGCGCTCAGTCTCGGCCTCGCCTTCGCGGCAATCCTTGCCGGTTGCGTCATCGGATTGATTACGGCTTTCGGGCTCGTTTCCAGGACTGCCGCGTTGCGCAAACCTGCCGGGCTCTATGTCACGATCATCCGCAACACGCCGATCCTCGTCCTCGTTCTCTTCAGCTATTTCGCTCTTCCGGAACTTGGTGTCCGCCTAGGCAAGATCGAAAGCTTTGTGTTGACCCTGGCGATCTACTCCGGCGCCTATCTTGCCGAGGTGTTCCGTGGCGGCCTCATCGCCGTGCCGCCTGGCCAGCGCGAGGCGGGTCTTGCGATTGGGCTGACGGAGATGCAGATCCGCACCTCGATCATCATCCCCCTGATGCTGCGCAACGTCCTGCCGTCGCTCGGCAGCACCATGATCTCGCTTTTCAAGGATACCTCGCTCGCCGCGGCGATCGCCGTACCGGAACTCACGTTCGAGGCACGCAAGATAAATGTCGAGACCTTTCGGGTCATCGAGACCTGGATCGTGGCGAGCTGCCTCTATGTCGCAACCTGTTCGCTCCTTGCCGCGCTGATGCGTGCCGTCGAGCGGCGTCTGGCCGTTCCGAGGTGACCGTCATGGATCTCGCATTTCTCGATCAGCTCTGGCTTGCCCGCCTGCCGCTCATCAAGGGGCTCGGCGTCTCGATTTCCATATCCTTCCTGTCGATCGCGGTCGGCACTGTGCTCGGCATTTTCGTCGGGCTGGCGCTGACCTATGGCTACAAGCCGGTGCAATGGCTGGTGCGCGGCTATACCGACTTCATCCGCGGCACACCGGTCCTGGTACTGGTGCTGGCGAGCTATTACGTGCTGAGCACTGTCGGCGTCGAACTCGGACCGTTCCAGGCGGGCATCCTTGCGCTCGCCGTCTTTTGCAGTTCGCATGTTGGCGAGCTGGTGCGCGGCGCATTGCAGTCGATTCCCAAGGGACAGACGGAGGCCGCAAAAGCGATCGGGCTTACGTTCTCGCAGACCTTCGCTTATGTGCTTGGGCCCCAGGCATTGCGCCAGGCGCTGCCCGCCTGGGTCAATACGGCAGCCGAGATGGTCAAGGCGTCGACGCTGCTCTCGATCATCGGCGTCGGCGAACTGCTGCTGCGTACGCAGGAGCTGATCTCCCGCACTTTCATGAGCCTCGAATTCTATTTCTTCGCGGGCTTTCTCTATTTCGTCATCAACTACAGCATCGAGCGCTTCGGTCGCTATGTCGAGCGCAAGACCGCTGTACCGTCGTGAGGCTTCGCATCCGATGACCAACAATCTTCTTGAAATCCGCGACCTTCACAAGCGCTACGGCACGGTCGAAGTGTTGAAGGGCGTCGACTGCACCATGCAGCAGGGTGAGGTGATCAGCATCATCGGCTCGAGCGGCTCCGGCAAGACGACAATGCTTCGCTGCATCAACATGCTGGAGGAGTTCCAGGGCGGGACGATCAGCATCGACGGCGAGGAAATCGGCTATGAGATGGTGAACGGCGTCCGCCGCCGCAAGCGGGAGAAGGATATCGCACGCCAACGCGCACTCACCGGCATGGCCTTTCAGCAGTTCAACCTTTTCCCGCATATGACTGCCGCCGGCAACGTCGCGCTCGGCCTCGTCAAGGTCAAGAAGATGAGCCGCGACGAGGCAAAGGCGATCGCGGAAAAGTGGCTTGACCGCGTCGGGCTGCTGTCGCGCAAGGATCATTATCCTGGTCAGCTTTCCGGCGGCCAGCAGCAGCGCGTAGCAATCGCTCGCGCCATCGCGATGAACCCGAAGCTAATGCTCTTCGACGAGGTCACTTCGGCGCTCGACCCGGAGTTGGTGAACGAAGTGCTGCAAGTGATCAAGGGACTCGCCGAGGACGGGATGAGCATGCTGCTCGTCACCCATGAGATGCGCTTCGCCTACGAGGTTTCGTCGCGGGTAATCTTCATGAACCAGGGCCGCATCGGCGAAGAAGGAAATCCGCGCGAGATGTTCCTGAAACCGAAGACCGAGCGCCTGACAGATTTTCTGAAAACTTCATCGTTCAACTGAAGAACCGGTTCAACCGGAGAACCAGTAATCGAAATGCAGAATTGGAGTGAAGTGCTGTGATGATTAAGCGTTATGGAACGGGCGAAACCGGTGCGGGAAAGCAGGCTTTGCCATTTGCGCGCGCCGTCGAGGCAAACGGTTGGCTCTACGTCTCGGGACAGGTCGCGATGGAGGCCGGCGAGATCATCGATGGCGGCATCATTGCCGAAAGCCGCAAGGCGATCGAAAACATGATCGCGATCCTGCAAGAGGCGGGCTACGGCGTTGAAGACGTTGTGCGTGTCGGCGTCTGGCTCGATGACCCGCGCGACTTCTGGAGCTTTAATGGGATCTACGCGCAATACTTCGGTGAGAACCCGCCGGCACGCGCCTGCGTACAGTCACGCATGATGGTCGACTGCAAGGTCGAAGTTGACTGCGTCGCCTACAAGGCTAAATGAGGTGAACTTGGCGTCGGGTTTGCGGAGCGGGTGAAGTGAGTGCGGATTTCTGCCCGCATGCGTTCCACACGTGCTCCGAGACCCGCAGGAGAATGGCTATGACTGATGCAGTAGATACGGTCAACCGGAGGGCGCGGGGTCTCGACCGGGCATTCGAGATCCTCGACTTTTTGCGCCTGCAACGTCAGCCCATGCGCCCGAACGAAATCGCCCAGGGCATCGGCGCTCCGCGCTCTTCCGTTTACGAACTCGTTAACCTGCTGATCCGGCAGGGCGTGATCGAGTATCGGGGCGACGATGGCCGTGTCTTTCTCGGGCGCAAGCTCTATTTTCTCGGTGCGGCCTACGCCGAGCAATTCGATCTTATGCGCGAGTGCGAACATCTGTTGACGAGGATCGCCGAGGAGACGCGGGAGACCGCGCAGATGTGCCAACTGGAAGGCAACAAATATGCAGTTGTTCTGATGAACGAGGGCAGCCGCCCCTTCCGCATCTCCACCAATATCGGCGACCCGGTCGCCATTCCGTGGACAGCGTCTGGTCGTCTGCTGGTCGACCACATGAGCGACGAGCAGATACTGGATTTCATTCCCGCCGAGGATTTCGTGCTGCCGACGGGCAAGCGCCTCGATCCGCCCGATTTTATCCGCCAGGTCCGGGAAGCCAAGAAGGACGGGTATTTCACCTTCAACAGCATCGTCGACAGCTTTACCCATTGTTTTGCCGTGCCGGTGTACGACGCTGAAGGAATTTGCATCGCGACGCTCTGCCTCGTCGCTCCCAAGGAGGACGGTTTGCGCAATCGTGATGCTTATCTTCGCGTACTGATCGATGCGGCAGCCGAACTTTCCGAGAAACTTGGCTATAGGCAGGATGGACCGCCAGTACGGACAGCAGCCCGGGCAGCCACCGGCTATTGAAGCCCAGGTTCGTAGCAGAACCGCTCATTATTGCCGACAGTCTCGGCAGTTCTCACGCCGTAAGCAACGTGCGCCCCGTTTCTGGATCGAACAGATGCAGTGCCGCCTCGTCAAAGGAGAAGGCATGCTCCAATCCGACGACGAGCCGGGTGCGCGGCGGGAGGCAGGCAGTAATGCGCTGCTCGCCGAGCTTCGCTGTGGCGACGAGTTCCGGCCCGGTCAGTTCCACGACTTCGACGCGTGCCGTGACACGCGTGCCTGGCATGCCCGTGTTTGCAAGTCGCAATGCTTCTGGTCGTATTCCGATCTTGACGCGCCGGCCCGCCGTAACGGCATTTCTGAAATCCACTGGCAGCGGTAGCGACTCGCCTGAGCTGGCAAGCCTTAAACCGTCGTCGGCTACGGCGGCGTCGAGAATGTTCATCGGCGGCGAACCGACGAAGCCGGCGACATAAAGCGTTGCCGGCCGGTCGTAGATATCCTCCGGCGTGCCGAGCTGCTCGATGCGTCCGTCGCGCATCACGGCGATGCGCGTCGCAAGCGTCATCGCCTCGATCTGGTCATGGGTCACGTAGACGATGGTCGTCTTCAGCATCTGATGCAGGCGCTTCAGCTCGGTGCGCATCTCCATACGCAGCTTGGCATCGAGGTTCGACAGCGGCTCGTCGAACAGGAAGACCTGCGGATTGCGCACCAGCGCCCGGCCGATTGCAACGCGCTGCCGTTGGCCGCCGGAAAGCTGGCTCGGCTTGCGATCGAGAAGATTTTCGATCTGGAGCAGGCGGGCGGTCTCGCGCACGGCCTTCTCGCGCTCGGGCGCCGGTACCTTGCGCATTTCGAGGCCGAAGCCGATGTTGCGTGCAACGCTCATGTTCGGATAGAGCGCATAGGACTGGAACACCATGGCGATGTCGCGATCCTTGGGGTGCAAGCCCAGGATCGAGCGCTCGCCGATGCGGATGTCGCCGCCGCTCGGCTCGGCAAGCCCGGCGATGATGTTCAGGAGGGTAGACTTGCCGCAGCCGGACGAGCCGAGCAGCACCAGGAACTCGCCGCTTTCAAGCGCAATGTCGATGCCCTTCAGCGTTTCCACCTCACCGTAGCGCTTGTGGATGTTGCGGATCTCGAGTGCGCTCATTTCCTGGTCTCCTGGAGGAAGGCCGAAAGGGGCTTGCCGTAGCTGCGCGGCAGCGTGGATATGGCTTCGGAAGCGATCGCGACGCCAACCCGCAGGCACTTTTCAAGCGGAAAGTCGGCGGCAAGCGCGGCCAGGAAACCTGCGTTGAAGACATCGCCGGCGCCGATGGTGTCGACGACGTCAACGCGCGGAGCGGGAACCGAAAATTGCACGCCGGTCTTGTCGACGGCAAGCGCACCATAAGGCCCGCGCTTGACGACGACGATCGCTTCGGCCGGCATCCTTTCCTTCAGATGTCGCGCGGCTTCGCCGGGGTCCGTCTCTCCGGTTAAGGTCGTCGTCTCGACTTCGTTGAAGAGGGCGCAATGGCAGCGCTTCAGCCAATCGAGAGTCCTGCGTTTGTTCGCCTCGGTCCAACCGTCGAGCGGCCAGCCGGTATCGAGCGCAACAGCGATATCGTGCGCGTCCGCCCAATCGAAAAAATCGTCATAGGCAAGCGTCAGCGCATCGGTCAGGAACGAACCGGCAAGCAGCGCGTAGCCGCCACGGAGACGCTCGCCGTCAAGCATCGCGCGAACCTCATCGAAGCTGAAGAGCGGCAGGTGGCCGCGTGTGGTAAAAAACGTGCGCTCGCCGTCCGGATGGGTGATGCCGACCGAGAGCGTCGTGCCCACGGCCTCCACTGGCCAGCCCTTGGAGCGCGCGCCGAAGGCCTCTCTCAGCCAGATGCCGAACTGGTCGTTGCCGACGTTCGCGGCGATCGCGTAGTCCACACCGAGCGAATCCCAGGCAAGCGCGCTGTTGCCTGCGCAACCGCCGACGCGCAACTCGTCGTGGTCGACGATGATTTCCGTGCCGGCCTTCGGCCAGGGTTCGGCCGGACCGAGGATCAGATCGATGTTGACGTTGCCGATGACTGCAAGCGGGCGCATGTCGTTACTCGCTTCGGGTGATCTTGGTGGAGCGCACCGGTGTGCCGGCATTGTCTACGCGGGCATCGGCAAAGGCGAGCATGAGTGACTGCGCGACCGGCAGCATGGCGAAGATGGCCGCCATACCTGCGGCGCGCCCGAAGCGGATCGTCACGACCCCTTCGACCGGCGGTTCACCGGACGCATCGAAGACGATCACGGGGGAGCCCGCTTCGGCTGCGGAGTTCGCCATGGCGGCGACCAGGTCCGCCGTCGGATCAGCAGCGCGGAAGAGCACGACCCCGACATTCGGCCCCAGCATTTCCATGGGACCGTGGCGGAGTTGTCCGCCTTCGAGCGAGAAGCAGGGCAGGCGTGCCAGTTCGGTGAGCCCAAGCGCGATAGCCTCGGCGAGGCCCTGCAGCCGGCGACCGGAGGTGACCACGGCGCGCACATCGGCGAGCGCAGTCAGCGCATGGTCGATCGCGGGCGCTTCGGGCTCGCGAAGGGCGTGCAGCGCGTCGGCCGGATCTTCACCGAGGGCGGCGAGGACTGCGAGATGCAGCGCGAAACTGATCGTCAGACTGCGGGTTGCGGCGAAGGCCTGCTCGGTGCCGCCAGCGCCGATGAGTGATGGCGTCGAACGCGCCAGGAAGGAATTGCCTTCCAGCGTCAGGCCGAACGCATCCGGCGTGCCGCCGTTGGTCTCTCTGAACCAGCGCAGCACCTCGGCGCTTTCGCCCGACTGGGAGGTGATCAGAATAGTCCTTCCTTCGACCGGCAGCGGCTGGCCGAGCTGTTCGGAAAGCGGGATCGCCATGGCTTCGACGCCGAGTGCCCGATAGAGCGGCTCGACGGCACGGCCGACGGCATGAGAGCCGCCCATGCCAAGCAGGAGGAGGCGGCCTGTCGATTTCAGCGATGCGGCAATTTTTTGCGCAAGGGCAGCCGAACCTTCGTGGGAAGCGATGGCATCGGCGTGCTGACGTTCCATCTCCTTGTCGATCGCTATGAGCCCGGCGGGCCTTTGCTTGGAAGCCTTCATGATCATCCTTTGACGCCGCCGCTTGTGAGCCCGGAAATCAGAGCCCGCTGCATGACGAGACCGATCAGCACCGGGGGCAGGGCGGCAAGCACACCGGCGGTAGCGATCAATCCGTAGTCGGAGACACGGCCGCCGGCGAGATCCGCTATGGCGACAGTGAGGGTCTTGGCGCGCAGGTCGGACGTGAAAAGCAGCGCGTAGAAGAATTCGTCCCAGGCAAGCAGAAAGGCAAAGAGCGCGGAGGTCGCCATGACCGGGGCGGCAAGCGGCAGGGTCAGCAGCCTGAGGATCTGGTCGAGCCGTGCGCCATCGATCATAGCGGCGCTTTCGATCTCCCTCGGTATGGAATCGAAGCCGGATTTCAGCAGCCAGGTGGTGAAGGGTGCGAGGATAGTGAGATAGACGAGAGCCAGCCCGAAGACGGAGTTGAGCAGACCGAGATAGGCAAGCCCCATGTAGAGCGGCACAGCGAGCGCCACGGGCGGCAGCATATAGGTGGCGATCACCGCATAGAGCGACCAGGAGACCGTCGGTGTGCGCGAAACCGCCCAGGCGGAGGGAATGGCGACGGCGATCGCGGCCAGTGTCGCCGTGCCGGCAACCTTCAGGCTGTTGAGCAGAGAGGCGACGAAGGCGGCGCCGGCGGTGTTTTCGATCGTCGACAGCAGGGCGCGGTAGCGCGAAAGATCGATCTCGTCCGGCCACCAGTTGAGGGGCTTGGCGGAAAGGTCGGCGGCCGACGAGATGCTCATGACGAAGAGCCAGGCAAGTGGCGCCAGGATGACGATCGCAAGCAGCAGCGCACTCAAATAGACGAAGGCGGTGAAGAGCGGGTTCCGGCGTTCCATCATGACGCTCCAGCCGCCTTGCGAAGCAGCGCCGCATAGGCAACCGCGAGAATAGTCACGAGCAATGTGACGATAAGGGCGAGCGATGCGCCGGAGCCCGCCCGCTGGAAGGAGAAGGCCTCCTGATAGACGAGGATCGAGAGCGTGCGCGTGCTGTTCGCCGGTCCGCCGCGGGTCATCACCCAGATGATGTCGAAGACCTTGAAGGCCTCGATCGTGCGCAGCACCAGCGCCACCAGTAGCGGGCCGGCGAGATAGGGCATGATCACGTAACGGAAGCGATTGAGCGGTCCCGCGCCGTCGACAAGTGCTGCCGCGGTGATGTCACGGGGGACGGCCTGAAGCGCGGCGAGCGCGATCAGCGCCACCAGCGGGAAATTCTTCCAGCAATCGGCGACGATCAGCGCAATGAG
Source organism: Sinorhizobium psoraleae (assembly GCF_013283645.1). Lineage (GTDB taxonomy): Bacteria > Pseudomonadota > Alphaproteobacteria > Rhizobiales > Rhizobiaceae > Sinorhizobium > Sinorhizobium psoraleae. Next base: position 819,051 of record NZ_JABEKV010000003.1, read on the forward strand.
CGCCGAACCCGGCTCACCGAGCCAGGAGCGATAGCTTTCGAGAAGGCCAAGCTGGGTGAGCGCGGCGTTGAGGGCGCCGTATTCCGGATTGTAGATCAGCCGCCAAAGCGTGGCGTTGACAACGGTCGGCAAGGCCCAGGGCAGGATCATCAAAGCCCTAAGCGCCGTACGCCCGCGAAATTGCTGGTTGAGCAGGAGCGCGGCGAGCACGCCCAGCACCATTTCGGCGGCGACGGACACGACCGCAAACCAGGTGGTGGTGATCAGCGCCCGCTGGAAGTTCGATCCGCCGAGCATCTTTGCGTAGTTGTCGAAGCCGACGAAACCGCCTGCGGTGCCGACGAGTTTCGCATCGGTGAAGGAGAGCCGCACCGTATCGACCAATGGCCAGCCGATGACGGCGACCATGATCACGAGCAGCGGCAGCATCAAGAGCCACGCACGCGTTGTTATCCAGGTACCGGGCATGGAATGAAGACCCTTGCGGCCGTCAGGGCCGTATCATGCGATTCGTCGTGTCTCGCCGTTCACATCGGGCGGCCCGGCCGCCCGATGTGAAGTTGGCGTCCTCAAAGACCGCTGTTCTCGGCAGCCGTCTTCAAGGCATCTTCGGCGGAGGTCTGACCGAGCAGCGCCTCCTGGATAGCCTGCTGCAGAGCGGTCGAAAGCTCCTGATATTTCGGCGTCGTCGGACGCGGATACATGGCCGCGAGGCCAGCCTTGGCCGCCGCGATCAACTCTTCCTGGCCTTTCGTCACGCTGGCATCCTCGTAGGACGAGGCCCAGATCGGCAGGCTGAGCTTCGCATAGGCGTTCTGCGTCGGCTGCGAGGTCATGTGGACGATGTATTTCCATGCCTCTTCCGGATGCTGGCTGGTCGAGGTGATGCCAAGGCCCATCGAACCGTTGACCGCCGAAACCTCGCTCTTGCCGGCGACGCCCGGAGCCGGCACGACGCCGACCTTGCCGGCCACCTTGCTCTCCTTGGGGTCGTTGGCAAGGTTGTACATGTAGGTCCAGTTGAGCGCGAAGGCGGCCTCGCCGTTCTGGAACACCTTGCGCACATCCTCCTCCAGGAACTCCTTGGAATTCGGGTTGGTGAGACCGGAGGTGTAGCTCGAAACCATGTAGTTCAGCGCATCAAGTCCGCCGCCGGTGGTAAAGGCCGGCTTGCCGCCTTCGATGAACTTGCCGCCATAGGCGCTCACCAGCGTCGTGTAGTCGCAGATCGCGGCTTCCGCCTGCGACCAGCTCCAGGCGATCGGGTTCTGGAGCAGTCCCTTGTCCTTGATCGTCTTTGCCTGCTCGGCAAGTTCGTCCCAGGTCTTCGGCGGCGCGGTGATACCTGCCTTTTCCAGGATTTCCTTGTTGTAGAAGAGATATTTGGTGTCGAGGATCCACGGCATGCCATAGCGTTTGCCGTCATATTCGACCGTGGTCCACGCGCCCGGCAGGACGCCTTTTTTCATCTCGTCGGTAATGCGGTCGGTGACATCGACGAGAACCTTGTTGGTGGCGTATTCGGCCGGCCAGATGACGTCGAACAGGACGACGTCGTAACCGCCGCCGGAACCCTGCGCCAGCACCGTCTTGTCGTGCAGCCCTTCATAGGGGACGAATTCTAGATTGACCTTCACGTCCGGATTGGCCTTGGTGAAGGCCTCGGTCATGGCGCGAACATCGGCTTCGCTATAGGCGGCCTGAGCCATGAACAACGCGTTCAGCGTCGTTTCCGCGTGAGCCTGGCTGCTGAAGGATATTCCGACAAGAGCGGCGCCGACGAGCGCATTGCGTGTCGATTTCAACATTGTTGCCTCCAATAATCGATCGTTTCAGTTCCCGGCGCTGCTTGCGAGCGCCGGAGCGGGAAATCCGCCGCGACGTGCGGCGACCGTCGACAAATCAATCGGAGCGTTTGCGACAGAATAGCACCGTCGCTTTCGTTCCCCCGAGGTTCTTGCGACCTCTATTAAGTCAATTGTCTTGACTTATTTCTTCGCCAATATTCTAACAGTGTCAAGTGGGATCTGTGGATGAACGAGATGCACCCCATTCGGGCAAAGAGCGGAACCAATCAGGAGGGGACCAGCGCGCACAACCGCCGCGTGATGATCGATGCTCTGCGGCTGAACGGGCAACTGTCGCGCGCCGATCTTGCGAGGGCGACAGCACTCACCAAGCAGACGGTATCCAACATTATCGAGGAACTCGAAAGCGACGGCCTGGTGGCGTCTCTTGCTGCCGTCCGCAAGGGCCGCGGTCAGCCGTCGACCCCCTATCGGCTGGTTCCCGAAGGCGCCTTCGCGATCGGCCTGCAGATCGACCGGCACGTCACGCGCACGATCGCGGTCGATCTGATCGGCGCCGTGCTCGCACGGGGCGAGGCGAACCTGCCTGCGGGCGGTCCGGAAAAAGGCGTCGGCACCATTTTGGATTTGATCGCCAGAACGCGTCACGACCTGGCGGGGATCGCGCCCCAATCCAGGGACCGCTTCGTGGGTCTCGGTATTGCGATGCCCGGCCCGTTTGGCATTGACGCAGACGCCGACGATCCCTGGATGATGGCGGCCTGGCAGAACTTTCCTCTGTTGGAAACACTATCGGCCGGTACGGGTCTCGACGTGCGTTTGCAGAACGATGCGGCGGCCGCAGCGACTGCCGAAAAGATGGTTGGCGCTGCGCACGGGCTCGATCAGGCGATCTGCATCTATCTTGGCTACGGCCTGGGGGCCGGATTGATCCTCAATGGTGAGCTCTATCGCGGCGCCAACGGCAATGCCGGTGAGATCGGCATGATCTTGAGCCAGCCCCGCGCGGCCGGCATGAAGCGTGCCCCGCTCGAGCACCGCGTTTCCATTGCATCGCTCAGCAAGATCCTCGGTCTCGATCCCGCCGATCCGGGTCTCTATCGCCGGATCGACGAGATCGCAGGCGGACCGGACGCACGCGTCACCGCCTGGGTCGAGGATGCGGCATTCGAGCTGCAAGCTGCCATCCAGACGCTGGAGAGCATTTTCGATCCGCAAACCGTCATCCTGTGCGGCGGCATGCCACCGGGTCTCGCCCGGCTGCTGATGGAGGCCATCCATCCGTTGCTCCCTTCGATAGCGGAGCATCGCGCGAGAAGCATGCCGCGCCTGCAGCTCGGCTTTACGGATCCCTGGGCCGTGGCGATCGGTGCGGCCGCAGAGCCGATCAGCCGGACTTTCGATCCTCGCTTTTCCGCGATCCTGAAGACGGGAACGGCGGGCGCGGTCTGACTGCAGCAGGATGGCACCTACGTGTCGCGCCCAACTTGCGAAAGGCAAGGTTGCTATTGTTACTTGAAATATTAGCAATATGGCGCTTAAATGCGGCCAAGTCGGCGGGACAATGTTTAGCTGCTGCACCAGTTATTTGATTGCGCCTGCAAACGTTTGGCGGCGGCAACTTTTTTTATCGCATACAAGAATTTTTATTATTTAAAATCAGAGGGATTGCGACATGTCTCTTCCCCATCTTCGGCGGCTTGAAGCCGAGGCGATTCATGTTATTCGAGAAGTCGTTGCAACGTTTTCCAACCCGGTTGTGCTTTATTCCATTGGCAAGGACTCCTCGGTCTTGCTGCACCTGGCGATGAAGGCGTTCTATCCGGCCAAACCGCCTTTTCCCTTTCTCCATGTGGACACCAGATGGAAGTTCCGTGAGATGATCGAGTTTCGTGATCGGATGGCGCGGCAGCTCGGGTTCAATCTTCTGGTGCACGTCAATCAGGACGGGATCGATCAGGGCATCGGGCCGTTCACGCACGGGTCCAATGTCCATACCCACGTCATGAAGACGATGGCGCTCAGGCAGGCGCTGGAGAAATACGGGTTCGACGCGGCCCTCGCGGGAGCGCGACGCGACGAGGAGAAGTCGCGGGCCAAGGAGCGCGTCTTTTCCATCCGCAGCGCCCAGCACGGCTGGGACCCGAAGCGCCAGCGTCCCGAGATGTGGAAGACCTACAACACACGGGTCGGCCAGGGCGAGACGATGCGGGTCTTCCCGCTTTCGAACTGGACCGAATTCGACATCTGGCAATATATCCTGCGCGAGAACATTCCGATCGTGCCGCTCTATTTTGCGGCCCGGCGGCCGGTCGTGCGGCGTGACGGCATGCTGATCATGGTGGATGATGACCGCATGCCGATCCAGCCTGGCGAGGAGATCGCGGAGCGTCTGGTGCGTTTCCGCACGCTCGGCTGCTATCCGCTGACCGGGGCGGTCGAATCCGAGGCTGCCACGCTTCCGGACATATTGCGGGAAATGCTGACGGTGCGCACGTCCGAACGGCAGAGTCGCCTGATCGACACGGACGAGGTCGGGGCGATGGAGAAAAAGAAGCGGGAGGGGTACTTCTGATGTCGTATCTTCAAACCATGCCGCCGCATGACATCGAGGCGCATTTGGCCGAGCACGACAACAAGTCGATCCTGAGGTTCATCACCTGCGGCTCTGTCGACGACGGCAAGTCGACCCTGATCGGACGCTTGCTTTACGATGCGAAGCTGATCTTCGAGGATCAGTTGGCAAATCTCGGCCGCGTCGGCAGCCCAGGTGCTGCCAACGGGAAGGAGATCGATCTGGCCCTGCTTCTCGATGGGCTCGAGGCAGAACGTGAACAGGGCATCACCATCGACGTCGCCTACCGCTATTTCGCCACGTCGAAGCGCAAGTTCATCGTCGCCGACACGCCCGGCCACGAGGAATATACGCGCAACATGGTGACCGGCGCCTCGACCGCGGATCTGGCCATCATCCTGATCGACAGCCGCCAGGGCATTCTCCAGCAGACACGGCGCCATTCATATATCGCCTCGCTGCTCGGCATCCGGCATGTCGTGCTGGCGGTCAACAAGATCGACCTGGTCGACTTCCGCCAGCAGGGCTTCGACGAGATCGTTGAAGACTACTTGGTCTTTGCCAAGGAACTCGGCTTTGCCAGTATCCGGCCGATCCCGATTTCCGCCCGTTACGGCGACAATGTCATTTCGGCTTCTGCGAACACGCCCTGGTACAAGGGGCCGGCTCTGCTTGAATATCTGGAGACGGTTGAACTCGACCCGACCGATCGGGAGAAGCCGTTCCGTTTCCCGGTCCAGCTGGTCATGCGGCCGAACGCGGATTTCCGCGGCTATGCCGGACAGGTTGCGTCCGGAAGGATCTCGGTCGGCGATCCGGTGGTCGTCGCGAAATCCGGGCAACGCTCGTCGGTCAAGGCGATCGTCACCTATGACGGCAACCTCGAGACGGCGGAGGAGGGCGAGGCTGTAACGCTCATGCTTTCGGATGAGGTCGACGCCTCGCGCGGCAACATGCTCGTCGCCCCCGGCTCGCGGCCCTTCGTGGCGGACCAGTTTCAGGCGCATGTTATCTGGTTCGACGCCAATGCGATGATGCCAGGGCGGAGCTATATCCTCAGGACCGAGACCGACAGCGTCAGCGCGACGGTCACGACGCTCAAGCACCAGGTCAACATCAACAGCTTCATCCGTGAGGCGGCGAAGTCGCTGCAGATGAACGAAGTGGGCGTCTGCAACATCTCGACGCAGACGCCGATTGCCTTCGATGCCTACAAGGACAACCGGGCGACAGGCAATTTCATCTTCGTCGACCGGGTAACGAACGCCACCGTCGGCGCCGGCATGATCGACTTCCCGCTGCGCCGCGCCGACAATGTCCATTGGCATGCGCTCGACGTGAACAAGGGCGCGCGCAGCGCGATGAAGAACCAGCGCCCTGCCGTGCTTTGGTTCACAGGCCTTTCCGGCTCCGGCAAATCGACGATTGCAAACACGCTGGACCGGATCCTGCATGCGCGCGGCAAGCACACCTATCTGCTCGACGGCGACAATGTGCGTCACGGGCTCAATCGGGACCTCGGCTTTACCGAGGAGGATCGCGTCGAGAACATCCGCCGCGTGGCCGAGGTCGCCAAGCTCATGGCCGACGCCGGCCTGATCGTACTCGTGTCCTTCATTTCTCCGTTCCGTGACGAACGGCGCATGGCACGAGAACTGATGGACGAGCGCGAGTTCATCGAGATATTCGTCGACACCCCGCTCGATGAGTGTGCGCGTCGCGATCCGAAAGGGCTCTATGAGAAGGCGCTCGCCGGCAAGATTGCGAACTTCACCGGGGTCTCCTCGCCCTATGAGGCCCCGGAGAACCCGGAATTGCACCTGCGGACGGTCGGCCATGAGCCGATCGATCTGGCGCTTGAGATCGAGGAATTCCTCGACCGGCTGATGGAGGACAAATGACCCCCCTTTGCGAAGTGCTTGAACGCATTGCGCTCGACGCCGGAGCGGCGATTCTCGATGTTTATGACACCGGCCCCAATGTTTCCTACAAGGACGACCAGTCGCCCGTCACCGAGGCGGACGAACGAGCCGAAGCCATCATCCTCGACAGGTTGGCGGTCGCCTTTCCGCGCATCCCCGTCGTCGCCGAAGAGGCGGTCGCGTCGGGCCGCGTTCCCGACATCAGCAGCGGCTGCTTCTTTCTGGTCGATCCGCTGGACGGGACGAAGGAATTCATCAACCGACGCAGCGACTTCACCGTCAATATCGCGCTCATCGAGGGGAATGTGCCGATCGCCGGCATCGTCTATGCGCCCGCGCAACGCTGCGCCTATGTCGCCGATGGTGGCCGGGCGGAAAAGCTTCTCCTCTGCCAAGATTGGAAGGTCGAGCAAAGGCAGGCGATCCGGGTGCGCACGCGCGGCGCCGCGCTGACGGCCGTTGCCAGCCGCTCGCACGGCAGTTTCGAGACCGAGGCGTTCCTAACCGGTTACGGCGTGACCGACTTTGCGTCGGTGGGTTCTTCGCTCAAATTCTGCCTTCTGGCCGAAGGCAAGGCGGATGTTTATCCGCGCTTCGGCCGAACGATGGAGTGGGATACGGCGGCCGGCGACGCGGTGCTGAAGGCCGCCGGCGGATCGGTGGTCCGGTTGGATGGTTCGCGCCTGCTCTATGGCAAGACGAGGCAGGACGGCGACAGCGACTTTGCAAACCCGCATTTCATCGCCTGGGCGGACATGTCTGCGATGGCGCTCGCCCAATGCTGAATGGTGATGGCTGCACACGTCGCCGCAGACGGTCCAGGAAGTCGACCGGGCACTTATCGAGGGCGCAGTGAACATGGACGGGCAACGAAAAACCGGTGCCGGCAAGCCTTTGTTCTCCCGTTTTCGGGATCTGAACCGAGAGCAATTGAACGTGGAACTCCAGGTTCATACCAACTGGACCGATGGGCAGGCGACGGTGCTCGAAGTCCTGCAGGCGGCCGATGAACGCGGTCTCACTGAGCTTGCCTTCACGGAGCATGTCCGAGAAGACACGTCGTGGTTTCCTGACTTCAAGGCTGAGATTCTTTCCGCTGCGCGCGGGTTCGATGGTTTGCGCGTCTATGTCGGCTGCGAGACGAAAGCCATGGATGACAATGGCCGGCTGGATGTGTCGCAGTCTGTGCTCGACGCATGCGACATCGTTCTCGGCGTCGTTCATCGGCTCCCGGACGGCCAGGGCGGCTATCTGGATTTCAAACAACTGTCATTCGACGAGACGTCCGAAATCGAATTCCGACTTTCGATGGGAATGATCGCAAATGCGCCGATCGACGTCCTTGGACATCCGGGTGGAATGAGCCTTAGGCGGCACGGCCAGTTTCCGGAGAGGTATTATCGCGCGTTGATGACGGCGACGCTCGAGCGGCGGATCGCGATCGAGATCAACTCCTCGTACCTGGTCGATATGCCTGCGTTTCTGGCCCTGTGCGAAGAGGTCAACCCGTTTGTTTCGATCGGTTCGGATGCGCATAAGTTGAACGAATTGGGCCGGTGCAGGGATAAGCTGCTTGAACTGGGGGTAGGGCGATCATGAAGGTCTTCATCACGGGTGCCGGCGCCCTCCTCGGGCAGGGCATCATTCGCGCCTTGCGGCGTTCGACCCTGAACGCGACGATCGTCGCGGGCGATCCAAGCCCGCTCTCGGCCGGCCTCTACTGGGGCGATGTCGCCTACCTTGTCCCGATGGCGAAGGACCCTGCCTATCTGGACAGGTTGGGCGACCTGCTGCGGGCCGAGCGGCCCGACATCCTCATTCCCGGAACCGATGTCGAGCTCCCGATTCTCTCGGCCAATCGCGAAGCGATCGAGAGGACCTATGGAACCAAGGTGATCATCAGCTCGCCCCGCGTCGTATCCATAGCGAACGACAAGTGGCTCACCTCCGAGTTCCTCCGGGAGCAGGGATTGGGGTTCGTTCCTTCGTGTTTGCCGGGTGACGAGGAGGCCCTGATCGAACAGTGCGGCTTTCCCCTCGTCGTCAAGCCCCGGGTCGGCGCCAGGTCGATCGGCTTCAGCGTCGTGCGTGACCGGGAGCAATTGAAGCGGGCCATAGCCGAGCAGGCCGGCATCGTCATACAGAAATATGTCGGCTCGGAAGCGACCGAGTACACCGCGGGCACGCTGACTTTCGATGGGAACTGCCGCGCGACAATCGTCATGCGGAGAGACCTTCGTGACGGCAACACTTACAGGGCGTTTGCCGAAGCCTTTCCTGCTCTGAATGACGCGATGGCGCTGGCGGCCGACGCTCTTGGCGCCTATGGCCCGGCGAACTTCCAGTTCCGCTTGGACGAAGGTGTTCCCCGCATTTTCGAGATTAATGCGCGGTTCTCCGGGACGACGGCCGTCAGAATCCATGCAGGGTTCAACGAATTGGAGATGTCGATCCGGCATATCCTCTTCGGCGAGCCAGTCGAGCAGCCGGAAATCATGCCGGTGACGATATTGCGGCACTGGTCGGAGACAGTGGTGAGACCCGGCGATTTGATCACGGCCACCGGGCGGCTGCAGGAAGAAGTCTAGGCGGCCAGTAAGGCGAGGTTCGACGCAGATGCAGCTCGTTGTTACCGGCGCGACAGGGTTTCTCGCTTCGAGACTGATCGGCCAGGCACTTTCAAAAGGTTACCAGGTCATCGCCCTCGCGCGCGACCCGGACCGTGTGGCATCGAAAAGCTCTCGTTTGCAAATCGAAAAATGGTCGATTGGTGACCCATTGCCGGCGGTGATGAAGGCTGACGCCATTCTTCACTTGGCCGCTTACATTCCCGCCGATCTCACCGACGCGCATCAGGCGGCGAAATGTTTCGAGGTCAACACGAATGGTGCCTTGCGGGTCGCGATGGATGCCGCTTCGCAGGGTGTTAAGCGGTTTATCTTCTTCGGATCGGGGCAGGTGTACACGCCCGCGCCCGTACCCGCGTCTGAGACGAGCCCGGCCTTTCCGGTGGATCGCGCCAGCTACTATCTGGCGAGCAAGCTCTCGGCGGAAATTTGCCTGCTGGCTTTCGGAACGGCAAACGCCATGCCGGTGACGGTGCTTCGCCTCGCCTCGGTTTATGGTCCCGGCATGCATGGCTCGGGGATGGTGCCGACGTTCATCCGTGCGCTCGGGAGCGGGCGTTCAGTGGCCATACGAGACGGCGGCCGATATCGCGTCGACCTGGTATTTGTCGATGACGTCGTTTCCCTGGCACTGGAAGCGATCGAGAAAGAAAAGGCGGGAGTGTTCAATGCCGGCAGCGGGTATGGCTGCACGTCGCTGGAAGCGGCTCAAATCGTCGCCGATATCCTTGGAGCGGACCCGAACTTGGTCAACGTCGATGGCGAGCGGGGGAACGGAAGCACGACTGGCTTTGCGACGCTGAACGTCGCCAAGGCGGCCGAGCAGTTAGGTTACAGCCCACGCGCCTTTCGCGAAGGCATCGAAGCATGGAAGGCAGAGACAGGGCTGGCCGACTTCCGAAACGGGAGCGCGCAAGGCTGAGCCCTGACAGCGCCGTGCGCCTTTTGAGACCGCAAAAGTCGCTGTAACGCTTTGAATTGCTGCACGATTTCATCCATAAATCGATTCCGGGGAATCATGCAGCAGTGCCGCCGCAAAGAGGATGCGGGCGGAAGACCGCCCGCACTTTTTTCATTCTGCGCTACAGCGCCGCGGGTCTATCGGACGCGCAAAGGACGCCGTAGCACTTTGAATTGCTGCATGTTTTGTCCTTAACTCGGTTACGATTTAAGGAAACATGCAGTAGGCGGCCCACGTCAGGCGAGGAGAAAATCGCTCCTCGAAAAGTTGGACGCGGAGAAACTGCCGTTCGGGTCATCCAAGAGGATGGAAAACGCATTGCCCACGGAGTCGTAACCCTTTACCAGCACGTCGCCGCCGGCTGCGTCATAAGCGTAGACAGTGCCCTTGGCGCCGGAACTCGAGTATTGGGTGACCCCGAGTTTCTCGATGACAAGGAAATCGACCCCGTCCTGGAAATCCATAACGGTGTCCCGACCGCTGAGCGCCGGGGTCGACTTGAATATGAAGCGATCGGAATCTGCTCCACCCCAAAGGATGTCGCTTCCCGCCTCGCCCATAAGAGTGTCTTTTCCCGAATCGCCGCGCAGCGTGTCGTTACCGTCGCCGGAATACAGGAAGTCGCTGCCGGTGCCGCCGTAAAGGACGTCGTCGCCTCCTTCACCCGACAGCGTATCATTGCCGTCATCGCCGTAGGCCAGATCGTTTCCGGCACCCACCGAAATCCTGTCGTTGCCCAGGCCGCCGTGGGCCTCGTCGATGCCGCTTTCGGAGTCGAGCACGTCATATCCGTCGCCGCCGTCGAGATAGTTGTTGCCGTCGCCGGCATCGACGATGTCGTCGCCGATGCCGCCATAAACGCGGTCGTTGCCAGATTGACCCTTCAGGGCATCGTTGCCCTCTTCGCCGTATATCGTGTCGTTTCCGGCACCGCCTCCTACTGCCTGCTGCGTGAGTTGTCCGGTTGCGGGATTTATTCGATTATTGAATCCATCATTGCCTGAGCCGGCATAGATGATGTCATCGCCATCGCCTGCGTCGATGTACTCTTCGCCCGCTCCACCGTAGATCTTGTCGTTTCCGACACCGCCGAGAAACTTGTCATGGCCATCGCCACCGTTGAGCGTGTCGTTGCCGTCGCCGCCATCAAAGATGTCGTTACCCAGTCCACCGATGAACGTGTCGAAACCGAGGCCGCCATCAAAACGGTCGTTGCCGTCGCCGCCGTCGGCATAGTCGTCGCCCGTGCCAGCCTTGATTAAGTCATTGCCGAGGCCGCCAAAAATTCTGTCGTTCCCATCTCTACCCTCGAGGTAATCGTCTCCGGCATAGCCCCAGATCTCGTCGTTACCCAGGGTGCCGACAATCGAGTTGGTAAGATTGGTTCCCTTTAATAGCATCATAATCTCCTAGCAGTTGCAGGAGGGCGGATAGTTTGCGAATGGGGCGCAAAAGTGATCCCGACGTCAAAGACGCCAATCGACGCAGAAGTTGCAGTATTTTACAGTGGAAAACTAAACTATACTACTTATCGTGGTATGTATTATTGCTCCTCAACTGCGCTTTAGGAGCGAGAAGCGAAGGGTATTTCTTAAGGCGTGGCAATTTTAACGAGAAATGCAATGAGCGATGCACGACAATTGCATTCGTGAGTTCGGTTTAATGCATTAGAAACTCTGCATATTTTTCGGTGATCGCAGTGATTGCGTATTCATTTTCGACGCGCTGCCGTGCGTTGCGCGCGTAGCGCGCATACTCGTCAGCCGGCAGGTCAAGAATTCGGCGGATAGCAATGGCGAGAGCTTCGGGATCTCGGGCGGGCACGGCGATTCCGGCATTTCCCGCCACGGCGGCGGCATCGCCGACGTCGGTCGTCACGATCGGCTTGCCATAGCTCATGGCTTCGGCAATGACATTGGGAAAACCTTCGGTCCTCGACGAAAGAACCAAAAGGTCGATGCCTTGATAGAACTTCGCCATGTCGGTGATTTCCCCGCGGAGGTCGACCGCGTGAACTGGAAGCCCTGCCTGCGCCATGAGGTCGACCACAGCGGGATTGTCGCGCGACAACCCATTTCCGGCCGCGGAAAAGACTGCCTGCGGGTGGGTCTGGATGACTGAAGCCGCAGCCTTGAAGAAGGTCGCGTGATCCTTCTGCGGATGAAAGCGGCCGACAATGCCAATCCGCCTGGCGGCGGCCTTCGACGGGGAAGGGGGGAGGTGGGGAAGTTCGAATCCGTTCGGGATTACGATGGCATTCCGATTTGCGTAGCCATACTTGCGATGCAAGTCGAGGGCGCGGGCGCTGTTGTAGATGATCCCCGATGGCAGCTTCGACAACAATCTCGCCATCGCAATTGCCAGGCGCGAACTGCGCGTGAGGGAGGCAGGGTCATCCAGGGATTGACGAACGTTCCAGAAGACTTGTGCCCCGTGCCGGGCGACGCGCGCAGCGACGGTGCCGGCGATCATCGCGTGGTACATCCAGCACAGGATCACGTCGGGCCGCTCCTTCTTGATCAGCCGGGAGAGGCGTAGAACTGCGCCCGTGAGCGCGGCGAGGGAGGCGGCCTCAAGCGAAACGTAGACGACCCTCGGGTTGTCGGCGAGGCGACGGTTCCGTTCCGATATGCCGATGAGCGACACGACAATGATACGCTCGTCGGTCGAATTGTGTAGCAAACGTGCCAGCATCGTTTCGGCGCCCGCACTGGCTGTAAAGTTGGTAATGACATGCATTATCATTTGAGCGCCCTAGCTCGCCACTGCCGATTCTGCCGCGCCCTGGAAGAACGCCCTCAATCTGCCAAGTTCATGCCGGCGAACAGCATCCGGTTGATCATGTGCACGTCGAACTTGGTCTCTGCCACTTCCCGTGATTGCCTGCCCATCTTTTCCGCCAATTCAGGGCTCCCGGCATAGCAGGCCATTGCGTCTGCGAGAGCGACGATGTCGCGCGCCTTAACGACCATGCCGTTCACTCCCGGCTGTACCGTGTCGCGGCAACCCGGCAGATCCGTCGTAATGACGGCTCGTCCTGTGGCCAAGGCTTCGAGGATGCTTCGCGGAATGCCTTCGCGGTAGTAGGACGGCAGGACGAAAACGTTGCACGCTGTAAGGTAAGGCCGGACGTCCGCGGTCGTGCCGAGATAGTCCAATACCCCCTCGCGCACCCAGCCGTCGATTTCCTCGCGCGAGATGGCCGTCGGATTGCTGTCGAAATGGCCGAGCAGTTGAAACTTGGCATTTGGGAAAGATCGACGCACGATCCGAGCGGCTTCGACATACTCCACAACGCCCTTGTCGCGCAGGAGCCGGGCGATCATCAGGAAAGTCGGCCCGCTCCGAGGCGGTATCGAGAATGTGAAATGGTCCAGATCGACGCCAGATCCGGGAATCTTAGTCGGCGAGAGGTCGTCCCCCAACATTCGGTAGCGGCGAATGTCGTCGGCATCTGCGTCGTTATAGACAAAGACCACTCTGGCGCCCCGCAGCGCCAAACGATACAGCCGGACGCACAAATGGCGAATGGCCCGCGCTTTGAACGAGTGACCGGCCGCGTCCGAGAACACGTGGCCGAGGCCGGTCACGAGGAAGCAGCGCTCCTTTATCCCAAGGGCCCTGGCCGCGATTCCGGCGTAGATGATCGGCTTCATGGTGTAGGGAAGGACTATGTCCGGTTTCAGCCGCCTGAAGTGCTGTCGCAGCGACCAAAAGGTCCGGATGTCGTCCAACGGGTTGAGTCCGGTTCGCGCCATGTGGATGCGAACGAAACGCACGCCGATCCGGGCGAGCTCCTGCTCGACTCGCACATCGTTTTCGGGAGCGAAGGCTATGACGTCGTGTCCGGCGGCGACCAATCGCTTCAGCAATTCGAGCCGAAAGATCACGAGAGATGCCGTCAAGCTGGCGACGACCGCAATCACGCGTTTCTGCCGGGGCGGGTATGCTGCGCCGGCGGGTTTTGCCGACTGGCCCGCAATCTGCTCGGCTGCGGTGCGCGAAACCTGTTCAACAAGCTTCAAGGCTTACCTCCAGATTCGACTCCACCCCGAGAATTGAGACATCCGCGCCCGGCTCTCCTGCTTCGCGGTGTTGTCCGCATTCGCAGGCAGGAGAGTGGTGCGTGTCCCGGCCGCGGAATCCGAGCAGCCACTATCGCCGGCACCCACAGATGCATTGCACGATCCGCCCTTACCAATCGCGCCTGTCTTCCTTTAATTGCCCGGAAAGCGGAGCTCCCCGCGGGTGCCCTTGCGGTAGCCAGCTCGCGATGTGCGTGCCTTGGCCTTGATGTGGTCCTTCGGCCGCCGCGGCATGCGTTTGCTGGCGGCCCTGGGCTTGCGATCAGCCTCGTGCTCATATCGCGGTAGCAACTCGCGCATGACCGCCACGACGTCCGTCTCGTTGCCCCGTTCCGAATGGCGCTGCAGGCGTGCGAAGGCGTCCTTCAGAGTTGGCAAGGGTATGGGCTCCGGCACCGCTCCGAGGACGCCCGGCACCGGCGAGTTGATGCGCTTGTCGGTTTCGTCGAAAAGCTCCTCGAAGAGCTTTTCGCCCGGCCGGCAACCAATGATCTTGATTTCGATGTCCTGATCCGGCGTGAAGCCGGCCAACCGGATCATCCGGCGGGCGATATCGATGATCTTGATCGGCTCGCCCATGTCGAGGACGAAGATCTCGCCCTGTCCGAGCTGCTTTTCGAAGCCATAAGCCGAAGCCTGCAGCGTCAGTTCGACAGCTTCCCGGATCGTCATGAAGAACCGCGTCATGTTTTCATCGGTCACGGTCAGCGGCCCGCCTCTTGCAAGCTGGCGCTTGAAAAGCGGGATCAGCGAACCGCTGGACCCCAGGACATTGCCGAAGCGAACCGTCATGAAGCGTGGCCCCTGACCCGTTTCGAGGCCGTTCAGGTCGAGCGCCTGGCAATAAAGCTCCGCAAGGCGCTTCGTCGCGCCCATGACGCTGGTTGAATTCACGACCTTGTCGGTCGAGATCTGAACCATGGCAAGCGTGCCAAATTTCTTCGCCGCATTAGCGACGTTCATGGTGCCGATGACATTGGTGAGTACGCCCTCGCAGGGGTTCAACTGCACCATCGGCACATGTTTCAGGGCGGCCGCATGAAAGACCAGCTCAGGCCGATGCCGCGCGAATATCTCCTCAACCCGCTGGCTGCGGCGGACACTGCAGAGATAGCTCCACCGCGATACGTCCGGGAAGCTTTCGTTCAGGGCCATGTCGATCGCGTAAAGATTGTATTCCGTGTTGTCGATCAGCACGAGTTCCGCCGGTTCACAGGCGGCGACCTGCGTCGTCAGCTCGCTGCCGATCGAACCGCCCGCTCCGGTGATGAGCACGCGCCGGCCGCGAACGAGGCGACCGATTGCCTCGCGGTCGAGCGCCGCCTGGGGGCGCTCCAGCAGGTCGGTCAGTTCGATAGACCGAAGCTCGTAGGGGTTGTCGCCCTTTGCGCGCTTAAGTTCGGTCATCTGCGACAGGCGCGAGACGGCAATCCCAAGTTTTTCGGCGGAGCGCAGGAGGTTATCTGATGCCTCCTCGCCGAAGGCCGCAGGGGCTTCCGTGAAGACTACGTGACGCGGCTGCCTGTTGAGCTGCTGCAAATCCGTCACCACCTGCTCGAAATCCTCGATGCGTCCGGCAATCGGCACGCCGCGCAGGCTCATGCCGATCTGGTCCTCATTCCTGTCGAGGCAGGCGACCGGAATATAGGTGGCGTTGGGATCGCGTGCGAGCGCCCGCAAATAGAGATCGGCCGCGTCGCCCGCGCCCACGAGCAGCAACGGTATGCGGTGATCGTTCTCTGCCCCTTTGTTGCGTCCGTTCCTGAAAACGGGCCGTGCCAGCGGGATTTCCTCTGCGCGAAAGCTCAGCCGTGCGGCGGCAAGGAATGCGATCAGGAGCAGCGACTGCATCGGCACGACGGTTCGTGGGATATCGGTCAGCCTGGTGGAGAAGAATAGGAGCGAAACAAGCAGCAGGGATGTCAGGAGTACCGCGCGAAGGATGATGAAAAGATCGGAAATGGAACCGTATTTCCAGTTTCGGCTGTAGAGCCCGGACAACGGGAAAACGAGTGCGCAGATGACGAGGTACTGTGCGCCGGACCATAACAGGACGGAGGCTGTTTCCGGTCTCGTCTTGAGCTCGGCGACGCCGTAGCGCAACAACAAGGCCACGGCGAGCGCGATGGCTGCTGATCCGAGATCGGCAAGGTACAGGGCGGAACATTTGTGAACGCTGCGAACAGCGCCGCGGATGCGTCGGCTGCCTATGTCGACCGCCGCTCCCCATACCGCCAACAGCATCTTGGCGGTGCCTTTTCCCGCCTCTTCTCTCCGTAATATCGATGGCAGCATCAAGAAACGATCACGAACTGCCTTAGCGGCTGTGTGTATACGCAGCATGAAGGCCCCTTCCTGAAAAGCTGTAAGCCCCACCGACCTGCTCAACGACGCTGCACCTCTCCCCCACAATGTAAATGGTGGCCCAAGGTTGCTGTCTATTGGTTGTCCCGTTGACTGGCTCGAGAGGCTAGATAAATTAACTTCAACAAAATATAGGCGACCGCGACTGACTAGGTCCCGGCGCAAAATGTCCTTGGCATATTCGAATTCTGTAATAAAAAAGCATGTAATTAACTGGTTGTAAATAGTCTTCGGCGAATCCGCCCAATTATAGTTTTCTGACAAACCGGGCCGCTGAGTGCCTGGTGGTTCCCCTCCAGGCGAGCCGCTCGCAATGAACGGCAAAGTTGAATTCCGCTATGCGCGGCGGAGTCAATCGAATGCATGCGACGCGCTTTATGTCCTTGCTTCGCGCATGTTGTTGGCCAGTTGCTGCCCACTTTGGGCGACATTGGCGGTCAACGGCGAAATGTCACGGTTCGGTTCAAATAATAATTGATGGGGAAGATAGCTCCGAGCGTGACGATCTGGGCCGCGATGTAGGGCAGCACAGCCAAAAGGCCGTTGAAGAGAACGGCATTCGCCGTCAGCGTGCAGAGCGTCAGTACGGCAAAACGTGGAGCCGCAACGGTGTGCTTCGATTTCGACCTGAATGTCACGCGGTGCTGAAGACTATAGTTGACCAGGACCGAGATCGAGAGCGCCAACGTTGACGCCACCACGGCGTTCATGTCGGCCAGTTCTATGAACAAGGTGAGCAAGCACACCTGCAGCAGCGCCGCGCAACCGCCGACAAAAGCGTATCGCAGCACGCGCACCGCAAAAATCGCGCTCAGAACCCCTCCCACAAAAGACAATTGCCGCGTGATGTTGCGCCTGAGGCGAGGTGCTGCGCCGGCATAAGGTTCGCCAGACAGGTGGCCCAGCGGTTGCAGTCGAGAACCCGGCGCTGCCGCCCCGTCGGCCGAGGCACAGTCGCCCAGTTTCGCGACATAAGGGAACCTCCGTCTGCTAAGCATGATGTGCCTCATACAAGGCGCCGAGATCCGTTCGGGAATTGGGGCGCATCAGGAGCTCGTTGAAGTGATTGATCGTTTTCAGCAGGCCCTCCTTCAGGCCGATCCTGGGTGACCATTCGAGCTGTTCTTTTGCTCGCGAGATATCCGGGCGCCGTCTGCAAGGATCGTCCTGGGGCAATGGCCGGTACACGATACGTGACCTGGACCCGGTGAGGTCGATGATCAACTCCGCCAGTTCGCGCATGGAAATTTCGTTGGGGTTGCCGATGTTAATCGGGCCGGTCACATCAAACGGCGAATCCATCAAACGCAGCAAGGCCGCGACGGTGTCGTCGACGTAACAGAAGGATCGCGTCTGCGAGCCGTCCCCGTGCACGGTTATGTCGGCATCGAGCAGTGCCTGGACGATAAAGCTCGAGACAACACGGCCATCGCTCGGATGCGTACGGGGCCCATAGGTATTGAAGATGCGCGCAACTTTGATCGCTGTTTGGTGCTGCCGCCTGTAGTCGAAGAATAGCGCTTCGGCGCAACGTTTGCCTTCATCGTAGCAGGAGCGAGGCCCGATAGGGTTGACGTTGCCCCAGTAGTCCTCGGTCTGCGGGTGAACGGAGGGGTCTCCGTAGACCTCCGACGTGGAGGCCTGAAGAACATTGATCTTCAGCCGCTTGGCAAGACCGAGCATGTTTATCGCGCCTTGCACGCTTGTTCGCGTGGTCTTCACCGGGTCGAACTGGTAGTGCACCGGAGAAGCCGGGCAGGCAAGATTGAAGATCTTATCCACCTCCACGTAGAGGGGCATCGTCACATCGTGCCTCAAAAGCTCGAAACGCGGATGGGAAAGCAGTTCTTCCACATTCGCGCGCGACCCCGTAAAGAAATTATCGACGCACAGGACGTCTGCTCCGCCTTCGATCAACCGCTCGCAAAGGTGCGACCCGATGAAGCCGCACCCTCCAGTCACCAATACGCGATTTGTAAATTGACGCCCCATTACGCTTACCTCATCTGAAGCGGCTGGCAGCGGGATGGCACTCCAGTTTCCGGCCAGCGACCAGATCCTGACGTCCACATCCGCGCCCCAACGCAAACGCGCTCTAAAACTTCATGCAGCCCGTCACCGGGCCAACCCTCTTTTCGCCAGCTCGGCGGCCGCATGCTCGAACCGGTCGTCCGCCTTCTGCTCTTCTGCCCAGGCGATCAGATCCTCGATGCCGGATTCGAGCTCGACGGTAGGCTTGTAGCCGAGGCAGCGCTGGATCTTGCTTATGTCGGCGTAGCAATGCCGCACATCGCCCTCCCTGAACTTGTTCTCTATCTGGGGAGCAATGTCGCGCCGCATTTTCCGGGCGAGGATGATCGCAACGTCTTTGATCGACGTCGGGCGACCGGTGCCCACATTGAAGACATGGCCATTCGCCTCACCTTTCGCGAGAGCAAGCGAAATAGCCTGCACTATGTCTTTTACATGCACAAAATCTCGCGTCTGGTTGCCGTCCTCGAAAACGACCGGACGGTTATTGTTCAGCAGACGGGAAGAGAAGATCGCAGCGACCCCGGTATAGGGATTGCCCAACGACTGTCGAGGACCGTAGATGTTGAAGAAGCGCAGCGCCACTGCGGGAATGTCGTAAGCTCTGCCGACGACCAAGCACATTTCCTCCTGATCCCTCTTGGAAATGGCGTAGATCGACGTCGGCAGGACCGGCTTCGCCTCGTTGGTCGGTATAGGCGCTGCGGTTCGATCACAGATCGGACAGCGCACCTCCCAATCGCCACGCCTCATTTGCTCCGCCTCGCGAAGCGTCGGTGTGACATCGCCGCAATGGCTGCACCGCGCTCCGCCTTCGCCGTAGATCGACATCGACGACGCAACGACCAGCTTCTTTACGCTGTGCTTGCGGGACGCCAGCAGTTCCAGGAGGACTGCGGTTCCAACCGTATTGTGATCGACATAACGATGGATCTCGTACATCGACTGGCCGACCCCCACCTGCGCGGCGAGATGGACAACGGCATCGACGTCCTTCAAGGCAGCGTCGAGTTGGGCAGGGTTGCGAGTGTCACCAAAAATGATCTCGACTCCCTTCATAGGTAATCCGTTGGGCTGCAACAAGGCGCCAAGATTACCCCGGGATCCAGAATGAACTTGGGGTTCGTAATTGTCGAAAATTCGTATGTCGTGTCCGGATTTGTGAAGGTTCTCGCATAAAAATGAGCCTACGAACCCTGCGCCTCCTGTGACGAGTATCTTCATGGCATGGTTCCCTATGTTTAAAAAGAAATGTTATATTTAAAATTCGTATTTACCCCGGTAATTCTGCCACACGATTTTTAGTACATCAAATCCATACTGGACTGGTTTCAGATGCGACTTTTCATCCGCGTAGCGTGTGGGTATCGCAATTTCCTTGATCCGTAACTTACGCTTTCCCGCCATCATGATCATTTCACCATCGAAATGGAATGTATCACTGAGGCGAACGAAGGGAATAGTTTCGAGGCACCGGCGGGAATAAAGCATGTAGCCGCTGTGGTATTCGCTCACGCGAAGGCCGTAAGCGAGGTTCTCTATCGTCGTAAGCGCTTTGTTGGCGATATACTTGTACATCGGCATGCCGCCCTTCAGGGCGCCGCCCTCGAGCATGCGCGACCCGATGACGACATCTGCCTCACCCCTTTCCAGCGGCGCGAGCAAACGGGGCAGCAGCTCCGGCGCGTATTGCCCGTCAGCGTGCAGGAGTGCCACGACGTCGGCGCCTTGAGCCAAGGCATGCAAAAAGCCGGTCTTCTGCGCTTGGGCGTAACCCTTGTTCTGAGGATGGTCGATTACTTCCGCATTCGCCCGTGAACGAGCAATTCTGCGCGCGACGTCGCCCGTTCCGTCGGAACTGCCGTCGTTCACGACGACGATGCGGACGTCTTTTTCGTAAATTTCCCTCGGAATTCTCTCAAACACGCTTTCGAGTGTCAGAGCGGCTTGATAAGCGGGGATAACAATAAAAATCTTCTTCTGAAGCATGACGATCCGTACTCCCGTTACATTCTTCTCGGTGCACCAATCCTGTAAGCCAATGTCCAATTCGGCGATGCTTTGACGGCCCCCTCACGGCAAAACCTGCATCTCGGTTGCGCGGGTTGCTGAGCGATAGATCCGCCCGTCAGCAAGAGTTTCCTGCTCGACGAGCGGAACGGAATTAAGAAGGTCGTTCTCGCTGACCAGGTAGTCTCGCCAGTCCACGCCGTAGATGAAGACGACGTAGGCGTCGCCTTCCGCAAGACGGCGACGCATAGCGTCCATCTGCTGCGCAAAGGGCATGCTTGCCTCATCCCGGCCAGACAGGTGATTGAAGCGGCGCGGTATGTACGCCGCGCTGCGTCTCAGGCGGAATTCAATCACGTCCGGTGCGTTGGAATAGATTACGGCAGACGCCGGCAATTTGCTTGCGGATGCGAGTACGGGCGACGTGGACCAGATTTTGTGAGCGTATCCTTGACCCGATTCATAAGTGGCTACGGTGAACACAGTCGTTCGGACGAGGTTTGACGCTCCGATCACAGCTGCGAGGCCGACCAGGACGATCCCAAGTTTGCGGTGGCGCGCAAGATCAGGTCTGCTCGCTCCGAAGGGAGTCATGACGGCGAGTGCGAGAAAAACATAGAGCGGCAGGAGAAACCGTCCGGTGAGGGTCAGTCGATACTGAATCATGACGGACAGAATCAGGAACAGCAGATACAAGATCGAAAAGAGACTGAATACGATGGGGACAAGCGCATGCGGTCGTGCGCGTTGCGCGGAGGATAGGCGCAGCCAAGCGAACGCGTAGTTTACGGTAATGAAAACGACGACAACGCTGGCGAAGGCAAGAAACAGAAGGCGAATGACCGGCCCGGCCGCGGATGGCAGGAGCATCGTCGACAGGGCGCCTGCCGTCCGGATCCAGTATGCCAGATCAGTGTCGCCCAGAAGTTCAAGCGAACGTCCAGTGGAATCGCCGGATGTCAGCTCACTCGCGATCAGCCATGATCCGAAGACAGCACCGCACGCACCGGTCATCACAGCACAATCGACTAGCCGTCTCGTAAGGCCTCCGCCACCCGCGAGCAGCCTCAAGATTGCAAAAGCCGGAAGAAGCGGAGCAGCAGCAAATCGCGTCAGCATTGCGAGCCCCAAAATCGCCCCCACAAGTGCGACACTTGCGACACGGTTGTCTTGCATCGCCCTGAGAAACACGAGGACGGAGGCGAGCGTCAACGCGATAAACAACGGCTCCGTCATTGCGACCGAGTGAAATTCGACGAAGACCGGATGGCCAACGATCAGGGCCGTGCCCAATGCGGACCAGATCGGGGTCAGCTGCGCAAGAAGCAACAACCGAAGAATCAACACCGTATTGACGACATAAAGAAACCAGTTGAGCCACCAGGCCGCCGCCACGAGCTCGATCTGAGCGAGTGCCGTGAATTGCAGCAACCAGGTATAGAGCGGAGCGAAATGACGGGCGCTTCCTATGCGCATGTACGCGACGGAGTCGGGCAGAATCCCTATTCCGTGTGACGTCGTTGCAAAGAACAGCAGGGAGACTGCCAATGAGAGGACGACAGCCGCGACGAGTTGCGCCCTCGCATGAACAGGAGCCAGTGCATCGTTGGCGGTTACCGCCGAACCTGGTTGCACGCGCAGTTGTTGTTCTCGCTTCATAAAGCCGCCGCTCCCATTTCTGGTGCGTTCGTTTGGCCTAAACGTGCTGACAGAGGTAGAATTCACCCCACAAAGGACTTTGTTCTTTGCCGCAACCGAAAAACCCGGTCAGGCAGAGTAACAGCCGTCGATCGAAATCTTCGCTAAGCCCCCATCATGCGCGTGATATGCCCGCGAACTTAAAAAATACTCGCGCTCCATTGGCCAAGCGCGTAAATCAGTCCTTGAAAGCGATTTTGTACGCAATTACACAGCCGCGGCTATAAAGTGACCGCTCAACAGCTTTGATAATCGCATAGTCGTGCGACAATGTCGACTACCTAATATATCCAATGCTTATCCGACACCGAGCCTGGCTGACCGATCGGTATGTGCTTGCGATGCATGTCTTATTTGCCGCGAGACCTGGCCAAAGGGGTCTGAGAATCTGCTGTTCACAGATCGTCTCGCTCGTTGGAAGTGTCCTTTCTTTCGATCCGGCACCGGTGATCAACCTGCCGTCGCCGCGCGCCTGGAGACGGCGCGGGGGACTGTTCGCCTTCGTCTAGGACGCAACGAGCCTCATATATCCAAAGACATATGGTGTGGCCTGAATGAAGAAGATAGTCTCAGAGCTCTACTTGAAACTTTGACATTCAAACGTTCAACGAATTGCAATTGATCGCGTGCCACCCAGCCGGCCATTGCTATTGTGATCACGGCGCCAGCCCCTCTTTCATCGACGTGGGCACAACATGCAGACGCGAAGCGTTATCGAGATTGTTGAATCTGGGGGGCGATTGCCTACAGAATTGATTGTTGCCGGATATTGGGCAAGCCAAGCCGGTCTCGTGGCCTTTGTTCTCAACGGCGTCACGCCCCAGGCGATCAATTTGGTTCTGGACCCGATCGTGACAACGCTGCCGTTATCAATCCCCGGCGTGCTTTATATTGACATTAGCGACAGGACGCGCGTGCGCGAGGCAGTAATGTGCGCCGAGGAGATTTATGGTGCGTCCAAAATCTTTCGTCATCTGACAGATTGCTATGGCATCGCGCCGAGCCTTGTCCTGTCGGTTGCCGTGGCCATTCCGAAGCTGGAAAGTCGCACTCTTCTGTCCGAGCGGGACTCCCGCGCGCCAAAGATTGCAGAGCCAGAGATTGCCGCCGCCATCCACGCACCGAATCGCCTCGGCTGGCGTGCGACTGACTCGATAAGGCGGTCATGCGAACTGCTGCAGACGTCCGGCAGTACGCTTTAATTCAAACATCATGCGATGTTGACGTTATCGTCTTGCGTTCCATGGCTAGTCGAGTTCAAAGCACTCTTTGTAGTCCTGCCGCAGGGCCGACGGCTGATCCTCTTTCCGTAGAAAGCAGTTGCCGACGACGAGACATTCGATCTCCGTGCCCATGAAGCAGCGGAATGCATCTTCCGGGGTGCACACAATGGGCTCGCCGCGCACGTTGAAGCTGGTATTGACCAGTACGGGACAGCCGGTTCGCTCCTTGAACGCGCTTAGCAATTCCCAGTAGCGTGGGTTCGTGTCGTGATGCACCGTCTGCACCCGGGCAGAATAATCGACATGCGTGACGGCCGGTATCTCGGATCGTGGAACGTTCAGGCGGTCTATGCCGAACAACGCACCCTCGTCAGGACCGAGGGGCAATCTCCGCCGGTCGAGCACATCGCCCACGAGCAGCATATAGGGGCTGTCGGTGTCGATATCGAACCATTCCGCCACGTCCTCGCGCCTCACCGAAGGGGCAAAGGGACGGAAGCTCTCGCGGTATTTGACCTTGAGATTGAGTGTTTTCTGCATTGTCGGCGAGCGCGGATCGCCCAGTATCGACCTTCCGCCTAAGGCCCGAGGGCCGAATTCCATTCGCCCCTGCATCCACCCGACCGCCTTGCCTTGCACCAGGCCTTCGACGGTGTCAGCAATGATCTCACTATCCGACAAGACCTTGTAGACCGCGCCGGCTGCGGCAAGGCGCCGCTCGATCTCGCCCTGGCCGTATGCCGGGCCGAGATAGGCGCCTGCCATACCGTCTCGCCCATTGGCTAGGCGGCCTTTTCCGAGATGTCCATGCCAGGCCGCCAGTGCCGCGCCCACGGCGCCGCCCGCGTCGCCAGCCGCCGGCTGGATCCAGATGTCGTCGAAAATGCGGTTCTTCAGCAACTTGCCATTGGCAACGCAGTTCAAGGCGACGCCGCCAGCCAGGCACAGATGGCGCTCGCCTGTTTCCTGCCGGGCAAAGCGGGCGAGCTTCAGAACAACTTCCTCGGTCACCGCCTGTATAGAGGCCGCCAGATCCATCTCCCGCTGGGTCAAGGGCGTTTCGGGTTTTCGCGGTTCCGCGCCGAAAAGCCGGTGGAAGGCCGGTGAGGTCATGGTGAGACCGGTGCAATAATCGAAATAGCGCTGATCGACCCGGAACGAGCCGTCGTCTTTGAGGTCGATCAGATTGTCCAGGATCGTCTGGGCAAAGCGGGGGCGGCCGTAAGGCGCCAGGCCCATCACCTTGTACTCGCCGGAGTTCACCTTGAAACCGGTATAGTACGTGAACGCGGAGTAAAGCAGACCAAGAGAATGCGGAAAACGGATTTCCTTTATGATCTCGAGGCTGTTTCCGCGACCGAGGCCGAGCGAGGTCGTACACCACTCTCCCACCCCATCCATCGTCAAAACCGCGGCGCTTGCGAACGGCGACGGGAAGAAGGCGCTCGCCGCATGTGCCAGATGATGCTCGCTGAACAGAAGCGATCCGGACCATTCCTTCGATCCAGCGAGCTTGCCCAAGTGCTTGCGCAACAGGTTCTTCTGAAACAGTTTCTCCTTGATCCAGAGCGGCATTGCCATCCTGAAGGAACGAAACCCGCGAGGACTTGTCGCGAGATAAGTTTCCAGCAATCGCTCGAATTTCAGGAACGGCTTGTCATAAAAGACGACATGATCGACGCCCGCCATGCCGCAGCCGGCCTCCGCCAGGCAATAGGCCAGGGCATTGGCCGGAAACCTGGCGTCGTGCTTCTTGCGTGTAAATCGTTCCTCCTGAGCGGCCGCCACGATGTGCCCGTTCTCGATCAGGGCCGCCGCACTGTCGTGATAAAACGCCGAAATACCGAGAATACGCATGGACGGACTCGGATCAGAACAAGGTGTAGATGAACGGTGCCACCGCCGTGCCCTGGGTCAAGACCACCAATGCACCGAAAACGCCGAAGATGATGAATATCGGCAAGAGCCAGAACTTCTTGCGGACACCCATATAAGCCCAGAGTTCACGTATCAGTTCCATGTCGCATTTCCCCCATCATGATCCGACGACGGTCTTGCCGCGCCAGAGCCCCGCCTGCGTTCAGAACTGATTGCGCATCGTCGCCGGATCCGGTTCATGCGGTGAACGTTTAATCCAGTAAGTGTCGACGCCTTTATCAAATGAAGCGGCGAGCGGATCGTAGCCGCGTATCCTCAAGAGAAGCCCGATCGGAACGAAGGCCGCGATATAGATCAGCAGCATCACCGCGGGATTGACGATCTTGAACAGCAACAGACCAAGCTTGGTCCATAGCCGGTTCGGAATGGCGAGCCAGTTGGGTGCGGCGAACGCCAACAGGACGAGGACACCACCAATGACGGCAATCGCTAAGGAGATCGTTGTCAGCCCACCGCTGATAAGCCATCTCACGAGCACGAAAACGAGAAGAATGCCTCCGACCGTATAGCCGAAGCTGCGGTTGGAAGGTCCCTCCGGGATATGCTCGAGGAAAGCTTCGTGAGACTTGTTCATTGGGCACTTCCTAAGCGGTCAGTGCTAATTTCTAAAATACTATACGGCTCATATTGCAGTCGCGCCTTGTTTGAAAGGAATAAAGGAGAATGGTATAGAACAAGCGGGGGTCGAGCCAGTCAATATACCATTGGATATAGACGGCAGCCGACGCGTAGTTCCGGCCGAAACGATGTAGCAGCTTCAAACGGGCCATCGATCAGACTTCGCTCTTCTCCCAATTCGGGGAGACTCGATAGGCAGAAGCAGGTATATTCCGCTTACGCAAAAATGCCCCTGTATTAATTTCTATTCTGAATCCATTTGTGTGAGTTCAAGTGCAAAAGATAATACTCTTATCAGCCAAAACCGTCAGGGCAGACAAGTCGAAATCCGCCGCCTGAATCCGGCGGTGGGCAAGCGTACCTCTTACTGAACGGTTTGCGAGAGGGGACAAGGCGTCATGATCAAGCGGCATCTCGGGCTTGTGGTATGTGCCCTTCCGGGCCTGTACCTGTTGGCAAGCCCCATCTACGCTCTGCTGAATTACCAACTGTTCGCAGCTGAAACTCCGCATTTCGTCCGTTACGTGCTGATCCCGGGCCTGCTGGCGATAACCTTCTTCGCCGTGGGCCTGTTTGCGAAACCGCGCTTTTCCGCACTCGTCGGTATTTGTGGCTCGAGCGTGTTGCTGGCCCTCTTCCTCTTTGAGGCGATGCATACGGTTTCGGTCGTGTCCGTCCGGTTGGGCATGCTCGGCCAACTCAGCGAGGCGCAGGCCGAAACGCTCAAGCGCAACAAGAATGTGGTCCCTGGCTTCACGCTTCGTGGACTGAACCGGCTTTCGGGCACGGACGAACTTTCCGAGGCGCTGCTGTCGGGCTTTCCGTCGACGCAAGTGGTGCTGTGCACGTCCAAAAGCGGCGTCGTCAGCTACACCGCTGATCGGTACGGCTTCAATAATCCCGACGACGTGTATAACCACCGCGTGGACCTGATGCTCCTCGGGGACTCGTTCGTCGAGGGCTTCTGCTTGCCCCCGGGCGAGGACCTTGCGTCGAGGCTGCGGGCGGGGGGCCTCAGCACCGCAAGCATAGGCATCCGAGGAAACGGTCCCCTGATCGAGCTCGCAACACTCGGCCGTTTTGGTGAAATTTTGCGACCCCGTCACGTGATGATGGTCTTCTTCGAAGGCAACGACTGGGAGAATTTGGAGCGCGAACTTGCAGTGCCGTGGCTTCGCACCGCGCTTTCGCCGGATGCGGACTATGGTTTGCAAACGACCGCGCAAGAAACCATGCGTCAGGCTCGAAGCATTTTGGCGGAGCGCCAGAGCGCCGGAGTGACGAGTGTGCAGCTTTTCACGAAAACAGCCTTGTTGCGCAATTTTGTCGCCCTGCAACAAACTCTCACGAGGCTCGGGCTGGTCTATCCCAAGATTACCCCGGACAACCCGGAGTTCAGACGAATATTGCACCGTGCGAAAGCACTTACCGAGAGCTGGGGCGGCTCCTTTACACTGGTCTACGTACCCAGGATCGACCGTTTCATCGGACCTTTTTCATCAGATAGGCCCTTCGACCCACTGAGGCGGAAGGTTCGCGATGCTGCCGCGGCCGAGGGCATCGAGGTAATTGATATTCATGAAGCCATTCGCGCCCAAGCCGAGCCTATTCTCATGTATGCTCCCGATGCCCATTTCAATCCCGCCGGGGCCAAATTTGCCGCGAACGAGATTCTCCGCCGCGTGGAGGCGATGGCGCAAGGCAACCGGGAAACCGTAGAGAAGAAGTGAGCTGAAGATCGCGCGGAGCATTCGAGCGTCAGCTGCTCGCCCGGTGGCGCCGCCGCCACGATGTCAGCTGGAGCCAAGCTGCAGCCGTTGCGAAATATTGGCGAGCTCCACGCGTGTCGTGATGTTGAGCTTGCCGTAGACACTATGAAGGTGGAGCTTGACGGTGCCGGGGGCTATCCCAAGCCGGGCGGCTATTTCGCGGCTGCGCAAACCTGCGGCTGCAAGGCGGGACACCTCGAGTTCGCGGGGTGTCAACTTCTGCATGATCGAGCGACGTTCGGCCTCGCGTTCCCGGATGCGATCAATCGCGGCACCCAAACCTTGATCCGCGACATAGGTGCGGCCCGCGATGACGGCGCGAATGCACTCGACAAGCGCACCCGGCGCCTGCTCCTTGAGAACGATGCCGCTCACACCATTTCGCATCGCTTCGGCAAGTTCTTCATCGCTGATATCAGCGGTAAGAATGACGCAAGCCAGCTCCGGCCGGTCGCGGCGAAGCTGACGGACAAGGTCCAGCCCGTCTATTTCCGGCATGCGCAGATCGATGACGACGAGATCGACTGGCTTGGTCGAGACAGCCTCGATCGCATCTGCGGCAGTTCTGCATGTCGCAACCACCTGCAAACCGGGTTCGGCGTCGATCAATCGGCGCAACCCGTCCAGAACTATCAAGTGATCATCGACGACTACGATGCGCGAACTCATGGATGAGCCGGGATCTTGATGGTTATCCTCGTCCATTGCTCCACCTTGTCGATCGAGAGTTCTCCACCCCATGTCGCCACGCGCTCACGCAGGCTTCGTGGACCGACCTTGCTGCTCTCCAGTTCGGCGTGCTCAAGGCGCCGGTCAAAGCCGAAGCCCGTTCCGTCGTCGTCGACAGTGAGGATCACCGTTCCGGCATCGAGGCAAAGCCGGGCCTTGAGCGTTCGCGCATTCCCGTGACGTGCGGCGTTGGCGCACGCCTCCGCGATCATGCGCGCCAGCTCGTCGATCACTGCTGCCGGCAACCGAAGGTCTTCAGGTGCCAGAGAAAAGCGAAAGTCTATCGACCATTGCTGCCGCAGACGTTCAGCCAGGGCTTCCAATCGAGGCGCGAGCTGGCGGTCCCCGGCGTGGTCATCACGAGATCCCGGTTCGAGCGCGCGAATGAGCGCACGAAGATCTCTCTGTTCTTCGAAAAGCATCGTTTGGATAGCCATCAGTCGCCTGTCGATCTCGTCAATATCGGGCTTTGACGAGCGCAGGGCTTGGAGCTGCAGGGCTGTGCCGGCCAGCGTCTGCAGCACTCCATCGTGAATATCGCGCCCAATTTTTATGCGCTCCTCAAGCGCGGCGGCATCGCTGAGACGGCGCAGCAATATCGCCTGTTCGAAGAGTGTCTTCAACCGATCCGCGACGATTTCGGCCATGGCGACGTCATCGAGTGTCTGGGCCGGCGGATCAAGGAGAAAAAGGCGAGCCTCGACATCGCTCACCTCGAACTGCACCGAGATCGCGGAAACGATCGAGAATTCGGCGACGAGAGCCGGAGAAATTGGCGATCCGCCTCCGCGCCAGCGATCGAAACGTCCCCCGCCGCGATGGATGAGGGCTCGGGAGCGCTTTGCGTCGATGATCAGAAGACTTGCCCCCTGCAGCACCTCGGGCGTCCATGGCAGATAGGCGGATGGCGACAAATGCCTGGCCTCGAATGTGCCATTCTGCCATATCGCGAGGTTGGTCCAGGGTTCGTCACCATCGCTCCAGATCAGCAGCGCGCGTGGCACACGCATCACCTGCGCCGCATAGTCCAATGCCGCCTGGGCCGGCCAATCGCGCCCGTCGGACGCGGAGGGCGTCCGTTCGACCAGTCGCAACAACTCAGAGCGCACCGCCTCCTGATGCGTCCCGAGCCACGTGAGAAGAAGGGTTGCCATCAGCAGGAAGAGAACGAACGACAGCGCGACTGCGGCATCCACGTCCGACCTGAACAACCAGGCGGTATTCGAAAGCGCCAGGTATACCAGGATCGCAACGCCAACGAGACCGGTCCATAGGGCGCCGCGCCAGAGCCAATGTAACGTCGCTGTCAGTTGGACAAAGGGCATGAGCATGAAGACCGGCCCGGACACGCGACCTTCAAGAAACGCCAAGGCAATCAACGTGGCGACATCGATGACATGCCGTATGAGGGTGCCGCGGACCTGATGGACCTGTGCTTTCCAAACGAAATGGGCGGCAACGATGGCGTAGACGAGATAAGCGACCAGCAGCCAGAAGACGAAGTCCGAGCGGACGGGCCGGATCGTGGCATCCAGCCATGTGAGCCAGAGGCTGCCAATCGCCAGGACAATTCGAGCAATGGCGATCACACCGTCCGAGCGGGCCCTGAATGTATTCATCCACGTCTGGCGACCGGTCGCCGTGGCCAGTCCGCCTTGGGACGCTGCTGTAGAAATCGCGGCCGCCCAGCGCTTCACCGCCACCGTCCATTCCTTCAGCGTTACAAACCACTGGCGGGGACTGAACGCCCCCTGCAGGAAGGTACGCGACACTCTCATTTCGGCTCCTGTGCCGATAAAATTGCCACTTTACAGAACTGCGCCGCAGATCTCCTGGACGCTTTGTGCAGTCGCAGGGCAGAACACACGGAATTATGTCGAATTACATCACGAAGAGCTAGGTTCGTTCGAGATTTCTAGTTCCGTGCCGGCCTCGCGGACAAGGCGCAGCCCCTGCAACGCGCGCTCGAAGAAGGTCAGTGTTGGAGAGCCACTCTGATGGGTTTCTTGGGCCAGGTGCGGACGGGCGTCAGGACCCGAGCTCCGGGTCTCACCGGGCCCGTGTTCTCGTCATTCAATGCGCTTATCGATGGAGCTTGCTGTGTACCGGCGGGCGCTTCCCAGTGGGCGAGGCCCAAGCCAGTACATCAATACATTCACCATCGCCGCATAGAACGACGAAGCCGCGTTCCGAATGGCATTGAACCTGGCCCACCAAGCCGATAAACCGACCGGCGTTTTCGATCTGTGCGGCTGCGTCGACACGGATCTTTTCGCCGTTGTAAAGGGAAAATGCGCCGGGGTAGGGGGCGCCGACTGCACGGATAAGGCGGAGCACCGAGGCGGCAGAAGCATTCCAGTCGATCAGGCCGTCCTCAGCCGTGCGTTTGGCACAATAGCTTGCCCTCTCATGATCCTGCGTCATTCGCGGTGCGTTACCTGTCTCTACCAGTGTAACCGCCTCAACCACCATCTCGGAGAGATTTGCTGTATGCTTGGCATAGAGGCTGCGTGCGGTTTCGTCGGCCGCGACCGCGAACAGCCTCTGAAGCAAAATGGGACCTGAGTCGATCCCTTCATCCAACCAGAACAGCGTCGAGCCCGTCACATCTTCAGCCCTTATTATCGTCCAGGGAATGACTGCACGACCACGCAGAAGTGGCAACGCTGCCGGATGGAACCCGATGGTGCCTTCACGCGCAACATCTCGAAACGGCTGTCGGCAGACCTGCGACCAGCCGATGACAAGCGTGAGATCGGGCTCGACCGATGCCATTGCCCCCAGGACGGCAGGACTGTTGATGTCCGTCGTGTAGCAAACCGCGCTCCCGGCCGTCCGCGCCAGATTTCCTATATCGGCAAAATCAGAATGGCGTCCCGCCACCTCGGAGGGGAGAGTAATCACCAGCGCAGGAACTCGCCCAGCATTTATGAGCGCTTCTAAAGCTATTCTGGAGCTTTCGACGGAACCAACGAAAACGATACGCATGATCCAGCAATGGCCAAAATAATGAACAAGCGCGAGACGTCCTAACCGGACGGGCAATATGCAACGTTATGTACAATTGGGTTCATTGAACACAATAAGGACTGCGGTGTCCAGCGCGGAAGCGCTCAGTTCTTCACGATCGGAGCTCCTCAATGCTCATTCCCTGTCGTCTGGCTTCGTGGGGCCGACGCGGCCGGTTGCTTGACCGACGTCCACTGTGCGACGAGCGTCGGCTTAACAGGGGCCAGTGGACCAACAGCGCGCATAAAATGTACGCGGTGACGCTCGACTTCGTTAGCAACGAGAGACAGGCAAAAGATTGCCCCTCCACGTGCTATGCCCTTTGTTTGCGCGGGCATTTCATCGCTCCTGCTTAGCTGTTGCTTGCCGCAGCCGGCATTTGTCGGAGGGGTGCTGCTTGAGTGCAGCATTGCCGTTTTCTACGCTTGCTGAGAGGTTAGTGGCAGGGCGCTGCCGCCCTGTTCAACCGATCCAAGACCTCGAAGCTGAAGTCATTCCTTGCGAATAATGCGCGGCGCGCTATTCTGGATACCGTCGCGGGACATGTTTTAAGTCTTCCGCGTCACAGGACATCGGACGTGAAGCCGATCAGGCGTGACACTGACGCCGTAAAATGCGATGCTAGCAAGTTCAAACTGAGTTATTGCGCCGTATTGAATATTTTACTAAGCTAACTGAATAGAGAAAATTTTTATTTTTGAAGGTTTCCATGACGACATTCGTTCCGGATGGCAGCCTATCTGCTCGCGCTCATTATCGAGAAAGTGTTGAATTCGCCGCTCAGCGGAGTGGGCATACGATAGGCCTTTCAGATGTTTGGGCCCTGATCAAGCGGCGTATGTGGCTTATCGCTTCAGTGGTCATCCTGTGCACTTTGCTGGCTACTGTTGCATCGTATACGCTTCCTAAAACCTATACCGCCAGCTCGGAAGTGGTGTTGGAGCGGAAAGACGTTCGGCCGTTTGCGACTGACGCGTCCTTGACGTCGCTTGAACGCGACCGCTCGGCGGCAGAAACCGAGATGGACGTCCTGCAATCGCGGGAGTTTGCCGGCCGTATCGTCGATCGATTGAATCTCATCGATGATCCGAACTTCAACCCGCATGCCCGGGGCGGCAATAAATCGGAAGACTTCGGCGATCGGCTTCTTAGATATCTCGCAGGAAGTATCGGAATCCAGAGGCCGCGTGATCCCGTTAGAGTTCCGGACACGAGAACTCAACGAGACCGCGCGATTTCCGCGGTCCTATCCCAATTTACCGTGAGCAGGACTGGCGAGAGTCTCGCGGTAAGAATCACTGTAACGAATAGCAATCCTAAACTCGCTCAAGAAATCGCAAATACGATTGCCAGCCTATACGTTGAAGCTTCGCTCGAGTTCAAGCAGTACGAACGGATCGCAGATAAGGAACGCGCGCTTAATACAGGTGGCGCCGTAGCTTTTCTTCGGCAGAGCATGACGCAACCGCTCTTGATAACATTGCGGAACGAAGAGGCCCGTTTGCAGCAGAATAGAGCGGAACTCGCTGCAAAGTTTGGCAAGAATCATCCTGAGATGATTGATGCAGATTCGCAGATCGCGGGTGTTCGCAACATGATCGAGGATGAGGTTCAGCGTATCTTGTCGGATCTTGAAGCCGAATCTTTAAAGCCAAGTGCACGTATTGTGTCGGCCGCGGAAGTTCCGAGTTCGCCATCATTTCCTAAGCCCAATATTATTATCCCGGCGGCATTTACAGGGTCCACTATGCTGGCCTTTTTGCTCGCGCTCATGCTGGAGACAGCCGACACGCGAATCCGAAGCGGGCAGCGTATCTCGCAACTTCTGCGGCTGCCGAACCTCGGCTACGTACCAAGGGTGCCGAAGCACCTGCTGTCGCCCGACACCAAGCGGTCGTGGTGTATTCCAGACTGGAGCAATTTTACGTCAGCAGAAGCAGAGCGGTCAGTCTATATGGCCTGTCGCTACTCTGAAGCGAAACAACCGCATCGCGTTGTCATGGTGACCTCCTGCCTTCAGGACGTCGCGAACGCCTCCACGGCATGGGGTATTGCAACTGCTGCGGCAGCAGACGGACGCTCTACCGTGTTCGTGAATCTCGATTTTCATCAACACAACGTCCCGTATCTGAAAAGCGCGGAACGTTCGCCGGAATCGATTGAACGCTATCTTAGAAATGAAGCTTCCCTGGCGGATGTGGTACAGACGATTCCGACTTTACCTGCTTTTGGTTTCATTGACGCGACGCCCGTAATGATGGAGCCATTCAGATCCTTGGACTCAGACAAACTCTGTGAGTTGATTTTGGCGCTCAGACAGAACGGGTATGATTTCATTGTGCTTCACGCTCCGCCGGTCCTCACCTCTGGGGATGCAAACTGGCTTTCGCCCTTTGTTGATGGGGTGATTTTGTTGGTGTCTTGGGGCAAAACTACCGAAGAGCAGTTGCTGGACAGTGTGTCTCAGCTTCGGATGAACCATGCGCCGTTGATCGGCACCGTAATTAACCAAGTTAATCCGGAAGTTCATGAAAGCCATCGCTACGGAGGCTTTGTCATAACTTCCAAACGCATTCCGGCTATCGGTTGGACTCAGGGCCGATTCCGCCGCAATGGCGAGACTTTCAGTCACGCGGATACAGAAGTAGAGGTGAACACCTTTTCCACGTCTTCGGCGAGGGCCCCGCTCAATTCTTCCTCGCACGTCCGTTAGAATTCGTGCTCGCGAGAATTGGGCCTCGCCCATTGAATTGCAACCACCGCTAGTAATCCGCACGGCATGAGCGACGATGGCTGCTGGAAGATAATGGTGTTTCAGATATGCATTGAGTAGCGTGCGGCGCGCTGTGATGTTTGCAAAAGTATAAAGGCCCTTGGGCAGAAGGCCAAATCATATAGCTGCGGCAATCGCTTTGCGCTTTCGAAGGTTCTGGTGGAGACGTTCAACATGAGGGAATGCGGCAAGCAGGTTGTTGTATGTTTTCCTTTTATCGGAGATTTTGTTGGCGGAAGCCACATGTCTGCACTTGGGTTAATCCGGAACCTCCCCAGGTCGCGTTTTGTACCATTGGTTGTCCTTCATGATACCGACGGTCCAGTTGCTGATCTGTTTCGTCGAGAGGAAATCGACTTTGAAGCCGCTCCCGTTGTGAACCGTTTGGAGCGGGCGGGCGCGCGCAATGGTGCGGCAGCCGTCAACGTCGCGCGAAGCCTTCCTGCGCTTGTGAGTTTTCTGAGAGCAAAAAATACCGCGATAGTGCACACAAATGACGGTCGCGCACATCTCGTTTGGGGACTTGCAGCACGACTCGCGGGATCGAAGCATCTCTGGCACCACCGCGGGGACGCAAGTTCATTTGGACTGCGACATGTCGCTCCCTGGCTCCCCAGCCGCGTCGTAGCCGTTTCGAAATTTGCGTCGCCGCGCCCGGGCCTTTTCTCGGCTGCGGGCAAGTGCAGCGTCGTTCACAGCCCATTCGACGTGATGAAAACGATCGGCGTCGAACGCGAAGACGCTCGGAAGAAAGTGATAGCGGCGATTGGATGCTCGGCCGAGACGAAGCTCCTTGGATATGTAGGAACTTTGGTGGACCGCAAGCGGCCAATCCTGTTTGTTGAAGCCTTGGCGGCGCTGAAGCGGTTAGCGCCCCAGGTCAAGTTTGCGGGACTGTTTTTCGGGAACGCGCTCAACGGGCTCGACGACGCTGCAAGGTCGCGCGCCGAAGCACTGGGACTTGCCGATTGCATTCACTTTATGGGCTTTCGTTATCCGAGCGAACCTTGGATCGCAGGGCTCGATGCTCTTCTGGTAACGGCCGTGAATGAACCTCTGGGAAGAACGCTTGTCGAAGCTATGCTGCTAGGCACACCAGTCATTGCGGCCGACTCAGGTGGAAATCCGGAAGTCGTGGAAGATGGCGAGACCGGCATGCTCGTTCGCGCGGATGATCCGGATGAATTCGCCAAGGCATGTTTGACGCTGTTCAATAATTCTGCCTGTCACGATCACATCGTGGAAACAGCGCGCATCGCAGCGCGCGCGCGCTTCAGTGTCGAACGCCACGTGCATGCAATTACATCGGTTTACGAAGAGCTCATGGGTATCGATGGGATTCAGCGCTCCACGAGCGCATCGATA
This sequence comes from Sinorhizobium psoraleae, assembly GCF_013283645.1. GTDB lineage: Bacteria > Pseudomonadota > Alphaproteobacteria > Rhizobiales > Rhizobiaceae > Sinorhizobium > Sinorhizobium psoraleae. The sequence goes on from NZ_JABEKV010000003.1 coordinate 854,556, forward strand.
AGCTGTGATCACGCGAGTATTTAGTGTGAGGCGATAGTAGTGTCAGAGGCAGGCATGACAACGGCTGCTCAGGTACACGTCGGGGGTCATTCTCGCAGATTGCACATTCACCTGGCGGTGATTGAGCGTGTGGTCGTCTACGTGGCAGTTTTTCTAGCGCCTTACGCCACTTTGCGGTTTTCTGCTCTTTTCTTTACCTTTAGCGATTTCTTTTTTTGCTTGAGCCTTTTCCTTCTTCTGATCAGCGGGCGGGTTTGGAACAAACCGCTCGAGCAAGCAACAACACTTTGGCTTTTCGCGTTCACGCTCTTGTTCATCGGGATGATGATCGGAAGCCTTTTTCACAACAGTCCCGATCGCGGGCTGATTGTGACAGCGCAGTATCTCTTCGCGTATCTGATTTTGATGATCATCCTGATCCGTAACGACCCCAGGGAAGCGTACCGACTGGCAGCGATTTTCCTGGCAAGCATAATTCTCATCGATATCCACGGCATCATTACGTTCTACACGGTCGGCTATGTGCCTGGAGAAGGACGGGGCGTAGTGACGGGGGGAAAGCGCTTGGCCACCGTGCTGCGAAATCCGAATCTGGCAGCGGCGATGAACGGTCTGACAATGCCCATTCTTCTCTTTTTCTGGTCTTCAGGCCGGATCAAGTCTTACGTGGCTTTGCCGATAATTGCACTTTTCATCGTTACGGTTGTCCTCACAAGTTCCAACAGCGGACTGTTTGTGACGGTGATTTGCTTGACCGTCTTCGTTGCGTTCATTTCGACCCCGCGGTTGCTGTTACGCCTGACACTTGGAGCCGCTATTCTTGTTGGAGCCTTGGCGCTATTCGGCAGCAAAGACATGTTGCCCAAAACGTTCCAAACGCGCGTTCTGGGCGCTATTTCCTCGGGTGATATCTCAGAAGCGGGGACTTTCGTCTCAAGAGCAGCACTTATGGAGGAAGCTCTTCAGATGATTTCTGATGAGCGGATTTGGTTCGTGGGAATTGGCGCCGATCAATTCCGAGAGAGAAGCGTACAAACTGCTCCCGTTCACAATCTTTATCTTCTTCTCTGGGTTGAAGGCGGGTTGCTCGCGCTAGTCGGCTGGATGATGTTTTCGGGTGTGAGCGTGCTGCTTGCGGTGGGGATCAGAAGGGCTGGTGGCGATAAACATGCACTAGCGGCGATGGTTACGACTGTCGTGGTCTTTCTCACGATCGCTTTATTCAATCCGCACATGTATGCGAGATACTGGACAATACCAGTTCTTTTATGTCTCGGGCTCGGCCTTGCACAACTGCGGCGGACCACACGCCATGGCTACGTGCCCCGGTGAATCGCGGAATATCTAAGGTTGGCGAAGAGATGAGAATGAAGTAACGTCACGCATAGTCGGCAGTAACTCGGACGATTGCCGGCAAACGAGCACTCATTATTGATATATTTTGTCTTTTTATTTTATCGGGGGGTACATGGCCGTCGGTCGTCGCGCTGGTCAGATTGTCATGGGGTTGTGATCACTTCATTTCTGCCTGCATAACGGGACCGCACCGGGTGGTGCTGTAGCGATCGGAGGGACAGTGGATGTGCCCGGATCGTGGCGACTACGGTAGTGATCGTACCTCGAGGCCGGAGGTCGCCAGACATGTTGCGTCGGTGACCAGTTCACGAGAGCAGTGATCAGTTGTCGAGAGAGTGAGTGTTATTCCGGTGCGCATGCAGACGCACAAGATGCAAATGCCAGACTCAACATCAGGGTAAAGCACTAGCAAATGGAAGGCTTATAGGATGCCCTCGCAATCAACTCGCATTGTTTATATCGCAGGCTACGGGCGCAGCGGGTCAACCCTTCTCGACATTGCATTGGGGCAACATCCCGCGGTGGTGGGAGCGGGGGAGATAACGTCTCTCACACGGCACGTATGGAGCCACAATGAATATTGTGCATGCAGTCATCCAATTCGTGACTGTGCCGTCTGGAGTACAGTTTTACAAGAGTGGTCGAAGGGTTGGGATTCGACACTCATGTCGGAATATTGCGCACTTCAACAAAAATTTGAAGGATTGCCGATGTTCATGAAAGTATTTTGCGGCGTTGGTCTCGGAAAGCAATTTGCGCCATATGCACTTCATACAAAACGTCTATTCGACGCGATGCTGTCGTGCTCCGGCAGGCAAATGATTGTCGATTCTTCGAAGTTGCCGGGCAGAGCGATGGCGCTTGCCCAGATCCCGGGAATCGACATGCGCGTCATCCATCTGGTGCGCGATGGGCGTGGAGTGGCATGGTCGCTGCTCAAAGGTTATGAGCGCGATGAAAAATCAGGTTTACAGAAGGAAATCAGGCCAAAGTCCGTATTCAGGACAGCGTTGCGTTGGAGTATCGTCAATCTTGCAGTCGAATATCTCTTGCGAAAACTAGGCCCGCAAAAGGTCATGCGAGTAAGATATGAGGATTTTGCATCTAATCCTGTCGAGATTATGCGGGAAATCGGAACATTTCTTGAGCTTGACCTGAGTGAAATCGGTTCGACGCTTCAAAACGGCCGCCCCATCGGACCAGGGCACCAGGTCGCAGGGAATCGATTGCGTATGAATGCATCAATCGCACTCAATAAGGATGAGGCGTGGCGAACACGGATGCCGGCCGGTCAGCAAGTTTCCTTTCAGCGATTGGGCGGTTGGATGCTCAGACGCTACGGCTATCTTTGAGAAGTCCGCATTATCTCATCGGCAGAGATCATGTGCCTCTGCGAACTATAAAACGCATTCGAGAACCTGCACTGGCGATTACACTCGGGAAAGAACGATTTCAGCTTCGATCTGGTGGCATAAGAGCATGACGGCAATTACTCAGTCGCGTGGTGCAAGCGTATTTCATTTCACGGCCGCTCGCTGCTTGATGTTGGCGGGGCTGCTCTGCGTGTCGTGTATCGGGAACCCGCAGGAGGCTATTGCCCAGGTCGCAACGGCACTCGAGCAGCCTCTTTCACCCAAGCTTCCGGACGGTAGGCAACGGGCCTTTCCCACGGCCGAAGGCTTCGGTGCCGGCTCTATCGGGGGCCGCGGGGGAAAGGTGATCTATGTCGTTAACACGAACGAGTCGGGTCCAGGTTCCTTGCGGGACTGCGTCGAAGCGTCCGGGCCGCGCATTTGCATCTTCCGCACAGGCGGTACCATTGTCCTCGGCGAGCGATCGTTGGTTGTACGACATCCGTTCTTGACGATTGCCGGAGAGACGGCGCCGGGCGGAGGCATTGCCATCCGGAACAGCGAAACACAAATACGTCCTTCAATCGAAATTGTGACCAACGACGTGATCATAAGGCACATTCGTCTTCGCGCTGGTCCGCATACGCGCAAAGCATGTTGTTCCGGGGGCCTCGGCCTGTACTCCGAGGCGGCGAAAAACATCATGCTTGATCACATCTCTGCCAGCTGGGGATCGGACGAGACGATCGATTCAGAAGAGGCCAGCAATTTCACATGGCAGTGGGGAATTACCAGCGAGCCGCTCCTGCAAGGCGGGCCGGGGAAAGAGAATCGTGCACGCAATATGTTGTTCACCAAAGGCGGCAACCTCTCTGTGCATCATTCCCTTTTTGCGTTCGGCAAATTCAGAAATCCGCAGATAAAAATGAAAATTCCCGGCGCAGTCGCGGATGTCGTGAACAACGTTTTCTTCTCGCCTCAGTGGCAGTACGTCCTGAGCTTTGGCGATGAATGGGCGCATAACCAGGCCAATGTCGTCGGCAATTACAAGATTGCAGGAGAGAAGTTGCGAAACGATCACATGGTGCATCTTTTCGATGAAAGCGGACTTGGCCACTCGATTTATGTCAAGGACAACTACGACGAACCCTATCGGACTGAATCCGGACAGGATGAGAGCTTGGTTTTGGCTGAGGAACAGAGGCGATTTGTCGTGGCGGCACCATTTGGTGCGCCACAGGTCCGCACCTCCGCGCCTATGAATGCCTACGAAGATGTCCTGGCGAATGCCGGCGCGACAAAACCGCAACGCGATCCGGTCGACAGACGCATAATTGAGGACGTCAAGCATCGTCGCGGACGATTGCTCGAAAGAAATCCGATGGACGTTGGCGGGTGGCCGGAGCTTGCTGCTGGGATGCCGTACCAAGATGCTGATATGGACGGCATTTCGGATGATTGGGAAGTCAAGAACGGCATGGATGCGGCCGATACCAACGACGGCCGGCAAGATGCGGACGACGACGGATGGACAAACCTGGAGGAGTTTCTCCATTTCATGGCCGGAGATACCGGAGGCGGCAACGTCGGGTTACCCTCGGGCCAAGAATGATGTCGTTACGGGTTAAGAAGGCTGTGTATTCCTCCTAAGCTGGACGCAGAGAACCATGGCGTCCGGTGATTGCGAGGGCGGGTGATGATCTCTACTGCATGTTCCAAATCCTAGCCGATCCAGGAAATATGCAGCAATTCAACGTGCTACAGCGTCCTTCGCGAGTCTGATGAGACCCGCGGCGCTGCAGGCGACGCGTGAAGGTGTTCGTTTGGGTTGAATGGAGGCGGGTTGACAGGCCATGACCGTGAGTGCCAGCAAGTTCTATTCATCGAGTGCCGATGCGATCGATGTGGTGTCGGAATCTGCCTTCTTCGCCAAGCTCAAGATGCGAAACGGCACCTTCAAGCTGACCCGGCCTTCGCGTTTTCGAGAGCTGGAGGTCGCGTTTCGACCTTTTATCGAGGAGCGTACGGGCTCGCTCAACGAGGTCCTGGATGTGGGGGTTTCCACCGGGTTGACGACCGTGGAACTCGCCAGCTTCTTGAAGGATTGTGGTGCTGCTGTCCGCATCACGGCAACCGACCTCTTCATCGAGGCACACATCGTGGAACTGGGGCCGAGCTTCAGAGTATTATGCGATCCGGAGGGGTGGCCGCTGCAGTATGACGTCTCGGGGATCACAATTCGTCCGTGGGTCCGAAGGCTGGACTACGTGACGCTGGCTTTTATTCCACTCGTCCTTGGCCGCAGCATGTTGCGCCCGCGCCTGCGCTCGCGGATAAGGGCCGGGATGAGCAGGCCCGTGCAAATGATTACCCGATCATTGCCATCGAAGGGTGAAATAGAATTCGTGGAAAATGATATCATGCGTCGGTCACGGCACTTTATCCGCCGGTTCGATTTGGTGCGTGCCGCCAACATTCTGAATACGAGCTATTTCTCGCCGGACCAGATCCGGACCGCGATTGGGAACATACACTCCTATCTCCGCAGTCCGGGCACCTTGGTCATGATTGCCCGCACGAATCGCGCGCAGGAAAATGCTGGCACCCTGTTTGAGCTCAGGGAGGACGGCTCGTTCGCCGTATTGGAGCGCGTGGGTGGAGGATCAGAGATCGAAAAGCTCGTGCTGGATTTCCGTGCCCCCTGATCTTCGATATGGGGAGACTGAAAGAGGGCATTTCACAGCGCTCACAGCTACTTGCGAGCGCGGCAGCTGCTGTTTGGCCCGTTTCTTTTTGTGAGCCATCATAGATCCAAACCCGCCTCCGCCTTCCGATGACGGCGGCCGCCGCCCCTGACCAGCGGGTTTGAAGCATTGCCGCCATCTCTCGGCACAAGAGCACTACACGATGAGAAAATCTCCCGTTGTCAGACCCGGACGCGTCGTGAGCACGGCGAACTGCACGGCCGTGGCACCGGAAAGGCTGCCGTCGGCATCGTAGTAGAGCGCACCGGTCGCCGTGTCGTAGATGATCCTGTGGTTCGCGTCCTGCGCCTCGGTTGCGCCGGCCGCCGCGTGGAATTGCGCGCTCGAAAGGGAACTGCCGCTCAGCGCGGTGAAAACGCTCCGCGACAGGGCCAGTTTGTCTCCCGTGTCAAAATCCGCGACAGTGTCGATATTCGTCGCGCCGAGGGCGAAATCGAACTGGAACGTATCGGCACCTGCGCCACCGAAGAGCGCGTCGCTTCCGCCGCCTCCCGAAAGCAGATTGGCGTTCGCGTCGCCCCTCAGGTTGTCACCACCGGTCCCGCCCCAGACGTTCTCGATGTTGCGGATCGTATCCTCAGCCACGCCTCCAACTGTGACGGTCGCATAGGTGGCGCCATTGAGGGTGACAGAGACCGATGCGCTCTTGTCGCGATAGCTTGCCGTGTCGGCGCCCGCCCCGCCATCGAGAGTATCCGCGCCGCCGCCGCCCGTAAGCAGGTCCTTCCCGTCATTGCCATCGAGCCTGTTTGCAAGATCGTCGCCCGTGAGCGTATCGTTTCCCTTACCGCCGAACGCATTCTCGATGTTGCGGATGGTGTCTTCCGCCGTGCCTCCGACGAAGACGAAGCTGTCGTTTCCTCCGTCAAGGATTACCCTGACGGAAAGCGTCTTCTCGCGATAATCTGCCGTGTCGACGCCTGCGCCACCGTCGATGAAATCAGATCCGAGCGCGCCCCGGAACAGATTGTCCGCGCCGTCGCCGACAAGAGTGTCGTTGCCGGATCCCGATAGAAAATTCTCGATGGCGCGGATGGTGTCCTCGGCTGCGCCGCCGACGAAGACGCTTGCATTCGCCGCGCCATTGAGAGTGACGCTGATTGCATCGGTCTTCTCGAGGTAATCGGCGGCATCGATGCCGTCGCCGCCGTCCAGCACGTCCTTGCCCAGCCCGCCCTTCAGCGTGTCGCCGCCGTCATTGCCGCGCAGTACATTGGCCAGGCTGTCGCCGGTGAGTGTATCGCCGGCGGCGCCGCCCGAGATGTTCTCGAAGTTCCTGATCGTGTCCTCATTCACACCGTTGACCCTAACGGTCGTGGCATTCGCCCCGTCGAGCGTGGCGACGACGGACCTCGTCTTGTCCCGATAATCGGCCGTATCCACACCCGCGCCGCCGTCGAGACTATCGGTGCCGCCGCCACCGCGCAGCGTATTGATACCGCCGTCGCCGGTCAGTTCGTCGGCGCCAGCGCCTCCGAAGATGTTCTCTATGTTGCGAACCGTGTCCTCGGCCACCCCGCCGACTGTCGCGATCGCATTGGCAGCCCCCGCCAGCGTCAGGACGATCGCAGCGGTCTTGTCGCCGAAGTCAATCGTGTCGGAGCCAATGCCGCCGTCGATGACGTCGAGTCCGCCTCCGCCCTTCAGCAAGTCGTCACCCGCACCGCCGACCAGAACATTCGCCTGTGCGTCGCCGGTGATAACGTCCGAAACGGCGCCACCGGTTACATTCTCGATATTGCGGACGGTATCTTCGGCAACCCCGCCGACGAAGACTGTTGAGCTGTTGGCGCCGTTGAGCGTGACCGCGATTTGCTTGGTTGATGCCGAATAATCGACCGTGTCGCTACCACCCGACCCGTCGAGCACATTCGCAAGACTGTCGCCGCCCAGGACATCATCGCCCGAGCCGCCGATGATGTTCTCTATGTTGCGAAGCGTATCCTCAACAACCCCGCCGACGGACACCGTAGCGGCGCTCGCGCCGGCCAGCCGGACGACCAAGGACGCCGTCTTGTCGCTATAGTCGGCCGTATCGACGCCACCGCCACCGTCCAACACGTCGGCACCGAGGCCGCCGCGGAACGTGTTGGCGGCCGCATCGCCCGTGAGCTGGTCGTTGCCAGATCCGCTGATGATGTTCTCGATGTTGCGGACCGTGTCCTCTGCTGCTCCGCCAATGGTCGCGACGGCGTTGGTAGCACCGTTGAGTGCGATGACAACTGATTGAGTCTTGTCGCTGAAATCGGCGGTGTCGCTGCCGCCACCGCCATCCAATGTGTCGGCACCGGAGCCGCCGCGGAACGTGTTCGCGGCGGCATCCCCCGTGAGCGTATCGGCCGCCGACCCGCCGACGATATTCTCGATTTTCGCAATCGTGTCCTCGGCAATGCCGCCTACGGTTACCGTGGCCAGGCCGCTGCCGTTCAGCGTCACGGCGATGGCGGCTGTCTTGTCGCTGTAATCGGCGGTGTCGCTGTCCTCGCCGCCGTCCAGGACGTCGGTCCCGCCGCCGCCCTTCAGCCAATCATCGCCGCGCGCGCCTGAAAGCTTGTTGGCGGCGGCATCGCCCGTGAGCGTGTCGCCCGCCGATCCGCCGACGATGTTCTCGACATTGCGGATCGTATCCTCCGCAACACCGTCGACAAAGACAGTGGAGTCATTGGCGCCGTTGAGCGTTACGACAACCGCATCCGTCTTCTCCCTGAGGTCAAAAGTGTCGACCCCGGCGCCGCCATCGGCAGTGTCGTTGCCGGCGCCACCGAAGAGTGAATCGTCGCCACCGCCGCCGTTGAGGGTGTCGTTGCCGGCCTCGCCGCGCAGGACGTTGTTCTGACCACTGCCGGTCAGGGTGTCATCGCCCGAGCCGCCATAAGCGTTCTCGAAGTTGCTGATTGTATCCTCGGCAAGACCGTTGACGAAGACCGTGGTCGGCGTCGCTCCACCCAGGGTGATCACGACCGACGTGGTCTTGTCGGTGTAGTCGGCCGTGTCGTTGCCGGCGCCGCCGTCGAGCACGTCGCTTCCGCCCCCGCCTCTGATAAGATTGTTTTGCGCGTCGCCGGTGATGGTGTCGGCACCCGAGCCGCCATAGACGTTTTCGATCTTGCGGAGAATGTCTTCGGCAACACCGCCGACCGTCACCACCGCATCATTGATCTCGTTGAGCGTGACGGTGATCCCTGCCGTCTTCTCCCGATAGTCGGCCGTGTCCACGCCTGAGCCGCCGTCGATGACGTCAGCCCCTCCCAGTCCCTGAATGAGATCGTCACCGGCCGCGCCGAGGATCGTGTCGTCCTGATCCGTGCCGATGAGGGTATTGTTTCCAGATGTGCCGGTGATGACTGCCATGGCTAATCCTCCCGTTCCGAATCCCTAAAGCCGCAAAGCGCGGGCAGTGGGTTCGTTTCAATGCTTCAGTGCGGTGCGCTCGCGCACTTTTCATTCGTTGCGGTGCATGTCGTTAACGCAAAACCGTTGCGCATTTCGGCGTCGTCCACTAGGTCCGAAAGACCCATAGGAGTGCGACGAGATAGTTCCAGGCGAAGACCACAGGAACGCTCAGAATTTTTGCAAGAGGCGGCGGAACCAACCTCGCCAGCAGCGCGACCAGACAGGTCGAGATCACGAGGCCGGTGAGAGTGCCGAGGACGAACTTCAGCGCCTGAACCTGACTATGCCGCGCGCGGAAGGTCCACGAACGGTTGAGAATATAGCTCACAAGAATGCCGCAGGAATAGGATAGGATATTGGCTTGGCCCGGTGCGGCGCCGACGGCAAATAGACCGGTGAAGAGAACGAAATCCAAGGTCGTCGTGACCGCACCAACAGTGGCAAAGCGCAGCAACCTGTCGGCGCCTTCTTGCCGGCCGAAGGTGTAGCGGGCGAGAAGATTGCGCATCAGGCTGACCCCACTCTCGACGGCGCATGCTCAGGCTGGCTGTGGAACTCGTCGTTCAGGCTCGCCTCGATGATCGGTGTCGGACGTCGCTTGGATTGCATGAATATCCGGCCGATATATTCGCCAATGATCCCAAGGAAGATCGCGTTCAGCGTGATGGAGAGCAGGATCAGGATCGTTGTCGTGGCAAAACCGGCAGGCCATTCCTGACCGAAAACCAGCTTGCCGATGACATAGCCAATGAGCAGCAGAAAGGTCGCTGTCCCCATGATCAGGCTGGTCATCGAGGCAATCCGCAACGGCGTCAGCGAGTGATTGAGAATGCCGTCCACAGCCAGCGAGAACATGGCTCTGAACGGAAATTTGCTTTCGCCCGCCACCCGCGCCTCTCGGTCATACTCGAAACCGATTTGAGAGAAGCCCATCGCGCTGATCAGCCCGCGCAGATAGGGTGACGTGTCGTCGACCCGGCGCAACTCATCCAGGATGCGTCTGTCGACCAGGCGGAATTCACCGACGTTCAGGGGGAGGTCGTCTTCGCTCAGGGCATTGATGCAGCGGTAGAAGGTGCGCCTCATGAAGGCCGTGAACCAATCATCCGTGAGCGAGCGGCGAATTCCGTAGACGACCTGATGACCCTGCCGCCAGAGGGCCACCATCTGAGGAATGCGGTGCGGCGGGTCCTGAAGATCGCAATCGATCTGAACGGAGCAATCGCCAGTGGCCGCCTTGTACGCCACAAGGAGCGAGCGCTGATATCCGACATTGCGGCTGAAACGGATGACGCGAACGCAGCGATCCTCGCGCGCAATCTCCTGGAGGATCTGGAAGGTACGGTCCGATGAATGATTGTCAGTGAAGATAATCTCATAGCTGTAGCCGGGCATTTCGCCGAACGTATCCACGATGGCGGCATAGGCGCGCCGGACGTTCGCCTCTTCGTTGAACGCTGGTACAAGGACAGAAATCAACGGCTTCATGTCAGCCACTATGGCGCTCCTGTTCTTTCCCGGCGTGACGTTGTCAGCAGCTGGTTATGCGGCTCCTGCAAGCGCAGGTGCTCGCGATACCATGCGACGGTCTGCACGAGCCCCTCCGCGAGCGGAGTGGATGCGCTCCATCCGAGCAGGTTTCGCGCCAGGGCGGTGACGGCGCGGAAATCCGGAATGCCGGACGAACCGTCTGCCGGGCCGTATTGAACGAGTGTTGGATCGGCGCCCGTTTCGGCGATGATCAGTCGGGCCACGTCGCGCATCGTCGGGGCAAAACCGGTGCCGATATTGATGATCGTGCCGCCAGGCAGCTGCGCTGCTGCCAAGCGGAGAAGCCCGCCGACGGCGTCGTCGATATAAATCAGATCACGCCGATCCTCCGGATGTCGCACGATCGAAGGCTCTCCGGCCAGGCATTGGGTAACCAGCCATGGCAGGAGATAGGCGGTGGACTGCCAGGCGCCGTAGACCAAGGCGAGGCGAGCGGTGATGACCGGGAACGGAAGCCGACGCTGAAGGGCGCCGACCAGGTGCGTGGCAGCCACGAGTTCGGCCCCGTAGGAGTTGACCGGCATTTCGCGTGTCTCCTCCGGAAAGGGCGCCTGTGCGGAGCCATATTCGGCGAGCGAGCCGGTCCGGATCATGGTTTTTGGAGGACGAGGCGCGGTCGCGGCTGCGCTCAGCAAGCCGATCAACACTTGCACCTGCTCGCGCATTCCATCCCTGGCGTCGGAGAAGTCCGGATTTTCCGGCCGGCGCGGACGGGCCGCGAGGTGAAAGATGCACTCGGGCTCGGCGTCGGAAAGACAATGCTTGAGCGCTGTCTCTGATTGCAGGTCAAAATTGTGTCGAATGACGTGCCCGCGCAGATCCCGGATCCGCGTATCGTCGGAGCCGGGTCGGATGATGAGGTGAACCTGGTGGCCGGCCGCAAGGCAAGCCCTCGCGAGATGCGAGCCGACGAAGCCTGCGCCACCGGTAATGAGAATACGCTCCATCGACTTGGACCCAGCCTGCCTTGTTGCACCTTGATCATGCGACCGAAGCCTGCATGCCGCTCAGGAATTGCGAAGCATTACCGCCCACCTTGAGCGGCTCACCCATGTTCCGCCGCCGCCGTGTCACCTCGCGGAGTCGGCCCGAGGTAATGAACGGGATCGTCTCCGATCGTTGAGAGGCTGGCGGAAAACCGCGTACATTACTTCCGCACCTCAATCCGTTAGATTCCAGTCGCACTTGCCTGCAGCGGTACTCGCACCTTCGATCTCGCCGAGAAACTGTCGACGAATTCGCGGAAAGACGAATGGATATGGTCGAGTTGCTCCGGAGTGAGGCCGTGATGACAGGCGAGCAATATCCCGCCGCGCATCACCTCGTCCGCGACAGGATAGCCCTCGTGCGAGACCCGGCTGTTGACGCCTTCCATTGCCGGTTGGCGCAGGATGTTGCCGGTGAACACGGGGCGTGTCTGAATATCCCTGCGTTCGAGGAAGATCTGCATATCGCGCCTGGTGAACGGCGCATCCGGCCGTATCGTCAGCGGGAAGGCAAGCCAGCCGGTGCGGGATTCGGGCAATTGCCGCGGCAGGATGAACCAATCCTCGTATTGTTTGAAGAAGGCCAATTGGGCGGCAAAGTTGCGCTCCCGGGCGGCAATGTTCTCTTCGAGCCTATCGAGCTGAACAAGCCCGAAGGCGGCGCCTATCTCGGAGGGCTCCAAATTGAAGCCGAGCGCCTCGAACACGAACTTCGCGTCATAGGAGAAGCCGTCGACCTCGACATTGAAACGGTTTTCGACCGACTCGGAATCGACGAACAGTGAGGAGGTGCGGCCCCAGGAGCGCATCAGCCTCGCGCGGCGCGCCAGCTCATCGTCATTGACGCAGAGCATGCCGCCGTTTCCGGCCGCAGTAATCACATGCGAGCCATAGAAGCTGGTCGTGCTGATATCAGAGCGCTTGCCGGTGCTGGCGCCTTTGATGGTGGCGCCGAGCGTATCGCAACTGTCTTCGACGACGAATAGACCATGCGCATCGGCAATCGCACGAATGCGTTCCCAATCCGGAAGATTGCCGATCAGTGACGGGATCATCAAGGCTCGGGTTTTTGGCGAGATCATCCGTTCGATCGCGTCAACATCGATGTTGTAGGTCGCCTCCGCCGCATCGACAAATGCCGGTACGAGACCCGCCCTGACGATGGGCGCGACGGTTGTCGCAAAGGTCAGGGCCGGAGTGATGACTTCCGCACCTCGCGGCAACTGCAACATCTCCACGGCGAGGTAATTGGCCGAGGATCCGGAATTGACCATGATGCCGTGCCGCTTGGCGAAGAGCGCCGCGACGCGCTCCTCCATGTTTCTCACCGCGCGACCCATTTGGGTCGACGTCCGCATGGCATCCACAACGGCTGCGATTTCCTTTTCTCCGTAAACGGCCTGCCCATAATTGACACGCATGTGATGCTCCCCATCTGCGGTTCAGGCCGCTCGGCCCCAGTCTGCTGCGTATCCGTCAAGTTGCTGCTGTGAGAACCGGCGCATGTCTGTCGGATCTTCCATGTATCTGCAGTACCAGGCGACAGTCATTGCCACGGCCTCGTCCAGCCGGAGCAAGGGCTTCCAGCCGAGTTCGACATGCGACTTCGTACTGTCGAGGCGCAGAACGACCGACTCGGCCGGTTCGTCGGCCCGGCGTTCGACGACGTATTCGGGTGGTCGGCCGCCCCATTGAGAAACGACCAATTCCGCGATCGCACCGACATTCACCGTTGCGTCCTTTTCGGGACCGAAATTCCAGCCACCCGCAAAGCGCGCGCCGGTTTCGACGAGGCCGGCCGCCAGCATGAGATAGCCGCGAAGCGGCTCAAGAACATGCTGCCAAGGTCTCACGTTCTTCGGGTTGCGCAGGCGCGCCGGTATGCCGGTTTCGGCAGCACGCACCAGGTCCGGAATCAGTCGGTCGGCGCCCCAGTCTCCGCCTCCGATCACGTTGCCTGCCCGCACCGTGGCAAGTTGCGGACCCCCGGGATCGCTGAAGAAGGAGGAGCGGTAGGCGGCGGCAACCAGTTCGGCGCATCCCTTCGACGAACTGTAAGGGTCGCGGCCGCCCATGGGATCGCTCTCTCGGTACCCCCACACCCATTCCCGGTTCTCGTAACATTTGTCGCTCGTGACAATGACGATGCCGCGCAACGACGGCATGCGTCGTGCCGCCTCGAGCACCACGGCGGTTCCGATGACGTTGGTCATATAGGTGTCGACCGGCGTCTCGTAGGAGGTTCGCACCACGGCCTGCGCCGCCATGTGAATGACGAGGTCGAAGTCCTGCCCGCCTATGCCCTCCATGAAACCTGCCTCGGTGCGAATGTCGCCAACGCGCCCCTCGACGAGGCCCTCGAGGTCAACGGCGGAGCAGAACGAAGGGGCGGGCGCCGGCAGTGCGACGCCAACCACATGCGCGCCGAGACGGCGAAGCCAAAGCGACAGCCATCCGCCCTTGAAACCGGTGTGCCCGGTAACGAGGACCCGGCGGCCGCGTAGAACCCGTGAGAGATCCGACTCGTTCACGTTTCCCGCTCCGCCTAGAGCCTTGCCAGCGGCAACTCAACCGCGGCAGGTTGAGGTGTCGGGCTTCGGTCGAATTGCATCCACGGCGGATCGTCGGTTTCTGCAAGGCCGTTCAGATAATCGCGGTCGCGGATCGTATCCATCGGATGCCAAAAGCCCTTGTGCTTGTAGGCAAAGAGCTCACCATCCCGGGCGAGATTCGTAAGCGGCGCCATCTCCAACGGATCCGACGGGCCAGAAATGTAATCCAGAACGCCTGGTTCAAATACGAAGAAGCCGCCATTGATCCAGGTCTCATGCCTGCGCACCTTTTCCGTGAACTCGACGACCTTGTCGCCCTCGATCTCCAGGTTGCCAAATCTCGCCGGCGGCTGCACGGCGGTGACAGTGGCCAGACGACCGTGCGAGCGGTGGAAGTCGAGCAGCGCTTCGATATCGATATTGCCGACGCCATCCGAATAGGTGGCCATGAAGGTCTCGCCGTCGAGCCAGTCGCGCAGCCGAAGCAATCGGCCGCCGGTCATCGTCGAAAGGCCGGTGTCGACCACCGACACGTTCCAGTCGAGGGGATGAACCGGGCGCAGCACCATGGAACCGTTTCCAAGCGCGACAGTGAAATCCGCGGTCGACAAGTGGAAATTGTGGAAGAAGTTCTTGATGAACATGCATTTGTAGCCGCCGGCGACGACGAAGTTGTTAAAGCCCCAGCGGCTGTATATGTCCATCACGTGGAGAATGATGGGCTTGCCGCCGACCTCCACCATGGGCTTTGGAATGCGTGTGGTCTCCTCGGCGAGGCGGGATCCCATACCTCCTGCGAAAAGAACGACCTTCATGACGGCCTCCAACAACTTTAGCGACGGAAATCCGATTGGATCATCCAATCGGTGTCGTGCACGCGTCTACCGCGTCGCCCTGCATCCTCTCGGACGCACAAGGTTCGCAAAACTATATTTGCTGCGTCGCTTCGCCTTAAATCAAAGCCGGCCTAAGGAACCATAGAAGTAAACGGGTGCGCACAGCGAACCGATAAAAACGCATCCGCGAGGGGCGTGAATGAAAAAAGCGAACAAGCCGAGCGGGCGCGAAGATTTCAGTACTAAAACGACTGTAACTAAGCTATATTTCTCCGAAATTATTCCAGAAATATCTTATTTAAGCTCATGCTATCCATCCTTCCGTGAATCCGCAAGCTGCGCGGTGTCAGGATAATCCCTATGGCGTTGTCGGGAATAACCCGGGATGGTGCCGAGGAATCGCTTTCGATACAGAGAAGGATGTCATGAGGCCCCGAGACTTTGGACCGTGCTTCCCTAAGGCGAGCAGCGGCTGCGGGCCGGCGGCAACGTGATCGATGTCCCAACTACTGGAATGTCTTTGCGGTCGGGGGAATCTGAATGACGGATGTTAAAGAGGCCACTCCATCACAGGTCGCAATGCCGTCGGCAGACCTGAGGGCGCTGCTCTATCGCGTTGCGATCGTCATTCTCTCGGCGCTGCTTCTTTTTGCCCTGCTGCTGAGGGTGATGAACTACGAGATGCGCAAGGACGAGCAGCTATACGTGCCGCCAATCGCGCTCCTCGATCACCATCGCCTCTATGAGGATTTCTTCTACAATCATCCGCCGGGTTCGGCCTGGTTGTTCCATTGGGTCGGCGCGATCGTCGGGTCGGACCATCTGTTGTTCAGCGGCCGGCTGTCGGTCTTTCTTGCCTGGATGTTGTTGCTGGCGGCGATCGGAGGCATCACCTACTCGCTGACGCGATCCGGCCTGATCAGCTGGTGCGTCGCCGCTGTCACCGTTGCGAACGATCTCTTCCTGACGCAGACGGGCATGGCGGCGACGAATAACTTTCTACCGCTGCCCTTCGCGTTCATCGGTCTCGGGCTGTTTGTGCTCGCTGTCAAAGAGAGGCATCCCAGGCCCCTTCTGCTTGCGATTGCAGGCTTCTGCCTGTCACTTGCCGCTGCCTTCAAGATCAGTGCCGTGGCCTTTATCCCGCCGGTGGCGATCGCAGCCTTTCTGCTGCCGCGCGCTTGCGGTTTCAAGGACCGCCTTCTGCGTGTCGTTGCGCCGCTTGCTGTGGGAGGTCTGGTGGGAGGGATGCCGGTTCTCATACCCTTGCTCTCGGCGCCGCAGAGGTTCCTTGCCCATGTTGCGCAGTATCACACCGGCCCGCATCTGCAGTATTGGCGAATAGCAGATGCACCCGGGGAAGAGCAGGCTTTATCGCTGATGGCGAAGCTGTTGCTCGCACAGAGTATATGGTTCTCCGCGACCTGCGCCGTGGTGATTTCCGTTCTCGTCGCACTTCTTCTAACGGCGCTCCAGGCGCCGGACGACGGTGGGCGGGCCCGGCTTTCTCGTATCGTAAACGGGCCGCTTCTCGTTGTCGCCGGCGCGTTCGTTTGCAGCGCCGCCATGAGCCTCTTGCCCACGCCCAGCTTCCCCCAATATTTCGCGCCGCCGCTGATCTGTCTCCCCTTGGGGCTCGCTCTGCTTTTCGGCAGTCTTGCGCCCGAGACGCGAACACGCTTCCAGCCGGTGTTTGTTGCCGCGACGATGGTGGTTCTGGCGATCGAGGCGCCGCGCCTTGCCCAGTATATCGGGACGGCTGTCCGGCCGGACCGGTGGACGGTAACGCGGGTTCACGAGGCAGGTGTTGCGATCTCGCAGCGGATTGCGGTTGCGCGGGCGCAGGGAAAGGTGGCCACGCTGTCGCCGATCTATCCGCTTGAGGGTCATCTGGAGGTCTATCCGGAACTGGCGACAGGGCCCTTCGCCTATCGAACCGCAGATTTCACCGAACCGGCTCTTGCAGCCTGGTACAGGATGACGTCGCCGGGTCGAATTACGGCCATGTTCGAGGCTGACCCGCCGGCGGCGCTGCTGCTGGGCTTCGACGAGGTGCTTGAGCGGCCGATGCTCGATTATGCGCGGCGAAATGGCTATCTGCCTTCAACCGACCTTGGGTTCAAGGACCGATATGGCAGCCCGGTGCTGTATATAAAGCCTTCGCCGCAATGATCTGCTGCATGTTTCCTTAGTTAGGAACCGATTTAAGGACAAAAACATGCAGCAATTCAAAGTGCGACGGCATCGTGACGCGCTTTGCGTCTCCGTTTGTGTATGTCGTCATCGCAAACGGCTGTGCCCGGTTAAGCTCAGGCATGGCGTTGCGCACGAGGGGGAGCAGCGCTTTCGCTATAGCTCGACTTAAGCGACGGCGGCTTAACAGATCTCGCGATCACGTTGTCCCATTGCTGCAAAACAGATGAGGTCGCATATCGCGCCGAGGCGGCGGCCGAGCCACAGGTAGAGAGCTTATTCCTTAAGGCCGGGTCGGCCATCAGCGAGAGAATGGCTTCACTCAATTGCTGGACATCGCCAGGGGGAACAAGCAAACCGGCATCTGGACTGCTGAGAATTTCAGATGGCCCCCACGAACAATCGAATGCGATCGACGGTAGCCCTGCGGTCATCGCCTCCAGAAGCACGTTTGGAAAGCCTTCGAAACGCGAGCTGAGCACGAAGATGTCGCCCGCTCCAACCCATTCGAGCGGAAACCTGGTAACACCAGGCATTTTGACGTTATCGCCAATGCCGAGATCTCGGGCGAGGTGCTCGAGGGCGCCGCGCTGAGAGCCGTCGCCAAATATGGTCAACTCGGCCGTTGGAACGGATCGTGCCACGTAGCTGAACGCTTGGAGAAGCAAATCGAAACCTTTCTGCTTTTCCAGGCGCCCGACGGCGACGACGCGAGTGCCTTGGCTCGGAATGCGTGCCACATCGGGCGGGAGCGTCACCGGGTTGGGTATGATCTCCGCCTTCCCGCGCAAGTTCGGCGGCAGCGATTGAAAGGCATCCTGAGTTTGCATGACCAAGCTCGCTGCACCTCTGACAGCAATCGGCTGAATGAGCCGCCAGAAGAGATGCGTCTCCTGGGACGTGAAGTTGTTCCGCTCGGACATGATGATCGGCGTGTTGAGCCCACGGGTGGCCAAGCCGACCAGTACGTTGACCTTGGTCAGGAAGGAAACGACAAGATCCGGTTTGAGCGCCACCAGCCGACGGCGAAGTCTCGACAGCCGTTGTGCGGCTTGCGCGATGCGTGGCATGGCGCGAGCCGAACCTCCAAGCGCCTCGATCGCTATGGCACTGCTGTAGGGGAAATAGGATTTCGGGCCATCGGCATTGACTGCAAGAACGTGAACAATATCGCCTTGTGCATTGCGATGGTGCGCAAGGAGATTGACGACTTTTTCCGCGCCGCCCGCGCCGAGCCCCGAGAGGACGAATGCTATCCGCAAGGTAACCTCCAACGCTTTGCCCCAGGGCCCTCTCGCAAATGTCTTTTTGTCGGCGGGGCAGTTCCGGTCGGATCGCTTAGCCGGGTGAGCAATGTGGGTTCGCTGTAGAATGGTGGCCAACCGCATTGCGGCCACTTCAGGTTTCCATCTGGCACGTTGCCCCCTTGATCCTACGGGAAACGTCCGAGAATAACGAACTCGGTCGGTGAACGGTTTACTGGCATCAATTGACGCTCATCCAGCCGTGGGTCAAAGCGAAATGCACGATTTGCGCCCGCGAACGCAGGTTGAGCTTTTCAGTGGCCCGAGCCTTGTAGGTCTCGATCGACTTGACGCTGATGTTCGCGTGGGCGCCGATCTCCTTGTTCGAATATCCGAGCGCGACCAGTCGAAGGACGGCCTGTTCGCGTGCGGTTAACCCCAGTGCACCGATCGAAGCCGAGCGTGCAGCGCTCCGGTCGGCGACGGGCGTCGCCATATCGCGCGCCGTCAGGGAGTCGAAGAAGAGCCCGCCGAGCATCACCGAACGTATCGCCAGCAACAGGTTCTCCGCGGCCGAACATTTCTGCACAAATCCTTTCACGCCAACCTGCAGCGCTTGCTGAACGTAAGAACGGTCATGATAATGGGTCATTATCACCACGTGAGCGGCGTGACCGTTGGCTATGACCTTCGCGGCAAGTTCGAGGCCGCTCATGTCCGGAAGTGACACGTCGAGTATGGCGACATCCGGTGTGGTCTGGCTGATCTGCGTCATGGCCTCCGCGCCGGTTTTGGCTTCGCCGACGCAGAGAATATCCCCGGATGTCTCGATGAGCGTTCGTGCGCCGGCAATCACCAGCGGATGATCATCGACGATGACGGTGCGGATGGGCGGCTTCATGCTGGCGCTCCTTCCTGGTGTACAGCCCGGGAGAATTGCATGGGAACTGTCGCTTCAAGCCGCGTGCGGCGCCGGGCTCGATCTTCGACGCTCAGGGTGACGCCGAATTTCACCACGCGATCCTGCACGCCGGCAATGCCGACAGGACAAAGCTGCATTTGTTTCAATCGCACGGTCACCAGCGGAGCCGTAACCGGATGTTTTACCAAGGGGAAATTGCTTTGTGAGTTCGTCATGACAAAAGTTACTCGCCAAGACATATAATAAGTTCGTTCGTCAACCAATCCATTGATTAATAGTCATTGGTCCTGGTGACCGGGAAAAACAATAAAAGAAAGTCATGCATTGCGCTTTAGGTTTGAGCATAACAGATAGTTCCGGTGCGTCAACTTTGCGAGGCGCCGGCAATAGTCGTCATGCCAGAGGCGACGGGCTGCCTAGGGCGTGATCACGCGAAACCGGATCTCGCCAGTATCGCCCGTGCCAGCATCTGATCACGGCTGCATACACGCCCGGCAACATTGACCACCCGTCATTGCTGAACGCTTCCATTTCTCAGCCACCCATCAAGATCCCTGCCGACGATGGTACCGAGCTTCTCTATCTCCGCCGCGTAGAAGTCGCTCATGCGCGCGCGCAACTCACCGCTCAACGGTGCGTACTGCACTTCGGCGGCGGCGATCGACCGTAGCTTTTTGAAGCTCGCGCTTTTCCTGAAAGGCGCGACCACAGGCTTCAACGGGCGCAGCAGACGGCGCAACGTCGGGTTGATCACCGGCTCGGCCTTGTCCTTGACTTTCTTTTCCAGAGGCCGCAGCGGCTGGTCGTTGGTCATCTTCATGAATTTTCGGACGCGATCGAGCTGTGCACTCGCATCGATTTTCATGTCCTCGTAAAGAACGACGAGAATCTGCTCGGCTGGAAAGCGGTCGAGATAGGCTTGCAATTGCTGAAAATACAGCCCGCCGTTCAGGAAGCGTCCGCCGGCACCGCTGCGGGGATCAAGATATCTTGCGATATCGCGATCCACCTCGCCCCTGCGATAGAGCATGCAGTAGTCCGAGTAGGCGCGCTCGATTGGGTTGCGTAGCTGGGCGATCAGCAGTGCCTTCGGCAGCTTCTGGCCTATCCGTTCCGCCGCGCCCTCGGTGTCCATATAGGAATTGGACTTTTCGCCGACGAGACGTTGATCCTTCTGTCCTTCGAAGTTTGAAAGGTACCACTCGTCTCCACGATCATAGTAACGACTGAAATAATGCAATTCTGGAGCCGGCATGTATATGTTCGGGTCTTGCTGCAGTGATTGCTGGAGCCACGTCGTGGCGCTTTTGGTCGCGCCAATGATCAGGAAATCGATGTCCTGCAACTTCATGTTATTCCCCCTCACAGAGCTCGCGCGGAGCTGAAGATAACGCATCCACAGATCACGCGCAGCGAACGCTCATCATTTGGATCGGCCTGAAATTCGCAATTCTCCTGCGCGCACCTGGCGACACGCTCGGTCGGGACCATTAGCCGAGGCGAGCATCAGGCCCGCCGCAAACACACGGCGGCCGCGTAGTTCATCGCTCGCAAAGGGAAAGGCTATGACATTGTTTCCGGAACTGGGAGGAAGGCGTTCTTCCTCAGCGCCAATGACGTAAGCCACGTAAGTAGGTCCTTCTATTCAAAAGCCGGTGCAGGAAAAGCATTCGTGCTCGAAATCGACAAAGTGCATCAAGGAACTACAGGCAATGTGAGCATCATGATAATAAACGTGTGCAAGTTGGGCAAGCAGTGACCACGAGTGTCGAGCAATTGCGTGATAACGGGCGTCGAGAGAGCCCTACCGTACCGCCAAGGCCTGGCGATACGCGACCGCCATCATCGAGAGCCAGATCAACGCCATCGCGATATGAGCCATGTTGGCCCCCATCGGGCCGACCCGTGGGATCAGGATCAGCGCGGTGGCATGAAACGCAACTGTCGCAACGAGCACGCCCTTCAAGACTCGATCTTCCCGCCCCATGGCCAGAAGCGCAGAGCGGGTGACTGTCCCATACAACGTCATCGTCACGGCAATGGATTGAACGACGACCAACGGGGCCGCCGCCTCGAATTCCGGACCGACAGCCAGCCTTAGCACCGGATCGATCGTCAAATAGACCCCGCCAACCAGCAATAATCCGAAGCCGAGGAGGAGCGTCCGCATTTGTACGACAGCCCGATGAAACTCCTTGATTGCGCTTGCGGCCCAGGCCCGGGCCAAATCCGGGTAGAGCACGGCCTGGACGTGGTCACCGATTTGCAGTGCCATGCGGCCGATGCGCTTGGCGATGTGATAAAGACCCGCGGCGGCCGGGTTGGCCAGGTAGCCGACGAGAAGCGTGTCGAGCTGGTTGGCACTCGAACGCAGCGTCAATGACAGGTTCGTCGAAATCGCGAATTTCCAAAGCCCTGGAAAGTGGGAGGTAATACCGCGGACAGACGCAGTGAGCATGCTAGCCAACATTCCCCGTTTTCGCAGCTCCGCAAGCGCAAGGACGACGAGGGTCAGCGAGCCGACGATCTGGGCTGCCATCCATATCAGGACGAATTCACGCAAGGTGCCGCCGGTGAAAAAGCCGATCGCGCACAATACAATGCGGAAAACGCTTGAAGCGACCTGACCATAGGCGATTGATCGAAACTTGCCGAACAGGCGCAGCACGGCCATCGGCATGCCGGAGATCTGAAACGGCAGAATGGCGCAATAGAGGGTGACGAGCCCCAACATCTCTGACGAGATCCCGAGCCACGGACCGAAGGCCCACGCGAGCGCCACGGCGATCACGCACCCGGTCGCGGCGGCGGAAACGTCAAGCAGGAGGCCGAATTTGAACAACGAATTGAGCTTTTCGGTGCTCTCCGATTGCGCACCGAACTTGATCAGCGGCTGCCAGGACTGGAAGTTTACGAGCCGTTCCACCGCGCTCGTGTATGTGAAGCAAAGTGCCAAAATGCCATATTCGGACGGACCGAGTGCCCTTGCAGTCAAGGCGAATCCAACGAGGCCTAACAGCGAGGTGAGCGCATTTCCGGTAAGTAGATGTGCTATATTTCCAAGGCGACCCTTGAGGCTTTTTTCCCGAGCGAATATCTTGCTGAGGCCGTTGAAGTTTTTGGCAAGTTTTTTCCGGATCGCCAAACGATACCTCCTGCCTCCAACGAGGCCAGCTGATAAAAGAGGCGCCGCCCTACGGCCGAGGCACGGGGTTGATGCCCTTGTTAAATCTTCTGTTGGGGTGGCCTGACATCGGGGGCAAGAACACCCGCCGCCACTCGTACATATAGTTGGCGCATGAACCCTCGTGGAAAGCCGCCTTGTCGATCACAGCCCCGGCGCAAAAAAAATAGCTAAAATCCTTTGACGTGACAGTGCGAGGGAGAATATAGTCGCTCAATATATTTTGACAGCCTTTTCTTTAATGCTTTTTGGGGTGCGGTTGCGATGGGGATATTACCTGCGCTAACGGCCGTGAGCTTGCCTTTGCGGGCTTGGGGCGCATATATGTTTGCGGTCCTGCTGCTGGCAGTTGTATTTTCAATGGGCCCCGCGTCGCGCGGCTACGCCAGTGAATACCGGCTCAACACGGGCGATATTCTGACCTTTGACTTCCTCGACGATGCCGAATTGCCTGTCACCGCGACTATTTCCGGCAACGGCGAAGCACAGTTCCCCCTCATCGGTGGGGTTAACGTCGTGGGTCTGACGATAACGGAGGCCTTGGACAAGCTTCGCAACGAATTCCGGACTCGCGAGATCCTTGTCGATCCAAAGCTGTCCCTTAACGTTTCGACCTTCCGGCCAATTTTCGTTCTCGGCGAGGTCAGGAGCCCGGGGTCGTTCCCCTTCTACAGCGGCCTGACGGTCGAGCAGGGCATCGGCCTCGCAGGTGGTATGCAGGTCATCGCGGCGAACGCATCCGACCGGCTGATCGCACGCGCCCGTCTGCGCGCGGAAGTAGAGGCCGCAAGAGCCGAAATCGTTCATGAAGCCGTCTATGCGGCAAGACTTGCGGCGCAGTTGAAATCCAGTGAGAAGATCGACCTGAACGACGTCCCGGAGTTCGCGCGCGCATATGTCGATGGCGTGCCGCTTGATGGCGTCATTGAGCTTGAGGCGAAAATCCTGAAGGAGGATCTCGCCGCCCACAAATCGCAGACGCAAATTCTCACGGAAGGAATCGCCCAGGCCGAGGGTGGGATCGAGATCCTGAACGAGCTCGTGCAGCAGCAAAAGGATGTCGTTAAGAACAGCGTTGAAGATCTGGCGCGTGTCGGCGCGCTTCGTAAGCGCGGGCTGAACACCGAAAGCGAGCTTTCTCGTGCCGAGAACAGCGCGTCTGCCGAGAAGGCCCAGCTCCTGCAAACCTTCGCGACCCTTGCGCGGACACGCCAGGAATTGAGCGAGCTGAAGCTAGAACTTGCAAAGCTTGCAGCTGACAGGAAGAAGGACATTCTGACCCAGCTCCAGCAGCGTGAAATTGCCATCAAGAAGCTGATTTCGAACCAGCACTCCGCGGAAGAGCAAATTCTGCTCATGGCCGCGGTGGCCGAAGATGAAACCAAAAAAAATCAGATTTCATATACCTATGAGATCCGTCGAAACCCGGTCGGCGGAAAGCCGACCAGCCTACAGGCGTCCCTCGTGACAGAATTGCTGCCGGGCGATGTCGTCGTCGTGGGTATCGCGGGCATGTAAGGATCGTCGGCAAGTAATAAGTCCGCCGCGCGCCAAAGGGACATTAACTTGAAGCCCAATCGAGAGCATGCAGTCTCCGCTTTCAGTTTGCCTGCTTCCTCGGGATCATACCATCTCAAGCGTATTCTTGAGTGCGCGCTTGGCGGAACGCTTTTCGTCCTCTGCCTACCGCTGATGGTGATAACGGCGGTGGTCGTTTGGGTGAGCCTTGGCTTGCCGCTGTTCTTCACCCAGGCGCGCGCAGGCGCGGGCATGCGTGTCATCACGGTCGCCAAGTTTCGCACGATGACGAACGCGCGCGGACCGGACGGCGTCCTGTTGCCGGACCAGATGCGGCAGACCGCCGCGAGCGCGCTGTTACGCAGGCTCCGCTTCGACGAGTTGCCGCAGCTGCTTGCCGTGCTCTCAGGCGATATGTCAATGGTGGGGCCGCGCCCGCTGCCGTTGGCGACGGTTGCAAGCTTCGGTGAACTTGGCCGCATTCGCTCGATGGTTGCCCCGGGCATGACGGGCTGGGCCCAGGTAAATGGCAACACGCTGCTCTCGGATGACGAGAAGATCGCGCTCGATCTCTGGTATGTCGCGCACGCTAGTCTGTGGCTCGATGTGCGAATTCTCCTGTTGACGCTGAAGACGCTCGTAACGGGAGAACATATCGACGAGCGGCATCTAAAGGTTGCTAAGGATTTTCTTTTGCATCACCCTTGCGGTCAGCAGCCGCGAATGATGATGCGATAGCATGCATGTCGGCTGGCCCGATTGGATGGCCGAGGGTTAAGCGCGTGCATGGCGGCAAGGTCTTTTGGGGGTCCCATGGATGGTTCGCATTTCTCTTTTGGACGCACTTTGGTCGTCGCTCCGCATCCTGATGACGAGGTGCTCGGCGCCGGCGGGACGATCGCGAAGCTGGCGGCGCAGGGCGAGGAGGTCTTCGTCGCGATCGTAACCGAGGGAAAGCCGCCGGCTTTCGACGCGGCGACCATAGCCAAGACGCAAGCCGAGGCGAGGGAGGCGCACCAGGCCCTGGGAGTGCGAGAAACCTTGTGGCTGCGTCTGCCTGCGGCCCAGCTTGCGGAGACGGCGCATGCCACCGTCAACAGCGCGCTGCTCGACGTGGTTCGCCGCCTGTCGCCGCGAACCGTGCTCGTGCCGTTTGCAGGCGATATGCATATGGATCATCAGCTGACCTTCACCTCGGCGCTGGTCGCCTGCCGACCACATCAGACCGATTATCCGAAGCTGATCCTCGCCTACGAGACGCTCTCGGAAACGAACTGGAATGCTCCGTATCTATCGCCAGGATTTCTTCCAAATGTATTTGTCGACATTAGCGAGCAGCTCGAAGTGAAGGTGAAGGCAATGCAGCTGTTCGCATCGCAGCTGCGCGAGGCACCGCACGAGCGTTCCATAGCGACACTGCGCGCGCTCGCCACCCTGCGCGGTGCGACTGTGATGCGCCAGGCGGCCGAAGCGTTCGTCCTGGTTAGGCAGGTTATTTGAGCTTTATGGGAACCGGCCGGCGCGGTCGCCGGCCATCCCCGACTGTCCGATGCTCCTTCGGCATGGCCGGAGACCGATCAAATGCAGATCTGGAGGGATAAATGGGACGCTGGCCGGTTTACGACGAGGAGCAAATCGAGGACGTCGTGTCCGTCCTGAGATCGGGCGAGGTAAATGCGTGGACGGGACCGCATGTCCGTGACTTCGAGGCTGCATATGAGCGCTATCTTGGTGTCGAGCATGCGGTGGCTGTGGCGAACGGAACGGTGGCGCTCGACCTCGCGCTCTTTGCGCTTGGACTTCAGCCCGGCGACGAAGTGATCGTTACCCCACGCAGCTTCATCGCTTCGGCATCCACGGTGCCGATGGCAGGCGGGGTTGCGGTCTTCGCTGACGTCGATCGAGATAGCCAGAACATCACCGTCGAAACCATCAGGGCGAAGCTGACGTCGAGGACCAAGGGCATCATCGTCGTGCACCTCGCCGGCTGGCCCTGCGACATGCCGGCGATCATGGCGTTTGCCCGCGAGAGGGGGCTGTGGGTCATCGAGGACTGCGCCCAGGCGCATGGTGCCGAAATCGACGGTCGGCCGGTCGGCAGCTTCGCCGATATCGCGGCCTTCTCCTTCTGTCAGGACAAGATCATCACCACCGGAGGCGAGGGCGGACTGGTGGCCATGAACGATGACGAACTGTGGAAGAAGGCCTGGAGCCGCAAGGACCACGGCAAGTCCTATGATGCCGTTTACAACAGGCATCATCCACCGGGCTTCCGCTGGCTGCACGAGTCCATCGGGACGAACTGGCGCATGATGTCCATCCAGGCGGTATTGGGATCACGGCAACTACAGCGCCTTGAGCAATGGCGCGGCATCAGGGCGCATAATGCAGCCATCCTCGCCAGGGCTGCCGAGGAGATCGATGCTCTGCGTACGCCTCTGCCGCCCCCGGGCATCCGACATGCGTGGTACCGGTTCTACACCTTTCTCAGGCCGGAACTCCTGAAGCCGAACTGGAGCAGGGACCGGATCGTAGCGGAGATCAATGGAGCGGGGGTCGTCTGCTTCAGCGGCAGTTGCTCGGAGATTTATCTGGAGAAGGCATTTGCCGAGATCGGCATGGGCTCGGCCGAGAGACTGCCGAACGCACGGGAACTTGGAGAGACGAGCTTGGCATTTCTCGTCGATCCGGCCCTCGATACGGCCACGATGGAGGAGGCTGCACACGTCCTGCGTGAAGTGTTTGCGAGTGCCAGCCACGCCAAGGAAGCGCGTTACGCCGCACGAACGTCGTAGCTATAGAATCAGGGTGCGGGTGTGGCAATTGCCGCGATCAGACCTGCATTCCGGTGCGGCCGACAAGGTGCTTGGCAGCTGCCGTCAGATCCGCGGCGCACAAGCGCTCGATTTCCGCCACTTGCGCATCGTCCAGATAGTCTCTGAACCCGCCTGCCTTGCCGCGCCGCATGCGCAGGCTTTCGACGTCGTTTCGGTCATAGTCATGGGCCGGAATGCCTTCGGCGCGCTCTCGAGCCTGCATGGCCTCGAAGCGGCCGGCCTCGACCGCTGCCCGGAGAGCCTTTCGATCCATTGGGCAGCCGAGAAATTCAAGAGCCGCTTCCACTTGCCGCTCCGTGTCGGCAGAGAGAGCCTCATAACTCAGAACGAAGTGAGCGCGATTGGATAAGCCGCCGGCCCAACCATTCAGATAATCGATCATTGCGGGCAGCCCCTGGTCGCGGTCCGCTATGAAATCCGAAAGGGTGCCCGCGAAACGGTGCTTGTGGCGGCTCGCGTGGAAGTAGGCCGAGACGATCACGTCGCGCGGGTCCCGGACCATCATTATGACCGGGCGTTTGAGGAAGAGGCTTGCGCTATAGTCGAGGTGGCTGACAAGGACCGTGGGGATCACGCTCTTCTCCCCGCGAAAGCGATAGCCGGGAATTCCGCGCACCGGGTCGAGATCGAAATTTGGCACGATCGAAAACATGTTGTGAAGGTCTACCGGCTCGGAAATCCCGGCGATTGCAGCGAGGTAGTGGGAAAGAATGTAGCGGAACCATGTGCGGCCCGACTTCGGATAGGAGATCAGGAAACTGTCGGCGTGAGCCGCATGTACGGTAAGCCGTACGCGCTTCGCCACCCGACGCCATGCTCGCTTGACAATGCTGGCCATTATAGTCTCCACAATCCGGCGTTCCCGAGAAAGTATAAAACTGCCATGCGTCAAAGAGGGTAATAAATGCTATCTAGCGTAACTCACCTGACTTGCAGCTTTGAACGCTCAGAGCGGGCAGAAGCAATCAATAGGCGGAAAAATATTCGTTCCGCGTTCTCTGGGGGCGATTGGACCTCCTAGGGTATCTATGCCGACGATGCTTTTTATGTCCGGAAGTACCGATAAAATTAATATTGATTCTCCGAATATCGCCAAATACAGTCCGTAAAACAGCTAGAGCTTATTGACACGATTGTTGAAAATCAATTCGGTTAGTTGATTCTGAAATAAAAAACTTGCATCCTGTCAATAGCGCACTCGCCATTGCACCTGGGGGAGCGCCGTGCCGACGCCAGAAATTCTGTTTACCCGTTCGGAGGTCACCAGAGTCTGCACGATGAGACGAGATTCGCCCCGATCCTTGGGCCGTCGGGGGAGGGGCATTTCGATATGAATGAGAGTGCGGATTCCCGGACCTTTGGATTGTCGAAGATCGCTGGCGCGCGAATAACGATCGTCGTTCCAGGCCTTGGAGCGGGCGGCACCGAGCACGTGGTGAACGTCGTCAGCAACCACTGGAATAGGCTCGGCTGCACGGTGACGCTCATCACGCTGGAGCCGCCGGATGCGCAGCCCTATTACGATTTCGATCCCAAGATTGCCGTCGTGCGCCTGGGGGTGCCTCCTCGCAGGGCTTCGAAGATGCGGTCCGGCTCCCTCGTGTTTCGGCGATTTCAACGGCTTCGGACCGCTGTCCGCGATTCGCGGCCGGACCTCGTCCTGAGTTTTCTGACGCGAACGAATGTCCTGACGCTCCTGGCCACAATCGGCCTTGCGGTTCCGGTAATCGTTTCCGAGCGCAACAACCCGTCTCTGCAGCCGCTCGGACCGTTTTGGAGATGGCTCCAGAGGGGCCTGTATCCGCGAGCATTCGGCATGGTCACGATGACCCAGGGGGCCCTCGACCAGTTCCCAGCGAGAATACGCCGCAATGGATGGGTAATCGCCAATCCCGTCGATTTGCCCGACGGCTGGCAGAAAAGGCGTGGAGAGAACATTCTGGCGGCGGTGGGCCGCCTGACCCGCCAAAAAGGATTCGACCTTTTGCTGGAAGCATTCTCGAAGATCGCCGAGATCCATCCCGAATGGAAGTTGGTGATTTGGGGTGAAGGTGATGAAAGGCGCAGCCTGGAGGCTTTGCGAGATGCCCTCGGCCTACAAGAGCGCGTGGAAATGCCGGGGCTGACCCGGCGACCGGGGCTTTGGATTGAGAACGCGGACGTCTTCGTCCTGTCTTCACGTTACGAGGGATGGGGGATTGTCTTGCTGGAAGCCATGGCCGCGGGCCTGCCCGTCGTTTCCTACGAATGCGATTGGGGGCCGCGCGTCATGATAACGCATGATAGCGACGGCATACTGGTGCCGAGGGAGGATGTCGAAGCCCTTGCGAAGGCACTTGCACGGGTGATGGCAGATCGTGATCTTAGGGAACGGCTGGGGACGAGGGCGGAGGCGAGCGCTCAAAGGTACATGCCCGAGCAGATACTTGCCGAGTGGGACCTACTAGCCTCCTGCGCGCTGATGCATGCGTCGAAGATGCACATGCAGATACCTGATAACGCCGTCTAATCTGGCATTCCTTTCGTCGCGATTGCTCGACGTCGTGTTGGCGGAGCGGGTCACGCTTGCCTGCAGCGCGAAGGCGATTTCAATCTCTCCGGTCGCCTTCGGTCGCTGAAGAGCAAGCTGGGTCAGAGAATGGCCCGGCGCGCACGCTTTCGAGGACATTCATCGAGGTCGACGCTGTCCTGCGGCGTTCGCGTTTATCACGCATCGCGCGCCGCTATCTCGAAGTCTCCTGTGAGAAGGCCAGGCCATCGATCTGGCCGCCTTTCTGGCGGTAGACCAGGGATTGCGAGAGGCCGGCGCCCGCATTGCCGCCCGGATTCTCATGAGCATAGCGCACGATGCCCTCGTCCGGAGCGTTGCCGAAACGCTGCCGAAGGGAGTCCGGGTTGCCGCCAAGGGTGGGAACAGGCAGTCTCCAACTCGAAACGTCGAATTGGCCCTTGTCGCAATCGTCACGGCTCTCTGCAGTGTCTTCGACAGAAACCATGGTAAGCGTGGGCTTCGCCCCGGAGGCATCTTCGCCATCGGCAATGAACCACACCCGGCGCTGACGGTCCCTTGCAGGGATCGTGTAGCACAGCCAACCGACCGCAATATTGCCGGCCGAGCGTGTCCGAATTTCACCGCCGAACGCTGCTTTGATGTCTTCGAGCGTGGTTTTGTCGAGAACGATATCGAGCTGCGGCGTCTTGACCCGTTCGACTAGTGGTTGTTCGAAATTGTATGTCGGTGCATCGGCGGTCTGGCCGCCAAGGATCAGCGAGGGCAGGCCCGAGAGCTTGCCGTCGTCAGCCGAGATGCTGCCGGCGAAGAGGAGGAGGGTCATCGCCACGAGGCCTGCCGTCAGCCGTATCGAGGCACCGTGGCACGCATGGACGGCGGCAGCCTTTGCAATCTTCTTTGGCATTGCACTTTCCTCGCCTTGATCGCCAATCTCTCTGCCGGGAAACTATGCGCGCAACGGCCGGTTTCAAGTCCTCAACGGCCACACCAGCCTTGAGCGGAGCGCCAACAAAGCGCTGCGCGCGAATGCGTGCACGTCAAACACGCAACCGCCTTGCACGAGCGTGCTCCGGTCTCCATCAATCATAAAACCAGATCACGCAGGATGGTGTTGCGCTCTGACACCTTTACAAGGCATCTGATATGTAATTTGTCATCGTGGCTGGGAACCTCATGGCGGTCGGCCGCAAACGGGAGGGCGGGGTCCATGAATGTAGCTTCAAGTCATTGCAGGAATGGCGTGTTTCTCGCCTCGTCTGTCCTGTTTCTCCAGCTGGTTTTCGCGCTCATCGGCCCTGTGGCCGCACAGGAATCGGCGGTTACTCCACCGCCGGCCAAGGTGCAGCAATTGATCGGACTGCTTGATGATCCCGAGGTGCGCCAGTGGCTCGCGTCCAAGCAGACCGCCACACCAGAGGCAGAGGCACAAGCACCCTCGACGGTTGCCTCCCGATTGGTCGCCCAAATCAAGAAGCACCTTGTCGGCATGCGTGATGCGGTTCCTCGGATGATGCCCGAATGGCAGGCGGCAAGAGATCGCATCGCGAGCGACATGCAGAACCATGGAGCAATGCCAATCCTCAAGGGATTTGCCTTCATACTTCTCGTCGGTTACGGCGCCGAATTTTTCCTGCGCTATCTCCTCAGGCGCAGTTCGCACCGTAACGCTGCACAATTCACGGCTGGTCTCGCCGCCTTTGCTCGCATCGCCCCGCTTGTGGTTTTCGCGATCGCAGGCATTTCCGCATTCGTGCTCTCCGACTGGCCTCCCCGACTGGAGGCAGCGATCGCACCACTGCTCATAGCCTGGATCGCCGCCCGCCTGCTGATTGCTATCGCATCTGCGGTGCTCAAGCCAGCGGCGGAGGCGGTAGTGACACCGGACGCGGAACAGGAACATGCCGTTCTCGCTCCGGCTGCAGCGCGGTACTGGCTCAATCGATCGGTACTGTTCATCTGCGCATTCGCCGTTGCGTGGGCGGTTGGCGACTTGATGCAGGCGCTGGCGTTTCCGGCTGACGTCCGCGACCTCGCCGCGGCGGTTCTCGGGCTCGTTGTTCTCGGCCTGGCAATCGACACGGCGCTTCGCCGGCCTGTCCAGAACGTGGCGGCTGCGCGTCGGATGCTCCGCAACGCGATGATCGTGGCCTTTCTGGTGCTGCTCTGGCTCCTTTGGGTTGCGGGCATGAAAGTCTTGTTCTGGATTGGCATCTATGTTCTCGGCTTGCCGCCGCTGTTGCGTTTTACCAGCGCGACGACGAGGGCGATACTCGATACTTCGGCAACCGACGGTATGCGCGTGTTGCGCAATGTGTTGATCGAACGGGGTGCCCGGCTGGTGATCATCGCACTGGCGGCGGCCTGGCTCGCCGTCGTCTTCCGCTTCAATGGCAACGCAATGATTCAGGACGATGCCTTCAATCGCATCTTCCGCGGCGTTCTCGCCGGTGTCGTCATCTTGCTCGCGGCAGATCTCATCTGGCAATTGGCGAAGGAGGTCATCAACCTGCGTGTGAACCAGGCCAGTGTCGAGGTCGCGGATCCGGCGCAACTCGCCCGCAATATGCGCATGCGCACGCTACTGCCGATTCTGCGCAACTTCCTGGCCGCCTTTATTGCCGTGGTTGCAGTGCTCATGGTCCTTTCCGGCCTCGGCGTCGCGATTGGTCCGCTGATCGCCGGCGCGGGCGTGTTCGGCGTCGCGATCGGCTTCGGCTCGCAGACCCTGGTCAAGGATATCATCAGCGGCATCTTCTACATGATGGACGATGCCTTCCGGGTCGGCGAATACATCCAGAGCGGCAGCTACAAAGGCACTGTCGAATCCTTCAGCATCCGCTCGGTAAAACTGCGCCACCACCGTGGCCCTATCTTTACCGTGCCGTTCGGGTCACTTGGTGCGGTCCAGAACATGAGCCGTGATTGGGTCATCGACAAGTTCCTGATCAACGTCTCGTACGACTCCGATATTGCGAAGGTCAAAAAGGTCGTGAAGGGAATCGGCGCGACACTTCTGGAGGATCCTGAGTTGGGGCCGCTGATCATCGAGACGGTAAAGATGAAGGGCGTGGAGCAGTTCGGGGACTATGGCATTACCCTCAGCTTCTCCATGACGACAAAGCCGGGCCACCAGACGCAGGTTAGGCGGCGGGCGCAGGCCTTGATCAAGGAAGTGTTCAAAGCGAATGGCATCATGTTCGCCTCGCCGACCGTGCAGGTTGCGGGTGATGATACGCAATCGACAGCGGCGGCTGCGGCTACTCGCGATGCTATCGCCAAGAAAAACGCGGCGATCGCCCGGGCCGAGGGGATGCCGACGGAGTAGTCGTTACAATCCGGAACCAGAGGCGCTGCCAGCATGCGTGAGGGGCGCCGGCATGCCCGCGATACCAGCCGCCGAAGGGGCTTTGTGCGGGCCCATGTTGACATCCGATCGGGAAGGCGGGATAGCTCGCCTCGAATGAAGATCGCTTTTTACGCGCCTTTGAAATCGCCCGATCATGCCGTCCCCTCCGGCGACAGGCAGATGGCGCGCCTGTTGATCGATGGGCTTCGGCTGGGCGGACATGATGTCGGCATTGCGTCGCACTTGCGCAGCTTTTCGCGCGAGGCCTCCGAGGAACAGCTCTCGTCGCTTAGAACGGAGGCCGAGCGAGAGGTTCGCCGTCTCCGGCGCCTTTGGCGCGACGAGGGATCGCCGGACGCTTGGTTCTGCTATCATCCCTATTACAAGGCACCCGACCTGATCGGCCCTCGCATTTCGGGGGAATTCTCCATTCCCTATGTCACCGCCGAAAGCTCTTACTCCTACCGCCGCAATGTGGGTGCCAGGAAGCCAGCTCAGGATGAAGTCGCGGCCGGCGCCAGACAGGCCGCCGTCAACATCTGCTTTACGCAACGCGACCGCGAAGGGTTGGAGGAAGCGATTCCGGGTGTCCGCTATGCCATGCTCGCGCCGTTCATAGACGTGGCGCCGTTCCACGAACCGCGGCAAACCGCGGCCGGCGTTTGCCGGCTCTTGGCGGTGGCGATGATGCGGCCGGGTGACAAGATGGATAGTTATGGGATGCTGGCCAAGGCGCTGATGCTCCTGGTCGATCTGCCCTGGAAAATGTCGATCGTCGGCGACGGCCCCGCTCGGGCAGAAGTGCAGGGGGTGTTTGCCGGGCTGCCGGCCGAGCGGCTGGACTGGCTCGGCGAGAAGGAGCCTGAAGCGATCGCCGGGATTCTCGCACGCGGCGATCTCTATGTCTGGCCGGGCTGCGGCGAGGCCTATGGCCTCTCCTATCTTGAGGCGCAAGCGGCTGGCCTGCCGGTCGTCGCACAGCGAACCGCCGGCGTTCCGGAAGTGGTCAGGGATGAGGAAACAGGCTTGCTGACGAAAGCCGGTGAGATCGACCTGTTCGCCGCAGCGATTCGGCGGCTGATCAGCGACACCGCCCTGCGCGCCGAGTTCGGGGCAAACGCGCGCCGCTTCGTTATCGAACAACGGTCGCTGCAGGCGGCGGCAAGACGCCTCGGCGAGATCTTCAGGGATTTTGTGGAGAAGGCGGCATGACGGAGACGTCGGTTTGGCAACCGGTGATCGACAGGCTGGATCGCTTGCGTGCGGCCGGGCAGCGCGTCGATTTCTGGTTACGCGACGATGACGCGGTCGAGCCGACGCCGGCGCTCGACCGGCTGGTGGAACTGACGGAACGCTTTTCAGTGCCGACGACCTTGGCCGTTATCCCGGCGCATACCAACGGCGAGCTCTCGCGTTATCTCGCCTGCCGTGACGATATCAGCATTGCCGTTCATGGCTGGGAGCACCGAAACCATGCGTCACCGGCGGAAAAGCGGCAGGAACTCGGTGGCCACCGGCCACGGGAGATTGTTCTCGACGAGTTAAGCAAGGGGTGCTCCCGACTGAGAGCGCTCCATCCCTCCTCCTTCGTGCCGCTGCTCGTCCCGCCATGGAACCGGATCAATGCAAACCTGCTTGGCGGATTGCCGGAGATCGGCTTCAGGGCCGTGTCGGTGTTCGGTCCCGAACGGAAGCCCGCGCGCAATGCGGAGGACGCAACAGCGAGTTCGCTATCCGCTTTTCCGCGGCTGAGGCTTATCAACACGCATGTGGATGTAATGGATTGGCGCGGAACGCGCGGCTGTCGGGATCACCGGGAAATCATTCGGGATATCGTACGGCGTCTGGACGAAATGAACCTGGACGAGGAGGCGGTCGGTATTCTCACGCACCATCTGGTCCACGACGAGAGCGTATGGGAATTTCTGTCGCGATTGTTCGATCTCACCGCTGCACACCCCGCCTGCCGCTGGCGCAAGGTCGGTGATTTTATAGCTCGATGATCTGGTGATCGCGGGCCGCGAAGGCTCCCTCGAAAAAGGCCTGTACTTCCTCTTCCATCGCCGCGATCTCGACGTCCGTCCGCGACGGATCATGGTGGAACATTGCCAGGCGCGGTACGCCGGCAGCTTGCGCCAGTTTGGCGCCGTGCATGCCGGTCGAGTGTCCGTAACCTCGATAGGTCGGCATCTCCGATTCGAGATAGGTGCAGTCGTAGACCATGAGGTCGGCACCGGCGATGAACTCGAGGAGTGTAGGGTCGAGAATACCGGCCTCGTGCTCCGTGTCGTAGATTAAGGCGACGGCGCGGCCGCCCCAATCGACCCTATAGCCGACGCAACCGCCTGGATGAACGAGGCTCATCGTGCGGATGGAAACGCCCTTTCGCGGTGAAAGGGTTTCGCCGGGGCGAAAATCGACGCAGTCGAGGCTTGCCTGGCAGATGCCTGGGCCAACCGGAAACCAGGGCGGCCGCATGAAATCGTTGATCATTTCCTGGGTAGACATCGTGCCGTGAAGATGGCCGGACCAGAACCGCACCGCCGAACTGCAGCGATAGATTGGCTTGAAATAGGGAAGCCCGATAATGTGGTCGTAATGGGTGTGGGTGAAGAAGACGTCGTACTCGGCGACGCCCTCGGCCATCAGCGCCAGCCCCGCTTCGCGCAACCCCGAGCCGGCGTCGAAGATCAGGACTTCGCTGCCGCAACGGACTTCAATGCAAGGTGTATTGCCACCATAGCGTAGGAACTGTTCGCCGGATACCGGCAAACTGCCTCTTACTCCCCAGAACCGGACTCGAAAGGTGTTTTCCTGCATTCCTGTTTTGGCTTCGTGCTGTCCGCCTCGGCGCTTTTGCCTGCGTGCATTTTCTCTAGACAAGCACAGATCATAAGGGTCCTGCAACGCCATAAGTTCCAATCAGATTGTAGGGCTTGCTTTATTTCTAAGTTCTGCTCTCCAAAGCCTGTATTGAAACTTTATCTACAGATCTAACGTGATCTGGAGCAAAACGAAGAATTGAGAAGCGATTTTTCAGCCACATTCGGGCTGAAGGCAAAGGTTGGACGCGATCATGGCGCAGGCAGCTGATATGCAGTTTTACGACAGCCTCCCCCTCTTCGAGGCATTCGAAGGGGTTGCCGACGAGGCCAACTACCGGCCCTTGCCGGATGGATGGGTGCTGGCGGTTGCAGACATCGTCGATTCGACCGGCGCCATCGCGGAAGGTCGCTACAAGAGCGTCAACATGGCGGGCGCAAGTGTCATATCGGCGCTGATGAATGCGCTCGATGAACGAAACCTGCCCTTCGTCTTTGGGGGTGACGGGGCGCTCGCGGCAGTACCCGAGGCAATGGCGGCAAAGGCACGAGCGGCGTTGGCGGCCGCGAAGACCTGGGTGGCGGAAGAGCTGAACCTCGATCTGCGCGCCGCACTTGTTCCGGTCAGCGACATACGCACCAGCGGGCTCGACATGCGTGTCGCGCGCTTCAAGGCAAGCGAGGAGGTGTCCTACGCCATGTTTTCTGGTGGCGGCGCCAGTTGGGCAGAGGCGCAAATGAAGGCCGGGCGCTACCAGATCGAGGCCGCGGCGCCAGGAAGCAGGCCGGATTTGACCGGACTGTCCTGCCGCTGGAATCCGATTGTCTCGCGCCATGGGGCGATCGTCTCGATCATTGCTCTTCCTGGCCCGCAAGGCAATGGTCCGGAGTTCCAGGCACTTGTCGGCGACATCGTGGCATTGGCCGAGGGCGAGGAGCGTGGCGGACACCCTGTGCCGGAAAATGGTCCCGAGCCGCGGCTTTCCATGCAAGGGGTCGCGGTCGAATCGCGCGCCGTAGCGCCCAGAGGTCGACGCTTCCTCGCCTGGTCGTGGATAACGCTGCAGAGCCTGGTGCTGTTCTTGTGCTTCAAGCTCGGCTGGAACCTCGGCAAGTTCGATGTCACGCAATACAAGCGTGATCTGGTCCGCAACTCCGACTTTCGCAAGTTCGACGACGGGCTGAAGATGACGATCGATATCGGCGTCGAGCGGCTGCGCCAGATCGAAGAGCGGTTGAAAAGGGCGGCCGATGCCGGCGTGTCCAGCTACGGATTGCATCAGCAGGATTCCGCGCTGATGACCTGCATCGTACCGGCGGCGATGAGCCGCGACCACGTGCACTTCGTCGACGGAGCCGCCGGCGGTTACGCAATGGCGGCGAAGAATCTCAAGACGCTCGCTCCAGCCGGCTAGCAATAATGGCTTTCCGGTCCGGAATTGCGTAGTCTCGAAGGGTAAGTCCAGAGGCGCGCGCGTCCGCTCGCAAACGCGAGGTCGCCTCAGGCCTTGACCACCTGGTCCGCAGCAATGCCGAGGCGGGCGAAAACGTTACGTGTATCGACGATCAGCTTTGCCCAGTCCGCCAGCGCCTGATAGTCGATGCCGTCGTGATCCGTTGCGATGAGCACCGCATCGAACCGGCGCACGCTTTCCTCGTCGAAGGAAATCGATCGACGGCCCTTCAAGGGGAGGTGCTCGCGGGTCGACGGGATTTCTTCGACATGCGGATCGTAGAACGCGGCGCTGCCGCCGCGCTCCTCGATGAGTTCGATCAGCCTGAGAGAGGGACTTTCGCGAATGTCCGGCACGTTCTTCTTATAGGCGAGGCCGATGACGAGGACGTTCGAGCGGCTGAGCGCCTTGCCCTGCCTCCTGTCGAGCGCTTCGGCAAGCCGGCTGACGACATGGCGCGGCATCGCCGAGTTGATTTCGCCGGCAAGTTCGATGAAACGGGTCGGCAGCTCGTATTCGCGTGATTTCCAGGTGAGGTAGAAAGGATCGATCGGGATGCAATGCCCGCCGAGTCCCGGTCCGGGATAGAAGGGCATATAGCCGAACGGCTTCGTCTTGGCCGCTTCGATGACTTCCCAGATGTCGATCCCCATGGCCTCGTAAACGACCTTGAGCTCGTTGACGAGGGCAATGTTGACGGCGCGGAAGATGTTCTCGGTGAGCTTTACGGCTTCGGCCGTGGCGTTCGAGGAGACCGGTACGACGGTCTTGACCACAGCGCCGTAGAAATGCTGCATCAGCATCGCCGCGCGCGGCCCGTCACCGGCCACGATCTTCGGGATGCTCGCAGTCTCAAAAGCGCGGTTGCCCGGGTCTTCGCGCTCCGGCGAGAAGCCGATGAAGAAGTCTTCGCCGGATTTCAGACCCGTTTCTTCCAGGATCGAGCGGACGATACCGTCGGTGGTTCCGGGGTAGGTGGTCGACTCTAGCACGACGAGCTGGCCCGGCCTGAGGGCGGCGGCGATCGAGTGCGCCGTTCCCTCGACGAAGGAGAGGTCGGGATCGCGATGCTTGGTCAGCGGCGTCGGCACGCAGATGACGATCACGTCGCAAAGAGCAAGATCGGCGAAATCGGTCGTCGAACGGAACCGGCCTGCTGCGATCTCGCGGCCAAGCGCATCATCCGTAACCGCCTCGATATAGGAGTGGCCGTCATCGAGGGCGACGATCTTCGAAGGATCGATATCGAAACCGGTCACCGAATAACCGGAGCGTGCCACCGCGACTGCGAGCGGCAGGCCGACATAGCCAAGGCCGATGACACCAACGCGCGCCTGGCGCTGAGAGATCGATTCAAGCAGCCTGTCGTGATGAAGGGAAGTCAAGAGATAGGGTTCCATCTTTGAGGGGCGGCGACGTGCGATCACGGCGATCCCGATTGTCGCCGTTTGTTGGCGAGAAAGCCGTCGCAAGTCAAGCACGGGCCGCATGCCGCAGACCACCCCAACAATTACAGGGTGCAATTGCACGATCAATCCCGTGTACCATCGACGAATGATCAAAAATTGCGAACGTCTCTGGAAATCGCGCTCGGCGGTGAATATCTGCAGGTAAGAAGATGCGGCGATCCGATCGCTGCAATGCCTGCCGCAAAGCGCGGCACACGCCGTTCGTTACAACGGGCATCACACGGCAGACGCGGCCTTGTCGCAAGGTCCGCGCGATAGCTGTCGTTGCTGGCCGTCATGCCGATATGAGGAATGCGATGAGCCCGATCAACAACAGCGTTTCCGAGATTCTTCTGGACAAGGTCGCAGACTGGCTGATGCGAGCATCCCTCAGCGACGAGACGCTCGAAACCCTCGTGCGCGGCTTCTGCGAACGCTTGGCCGCCGCGGGCCTGCCGCTCATGCGCGTCCATCTCTCCTTTTCGATGCTTCATCCGCTCTACGATGCACTCGGTTTCACGTGGTGGCGCGGCAAGGGCGTCGAGGTGAGCGGTTTGCGCCACGAGGAGCTGGCGCTCAATCCCGAGCGCTTTCTGCGCAGCCCCTACTACTATCTGCTCAACAACAACCTCGATCACGTAAGGCGGCGCATCGATCCAGCGGAACCGTCGGAGTTTCCGATTTTCGACGAGCTGAAGGAGCACGGTGCCACCGATTATCTGGCCTTCATGCAGCCGCTTGGAACCGATTCCGACCATGGCATGGTGGGGTCGTGGACGACGGATCGCCATGGCGGCTTCAGCGACGACGTGATCGCGGCGTTGCTCAAGCTTCAGAACCATCTGGCGGTCGCGGCCAAGGTCGCCGTCCTCGGCAAGCTCGCCGACAATATGCTGACGACCTATCTCGGCGCCAATGCCGGACGGCGCGTGATGAGCGGCCAGGTCAGGCGCGGCGATGGCGAGACGGTTCGCGCCGTCCTTGTGATGGCGGACATGCGGGAATCGACCATGCTCGCGGAGAAGGAAGGTCGCCAGGCCTATATCGAGACGCTCAACGGTTTCTTCGATGCGATCGCGACGCCGTTCAATAGAAACGGCGGGCAGATCCTGAGCTTCGTTGGAGACGGGTTCATTGCCGTCTATCCATGCGGCCGCCACAAGGAGCCTTCGGAAATGGCCAGCCGCGAGGCGTTTGCCGCGGTGAGCGCGGCGACGGCGCGTGTGGCGGCGCTGAACGCGGAGAGGAAGCGGCAGGGACGCGATCTGATCGGCTATGGAATTGGCCTCCATGTCGGCAACGTCATGTTCGGAAATGTCGGGCTTCGTGACCGGCTGACCTTTTCCGTCTTCGGCTCGGCGGTGAACGAAGTGCAGCGGCTGCAAAACCTGACGAAAAAATACGCCCACAACGTTGTCGCCAGCGAGGCGTTCGTCAACTATTGCGGCGGCGACTGGGCAACGCTCGGACAGGAGAAATTGCGCGGCGTCCGGCAGAAATTCACCATCCTCTATCCCAAGGACGCAGCGCTTGCGGCAATTGCGGAAGAGCGCCCCGACGATGCAACTCAGGATGGACTTTCGGAGGCGGAGCATGTCATGCTGCTCTACCGCAACACGAAGCAGTCGCCGGGGCCACGCGGCCTCATCGACAAGATGTTGCAGTAGATCGGCAAGACGCTCGCTTTGAGGAGGTTCGATGTTCCGTGTCGTTTTTCTGGCCGCAGCACTCGCTGCAACAAGCGTTGCGTATGCCCAATCGACGGAACGGCAAGCGGCCTTGGAGCAGAAGCTGGTCGACGGGTTCGAGGGCAGGGATTTTGCCCCCGAGGGCGGGCTCTACTATCGCGACAACTTCGAGCAAAGCGCCGGCTCCTATATATTCCAGAGTGAAGTCAAGCGCACCGGAAATGGTGGGTTGAAACTGTCCATCGTGCCGAAATGCCCGCCGTCGGACGACGGGTGCAGCGAGCGGGCGGAAATCTGGGAGAAGACGGCACTGCGCGTGCCTTACGACCAGGGAGTCTGGTACGGCTTTTCGGTCAAGTTCGCCGATCCCGTACCGAGTGGAGACCATCGTTACCTCATCGCGCAATGGAAACGTGAAATCGATCACGGCGCCAACGGAGACTTCAGCCCCTTTCTGGCGTTCCGCATGAGCTTGGGAAAGCTCTTCGTTACCGTCGAGACCAATTATCTGCCGCCAGTGTCCACCGGGCCGGCGAGCACGCCGGCGCGCTGCGCGCCGGGGGAGGTTCCCGTATGGGTTCGCCCCGAACTGAACCAGATGCGCATGCTGGTTGCGTCGGACGCAAACTGGAAGGCGGAAGATGGTCGCCTTTTCAATTCGTGCACGACCGCGGTCACCGTGACCAACCACGGCAATCCGCTGCCGGACCCCAAGTCCGGCTGGATCGACTTTGCCGTCTTCACCAAACCCGGACCTGAGGGGTCCGGACATATAGAGCTGTTCGCCAATGGGCAGCCGGTCATTACCGTGAAGGGGCATATCGGCCACGCGGACAAGGGGCTGGGCGAAAACCAATATTTCAAGTTCGGGCCGTACCGGGCGGCGGATACCACGAACTGGACGCTTTACTATGACGATTTCCGTCGCTCCACGCGTTGTGCCGACGTCCTGCCGAGCGGCATTTGTCCTTTCTCATAGGCTGCGCGGCCCGCGCAAATACAGCACTTCTGGCGCCTCGGGTGGTGTGCTGGACAGCCCGTTGAAGCTAGGCTACTCTTTTTTTGGGGCCGGACGATACGCCATCGCCGGGCGCGGAATCGCGTTCGGGAAATGATGCGTAGAACCAAAGAGGAGAGCGACCATGTGCGTTCCGGGACGACGTACGGCGCTCTGGGGTAGTGAGGGAAGCGTGCTGCAATGACATCAGGAGCGGACCTGCTGCGAGTTGAGGGTCTGCGGATCACATTCTCGGTGCTCGGCGGCGAAGTCGAAGCCGTCAGGGGTGCAAATTTCAGGATTCTGCCAGGCAAGGTAACTGCGCTCGTCGGCGAGTCCGGGTCCGGCAAGTCGGCGATCAGCCAAGCCATCATGGGCATTCTGCCGAGCGTCGCAAGGGTTAGCGGACGCGTCCTGTTCAACGACCCGGCCGTCGCGGGCAAGCCTGTCGACCTGCTTTCGCTCGACCCGGAGGGGGGCGATATCCAGGATATTCGTGGCGCGCGCATCAGCAAGATCTTCCAGGAGCCGATGACCTCGCTGTCGCCGCTCCACACGATCGGAAACCAGATTTCCGAGGTGATGGCGATACACACGGACGCCGAAAAGGCCGAGCGGAGAGCGAGGACCGAGCAGCTGCTGGGCTATGTCGGATTTGCCAACCCGGCGCGCGCTTACGACATGTACCCTTTCGAACTCTCCGGCGGGATGCGCCAGCGTGCGATGATCGCCATGGCGCTTATCTGCCGGCCGGCGCTCCTGATTGCCGACGAGCCGACAACTGCGCTCGACGTGACGGTACAGGCGCAAATTCTGCAACTGTTGCGCGAGCTTCAAGCGAAGCTCGATATGGCCATGCTGTTGATCACGCATGACCTCGGCGTCGTCGCCAACATGGCTGACGAAGTCGTCGTCATCTATCACGGCGAGATCGTCGAGGCGGGACCGGTCGATGCGATCTTCCGAAACCCCCAGCATCCCTATCTGAAGGGGTTGATGGCCGCTGTGCCGCACTTCGACATGAAACCCGGAGAGCGGTTGAAGGCATTGCGCGAAGTGCCGGTCAAGGCCGAAAGCCTTCTTGGAAACAAGCAGTCTCGAAAAACCTCGGGCTCGGATATTCTGATCTCCGTCCGTAACCTGACGAAAACGTTCACCACCCGAAGCTCGGGTTGGTTTGGCAGCAACGGTGGCTCTGAGCACCGCGCCGTCGACAATGTCAGCTTCGACATTCGCCGCGGCGAATGCCTCGGTCTTGTCGGCGAAAGCGGCTGCGGCAAGACGACGGTGAGCAAGATCCTGATGCGTGCGGTGACCCCCGATGCAGGATCGATAACCTACGACGACGGCGAGGGGGCGATCGACCTCCTGAAGCTCGAGGGCGCGGCACTGAAGGAGTTGCGCGCAAAAATCCAGATGGTCTTCCAGGACCCGGTATCGTCGCTTTCACCGCGCATGACGGTCAAGAACATTCTCAGCGAACCGCTCGAGATCCACGGTCGCGGAACGGCAAAGTCCCGGGTGGAAACCGTCCGCTCGCTGCTTCAGGCCGTCGGCCTCGACCAGCGTTTCATCAACCGCTATCCGCACAGTTTCTCCGGCGGTCAGAGGCAGCGTATCGGCATCGCCCGCGCGCTCGCGCTCGTTCCGGAGTTGCTGATTTGCGACGAGCCCGTCTCCGCGCTCGATGTCTCGGTGCAAGCCCAGATCCTCAACCTTCTCAAGGATTTGCAGAAGGAATTGGGCCTGACATCGCTGTTCATCTCGCACAATCTCGCGGTGGTGGACTATATGGCGGATCGGATCGCGGTGATGTGCGCCGGCCGGATTGTCGAGCTTGCGCCGCGCGAAGTGCTGATGCGCAATCCCGTGCACCCCTATACCAAATCCCTGCTCGCAGCCGTGCCCTATCCCGATCTCGATCGGAAGCTCGATTTTGACGCCCTCCAGGCGAGCGGAGGGTCAGACAAGCGGCGGTGGGGAGCACAGTTCTCGGACGATGGTGAGGGCGACGCCCTCTTTCCTGCGAATCTCGGCGGCGATCATTTCGTCCTTGCCAGAAAGTCGGTGGATGCAAGGGAGCTACGCCCATGATCACCCGAAGAACGGCACTTGCCATGCTGGCTTCCACCGTTCTGCCGCCGCGCCTCCTCGCGGCGGGAACGGAGGCAGAGGCGCTTGCGCCGCTGGTTGCGGAAGGCAAGCTTCCTCCGGTCAACGAGCGGCTGCCGAAAACGCCGCGCGTGATCAATGTGGCGGCCATGGGGCGCACGCCAGGCAGGCATGGAGGCGTGATCCGCAGCCTGATCGGCAGCGCCAAGGACATCCGCCTGATGACGGTCTACGGCTACTCCAGGCTTGTCGGCTACGACGAGGCGCTGAACCTCAAGGCAGACGTTCTCGAAAGCTACGAAACGGTCGAGGACCGCATCTTCACGCTGCGTCTGCGCGAAGGCCACAAGTGGTCGGATGGAACGCCGCTTTCGACGGAAGACTTCCGCTACTGCTGGGAGGACGTGCTGCTCAACGAGGATCTC
The DNA here is from genome assembly GCF_013283645.1 of Sinorhizobium psoraleae. Lineage (GTDB taxonomy): Bacteria > Pseudomonadota > Alphaproteobacteria > Rhizobiales > Rhizobiaceae > Sinorhizobium > Sinorhizobium psoraleae. Next base: position 898,049 of record NZ_JABEKV010000003.1, read on the forward strand.
TCCCCGGCGGGTCTCCCGACGGCGCTGGTCATGGATGGCGAGGCGGGCAAATTCGAGATCGTCGACGAGCGGACCGTGCGTTATTCCTGGACGAAGCCCAATCCCGATTTCCTGCAGAAGCTCGCCGCTCCGCAGCCACTGGTCATCGTGATGCCGGCCGCCTACCTCAAACAGTTTCACAAGAAGTATCAGGACGAGGACAAGCTCAAAGCAACGATGAAGGAAGAGCGGGTCAAGAAGTGGAGCCAGTTGCACATGCGCATGGCCCGCTCCTATCGGCCGGAAAATCCTGATCTGCCGACACTCGATCCCTGGCGGAACACCACATCCCTTCCGGCCGAGCAGTTCATCTTCGAGCGCAATCCGTATTTCCACCGGGTCGACGAGAACGGCCTGCAACTGCCCTATATCGACAAGTTCGTTTTGAACGTCAGCTCCTCTTCGCTCATCCCGGCGAAAACCGGTACGGGCGAAAGCGACCTCCAGGCGACGGGCATTGATTTCGTCGACTACACTTATCTGAAGGATGCCGAGAAGCGCTATCCGGTAAAGATCAAGCTGTGGAAGAAGACGCAAGGGTCGCGCCTGGCGCTGCTTCCCAATCTCAACTGCTCCGATCCGATATGGCGCCCGCTTCTGCAGGATGTCCGTGTCAGGCGCGCGCTGTCGCTGGCGATCGACAGGCGCGAGATCAACATGGCGGTGTTCTATGGTCTTACCAAGGAGAGCGCCGATACGGTGCTGCCGGACAGCCCGCTGTTCCGGCCCGAATTCGCCAGCGCCTGGGCGGCCCACGACCCGGATCAGGCCAACAGTTTGCTCGACGCGGCGGGCCTGGCCAAGCGCGGCAGCGACGGAATTCGTATCCTGCCGGACGGAAGGGCGGCGCAGATCGTCGTCGAGACGGCGGGCGAAAGCACGCTTGAGACGGATGTTCTGCAGCTCATAACCGATTATTGGCAGAAGGTCGGCATATCGCTCTTCATCCGGACATCCCAGCGCGACACCTTCCGCAGCCGCGCGGTCGGCGGCGAGATCATCATGTCCATGTGGTTCGGCATCGATAACGGCGTTCCGACCGCGGACATGAATCCGGGGCAGCTTGCGCCCACGGCCGACGACCAGTTGCAATGGCCGGTCTGGGGGCTCAACTATCTCTCGCACGGCGAAATGGGTGAGGCGCCGGAGCTGCCGCCGGTGGTCGAGCTTCTGGACCTGCTGAAACGCTGGCGGCATTCGTCGACCGATGTCGAGCGGGCGGAGATCTGGAAATCGATGCTCTCGATCTATACCGATCAGGTCTTCTCGATCGGCCTCGTCAACGCATCGCTGCAGCCGATCCTCGTCTCCGCGAAGCTCCGGAATGTGCCGGACAAGGCGCTATACGGCTTCGACCCGACGAGCTATTTCGGCGTGTACAATCCCGACACCTTCTGGCTCGAACAGGACGCCTGACATGCTGCGATACATTCTCTGGCGTATCGCCGCGATGGTTCCGACTCTCCTGATTATCTCGGCCTTGGTGTTTGCGATCATCGAACTGCCGCCGGGAGATTATTTCGAGAGCTACATCGCCGAGATCAGGGCGCAGGGCGAAGGCGTCAACATGGAGCAGATCGACGCGCTGCGCAAAGAGTACGGCTTCGATCAACCGCCGGTGCTGCGCTACATCTATTGGGTCGCCGGCATGCTGCAGGGCGACTTCGGCTATTCGTTCGAATACGAACTGCCGGTGAGCGAGGTCGTGGGAGACCGGCTCTGGCTGACGATCCTCGTCTCGTTCTTTACTATCATGCTGACCTGGATCATCGCGTTCCCGATCGGCATCTATGCCGCGACGCATCAGTATAGCTGGGGCGATTATGGACTTTCCCTGATCGGCCTCATCGGGATTGCGGTGCCGAATTTCATGCTGGCGCTCATCCTCATGTATTTCGCGAACATCTGGTTCGGCACCTCGATCGGCCATCTCATGGATCAGAAATACCTTTCCGAGCCGATGAGTTGGGACAAGGCCAAGTCGATGCTCGAGCACATGTGGATACCGGTGATCATCATAGGCGCGGCGGGAACGGCGGGCATGATCCGGCGGCTCAGGGCCAACCTGCTCGACGAGCTTCAAAAGCAATATGTCGTCACCGCGAGGGCGAAGGGGCTCTCACCTACCAAGACCCTCCTCAAGTACCCGTTGCGCATGGCGCTCAACTTCTTCATCTCCGACATCGGCTCGATCCTGCCGGCGATCATCTCCGGCGCCGAGATCACGGCGATCGTCCTTTCGCTTGAAACGACAGGGCCGATGTTGATCAAGGCGCTGCAGAGCCAGGACATGTATCTCGCTGGTTCGTTCCTGATGTTTCTCGCATTTCTTACGGTCATCGGTGTGCTGATTTCCGATCTTGCGCTCGCCGTTCTCGATCCCAGAATCCGTCTGCAAGGCAGGAGTACGAAGTGACGTCACCTATACCGGCGCCCGGCGAACCCCTGCCGCATTACGTATCCACCGCCCCGTTCGATCCCTATTCCGTCGAGGTCATGACGGAGGAGCAGGTGCGCGTGAACCAGGCGTCGCAATTGCGCCTGATGTGGTGGAAGTTCAAGCGGCACAAGCTGGCGCTCGCCTCCGGCGTTTTCCTGGCAATCCTCTACGTCATGATTCTCTTTTGCGAGTTTCTGGCGCCGTACAACCTCCACACGCGCAATGTCGATTTCATCTACACGCCGCCGCAGCCCGTTCACCTTTTCCATGACGGCGCATTTGTCGGCCCCTTCGTTTACGGCCGGACGATGACACTGGACATGGATACGCTGAAGCGGAACTATGCGGACAATCCCGCGGACGTGGAGCCGATCCGCTTCTTCTGCCGCGGCGACAGCTATCGTTTCTGGGGTCTTTTCGAGACCAACCTGCATCTGGCCTGCCCCGCAGAGGGCGGCGAGCTCTTTCTCCTGGGGACCGACCGGCTGGGACGCGACGTGCTGTCGCGCATCATCTACGGCGCGCGGATCTCCCTGACCATCGGCCTTCTCGGCATTACCGTGAGCTTTGTGCTCGGGATCGTCATCGGTGGGCTTGCCGGCTATCATGGCGGCGTTTTCGATCTCATTGTCCAGAGATTGATCGAGGTGCTTCAATCGATTCCGAGCATTCCGCTGTGGCTGTCGCTCGCGGCGATCATGCCCGCAACATGGAGCCCGATCCTCATCTATCTCGGTATCACCGTGATTCTGGGGCTTCTCGATTGGACGGGCCTTGCGCGGGCCGTCCGCTCGAAGCTGCTTGCGCTGCGCGAGGAGGATTATGTCCTTGCGGCACAGCTAATGGGCGCGCGAAGCAGCCGCATCATCGGGCGACATCTTGTGCCGGGGTTCATGTCCCATCTCATTGCCACCGCGACGATCTCCATACCCGGCATGATCCTCGGCGAGACGGCGCTGAGCTTCCTCGGGTTGGGTCTGCGCCCGCCTATAACGAGCTGGGGCATCCTGCTGACGGAGGCAAAGAGCGTCAGCGTCATCGCTTTCTATCCCTGGCTGCTCTTTCCGACTATACCGGTCATTCTTGTGATTTTGGCGTTCAACTTCCTGGGAGACGGCTTGCGCGACGCGGCCGATCCCTACAAATAAGGCCGGCATGCCATTGACTGCCGCGGGCCCTGTATCGTGTTGCAGGCTTTCTAAATAATGAGCGAAAGGTTCTTCGCATGGTACGGCGTTTCGAGGATGCCCGGATCCTCATGTACAGCCACGACACGTTCGGCCTCGGTCACCTGCGGCGCTGTCGGACGATCGCGCATGCGCTCGTGGAAGACTATAGCGGATTGCAGATCCTGATCATCTCCGGTGCAACGATCGCCGGAGCCTTTGATTATCGCGCGCGTGTTGACTTCGTGAAGATTCCGAGCGTCATCAAACTCAGAAACGGTGAATACACATCGCTCGACCGGCACATCGAGTTGCACGAGACGCTGAAGATGCGCCAGTCGATCATTCGCTCCACGGCCGAGACGTTCAAGCCGGACATCTTCATCGTTGACAAAGAGCCGATGGGCCTGCGCGGAGAGGTCGAGGATACACTCACCTATCTCAAGACCCACGGCACGAAGTTGGTTCTTGGGCTTCGGGAGATCATGGACGCGCCGCATCTGCTCGAAGTCGAATGGAAGCGTCGCGACACCATGCGCAAGATCGAGCAGTTCTACGATGCGATCTGGGTTTATGGCCCGCCGGATTTTTACGATCCGCTGGTGGGCCTTGAGGTGCCCGCGGCGGTGCGCGAACGCATGAACTTCGTCGGTTTCCTGCAACGAAGCGTGCCGCATGACGGGCTGCCCGACCACAGGCCGGAAGGGGACTATATCCTGGTCACCACCGGTGGAGGCGGTGACGGCGCCGAACTCATTCATGACGTGATCCACGCCTATCAGCAGGATCCCGAACTGACGTACAACGCTCTCGTGGTGCTCGGGCCTTACATGCCGGCGAAGCAACGCAACAAGCTGATCAAGAAGGGCGGTCGTATCCCTTTCATCAAGATAATCGAGTTCGACAATCGCATGGAGGAACTGATCGCCGGCGCAAGAGGGGTGGTCTCGATGGGCGGCTACAACACCTACTGCGAGATTCTCTCCTTTGACAAACCGGCCTTGATTGTGCCGCGTCTCGAGCCGCGCGAGGAGCAGTTGATCCGCGCTCGACGCGCGTCCGATCTTGGCCTGGTCGAGATGCTGCTTCCCGATGAGGCCGAGGATCCGCTGCGGTTTGCGGCCGCGTTGAAGGCGTTGCCGGGACGCGCGCCCCCGTCGCGCGCCGCCAATGGCCTGAGGCTTGAGGGCCTTGTCCACATCTCCGAGCTTGTCGGCAGCTGGCTCGATCATAGATCGAAAGAGCACCTGAGCATCGTGAAGCAAACGAGCTGAGCCAGTGTCGCCAAATCGTAAGATTGCCGTCGTCCTGAAAGGCTATCCGCGCCTGTCGGAAACCTTTATCGCGCAGGAACTGCTTGGCCTCGAAAAGGCGGGGCACGAACTCGTTCTGGTCGCGCTCCGTCGTCCGACCGATGGCAAGCGACATCCCGTGCACGACGAAATCCGCGCCGACGTCCACTATTTGCCGGAATATTTGCACGAGGAACCGTGGCGCGTGTTTCGCGCGTGGCTCCGGCTGATGCCGAAAGCCGGCTTCTGGCGAGCGCTCGGCCTATTCCTTGCGGACCTCATGCGCGACCCGACGCGCAACCGGTTCCGGCGGTTCGGGCAGGCACTGGTACTGGTCGCCGAATGGCCGGGCGCCGCGACCTGGCTTCACGCACATTTCATCCACACGCCCGCCTCGGTGACCGGTTATGCCAGCATCATCGCAGGCGTCCCCTGGACCTGCTCCGCCCATGCCAAGGATATCTGGACGTCGTCCGATTGGGAGCTTTCCGAAAAGCTCGACCGGGCCCGCTGGACTGTTACCTGCACACGCAGCGGCTTCGAGTACCTGCAAAGCCTGACGGCATCGAAATCAAGGGTGCATTTGAGCTATCATGGCCTCGACCTGGACCGCTTCCCGGCCTTTGGAGGCGACCACTCCGGCCGCGATGGCTCCGATCCTGCCGATCCCGTTCGAATCGTCAGCGTCGGGCGCGCCGTCGCCAAGAAGGGCTATGATATCCTGCTGAAAGCCTTGTCGCTTTTGCCTGGCGATCTCAACTGGCGCTTCGAGCATATCGGCGCGGGCGAACTTGCCGGCGACCTCAAGAAGATCGCCCGCGAACTCGGCCTTGCCGACCGTGTCAGCTGGAAAGGTGCGCTCGACCAGACTGACGTGCTCCAGCATTACCGCGACAGCGACATGTTCGCGTTGGCGTGCCGGGTTGCAGCCGATGGTGACCGCGACGGCTTGCCCAACGTTCTGGTCGAAGCGTCGAGCCAGAGATTGCCTTGCGTCTCGACATCCGTTTCGGGCGTCCCGGAATTGCTGGCGGACAATCAGAACGGCCTTCTCGTGCCCCCCGAAGACCCTCGTGCGCTCGCCGTAGCGATCGAGCGGCTGGCTCGCGACCCGGATCTCAGGCGCCAGCTTGGCGCGGCCGCCGAACGGCGCGTTCGCGCCGAGTTCGACCATCATGCGAGTGTGAGCCAACTGATCGGGCTCTTCGAAAGCGAGTGGAGCAAGGCCTCTTGACCAAGCGCGTCTTCTTTTATGTGCAGCATCTGCTCGGTATCGGGCATCTGGCACGAGCGAGCCGGATCGCGAAAGCGTTGTCCGCCGACGGGTTCGACGTGACGCTGGTCACCGGCGGTGCGCCTGTTCCGGGATTTCCGGCAGATGGCCTGACGACGGTCGCGCTACCGTCGGTAACGGCCGGAGACAAGGGCTTTTCCGGTCTGACCGACGGCGACGGCAATCCGGTGACGGACGCTTTCCAGCAACACCGCAAGAACCTGCTGATCGAGGCACTGCACGCTTCGAAGCCTGATGTCGTCATCATCGAAGCGTTCCCCTTTGGCCGCAGGCAGATGCGTTTCGAACTGCTGCCGCTGCTGGATGCCATTGCGGCGATGGAGCGGCGGCCGCTGGTGGCGACTTCGCTGCGCGACATTCTTCAGGAACGGGTCAAACCCGGCCGTGCAGAGGAGACGGTGGAACTGGTCAAGGCGCATTTCGATCTCGTGCTCGTCCACGGCGATCCAGCGTTTGCTCGGCTTGAGGAAACTTTTCCGCTCGCGGGCGAGATCGCCCAGAAGGTCGCCTACACCGGTCTTGTCGCACCGCCGCCACCTGCCGAACCGAAGGAGAAATTCGATGTCGTGGTTTCGGCGGGTGGTGGCGCCGTCGGCAAGGATCTGATCGGCGCAGCGCTCGGAGCCGCAGCAATCCTGCCGAAGACGCTTCGCTGGTGCCTCGTAACCGGGCCCAACCTGCCGCAGGCTGATTTCGATGCCCTCGCCGCCGTAGCTCCGGCCGGCGTCGGTCTCTTTCGCTTTCGGCAGGATTTTGCGGCCCTGCTCGCCGGGGCCCGGCTCTCGGTCTCTCAAGCCGGATACAACACCGTTTGCGATATTCTTCGCGCCGGCTGCGGCTCGTTGCTCATTCCCTTCACGGCGGGTGGGGAAACCGAGCAGAGTACACGTGCGATACGGCTCGAAAGACTCGGCCTTGCCCGCGTTCTGCCGGAGGAAGACATCACGTCCGATCGGCTCGCACGCGATATCGAGGCGATGCTTGACCGGCCTAAACCGGAGGTCCCGCCGCTTGATCTTGACGGCGCCGCCCGGACGGCAGCGATCCTCCGGGAGCACCTGTAAGCGGGAGGTCAGACCGTCCCGATCAGCATGAAGCGGTTGTATTTTTTCATCGGCAGCGTGCCCGCGAAGTCAAGTTTCGCCAGGCCGGCTCGTGCCTGAAACTCCTCAAGCGACGAGACGCAGCTTATGTGGGTCGGTTCGCTGAAATAGTCGTTTGACTGCAGCAGTACGCGGGTCGCCCGTGGAAGAAGCTCGAGCCAGAGTCCGAGATCGGCAATATGCTCGCAGCTCGTATTGACGATCAAGTCGGCCCCAATGGTCCGGTAGTCGAGAGCATACATGTCCGCCGTTATCGCCCGGAACCGGTCGCCATGCGCTGAATTCAGCGTGCGTGCGACCTCCTCCACCGCAGGATCGATGTCGTAGCTATCGATCGTGCCGATGTCGAAGCGCGCGTCTTCGAAGAGCATTGCCGGCAAAATCCCGTACCAGCCGCCCAGCACGGCGATTCGATCGAAGGCCGGGCCAGAGCTTTCGAGCAGCTTGTCACGCGCCCAGATTTTGCAGCCGACCTGTTTATAGTTGAACGCGTTCGCGATGTCCGCGTCCCGGTGCTTGGCTATCACCTTGCCGATGCCCGCCACGACGGCGCTGCCGGAATAAACGGCGATCCCGCGTACGAGATCATAGGCGTTCTCGTGCCAATCTTCGGGGGGAGAATGGGTGGCATGCATCATGAGGCTGTTGTAAGCTGACGGGTAGGCGAGTGCAAGCCACGCGCGAGGACGCCGCAGGCCGAAGATGCTCGCGACATATGCAAGGGACCGTCAGGCTTTGCTGAAGGGGCGATCTGTTCGACGGATCTTATTAGCGGTTCGTGTCCGCTTGACATGGGGCAGGGCTCTGCTCTCATGCCGGGCAGTCACGATTTCGTGGACGATGCGCGAGTCCATTGACGATCTGGTGGACTGGAACCATCTGCGACAGGAACCCGCCGGCCCAAATCGGTTCGGCGATCCGTATTTAAGTTAGGTCACATTGCCGGCACATGGAAACACGTCTTTCCCGCTACATCTGGACTCACACACGCAAGCAGCAGCTTTGGATACTGCTGGTCGTTGCGCTGTCGATGGTACCCTATTTCCTGTCCTTTGATCTCCCCAAGCAGATCGTCAACGGACCGATTCAGGGCGCGGGTTTCGAAAGCCCCGAGGCAACCCAGGCCTTCCTGCCGATTTCCTTCGATCTGCCCTTTTTTGGCGAGGTCAATCTGTTTTCGGGCTTTCAGCTTGAGCGGGAGGGAATGCTGCTTGCCCTCAGCCTTGTCTTCTTGCTGCTCGTCATCATCAACGGGCTCTTCAAGTTCTACATCAATACCTACAAGGGCCGGCTCGGCGAGCGCCTCCTGCGGCGCATCCGCTTCGAGCTTGTCGACCGCGTGCTTCGCTTCCCGCCGGGTCACTTCAAGCGCGTGAAGCCCGCCGAAATCTCGACCATGATCAAGGATGAGGTCGAGCCCCTTGGCGGGTTCACCGGCGATGCCTTCGTACAGCCGGCGCTGCTTGGCGGCCAGGCCTTGACCGCGCTGATCTTCATCCTGCTCCAGAGCCTGTGGCTCGGTCTCATCGCCGCCTTTATCGTCGCGATACAGGCGGTGATCATCCCACGCATGCGCCGGCGGCTGATCGTCCTGGGGCGCGAACGCCAACTGACGGCGCGCGAATTGTCGGGCCGGGTCAGCGAGATCGTGGACGGCATCGGCACCATTCGCGGGCACGATACGTCCAACTATGAAAGAGCCGACATCGCCGCCCGCCTCGGCCGGATATTCAAGATCCGCTATGATCTCTATCAGTGGAAGTTCCTGGTCAAGTTCCTGAACAACTTCCTGGCTCAGGTCACTCCGTTCCTGTTCTACTCGATCGGCGGCTATTTCGCCCTGCAGGGCCGGCTCGATATCGGCCAGCTCGTTGCGGTGATCGGTGCCTATAAGGACCTGCCCGGTCCCCTGAAAGAACTCATTGACTGGGACCAGGCGCGCCAGGACGTGCAGGTCAAGTACGCCCAGGTCGTCGAGCAGTTCAGTGTCCAGCCGTTGATCGATCCAGGCGTCCAGGCGATCTCAGTCACCGCTGCCGCGCCGATCACGGGAGCGCTTGCAGCCGTCAACCTTTCTGTCGCCGACGACGGCGGTTCGAAGCTCGTGGAACATGTGTCGCTCCAGGTGCGCCCCGGCGAAGCTGTCGCGATCACGGGCGGCTCGACCGGCGGGGGAGAGGCGCTTGCCGAGGCCTTCGGACGCCTGACATGGCCCGAAAGCGGCAGGATCGTCGTCGGCGACGATGATATCCACGACATGCCGGAATCGGTCGTCGGACGGCGAATCTCCTACGCCTCGTCGGAGGTCTACACCTTCCAGGGCAGCCTTGGCGACAATCTGCTTTACGGCCTCAAGCACGCGCCTCTGCAGGAGGTGGCTTACGAGGGCGACAAGGCTGCCCATCGTCGGTGGGAGGTGCTCGAAGCAAAACTTGCCGGCAATCCCTCGCTCGATCTCAACAGCGACTGGATCGATTATGGGGCTGCGGGTGCGACCGGCCCGGACGATCTCTTCGCGAAGGTCAGAGCTGTGCTCGATACCGTGCTTCTCACGAACGACATCATGGCGCTTGCGGGCCGCGCGACCATTAATCCCGAGGAACACGAAGCTTTTGCCGCTGAAATCGTGGAGATGCGTGGAGCCCTTCGCAGGCGCCTCGAAGCCGAGAAGCTCAGCGATCTCGTCGTGTTCTTCGAACCCGGTTCCTACAATATCGAGGCGACGGTCGGCGAAAACCTGCTCTTCGGGACGGTGACCGATCATGCGCGCTGGGAAAAGGCGCTCGAAGATCACCCCTTCTTCAAGACGGTCTTGAGAAGAGCCGGGCTGCACGAGATCTTCTACGAGATGGGCCTGGAAATTGCCGGCAACGTCGTCGAACTGTTCCGCGACCTGCCTCCGGACCACCCGTTCTTCCAGCAACTCACCTTCATGGCGGCAGAAGAGATTCCGGTCTATGAAGCGCTGCTCCAGAAGGTGAGGGGACGAGCGCTCGACGAAGTTTCCGAGGATGATGCCATCAAGATCATCCGTCTGTGCTTCGGCTATATCGAGCCACGCCACCGCTTCGGCCTGTTGTCGGAAGAATTGATGACGAAGATCGTCGAGGCGCGGCGGGAGTTCAGCGAAGGTTTGCCCGAGGATCTCGTCGGCATCATCGAGCACTACCAGCCGAACCGTTACATAGCCTCGGCCAGCATCATCGATAACGTGCTCTTCGGTCGCATCGGCCACAAGCACACCGACGGTTCCGAGAGAATCCGCGCAATCGTGCGCGATCTCTTCGAGTCACTCGGGCTCTACAACGATGTGCTTGCCTTCGGACTGGACTTCAACGTCGGCGCGGGCGGCAAGCGGCTGACCGCGGGCCAGCGGCAGAAACTCAACCTTGCGCGCGCATTGATCCGCGTGTCGGACTTCTACATCTTCAATCAACCGCTGCTCGCGCTCGACCAGCGAGCACAGGAGCAGATCACCCGCAACGTCTTTGCCTTCCTGCGCCAGGACGAACGCAAGCCGGCGATCGTCTGGGTTCTCGCCAATCCGGCTCTTTCCGAATTGTTCGACCGCGAGGCGTACTTCGAAAACGGGCGGCTCGTGAGCGACGAAGCTGTGGAAACACGCGTGAAAGACAGCGACTATAAGGAACTGGCATCTTGATGTAGTATTAGTGTCAAGGCGCAAGCATATTTTCCCGCTCGCCGGGGGGAAAGGGTGCTTATGCCCGCGACACACTCGGAGAAGCGGACTGTTATGCTCCTAAAAGATGAAGTGGAAATGCTGCGCCGGATCACGCTGTTTTCCGGCTTACCACCCGCCAAGCTCAAGCTTCTGGCATTCACCTCCGACAGGGTAATGTACAGCGCGGGAGAAAATCTGTTTCATCAAGGCGATATCGGCGACGCGGCCTATGTGATCCTCTCCGGCAAAGCCGATGTTTTGGTTACGACGCCAAATGGACAATTGAAAGTCGCCGAGGTGGAACAGAATTCGATCGTCGGCGAGATCGCCATCCTCTGCAACACGCCGCGCACAGCTACCGTCAAGACAAGTACGGGGCTCGAAGCGTTGCGCATTCGCAAGGACGATTTCCTGAAATTGCTGGCGGACTTCCCGGAGATGGCGGTGGAAATCATGCGCGTGCTCGCCGACCGCCTCAGCCAGACCACCTCCGAACTCACCGAGGCGCGCAGCCGCGCTCAGAGGGCAGAGGCGTAAGCACCACTCGGCCGCGTTGATGTTTGCAACCGGGCAGCGGCGCAGCATTGCCCTAACTCTTTGTTTCCTCGCATTTCCCTGGGGAACCGCTTCACACGTCGCCCCGAAATGCATTAAAGAGGCGCGATGCGCGCGATAACCTATTTTCAGAAGACCGTCTATTTCCCCGAGAAGCCGGAGAAGGCGCGCTTCTTTGCCCGACTGCAAGGTGGCCAGTGGGAGCCCGGTACGTTCCGCAACATAGAGCGCCTCGTCGACGGGACGACGACGTTCATCGACATCGGCGGCTGGATCGGCGTAACGCCCTACTGGACGGCACAGATCGCGGACAATGTCATCACGGTCGAGCCCGATCCGGTGTGCTTCGACATACTCACGCAGATGCAACGCGAAAATGCGGGCGAGGTGAAGCTCATCAACGCTGCGCTCTCCGAGGACGAATGCCTGGTGTTGCACTCGGTCGGCGGCGGCTTCGGCAGTTCCGAAACCTCGGCGCTGATTGCCGACGACACCGGCATGGCAGTGACGGCGCAAACCGTCACCATTGCCGACCTTCAGAAAATGGCAAGGACGGAACGGCTCTGCTTCAAGATTGACATCGAAGGCTACGAGTACAAGGCGCTCGATCAGTTCCGGGCGATCGACCGCAAGAGAACGGCGGGCGTGCTGATCGCGGTGCATCCGCAGATCCTCGCCGCCTCCCTATCCGGTCCACGGTTCACCCGCGCGCTGCGAACGATCGCGGCCACCGTGCGCCTAATCCGGAGCTTTCGCGGGTTCAGGCTCGAAAACCCGTCCGCCATCTGGGCGGCGATCCGCAAATCGGTGGCGGGGCGCGAATTCAGGGGCTTCGATCTGCTCTTTGTCGCGAAATGACCGCAGGCGCTCCCTGGCACCGTGTACCGCTGGGGCGCGTTCGCAGGACACAGTCGGCCGCGCCGGCCTCCATTTCCGCCGGTACGGCGAAGCGGCTCTTGGCCGCGCCGTCGTTCCCATCGTGACTTGGAGGGCGAACTCTGCAGGCTTCATCGTGCCTTGATCCGCAGCGGATCGATACCGTTGCGGCCGAAACGGGCTGGTTCCTGTGCCTTCCCGGAGTTCGCTTCCGCTTCGGCAAGGTCATCGAGGATCGGGCAATCCGGCCGCTCGTCGCCGTGGCAATGGGCGGCGAGATGCTTGAGCGTCCGGCTCATCGCCTTCAGTTCTTCCGCCTTGCGCTCCAAGATTTCCACTTGATCGAGCGCGATCTTCTTGACCTCGCTGCTTGCGCGGGAGCGGTCGCGCCAGAGTGCAAGCAGATCCGTCATCTGCTCGACCGTGAACCCGAGATCACGCGCGCGGCGGATGAAGCGAAGCGTATGGACGTCGTTGGCGCCATAGTTGCGGTAACCGGCTTCGCTGCGGTGGGCAGGCGGAATGAGGCCGATCGTCTCGTAGTAGCGGATCATTTTCGTCGAGACGCCGGAGGCGCGCGCGACATCGCCGATATTCATGACATCACCTTTCAGGGCAATTCCAGGAAAAGCGTGCAACAGTTTCCCGTCCGGAATTGCGGTAATTCAAAGAGTTGGATCATTCTCTCACTGTTTCAATGAACAATGCAGCATATGCCGCTGATATAGGACTCTCGCTCGCAAGGCGCCAATGGCGCCAGGCGCTATCGAACTGCGGCGCTCTCACGCGAGATGCTCCTGAAGCTCTTCAGACGCAGCGCATTGCCGACCACGAAGACGCTGGAAAGCGCCATGGCCCCGGCCGCGAAGACGGGCGAAAGCAACACGCCGTAGGCCGGGTAGAGCGCACCGGCGGCGACCGGGATCAGCAAGGCATTATAGGCGAAGGCCCAGAACAGATTCTCCTTGATGTTGCGGATCGTGGCCTTCGAAAGCGCGATGGCATTCGGCACGCCGAGGAGGTCGCCGGACATCAGCACGACGTCGGCGCTCTCGATGGCGACATCCGTTCCCGTGCCGATCGCCAGCCCGACATCGGCTGCGGCGAGCGCCGGGGCGTCGTTGACGCCGTCGCCGACGAAGGCCACGTTTTGTCCCGTCGTCTTCAGCTGCTGCAGCGCGGCGACCTTTTCCTCGGGCAGAACCTCGGCGACGACCTGATCGATCCCGAGCTTGCGGGCGATTGCCTCCGCCGTGCGGCGATTGTCGCCGGTGATCATCGCGATCTTGAGGCCGAGCTGATGCAGCATGCGGATCGCCTGCGGCGTCGTCTCCTTGATCGGATCGGCGACGGCGATGATTGCCGCGAGCTTGCCATCGACCGCCGCGTAAAGCGGGCTCTTGCCTTCGTCACCGAGGCGGCGAGCGTGATCGGCGAAGACGGTGACGTCGATACCCTCGCGCGCCATCAGCCTGTCTGCGCCGATATGAACGGTTCGTCCAGCAACATTGGCGCGGGTTCCGAAGCCGGGGATCGCCTCGAATTGCTCCGCTTCGCCGGCCGCGAGACCGGCCTCCTTTGCCGCGGAGACGATGGCTTCCGCGATCGGATGCTCGGAGCGTTTCTCGACCGCGGCGACCAAGGCCAGAACGGCATCGCGCTCAAAGCCCGTTGCGGTCTCGAGATCGGTCAGTTCGGGCCGCCCCCGGGTCAGCGTTCCGGTCTTGTCGATTGCGATGATTTCGGCATCGCGCAGCGTCTGCAGTGCCTCGCCCTTGCGGAAGAGCACGCCCAATTCGGCCGCGCGGCCGGTCCCGACCATGATGGAAGTGGGGGTGGCGAGCCCCATCGCGCAGGGGCAGGCGATGATCAGCACGGCGACGCCGTTGACGAGCGCGAAGGTCAAAGCGGGATCCGGGCCGAAGACGAGCCAGACGAGGAACGTTGCGAAAGCGATTACCATGACGGCGGGTACGAACCAGGCGGTCACGCGGTCGACAAGCGACTGGATAGGCAGCTTCGCGCCCTGGGCCTGCTCGACCATGCGGATGATCTGCGCGAGCACCGTGTCCGTTCCGACCTTGGTGGCACGGAAGCTGAAGGAGCCGGTCTTGTTGATCGTGCCGCCGACGACCTCGGCCCCCTCCGTCTTCTGAACGGGGACCGGCTCGCCGGTGATCATTGATTCGTCGACATAGGAATTGCCCTCGACGACCATGCCGTCGACGGCGACCTTCTCGCCGGGGCGGACGACAAGGATATCACCCGCGTGCACGTCGCCGATCGCAATTTCCACCGTTTCGCCATTGCGGATGACACGGGCGGTCTTGGGCTGGAGGCCCATGAGGTGCTTGATCGCCTCCGATGTGCGGCCCTTGGCGCGCGCTTCGAGAAAGCGGCCGAGCAGGATCAGCGTGACGATCACCGCCGCTGCTTCATAATAGACGTTGGTGGTCTCCGCCGGGAGCAGGCCGGATGCAAAGGTCGCAACGACGGAATAGCCCCAAGCCGCAAGCGTGCCGATCGCGACCAGCGAATTCATGTCCGGTACGGCTCTCAGTAGCGCCGGAATGCCCTTCTCAAAGAAACGAAGGCCGGGGCCGAAAAGGACGAGGGACGCGAGAACGAACTGCAGGTACCAGCTCTCCTGCATGCCGATGCGGGTCATGACGAAATCATGGATCGCCGGAATGAAATGCGCCCCCATTTCGAGGACGAAGACAGGCAGCGTCAGCAGCGCGGCGATTACGAGAGCGAGCCTCAGGCGAAGGCTTTCCTGCTCGCGTTTCTCCGCTTCCTGGTCGACGTCATGCCCGCCTGCTATGCGCCTGGCATCGTAGCCGGCGCCACGCACGGCCTCGATGAGCACGTCAACGGATGCGAGCCCTTTGATCACGCGAACGGTAGCCCGCTCGGTGGCAAGATTGACGCTCGCCTCGACGGTTCCCGGCACAGCCTTCAGCGCTTTTTCGATGCGCGCAACGCAGGATGCGCATGTCATGCCTTCAATGCCGAGTTCGAGGAGTTCTTCGGAGGTGCCATAACCCGAATTCTCGATCGCCTTGACGATTTCGGAGGGTTTCGCCGTTGCATCGAAGCGCACGTCGGCCCGCTCCGTCGCCAGATTGACCGAAGCCGACATGACGCCCGGCACCGCGCGAATGGCCTTTTCCACTCTCGCGACGCAGGAGGCGCAGGTCATGCCTTCCACCGGAATGCTGGCGGTTCTTGCAGACCCGGCAATCGGTTCGGCATTTCTTGTTTGGATCATCGTCACCGATCCCATGTCGTGCTCCTTGCAAATGTGATTGCGAACCAGGATGAGGCTTCTCGCGATGGGAAGGTCAAGCTTGCCTTGCCCGTCCGCTCGCTTTTTCAGCCGTCCGAAAATGCGTCGTAGTTTCAATGCTTGTGGTGGGCGTGGATGACGGCGTGCCCCCTGCCGCGGGCGATCAGCCAGCGGTTGACAGGAAAGGCGGCGGCGCCGGCGATAACGAGCGATACGGCGAGGCTGATCCAGAAGTGTGGCGAAGAGAGACCAGCGTCCATTGCGCCTGGAATCACCAGCATCATTGCGTTGTCGACAAGTTCCATAATTGCGATCGACGCCGTGTCCGAAGCGAGCGCCAGTTTGAGCACGGCGGCGAATGGCATGCCAGCCCGCAGCAGCGGGAACATCGTCAGCCCATAACCGAAGATGAACGCCAGCACGACGGCCAACAGGACGGTTTCCATATTGCCCCATCCAAGCGCCGTGCCGATCACCATGCCCAACGCCTCACCGATGGCACAGCCGGTCAGACAGTGCACGGTGGCGGAAAAAGCCAATCGGTTCAGCGATGTCGCTGCGGCAGACACGGTAGCGGAACCGCCGCCGTGGCTGTGATAATGGGCGTGCCGGTGCTGTTGCATGTTCAAGCTCCGATTCTTCGTCGATGGGATAGAGGGTCAGCGCTCCGGCTGTGGCGGGGCGCCGACCGCATCCAGCTTTACAGCCGCAGGCTGTCGTAACCGGCCGTCTTCAACGCCTGTACGATGGCGCTGCTGTCAGCAGTGGTTTCGACGCTCACCTCCCTCGTGCCGAGATCCGCGTTGACCTTGGCCGCCGGATCGATCCCCCGGATCGCCTTTTCCACCGTGCTGACACAGTGGCCGCAGCTCATGTCGTCGATCTTGTAGCGTTGCATGCTTGTCTCCTTTGTTTCGCTATGGGATGAAGATGGAGCTTCCCATCGTTGGAAGGTCAAGGCCTCGTCGCAAGAAATTTTCGGCGGCTTTTCAGCGGGCCATAATGCCGCTTTTGTGCCGCCCGCCGGGGAGCGATCCGCGCCAACATGAGAAAGCGGCGTGGTCCTCACTGCGCTGAAAAATTTGAAAGTCTTTCGCCCGTGCCGTCGAAATGGGTGGCTAGCGATCCTTCGCGCGACGACGCACAATCATTTCGCTCTGCATGAGGCATTCGCTGCGCTCATCCGGTGCGGGCCGAAGGGCCGAAATGGCCGCCTGACGTTTTGAATTCCGGGTCGGTTAAAAATACAAATGGTCGGGACGTTGGAGGAGCATCTGCCCGGCCGCTGTCGTTCGGCTGCGTCGTGAGGCGTCTGCCAAGGGAGGAAAAATGTTTGAACGACTTTTCAAACTGAAAGAGCATGGGACGACCGCCCGCACCGAGCTGGTTGCCGGCCTCACGACATTCCTGACGATGTCGTACATCATCTTCGTCAACCCCGACATTCTGTCGACGACAGGCATGGATCGCGATGCGATCTTCGTCGCGACCTGTCTTGCCGCCGCGCTCGGCTCGGCAGTCATGGCTCTCGTCGCCAATTGGCCGATCGGCATGGCGCCGGGCATGGGGCTCAACGCCTTCTTTGCCTTCACCGTCGTCGCCGCTCTTGGCTTCACCTGGCAGCAGGCGCTCGGCGCCGTGTTCATCTCCGGTCTCATCTTCCTGCTGCTGACGGTCACGGGCGTGCGAAGCTGGCTGATTGCCGGCATTCCTCATTCGTTGCGCAGCGCCATTGCGACCGGTATCGGTCTGTTCCTCGGCATCATCGCGCTCAAGAACGCCGGTATCGTCGTCGACAACCCGGCGACGCTCGTCGGGCTCGGCGACCTCAAGCAGACCGGGCCCTTGCTCGCGATCCTCGGCTTCTTCGTCATCGCCGTACTGGATTCCCTAAAGATCCGCGGCGCGATCCTGATCGGTATTCTCGTCGTCACGGTCCTGTCGATGCTGCTTGGCGTCAGCGAGTTCAAGGGCATCGTTTCGGCGCCGCCGAGCATCGCCCCCACCTTCATGCAACTCGACATCATGGGTGCGCTGCATGGCGGGCTGGTCCATGTCATTCTCGTCTTCGTGCTCGTCGAAGTGTTCGACGCGACCGGCACGCTGATCGGCGTCGCCAAGCGCGCGAAGCTGGTCGAGGAAGGCAAGCCCAGCCGGCTCGGCCGTGCTCTGCTTGCCGACAGTTCAGCAATCATCGCTGGCTCGCTGATCGGCACGAGCAGCACCACGGCATATGTGGAGAGCGCTTCCGGCGTCCAGGCCGGCGGCCGTACCGGTCTTACGGCGCTGGTCATTTCCGTACTGTTCCTCGCCGCGCTGTTCATCTCGCCGCTCGCCGCGGCGGTTCCGTCTTACGCAACGGCGCCGGCGCTGCTCTATGTCGCTGGCCTGATGATGCGCGAGCTCACCGAAATCGAGTGGGATGATCTGACCGAGGCAGCACCGGCGGCGCTGACCGCGATCGCCATGCCCTTCACCTATTCGATCGCCAACGGCCTTGCCTTCGGCTTCGTAAGCTACGTCGTGCTCAAGGTGTTCACCGGCAAATGGAACGTCATCCACCCGGCAACGCAGATCGTTGCGGCCCTGTTCGTCGTTCGCTTCGCGTTCTTCGGCGGCTGAACGGTTGACGGCGGGGCGGAGGTTTCCGGCCCGCTTTGTTTCCTTGTTCCGACAACGAAGTCGGCCGGATCTGCGTTGAGCAGGTTCGGCCTTTCCTTTTGTTGATTGATCGGTCTGGCCGAGATGGCCTCTACTGATGTTGTCAGGAGCATATCTAGAGTCGACTTCGCCTCTCGTTCCTATCGATACCCGGCGCTCGCGAAGCTCGGAAATTGGAGTTTCAACTTGTCCTATACTTGTAAAAAATATGTTGCCTTCGTCACAGGTTCTGCCATGATTTGAAAGGGAAAAATGAGCGCGATTCTGCATCGTTCGCTTGGGAATTTGTAAAAAATTGGATGCCGCATGGATGCAATGCAGAACAGGCTTTTGATCATTGCCGATGACCTGACCGGCGCGCTGGATACGGCGGCGCCCTTCGCTGTTCATGGCTTCTCGGTCGATGTCGTCGCAGACCAGAGCGCGCTTGGCGAGGCGATCGAGCGCGGCTCCGACGTGATCGCGGTTACGACGCGTAGCCGCGAAATCGACGCGGCAGAGGCCGCGCGACGCGTTCTGCTCGCGCAGCGGGCGATGGCACCGGGCATGCGGATCTTCAAGAAGGTCGATTCGCGCCTGAAGGGCAACGTCGAGGCGGAGCTTTCCGTTCTGGATTTTGCAAGGGCGGTTGTCTTGCCGGCGATCCCGGAATTCGGCCGGGTCGTCAGCGATGGCCAGATCCGCGGTTTCGGGGTCGATCAACCGATTTCCGTTGCCGACCGCCTGGGTGTCGTCGCCGATCGCGCCGTCGTGCCGGACACCGGGACGGTCGAGGAGATGAGCGTTGCAGTCGATGGGATTGGCCCCGGCGATCTTCTCGTCGGCGCGCTTTCGCTCGCCAACGCCTTGGCGAGCAGGACGGGCAGGCCGCGTGCGGAGCCCTTTGCCGCGCGGGAGGGGCAACTGCTTATGGCCATAGGCTCCCGGGATCCGATCACCGTGGCGCAGGTCGAGGAACTGCGGCGTGCCGTACCCGATCTCCTCTATCTGGCGGCGCCTGCGGGACAGGTGGAACAGGTCCGTCGCGGTTCCGAGCACGCAAAGGACGTGACTTTGATACAGGCGGTGGAGGGCATGCCGCCGGCCAGGGCGTCGGATGTGGCTGCAGCGCTCGCGCGATCCGCGGCCGCGTTTGTCGACGGATGCCGGACGATGCTGCTCTGCGGCGGTGCGACGGCGGAAGCCTATTTCGAACGCGAGAACATTCGTGTTCTCCGCCTGGTCGGGGAAGTGCTTCCGGGCCTTCCGGTTGCCGAGCATGACGGCCGATTCTACATTACCAAATCGGGCGGCTTTGGCGATTCCGACACGCTTTCCAAGGTCGTCCGCGCCATGACGAGGAAAGAGGTGTTGGCCTGATGCGCGCCGGAGAGCAGCTTTCGCACCGCAAGAGCCTGAGCGAGGTCGTCTTCGAACGGCTGCAGCACGCGATCAAATCGGGTGCCTATCAGAGCGACGAGCGCCTGCCGACCGAACATGAGCTGGCGGCGGAGTTCCAGGTCTCCCGCCCGGTCGTTCGCGATGCCCTGAAAAGACTTCGCGATCAGGGCCTTGTCTACTCGCGGCAGGGGGCCGGCAGTTTCGTTCGAATTCAGGGTTTGCGGCAGCCGCTTGGCTTCGGACCGCTCGAAAACATCGCCGACCTGCAGAACTGTTACGAGTTCCGCATGACGATGGAACCCGAGGCCGCGGCGCTTGCTGCCGAGCGGCACAGCGAAACGCAGATCCGGGTGATCAGGCTTGCACTCGAGACCTTGCAGGACGCGACCAATCGGCAGCGCCATCGGGAGGACGCCGATTTCATGTTCCATCTGGCAATCGCCCAAGCGTCCGGAAACAGCTACTTCTCGACGGCGATGGAAGCGCTCAAGGATCACATCGCCATCGGCATGCAGTTCCACGGCCTGTCGCTGAAAAACTCTGTGACTGGCTTGCGTCATGTCTACGACGAGCATGCGGCGATCTACGAGGCCATTCGTGACCGAAAACCGAACCAGGCACGCGAGCTCATGCGCCAGCATATCCGCGGTTCTCGCGATCGGCTTTTCGAGGGCCGGCGTCCGGAGTACACGCAGGGCGGCTGACCTTCCATGCCTGTCCGTGACGTGCACTCAACTCGTTTTCACGACCCACTGAGTGTCGATGTCCGGCCCGCGCACGGATACTCGCAGATCGGGTCGGCAAAGCATGGTTTCGGCCGGCGTCTATCGCCGGCAGTCCAGTGCCGACCCGGTGACCCGTCATCACGGATCTCAGGTGAACGTGTGACCCGCGGCTCGTCAGAACGTGGCCCTATAGATGTCCAGCACGTCACGCACAGACATCTCGCGCGGATTGTTGTCCATCAACCGGCGAATGGCGTGAGCCTCGCCTGCCCAAATCTCCAGAGCGTCCGGATCGGCGCCGTGAGCCGACAGACGCATTTCCACGCCGAGCTCCTCGCAAAAGCGGTAGGCAGCCTTGAGGACCTGCGCGTGATCGTCGAGCGCGGGAAGTCCGAGCGCATCGAGGACTTCCGCGGTCTTTTCCTTGCGCACCGGAGCGTTGTAGGCGAGCACATGCGGGAAGATGATGGCGTTTGCCAGTCCGTGCGGCAGTCCAAGCCGCGTGCCGAGCGGGTAGGCGAGGGCGTGGCCGGCAGCCGTATTCACGGGGCCCAAGCAAATGCCGCCGTAGTAGGATGCGAGCATCATGCCGGCGCGCGCTTCCGTGTCGCGTCCGTTCGCCACCGCACGCGCGAGATACTTGCCGACGAGCCGGATCCCCATGCGGGCATAGCCGTCGATGAGATCATGCGCGCGGATATTCGTGAAGGCTTCGACGCAGTGCGCCATGGCGTCGATGCCTGTCGCCGCAGTCACCGCCGGCGGGACGGACCAGGTCAATTCCGGATCGAGGATGGCGATATCCGCGAGCAGGTGCGGGCTTTCGACCGCTTTCTTGGCATGGGTCGCGCTGTCGGTGATCAGCGCCCGGATACCGGCTTCGGATCCCGTGCCGGCCGTGGTCGGCACCTGCGCCAACCGGGTCCGGCGGCCTTCGACCTTGTTCGGTCCGACGACGTCGTCGAGCGATTGTGAGCCGTCCCAGAGGGCCGCGACCAGTTTCGCAACGTCCAGCACCGAGCCGCCGCCGAGACCGACAACGAGGTCCGGCCTGAGCGCGCGAGCAGCCTCCAGGGCGGAGGCGAGCGCCCTGTCGTCCGGTTCGGCCGGAACATCGGAAAAGATCGATGCCTTGTTGCCGAGGCCGAGC
Organism: Sinorhizobium psoraleae; assembly: GCF_013283645.1. Classification (GTDB taxonomy): domain Bacteria; phylum Pseudomonadota; class Alphaproteobacteria; order Rhizobiales; family Rhizobiaceae; genus Sinorhizobium; species Sinorhizobium psoraleae. The sequence goes on from NZ_JABEKV010000003.1 coordinate 919,701, forward strand.
CTTTCCGCAAAGCCGATCGTGTGTACCGACGCGACGATCAGGACGCGCTTGGTGCTCTCGGCCAAGGCACCGAGCCTTGCCGAGGCACCGGCGCCGATCTCGAGGCGCTTCGGTTGGTGGAGCGTAATCGGTCTCGCCATTCCGTCCATGATCGGCTCCTCAGGCCTGTTCCAGCTTCGTCATGCGGGCCCAGACCGCGTCGCGTTCGGCGTCCGTCAGCTCCACGAGGGGCGGATTGACGCGCAGCCAGCCATTGTCGCCCCGGCGGCGCGCAACTAGCGCCTTGACGGTCGGGAGCTGGACATAGGCATTGGTCAGTTCGCGCCAGGCGACGATCTTCTCCTGGGCGGCTTTCACCTCCGTCTCCTTGCCGGCGACGTTCCAGTTGTCGAAGACGAGGCGCAGCTCGGCGGCAACGAGGTTCGAGCTTGCGGTGATGCAGCCGGCGCCACCCGCCTCGAGCAACGGCAGCAGCAACGGGTCGGCCCCTGCGAGCACGCCGAAGTCCGGGAAGGTCTTGACAATGGCCTTCATGTTTTCGAGATCGCCCGAACTGTCCTTGATGCCGACGACGATTCCCGGGAAATCTTCGCGAAGACGGCCGATGACCTCATGCGGGATCGCCACGCCGGAAACCTGGGGAATGTGATAGAGCACTATCCTCAGCCGGTCGTCGCCGACGCTTTCGATGATGCGGGCATAGGCGCGATAAATGCCCTCGGCGCTGACGCCCTTGTAGTAGAAGGGCGGCAGCATCACGACGCCGCGCACACCAGCCCGGATGGCGTGGCGGGTGAGTTCGATCGTGTCGGCGACGGCCGATTGGGCCGTTCCCGGCAGGAGCTGTTCCGGACGGATGCCGCCGGCAATGGCCCGGTCGAGAATTTCCATACGGTCCTTCAATCCGAAGGAATTGGCTTCTCCGGTGGTGCCCAAGAGGGCGATGCCGTGGCAGCCTTCGTCCAACAGCTTTCGGCAATGGTCGATGAACAGGCGGAAATCCGGCCTGCCATCGGTCGTTACGGCTGTGGTTGCGGCGCAGAACACGCCGCCAATTTCGAAATCAGACATTTGCGTTCTTCCCAGCGATAAGCTTGCGCGCGTAGGCAATAGCGGCGTTCATGTTGACGTGGTTGGCTTTGCCCGTACCAGCGATGTCGAAGGCCGTCCCGTGATCGACCGAAGTCCGATCGATCGGCAGGCCCACCGACACGTTGACCGCCGTGTCGAAGGCGACCAGCTTGATCGGGATGTGCCCCTGGTCGTGATATTGCGCGATGACGAGATCGAAACCGCCCTGGTAGGCGCGGTGGAAAACCGTGTCCGCCGAAATCGGGCCCTGCACGTCGATGCCTTCCGCGCGCGCTTCGGCCACGGCCGGCGTGATGTGTTCATCGTCCTCCGTTCCGAAGAGGCCGTTTTCTCCGCAATGGGGGTTGATGCCGGCTACGGCGATCCTGGGTTTCTCGTAGCCGATGCGTTTGAGATGCTCGTTCCCCGCCCTGATCGTCGCCAGAATGCGCTCGGGCTTGGCGCGCCCAATCGCGTCCTTCAGCGAAACATGCGTCGAGACGTGGATGACCTTCAGCCGCTCCGACGCCAGCAGCATGAAGGCGGATTTCGCGCCGGTCAGCGCCGTCAGCATGCCGGTATGACCGTCGTAGTGGTGCCCGGCCGAGTTCAGCGCTTCCTTGTTGATCGGCGCCGTGACGATGCAGCCGATCTTCCCGGCCATCGCAGACTTGACGGCAAGGTCGATGAACCGAAAGGACGCGTCGCCGGAGACCGCGCTGAGTCTCCCCCAGGGTAGCGGTGCCCCTTCGACCGGAACGTCCTCGATGATGTCGCGGAGGTCGAGTTCGATGCCGAGAACTGCCTTTGCTGCCTCGAGCTGCGCCAGGTTCCCGAACACCCGTGTTGCGGCCCGATCGGCGGCACTCATCTCGGCAAGAGACTTGACGATGATCTCCGGTCCGACGCCTGCCGGGTCGCCCATGGTTATGCCAACGATATTGCTCATTTCGGGTCTCCGTCGATCCAGCTCCTGGCGAGGCGGACGTATTTGATCGCGCGTCGATGGAAGGTAAACGCGATGTGGAGGTTGCCTTCTCCGTCCTCGAGAAGCGTCGGATAGGAAAGCTCGTGATTCCGCCCGTCGAGCGAATTGTTCGAAAGGCAGGTGCCCGGCCCATCTTCGACCACCCGCCGAAGCGGAAACGTCCTGCCGCCGTCCGTCGAAACGCAAAGCGTCAGCGGCGCCCGGGGGACGCCCCAGATCGGCGTTATTCCGCCCTCGGCGTTCGGGCGATGATCGTCCTCGCCAAGTTCATCATAGAGCGAATCGCGCCGATCGCTCGAGGTTGCTGCTGAGACCGGATTGCACAGCAGCGCCACGCGTCCGTCGGCGAGACGGACAGCGGCGATCGAGGAATTGTTGTTGGGCACGTCCGTCGCTTCCGGCGCCGTCCAGCTCCGCCCGTCGTCAAGGCTCGTCGAACGGTAGACGAAGTCCGCCTGGCGGCGGCGGAAGAACGCGACCATTTCATTGCCGTCGAGCGGCACGATCGTCATGTGGACGCAGCCGTAGGACTGCGGAACTTCTGTCACCGTCCAGCTCGCACCTTCGTCGCTGCTGACCGCCACGGCCGCGGTGTCGTGCGTGCCGGTCCAGCGCGCGCCAGGGCGAGGGTTGCACAAAAATAGAGGCAGCATCCACGCGCCATCGTCACGTCGGACGATTGTCGACCGGATGAACGTCCCGGCTGCGAGCCCAAGGTCTCGGGCCGGCCCGGAAAAGAGCGTTCCGTTCTCAAGGGTCAGGGATCCTTCGCGCACACGGCTTTCGTCCTGGTTTCCCGATGGCTGCGCCGTGTGAAACAGGCTGACGCCCGCGTCGGGGCGAACGAAGATCATCGGATTTTGTTCGGAACGATCCGGATCATCGGTGACCTGGACTGTATCCGACCAGGTGCCACTTCCGGGCGCAAGGACCGAGAGGTGAATGGAGATGTCCGATTTGCCCTCGAGTGTCCCGGCAAACCAGGTGCAGGCAAGCGAGCCATCCGGCAGGAATGCCAGGAACGACGCGTGATTATGAATCTTGGGCGACGGCAGAAAGGCTTCCTGACGGTCCGTGCCTGCGGGGACGAGGTGCCCGTCCATGCGTCTTCCGATCTCTTCGGGCGTCAATTCTCTCCTCCCTTTCCTGTCGATGTGCAAAAAGAATTCAAAAGAATCAGATGTTGTCAAGTTGAATATGGTCAAATCAGAAGTGCTTGTTCACACATAAAAGCAAAAATATCGCGTAATATCAATAATATAAGTCTTGGAAAAAAATGCGGCCGCGGAAATGGCAATGCATGAGTTGACAAATTGGTGGCGTTGATCCAGTCTGGTTTCAAGTGAGCGAGAGGAGCGTCACGGGAGAGCATGGCGGCAATCGTCAATCATCAGAGTGAGCGTTCGACGGCCAAGGCGCTGTGTTGCGTCGCAGTGGCCGCTGCGCTTGCTGCCGCGGATGCGGCGGTTGTCCGTCTGCTTGCGGGTGAGGTGCATGCGTTCGTCATCGGCTTCTTTCGCAGCCTCTTCGGCCTGGCAACAATCGTCCCGTTGATCCTGGCGCGCCCTCGCGTTCTCAAGTCCGGCTATCGGCTTCAGCATGTTACGCGCGCGGCGCTGAAGCTTGCCGCGCTCGTTTGTTTTTTTATGGCCTTCGCCGCCGCTCCACTGGCCGACGCGATGGCGATCATGTTCACGACGCCGATCTTTCTGATGCTTGGCGCTTGGCTTTGGCTCGGCGAAAAGTTGACGCCGGGCCTCGTTTTCGCGCTCGTGGCAGGCTTCGCGGGCGCGTTGATCATCATCGACCCCGCAGGGCAGGGCGGCATGGCCCCGGCCTTGCTTCTGGCGCTCGCCGGCGCCGCGCTGCAGGCGCTCGTACAGCTCATGCTGAAGCGCATGTCGGACCTGGATTCGACCGAAACGCTCGTCGTCTGGAACCTGATCGTAACCGTACCGTTAGCGGCTGTGCCTGCGGCTCTCTACTGGACGACGCCCGACCTTCGCGAGTTTGCCTTGCTCGCACTGCAGGGCGCGATGGGAGCTGCCAACATGGCGCTGATGACCAAGGCGTTCAGCATCGCGGATGCATCGCAGATTGCGCCGATGGATTTTCTGCGGCTGCCGTTTGTTGCGGTCATGGCCTGGATCCTGTTCGGCGAGATCGCTGGGCTGTCCACCTGGTTTGGTGCCGCGATCATTTTCGCTGCGACGATGATCGTCGTGGGAGGAGGGCGTCTGAAGCGACGGTTGGCGGAAGACTGAGACAGCCTGCCGCCGGCGGCGGCAACCGATAGCAACGGCTTCGCAGCGCGGCCGGACACGGAACATTGAAAGCGCTGCCTCACTAGGGAGGACTAGATGAAGGGCAAGAGACTGTTGTTGGGCTTGATGATGACCGCGTCGGCGGTGGCGTCGGCCTGGGCGCAGGAAGCAAAGGACATCACGGTCGTCCTCGACGAAGAGGTCGACCTTGTGGAGCCTTGCATGGCGACGCGCTCGAACATCGGGCGCATCATACTGCAGAATGTCTCCGAGACGCTGACGGAACTCGACGTTCGCAATAAAAAGGGCTTGATGCCGCGCCTGGCCGAGAGCTGGGAGGAGGCAAGTCCTGGCACCTGGCGCTTCCATCTGCGCAAGGGTGCGAAGTTCTCCGACGGTTCCGCCTTTGACGCCGGTGACGTCAAGCACTCGATCGAACGGGCGATGAGCGACAAGATCTCGTGCGAAAGCCCGCGCTACTTCGGCGATACCAAGCTTGAGACCAAGGTCGTCGACGACAACACGGTCGATATCACCGCGACGCCGGCCCAGCCCATCCTGCCGCTCCTGATGACGCTGGTGACGATCGTGCCTGCCGAAACCCCGATCGAATTCACGCGCGAGCCGATCGGCACGGGTCCCTACAAGCTCACGGAATGGAAGGCGGGTCAGAGCATCACGCTTACGCGCCGCGACGACTATTGGGGCAGCGCGCCGGAGGTGACGAAGGCTACCTATGTGTTCCGCGCCGATCCCTCCGTGCGGGCGGCCATGGTCGCTGCCGGCGAGGCCGACATTGCGCCGCTGATCTCCGAACTCGACGCCAATGACGCCGAGCTGGATTTCAGCTATCCCAACTCCGAAACCTTCTATATGCGGCTCGACCACTCGATACCGCCGCTCAACGACAAGCGTGTGCGCCAGGCGCTCAACATGGCGCTCGATCGCGATGCCTTCATCGGCACGCTGCTGCCAAAGGGGGCGATCAAGGCGACGGCAATCGTGCCGCCGACGACACTCGGCTGGAATCCCGACGTGAAGGTCGCGCCCTTTGACCCGGAAGGCGCCAAGAAACTGCTTGCCGAGGCGAAGGCCGATGGCGTTCCTGTCGAAACGCCCATCATCATCGTCGGTCGTACGAACAACTTCCCGAACGTTGTGGAAGTGCTCGAAGCTGCCCAGCAGATGTTTGAAGAGGTCGGCTTCAAGACGAAACTGCAGATGTACGAAGTCGCGGAATTCGAAAAGCAGTATTCGAAGCCCTATCCGGAAAACCGCGGACCGCAGCTTGTCGCCGCACAGCACGACAATGCGCGTGGCGATCCGGTTTTCTCGATGTACTTCAAGTACGACAGCAACGGCCGTCAATCGGGCATCGCGAATCCGGATGTCGACAAGATGATCGCCGAAGCGACCGCGGCGACCGGCGAGGCACGCGCCGCCGGCTGGAAGAAGCTCATCGCCTATCTTCATGACGAGGTGGTTGCCGATGTGCTGCTGTTCCATATGGTGGGCTTTGCACGGGTCAATCCGCGCATCGACTTCACCCCGACGATCGCAACCAATTCTCAGCTGCAACTGTCGGAAATCCGCTTCAAGTAAGCGGATCCTGAAATTGGGAAGGGCGGCGACAACTCCGCCTTTCCTACAGCGCCGTGCGTGTTCAGGCGCATAAAGGGTCGCTGTAGCGCTTTGATTACTGCATGTTCCTCAAATCGGCTCCGATCTGAGGAACATGCAGAGACAATCGGGAGTAGGACCGATGGGAAAAAAGATGATGAGGCGCATCGTTTCGAGTTTCTTCTCGCTCGTCGCGCTCGTGGTGATGGTGTTCTTCCTGTCGCGGTTGACGGGCGATCCGGCAGCCCTGTTCCTGCCGATCGATGCGACCCAGGAAATGCTCGACAAGTTCCGCGAACTGCATGGCTTGAACGATCCGCTCATTCAGCAATTCGGACGTTATGTCTGGGACATCCTGCACCTCGACTTCGGCGACTCGATCCGCAAGGCGCGTCCAGCGATCGACGTGGTTCTGGAGTCCTTCACCTGGACGCTGCAACTGGCGCTGATCACCATCGCGCTGGTGACGGTGCTCGCCATCACCGTCGGCTCGATCGCGGCCTTCCGCCCCGGCGGCCTGTTCGATCGTTTCGTCTCACTGGTCTCGCTGATCGGCGCATCGGCCCCGGATTTCTGGATCGCGATCGTCGGCATCGTCCTCTTCTCCATCACGCTCGGCTGGGTTCCGACGTCGGGCACCGGCACGCTCTGGCACTGGATTTTGCCGGTGGCGGTGCTCTTCATCAGGCCGTTCGGCTTGATCCTTCAGGTGGTGCGCGGCTCGATGCTGACAGCTTTCGGATCCGCCTATGTGAAAACCGCGCGCGCCAAGGGCGTCGGGAACCGTTCGATCATTTTCGTCCATACGCTGCGTAACGCCATGCTGCCGGTAATCACGGTCATCGGCGACCAGGCGGCTGCGATGCTTAACGGCGCCGTCGTTGTCGAGACGATCTTCGGTTTCCCCGGCGTCGGCAAGCTGATGATCGATTCCATCTTGCAACGCGACTTCAACGTGATCCTTGCGGCGATCATGGTCACCGCGCTTGCGATCTTCGTCATGAACATGCTGATCGACATTGCCTACGCATTGCTTGATCCGCGCCTCAGGACCTGAAGGCCATGACCATGTCCAGTATTTTGCCATCCACGCAGATCCCGGCCAAGCAGCGCGGCAAGGCGCATGTACTCATAGGCATGTTGTGGCGCGACAAGTTTGCGTTCTTTGCAACGGTCTTCCTCATCCTTGCGGTTCTGTGCGCCATCTTCGGGCCGATGCTGCTCGGCGAAGCGGCGGTGGCGCAAAACCTGCGCGCCCGCAATCTGGCGCCGTTTTCGCTCGATAGGGGCTGGCTCTTTCTGCTTGGAGCCGACGCACTCGGCCGGCCGTTGCTCGCCCGTATCGTCGTTGCCGCGCAAAACACCTTGATGATCGCCGCTGGCGCTGTCGTCTGCTCCGGCGTCGCCGGTGCATTGCTTGGCCTCGTTGCCGGCTATTCTTCCGACCGGGTGTCGAACGTGATCATGCGGCTTGCCGACGTGATCATGTCCTTCCCATCGCTGCTTCTCGCAGTGATCGTGCTCTACATGCTGGCGCCATCTGTCGGCAACATCGTGATCGTTCTCGCCGTGACGCGCATCCCGGTCTATCTGCGCACGACGCGCGCCGAGGTGCTCGAGATTCGCCAGCGCATGTTCGTACAGGCGGCAAAGGTCATGGGGGCGTCGTCCTTGCGGATCGTCTTCCGCCATATCCTGCCCATGGTCGTCCCGACGCTCGTGACCATTGCGACGCTCGACTTCGCCTTCGTCATGCTGGCCGAGTCCTCGCTTTCCTTCCTCGGCATCGGCATTCAGCCGCCCGAAGTGACCTGGGGCCTGATGGTCGCGCAAGGCAAGCAGTACCTCACTAACGCTTGGTGGTTGGCGTTCTGGCCGGGCCTGGCGATCATTCTGACAACGCTGTCGCTCAATCTGCTGTCGAACTGGACGCGCGTCGCCCTCGATCCGGCGCAGCGCTGGAGACTCGAAATCGGAGGCCGCAAGAATGGCTGAGCATCTGCTTGAAGTTCGAAACCTGTCCGTTCAGTTCCACACGGCTGGCGGCACGGTGCATGCGGTGCGCAACATAAGCTGGCATCTGGACCGCGGCGAAACACTTGCGATTCTCGGTGAAAGCGGCTCGGGCAAGTCCGTCTCCGCCTCCGCGATCATGAACCTGATCGACATGCCGCCTGGCGAGATCACCAGCGGAGAGGTCTTCTTCGCCGGAAAAAACCTGCTCGCCATGTCCGACGATGAGCGCCGCGCGATCAACGGCAAGCGGATCGCAATGGTCTTCCAGGACCCGCTCAGTCATCTGAACCCTGTTTTCACGGTCGGCTGGCAGATCATCGAGGTGATGCGCATTCATGGTGTCACGGCCGAAGCGGCGCGCGCGCGGGCGCTCGATCTTCTGAAGCGCGTCGGCATTCCCGCGCCGGAGGCCGCGATGCGCAAATATCCGCATCAGTTCTCCGGCGGTCAGCGGCAGCGTCTGATGATCGCGATGGCGCTTGCACTCAAACCCGACATCGTGATTGCCGACGAGCCGACGACCGCGCTCGATGTGACGGTGCAGGCCGAAGTGCTTGCCCTCCTCGGCGAACTGCAGAAGGAAACAGGCCTCGGGCTCCTGTTGATCACCCACGACCTCGGTGTCGTGGCCGACATTGCCGACCGAGTGGTCGTTATGAATGCCGGCGAGATCGTGGAGACCGGGACGCCGGACGAGGTCTATCACAATCCCAGGCATCCCTACACGCGCAAGCTGATTTCGGCTGCTCCCGGTCGGGGCGAGATGCATGAACCGAATGCCACCGGTGAGCCGCTTTTGAAGGTCGAAGACCTCTGCAAGTCCTATGGCTCCTTCAAGGCATTGAAGGGCATATCCTTCACCTTGCAGCCGGGAGAGACGATGGCCGTCGTCGGCGAGAGCGGATCGGGAAAGTCGACCCTGGCGCGCACGCTCCTGCGGCTTGACGAGGCGGACTCCGGCCACGCCTATTGGAAGGGTCGGGACCTTCTGAAAATGCCGGCCAAGGAGCTCTACCAGCTCCGGCGCCAGATGCAGATGGTATTTCAGGATCCGACGCAGTCGCTCAATCCGCGCATGACGGTCTATCAGCTGATATCCGAGGCCTGGGTCATCCATCCCGAGATCCTGCCGAAGCCGCAATGGCGTGCACGGGTGGAGGAATTGCTGACGCAGGTCGGCCTTTCGCCCGCCCATGCCGGGCGCTATCCGCACCAGTTCTCCGGCGGCCAGCGCCAGAGGATCGCGATCGCCCGCGCGCTGGCGCTTCGGCCCGAACTCATCGTTTGCGACGAGGCAGTCTCCGCACTTGACGTGTCGATCCAGGCACAAGTGATCGCGCTCCTCGACAAGCTCCGGCGCGAACTGGGCATCGCTTTCATCTTCATCGCCCACGACCTGCCGGTGGTGCGCGATTTCGCTGATCATGTGATGGTGATGCAGTCGGGCGAATGCGTCGAAGTCGGCACGGTCAGGCAGATCTTCGAGAGCCCGCAGCGCGACTATACGCGGCGCCTGCTGGACGCCGGCCTCGATCCGGATCCGCGCGTTCAAGCAGCGCGTCGCATGCCCAAGGTTCGTGCCGGCCTCGAAATGGGTTGAGCGCGGGACGCCCGACGAAGGGGGCAAGGCCGAGATCGGCCCGCGCTCGTCCTCGGCATCGGCGCGGAGCGCTATCGCAGGAGGAACGGTTCCTCGAAAAAATGTTCCTCCAGATTGACGCCTTCTCCGCCGCGATCGATCACCGCGAAATCGGAAACGGCCTCCAGCGGCGTCAGAATGCCGTGCCAGACGTTTCGGGCTATGTTGACCCCCTGGCCCGGTGCCGTCAGGAAGGCGCGCGGCTCGCCGGGACCTTCGGCCGTCTCCTCGGAAACCACGACCAGGAACGGATTGTTTCCGAGCGGGATGAAGGCCTGGCTCCCAAGCGGGTGACGCTCCACCATCGTCAAGGTCAGAGGCAGGGCGTAAGGCTCGCCGCACACGATGCTGATCATCGGGCGTGCTTTTTCGCCCGTGGTTTCGATCCTGGCGAGGTCGTGATAGCGCATGCACTTTCCGCCATTGATCGGAAAGCTATGGGCGTTTTCCTTCTCGATGACCTCTCCGAAAGGCGCAAAGGCCTCGCGGGTCAACGGCTGGATGGCAATTTCCTTCATCTGGCAGGTTCCACGATTCCGTCCAAGATGCGCAAACGGCTGACGCCGCCTTGTCGTCATCGCATTCCTTCAGTTTGGCAGCATGTCCTGGAGGCGGAGCAGTGCAATCCTTTCCACCTGGCGGCACGCCGTGTTGAACTCGGTTTCGCGGCCGTTGCCGAGGCGGCTTTCGAAGGCGGTCAGGATCTCGTCCTTGCGGCGTCCCTTGACCGCCATGATGAATGGAAAGCCGAACTTTTCGACATAGGCGCTGTTGAGCGTCGTGAAGCGCTCGCGCTCGCCGTCCGTCAGCGCATCGAGACCGGCCGAGGCCTGTTCGTTGGTCGAGCTCTCGGTCAGGCGCTTGGCCTCTGCGAGCTTGCCGGCAAGGTCCGGGTGGGCATTGAGAACCGCCAGCCGCTCCTCTTCCGTGGCGCTGCGAAAAACGTGGACGAGAGCCGCGTGGAGACCGATCGCCGTGTCGTTGGCAGGCGAAAGTTCGCCGGCAAAGACACGCTTGGCGATCCACTTCGAATGTTCGAAGACGCCACCGAAGCGAGCAATGAACGCCTCTTCGGAAAGCCGCGAGGGGCGGCTGTTATCGGCCTCAAAGGGGAAGGTCTTCGCCCAGTGGCGGGCAATGTCGATGCGGCGGGCAAGCCAGACCTTCTCATGCCCTTTCACATAGTCGAGGAAACGGGCGAGTGCTGCGATACGCCCTGGCCGGCCCGCGAGGCGGCAGTGGAGGCCGATGCTCATCATTTTCGGCGAGCCGGCAGCACCCTCGGCGTAGAGAACGTCGAAGCTGTCCTTAAGATAGCTGAAGAACTGGTCGCCGCTGTTGAAGCCTTGCGCTGTCGCAAAGCGCATGTCGTTTGCGTCGAGCGTATAGGGAACGACGAGCTGATGTTTGCCGTCGTGCTCATGCCAGTAGGGGAGGTCGTCGGCATAGGAATCGGAGACATAGTCGAAGCCGCCGGCCTCGGTCACCAGATCAAGCGTGTTTTCCGAGCAGCGGCCGGTGTACCAGCCGCGCGGCCGTTCGCCCGTGACGATCGTGTGGAGACGGATCGCCTCGGCGATTTCGGCCCGCTCCTTATCGATGCTGAAATCCTTGTGCTCGATCCATTTCAGGCCGTGCGAGGCAATTTCCCAACCGGCCCCCTGCATCGCCGCGACCTGGGCGGGTGAGCGTTTGAGCGCCGTTGCCACGCCATAGACGGTGGCGGGCACATCGCGATCAGTGAACAGGCGGTGCAGGCGCCAGAAGCCGGCGCGTGCGCCATATTCGTAGATCGACTCCATGTTCCAGTGGCGCTGACCCGGCCAGGCTTGCGCGCCGACGATCTCCGAAAGAAAGGCTTCCGACGCCGCATCGCCATGCAGCACGCAGTTTTCGCCGCCCTCCTCGTAATTGATCACGAACTGGACGGCGATCCGCGCTCCGTCCGGCCAGACCGCGCGGGGATTTGGGCCATGGCCGTGAAGATCGCGGGGGTATCTCATGAAAGCAGCTCCTCCAGACATTGTCTCTCACCACAATTCGTAGCGAGAAAGCCGCGTTCTCATTCCCCCCAAAAAATTTGAAAGTCTCGAAGGCTGAGGCCGCTACACAAGCGCATACCCCCTCCGGATACTGTGCAATGGAAAGCTGACTTCGGGAGGAGCGAACGCATGCAATCTCAAGGTGGAAACGCCGGCCGCCTGACGACCCATGTGCTGGACACGGCAAGCGGCAGGCCGGCCAGCAACCTGCGCATCGAACTCTACCGGTTCGACGGCGAACGGGCGGAGCATCTCGTCTCCACGAGAACCAACGACGACGGCCGCTGTGACCAGCCGCTGCTTGCCGGCGAACGCATGGAAAGCGGGACTTACGAGCTGCGTTTCCACGCCGGCGAATATCTCGGCCCGGCCGCGGAACGCGGCGCCATTCCCTTTCTCGACGTTATACCGATCCGCTTCGGGATCGCCGACCAGGCGGCGCACTATCACGTGCCGCTCCTGCTTTCGCCCTATGGCTACTCGACCTACCGCGGGAGTTGACCGGCCATGACAATTGAAATCCGCAAAACCATCCGTTTCCTGCTCAATGACCGGCTTGTCGAGCTGGCCGATGTTTCACCCGTCCAGACGCTCCTCGATTTCCTGCGCATCGACCGAAACTTGCGCGGAACCAAGGAAGGCTGTGCTGAGGGCGACTGCGGAGCCTGCACCGTGCTCGTCGGCCGGCTTCTTGACGGTCAATTGAAATACGAATCCATCAACGCCTGCATTCGCTTCGTCGGTTCACTCGACGGCTGTCACGTCGTCACCGTCGATGCGCTGGCGCAGCCGAACGGCCCGCTTCACCCGGTACAGCAGGCAATGGTCGACACGCACGCCTCGCAGTGCGGCTTCTGCACCCCGGGCTTCGTCATGTCGCTCTACGGCCTCTGGATGGAAAATCCAAAGCCGAGCGTTCAGGAGATCGAAAAGGCGCTGCAGGGCAATCTCTGTCGCTGCACCGGCTATGCGGCGATCATCCGTGCTGCGGAAGCGATTTCATCGATCGGCGAGGTCGGAAAAGATCCGCTCGTTGTCGAGCGCGAAAATATCGGCAGGCAGCTTGCCGCTCTTCAGGACGGCCGTCGTGTCGTGATCGGCAAGGAGGCCGAGCGTTTCGTGTTGCCCGCTTCGGTGGACGATTTTGCCGCGATATTCGAATCCAATCCGAAGGCAACGATCGTTGCCGGCTCGACCGATGTCGGTCTGTGGGTAACGAAGTTCATGCGCGACATCGCGCCGGTCGTGCACATCTCCCACCTCGATGACCTGCGCCGGATCTCCGTCGACGGCGACGGCATCACGCTCGGGGCCGGTGCCAGCTACACCGAAGCTTATCCGGTGATCGTGGAGCACTTCCCGCAATTGCGGGAGCTATGGGATCGGATCGGCGGCCGACAGGTGCGCAACATGGGCACCGTCGGCGGCAACATAGCCAATGGTTCGCCGATCGGCGACACGCCGCCGGCACTGATCGCGCTCGGCGCATCGGTGACGCTGCGCAAGGGCGCACGGCGTCGGACCCTGCCGCTCGAGGCTTTCTTCATCGAATACGGAAAGCAGGATCGCGAACCCGGCGAGTTTGTAGAGTTGATACGCATCCCGCTCCTCGACGAGGCGGCGCGCTTCGCGGTCTACAAGGTCACCAAGCGGCTCGACGAAGACATTTCCGCCGTCTGCGGTGCCTTTCGCGTGGCGCTCGACGGGCGGGGCAAGGTTGTCGATGTGACGGTCGCCTTCGGGGGCATGGCGGGTACGCCGAAGCGCGCCTTTAACGTGGAGGCGAGATTGAAAGGCGCGGACTGGAACGAAGCGACGATCGAGGCCGCGGTGGCCGCCTTTGTCAAGGACTTCACGCCTCTGACCGATTGGCGCGCCTCTGCGGAATACCGCATGCTTGTGGCGAAGAACCTGCTCCGCCGCTTTTACCTGGAAACGCAGGAAGCCGGACGCGTCCGGCTCGATCGCGCTGTCGCCGTCGCGGTCTAGGGGAGGTTTGAGCCATGAATGTGATGCAGCCCATCGACCGCATCCGCGGAGGCGTTCACGAGAAGGAAAAGCACGAGTCCGGGCACAAGCATGTCTCGGGCACGGCGGAATATATCGACGACATTCCCGAACCCGCCGGGACATTGCACGCCTATCTCGGCCTGTCCGCCCGTGCGCATGCTGAGATCCTGTCGATCGATTTTGCGGAAGTCAGCGCTAGCGCCGGCGTCGTCGGCATTCTGACGGCCGACGACATTCCCGGCGAAAACGATGTCAGCCCCGCGCACAAGCATGACGATCCGGTGTTTGCGACCGGCAAGGTCGAGTTTCATGGGCAGCCGATCTTCGCCGTGATCGCGACGTCACGCGATGCCGCGCGGCGGGCGGCTGCGAAGGTCAAGGTCGACTATCGAGACCTGCCGCATGTCACCGACGTCAAGGAGGCCGCGGCGGCGAACTATCCGCTGGTGATCGATCCGCTCAAGCTTGAACGTGGCGACATCGATGCCGGATTTGCCAAGGCGAAGAACATCGTCCAAGGCGAGATGCGGATCGGTGGCCAGGACCACTTCTACCTGGAGGGCCACATTTCCTTCGCCATCCCCGGCGAAGATGACGAGGTGACCGTCTACGCCTCGACCCAGCATCCGAGCGAGACGCAGCATATGGTCGCCCAGGTATTGGGCGTTCCCTCCAACGCGGTGATCGTCAATGTCCGGCGCATGGGCGGCGGCTTCGGCGGCAAGGAGACGCAGGCAAACCTCTTTGCGGCGGTTGCTGCCATGGCGGCGCGAAAATACCGCCGCGCCGTCAAGATACGCCCCGACCGCGACGACGACATGACGGCGACCGGCAAGCGCCACGATTTCCTTGTCGACTACAGGATCGGCTTCGACGATGACGGCCGGATCGAGGCGGTGGACGCGGTCTTTGCGGCACGCTGCGGCTTTTCGGCCGATCTCTCCGGTCCGGTGACGGACCGCGCGCTTTTCCACGCCGACAACTGCTATTTCTATCCGAACGTTCGGCTGCGTTCGCGGCCGATGAAGACCAATACAGTGTCGAATACCGCCTTTCGCGGTTTCGGCGGACCGCAGGGCATGGTCGGCGGCGAGCGAATGATCGAGGATATCGCCTACACGCTCGGCAAGGATCCGCTCGAGATCCGCAAGCTCAACTTCTACGGTGGCGAGGGGCGCAATCTGACGCCCTATCACCAGACCGTCGAAGACAACATTATCGGGCGGATCATCGAGGAACTCGAAGCCTCGGCGGACTATGCCGCCCGGCGTAAGGCGGTCCTCGCCTTCAACCGCGAGAACCGCGTGATCAAGCGCGGCATCGCGCTGACGCCGGTGAAGTTCGGCATTTCCTTCACCAAGACGGAATACAATCAGGCCGGCGCTCTGGTCCATGTCTACACCGACGGCTCGATCCACCTGAACCATGGCGGAACCGAGATGGGGCAGGGGCTTTACACCAAGGTCGCCCAGGTCGTCGCCGACGAGTTTCAGGTGGATCTCGACCGGATCAAGGTGACCGCGACCTCGACCGGCAAGGTGCCGAACACCTCGGCGACCGCCGCCTCGTCCGGCTCGGACCTGAACGGCATGGCGGCTGCCAATGCGGCCCAGCAGATCAAGGCGAGACTCATCAGCTTTGCGGCGGAACGCTATGGCGTCAGCGAAGCGGATGTCGCCTTCGAGCCGAATGTGGTCAGGATCGGCAACGAACGCATCTCCTTCCCGGAATTCATCAAGACGGCGTACACGGCGCGCGTTCAGCTTTCCGCCGCCGGCTTCTACAAGACCCCGAAGATCCACTGGAACCGCTCCGAAGGCCGCGGCCGTCCGTTCTATTACTACGCCTACGGTGCCTCCTGTTCGGAAGTCAGCGTCGACACGCTGACCGGGGAATACCAGGTCGACCGCACGGACATCATTCACGACGTCGGCAAGTCGCTCAATCCGGCGCTCGATCTCGGTCAGGTCGAAGGCGCTTTCGTGCAGGGCATGGGCTGGCTGACGACGGAAGAACTCTGGTGGGATGCAAAGGGCCGGCTGCGCACCCATGCGCCATCGACCTACAAGATCCCGCTCGCCTCCGACCGGCCGCGTGTCTTCAACGTGCGTCTGGCGGAATGGTCCGTCAACCGGGAGGAGACGATCCGCCGCTCCAAGGCGGTCGGGGAACCGCCCTTCATGTTGGGCATTTCCGTTCTCGAAGCTATATCCATGGCAGCGGCAAGCGTTGCGGGATATCGTATTCCGCCGCGCGTCGACGCTCCGGCGACGCCCGAGCGCGTGCTGATGGCGATTGAGCGGCTGCGCGGGAACGCAGAAACGGAGACCGCGCGGTAGCATTTGATGCGGCGCATGAGTCGGCGCCACGCGTTGTAACGGGATGCACGAGCATGCTTGCGAGCAGAGAGGATATTCGGGATTTTCTGGGTCGTGAGACGGCCTGTGTCCTCGTCGAGGTGGCCGTAGCGGCCGGCTCGACACCGCGCGACACGGATGCCTGGATGCTCGTCTCGAAGGGCCGCACCTTCGCCACGATCGGCGGCGGCCAGCTGGAATATATGGCGATCGATCACGCGCGGAAGCTTCTCCAGGGAGCGAGCGCTGACAACGAACTGACGATCCCGCTCGGCCCCGAGATCGGCCAATGCTGCGGCGGACGCGTAGCGCTTGCCTTCAAACCGGCCGACAAGGAAATCCGTGCAGCCCTTATTGAGCGCAGCGACCGCGAGATCGCCCGCCGGCCGCATGTCTATGTCTTCGGCGCCGGGCACGTCGGCGACGCCCTCGCCATGGCGCTTTCACTGGTGCCTCTGCGAACCATCCTCGTCGATACCCGCGAGCATGAGCTTTCAGCCGTCGATGTTCCCGGCATCGAGACCTGCCTCACGGCGATGCCGGAGGCGGTCGTGCGCGATGCCCCGACGGGAAGCGCCTTCGTCATCCTTACCCATGACCATGCGCTGGATTTCCTGATCGCCGCCGAAGCGCTCGGTCGGAGGGATGCCTGCTACGTCGGCATGATCGGCTCGAAAACCAAGCGTGCCACGTTCAAGAGCTGGCTTTCGCGGGAGATACAGCGTCCCGAGCTCATGGAGAAGCTTGTCTGCCCAATCGGTGGCGCCTCGGTGAAGGACAAACGACCGGCGGTGATTGCAGCGCTCGCGGCCGCCGAAATCATCACTGCGGCGTTGAAGGGCAATCAGAGGCAGGAAGAGATCCCGTCAAGCAGACAGGGAAGACCGATCGGCGCGTGAGGCGCTTCCGTTGGAACCCGCGACCCGTGGCCGTCTGCTCCTACGAATTCCGGGCAAAAAACCGTTACACACTTAACCTTGATTGCTCTCGTCCGCTCCAATCACGCCGGAACGAGGAACGCGACGGCGAAGTCGCGGAGGACGTCTGCGATCGGAACGTGGCGCTGAGGCTCGACGATGTCCCCGGTGAAAAGGTTCCGCAATAGCGTGGGCTCGCGGCCATCGGGCCATGCCAGATAGGTGTCCTGCCATAGGCCGGGAAGGATGGACAGCCTGTGCCCATCGGTATGGCGGAAGACAAGTCGCGGGACCACCGTGATCGCAAAGTCGTTCTCGGTGTGCCGCATGAACGCAGCAGCATGGCGGGAGCCGGGGCCTCGCAGATGCAAGGGCAGATACCCGCCTTTCGTCAACAGGTCCGCGCCTCTGTTTCGGCGATAGTTCAGGCATGTTCCGATCAGCAATTGCTTGCAGTCTTCAAAATCGCTCGTAGTCGGCGTCCGCGGGAGAGTCGAGGGTGAGGGGCGCGGTGAAAATGGCCGGCGATTATCGGGGTCGACGAGGCTGAGGTTGAGACGCTCGCTGCCTTGATAAATATCCGGAATTCCCGGTGCGGTCAGCTTCACCAGGGTTTGCGAGAGGCTGTTTATCAAGCCGGCCCGAATGAAAGGCGTGGCCGTATTCCCGAAGCTCTCGAGAAATGTTCGGGTCCGCAAATCGAGGAGGTCAGAGAGAAACGCCGTCACCGCCCTCTCGTAGTCCTCATCGGGGCACTCCCAGGTCGTCCTCAGTTTTGCTTCCCGGAGCGCCTTTACGGCAAAGCCGCCGATGCGCCCACGCAGAGCCGAAAGTTCCTGTTCGTTGAGAAGAGGCTCGATTGGCCAGATACCAAGCAAGCTCTGGTAGAGGAACTGCTCTACGGAGGTTTCCGGCGCGTCGCCGCTTTGGAGATGGCGGATCCGTTCCGCATTCATATCGTGCCAGTGTGCAACCGAGATGGCCCAGGCATCCGGTGCCTCGCTGATCGTATAGAGACGGGCGCGTGCGTCCTCGCCACGTTTGGTGTCGTGTGTGGACGTTGCCGAGAGGCCGTTCGGCATTTCGCGTGCGCGATCTCGCATCATCTCATGAAAGCGGTCGACGCCGCCCGGCCTCCAAGACGGAGCGGCTCCCACTTCATTCGCAGCGAGATAATCTGTCCTTCTGTAGAAGAAGGTATCCTCGACCGCCTTGGCCATGACGGCGCCACTTAGTTGCTGAAAACGCGTACGAAACTCGGATTGCAGTTCTCGGTTCGCCAGGCCGCCCTTCAGTGCGGCCATGGCAATGGCGATTTCGGTCTCGGCCGTTGGGGCGGCGGCCACCGCTTTCAATTCAATTTCGTCGAGGATTCGATTGTCGCGCTCGGTTGCTCCGCGGTCGCTGACATAGGTCCGGTAGACGTGCAGCGCTGCCATCAACTGGCGAATGGCTTCGGCGCAGCCGTCGGTGTCGTGGGGTGAATCGTCATTGTTCCCGAGGCGGGCGGCAAGTCTCGCGAGCCGCATGACCTCGGCG
Organism: Sinorhizobium psoraleae; assembly: GCF_013283645.1. Lineage (GTDB taxonomy): Bacteria > Pseudomonadota > Alphaproteobacteria > Rhizobiales > Rhizobiaceae > Sinorhizobium > Sinorhizobium psoraleae. The sequence continues at coordinate 938,164 of NZ_JABEKV010000003.1, forward strand.
CTGAAATTATGGCCCAACACTTGCAGCTTGCATTCAAGGACCGCCTTTTTCACCGCCGACCTTCGCGTCCCGCTCAAAAGCCCGGAAGAGGGGTGCTCGTTGGTCAGGAGTTCCGCCAGTCCTGAGATGAACTCGTAGCCCGTGCTCCCCTCAACCGGCCATTCCTGCGGCAGCGTTTCATTCTCCTCCAATATTTTCTCGACGACGAGGTAGGTGCTGTTGCCGACGTGTTGGCGCAAGCGATGAAGGTAGGCTTCGGGATCAGCAAGACCGTCGATGTGATCGACCCGTAATCCGTCAACGAGGCCATGCCTGACCAGATCCAGCGCCAGCCGATGAGTGTCCGCAAAAACCGACGGATGTTCGACTCGCATGCCGATTAGGCCGGCTATCTCAAAGAACCGGCGATAGCTCAGCTGGTGTCGCGCGGATTTCCAGCTTGTGAGCCGCCAGTGCTGTATCTGATGCAGCTGCAGCAAATACGGCTTGTCGGCGGAGAGCCGTTCGAGAAGTTCGTCCAGCTCCGCGGCAACCTGTGGCGTCTCCAACATCGACGAGACTTCGGAATGAAGATCCGCGGTGCCCTTGGGCTCCGCCGCTCCGGCAACTGCGGCAATCCCTTCGAGAGCCGGGTTCGCATCCATGAGAATTAGCGGATAGGTAGCGGGGTTGAGGGGATAGAGCGCATCATAATGTTTCAGCGCCAGACAATTGCGGTTGCGATCGAGTGCGAGCCGGACATTGCCGGCGGCTAGCTCTTCCTCAAAAGACTGTCCCAGGAAAGGCAAGGTGAGAGGCTCCCGCCAGTCGATGTCGAAATAACCGGCATATGCGCTGGAGCGGCCCGATTCGATGACACTGTGCCACCACGTATTCTCGAGACTGGCGGCCATATGGTTCGGAACGATGTCGAGAATGATCCCGAGTCCTTCGGCTCTGAGTTGGCTGACCAGCCGCAAAAATCCCTCTCGACCGCCGAGAGCGGTGTCGATCTCGTTAAAATCGACAACATCGTAGCCATGCGTCGAGCCACGCACCGCCGAAAATATCGGCGAGGCGTAAAGATGGGATATGCCGAGCCGGACGAGATGTGGAACCAGTTCCACGGCCTTCGCGAAATCCATCCCGTTTCGAAATTGCAGGCGATAGGTTGCTTTGAGCGGTTGCATGGCGGGGCTGATTTAATCCTGGAAAGATCCAACACTACTCATCGCCCTTTGTTCCGCGGCCATGCGACAGGAACAGCATTTCCACGACCTGTGACAGCCACCCCCCCGCCCGGATGCGAAGCTTGGTCTGGAAGTCTGCTTTTCTTGGAACTGCTCCGGCGCCGACGATCCGCTGCCGGACTCCCCACGGAGGCGCTTGGCTAAGCCGAAATTGTTAGATTCACGGCGGTTCGCATGAGGATAAACTAGCCCATTCGGGGACGTATTTCTTTGTTTCACTTGGTGTTAAATTGTTCGCTGCGGATTTTTCCATATTGCCGTTTCGTTCAATACTTTGTGATAGCTTTGCCAGTGTGCTTGTATCTAGGGCGAGGCACGTCAAAGACATAACGGAAGCTTTGAGACTAGGTGCAAGTCAAGCTCGATCGGCTCGCAATGCAGGCACTTTCTGGGCAAACGCTTGCTTTTATTCTGTCGCGCCTGCGGTGGATGGGAGCCCGCTAATCTGACGGTTGGAGAAGATCGTGAAAACAAGGAGGGTGCAATGAACAGGCTGAGACGCATTCTTACTCTTTCGACGGCTCTGGCATTGGTGGCAACATTATCGATCCCATTTGCTACGGGAATCGCGATCGCCGATTACGCGGATGACGGTGGTGGCTACGGTGACGGTGACGGCGGCGGCGATGGCGATGGCGATGGCGGCGGCGATGGCGATGGCGATGGCGATGGCGGCGGCGACGGGGATGGTGACGGCGATGGGGACGGCGACGGCGACGGCGATGGGGACGGCGACGGTGATGGTGGCGGCGGCGGCGGCCACGGCCCGCATGGCAACAACGGATACGGTAACGGCGGCGGTGACGGCGTTCCCGGCAATTCCGGCAAGACCGATGCTAATCGTTAACATGTAGAATATGTGAGGGCGGCCGCCTTGCAGGAGAGCCGCCCTCCTTGCGTTTTGGAAGCGAACGGGAAGCGGACGAGTACGAAGCGAATTATACCCGCTCCGGCCTTCCTGACATGCTTTGACCGTGGCTGAAGCGGGCGAGATGCGGTTAGGCACCTCAGGCGAGCATCTTGCCGATCAGTCTCTGACAGCGCTCGGCCATGAAGTCGATCATCAGCCGGACCTTCGGGTCCTGGAAGCGTTTGTGGGGATAGATCGCGGCAAGCTGCGCCCCCAGGGGCGGCGTATCCTGCAGGACGGGGATGAGCGAGCCCTCGTTGATGAACTGCTTCACCTCGAACAGCGGTTTGTTGATGATGCCGTGGCCATCGAGCGCCCATTGGGTCAGCACGTCGCCGTCGTCTGAATCATAGGGGCCGGTTACCTCGAGCTTGCGCACACCGTCGGCCGTCTGCAACGTCCAATAATATTCCTTTGAACCGGGATAGCGTAGCAGCAGACAATCGTGATGCTCGGTGATGAGGTCATCGGGCGTTGCAGGTATGCCGCGCTGCGCAAAATAGGCAGGCGCACCGCAGATCACCCGGTCGCAATTCATGATCCCGCGCATGCGCAGGTTCGAATCCTCGAGGATGCCGAGCTTGAACGCCACGTCCACTCCTTCGCTTAAGATGTCGACGTTGTGGTCCGAGAGGCGAAGGCGCACCTCGATATCCGGGTACTTGTCGTGGAACTCCGGAATGCCGGAGGCAATCAGCCGGCGGCCGATCCCGAGCGGCGCCGTAATCCGAAGCGCACCCTTGGGATTGCGCGAAAGATCGGCGATCGCGCTTTCGGCTTCGTTCACCGCTTCGAGAATTTTGACGGCGCCGTCGTAGAAGACACGGCCGTGCTCGGTGGGTGTCAGCTTGCGGGTCGTGCGGTTGAAAAGGCGAACGCCCATATGCCGCTCCAACTCCTTGATGCGGTTGCTGGCAACCGCAGGCGTCACGCGCTGGTCGCGTCCTGCCGCCGACAGCGTTCCGAGTTCTACGACACGCACGAAAACGCGCACATTATCGAGATAAGACATGCCTCCCGCCTATGCTCCTCCAATGCCGACCGGTGCGTTTCAGCGCACTAAAGGTCGTTTTAACACTTTGAATTTCTGCATAGTTTTATTCCCAAATCGACTCCGAATTGACGAGCCATGCAGTAAAGCATCCGCGCTCCTTCGATTTTATAGTTTTTTTTGAAAGAGTTGGTGGTCGCGCGGCGTTCTCCCCTGCCCAAGCAATGACACATAATGCCGCCCAGAAAAATGGGAGAGCTGCATGTATGAATTTGCCATTGCCTGGGACTGGCTGACATTTGCCGTGAGATGGCTGCATGTCATCACCGGCATCGCCTGGATCGGTTCGTCCTTTTATTTCGTTGCGCTTGATCTGGGCCTGAGGCAGCGGGAGGATCTGCCGGTCGGCGCCTATGGCGAGGAATGGCAGGTTCACGGCGGCGGCTTCTATCACATCCAGAAATACCTGGTTGCGCCGGAAAACATGCCCGAGCATCTGATCTGGTTCAAATGGGAGTCCTACGTCACCTGGCTTTCCGGCTTCGGCATGCTGGCGCTCGTCTATTATGCCGGCGCCGACCTCTACCTGATCGATCCGAACGTGCTCGACGTTTCAAAGCCGGCAGCGATCGCCATTTCGCTCGCCTCGCTTGCCTTCGGCTGGCTCGCCTATGACACGGTCTGCCGCTCGCCGCTCGGCAACGACAACACCCGGCTGATGGTACTGCTCTATTTCGTGCTCGTTGCCGTCGCCTGGGGCTACACCCAGCTCTTCACCGGCCGCGCCGCCTACCTGCATCTCGGCGCCTTCACGGCGACCATCATGTCGGCTAACGTGTTCTTCATCATCATTCCTAACCAGAAGAAGGTCGTTGCCGACCTGATCGCCGGGCGGACGCCTGACCCGAAGCTCGGCAAGCAGGCAAAGCAGCGCTCGACCCACAACAACTATCTAACGCTGCCCGTCCTGTTCCTGATGCTGTCGAACCACTATCCGCTGGCCTTCGGCACTCAGTACAACTGGATCATCGCCTCGCTCGTCTTCCTCATGGGGGTCACGATCCGCCACTGGTTCAACACCCGGCACGCCCGCAAGGGCAGCCCGAGTTGGACATGGCTTGTCACCACGCTGCTCTTTATCGTCATCATGTGGCTTTCAACGGTGCCCAAGGTTCTTTCGGAGGGTGGTGAGGCCAGGGCCTCGACAGCCGAAGAGACCGTGGTCGCGTCGGCTGACTTCGAAAAGGTGCGCGATACCGTGCTCGGCCGCTGTTCAATGTGCCATGCCAAGGAGCCTGGCTGGGAGGGGCTGATCGTGCCGCCGAAGGGCGTCGTCCTCGAGAACGACGGCGACATCGTCGCGCATGCCCGCGAGATCTATCTTCAAGCCGGGCGTTCGCACGCCATGCCGCCTGCCAATGTCACCGGCGTTACCGATGAGGAACGCCGCCTGCTGGTCTCCTGGTACGAGACGGCAGTGGAGGAAGGAAAGATTCAATGAATGAGTTGCTGATCCGCGGCCGGGTGTTGACCTTCGTCAAGGAACCCGAGGGTATCGACGACAACGCCTCCTATCGTTTTTTCGGGGACGGCGCCGTGCTGGTCCGGAACGGCAAGGTAGCAGGTATCGGTGCTCATGCTGATGTCGCGAAGCAGGCCCGCGAGGGGGTGAAGGTCGCCGATCATCGTCCCAATCTCGTGCTGCCCGGTCTCATCGATACGCATCTGCACTTTCCGCAGACGCAGGCGATCGCCTCCTATGGCGCGCAGCTTCTGGAGTGGCTGAACACCTATATCTTCGTCGAAGAGCAGAAGTTCAAAGCGCCTGAGCACGCCGCGTTCGTGGCTGGCCGTTTCATGGACGAATTGCTCGCCAACGGCACCACGACGGCGGTCGCCTATTGCTCCGTGCATCCGGAGAGCGTCGACGCCTTCTTCGCGGCAGCCGAGGCGCGTAACATGCTGATGGTCGGCGGCAAGGTGATGATGGACCGCAACGCACCGGACGCACTGCGCGACACACCGCAAAAGGGCTATGACGAGACGAAGCATCTGATCGGCAAATGGCACCGCCGCGGTCGCGCGCATTACGCGATCAGCCCGCGTTTCGCCATCACCTCGACGCCCGAACAGATGGAAATGAGCCGGGCGCTCGTGGCGGAACATCCAGACTGCTACGTCCAGACCCACCTTTCAGAAAACAAGGACGAGATCGTCTTCGCGACTTCGCTCTATCCGGAGGCGAAGGACTACACGGATATCTATGCGCGCTATGATCTTCTCGGTCGCCGGACGCTGCTCGGTCATTGCATCTATTTGAGCGATCGCGAAATATCGGTGCTGGCAGAGACCGGAGCGGTCGGCGTGTTCTGCCCGACGTCCAATCTCTTCCTCGGCAGCGGACTGTTTGACCGCGATCGCTTCGACCGACTCGGCGCCCGCCATTCGGTCGCGACCGATGTCGGCGCCGGAACGAGCTTCTCGATGCTGGAGACCATGGACGAGGCCTACAAAGTGCTGCACCTCCAGGGCCAGCGGCTTTCGCCGCTCAACTCGTTCTACATGATGACCCTGGGTAACGCCCGCGCGCTCGAACTCGAACATTCGATCGGTTCGCTTCATGTCGGCGCGGACGCCGATATAGTCGTTCTCGACAGCCGCGCGAAGCCGGCGATGGAACTGCGTATGCAGGTGGCATCGTCATTGCTCGAGGAGCTTTTCATCCTGCAGACGATGGGCGACGACCGCTCGGTGGCGGAAGTCTATGTCGCGGGCAGACCGATGAAGCGCACCGCGCGAAGCACGCCCGTGACCGCGCTTTCGGCAAGAACGGTTGAAACGGCCTAATCTCGCATGCTCAAAACGACCGCGCCGGCCGGGACCCCATGTTCCGGCCGGCTACAGTTCTTCCGGCCGCCTACCACCCATCGCACGCGTCAACGCGTCGGCGGTTTCTCTGACCATTGGTCCAAGGGTGGCGAGCTTTTCGTCGGTTACCCGGACCGAGGGGCCGGAGATCGATATGCCGGCGATCGTCTCGCCATATTCGTTGAAGATCGGTGCCGCGACGCAGCGCATGCCAAGCGTATGTTCCTCATCGTCAATCGACCAGCCGCGCAGCCGTATTTCCTGAATGTCCCGCAACAGGCCGGGCAGCGTATCGCGTGTCTTTTCCGTAAAATGCGTGAGCGTTCGGCCTGACATCAACTGGCCGATATCCTTGTCGGACCACGTCGACAGGATTGCCTTGCCGATGCCCGAAGCGTGGACCGGACCACGCCGTCCCGGCCGGAAGAAAGCCCGCATCGGTGCATGGCTTTCGACCTGGGAGATGAAAACGACATCGCCGCCTTCCTCGATACCGATATTGGCTGTCTCGCCGCTGGCCTCCATCAACTGCTTCAGGAACGGGCGGCTGATCGTCCCGAGCTTGCGGAAGCGCAGAAAGGCATTGCCGATTTCGAAGGCCTTGAGGCCGATGGTCCAGACACCCGTATCGCTGTCGCTCATGACCATGCCGTGGGAGGCAAGCGAGGTAAGCAGCCGGTGCACGGTCGAGGGCGCCATGCCGGTGCGCTCCGAAAGCGAGGTCAGCGTCGAGTCGTCGTTTTCGGCAACGATCGCCAGGAGCGCCAGGCTGCGATCCAGCACTTGCACGGAGGAAGGCGCGGCATTCTCTCCGGCCTTGCGACCGCGCTTTCCCTTGCCTGTCGCCTCCATGAACCATTCTCCAAATCAGTTGCTTTCGGTCCATCTTCCTCTACCGCGATTGCTTTCGATTTTCTCCTTTTTGTTGAAAATGTTTATTTCCATATAATGGAAGTCATTTCCATTTTTATGTTGATGAAATCGGCAAATGGATTATCGTCCTATCTCAAACAGGAGGAGTTCCCATGGCCAAGATGCGTGCTGTCGACGCGGCGGTTTATGTTCTGGAGAAAGAAGGGATCGATTGCGCCTTCGGTGTTCCGGGTGCCGCCATCAACCCGTTCTATTCGGCCTTGAAGGCCCGCGGGTCGATCCGTCACATTCTCGCCCGTCACGTGGAAGGCGCCTCGCATATGGCGGAAGGCTATACGCGCGCCAGACACGGCAACATCGGCGTCTGCATCGGAACCTCGGGGCCGGCGGGCACGGACATGATCACCGGCCTCTATTCGGCCTCTGCCGACTCGATCCCGATCCTCTGCATCACCGGTCAGGCGCCGCGCGCCCGCCTCGACAAGGAGGATTTCCAAGCCGTCGACATCGCTTCGATCGCCGGGCCCGTCACGAAATCGGCGGTTACGGTCATGGAACCGGCCCTGGTTCCGTTCGTGTTCCAGAAGGCGTTCCACCTGATGCGCTCCGGCCGACCGGGTCCGGTTCTCATCGACCTGCCGGTCGACGTTCAACTCGCCGAGATCGAGTTCGACCCGGAAACCTATTCGCCACTGGAGCCCTATAAGCCATCGGCCACCCGCGCGCAGGCCGAGAAGGCGATCGCGATGCTGAACGAGGCGGAGCGGCCGCTGATCGTCGCGGGTGGCGGCATCATCAATGCCGACGCCTCGGATCTTCTCGTCGAGTTCGCCGAGATCACCGGCATTCCGGTCATTCCGACATTGATGGGCTGGGGAACCATTCCGGACGACCACCCGCTGATGGCCGGCATGTGCGGACTGCAGACCTCGCACCGCTACGGCAACGCGACGTTGCTCGCCTCCGATTTCGTGCTCGGCGTCGGCAATCGCTGGGCCAACCGCCACACCGGCAACATTCCGACCTATACGGAAGGACGCAAGTTCATCCATGTCGATATCGAACCGACCCAGATCGGCCGCGTCTTTGCCCCGGATTTCGGCATCGTTTCGGATGCGGGTGCCGCGCTCAAGCTTTTCCTCGACGTTGCGACGGAATGGAAGACCGCCGGCAAATTGCGCGATTGGTCGGATTGGGCGGAAGAGTGCCGCGAGCGCAGGCGCACGATGCTGCGAAAGACCCACTTTGACCAGACGCCGCTGAAACCTCAGAGGGTCTACGAGGAAATGAACAGGGCCTTCGGCCGCGACACCTGCTACGTCTCGACGATCGGTTTGAGCCAGATCGCCGGCGCGCAGTTCCTGCATGTCTACAAGCCGCGCAACTGGATCAATTGCGGCCAGGCCGGCCCGCTCGGCTGGACGCTGCCCGCGGCGCTCGGCGTCAGGGCCGCCGATCCCGACCGGCCGATCGTCGCTCTTTCCGGCGACTATGATTTCCAGTTCCTGATCGAGGAGCTGGCCGTCGGGGCGCAACACAAGCTGCCCTATCTTCATGTGGTCGTGAACAATTCCTATCTCGGCCTCATCCGCCAGGCGCAGCGCGGCTTCAACATGGATTTCGAGGTGAGCCTCGCCTTCGACAACATCAATGCCGACGGCGATGCGGAGAAAGGCTACGGCGTCGACCATGTCGCGGTCGCCGAAGGCCTCGGCTGCAAGGCGATCCGGGTCCGCAGCCCCAATGAATTCGCCGAAGCTTTCGATCGGGCGCGCGCGCTGATGGACGAGCACCGGGTCCCTGTTGTCATCGAGTTCATCCTCGAGCGCGTGACGAACATCGCCATGGGCGCCGACATCAACGCTGTCGTCGAGTTCGAGGAACTCGCCGCGCGCGGTGAGGATGTGCCGACGGCGATCGTCGCCCTTCTCGACTGAAAATCATCAGGGCGGGACAAGGAGAAGTGTGTGCGGGTTTTCGCCCGCGTCCCGCTCCAACTTCCAGGAGGAGTAATCGCATGCCGAGATTCGCTGCGAACCTGACCATGCTGTTCAACGAGGCGCCGTTCCTCGACCGCTTTTCGCTTGCCGCCAAGGCGGGCTTCGAAGGGGTTGAATATCTCTTCCCCTATGAATTCGAGAAAATGGCGCTGCGCGCCGCGCTCGACCGCAACGGCCTGACCCAGGTTCTGCACAACCTGCCTGCCGGCGACTGGGCCTGCGGCGAGCGCGGCATCGCTATCCTTCCCGATCGCATCGACGAATTCCGCAAGGGTGTTGCAAGTGCTATCGACTACGCGACCGCGCTCGATTGCAAACAGGTCAATTGCCTCGTGGGGATCGCGCCGGACGGCGTTTCCGATACGATCCTGCGCACGACGCTTGTCGCGAACCTGCGACTGGCGGCAACCGAGCTCGGCAAGCACGGCATCCGCCTCTTGATCGAACCGATCAACCGCTTCGACATTCCGGGCTTCTATCTCAATACGGTCGAGCAGGCGGCCTCGATCATCGACGAGGTCGGCAGCGATAATCTCTTCGTCCAGTACGACCTTTACCACCAGCAGCGCACGCAAGGGGAGCTGATCGGCACCTACAGGCGCTTCGCCGACCGGATCGCTCACGTCCAGCTTGCCGACAATCCAGGCCGCAACGAACCGGGCACGGGCGAGATCAACTACCCCCATGTCTTCGATGCGCTGGAAGCGGCGGGTTACGACGGCTGGATCGGTTGCGAATACAAGCCGTTGACAACGACGGCCGAGGGGCTGGGCTGGCTTGGCGCCGAGCGCAAGCAATCCGCAGACATCATCAAAATCAGGAGCTAAGCACGATGGCATCTATCGGTTTCATTGGACTGGGTATCATGGGCACGCCGATGGCGCGCCACCTGCAGGATGCCGGGTATACGATCGTCACGTCGAAATTCGTCATCCCGCCGCGCAAGGAACTCGTCGACAACGGCCTTGAAATCGTCGAGACGCCGAAGGCGCTCGCAGAGACGGTCGACACGATCATCCTGATGCTGCCGGACACGCCGGAAGTGAAGGATGTTCTCTTCGGTGAGAACGGCGTTTTTTACGGCCTTGGCAAGGGCAAGCTCGTCGTCGACATGAGCTCGATCTCGCCGATCGAAACGAAGGAATTCGCAAGGAAGGTCCGTGAAACAGGCGCCGAATATATCGACGCGCCGGTTTCCGGCGGCGAGGTCGGCGCGAAGAACGCTTCGCTCAGCATCATGGCCGGCGGCACGCAGGAATCCTTCGACCGCGCCCTGCCGCTCTTCAAGCTGATGGGCAAGAACATCACGCTTGTCGGCGATTGCGGCGACGGCCAAGTCACCAAGGTTGCCAACCAGATCATCGTAGCACTGACGATCGAGGCGGTCTCCGAGGCGCTGGTTTTCGCGTCCAAGGCCGGTGCCGATCCGGCGCGGGTGCGTGAGGCGTTGATGGGCGGTTTTGCTTCGTCGCGCATTCTCGAGGTCCATGGCGACCGGATGATCAAGCGCACATTCGATCCGGGCTTCCGCATTTCGCTGCATCAGAAGGATCTGAATCTGGCGCTGCAGGGCGCAAAGAGCCTCGGCATCTCGCTGCCAAACACGGCGGCCACGCAGGAGCTCTTCAACAATTGCGCCGCCAACGGCGACAGCGGGCTCGACCATTCCGGTCTCGTCCGGGCGCTGGAGCGGATGGCCAACCACCAGGTTGCCTAATCCGCAGGGCGGCGGTGAGGAGGCCGCCGCCCTTCACTTTCAGGGAGACACAACGTGGTACCGATCGCCGATCCGCGAACCTTTCTCGAAATGCTGTTCATGTCGGCCGTTACCGCCGCCGATCCCGCTCGCGTCATCGCCTCGAATCTGCCGGAAAAGCCGAAGGGGCGAACCGTTGTCGTCGGGGCAGGGAAGGGTGCGGCGCAAATGGCGCGGGCCTTCGAAAAGCTTTGGGATGGTCCGCTGGGTGGCGCCGTCGTCACCCGTTATGGCTTCGGCGTTCATTGCGAGCGCATCGAGGTGTTGGAGGCTGCTCATCCCGTGCCGGACGAAAGCGGGCTGCACGCCTCGAAACGCCTTCTCGCCGACGTTGAAGGTCTGACGAAGGACGACCTGGTGGTGGCGCTTGTCTGCGGCGGCGGCTCCGCGCTTTTGCCTTCGCCACCGTCCGGCCTCTCGCTGCAGGATGAAATCGCCGTCAACCGCGCCTTGCTTGCGTCCGGCGCGCCGATCAGCGCGATGAACTGCGTGCGCAAGCATGTGTCGACGATCAAGGGTGGCAGGCTCGCGGCGGCAGCCTATCCCGCGAAAGTCGTTTCGCTTGTGGTCTCGGATATTCCGGGCGACGACCCGGCGCTCGTTGCCTCCGGTCCGACGATCGCCGACGAGGGCACGCGCGACGACGCGTTGAACGTCATCGAGCGCTACGGGCTGTCATTGCCGGAGAAGGTCATGCAGTGGCTGGCGACGGATGCCGCGGACGCGCCCAAACCGTCCGATCCGAAGTTTGCCCGAAACGAAGTGCGCCTGATCGCCTCGGCTACAGTCTCGCTCGGAGCCGCCGCCGCCCGCGCCCGCGAAGCCGGGATCGAGGCAATCATTCTGTCCGACGCGATCGAAGGTGAGGCGCGTGAGGTCGGGCGCGTCCATGCGGCGATCGCGCGTGAGGTGGCTCAGCGCGGCCGGCCGTTCTCCAAACCTGTCGTGGTCCTTTCAGGCGGTGAAACGACCGTAACGATCAAGGGGCAAGGAAGGGGCGGCCGCAACAGCGAATTTCTCCTGTCGCTGGCACTCGCCATCGACGGGGTTCAAGGCGTTTCGGCGCTTGCCGCCGATACCGACGGGATCGACGGCTCGGAAGACAATGCCGGTGCCTTTGCCGACAGTACGACGATTGCCCGGCTTCGCGGACAACGGCTGGACCCGGCGGCTCTGCTTCAACGCAACGATAGCTGGACGGCGTTCGATGCGCTCGGCGATATCTTTAAACCGGGACCGACAGGCACCAATGTCAACGACTTTCGGGCTATCCTCGTGCAGTGACTGACGGGGCGAACCCCGCCGGCCTTTGCGCGTCCGATAGGACGCGCAGGCGCCGGCACGTCGTTGCAGGGGTTTATTCGGCGTTGATCGCGATGCGCTTGGACTTGTTCTGGCTCTGCTCCGTTTTCGGAAGCGTGACGCTCAGTACGCCGTTCTTGAAGGTCGCTTTGACCTGGCCCTCGTCGATGTCGTATCCCAGCGGAATGCGCCGTTCAAAGCGGCCGTAGTAGCGCTCGGAGAACTGATTTTCCTTGTCTTCGCTCTCGGCGCGTTTTTCGCCTCGCAGCGTCAGGACGCCCTCGGCGAGGGACAGATCGACATCCTTCTCTTCGAGCCCGGGCAATTCCGCCGTTACCCTGATCTCCTTGTCGCGGTCGGTGACTTCGACATTGGGCCAACCCGCGCCGAAGGCCGGGTGGTTCGAGAACGAAAGCGGCATGCGCTGATCGAAATTGCGGAAGACATCATCGAACAGTCGATTCATTTCCCGGTGAAGCATCAGGAACGGATCGCGGTCGCCATCGCGATAGGACGTCGGGACGCGCTCCTGGGCGCGGCCCCATGGAATGAGATCACGTACGTTCATTTGTCAGCTCCTTTTTCGTTTGTCGCCGTCAGCCGAAACACCGGGGTCGGCCGGCGTTTCGGCGATCTTCCTCATAGGGCGGTCGTTCGGCGCGCTATGCGGCCTGCTTGCCACCTTCGGCCCGCTCGTGGTCCTCGATCGGGGGCAGGGCCTTGGCCTGCTGAATCTCGATCCGGCGCGGCTTCATCTGCTCGGGCAGCTCACGGACGAGATCGATTGCCAACAGGCCGTTGGCGAGATTGGCACCCGTGACCGTCACATAGTCAGCCAATTGGAATCGGCGATCGAAGTTGCGGCCCGCTATGCCGCGATAGAGGTATTCCGCCTTGTCCTCTCCGGCTTTTTCGCCGCGCACGACAAGCAACTGCGGCTCGTGCATGATGGAGATTTCTTCGGGCGTGAAACCGGCGACCGACATCATGACGCGATAGTGGTTATCGCCGACGCGCATGATGTCGTAGGGCGGCCAATTGTCAGCTGGCGCCAATCGACTTGCTGCGTCGAGCAGGTCGAAAACATGGTCAAACCCCACGCTGGACCGGGAGAGGGGAGAAAAGTCGAGTGTTGTTCTCATAGCCATATCCTCCTTGAGCAACATGGACGATGAGGAGCGCCGAAGAGAGCGGTGCTCCTCGACTGCGAGCCCCGGAAAAGGCGGCTCGCACCTCCGATTTAGGTACTTCCGCAGCGGTTTCAAGGGGCTGCGCGAGCTGCAGCCGCGTTATCGACGGCCGAATGGAAAGTTAGAGGCAAGCCATTGTAAAACCTTGTGAAATTTCAATGTCGATTCGACTTGATTTTCTGAAATCGGCGCCAATATCTGTGTGGGATCTTTGTAAGCGATCCATTGGTGGCGTGTGAAAGGAGGAAAAAATGCTTCTCAATGAGATTCCCTGGACAATTCCCCTCACAGTACGTCTTTCAAGTGGCATCACGCATACCTTCAACTCCGTATATGAAGCTCTGGACTTCCTCGAAAACGAGTGGCCGCTACGCAAGGGCCAGCGTTACGAGCGGGCGGTGCGCACCTGCCGCGGCGCGCTTAACCGGATGACGCCTGCCGCGGTTGCCCGAGAGGCCTTCGTGGCTGCCTGCCTTGAAGCGGGAATACCGATTGTGATGACCGGCCATCCAGCGCGTCAGCAAGCGGCTGAACCCAAAACGACCCGGAGTGCATGAGCCTGTGCATGATGAGGGCGGCCTTTGCATGACACCTTTGCATGACAAGGGCCGACGCACCCGTCCACCGATCGGAACGGATGATCGGTGGACGGGTGCAAAGCCTTGCGAAAAGTGCCGCGCTTGATGCCGGTCACTGATCTGGCAGGCATTATTCGACGAAAACACGAACGCTCGCAGCGCGCCCTATCGCATCGATGACCGTCAAGGTGGAATAGCCGCCGCCGTCCGGAAGCCATTGGCTGGTGCGGCGTCGGGTGACATCGGGCAACGGCCGGCCGTTGGCAAGCCAGCGGAAGGGGGCGCGCCCGCCCTGCAGCTTGAGCGTCAATGGCATCATGGCCTCGCCGCTCATCGCGCCAAGTTCCACCCGCGCGCCTTCCGGCGGAAAGACGATCTGCGGCGCCGGCTCGCGTGCCGATGCCGAAAGCAGGCCGCTTGCGGTCATCGAAAAGCGCCTTTGGCTGATCGACAGGTCGGCCTGTGCAAGTCGCACGGCGCCGGCCGGGGCATCCGGCAGCGGCGTGATGGCAATCCCCGATTTGGCGAAGGCTTCGAACAGGATCGGTGCGGCGGCGCCGTAGCCGGTCAATCCCGGCACGGCGCCGTTGTCGGGCCGGCCGACCCAGACGCCAAGCACGTGGCGGCCGTCGAAGCCGACGGACCAGGCATCGCGATAGCCGTAGCTGGTGCCGGTCTTGTAGGCGATGCCGCGCTGACGGCTGCCGGCGGGCGGCAGCACGTCGGAGAGGATATCGGCGACATGCCAGGCGGCAACGGTCGAGAGCAGCGGTTCCCCATCGATCAGGCCGGCCTTCCCCTCGACGCCGTCGCCGAGGCGCACCGGCCAGCCGCGATTTGCCAGTCCCGCATAAAGCTGAACGAGGTCGCGCAAGGTGATGCCGACACCGCCGAGGCCGATCGCAAGCCCTGGCGCCTCGTTCGGCGGCAGCGCAGGCCGCACATCGGCCCGGCGAAAGCGCACCATCAGCCGGGTGGGGCCAACGGCATCAAGCAGACGGATTGCCGGCACGTTGAGCGAGAGTTGCAGCGCTTGCCGAATGCTGACGTCACCCTGGTAGCTCATATCGAAGTTGCGTGGCCGATAGCCGAAGAAATCCGCCGGCCGGTCCTCGATGATCGTCTCCTGGCTGACCAGCCCCTCTTCGAAGGCCAATCCATAGATGAATGGCTTCAGCGTCGAGCCCGGCGATCGCGTGACCCGCGTCATGTCGATCCAGCCGGCGCGGCTCGCATCAAAATAGGCGGCCGAACCGACCTCGCCGACGATCTCTCCGCTGCGGACATCGGCCATCACCATGGCGACGGAGACCTTGGGCCCGAGCTTTGC
Organism: Sinorhizobium psoraleae; assembly: GCF_013283645.1. Classification (GTDB taxonomy): domain Bacteria; phylum Pseudomonadota; class Alphaproteobacteria; order Rhizobiales; family Rhizobiaceae; genus Sinorhizobium; species Sinorhizobium psoraleae. Next base: position 953,191 of record NZ_JABEKV010000003.1, read on the forward strand.
CGCCCCCTCGCGGGCGACAGCCTCGAGACCGTCCTGAATGTCGCGACGCAGCGTCGTGTGGTGGCGGAGGACCTTCGGCTTCTGACGGAGTGCGGCCTCCGCCAAATGCGCGGCGTGAGCCGGAAGCTGACGGCGTCGGTTCGGCACAGCCGTCATGTCTGCGCGTTCTATCTCACCTTCGCCGATTACCTTGGCAACCGCCATGCGGGTCAGCACCCTTTTACGCGCGGCTTCCGCGGCGGAGAGGTTGCGGTCCGGACGGCGCTTCTCCGGCAGTTGCGGCAGCGCCACGAGCAGAGCGGCCTCGGCAACGGAGAGGCGGCGCGGTTCCTTGCCGAACCAGGCAAGGCTTGCCGCACGCACGCCTTCGAGATTGCCGCCATAGGGCGCGCGCGTCAGATAGACGTCGAGGATCTGATCCTTGTTGAGGCGGCGCTCGATCTGGATGGCGCGAGCGAGCTGCAGGAGTTTCGCCGTCACCGTGCGCTCCCGACGCGGCTCGATCAGCCTTGCAACCTGCATGGAAAGTGTCGACGCGCCGGAAACGATGCGGCCGTTGGTGACGAACTGCAGCGCCGCGCGGCCGAGCGCCAGGGGATCGACGCCGTGATGATCGCGAAAGCGCTGATCCTCATAGGCAATCATCATCTCCAGGAAGCGCGGGTCAACATCTGCCACGGTTGTCTTCAGGCGCCATAAGCCATGCTTCGTGGCGAAGGCGCGCAGCAATTGTCCATCCTTGTCGAGAACCTCGGCCGAGACATCCATCGCTCCTTCGATCGGCGGGGGAAATGCCTTGTCGGCCCACGCGAGTCCCAAGAGTGCTCCCGCGAGCATGAACAGCCCGACTGGCACACCGACGAGACGTTTTCTCCGGATGGACATCGCGCGTCCTACTGTGCTGCCAGCACCTCCATGCGCCCGGTTGCCGTTCGCGCCGAGAATTGCGGCCGGTACATGTCTTCCACGCTTGCTGCCGGATGATCATAGATGCCGGGCGTCACCGCACGCACGACATAGGCGAGCGTGATTTCTCGGTTGTCGCCGGTGGATCGATCGAAGGCCGCAATGAAGCGATCGCTACGGAACTCGGTGTGGGCAGCCTCCACCTCGCCGATCCATTCGAAGTTCGAAAGCTGGGCGCTGTCGACAAGGTTCGGATTGTCGATCCCGAAGCCGGCCGGCAAGAGATCGTTGATCAGGACGCGGGATGGCCAGTCATTGCTTTCGGTGACCTTGAGCACGACGACATAGCGCTCGTTCTGCCGCGCTTCGCTGACATTGGCCTCGGCGCCGTCGAGCGTGTAGTAGGTGCGCTCGATCGTGAAGCCTTCGCCGCCCGCGGACAACGGCTGAGCCGGGGCGGCCACCGTGGTGACCACGGCGGAGACCGCGTCGGTGCCGTTGTTGCGGATCACGACCGGCTGCTGCATGAGGGCGTCACCGCTCATGCGTGCGGCATAGCTGCCGGATCGCTCAGCGCCGTTGACGTCGAGCCTCATGTCCTCGTCGCCGCCCTGGATGGCGCGCGCGGCGAGCAGCATCCAGGTCTGCTCCTGCGTGCTCGTATATTTCGCCTCCTGCCATTCTCTCGCGACAACCTTCGAGAGTTCCGGAATGATCGCGGGCACGGGCCGGCTTTCCGCGGCGAGTGCCAGCACCGCCGCGTCGTCGCGCAGCGACGACCCGTAGTCGGCCCGGGCGAGGCTGACCTTGACCAGGCCGGAGCCCGTCGACATGTTCAGCGACGCCGCGAAGATGTCTTGCGAGCGCGCCGCATCGCCGTAGAGCGCCAGCGCTGCGGCGATATGCGCCTTGGCAAGCGGCGTCGGGAAATCGTCGAGCATCGTGTCGGCGTAATAGCGAAGGTCGCTGATCGCCGCCTTGCGATTGCGGGCGAGCACGTAGAGCGCATAGGCGATCTCGTTGCCGCGGTCCTTGACGTTGGTCTCATAGCTCAGCGCGTTCTGCAGATTTTCGAGTGCCTGCACCATCGCCTGTTCGGGCACGTCATATTTCTGCTCGCGGGCACGTGTCAGGAAATCGCTCACATAGGCATCGAGCCAGAGATCGCCTGAACCGGGGCTCCAGAGGCCGAAGCTGCCGGAGGAAGATTGGTAGGCGAGCACGCTGTAGATCGCATCCTGCACGCGCTTGTTCACCGCTTCGTCGTCGGCAAGGCCGGACTGTTTTGCAAGTTCGCTGAGATAGAGCAGCGGCAGCGCGCGGCTCGTCGTCTGTTCGGCGCAGCCATAGGGATAGCGGTCGAGCGTCATCAGCAGCGCCGGGATGTCGAAGGCGGCCGAGCGTGTGACGTTCAGGCTGACCGAAGCGCCTTGCAATAGGCTGTCGGCGAGCAGCTGGTCGTCCACGGTAAGGCTGCTGCCCGCAGCGATGTTGACGACCTGCCGCTGGGTGACCGGCAACGCGGCCGGACGGATCGGAATGTTCAGCGCCTGCTCGATCGACAGGCCGGAGGCGTTCGAAAGTTCGACAGTGACGACCCCGTTGCCGGGATATTGGCCGCTCAGCGGCAGCGTCACCGCGGACTTGCCGCCGGCATCGAGCCGCACGGTTTCGGCCGCGCCTGTCTGCTCCACGGTCACCGGACCGTTGGTCGTCACCCGCAAGCGATAGTCGCCGGCTGGCGCATCCGTGTTGGCAATGTCGAGCCTCAGTTGCGCCCGATCTCCCGGAGCCAGGAACTTCGGCAGGCTTGCGGTCACCACGACCGGGTCACGGATCACGACGTCCTTGATCGCATGGCCAACACCGGATTTTGTCCACGTGACGGCCATGATACGTGCCGTTCCGTTGAACTGCGGGATATCGAAGCTGACCTTCGCCTCACCGTCCGCATCGAGCTTCACTGGCCCGGAAAAGAAGGCAACCAGCTTTTCCGTCGGCGGGCTGCCCTGCAGCGGCATTTGCCCGCCGTCGCCGCCAGTACGCAACCGACCGGTGGCACCGAGCGAGCCGTCGATCAAGCGTCCGTAGAGGTCGCGGATTTCGACGCCGAGCTGCCTTTGGCCGAAGTACCACCCATCGGGATCGGGTGCCTCGTAGCGCGTGAGGTTCAGAATGCCGACATCGACGGCGGCGATTGTGACGTAAGCGTTCTCGTTCGCGCCTGCCCCTCGCACCTTGAGATTGATATCAAGAGGCCGGCGCGGTTGCGTCGTCTCGGGCGCGTCGAGCGTGACTGCGAGCTTGCGGTCTGCCGGATCGACGGCGAGCCACTTGATGCCGATCGCTCGCATCGGCATGCGGCTCTCCCGGGCATCACCGGGACGAAAAAGCGTCGCAGTGACATAGGCGCCGGCACCCCAGTCGGCGGTGACCGGCAATTCCACCTCGCCACCGGTTTCGGCAATGGTCGCGGTTTTCGTCGCGATCAGATCTTCGGTTCCGACGGTTACCAGAAGCTCACCCGCGAAGCGTGGCGAGACCTTCAGTTTCGCGGTCTCGCCGATCGCGTATTTTTCCTTGTCGAGAGCAATTTCCAGCCCGTCCGGTGTTTCAGTCGAGGTTGCCGCGACATACCAGCCGGCATCGAATTCGACGCTGGAGGCAGGTCCGTCGACCGCAGCCGTCTCGATCTCGAGGCGGTAGCGACCCCAGCCGACCGGCACGGCGATTGCTGCACCGCCTGCGGTCACGTCGACGGTGCCATTCGCCACCTGTTTCGTGGAGATGACCGGCTCGTATTTCCAGGCGCTCCCGTCCCGATACCATTGGTAATTGCGTTCGACGCTGATCAGCTTCCAGAGCAAGCCGGACATCGGTATTTTCGTGCCGTCCTCCCCGACCGCAATCACGTGGAAGCGCCCGACCGAGTTTTCGGCAAGATCTCCGGAAAACTCCGGCTTGATACCGACCATCGGTCCTTCGGGCTTGACCGGCAGCGTCAGCGAGCGCTCCACGGCGCGGCCGCCGGCCTCGCGCATGCGCACCGTGACATTGGCGTTCAGCAACTGCGTCGTCGAGGGAACCTCGGTCAGATCGACGTCGAAAACAGCTTTGCCGTTCTCGTCCAGCGGCTCCAGCGCCTCGAGCGGCATTCGCGTGTCTTCGCTCGTCTCCTCGTCTGCAAGGCCGAAGAGGTAGCCCTTGAAGGCGGCGTTCTCGCGCGTGGGCTTGACCGAGACTTCACCCTCGAGCGTCAGCCCGGCGGCGGGTGCGCCGTAGAGAAAGCGGCCATCGACCGCGACCTGCACAGGCGTGCCGACCGTGATTTCGTTCGCCTCGCTCGTCAGATCGAACTCGGTGCGGTCCGGTACGAAGTCGTCCACGAGGAATTGCTTCTCGCCGATCGCGGACCCTTTCGGATCGGCGAAGATCTGCATCGTCCAGGTGCCGCGCATGGCGTTTTCCGGGATCGGCAGGTCGAGCGTGTGGCCGCCGAGCTTGCCGCCGTTGCTCACCATACGCCGATCCTCGACGCCATCCGGGCGCAGGAAGACGAAGGTGAGCGGCAGGTTCTCGATCGCCGCGCCGTTGACATCGCGGGCAAGGGCTGCCGCATGCACCGTCTCGCCGACGCGGTAGATACCGCGTTCGGTCCAGGCGAAAAGGTCGATCGCGCCGGGCGCGGCGCGGCCTGTGACGCCGCGATCGGAAAGATCGAAGCCAGCGCGCGTCATGTCGAGGAAGACGTAATCCGCATCCGCCTCCTTCGCCGTGATGATGGCGGGTGCCATGCTCGCCGCGCCGCGCATCAGGCCGGCGGCGAAGGTCGCTCTCCCCTCCGCATCACTCGTCGCGGTGCCGAGAACTTCGTTGTTCTTCGCGATCAGTTGCAGTTCGACGCCGTCGAGCGGCTTGGCAGTTGCGAGCGAGCGGGCGAAGACGGTAAGCCCGTCCGTGCCGGCATAGGTCGAAATGCCGATGTCGGAGACCACGAACCATTGCGTGGCGCGCGCGTCCCAATCCTGGCTGAGCCCGGTTCCGGAGACCGCCGTCAGCACGTAGACGCCTGGCTTGCGTTGCGGCAGCGCCTCGTCCACCGGGAAGCTGGTCACCACTTCCTTGTTGAGTTCGGTGTCGATGTCGATGCTGCCTTGCCAGACGAGTTCGCCGCTCTCGTCCTTGATGCGCTCTTCGCTATAGCCGTCGATCTGCGTCAGGAACTGCGAGCTGGTGAGCAGCGAGGAGATGCCGCGATCACCGATGCGATAGAGCTTGAGGTTGGCGCTCTCGGTGTTGACCGAGACGATCGGAATGCCGCGGCGTGCGGTCGACGGCAGCACGAAGCTGTCGCCGGTGAAGCGCACCATCGGCGAACGGTCCTTCACATAGATGTCGAGGCTGACGGGCGTTTCGATGACTTCATCGACGGTGGAGGGCAGGCCCTGCCTCAGCGCCAGCTTATAGCGCTGCCCATGCGATAACCCCTCTACGCAGATCTCGCTTCCCTTGGCCTCGACCGCTTTCGGAGCTGTGCCGTCGAGGGTGACGAAGGAGGCGTAATCCGGTCCGTTCTTGACGAGCTGCTCGGAGAATTGAACGCAGGCGCGCGGGCTTGCGCTGTCGGCATCGATCGTGTGGCCGGTGACGCGGAAGCCCTGCCGCGCCTTGAGGTCGAGATAAGCGGTTTCGACCGTCTTCGCCTCGACAAGTTCGAGGCTCGCCTTATAGGCGTTGAGGGCGGCGCGATAGTTTTCCGTGTTTTCGAGTGCCTTGGCGAGAACGGCAAGCGCGTCTGCCCGGCTCTGGGCATTGCGGGTCAGCTGGTAGCCGTTAAGGGCGGCAAGCGCTGCCTGGCCGGCGATTTCGGTATTGCCCGTGATGCGGTTGGCGGCGCGCGCCGTCTCCAGCCACAATTCGCCGTCATCCGGCGTTATCGCCAGCGCGCCACGAAAGCCCTTCAGCGCGTTCTCTATGTTGCCAGCCGTCAACTCGCTGCGGGCGGCTTCGATCAGGCCGTTGACGCCAAATCCCTGCTGGTCCTCTGTCAGGGCGAGATTCGCTTTCACGTCGCGGGCGTCCTGTATGAGCTGATCCGAGAGGAAGGAGAGACGCGGCGGCGCGCCGATATCGGGCTCGTCGCTGCCCGTCTCAACGACCTTGCCGGCGATAGCTCCCTTGAAGGTGTTCAACGGATTGAAATCGGATTTCAGGAAACACCACTTCACCTTTGGATTGTAGGTGAAGGCGCGGCAGGACTGGTCGGCGATACAGGCGCTCTGGCACTGCTGAAGTGAGACGTTCTGTTCGGTGCGAAGATCAAAGCCGAAATAGTCGCCGTCTTGCGTAATCTCGACTGTGCGGTTCGTTTCAGCTGCCGCGGCGGGCGAGCCGAGGGAAAGGAGCGTAAGAAGAAGCGTGAAAAGGCCGACAAACGCGCGCATAGACATCAAGTCCTCCCAATGCTGCCCGTCTCGATTGAGCGTCACTCTGTCAACCTTCCCGGGGGCTTGTCAATCGCGATGCGACCAAGAGAGCTGCAAACGCCGCTTGTACGGAACTACAACCGGAACGATTGAAGGGAGGGGGCACTCAGGGCGAAGCGGGTCCTGGCGCGAGGGCCTGCGTCGACCCCGTATAGGGTTTTGCGAGCGGAGCGGCATAGGAGCCGCGCTTGCTCGTCGTAAGTCCCTGCGAGACGAGCGCCTCCGCCTGCTTGACTGCAGCCGAGACCCCATCGACAACCGGAACCCCGTATTCACGCTGCAGCGCCTGCGCCAGATCGGCCATGCCGGCGCAGCCGAGGACGATCGCTTCGGCTCCGTCCTCCGTGAGCGCCAGTTCGATCTGGCGCCTAAGCTTGACGAGGGCTCCGGACGCTTTGTCCTCGAGGTCGAGCACCGGAATATCGGCGGCGCGAACCTTTGCGCGGCTGCCCATGCCGTAGCGCTCGATAAGATTTTCGATGAGAACACGCGAGCGCTCCAGCGTGGTGACGACGGTGAAGCGCTGGGCAAGAAGTGCTGCCGTCATCACGGCGGATTCGCAAAGTCCCAGCACCGGAATGTCGGCGAGGGTGCGCGCGGCCTCAAGGCCGGTATCATCGAAACATGCGATGACGGCGGCGTCGGCACCGGCGGCTTGCCCCGCACGGATCTCCATCAGCAGGCCGGGCACAGCGATGGCGCCATCATAGTGCCCCTCGATCGAGGCAGGGCCGTTCCTGGAGGTTGCCGCGATGATTTCCGTCCCGTGCCCGGCGACGGCGCGCGCTGCATCTGCAGCCTTTTCCGTCATCGAGACGGTGGTGTTCGGATTGGCGATCAGGATGCGCATGGATGTCAGCTTATCTTTGCCTGCCGGCGCCGCAGCACGAGGATGATGGCGAGCGCGACGAGGATGATGGTGAAGGAGAAGAGTGTCGTGACCGTGCCGAGGGCGTAAAGCACCGGCGTCGTCACGTTGGTTGTCATGCCGTAGATTTCGAGCGGCAGCGTATTGTAGGTGCCGGAGGTCATCAGCGTGCGGGCGAACTCGTCATAGGAGAGGGTAAAGCCGAAGAGACCGACGCCGATCAGGCTCGGCGCGATCATCGGCAGCACGACATGGCGGAAGGTCTGCCACGGTGTTGCGCCGAGGTCGCGGGCAGCCTCCTCATAGGCCGGCGAGAAGCGGTTGAAGACCGCGAACATGATGAGCACGCCGAAGGGCAGCGTCCAGGTTAGATGCGCGCCGAAGCCGGAAGAGTACCAGGCGGGCTTCAGCCCGAACTGCTGGAAGACGACGCCGATGCCCAGCGAAATGATGATCGAGGGCACGACGAGGCTCGCGACCGTCACGTAGAAGAGCGTCGTCGAACCGCGGAAGCGGTGGCGGAAGGCGAGGCCGGCGAGGAGCGCCACGACGACGTTGACGACCATAACCATGAGCCCGAGCGTGAAGGATCGGCGGAATGAGGCGCCGAAATCGCCGACAGCCTGCTTTTCGAAGAGGTTGTAGAACCAGTGCGTCGAAAGCCCGTTCAACGGAAAGGTGAGGCCGCCGTCAGGCCCCTGGAAGGAGAGGATCAGGACCGCTGACAGCGGTCCGTAAAGGAACAGCACGAACAGGGCGAAGAAGGTAGCCAGGACATAGAATTCCAAAGTCCGTCTTTCGTGGGTCATGTCAGAGTTCCTTCCGGATATCGACGACCCGCAGGATCGCGGCGACCATCAAAAGCACGACGATCAGCAGCACGACCGCGTTGGCGGCTGCCGCCGGGTACTGAAGCAAGGACATCTGGTTCTTCATCATCAGCGCAACCGAGGCGCTTTGCCCGCCCGACATCACCTGAACTGTCGAAAAATCAGCCATGACCAGCGTCACGACGAAGATAGATCCGATCGCCATGCCGGGCTTGGCCAAGGGCAGAATGACGTTCCAGAGGATCTGCCAGCCAGTCGCGCCGCAATCGCGCGCGGCCTCGATCAGGGAGCGGTCGATGCGCATTAGCGTGTTGAAGATCGGCGTCACCATGAACAGCGTGTTGAGATGCACCATGGCGAGCACGACGGCGAAATCGGAATAGAGCAGCCATTCGATCGGCTCAGGGATGATGCCGAGTTCGATCAATGTCGAGTTGACGAGGCCGTTGCGTCCGAGAACCGGAATCCAGGAGATCATGCGGATGATGTTTGAGGTGAGGAACGGCACGGTGCAGACGAGGAAAAGCACCATCTGCATCGTCGTCGTGCGGATGTGGAAGGCCAGGAAATAGGCGACCCAAAAGCCGATAAAGAGCGTAAGAGCCCACGTCATCGCCGTGAATTTCAGCGTGTTGAGATAGGTCTTCCACGTCACCCACGAACCGAGCGTGTCGGTATAGTTCATCGACAGGAAATCGGGATAGAGCCCGGCGAAGTCGTAGTCCCAGAAACTGACGACGAAGATGGTCAGGATCGGCAGGATGAAGAAGAAGGCGAGGATCAGGAGGAGAGGAGCGGCCTGAAGATAGGCGATTAGCCACTGCGGCACGGCAAAGCCGCGGGACGTCTTGCCCGCTTTGGCCTCTCCTGAAGTCGCGATTGCCGTCATTGTCTGTCCTCTTGCTTGCCATTGCCCTCATCCTGCCGGCACCTTCTCGCCCCGCGTGCGGGGAAGACTTGAGGCGACCTCCGCCCTCGCTAAGGTAAGGCGCGGGAGCGGCGGCCTCGTCCCCTCTCCCCGCGTGCGGGGAGAGGGCTAGGGTGAGGGGCAACTTGCCTGCGGATAAACGCGAGCCGCCCTACGCCGCGATGAACTCGTTCCAGCGGCGGACCATGTAACGATCCTCGTCCATCACGGAGTTCCAGCACGCAACTTTGCCCATGCGCTCCTCGAACGAGCCGCCGTCACGGACGGCGCCGGCCTTCTCCATGATCTTGCCTTCCGGAGAGAGGATGTCGCCTTTTGCCGGCTTGCCTTCCACCCAGAAGCCCCATTCGTCCTCTGACATGTGAGCCTTCGCCGTTTCCATCGCGGCGGAGTAATAGCCCTGGCGATTGAGATAGGCGCCGACCCAGCCGGAGAGATACCAGTTGATATATTCGTAAGCGGCGTCGAGTTGGGCGCCCTGCAGGTGCGCGGCGAGACCGAGACCGCCGCCCCAGGCGCGATAACCTTCCTTGAGCGGCTGGTATTTGCAGGCAATCCCCTTGGAGCGGACGGCGGCGACCGCTGGCGACCACATCGACTGGATGACGACCTCGCCGGAGGCCATCAGGTTGACGCTCTCGTCGAAGGATTTCCAGAACGCGCGGAACTGGCCGTCCTGCTTGGCCTTGATGAGAAAATCGATCGTCTGATCGATTTCGTCCGTCGTCATGTTGCCCTTGTCGGCATATTTGATGTTGCCCATCGCCTCCATGATCATGGCGGCATCCATGATGCCGATCGACGGGATATTGAGGATTGCCGCCTTGCCTTTGAAGGCAGGATCCATGATGTCGGCCCAGGTGGTGATCTCGCGCCCGACGAGGTCGGGGCGGATGCCGAGCGTGTCGGCGTTGTAGATCGTCGGGATCAGCGTCATCCACTGCGTCGGCGCTTTGGCGAAGGTCTTGGAATCCTGCGCTTCGACGAAACCGACGGTGTGCGGCGCGGTGCCCTGGGCAACCACGCTGTCCGGCTTCAGCTTGCCATCGATGAAGAGTGGCACGATCTTGTCGTAATATCTGATTTTCGAGACATCCATCGGCTGCATGACGCCGCTTGGGAAGACCTTCTTGGCGATCCAGTATTCGATATCGGCGATGTCATAGGAGTCCGGCTGGGTGACGGCGCGCTGGGCGGCAGCATCGGAATCGGTCGCCGTCATCTCCAGCGTGATGCCAAGGTCCTGTTTGCACTTTTCGGCGATCGCATTGATGTTCGAAACGCCGGTGCCGAACTGGCGGAGCGTGATCGGGTTCTGCGCCCAGATGGTGGGAAAGCCGGTGATGGCCCCGGATCCGGCGATGGCGCCGACAGCGGCGGCACCGGTCTTGAGCAGCGAACGCCGGGAGATCCCTTTTTGCGGCTTCGGTGAATTGGCCTCGATTGTCATGCGTAGTTCCCCTTTTCTTGATGGTTAGTGGTTGGTTTGAGCGGGAGGTGGCCGGAACCGGCCTTTTATCGGGCTAGGCTGAGAGGCGGCCGAGGGGGATCACGTCCTCCAAGGCCCAGCTCAAGGACACCGCATCGCCGACGGGCACGGGTTTCTTGAAATATTCCGCGTCGGAGACGATCACGGTGAAATCGTCGCTGCCGGCGCCGATCACGGTGATCTTCACGGAAGCGCCGCGATATTCGACATTCGAGACGACGCCCTGAAAGCCGAGCGACTTTTCCACTGCCGGTTCAAGACGCACGCGATCGGTGCGGATGCCGATGTCGATCGGCTTGCCGGCCTCTTGGCCGATGTCGCGCACGGTGAAGGTCTGGCCCTCGGGCACCTGCAGCGTCACGACGCCGCCCTCGATCTTCGTCACGCGGCCCGAAAGCACGTTATGGTCGCCCATGAAGCGGGCAACGAAGGCGGTCGCCGGTTTTTCGAAGACGGTGCGCGGTTTGGCTGCCTGCTCGATCCGGCCGTTGTTCATGATGACGATCAGGTCGGCGAGCGCCATCGCTTCCTCCTGGCTATGCGTCACATGGACGAAAGTGATGCCGAGCGTCTTTTGCAGCTTCTTGAGCTCCGCTCGCATCCGGATCTTGAGGAACGGGTCGAGCGCGGAAAGCGGTTCGTCGAGCAGCAACGCCTCCGGATCGGTGATCAGCGCGCGGGCAAGCGCCACACGCTGCTGCTGACCGCCGGAGAGCTGCGCCGGGCGGCGCGTCGCATAGGCTTCCATTTGCATCAGCTTGAGCATTTCCAAGGCCTTCGCCCGGCGCTCGTCCTTGTCGACGCCTTTCATCTTCAGGCTGAAGGCCACGTTGTCGACGAGATCGAGATGCGGGAACAGCGCGTAGGACTGGAACATCATCGCCGTGCCGCGTTTCGCCGGCGGAAAATCGGTGACCACGATGTTGCCGAGGCGAATGTCGCCGGAAGAAATGCTCTCGTGACCGGCAATCATGCGCAGCGTCGACGTCTTGCCGCAGCCGGAAGGTCCCAGAAAGCAGCAATAGCTGCCGGCGGGGATCTTCAGGCTGATCGAATGGACGGCCGTTGTCGTGCCGTAGACCTTGGAAACCGAGGCAATATCGATCTCAGCCGCTTTTGACATGGCGTTTTCTCCTTGCACAAGGAGAGAAGCATCAAGCGTGCCAGTTCGCCCGCCAGGGCTTAAGGGCATGATCTGTCGGATATATTCTCCCGCCGCGGCGAGCTGGCCCGTGCGGCTGTTGATTAGCTGCACATTTTATAGGCGTTTGTCGCCAATATCTGAGGCAATCGTATACAATACCAAAAATATTTGCGTGCGAATGGCTGTTAACTTCCAGTGTTCATCACGCTACAGTGTCGGCATTGTCCGGATTGCCAGCCTCATGACCTCATCAAATCTCGCCACTTCCGAAAACATCGAAATCGGTGCCCCCCATATCCGCGACTCGATCCGGGAGGCGATTGTCGAGCGGCGTCTCGCGCCCGGCACAAAACTTTCCGAAAGCGATGTCGGCGGGCTTTTCAATGTCAGCCGCACGGTGGTGCGCGCCGCCCTTCAGGCGCTTTCCTATGAAGGGCTCGTCACGGTCGAGAAAAATCGCGGCGCCTTCGTCGCCTATCCCTCGGTCGCCGAGGCGCAACAGATCTTTGCAACGCGCCGGCTTATCGAGCCGGGTCTTTTGCGCGAGGCGGCCGCTCATCTGGAGAAGCGGCATATCAAGGAGTTGCGTGACTTGCTTGCCGAAGAGGAGCGGCTGACGATCCAGCGTGGCCAGTCCGCCCGCCGGGCCGAGATCAAGGCGTCCGGCGACTTTCATCTGGCGATCGCCGCCATCACCGGTAACGCCATCCTCAAGCGGTTCATGGACGAGCTCATTGCCCGCTCCTCGCTCGTCATCGCGCTCTACGGGCAATCGGTGATTTCGAGTTGCGGCCATAGTGAACATCAGGAGATCGTCGACGCTCTGGAAAGGAAGGACGTCGACACTGCCTGCGCGCTGATGCTCGAGCATATCGACCACATCGAGGCGGATCTCGACCTGCGAGCGACGAAGAGGGACAGCAATTTGAAAGACGCCCTGCTGCTGTAGCGGCGCAAGGCGCGCCAGCCGCCCAAAGATCGGCTTTCCGAGCCAAGAGATTGCTTTCTCGGCGGGAAGGACCTCAATCGAGCGTGCTGAAAAAGCGCGTCTACCAAATCGTCCTTTTCTGATGAAGTATCCGCTGGATTAGCTGCAGAGAAAGTCATGGCTCTCCAAGCGTCGCGTCCATTCAGGGCTTTCGCCGACGCGCGTGTCGGCGGGTGGGCGATCGATATGGGTGATACAGGCACCCGTCGCCTAACAGCCAAGGATTGTCGTCGTGGGCCATTGCCGTTTGGCGATGCCTCCCTTGTCGTGGGGGCTTGATTTGTGATATTTCTAACAAAATTGTTCGCCAAGCACTCGTTGTATGGCGTTATTTAGCGCAAGCCTTCGCCCCGGACGCACAATGGCCAACCGCAAGTCGACGCGTATCACGACCTTGACCGACGCGCTTTCAGCGCGGCGCGTGCTGCATCTGAAGGACGCCGCCGCGCTGCTTGGCGTGTCCGAGATGACGGTACGCCGGGACATTGCCGACAATCCCGGGCTTTTCGGCTATCTCGGGGGGCACATCGTTTCGGCGGCCGATATCGAGAGCGACGTGCCCTATGAACTTGCGCGCGCGGCCGACAGCCACGCCGCCGCCAAGCGTGAGGCCTGCGTCCATGCTGCACGATTTATTCGTCCCGATGAGACGATCTTCATCGACTGCGGCACGACGCTTGAATATCTCGTCGACCTGATTCCGGAAAATTATTCAATAACGGCAGTCTGTTATTCTTTGAATGCGGCCGACCGCCTGACCCGGAAACCCAATGTGCGGATCGTCATGCTCGGCGGTCTTTATCATCCGTCGTCGGCATCCTTCTCAGGCGATTCCAGCCTGGATACGCTCGATCGGCTTGGCATCAATGTCGCGTTTCTGTCCGCTGCCGGAATCGACCAACAGCGGGGTGCGACCTGCGTCCATTTCCACGAGGTGCCGATCAAGCAGAAGGTAATCTCGCTCGCCCGGGAAAATTACCTCGTCGTCGATCGGAGCAAGATCGGCAAGCTGAAGCCGGCCTTCTTCGCGCCTGCGGGCGCCTTTCGGGCGGTGATCACGGAATACGGCGAGACGGCGGTCGCATAGGGCGTTTCGCGGACGCGCCTCCTTGCTTGACAGATGGGCTGTTTGGTGGAATTTTAACATAAATAGATAGATAGATAACAATGTCGCCAAGGCGGACAAAAGCTGCAAAGATGCGCGCCCAAGGGCGGCATCGGCCATACGAGGAGTAGTCGTTTGGAAGACCTTGCTGTAAAGAGCACGGCGGCGGCATTCGCTGAGACCGCCGGCGTAGGTCACAATTGGCCGCGCAATGATGGCATCGAGCTCGACCTTTCCTGGGTGGTCGATCAGCGCGTCAATCTGTCGGCGGCCGAGCGGCGCGTTGCGACGCTGCCGGGGCGGCGTACCGTGAAGAAGGATGCCCAAGCCGCCTGGCTGCTCAAGGCCGTAACCTGCATCGATCTCACCACGCTCAATGGCGACGACACGACCGAGCGCGTCAAGCGGCTGTGCGCTAAGGCGCGCCAGCCGGTCCGTCAGGACATTCTCGAGGCGCTCGGCATGGGCAATCGCGGCATCACGACCGGAGCGGTCTGTGTCTACCATCGCTTCGTTTCGACGGCGGTAGAGGCGCTCGAGGGTTCCGGTATCCCGGTTGCCGCCGTCTCCACCGGCTTTCCGGCGGGGCTCGTGCCGCATGACGTTAAGCTGAAGGAAATCGAGGCCTCGGTCGCCGATGGCGCGCGCGAGATCGATATCGTCATCACCCGCGAGCATGTGCTGACCGGCAATTGGCAGGCGCTCTACGACGAGATGCGCGATTTCCGCGCAGCCTGCGGCGATGCCCATGTCAAGGCGATCCTGGCAACCGGTGATCTCAAAACGCTGCGCAATGTGGCGCGCGCATCGCTCGTCTGCATGATGGCAGGCGCCGACTTCATCAAGACGTCGACAGGCAAGGAGGGCGTCAACGCGACGCTGCTCGTGACACTCGTCATGCTGAGAATGATCCGCGCCTATCAGGAGCGCACGGGTCTCAAAGTGGGTTACAAGCCGGCCGGCGGCATCTCGGCGGCCAAGGACGTGCTGAACTATCAGTTCCTCATGAAGGACGAACTTGGCCGTGAATGGCTGGAGCCGGATCTCTTCCGCGTGGGGGCGTCGAGCTTGCTTGCCGATATCGAGCGTCAGCTCGAACATCACGTCAGCGGCGCCTACTCGGCCCTCAACAGACACCCGATAGGATAATCCCGATGACCGTCGCCAGGTATTTTGACGAAATGTCCTATGGTCCCGCACCCGAGGCCGACACCGAGGCGCGCGCATGGCTCGCACGTCACAAGGGCGAGTTCGGCCACTTCCTCAACGGCGCCTTCGTCGCTTCAGCGTCTGGAAAGACGTTCGATACCTACGAGCCTGCGACTGGCGCCTTGCTCGCCAAGATCGCGCTCGGTGGACGCGAAGACGTCAACAGCGCGGTTGCCGCCGCCCGCAAGGCGCAGGGTGCATGGGCGAAGTTGCCCGGCCATGCGCGTGCGCGTCATCTCTACGCACTAGCACGCATGATCCAGCGCCACGCGCGTCTGATCGCAGTTGTCGAAGCGATCGACAACGGCAAGCCGATCCGGGAGACCCGCGACATCGACATTCCGCTGGCCGCCCGTCACTTCTACCACCACGCCGGCTGGGCTCAGCTTCAGGAGACCGAGTTCGCCGATCAGGTGCCGGTCGGCGTCGTCGGCCAGGTCATCCCGTGGAACTTCCCCTTCCTGATGCTGGCCTGGAAGGTCGCGCCGGCGCTGGCGCTTGGCAACACCGTCATCTTGAAGCCGGCCGAATTCACGCCGCTGACGGCGCTTCTCTTCGCGGAGCTTGCTGCCGCGGCCGGGCTGCCGCCGGGCGTGTTGAACGTGGTGACGGGCGAGGGCGAAACCGGCGCGTTGATCGTCGAGCATGAGGATATCGACAAGATCGCCTTCACCGGTTCGACCGAGGTAGGGCGCCTCATCCGCGAGAAGACCGCCGGAACCGGCAAGTCGCTGACGCTCGAGCTCGGCGGCAAGTCGCCCTTCCTCATCTTCGACGATACCGATATCGACGGGGCGGTCGAAGGCGTGGTCGATGCCATCTGGTTCAACCAGGGCCAGGTCTGCTGTGCCGGTTCGCGCCTCCTCGTCCAGGAGGGCGTGGCGCCATTGTTTTATGAGCGGCTGAAACGGCGCATGGCGACCTTGCGCGTCGGCCATCCGCTGGACAAGGCGATCGACATGGCGGCAATCGTCGCGCCGGTGCAACTGCGACGGATCGAAAGCCTGGTCGCCCAAGGTGTGACTGAGGGCGCGTCGCTGCACCAGCCGAAGATCGAGCTGCCGAAGGGCGGCAGCTTTTATCCGCCGACGCTGCTCACCAATGTCCAGCCGACATCGATCGTCGCTACGGAGGAAATCTTCGGGCCGGTCGCGATTTCGATGACCTTCCGCACACCAGAAGAGGCGATCCAACTCGCCAATCACTCGCGCTACGGCCTTGCCGCCAGCGTCTGGAGCGAAACCATCGGGCTCGCTTTGCACGTTGCCGCGAAGCTTGCGGCCGGTGTGGTCTGGGTCAATGCCACCAACCTCTTCGACGCGGCGGCCGGCTTCGGCGGAAAACGCGAGTCCGGCTTCGGCCGTGAGGGCGGGCGCGAGGGCTGCTACGAATATCTGAAGCCGAAAGCTTGGATCGGGCGCAAGCTCCGGCCCGTCGCGGCCGCACCGGTCGTGAAAGCGGCTGCGGGCGACTTCTCCATGCCGGTGCTAGACCGCACCGCCAAGCTCTTCATCGGCGGCAAGCAGTCGCGGCCGGACGGAAACTATTCGCGGCCGGTGCTTTCGTCAAAGGGCAAGGTGATCGGCGAGGTCGGCGAAGGCAATCGCAAGGACATCCGCAATGCCGTCGTCGCGGCGCAGGGCGCATCGGCCTGGTCTTCCGCAACGACGCATAACCGGGCGCAGATCCTCTATTACATTGCCGAAAATCTGAGTGGCCGCGCGACGGAGTTTGCCGAGCGCATCTCTGCCATGACCGGCGCCTCGGCAGCCGGTGCCAGGGCTGAGGTCGATGCTGCGATCGCGCGTCTCTTCACCTATGGCGCCTGGGCGGACAAATATGAGGGTGTCGTGCACCAACCGCCGCTGCGCGGTGTCGCACTGGCGATGCCGGAGCCGCAGGGTGTCGTTGGCGTTATCTGCCCGCCGGAGGCACCGTTGCTAGGCTTCATCAGCCTCGTGGCGCCGCTGATCGCCGTCGGTAACCGCGTCGTTGCCGTTCCGAGCGAACAGCACCCGCTGGCGGCTACCGATTTCTACTCCGTGCTCGAAACATCGGATGTGCCGGCCGGCGTCATTAATATTGTCACCGGATCGTCGGTCGAACTCGCCAAGACGCTTGCCGCCCACAACGACATCGACGCGCTCTGGGCTTTCGGCTCGCCGGAACTGTCGACGCTGGTCGAGAAGCTCTCCGTCGGCAACCTCAAGCGCACCTTTGTCGACCACGGCAAGGCGATCGACTGGATGGACCGGACGGCTGCCGAAGGCCCCGCCTTCCTGCGACGCGCCGTCGATGTCAAGAACATCTGGATCCCCTACGGAGAGTAGGGGGCAGGCATCCTTCGGGCGAAGGGACGCGGTCGGAAGAGCGGGGAAATCCGAACAACCTTGTTGACGAGTGGCGCTGGAGACGGCCTGATGCGGCCGTTGCGCCGCCGGAGGTCCGGCGACCAGGCGCCCGCAGCGCCGCGCGTCCGCTCGGATGCGCAAAGTTGCTGCAGCACGTTGAATTGCAGTAGATCGGTTTCGGTCTTACGGAATCATGCAGGGGAGGACAGGAATGCTCAAGAATATCGACCCGGCTCTCAATGCCGACGTGTTGCACGCGCTGCGTTCGATGGGGCACGGCGACACGCTGGTCATCTCGGACACCAATTTCCCGTCCGACGCGATCGCGCGGCAGACGACGCTCGGAAAATTGCTGCACATCGACAATGTCTCCGCCGCGCGCGCAGTGAAGGCGGTTCTCTCGGTTCTTCCTCTCGATACGCCGTTGCAGCCCTCGGCCGGGCGCATGGAAGTCATGGGGGCCCCGGACGAGCTTCCGACAGTGCAACGAGAGGTTCAGGCCGAAATCGACCGGGCCGAGGGCAAGCCGGCGCCGATGTACGGCATCGAGCGCTTCGCCTTCTACGAGGAGGCGAAGAAGGCCTATTGCGTCATTACCACGGGCGAGACGCGCTTCTACGGCTGCTTTCTCTTCACTAAGGGCGTCATTCCCCCGGAATCCGCCTGACGCATCGGCGCGACAATAGGGGGTGCGACCGCAAACGCGCCGCGACCCGACCGAGGTTTGGGAAGCGACCGACCGCTCCTTACTTCACAGCGTTTCGCGCGGCAGCGAGGAACGCGAGCTTCGCCGGCATCTCGATCAGCTTCGAAAGCGCGACCCTTTCGGGCGTGTAGTGATGCTCGACGTCCAGACAGTTGACCGTGCCGAGCAGTTCGCCGCCGACGACGACTGGAATGTTCACGACCGATCCGCAGCCGAGTGAAGCGATCGTCTCGTAGTCGCCGAAGACGGTGGAAATGTCGGCAATCGTATTGGCGACGAAGGTCTCGCGCGCCTTGTGGACCGTGTCGAACCAGCGATCATAGTGGATCGGCTTGGTGCCGGAGGCCGGATACTCGTCGGGGTGCGAGGTATAGGCGCGGCGCGCCAACTCATTCGCCATGTCCACCGTCATGATCGTGAAGAGCCTGGCGCCGATCAGCTTTCGGCTAAGCGTCTGCAGCGCGCGATAGGGCGCATCTGCGCTGGTGTCGTTGGCAATGGTTGCGTCGAATTCCGCCAGAGCGGCGACATACTCGGTCTTCATTGTCTGTCCTTGGGAGAATTGGGTGGGACGATTAGCTGGCGTGTGCGGCACTGATCTGCATCAGTTCGCGCGAATAGGGTTCCTTGAGGTCACCGCGCTTCAACTCGTCAACGCCGGCCACCTCGACGATGCGGCCCTGGCGCATGACGGCCAGCCGGTCGCAGAGGAAGGAGACGACCGGCAGATTGTGCGTGACCATCAGGAAGGTGAGATTCTGCTCGCGGCGGAGACGCTTGAGCAGGTTGAGGATTTCGGCCTGGACCGAAACGTCGAGTGCCGACGTCGGCTCGTCGAGCAGCAGGATCTTTGGCTTCAGCATCAGTGCGCGCGCGATCGCCACGCGCTGGCGCTGGCCGCCGGAAAGCTGGTGCGGAAAGCGGAACCGGAATTTCCGGTCGAGGCCGACTGACGCCATCACCTCTTCGACGCGCGCGCTCCGGTTGCCGATACCGTGGATCGTCAGCGCCTCGCCAAGCGTCGCATCGACGGTTTTTCGAGGATGCAGCGAACCATAGGGGTCCTGAAACACCATTTGGCAGATCCGCGAAAATCCGCGGTCGACACCGTGGCCGCGCGGTTTGCCGAGGACATGGATCTCGCCGGTCCATTCGGGCGCGAGTCCGGCGATCGCCTTCAAGACGGTGGACTTGCCCGAGCCGCTTTCGCCGACGAGCGCGAAGCTCTCGCCTTCGGCGATGTCGAGGCTCACCTTGTGGGTGATCTGCGTGTCGCCGTAGGAGATGTCGAGATTTTTCAGAGAGAGCGCGGTCATGCTTTTGCCCAGGCACTGCGGTCGAGCACGGGCAGCTCGTCCCTTGTTTCATCGAGGCGCGGAATGGAGGCGATAAGGCCGCGCGTATAGGGGTGCGTGGCGTTCTTCAATTCGCCGGCCTTGCATTCTTCCACGACTTTGCCGGTGTTCATCACCAGGATCCGGTCGCAGTAGCTCGAGACGAGGTTCAGGTCGTGGCTGATGAAGATCAGCCCCATGCCCTTGCGCCGAACGAGCTCGTCGATGATGTCGAGCACCTGTGCCTGGACCGAGACGTCGAGCGCCGAAGTCGGCTCGTCGGCAATCAGCAGGTCCGGCTCGGGGATGAGCATCATCGCGATCATCACCCGCTGCCCCATCCCGCCGGAAACCTCGTGCGGGTAAAGCCGGGCGACACGTTCCGGATCGGTGATGCGCACCGATTGGAGCATGGTGTGAATGCGGTCGTTCACTTCCCGCCGCGGCAGACGTTTGTGCGTCAGCAGCGCCTCGGCGATCTGCTCGCCGATGGTCATCACCGGATTGAGCGAGAATTTCGGATCCTGCATCACCATCGAGATACGAGCGCCGCGAATAGCGCGCATCTGCTTCTCCGAGCGGGTGCTGAGATCGATGCCGTCGAAGGCAAGCTTGTCCGCGGTCACGAGGCCGGGTGCGCGCACGAGCTTCAGGATCGAACGGCCGGTCATCGATTTGCCGGAGCCGCTTTCGCCAACGATGCCGAGGCGCTCGCGTCCGAGCGTGAAGGAGATGCCGCGTACGACGTCGAGATCACCGTGTGCCGTCGGGAAGGTGACACGCAGGTTTTCGATTTCGAGGAGCGGTCTCATCAGCGCTGCTCCCCGCTCTTGGGGTCGAGCACGTCGCGAAGACCATCGCCCAAGAAGCAGAAGCCGAGGCCGACGAGGATGATCGCGAAGCCCGGCATCGTTGCCACCCACCACTGATCGAGAATGAAGGACCGCCCGCGGGAGATCATCGCGCCCCATTCCGGCAGGGGCGGCTGGGCGCCGAGGCCGATGAAGCCGAGGCCGGCGGCGGTCAGGATGATGCCGGCCATGTCGAGCGTCACGCGGATGATCATCGACGAGGTGCAGAGCGGCAGCACGTGGCCGAGATTGACTCTAAGGCTCGAAGCGCCGAGCAGACGCACGGCGGCAATGAACTCGGAATTCTTGAACGTCAGGGTTTCGGCCCGCGCGACGCGGGCATAGCCGGGCCAGGAGGTGATGGCGATCGCGATGATGGCGTTCTCGATGCCTGGTCCAAGGGCTGCGACAAAGGCGAGCGCCAGGATCAGCTTTGGTAGCGACAGGAAGATGTCGGTGATGCCCATCAGGATGCGATCGACCCAGCCGCCGAAATAACCGGAGATGACACCGATGACGAGTCCTGCCGGCGCCGCAAGAACGGCAACGAGCGCGACGATCACCAGGGTAATGCGCGCGCCGTAGACGACGCGCGACCAGATATCGCGCCCGAGTTCGTCGGTTCCCATCCAGTGTTCGGCGCTCGGCGGCAGCAGCCGTTCGGCAAGCGCCTGGCGCAGCGGATCGTGCGTCGCGAGCCACGGCGCGAAAAGTGCTGCGAAGATCAGGGCGGCAATGATGATCGCGCCGATCACCGCCAGTGGATTGTGCATCAGCGCGCCGAAGATGCGGTAGAGCCGGCCAAGCCGCGCCTGCATCGGGGAAGCGGGGCTGTCGTCGATCAGCCAGTCGCGAAGCGTTGCCATGTCCCGCACCTCCCTAGCGCGCACGCGGATCGAGCACGCGATAGAGCACGTCCGAAATCTTGTTGATGCCGATGAAGACCGCACCGACTACCAGGGTCGAGCCGAGTACCGCGGACATGTCGGCGTTAAGCAGCGCCACGGTCAGATAGTTGCCGATGCCGGGCCAGGAGAAGATCGTCTCGATCATTACCGATCCTTCGAGAAGGCCGGCATAGGAGAGCCCGATGACGGTGATCAGCGGCACGCGGATCGGCCGGAAGGCATGGCGCCAGATGACCAGCCGCTCGGGAACACCCTTGACCCGGGCGGTGGTGACGTATTCCTGGCTCAGTTGGTCGAGCATGAACGAGCGTGTCATGCGGGCGATATAGGCCAACGCGAAGAATCCGAGGCAGGACGCCGGCAATATCAGGTGCCAGACGGCATTGCCGAACACCTCCCAATCGCCGGCGATGATGCTGTCAATCAGCAGCAGGCCGGTCACCGGCGGCACGATGCCGTCAAGAAAGATCTCGACGCGGCCAGGGCCTCCGACCCAATTGAGCCGGGCATAGAAGACGGCGAGGCCGACGAGGCCAAGCCAGAACGCAGGAACGGAATAGCCGAGCAGGCCGACGACGCGGATTGCCTGATCGAGCCAAGAGCCGCGCCGGCTTGCGGCGATGACGCCAAGGGGGACGCCGAGCAGGACCCCGATGATAATGCCAAGTGTCGCCATCTCGAGCGTCGCCGGGAAAACCCGCGCAAGATCCTCGAGAACCGGCCGTCCGGTGGAAACAGACGTGCCGAAATTGCCGGTCAGCACGTCGCCGACATAGCTTACGAACTGCGTCGTCAAGGGGCGATCGAGGCCCATTTCGACGCGCACCCGCTCGTAGACGGCAGTGGGAGCGCGGTCCCCCACGACTGCGAGCACCGGATCGATCGGCACGATCCGGCCGATAAAGAAGGTGATGGCGAGGAGGCCGATGAAGGTTACGGCCAGCGTGACGAGAAATCCGACGGTGGTGACAACCCAGCGATGGGCCGAGCCGGTCGCGCCGCGGCGGCGCGCCGGTCCCGCGACGGTGGTCGTGCTGTCATCTGCCACGTGGCGGCTCCATCCCTGCTTGGCCTGCGTTGGGCCACGCCCATAGCGCAAGAATTCGCTTGGAGTATATAAATATATTTGCTTAAATCAAAAAAATTTTACTGACGGGGGAGTCGGTCGTGACCGTATCGGACGATGCGCGTGCCGCGCCGGAAAGTGCACATTCCGCACCGCAGCCGAGGATCGGGGCGCTGGTGCGTGCGCGCCGTCGGCAGATGCACATGACGCTCCAGGAATTGAGTGACGCGGCCGGTGTTTCGGTCGGCTATCTCAGCCAGGTCGAACGGGATCTCGCCATGCCCTCGCTCGGCACGCTCGCGCAGATCGCACGCGGCCTCGATACCGAGATCAGCCATTTCATCCTTGCCCCGGCAATCGACACCGGCCTTTCGCGCGCCGAAGATCGAATGGTCTTTTCCGTCGGTGGCTCGCCGGTCGCCTACGAGCGCATCGGCGCAGATTTTGCCGGCAACCAGCTTTCAAGCTTTGTCATCACGATCCCGCCGGGCCATCGGTCGGAAGTGTTCAGCCATGAAGGGGAGGAGATCGTCTTCATCCTCGATGGCGAGATTCTCTTCGGCCTTGATGGCGAGCAGACGACGCTGACGGACGGCGACGGCCTGCATTTCAGGGGCATCCAGCCGCACTACTGGTGGAACAGGGCCGACAGGCCTGCGCGCATCCTCTGGACCGGAACGCTGCCGCTTTTCCGGCCGCGATCCGCCGCATCGAAGGAAGCAGGCCGTGCCGGGACCACGGGGACACCGGCACAGCCCGCAAAAACCAAGTCTCATCGAAAACAGGAGAAGCGATGATGAAGATCTTCAAGGCCGCGGTGTTCGCGGCATCACTGGCGCTCAGCGTTTCGCCGGCCGCATTGGCCGAAACGCCGGCGGATGTCCTGGTCGTCGCCCAGAACATCGACGACATCGTCAGCATCGATCCGGCCGAGGCTTACGAGTTCTCGTCCGGTGAATACGTCACGCAGACCTATGACCGCCTCGTGCAATACGACGCGCCCGACGTCAAGAAACTTGCCCCCGGGCTCGCCAGCGAATGGACCGCGGACGACGCCGCGAAGACGATCACTTTCACCTTGCGTGACGGCGTGACTTTCTCGTCCGGCAACCCGCTGCGCGCGGAAGACGTGGTCTACTCGTTTAAGCGCGTGGTGGCGCTCAACAAGGCGCCGGCCTTCATCCTGACGCAGCTCGGCTGGACGCCGGAAAACATCGAGAAGATGGTGACCGCCGACGGCAACAAGGTCGTCGTCAAGTACGAGGGCGACTTCTCGTCCGCCTTCGTGCTCAACGTTCTCGCCGCGCGCCCGGCATCGATTGTCGATGCCGAAACGGTCAGGGCGAACGAGCAGGACGGCGACTTCGGCAATGCGTGGCTCAAGGCCAACTCCGCCGGAACCGGGCCCTTCGTGCTGCGCGCCTTCCGCGCCGGCGAACTCCTGAACCTCCAGAGCAATCCGAACTATTTCGGCGGCGCTCCGGCGATCAAGGGCGTGATCATCCGCCACGTCGCGGAAGCGGCCACACAGCAGCTTCTGCTGGAGACCGGCGACGTCGACATGGCGAAGAACCTCACGCCCGATCAGGTCGCCGGCATCACCGGCAAGGAAAACATGAAGGTCGAGTCCTACCCGCAGGCGGCCGTTCACTTCCTCTCCTTCAACCAGAAGACGGCTGCCCTGCAGCCGGAAGCCGTCTGGGAAGCGGCGCGCTACCTTGTCGACTACAAGGGCATGACCGACAGCTTCCTCAAAGGACAGATGGAAGTTCACCAGGCCTTCTGGCCGAAGGGCTTCCCCGGGTCGCTCGACGAGACGCCCTATGGCTACGACGTCGAAAAGGCGAAGAAGATCCTTGCCGACGCGGGGATCAAGACGCCGATCAAGGTGACGCTCGATGTCATCAACTCGACGCCCTTCACTGACATGGCGCAGTCGCTGCAGGCCTCGTTCGCAGAAGCGGGCATCAATTTCGAGATCATACCGGGTACCGGCAGTCAGGTGATCACCAAGTATCGGGCCCGCACCCATGAAGCGATGCTGCTCTATTGGGGCCCGGATTTCATGGATCCGGATTCCAACGCCGCTGCCTTCGCCTTCAACGAGGACAACTCCGACGATCACTATCAATCGACGACGACCTGGCGTAACGCCTGGGCGGTGCCGGCCGAACTCAATGCGGCCACCAAGGCGGCCAAGGCCGAGGCCGACCCCGCCAAGCGGAACGCGATGTATGTCGACCTGCAAAAGAAGGTGCAGGAGAAGTCGCCGATCGTGATCATGTTCCAGGCGGCGACGCAGGTGGCGATGAAGGCGAGTGTCGCGGGCTACGTCAACGGCGCCACGTCCGACTTCGTCTTCTACCGCCTGGTGAAGAAGAACTAGGCGACGGGCGCGGATCGTTTGCGACCCACGTCCTTTTCTCGGGAACAAATCGCGCCGCGGGCCTAATAAGGTCCGCGGCGTTGTTGCAGGAGCGGAGCTTTGCCTCGATATTGCGCCGGTCGCGTGCGCAGCGGGAAGGGGACGGTGAATGGCTGAGTTGAAGGTAAGGACCAGGGAGACGGGCGCGACCGCCGTCGTCGGGCGCACGGGCTCCCCGCACGTGACATCGGTCACCGGCGGCGAACTCGATATCGTTACCAGCCCGTCGCAGCCGGGCTATGGCCCGCTCGATCTTCTCTATGCTTCGCTAGCGAGCTGTCTGGTGCTCAGCGCCCGCATTGCCGCAGGCCGCTTCGGTGTGCTCGACAGGCTGACGGAAGTGTCTGCAAAGGTCACCGGCGAGAAGGCACACGACGAGCCGTCGCGTGTTGCACGCTTCGACATCGAGTTTTCCATCAAGGGCGATTTCGACGACACGGTTCGCCATGCGATCGCGGAGGCCGCGGAAAACGAGATCTGCACCGTCAGCAACACGTTGCGCGGCAATCCCGCATTCACGAGCAGACTATCGGAATGACGCCGCGGCCAATTATGGACTCGTCAGGCGGATGAGGCGTCTGCGTAAGGCAGCAGTTCCGGGTCGAAATCGACTTCGACGACATTGTTGAACAATGCGGTTGCGACCATGATGCCGGCAAAGGCAACGAGGTTGACCAGCGTCGCGTTATCGTAGCGCCCCTTCAATCCGTCCCAGATCTCGGCGGGAACGTTGTTGGAATCCGCGACGATAGCGCGTCCGAACGCAATCAGGCATTCTTCGTCTTCGCTCGGCATCATCGAGTTGAAATCGATCCCCGCATTGGCGAAGGCGCGACGAAAGAACCCCATGGCGATGCGGGAATGCATCGCCTCGGAAATCGCGTGGCAGAGCAGCCAGGCAGCGCGGTCGTCAAGGGCAGGGCGCAACTCATCACGCAGTGTGAACCATTCCGCGTAGATGCGGTGCGCCGTCGGCGAATGAAGCAATGTGCGCTTCATATTCGTCATCCGCCCGCGAAGGCGAACCTCCTCGTCGTGCGCCGCGCGGATCGCATCGGACGCGGCATCGTAATCGATCTGAGGAATATGGCTCACATCATTTTTCCCGTTGGTTCGAAGCAGAGAGGCTGCATGATTCCTCAAATCGATTTCGATTTGAGGAATCATGCAGTAGAAACGGTTTGTCCAAACCAGAGGTAGCACAGAATGCCGCAGCCGCGTCCCGCCTACGAGTTTAACTCCATCATTGTCCGCAAGCCTTCGCAGTCCGTCGTCAATGGTTTGCGCGCGGACGATCGCGGCAACCCGACCTATGAGGGGGTGACGGCCGAACATGACGCCTACGTTACCGCAATGCGCGACGCGGGCGTCAAGGTGACGGTCCTGCCGGCACTCGAAGCCTTCCCGGATTCGATCTTCGTCGAGGACCCGGCGCTGGTCTTCACCGAGGGCGCGATCCTGCTGCGCCCCGGTGCGGCGACCCGCGTCAAGGAAACCGCGGAAATCGAGCCGACCCTGCGGGAAATGTTCGAGGCCGTTCTCGACCTGCCGGGTACCGGCTATGCCGATGGCGGCGATGTGCTGACGACGCGCGAAAGTGTGATGATCGGTCTCTCGGCCCGCACCGACAAGGCAGGCGCCGAAGCGCTGCAGGCCTGCCTCGACAAGCTCGGTCGCAGGAGCGAGATCGTCGCGACGCCTGAGGGCGTTCTTCATTTCAAGACGGATTGCTCGCTGCTCGACGACGAGACCGTGCTTTCCACCAACCGCCTGGCGCGCTCGGGTGTCTTCAAGAAGTTCAAGCAGATCATCATCCCGGAGGGTGAGGAACCGGCGGCCAATGCGCTCCGCGTCAACGACGTTGTCATGGTCGGCTCCGACTTCCCGCGCACCATCGAGATGCTCGACAAGGCCGGTTTCAAGGTCGTGCCGCTGAAGACCACGGAAATCGGCAAGATCGATGCGGGGCTCTCCTGCATGTCGCTGCGCTGGTTCAGCGATAGGACCTGAACGTCGTGCTTCCCCTCTCCCTCACGCGGGGAGAGGGGACGTACCCGCCGATGCGCCGTATCCTGGGTTTCCGAGCGGATTCCAGTTGTTCCAGTCTTTCCCTTCCCCGCTCTCGGGGGAGGCTGTCGGCAGGCGGATGAGGCGAGCCGCTGAAGCCCGTTTTTAGGGCGCCGGCGACAAATCCCCGAACACCGTCGGGATCAGTTCCGACACCGTCGGGTGGATGTGCATGGCGCGGGTAATCAGAGTATAGGGCTTCTTCGCATACATGACGTCAAGAATGCTCTGGATCGCCTCGTCGCCGCCGGTGCCGAGGATCGATGCGCCGAGAATTTCTTTCGTATCCGCGTCGACGATCACCTTCATGAAGCCCTGCGTCTCGCCCTTCTCGACGGCGCGTCCGACCCGCGTCATCGGCCGCGTGCCGATCAAAAGCTTGCGGCCGCTCTTGCGGGCCTCGCTCTCCGTCATGCCGGCGCGCCCGAGCGGAGGGTCGATATAGAGCGCGTAAGTTTGGATCCGCTCTGTCACCTGGCGCGGATCATTGTCGAGGAGGTTGGCGGCGACGATTTCGAAGTCGTTGTAGGAGGTGTGGGTGAAGGCACCGCGGCCGTTGCAGTCGCCCATTGCAAAGATATGCGGAACGCTCGATCGCAGGAAATCGTCGACCTCAATATTGCCCCGCGCGTCGGTCTTCACGCCGGCCTTGTCGAGCCCGAGGTCGTCCGTATTCGGCCGGCGACCGGTGGCGAGCAGCACATGCGACCCAATGACTTCGGGGGCCCCTGACGTGCAATTGACGCCGGCGGCAACCCCGTCCTTGTGCTTGGCGAAACGGATGCACTCGGCACTGAGGCGAATATTGATGCCTTCCTTTTCGAGAATGTCGCGGATCGCATCGGAGACCTCCGGATCTTCGCGCCCGATCAGGCGCGGCCCCTTCTCGATAACGGTGACCTCGGAACCAAAGCGACGGAACATCTGGGCGAATTCGAGCCCGATATAGCTGCCGCCGATGATGACCAGGTGATCCGGAAGATCGGCGAGGTCCATCATCGACGTGTTGGTGAGATAGGAGACCTCGTCCACACCCGGAAAATCGGGAATGGCGGCGCGCCCGCCCGTGTTGATGAAAATCTGGTCGCCGGAAATCAGCTCATCGCCGACCCGGACGTCCGTCGGGCTTTCGAAGCGCGCATGGCCCTCGATGACGGTGCAGTTCTTCATGCTCTTGAGCCAGCTTTCGACGCCCGAACGCGCATCGAGGCGCACCTTTTCCTTCCGCGCCATGACACGCGCGAAGTCGACGGAAATGGTGCCGGTCGTCATGCCGTATTCGGCGCCGCGGCGGGCGGTGTGGATCGCATACGCGCTGGCGACCATGGCCTTGGTCGGCATGCAGCCGGTGTTGACGCAGGTGCCGCCGAAAAGCTTGCGTTCGATGAGCGCAACGGTTTTGCCGGCACCCGTCAGCCGCCCGGCGAGCGATGGTCCCGCTTGGCCGGCTCCGATGATGATTGCGTCGAAGTGCTTGCTCATGACACGGAGGACACCACCCAAAAGGCTAGCAGAATTGCAACCAGATCTTCGAGAAGGGCTACCGGCAAATCCTTGCCAATGGCCAGGCCAAGTCGCTTTCGTGCCTCGTAACCGCCGAGCGTGCCGACGACCGCTCCGATGACGCCGGCGATCGCACCGCCGACAAGCGATCCGCCCGCAGTGCCGATCACCGCGCCGCAAAAGCCGCCGCTGACGATGCGTGCGCCGAACTGCTGCGGCACTTTGCGGCTCGGCGTGCTCGGAAGCTGGTCGGTGACATATTCGACGAGTGCCAGCAGGCCGAAAATATACGGCGTGAAGCGGAAGCCCATGAAAGCCGCCCAGCTATTGGCGACAGGCAGCCAGCCGGCGGCCGTCGCGATGCTGACTGCGGCGGGCGCGGTCATGGCGCGAAGCCCCGCCACCACACCGATCAAAAGCGCGAGAATATAGACGGACATGTTTCCCCCAAAACAATTCCCATGCGCAGAGGGGAGAGTGGCTGAGAACGGTATCGATTGCAATGTCCAATCGAAGGCTGTGCGTGTTAAGAATTCAACCGTTGGTTCGCACACGCAATGCGCTCTATTTTTCGCCGGACCCTGACATATATGGAATGGCTTACCCCGACGCAGCGGAAAATCCGTGATCAAACTGCGAGACTAAATCGAGGGAGACAATCATGCGCCTGATCAAGACTGTTATCGGTACCGCTTTTGCCCTTGCGCTCACCGCCGCCGCGGCTGAGGCCGATGTCGTCGTGTCCTCAAAAATCGATACGGAAGGGGGCGTACTCGGCAATATCATTCTCTCCGTTCTCAATGCCAACGGTATCAAGACCACGGATCGTGTTCAGCTTGGCGCGACGCCCGTCGTGCGCAAGGCGATTACCGCGGGGGAGATTGACATCTATCCGGAATATACCGGCAACGCCGCCTTCTTCTTCGAGAAGGCCGATGATCCTGCCTGGAAGGACGCTGCGAAGGCCTACGAGCAGGCCAAGAAGCTCGACTATGATGCCAACAAGATCGTCTGGCTGACGCCATCGCCGGCCAACAACACCTGGGCGATCGCGCTGCGTAAGGAGGTCGCGGACGCCAACAAGGTCAAGACGCTCTCCGACTTCGGCAAGTATGTCTCGGGCGGCGGTGAGGTTGTGCTCGCGGCCTCGTCCGAATTCGTCAACTCCGCCGCGGCGCTGCCAGCGTTCCAGACGACCTATTCCTTTACGCTGAAACCCGAGCAACTGATCACGCTTTCCGGCGGCGATACGGCCGCCACGATTGCGGCGGCTGCAAACCAGACGAACGGCGCCAATGCCGCGATGGTCTACGGCACCGACGGCGGCATTGCGCCCTCCGGTCTCGTCGTGCTCGAAGATGACAAGAGCGTCCAACCCGTCTATCAGCCAGCGCCGATCATTCGCGAAGCCGTGCTCAAGGAAAATCCGCAGATCGAGGAGCTCTTGAAGCCGGTCTTCGAAAAGCTCGACCTGGTCACGCTGCAGGAGCTCAATGGCCGCGTACAGGTTGGCGGCGAGCCGGCCAAGGCCGTTGCAGAGGACTTCTTGAAGAAGAACGGCTTCCTGAAATGATGTGATGATGGG
Source organism: Sinorhizobium psoraleae (assembly GCF_013283645.1). Classification (GTDB taxonomy): domain Bacteria; phylum Pseudomonadota; class Alphaproteobacteria; order Rhizobiales; family Rhizobiaceae; genus Sinorhizobium; species Sinorhizobium psoraleae. Next base: position 982,940 of record NZ_JABEKV010000003.1, read on the forward strand.
ATGGCGCTTGTTCCAGTCGGCCAGGCGCCCTCGTCCATCCAATCGGGCGGGCAACTCCAGAAGCGCCGTGGGTGATGGCATGATCCAGGGAAAGGAAGGCTTGCCCCTCCGCATCGACAAGCTCGGCATTGTCATTGCCGCGCTTGCTGTCTATGGGGCGCTTCTTGCGCCGTTTGCAACATTCCGGGCCAACCGGATCGTCCAGGGCGAAGCGAAGGCAATTCTGGAGGCCCTGCCGCCATCGCTCGGATACGCGCTTCTCGCCCTTCTCGCATTTGCCGCGGCGGTTGCCCTCTTCAAGACGCCGAACCTGGTGCGAATAACCGTGGCTTTTGCGACTCTCGTCGCGCTTGGCGTTCTGATCGGAATGGCCGCCAACCATCTGATGCCGCCGGAAAACACCTATGCCCGTGTCTCGCCTGCCTCGGGGTTCTGGGTGATGGTTTTCGCCTTTTCCCTTCTGGTTGCCGACGCGCTGACGCGTTTGAACCCGGGACCCGTCATCCGGCTAGTCTTCCTTGCCGCTGTTCTTGCAATCGCCGGTGCGATGCTGCTTGGCGGCGGCTGGGACGGACTTTCCATGCTGAAGGAATATGCAAGCCGCGCCGACACCTTCTGGAAGGAGGCGGGCCGGCACGTGACGCTCGCGCTCGGATCGCTCGCGGCAGCGACCGTGATCGGATTGCCGCTCGGCGTGCTTTGCCATCGCGTCGAGCCGCTGCGTGCCGGTGTGTTGAATGTCCTCAACGCCATCCAGACAATTCCGTCGATCGCACTTTTCGGTATCCTGATCGCACCACTCGGCTGGATCGCGATCCATGTGCCGGGTGCCGCGGCGATCGGCATTCGCGGCATCGGCGTCGCGCCCGCCTTCGTCGCGCTGTTTCTCTATTCGTTGCTGCCCGTCGTCGCCAACACGGTGGTCGGGCTCGCCGGCGTTCCGCGTGACGCCAACGACGCCGCACGTGGCATTGGCATGACCGATTGGCAGCGGCTTGCCGGCATCGAGTTCCCGCTCGCCTTTCCGGTGATCCTCACGGGAATCCGCATCGTCCTCGTCCAGAACATCGGGCTCGCAACCATAGCCGCGCTCATCGGCGGCGGCGGTTTCGGCGTCTTCGTCTTCCAAGGCATAGGCCAGACGGCCATGGATCTCGTGCTGCTGGGCGCTGTGCCGACCGTCGTCCTGGCCTTCGCGGCGGCCATCGTGCTCGATGCCTTGATCGAAATGACCGTAACGGACCGCAACCAGGGCAATGCCGCATGATCGAAATCGAACATGTCACCAAGCGCTATGGCGACACGACCGTCGTCAACGATGTGTCGCTGACCGTCGAGCCGCACACGATAACGGTGATCGTCGGCACGTCCGGCTCCGGCAAGACGACGCTGATCAGAATGGTCAACCGATTGGTCGAGCCGACCTCCGGCACAATTAAAATCGATGGTCAGGACAATCGCGCCTTGCCGGATTTCGAGCTTCGCCGCAGGATCGGCTATGCCATCCAGGGCCACGGGCTGTTTCCGCACCGCACGGTCGCCCAGAACATCGCTACCGTGCCGACACTCCTTGGCTGGGACAGGAAACGCATCGATGCGAAGGTCGAGGAACTGCTGACGCTGTTCCAGCTCGATCCGGCGGCCTTCGGCGCACGCTATCCGCATGAGCTTTCCGGCGGCCAGCAGCAGCGGGTCGGCGTCGCGCGAGCGCTTGCGGCGGAACCGAACGTGCTGTTGATGGATGAGCCCTTTGGCGCCCTCGATCCCATTATCCGCTCCAAGGCGCAGGACGACCTCGTCGCCATCCAGAAACATTTCGGCACGACCATCATTCTCGTCACCCACGACATGGAAGAGGCCTTTCACCTTGCAGACAGGATTGCCGTGATGGACAAGGGCGACGTCGTACAATACGCGACGCCGGCCGAGATGCTGGTAGAGCCGGCGACATCCTTCGTCGAAACTCTGATAGGCACCAGCGAACGGCCGTTCCGGTTGCTGGCGATCGACACGGCGGCGGATGCGGTCGAGCCGGGCGCGGCCGAGGGCGCGCCGATACCGGCGACGCTCAGCCAGCGCGAGGCGCTCTCCGAACTCTTGTGGTCCGGGCGCTCGGCCCTGCCGGTTGTCGCGCCTGACGGTGCGATCCTCGGCAAGGTCAGCCTCGAAGGGCTGGCAAAACGGGCGGCGAGGCCGCGGTAATGGCGTGGCTGCCCAATCTCGTCCGGTTCGCGGTCCTGCTGCTGTTGCTTGTCTTCCTGCTGCAGCCCCTTTGGTTCGAACCCTTGCTGAGGCCGCTGGTGCAGGCAAATGCGCCGGCGATCTATAATCAGGGCAGTCTGTTCTGGTTGACGCTACTGCATCTCAGGACGGTTTTTGTCGCAACGCTTGCCGCGACCGCCGTCGCAGTCTCTCTTGCGATCCTCGTCACGCGGAAGGCCGGTGCCGAGTTTCTGCCGCTTTCGCGCAGCCTGGTGAATATCGGCCAGACCTTTCCGCCGGTGGCCGTGCTGGCATTGGCCGTGCCGATCTTCGGCTTCGGTGAGAAGCCGACGCTGATCGCCCTCTTCCTCTATGGCCTGCTGCCAATCTTCGAAAATGCGCTGACAGGATTGACGACCTTGCCGCCAACGGTGATGGAGGCTGCACGCGGCGCGGGTATGACGGAGCGCCAGCGGCTCTTCAACATCGAGCTTCCCTTGGCGCTGCCGGTGATCCTGACCGGGATCCGATTGTCCGTCGTCATCAGTCTCGCCACCGCGACGATCGGTTCGACCGTTGCCGCCAAGACGCTCGGCGAAGTCATCATCGCCGGTCTGCAGTCCAACAACCTCGCCTTCGTCCTTCAAGGCGGACTGATCGTCGCCGCCCTGGCGGTGCTTATCCACGATGCGCTTCAGGCAGTCGAACGGTTTCTTTCCGGGCGGGTGCGCGCCTAGGAGCCGTCCCCGACGGACCTCACTGCTCGCAAAAGTCGTAGTAACCCCAAAACAGATCACAGGACCCATTTGGCATGCTCGTGAAAATGAATTTCACGTTTTGCCGAAATGTTCGATTTTTTGTTGACGCATCTAAAAATCTATCCCAGTCTGCGAAAATAAATTACGCCAAAAGGCAAGGGAACAGCAACAGCATGAAAGTCGGGATAATCGGACTCGGATTCCGTCTGGGGTACCTGGGCTATGTCTTCAAGGCGATAGACGAAAGCTTCGAGATCGCCGGCTATGTCGATCCGGCGCCCGCCGGCCTTGCGAGCCTCATCGAGAAAGGCATATTCCCCGGCAGAGCCTATCCCTCGCCTGAGGAGTTGATCGCCGGCGAGAAGCTCGATCTTCTGATGATCGGCTCGCCGAACCACATGCATCTCGATCATATCCGCATCGGCCTCGAGGCCGGCCTCAAGATTTTCTGCGAGAAGCCCATCGTCAGCACGATCGAGCAGAGCCTGGAGCTTGCAGGCCTTCTGGCGAAGCACGGCCATGATCGCCTGATGGTCGGCCTCGTGCTCCGCTACGCGCCGTTGTATCGCGATCTTCGCGCCGCTCAGGCCGCGGGAACGCTCGGCCAGATCGTCTCGATTGAGGCTGCCGAACACATCGAACCCTATCATGGCGCATTTTTCATGCGTGACTGGCGCCGCTATGGACGCTTCGCCGGCAGCTTCATGCTCGAAAAATGCTGCCATGACCTCGATCTCTATAACGGCGTCGTCGGCGCCCGGCCCGAGCGCGTCGCGAGCTTCGGCGGCCGCAAGAGCTTCACCCCCGTCAACGATCCCGCCCGCGAAGGCATCAACGATCTTCAGCTATTCCACCGCAAACCAAGTGGGTGGCTCGGATCGGACAAGGTCTTCGACAGCGATGGCGACATCATCGACTATCAGGTTGCGATCATCGAGTACGCCAACGGCGTCGCGATGAATTTTCACACCAACTTGAACGTGCCGGACCAGTTCCGCCGCTTCTGCGTGATGGGGTCGCGCGGCATGGCCGAAGGCGACTTTATCCGCGGCTATCTCGATGTCCACGAGGTGCTTTCCGGCAAGAAGGTGGTTGAGAAGAAGTACGCCAAGGAGACGGCGCTTTCGCAGCACTACGGCGCCGATGAGCAGATGGCGGCCGAGATCATCGCCCACGTCAGGGACGAGGGGCCGCTCCCGGTTTCGCCACTCGATGCCCTGGAGGCAGGCATCTTGGCGCTTTCCATGGATGAGGCTCGGATGAAGCGGACGGTCGTCGATCTTCGCCCGCTATGGGACCGCTTCGACGAAGCGCTGCACGCCCGTGCGGCCTGAGAGGGAACGGGCATGAGTGTTCGGCGCAGCACGATCATCTTCGCCTGGATACTGCTTCTGCCGGCTCTTCTCTATGTGTCGGTTATCGTCGCCTATCCGCTCGTGGACACATTCATCCTGTCGTTTACGGATGCTTCGCTGAAGAAAACGACCAAGTGGGTGGGCACGCTCAACTACGACAAGATCTTCAACGGCACCTTCGCGGAAGTGATCGCCCGGACGTTCGTTTGGACCTTCTTTTCCGTGTCGATCAAGATGGTGATCGGTACCTTCGGCGCCGTCATGCTGAACGCGGCGGTGCCGGGACGCGCCCTGTTTCGCGTCCTCACCATGCCGCCGTGGATCGTGCCGATGGCTATCGGCATCTTCATGTGGGGCTGGATGTACAACGGCCAGTTCGGGATGATTTCCGGCGTGCTGCAAAACTTGGGTCTGGTCGATGGTCCCGTCGCCTTCCTCGCCCACGGTTCGACGGCCTTCTGGGCAACGATCATCACCGATGTGTGGATCGGCGTGCCGCTGGTGACGCTCTATCTGCTGGCCTCGATCCAGGCGATCCCGCAGGATCTCTACGAGGCAGCATGGACGGACGGGGCCGGCCGCTTCTACCGGTTTCGCCGTATCACCCTGCCGCTGCTTGTGCCGGCAATGATCACCATGTCGATGCTCTCGCTGATCGCCACCTTCAACTCGTTCGACATCATCTGGATCCTCACGCAGGGCGGCCCGAACGGTGACACGACGACGATGATCATCGACACCTATCGAACGGCGATCGGCTCGAAGAAATATGGCGAGGGTGCCGCGCGTGCCGTGGTGATCTGCATCTTCCTGTCGATCTTCTGCCTGCTCTACTTCCGCGTCACCCACCGCCTTGCCTCCGGAGAAAGCCGATGAGCCAGCCGGCCCTGATCAATCGCTATCGCTGGTACGAGCTGGTCGGAATCTACGCGGGGATCTTTGTCTTCCTGAGTTTCATTCTAGCCCCCTTTGTCGAAGGCTTCCTGGTGTCGCTGAAGCCGCTCAGCCTGCTTTTTTCATCGCCCTATCGTTTCTGGCCGGAGAATGGCTCCTTCGCCGCCTACAAGACCATGTGGGTGAGCGTGCCGGGATTCGCCCGCTACATCTTCAATTCGTTCTTCGTTTCCATCATCGTCACCGCGGTCGTGCTGGCGCTGGTGGTGCCGGCTGCCTATGCATTTGCGCGCTTCAGGTTCCGCGGCAGCGGCGCGCTGCTTGCGGCCTTTCTGGCGGTCAACATGTTCTCCGGCGCGGTGCTCTTGATCCCGCTCTTCCGGCTCATGCGCAGCTTCGGCGTGCTCAACACCTATTTCGCCATGATCGTGCCCGGTGTCGCCTTCCTTATCCCCTCGGCGATCTGGCTCTTGCGCACCTACATGATGCGGATCCCACGGGAATTGGACGAGGCAGCCTTCGTCGACGGCGCCAGCCACTTCTACACGCTTCGCCGGGTGATCCTGCCGATCGCCATGCCGGGCATCACGGTGGTCGCGATCACCACCTTCATAGGCTCCTATGCCCAGCAGTTCATCTTCGCACTGACTTTCAATTCCAAGACCGAGTACATGCCGCTGCCCGTAGGTCTCTTCGCCTATTTCGGCCGGCAGGAAGTGGTCTGGAACGAACTGATGGCCGCAAGTTTCGTCGGCATCGCGCCGGCTGTCATCGTCATTTTCTTCCTGCAACGCTATCTCGTCAGCGGCCTGACCGCCGGCGCGGTGAAACAATAAGCAACCACCAGAAAAGGGGAGTTCCATCGTGACCATTGCTTACAAGACTGCTTTTCTAACGCTTGCCTTGCTCGGATCGACCGCGCTCGGGAGCGTCGCCGCGCAGGCCGCCGACCAGGAGATCAGCTGGATCTACTGCGGCGACAAGATCGATCCGATCCACGAGAAATACATCAAGGAATGGGAAGGCAAGAACGCCGGCTGGAAGGTGGTGCCGGAAGTCGTCGGCTGGGCCCAGTGCCAGGACAAGGCGACGACGCTTGCAGCGGCTGGCACGCCGGTCGGCATGGCCTATGTGGGATCCCGCACACTCAAGGAGTTCGCCGAGAACGATATGATCGTTCCGGTCCCCATGACCGAGGAAGAGAAGAAGAGCTACTATCCGAACATCGTCGACACGGTGACCTTCGATGATACCCAGTGGGGCGTGCCGGTCGCCTTTTCGACCAAGGCGCTCTATTGGAACAAGGACCTCTTCAAGCAGGCCGGCCTTGACCCGGAAACGCCGCCGAAAACCTGGGCCGAAGAGATCGCCTTTGCGAAGCAGATCAAGGAAAAGACCGGCATTGCGGGCTATGGTCTGCCGGCCAAGACCTTCGACAACACAATGCACCAGTTCATGCACTGGGTTTACACCAACAACGGCAAGGTCATCGACGGCGACAAGATCGTGATGGACAGCCCGGAAGTGCTGGCGGCGCTGCAGGCCTACAAGGACATCACGCCCTATTCAGTCGAAGGGGCGACCGCTTACGAGCAGAACGAAATCCGTGCCATCTTCCTTGACGGCAAGGCTGGCATGATCCAGTCGGGCTCCGGGGCGGCTGCGCTGCTCAAGGAAACGAAGATCAACTGGGGCATCGCGCCGCTGCCGCTCGGCCCTTCGGCCAAGGGTGAAGGGACGCTCCTGATCACCGACAGCCTGGCGATCTTCAAGGGTACCGGCGTCGAGGAAAAGGCGATCGAATTCGCCAAGTTCATTACATCTCCCGGTCCGCAGGGCGAATACGAGTTGCAGGGCGGCGCAGGACTGACGCCGCTGCGTCCTTCCCCGAAGGTTGATGAATTCGTCAAGGCCGACGCGTCCTGGAAGCCGTTGATCGACGGCATCGCCTATGGTGGCCCGGAACCGCTCTTCACGGATTACAAAGGCTTTCAGAACGCAATGATCGACATGGTGCAGTCGGTCGTCACCGGCAAGGCGGAGCCGGCCGATGCCTTGAAGAAAGCGGCAGGCGAACTCGAACAGTACAAGTAAGCCCGACGGAGACCGCGGAGCGCAAGCCTGCGGTCTCCGCTTATTCTGGCGGCAAAGCCGCCTCGCCCTGGTGGCCGGAGACAGATTCTTGGGACAGCTCAATCTCAAAAAGGTTCAGAAATTCTACGGCACCTACGAAGTGCTGAAGGGCGTCGAGCTCGAAGTCAGGAACGGCGAATTCGTCGTCTTCGTCGGTCCGTCGGGTTGCGGCAAGTCCACGCTGCTCAGAATGATCGCTGGCCTTGACGAGACAACGGCGGGCGACATCGTCATCGACGGCAGGCGAGTCAACGACCTGCCGCCGGTCAAGCGCGGCATCGCCATGGTCTTCCAGTCCTATGCGCTCTATCCGCACATGACCGTATTCGAGAACATCGCCTTTCCGCTGCGCGTGGAAAAGATGCCGGAGGAGAAGCTCAAAGCCAGGGTCGAGCATGCGGCGCGTATTCTCCATCTCGACCAGCGCCTGCAACAGAAGCCCGGAATGCTGTCGGGTGGCCAACGGCAGCGCGTCGCGATTGGCCGGGCAATCGTCCGCGAGCCGAAGATCTTCCTCTTCGACGAGCCGCTGTCGAACCTGGACGCGGCCTTGCGCGCCGACATGCGCATCGAACTGGCGAAACTGCACCGGCAGCTGAAAGCGACGATGATCTACGTCACGCACGACCAGGTCGAAGCGATGACGATGGCGGACCGGATCGTCGTGCTGAATGCCGGAGAGATAGCCCAGACGGGCGCGCCGCTTGAACTCTATCACAAGCCCGCCAACACCTTCGTGGCCGGCTTCATCGGCAACCCGAAAATGAACTTCCTGCCGGTCAGTTACAGGGGGGTGAGCGACGCAGGCGTAGAGGTCGAGTACAAGGGGCAGACGGCGATCGTTCCGGTCGAGCCGCGTAGCGGCATGGCCGGCGCGAGCTTGACGCTCGGCGTGCGCCCCGAGCACATCCAGATCGGTTCAGGCGACCTGACGTTGACGGTCACTCCCTCGGTCATCGAGCGTCTCGGCGCCCATACGGTTGCCTATGCCTCGCTCGGCGGCGAGGGCGAGAACTATTGCGCCATGCTGCCGGGGACCGTGGCGATCCGTGCGGACGAAGAGGTCAGGACCGGGATCCGCGCCGCCGACTGCCACCTGTTCGACGAAAACGGTATCGCCTTTGAGCGTCGCGTCGAGATGACAGATATCGACATGGCGCTTCTCGATCCAGCAGCAGCCTGATTGGATGGGGGCGTCTGGTTGCCAGCCCGAATTCTCGGCTGAGAAATTTCCGCTTCCGTGATCGTTGTCGTAAAGTGCGGACGTCAATCTGCTCGGTGAACTCGGATCGCGAGGAAGGCATGTCGGAAACAACCGTCAACGTGCGCTACATGGTAGATAACGTCGAGGCTGCCATCGCGTGGTACACGAAACATCTGGGCTTTTCGCTTCTCTCCAACCACGCTCCCGCTTTTGCGGACGTGAAGCGGGGAGCGCTGCGGCTGCTGCTGAGTGGCCCGACGAGCTCCGCGGGACGACCGATGCCCGACGGCGAGCGTCCTCAACCGGGCGGCTGGAACCGAATCCACCTCATCGTCGATGATCTGGCTGCCGAGGTCGCCCAATTGCGAGCCGCCGGTGTCAAGTTCCGCAATGACATCGTCACCGGACCCGGCGGATCGCAGATCCTGCTCATAGACCCCTCCGGCAATTTCGTGGAGCTGTTTCAGCCCGCCGGTCGCTGACAGCTGTTAGCGAACCAGCCCGGTTCCATCACCAACAGGGGCGCATAGTTCGCGGAGCGCCGAGGAAACCAGCGCTCCGCCAGATCTGAACGACCGGAACTCAGCCCGTTATTTGCTGCCGAGGACTTCGGTGATTGCGCCGACTGCCGCCTTGACGACGATATCGGCCTCCTCGCGCGTCAGGCAGAGTGGCGGAGCAAAGCCGAGGATGTCGCCCTGCGGCATCGCGCGGCCGAGAACGCCTCGTTCCGCCAGCGCGGTCGCCACCTTCGGGCCGATCTTCTGCGCGGGCTCGAAGAACTTCCGATCGTCTCGATCCTCGACGAATTCGATTGCCGCCATAAGACCATCGCCACGCACTTCGCCGACGTGCTTGTGGCCCGAGAGCGCCTTTGTGAGTTCGGACCGGAAATGGGCCCCGGTCGAACCGGCATTCTCGACAATACCGAGCTCGTCGATCAGTTCGAGATTGGCGATGCCGGCAGCAGCGCAGATCGGGTGGGCGGAGTAGGTCCAGCCGTGGCCGATTGGGCCAAGTTCGTCCGACCCCTGCACCAGTACCTGCCACATCTTTTCCGAGATGATGCTGCCGGAAAGCGGCGCGTAGGCCGACGTCAGGCCCTTGGCGATGGTGATGAGATCAGGCTTGATGCCGTAGTGATCGGAGCCGAACATTGTCCCCAGGCGCCCGAAGCCCGTGACGACCTCGTCGGCGACGAGCAGAATGTCGTATTTCTCAAGCACCGCCTGGATCTTCCGCCAGTAGCCCTTCGGCGGCGGCACAATGCCGCCTGTGCCGAGGATCGGCTCGCCGATAAAAGCCGCAATCGTGTCCGGCACTTCGGCAAGAATCATCTCTTCCAGCTTGTCGGCGCAATATTGCGAGAACTGCTCTTCATTCATCGAGCGGTCCGGACGGCGGAAATAGTAGGGCGCCTCGGTGTGCAGGATCGGCGCGCGCGGCAGATCGAAGGCATTATGGAAAAGCTGCAGGCCGGTCAGCGAGCCGGTCATGACACCTGAACCGTGATAGCCGCGCCAGCGAGAGATGATCTTCTTCTTCTCGGGCCTGCCGAGGATATTGTTGTAATACCAGATGAGCTTGATGTTGGTTTCGTTGGCGTCCGAACCCGAAAGGCCGAAATAGACGCGGCTCATGCCTTTTGGCGCGCGATCGATGATCATCTTGGAGAGCCGGATCGAGGCTTCGGTGCCGTGACCGACATAGGCGTGATAATAGGCGAGGTTCTTCGCCTGTTCCGCGATCGCCTCGGCGATCTTCTGCCGTCCGTAGCCGACGTTGACGCAGTAGAGGCCGGCAAAGGCGTCAAGGCTGCGCTTGCCGGCAACGTCGGTGATGTAAACGCCTTCGCCGCTGCCAATGACCCGGGTCGGGGTCTCGCCGCGGGCATGCATTCCCATATGCGTGGACGGATGGAAGAAGTGGTCGCGGTCCCAGGCGGTGAGTTCGTTGCTTCTTTCGAGCATGGTCGTTCCTTTCGTCAAATCCGTTCAGGCGGCGGTGTCGATGCAAAGATATTTGAGTTCGGTGAAGGCCTCCATGCCATGGCGGGAGCCTTCGCGTCCGAGGCCGGACTGTTTCCAGCCGCCGAAGGGAATCGGCCCGCCGGTGATCTTCACCCGGTTGACCGCCACCATGCCGTACTCGAGCGCTCGTGCGAGCCGCAGTTGGCGAGCGCCATTTTCCGTAACGACATAGGCCACGAGGCCATATTCGGTGTCGTTCGCCCGGGCGATCACTTCATGCTCGCTGTCGAATGCGGTGACGGCCGCAACGGGGCCGAATGTTTCCTCACGCATGATCAGCGCATCATCCGGCACATCGGTGAGCACGGTCGGTTGGAAGAACAGCCGCCCGGCGGCGTGACGTTTGCCGCCGATGGAGAGTTTCGCGCCGCGCTTCAGCGCGTCGGCGACCTGCTCCTCGACCTTGGCGATGGCACGCTCGTGCATCAGAGGGCCGATCTCCGTGTCTTGTGCGAGCCCCGCGCCGACTTTGAGACGGGAAACGCGTGCGGCGAAAGCTTCGTTGAAGGCTTTCAGGATTGGCCGTTCGACATAGATCCGGTTCGCCGCGAGGCAGTCCTGCCCGGAGGTCGCGAACTTCGCGGCGATCGCAATGTCTGCCGCCTTCTCCACGTCGGCATCGGCGAAAACGATGAGCGGCGCATGGCCGCCGAGTTCCATCACCAGCCGCTTCATCGTCGGTGCGCACTGGCGGGCGATCAGCTTGCCGATCTCGGTCGAGCCGGTGAAGCTCATGGCGCGGACGCGGGGCTCCTCGCACAGGCGGCCGACAACGGTCGCGGCATCACCGGTGACAATATTGAAGACTCCGGCCGGAATGCCGGCACGCCCGCCGAGTTCCGCAAGCGCGAGAGCGGAAAGCGGCGTCTCGGAGGAGGGGTGAGCAACGACGGTGCAGCCGGCCGCAAGAGCGGCAGCCGCCTTTCGGGTGAGCATAGCGGAGGGGAAGTTCCAGGGCGTGACGATGCCAACGACCCCGAGTGCTTCGCGGCGTACGATCATCTCCGCGCCCGGCAGGTGGCTCGTCACGCTCTCCGCGTTGAGCCGCTTGCCTTCCTCGGCGTACCACTCAATGAAGGAGGCGGCGTAGTCGATCTCTCCGCGCGATTCTGCAAGCGGCTTGCCCTGTTCGAGCGTCATCAGCAGCGCGAGGTCTTCCTTGGCGGCAAGCATCAGCTCGTACCACTTGCGCAGAATGACGGCACGTGCCTGCGGCAGCAGGCCACGCCAGTTGGGAAAAGCCGCCGCAGCGGCATCGACAGCCTCGGAAGCCTGGTCTGCGTCGAGCGAGGCGACCCAGGAAAGTGTCGCGCCCGTTGCAGGGTCGGAAACCTCAAAGGCTTTGCCGCCCTGTCCGGCAACCCACCGCCCTCCAACGTAGGCGAGCTCCCGCAAAAGCTGCCGATCATTCAGGTGGTTCAATGCGTCGTGGAAGGTCGTGCGCGCGAAAACAGCAGTCATGTCCGATCTCCTCTCTTGTTGCGGGTATTCTGGACGCCTACAGGGAGAGAAGTTGTCTATTCCGGACACATGCATCAGAGAGTTGGACTAAATAACCGGGCTGCACAGCCGGATTTATCTATGGCGTCTGAGGGAGCAGGCTGGTGAGCGGGAGCAGGGTTTCTTCCTTGACCGTCTTGGTGACGATGTAGGTGAAATAGCGGTCTATGCCCAGCTCGCGATCCAGCAAGCCATCGATGAGCCGCTGGTAGGCGTCCACGTCGGGTGTCATGATTTTCAGTATGTAGTCGACGCCTCCGCCGACTGACCAGCAGGCGACAATCTCAGGAACCGAGGCGACCACGCGTTCGAAGCGTTCGAAATCGGTCTGGCGGTGATTGCCGAGCGTGATCTCGGTGAGAACGCTCGTAACCGGGGTGACCCGGCGCATGGCGAGCCGTGCATGGTAGCCGGTTACTATGCCGGCCTTTTCCAGTTTTCTCAGTCGCAGCCAGCAAGGTGTTGGCGAGAGCCCCGCCTTCTCGGCAAGCGCCAGTTTGGTAATTCTCCCGTCCTTCTGGATCGCTTCCAGGATGCGCAAATCAATGGCGTCGAGCTTCATCATGCCTTGGAACGCTCTTCGGACAGCTCCGATGTATCGGCGTAGTTCATCATGCGGTGAAAGCTCATGGAAATGTGGGCTCGGCGAATGTATCCGATCGCCTCCCAGTCGCGGATTTCGGCTGCGGACAGGACTGCTTGCATTTCGCTGCGAAAGGCCGAGAACTCTTCGGCCAGACCTAGCTTCGGCATCATCTTCAGGACGACACGAACCACCTGGTAGTACAACCGCTCGCTGATCTCCCGCAGCGGGAGGTTTCCTGTGAACGCTCTGATTTCGGCAAAAAACGCCATGTTCAGATGCAGGAAGGCCTTCTGCGTGGGGTTTTTCATCTCTTCGTCGCAGCGGGCGATGAGGGCCCTGATCCGCTCCAGATCCTCCGCGCTGCGAGGGATAGGCGAAAGCTTGCCGACCAGGAGGGCAAGTTCCATGCGCAAATGATAGATCTGCACCAGCTCGCCGATATCGGGGTCGGTGACGATCGTTCCCACGCCATGCACCGATTCCACCAAGCCCTCGGATTCCAACCTTGCCAGGACACGTCTTATGGGCGTGCGGCTGGTGGAGAATTCCTTCGCCAACTCTTCCTCGGACAGGCGGCCGCTCGGCGCGTACTCGAGTAGGCAGATTCGGTCCCTGAGAGTGTGGTATATCCGATCGAACCTCTCCCTGACCGATGCCGGCTGGGAGGACCCGATGATTTCGGCGTTGTCGGGCAATTCAGGGTGCAAGGTTATCCTGCTTCCAAGACAGCGTTGAGAAACTGCCTTGTCCTTTCGTTATTGGGGTTTCCGAAGATTTCCGCAGGGGCACCCTGTTCGCAAATCTTGCCTTGATAGAAGAAGCACACCCTGTCCGAAAACTCTTTGGCGAAACCCATCTGATGGGTAACCATGAGCATGGTCAGGTCGTGTTCGCGGCCGATCTTCCTTATAACCTGCAGAACTTCGCCCACAAGTTCCGGGTCGAGCGCCGACGTTACCTCGTCGAAGAGCATGATCTTCGGCCTCATGGCAAGCGCGCGTGCGATTGCCACACGCTGCTGTTGTCCGCCTGACAGCTGCGAAGGATAGTGATCCTTCTTCGCCGACAGGCCGACCATGTCCAGGAGTTCCGCCGCGCGTTCTTCAGCCTCCGAACGCTTCATCCCGAGCACGGTTATCGGAGCTTCGATGCAGTTTCCCATCGCCGTCATGTGCGGGAACAGGTTGAAGGACTGGAATACCATGCCGATCTTCGCGCGGATCCGGCGTATATGCTTGGCGGTCGCGGGCACAAGTTTGCCGTTCTGCATCATATGCGTCATGGGTTCCCCATCGACCCAGATAAAACCGTCATTGATGGCCTCCAGGGTCATGAGCATGCGCAAGACGGTGGTCTTGCCGGAGCCCGATGGGCCGATGATCGACACCTTCTCGCCACGGCCGATATCCAGGTTGAGATTGTCGAGAACGGTGAGGGGACCGTAGCGTTTTGAAACGTTCTCGAAGCGTACCATTGGCATGTCGTTCATTTTTATCTCCGCTGCAACCAGGATTCGAGCATCCGGATGATGCCCGCTGAAACCAGACTCATGACAAGGAAGAACACCCCGACGAGCGTGACGGGCTCGGTATAGCGGAAGGTTTCAGATCCGATGTTCTTTGCGGTTTGCATGAGCTCGAGGACCGCAATGGCCGAGAGCAAGGGCGTCTCCTTGAAAAGCGCGATCAGATAGTTTCCGAGCGCAGGAACGACGGGAGGCAGAGCCTGAGGCAGGATTATATCCTTGAAGGTGTTCCATGGAGACAGATTGAGGGCGATGGATGCCTCCCATTGCCCCCTCGGAATGTTCTCGAATCCGGCCCGGTAAACCTCGGAGCAGTAGGCGGCGTAGTGAATGCCTATCGCTGCCACGCCTGCCGTGAACGCATCCAGCACAATTCCTGCCTTCGGCAAGACGAAGTAGAGGAAGAATATCTGGATGAGCAGGGGCGTCGACCGGATGAGTTCCACCAACACCGTGACCGCGACGCCGGCCGCCGGAAAGGCCAATCTGATGGAGGCGAGCACAAGCCCGAGTGTCGCGGCTATGACGAAACCGAGAGCGGTCGCTTCGACCGTCATGGTCGCCGCCCGAGCAAGGACCGGCAGAATCTCGAATGTGAATGTCCAATCCCACATCAGGCGGCCCTTCCGCGTGTCAGTCCCTTCGACGCACGCTGCTCAAGCAGGCGCATGACAATGGTGACGGTTAGAGAAATGGCCAGATAGATCAGCAGCACGAGGGTAAACACGGGTACCGTCTTCAGTGTTGTCTGGTTCATTTGCTGGGCTTTGAAGGTGAGGTCCGCCAGCGTAATCAGGGAAACGAGCGAGGTAGACTTCACCAGTTCGATAAAAAGGTTGCCCCAGGGAGGAATCATGGCCGTAAAGGCCTGAGGCAGGATGATCCGACGCAGCATCTGGGCCTTCGACATGTTGAGCGCGATCGAAGCCTCCCACTGTCCGCGGGCCACGGAGAGGATGGCACCTCGCACCACCTCCGCTCCATAGGCTCCAATGTTCAGGCCGAGCGCCAGAACCGCCACCAGGAAGGCGTCAAGGAAAACGCCGAATTGCGGAAGCACGAAATAGAGCCAGAAGAGCTGCACCAGCGCGGAAGTCCCGCGGAAGATCTCAATGTAGGTCGTCGAAAGCCACCTTATCGGCAGAGGGCCGTAGAGCTTTGCGAGCGCCGCCACCAGCGCCATGAACACAGCGAGCACGGCTCCCAGCAGCGTTATCTCTACCGTCAGGACGGCGCCTTCGAGCAAACCCGGCATGAACAGCCGGTATTCAGCGTTGGCTGAAAGCAGGGCAATCAGCAGCAACGTTGCCGCGAGCATCACGGCGAGCATACGAATCCACATCTGGGCCCCTCATGAACGCAGGGATTGGAAGTGCGGCGCTTTCGCGCCGCCGGCCAGAAGGCGTTATTCGCCTGCGCAAAGCTGCTCTGTCGTCTTGTTCGGCAGATAGCCTTTTCCAAAGCCCAGCGGTTCGACGAGGGCGATATGCTCCGGGGTGCCCAGGAAGGCGACGAGTTCCTTGTTGAAGGCCTCGACAAGATCCTTGTCTTCCTTGCGGAAGCCGAAGCCGCCATGGCCCTTCACCGACTTTCCGGCAACTTCGCCGAAGGGTTCGGTCGACTCTACCCCTTCCGCCTTCTTGGCCATATCGGCGATCGAGAGCGCGGTCAGAGCTGCCGCATCCGCGCGGCCGGCCTGTACAGCGGCAACGAGGCTGGACTGATCAGGAAGGGAGACAACCTGCTCGGCGGAGACGCCAGCATCCTTCGCGTAGCCACTTTCCACAGCACCCGCCATCACCGCGAGCTTCAGATCCTTGTTGGACGCGAAAGTGGAATAGTCTTTTACTGCCTTGGGATTGCCCTTCGCCACCAGCATGGCCTGTCCGATGCCGTAAGAGGGCTCGGAGAAGGTGATTTCGGCGCAGCGCTTGGGATTGATGAACATGCCCGCCGCAATGATGTCGAAGCGGCCTGCCTTCAAGCCGGGAATGAGCGAACCGAATTCGGTGAGCACGCCGTCCACTTCCGCGATGCCCATTTTCTTGAGCACGGCCTTGGCGACTTCCGGAGCCTCTCCCGTGAGCTTTCCGTCCGGAGTGGCGAATCCGAAGGGCGCCTCATTGGCAAATCCGATGCGGATATAGCCGGCGGCCTTTGCTTTCTCGAGAGTCGTTTCTGCATGGGCGTAGCCGGAGAAGGACACGGCGGCGACGGTGAGAGCCGCAGCCCTCAGAGCATTTCTGCGGGAAATGAGAGATTTGAACATGGGTTCCCCTTTTTTTGAAGATGGTGTTCATCTCGGATGGCAATGACGCCTCGCGAGCGATAGAAGTATACATCTGGTCTCGGTTTTCGCAAGGTAGCTCCCAATTAAATGCGAAAAATCTCCGACCCCGTTGCGTGTTGCGCAAAATGATGTACACATCTATGGCGTCATGTAGGTGAAAGGAGATGTCGTGAGCAGGTCGCCTGTTTTTACCGCGGCGGAGTATTCCCGCCGGATCCGTGATGTGAAAAAGCGAATGGAGCGGGCGGGTTTCGACCTGATCATTTGCCAGGATCCTGCGAATATGTGCTGGCTCACCGGCTACGACGGCTGGTCGTTCTATGTTCCGCAATGCGTGCTCGTGCACTTGGACGAGGATCTGCCGATCTGGTTCGGCCGGGCGCAGGACAAGAAGAGTGCTCTTCTGACGACCGGCTTACCTCAGAGCAACGTCGTGCCGTTCTCGGAATATCTGGTGCAGAATCCAGACGGCCATCCCTTCGACGAGCTTGCTGCGCTTGTGCGCGCCCGTGGTTGGGGGAAGGCTCGCATCGGCGTGGAGATGGACGCGCACTACTATACGGCGCGGTGCCATGCCCATCTCGTCAAGGGCCTCCCGAATGCGAGCTTTTCCAACAACGGCGATCTGGTCAACTGGGCGCGCCTGATCAAATCCGAGCCCGAACTGGCCCTGATACGCGAGGCGGGTACTATTTGCTCCCATGCGATGGAGCGGGCGATCGGGAAGATGGCCCCAAGAGTGCCGCAAAACCAGGTTATCGCCGAACTCTATAATGCTCAGATCATGGGCGTGGATGGCCTCGGCGGCGACTACGCGGCGATCTGCCCGCTGATGCCCGTCGGCGAAGGCACTGCCACCCCGCACCTGACCTGGACGGAAGATCCGCTGCCGCAATCCGGCCTTGCGATTCTTGAGATCGCTGGCGTTAGGCGGCGCTACCATGTGGCTCTTACCCGCACCGTGCACTTCGGCCCGCCGCCTCAAACCTATCTCGACATCGCGAAAGCCATCGTGGACGGCGTCGACGCGGGGCTCGAAAAGGCGCGTTCCGGCAACACCGCCGAGGAAGTCGAGGCCGCATGGCAGGCGGTTCTACGCAGCCGAGGGCTGAAGAAGGAAAGCCGCGTTGGTTACCCGGTTGGCCTGGCTTATCCACCGGACTGGGGCGAGCGCACCGTCAGTCTGCGACCGGGCGATAGGACCGAGTTACAGCCGGGCATGTGCTTTCACATGATGGCGGGCGTCTGGCTCAGTGACTTCGGCTTGGCGATATCGGAATCATTCGTCGTCACGGACAAGGGCGGAGAGAAGCTCTGTACCTCGCCGCGGGAACTGATCGTCGTCGAATAGACGCACATTGATATCCATTCAAAGCTCCGCCGACTGAGGACGGGAGACAAGAGAGACATTATGGACGGTAATCCCTTTACCGATGGCGAAATCGCGCGCCGTCTTGGAGCTGTCAGAGCGGGGCTCGTCGATCGAGGGCTCGACGCGGCGGTCTTTGCATCGCCGGAAAACGTCTTCTACCTGACCGGCCTCGATCACTGGGGCTACTTCGCGCCCCACCTTCTCATCGTTCCGCTCCAGGGTGAGCCGACGCTCGTCACCCGCGCGATGGAGCGGGTGACGATCGAAAATCACGTCCGCGCGGCCGAGTTCCGCGGTCACAGCGACAGCGAAACCGCGGCCGATCTGGCGTCGCGCATTCTCAACGATCAGGGTTTCGCCGGAAAGCGCCTCGGGCTCGAGCACTGGACGTCCGGGTTGAGCCACGGGCTTGCACGGCGACTGGAGTCGCTGGTGCGCGCCGAGTGGAGCGATGTCTCCAATCTGGTGGATCACCTGAGGCTGGTGAAGAGTGCGGAGGAGCAAGTCCTCATGCGGCGGGCCGCTGCGGTCACCGATGCGGCGGCGAGCGCCGCCATAGAGATGATCGCCGACGGTGCACGGGAGCGCGACGTTGCTGCCGAGTGCATCGCCGCGATGACCCGCGCGGGAGGTCATGTGCCGGGCTTTGGCCCCTTCATCCGTCCGGCCTCGCGGCTTGGCGAGGAGCACACGACATGGGGATCCGGAAACTACCGCCAGGGGGAACCGGTCTTCATCGAGCTTTCCGGATGCATCTCGCGTTATCACGCGCCGCTCGGGCGCCTGATCCGGCTTGGAGGCATCAGCGACGCCGATCAGCGCATGGCGGAAGTGACGGCGGCGGCCTTCAATGCCGTCGTCGGGGCACTCAGGCCCGGCGCGCGTGCCCGTGATGTCTACGCCGCCTGGCAAGGTGTCGTCGACGATGCGGGCCTTTCCCATTACCGCCGCCATCACTGCGGCTACTGTGTAGGTGTTGGCCAGCCACCGTCTTGGACGGGGGGGAATACGGTGACGGGTCTCAGGCACGATTCCGATCTCGAGATCCGCACGGGGATGAGCTTCCACATCCTTTCCTGGTTGATGGGGACCGGCAAGGGCGACGATTTCGTCTCCAACACCGTGTTGCTGACGGAGACCGGACCCGAGGTGCTGACACGCACGCCGCTCGGCCCGATCGTTCGATAGGACTTTGTCATGAGCCGTTATTCGGTCTTCTCGCTGCTGCGCCACGCAGCCACAGGCAACCGGGGATGGCAACGCGCCTGGCGCGCCGCCAGTCCAAAGACCTCCTATGACGTCGTTATCATCGGAGGCGGCGGACACGGCCTCGCAACCGCCTTCTATCTCGCCGAGAACCACGGCGTCCGCAATGTCGCCGTACTGGAAAAGGGCTATATCGGCGGCGGGAATGTGGGGCGGAATACGACGGTCATCCGCTCGAATTACCTGCTGGACGGCAATACCCAGTTCTACGAGTTCTCCATGAAGCTCTGGGAGGGAATGTCGACCGCCCTGAACTTCAACGTCATGTTCTCGCAGCGCGGCCAGCTCGTGACCGCACATTCGGCTGATCAACTCGATACGTTTACCCACCGCGCCAACGTGATGCGCTCGAATGGTATCGACGCGGAGATTCTCGACCGGGACGCGGTGCGCAAGCTCGTGCCCTATGTCGACTTCTCCGACACCGCGCGGTTTCCGATCCATGGCGCGATCTTCCAGGGGCGAGCCGGCACCGCCCGCCATGATGCGGTGGCATGGGGCTACGCGCGGGCGGCGAGCGGTCATGGCGTGGACATCATCGAGGGCTGCGAAGTTACGGACTTTGTCCGGCAGGGTGATCGGATCGTCGGCGTTGAAACGACCCGCGGTCGCATCGGTGCCGGCCGGGTCGGTCTTGCGGTGGCCGGCCATACGTCCGTCCTTGGCCAGAAGGCCGGGCTGGAACTCCCGATCGAGAGCCATCTGCTCCAGGCCTTCGTGACCGAGCCGGTCAAGCCTTTGGTCGACCATGTCGTGGCCTACGGGGCGGACCATTTCTACCTCAGCCAGTCGGACAAGGGCGGTCTCGTCTTCGGCGGCAACCTCGACGGCTACAACTCCTATTCCCAGCGCGGCAACACCGGCGTGCTGCGGGAGGTCTGCGAGGCAGCGATCGCGCTGATGCCGAACATCTCGCGCCTGCGCCTGCTGCGCCATTGGGGCGGCATCATGGACATGACGCCGGACGCAAGCCCGATCATCTCGCTGACGCCCGTCGATGGCCTCTATCTGAACGGCGGCTGGTGTTACGGCGGCTTCAAGGCGACGCCCGCATCCGGTTGGTGCTTCGCCGAGATGCTGGCGACTGGCGAGACGCCGGCCCTCGTCCGCGGCTATGGGCTGGGGCGCTTCCGCAGCGGGCACATGATCGACGAAGCGGGTGCCGGCCCCTTCGCCTGGCTTCAATAGGAGAGCGAGATGCTTCGTATCGACTGCCCCTGCTGCGGCGTACGTGACCATGGCGAATTCCGTTACGGCGGCGATGCCACCGTCGAGCGGCCGGCTCACGACAATCCGGATCTCGATGCCTGGTACCGCTATGTGTACGTGCGGGCCAATCCCAAGGGGCTGCATCGCGAATTTTGGCAGCACGTTCTCGGCTGCCGCCAATGGCTCGTCGTCGAGCGCGACACGGTCACGCATTCGATCGGTTCGGTCAGTTTTTCAAGAAGGCAACGGGCATGACACCCACCGAAAAGCGCCTTGCGTCAGGCGGATATCTCAACCGCTCGCAAGCCCTCAAGTTTACGTTCGATGGCCGTCAATACGCGGGATTCAAGGGAGACACGCTGGCTTCCGCTTTGCTCGCGAACGGGGTTTCGCTGGTTGGCAGGAGCTTCAAATATCATCGTCCCCGCGGCATTCTTACTGCCGGCGTGGAGGAGCCGAATGCCTTGGTGACGGTGGGGGCGGGCGCGCGCCGGGAGCCGAACCTGCCAGCCACGATGCTCGAACTGACAACCGGCCTGGAAGCGACAAGCCAGAACAACTGGCCCTCCTTGCGTTTCGATGTCCAGAGCGTCAACAGCCTGTTCAGTCCGCTTCTTTCCTCAGGGTTCTACTACAAGACCTTCATGGGGCCGACCCGCCGCGCCTGGATGGTCTATGAGCACGTCATCCGCAAGGCGGCGGGTCTCGGCAAAGCGACAATGATGCCGGATCCGGACCTGTACGACGCCCGTGACGATTTCACGGATGTGGCGGTCGTCGGCAGTGGGCCGGCCGGGCTTTCGGCTGCGCGGGCGGCCGCGCAAGCTGGAGCGCGCGTGCTTTTGATAGAGCAGGACTTCGAAATCGGCGGACGCCTGCTTTCCGAACCTGCGGGAGCGGCATGGCTGCGGACAATGGGGACCGAGCTTGAGGGCATGGCGAACGTTCGGATTATGCGGCGCACAACCGCCTTCGGACTCTACGACGGGAATACGCTCGCGCTGATCGAGGATGCGGATCCGTTTGCGGGCCACGGTATGGCTGCGGCAAGAAAGAGCTTTACGCTGCTGCGCGCCCAGAGCATCGTCTTCGCCACCGGCGCGATCGAGCGGCCGATGGTGTTCTCGAACAATGACCGGCCCGGCGCCATGCTGACGTCCGCGATCAGGACATATGTCAATCGTTACTCGGTTCTGCCCGGCAACAACGTCATGATCGCGACCGCCGACGACAGCGCCTATCTCACCGCTTTCGATCTCCTCGCCCACGGGGCACGCGTCACGATCGCCGACGCAAGGCCGATGGCGGAGCCGACGCTGCTGGCGAAGGCGAAGCAAATGGGCGCGGAGGTTCTTCTCGCGACGAACGTGGTGGATGTGAAAGGCAAATACGCGGTAAGGGGTGTCGTCCTCGCCGGAAAGCAAGGCACCACAAGCGTTAGCTGCGATCTTATCGGCATGTCTGCGGGCTGGTCTCCGGTCCTGCATTTGACGTCGCATCAGGGTGTCAAGCCTGTCTATCGGCCGGACATCGATGGCTTTGTTCCGGGACAGCTCCCCGAAACCCAGTTCGTCGCCGGTGCGGCGGCTGGAAGCTTGAGCGTCTCGGCGGCCGTCGCCGAGGGTGCCAGCGCCGGCCGCGCGGCGGCCGCCGTCGCTGGAAAGGTGGGAGCGGTCGCCGAAGCGCCCGCATTGGATATTGAGGAAACTTTCGGTCAGACGACTGCCTACAAGCCGGTCTTCGGTCAGCGAAAGGCATTCGTCGATTTCCAGATGGACGTGACGCTCGACGATATCCAGCTCGCCCAGCGGGAAGGATACGAGTCGGTCGAGCATCTCAAGCGCTATACGACGCTGGGGATGGGGACGGACCAGGGCAAGACCAGCAACATCAATGCCCTGAAGGTGATGGCGAAGCTGCGCGGGATTTCGATCCCGGAAGCTGGAACGACCACGTTCCGGCCGCCCTACGCGCCGGTTGCGATCGGGGCGGTCGCCGGACGTGCGACCGGTCATCACTTCCGTCCCTACCGTCTCACACCGATCCACGACTGGCACACCGCGAATGGCGCGCAAATGCTCGAGGTCGGGCTCTGGATGCGGCCGTGGTTCTTCGAGGCCTCCGGCAAGGATGTGAATACGGCTTACGTCAACGAAATGCGGCACGTGCGGTCCGCGGCGGGGATCATGGACATTTCGACGCTCGGCAAGATCGACATCCAGGGGCCGGACGCGGCCGCCTTTCTCGACCGGGTCTACGCCAATGGCTTTGCCAGCCTTAAGGTGGGGCGGGCCCGTTACGGCGTCATGCTGCGCGACGACGGCATCGTTTTCGATGACGGAACGACGACGCGCCAGGGGCAAAACCGCTTCTTCATGACGACGTCGACCGCAAAGGCGGCCGACGTGCTTTCCTGGCTGGAATTTCTTCTCGACACGGCGTGGCCGGATCTGCGCGTCTCCGTTTCGTCGGTCAGCGATGAATGGGCGGGCATGTCGGTCGCGGGGCCTCAGAGCGGCAAGATCCTCGCGGCCGCGTTCCCGGATATCGATTTCTCCAACGAGACGCTGCCGCACATGGGGCTCGCCGAGGGAACGTTCAAGGACAGTCCGCTCAGGATCATTCGCCTCAGCTATTCCGGCGAGCGCGCCTATGAAATCTATGTCGGAGCCTCGAACGGAGAAGCCGCCTGGCGGCACCTCATCGACGTCGGCGCGACCTATGGCCTGAAACCCTACGGCGTTGAGGCGCTTGGGGCGCTGCGGATCGAAAAGGGCCATGTGGCCGGTCCTGAAATCGACGGCAGAACGACGCTCTCGGACCTGGGCATGGGTCGGATGGTCGCCAAGCGAAGCGGCTACGTCGGCGAGTCCCTGAGCCGTCGGGAAGCTTTCCAGGCTGCAAACCGCCAGCGGCTGGTCGGCCTGAAATGCATTGAACCCGGCAAACGGCTTCGCGGTGGGGCGCTTCTTTTTGCACCCGGCGAGCCGCTGCAAGGCCACGGCCGCGGCCGCATGACGTCGATCACCTACAGTCCGGAGCTGGACTGCTACATCGGCCTCGGACTGCTTGCCGCGGACTTCAAAGGCGACGAGGTGATTGCCTCCTATCCCATGAAAAATGAAGTCGTGCGGGCGCGCGTCGTTTCCCCCGTCTTCCTGGATCCCGCCGGAGAACGCATGCATGGTTGAGACCTTATCCGCCACGCACATGGTGCTCAAGCAACTGCCATGCCCGCTCATTCAATGTGATGCTTGGGAGGGTGCTCTTGCGGCGTTCGAGTCGGCGCTTGCCGGCGAGATCGGCGGCGCCCTGCCGACCCAGGTCGGGGAAATCGCTGGCCGCGACGGCGTGAAGGTCGTGCGTGCGGCACCACGGCGCTTCTGGATTTTCCCGGCAGAGCGCTCGTCGACGATCGCTTCCGGCATTCCGCCCGAGTTGGGCTGCAGGCTGGACCTCAGCGAAGGGCGGATACGCATTGAGGTTTCCACGCCTGATCTGCGCGATGTCGTCTCCAAATGTCTGGCGATCGACTGGGACCGCACACTGGGCGTTGCGACCTTTTCCTCGCTGCACCGCATCCCGGTCATGTTCACGCGTTCCTCGGAGCGCGATGGCGAATTTGTCGTGCCGCGAAGCTTCGCCCGAAGCATCTCTGAATGGCTGGAGGAATGTCAGTGATGGAGCTCGACACTTTCCTGGCCGCCCGCCAACGGATCGCCGGCCGAATCCTGCGCACGCCCTTCGTCCTTTCCGCGTCGCTTTCCGAGCGCTGCGGCGTGCCTGTCGGCCTGAAGCTCGAACACCACCAGACGACCGGCAGCTTCAAGCTGCGCGGCGCCACCAACGCGGTCCTGTCGCTCAGCCCGGAGGAGCGGGCCCGCGGTGTCGTGGCGGCCTCGACGGGCAATCACGGCCGTGCCCTTGCCCATGCGGCGAAAACCGAAGGATCGAGCGCGACGATCTGCATGTCGCGGCTCGTACCGGAGAACAAGGTCTCGGAAACCCGGCGTCTCGGGGCGAATGTCAGGATCGTCGGCAGGTCGCAAGACGAGGCCCAGCAGGAGGTCGATCGGCTGGTCCGTGAGGAGGGACTGGTGATGGTGCCGCCGTTCGACGATCCGTCGGTCGTTGCCGGCCAAGGCACGTTGGGGCTTGAGATTGTCGAGGACATGCCGGAGGTGTCCACGGTGCTGGTGCCGCTATCGGGCGGCGGGCTTGCGGCGGGCGTCGCTGCCGCGGTCAAAGCACGTCGGCCGAAGGCGCGCGTGATCGGGCTGACGATGGAGCAGGGGGCGGCGATGAAGGCAAGCCTCAACGCCGGCCGTCCCGTGCAAGTCGAGGAAGAGGCAAGTCTTGCGGATTCACTCGGCGGGGGGATCGGACTGGACAACCGGGTCACGTTCGCCATGTGCCGCGATCTCCTCGACGACGTCGTGCTGCTTTCGGAAGAAGAGATCGCCGCCGGCATTCGTCACGCCTACGAACAGGAACGCGAGATTGTCGAAGGGGCAGGGGCCGTCGGCTTCGCGGCGCTCTTGGCGGGCAAGATCCGGAACGTCGGCGGACCTGTCGCGGTGATCCTTTCAGGACGCAACATCGACATGGGGCTGCACCGGCGCGTGATAAACGGCGAAACGGATCCCCTTCGGGAGGGTAGAACATGAGACAAATGAAGATTCTCACAGAGGCCGATCTGAGGGCGATCGTATCACTCGACCTCGAGGCGGTCGGTTGCGTCGAGGGCGCCTTTCATGCCTTGGCTACGAAGGCCGTAGCGATGCCGCCTATCCTGCGGCTGGACATTCCCGAGTACCGCGGGGAGGTCGACGTCAAGACGGCCTATGTTCCCGGCATCGAAGGCTTTGCAATCAAGATCAGCCCTGGCTTCTTCGACAATCCGAAGATCGGCTTGCCGAGCACCAACGGCATGATGGTGCTGCTCTCCAGCCGCACCGGCCTCGTTGAGGCGTTGCTGCTCGACAACGGTTACCTGACGGATGTCCGCACCGCCGCCGCCGGAGCGGTTGCCGCCAAGCATCTCGCCCGGAAGGATGCAAGCGTTGCCGCGGTTCTGGGTGCCGGGATGCAGGCCAAGCTGCAGCTTCAGGCGCTCGCGCTGGTGCGGCCGATCCGCGAAGCGCGCATCTGGGCGCGCGATCATGCGAAGGCAAAGGCCGCCGCGGATGAGCTTGCCGCAAAACTCGGGATCCCCGTGGTTGCCGTTTCAAATGCCAAGGCGGCTGTCTCGGGCGCACACGTCGTCATCACGACGACACCCTCGACCACGCCCATACTAAAAGCGGAATGGCTTGAGAAAGGACAACACGTCACGGCGATGGGCTCGGACGCCGAGCACAAGAATGAGATCGAGCCCGCCGTCATCGGCCGCGCGGATCTCTACGTGGCCGACAGTCTAGCGCAAACGCGCAGGCTGGGTGAACTGCACCACGCCATCGAGGCTGGCGTCGTCAGGGCCGCCGACTTCCCGGAGCTTGGGCAGATCATCGCCGGCCAGAGACAGGGACGCGCTGACGCCGATCAGATCACCATCGCGGACCTCACCGGCACGGGCATCCAGGATACGGCAATAGCCACACTCGCCTTCACGCGGGCCAATGCGGCGGATGCCGGGACCACGTTCGAAAGCTAGAGCCGGGGGGGAAATAGAGGATACGACATGACGCAACCCAATCTCAAATTTTCCTTGGCGGAATACGAAGCGAGACTGCTGAAGACGCGGCAGTCGATGGAAGCGAAGGGCATCGATCTGCTGATCGTCAGTGACCCATCGAACATGGCCTGGCTGACGGGCTATGACGGCTGGTCCTTCTACGTGCACCAGGCCGTGATCGTACCGCCATCGGGCGAGCCGATCTGGTTTGGCCGCGGTCAGGACGCCAACGGGGCGAAGTTGACCGCCTATCTGAAGCACGAGAACATCATCGGCTATCCCGACCACTACGTGCAGTCGACCGAACGCCATCCGATGGATTACCTCTCCGGCATCCTTGCCGATCGCGGCTGGGGGGCACTGCGTATCGGCGTCGAGATGGACAACTACTGGTTCTCCGCAGCCGCCTTCGCCTCGCTGCAGAAGCATCTGCCGAATGGTCGCTTCATAGACGCGACGGCGCTCGTCAACTGGCAGCGCGCGGTCAAGAGCGAGACCGAGATCAAGTACATGCGCAACGCGGCCCGCATCGTCGAGGGCATGCATCGGCGTATCTTCGACAAGATCGAGGTCGGCATGCGCAAATGCGATCTGGTCGCGGAGATCTATGACGCCGGCACCCGCGGGGTTGACGGTATCGGCGGCGACTATCCGGCAATCGTGCCGCTGCTGCCGTCGGGCCGTGACGCAACCGCACCGCATCTCACCTGGGACGATAAGCCCATGAAGGCGGGAGAGGGGACCTTCTTCGAGATCGCCGGCTGCTACAATCGTTACCATGTGCCGCTGTCGCGCACCGTCTTCCTCGGCAAGCCGACCAAGGCCTTTCTCGACGCGGAAAAGGCCACTCTCGAAGGAATGGAGGCCGGACTTGCTGTCGCCAGGCCGGGCAACACCTGCGAGGACATAGCCAAAGCCTTCTTCGCGGTCCTGAAAAAATACGGCATCGTCAAGGACAGCCGCACCGGCTATCCGATCGGGCTTTCCTATCCGCCGGACTGGGGCGAGCGCACGATGAGCCTGCGTCCAGGCGACAGGACCGAGCTCAAGCCAGGCATGACCTTCCACTTCATGACGGGGCTGTGGCTCGAGGACATGGGCTTCGAGACCACGGAAAGCATTCTCATTACCGAGACCGGCGTCGAATGCTTCGCCAACGTGCCGCGCCAGCTCTTCATCAAGGACTAGCATCAAATGACCGAGACGATATTGCGGCCATCGCCGATCTCAGCAAGCGTCGATTTTTCGGCCGAAGGCGTCCAGCACGGCTTTCTGCGGTTGCCCTACAGCCGCGATGACTCCGCCTGGGGATCGGTGATGATACCGATCACCGTCGTCAAGAATGGGGATGGGCCTACGGCCCTTCTCACGGGCGGCAACCACGGCGACGAGTACGAAGGGCCGATCGCGCTCTTCGACCTCGCCCGGACATTGGAGCCGGATGAAGTGATGGGACGGGTCATCATCGTTCCTGCTATGAACTATCCCGCCTTCGCCGCCGGCACCCGCACGTCGCCGATCGACAAGGGCAACATGAACAGGAGCTTTCCCGGAAAGCCGGACGGCACCGTGACGCAGAAGATCGCCGACTATTTCCAGCGAGAACTCCTGCCGCTCGCGGACATTGTCCTCGACTTCCATTCGGGTGGAAAGACGCTTGACTTCCTGCCGTTCTGCGCAGCGCACATCCTGCCCGATAAGGAGCAGGAGGCAAGGGCCTTCGAACTGGTCAAGGCGTTCGGCGCGCCCTGGTCGATGAAGATGCTGGAGATCGATGCGGTCGGAATGTACGACACGGCGGCCGAGGAGATGGGCAAGGTGTTCATCACCACAGAGCTTGGCGGCGGCGGAACCGCAACCGCCAGGAGCGCTGGCATCGCCAAACGCGGCGTGAGGAATGTGCTTTGCGCCGCCGGCATCCTGAAAGGCGCAGTCGAGACATCGACGACCGAATGGCTCGACATGCCGGATGGGGACTGCTTCCTGTTCGCGGAAGACGGGGGCCTGATCGAGCCGCTCGTCGATCTGGGGGACAAGGTGCGCAGGGGCGATGTGGTAGCCCGCATTTACCCCATCGATCGTACCGGCGCTGAACCTGTCGAGATGAAGGCAAAAATGGACGGCCTGCTGGCCGCCAGGCACTTCCCAGGTCTGGTAAAGCAGGGCGACTGCGTTGCCGTCGTCGCGGTGTAGTGCATTCGACCGACAATCATGCCCTAGAGCGGGATGAGGAAAAGTGTACGCGGTTTTCCGCCCGCATCCCGCTCTAGCTTATTAGAAATCGATCACGTTTATGATTTTGGGTCGATCCCAAAATCATCGTGATCTAAGGAAGATATTCGTGAAAACGCACATCCTTACAATAACTTGCAGGTCCACGATCGGCATCATCGCGGCAGTTTCCGGCTACCTCGCCGAACGGGGTTGCAACATCGTCGACAGCTCACAGTTTGACGATCTCCAGACGGGCCTATTCTTCATGCGGTTGGTCTTCATCAGCCAGGAAGGCGCGAAGCTGGAGGAACTGCGCGAAGGCTTCGAGCCGGTCGCCAAACGGTTCGAGATGACTGCGGAGATCCGCGATTCCGAGGAGCGCATGAAGGTGCTCCTGATGGTGTCGCGCTTCGGCCATTGCCTGAACGACCTGCTCTACCGCTGGAAGATCGGCGCGCTGCCGATCGACATCGTCGGCGTCGTCTCCAACCACTTCGACTACCAGAAGGTGGTCGTCAACCACGACATTCCCTTCCACCACATCAAGGTGACCAAGGAGAACAAGCCGCAAGCCGAAGCGCGGCTGATGGAAATCGTCGAGCAGAGCGAAGCCGAGCTTGTGGTGCTCGCCCGCTACATGCAGGTGCTGTCCGACCAGCTCTGCAAGAAGATGTCGGGGCGGATCATCAACATCCACCATTCCTTCCTGCCGAGCTTCAAGGGCGCCAACCCCTACAAGCAGGCCTATGAGCGCGGCGTCAAGCTGATCGGCGCGACGGCGCATTACGTCACCGCCGATCTCGACGAGGGTCCGATCATCGAGCAGGACATCGCCCGCATCACCCATGCCCAGAGCGCCGAAGATTATGTCTCGATCGGCCGCGATGTCGAAAGCCAGGTGCTGGCCCGGGCCGTGCACGCCCATATCCACCACCGCTGCTTCATCAACGGCAACCGCGTCGTCGTCTTCCCGCCGAGCCCGGGAAGCTATGCCTCGGAGCGGATGGGCTGACGTAACCAGCGACTGCCGCTGTTGCGTCGCCGTTTTCCGCGGCTTTAGTCGCTCTCAGATTACGCTGACGCGCACGCGTGGGGCTGAGGGCGCTTGCCCCTCACCCTGGCCCTCTCCCCGCAGGCGGGAAGAGGGGACTTGAGCGGCGCGGCCTACCCCTTCTCCCCGCTGGCGGGGAGAAGGTCGCGGCAGCGGGATGAGGGGCGCAAACCGCCCATGCTTCCGCTCAATACTCAGGCCGCTCCTCTTTTCGGCGTATGCGGGTCCGCGATTATTGGCCAGATGTCGCGCCGCGCGCGCCGGTAAGGCGTCTTTGCCGGATCGTTGGGGTAGGGCGTCCCCGCCGAGCAATAGAGGATTTTCGACGCGATTTTCGAGAATGAGGCGAAGAAATGGTTCGTCGATTTGATGACCAGGATCTTCTTGGACCGTGGATCAATGCCCATCACGGAGAAAAGGCTCGGGTCGAAGCTCTGCGCGCGCGTGGAATTCAGGATGATGTCGATGCCGCGGTAACATATGTGTGCCGCGTCGCCGAAGGGCGCGAAGCTTTCGCCGAACCGCATTTCGGCGTTTCGCACCAGGTTTATAACCTTGACCGTTCCGTCAATCGGACTGCCGGTACCGGGCGCGGATTTTGCGCCGAAGCGCAGGGGGATCTCGGCGCCTTCACCGGCGGCCATGCAGATCTGTACCGCCATCGGATCCCAGATCGTGCCGATCGCCGCGTCTGCAACGCCGCTGGCGAGCAGTTCTTCGAGGACCACCGTCGCATCGCCCGCCGTGCCGCCGCCGGGATTGTCCCACATGTCGGCGATCACGACCGGACCCGCAGTCGCGGCGATTGCCTCCGCGACGGCCCGGCGTTCGTCGATCTCCGGCATGCGGTACGTGCCGCGCTTGGCGAAGAGTTCCAGGCCGAGGGCGCTGGCAAGCGCCTGGCCTTTTTCCCGGTTGCCGTCTGTCACCGCGATCATCTTCGTGCCCATCTCCGGCACGTCGCCCGCCATGAAACCGTGAACGACCGAAAGCGACAATACATCCGCGTCGTCTTTCTCGATCCGCATAAGCTTGTCGACGAAGCTGCGCATCGGCTCACGTGACGTCGGAAACACGTCGATCATCCGGCAGTCGAAAACCGACATCACCGGCTTGACGCGGCCTTCGAGCGTATCGACGGCGATCCGCCACAGATCCTTGGCGCGATCGACGAAATCCGTATGCGGGAACTCCTTGAAGAAAACGAAGAAGTCAGCCGCCGCGACGCGCTTGTCAGTGAGATGACTATGCGGATCGAGTTCGGCGCAAAGGAGCACATCCGGCCCGATGATTTCGCGGATGCGCGCCAGCAGATCGCCTTCCGTATCCTCGTAGCCGTCCGCGACCATGGCGCCGTGCAATCCGAGAACCACCGCATCGACGGGAAGGGCTGCCCGCAATTGGTCAACGATCTCGTCACGCAGGTCTTCGTAGGTCTGCCGATTGACGAGACCGGCGGGATCCGCCCAGGCGGCCGTCCCCTCGATCAGCTGCCAGCCCTTTTCGGCCGCGACTTGCCGGCCGACGGTGATTGGTGCGGTGCAGAGCGTCGGCGTTTCCGGATGGGCGCCCGGCGGTGCATAGAGCGAGGCCTCGAAGGCGCGCTTGTCGATGCAGATCGGAGAGAAGGTGTTGGTCTCGGTCGCCAGGGCCGCCGTGAAGATACGCAATGCTATCGCCTTTTCGCCTAGGCCCTCGGTCCCATCGGGTTGGGCAGATAGCCGGTGAACCCGCAGATTTTCCACCGGCCATGATGCAGCCGGCAATAATAGACGGTCTGCCACTTCATCACATCATAGCTGCCGTCGGTCTTCTTCAGACCGCCGTCGAATTTCTTGCGTGCCAGCGCCAGGTCTGCGTTGATCTCGATATCTTCGAGCGTGGTGGTGGCGAAAATCGCCGCCCGTGGATCCTCGGCAAAGGATTGGCCGGCGAAGTCCTTCGCCTGCCGCACCCACTCGTCCCGGTAAGCGGCAAGTGACGGGAAGGACAGGCGCCAATTGTCCGGGCTCGTTTCCCGCCTTGCGTCGATGCCGAGGAAGCCATCCTCGACGAAATCTTCCGCGACCAGCGACCAATCCGCAGCAAGAAAAGCGTCGATATCGCGTGTTACCAGCATGTCCCAGATCGCATGTCGGGCCGGATCTGATGTGGGGAACGGATTCTGGAAGGGATCCCGCATTGTTT
Source organism: Sinorhizobium psoraleae (assembly GCF_013283645.1). Lineage (GTDB taxonomy): Bacteria > Pseudomonadota > Alphaproteobacteria > Rhizobiales > Rhizobiaceae > Sinorhizobium > Sinorhizobium psoraleae. Next base: position 1,014,390 of record NZ_JABEKV010000003.1, read on the forward strand.
TGCCTTGGATTGAAATTCTTTTCATAAATGAGGATTTTCTCTGGTCAAAATCCGTATTCTATGGTCACTTGTCAACGCATAAAGAAAATAATTTGCAAGAAGGTTCTTCATGTCTATTAAGCGCTATGGCGCCGAGCAGGTCGGAGCGGGCGGCAAACCGCTGCCGTTCGCGCGCGCTGTTGAAGCCGATGGCTGGCTGCATGTCTCCGGTCAGGTCGCCATGGAGAACGGCGAAATTATCGACGGCAATATCGTCGCCCAGACGCACAAGGCGATCGGCAATCTGCTGGCCATTTTGAAAGAGGCCGGTTACCGTGTCGAACACGTGGTGAGGGTCGGCGTCTGGCTGGATGATCCGCGGGATTTCTGGAGTTTCAACAAGATCTATCAGGAGTATTTCGGCGCTCATCCTCCTGCGCGCGCCTGCGTGCAGTCTTCGATGATGGTCGACTGCAAGGTTGAAATCGACTGCGTCGCCTACAAGCCGAAGAACGCCTGAGAATAAAGGGGTGGGCGTTCGATGGATATTTTCGCGACATTGCAGGAGGAGAAGGGGCGGCTATCCCAGTCGGAGACCCGCATTGCCGATATCCTGCTCAATGATTTCGAATTTGCCGTGAACGCCTCGATCATCGAGCTTGCGGGTAAGGCCGACGTGTCGCCGCCAACTGTTACCCGCTTTTGCCGGCGGCTCGGCTGCGAGAGCTTTTCGGACTTCAAAGTGCAACTGGCACGTACGGCCTATATCGGCATGCGGTATCTGAAGCCCGAGCCGAAGAGCCAGGAACCGGCCGACGTCGCGCAGGACATCATTACCAAGGCGCAGAACGCACTCTTCCTTCTGCATCGCTCGCTCGATCTCGCCGCGATCGAAGAGACCGCCGAGCGGCTTGCCAGTGCGGAAATGATTTACGCCTTCGGTTCAGGCGGCAATTCGTCGATGATCGCCAGCGAATTGCAGAACCGCCTCTTTCGCCTCGGCCTGCGCATCACCTCGAGTTCCGATCACAGCATGCAGTTGATGATGGCGGCCGCGGCCAGGCCGACCGACGTGCTGATAGGCTCTTCCTTCTCGGGACGCAATGCGGAGCTCGTGCGTGCCTTCACGCTCGCCCGCGAAGCCAAGGTTCCGACGATCGCGCTGACCCAGAGCGGCAGTCCCGTTGCGCTCGCGGCCGACATCGCCGTGCCGGTCGACCTGCCGGAAGGCAACAACATCTATCGCCCGACATCCACGCGCATCGCCTACCTAGCCCTGCTTGATATCATCGCCAGTCTCGTCGCCTACCGCGTCCAACCGCAGGCGACGACGACGCTGAGGCGGATCAAACAGCAACTGGTCGTGCACAGGGATGGCGACGATCGCCAGCTTCTCGGAGACTGATGTGCCGAACGATTCCCGCACCAAGAAATCCGTAGCGATCGTCACCGGAGCGGCCGGTGACATCGGCCGTGCGATCGCCGGTCGGCTGGCCGATGATCATGAGGTGGTCGTGCTCGCGGATATCGACAGCGATGCTGCGGAGAAGGTCGCGCGCGACCTCGGCGCGCAGGACCGTTTCGCAGCCATCGCCTGTGATGTCACGGATGCCGCGAGTGTCGCCTCGATGGCGGCAACCGCGGCATCGCTCGGGGCGGTGCGCACGCTCGTCAACAATGCCGGTGCGGCGCGCGCCGTCAGCCTGCACGACACGACGCCGGAGATCTGGCGCATGGACAATGCGCTCAACCTCGAGGCGGCCTTCCTTTGCTTCCGGGCTGTCGAGGACATGCTGAAGGAAAGCCGAGGATCGGTCGTCAACATCGCATCCGTCAACGGCATGAATGTCTTCGGCCACCCGGCCTATAGCGCTGCCAAGGCGGGTCTCCTGCATCTGACCCGGCTGATCGCGGTCGAATACGGTAAATTCGATATCCGCGCCAATGCGGTGGCGCCTGGCACCGTGCGCACCCAAGCCTGGGAAGCACGCGCAGCCGCCAACCCGCAGGTCTTCGAAGAGGCGAAGCGCTGGTATCCGCTGCAGCGCATCGTCAATCCGGAGGATGTCGCCAATGCCGTCCAGTTCCTGGCGGGCCCCTTAGCCAACGCCATATCCGGCGTCTGCCTGCCGGTCGACTGCGGCCTCACCGCAGGCCAGGCGGAGATCGCACGCACGTTTTCGCAATCCAACCATTATTGACAAAGCCATTTCGGGAGAACGCTCATGCAGTCGGTTTCTTATCGCCTTGAATCTGCCTGGCAGCCGGATGGCGGCCCGTTCGGACGCTTCACCTTCACCCTCGTCAATCTCTCCGATGACCCTCTCAGCGACTTTCGCCTCGTCTACACATCGCTGACCCGCGTCATCGATTCTGCCGCTTGCGAGAACGCCGTCTTTCTGCGCCGCAATGCCAATTTCCACGAATTCGCACCGCCAAAGGGATTTGTCCTCGGCGCGGGCGAAAGCTGGACCTTTACGATCAGCGGGCTGCACCGGCAGGCGAAACACTGCACGGATGGCGCAAAATCGGCCTATCTGACGCTTTCCGACGGCCGGCATGTGCCGGTGGCCGTTTCCGACCTGCTGCTGGAAGGGGCGGCCAGCGAACCGCCGCCGCAACGCCTGCCGGAAGGCAAGCTCGACCTGCCCTTCGCCTTGCAGCCTTGGCCGGCGAGGATCGACGCCGTGCCGGGCGAGGGATTTCCGGTTATTCTTTATCCGGCATCCGGGAGCAGCAAGGATGAGATCAGGGCAGTCGACACGGTGCTGGCGCTCTTTCATCGTCTGTTCCAAGGAGGTCACGCGCCCTTCACGCTCGCCTCATCCCCACAGGGTCGCGCGATCGTCTTCGCCGCGAGGCCCGATCTCGGTCCCGAGGGCTACACGCTGGCCTTCTCCGAGCGGGAGATCCGCCTCGAATACGGGGCAGCTGCCGGCCGGCAATATGGTCTGACGACGCTCGCGCAGTTACTTGATGGGCCGCGCAGGGAGGGGGGCAAGTTCCGCTTTCCCGTGTCGGGTACGATTTCCGACCGGCCCCGCTACGGCTGGCGCGGCTGCCATCTCGACGTCTCCCGCCAGTTCTATCCGACCGCCGACGTCATGCGGCTCATCGATATCCTTGCATGGTTCAAGCTCAACATCTTCCACTGGCATCTGACGGATGACGAAGCCTGGCGGCTGGAGATCAAGGCCTATCCGACGCTGACGACGCTCGGTGTGCTTCGCGGCCCGGACGAGCCGATGCTGCCGCAACTCGGCAACGGTGCCGAACCGGTCGGCGGTTTCTACAGCCAGGACGAGGTGAGGGCGATCGTCGCCCATGCCGGCGCGCTCAATGTCGAGGTCGTCCCGGAGATCGACATTCCCGGCCATAGCACGGCCGCGCTCGTCGCCCTGCCGGAGCTCTCCGATGGACAGGAGGCCCCGGAAAGCTATCATTCGGTCCAGGGCTACCCCAACAACGCACTGAATCCGGCGATTCCGCTCACCTACGAATTCCTCGAGAGGGTTTTCGACGAAATGGTCGCGCTCTTCCCGAGCCAATATATCCACGTCGGAGGCGACGAGGTGGCCAATGGTTCATGGCTTGCCTCGCCGCTGGCGCGCAAGCTCATGGAACGGGAAGGCATTTCCGGCACCTTCGCGCTGCAGTCCTACTTCCTCAAAAAAGTGAAGCAGATGCTGACGGCGCGCGACCGCAAGCTCGTCGGCTGGAACGAGGTCGCCCATGGCGGTGGCGTCGGCACGGAAGGCACGCTCCTGATGGCCTGGGAGAACCCCAAGGTCGGGATAGAACTGGCGCGCGAAGGCTACGACGTCGTGATGACGCCGGGGCAGGCCTACTACCTCGACATGGCACAGGCCGAAGCCTTCCAGGAGCCGGGCGCGAGCTGGGCCGGCACGGCAACGCCGGCGCACACCTATGCCTATGAGGCGGAAGGCGAATTCCCGGAGGAACTGAAGCACCGCATGAAGGGCGTGCAGGCCTGCATCTGGTCGGAGCATTTCCTCTCGCGCGGCTATTTCAACCGCCTCGTCTTCCCCCGTTTGTCCGCCATCGCAGAAGCGGCCTGGACGCCGAAGTCGCAAAAGGACTGGCTGCGTTTTGCCGCGATCGCCCCTCTGAGCCCGATTTTGTGAGTTTGAAGCCATGCGGATCGCCGTCGGTGGAATCCATACGGAGTGCAGCACCTATTCGCCTGTCTTGATGATGGTCGAGGACTTTCGGGTGCTGAGGGGCGAGGAGCTCCTGAAGGCTGAGTATTTCGACTTTCTCGCGGCTGACGGCTTTGAGCACATTCCGCTTCTCCATGCGCGCGCCCTGCCCGGCGGGCCGGTGTCGGGTCCGGCTTACGATGCCTTCAAGACGGAATTCCTGGAGCGGCTTTGCGCTGCGCTGCCGCTCGACGGCCTCTATCTTGCGATGCACGGGGCGATCAAGGTGGACGGTATGGACGACGCCGAGGGCGACTGGATTTCGGCTGCCCGCGCAGTCGTCGGCCCCGATTGCCAGATCGCAACGAGCTACGATCTCCACGGCAATGTCAGCCAACGGATCATCGACCAGATCGACATTTTTGCCGGCTACCGCACCGCGCCGCACATCGATACGCGCGAGACGATGATCCGGGCCTGGTCGATGCTGGTGGAGGCGCTGCGGACGGGAACGCGTCCCGGCGTCGCCTGGGCGGCCGTGCCGCTGCTGCTGCCGGGCGAATGCACGTCCACGGAGGATGAACCTGCCAGGAGCCTTTACCGGCGTCTGCCGGACTTCGATGCGCGCCCCGGCATTCTCGATGCCAACCTGATGGTGGGCTATGTCTGGGCGGACGAGCCGCGGGCGACCGCTTGCGCCGTGGTGACCGGATCAGACAAGGAGGTCGCCTCGAAGGCGGTCGAGGAAATCGCCGCAAACTACTGGAACGAGCGGGAGAATTTCCGCTTCGGTCCGGTCACGGGGCCGCTCGAAGCGATGCTCGACATTGCCGAGGAGACGGCAACGAGGCCCGTGATTCTCGCCGATTCCGGGGACAACCCCACCGGAGGCGGCGTGGGCGACCGAGCCGATGTGCTGCGATCTCTTCTCGCGCGCGATTGGCAGAATGCGCTGATCGCCGGTATCGCCGACCGGCCGGCTGTAGACGCCTGTTTCGCGGCCGGCGAAGGCGCGACGCTGGCTTTGAGGCTCGGCGGCAGCCTCGACCCGTCGAGCCCCGTGGCGGAGGTCACGGCCACGGTCGTGCGGTTGGACGATCCGGGACCGCTTTCCGAGCGCCAGGCAGTCATCCGTGTTGGCCAGATCGAAGTGGTGATATCGGCGCGCCGGCGTCCATACCACAACATTGATGACTTCCGCCGCCTCGGTCTCGATCCGAGCACCGTGCGCCTACTCGTCGTCAAGTCCGGCTATCTTTCGCCGGAGCTTGCGCCGATTGCCAATCCCAACCTGATGGCGCTGACGGACGGCGTCGTCAATCAGGACATCGCGAATCTCACGAGCGTACGCCGCCAGCGGCCGGTCTTCCCGTTCGACCGCGGTTTCAATTTCGAGCCAAGGGCGCGCTTCTCGGCTCGTTGGACCTGATTCAAAGCCAGCCTTCCCCGCAACGACCGCCCGTCTGGCGGTCCCCCTCACAAGACTTCGCACTCGCGGATTGAACCATGTCTTCCTCGTTGCTCTTTGCCATGCGCAACCCGGTCATCCGGGCGAGTGTGCTTGCCATCTTTCTTTTCGGCTTCTCGGGTGCAGCGACCTCGCCCTATCAGTCAGTGGTCGGGATCACCGAGCTTGGCTTGAGCGACGGTTTCTATTCGGCGCTGATTTTCGTTGCGGCGCTGGTCAATGTCACCGTCAGCGTCACCGTCGGCATCGTTGCCGATCGCGTCGGTAACTACCGGACGCTGATGTTGGCGGTCATCCTCTCTGGCGCGGTCGGCTACGGCCTGGTCTACGCCCTGCCGACGAAGTCGAGTTTCGTCGTTGCCACATTGCTGCTGCTGCCGATCTACGGCGCACTCAACTCGCTCCTGTTCGCCAATGTCCGCACCGCCGCGAACGGCATCGGCGGAAAGGATGCGGCAGCGGTCAATTCCGGTGTGAGGGCGGCCATATCGCTCTCGTGGGTTCTGGTTCCGGGATTGGTCGGCTTCGTGCTGTCGGCGCGGGGCAGCATGCTGCCCGCCTATCTGCTGGCGAGCCTCGGCTGTATCGCCAATCTGCTGCTGGTGTTCTTCCTGCTGCCGGCTCAGCGCGGGGGCGATCCTGTCCTGAGCAAGCGGCTTTCCTATCTGGCGTCCTTCGCCGAAATTCTTTCGCCGCGTGTTCTTGCCCGGCTTGCCGCCATGGCGCTTATCTGCTCGACGCTGCATGTCAACGCGGCGGTGCTGCCGTTGATCGTCACCGGTGCTGCCGGCGGCTCGGCCACCGATATCGGCATCGTCGTCGGTGTCGTGGCGCTGCTGGAGGTGATCTTCATTCTGGTCTGGGGACGGATCCAGTATCGCCTCAACCATATCGACGCACTTGCGCTTGGAACGGCAATCTACGTCGTCTATATGGCGCTGCTCGGCTTTTCATCCCGGCCTTGGCATATTTATGCGTTGACGCTCATCAGCGGCTTCGGTGCGGCAGCGCTGATCAGCATCCCGATCACCTACCTGCAAGACCTGATTGCCGACCGTCCGGGGCTCGGAAGCTCGTTGATTGCGGTGAACATCTTTCTGGGTGGAGCGCTCAGTGCGGCGCTTTTCGCGCTCGGCACCCGCATCAGCGATTATTCCGGAACAGCACTGCTTGGTGCGGCTGCGGGGATTGCAGGCTGCGCCTTGCTGTTGTTACTCGACGGCGCCCGCCGCAGGACGGTTTCCATCTCGCAGTAAAGGATAGCGGGAGACCGGGACGGCCTCCCGCGTCTTTCGTCAGTTCCCGAGAATGCCGGGCAGGCGCAGGCCCTTCTCCTTGGCGCAGTCGAGCGCAATGTCGTAGCCGGCATCGGCATGGCGCATGACGCCGGTCGCCGGGTCGTTCCACAATACGCGCTCGATGCGACGGTCGGCGTCCTCGCTGCCGTCGCAGCAGATGACGACGCCCGAATGCTGCGAGAAGCCCATGCCGACGCCGCCACCGTGGTGGAGCGAGACCCAGGTCGCGCCGGAGGCCGTGTTCAAGAGCGCGTTCAGGAGCGGCCAGTCGGAAACGGCATCGGAACCGTCCTTCATCGCTTCGGTCTCGCGGTTCGGCGAAGCGACGGAGCCGGAATCGAGATGGTCGCGGCCGATGACGATCGGAGCACTCAGCTCGCCATTGCGAACCATTTCATTGAAGGCAAGGCCGAGGCGGTGACGGTCGCCGAGGCCAACCCAGCAGATGCGTGCCGGCAGGCCCTGGTAGGCGATGCGCTCCCTGGCCATGTCCAGCCAGTTGTGGAGGTCCTTGTTGTCCGGCAGCAGTTCTTTCACCTTGGCGTCGGTCTTGCGGATGTCCTCCGGGTCGCCCGACAGTGCCGCCCAACGGAACGGGCCGATGCCGCGGCAGAAGAGCGGGCGGATATAGGCCGGCACGAAGCCCGGGAAGGCAAAGGCGTTTTCGAGCCCTTCTTCCTTGGCCATCTGGCGAATGTTGTTGCCGTAGTCGAAGGTGGGGACGCCCATGTTCTGGAAGGCGATCATCGCCTCTACGTGCTCGCGCATCGATGCGCGTGCCGCCTTTTCGACGGCCTTCGGGTCGTTGACACGCTTTTCCTTCCACTGGCCCATCGTCCAGCCCTTTGGCAGGTAGCCGTTGACCGGATCGTGGGCGGAGGTCTGGTCGGTGACCATGTCCGGCCGAATGCCACGGCGGACCATTTCCGGGAGGATTTCCGCCGTATTGCCGAGCAGGCCGACGGATTTCGCTTCGCCTGCCTTGGTCCAGTGATCGATCATCTCCATGGCCTCGTCCAGCGTCTCGGCCTTGGCATCGAGATAGCGGGTGCGCAGGCGGAAATCGATCGAGTCCGGATTACATTCGACGGCAAGGCAGCAGGCGCCAGCCATGACAGCGGCGAGCGGTTGCGCGCCGCCCATGCCGCCGAGACCACCGGTCAGCACCCACTTGCCTTTCAGGTTTCCGCCATAGTGCTGGCGGCCGGCTTCAGCAAAGGTCTCATAGGTCCCCTGGACGATGCCCTGGGTGCCGATATAAATCCAGGAGCCGGCGGTCATCTGGCCGTACATGGCGAGACCCTTCCGATCGAGCTCGTTGAAGTGGTCCCAGGTCGCCCAGCGCGGCACGAGGTTGGAATTGGCGATCAGCACGCGGGGGGCGTCCTTGTGGGTGCGGAAGACACCGACCGGCTTGCCGGACTGGACGAGCAGCGTTTCGTCTTCGTTGAGATCCTTGAGCGTGGCGACGATCCGGTCGAAGTCCGCCCAGGTGCGGGCCGCCCGGCCGATGCCGCCATAGACGACGAGTTCGTGCGGGTTCTCGGCAACATCCGGATCGAGGTTGTTCATCAGCATGCGGAGCGGTGCCTCCGTCAGCCAGCTCTTGGCGCTGATCTCGGTCCCGCGCGGGCTGCGGACCTCGCGAATATTGTGGCGCGGATTGCTCATGTTCATGCCTCGCTCCCTGTCAGTTTGAGGTCGAATGCTGTTGCTTCGATGCGTTTCAGAATGGTTTTGAGATGGCTGCGAAGCCGTTCGGCCTTTCCGGAATCCAGCGAGAAGGGCGGCGCTTCCGTTGCCAGATGTGTGGACTGCGCGAGTTCCATCTGGATCGCATGCACGCAGATTTCCGGCCGGCCATAGTGACGGGTGGTCCAGCCGCCCTTGAAGCGGCCGTTCAAGATGTGGGTGTAACCCTCTGCCGACGCAGCGATTTCTGCCGTTGCCCTTTCTATTTCGGCGGCGCAGGTCTTGCCCATGTCCGTGCCGATGTTGAAGTCGGGCAGCTTGCCTTCGAAGAGGAACGGAATATGCGAGCGGATCGAGTGGCAGTCGAAGAGCACCGCCACGCCATGGATCGCCTTCACGCGCTCGATCTCGGCGGCGAGCGCCGCATGATAGGGAGCATGGAAATCGCGAAGTCGCGTCGCAATGTCGGCCTCTGTCGGTGCCTGACCCTCATTCCAGATCGATACGCCGTCGAAGTCGGTCTCCGGCACGAGGCCGGTTGTGTTCTGGCCGGGATAGAGGCTTACGCCTTCCGGGTCGCGATTGGCGTCGATGACGTAGCGATGGAAGGTCGCGCGCACAGTGGTGGCATCCGGCAGAAGCCCTTCGTAGAGCTCGTGAATATGCCAGTCTGTATCGGCGAGGATGCGGCCGTTGTCGTTCAGCCGCGCCCAGATCTCTGCGGGCACGTCGGTGCCCGTATGGGGAAAGCCAAGGATCACGGGTGATGTGCCTTGCCGGATTTCGAAAACCGCCATGTCAGACATCCAGTTTCGGGAGGATGCCGGCGGAGACGGCAGCATTGAGAGTGCCGGACGCGACCAACTCGCCGGCCGCCCTTAGGTCGTCGGCCATATAGCGGTCCTCTTCGATCGTCGGTGACACGCTGCGCACGGCAGCCACGGCCTTCGAAAGCTCGGGGCTGGTCGTCAGAGGTGCCCGGAATTCTATACCTTGGACGGCCGTCAGGGCCTCGATGCCGATGATCGAGAACAGGTTGTCGGTCATCTGCAGCAGGCGGCGTGCGCCGTGGCAGGCCATCGATACATGGTCTTCCTGGTTGGCGGATGTCGGCGTCGAATCGACTGAAGCCGGATGCGAGAGTTGCTTGTTCTCCGACATCAGTGCGGCGGACGTAACCTCAGCGATCATCAGGCCCGAATTGAGCCCGGGCTTCTTGGCCAGGAATGCCGGCAGACCGTAGCTGAGCGTCGGATCGACGAGAAGTGCGATGCGGCGCTGCGCGATCGCGCCGATCTCGCAGACCGCGAGCGCGATCTGGTCGGCGGCGAAAGCCACCGGTTCGGCGTGGAAATTGCCGCCGGAGACGACGGAGTTGTCGGAAAGCACCAGCGGGTTGTCGGTGACGGCGTTTGCCTCGGCCGTGAGCGTCGCGGCAACCGAACGCAGGAGATCGAGGCAAGCGCCATCGACCTGCGGCTGGCAACGGATGCAGTAGGGATCCTGCACCCGTTCATCGCCCTCGATATGGCTCTGCCGGATCTCGGATCCCTCGAGCAATTGGCGAAGAGCCGCAGCGGTGTCGATCTGGCCTCGATGGCCGCGCAGCGTGTGGATATCGGGATGGAAGGGTGCGGACGATCCCATTGCGGCATCGGTCGAAAGCGCCCCGGTGATGAGCGCCGCCTGCGCGGCGCGATGGGCACGGAAGAGCCCGGCGAGCGCCAGGGCGGTGGACGCCTGTGTGCCGTTGATCAGGGCGAGGCCTTCCTTCGCGGCGAGCGTCACGGGCGAAAGTCCGGCCTTTTCAAGCGCGGCTCCGCCCGGCATGCGCTCACCATCGAAGAACGCTTCTCCGTGGCCCATCATCACGGCTGCCATGTGCGCAAGTGGCGCAAGGTCGCCCGATGCGCCCACCGAACCCTTTTCCGGGATCAGCGGGATTACGCCCCGTTCCTGCATCGCCTCGATCAGGCGGACAAGTTCAAGGCGAACGCCCGAAGCGCCGCGGCCGAGCGAAACGAGCTTCAGCGCCATGATCAGCCGGACGATGTTATCCGGCAGAGGCGCACCAACGCCGCAGCAATGCGACAGGATGAGGTTGCGTTGCAGCCTTTCCACGTCGGCACTGTCGATCTTGATCGAGGCAAGTTTGCCGAAGCCGGTGTTGATGCCGTAAACCGGCGCATTGCCGGCGGCGATTTCGGCGATGCGAGCGGCAGCCTTGGCAATGGCGGCGTCGAAGGCGGGATCGAGGCGTGCCGGTTCCCGGGTCCAGTAGATCGTCTCCAGATCCTTGAGCGGAACGGAGCCTGGCTTAAGTACGATAGTCATTGGCCGATTCTTTCGCCTTTAAAGATGCGCTGATGCAGCGGATTGAAGCCTATCCGATAGATAAGCTCGGCAGGCTCATCGATGTTCCAGATCGCGAGGTCCGCGGACTTGCCGACTTCGATCGTGCCGGTCTTGTCGAGGATCCCGAGCGCGCGTGCGGCTTCACGTGTGACACCCGCGAGGCATTCGTCGACGGTCAGGCGGAAGAGCGTCGCCGACATGTTCATGGTGAGAAGCACCGAGGTCAGCGGAGAAGTGCCTGGGTTGCTGTCCGTCGCAATGGCGATGCGCGTGCCGGCGGCGCGCAACGCTTCGACCGGCGGCAGTTGCTTTTCCCGGAGTGTGTAGAAGGCGCCGGGGAGAAGAACGGCAACCGTTCCGGCCTTTGCCATGATGGCCGCGCCGTCTGCGTCGAGATATTCGAGATGATCGGCCGACAGCGCGCCATAGGAGGCGGCGAGCTCCGCTCCGCCAAGATTCGAAAGCTGCTCGGCGTGAAGCTTGACCGGCAGGCCAAGTGCCTTAGCGGCGTCGAACACCCGGCCGATCTCGGCGGGGGAAAAGGCGATGCCCTCGCAGAAGCCGTCAACCGCGTCGACAAGGCCCTCGGAATGTGCACGCTGCAGGCCGGGCAGCACGACATCGCTGATGTAGTCACCGTTGCGGCCCTTGTATTCGGGCGGTGTCGCGTGGGCGGCGAGATAGCTTGTGACGATGCGCACGGGGCGCAACGTTTGCAGTCGGCGCGCCGCCCGCAGCATCTTGAGTTCGGCGTCGATATTCAGCCCGTAGCCGGACTTCACCTCGACCGTCGCGACGCCCTCCGCCAGCAGGGCATCGAGCCTCGGAAGCGCGGCTTCTACCAGCTCTTCGACCGACAGGGCATTGGTCGCCTTCACCGTCGAGGCAATGCCGCCGCCGGCGCGCGCGATGTCCTCGTAGGTGGCGCCTTCGAGCCGCATCTGGAACTCACGCGCGCGGTTGCCGCCATGGACGATATGGGTGTGGCAGTCGATGGGCGCCGGTGTCATCCAGCGGCCTTCGCAATTGAAGACTTGATCGGCCCGGGAGAGGTCCGCGGGCAGATCATTCTCGGAGCCGGCATACATGATCCGGTCGCCACGTGTGGCCACCGCGCCGTTCTCGATGGTGCCGAGCGGCCCCAGATCCTCGCGAAGCGTGGCGAGGCGCGCGTTGCGCCAGAGGCTGGTTCTGCCCGAATTCGCGTTTCCGTCCATTGGTCACCGCCCTTCGTTTGCCATAATGTATATACATAATATCAGGGTGACAAGCGAAAAATCACGGCGTCACCACACGAAAGTGCTGGTTCTGCCGGAAGCTTGGAAACATAGCGTGATCGGCCGCAAGGAGGAGGTTTCCGTGCAGGCGCCAGAGGTAGCGGCCGTCGGTTGGTGGGCGATGCGTCACCGGTGAGGCTGTGTGCTGCAATCCGAGCAGCGTGATCGGCCGCGCCCCCGCTGCGGCATCGAGCCGGGAAGCGAGCGGGTTCCGCCCGCTTCGATTCCTCGCCTTCGCCTATGCGTCCGAAAGCACGGTGTCCGAGACGAGCGGTTCGGCTCGACTCGGACACCCGCGTGCTCTGGGCACCAGCTTCATGCCGGGTTGAACCCAGCATCGAATTGCGCAATTACCGGACGGAAAACCGCTGCAACTTTTCCTGGTCTATTCCGCCGGGGTAGCGGCGAAACGCCGCCGGTAGGAGCGCAGCCCAACATAAAGCACGGCGAGCGCGGCGACCGGAAACAGCGCTGCAAAGAAGCCGAGGTCGGCTGCAGCTAGGTTTTCCAGCACCCGCCCACCGATCGCGGTGCCGCCGGCAATGCCGAGATAGATCGCCGAGGCATTGAGCGACAGCGTCAGATGCGCCACGTCCGGTGCGAAGCCGACGATGCGGCTCGCCTGCGCCGGCGGGAATGCCCAGCCGATGATGCCCCAAGGCAACATGATGCCGATGAGCAGCAGGCCGGCCAGGTTGGGCGCGAGGAAATGCAGTCCGAAGGCGATCACCAGCGACACGATAAGCGCGGATATCAGCGAAAGCACAACCATGCGCGTCGCGCCGATCTGGTCGGCCAGATAGCCGCTGGAAAGATTACCGATCACTGCGCCGACGCCGAAGGCGAGCAGCAAGCCAGGCAGCGACATTGGTGAAAGCCCCGCACCGTCGATCGCCAGCGGCGCGAGGTAGGAGATGATCACGAAGGCGCCGGTGAGATAGAGAAACGTCACCATCAGCGACGATGCCACGCCCGGACGGCCAATGGCAGCAAGGCGCTCGGAAAGCGTCAGCTTGGTTCCGCTGAGGCCCCGCGGCAGGCGCAGCCAAAGCACAATGGCGCAGGCGGATCCGAGCAGTGCCACGGCACCGAACGTGCCGCGCCAGCCCCAGACAGTGGCGATCAGCGCGCCAAGAGGCGCACCCAGCGCCACCGCGAATGTCGTGCCGCCCACCACGATCGAGATCGCCAGCGCGCGGTGCTCCGGCCCGGCCAGGGAAACTGCTGTCGCCTGGGCGGTGGCAGCAAACAGCCCACTCGCCATTCCCATCACGATCTGCGCAAGCAGGAGGGTGGTGAAGGAGACGCTTGTCGCGGCGATGCCGTTGCCCAGCACGAAGGCGAGCATTGCAGCCACCAGCAGCCGCCGCCTGTCAGTTGCCCCGGCCAGCGCCGAAAGCAGCGGCGCGCCGATGGCATAGGAAAGCGAAAACACGGTGATCAGGTGACCCGCATGCGGAACGGTCGTGTGCGTGTCCGCCGCAATCGACGGCAAAAGGCTCGAAAAGACGAAGCCGACCGTGCTCATGGTGAAGGAGCCGACAGCGAGCCAGATAAGGCGCTTGTCCATGGAGGGATCCTTTGTTCAAAACTTATTGAACTATTGAACTTGATCGATTGCGATGTCAATATGCACTCGCACTACTAGCCCTCCGTAAGCGGCGGGCAAGCCGCATCGAACCAGGATACCAGCCAGCTACTTTCGAGCCATGACCTTACCCCATCCCAATGCCGATCAGATCACTCTGTCCAACGTGCTCGCCGCTCTGGGCGACCCAACACGGCTGGCGATTGTGGGCTATCTCGCCCGCCGCGAGGGGCAGCCGACGATGTGCCTGAACTTCACGAATTTCGGGTCCAAGACCAATATCAGCTACCATCTGGCCAAGCTGCGCGAGGCGGGGATCACCCGCACCGAGGTCTCCGGCACCAGCCGGTTGATCACGCTGCGGAGAGACGAGCTCGATAGCCGCTTCCCCGGCCTGCTCGATTCTATCATCGCAGCCGCGGCGGATCTCCCCATGGTGAAGAAGATCGAAGAAGCCGCAGAGGAGGCGCTGGCGCAACGCGATCCGTGACGGCCATTTCCGCAGAGGCATTGATCTCGGCGGCGCGGTCCCGCGGATGTTCGGGAGCAGGTGGCGTTTCCGGCCGACAGACGGAGCGAAGAGGCTGCTCGCGCGCAGCCGCTCCTTTGCTCACGCGGGATGTGGAATCTCGGAGCAGTAGCGCTCGACGAGCGCGACGAAACGGTTTCCGGCGATCTCGAGCCGGCCGCTATTGTCGATCACCGTCACATCCGGGCCGGTGATGACATCGGGTGTCTGCCGTGCCAGCCGGCGCAGTACATCCTCTTCGCTTTCGCGTCCCCGTTCGGCAAGCCGCCTGGCCAGTATCGGCGCATCGGCCGTGATGACGGCGACTGCGATGTCGCCGAACGCCGCGCGAATGGCGGGGAGGGCCGCGCGGCTGCCGTTGACGATTGCCGTCATGCCACTCGCGACCTTGCCTGCGATGTCCTTCGGGATGCCATAGCTCAAACCATGCGCGTGCCACGAGACGGCGAAGGCACCGTTTCGCTTCATCTCGTCGAACTCTACGGCCGATACGCTTTCATGCACTTCGCCGCCGGCATCCGACGGACGCGTGATCACGCGGCGCACGAACAGGACATCGGGGCGCTGTGCGAAATGGCAGGCAGCAAAGCCCATGACACTGTCCTTGCCGGCGCCGCTCGGACCGACGACGACGACAAGCGTCCCACGGTTGTTTCTCGGAGCGGTCATGCGACACGCCGTCCTTCGCGCCAAACGGAGCGAACAACCGGAATGCCCTGTGGACGATGAACACGCGCGATATCGGCGCGCAGTCCAACAGCGATCCGGCCGCGATCGTCGAGACCAACGGTGCGCGCCGGCGTGGCCGTGACCATCGCGATTGCCTGGGGAAGATCGATCGCCTCCACCTCATCGGTCAGAACGAAAGGCGCATGGATAAGGCTGAAGGGAACATAGTCGGAGGAAAGCACGTCGAGCACGCCGCGCTCGGCGAGATCGCGGGCGGCGATGTTGCCGGAATGCGATTTGCCGCGCACGATATTCGGCGCACCCATCAAGACGCTCAAGCCCGCGCGATGGGAGGCTTCCGCCGCCTCGAAGCTCGTCGGGAATTCCGCAAGCCGGATGCCGTAACCGATCGACTCTTCGACATGCTCGATCGTCGCGTCGTCATGGCTTGCAACGGTAATGCCGCGTGCGGCACAGGCCTTCGCCAGCGCGGTGCGGTGAGGCGCGGCGTAGCGGGCGGAAAGCGCCTGTTGACGGTCGACGAACTCGGCGAAAGCGTCGTCCGAAAGGCCGCGCTTCGTCTTGTAGTAGAGCGTGTACTGCTCCATCGTCTGGAATTGGCGCTGTCCCGGCGCGTGGTCCATCAGCGAAACGAGCCGAACCTGCGGGTCCTCTCGGAAATCCTCATAATGATCGAGGACGTCGGAGGTCGAAACCTCGCAGCGCAGATGGATGAGGTGGTCGGCGCGCAGGCGGCCTTCCGTCTTGGCCTGCGCCAGGGCGTCGGCCATGCTGCGCATCTCGCCCTTCTGGAAGCCGCCATCCTCGTCCGAACCCAGACGCAGGCAATCGAAGACCGTAGTGATGCCGGAGGTGACGACCTGCGCGTCATGGGCCTGGATCGCTGCGATCTTCAGCCAGCGCACGCCCGGGCGCGGAGAATAATGCGCCTCCAGGTGATCGGTGTGGAGCTCGATCAGGCCGGGCAGCAAATAGTCGCCTTCGAAGTCTTCGCCCGTGCTCATGGTGCCTTCCGAAATATCGGCGATCCGGCCGTCGCGGATAAGAACGGAACCGTTGACTATTCTATCCTCGAGAACGATGCGGGCGTTGCTCAATACCTGTTCTTTGCTCATCTCATGCGATCTTTCGTTGGGACGCGCCGCCAAGCGGCAATAAGGAATGGACGGTGAAGGGGGCGCCGCGATGGGGCTCTACGAAGAGCGCGACCGTCGAGACGTCGAGCGGCTTGCCAATGAACGCGTCAAACGCAGCGGTGAGCGTCTCGCGCATCACGGAGCGCGTCTCGACGGGCACCGATCCCGTCAGCGTCAAATGGAACTGGAATTCCTCGAAGACGTAAGGGTAGCCCCATGTCGTGAGGTACTCCCGTTGACGTAGCGTAAGCTTCTCCGGATTGCGGCGAGCAATATCGGTATCCGACAGCGGCGCCCGGAACGGCTCGAAACGACGGAGGGCCTGCTCCGCGAGATTCCGAAGGGGGGCACAGTCCTCGGCCGAGACCAGTGCGAAAAAGGGGCCGATCTCGTGCAACACGATCCGCGGCACTTCGAAGGGGTCGATCTCCGCCGCAAACTCGTCGAAGGCCGCCAACAGATCAGCTTCGCTCTTGCCTTGCGCGAGCTCGAACGGCGCCTTCAGCGTTCCGTGAAAGCCGTACCGACGGGGATCTGCCGTCAACGCAATCTGATCGTCGTGTCCGAGCCCGGGGACTTCCGGCCACGTCAAGGCTCCGTCAATGAAGGCATCGCGGCCAAGCCAACGGGCTGCGGTCTGCGTCAACCGGTCATCGGCCGGCGGCGCGAAGTAGATTGCATAACGCACGGGTCTCACTTTCTATATCGACTGCCCGTCGTAGGCGGGGCGATGGTTCGCGGGGTGCGATGCGCAGCTAGCCGATTTGCATGACAACATCATGATGACTTCGGTGATAAACGCAATTCGGGTCGGAGCGGGATGGGGACCTCCGGTCGAATCGACCCGAGAGCTAATGCGCCTTACGCCCCATGAGGCGCGAGCGGCACGCGTTTGAGATGCTGTCGAAAAAGAAGACAACCATCAAGATCAAAAGCACCATATAGGCGACATTTTCCCAATCGGAGTTGGTCCGCATCGCCTCCCACAGCTTGAGCCCGATGCCGCCGGCGCCGACCGCGCCGATGATGGTCGCCGAACGCGTGTTCGACTCCCAGAAATAGAGCGCCTGGCTTGCGAAGACCGGCAGAACCTGCGGCAGCACGCCGAAGCGCTGCACGGCAAGCGGGGTGGCGCCGACCGATTTCACGCCTTCGCGCTGCTTGTCGTCAATGTTTTCAAGCGCCTCGGAGTAGAGCTTGCCGAGCGTGCCGGTATCCGTGACGAAGATAGCCGAAATACCGGCGAGCGGTCCGGGTCCGAAGGCGCGCGTGAAGAAAAGCGCCCAGATGAACATGTCCACCGAACGCAAGAAATCGAAGAAGCGCTTGACGAGTTGGTTGGCGAAAAGGTTCGGCGTGATGTTGCGTGCAGCGAGGAAGCAGAGGGGAAAGGCGATGAGCGATGCGAACAGCGTGCCGACGAATGCCATGACGATCGTCTGCAGGAGCTTCGTCCAGACGTCGAGATGCTGCCACTCCGCATTGTAGAGAATGTTGTTCCAGGCAAGCGAAAGGTTGGAGCGTGCCGGATCGATCCGCTCGCCGGAGACAATCAGCGATGCCACTTCGCCATAGGGCTTTCCGAAGAACGGCGAGTTGGTGTCGAAGAGGAAGTTCGCCCAGCCGAAGAAACGATTGCGGACCGAGACTTCGTCGCCTTCGACCTCGGCCCAGCCGGTCAAGCCGAAGGAAAGCGTGATCTTTTCTCCCGGCCGCTTCTGCGTAGCCCAGCGGGGCAGGGGACCTTGCGGCGTCACCCTATCGGCGCCGTCGACGGCGATTGTCAGCGTCTCGCCACCGTGCGTCGCCTTTACCACGCGATCGGCAACTTCTATATGCGTCGAGCGATCGTAAGAAACGAGCGCGCGCGCCACGATCTCTTCGCTGCGGGTCTCGACCCGGTCCTGCGCCTGCGCCGCTTGGGCGCCGCCGACTGCGGCATTCGGCGCCATGAAACTGAACGATGAACTCGCCTTCGGCTTCGACACCTCAACAGCGGCGGGCGTCTCGATCGTCCGGGTCACGGTCTTCTTCTCGAGGGTGACCCAATCGGGGTCGGGATTCGAGCCGAGCGGCGAATTGCGCTGATAGGAGACAGTCATAGTGCCATCGGCCGCAATCTCGATCTCCGGTCGGACTTCATAGGTGACCCAATCGGCGAGATAGGTGCCGGCGATGCCCCAATTGGCGTTGGCAAGCACATGGCCGATCGAAAAGAACCACCAGCTGAAAGCCATGTAGAACAGCACGCCGAAGGCGATCAGCGCCGTCCTCAGCCTTTTTTCGGACGAAGACTGCAGCAGGTGCGGATGGCGGGCCGCTATGGCTTCCATTTCAAGAGTGCTGGGCTTGGTCGAGGCGGTCATGATGCACTCCTATTGGGCAAGCTGAAAGGCCTGGTCACCAACGAGGCGCCGGCGGAGCCATGCGGAGACCTGGTCGACCGCAAAGATCGTCGTGAACAGGAGCATCACGATCGCGAGCGTTTTCGCCTCGTGGCCCTGGCCGATCGACAGGCGCAGCAGCTCCCCGATGCCGCCGCCGCCGACGGCGCCGATGATCGTCGAGGCGCGCACATTTATTTCAAGGCGGAGCAGGAAATAGCTGGTGAAATTCGGAAGAACCTGCGGGACGATACCGAACCAGACCCGCTCTATCCAATTGCCGCCGACGGCGCGCAAGCCTTCCTCCGGCTTCATGTCGGCATTCTCGACGACCTCGAAGAACAATTTGCCAAGCGCGCCGATCGTATGGATAGACACCGCCGCAATCGCCGGAATGGGGCCAAGCGACAGGATCGCCAGGAAGAAGCCGGCGATGACCACCTCCGGGAAAGCACGCACGATTTCCATGAAGCGGCGCACGATGCCCCTGATCCAGGGATTGGGCATCAGGTTGCGCGCGGCAAGAAAACAGAGAGGGAAGCCGAAAAGGACGCCGAGCACCGTCGAAAAGATGGCGATGTTCACCGTTTCCAGCATCTTGTGGAAGTATTCGGGAATGTAGAGGCTGTCGGTGAGATAAAGCCGGCCATCCGGATAGTTGTACTTGAAACTGCCATCGTCATAGGGCGAGGGCAGGTCGAACATGGCACGGACGATCTCCATGGCATCGCGCGGCATCAAGTCTCCGACGAAATCGAAGATATGCGGGAGGCGGTCGAAGAACTTGCCGGCATTCGATCCGTTCGCAAACCAGAGCGAGGAGCAGAGCGTCAGAGCGAGTAACGCGAGACCCAGGAAGGTGTAAAGGCGGCGGCGGGCATTGAGCTCCTGCCAGTGACGCTCCACAAGAGCGCCGCTCTCGCTGAGCTGCCGGGAAAGCACGGAAGTGGCCATGGGATTTCCGGCGCGTGCCGGCCTCTTGGAGATGGATGCTTGTGGCAGTCCCAGACAATCAAACGCTGGCCGCTACTGCATGATTCCTAAGCCGAATTCGATCTAAGGATCAAATCATGCAGCAGCTCAAACCCGTATTGCAGCGCCGCTGTGCGGCGCTGCAATACGGCCAGCGCGTATCTGATGCCTTGGCGATCAGCCGCCGATCGTCGCCTTGCGGGCGTCGATGATCGGCTTGTAGAAATCGCTGTTGACTTCGGTGAAGCCCGTAAAGTCGCCACCCTGGATCGCCGAGAAGCAGGCGGCGTCGGTCTTCGGCAGGTCCATCATGAACTGCTTGAACTTCGCCTTCATGTCGTCGTTCATCGAAGTGCGTACGACGATCGGGCCGTTCGGGATCAGCGGCGACTTCCAGAGTTCGACGAGATCGTTCATGTCGAGGATGCCCTTGTCGACCATCTTGCGCAGGTTGCCCGAGGTGTAGCCGTCCTTGAATTCGCCGACGCCCGAACCGAAGGTCGTGCCGGCATCGAAGGTGCCCTTCACGACTTCGAGGACGAGGTTCTCGTGACCGCCGCCGAAGCCGGTTTCACCGAAATATTCCTTGACCGGCCCGCCAATGGCCTCGGGAAGCGTGACGAGCGGAACGAGGTACCCCGAGGTCGAGTCGGGATCGGCGAAGCCGAGCTTCTTGCCCTTGAGGTCTTCGAGCTTGGTGATGCCCGAATCCTTGCGGGCGACCATGATCGAATGATAGCCGGTCGAACCGTCGGTCTGGACCGTCGTCAGGATCGGCTCGACCGCGTCTGCCTTGGCGAGGTAGATCTTGGCATAGCCGGAAGCGCCGAGTTCGGCATAGTCGAGCGTGCCGCCGAGCAGACCCTGGATGACGCCGTCGTAGTCGGCGGCCGGGAACAGCGATACCTTTTCAACGCCGATCGCGGCTGGCAGCTTGTCGACCAGGCACTGGAAGTTGCGCAGGCGGTCGGCTTCGTTTTCGCCGCCGAGGATGCCGATGCGGAATTCCTTGAGGTCTTCGGCCTGGGCCTGGCCGACGAGGGCGAAGAGGGCAACAGCACCCAAAAGAGCTTTCTTCAACATGATGTTCATCTCCCGTTTATCCGGCCGCGCCGGGTCACTATGGGTCAAAAGGGGTGCCCTTAACGCGGGCCTTCGATCCTGGGCGTGCCTCAGAGGCCGGCCAGTGCCAGCGGCTTGAAGCCGGCCGATGCCGTTTGTTCCTGCGGGGCTGCCGCGGGAATATTGATGCTTGTCGAGGTCATCGATTCCTCGATTGCGGTGTCCGCACCGTAGATCTCGGCGACCGCCGCGGCGGTCAGGTCCTTCGGTTGCCCGTCGAAGACAACGAGGCCATGGGCCATGCCGATGATCCGCTCGCAGTAGTTCCGCGCGGTGTCGAGTGTGTGCAGGTTGGTGATGACGGTGATGCCGTCGCGCTCGTTGATGTCGCGCAGCGCATCCATGACGATCTTGGCGTTGAGCGGGTCGAGCGAAGCGATCGGCTCGTCGGCAAGCAGCACCTTCGGCTGCTGCATCAGGGCGCGGGCGATCGCAACGCGCTGCTGCTGGCCGCCGGAAAGCGTGCCTGCCGGCTGCAACGCCGTCTGTTCGATGCCGAGACGCTCGAGCGCGCCGATTGCCATGATCCGCTCTTCACGTGTGAACATGTTGAGGATGCTTAAAGCCGTCGAACGGTGGTTGAGACGGCCGAGCAGGACATTTGTCAGCACGTCGAGACGCGGCACGAGGTTGAACTGCTGGAAGATCATGGCGCAGTCGCGCTGCCAGTTGCGTAGCGCCGCACCACGGAGCGAGGACACTTCCGTGCCGCCGAATTCGATCGAACCGGACGAAAGATCTACCAGCCGGTTGATCATGCGCAGCAGCGTCGACTTGCCGGCGCCCGACCGGCCGATGATGCCGACCATCTGTCCCTGCGGGATGTCGAAGGTAACCGAACTGACGGCTGTTTTCGTGCCGAACCGGCGGGCTACATTCTTCAACTGAAACATTGGCAGCAGTTCCTCTTTCGGGGAGACCGGTCATCGGTATGACACCTGCCATATCGGCGCTTCATGAACGCCAAATGTCAGTTTCTTGTCGTTTCTGTAACAGTTCACAGCCGCGGCGAGATCGCCTGAGTGGCTGCCGTCTTCCGGAGACAACCCCTGATTTTAGAGGGGACATTAGCGGCTGTGCCTCCGCGTGAACGATGATGTGCGGACAACGACTCGTCGCCGGATGACGGCCGGCGATTCGATGCGCTTTGGATTCGGAGTGCCAGGCGACCGCGCCTGATCTAGGCGCGCATTCGACCTCATCGGCCGCGCCGAAATAAACGCAGCGGCAGCAAATCATCATTGTTACCGGGGTGCCGTCATGGATGACGTTTTTCGTCTGCCAAAACCGGGTCTCCAGCTTCATGCAGGGTGCCGCAGTTAACCATTTGTTAACCACGGTTCACGTAAATCTTGACAACCAAATATTAACGTAGATGACCAAAGTGCTAACAGATACTCGTTCGATCCGTATCAAGGGCCGCTCATTCCTGGCGCTCGTGCTTTCTCCGGAACTGCCTCTCGAGGGATGGCTTACCCGGCTCGACGACTTGGCTTCGCGTTCCGCGGGCTTCTTCCTGGGAAGGCCGGTCGTCCTCGACGTGGAAGATATCGAGATCGACCGAGCGCGGTTGAAAGACCTGATCGGCGAACTCGCGAAACGCAACGTGCGCATCATGGGGATCGAAGGCGGGCGCCCATCGCTATTCGAGCCGGGCATGCCCCCGGCGATGAAGGGCGGCCGACCCGCTCCGGATTTCGAGGTTCCGTCGGCCGAACAGGCCGCCGAATCGGCGAAATCCGGTCAGGGCAAGCCGGCAGAACCTGCCCTTCGCCCCGAGCCGCAGGTGGTCAGGGCAATGCCCTCGATCATCATCAAGGAGCCGGTCCGTTCCGGGCAGTCGGTGATCTTTCCCGAAGGTGACGTCACCGTCGTCGGGTCAGTTGCGTCGGGCGCGGAAATCATTGCGGGTGGCTCGGTTCACATCTACGGGACGCTGCGGGGACGGGCGCTCGCAGGATCCGTGGGCAATGCCTCGGCGCGCATCTTCTGCCGCAAGCTTGAAGCAGAATTGCTGGCAATCGACGGCGTCTACAAGACGGCCGACGACATGGCGCCACACCTTCGCGGACAGGCGGTGCAGCTCTGGCTCGAAGGCGATTCGATCATGGCAGAGAGACTTAACTGAGCCGGCTGCCGGCCGGGAGACAGGAGTGCAAGATGGCGAAAGTAATCGTGGTTACATCGGGTAAAGGCGGCGTCGGCAAGACGACGTCTACCGCCGCACTCGGTGCGGCATTGGCGCAGAGAAATGAGAAGACGGTGGTCGTCGATTTTGACGTCGGCCTGCGCAATCTCGACCTGGTCATGGGCGCGGAGCGGCGAGTCGTTTATGACCTGGTCAACGTCATACAAGGCGACGCCAAGCTGCCGCAGGCACTGATCCGCGACAAGCGGCTCGAAACGCTCTTCCTGCTTCCGGCATCGCAGACCCGCGACAAGGACAGCCTGACGGCCGAGGGCGTCGAAAAGGTGATGGCCGAGCTGAAGAAGCACTTCGACTGGATCATCTGCGACAGCCCGGCGGGGATCGAACGCGGCGCCACACTTGCCATGCGCCACGCCGACGTTGCCGTCATCGTCACCAACCCGGAGGTCTCGTCGGTTCGCGACTCGGATCGCATCATCGGCCTCCTCGACTCCAAGACGGAGAGAGCGGAACGTGGCGAGCGGGTGGAAAAACACCTGCTGCTCACGCGCTATGACGCAGCCCGGGCCGAGCGGGGCGACATGCTGAAGGTCGATGACGTCCTTGAGATCCTGTCGATCCCGCTGCTCGGCATCGTGCCCGAGAGCATGGATGTTCTGCGCGCCTCCAACCTCGGCGCGCCGGTCACACTCGCCGATAATCGCAGCGCCCCGGCGCTTGCCTACCTCGATGCCGCACGCCGGCTCGCCGGCGAAACGGTGCCGATCACCATTCCGGGCGAAAAGCGCGGCCTGTTCGGCAAGATATTCGGACGGAGGGCAGCATGAGCATATTCCGCTTCTTTAACAAGCAGACCTCGGCGCCGACAGCGCGCGAACGCCTGCAGGTCTTGCTCGCGCATGAGCGGGCTTCGGTCGGTCACTCGGACCTGGTCGCGCAACTGCGGGAGGAAATCCTCGCCGTCATCGCCAAGCACGTCCAGGTCGATCGCGACAAGGTGAACGTGAAGATGGACCGCGGCGAACAGGTGTCGACACTGGAGGTCGATATCGAGATCCCGCTCAACGCTGGTGTGCGCGCGGCCTGATGGGGCCACAAGGCCTTCAACGAAGTCTCGGCCGGCGAAGAGCGGCCGAGACACCTGCTCGGCAACGCGGCCACCGAAGGCATCAAGGCCAAGACGTTCCTACCGTCGGCGGCACACCGGGTCCTGATAGTTGCGGCTGGTCCGGCAACAGCGCCTGCACCAATTCAAACTCGTTCTTGCCGGACTTGCCGCAATTCCGATCAAAGCCAAATCGGGTGCTGTTGCCCAGAGCCCGCGCTCCTCGAGTCTCTCAACGGCTGCCGATTGTGCGTTGATGCGCAATCGGCAGATCGTCGTCGACGCAGCGATGGCGCGTTCCGCCTGCGTCAGGGGCGCGAAAGAACCCCTAGAGGCGCCCCATTTCGAAGTCCTGACAAGACTCTCCGAATTCCGCCAGTGCCTCCTCCAGGTAATCCGCCAACAGTGGTATCCCGAGAAGATAGGCACCGGTTCGGTTGTTGTGAGCCTCGGCAGCCTGAGCACGGATGTCGCCCCAGTCTTCCAACTTACCGTCGCCGCGGCCCAGCCACGCCAAGGCCACCAGATCGATCTGCTCGTCTTCGTTCAGCGCCCAGATGGCGCTCGCAAGTTCAGCCTCGACGGGATCGTCCGGTTGGTCCTCGAGCACCGAGGCCATGTTATCATCCGTGGCATTGGATGCCGGATCGGGTTCCGTCATCCCATCCTTGACGTCGAATTCGCGGGCCTTGACTATGAAATAGCAGACTTTTTCGGGTGAAATCGACAGGTCCCAAGCTTCGCTCATTGGTGATCCTCCAACTTGCGTCGTCTGCTATCATCTCCGTCCGGAGCGCAGACGTGTCATTCCGAAGAGTATCGCTCCCGTCCGGGATCGCCAATTTTACCAGATCCCCTTCTCGGTGGTGATCCTGACGCGAGTCGCAGTTCTCAGCCCGGCGGCAGCTGACCTTAGCGGCTTCGGCAACTATTCGGCTCGATACCGCACATTCAACGGGCCATGAAAATGGGGATGGCGGCATCGTCGAGCATCGTCTTAGTAACCCCGCCGAAGATCAGTTCGCGCACCCGTGAGTGCCCGTATGCCCCCATGACGATCATGTCGGCGGAGATGTCGACGGCATGCTGCTGCAACGCGCTCGCGACAGGACGGCCCGCACTCGGCAGTTTATCGACCGTCACGTTGATGCCGTGGCGGGTGAGATAGGCGGCGACATCGGCGCCGGGCTCCTCGCCACTTTTCGCGGAAGACGCCTCCGGATCGACCAGGGTTACGTGGACCGCGGCCGCCGACGTCATGATTTCGAGCGCCTCGCGCGCTGCGCGTGCGGCTTCCGCGCGTGAGTCCCACGCAAGCAAGACCGTCTTCGGTCGAAGACTTGGCCTCTTGTCTCCGGGGATAAGCATGACCGGGCGCATTGCCTGAAAGAGGCTGCCGTTAATCACTTGCCGCTTCAGATCCGCGTGCTGCAGAACGCTTGATCCTATCAGGACAAGATCAGCGTAGAGCGCGCGGTCGCCAATGTCGCGATCCGCCGTTCCGGCTTCTGCGTAGATGCCATCGATCTCGAAGGAGTTACCGGTGCGCGAAACTATCTGGCGGGCATGTTCTACGGCTGTTTCAAGCGTTTCACGGTCGCGATCGCGTTGTTCCAACCATATGGTGGAAGCGGACACATATTCTCCGATCGGTGGTGGAGGAGCCATCGCAACGACGAGGACGGAAAGATGGGCACCCTGTTGGCCGCAGAGATCGGCTGCCGTTTGCAGATCGTTGTCGGAATTGTCGACTCCGAGGACGGTAAGGATCGTCTTGAAGGACATGAGCGTTACTCCCTTGAAGAGTTGGTTGCGCTTTCCGGTTGTCAGCTTAAGCGAGGAAACGCATCCTTCATTGCGCTGAATCAAGCCGCGCGGGCACGCCGATCGATGGTGGCGTGGCTTCCGCCGCCTTGCGGGCTATCCCGCGGGCTTGCCGTTGCTCCCGGTGGTCGTCGCCGTGGTTGATCGACGTCAATGAAGCCGATTCTGAAACGGCGTTCCATGACGCGGTGAATGAAAACAGGAGACCATACATGATAGCGGAAGACCAGACCGCGGTGGTCGCCTTTCTGAGCGCTCCCGCTTCTCATGGCGCGACCGAGCCGATCGAAACGATGGAGACGCATATTTCCCGTATCTTCCTTGTCGGCCAGCGGGCCTTCAAGTTGAAGCGTGCGGTCAAGCTGCCCTATGTCGATTTCTCGACGGCCGCGCTGCGACTCGAAGCCTGCCGGAAGGAAGTGGAGCTGAATTCTGCGACCGCGCCAGGGCTCTATCTCGGCGTCCGACGAATTACCCGCGAGAAGGATGACTCTCTGGCTTTTGATGGCGACGGGGAGTTGACGGACTCAGTCGTGGAAATGACGCGTTTCGAGCAGCAAGCGCTGTTCGATCGAATGGCGGTCGAGGGAAGGTTGACCCCCGAGCTCATGACACTGGCTGCGCAGATGATCGCGCGCTTCCATCGCGCGGCGCCGGTGGTTCATGAAGGGAGAGGTGCCGCCAATATCGGCGCGGTCCTTCGCATCAATGCCGCGGGATTTGCGACGAGCAAGGTCTTCCAGCCGGACGAACTCGCCGCGTTCAACCTGGCGTTTGAACGGGAACTCGCGCGTCACGCGGCATCGCTCGACCGTCGCGAAGCTGCCGGAATGGTTAGGCGCTGCCATGGCGATCTGCACCTGCGCAACATCTGTCTGTTCGATGGCTCGCCGCGGCTGTTCGACTGCATCGAGTTCAACGATCAGATCGCCACGATCGACACGCTTTACGATCTTGCCTTTCTGCTGATGGATCTCTGGCACCGCGGTTTCCCGGAACTCGCCAATCTGGTCATGAATCGCTACCTGGACGATACGGACGACGAGGACGGATTCGTGCTTCTGCCGTACCTGATGGCAATTCGCGCGGCCGTCAGAGCGCACGTCACGGCCACGCAGGTGGAGGAAAGCGGGAAAACGTCGGCGAAACTCATTGCCGAAGCAAGATCCTACTTCGATCTGGCGCTCGCGCTGATCAAACCCGTGCCGGCGCGGCTGATGGTCATCGGGGGCTTCAGCGGCTCTGGCAAGACAACGGTGGCAGAGACACTGGCTGCCCAGATCGGTGCGCCGCCCGGCGCCAGAATTGTCGAAAGCGATCGCATCAGAAAGGCCATGCACGGTGTTCCCGCGGAAACCAGGCTGCCGCCTTCTGCCTACCTTCCCGAAATATCGGAAAAGGTCTACCGCGAGATGGCGCATCGTGCCCGCTCGATCCTGACTGCAGGAGGCACGGTGATCGTCGATGCGGTTTTCGACAGGGCGGGCAATCGCAACCTGATGGAAAAGGTTGCCCGGAAGCTTGGTGTCCCGTTCACGGCCGTCTGGCTGGATGCCGCGCCGGCGCTCTTGCGTGATCGCGTTGCCTCTCGAAGCGGTGGGCCCTCAGATGCAAACCTCGACGTCCTGTCAGGACAACTGGCGCGCGGCAGCGGTGAGACAGCCTGGCCGCGACTCGATGCCGCTCGAGGCGCGCAACAAGTCGCTCTGGAGATTTTGAGCCTTCCGCAAGAGCCGGCACAGACATGAGCGCGACCTGCGCCTTCGAAGGCGCCTTAAACAATCGCCGGACGTGCGCAACGGTTTTCCGCCCGGAATTGGGTCGTTGAAATTTGGTAGTTCCGAACAAAGGCGCGCCGCGCAATCCATCTTATATCCTCGCGCTCCTCAGTCTTAGGGCATTGCCGATGACGCTGACGGAAGACAGGGCCATGGCCGCGGCCGCGATGATCGGTGATAGAAGAAGCCCAAAGAGCGGATAAAGGACGCCGGCGGCAACGGGCACCCCTGCGGCGTTGTAGATGAAGGCGAAGAACAGATTCTGCCGGATGTTTTTCATACTGGCGCGACTGAGCTGCCGTGCCCGTGCGATGCCCTGAAGATCGCCCTTCAGCAACGTTACTCCGGCGCTCTCGATCGCGACGTCCGTTCCCGTGCCCATCGCGATGCCGACATCGGCCGCGGCAAGGGCAGGGGCGTCGTTCACCCCGTCTCCGGCCATGGCCACGATCCGACCCTCGCGGCGCAAGCGCGCGACGATTTCGCTTTTATGCTCCGGCAGGATTTCAGCCTCGACCTCCTTGATGCCAAGCCTCTTGGCGACGGCATGGGCGGTGGTCTTGTTGTCGCCGGTCAGCATGACGACCCGCACACCATCACCGAACAGCGCCCGTACGGCAGCGGGTGTTGTCGACTTGATCGGGTCTGAGATCGCGATTAGACCGCCGACTTTGCCATCGACCGCCACAAAGATCACGGTGGCGCCTTCGCCTCGTAGAGCCTCCGCCTTTTCCTTGAGAGCGGAAACGTCCACCTTTTCTTCGGTCATTATCCGATGGCTGCCGATGACGAGCTTGCGTCCGTCGACGGAGCCGGTCACGCCCTTACCGACCGGACTATCGAAATCTTCTGCCTCGCCAAGGCCCAGGCCGCGTTCATTGGCGGCCTCTACGATTGCCGCGGCGAGCGGATGCTCGCTTGCGCGTTCCAGGGTGGCGGCCAAACGCAGCAATTCGGCTTCGGAGAACCCTTCCGCAACCACGACCGACGTCACTTTGGGTTTGCCCTCCGTCAGGGTTCCGGTTTTGTCGACCACGAGCGTGTCGACCTTCTCGAAGCGTTCCAGGGCTTCGGCGTTCTTGATCAGCACGCCGAGACGGGCGCCTCGTCCGACTCCGACCATGATCGACATCGGGGTGGCGAGGCCGAGAGCGCAGGGGCAGGCGATGATGAGCACGGCAACTGCGGCGACAAGTCCGTGGGCGAAGCGCGGCTCGGGTCCGATCGCCATCCATGTAGCAAACGCGATGACGGCAATTGCGATCACGAGGGGCACGAACCAGCCGGAGACCTCGTCGGCGAGACGCTGGATCGGCGCGCGCGAGCGCTGCGCATCCGCAACCATGCGCACGATCTGCGACAGCATGGTATCGCTCCCGACTTTCCCCGCCTCCATGATGAAACCGCCCGTACGGTTCATCGTGCCGCCGATGAGGCTGGCGCCAGCCTCCTTGGTGACGGGCATCGATTCTCCCGTGATCATCGATTCATCGACCGAACTGCGCCCCTCCATCAGG
This sequence comes from Sinorhizobium psoraleae, assembly GCF_013283645.1. Lineage (GTDB taxonomy): Bacteria > Pseudomonadota > Alphaproteobacteria > Rhizobiales > Rhizobiaceae > Sinorhizobium > Sinorhizobium psoraleae. The sequence continues at coordinate 1,043,413 of NZ_JABEKV010000003.1, forward strand.
GTGCCGTCGACAGGGATCTTCTCGCCCGGGCGGACCCGCAGCCGGTCCCCGACGGCGACGGCTTCGAGCGGCACATCCTCGTCTTTACCATCGCTGCGGATGCGGCGCGCTGTCTTGGGTGCGAGATCCAGAAGCGCACGAATAGCACCTCCCGTCTGTTCGCGCGCCCGCAGTTCCAGCACCTGTCCGAGCAGCACAAGCACCGTAATGACGGCGGCGGCCTCGAAGTACACCGCGATCGAGCTATCGGCTGCGCGGAAGGTTGTCGGGAAAAGGCTGGGGGCCGCGGTCGCGACCACGCTGTAGATCCACGCAACGCCCGTTCCCATCGCTATCAGCGTAAACATGTTGAGGCGCCGGTTGACGATGGATCGCCATGCCCGCTCGAAGAATGGCGCGCCCGCCCACAGGACAACCGGTGTTGCGAGGAGGAGTTGCAGCCAGTTCGATGTCTGCGGCCCAAGCAGCATGTGCAGATCGGTGAGGTGCCCGCCCATCTCGAGGACAAGCACCGGTATCGTCAGCACCAGTCCGATCCAGAACCTGCGCCTCATGTCGACGAGTTCGGCGCTCGGCCCGGTATCCGCCGTCGCCACTTCCGGCTCAAGCGCCATGCCGCAGATCGGGCAATTGCCCGGTCCGATCTGGCGCACCTGCGGATGCATGGGGCAGGTATAGACGACGCCTTCAGCCTTTTTCGTCTCCGGACCTGCACCGCGATCTGGCCCCGCGGCGCCCTCCTTCACGTGATGATGGTGGTGCTTGTGATCGCCCATTGGATACGACTCCATTGGTGAAAGTCCGTCGGGAGCGTGCCGCAGATCCCCGAGATCGGAAGGTCGGAGCTCGTCGGCGCGCAGCGTAGCATTGTTCGACGGCCGTCCCGAGAGCTGTTGCAGGACATCATTCCGAATGCTGTATGATATACGCGATGGCAGTGGAGAGACCAGCGCTCGCGATGTTCGCGTCGACACAAGTCGCCGTCAGCTGCTCTCGCGAACAACAAGTTCAAATTCCAGGTCGACCGTCCTGTCGGGAACTTCAGCGCCCGCAAGCCGTGCCACCATCAAGCGCGCCGCATGTTTGCCGACAGCTTCTCTGGGGGTGCGGATCGAGGTCAGCCGCGGAACGATGTGAGCCGACATCGGCAGGTCGTTGAAGCCAACGAAAGCAATTCGATCCGGGACCGCTATGCCCTGGCGCTGGGCTTCAAAGATCGCGCCATGTGCGAGATCATCGTTGCAAAAGAAGATACCATCGACGTCCGGATGCTGGCGCAGCAGCCTGCCGAAGAGCTCGCCACCTAGTCCGACGGACGAGGCTTCCGGCACCATAATTTCCAGCGCCGGATCCAGCACGCCCGCTTCGGCGAGTGCACGCTTGAACCCTTCGCCGCGTTGCAAGACGCGGGCGTCGAGCTGAGCGGCGACGTAGGCGAGCCGGCGCTTGCCCCTCGCCAGAAGATGCCGCGCCACGACGGCTCCGGCGTCCTCCTGCGAGAAACCAACGCAAAAGACGTCTTCGGCTTGCGTGAGTTCCATCATGTGGACGCAAGGAACCTTGTTCGCTTCGAGCAGGCGCAGGGATGCCTCCGTGCGATCGAAGCCGGTGAGCAGGATCCCGCAAGGCTGAAAGGCAAGATAGTTGCGAATGAGCTCCTCTTCCTCCTCGCGGGAATAGTGGAAATTCCCGATCAATACCTCGTAGCCGCGTGGGCGAAGAACACTGTGAATGGCCTCGAGCGTTTCGATGTACAGCTGGTTCGAGAGTGCAGGAACGAGCACGACGACCGATTGACTGCGCGCCGATGCCAGCGTCCGCGCGGCTGGGTTCGGCACATAGCCGAGCACGTTCGCGGCTTCTCGCACCTTCGACACCAATCCCGGATCGACAGTCGGAACGTCGCGCAGCGCGCGCGAGGCTGTGATCTGCGCGACACCGGCAAGTCGTGCAACCTCGGCAAGTGTCGGACGGCCGGTGGCGCGGGAGGGATCTTTGCGCATCGTCGTTTGAGGCTTGCCAATAAGAATCCGCTTCGATAAGACAGCGCTATCTTAAGAGGAATATGCCCTCGTCGCTACTGCATGTATCCTAAATCCTAGCCGATCTAAGAATAAAACATGCAGCAATTCAAAATGCTACAGCGTCCTTTGCGGCGTCTAAGGCGCGCGGCGCTGTAGGAAGTGCACCGGCGATTGGGGGACGTTCATTCCATCACCTCCGCGCCCATGGGCATGGAGGTGTTGTTAATCAGGCTGAGACAGCGCTGTCTTGGGAGGGGAATATGCCTGAACAAATACGCGGCATCGTCGTGATGGGAGTGTCGGGCTGCGGAAAGAGCAGCGTCGGCGCCGCCATTGCCGCTCTGTACAGCGGTCGCTTGATCGAGGGCGATGCTTTTCACCCCGCCGCCAATATTGACAAGATGAGCGCCGGCGTACCCCTCACCGACGAAGATCGGCACGGCTGGCTTTGCCGCCTCAGCGAGGAAGTCGCCGCGGCACTTGCCGCCGGGGAGCGCCCGGTTCTCACCTGTTCGGCGCTCAGAAAAAGCTACCGTGACCTGCTCCGGCAGGGTGAGCCGCGGCTTGGCTTTGTCTTTCTGGATCTGGCACGCGACCTGGCCGCGGAACGCGTTGGCAAGCGTCCGGGTCATTTCATGCCGGCAAGTCTCATTCAAAGCCAGTACCAGACGCTCGAGCCCCCCTATCAGGAACCGCTGACACTTGCAGTCGATGCAAGTCTACCCGTGGAGGCGATCGCCGAACAGGCCGTTCAATGGTGGCGAGGGGGCCAACGAAACGGCTAGTACCTGAGATCTTTCAAGCGACGGTATTTAAACGCGGCCTTGTGCTGATCCTGTTGTTGTCGCTGGTTGTCTGATCCTATTGGGAAAGCTCATCTATTCCTGACGCGTGTGATCGAGCCGGACGTGATGATCCGGCCCAACATTGCGGCTCGGTTAGAAACTGTCCTTGCGGCGAACCTGCGGTTCGCGAGCCGTAATAATTCAGGTGTGCTCAAACCTGCGCGCGCTCCGGTTTCAGTGTGGAGGGCTGGAGCAACCGCAAGAGGATTACTCGGAATCTCCGTCGCGAAAAGTCAAAAGTAATATCAATTATTGACGGAACGCCGCCCTAAACTCGCGCAAACCTTATCGTGCAAAGCTGATCTTCTTGTTATACTCGTGAGGGGGTTTCATGATGCTGCTCGATCGAGAGGGTCCACTCGAAGCTTTGCTGACCGCAGTGCGGAACGCGGCGTCCGGACACGGCAGCATCGTGCTGCTCGAAGGCGAAGCCGGGATTGGCAAGACCTCTCTCCTGCGCGAGTTCGCGGAGCATGCGGATAATGGTTGCCGGGTACTATGGGGCTGGTGCGAGGCACTTTTCACCCCGTGCCCGCTCGGGCCTTTGCAGGACATGGGGCAATTGCTCGATGCGCGCGTGGCAGCCCTGCTCGATCAGGCCGCTCCGCCGGAACGGCTCTTTCCGGCACTGTTGAACGCACTCCAGCAAGCCGGGGATGCGATCGTACTCATCTTCGAGGATGTGCACTGGGCTGACAACGCGACGCTCGACTTCGTGAAATATCTCGGGCGCCGCATTTCCCTACTTCGCACCGTGCTGGTGCTCAGTCTGCGCAACGATGAAATCGGCGCCGATCACCCCCTGACGCATGTGCTCGGCGATCTGCCGTCCGCGTCGGTCGCGCGCATAGCGCTTGAACCGCTGTCCCCCAAAGCTGTGGCGGTATTGGCCGGGCAGGCGGGCCGCTGTGCCGCCGATCTCTACCGCGTTACGGAGGGTAATCCCTTTTTCATCACGGAGCTTTTGGCAAGCGGTGAGACCGAGCCAGGGCGGGTACCGGATTCCATACGCGATGCGGTCTGGGCGCGCCTTTCCCGGCTGACTGCGGGCGAGCGTGAAGTGCTGGAGGTTATGAGCATCGTGCCGGGCAGCGTGGAGCCTTGGCTGATCCGGACTTTGCGCGGTGTCGAGGCCGAAGCACTTGTGGACCAATGCGTGGCGCGCGGATTGTTGCGTCGAGACAGCCAGGGCGTCCTGACGTTTCGACATGAACTTGCCCGCCAGGCGACGCTCGATCGGCTGCCCCCTAGCGTCCAGCGCTCGCTCCATGCAAAGGTGGAGGCGGCAATATCGCAGCTCCTCACGGCACACGCGTCCGCCTTGCTTTCACGCCGGCTACACCACGCCGCCGGCGCCGATGACGGGGCGCGCGTTCTCGAACTCGCACCACAAGCTGCGGCTCGGGCGGCGCGCCTCGGCTCCCACGGGGAGGCGGTCTCATATCTGGCGACGGCTCTCAGATATGTCGCGCAAGCCACACCGGAATTGGCCGCGCAGCTTTACGAGGACTGGGCCTACGAGGCGGGACTGGCGCTGCTTGTCTACGAACCGGTGATCGAGGCGCATCATCGCGCCATCGCGATCTGGCGCGAACTCGGACGCAACGACAAGGTCGGCCTTAATCTGCGCAGGCTGTCGCGCCTGCATTGGCGGCGCGGCGAGGGCCAGCCGGCGGAGGACTACGCAGACCAGGCGATACGCGAAGCCGAGAGTCTGCCGACCGGATCGGAGCTGGCAATGGCCTATAGCACGCGCTCTCAGCTCCATATGCTGCACTATCGCTTTGACGAAGCGATCGAGTGGGGGCTGCGCGCGATCTCGCTCGCCGACCGATTGGGCGAGATCGAAACACGCGTCCACGCCTTGAACAATGTCGGCACTGCGCTGCTTTTCGCCGACCGTCCGGGCGGCCGCGAGCGGCTGGAGGAAAGTTTGGCCTTGGCGCTCGGGCACGGATTTCATGACCATGCTGCACGAGCCTACACCAATTTCGCGGAATGCGCGGTGGTGTCCAAGGACTTCGCCTTGGCCGAACGCCTGCTCGCCGAAGGCATCGCGTTCTCCACCAGGCACGATCTCGATTCAGCAGCACAATACCTGCTCGGCCGGCAAGCCCAGCTCCGCATGGAGCAGGGCCGTTTTCGCGAAGCCGAGACCATTGCCCAGGGCGTCATGAATCTGGAACGCCTGCCGATGGTCATGCACCTGCCGGCTCTCACCGTACTCGGCAGGGTGCGCGTGCGACTGGGCGAACCCGGCAGCCTGGAGCTTCTCCAGCAGGCGCTCCAGGAGGGATTGGCGACCGGCGAGCCCCAGCGGATCGTGCCGGTCCGCCTGGCTCTGGCCGAGGCGGCCTGGCTTGCCGAAGACTATGGCGCCGGCCATGAGCAGTTGAGTGCCGTCGCGGCGATGGATCTCGACAACTTCCGTCCCTGGGATTTCGGCGAACTGGCAGTCTGGTGGCGGCAATGCAATATGCCCACACCGCTGCCGGCAACGACGGTAGGCATTCCTTTGCGGTGGTCTGCCGAGTTTGGCGGCGATCCGCTGGTGGCAGCAAGGGAATGGGATCGCCTCGGGCTTCCCTATGAAGCGGCGCTTGCCCTGATGCAGGTTCGCGGAGCCGATGCCGGCCAGGCATTGGCTCGCGCCGTCACGATCTTCGAGTCGTTGGAGGCGCGTCCGGCGGCTGCGCTTGCGCGAAAGCAGGCGCAACGCCTGGGTGTTGCGGGCGAGATGCCGAAGACGCGTAGAGGGCCATACGGGGCCGCTCGCCGTCACCCGCTCGGTTTGACGCGGCACGAACAACAAGTGCTCGCCTTGATCGCTGCGGGCATGAGCAACAAGGAAGCCGCCCAGCGCTTGTCGCGATCGCCGCGCACGATCGAGCATCAGGTTTCCGCGGTGCTCGGCAAATTTAACGCCGCGAACCGGATGGAAGTCCTCCTGCGTCTGCGCGGCGAGCCATGGCTCCTGTCAGCCGCAGACGCTCTGTAATCGTCGAAAAATAGGCAAGCTCGCGAAATATAGGGGATCGGCCTCCAGGAAATTGGGCGGTTGCACCGATGTGCCTGAGCTTCTCGCCGCATAGGCTGACTTTGTCACCATGGGAACAGACCGCACGGTGGCGATGGGGACATACTACACACAATACAGACAGTCGACGGCTCTCGGAGGAGGAAAAGCGATGACCAGGCGTACGACATTTGCAGTGGCCTTGCTCGCCACAACGAGCGTTGCCACGGCGTCGGATCTGGCGCCGGGAAACGGTCACAGCATTCACCTCGGCCGCCTTGATGGTGCTGTCTATTACACGGTCGAGAAAGACGGCTACCGAGTGGTTGCGACCGTGGCCTCCGGGGCGGAAGCGCAGCCGATCCGCTTCGTTTCCACGCTCGGGCCTGGGCAGCGTCTGATGATCTCCGTGCCTCAAGCCGTCGGCCAGCCGTCAGCCGATTTCGAGATCACGCGTGATGGCGACGTTCTTTCCGTGCGCGAACCCGGCGCAGCTCCAATCGACAACATTGCGACCAGCGCCGTATTCGAGGAGTAACGATCCTCCTGGCCAGTCCCAGGCGCCTACCAAGGCGAGAGCTTCGGCAAACGGGGGACACGATGCTCTATACACTCGTAATGTTGGTCTGTCTGGCGGATGCACCCCAGGCCTGCGAGGTCCGCGAACAGATTGTCGGGGATTTGGCCGCACATCCTGGTGCGGCTTTCATGCAGGCCCAGCCATTAGTCGCGCATTGGATCGAGCAACATCCCCGCTATTTCGTGCAGCAGTGGAGGCTCTTGCCGGATCTGAGGACCTGAGATCGCTTGCGCAGACCCGAACCGATTACATCCGGCTGGCCCGGCCGCGAAGCGCCTTCGAGGCAACGGAAGATGCGTCCATTGCGGCACCCGGTTCTGTTCGCCATCGTCGTCTGCGGCTTTGTGATCGTTTCCGGGGGGTATTTCCAGGAGGTCGCAGCGGCTGACAAGTTCTTTCGGGTCGTCGACGGCAAGGTCGATGGGCGGACCTATAACGGCTACCGGCGTTATCATGCCGGCTGCAACCATTGTCACGGCCCCGACGGAGTCGGCTCGACTTTCGCGTCCTCTCTCGTCGACCGACCGCGTGACATCGAGCAGTTCAGGCGCATCGTTCGCGACGGCCAGAGCAGTAGCGGCACCTCGCTCATGAAAGGGTTCGCCGACGATCCCAATTTCGCTCCTTATATCGATGACATCTATGCCTATCTGCAGGCCCGCGCCGAAGGCGCGCTCGGCCGCGGGCGGCCTAAAAGGCTGGAGCCGTAGATCCGCTTCGAAGCTCGGGGCAATCCCGATGCCGGGTATTTCGTCCTGGAAAGACCGGTCTTGGCAATGCCCGCGAATACTGCCCGGGTTCCCGGTCGCCACGTTTCTCATGCAAACCTTGGAATAGATGCAGTTCTATAAATTCAATTCTTGCCGACCCTTCGGCCTCCTTATTTTGAGAATGCCTAACGACAGCCGCCGGAGGGGAAGAGCTGCTATCGATGTTGAATACGCGACTTTTTATCTTGCTCTTATGATCATCTTGTCGCTCATCACGCAGGCCTCGTTGTTTTACGATCTCTATTTGCTTCTGACATCCTGAAGCCGATGGTTGGCGACTACAGCGCCGCGCGTCCAGACGCGCAAAGGACGCTGTAGCATTTTGAATCGCTGCATATTTTTATCCTTAAACCGGCTACGATTTAAGGAAACATGCAGTAGACCATCTGCCCGGTTGAAAATGTGCGATGTTCGACCGTTTGAAGCTCGCAAACCCGGAGGGAAAGCGCCACCATTTTTCCTGGAGTTTCTCTAGCCGGGACGATTGTCGGGCGTCTGGTTGACGGTGATGAAGTGGCGCACCACGGGCGCCTCAGGTCCCTGCTGGAAGCGGAGGACATCCTTCTGAACATCGGCGTCCGCCTTGGAAACGCGCCGATGCTGCCTGAGGTGCTCGGCCCAGGACTCGACCATGAACCATTCGACGATCCGTTCGGGATCGGCCGCGTCTTCGGTCACGCCCCAGCTATAGGCGCCATCGCGCCGCCGCTCCTGCGACAGGCGATGGATGGCGTCGAGGAATCCATCCCTGTCTTCTCTTGCGACCCGGTATTCGATGAGGATCATCACCGGGCCGCGGTCATTCTCGATGGGTTCCACGGTAAGCGGCTCCGGCCAATGGTTGGAAGCGACGAGATCGGCATCGCCTCTCGGGAGCTTGAGCGGGTGGAAGAGCAAGCCGACGGTGAACAGGCCTGCGGCCCCGATGATCAAAGTAAGAGGAACGCCCGCCGCCTCGGCAACGAGACCCCAGGCAACGCTGCCGATCGTCATTGCACCGTTGAACACGGTCAGATAGACCGCAAGCGACCGTCCGCGAACCCAGTTTGGCAGGATCGATTGCGCGGCGCCGTTGAGTGTCGTCAGGGCCGTGATCCATGCGGCCCCGAGGGCGAGAAGCACCACGGGCGCCAGCCATTGCGGGGGTGCGAACGAGAGCACTGCCATCACCGCAGCCGTAACGGCCGCCGCGCCGAGAAGCAGCTTGTCGGCGTCGAAGCGGGCGCGCAGTTTCGGCATCAGGACGGCGCCTCCGATCGCACCGGCGCCGACAGCGCCGAGCAATATGCCGTAGAAGCCGGCATCACCGCCGAGCAGGTTGCGGGCAACCAGCGGCAGCAGCGCCCAGACCGCGCTCGAGAATGCAAAGAAGACGGCGGCCCGCAGCAGGACGACGTGGAGCTCGTGGCTGGCTTTGGCGTAGCGCAGGCCGGCGCGGAAGGCGCCGGCGAATCTTTCCGAAAGCGCGTCCTCGGCATCGGGCGGGCGTTTCCACCAGACGAGCGCGGCGATGACGAAAAGATAGCTGATGACATCGACGCCATAGGTCACGGCGGCGCCAAACCATGCGAGCAGCAGCCCGCCCACCGCCGGCCCGATTGATCGCGCGATGTTGATGCCCAGTGAATTCAGTGCGACCGCGCTCTTGACGTCCTTCCTGTCGACCAGTTCGGGCACGATCGCCTGCCAGGTCGGCGCCATGAGCGCGGCGCCGACGCCGCCGGCGAAGGTCAAGGCGATCAGCGAACTGACCGACTGGAGCCCCGTTGCCGAAAGGAGCAACAGGCAGATGCTGACGCCGGCAAGCACCAGCTGAATGACGATCAGGAATCTGCGGCGGTCGAGAATATCCGACAGGACGCCGGCAGGGATCGCCAGGAGGAAGATCGGAAGCGTGCCCGCCGCCTGGATCATGGCGACGGCGGCGGGGGCGGGCGAAAGATCTGTCACCAGCCAGGCACTCGCGACATCGCGAATGAAGCTGCCGGTGTTGCCGATGACGGTCGCGATCCAGAGCGTCGCAAAGATCTTCTGGCGAAGCGGTGCGAAGCCGCTCGAAGGGGCGGTCGCGTCAGTCATGATTGAGCGGCCCTCCGCTCGTGGAGGTCCTGCCATGCAACGATCAGGAAGGCGCCGGCGAGACCCAGATGCTCGAAGAACGCATTGGTCGCCATCGAGCGCTCGATCCCGGGCGGCAGCTCCCAGAAACGCAGGGCGATGAAGGTCGCGGCAAGCGTGAATGCGGCGAGCGCCAGCGCGGCAAGCCAGCGGAAGGAGCCGGTGAGGATCATCGCCGAGGCTGCGAGTTCGAAGACGATGACGGCGACGGCGAAGAAGAGGGCCGGCTGCAAGCCGAAGTGGTTCATCTCGGCAATCGCCCCGCCGAAGTCGAAGATCTTCGTCAAGGGGCCCTGGATATAGGCAGAGCACAGGGCAAGCAGCGCCACGAACCGGAAGGCCGGTGCGCCGAACAGCGGCCTTGCGCGGGCCGCGAGCCGGTTTTCGATCGTCGAAGCTGATGTCATCGTTCGCGCCTTCCTCAGACGGCCCAGCAGGAGCAGCCAAGCGCGCCCCAGAAGCCCTTGAGATCCGCAACCGGCAGCTTCGACGTCCAGGCGCCGGCATGGTCGTGTCCATGGACGCCGCAATTGCTGGCGCAGCCACAGGTCGCGATCGCGGTGCGGCGCAGCGAGCGCTTGCCGGCCCCTTCGGGCTCACCCCAGGCGGCATAGCCGGCAAAGGTACGCACGGGAGACCAGTCGGGCATGGCCGGCGGCAGCTCGCTTTCGTCGTATTCGGCAAAGGTGCCAGCAGCATAGACGACCTTGCCGCCGACGACCGTCAGCTCCGACGTGAGAAACGAGATCTCGTCCTCCGCGCAGGCGAAGAAGTCCTTATCGGGGACGATCAGATCGGCGAACTGGCCTTTCTCGATGCGGCCCTTCTTGCCCTCCTCGTTGGAGAACCAGGTGACGTTTTCGGTCCACATCCTCAGCGCTGTCTCGCGGTCGAGGCAATTGCGTTGCGGATAGATGCGCATGCCGCCGACCGTGCGGCCGGTGATCATCCAGGAAAGCGAGACCCAGGGATTGTAGGAGGCGACGCGGGTGGCGTCGGTCCCCGCCGATGTCTTGACGCCCTTTTCCAGCATGCGTGCCACCGGCGGCGTCGCCTCGGCCGCACCTGCACCATATCGCTCGACGAAATACTCGCCCTGATAGGCCATGCGGTGCTGGACGGCAATGCCGCCGCCGAGCGCGGCGATACGGTCGATCGAACGCTCGGAGATGGTCTCGGCGTGATCGAAGAACCAGTTGAGGCCTTCGAACGGGATATCCTTGCTGACCTTTTCGAAGACGTCGAGCGCGCGGCTGATCGTCTCGTCATAGGTGGCGTGCAGCCGCCATGGCCAGCGGTTCTCGGCGAGAATGCGCACCACCTCCTCCAGTTCACCCTCCATCTGCGACGGCATGTCCGGGCGCGGTTGGCGGAAATCCTCGAAATCGGCTGCGGAGAATACCAGCATCTCTCCGGCGCCATTGTGCCGGAAATAGTCGTCTCCCTGCTTGTATTTCGTCGTGGACGTCCAGCTGAGGAAGTCCTCCTTTTCCTGCTTCGGCTTCTGCGTGAAGAGGTTGTAGGCCATCCGCACCGTCAGCAGGCCGTCGTCGGCGAGCTTTTGGACGACCTCATAGTCGTCCGGGTATTTCTGGTAGCCGCCGCCGGCGTCGATTATGCCGGTGACGCCGAGCCGGTTGAGCTCGCGCATGAAGTGACGCGTCGAATTGATCTGATATTCAATTGGCAGCTTCGGTCCCTTGGCGAGAGTTGCATAGAGAATGGTCGCGTTGGGCTTGGCGAGCAGCAGTCCGGTCGGATTACCGGCGGAGTCGCGAGTGATCTCGCCGCCGGGCGGTTCCGGCGTGTCCTTGGTGTAGCCGACGGCACGCAGGGCGGCGGCGTTGAGCAGCGCCCGATCGTAGAGATGGAGCAGAAAGACCGGCGTGTCCGGCGCGACGGCGTTGATTTCCTCAATGGTCGGCAGCCGCTTCTCGGCGAACTGATGTTCCGTGAAGCCGCCGACGACGCGCACCCATTGCGGCGGCGGCGTGATCGCCACCTGGCGCCTCAACATATCCATAGCATCGGCGAGCGAGCGGATGCCGTCCCAGCGCAGCTCCATGTTGTAGCTCAGCCCGCCGCGTATGACGTGCGTATGGTTGTCGATCAGGCCCGGCAGAGCGCGCCTGCCCTTCAGGTCGATGACCCTAGTGTCCTGGCCTGCAAGAGCCATTACCTCCGCATCCTGTCCGACGGCAAGGAACTTGCCGTCCTTGATGGCAACCGCAGTTGCATTCGGCTTGGTGCGGTCGAGCGTGGTAACCAGGCCGTGATGCAGGATCAGATCGGCGCTCATTGGATTGTCTCCTGAAATCGAAACTGGATCGGCGGCGCGCGCCGGTGAAAACAGGCTGGGGAGCGCCAGGGCGGACGCCGCTCCCAGAAAGCCGCGGCGGGTCGGCATCAGCCGATCCCCCGGGTTGGCGGCTGATCGGGCACAACCTTGTGATCGACCCCGGTCGGCAGTTCCCCGAAAAGGTGCGGGACACAGCGGCTGTTGAACCAGGAAACGTTCACAGGGTTGCCCGATATCAGGCGTTTGACGACGGGCACTGCCTGTTCGCCGATGAGGATGCCCAAGAGCCCCACCAGCGCGATTACCGGCGGCGCCGGCGAGCGAACATTGAGCAGGCCGTAAATGACGCCCACGAGCACCCCGGCGCCAAGCGACAGCAGGTACATTTTCATAGGCATGGTCCTTTCCGCGAGAGGCGCCGTTCCGCGCGTGGACGGAACGGCTTTAACTCTTTGAAACTACGCAATTCCGGGTGGACTTTCCTGGAATTGCTCCAGCTTGGTTTTGGAGGCTTCAGTGCCCTTCGGACGCGCCGAACATGCTCTTGGCGTAGATGATGCCGAGGCCATAGGAGCCGCCGAACTTCTTGGCGATGCCGGTCGTCATCTCGTAGGTCTCGGTGCGGGCCCAGTCGCGTTGCAGTTCCAGCATGTATTGCAGCGAGGTCATCGGCCGGACGCCAGCCTGAACCATGCGATCCATGGCGCGCTCGTGCGCTTCATCCGAAACGTCGCCGCAGGCATCGGCGATCACATAGACCTCGAAGCCCTGGTCGAGCGCCGAGAGCGTTGGTCCGACAATGCAGACGGAGGTCCACAGTCCGCAGAAGACCAGCCGCTGCTTGCCGATGGCATTGACCTCGTTGATGACAGCCGCGTCCTCCCAGGTATTCATCGAGGTGCGGTCGAGCAGCGCCTGGCCCGGAAAGGCCTCGGTGATCTCGCCGAACATCGGGCCCGAGAAGGTCTTTTCGGCGACCGTCGTCAAAATGGTGGATACACCAAAGCCCGCGGCGGCATGCGCCACGAGCGCGGCGTTGTTACGCAGCAATACCGCGTCGATCGATTTCGTCGCAAAAGCCATTTGCGACTGAAAATCGATCATGATCAGCGTGTGATCCTTCGGCGATATCAGAAGAGAACCAGGGGTCGGCGTGGCGTTCGTCGGCATAGAGACCTCCATAAAGTTATAGGACTGGGCACAACCTAGTACGTGCGAGAGGATGCTGATTGTAAATCACTGCGCTCATTGTCGAAAATTGCTCGGCCGGGTGATCTTTCTTCATCGACCTTCGCAAACCTCATTCAAGTAGCTTAGCATGACAAGTCAAAGACGCCCGGGAAGGACGATGTGTTCGCGACCGGGCGGCGCGGCGCATTACGTCCCCCGGCGATCATGGCGATATCTCTTGGACGCGATGTGCGGCGAGCGCTTTCCGATTGCAGCGTTTGCCCGGTTCTCGTAGTCGACTATAGTCCTCTCCACGCATTCCTTTCCCATCGGTATTCAATGTCCTCCGAAGAACGAAAAAAAACTCGTGTTACGCTCCTCGATGTCGCGCGACACGCAAACGTCTCCCGCGCGACCGCCTCTCTGGTCCTTCGCAAGAGCCCTCTGGTCGGCAGCGAAACACGTATGCGCGTCGAAGAGGCGATGCGCGACCTCGGTTATGTCTACAATATCGGTGCCGCCCGCCTGCGCGTCGAACGCAGCCAGATCATCGGTGCCATCGTCCCAAACCTAACCAATCCCTTCTTCGCGGAGCTCCTGTCAGGCATCGAGGAAATCATCGGCGCGACCGGCAAGGTCGTCATCCTCGCCAAAAGCGGGGATCGAGTCGAGCAACAGGAAATGCTGCTCCGGCGCATGCGTGAACACGGTGTGGATGGGGTCATCCTCTGCCCTGCCGCCCACACCGAATCGACGCTCTCCGAGCAGATAACCGCTTGGGACATGCCGGTGGTGCAGGTGTTGCGCCACATCTCCTTCGATATGGATTATGTCGGAGCCGACTATGCAACAGGGATGCGCCAGGCGGTGGATTATCTCGCCTCGCTCGGCCACGAGAGAATTGCCTTTGCCGTCCACGGCCCGGTCCACTCCGCCTATCAGGAACGCGTAGACGGATTTCGCGACGCCATGCTGTCGCGTGGTCTCGATCCGAGCATCCTGATCCGCTTTCCGACGCAACTCGGTGAAATCGCCAAGGCGACCCATCTTCTTTTTGACCGGGCGATACGGCCGACCGCCGTGATATGCTTCAATCACCTTGTGGCCCTGGGGCTTTCTGCGGGACTTCAGGATTGTGGACTGACGATCGGCCGCGATCTGTCCCTGATCGGCTTCGACGATGTGGCGGACGCCGAGGCGATCCGCCCAAGGCTTACTTCGGTCTCGACCGGCCCCGTCGCTATCGGCGAAATGGCGGCACGACTCCTCGTCGAACGGATCGCCGATCCGGCCCTGCCGCCGCGCCGCCTGGTGAACGACACGACCTTGCACATCCGCCAATCCTGCGGCCGACCCAACTGAAAATTTGACGATCACCACGGTTGACGCCCGCCTGGAAACATTTTAGATCGATCTAAGTGACGTGAACGCGGGGAGGCGCGACGTCCGTCTCGGTGGTTTGGGAGGAGGTCCCGGCATGTACGAATTCAATTTCACACCTGTCCTGGCGTCCTTCGACCAGTTGCTGGTCGGTGCCTGGCTGACGGTCCGCCTGTCGTGCGCCGCCATGCTGATCGGTCTCGTCGTCTCCATCGTCTGCGCCTGGGGAAAGACGTCCGGGCCGAAGATCCTGCGTACCGTGATCGACGGCTATATCGAGATCATCCGCAATACGCCTTTCCTCGTGCAGATCTTCTTCATCTTCTTCGGCATGCCGTCGCTTGGCCTGAGGCTGTCGCCGAACAGTGCGGCGCTCCTGGCGCTCGTTGTCAATTTCGGTGCCTATGGCACGGAGATCATCCGTGCCGGCATCGAGTCGATCCACAAGGGCCAGGTGGAGGCGGGGTGGGCCTTGGGCCTGTCGAGGGCGCAGATCTTTCGCTACGTGATCATGAAGCCGGCCCTGCGGACCGTCTATCCTGCGCTCACCAGCCAGTTCATCTACCTGATGCTGAATACCAGTGTCGTGTCTGTCATCTCTGCGGATGACTTGGCTGCCGCCGGAAACGACCTCCAGTCCGCAACCTTCGCGAGCTTCGAGGTCTATATCGCGGTCACCTTGATCTATCTCGTTTTGTCGGTCGGCTTCTCCGCGCTGTTTTACGCGGTCGAGAAAATGGCCTTCAAATACCCGCTCAGCCGCTGAGGAGCGCTGCCATGATCAGAATCTTCGGCTGGAACGAGTTCCTCGTCATTGTTATGGCGGCGCAATGGACGATTGCGCTTTCGGCCATCGCCTTTGCCGGTGGCAGCGTCGGCGGACTGTTGATCGCATTGATGCGCGTGTCCGAAGTGCGGGCTTTCCGTCTCTTCGCCACCGGTTTCATCCGCGTTTTCCAGGGAACGCCGCTGCTGATGCAGCTTTTCCTGGTGTTCTTTGGCATGAATATCTTCGGCTTTGCGATCAACCCCTGGATCGCCGCGACGATAGCGCTAGCGCTTCACGCCAGCGCCTTTCTGGGCGAGATCTGGCGCGGCTGCATCGAAGCGGTGCCGAAGGGGCAGGGCGAGGCCGCGACGGCGCTTGGCCTGCGCTACTATCATTCCATGCGCCACGTGATCCTGCCCCAGGCGATCCGCATCGCGGTCGCGCCGACCGTCGGCTTCCTGGTCCAGCTGATAAAGGGCACGTCGCTCGCATCGATCATCGGCTTTACCGAGCTGACCCGGCAAGGGCAGATCATCAACAACGCGACCTTCAGCCCATTTCTCGTATTCGGCACGGTGGCCGCTATCTATTTCCTCTTGTGCTGGCCGCTGTCGCTGGTCGCACGTCGAATGGAAACCCGCTTTTCCCGCGCAACGGCACGTTGACGGGCCCCGCCGGCGGGAGGGCCGGCATGTGAGAAGGGAAGGAAGAATGAATATCTCGAGACGCATGGCAATGTCGGTTCTTGGCGCTGCACTTCTCGCCGGTTTCGTGTCCCCCGCTGCCGCGCAGACGGTGGAGGCGATCAAGTCGGCCGGAACCGTCAAGGTTGGAATGCTGGTCGATTTTCCGCCGTTCGGGATTATGGACGCGAGCAACAATCCGGACGGCTATGACGCGGACGTCGCGAAATTGCTTGCCAAGGAACTCGGCGTCGAGGTGACGATCGTGCCCGTGACCGGCCCGAACCGCATCCCCTATCTGCAGAGCAACCAGGTGGACCTGCTTGTCGCTTCGCTGGGCATCACCGAAGAGCGCGCCAAGAACGTCGATTTCTCGCAGCCCTATGCTGGTATCTCGATCGGCGTGTTCGGCGCCCAGGATCAGGCAGTCGCAAAGCCGGAAGACCTGGCCGGCAAGACGATCGGCGTTGCGCGCGCCAGCACGCAGGATACGGCGGTCACCAAGATCGCGCCGCCGGACGCCAACATCCAGCGTTTTGACGACGATGCCAGCGCGGTGCAGGCATTGCTTTCCGGCCAGGTCGAGCTGATCGGCGTGTCCAACGTCGTCGCCCAGCAGATCGAGGCGGCTGCCCCCGGGCGGTTCAATCAGAAGCTCGTTTTGAACCAGCAGGTTCAGGGCATCGCCGTCCGCAAGGGATCGAGCGAGATGCTGAGCTTCGTCAATACCTTCCTCGACAAGGTCAAGACGGACGGACAGCTCAATGCCATTCACGAAAAGTGGCTCGGTTCTCCGCTGCCGGACTTCGTGACCAAAGCGAAATAAGAAAACTGGAGCCCCTCGCGATGAACATGGTAAGCGAAATCGCCTCCGCCCCCGCTGCGCGCGGGGCTTCTGATCCGGCCGTGCGCATGGAGGACGTCAACAAGTGGTATGGGTCCTTTCATGCCCTGAAGAACGTCAACCTGACCGTCGGCCGGGGCGAGCGGATCGTTATTTGCGGACCTTCGGGCTCCGGCAAGTCGACGATGATCCGCTGCATCAACCAGCTCGAGACCATTCATTCGGGTAGGATCGTCGTCGATGGTCATGACCTGACCCCCGGTGGAAAGAATGTCGATCTGATCCGCCAGGAAACCGGCATGGTCTTCCAGCAGTTCAATCTGTTTCCCCATATGACGGTACTCGAGAACTGCACGCTCGCTCCGATGAAAGTGCGCGGCGTGACGAAAGCCGAAGCCGAAGAGACGGCCATGAAGTTTCTCAGGCGCGTGCGCATCCCCGAGCAGGCGGCGAAATATCCGGCGCAGCTTTCGGGCGGACAGCAGCAGCGCGTGGCGATCGCGCGCGCGCTCTGCATGAATCCGAAGATCATGCTTTTCGACGAGCCGACTTCGGCACTCGATCCGGAAATGGTGAAGGAAGTACTGGACACCATGGTGGATCTCGCGAACGAAGGCATGACTATGCTCTGCGTGACGCACGAGATGGGCTTCGCGCGAAGCGTGGCCGATCGCGTCGTGTTCATGGATCGCGGCGAAATCCTCGAAGTCGCAACGCCCGATACCTTCTTCAGTGCTCCGCAACACGAGCGCACACGATTCTTCCTCGGCCAGATCTCCTGACGGACGCCGCACTCAGCTGAAGCGGGTCGCGTTCAAGCGAATTTCGACACGCTTCAAGTTTTTGTTTTCATGCATGTTGTTGTCCCGAAGCGATGCGCGCTTTTAGGCGACATGCAATAGTTGGAGTTTAGACGTGAAACCAGATTTGTTGCTCGTAGAGCCAATGATGCCGCTCGTCATGGAGGAGCTTTACCGGGATTATACGGTCCACAGGCTCTATGAGGCCGGCGACCAGCCGGCGCTCGACGCCGCGCTTTCTTCCATTCGCGCGGTTGCCACCGGCGGCGGTTCGGGCCTGTCCAATGGCTGGATCGAGAAGCTTCCTTCGCTTGGGATTATCGCGATCAACGGGGTCGGCACGGACAAGGTCGATCTTGCCTTTGCGCGCAGCCGCAACATCGACGTGACGACGACACCGGGCGTGCTCACCGATGACGTAGCGGACCTGGGTATCGCGCTCATGCTTGCGGTGCTGCGCCGGCTCGGCGAGGGTGACAGGCTGGTGCGGGAAGGCCGTTGGGCGGCGGGCGAACAATTGCCGCTCGGCCATAGCCCGAAGGGCAAGCGGATCGGCGTGCTCGGCCTCGGGCAGATCGGGCGCGCGTTGGCGCTCCGCGCGGAGGCCTTCGGCATGTCGGTGCGCTACTGGAACCGCTCCAGGCTGACCGACGTCAACTGGGTGGCCCATGAAAGCCCAGCCGATCTCGCCCGTGACAGCGATGTGCTCGCCGTCTGCGTGGCGGCGAGTGCCGCAACCCAGAACATCGTCGACGCCTCCGTGCTTGAAGCACTCGGCCGCCAGGGCATCGTCATAAACGTCGCGCGCGGCAGCGTCATCGACGAGGACGCCTTGATCGGGGCGCTGAGATCCGGAACGATCGCGGGTGCGGGGCTCGACGTCTTCGTCAACGAGCCGAAGATCCGCAGCGAATTCTATTCGACGCCGAATACCGTGCTCATGCCGCATCAGGGCAGCGCGACGGTCGAGACGCGCATAGCCATGGGGCAACTCGTGCTTGCGAATCTCGCCGCCCATTTTGCCGGCGGGAAATCGCCGAATATCGTCAACTGAAGCGGGGACCATCATGATTGTTCGCCAAGCCCTTTTTGAGGGCATGATACATCCTGGCCGTGAGGGGGCATTCCGTGCCTACGTGGCGGAGAAGCTGATGCCGCTTTGGCAGGCCTTTCCGGGCGTCCGGGAAGTCAGGGTTCTCCATGCCGTGGAGCGCGATGCGGGAGCGACGCCGTTCGCGATGATCCTTTCCACCGCCTACGATGATCGCGAAGCTCTAGCGCAGGCCCTGGAATCACCTGTGCGCTACGAGAGCCGCGAGATGACCAAGGGCCTGCTGGAGATGTTCGACGGACACATCCATCATCATGTGTTCGAGCTTAGCCAAGACTAGGAAGAGGCGCCTCAGGCGCAAACGTCATATGGCATCTTGACTGTTCTCGGCATCACAAGAGGATAAGAAATCGACGAACTGGTGAACGTCATTTGCGCTGCATGCGCCGCCAAGCGGCTGGCGAAACATCGCAGATGGACGAGAATACATGGGTCAGATGGCTTTGATCCGCAAACCCGCAACTGACGGCGATCTCTGCTATGGGTGTCTCTCCCAGGAGCAGGCCTTTCGCTTTTTGGATTCGGTGTTCGGTCAGCCAGCGATGCGGCGTGCGCCCGGTCGATTTCTTGAATGCCCGAATGAAGTGGCTCGTGGACAGGCCGCAGATCGATGCGACCTCCGCCATTGCGATTTTGCGTGACACATGTTCTGCAAGATAGGCCGTCGCGGCAGCCAGTTGATGTTTGGAAAGGCCATGCGGCTGAACGGAGGCGAGGTCGACGCCGCCGTAGCGGCTTACGAGATGGGCCTGCAAGGCAAGCAAGACGTGGTCTACATACAGGCTGTCGGCGTTCTGCGGATCTGAAAGAGCAGGCAGGAGCGCCTGGGCAAGATGGTGCACTACCGGATCGATCTGGCCGGGCTCGCATTTGAGGCGGGAGAGGCCGCCTTTTCCGTTGTCCCGCAAAAACGCCTGCAGGACCTTGCGATCGATCGCAAATCGCATGTTGTCGAATTGTGAGCGATGCTCGCAGCGCCAGTCTTCGGCAAGATCTGTGATCGACAATGCCCCCTGCGCGTGGCCTCCATCATGCACCAGCCGCCCGTTTTGCCACAAACGGTGATCCTTGAACGCGCGAAGTTGAACGATGGTGCTGAACGAGTCCGAATTCGGGATTGCGATGCTCTCCTGCTTGCCGACATGATCGCTGCGAACATGGGCAACCGACATGGTGTCTGATCGAAGTACCGTCACTTGCGGTCCGATTGGCATGAGTTTCCTCCCTTCTTCGTTAGGAGCCGAGCGACAAAAAGCTAGCCGCGAGCGGTTGCGCAGCGCTGCCTCTTCTTGGCGGGTGGAGATGATCAGGATCCGGAAAGGCTCCCCCGCTACCTCCTCGGTTGAGGCCCGAATGCGCGGCGAAGATGAAGGCGGTTACCACCCCACGTCGTCCGTTATCGCGCATTCACGATTAGCGTGGGGATGCGGCCGGAAGCCTTTGCGGTGGTATCCGGCGGAGGGTCTCAGCGCGATCACGACAGATCTCCTTATGCTCCGGCGCCGCTGTTTCCTCGCCGCCTCGCCATCTTGGACCGTGTATACAGGCTTGCGGGCTTGCTTAGACAGTGGGATAATTGAGACATATTTGTTCGAGAAAGTTGAACGATGTCCAATCCCGGCACACCGACTTTCGAGCAGCTTCGAGTGTTCCTGGCCGTCGTCGATGCCGGGAGTTTTGCGGGCGCCGCCCGCCGACTCAATCGTGCCGTCTCCGTCGTCAGCTACGGCATTGCCAACCTGGAAGCGCAGCTCGGTATCGAGTTGTTCGAGCGCGAAGGCACGCGCAAACCCAAGTTGACGGCCGCAGGGCGAACCGTGCTCGCGGAAGCGCGGGCACTCGCCCACGGCCTCGACGGTCTGCGCGCCAAGGTGAAGGGACTGCTCGACGGTTTGGAGGCGGAGGTGGACATCGCGGTCGACGTGATGCTGCCGGCGGAAAGGCTCGGCAAGGTATTGCGCGCCTTTGCCGAAGCGTTTCCCACGGTGTCGCTGTGCCTGCATGTCGAAGCCCTCGGTGCGGTCACCGCGGCCGTGCTCGAGCGCAAGGCGGTGATCGGCATTTCCGGCCCGCTGGCGGTGGGCGTCGAGGGGGTGGAGTGCATCGCAGCCGGGTCGGTGCCCATGGTTCCGGTGGCCGCACCCGACCATCCGCTCGGGCGCATGGAAAGGATCGAGCCGGGAGAGGCGCGAAATCACGTCCAACTCGTCTTGACCGATCGTTCACTCTTCACCACGGGGCAGGATTTTGCCGTGCTCAGTCCTCGGACCTGGCGGCTCGCCGACCTCGGTGCCAAGCATGCGCTGCTACGCCAGGGGATCGGCTGGGGCAACATGCCCCTGCCTCTGGTCCGGCCCGACCTGGAAAGCGGCACGCTTTTGCGGCTCGACATGCCTGACCACAAGGGCGGAATCTATCGCTTCGCCGGCGTCTGGCGGCGCGACACGCCGCCAGGACCGGCCGCTTCGTGGCTGTTGGATCAATTTGTGGCGCTGGGCGCCAACGACGTCGAAGAAGAGGGGCTTTCCGACATCTGAAGCAATTCCAGGAAATGTGCGTAACGGCTTTCCGGCCGGTGCGCAGTTTCAAAGCGTTAGCCCGAACCGAGCGCATTGCAGATAAACGCGTTCTTTGTAGAGCATCGCTGCGACTCGCACTGCTGCTTGGCCGCACACATGCCGTCCCGCGGCTTTCCGTTATGCGCCTACTTGGGGAAGCGGGCAGGGGAGAAAGCCCGAGGATCAAGCGCTTCGATCCCGAACTCTTCGGACAGGGGGGCGCCCGTGAGCTGGCTGGCGGCGAGCGCTCCGAGCGCCGGTGAAGTGAGAATACCGTAGCCGCCCTGGCCGGCAAGCCAGAAGAAATCCGATCGCCCTGGCGCAAAACCGACGACGGGCAGCTTGTCGGCGGAAAAACTGCGCAGGCCCGCCCAGCTCTTGGCGACCCGTCGAACGGAGATGGTAGTGGCTTCTTCCACGTAGTGTGCTGCCCAGGCAACGTCGATCTCCTCCGGCTGGACATCGGATGGCTCACAAGGCGTGGCGTCAGCAGGAGAGGCGAGCAGTCGGCCGCCTTCCGGCTTCATGTAAAAATCCTCGTCTATCTCGTTGATTTCCGGCAGGGTTCCCGCGTCTACACCATCCGGAAGGTCGACGGTGATGGCGGTACGCCGATGCGGGACAATACCGATCGGATCGACCCCGAAGAGCGCGGCGACCGGATCGGCCCAGGCGCCGGCGGCGTTGACCACAACTTTCGCACTGATTTCACCAGCGGACGTCGTGAGGACCCAGGCAGTTCCATCGCGTTCGACCGACAAGACCTCATGGCGTTCCAGGATGTCGCATCCGTTGCGGCGGGCGCCCTTGATGTAGCCCTGGAGCAGGTTCTCCACCTCGATGTCCCAGAAGTTCGGATCAAAGTAAGCGGCAGCGACATAATCGGGCTTGAGGATCGGGACGCGAGCGATTGCCTCCGCGGGTGTCACGCGCTCGATTTCCGGCGTGAACGCGCGTTCCTCGGCCAGAACGGTTTCGAAGCGCTCGATTTTGTCGGCGCTCGCGATCATGACCCCGCCGCGCTGCTTCAAGAGCGGCACGTCCGTGAAGCCCTGCGGCGGTTGATCGAAGAAAACCTTGGAAATCCTCGCCAGCGCGCACACTTCCGTCGCGTTGTACCTCAATACGAATTCTGCGGCGGAGCGACCGGTGCTGTGGTAACCGAGCGCGTCTTCCCGTTCGATGACGGCAACCGACCGGTGCGGGCTAAGGAAATAGGCAAGCGACAATCCCGCAATTCCGCCGCCGATGATGACCACATCGTATTTCCGCATATTTCCCGTTCCTCACGTCCTTCGCGCGGACCATAAGGAGGCTAGAAGCGTCGTTCAAATTTATAGTGGGAAATGCCGTTATCAATCCTGATGATGCGCCAGGCAGTGATCCAGCGGTTCCGTATCCGCGACATGGGCGAGAAAGGCGGCTTCCGCCGGATTGAGGATCGAGTTCGGATTGGAAATGCGAAAGACATCCGTCGTCGGAAGGTCGCTATAGGGCGGCAATTGCCACAACTGCCCGGCCTTGACCGCAGGGCCTGCGAGGTGATCGGGCAGCATGCCGATGCCGACATTCGCCGAAATCAGCCGCGTGACTTCCTCGACATTGCAGGAAACGCCTCTGACTTGCTGGCCGAAGGAACCGATTGCGCGAACGGCGGTCACCGAATTCATGTGCTGTCCGCCCAGCACGTCGGCAATGAAAGCGATATAGGGATTGCCGCGCAGGTCGTTGAAATCGATGCCTTCGACGCCGAACAGCGGATGGCCGCGCCCGCAATAAAGTGCGTAGCGCTCGCGTATATGGAAGCTCTTGTTCAGTCCGTCGGGTATCACCCCGTCGCAAAGACCCATCGTCGCGATGTTGCGCTCGACAGCGCTGAGTACATCGACAGTCGTTGCCACGTTGATCGAGATCGTTACTTTCGGATGCAGGCGGAAGAAAGTTTCGAGCTTCCGGTCCCAGGCCGGATTGTGCGCATGGCTTACCGCATGAATGTTGAGATGACCGGTCACCTCTTCCCCGGCGGTCTCCAGAACATTGGGCAGGCGGATTACCGCCGCAAAGATGTCCCGGCACTGGCCGTGCAATTTCTCGCCTGCTTCGGTGAGATCGAACCGGCCCGGCCGGCGGTCGATCAGCTTCTGCCCGATGGTCTGTTCCAGCCGCTTCAACGCCATGCTGACGGCCGGCTGCTGCAGAAGCAGCCGGTTGGCCGCTGCCGTGATGCTGCCCTCCTCGACGACGACGACGAAGGTGCGCAAAAGATTCCAATCGAGATTATGGGCAAAACGTTCGAGGCGATTGTTGGTCATGGCGGCGGGCGTGTCGGTCTCTGTATCGCATTGCGAATAATCAGCAGAACCGCCTCGGGCGCAAGGTCCATTCCGCAGACGCATGAGTCAGTGTTTCAATTTCGTTTGAAACCGATGATCCCGCTTGCCATAACCACAGGCGGAAAAACACGACGGGAGAGAGACATGGCCGAAAAGATCCAGTTCCAATGGGACGATCCGTTCCTGCTCGAGGATCAGTTGAGCGAGGACGAGCGGATGATCCGCGATACGGCACGCGCCTACGCTCAGGAGAAGTTGCAGCCGCGTGTGATCGAGGCCTATCGGGAGGAGAAGACCGACCCGGCGATCTTCCGTGAGATGGGCGATCTCGGCCTGCTTGGCGTCACCGTGCCGGACACCTATGGCGGCGTCGGGGCATCCTATGTCGCCTACGGTCTCGTCGCCCGCGAAATCGAGCGCGTCGATTCCGGCTATCGTTCAATGATGAGCGTCCAATCGTCGCTCGTCATCTATCCGATCTTCGCCTACGGCTCCGAGGATCAGAAGCAGAAATACCTGCCGAAGCTTATCAGCGGCGAATGGATCGGCTGCTTCGGTCTGACCGAGCCGGACGCGGGTTCGGACCCGGCCGGCATGAAGACACGAGCGATCAAGTCCGATGGCGGCTATCGGCTGATCGGCTCGAAGATGTGGATTTCCAACGCGCCGCTCGCCGACGTTTTCGTCGTCTGGGCGAAGTCGGAGGCGCATGGGAATGCGATCCGCGGCTTCGTCCTGGAAAAGGGCGCAAAGGGACTTTCGGCACCGAAGATCGCCGGCAAGCTTTCGCTTCGCGCGTCGATTACGGGTGAGATCGTTCTCGACAATGTCGAGGTTGGCGAGGATGCGCTGCTGCCGAACGTCGAGGGGCTCAAGGGTCCTTTCGGCTGCCTCAATCGCGCCCGCTACGGCATCTCCTGGGGAGCATTGGGTGCCGCCGAATTCTGCTGGCATGCGGCGCGTCAATACGGGCTCGACCGCAAGCAGTTCAACCGCCCGCTCGCCCAGACCCAGCTCTTCCAGAAGAAGCTCGCGGACATGCAGACCGAGGTCACGCTGGGCCTGCAGGGATCGCTCCGTGTCGGCCGGCTGATGGACGAGGGCCGGATGGCTCCTGAGATGATCTCGATCGTCAAGCGCAACAACTGCGGCAAGGCGCTCGATATCGCCCGCATGGCCCGCGATATGCACGGCGGCAACGGAATTTCCGAGGAGTATCAGGTCATGCGCCATATGCTGAACCTGGAAACGGTCAACACCTACGAGGGCACGCACGACGTTCACGCCCTGATCCTCGGCCGCGCCCAGACCGGGCTCCAGGCCTTCTTCTGAGCGTTGCGGCCATGGAAACCCCACTAAAGGGCATTCGCGTTCTCGAACTCGCCCGCATCTTGGCAGGTCCCTGGATCGGCCAGACGCTTGCCGATCTTGGAGCCGACGTGATCAAGGTCGAGAGCCCGGCCGGCGACGATACGCGAACCTGGGGGCCGCCCTTTGTGGAGGGCGAGGGTGGCGAGAAGCTCGACGCCGCCTATTTTCATGCCTGCAACCGGGGCAAGCGATCGGTCGTGCTCGACTTCACGACGGAGGAAGGGCAGGAGGCGGTGCGCCGGCTGGCGGCGCAATCCGACGTCCTCCTCGAAAACTTCAAGGTCGGCGGTCTCGCCAAATACGGGCTCGACTATGAGAGCCTCCGAAAGATCAATCCGCGGCTCATCTATTGTTCAGTGACCGGTTTCGGCCAGGATGGGCCCTATGCCCACCGCGCCGGTTACGACTACATCGTTCAGGGCATGAGCGGCATCATGGATCTGACCGGTGAGCCGGATGGCGAACCGCAGAAAATCGGCGTCGCCTTTGCCGACATCTTTACCGGCCTCTACGGTGTAATCGCAGTGCAGGCGGCGCTCGTGCAGCGCGAACGCACGGGCGAGGGGCAGCAGATCGACATGGCGTTGCTCGATTGCATGACCGGCGTGCTTGCCAATCAGGCACTGAATTTTCTCGTCTCCGGCAAGGCGCCGCGCCGCCTCGGCAACGCCCATCCGAACATCGCGCCTTACCAGGTTTTCCCTACCGCCGACGGCCACCTGATCGTCGCCGTCGGCAACGACCGGCAATTCGTCAAATTCTGTGACGTGCTCGGCCGTCCCGAGCTTGCGACAGACCCGCGTTATCTGACCAATGCTGCCAGGGTTCAGCATCGTGACACCCTTACCCCGGAGTTGGCTGCGGAAACGGCAAGGTTTACGCGGGATGCGCTTCTGGCGAAGCTCGAAGCCGTGGGCGTGCCGGGCGGCCCGATCAACACGGTCGCCGACGTCTTCGCCGATCCCCAGATCCTCCATCGCCAGATGCGGGTGGACACGCCGCATACCGGCGCGGCCGCCGGTACTTCGCCGGGCGTCAGGACGCCGCTTCGTTTTTCCGGCGCGTCGCTCTCGCTTGAGCGCGGCGCGCCCCGGCTTGGGGAGCACACGACGGAAGTGCTGTCCGAGATCGGCATGGCCGTCCCGAAAGCAAAAGGCTGAGACGGGCTGGGCCTCACGTTGCGAGTTTGCAGCTTTTGCCCCTCACCCTAGCCCTCTCCCCGCAAGCGGGGCGAGGGGATTTTGGCGCCGGCGCTGCGGCGAGTCCCTTCGCCCCGTTTGCGGGGAGAAGGTGGGCGGCAGGCCGGATGAGGGGCATATCCGCTAAGTTTCTTAACTCTTCAAAGCTCGGGTGAAGACGCGTGACAGCCGCTCGGCGAAGGCGCGCGGGTCCTCCGGCTTGTCGCCATCGAGCACGCGCGCCTGGTCAAGCAGAAGCTTCACCGCATCCTCGCGGAAGGCCCCGTCCTCAGCCGGGCAGGCGGCAATGGCCGTGATCAGCGCATGGCCGGGATTGATCTCCAGGATCGGTTTTGCCGCGCTGTCGATGCGGCCGGCTCCCTGCAGCATTTTCTCAAGCTGGCGATCCGGTCCGTGCTCCGGCGCAACGAGGCAGACCGCGCTTTCCGTCAGCCGCTCCGAGGTCCTCACGTCGGAGACCGCATCGCCGAGCGCCGCCTTGGCAAAGGTCACGAATTCGGCGACGGTCTGGTTCGTTTCCGCGGAGGTCGTACCGTCGGCCTCCTGCTTCGCAATACCGGCGAGATCGGCGGCCCCTTGCGTGATTGACTTGAACGGCTTGCCTTCGAAATCCGGCGCCGAGGTCACCCAGAAGCTGTCGACCGGATCGGTGAGCAGTAGCACTTCGATGCCGCGGGCACGGAATCCTTCCAGCTGCGGCGATGCCTTCAGCTGCGCAAGGTTGTCGCCGGCGAGGTAGTAGATCGCCGTCTGCCCGTCCTTCATGTCCTTGACGTAGTCGCCCAATGCCCGCGGCTTGTCGTCCGAAGCGGTGGTGCGGAAGCGTGAGAGTGCGATGAGCTGTCCCCGCCGTTCGAAATCTTCGTAGATGCCTTCCTTTATGACGCTGCCGAAGTCTTCCCAAACTTTGGCGAAGGTTTCCGGCTCGCTTTCCGCGAGCTTCTCGATGCTGGTCAGAACCCGGCTCGTCAGCCCCTTGCGGATGCTGGCGAGCAGCGGGCTCTCCTGGATCATCTCACGCGAGACATTGAGCGGCAGATCCGCCGTATCGATAAGCCCTCGCACGAAGCGCAGGTAACGCGGCAGCAATTCGGCCTCGTCGGTGATGAAGACGCGCTTGACGTAGAGTTTCATCCGCCCCTTGCGATCCGGGTCGAAAAGATCGAAAGGCTTGGAGCCTGGCACGAAGGCGAGTGCCGTATATTCGTGGCGGCCTTCGGCACGGAAGTGAACGGTCACGGCCGGCTCGTCATACTGCCCGGCGACGCTGCGGTAGAAATCCGCATAGTCTTCCTTGGAAATCTCGCTCTTCTGCTTGGTCCAGAGAGCTGTGCCGTCCGCGACCTGGGCGGGCTCGTCGCCGGGTTTCTCGACGATCGAGATCGGCACGGGCACGTGGCCGGACTGATCCTTGACGATCCGCTCGACAGTCCAGCGCGACGTGTACGTCTTGGCGTCGTCCATGAGATGCAGCGTGATCCGCGTGCCGCGCGCCGGCGCACCGGCGAGCTCGACCGCGGAAACCGTATAGCTGCCCTTGCCGTCGGACGCCCAGTGCCAGGCCTTGTCGGAGCCGGCGCGGCGGGAAACCACGTCGACATTGTCGGCTACCATGAAGGCGGAATAGAAGCCGACGCCGAACTGCCCGATGAGCTGCGCGCCTTCTTTGCCCTGAGCGGCTTCAAGTCGCTCCATGAACGCTCGCGTGCCGGAACGGGCGATAGTCCCGAGTGACTCGA
This sequence comes from Sinorhizobium psoraleae, assembly GCF_013283645.1. Classification (GTDB taxonomy): domain Bacteria; phylum Pseudomonadota; class Alphaproteobacteria; order Rhizobiales; family Rhizobiaceae; genus Sinorhizobium; species Sinorhizobium psoraleae. The sequence goes on from NZ_JABEKV010000003.1 coordinate 1,071,022, forward strand.
CCAGTTCGTCGCGGCTCATACCGATGCCGTTATCCTCGACGATGAGACGGGCCTTTTCCTCGTCCAGCGTCAACGTGATGCGTGGCGCGGGATCGTTGGCGAGCAGCTCGGGCGCAACGATCGCCTCGTAACGCAGCTTCTCGCAGGCATCTGCCGCATTCGAAATCAGTTCGCGAAGGAAGATGTTCTTGTCCGAGTAGACCGAGTGCACCATCAAATGGAGCAACCGCGCCACATCGGCTTCGAAGACATGTTTTTCGACGGACATTTCGACTTCACTCATCGCGTTGCAAACCTCCTTGATTGGTTTGCCCCAATTGGCAAGCCGTGCGCCGATTTTCAAGGGTTGTCTTGCCGAGGGTACGTTTCGGTGCAATCCTGCCTGCGCTGATAGAGGCCGATAAGGGCGGCGCGCTCTGCCGCTTCGAATGCCGCAAAGTGCCGCTGCCGCGCCGCCTTCTTCTTTGACGCAAATCAACGCTCGAGAGGCCGCGTTGCTTTTATCTGCAATCAGGGAAGCGAGCCGGTCTTGGTCGCGACAAGGAGTGGCGCCAGCGCTGAAGCTCGATGGAAGGCGGCACCGAACGCCTTCTGGTCGGCGAAGGAGTTCCGGAATGTTCGAGGTGACCGCGTTGACGGCCCAGCCGTCCAAATACGACCGGTTGATCGCCGCTGCGCAGGCCGAGGCGCCGGCAGCCACTATCGTCGCGCATCCCTGCGACGAAAGCTCGCTGCGCGGCGCGATTGAAGCCGCAGACATGGGGCTTATCGTGCCGGTGTTGGTCGGACCGGAAGCCAAGATCCGTAACGTGGCGGCGGAACACCGGCTCGATCTCGGCCAGCGGGAGATCGTCGATGTGCCGCACAGCCATGCCGCAGCCGCCAAGGCGGTCGCACTGATCCGCGAAGGCAGGGGCGAGCTCCTGATGAAGGGCAGCTTGCATACCGACGAACTGATGCACGAAGTCGCCGCCTCCGCCACCGGTCTTCGAACCGAGCGGCGGATCAGCCACGTCTTCGTGATGGACGTCCCTGGCCACGCCGACACGCTCTTTATCACCGACGCAGCGATCAACATCTTCCCGAACCTCGAAGCCAAGCGCGACATCGTGCAGAATGCGATCGACCTCTGGGTCACCATCGGCCTCGGCGAGCCGCGCGTCGCCATTCTTTCGGCGGTCGAGACCGTGACGACCAAGATTCCTTCGACGATCGAGGCCGCCGCGCTTTGCAAGATGGCGGAACGCGGTCAGATCACGGGTGGCCTGCTTGAAGGACCACTCGCCTTCGACAACGCGATCGATCCGGAATCGGCGCGCATCAAGGGGATCAATTCGCCGGTTGCCGGCCGCGCCCAGATACTCGTCGTGCCGGATCTCGAAGCCGGGAACATGCTCGCCAAGAACCTGACTTTCCTCACCCATGCCGACGCGGCCGGCATCGTCCTTGGCGCCCGTGTGCCGATCGTGCTCACCTCGCGAGCGGACTCGATCCGCACCCGCCTTGCTTCCTGCGCCGTCGCCGCGCTCTACGCGGCGCGGCGACGAGCGGCGCAGGTGATAGCGGTATAGCGCCATGGACGCGATCCTCGTCATCAACGCCGGCTCATCGAGCCTGAAGTTCCAGGTCTTCGGCATCGCCGACAGTGACCTGAAGCGCCATATTCGGGGGAAGATCGACGGCATCGGGACGCGGCCGCGTCTACGGGCGACTGCGGGCGACGGCAGCCAGCTCATCGATCGGACCTATAACGCGGCCAATATCCGCGACCTTCCGGCCGCCATTGCCGAGGCTAGACGCTGGCTTTCGACGCTGGACGGCTTCGAGCTGCGCGCGATCGGCCACCGGGTCGTGCATGGCGGCCCGGACTACGCGCGGCCGGTCCTGATCGATGCAACGGTATTGGACCGGCTGGCGAGCTATCAGGACCTTGCTCCTCTGCATCAGCCGAACAACCTGGCACCGATCCGGCTGGCGATGGAGATCAACCCGGATGTGCCGCAGGTCGCCTGCTTCGACACTGCCTTTCACCGTGGGCACGCCGAGCACACCGATTGCTACGCCCTGCCAACGGACTTCTATGATCAGGGCATTCGGCGCTACGGCTTTCACGGACTTTCATACGAATACGTCGCCGAGCGGCTCCGGGAGGTAGCGCCGCAAGCGACCCGCGTCATCGTCGCCCACCTCGGCAGCGGCGCTTCGATGTGCGCGTTGCGAGACGGCCGCAGCATCGAGAGTACGATGGGCTTCACCGCCCTCGACGGTTTGCCGATGGGAACCCGGCCGGGGCAGCTCGATCCGGGCGTTGTCCTCTATCTGATCGCCCATAAGGGCATGAGCGCCGAGAAGGTCTCGGATCTGCTCTACCATGACGCCGGGCTCAAAGGGTTGTCCGGCCTCTCAAGCGACATGCGCGAACTTCTGGCGAGCGACGACCCCAATGCCGCACTCGCCGTCGCGCATTTCGTTTATCGATGCGCACTCAATGCCGGGATGCTAGCCGCAGCGCTGGGCGGGATCGACGCCTTCGTCTTCACTGCAGGCGTCGGCGAGAACTCTGCCCCGATCCGCGCACGCATTGTCGAAGGCCTCCGCTGGCTCGGGGCGGAGCTCGATCCGGCGGCGAACCAGGCGGACGCCGCATTGATCTCAACGGCCAAAAGCCGCATTGCCCTGCACGTTATTCCAACCGACGAGGAACTGATGATCGCGCGGCATACGCTTGCGCTCATCAAGAAGCATGCGGCCTGATTTGGAAAGGCTGCTGTTTGTTCAGATGTTGCCCATGCAGAGATACTTCATCTCCAGATAGTCCTCGAGCCCATGGCGGGAGCCTTCTCGGCCGATGCCGGACTGCTTGATGCCGCCGAAGGGGGCGGCTTCGGAAGACATGCGCCCGGTATTGATGCCGACCATGCCGTATTCCAGCGCTTCGGCCACGTGCCAGACGCGCTTCAGGTTCTCGGCGTAGAAGTAGGCGGCGAGGCCATAGATCGTATCGTTCGCCTCGGCCAGCACCTGCTCGGCCGTTTCGAAACGGATGATCGGGGCGATCGGGCCGAAGGTCTCTTCCTGGGCGACACGCATAACATGTGAAATGCCGGTCAGAACCGTCGGCTCGAAGAATGTGCCGTTGGTGCCGATCCGCCTGCCGCCGCATCGTACTTCTCCGCCCTTGGCCAGGGCGTCGGCAACGTGCGCTTCGATCTTCTCGATCGCATGGCTGTCGATCATCGGGCCGATCGCGACGCCGGCAGAAAACCCGTCACCGACAGTGAGTTCACGCACGCGGGCAACGAATTTTTCCGCGAAAGCGTCGTGTACGGCGGATTGCACATAGATGCGATTGGCCGAAACGCAGGTCTGGCCGGCATTGCGGAACTTGGCCTGCACCGCGCCGTCGACCGCCTCGTCGATATCGGCGTCGTCGAAAACGATGAAGGGCGCGTTGCCGCCGAGTTCCAGGCTGACCTTCTTGATCTGGTCGGAACATTGCCGCATCAAAAGCCGTCCGACTTCGGTGGAGCCGGTGAAGCTGATCTTGCGGACCTTGGGATTGCTGCAGAGCTCGCGGCCGATCGGGGCGCCTTCAGCGGCGTAGATGAGATTGACGACGCCTCCTGGAAAGCCCGCCTTTTCGGCGAGCACGAACATCGCGCCGGCCACGAGCGGTGTCTGTTCCGCCGGTTTGAGTACGACGGCGCATCCGGCGGCCAGCGCCGGCGAGATTTTGCGCGCCACCATGGAGGCCGGGAAATTCCACGGCGTGATGGTGCCGACGACGCCGACGGGCTGCTTGATGACGAGCATGCGGCGGTCATTGGCCGGCGCCGGGAAGGTTTCGCCATAGACGCGCTTGGCCTCCTCGGCATACCACTCGACATAGGATGCCGCGTGAAGAACTTCACCCTTCGCTTCTGCTAACGGCTTGCCCATTTCGGCGGTGAGAATGGCGGCGAGATCATCGACATGCTCGACGATCAGATCATGCCAGCGGCGCAGGATCGCGCTTCGGTCTTTCGCCGGCTTGGCGGCCCAGAGGCTCTGCGCCGCGGCCGCAGCATCGATCGCGGCATGCGCCTCGTCGGTTCCCATGTCGGGCAGCGTTGCGAGCAATTCACCGGTCGAGGGATTGAAGACATCGAATGTCGCGCCGGTCCACTTGGCGGAAGGGCGGGTTACACTTTCGAGCGCGGCAAACAGCTCGGCCGCGCGAAGGTGCTTGGTAAGTGCGGCTGTCAATCCCATGGCGCATCCTCCGGCGAGGCCTCCCGCGGCCGGCCGAGCCTCGCTTCATTTTCTTGCGGAGCGGCGGTTGCACACCCCGAGCCGGCGTCATTGGCCGGACGCCCGCGATAGCGGGCGCTCGGGGTGAGGTCAACCGCGCGCTTCGAGTATCGACGTTTCGAGGATATCGAGTGCTTCCGCAAAGACTTCGTCCTGGATCGTGATCGGCGCCAGGAAGCGAATGACGTTGCCGTGCACACCGCAGGTCAAAAGGATCAAGCCCTTTTCCAATGCAATGAGGCGGACCCTGTTGGCGAAATCGGCGCTCGGCAGGTTGGTCTTCACGTCATTGAATTCGACCGCGTTCATGAAGCCCGGCCCGCGGATATCGACGATCTCCGGCGCCTTTTCGCGTATTGCCGCGAGACGCTGCTTCAGGCGACCCCCAAGCTGGTCCGCGCGCTCGCACAGCTTTTCCTCTGCGATCACGTCAAGAACCGCGTGGGCGGCGGCGATGCCGAGCGGATTGCCGCCATAGGTGCCGCCGAGGCCACCCGGTCCGGGCGCGTCCATGATTTCCGCGCGGCCCGTTACGGCGGCAAGCGGGAAGCCACCGGCAAGACTCTTTGCCATCGTCGTCAGGTCCGGAGCCACGTCGTGGTGCTCCATGGCGAACAGCTTGCCGGTGCGGGCAAAGCCGGTCTGAACCTCATCGGCGATCAGGAGAATGCCATGCTGGTCGCAAATCTCGCGGAGCGCCTTCATGAAAGCGGTCGGGACAGGATAGAAACCGCCTTCGCCCTGCACCGGTTCGATGATGATTGCAGCGACGCGGGCCGGATCGACGTCGGCCGCGAAGAGCCTTTTCAGCGCTGCCAGCGACTGCTCGACGCTGACGCCATGCAGTTCGATCGGGAAGGGAGCGTGGAACACGTCTGCCGGCATAGCGCCGAAGCCGACCTTGTATGGCACGACCTTGCCGGTCAGCGCCATGCCCATGAAGGTGCGCCCGTGGAAGCCGCCACCGAAGGCGACGATGGCCTGCCGACCGGTTGCAGCGCGGGCGATCTTCACCGCGTTTTCGACTGCCTCGGCTCCGGTCGTCACGAAGATCGTCTTCTTGGCGAACTTGCCGGGGGCGAGCGCGTTCAGGCGCTCGGCGAGATGGACGTAATTCTCGTAAGGCACGACCTGGTGGCAGGTGTGGGTGAAGCGGTCGAGCTGGGCTTTGACGGCCGCAATCACCTTCGGGTGGCGATGACCCGTGTTGACGACGGCGATGCCCGAGGCGAAGTCGATGTAGCGGTTGCCTTCCTTGTCCCAGATCTCTGCATTTTCGGCGCGGTCGGCGTAGATCTGCGTGGTCATCCCGACGCCGCGGGAAATGGCTGCATTCTTGCGATCGGTGAGGCTGGTCATCGTCGTTGTCCCGTTGGAGGAGTAATATATTGCATTTTTTCTGCAACTTTTCTCCGGAAGTGGTACATCTTTTCCGATCGAATGCAAATCAAATTTGGTGATCGAGACAACACGTCCACTGATGAGCGCTCCTTGTAAATCCATGCGCCCGGCGGCTAGATTGCCGGCAGCGCCGATGGCTTGGAATCGCTGCGAGCCGCGAAGCCAGAGAGAGGGTCGATGAGCGGGACCGGCAATGTACGCTACAAGGTCGCCGAGGCAGCAAGGCTGGCCGGTGTGTCGCCGTCCACGCTGCGGCTGTGGGAAACGCAGGGGCTCGTCGTGCCGGAGCGATCTGCAACCGGGCATCGGCAATATACCGAGGCAGATCTCGCGCGGCTGAAACGCATTTCGTGGTTTCGTGCCGAGCGCGGCCTGAACCCCGCTGCCATTCGCGAAGCCTTGGAAGCAGAGGGTGCGAATGATGATGCCAATCCGGTTGTAGCTCCGGAAAGCAACGTCGATATCCAGGTCGGCCGGAAATTGCGGAGCCTCAGGCATGCCGCGGGCAAGACTCTGGAGCAGGTGGCAAGCGATATCGGCATCGCGGCATCCGTGCTTTCCACCCTGGAGCGGACCTCGCAGGGCGTCTCTGTCGCCGTTCTCCATAATCTTGCGGAATATTTCGGTACGACGGTTTCCAGCCTCTCCGGGGAAGAGGAGCCTGAGGCGCGGGCGCTTGTCAGGGCCGGCGAGTGGCGCAACTGGCCGCGCACGACGCCGGGCGTGACGGTCCAATTGCTCGCCGAAGGCAAGAACCAGATGGATTGCCATCGCTTCGTGCTGGAACCGGGCGCATCGAGCGAGGGCGCATATCGGCACGATGGCGAGGAATTCGTCTATGTGCTTTCCGGCCACGTCGAATTCATATTGGACTCCGATCAGTTCTACGATCTGCATCCAGGCGACTCGCTCTATTTCGAGAGCCGGCGCCGCCATGCCTGGTCCAATCGCCACGATGGCGAGACCGTTCTGCTGTGGATCAATACGCCGCCGACATTCTAGTTCGCAGTTCGGCACCCTTGCGCGGGATAGTTGAATTAGTATATTCTTATCGTTGTGCGGGATTGTCGGCTGTATTGTCGAATTTCATACAACTAATGTCGCCACAGCTCCGCTCGCTCGGATGTCTAATCAGACTTTAGTCCGATATTGCCGCAAAGACACACTGCAGATTTCTCGGTTTCTGATGCATTCTCCTTGGCGCTGACCTGCCAAAGTTTAGCCCTATTCGGCCATACAGTCGCCCATACCGCCCCTTAACCATTCATTTACCTGAATAGACTCATGGCTCTTGCCACAGGGCAACCACCAAACAGGCGGCAAAAATCATGATTGCGTAGGGAGCTGGTGCCACCAGGAGAGTATCCCGCAAAGATTTTGAACTCGGAGGGGGATGTTCGATGCGGATTGCACGCGACCGGCAGCTGGATGGGCTCAGAGCCGTCGCTGTCACGATGGTGCTGTATGGACATTTCTTCGCGGCCGACGGTTCCTATTGGGGCCATATCGGCGTGCGGTTGTTCTTCGTGCTGAGCGGTTTCCTGATTACCCGGCTGCTGCTCGACGCACGCGAAGATGCCCGTTTCGAACCGGCGACGGCGCTGAAATCGTTTTACGCGCGCCGGGCGCTGCGCATCTTTCCACCTTATTTCGCCGTCCTGGGCATCGTCTGGCTAATCGGCCTGGAAAGCTCGAAGGAAGTGCTGGCGTGGCACGCGCTCTACCTTTCGAATTTCTGGTACGCGATGCTCGGCGAGTGGACGCCGTGGGTCCTCTGTCACACCTGGAGCCTGAGCATTGAAGAGCAGTTCTATGTCGTCTGGCCGCTGATCGTCCTGATCGCCCCGCGGCGCTCGATGGCGGGAATTTGCATCGGCGTCATCGCCTGCTCCGTCGCCTACCGTTTCTATTGGCCGTTTACGGGCGCGCCGTCCCTCGCTCGCGACCTGCTTCCGCCAGCGTCAATGGACGCGCTCGCCTCCGGCGCTCTATTGGCCGTCTACCGATCGAAGAGCGTTGCCTGGCCGCAATGGGCGAGGTTGAGTTGGATGCCGCTCCTCGGTGCATCCGTTTTCCTGTTTTGGCTCAGGCCCGTGTCGTTGACGCCGATGCTGGAGTGGTTGGCCTGGATCGGGCTCGAAATCTTTCCCCTTTTGCCGCTGACGATGCTGGTGGGCAATTGTTCGAGGGGGCTAGACGGCCATCTCGGCAAGCTGGCCGAACTTCCACCACTGACGGCTCTCGGGCGCATCAGCTACGGTGTCTACCTTTTTCATGCGATCGTGCTCGCACTGGTCGTCAAGGCTCAACCCTGGATTCCCGTCAATGTCTCCGAGCAGGGCGTTGGGCGGTTCGTGGTTGCAGGCGCAGCCACGTTGCTGATCGCATCGGTCTCCTGGATCGCCTTCGAAAAGCCGCTAAACGCACTGAAGCGCCATTTCCCATACGTCCGCCCGACGCCACCGAAAGGTGTTCCTGCCTTCACGAACGCGGGCGATCGGATCGGAGCCATTCACGGAACAAGGGACGGCGAGTACCCGGCTTACCTGCGCCAAGCCAAATCCCTTCAGACTTCAGATCTTCAATAAACGCGAGCTGAACAATGCCCACGCCACTGGTCTCTGTCCTGCTGCCCGTCTACAACGCGGAACCCTATCTTCCTGCGGCGCTCGAAAGCATCCTGCGTCAGGACCACGAGCATCTGGAAATCATCGCTATCGACGACGGGTCTAGGGATCGTTCGCTGGAGATCCTGGAGCGGTATCGAAAAGATGACGGTCGCATCCACATCGTCTCGCGCGAGAACCGCGGCCTTATCGCGACGTTGAACGAGGGCTTGGTGCTTGCCAAGGGCGATCTTGTTGCAAGGATGGACGCTGATGATGTTTCCTACCCGTCCCGCTTTTCGCGCCAGGTTTCACTGTTCCAAAAACGGCCCGATCTCGCGCTTTGCGGTACGGGAATCGACACGCTGATCGGCAGCCGCATTCTCCGCGGTACGCCCAACCCGATCTATCGGTCGGGAAGCCTGGGCACATTGTCGAGGTTCTTCACGATCTTCATGCACTCGACGGTGATCTATAATCGAAATGTGATGCCACAGGAGATGCTCGTTTATGACGCGAGCTACGTGCATGCCGAGGATTTCGATCTGTTCAGACGAATTACAGATCGCTTCCCCGCGATGATGATCGATGAAGCACTGGTCGCCTATCGCATTCATGGCGACAGCGTCACGAGCAAGCACAAGCGCCAGATGCGCCAAACGCATTTGAAGATCGTGGCCGAAAACCTCGAGCGGGACCGTCTTGTCAGCGATACGAGCGCCCTCGGCGAGATAGGTGCGGCGGTCACACTGGACACGGTTCGAAATGCTGCCGAATTTGTCCTTGCGCTCGAACGGCAAATTTCCTCTCGACCGCCGGATGTGCGCCAAGCCTACGAAGACGGGGCCCTGTGTTTCTTCTATTTTCTGTATCAGCTCATAGCCGACGAAGAGCGACCGGAGCTGACGCATGCGTTTCTGACCTGGACCCGGAAATGGGGGCTGATCCGGCGTCGCGAACGATACGGTTTGCTCGCGGGGGCACGCGCGCCGTGGTGCAGCCGCGTTTCGCTCGCCGCCACGAGGCGGGTGGACTGGCTGGCGCGGTACCTGCAGTCGGTGCCCGCTGCGACTGTTCTTCATCAGAATGGCTTGGCCTGAGATGGCGTCAGAACGTTCTGCAACAGCGCAGCAGCATCCCGGCGCAGCGGCCGCGCGGCCGACCACCACGACTTCAATTTCCGGTGGGCTGCGGCCGTTCGCGAGCTTCATCGTCTGTACGCGCAATCGCGTTCAGGCGCTTGCCGCCTGTATCCGATCGATCGAGACCGCATGTCTTGCACGTGCTGCCGTCACGAGCGAACTCGTCGTCGTCGACAACGGCTCGACGGACGGGACGCCCGACGAGCTGGTTCGAATAGCGGCGGCGTCCCCCGTCGCCATCACGCTGGTGGCCGAGCCGCGCCCGGGCCTTGCGGCGGCGCGCAATGCGGGAATGGCACGGGCGCGCGGCCGGATCCTCGTTTTCGTCGATGACGATTGCGAAGTCGACGGCGGCTATCTCGGCGATCTCGAGCGGCATTACGCCGATGGTGAACGGCGCGTCATCCGCGGCGGTCGCGTCGAACTCGGCGACACGTCGGATCTGCCATTCACGATCAAGCGATCGAGCGTTGCCGCGCGATTGAGCCGAGACGTCCATCCGGGCGGTTTCGTGCTGGGGTGCAACATGACGATGCACCGCGATGTGGCGGCGCTCGTCGGGCCTTTCGACGAGCGTTTCGGGGCCGGTGCACCGCTGCAATCGGCGGAGGATACCGACTATCTCGTGCGCGCCTTTCAACTCGATATCCCTGTCGAATACGTGCCTGACATGACTGTCTACCACCACCACGGACGGAAGGCCCGCGAAGCCATCGAAAAGCTTCACCGCAGCTATAGCCTCGGCAATGGTGGTCTTTGTCTGAAGCATCTCTTCAAGGCGCCATGGTTGCTCAGGCACTTCTGCTGGACCGTCAGATCAGCTTGCGGAGAAAGTCTTGGCGGCGCCAGGTTCGATCCGGAACTCCAGCTATCCCATTGGCCGATCGTATCGATGAACCTGCTCGGCGCTGTAAGGTTCGTACGTCTCGCCCTGACCAATCCGACGCCGCCGCAAGAGCTGCGCCAGATTGACCAGACGGCGCCGAAATTGAGGTGAGAGCCGTCATGTTGCGATTCCTATTGCCGGGCCTAGAGGTACTGCGCGACGCGCTGGGGCGGCAAATGCGCCTGCTTCCCGCCGTCGTGGTTCTCGGCCTTGCCAGCGCCGCGCTCGAAGGCGCGGGCATCGGGCTCATCATCCCCATGCTCGGTATTATTGCCGGAAATCAGGATGCCGCCGGATTGAACGGGATCTCCGCGGCCTTCCAGCAGGTGGGGGCGGGGCTCGACGACGGCCAAAGGTTGCTGGCGATCACAGCCGTGGTTCTTGCTCTGATTACGCTCAAGAACATTCTGGCCTTCGCGAACACGCTTCTGACGACCTTCATCTACGGGAAGGCGAGCCACGCGATCCGAAGCGCTCTCTCGGACCAGCTCTTAAGGATCGGCTATCCATTCTTCCTGCAGCAAAGTCCCGGTCGCCTGCTCAACATCATCTCCAACGAGTCATGGCGCGCTTCCGATGCGATACAGACGGTGCTCGCGGCGCTGGTACACGGCTCCGCAGCCGTCATCCTGCTCGCGTTTCTCCTGCTGCTATCCTGGCAGATGACGCTGTTCGTCGCGCTTGGCCTCGTCCTTGTCCAACTCGTGCATGCCGCCTTGTCGGCCACCCTCAAAGGCCCGAGCCGCGAGGTGACGTCCTTCAACAGCGAGCTCGCCGCCAGAATGCTTCATCTCGTGCATGCCGGGCGGCTGATCCGCGTGTTCGGTCAGGAAGAGCGCGAAAAGGCGGTGTTCGCTACGGCTTCGGACGCCGTTCGCCGGGCAGGCTTCGTCCTGCAGAGCCGCCAGGGCGCTTTGCCGCCACTCACTGAAGTGCTCCATTCCGCTCTTTTCCTGGCGGCGGTTGTCAGCGCCTGGTTTGTCGGCGTGAGCTTTCCGGTAATCGTCGCCTTTGTCGTGCTGCTCTACCGTCTGCAGCCGCACATGCGCGCTCTGCAAATGTCCTGGAGTCAGATTCAGGGCTGGAGCGGATCGCTCGAAGAGGTGCGGTGGCTCCTGGATTCGTCGGACAAGCCGCGGCCACCCACGGGCAAGGAGCCGGTCGACGGTTTGCGCGAGCGCATCAAATTCGAACAGGTGACTTTCAGATATCCGGGCTCGGAGGCTCGCCCTGTCGTGCTGCAATCCGCGGGATTCGAAATCCGCAGCGGCCGTTCGACGGCGATCATCGGGCGTTCGGGCGCCGGCAAGACCACGATCGTCAACCTCCTGTGCCGATTTGTGGAGCCCGATGAGGGACGCATTCTCATCGATGGTGTGCCGCTCGATCAGATAGACCCTTCTCAGTGGCGGCGGCAGATCGCCGTCGCCAGCCAGGATCTCGAACTGGTCGACGGCAGCATCTTCGAAAACATCACCTACGGCGAGAACGCGACGATCGCCGAAGTGGAACGCGCGGCCAAGCTGGCCGAGGCGCATAGCTTCGTGGAGAAGCTGCCCGAAGGATACAGCACCATCGTCGGCTATCGGGGAGCGAGCCTTTCGGCGGGGCAGCGGCAGCGCATAGCACTCGCCCGAGCCCTGGTGCGCGATCCGCAAATCCTGATCCTCGACGAGGCCACCAACGCTGTCGACGGTTTGTCGGAGGCCGCGATCGTCGAGACGTTGAGATTAAGGGCCGGCCGGCGCACGACCATCGTGATCAGCCATCATCGCAGCACGATTTCGTTCTGCGATGACGTGGTAGTGCTCGGCAGCGGCCGTGTGAAAAGCCAGACGCCACTGGTCGACGTCGCCTCGCTCAGCATGGATCAGCTCTACGAACACGAGACGCGCGTGGAGCGCCAAGGTTGAACTCGGCAAAAAAGCAGAGCCGCGACAGCGGTCCCGCCGCCTTGATCAGGCGGCCTTGGCGTAGTGCTTGGCCATTTCCGGCAGGCGCAGCACCCTGATCTTCGAGGCCTGGCCGGCGGCACGGAATGCCTCGAAGCGCTCCTTGCAGACCTCGGTCATGCGCGCGATCGCGGGTTTCAGGTAATTGCGCGGATCGAAATTGTCCGGATGCTCCAGATGGTGCTTGCGGATTTCGCCGGTGAAGGCGAGGCGGAGATCGGTGTCGATGTTGACCTTGCGGACGCCGAGCGGGATCGCCTTCTGAATTTCGGCAACCGGCACGCCCCAGGTCTTCTTCATCTTGCCGCCATAGGCGTTGAAAAGCTCCTGGAGGTCGGCCGGGACCGACGACGATCCATGCATGACAAGATGGGTATTCGGCAGGCGCCTGTTGATCTTGGCGATCGTGTCGATCGAAAGGATCTCGCCGTCGGGCTCGCGCGTGAACTTGTAGGCGCCGTGGCTCGTGCCGATCGCGACGGCAAGAGCATCGACGCCGGTCTTGGAGACGAAATCGAAGGCTTGCTCCGGATCCGTCAGCAGTTCCTCGCGGGAAAGCTTGCCTTCGAACCCGTGGCCGTCCTCCTTGTCGCCGGCACCCGTTTCGAGGTTGCCGAGGCAGCCGAGTTCGCCTTCGACGGAAACGCCGGCCGCATGGGCGATCTTCACGACCTCGGCCGTTACCGCGACATTGTATTCGTAGCTCGCAACAGTCTTGCCGTCCTTTTCGAGCGAACCGTCCATCATCACGGAGGTGAAGCCGTTGGTGATCGCTGAAATGCAGGTGGACGGCTGGTCACCGTGATCGAGATGCAGACAGACCGGGATGTGCGGATACTCCTCGGCTGCTCCTAGGATCAGATGGCGCAGGAAGGCGTCGCCGGCATAGGCACGCGCGCCGCGGCTCGCCTGCAGGATCACCGGAGAGTCCGTTGCGTCGGCGGCTCGCATGACGGCCTGAATATATTCGAGATTGTTCACATTGAAGGCTGGCAGCGCATAATTATTCTCCGCTGCATGGTCGAGCAGTTGCCGCAATGTGATCAATGCCATTCGAAATCTCCCTGATGCTGGACGCCTCACTCCAGGCGTGATGGATAGGCGGATACGGGCTGAAAACAGCGCCGCTCGGCGAGGTCGTCGAAGACGGCTTTGGCACTCTCCGACGGACGTGGAACGGGCGTTGCCGGACCAAGTCAGGGGCACAATAATTCATGCGGGTCTTTTGGCAACGGGGACAGCGGCACGGCCGGGCACTTGATGGACGTGCGTCAGCGGATTTTGCTGTGGATGAGAAATTGAACGGTCAGAAATCGCGGCTTTCGCTTTCTGGTGGTGCTGGCAGGGTGACGCACGGAGCGGGGAAAAGGAGCACAGATCGGTGGCAGACGATAGGCGCCGGCGTCCAAATCGCACATCGCTGACGTAGCGGCGCCATCGGTACGGACGCATGACGTTGCAAAAAGATTGCGACAGGTGCCGCAAATTTTTTCGCATATTACGTAAAGTGCCGCATCAATTCACGAACTTTGCATGACGTTCTTTTCAGGACGTTTCCAGGAGGAGAAGTGTCGATGTTTGAATCCGATCTAAAACGTTACAGTCTGCCAATCCGGCGATCGCTGTCCAGCCTGACCAAAGTCGCAAAAGCGACGAAAACCACCGCAAACGAAATACAACTTATGCGTCTATGTAAATGACGTTCTATAGAGGAGGATGCAATTTTCCGCACAAAGCGCCTTGCCTTTGTTGAGAATTTGCCCTTCTCTCCTGCGATCACAACCCAAAACGAGGGGAAGGAGAAAAAACAATGACCTCACTGAAACTTAAACTCAGCGCCGCAGCGTTGCTTGGCTCGCTGCTGATCGGCGCAAGCCCTGCACTTGCGGAAGCGGTGCTTCATCGCGGTAACGCCGGCGAGCCGCAGACGCTCGACCAGGCCCACACGTCGATCAACATCGAAGAGTTCATCCTCAAGGATCTCTATGAAGGCCTGATGATCTACGACGCCGCAGGCAAGGTCATCCCCGGCGCCGCCGAAACCTGGGAGCTTTCGGATGACGGCACCGTCTACACCTTCAAGCTGCGTGCCGATGCCAAATGGTCGGACGGCTCGCCGGTAACGGCAGAAGACTTCGCCTTCTCGTTCCGCCGTGTGGAGGATCCGAAGACGGCCGCCGAATACGCCAACATTCTGTTCCCGATCAAGAATGCCGAAAAGGTCAACAAGGGCGAAGTGCCGGTCGACCAGCTCGGCGTGAAGGCGGTCGACGAAAAGACGCTCGAAATCACTCTGGAGCGCCCGACGCCCTTCTTCCTGGAGCTGCTCGCCCACCAGACCGCGCTTCCCGTCAGCAAGGCGAGCGTAGAGAAGAACGGCGCCGATTTCGTCAAGCCGGGCGTGATGATTTCGAACGGTGCGTTCAAGCTGGCCGCCCATGTGCCGAACGACAGCCTGACGGTCGAGAAGAACGCCAATTACTGGGATGCCGCCAACGTCAAGCTCGACAAGGTGATCTTCTATCCGATCGACGACCAGGCCGCCTCGGTGCGTCGCTTCGAAGCGAAGGAAATGGATCTCGCCTACAACTTCTCGGCCGACCAGATCGAGCGGCTGCGCAAGTCGTATGGCGACCAGGTCCACGTCTCGCCGACACTTGCAACCTACTATTACGCCTTCGACACGCGGCAGGAACCCTATAGCGACGTTCGCGTTCGCCGGGCGCTCTCTATGGCGGTCGACCGCGACTTCCTCGCCAAGGAGATCTACAGCGGTTCGCAGCTGCCGTCCTATTCGATGGTGCCGCCGGGCATCGAGAGCTACGGCGACCCGGCGAAGGCCGACTTTGCCAACCTGTCTCAGCTCGACCGCGAAGATCAGGCCATCGCCCTGATGAAGGAGGCCGGCTACGGCGAGGGCGGCAAGCCGCTGAACATCGAAATCCGTTACAACACGAACCCGAACCATGAACGTGTTGCAACGGCTGTTGCCGACATGTGGAAGAACACCTTCGGCGCCAAGGTCTCGCTCGTGAACCTCGACGTGTCGTCGCACTACGCCTACCTGCAGGAAGGCGGCAAGTTCAACGTCGCCCGTGCCGGTTGGGTTGCCGACTATGCGGATGCCGAGAACTTCCTGGCGCTGAGCCTCAGCACCAACAAGACCTTCAACTACGGACACTTCGAAAACGCCGAATTCGACGCGTTGATGAAGAAGTCCTATGAAGAACAGGATCCGGCGGCACGCTCGAAGATCCTCCATGAAGCCGAGACCCTGCTGATGAAGGAACAGCCGATCGCGCCGTTCCTGACCCAGGCAGACCTGTGGCTCGTCTCGAGCCGCGTCAAGGGCTGGCAGGACAACGGGCCGAACGCGCATTTGAGCAAGTTCCTGAGCGTCGCCGAATAACGAACTGAGGCGACGCGCGGCCGCTGCCGCGCGTCGCCTTCGGAGCACATCCATGATCCCCTTCATCCTTCGCCGACTGGCGAGTGCGGTGCCGACGCTGTTCATCGTCGTCACCATATCCTTCTTCTTGATGCGGTTTGCCCCCGGCGGCCCCTTCAATCTCGAGCGTCCTCTCCCTCCCTCCACGATGGAGAACCTGATGAGGACCTACCACCTCGATCAGCCGCTCTGGCGCCAATACCTCATCTATCTCAGCAATGCGGTGACGGGCGACTTCGGCCCGAGTTACATCTACCATGACAACAATGTCGCGCAGCTGATCGGCAAGGGCCTGCCCTACTCGATGGAGCTCGGATTCTACGCACTGCTTCTGGCCGTCATCGGTGGTGTAATCGCCGGCACCATTGCAGCCCTCAGGCAGAACAGCATCCTCGATTTCGGGATCATGGCGGTCTCGACGATCGGCGTCACCGTTCCGAACTTTGTTGTCGGCCCGGTCCTGACACTCGTTTTCGCGATCGTCCTGTCGTGGCTGCCGGCGGGCGGCTGGGGGGACGGATCGTTCCGCTTCCTGATCCTGCCGATGATTGCCCTGGCGCTGCCGCAGCTCGCCGTCTTCGCCCGGCTCACGCGCGGATCGATGATCGAGGCGCTCCACACCGACCACATCCGTACCGCCAAGGCCTATGGTCTTCCGTCGCGCGCGGTCGTGGTGACGCACGCGATGCGCGGCGCGATGCTTCCGGTCGTTTCCTATCTCGCACCCTGTGCGGCCGCACTCCTTACAGGTTCGGCCGTGGTGGAGACGATCTTCACGATTCCGGGTGTCGGACGCTATTTCGTACTCGGCGCTATCAACCGCGACTACACTCTGGTCATGGGCACCGTCGTCCTCATCGCCATCTTCGTCATCGTTTTCAATCTTCTGGTCGATATTCTCTACGGCCTGCTCGATCCGAGGGTTCGCCATGACTGATATCGTCCACGTGCCGGAGGTTCCTGCGGAAACCAAGGGCCGCAGCCTCTTCCAGCTCGCCGCGCTCCGCTTCCGCCGCAATCGCGCCGCCATGGCCGGTTGTGTGATGCTGGTGTTGATTGCGCTCTTCTCCTTCGTGGGGCCGCTATTCTCGCCGCATAGCTACGATCAGGTGTTCCCGTCCTACGTCTCGATTGCCCCCAGCCTCGAACCGCGGCCGGATACCTCGACGCTTCAGGACGTGATGGAAGGTGTGGCGACCCGCGCCCGCGTCGCGCTCAAGGAATTCAACGTCGAGGGCGAAAACTTCACTGCCACGATTGCCTCTACTTCGGATCAGCCGATCGACCCGCGCGCGACGCGGTATTTCGACAGGGCCAACGAGTTCGAAGGCACGAAGGTCGTCGTCACCGAAGATGATGGCCGCACCCTTAAGGTCGAGGGCCAGGTGGATCGCGAATATTTCCCCTTCGGCACCGACTCGAATGGCCGCGACCTGCTCGTTCGCGTGATGCTCGGCGGACAGATATCGATCGCCGTCGGGCTGCTGGCGAGCCTCGTCTCGCTCGGCATCGGTGTGGTCTACGGGGCGACCTCAGGCTATATCGGCGGGCGTGTCGACAATGTCATGATGCGTCTGGTCGAGATCCTCTATTCGCTGCCCTTCGTCTTCCTCGTCGTCGTGCTCGTCGTTTTCTTCGGCCGCAGCTTCATCCTGATCTTCCTGGTGATCGGCGCCGTCGAATGGCTGGATATGGCGCGTATCGTGCGGGGACAGACGCTGGCGCTCAAGCGGCGCGAGTTCGTGGGGGCGGCCCAGGCGCTAGGTCTTACCGACTGGCAGATCATCCGCCGTCACATCATCCCGAACACCATCGGCCCGGTGATCGTCTTCGTCACCGTCGTCGTGCCGAAGGTCATCCTGCTCGAGAGCTTCCTCTCCTTCCTCGGCCTCGGCGTGCAGGCGCCGTTGACGAGCTGGGGCGCGCTCATCTCCGAAGGGGCAAACAATATCCAGTCGGCGCCGTGGCTGCTCATCTTCCCGGCCATCTTCTTCGTCGTCACGCTGTTTTCGCTGAATTTCGTCGGCGACGGCCTGCGCGATGCGCTTGACCCGAAGGACCGCTGACATGGCAGACATGAAGGAATCCATTCTCGCCGTTCGCGGCCTCAAGGTGGACTTTTCGACACCGGACGGCACTGTCGAGGCCGTGAAAGGCATCGATCTCGATGTCCGCGCCGGCGAGACGCTGGCGGTCGTCGGCGAGTCCGGTTCCGGCAAGAGCCAGACCATGATGGGCATCATGGGGCTATTGGCGACGAACGGCACCGTGACCGGCTCGGCCCGCTATCGCGGCCGCGAGCTTGTCGGCCTTGCGCCAAAGGCGCTGAACGACGTGCGCGGCTCGAAGATCACGATGATCTTCCAGGAGCCGATGACATCGCTCGATCCACTCTACACGATCGGGCGGCAAATCGCCGAGCCGATCGTCCATCACCGCGGGGGAACATTCAAGCAGGCGCGCAAGCGCGTGCTGGAACTGCTGGAGCTCGTCGGCATCCCTGAGCCCGCTCGGCGCATCGACAGCTATCCGCACGAACTCTCAGGCGGCCAGCGCCAGCGCGTGATGATCGCCATGGCGCTCGCCAACGAGCCGGATATCCTGATCGCCGACGAACCGACGACCGCGCTGGACGTCACCATCCAGGCACAGATCCTCGATCTCCTGAAGCAGCTGCAGAAGCGTTTCGGCATGGCAATCGTGTTGATCACGCACGACCTCGGCATCGTGAAGCATTTTGCCGAGCGCGTCGCCGTGATGCGTCGCGGCGAGGTCGTCGAGCACGGCACGACGGCTGACATCTTCGAACGGCCGAAGGCCGAATATACGAAGATGCTGCTTGCAGCCGAGCCCAGCGGACGCAAGGCATCGCCCCCGGAAACTGCGCCGATCATTCTGGAGGGCCGGGACGTCGCGGTTGACTATGCGATCGGTGGCGGGCTGTTCCGAGGCTCGACCGGGGTGTTTCGCGCCGTTGATGGCGTCAATCTGCGCCTGAGGCAAGGCCAGACGATCGGTATCGTCGGTGAATCCGGATCCGGCAAGTCGACATTGGGGAGGGCGCTGCTCCGGCTCTTGCCGAGCAAGGGGCACTACCGTTTCGATACGACGGATATTTCCGGTTTCGACCGGAGCTCCATGCGGCCCCTTCGCCGCGAGCTCCAGCTCGTCTTCCAGGACCCCTATGGCTCGCTGTCACCGCGCCGGACGGTCGGTGAGATCATCACCGAAGGTCTCTACGTGCACGAACCCGGGCTCAACCGGGCCGAGCGGGATCGCCGCGCGATCGCGGCCTTGAAGGAGGTCGGCCTCGATCCGGCGTCGCGCAACCGTTATCCGCATGAGTTCTCGGGCGGCCAGCGTCAGCGCATCGCCATCGCCCGCGCCATGATCCTGAAGCCGAAGGTCGTCATCCTCGACGAACCGACATCGGCGCTCGATCGCTCGGTGCAGGGGCAGGTCATCGAGCTTCTGCGCGACCTGCAGCGTTTGCATGGGCTCTCCTACATCTTCATCAGTCACGATCTTTCGGTCGTGAAGGCGATGTCGGACTATGTGATCGTGATGAAAAACGGCCGCATCGTCGAGGAGGGCGAAACGGACGCGATCTTCGAAGCGCCGAAGGAGCCCTATACCAAGACGCTGATCGGCGCCGCCTTCAACGTCTGAGATCCGCAGCTCAAACTACGGAGACGCGGGGTACTGCGTCTCCGTTTATCGCGCAGGGCGCCCCGCTTCGAGCGGCCGGCTGGCCGGTGAACCGTTGTCATCAGCACCGCGACGGCGAAAATCAGCCCGGCAAAGCGAACAAGAACCGGGCCGGAATTTCTCGCCGGCAGACCAATCTTTCGCAAATCCCCATGGCTAGGGGCCAGGTTAGGAACCATCCTTGGCCGCTCCGAGTTTTCAACAATGATCCGAAATTCGGATTAGACAAAACTCGACGCCGCGGGTTGCCCTGCGGAAATTTCGACGAGAAAGGTGATGGATTTCATAGAAGCGGTCAACGCTGCCGGATCCTGGCTGCAGACTGTTCTTCTGAACGAATGGACGCTCTATCAGTCTGTTCTGATCGTAACCGGTTACCTGCTTTGCGGTTTTCTGGCAAAACGGATAGAGCCGGCATTGGAATCCCGCGCGCGCACCATCAAGGGAAACCCCGATCTGCTGCGCGTCATCATCGCCTTCATGCGACGGCTGCGGTGGCTCTTTTTGATCGTGTGGTTGTGGATCGCGGATGTGGTCCTGTTGCGATTTGGATGGCCCTCGTACCGGTGGATGGTGGCTACAGCCCTCACGCTCGTTGCCGCATGGTTTGTCATCTCGGTGCTCACGCGCATAATCAGAAACCAGACGCTCGCGCGGGTCGTTGCCGTCGCCGGCTGGCTCTATTTTGCACTTTACGCCCTTGGACTGGATCGCACGATCCAGGCAGCCCTTGACGGCATGGCCGTCAATCTCGGTGCGGTTCGTCTTTCGATGTTGTTGGTTTTGAAGGCGGTCGTCCTTTCTGCGGCGCTAATCTGGCTGGCCGTTCTCTTTGGCAACATGTCATCGCATTGGATACAGAAGTCCGCGGATCTGACGCCATCGCTCAAGGTCCTCATCAGCAAACTCATCAAAATAGGATTGATTGTATTTGCCGGCGCTGTTGCCTTGTCTGCGACGGGAATCGATCTGACCGCTCTCACGGTCTTTTCGGGTGCCGTCGGCGTAGGCATCGGTTTCGGCCTGCAGAAGGTCGTCTCCAACTTCATATCCGGAATCATCATTCTTCTCGATAAATCGATCAAACCGGGCGACACGATAACGCTTGGAGAAACCTTCGGCTCTATCCGCGACCTACGCTCCCGCTTCGTCTCCGTCATCACGAGAGATGGAAAGGAATATCTCATCCCGAACGAAGACTTTATTTCCCAGCAGGTCGTGAACTGGTCGTTTTCCAGTGAATATGTCCGCATCGAGGTCAGCTTCGGCACTTCGTATGACAGCGATCCGCACGAGGTTGTCCGCATAGCGATCGAGGCCGCGAAAACCATTCCGCGGGTTTCCAGTGTCTACGCCCAGCCGGTCTGTTGGATGACCGCCTTTGGATCATCGTCGCTCGACTTCAAACTGAGATTCTGGATTTCCGATCCGAGCAACGGGCTTACCAACGTCCGCGGCGAGGTGCTCATGGCTTTGTGGGATGCGTTCAAGGCGGCCGGCATCTCAATCCCGTTCCCGCATCGTGAAATCATCATGAAGACACCTGTCGAGGTTGTGGATTCACTTGAGCGGGACGACGAGATGCGATGCGGTCCTGAGCCCCGATCCCGCCCAAAGGCTTGAGGGCCGATCACATGCTGTCTTCGCGTGGTGCATCCGCCGTCAGAAGCCTCTTGTCGAGACCGTACTTCTGCATCTTTTCATAGAGCGTCTTGCGCGAGATCCCGAGAGACTCATAGACAGGCTTCAAAGCCCCGCCATGGACCGTAAGCGCACCGGCGATAAGGTTCTTTTCGAAGGCGGCGACCTTGTCGGCGAGTCGCGCGCCGTTCACCTGTGTGGACGCGGCGTCGTCCTTTTCGGCTTCGAGTCCGAGCACGAAGCGTTCGGCTGCATTGCGTAATTCGCGAACGTTGCCGGGCCAGTCGCGCTCGGCGATTTCCGACGCCAGGGCAGGGGAAATCTCGGCGTCATCACGGCCGTAGCGCGCGGCGGATTCGCGCACAAGCTGCATGAAAAGCAGCGGAATGTCGGAACGGCGCTGGGCTAGCGGCGGCACCCGCAGTGTCGCGACATTCAACCGATAAAGCAGATCGGCGCGGAAGCGGCCGGCGGCAACCTCGCGCTCCAGATCGACTTTGCTCGTGGCAATGAAGCGTACGTCGAGCGGCACGATCTCGTTGGAGCCGAGCCGGGTTATGACGCGTTCCTGCAGCACGCGGAGGAACTTCGCCTGTAGGTCGAAAGGCATCGACCCTATCTCGTCGAGCAGGATCGTGCCGCCACGTCCGTGCTCGAACTTGCCGTAGCGCGGTCGCAACGCGCCCGGAAAAGCCCCGGCCTCATGCCCAAAAAGTTCGCTCTCGATCAGCGTCTGCGGAAGAGCGGCGCAATTGATGGCGATGAACGGGCTGTTGGCGCGGCTGCTCAGATCGTGGAGTGCGCGCGCCACGACTTCCTTGCCGACGCCCGTTTCGCCGATGATCAGCGTATCGGCGTCGGATGCGCCGATGGCGCGGACCCGGTAACGCAGGTCGACCATCGCCTGGCTTCGCCCCGGCAGCCGTTGCTCGATGTCGTCGCGCTTTCCTGCAACCGCTCTCAGGCGGCGGTTTTCAAGCACGAGACCGCGCCACTCGAGCGCGCGGCGAATGGTGCCGGCGAGCGTTTGCGCCGTGAAGGGTTTTTCCACGAAATCATAGGCGCCTTCGCGCATCGCTCGAACGGCGAGCTGGACGTCGCCATGACCGGTCACAAGGATGACCGGGACCTCGGCGTCGATCTCGCGAATGCGCTGCAGAAAGGTCATGCCATCCATGCCCGGCATGCGAATGTCGCTGATGACGACACCGGAAAAGCTGAAACCGATGAATTCGAGCGCGTGTTCGGCGCTGGCGAACGTGTCGACGCGAAAACCCGCAAGCTCGAGTGCCTGGGCGCTCGAATGGCGAAGCTCCTCTTCGTCGTCGACGAGCAGGACCCGGCTTTCGGTCATTCGGCAGCCTCCCGCTTGGTCCGGCTGCTCGCCGCAAGCTCGATGCGAAACACGGCGCCTCCCTCGACGTGGTTGGAAACCGTCAGGTTGCCGCCGAAATCCTTGACGATATTGTAGGAGATGGAAAGGCCGAGGCCGAGGCCCTTGCCGACGCCCTTGGTGCTGAAGAACGGGTCGAAGATGCGTTCGGCAATGGCGGATGCCACGCCAGGCCCACGGTCGCGGATCGTGATCACGACCTGGTCGCCCTCGCGTCTGGCTTTGACCGAGATTACACGATCATTGAGGCTCTCGACCGCGTCGGCGGCGTTGGAGATGACGTTGACGAGCACCTGTTGTAGCCGGACCGAGCCCGCCCGGACGACAAGAGGCGCGTCCCCGAGGTCGATGTTCACCGTGGCATTTGCTGCTTTGATCCGAGCCGCCACGATTTCCATCGTGTCGCGCATGACCTCGTCGAGAGGCACGGGGCCAAGCTTCTCATTGGGCTTGCGGGCAAAATTGCGCAGATGCCTGCTGATGGACGCCATGCGGTCGATGAGGCCGGAAATGCGCCTGATATTGTCGCTCGCTTCGGTCGTCCGCCCCCTCTCCATCAAGAGCGCAGCACTGTCGGCATAGGTCTTGGCGGCTGCAAGTGGCTGATTGAACTCGTGCGAGAGCGCCGCCGACATCTGGCCGAGGCCGGCGAGTTTGCCTGCCTGGATGAGATCTGCCTGGGTCTGGCGCAATTGCTGTTCGGTAAGCCGTCGCTCGGCGATCTCCTCCTCGATCTGGGCATTCACGCGTGCGAGATCTGCCGTGCGCTCTTCGACGCGGCGCTCAAGCTCGCTCTGGGCTTGCGCCTGCATCAGCAAGCGCTCCCTGAGGCGCGCACGGCGTTGCAAGAGCACGGCGACTGCAAGGCCGGCCAGCCCGCAAAGCAGCATTGCGGCGGCGACGGCGGTCATGGCCTGTGTCTTTACCGACGCCGTATCGATCAACACGTTCACAGTCCAATCGGCTTCCGGCATATATTGCGAAAGAACGAGGTATTCCCGACTCGTATCGCCCGTTGCGATCCGCATCAGTTGGTGATCAAAAAGCCTGCTGCGCGATACCGGCAACGGGCGGAGAACGGCATTGGCATAGCGGCGCGAGGCCTCGGTGCGCGCGAGCCGCTCGGGCGTGAGCGGCAGGATACCGGCGTAGAGCCATTCCGGACTGCCGCTCATGAAAATGATGCCTTCAGGGTCGAAAACGAACAGCTTGTACTCGCCCCCCTGCCAGGAGGCCTCGATCGTCTCGATATCGACCTTGAAGACAATGACGCCGCGGATTTCTCTGCCGATGTGGATCGGCGAACCGAAATAATAGCCGCGTTTGAGCGACGTCGTGCCGAGCGCATAGAAGCGGGACTGGACTCCCTTCAGGGCGTCCTGGAAATAGGGGCGATAGCTGAAGTTCTGCCCGACGAAGCTTGCGGGACCGTCGTAATTGCTTGCGGCAATCGTGTCGCCATCGGGGGTGATCACATAGATATCGGAGGACCTGAGAAGTTTGTTGATTTCCTTCAGATAGCTGTTGACGCTCTCGCGAAGCCGCCGGTCCTGTGGCCGCGTGGCCAGTTCCTTGACGTCATCGTGATCCGCGATAAGCGCGGGTAGCGCCTGGTAGCGATTGAGGTGGCCGCTCAGCGCGGAGACGGCAAGCCTCAGCGTCGTCGTCGCCTGCGCTGAGGCCTCCTGCATATAGCGGCGAGTAGCGATGGCATTGCCCTGCCAGGCAATAAGCACAGCGATGAATGGCAGAAGGCAGAGCACAAGCGCGAAACGATATTTCACAGAATGCCTGGCTCCTCCTCCATGCGTTCTTCTCGGGTGACCGATTTAGTCGATGGTAGGCATCGGCTCAACCGGTGGCAAGTGACTCATCGCTGTCGATTTTTCTCAACGAGCGGCTGAGTATGTCAACGCCGCGTTGACAATGCGTTTGTCCGCCTCAGCCTTTCGCAAAGGAGGGGAAGAGCGCATCTATGCGTCATCAACGAGCCCGATTGGAGACGGGCAGAAAGGAATATGACAATGCTCGACCAGATCAAGGGCCTGCATCACGTCACGTCGATGGCGGACGACGCCCGCACCAACAACCAATTTTTCACCAGCACGCTCGGCTTGCGTCGCGTGAAGAAGACCGTGAACTTCGATTCACCGGACGTCTACCACCTCTACTATGGTGACGAGACCGGGACGCCCGGCACCGTGATGACCTATTTCCCGTTTCCGCAGATGCCGCGCGGTCGCGCCGGCACCGGAGAGGTCGGGACGACCGTCTTCTCCGTTCCCGTCGGTTCGCTCGGCTTCTGGCGAGATCGCCTGAGCAAGCTTGGCGTCACCGGCCTCAAGGATGAGGAAACCTTCGGCGAGAAGCGCCTGAACTTTGCCGGCCCCGATGGCGACGGCTTCGCTCTGGTCGAGGCAAGGGACGATCCGCGCACACCTTGGACTGAGGGCGGCATTTCCGAGGACCACGCGATCCGTGGTTTCCATTCGGTCGCTATGCGGTTGCGCGATGAGGGCGCCACTTCCGAACTGCTCAAGTTCATGGGCTATGAGGAACTCGACCGGAAGGATGGCGTCACCCGGCTGATCGTGCCCGGCGGTAACAGCGCGAGCCTCGTCGATCTCGAAACGCTGCCGAACGTCAATCGTGCGGCGCAAGGCGCCGGCTCCGTGCACCATGTCGCCTTCGCGGTCGACAATCGCGAAAAGCAGCTGGAAGTACGCAAGGCGCTGATGGACACCGGCTATCACGTCACCCCGGTAATCGACCGCGACTACTTCTGGGCGATCTACTTCAGGACGCCGGGCGGCGTGCTCTTCGAGATCGCGACGAACGAACCCGGCTTTGCCCGTGACGAGGAGGTCGCTCATCTCGGCGAGGCGCTGAAACTGCCGCAGCAGCACAAGCATCTGCGCCCGATCCTGGAAAGCCACCTGCAGAAGCTTGAAGCGTAACCTTCCGCTCCGCTGCGGCCGAGATTCCTCCTCCGTTTCACGCGGGGGAGGGCGATGCAATTTGATGAGACGAGCAAGTATGGCACCGCCCGCGCGGGCGGGCCGGGTGTCAAGGAGAGTTCAATGGTCGACCACGGCTATGCGCATAAATTGAAAGCCGGCAAACCCGGCAGTCCGATCCTCTTCGTGCTTCACGGTACCGGAGGAGACGAAAACCAGTTCTTCACCTTCGGTTCACAACTCTTGCCCGAGGCAACGATCGTGTCGCCGCGCGGCGACGTATCCGAATATGGCGCGGCGCGCTTCTTCAGGCGCACCGGCGAGGGCGTCTACGATATGGCGGATCTCGCGCGCGCCACGACCAAGCTGGCAAATTTCGCCAAGACGCTTGCAGCCGAGCATGAAGCCTCGGAAGTAATCGGCCTCGGCTATTCCAACGGTGCAAATATCCTTGCCAATGTCATGATCGAGGAAGGCGTCTTTGACAGGGCGGTGCTGATGCACCCGCTGATCCCGTTCAAGCCGAAAGCCAATCCGAAGCTGGAGGGCCGGGGCATACTGATTACCGCCGGGGAGCGCGATCCGATCTGCCCGGCGCCACTGACGCAATCGCTCGCCGATTACTTCAACGCTCAGAAGGCGGCGGTGACCATTGAGTGGCATTCTGGCGGCCATGATATCCGGCAGAACGAGATTGCTGCGGTTGAACGGTTCGTGAAAGCCTGAAAGCCACGCTGGGTTGAACTAAGTTAGATAAACTAAGTTCAATCCAGCGGAGGCAGTGATGGAAACCGTCAATATTCACGGGGCCAAGACCCATTTGTCGCGGCTGGTCGAAAAGGCGGCGAGGGGGGAGCCGTTCATCATCGCCATGGCGGGAAAGCCAATGGTGAAGGTGGTTGCCCTCGATCAGCCTTCCGAGACCGAAAAGCGGCGGCTCGGCTTCATGACCGGCCAGATCGTCGTGCCGGACGATTTCGATCGTATGGGAAGCGATGAGATTGAAAATCTCTTCGGCACCGGCGGATGAATATTCTGCTTGATACGCGCATACTTCTCTGGGTAGCCGGTTGCCGCTGGAAGCCCGGGCGCTCATAGAAAGCCGGGAGAACATCCTCTTTTTCAGTGCGGCGAGCCTCTGGGAAATCGCCATCAAGCGCGGCCTCGGGCGCCCTGATTTCGAGGCCGATCCTCGGCTGCTGCGCCGCGGCTTGGACAACGGCTATGAGGAACTGCCCGTCAGCAGCGCACACGCGGTAGAAATCGACCAACTCCCCCCAATCCACAAAGACCCCTTCGATCGTATTCTGATCGCCCAGTCGATAGTCGAGGGTGTGACATTGCTCACCGCGGACGAGATCGTCGGAAAGTATCCCGGACCAATCCGGCTTGTCTGACCTTGCTACTCCAGCCGGCTACGGAACAGCCAGGCGGCGGCAGAAAGTGTCACGACGGCGATCAGGCAGAGCGGCACGGTCTGATGCACGACCTCGGCGAGCGGGATATCCTTCAGGAACACGCCTTTCACGATCACCAGAAAGTAACGCAGCGGATTGACGAGCGTGATCGGCTGCAGCCAGGACGGCATGTTCTCGATCGGCGTCGCAAACCCTGACAAGAGCATGGCGGGAACCATGAACAGGAAGGCTCCGAGGATCGCCTGTTGCTGCGTCATCGACAGCGCCGAGATGAAAAGACCGAGCCCGACGACGGAAGCGAGATAGAAGATCGCGCTGCCGTAAAGCAGAAAGAGCGAGCCGCGCAACGGCACGCCGAAAATGAACACGGCCGCCAGAATATAGACGGTGATGTGGAAGAGGCCGATCATCATCGGCGGTATCAGCTTGCCGATGAGGATTTCATGGGTGCGCAACGGCGAGACGATGAGCTGATCGAAGGTGCCGAGCTCGCGCTCGCGGGCGACCGACAAAGCGGTGACAATCAATCCGATCAGAAGCGCAATGCTTGCCACCAGGTTCGGCACCATGAACCATTGGAAGGTGAGGTTGGGATTGAACCAGTTGCGCGCCTCGACCCGGATCACGTCGGATGCCGCACGTTTTCCCGCTGGGGTCTCGGCGGCGAGCATGCCGACGATCTGGCTCAGATAACCGGAAACGATCTGCGAGGCGTTGGAGCGCCGCCCGTCGAGGATCAACTGAACTTCGGCCGGCCGTCCCGCTTCGATGTCGCGGGAGAAGGTAGGACCGATTTCCAGTGCCGCAAGCACGCGCTGCGTATCGATGGCGAACTGGACTTCCGCCGGGTTGTTCGCTCGGGTAATGGTTCGGAAGGTCGGCGACCCGCCGATCCGCTGGACCAGTTCCTGGCTCCACTGGCCGGTATCGCGATCGAGCACCATCAGATCGACGTTCTTTACCTCGAGCGTTGCCGCGTAGGAAAAGACGAGCAGCTGGATGATGGGCGGACCGATCAGGATGGCGCGACCCTTTGGATCGCGCAGCACCGCCAGCAGTTCCTTGATGATCAGCGCCTTCAACCGTGTCCACCACATGTCAGCCGATCCTCTTTCTGGTGCTGCGTGCGGCCAGCGCGAAGAAGACGCTGCCGATAAGAAGCATCATCGCGATCGCACGCGCGAACATCGGCCAGATGTCGCCGGCCAGAAACACCGTTTGCAGGCTGGGGATCAGATAGCGTGCGGGCACGATGAACGTGATCCATTGGATAACGGTCGGCATCGAATTGATCTCGAAGAGGAAACCGGAAAGCAGGAAAGCCGGCAGGAAGGCCGTTATCAGCGCGAGCTGCGAGGCGAGGAACTGGTTCTTGGTGGCGGCCGAGATCAATAGCCCCTGACCGAGGGCTGGCATCAGGAACGTGGCGGAGAGCGCGTAAAGTGCCGCCACCGAGCCGCGGAAAGGCACACCGAAGAGGAAGACCGCAAGCAGCACGCAGAGCGTCATCGACGTGAGCCCGAGAATGAAATAGGGCAAGAGCTTGCCGGCAAGGAGCTCGGCGGCGGAGACGGGTGTCGCCATCATCGCTTCCATCGTCCCGCGCTCCCATTCCCTCGCGACCACGAGCGAAGTCAGCAACGTGCCGACCAGCGTCATGACGATGGCGATTGATCCGGGAACGAGGAAATTGCGGCTCGTCAGCTCCGGATTGAACCAGAAGCGCTGTTCGGCGGCGATTGCCGGAGAGCGCCCCACGCCCTCGGTGAAACGCTGGCGCTCCCAGTTGGCGACCGTGCCCTGCGCATAGTTCTGCACGAAATTCGCCGTGTTCGGATCCGAACCGTCGACGATCACTTGGACTGCCGGGTGGCGTCCCGCGGCATGGTCGGACGCAAAGCTCGCCGGTATAACCAGAATGCCACGCACGCGGCCGAGCACGAGATCATCCTCGAATTCGCGACGGTCGTGGCCGTTGACGATGGCGAAATAGCGTGACGCTTGAAAGCTTGCGGCGAGATCGCGTGTCAGCGGCGTTACCTCCTCGACCACCAGTGCAACACGCGTCCGCGTCGTGTCGAGCGAAACGCCGTAGCCGAAGAGGAAGAGCAGGATCAGCGGCAGCACGAAGGCGATCAGGATGCTGCTCGGGTCGCGCACGATCTGGTAGCTTTCCTTGCGCACGAGGGCGGCGAAGCGCCGCGCCCTGCCGGCGCCCTGTTCACGGCCGTCGCTCTTGCGGATCCTGTTCATGCCGCTTCCTTCGCCTCCGAGCCCTGAACCAGCGCGATAAACGCGTCTTCCATCGTCGGATCCGGAAGGTGCTTGTTGGCGACCCGCTTCTTCATCTCATCCGGCGAGCCGAGCGCAATCGATCTGCCGCGATAAATCAGCGAGATGCGGTCGCAATATTCCGCCTCGTCCATGAAGTGGGTGGTGACAAGAACGGTCACGCCCTTTTCCACGAGGCCGTTGATGTGGGTCCAGAATTCGCGCCGTGTGATCGGATCGACACCGGAAGTTGGTTCGTCGAGAAAGAGCACTTCCGGTTCGTGCAGCACCGCGCAGGCGAGCGCCAAGCGCTGCTTGAGGCCGAGCGGCAGGTCCTTGGCGGACATGTCATGGATCGGCCGGAAATCGAAGATCTCAGTCATCAGCTCGATGCGCTCGCGCCGTTTCGGGCCGGAGAGCCCGTAGACGCCCGCAAAGAAGTTCAGATTCTGGGTGACGCTGAGATCACCATAGAGAGAGAATTTCTGCGCCATGTAGCCGAGCCGGTTGCGCGCAGCCGCCGCAT
This sequence comes from Sinorhizobium psoraleae, assembly GCF_013283645.1. GTDB lineage: Bacteria > Pseudomonadota > Alphaproteobacteria > Rhizobiales > Rhizobiaceae > Sinorhizobium > Sinorhizobium psoraleae. The sequence goes on from NZ_JABEKV010000003.1 coordinate 1,100,661, forward strand.
CCCGCCTGAGATCGAAGCCGGCAACCCGACCTTCGCCGGCCGTTGGCTTCAACAGGCCGCAAAGCATCTTGAACGTGGTCGACTTGCCCGCGCCGTTCGGACCGAGCAGGCCGAAAATCTGGCCACGCGGGATATCGAAGGTAATATTGTCGGCGGCGGTGAAGTCGCCGAAGCGCTTCGTCAGGCCGCGCGCCTCGATCACCGCCTTGCCCTCTTCGGCGGCAAAGGTCCTTTGCGTTTCCGCAAGTCGCGAGCGGCCGCCGGGGCCACCGCCGAGCATGTCGACAAAGGCATCCTCGAAGCGCGGCGGCATTACGTCGGCACGCCAGGCCGTCGCGGCGCCGTTGCCGGCGAGCGACGGAGGCTCAAGACCTGCCTTCATCACGAGGCGGATCCCCTCGCCCTGAATGACACCGTCGACCACGCCTTCGTCATCGAGAAGACGCGCGAGCTTCTCGCGGCGGCGACCTTCGATGCCGCTTACCCGAAAGACGCGATCTTCGACGCGCTGCGTCATGTCCTGCGGCCGGCCGGCGAAAAGCAAGCGACCCTGATTGAACAGGAAGACATGGTCACAGGCCTCCGCCTCTTCGAGGTAGGCCGTTGACCAGACGACACCGATGCCCTCGGCCGTGAGGTCTTCGACCATCTTCCAGAGATCACGCCGCGAAATCGGATCGACGCCGACGCCCGGCTCGTCGAGCAGCAGAAGGCGCGGCTTGCGCAGAAGCGCGCATGCGAGGCCGAGCTTCTGCTTCATGCCGCCGGAGAGTTTTCCGGCAAGGCGCGTCGTGAAGCGCCTGAGATCGGTAAATTCGAGAAGCTCGCCAAACGTAGCAGCGCGCTCGTCCTTCGGCAGACCGCGCAGGTCGGCATAAAGGTCGAGGTTTTCCTGAACCGACAGGTCTTCGTAGAGGCCGAAGCGTTGAGGCATGTAACCGATTGCCGCCTGGATGCTCGCCGGATCCGTGCGCGTGTCGTAGCCGAGCACTTCGACCGTGCCCGCATCAGGCAGCATGAGCCCGGTCATCAGGCGGATCAGCGTCGTCTTCCCGGCGCCGTCGGGACCAACGAGGCCGGTGATCCGCCCGCCAGCAATCGTACCATCGATCGCATCGAGGGCAGGCGCCGGAGCACCGAACCGCTTGGTGACACCCGTCAACCTGACGAAGGGGGCGACATCAGGGGCGGGGGTCACGATGTGGTCTCCCCTGCTGTCGGGAGATGAATGGTGACCGGCATGCCCTGGCGCAGGTCCGTGCCGGGATTGGTGACCACGAGCCGCAGCCGGTAGACGAGATCCGTCCTCAGTTCAGGCGTTTCCACAGATTTCGGCGTGAATTCCGCGACGGGCGAGATGAAACCGACGGTCGCCTCGTAGGTCCGGTTGGGGGCAGTGTCGGAGGTAACTTTGACCTTCATCCCGGGATGAACGCGGCCAAGATCGGGCTCAGCGACATAGGCGCGAACCCAGACCGGTTCGGTCAACGAGATCACATAAACATTATCCGCCGGGGAGACGATGGCGCCAGTCTCGCGGACGCGCGACAGGACGACGCCGGCGTTTGGCGCGACGAGCTCGGCATCCTTGAGTGATGTGCGGGCACTTGCGAGCTTCGCCGTTGCGGCATTCACCTGCGCTTGCGCCGTGGCGATATCTTCCGCGCGGCTACCCTCTTCGAGCAGCGCCAGAGCCTGACGCGCCGAGGTCGCGCGTGCCGTAGCGGCGGCGCGCGTGGCGCTCGCCTGATCAAGTTCCGCTTGGGAAATGGCGCCGTTCGGCCGCAGTCGCCGCGCGCGCTCATAGGCGAGATTGGCATTTTCCAGCTCGGCGAGGCGCTCTTCGTGGAAGGCGCGCGCCTGCGCGATTTCCGTGGCCCGCGCACCCGCCTTGAGCTTGGCGAGCGTGGCGCTCAAAGCCTCGACCTCCGCTTTGGCTGCGTCGCACGCCTGCTCGAATGGTTCGGCGTCGAGCCTTGCAATCACGTCGCCGGCCTTCACGGCGTCGCCTTCGTCGACACGAAGCTCCGCGATGCGCCCGCTGACGCGAAAACCGAGCGACACCTGCCGGATATCGACATTGCCGTAAAGCACTGTCTGGCGATTGTCCTCAGCCCAGCCGAACCGCGCCGGCAGGTCGAGCCACCAGCCCCCGGCCGCAGCAACGGCGAGCAGGAGAGCGGGAACAGCGATTTTCTTCATGACTTGTGGTCCTTCTCAGCGCCGAGCACGGCAACGAGTTCGGCCGCGTGATGGCGCAGGATTTCGAGCTCGTGCGGCCCGGCGGTTTTCCATTCCAGCTGGGCATAGACGGCGGCATGGGCCATCCGAAACACGAGGACGCTTCCGACGAAGGACAGCGTCCTCAGGCGGATTCGCTCGGAGGCGGGATCATCGCCGAGAATGGTTCCGATGAGCCGCCGCGCCATCTCGATCATCGGCCGCATGATGCTGCGGTAGATGCGCGCAAAAGCCTCGGTGGGCTCCATCTGCTCGCGAATGATGAATCGCGCCCAGCTTTCCGATTGTTCGCTGACGAAGAGCACGATCATTCTCTGGACCATCTGGGTCAGAAGGGCGCGCGCCTCGGCAGGGGCCATTTCCTTTCCATCGGCATCGAGTTGTTCGAAGCGCGTGAGAATGGCGCTTCGCAAATCCGCGACATGGCCGCCAATGATCGAAGCCAGGTGCTCTGCAGCGGCGATATAGAGGCCTTCCTTGCCGCCGAAATAATAGGGGATGGCCTGTAGGTTGACGCCCGCCGTGTCGGCGAGTTTGCGGGTCGTTGCGCCATCGAAGCCATAGCGCCCGAAGACGTCGATGGAGGCGCTGAGGAGCTTCTCCCGGGTAACGTCGCCGCGGTCGGCTCGGAGCTGTGGAGTGGGGTTGTTGTCCTTCATCATGCGCTCACATTACCTCATTCAACTGATTAAGTCAATCGAATGAATTCGGGACAGGCTGCGGGCGTGAAGGGGCCGGCCGGCACGCGGAAAGCGGTTGGCGCTGATTGAGGCGAAATGGCTAAAGCCGCTTTTAAGGAGAGTCAGGCGCCCCGAGGGCTCAGGCGACGTTCAGGGAATCCTCGGCGCTGTCGAGCCGCCGCTGGAACAAGGCGGCGATAAGGTCGGACTGCGTTACGATGCCCACCACGCCGTTGTCCGCGTCGACCACCGGCATATGGTGCAGGCCCATGTCGGCCATCGGCGGGACGAGCTTTGCAATCATTGTTTCCGGCAAAGCCGACTGGACACGTCGCGTCATGATGTCGGACACCACACGCGGTCCCGTGGTCGGCAGACCGATAATATTGCCGATTCGCTGACGCAGGCCGATCTGCAGCCGGCCGTCGGAACTCAGCGTCGAGTGCTTCATGAAGTCTGTTTGGGTGATGATGCCGACAAGCCCGTCCTTTTCGGTTACGACCGGCAGGGCCTTGATACGGTGTTCGAGCAGCATTTTCCACGCTTGGCGGAGAGAGGCTTGCGGCGCAACGGTCGCAACGTCACGCGACATGATCTCTCCGCAGGTGATTTCGCCGGAGCGACGTTCGAACGCGCGGATCTGCGCCTGGTGAACAAAGGTATCGAGTTCCTCGGGGCTGATGTCGACGACCTCGCCATATTGCGCCAGCACGGCCTGCAGATCTTCCGGTACGACGCCGAGGCGATGACTGGGCAAAGGATCCTGCGTGTTGTGCGGGTTCGCGGCAGGCGCGAGATGCGGATAGCGACGGCCGGTCAGGTTGTTGAAGACGAGCGCGACGACAAGGATGAGAAGGGAGTTGACCGCGACCGGAGAGAGCACGAAGCCGTATCCGGCCTGGTGTATCGCCGGCCCGCCGAGAACGGCGGTCAGCGCGACAGCGCCGCTTGGAGGGTGAAGGCAACCGAGCATCAGCATCGCGCCGATGGCGACCGCAACCGCAACCGCGGCTGCAACAACTGGATCGGGAATAAACAGCGCGCAGGTTACGCCGACTGTCGATGAAACGACATTGCCGCCGAGGATCGACCAAGGCTGCGCGAGGGGACTAGATGGAGCGGCAAAGAGCAGAACCGCCGAGGCTCCCATCGGGGCAATGAGAAGCGGCAGGCTCGCATCGGCGCCAATGGCGAGCGAGCTGATAAATCCCGTCAGCAATATTCCGAGCAGGGCGCCGCAGGACGAGCGCAGCCGCTCCCATCGGCCGACGGGTACGAGGGATGGAACGAAACGCCGGAAGAAGACCGTGGCCCTGGACATGCATGCTCGCTGCGAAAGGAAGAATTGCACAGGCGCATAGCACGTGATCGCTGATTGAGCACGAAATTCGCATCCATAAAAAAGGGCTGGATTAAAAAATATGCATCGTGCCTATGAAATGTCCGGCGGACGTCAGGCTACCGCAGAAAAATCGATCGTGATCTTTGTTCCCTGATCGGGCGCGGTGTCGATTGAGACTCGCGCCTGGTGCAACGCGCTTATCCGGTGGACGATCTTCAAGCCGAGGCCGAGCTGACCCGAGCGTTTGATGTAGCCGAGGTCATCGTTATGTTCCGGCAAGTCGACCAACCCCTTGCCGTTGTCTTCCACCGAGACCTGCGGGCCGGGTCCGCAGGTCACCACGATGCGGGTGCCAGGCGGATTATGCTTGACGGCATTCTCGATCAGGTTGCGCAGCATGTTCTCAACGAGCGCCGGGATGACGGTGACGGGCGCCGTGCCATGGTCGGCGAACTCGATCGACTTGCCCTGGTCGAACACGAACGGCGCCGTCGTCTCCGTAACCTCCGCTCCGATCACCGAGAGGCTTGCCCGCTGGTAGGCCGAGGGATCGACGGCATCGGCGCGGGCGAGCGACGTCAGTTGCTCGAGGATGTGCGTGAGGGCGTCAAGGTCGCGCTCGGCATTGCGGGCACGCGGATCGGCGATGCGGCTCAGTTCCATCTTGGCGATTGAAACTGGCGTCCGTATTTCGTGGGCGATCGAGGATGAAAACACCTTCTGCGACTGTATCAGGTCACCAACGCGGGCGAGCAGCCGGTTGACCGCGCTGACAAGACGTTCGATTTCCAGCGGCATTCGGGTTGCCGGCAGGCGCGCGCCGCTGTCGCGCGGATCGATTGCATCGGCTGCCTTGACGGCCACTGCGACCGGGCGGAGAGCGCTGCGTATCGACCAGATCGTCGCGCCGATGACGAGACAGAACATCAGCGTCATCGGCACGATCATCGAATCGAACATCTCATGAAGCAGGGCGCTGTACATGAAGCCGTTCGGGTCCTTGAGGATTGCGAGCTCGACGAGAACCGGCACGCCATCGCGCTCGAAGGACTGGCCGCCGGCGATGCTGAACGGTTTGCCCGGGGCGATCAGCCGTTTCCAGAAGTTCGGCGCGTTGATGCTGAGCGGCAAAAAATGTGCGGCGCATTCCGTCGTGCAATTGGAGAAGAGCACCGAGCCGGAGGCGGTACGCACCCGGAGGTAGATCGCGCCATCCCGGCCGTGGCGTTCCAAGTAACGCTCGCGCAATTCATGATCCGGCTCGTAGGTGAGGACGCCGTCCCGGTTCGCGATCGCCCTTGATAGCGTCTCTGTCTCCTGCTGCAGCAGGAGCACGCTGAGCTTGTCATCGTCAAACCAGTAGTCGGCGAAGACTACGCCGATTTGCAGCGCCATCGCGAGCAATGAAAAGGCGACGATGCGCCGCGCAACAATGCCGATCAGCGACGGATTTGCTCTTTTCATGAAGCCGTCCTGAGGAGGTACCCTATTCCGCGCACGGTCTCGATCTGAACTCCGCTTTCGAGCGGCAGCAGCCGTTTACGCACTCGGGAAACGGCAAGCTCCAGCGCGTTCGAGCTGATCTCCTGTCCATATTCCGAGAGCGCGGTCTCGAGCCGGCGCTTCGGAACGACGCGGTCGACCTCGCGCATCAGGATCTCGATCAAGGAACGCTCGCGCGGCGGCAACGGAACGGTGGCGCCGGCGCAGGTAAGGTCGGCGGTCGCCGGATCGTAGCGCAAGGCCCCGGCCTCCAGCACCGGCTGTATAGCGTACGGATTTCGCCTCAGCATGGCCCGGCACCGCGAGAGCAATTCGCGATGATGGAAGGGTTTGACGAGATAGTCGTCGGCGCCGGCATCGAGCCCCATGATGCGTTCATCGACCGACCCGCGGGCCGTGATGATCAGCACCGGCAGTCCCGGATGCTCCTGCCGAATCCGCTTGATCAGATCGAGGCCGTCACCATCCGGCAGGCCGAGGTCGAGAAGCACGAGATCATGCTCCCGCGCGGCGATCGCCGCCTCGGCGTCCTGAAGGGTCGAGACCGCATCAAGCCGCCAGCCCGCATCACGCATGGTCTCTCCCACGAGTTCGATCAGGCGAGGGCTGTCTTCTACGAGAAGGAGGCGCATGGAGTTCCTGAAATCAAGCCTTCCGACGGACGGCCGCGATCGATCATATGAGGTTTTCCTCGAGGAGCCAACGTTCAACGAGGGCAGCAAAAGTGCGAGCCGGGTGGCGGCTGCCTTGGCAAAACAAACCGTATTAGCTGTCAAACAGCTGTCCGATTTTTCAAAAAATGCCGACGTCGTCCCGCTGTAGAGCTCCAACCATCTCCCGACAGGACTTCGACAGCTTGCCCGCAGTAGTGCCGGAGGGGGCCGACGTGGCGACGATCCGGCCGCACGCCGGCAAAGACGGCTGATGGCGCGTGCCTCCATCCGTCATGAGCCGTGGCTCGCCTTTTGGAGATCGTGTTTTGACCTTTTCAAGAATTCGCCGGCCCGAGATCGGTAGCGTGGTCTTGAGCGCCCTTGTTGCCGCTTACTTGCTCCTGGCCACCAACAATTCCTTCTGGAACCGTGCAGCGAGCTATTTCGATAGCTCAAAAGCGAGCCTGCTACTCTTCGGTGCCGCGCTCTACCTGGCGCTGTTTGCCATACTGATCCCGATGTCGATCAAATATCTGATGAAGCCGGCGCTGATTTTCTTCATCCTGGTATCGGCTTCCGCTTCCTATTTTGGCGACGCATTCGGTATCATCGTTGACAGGGACATGATCGGCAATGCCGTGGTTACGACACCGGCCGAGGCCAGTCATTTCCTGACGGGCAGCCTTGCGCAGCACCTGGTAATCTATGCTCTCCTTCCTTCGCTCCTTGTGGCGTGGGTGAAGGTCCGTCATCGTCGCTTTTTGCTGAAGTTTGTCGTCAATCTTCTTTTCTTTACTGTAGCGCTTTTTGCCGCTGGTGGTCTGATCTATTCCAACTTTGCAACATTTGCCTATGTGCTGCGCGAGCACACGGATTTGATGAAGAGGTTCAATCCTACCGGGCCGCTCGTCGCGGCGGCGCGCTATGGCCTTTCGACCTACCGGGAGCGCAATCTCGTCGTCCAGCCGCTCGGAACCGACGCGCGGCAGGGTGGCCGTATTGCACAAGCCGGGAAGCCGGTGGTCGTTGTCATCGTTGCGGGTGAGACGGCGCGAGCGATGAATTTTTCGCTCGACGGCTACGACCGCGAGACCAATCCGGAACTGAAGGCGCTCGGCGTCGTCAATTATTCCAATGCGACGAGTTGCGGCACGGCGACAGCAGTCTCGCTGCCTTGCATGTTTTCGGTCTACCCGCGCGATGAGTACAGCGACTGGAAGGCGCGTTCGACCGAGAACCTCGTACACGTCCTGACCCACGCCGGCGTGTCCGTAAGCTGGTGGGACAACAATACGGGCAGCAAAGGCATCGCCGATCTCATCAGCTTCGCCAGCATGACCAAACAGAAGGGTAGCCCGCTGTGCAGCAGGGGAGAATGCCTCGACGAAATATTCCTCGGAGAACTGGATCGCAAGCTTGGCGCTACGACAGGAAACAGCGTCATCGTGCTGCATCAGCTCGGCAGTCATGGGCCGTCCTACTATCGGCGTTATCCCGAAGCATTCCGCCGCTTCACGCCCGATTGCCGCACGGCGGAACTGATGCGCTGCACGACCGCCGAGATCGTCAACGCCTATGACAACACCATTCTTTACACCGACCATGTCCTCGCAAGCGTCGCCAAACTCCTGGAAAAGCATCAGGATCGCCTCGCTGGAGCGATGATCTACATGTCTGATCACGGCGAGTCGCTCGGCGAGAACGGTATCTATCTGCATGGCGCGCCCTATGCCATCGCGCCGAAAGAGCAAACGCGGGTGCCCTTCATCGCCTGGTTCTCCAAGCCATACCAGACGGCGATGGGGGTCGATACCGACTGCCTCGCCAAAGAGAAAGACCAGCCGAGATCGCATGACAATCTGTTCCATACGGTGCTCGGAATGATGGATGTGCAAACCAAGACCTACAATCGCGCCCTCGACGCGTTCGCCGCGTGCACACGCCCCGATGCACAAAAACCTGCATCCGGATTCCACGCCGTGGACAGCCAACCGGTTGTTGGTACGGCATCGGGCGTGCTCTGACACGCCAAGAGAGGGACACGATCAATCCCGTTCCCGCGCCAAGCTGTTGGCAGGGGCGCAAATCTGCTAGACTCGGCGAACGAGGATGCCATCCGAAGGTTTCTCGTAAATGGCCGCTGGGCGCCCGATCAAGTTCATCGTGACCTTGGTGGCAGAAGCGCGGAAGGAAGGATCGATCGATGCAGTTCGTCGGGATTCAGGTCTATGCGGAGCGCGGCGGCAAGACGGGTTTCACGGTCGAATTCGTGGGCGCGACCGGAGAGATCGTGTCGGTTTCCTGCCCGCAGAACGCCGAGGGCACCCTCAACCGGTTGAACGTCGTGGCGCGGGCAAAACAGGTTCTTGCCGCCGCGATCGGGGCGGACGAAGCTCTTCTCGCGATCTCCGGGACCAAGCGATCGCCATCCGTCCCGCAAGGCGCTCTCGCCAACGCGCGCCAGGCTCACGATCAGCACGCCATGGAAGAACAGCTGGAGGAGGGGCTCGAAGATACCTTTCCTGCAAGCGACCCGGTGTCTATCGTGAGTTCCGCGATCCCGAAGGGCTCTTCGCACAGTTGAAGGCTCCACGCGACGTGAAAAGGCTGCCGTAACGTTTTGAGTTCCCGTGTAATTTTTCACAAGCGGATTCTCTTCTGCAAAAATATGCGGTAGAGCTTGTGCCCCACAGCCGGCGCCTCCAGATTGGCAGCCCCCATTTCCAGCGACGGTCGATGCTCATCCAGCGGAGAACGCCGCCTTGGACGAGTGCAGGAGATCCGATGCATGAATGCCCGACGTCTCACCTTTGCGGTCGGTGACATTCACGGATGTTTGGCGCAGCTCGAAGCCTTGCTTTCAAGCATTGAATCCTCCGTGCCGGGAGGCAGGATCATTTTCCTCGGCGACCTGATCGACCGCGGGCCCGAAAGCCGTGGCGTGGTCGAGCGGATCATGGCAGGCCCGACAAAAGCCGGCTGGGAATGGCTGACCCTCAAGGGCAACCACGAAGAGATGCTGCTGGCTGCGCGGAGAGGCTATGCCGAGATGAGCGCCTGGCTCATGAACGGCGGCGACGAGACCATGGCTTCCTATGGCGGCGCAATACCCCTGAGCCATCTCGTCTGGATGGCGGAGAGGCCGTCGATCATCATCGATCGCTATCGCATTTTCGCGCATGCCGGGGTCGACGAGAACATCCCGTTGGACCAGCAGGGCGACGACATCCTGCTTTGGATCAGGACGCCGTCGAACCATTCCGGCAACTACTGGGGCAAGCATCTGTGCCACGGTCACACACCGAGCCGAAGCAATCCGAGGACCGTCGGCAACAGGACCAATGTCGACTCCGGAGCGGTCTTCGGCGGCGTGCTTTCCTGCGCCGTTTTCGATGACGACAGGCCGGGAGGCCCGATCGGCTTTCTCGTCACCGAGAGCGCGGACGGCTAGACGCTCGCTCCGGTAATATCCGCCTGAAAGCGGATTGTGCCGCCGAGCGCGAGGCGATACTTGTGCGCCTGTCGCTCGTATTCATCACCTGGAGGATTGGCTTGGATCATTTGAATTCGTCGCTTTTCACGAAAAGATTCGCGGCCCTGTTGTTCGATATGGACGGAACACTGCTCAACTCGATGGCCGTCGTCGAACGGGTCTGGGGAGCCTGGGCAGTTCGCAACGGGGTTGATCGCGAGATTCTGATGAAGTCCGTGCACGGCGTGCGTGCGGTCGATACGATCCGCAGACTTGGCCTCGCCGTTGATGCGGAGCTCGAAGCGCGCGAGCTGGCCGCAGCGGAAATTGCAGACGTCGACGGCATCATCGAAATTCCCGGCGCCGTTGCTTTTCTAAACTCACTGCCGCCGGAGAAGTGGGCGATCGTCACGTCGGCACCGCTTGAACTTGCCGTTCGCCGCCTTGCTGCCGCAGGTATCCCGACGCCGCGGCTAATGGTAACCGGCGAAGACGTCTCTGCCGGCAAACCCGATCCGCAAGGCTACCTTCTTGCCGCCGGAAAGCTCGGCGTCCGTGCCGAGGACTGCCTCGTCTTCGAAGATGCGCCGGCCGGCATTCTTGCGGGCACGTCCGCGGGGGCCGAGGTCGCGGTCATCACCGGCGCTCATGTTGCGGCAGCGGACGCGCCACATGTCACGCTCGCACACTACGCCGACGTCGAAGCTCGCCTCGGCGAGGACGGATGGTTGTCTCTGCATCGGCTTCATCGCTAACTCGCCATATCTGCATTCATGACATCCGTCGACGTACGTTGGACGCGCGGCGCTTCGGCATTGGCTGACCGAAACGAACGGTCGTTCATCGTCATGTAAGAAGTTATTCTATAAACCTTATAGACATTAAACCATCTTTTCTTATCGCGACACTCCTCGCCGGGCACAATCGCAAACTGTACCGTCGAACTGGCGGCCGAACCTTTGCGAGCGCTGAGAGGCGGACGACATGGCAAAGACATTGATTGTTCCTGGCCTTTTTGGCTCGAGCGAGGGACATTGGCAACGCTATTGGCTCGCCGATCATCCGGCCGCGGCAATGGTCGAACAACAGGATTGGAACCACCCAAGGCTTGCTCGCTGGCGGGGGGCGCTCGAAGCGGAGATCTTGAGATATGAAACGGTCCACCTGGTGGCGCACAGCCTTGGCTCCGTCCTCGTAGCAGCCTTGGCAGACCGGCCCGTTGCCACACGCGTGAGGAGTGCCCTTCTGGTCGCGCCGTGTGATCTTGACGAAACGGAGCGGCTGCATCCCGGCGCAATCGACTTCGGACCCATGCCAAATCGCCCGCTACCGTTTCGAAGCCTTGTGGTGGGTAGTCTTAACGATCCTTACATGCCCTTCGCTCGCCTGAAGTCGCTCTGCGAAAAATGGGGCAGCAGCCTGGTCGACCTGGGGCACGCGGGACACATCAATGTTGCGAGTGGCTATGGCCGCTGGACCCACGGCTATAATCTGCTCAGGGTCCTGGAGGGTATTGCGGATCTCAAACCGCACCCTCCAGCGGCAGGGAAGCTTAGGAACTCGCTTGCTGTTGTCGATGCCGGCTCCGGACTGACGCAGGCTCACCTGTCTTCGAACCGAACGGAGGGAGTGACGCCTTCCGCTCCTGCTTCGCGACTGAGCACCCGAACGGTTGCCGGCCTCCCCCGCAAGTCGTCCAGTCCGCGTTGACCGGCAATTAGGACGATCTGACGAGGATAGGCTGGAACGATGCGGCTGAAATGATCTACAGCGCCCCGGGCGGGAACCCGAAAGTCGGATGCCCCTCGGCTGAGGTCTGCTCCCGGCCGGGTTGCAGTCGTGGCGTGACTCCTTATGCTGCGACATTGCAACAACATATGTCGGAGTCAGAATCATCGCTCCATCGGGAGTTACGACATAGTCGTTGCAGCGGAGCAAGTGTTCAAGTGCTCAATTTACCACCTCCGCAACTCTCAAGGACCGCTTGAGCATCCTGAAGATCGACCGTCCCGTGGGTGTTAGAGAGACAGCCAAGGAGCGGCTTGAGCAGCTCACAGGCCTGCGCTCCAAGCCCCTGTGCTCGCCAAAGCCGGGCCAAACTCACCGCCGAGCGCAGTTCCCACATCTTCGCATCTTGCATGCGGGCGACGTCGAGGGCACGGCGGAAGCACGCCTCGATTTCGGCAGGATCGCACTCTGAGCTCGATGATATGAGTTCGCCCTTGAGCCGATGCAGCTCCGCCTCGCACCAGCGGTTGCCAGTGCGCGCGACAATGGTAAGCGCCTCGTCAATCAAGGTGCTACCCTCAGCAAAACGATCAGCCTTTCCATGCGCCTCCCCGAGTAGGCCCATCGCCCAAGGCGCCGTCATTCCTGACCCGATCGCCTGCATCCCAGCCAGCCCGTTTCGCAACCGCTCGATACCTTCCGCGATCAGGCCCCGCTCCGCCAGCACCCACCCCTGCAGGAAGACTCCCTGGGTGTGCCAGAATGGAAATTCGTGTTCGGCCGCGAACGCCAACGCCAACTCCGCCGCCTCCTGCGCCTTGGCGATGTCGCGTCGATGCACGTGCAAAATCGCCGCCCATGTCAGTACATAGGCACGGCTGAACAAATGCTCGAGCCTCAAGGTCATGGCGAGCGCCTCGTCCATCAGCTCCAGCGCCCGGTCATCGTGGCCGAGATACCACAGCGCCATACCGCCACGGCACAGGCAGATCGGTCCTCCATCCTGTCCATAGAGCGCTAGATGGGCCCGGTGCTGGGCGATGTCGTACTGGCTGATTCCGTGCTCGAAGTGCTTCCATGCCGAGGCGAATTCGCCGCGCCAGGAGCAGGTAATGCCCAAAGCATAGGACGCTTCCACCACGAGCACAGGATCCGAGATCTGCTGCGCCAACCTCAGAAGCCGTTCGCCAAGGTCCCGTGCCGCGGAAAGCTCGGACCGCACGGCGTGATGAATGGTGAGACCGAGGAGCACCGGGAACAGCCTGGGCGTTTCCGGGATCCGCTCAGCCAAGTTGAGAGCACGGTTGTAGACGCGCTCGACCTCCGGGTGGCCATAGCCCTTCGCGGCGGTAAGCACTCGTCCCATGGTGATCAACAACGTCAGCTCAAGCTCGAGGCGCTCCGGTCTCTCGGGCATCTGGGCGAGCAGGTCGAGTGCCTTGGCCAAATGGCCGATGGCCTCGGCGTTCGCCGCACGCTCGTTTGCGCGCTCGGCGGCCCGGTGCCAAAACACGAGGGCTTGCGGCAGCTCTCCTGCCTCCGTCAGATGATGGGCGAGGAGCTCCGGCTGAGCGGACACGACATGTGGGACGAGTTCTTCGAAGACATGCGCAATACGGCGATGTAGTTCCCGGCGGCGGCTCTTGAGGAGCGACTGATACGCGGTATCTCGGACGAGCGCGTGCTTGAAGCTGTAGATCGCGTTAGGGGGACTTCCGCGCCGAAAAACCAGCTCAGTAGCAACCAGTTGATCAAGGCTCCTCTGCAGCTCATGCTTATCGACCACTGCTAACGCCGCAATCAGCTCATAGGAGAACTCGCGCCCAATGCAGGCGCCGATCTGGGCCACCACCTTGGCCCTGCCGAGGCGGTCGAGGCGGGCCATCAGCGAGTCGTATAGTGTTACCGGGATCGCCAGCTGCGGCATATGTGCAGCCCGTCCAAACTGATCGCCGGCCACTCCCAGGAGACCAGATTCGAGCATGGTTTTGGTCAACTCCTCAAGGTACAGCGGTACGCCATCGGTGTTGGCCAGGATGTAATCGAGCATGCCGGCAGGCAGTGGCTTTCCGCCGGTCAGCCGTTCGACCAGCGATTGTGCGTGCACCCGGTCGAGACGATTCAGGACCACCTTTGTCACGTGCGGGTAACTACGCCAAGGCGGGACGAACTCGGGCCTGTGGGTAATGACCAGCAGCACCGGGAGCTGCCGTATGTGGTTCACGAACAAGCCGAACAGCTCAAGGCTACTCGCGTCCAGCCAGTGAGCGTCCTCAAGCACCAGGAGCACCGGCTGCTTCGCAGCAAGTCTGGCAAGCTGGGCGATGAGCACGCCGAATGTTCGGTTCTTACGCTGTTGGGGCGCAAGATCCAGCACTGGACAGCGGCCGGAGCCGGGAATTCCGAGAAGCTCGGCCAACAATGGGAGCGCTTCGCCCAGCTCACCCACCTGTTCCGCGATCAGCGCCTGGAGTTTGGCGAGCTTCACGACCGATGAATCCTCGCGCTCAAATCCAGCTTCCTGTTCAAGCTGGGCAATCACCGGACGAAGCGCGCTGTTGACGTGGTATGGCGACGCGAAGTAGCGGCGCAACCTGTGTGGTTCTCGAAAGAGACGCTCGCGAAGGGCCAAGGCGAGACGCGACTTGCCAATTCCGGCCTCACCCTCGAGCAGGACGACCTGACCTTCGTTGGCCTTGGCCTGAGTCCAGCGATCGACCAACAATGTGAGTTCCGGGTCACGGCCGACCAACGGCAGCACGGTCGCGTGACCGGCCTCGAAGCGGTCGTCGCCACGCACTTCGCCGAGCACCCGAAACGCTTCCGCCGCCCCGGAAAAACCTTTGATCGGCTGCAGTCCGATGCTTTCGAGCTTGAACTGGCCCCGCAGCAGTGCGCGCGTCGCTTCAGCAATGACTACTGTGCCGGATCCTGCCAACGTCTGTAGGCGGGCCGCCAGGTTCGGCGTTTCACCTACGACGCTGCATTCCTCGGCCTCGCCGGTGCCGATGATGTCACCCACCACGACCAGGCCAGTGGCGATTCCGATCCGAACAGCCAGGTGTTCGCCTGCCGCATCCAGCCGATCGACAGCCTCAACGACCGCGAGGCCGGCCCTCACGGCCCGCTCGGCATCTTCCTCGTGAGCCTGCGGATAGCCGAAGTATACGAGGACGCCGTCGCCCATATACTTGGCAACAAAACCGTCGTACCGGCCGACGATCTCGGTGGCGCAAGCACGGTAGGCAACGATCGACTGCCGTAGGTCTTCTGGATCGAGGCGGGCGGAGAGTGCTGTCGATCCAACGAGATCGCAGAACATCACCGTAAGCTGTCGCCGTTCCGCCTCGCTGTGGATTGGTGACACGGAGGGACGGAGTGCTGCCGCGGGCGGCGGCGACTGCTGAGCCAGGGTCGCGGCCGCCCTGAGAAAACGCTTGCGGTCACCAAGAGACAGTCCGAGCTCCTTGAGGTCGGCATCGGTGAGATCGTCGACGACATCGAGATCGATGCCGTTCTTCAAGAAGGTTTGGCGATACTGCTCAAGCCTGATGCTGGCGAGCCATTCTCCGATGTCGGGCATGACCTAGCATCCTCTGACATGGTCGAATTCGGCTTGTTCTGAGGCGCTTTCCCTACGAGTCGAGGATATTAAACCTGTGGCCCTGGTCAGTCCTCGTCAATTCAGTCCCACGAGCAGCAAGTGGTCGACCACCACCGCCTTTCCTGAAGGCTCGTCCGGGTTCGCGATTAGCCGCGTGAAGCTAAATCCCCGGAGCGGGAATGAAAGCATCGGAAAGGCTGTGCTCAGTGTGATTTGAGTGATTACAGTTTATTGTAAGAATGCGGCCGTTTCAGTTACCTTGGGCACTTTCATGACGAGAATTAGTTGCCACAACCGGGTCTTGGTGTGCTCAACCGGCTGGCGCTGAAATGCATGAAGGCGTGGGCCTTGGAGATCTTCTCAAGCCTGAAAAAATGGAGGCATCAGCATCTCCGGCCGCCTGGCGAGGATGCCGTTCGGATCCTGTTAACCCGGACGGCGAATGAAGGCGCCCTGCCGCTGGAACTTGTCAGCCACAGTGAAGCCTACCCTGCCTGGTTCCGCACCAAGGTATTGCAGGCGCTCGAGGACACACGACCGGACGTCGATGATGCTGACGCCGATGCGCACTTTCGCGAGCGCCGGGCGGCGGCCTTGCACAAGGCCGTGGCGGGTGACCGTTGAGGCTTGTCTGGGCACAGTACGCCCTTCACGATCGGGACGCCATCTTCAGTCACATTGAACTGGGGCTTCCTGGTGCGTGACCTGGTGGTTTGGCTAGATTTCTCCACTTTGCCGCTTAGCTGCGATGTCGGTTTCCATCTGGAACAGCAAGTTTCGCGTAACACGCGGATCGACCATCTCGGAATTGAAGGCAATTGCCGTGATCGCTATCGCGCCAGAGCGAAAGCCGGGATCATGCGTCGGAAGTTCCGAGGGCTCTCGTACTTTCATCTGGAAAGCAACTTCGTTCGTCAGCGTTGTCATCGGATCGTAGCGCGTTGCACGTGCAACAAAGAACTGTTCGTTTTCCGGTTCCCAAGCGATCTCGTTGTTGTTGGACCGCATGTAGCGCTCAAACTCATCGAGGGTGAAATGAAGGTTGAGCGATGTCATGCCCTCAGTCATCAACTTGCTTCGCAGCGCCGAGGAGGGCTGGCCTTCGGGGAAGGCCGTTGCCATGCGCCTCTCTGCAAGCTGCGTGGGCAGATCGGGTCGGAATGCGAGTTTGTATCCGGTCATGAGAACAGTGAAACCGGCGGTGAGTGCGAAGGCAAACTTCCAAGACTGAAAATATTCAGCGTTCATAGCAAACTCCATGCGGCATCACTCGCGCCTGCAAGTGGCTGCCGGAAATGACGATGTTTGGGGATTAGGCTTCGACCGATGCCCAGTCTTCGATCAGGGCCCAATTGTCCCGAGGCGGCTGCGAGATATGGGCGGTTCCAGAATGGCGGGTGCTTTGTCCCGTGGTGGCGATCACGGTGTACGAAACGAGGAAATCCCCGGCGAGATTGAGATTGTAGGCGTCCAGAAAGGTGCCCGTACCATCCTCGACAGTTCCCAATGCGCTCACATGCGGCAGGGTGTCTTCGTGTGCTTCATCGAAATCACCGCCAAAACCGCTGAAAAAGCGGAAGAAAGTAAACTGGCGGATGAACTCGCAGCGCGCGAACGAGGATCTCATCGCCGTAAACTTTTTTATCTCTGTATGCTTCGATTGGCGGCCTTAAGGGATTCTTCGGCGTCCATGATTCACGGAGAAAAAATGGCTGACTATTGGCGTGGCGACTTTTACGGGCAGAGCGACAACATTTTGGGTGGTGCACGGCTTATGGTGCTGGGCGAGGCCCATTATCATCACAGCGCTCCAATCGGCTCCGAAATCCCCGAGATAACGAACGATGTAGTCACTGCTTACGTCGACGGGCGACTCGGTCCCAACGCCCAGTTTTTCAGGCGCGTGGAGAGACTGGTCACGAAGCGTCTGAATGACGGGCTGACTCGTGAGCAAACTGCCGCATTTTGGCATTCCGTGATTTTCAGCAATTACATACCGGTTATTGCGGGAAACAAACCCGGCGACCGTCCGCCGGAGGAGCTGTGGAATGGGGCGGCTCCCCACGAATTCATCGAGAATGTTAAAAGGACAGAGGCCGAAATAGTTCTGGTATGCGGGACGGAGTTGTGGCGTCGCAAGCCGATCCATAAGGCGATTTCTGCGGCGTATCAGGCCGGTTCTCGCCAGTACGAGGCGCATGAAATCAACTGGAGCCCGGAGTGGAGGGCGGTCGCCGCGCACATACCGCATCCGTCGGGTTCGCGCGGATGGTCCTACAAGAGGTGTGTGCCGGTCGTTGATTATCTTTTCACCGCCCTGAATGAACGGCGGCTTGCAAAGGGCTTGCAGGCCCCGGTCATTCTTCCGGCGTTCGCATTTGCCAACGGTCAGTCGGCGCAGGAATCTGCCGATGCAGTCTGACGGTCTCACACCTGTGCACGTCGACTTAGCGGAACTTTCGCGGCTTTACGAGCTACTGGATGAATATGGCCGGACCCTCAGTGATCCAACTAATGGTCCGCTTAATATCTTTGATATTCGAGGCCTTCCACCGGTGGGAAGTGAAGCAGATCGCAAAAGTCGGCCAATTTCACTTTCCCGGCTTTAACCTGCCAATCGCAAAAACTGAGTGGGTCTGGCTGAAAACGGGGATGTGGGTTGATTACCTGGATGAGGGCGGCCGCCCCCGCGAGGAATTCGGTCTTCACGGCGGTTATGACAACGAAGGCAATTTCGTGTTCCAGCCCGAGGTTCTGCCGATCCCCGATTATGTCCAGAGCCTAGATAAAGCGTTGGAACTTAAAAATAAGCTGTCGTTCGCGAATTTGCGGATTGTTGAGCTCGATGGGGATTTCCTCACATTGTGGAAAGCGGCGCTCGTTGCCAAGGATGGCAAAACTCTCGAAGAAGAGGCCGCCACCGCCTCGGTCGCTGTGCTGAAGGTGGTGCTGCAGGCTCTGATCCAAAGCCCCGAAGAACTGAACTGGTCGAAGTTTGGGCCTCCCTTGCAGTGCCCTGATAATTGCGACGTTTCCGCGACCTGACGCGCTACATCGCCACGTACCCTTGTGCCTCCCGCTGCCGCTTGCGGGTGGCTCACTCTGGCAGTCGGCTGCAAAGGATCGTAGATTTGGAGCTAATTCTGCCAACGACCGGCGAGCGCGCTTTCGTGCAAGTGAAATCGCAGGGACCGATGAGGCTTGTCTGGGCACAGTACGTCCTTGACGATCGGGACACCATCTTCAGTCACAGTGAAAAATGAAACGGGCCGGCGATGCGGCCCGTCGAAACGGCGTGACAGCGAGGCGTTTGGCCTCAATCCCTGCCGCTAGTTACATATTTATCCCACATGTCGAGCAGGCGCTTGCCGAGATTCGGATCTGAGGAGAGTTGCCAGATCATCGATTCCCACTGTTGAGCGCGTCCAACAGGTGTCAGCCTCCCCGGAGCACCGCCAGAATATCTGGACCACGTGGGACGATGGCCCTTGGCTAAACTTAAGGTCGGGAAGGCTCTTGTATTAGTGCGTCGCGATTTCATCGACGCGGATGGTGCCAGCGACGCCGGGAGGCCCGTAGGTCCGTCGGACGAGGCTCCACGGCTGCCGATAGTCGAATGCAGACTTCCAACTACACTTGAACAGCGTGTGATAGACTAGGTCGAACCGCATGAGGGACGTGAACATCTGGATGTCGACGACCGTTATAACGTCTCCGCGCAGCCACAGTCGTAACTGGAGAAGCCCCTCCAGAGGAGGCCGGCGCCCAAAGACACGAGATAGAGTTTCATGGGCTCCTGATTGTCGGCCGGTGCTCCAGCTTGTGTTCGAAATCGAAATACGAACGCTGTGATCAGCGCCCCTCTCACCTCCCTGGTCCGCCTTGACGACAGACCAGAGGGTGCCCAGTGATAATTACTGGGCGGGGTTCGGACCGATGCGCTCGCCATGGGTCACGCGCTCGGGCGCCTTGTGAACCATGGTGTAGGCGTAATCGACGCCGATGCCGTAGGCGCCGGAGTGTTCCTTCACGATGCTCATGACGGCGTCATAGGTCTCCTTGCGGGCCCAGTCGCGCTGCCATTCAAGAAGAACCTGTTGCCAGGTCACGGGAACGACACCAGCCTGAACCATGCGGTCCATTGCGTATTTGTGCGCATCGACCGACGTGCCGCCGGAGGCGTCCGCCACCATGTAGATTTCGTAGTCGGTGTCGTGCATGCACGACAGCGCAAAGGTCAGGTTGCAGACCTCGGTCCACAGGCCGGCGCAGACGATTTTCTCGCGGCCGTCCTTGGCGTTTTTCGCCAGCGCGTCGCGAACGTTTTGGTCGTCCCAGGAGTTCATCGACGAGCGCTCGAGCAGTTTGTTCTCTGGGAACACCCGGAGCAATTCGGGGAAAGTGTTGCCCGAGAAGGACAGCGTTTCCACCGTCGTGATCGTCGCCGGGATGTTGAAGGCTTTGGCGCCCTTCGCCAGCGCAACGACATTGTTCTTCAGCAGCTGACGGTCGATGGATTGAACGCCGAACGCCATCTGCGGTTGCTGATCGATAAAGATGACCTGACTGTTCTGAGGCGTCAGAACTTGGAGGAGGTTATTCATTCTAGTTCTCCGTTATGGACCCAAGATTGGTTGTTGCCCGTCGGGCGCAAAAGAACCGCGGGATCAGGACGCTGCGATGAGGGCGCACAGGAGGGCAGGACCTGATCAACCTCGTCGTCGTTGATCATGTGGCCCATGCCGGCGTTCCCGTGCGTCGAGCTTCGCACCACGCAGGCGCATCCCAACGGATGCGGTTCACATGATTAGGAAAGCGCCACTTTGCACGCGAGCAGCATTTTGGCGCGATTAATTCGGCACGAATGCAGTTTGAAAGGCGATCGGGATCTTGCGATTGTTTCGACGCACGACGGACAAGTGGCTCGGACACGCGGACCAGCCCGCGCAGGAGGATCAAGATATGGCGAACGCAACAAAAGCGAATGGCAAAGAGGCCGCCTATTTCGGCGTGCCGTGGGAAGATGCCTACGGATACGCACAGGCGATCAAGCTCGGAGACACTATCTATGTGTCCGGCCAGGTGAGCCACGACGACAAGGGCAATTTTGTTGCACCCGCGGCTCTCGATGGATCCCGGAAACCAGTCGACTTCTCGATGATGGAGCATCAGATGCGGACGGCCTATGCCAATGCCGTCACGCTGCTGGCGCGCTTCGGCGCGACGCTGGACAACGTTGTGGAGGAGACGCTCTACGTTCTCGATGTGGATGCGGCGTTTGCTGTTGCAGGCAAGGTGCGCAAGGAAGCTTACGGCACCGCGCGCCCTCAGTGCGCCAGCAACCTGATCGGCACGACAAGACTGGCCCAGCCTGAATTTCTCATCGAAATCGTCTTCAGGGCAGTGCTGTCCGGAAGAGAAGCGAACCCGAACTGAGCTTCGCTACACTCGACTGGCCCGAAGTCGTTCCCCGGCGCCCCTCGATGAGGTCGCGGTGCTTGCTGATCGCCTCGATACAGTGTGTCATGAACGCGTATACTCGACCCGACTTCCGGATGTCAGGATGGGTCAACAGCCATAGCTCATCATTGAGCTCTGGCTCGACCGCACCGACGCGTACGAGATCCGGCGAGAGATCACCGAGCATACAAGGCAAATAGCCTACCCCCAGACCCGCGGCGATGGCTGCTGCGGCGCCAGCGACCGAATCCGTCCGGTAGGCAATCTTGTCGTGGTCCACGCGTTTCTCGACAAAGCTGAAGGCTTTAAGGCCGGACAGTTTCCCCCCGTAGGAGACCCACTGGCGATCATGGAGCGTGTCCGTGGCGGGCGAGGACAAAACTAAGTTGAGAGAGCCGGCATAGGGGGCCCAAGCAATGTTGGCGACTTTCCGGCCAAAGAGATTTTCCGGCGGCATTTCTGTCGCTCTGACCGCGATGTCCGTTTCCCCTCGCGCCAGGTTCAATGGGCTATTCCCAACGATCACCTCCACCCTGATTGCGGGGTTGCGTGCCTTGAAGTCGGCAATCATCGGCGTGAGAAAGTGCAGGAGGAGGGAATCGCTTGTCGTGATGCGCAAATCGCCAATATGGCCCTGGACATGACCGGAGACACGACGGGCCACGCTGACGACGTCCAGCTCGACGCGCTCAGCGAGCGCGATCAATTCCTCCCCCTGGGCAGTGGTCACATATCCCGTTCGGCGCCGATCGAAGAGCGTGACGCCCAGGATTTCCTCGACCTTCGACAACCGTCGCGCGATGGTCGAAGTGTTGACGCCGAGCATCTTGGCTGCCGGGGCGAGAGCTCCACTCTTGCCGACCGCGCGTATGATGCGAAGATCGTCCCAGGAAAGCTTAGAGATGGGATCGCTCACGGTGCCCCTCCATTCGACTCGACCTCACGAGCCATCGACGACCCGAAAATGGGTAATGCGACGACGCGAACGGACCAACTCCTGCTCTCGTCACCGCAACACCCTCCGATCGGTGATGGAGGCGTTGGGTCACTGATCGTTCTATCCGCCGCTTTGGGTTGAATAAATGGTCAGAGAAGCTTCGTCAAAACCAGACAATAAGACCAGGCCGCTACACTTGCTACCGATCATGTCGAACGCTGACTATGTAAATCATACCAACATTATGACATCTGCCGGATATCACCGCTTGCACGCGCCGACGTGACACCCCGCGGCCGAAGTCGATTGAGCGATCGTGAGGCAATGGAGCTTCGCAATGGATGCAGACCGCATCTCAGACGATCGAAGGCGCCGGATCATCCGGCGCCCGGCGGAGACGGTGTTCGGCTTTTACCGGGACGGTCACGGCCGAACCCGGCACGTACAATGTCGCGGACGGCGATCCTCTGCCCGTGTCCGAATGGATGCCGGCATTCGCCCGCTGGGTCGACGCTCCCGAACTACCTCGAATAAGTGTGGCCGACGCGCTCGCGGTCGCTGGCGAGGAGGCGGTTTACTATCACATGAGCCTCACCGGGGCGTCCAACGCCCGAGGCAAGGCGAAGCTTGGTTTCACGCCGCGCCGGCTACTTTGGGCGAACAGCGCGCGCTGATCGAGCGCGACAATCGGAAATCGGCGGCGGGCTCTGGCCACATGTCCTGTCGCCTTTTGCAGTTCGATTGGAGAGGCTTGGATCGCCGCGCTCGCCTGGTTACATCACGATAGAAGTGGCCGAGTTAGCGGTTCGTAGGTGCGCCGATACAAGGCGTCGCCGAACAGCCGCAACACAACGTTCCGTAATGCGCTCGAACCGCTTCTAAGCTTGTCGCGCGAGCGTGACTTCGTCTGAACCCATTCGATACGGCTGATCCGGTTCTCGTGGAACTGCTCCAGAATGCGCTCAATAGGACCGCCTCGTGAGACGAGTTCTGCTAGAACGACCGCGTCCTCGATGGCCATGCCCGCACCTTGGGCCATGCTGGGCGACGAAGCATGCGCGGCGTCGCCAATCAGGACATGACGATCCGCTATCCAGCGCTGCATTCGTACTTCTTGCAGGGGTGCGCAGTGCATTCGGGCGGTTGGATCGAGGTTCGCGACGATAGGGCCAAGAGGCCCGGCAAAGCCACGGAACAAGCTTTTCAAAACCTCGATGGAGCCGTCGCCGAATTCAGTCGAACTGCAATCGGCATATATGTACGTTTCCCTCTCGCTGATCGGAATGCCGAGCAGGGTGCGGCCATGTCCGAGCATTGCCGTCCAAGTATCGATTTCGCCGTTATTCTGAACCACGGTCCGCCAACAGGTAATGCCGATTTGGCGAGCGGCATCTGGTCCGAAGGTGGCATTTCGCAGCGGCGAATTGACGCCCGCTGCGCCGATCACCAGATCATAATCCTTTTCCTGTCCGTCGGAGAAGCGAACCATGCGCTTCTCGCCGCTCGACACTGTCGAGATCGCTTCTACGCCATAGGTCACCGTGCCAGGATCCAGCGATCTTTGAAGGATACCAGTAAGGGATTGGCGAGAGAGCGAGAGGCAGGGCCCGCAATGCTCCCAGACTTCCGCGGTTCGGACGTCGTTCAGAACGGTTCCCGAGGACGAAAGGATGCGTTGGGCAGTGATCGGATAGGCGAGGGACTTCAAACCGTCTAGCAATCCCAGATCGCCAAGCGCTCTCGAGGCGTTCCCCAACAGGAAGATGCCCGCCCCCGCGGTCGGGGGCTGCTCCCGCCGTTCGACTAACTCACACGCGACGCCCTTCAATTTCAATGCTCGCGCGGCTGAAAGTCCTGCTATTCCTGCTCCTACAATCAATACTCTCATTGACTTTCCCGATTGAGCGAGCCGCGCCGAGGTCTCATTTAACTTGTCGGCACGCCTATGCCATCCTTTCGGTGACGACGCAATCAAGCTGGGCGTAGACCACACGAAGTGCGAACGTCCGCAATTATAGAATTGCCCCCACAAGCCGTACTGCGAAAACGTCCGTCTGGTGCCCCGGACCTGGTTGAAGTTGGCGAAGGTTTGAGACGGAAACGGATGCTGAAAGCAGGCTGGGCCGGCCGAAAGGAGCGGCCCAGAGGGTTGAAGGAATCACGCAGAAATGGCTTCCACGGCATTTTCTGCGTTGAGCTTTGTCAGTGTCGGATAGTCTGTGTATCCCTTGGCTCCAGTTCCATAGAATGTGTCCCGGTCTGGCTCATTAAACGGAGCGCCCAACTTCAGCCTTTCAACGAAATCTGGATTTGCGAGCCCCCACCTCCCAACAGGAACAATATCAGCGAGGCCAGCGGCGACATCGGAACCAATGGCTTCGAGGGGCCGATTGATCCGGTTCACAAGCAAGGCATTGGGCCACACGCGACGTATATCCTTCAGTAGGTTGTCATTGCCATTGTGAGCCAGATGAACGTAGGCGAGGTCAAATCGCGCCAGCTCGGCCACGAGAAGGCGATAGAGCTCATCGCTTCAGCGCCTTCATCTATTCCGCCAAGACGTGACCCTGGCGACAAACGAATGCCAGTGCGATCTGACCCGATCTCGCTCGAAACTGCTTCTGCGACTTCCAGGGCGAAGCGAATTCGATGGGCGATTTCGCCGCCATAGGCATCCGTTCTGACATTAGCGTTCGGAGAAAGGAATTGCTGGACGAGATATCCATTGGCTCCGTGGATCTCGACACCGTCCGCGTCGGCCGCGATTGCCTTTGCGGCTGCGTTGCGGAAATCGTCTATGGTCAACTGAACCTCGGCGAGAGAAAGCGGGCGGGGCGTCGGCGTATCAAGCAAGCCTTGGTGCGTATACATCTTTTCACCGGGCGCGATCGCCGATGGGCCGACCGGAGTTCGGCCGTGAGGAGTACTTACGGGGTGACCCATGCGACCGGCGTGCATTAACTGAATGAAGAGGTGGGCGCCTTTGGCATGGACCGCGTCCGTAATCTTCCGCCAGCCAGCAACATGATCTTCGGTATAAATGCCTGGCGTGTTTGGAAACCCTTGGCCGTCATCTGAGGGCTGAGTACCCTCCGAAATCAGAAGGCCGAGCGATGCGCGTTGGCTGTAGTACTCAGCTGCCCACTCACTCGGTACACCATCGGCGCGTGCGCGGCTTCGTGTTAGAGGCGAAAGGGCAAGACGATGGTTAAGCGTAATGCGTCCGAGTTTGATTGAATCCCAGAGTGTTGTCACAGTTGCGTCCCTTCGTGATTGAGCGGTTGAGCTACAGTTACGAGGGCGAACATAAGTCGTATCGGTTTCAGTCTGAAGATGATAGAACTGCGCCGAACTGGATCAATTTTGAGACGCCATGGACATTTCTGCACTTTTTGATTTTAACCTGGTTGCGATTCACGGCGGATTTGGCAAAGCGAGCCGTGCAAGCGGTCGCTCGAAGGCGACTTTGGCAAGGCATGTCAGTGACTTGGAAACCAGTCTCGGACTGCGGCTGATAGAGCGCGGCTCGCACCATCTTCGGCTGACGGAAGAGGGACGCCACCTCCATGAGCGGACGGTGGGCTTGCTCGGCGAAATCGTTGAAATCGGCGAGGCTCTCCAGTCGGGGTTCACGGAGCCGCGAGGGCAGTTGGTCGTTACGGCGCCCCTCCTATTTTCGCATGCCCTTCTGGGACAGCTCGCAGCCGATTTTGCTGCGACCTTTCCCAAGGTCTCCCTTACTGTTCTTACAGACGATCGTCTCATCGATTTGGTACAGGAAGGGGTCGACGTCGCTATCCGCGCTAATCCATCCAGCGACGAAGATCTCGTGGGGAGGTGTTTTGCGCACGATGATATGGTGGTTGTCGCTCATCGGCGCATCGCTGCATCGTTGGGCAACCAAAATGGAGGAGTGCGAAGCATTCCGGTCATTTCGATGCCAAACCGACCTATTCGGTCGCCGTGGTCACTGACAATTGGGGGGCAAACGGACCTCTGGCAACCGGATGTGCGCCTTCAACTATCATCGCTGCTGATGATACGCGATGCCGTTCTCGCTGGTGCCGGTGCCGCCGCACTGCCGCGCTCTGTAATTCGGACAGAGGTCGAGCAGGGGAGCCTCGTCGTTCTTGGAGACGTACCCGACAGTGCAGTGGATTATTGGATTTTGCACCAGTCCCGGCGTTTGGTCAGCACCAAAGTGACGGCCTTCACCGAGTTCATCATCCAGTCATTCCCCGACCGTCGCCTTTGAATGTTTAACGCTCTCTATCAATCGCCTGGAAAGGGGCGGCGGCGTGATCGGATGATTGCGCCGGACGCCAAGGAACGGATTGCACGTAGCGGGCGGCCCATTTGCGCGTGGAATCTCACGCAAATGTTCACGAATCCCTCCTTGCACCTCTTCTCGGATGGGCAAGGCGCCTCGCAGTTACGAGCGTCACCATGGATACAATTGGGTGTGGTGACGCAAACTGCGCCTGCGTCACCACGAGAATCAGGGGACGTATGCCGTTATGTCGAGGAGCGTATGAGCACCGGAAACCACTAGCGGTCCGCCCAGTACAATGCTCGTCGATACCGGTTTAAGATTCGGGAAATGTGCAGCCCACTCGTCCATCGCCTCGGCAAAGTTCTCACCATGATCGTGAAAACAAACTCGCCGGATCACGTTTTCGAGGGAACTGCCGGATGCCTCGCAAATGGCGGCGACGTTTTTCAGCATGTAGCGCATTTGCTCACGCGCAGGCAGCCCGTAAAATGGAAAGTTCGGGTGTCGGGCCATGCCAGGCGCAAGATCTCCGTTGGAGTCGGCAGGCATTTGTTGGCTGAAGAAGAGGAGATTTCCAACCTTGACGGCCTGTGGCTCGTGGCTGAAAGGTTTCGGAGCCTTATCGGTGTAAATGGTCTCGATGATTTTTGTGCTGTCGTTTGCCAACAACGTTAGCGCCACCTCTACCCGTCGTCCCCGACCCCCGGTCATTCCCATGTAAGGCATTACCACACGAGCCGGTGGATTATCCGGGAACCAGCGCTTCCATGCGATTTCCATCGCGGGGTATTCAGACGGATGTCCAATGTAGACTTCAGCTTTCACGGCGCGGCTCAGCGACGAGCCTGCCGCAGTAGCTAGCGAGTTCAGATGCTCGAAGATCTCATTGGCCTGTTGCTCCGTGCTTTTGCCGTTGGTGTCGCGCGCCCAAGTCTCGCTCGACAGCAATACCCAGTCACCCCGCCGAACGGAGGAAGCGGAGCCAGGCTTTTGAGCCGTTGCGTCGAAACTTACATTTTGGCCGCCGTCATCGATGCAGATCAGATCCACTTCCAACAAGGTGTCCTTGACCATCAAAGCTTTTACGCCCATTGCAGTCGACGACGGGCCGGGGCTCTTGAGAAACTTATCGCGTTGGGAGAAGTGCGCATTGGTCTCAATTCCGGGCCAGTTAACCCCGCTCTCAAATTCATCCATCGTTGGATTTGGGGACGCCATCCACTGCCATATGCGTGCTGTATCGCGTCCCATATCGAGGCCGGCTGCCGCGACAGTCTTCTCGACGTTCGACATGACGAAACGCGACTGTAACGATAGATGCTCAGCCGGTGAGTCACTATCACTTCTCGCTTGAGGCGCAACACCAGTTTCAAAATCACTGGCAAGCTGCCCTGCTATGAACAACCAGCCCGCTGCCTTAATTGCCGGCGTGTAAGGCATTAGTGGTTTTTCGAGACCGCCCGGCCAAACACCTTGAGGGGCACCGTTTAGGCTTTTAGAGTTGGATTTCGGCTTTTCGGCTGAGGCCGAACTGCTCGCGGTCAAAACCATACCTGTGGCAGCGGTTTGCATAAATGTTCTCCGACTAATAGACATGCGTTTTGCTCCAGGGTTTAACTGTAGAGGTTTCTTATGCGGCGACGGCGAAGCGGCGTCGCACCAGGAGCAAGCTCGTCTGACCGCAGATAAGTCAGTTAGGGTTCAAGTACGCTTGCCGGATCGAGCCGTGGACCGTGCTGCACTCATTCCGGTGCTTTGTGCGCCATCGTGCAGGGCATAATCGACGCCCATTCCGTATGCGCCGAAATGCTCTTTGCGATCTCGATGACCGCATCACTTCTGAGACGACATGTTCAAGCGTCAGGCCAAATCGAGCCAAGAGGTTGGCAGCATTTTCGTATGTTTTCCCAAGGAACGCCGAAGTAGTCTTCGGCCCGTTCATTGCGAATAGCCTTCATTAGGCAAAACGTGGACTCGATTTATATTTGGATCTATTTGTCTCTTTTACTCTACACAGAGCGTTGAGCAGGGCAACGAGCTATTTTGCATAACCGCTCGTGCAAAATTGCCCGATAGGTGCGCTCAGCCGTGCGCTATTGCGTTATTGATCTCGCCTTGCCATCTCTCCTTCGATCAGGGAGCGTTGGCGGATAATCTCTGTGGCGCAATAGCTCGTAAAACAACTTATGCGGCTGGATTTTCTCAGGTCCGGATGCGTTACCAGCCATATTGGTTCTGCAAGTGCCGGCTCCGGCCTGCCCAGGCGCACTAAGTCGCCAAGAAGGTCGCCGAGCATACAGGGAAGCTATCGACTGCGCGTGTCGCTACCCGCCCGTGGCGAACCGCCGCGATGCGCGCCATCACCGGGTTGTCGACCGTCTGCGCCAATATCCGCTGCGCCGCTCGGCCTTCACCCTCGACAGGCCGCTGTATTTGCGCCGGCCGAGAGGTGCCGGTGCAAACATTGCCGCCGGGCTTGGAGATCATGAACGTCCGGGATTGAGTTTGCCTTTGCCGCTGTTTCCGCTCTTGCTGCCCTTTCCGCCGCCTTCGCCTCTGGCGATGCCTGTAGTGCCGCCGCCGCTGCCCGACTTCGCCACAGCTTGTGACGTGAGACTCGCTGGCACAGCAACGTTACGGCTGGTGGCGTAATCGCCGCAAAGCGGCCGCAAGCTTTCAGAGGCTCGCGTCTGCGGAACGGTCCCCAATCGGGATCCGCCTTCTCGTCAATGGGGTTCTGTCTTGGGTTCGCGCAGCGGCGGTGCCAAAACCACGGCTTTCGCGAAAAAGTGATCGACCCTATTGCCTTTAGATTGCTGTTTTCGACCTCATCAACCAGGGTGCAAATTTTGGCTCAACCGCCGACAAACTAAAGTGAAATTAGACGGTCGGTGGCCAGGGCAGCAGTTTTTGATAAACGTGCGTCAGCTATTTTATCGCTGGCAGCTAGCGCAAAGCGCGAGTTGCTGAGCGGGTTGTGCTGTGTAGCCTCGCCACCGTTGGGGGATTTCCCCTGTGTGAGGAGGAGACAAAATAAATGAAAGTCATGCTTTGCGTGGCGGCCGCTATGGCCGGCCTGACGTTTGCTATGCCCACGCTCGCGCAAGACAGCGAGCCGATCGACGTGTCGCTGACCGACGTGTCACTCAAACCGGTCGGACCCGCCTCATAGCAAAAGTGAAGCTTGGCTCCGCGCTTGGAAAGTTTGTTGACCATCGATGCCACTGATGCCGGCTCCGAGGAAATGTCGCCGAAAAACCGTACTTCGCCGTTGCGGCTTCCATTGGCTATGGCCACAGAAATCTTCAGCTTCGACGTATCCAGGCCGATGAAAATTACGCTATCTTCCTTCATGGTTCGCCCTCGTTAAACTATGGGGCTCGGCTCTGGCTCTATCCAGAGCAACCCCCGAATTTAGTTTACCGCGGGGGCGGGCCACCTTCAGCCCACGAACATACGGTCTTCTGTAACGGGCCGCCGCGAGTCAATCCCTTATGAGCTTAATCCCTCGCCGAGTGCTTGCTTCTGTCCGCAGTCGACGCTTGGCCGCTGCTCTATGGGGTCTGCTGAGGACCGGCTGGCCAATCTAATCACGCGCAGTCACCTGAATGCTGCTTGCCGTATGGCGGCCTAACCCATCCATCGTCCCGGCGAAGGGACCTTGCTCGAGGGCTGATGGCAGTGCCCCCGAAGGCTCTCTTGTTGTCTCCTTTCGGCTCAGGCGGCCATGGCTGGCATCGGCTTATGGGGAGTGAAATTGGTTCCGTCCCTGAGCATGTGATGCAACACGACCGCCAGCTTGCGGGCCAGCGCAACGCGCGCCTTTCTGGGCCCCGCGCGTCTGGCGACCGCCAGCGCCCAAGTCTTAAGGTCCGATCCTCTGACCGGCCGGGTCAGGATGA
>NZ_JABEKV010000003.1:1130555-1137413 GCF_013283645.1 Sinorhizobium psoraleae
ACCGCCAGCGCCCAAGTCTTAAGGTCCGATCCTCTGACCGGCCGGGTCAGGATGACGTTGGCCGCCTCGTAGAGCGCGGTTCGCACACCCACATCGCCGATCTTCGAGATGCGGCCGCTATAATCGGTCTCGCCCGATTGATATTTCTTCGGGGTCAATCCGAAATGCGGCCCCACCGCTCGTGATGATCGGAATCGCTCCGGCGCATCGACGGCCGCCACAAATGTCAGTGCCACCAGGACGCCAACGCCTGGCGTCGTCATCAACCGACGGGCTTTTTCGTCGTCACGGGCGATGACACGCAACTTGCGTTCGAAACTGGCAAATTCGTCCGCAAGCCCGTCGCGCACCTTCAACAGCGACGCGGCAATCGCCTCCAAGGTCGGATGACCTTCGATTAATTCGCGGATCCGTCGACATCATTGCCGCCGTCAAACGCGGGCACCAAGTGTTGGAATCAATCCACTAGATCGCAGTTATTTCAGCAGATCTAGTACAACTGTCGCCATAGGTGCCGACCACGACGCACCTCAGACAAAAGCGCGTACCAGGCGCAGGTGCTGATAACGCCAGAGCCACTTCGCGCGCAGCTTGACGGTCAATACGGCGGCCGCAGGGTTGAATTGCAGACTGTTTCGATCGTAGGCGCCGCAGGTCGCGTGGCATTGACCGACGTCATCCGCTAGCGTGAGCGCCGCCCGGGGCGCGGAAGGCTGCACGCACGTGGCGCGTCTCGATCAGCTCGACGCAAAGACCTGCTTTCACCATCCCGGCATGGAGCCACTGCGACAAGGGGCCGGCCTCCAGACCAATTCGCTCCATCGCCACGCCGTGCGCGCCGAACCAGGCGATCAACGCATCGGGTTCGCTGGACCGGCCCTTCAAACCTGGCGGGCCGGGGTCCGCCCGTTACACCACCTTTTAGCCCAGAAGGTGAACCCAAGGCGACACGGTGCGTCAGCTTATCGGAGCACTGAACTTTCCGGGCTATCTCGTGCCTCTCCTGATTGCGGTCAAGCTCCTGGGCGTGATCGTGATCCTGTCGCGCGTCAGCGTCGCGCTGAGCGGTCTCGCCTATTCCGGCATGCTCTTTCACATGCTGCCCGACCTTATCGGCGCATCTGATTTCGGGGAGGCGGTTCCTGCCGTGGCTGGGCTGGTCGTGCTGGTCGCCTCGTTCATCACCCAGAACGCCGCACGGGCGAAGCCGTCGCCGCACTCGCCTACGCATGCAGCCGCCGGGGCTGTCCGGGCCTGAGATGCGGCCGACATCTATGCCTCCGGCGATCTGCGCCCTGACCCATCATGGGCGCGATGGCCACCCGAAGCGAGCGCATGACGCAATGCTCTTGAAACTGGGCCGACCTGATCCGGCATCGGTTGTTCGACATCGATCAGCGCAGGAACCGGCGGAAACGGCGCAGCGAGAAGTAGAAGAAAATCACGCCGATCGCAAAGAGTGCGGCGAGCTGGGGCCAGACAATGGAGATTCCGGCCCCGCGAAACAGGATCGCCTGGGCCAGGATCACGAAATGTGTATTGGGCGCTGCGAGCATCAAGTTCTGGATGATCTCAGGCATGCTTTCGCGCGGCGTCATGGCACCAGACAGGACCTGTAGCGGCAGCAGCACGAGCATGAGCAAAAGGCCGAACTGCGGCATCGAGCCGGCGATCGTCGCCAGGAAGATGCCCATGCAGGTGGTGGCGAACAGTTGCAGCGCCGTGCCTGCCAGAAAGAGCGCGAGCGATCCCTGGATCGGGACATTCAGGATACCCTGGACGACCCAGGCCAGCGACAGGGCGGAGGCGACCAGCACCACGAGCCCCATCGACCAGATCTTGCTGACCATGACCTCCGTCGGAGTGACGGGCATCACCAACAGATGTTCGATCGTGCCATGCTCGCGCTCGCGGATCAGCGCGGCGCCCGTCAGGACGATCGACAGCATGGTGATCGATGTGATCACGTTGGAAATGGGCATGAACCAGCTCTTGTCGAGTTGCGGATTGAACCGCGCGCGAAGGACGAGGTTGACCGGTAGCGCGGTCGCCCCCCGAAAGCGGTTGGTATATTCGTCGATTTCGCCGGAGACGATCGACTGCACGTAGCCGCCGCCGGTGAAAGCCTGCGACATGCGGGTGGCGTCGATGTTGAGCTGGATCGCCGGTGCCCTCTGCGCCAGGACGTCTCTCTGGAAGTTCGGCGGAATGTTCAGCGCAAAGGTGTCAAGGCCTGCGTCCATGCGCCTATCCATCTCCGACCGGTCGATCAGCCGCGGCACCGAGAAAAAAGGCGGATAGAACGCGGTGATGATACGCGACGAGATCGGCGAATCGTCCTCGTCGACGATCGCGATCGCGGCGCGGTTCAGCGTGTCAGGCGTCGCGTTCGATGCCGTGTAGATCGACAGCGAAAAGGAGTACACGATGAGGATCAAAAGCATCGGGTCGCGCGCCAGCCCCCGCAGTTCCTTGACACCCAGATGAAAGACGTTGGCGAGCCGCATCTCACGTCTCCTGCTTCTTGAGGAAGGCGGCTGCGAGGCAGAGCAGCACCGGCGCCGCGATAAGGAGCGGCACGAAAGAGGTGCGGAGATCGGCGAAATCGAGCCCCTTGGAAAAGGCGCCGCGCGAGATCGTAACGAAATGGGCCGTCGGGAAGATGTTGCCGACGAAGGCGCCAAAACCGCTGAGCGACGAAACCGGATCGATGAGGCCGGAATACTGGACGGCGGGAACCATCGTAATCAGCGCCGTGCCGAAAATGGCGGCGATCTGACTGTTGATGAAGGTTGAGATAACGAACCCCATGCTGGTCGTCACGATGACGTAGATCAGCGCCGCGGTCCCGAATGCCAGGAAGCTGCCGGTGAAGGGCACCCCGAAGGCAAAGATCGCGAAGGCGGTCAGCATCACCACGTTCAGTGCGGCAAGGATCACATAGGGGATCTGCTTTCCGACAAGGAACTCGAAGCGTGTCACCGGCGTGACGTAGAAATTGGTGATCGAGCCCAGTTCTTTCTCACGCACGACACTCAGCACAGTCAACATCGAGGGAATCATCAGGAGCAAGATCGGTATGACCGCCGGCACGATCGCAATCAGGCTCAAAACGTTGGGATTGTAGCGGTAGCGGACTTCGAGCTGGTAATCACCGACGATTGCCGCACTTCCATAGAGCTGGCGCGCCCTCTGCGTCAGCCAGGTCGAATGCATACCCTGAACGTAGCCGCGCACCGTCTCCGCGCGCGTCGGCATCGCGCCGTCGATCCAGGCGCTGATCTCGGCATTGTGGCCGCGCATCACGTCGCGGCCGAACCCCGGTGGAATCTCGATTGCAAGGCTCAGCTCCCCGTTGCGCATCCGCCGGTCCATGTCGTCGTAGCTGGTGATCGGCTGCTTTTCGACGAAGTAGCGTGAGCCGGAGACCTGGATGGCATAGTCGCGGCTGATCGATGTATCGTCGCGATCCAGCACGGCAAAGGAGAGGTTCTCGACGTCCATGTTGATGCCGTAGCCGATGACGAACATCAGGACGATGCTGCCGATGAGGGCTAGCGTGGCGCGGATGGGATCACGTTGGAGCTCCAGCGTCTCCCGCTTGGTATAGGCGAACATGCGGCCGAAATCGAAGAAACGGCTCGACCGCTCGTGCGCGGCAGCGGCCCTGTCGGCGATTTCGGGGGGCTGCGGAGCGCCCGAAACCTTTACATTCTGGTTATCGGTCTCTCCGATCGCATCCTCGAGATATTCGACGAAGGCCTGCTCCAGGGTATCAGCCTTGCGCATTCTGACGATATTCGCCGGTGTGTCGCTGACCAGTACCTTGCCCGCATGCATGAGCGAGATGCGGTCGCACAGCGCGGCCTCATTCATAAAATGGGTCGAGACGAAGATCGTGACGTTGTCCTTGCGAGAGAGGTCCGCGAGGATTTCCCAAAATCCGTCGCGCGCTACCGGATCGACGCCGGAGGTGGGTTCGTCGAGGATCAGGATTTCCGGCGAATGGACCATGGCCACGGCAAGCGACAAGCGCTGGCGGATGCCGAGCGGCAACGCATCCGGCAAGGTGTCCATCACGTCCACCAGTTCGAAGCGCTGCGCCACGTAGGAGATGCGGTCGCGAATGCGCTCCGGCGGCATCTGGAAAAGGCGTGCATGGAGTTCCAGGTTCTGCCGGACCGACAGCTCGGTATAGAGCGAGAAGGCCTGCGACATGTAGCCGATGCGCCGCCTGACGTCGATGTCGTTCGGGTCCGCCGCTCGGCCGAACAGGTGCGCCGTGCCTTCGCTGGCAGGCAGGAGGCCGGTCAACATCTTCATAGTCGTCGTCTTGCCGCATCCGTTCGAGCCAAGGAAGCCGAATATCTCGCCGCGCGGGATGCGGAAACTGACGTTGTCCACGGCAGTGAAATCTCCGAAGCGCATCGTCAGATGCTGGGCCTCGATCGCGATGTCCTCGGCGGCACCGCCGCCGCGCGGCGAGATGGTGACCTCGGTGTGACCGCGCCGCTTCTCCTCCGGCAGGAGAGCCACGAAGGCGGCGTCCAGATTGGAGGTATTCGTCCTTTCGAGTAGCTCTTTCGGCGTGCCCGTTGCGAGCACCTTGCCCGCGTCCATCGCCGCCAGCCAATCGAAGCGGGCTGCCTCCTCCATATAGGCAGTGGAAACGATCACGCTCATTCCTTCCCGCTCTTTGCGGATGTCGTCGATCAGCTCCCAGAACTGCCGGCGCGACAGGGGATCGACGCCGGTTGTCGGCTCGTCGAGGATCAGGAGGTCCGGGTCGTGGATCAATGCGCAGCACAGGCCGAGCTTTTGCTTCATGCCGCCGGAGAGCTTGCCGGCGGGGCGATTGGCGAAGGCGGCGAGCCCGGTGCTCCTAAGCAGCGTCGCGATGCGGGCCTTGCGCTCGCTTGCACTCTGGCCGAACAAGCCGCCGAAGAAATCAGCGTTCTCGAACACCGAGAGCGTCGGATAGAGATTCTTGCCAAGCCCCTGGGGCATGAAGGCGATGCGCGGTGAGGTCAGCCGTCGGTGCCGCGAGTCGGCGATATCACCGCCGAGTACCTCGATACGACCTTCCTGCATCGCATGTGCACCGGCGATCAGAGACAACAGGCTCGACTTGCCCACGCCGTCCGGGCCGATCAGACCGACCATGCAGCCGGCTGGAATATCGAGCGTGATTGCGTCGAGCGCGCGTGTTCTGCGATAGGACAGGCCGACATCCTGCAGTCGCGCCACGAAGCCTTCGGTTGGCTCTGCCTTCCCGGCAAGTGCACTCATTGCACCAGGTTTCCAAGCCAGGCGGGCCACTGGGCGTCGGACGCGACCTTCACGTAGGCCATCCCGGGAAGGCCGGTTTTCACCTGCTCGACATATCTCCGTAGCAGATCCGGCTCGATCCGCGCCCTGACGCGGAACATCAGCTTCAGCCGTTCGTCCTGCGTTTCGACGGTCCTCGGCGTGAACTGAGCCACGCTGGCGACAAAGGTCGCCTTGGCCGGAACCACATATTGCGGAATGGCGTCGAGCACGAGGCGAACCTCGCTGCCGAGCGCCACCCGTCCAGCCTGCTCCGTCGGGAGGAAGAAGGTCATATATACGTCGCTGAGGTCGACGAGGTTGAGGACACGCCCGCCGGCGGACAGCACCTCCCCGGGCTGCGCGACGCGGAATTGAACGCGGCCGGTACGCGGCGACCTGAGCACACTGTCGTCCAGATCGGCATCGATGCTCTCGATCTCGGCCTGGGCCGCGTCCACTGCGGCTTTGGCATCGATTACCTGGGCCTCCGCCGAACTTATCGCAGCCTCTACCGCCGCCTGCTGCGCCTTGGCCGCGGCAACGGTCGCCACCGCAGCCTGGTAGTGGGCACGATCGTCGTCCAGTATTTGCTGCGAGACGGTGTTCGTCCTTCGCAACTGCTCGGAACGGTCCCTGCGCGTCTGCGCGGCATCAAGCTCGGCCTGACGCTGCGCAATCACCGCATTCGCCGCCTCAAACTGCGCCTTTTGCTGTTTGACAAGACTGTTGGCCGTCTCGACGCTGATCTTCGCGCGCGCCAGTTCTGCCTGCGCCTGGCGCCGTCTCGCTTCCAGGCGCACCGTGTCCATCCGCGCCAATATTTGGCCTTCCTCGACGAAATCGCCCTCGTATACGAGGATCTCGACGATCCGCCCGGCGGTCTTGGTCGAGATGTCGATTTCCGTCGCCTCGATACGCCCATTGCCGTTCACGATCCCGGCGGGCGGCGCCGAGCCGGTCAGGTTCGCCCAGACATAGTAGGCCCCGACAGCGACGGCGGCGACTACGGCTGCGATGATCC
Source organism: Sinorhizobium psoraleae (assembly GCF_013283645.1). Lineage (GTDB taxonomy): Bacteria > Pseudomonadota > Alphaproteobacteria > Rhizobiales > Rhizobiaceae > Sinorhizobium > Sinorhizobium psoraleae. The sequence continues at coordinate 1,136,887 of NZ_JABEKV010000003.1, forward strand.
AACCCTTCCTCGTCATAGATCGAGATCCTTCACATTTGCCCATGAGAGGGAGCGCCGCGGGAAGCCAGCGCCCCTGATCTCCCGTCCATGCCTTCCAAGACACGGCCAGCCTCAGACAAGCGCTTGCAAACGCTACACAACATGCGAGCTTGTGGACGGAAACTAGTCTCGTCGCCTAAGTAATTGTAAAGTACCCGGCCGAATGGCAACGTCACGTCGGCGAAGAAATGGTGGGCTCCGACCACGGGGCGTACAATCGGCAACCGGGGCATTGACGTGCGGAATGAGCTGCAGTCGGCCGGGGCCGACCCACGAACCCTTTACCACGATATCCGTGAGGTTGTAGCAAACAAGCTGACATAGCGCCGACTTGCCGTCGACGCCGGGGATCAGCTTCAAGTTCACCTGCGTCTTGGCGACCGTCGCGGTCGCAAGTGGCATCGAGGGCAGGTCGAGGACATCTTCGATGTGAGGCGCTCGCGGGTACCATCATTGCCAAGCAGCGGGCGCTTGCGCTGTCAGGCGGC
>NZ_JABEKV010000030.1 GCF_013283645.1 Sinorhizobium psoraleae
TACCCCGACGACGGCCTCACCATCGATGGCCTCTGGAAGGAAGAGCAGAGCAAGGTCGGACCCGACGCGGCTTCCCGAAGACGAATAACGGATATTGCTAGCAATCAACGTAGGTTTAGTGATTGGCTCCGAAGAGAGGGAAGGGGGAGCATAAGGAGCCGCCTCAACGGCACTGAGCAGCAGAAAGCGGCGTTGAAAGCAGATCACAGTGACTTTGCAAAACTGCTGGGGCACCGTAACATGAACTTCGATCGGCTTCGGACGTACATAGGCGCCCCCCGCCGCAATTTAGTCGGCATCAGCCTTATCCGGACGACGCCGAGATCATCGATGGCCTCTGCAGTGAACAGCTGAGCAAGTGCAAAAAGAAGAAGACTGTCACTAATAGTGCTAGCATTCAACGTAGCTTTAGTGAGTGGCGCCAAAGCGAGAAAAGGGGGAGCATAAGGAGCCGCCTCAACGGCAATGAGCAGCAGCAAGCGTCTTTGGAAGCAGATTACAATGACTTCCGCACAGCCAAAGGAAACGTGAGCTCTAGTCTTAACTGGCTTATTGCAGGGCTTGCGCAGTACCTGGAAGAGAACCCGGCGTTGGGGTTGGCCCCTGAGCAGGCAAGTGGGCGGGAACGGGCCGGATCGCAAACGAACAGTTACAATCGGGAGCAGCTTTGGTCCGATGTGGAGGAAGCCAAAGGGCGGGGACCTTTCGGGTGGGACCGCCCGCCCTCCTCCTCGCACGAGGCGTTTCCGACTACCTCCGATGCTCACATCGGGGCTTCGGATCCGATGGCCGCCTCCAGTGTCCCGGCCGGGTCGGTGCTCGGCGCAAACGAGTGGCTGAGCTCCGACCACATCCTGAGGGATTACGGACTCCTGCAGGAGGAGTTGCAGCGGATCGCTCCAGCGTTCGCCGCCAGCATAAGGCTGGTGGATCCGTTGGTATCGGCTCTACTGAGCTTGCGCCGCTCGGACCAGCGAACGCTGGAAAGATCTTTGGGGTCCATCTATGCTCAAACCAACGGCCCAGCCAACTTCCTGTTCCTGCCAGTGAACGATGGCGTGCATTGGTCGCTGCTGCTCGTCGACCGCCGCAACCCGCGAGAGCCGGTCGCCTATCACTACGACTCCCGCCAGGAAAGGGGATACAACGACGGGGCCGCAACACGGCTGGCGGCACGGCTGGGCGCCCCGTTGGCGCCAGGCCGGATGGCCCAACAGAAAAACGATTTTGATTGCGGCGTCTTTGTGGTGGAGGGCACGCGGGCGCTGGTCAACTATTGCGGCAGCAGCGGCCGCTGGACCTCGGCAACCTCGTCGCCGATCGGGAGCAACTCCAACAGCGGTTGAGCACCCTTCCCAGCCGTGGGGCTGGTGAGGCCGAACCTCCCGCCGACAGTTTGAATACGCAGTATTGGCAGCAATTGGCTCCAATTGTCCGCCTGCCAGAGACAAGCGTCAATCAGCCAACTCCACGTTCGTGGCAGCAAGAAGTTGGCGCATCAATCTTCGGCACGACAAATTTCGTGCAGGCGGCACCGCCGGAGCTGAGAGAGTTCGCTCCAGACTGGCAACACGGCAACCAGTGGGCGCCAGAGGCTCTTATGCGCGGAATGCACTATTATGATGTGCTGCCGAGCGAGGACCGACCCCAGACCTTCATGATCAATGGCGTGCTCTACACAGCTGTGCGGCGCAGACCGAAGCTCATTCACGTCTTCCCGACTACGGGTAAACGTTGAGCCGCGAGCTATGCCGGAAAGTGGGTAATCACGGTCGGTTGCTCCTCTGTCCGTCTCATTGCCGATCGCGAAATCTTTGATGACGTCCCAGGGAGTGGTTGCCTACCCGCAACCCGGCAAGGTCGCCGAATGCCAAAAGCACCTTGACGACTGGGAAGACAACCTCTCCCTGAGACACGATCTCGTCCGGTCAGGACGATGGCGCAGCCAAGACCGATCCCACGAATGCGAGTGCCGGTTCCCCCAATAACCTCGAACACCACACGGGTCGGTTAAGCCTATCCAACGCCATGACGAGGCGGTTGAAGAACCGACCTCGAAGAGAACCACGAGCCTGACCGGGCCCACTGCGACCAGCTTGACCACGGCCATTAGAGAACCTCCCGGGACACGATCCGCTTTGTTTCGAATTCCCACTCTCCAGTTCCGATAAAAACCTATCAGGTTTGACGACACCGCAGCAGGCGTTTCAGAGCTCATGCATAAGAAGGACAGATGATGCAATATCGAAACGGTATTTGCTTCGGGCCCGCTTTGAGCAGATTGTAATGTAAAACGACAGCTCAACGAGAAGCGGATGCCCTTCCCGGCGAGTGGCGTGATGATTTCGGGACATCCGTCGCCGTGACTGAATGATTTCATTAGGCTGAGTGACTTGCATCTACTGAGGATCGGAACTCAGTCGAGCCATGGGGCAAGCTTGCCGACACGATGAACGAGACCTTTAAGGGGATTCTTCACCTATGTATATTGGGTTAACCAGTTCCACTGGGACCGGAATTGTTGAGCATCGAGCTTATGCGAGGGCGTACTCTAGCGAGGCATGCTGCGATGTCGGCCGTTACACCGAGTGAATGTTCCACTCGTCCCGCAGGGACAGCTGCTGCGCCGCTGTTCACGCGGCTTGGGGACATCGAGCGGTTCTCACAGATGCTCCATGAGCCACTGATTGACGACAAACCGGCCAAGGATCCCCGCAACCACGAGCTTGAGTCGGCAGAACACAGCAGCGAGGTGCCCACTGGTGAAGACATGCTCATCTTCCCCGGTGCGACCTTGCTCGGCGCCGCAATCCTGAAAACCTCTCTAGAGCTTCGGGAGGCGGACGAGCGGGGGACGCCGCCACGCTCAGCCGCACTCGCCCAATTGGCGAAGGCAATAGCTGATCGCATTTCGGTCGGCCGAGACAATCTCGGAGACGGAACGGTGCAGATCGTGCTCCACGGCGAACTAGTCGGCGATACGCGCGTGACCATCAGTTATCGGCACGATACCCTGCGAATTTTCATCGAATCCGAGCGCCTTTGGCTCATCCTGCAGTTCCAGGGCCATGCGTTTGCACGCGACTTGTCCAAACGGCTCGGCATGCGGGTCGCGGTGATGGTAGGTGCACGCAAGTCCACGCCGGAGGAACAGGACGGTGATGGGGGATGTTGCGGGCTGGAGCAGGTTCTCCACTATGTAGCCGAGAAGTGCACGTGATCGATCTCCCTTGCTATAGTCCACGAGAGGCAGCTGCCATTTCGCTTCTTGCTACCCGCCTGCCTGCCGTTTTCAGTCTCGCTGGCGTCGACGTGGCAGCCCTGTTGCCCGGTTCGAAACTTCCGGATGTTTCGGCGGATTACCGCCGGGTCATGATGCGCCTCGACGGTCACAATATTCGCATCGCCATCGACTCGATGCTGCTTCCGCCCATAGCGGTGACACATTGGCGGGACATCACGACGCTGCCAACGGATGACGGCTTACGGGAGATCCTGTTCGACATCGTTTTACGCGACGTCGGGACTCAGGTGGAACGATGGTGCGGTCAGCGGCCCATCTGGTCTTCGTCTGAGATTACGGCGGCGCTTCCCCACGCAATTAGGCTTGTTCGCCGGGATGGACCGGACAAACTCCTCGGCTTGGTAGAATTCGATGCCGGCGGCCTCGAATGGATCGCTGGCTGCTGCAGTGCGCTGCCTGTCGTGTACGCAGTGCCCGACGATCTGGCCATCTCTCTCGATCTGACAGTCGCTCGTGTGAGCCTCTCCTTGGCGGAACTAGACGCACTTACGCGAGGCGACGTCATCCTGCTCGACGTCCCACCAGTCGCCAATGAGGGCGCGATGAGTGTTCTACTGTGCTTCTCCGGCAGTTCACAATTTCGCGCCTCGATCATGGATGGCCGCCTTACAGTCCTTTCAGCAGTGGACCGCATGATGGATAGACCAGACTCTCTTCCTCCGGAAACCTTCGACGGCATCGACCTCCCAGTCGATGTGCACGTCGGACGCCTGACGATGTCGCTCAAACAGGTTCGTGAGCTCGCTGTCGGCCAAATACTGGATCTTGGCTTCGACGCCACAACCACTATTACTCTGCGAGTTAATGGCCAGACGGTCGCAGCCGGCGAGTTGGTGCGCATCGCCGATAGGACAGGCGTGCGTATCCTAGATATGCGCCTAGAACGAGCCGAGCGATGAACAGCGGGTTGCCTGATCCCGTTGCCCTAATCGCCATAATCGGCGCCATGTCGTTTGTGCCCTTCCTCGCGATCACCGTCACGTCCTACGTCAAGCTCGTGGTCGTATTCGGATTGATCCGCAATGCCCTCGGCGTCCAAAACATTCCGCCGAACATGGCCCTGAATGCGGTCGCCATCCTGCTCTCCCTGTATATTATGCAACCAGCGGCAAAAAGCGCATATGAAGCGGTGCGCCATAAAGGCATCGCATTCGACGATTTTCAGGGACTCAGCGAAACGATGCCGCTTGCTATGGAGCCTTTTCGCAACTTTATGTTGAAGAACACGTCGCGACAAGAACGGCAATTCTTCGCCAAAACCACACGTGAATTGTGGAGCGAAGCGGACGCTGATGCTGTAACTGAAAACGACTTTGTAATTTTGATTCCAGCATTCATCACATCCGAGCTGGCGGACGCGTTCAAAATAGGTTTTCTTCTGTTCCTCCCTTTCATCATCATCGACCTCGTCATTTCGAACATCCTTCTGGCGATGGGTATGATGATGGTGTCGCCGATGACGATATCCCTGCCGTTCAAACTGTTCTTGTTCGTCGCGGTGAACGGATGGCAGCGCCTGATTCACGGTCTCGTCTTGTCCTATGCGGGGCCAACGTGATGAATAGCACCACTCTCGCCAACATCACCGTCGACGCGCTGAAACTGACGCTGGTTCTGTCGACGCCTACGATCGCCATCGCTACAACGGTCGGGCTGGTCGTCAGCGTTGTGCAGGCCCTGACTCAGGTTCAAGAGCAGACACTGCCGTTCGCCGTGAAACTGATATGCGTCAGCCTGGTTTTGGTGGCGACTGCGCACTGGTTTAGTGGGGAGCTATATCGCTATGCGATAAATATCTTCGACACAATCGGCGCGATATGAGGTCAAGGGTGCGAGAATATCGTTCTGTCTATGATCATCTCGCGGCAACTGGGAGGGCCATCCCAGCGGCTCTCGACCGTTTCAGTTGATGCGTCTCCATGTCGCTACTTGATCCCTCTCTGTTACTGCCCGCCCTCATCGTCCTTGCGCTCGCGATGGCGCGTACGACGGGCATGATGCTGGTCATACCCATTCTGGGGCGCGGCATTGTGACTGGGCTGGCGCGGAACGGCGCAATCATGGCATTGAGCCTCCCCATAATGGCGCATGCTTGGGCAACTAGGCCCGCAAACCTTGATAGCTTGCATATGACGATGATCCTAGGCCTGGGGCTGAAGGAACTTTTGCTCGGGCTCGTACTCGGAATGCCAATTGCCGCGACCATCTGGGGTGTTGAGGCGGCGGGCACCTTCATTGACAACCAAAGGGGCGCTGCGATGATGAGCCTCTTGAATCCGGCGAGCGGCAATCAGGTTTCGCCGCTTGGAACGCTGCTCGGCCAGCTCTTTGTCACAGGGCTGTTCGTCACCGGCGGCTTCTCCTTCTTGGTCGAAGCGCTCTATCGCTCGCATGTTGTCTGGCCACTATGGAGCTTGCAACCCGCATTCGGTCCGGAATTCGTGCCGGGAATCCTTCATCTCGCAGATATCGTCATGCTGCTGACACTACTGCTCGCCGGTCCAGCCATCGTTGCTATGTTCCTGGGCGAAGTGTGTCTGGCACTCATCAGCCGCTTCGCGCCACAATTGCAGGTCTTCTTTCTCGCCATGTCCGTCAAGAGCGCGATGGGCATCCTGGTCCTAGTTCTTTCGCTGACGATCGTTCTGGCAGACGCCAATAAGCACCTACCGTCACCGGCTGCCATACTCAACCTCATCACCAACTGGTTTTCATGAGCGGTGCAAAGACCGAAAAGCCTACTCCCAAAAGGTTGCGCGACCTGCGCAAACAGGGGCAGGTCGCGCGCAGCAAAGAAGTTGTGTCCGCGGCACTGATCGTCGCATTTTTCGCTCTGTTCTTCGCCTCCTTGCCCTCAATGATAAACCGGCTTGAGGCAATGATTCTGATGCCGCTGCCGCTTCTCGAAGGTGACTTTTTGAGTATCACTCAAAAGCTCTTGCAGTTCTACATTGCCGAGCTACGAAGTATGCTCGCGGTCTTCATCGGCATCGTTCTCGTCGTCGGGCTGGGCGCCAACATCGTACAGAATGGTCCGATGTTCACGCCCAAGGCGGTGGCGCCGTCGCTGAGGAAGCTTAATCCCAGTGAGAACGTCAAAACCATCGTTTCGCTGAGGAATTTGATTGAGCTGGCTAAGTCGATCACAAAGGTTCTGATAATCGGCTTGGTACTTCTGCTAGTGTTGCGCGACGGTATGCACGCGCTCGTCTGGGCGCCAAGTTGCGGAATCCCCTGCCTAAGCGCTGTGACAGGTAACTTGCTGCTCGGTATCGCCATCTATACGGCAATGACTTTTCTAACGGTGGCAATTGCGGACCTCGCATTGCAGCGTTGGCGATTCACGAAGAAAAACATGATGTCGAGGGGTGAGGTGCATCGAGAATACAAGGAGAGTATAGGCGACCCCCTGATTATACGAAAGCGCAAACAGCTCCATATGGAGTTGCTCAGCAAGGCCATGATCGATCAATCGCGCCGCGCGACCGTCTTGATCACCAATCCCACGCATATTGCTGTGGCCATTTACTATGATGGGCGGCAAACTCCCTTGCCCATGATCAGTGCCATTGGTACCGATTTCATGGCGCAGCGGATGATCGACGCGGCGGTTGCTACCGCTGTGCCGGTGATGCGAAACATTCCGCTTGCGCGTGCGCTGCTGGAGGATGGCCTTGTAGACGAGTATATTCCGTCACATCTGCTCGAACCTCTCGCTGAGGTTCTGCGAGCGCTTGGTAAATTGGCGGCAGAGTCTGGCGATCGGTCGCGCTAATCCTGCCGGGCCGAGGATCCGATTAAACCGGCGCATTTCCGTTAGTACGGGACAAGGATTTCGCTAAGTCGCGACCAGCCCTGGAATTAGGGGATTCCCATCTGTTTTGAAGTATTGGAAACTGCCGGAAATCG
>NZ_JABEKV010000031.1:0-2842 GCF_013283645.1 Sinorhizobium psoraleae
CGACGACGAGCTTGCCGTCGAATTCCGGAACCTCACGGCCGATGCGCTCGCCGATCTGCCGAGCGACCTCTTCCTCCATGAACTGGCAGGCTCTCGACTGCAAAAGCTCGGGGGCTGGCGACACCACGCGACCGCTGGTCAATGCCAGATCAATGGCTTTCGTCGGATCGCCAATCCAAGGCGCGAGCAGGCGTTTCACCAGAGGCTTCAGAACCGGGGAAGGGGAGGCCATGTTTCCTGCCCGGAAGCGGATCGCCAGCGCCTCCTCGACGGCGGCCGTCAGCCGCCTCGGATCGTCGAGGGCGACGCCCAGGCGAAGTGCTCTCGCATCCACGTCCTTCCACGGCTCCAGCAGCGTCATCGTGAACGGGTCGGCCTTGATGCGGTCGATGGCCCCGAGACCCCAGACACCGGCGGCAGCACCCGCCACACGAGGCGAGACACCGTATCGGTCCAGCCAGCGGAAGATTTCGACCTCTTCGGCGAGCATGCCGAACCCATCAACGATGGCGACGGCCCGATCCGCGCCGACGATGTCCGCGAGCGTCTTCAGGTCGCGATCCCGAATGATGTCGTAGATCGTCTCGCCGAAGCGCTCCCAGACCTTCTCCGCCGTCGCCCAGCCGATACCGACAAAGCGCTTGTCGGTGGCGAGATGCCGGATGATCGCCCGCCCCCTGGTCACCAAGGGCAAGGACACCTCCGCATGGAGCTGCGGTCCATATTCGGGATGGAGTTGGATAGAGCCCGTGACACGCCACGTCTCGCCCACGACCGGATCGCGGGGCGACCTCTTCGAAGGGACGAGTGCACGCCGTAGCTGCTCGGTCTCATCGCGGCCGATGATGACGTAGTCGCCGAACCGACTGGCATGAACGGAGGTGATAGACACCTCCCAAGAAGACTGCTTAGAACGCTCACCAAGGACCAGGAACGTCTGCCCCTCTGCGCCACCCCGTCGTTGATTGGCCCCTGCCATGGGCTCTGGCTCTCCGTTCACTGCGGCCACCCACGACGTGCCGTCGCGGGTCCCTGTGCCTCATTCACTGCGATCCAGCTCCCACGGCCTGTCGGGGCCACGACGGCGCGGCTCCGAGGACCAGACTTCAGCAACCCAATCATGGAAGCCTGCCAGTCTCGGCGATCACCGCGCTCAGTCTTTTCAGGCGATCCAGCTCCCGGCGGAGCGAGGCATTTTCTGCCTTCAGCCGAAGGTTCTCCTCTTCCAGAGCGATCTGGTTGCCGTCCACCTTGGCCTTCTGTTCGCGCTCCGCTTCCGCCTGTTCGAGGCGTGTCAGGTTTGCCTTGCGATCACGGTCATCGGCGTTGCTGAGGATTTCGGCGCAGCGGGGGTTGCTACGGAACACCTGACGGTCGAAGCCGCAGGCCTTGGCGATGGCGCTCTTGTTCAGCTCGACGCCGCCGTAGCGCGGAAGCGGCTGGTCACCGAGGTTCTCCAGATATTCTTGGAGCGCATCGACGTGCTCCTGCGCGACCTCGACGCCGCTTTTGCCCGTTCCTCGCGCCATCAGGATTTCCTCGATGGCAGGGCGACGACTTCGCCGGTTGGGATGCCTCCCATGCTGTCGAGCTTGTCGATGACCTCCTGGTATCGCTCGAAGAACTGCCTCCACGTCGGAAAGCCGCCCATCTCCGCGACAGCGAGGATCATCTTGCGGTGCGACGCGATCAGCAACTCCTTGTCGGCCTGCAACTGCGCGATCTCCGCGTTCTTCGCCGCCACCAGCTTTTCCAGCTCGGCACGGGACTTTTTGGTGGATTGGTTGACGGCGGTCCGGATGGTTTCCTGCTTAGTGATCGCCGACTTCACCTTCTCGTTGCGGGTTTCGTTCCGCGTGATATCGGTGGCGTGTTTGAAGATTCCGTCGCTCCGCCTGCACACGGCGCGGACAGTGATGTCCTCGTCCTCGGCGATCATCGCCTCCAGCAGTTCCTCGAGGACTTGTCCCTTGTCAATCATCTCAGTCCCTCAGGCGCTTCATCGTGTCTATGATGGTGGTGCCAGCTTTCTGCTCGGCCGTGACGGATAGGTCGGTCCCGTCTGGGAACACCTGCATTCCCGGCTCGGTGCCGAGCGCCTTCACGATGTTTTCGTACCGGACACGGGCGTGTGTGAGCTGGTTGGCCCAGCCGATGTTGCGACGATCCTCCGGCAATGCCCCCAGCGTGATGATCACCTTGGCGAACCGGTCGCGCATGCGCTCCAGGTTTTCCTGCTCGCTGATGATGGCTGTCCGTGCCAGGTGGAGGCAGCCATTGAAGCATTCGAGGTGTTTTGGGCAGGGGTCGCTGGTGAAGCTGTTCATACACAGGCCATAGGGCGTGACGTGCAGCCCGTCAGCTTCAGCATTTAGGTAGTCGAAGGCAGCCTCTTCGCCGTATTCGCGCTGGACGCGGCGGAATTCGTCGACCACCGGTCCACGGGCCTTGTTTGCCGAGATGAGCTTGAAGACCTGCAATGCCCTATCGTCGAGGCGTTCCTCAGCTTCCGGCGGAATATCGATTCTGGCGAGGTCCTCGGCGAGGCTTCGGTGGTCGTAGACATGGCTCTGCTGGACGCTGCGCCGGTTGAACTTCTTGGTGATGATCGTGTCGGCGACGCCGAGGCGGAACAGCTCGGTGTTCTGAAGATGGCGCAGAGCGTGCGTCTTCATCGTAAAGGAGCGATCCTCTTCAGTCAGGCCGTAGCGGGCGAAGATGCAGGTTTGACCGCCGTAACCACCGAGGGTTCTTTTCAGGTCTTCGACATCGAGACGACCGACGGCCGAGTAGAGGGTGGTGTCCAGAACGCCGTCATTGCGCCCCTCGATCAGGTTCCGCA
>NZ_JABEKV010000031.1:2957-7204 GCF_013283645.1 Sinorhizobium psoraleae
TCCGACGCGGATATAGGCCGTCCGCCAGTCGATCCTTCCATCAAGCGGGACACCTGATGCATTCCGAACAGGAATTTGCTTTTGCGCTGGGTTCGTCCAGAACGCCGAGAGACCACGCTGCGCTCTGCCTAGCTGCAAGTTCTGTATTTCAGCCAGGAACGAGGGATCATAACTTTCCCGATAGGCTCGAAGAAACTCCTCCGGGAGATCGACATCCGTAAAAACGGCGTTGCCTGTCATTCGAACATACATCTCTGAGGCAGGAACGAGCGCATCCTCGGCGTATTCTGGAAAGATGCGGCCAGTCGCCGCCTGCCGTCTCAACCGTTCTCGCAAAGGCGCGGTAATTTTCTCAATGTGATCAAGCGTCTCCGCGAGAATCTCCTCGAACATCGGCGGGACGTGCTGAGTGTTCTCGTACAGGGAGAGGCCGTCCTCACGCTCGTCATCTTCCTGCTTCTCGGCAAAATGCCGGATCATCAGCGACCGGGAGAAGCCGCCACGTTCCCCGGCGGGGCGACCATCTGCGTCGAAGTATTCACGCCATCTCCTCCAATCCAAAGGTAGCAAGGCAGTTTCACCAATCCGGAAACCCATGATGATCTGCACCCGGTATGCCGCGAACCGGATGGCATCGGAGAACGTACGTGGCGTCTCGGTGAAGACGATTCGGACAAGTTCCCAGAAGGCACGCTCGTCCGGCAGCTTTGCCGTCGATTTTCTTTCAGCCAGGGATCGGCGAAGGCCATCCCTCCCTCCGTGGGCGTTTTGCTTTTTGCGCAGGGTTTCAGCCTGCTGCTGAGCGGACAGGGACTCATTGGTCGGGTAGGGAATGCAAAACCGGGCAAGAGCCGGGATGTCTGCGAGTTTTTGACCGTCAAAGATGTTCCGCACGGTACCGGCGAAGTCCAGCGCCAATTTGCCGGAGTCCGCCGACTGAAGGACAGCGTTGTAGGCTTGTTGTATCTGTTCAGGTTTCACAGCCCAAGGCGGCGTACCTTCGGCGGCGGGAGCCAGTCGCCGGATACCCTGGGCAACCTGCATCGCGCTGAGCGGCTTCGTCTTGCGGACCAGAAGGTGATGTACAAACACAGCCTGGTACAGGTCACGCCAATGCAGCGTCATCGGTGTCGCGGGAACGGGACCTTGGTTCATCCTCTTCCTGATCTCGTTCAGCTTTTCATGCGCATTCGGATCGACGCCAACCTGCCCCAGATAAAGCGTGGGCGGCGGGAACTTACCGACAAGCCTGGTCAGGTCCCAGCGCGTTTCCTTGCTTACCTTTCCGTGATCATCGTAAACGAGGTCCCAGATCAGCCCGCGCTCGGCCGCCAACTTCTTGGCCGTCGCGATGTATTCCGCGTAAAAGGGGTTCATGGAGAATGCCTTTCTTCGCGGTCGGATTTCAGCTCCTCCACCACGCGCCGCACGGCGTCGAGAGTGAACTTGAGCTGGGAATAGGCCGGGGACTGCTGATTGTTCCGCGATGCCGCAGCAAACTCCGTCACGACGGGCCGCAGGCTTTCGAGTACCTCCTCGTGGATTTCTGGTTCGCCGAGCGGCATGAACCTCGAACAGGTATAGCAGGCCAGGACGGGGTTTTTCGTACAAAGGCTCTGGCCGAGCGCGCAGCCACCGATCCCAGCGATGGGAACGCCATGCGGCGCGCCTCCTATCTGCTGGTCGGAAGGAAGGCCGAGAAGCATCGCTTTGTCGATGGTCTTGGTCTTCGCGATCTTCGCGATATTCGAGTAAATCGGCGAGATCGCCAACGCCTCGTTCACGCGCTGGGCCTGCGCGGGAGACTTGTCGAAGTAGACGTTGGCAATCCGATCACTTGTCTGCCCCATGAACTCGGTGAGACCGGCGTGGGAGATGCCGCCGTCTGCAAGACGCTGAGCGGCAGTATGCCGGAGATCGGTCGGTGACCAAGGATCGCCCGTCAATTCCTCGGTCAATTCCATGATGGCACGGCCGACGCCACTCGGGGTGAGGCCGAAGAGCAGGCGAGGGGGCACCCCCTCTTCCGGCTGAAGGATGTCGGTTTCCCGGCGTCTGACCAGTTCGTTGAAGAGCGCTCCCCACTCACGCTTGATCTTTCTGTTAACGCGGATGCGTTTGCTGTTGTCCTGCTGCTTGATCAGCGGCACGGCCACGTGCACCGCTCCGGTAGAGAAGAACCGCACGTCCGCCAATTCAATTCGGGCGATCTGCCCAGGCCGGAACGCGTATTGGTACGACATGACAAGCATGCAGACGTCGCGAAGCTCTACATTGTCGAGCGATGCTGGATCGACCGCCAATTTTTCGCACAAGCTGTCGACGTGGTTGACGATAAGAGCTTGCTGGTCGAGCGGAAGAAAGCAATCACCGACACGGACGACGCGGTACTTGTCGACCCTCGGGCTTTTTAGGTTTCGGATGATCGAGGCTGACAGCGGGGACCATTGGCCGATGTTGAGCCGACAGAGAGAATGCAACGCAGCTCTCAAGGCCCAGCTCTCATCTGCTTTCACATTTGATAGAACCTTAGTTGACCAGTAAGCCCGGCTGTCAAATGGTGATGACGCAAATAAGTATGCGACGGGCTCTAGTCCGCATCGAGAGATGTACCTAAGGACGTTGGCGGCCTTCATGACCACAGTTGTTGGATCGAGGCGCTGGAACCAGTCGACCACAACATGCTTCACAGCGATATTCAAAGCACCGAAAGCATCAAAGTCGATCAACCGTTCAAGGCCGTCTACGAAGATCAATATTGTGCCGCTAGCCGATATGTCCCGGAGCGAGTGCACCTCATTGTTGAAGTCGTCGAAGTAACGAACAACAGAAGGCAGAGGCGGCAGCTTAGCGGTCAAGCTGGTGATCTCGTCGAGCAGCCCAACTTCCAACTTGAATGCAGCAGCGTTCAATGCTCTCGCTCCGGATTGATGCGTCTCAAGGCGTCCACGAAGGTGTCAAGCGTCTCGTCCCACACCTCTGCAAGGGTGGTCTCGAAGTAGGATTTGGCGTAGAGGCGGGGCATGTTGGACTCTTCCGACCAACCGAAGTATTCCCGCAAATTCTCCTGCGCCGTGTCCAGATCGAGGCCCCTGTCGCGATACCGTGTCATCCGGACGACGGCTGCCGTATGTCGAAGATCGTGGCAGGAAACGCCTGCAAGCCCCTGTTTGCTTAGCGATTTCTTCGCTTTTTCGGACAGCGATTTGCTCGCCACTTCGAATATCTCGTTCATCGAACGAAGCGACAGAGGCTTGGCTTTCTGGGAGATCAGAAGATGCGGATAATTCGCTTTGCCCCGGAAGTTCCTGATGTAGGTGGGAATTAGATTAACAATCTCCTTGGGTACCGGGAGTTGCCGCCGAGATTTCGCGGTTTTCAAGCTGGGTTGTTCGTAGCGCGGGTCGCCGTCCTGCGTCTCCTCAACGTCGAGCCAGTAATCCATTGTTCCGGTGGTGAAGTTGAAGTCTTCCTTGAACGAGTTTTCGTGCAGCAACGCGGCTTCACCACGGCGCAAGCCCAGAAACAGCAGCAGGAAGAAGATAACGAGGTTGCGCCAGCGAAGCGCCTCGGTCTTGAACGGATTGCGAGGAGAATCCGGCCGGAAGATTTCGTGGAGGTCCAGAACCACCGTGGTCGGCAGCGCGCGGATGACCGGTGCGCTCGTCTCGGGGTTGGGAGCGAGCTGGCGGTAAAGCACCTCGAGCCTGAGGAGCTTAGCCTCCATTTCGGCGACGCGAGCGCCTGACGAGGTTCCTGCACGCCGAAGTATGTCGATCACGAAGCTGACGGCCGAGGTCCAGGTCGAGTTCTTGTCGAAACCCGTGATGACCGCTTCGTTGCGCAGTTGGGCGAGGAAGCCCAACAGGACGTCCTCAAGTGCATCCGCGTCAGCGTTGGCGATCAAGCGGTCAAGACAGTCGCTGCCGCGCTGGCGCTTGGCCGCGTCATAAAGCCGGTCCAAAGCGGATAGATGCTTGCGCCTGGTCGACGGCTCCAACGGCGGTGTCAGCACGTCGACCCAGATAGTCGCCCAGAACCGAGGAATTCCGTAAAGGTCGACGCTGGCCATGCCGCGTAAAGTCGGCGGCAGCGATGATGAAGCAAGATTGACCGGCATATTTGACCCGCGCTCCTGAACCCGCGCAAATGTCACAACGCCGATTTAAAAAAGCAACACACGAAACCGCCGTTTATCGAGGAAATCCACAAGAACGTAACCGGCGGTTTGGCGTCAAAAAGCAACA
>NZ_JABEKV010000032.1 GCF_013283645.1 Sinorhizobium psoraleae
TGGTGAGGCTCACCCAGATTGACTACGAGCGCGAGATGGCCTTCGTCGCTCTCGACAAGGAAAACGGCGAGCTTGCCGGAATTGCGAGGCTTTACGCGGATCCAGATCCCGAGGCGCCCGCATACGGCTTGCTGGTCAGGACCGACCTGCAGGGGAACGGAGTTGGTTGGGCTCTCCTCACTCATCTGATGGACTATGCGGCGGCCGACGGTCTGAAACGCATCGAAGGTCTCGTTCTGAGCGACAATGCGAAGATGCTGAAAATGTGCAGAGAGTTCGGATTTGCGATCTCGCCGCATCCGACCGATCAAACCCTGAGGATAGCAACACTAGCCCTTCGGTCCGAGGCGCCAACGAGCACGAGAATGATCTAACAGCGGCAGCGGACCTCAGCGCGGCTTTCAACGCGCACCTTTCGGTTCTGCTGGTGAAACTCGCCGCACCACCGCCGATCGGAGACTATGCGGCGGTTCTACGCCGAACTGCTGACCCTGCACGGCGCACCACAGCGCCGCGGACCCATATCGTCCAAATGGAACAGGCGGCATTGCGCATCGTGGAGCAATTGGCGTTCAACTGCTGATGATCACCGAGTGCATTACTGCCAACATCTGCCACATCATCGACACCCTCGCCCCTGAGGCCATCGACGCGCACGGGAGCCGACGAAGCCATCGAAAAATGGGAGCCGAGTTTGATACCGAGGCCGCGTTCGCATGATGCGAGGACATCATTGCAGCGATTGCCAGTAATAATGGCCGCACACCGACGAACTCCTGTCGGCATGCTGAGTCCTATGCGGTCCCACCACTTGCTATGCTTCGGCACTGTCTTCCCGAGGCATCGTCGTTGCACGCGGCCGATCGCAATCTGAAGGGTCGGGCCCCGCCGTCATCTTCTCCACCGCACCGGCGACCATGCGACGTATGAGCCTTTCGAATATCGCGCCATGTCACGACCGCCTGCTTGCAGCCAGGCCGCTGCAGTTCTGCTCGGCCTTCATCTGGCCAACCACGAACCAATTCCTGTTCGTCGCAGCCAGTTTCTCGGCTGCCCTATCACCTATCAGCGACCTGCTCCAGCCCACAGGCAGGCATCGCCCTCCCTCCCTTCCCGCCACTATCGCAACGCTGCACTTGCGGGAGAACGGCTCCTCGACAAGGAAGCCGAGCGCGGCATCCGAAACCTGGACATGCCGGCCGAAATCGCGCGCCTCGCGACGATGTTTGCGTGAACGTGTGGTGTTCTCAGGTGCTCGCGGGTCAGTTCGAGGCACACCCTTTCCCATTTGCGCGGCAGTAGCGCTCAATCGTCACTTGCACGAGCAAGATACCAGCCCCTACCGCAAACGCTTCGCGATCGGCGCTGTCCAATGTCCGACAATGTCGTCTACGCAGCATAGCAGAGCAGACCTATCATGTTGCCCTTAACGGTTTTCTCCTTTGGCACGGTATATGCCGGGTGATCCGCACAAACGTGACGGACCAAGGAGAAATCGTTCCATGATCACCTCACAGAAAGCTACCGCCGCCGCGAGTCTCCCGGATAAATCCAAGGGCGACGCTCAAGTGAGGCTCGACAACAGGAATACGGTTGCTCATTCGGCTCGGCGATGCCCGCAGATCCACCCTCTCCCACGATCCGGGGAGACTGAGACGCAGGGCCTTCAATATAAACAACCAATCACTTTGCCGCGAACCTCTCCTTCCGTCCCTCCACCAGAACCGAGGCCATCGATTAAACTTCGGTCTGGCTGGCTGTGCAGGACGCTTGCTGCGACTGCACTGGCCCTGGTGACGCCCGCTCCGGCTCTGCCCGCTACCGATGACGGCGAGGTGACTAATTTCCTGCTCGACAACGGCATGGAGGTGGTCGTCATCCCCGATCACCGTGCGCCGATCATCACCCATATGGTGTGGTACAAGGTCGGCAGCGCCGACGAGCCGCCGGGCAAATCTGGCATCGCCCATTTCGTGGAGCATTTGATGTTCAAGGCGGCCACGACCAACCATGCCGCCGGCGAGTTAGGCCGCGCCGTCTCGGCCATCGGCGGCTTGAGCAATGCTTTCACCTCCTACGACTTCACCGCCTTCCATGAGACGGTAGCGCCTTCGTCGTTGGAACACATGATGCACTTCGAGGCCGATCGCATGGTCAACCTCGTCCTCACCGAGGATGACATCAAGACCGAGCGCGACGTGATACTGGAGGAGCGTCGCTGGCGCATCGACAACAATCCGCAGGCGGTGCTGGAGGAGGAGGTCGGCGCGACGCTCTGGCAGAACCAGCCTTACCGCATCCCGGTCATCGGGTGGCTGCAGGAGATGGACAAGCTGAACTGGACTGACGCCGCCGAGTTCTACGACCTATATTATAGGCCCAACAACGCCGTGCTCGTGGTGGCCGGCGATGTCGAGCCGGAGACGGTGAAGGCGCTCGCCGAAAAGACCTATGGAAAGGTTGCGGCGGGTCCTAGTCTAACCCGCACCCGCCCGGTCGAGCCGGAGCAGAACGCCAGACGCACGGTGACGGTGCGCGATCCCCGTGTTTCGGTGCCCGGCTTATCCACGCACTGGGTGGTGCCGTCCTATCACACGGCCGAGGCCGGCGAGGCCGAGGCACTCGACCTCCTTGCTGAGATCCTCGGCGGCGGCAATCGCAGCCGCCTCTACCAGACGCTGGTGGTAAAACAGGGTATTGCCGCCGATGCTGGTGCGTATTTCCAGGGCACCATGCTGGATGCCACCAGGTTCACCATCTACGGCGCGCCGCGGGGCGATGCCAAGCTCGCCGATCTGGAAGCGGCAGCCGACGCGGAGATCGCCCGCATTGTCAGGGACGGTGTGACCGATGACGAGCTGGACGGGGCCAAGGACCGCTGTGTCCGCTCGATGATCTTCGCCCGCGACGACCAGCCCTACATGGCCTACTTGTATGGCTCCACGCTTACCATCGGCCGCAACGTGCAGGACGTCCGGGAATGGTCGGACCGCATCCGCAAGGTCACCACCGATCAGGTGAAGGCCGTCGCCGCCCGTTATCTCGTGCCCGAACATTCGACCACCGGCTATCTCTTGCCCAAAACAGGGAATTGATGTGATGACGAACCAACATCGCGGCGCCCTTGCGCGCGCCTTGCCCTCTCCCCTTGTGGAAAAAGCGAGGCCCAAGCGCCACGCCACCCCGCCTTCGACCTTTCTCCTCGCCATTTTCTTCTTCATCCTGCAGGCGCTCGCCGCCCATGCGGTGATGACCATCCAGGAGGTGAAATCCGAACAGGGCATCGCCGCGTGGCTGGTGGAGGACCATACGGCGCCGATCATTGCCCTCCACTTCGCCTTCGACGGCGGCACCGCGCAGGATCCGGCCGCCAAGGAGGGGCTCGCCAATCTGATCACAGGCCTGTTCGACGAGGGAGCCGGCGATCTCGACAGCGATGCCTTCCAGGAGAAGCTGGACGATGCCGGCGCCGAGTTGAGTTTCGACGCGCAGCGCGACGGCGTCTACGGCTCGATGCGCATGCTGTCTGAACAGCAGGACGCCGCTTTCGATCTGCTTCGGCTCGCTGTCAACAGGCCCCGCTTCGACCAGGCACCGATCGATCGCATCCGCGCCCAGCTCCTCTCCGACATCATCGCCAATGAACACGACCCCAACTCCATTGCCCATCGCAAATGGCTGCGCGCGATCTATGGCACTCATCCCTATTCAAGGCCGGACGAAGGTACCAAAGAGAGCCTCGCTGGTATCAAACCGGCCGATCTCAGCTCCTTCCACAAGGCCACTTTTGCCCGCAACGGCCTGCATGTGGCGGTGGTCGGCGACATCGATGCGGAGAGGCTGAGTAAAAAGCTCGACGAGCTGTTCGGCGATTTGCCTGAGAAGCAGGCCCTCGCCCCCGTCGCCGATCTCGCCCCGAAGCTCGGCCAGCAGGTTGAAGTCGCTTACGACCTGCCGCAAACGTCGCTGCAGTTGGCGTGGCCTAGCGTCAAGCGCAGCGCGCCGGACTTCTACGCCGTGATGCTGATGAACCAAATTCTCGGCGGGTCGCCCTTCACGTCGCGCCTGTGGGCGGAGGTACGCGAAAAGCGCGGCCTCGCCTATGGCGTCTATTCCAGCCTAGTCGAGCATCAGCATTCCAACGCGCTCGTCGTCACCACGGCCACGCGCGCCGACAGGGCGGCCGAGACGCTCAGCCTCGTGCGAAAAGTGGTGAAGGAGATGGCGAACGAGGGTCCTACCGAGGCCGAGCTCGAGGCGAACAAGAAATATCTGATCGGCGCCTTTGCCATCGATAATTTGGATTCCTCCGCCTCGATCGCAGCCACGCTCGTCGACTTGCAGGTCGACAAGCTCGGCATCGACTACATTCAGCGCCGCGCCGTCCTCATCGATCAGGTGACGCTCGACCAGGTCAAGGCAGCGGCATGGAAGCTGCTTTCGGCCGAGCCCGCCATTATGGTCGTCGGCCGGCCGCTGGGGGCAAGGGATGAGCCCAGGCTCCCATTCCGCTCCTTTCTTCCTTGGTGAGGCGTATCGGGTGAGCGAAGTCTGGTTCGGTGGTGTAATGGGTGTGAAAGGGTCGCCGAGTTTTCGCCGGCCTTGCGACGCATTTGCCGGTTCGGTCGGCCGGTTCGCAGGATCGTGGCGAGCTTGCGCCCTCGTGCCAGCCTCCTTTCGGTTGGATAGAGGACGCCGACCGTGGTCCGCAGAATTAAGGCGGAGGCCGCCAGCATGCACTCAGTTCGATTGGCGAAGCCCATGTCTAATTATATTAACTATCGTCTGAATCCATGGGTCTCCAGGACCTCCGAATCATGGAGACCCCTAGATTCAGGGATCATGGATGAGAGGTACATCAATCGAGACGACGCTTGAGCTTTGGGCATCATCGCTGCGTGACGTGAAAGCCCGCATGCGCGGACTGTTTACGCAGGAGCGAGTCGCAGCATCCGCGAACCTTTTCCTGGACTGCTTGCTGGGTGACGAGCGGCGTAAGACAGGTTGGATGCGCGCTGAGGCGGCCGGTGATCCCGGCCCGTGGCGGCAACAAGCCATTCTGGGGCGCGGGCGTTGGGACGCGGACGGACTTCGCGACATCGTGCGAGAGTATGTTGTAGAAAACCTCGCCACAGATGACGCGGTCTTGGTCATCGATGAGACGGGCTTCCTCAAGCAGGGCAAGACCTCGTGCGGTGTTGCGCGTCAATATACAGGTTCGGCAGGCAAGATAACGAACTGCCAGATCGGTGTGTTCGCCGCCTATGTGTCCGCTCGCGGTCATGCCTTTATCGATCGAGCCCTGTACTTGCCCAAGAGCTGGACTGGCGATCCGGCAAGGCTTTCAGCAACTCATGTTCCTGAGGCTACAGCCTTCGCTACCAAGCCGGGCTTGGCTGTCGATATGATACGGCGTGCGCTGGCAGCCGATGTGCCTTTTTCATGGGTGGCCGCAGATGCGGTGTATGGCGTCGGGGACGTCGAAGGAACCCTGCGGCGAGCCTGCAAAGGCTACGTTCTTGGGGTCAAGTCGGACCACCATTTCGGCTCTTGGTCGGGGAAGCCTCCGGTCGCCGGCACAGCTCAGGAGATCGCCCGTGACCTTGATTCAAGTGCATGGCAGCGTCTTTCCGCCGGTGAGGGCACCAAAGGCGCGCGGCTTCATGACTGGGCCTACTGCGAACTCGCCGATCTCGATGCCGACGAATATAACGAGACGAAATCGGGGCTTTGGACCCGTGGCCTGCTGATCCGGCGCAACATCAGCGACGGTGATCTCGCATTCTTCACCACGTGGTGCCCGGCCGGGACGGGCATCCAGACGCTCGTTTCCGTTGAAGGCCATCGCTGGGCGATCGAAGACAGCTTCGAGACCGCCAAGAACGAGCTCGGGCTCGATCACAACGAAACCCGGTCATGGCATGGCTGGCATCGCCACGTCTCCCTCGTCATGCTCGCCTTCGCCATGATGGCGGTGATCCGGTACCGCGCCAATGACGTGACGCCCCAAAAAAGACCGCGGATGCCGACCATCAGGATTTGATCCGCTGGTCTATCCAGGAAGTCCGGCGCATTGCCATCAAACTCGCCCAGCGTCGCATACACCCGCCTACGTCATCGCATGGTCAAGCTGGAGACGCGCCCATCAGGCGGCCGCTCGACG
The DNA here is from genome assembly GCF_013283645.1 of Sinorhizobium psoraleae. GTDB lineage: Bacteria > Pseudomonadota > Alphaproteobacteria > Rhizobiales > Rhizobiaceae > Sinorhizobium > Sinorhizobium psoraleae. Next base: position 6,164 of record NZ_JABEKV010000032.1, read on the forward strand.
AGCTCATCTGATGGTAGTGCTGCTTGACGTTCGGGCTCGTCCGCGGCGGCAGGTAGCTCCACGTAGCGTCTGGGCGCGGCATCCAAAGAACTGCATTCAGAAAGCGCCGGTTGTCTGTGCGCGGACCCCGCCCTTGCAGCCGCGGGCATCGGCAGCGCTAGCCGCTCCCAATGCGCATCGCTCAAATTATCAGGGGGGACCGAACCATCCATGGCTGACTCGGCCTGCCGTCGGCGTCGACGACCGTGTGGATTTTTCGTCTTCTGGCAGCCGCGGGAAGGTCCCATGCAGCCATCATCTTCATCCCCCTTTTTCCCGTGGCCGCATGCTTATGAAGCCGGCACAGGAACTGTCGATCATAACGATGTCGCCGTCGAAAACCTTTGCGATCTCGCGCAACACATGATCCCAAACACCCGCCTTTCCCCACCGCACGAAACGGTTGTCGCACGTGGTATAAGGCCCCCATATCGCTCCGGGACGTCCGCCCAAGGTGAGCCTGTGCGGAACCGCCACATAATGCCGTTGATCACGCGCCGGTCACCAACACGCGGTGCGTCGCGACTCTTGTTCCGCAGCAAGGGCTGAATAATCGCCCACTCGAAACCAGTCGGTCGAAACGACGGCGGTCACGCAGGGCACCAAATTGGGGCCTCATTGAATCATCATCTTCCTGCTTACAAAAACCCCCGTTTATGAGTTTGCGGCCGCCTAACCTAAAGTGTGTAGTCCGGGCATGTGATGGTGCATCATCGATCCTGAGTCGTCAGGAAGAGGATGCGTTAGGGGAAGTATTCTGTATGCGACGTCCACGCCCCATCGCTTTTTCAGTTGCAGCGATCTGAGGTTGATC
>NZ_JABEKV010000033.1 GCF_013283645.1 Sinorhizobium psoraleae
GAGTGAATCACGGCGAAAGCCTCCAGGCCAGCTTCTTTTTTCAACAGCCTGCTAGACTAGACAATCTGTCGATCCACGCGAACGCCGCGCTCTACCACGCACTGCGGTCTTAGAGGCGCGGCTGATTCTCAGGCGGCTGGAATTCCATTACACCCCAAAGCACGCCAACTGGCTCGACATGACGAAATCGGCGTCCTGCGCAGTCAATGCCTCGAGCGCCGCATCGAAAGCCGCGCTCACCCAGGATGCGAATTTGACAACAGTGCTCATGATGGTCGGGGGTGATGTGGTTGGCAACCTCGCCTCTCGGCAGTAACTATGCGCCGGACGAGTTGCGGCCGGTCCTGCGTATAGGCGCAGCAATGACAAAGACAGCCGCCAGGCCCCGGGTGTTCGGCCAGCAAATCCTTGGCGGCGAACACAAGTCAGGACCGATCGTCAAAAGTCAGGTATACGGCTCCGTTTATCTGCCGCCAACCCGGCTTCTCGGCTTTGCGAAGGCAAAAGCTTTTTCATAGCTCTGGACCGTTCCGTTCGATCAATGTGCCGGATGGCCATTCGCTCATGGAACGTTCAAGTGGAAAAACCACAACAAGTACGTCTTCAGTGCGAGTGGGTGGTAGGTTAAGATAGACATCTGAAAGAGTAGACCGCACACAAATCCCATCCACGATTGTCGCCATACCGTCTCGGCAAAGTCTGCCAACAAGCTTGTGCAAGGCCGGCCGAATGCCGCCAAACGCGAACGGAAGGTCAAGCTGCTGCAGTACTGGGTACATGACCCGCACAAGAGAGTAATTGAGTCCAAACCCTTCGAGATCCGGGCGCACGCCCCATAATCCCAACTCTCCGACCAAGAGATCGACCTCGCCCACCCTGATGAAACGGCGCAATAGCCCCAAATGAGCTGCCACTCCGTGGTCATCGTACCCTATAAGGCGCAACTCCGGCCTAGCTCCCGCCCAACTGTGGGCACCTTCAAAGGGTTTCGCATTGAAAGCGCCGGTCGGACCATAGGTCTTTCGAAAAAACTCAGCGAGCTCCGTGTGATCGGAGAGCTCCAAATCGCTTTCCCAACACAGTTTCCACCGCACCTGAGAACTCATATTGTCGAACCCATTTCTCTTTCGTGAAGTACAATCAACAGATATACGTCATTTTTGCTTCCTTCAGTGCCTTCTAATGGAAATTGGGCAGAACAGTGAATCGATTGTTTGGATGAAAATCATTCGTGCGATGGATAGGTTCTCATCGGTGGAGTCGATGGATTATGGGCGGCAGCGATGGGCCCGAATAACGTGAGGGTATGTCTATCTCTAAGCCGGGCATCAGCCGCCCGATGATTGCGGCGCACGTACGAACTTAGCCGTGAAATGGTCGCGCCTTGCTGTTGTTAGACCACGGCTTCTTTAATCCGCGTCCTATACAGCGGCTGCGAAGTAGGACCCGTGGTTTGTGATTCCGTCGCCTTTGTGAGGGGTCGACGGTGAGCACGATACCTTGGACTAATATCACCGGACGACTATGCGGGTGAGGCGGCGGCGCGGTGTGCAAGCAGACCCGAGCACGTGGAATGTGCGACGATTGTTCCGCTGGTGCCCGATCCGAAGCGAATGCGTCAATGTCACGCGAGTATTTGTAGGTCCGGCTCTAGGGCGGTCCTGCGGCCATTCATCGACGACGTGGATAGTAGCCATCCAAACGATCACCTTTGCCGATCTTCCACAAGCCATTATGAAGCGCTGAATGTGCATCGCCCGGCACATTGCGGCGAAGCGGTGAACGGGTAACGAATTGTTCACCTCGCTATCGGCGATGTTGCCGTTCTATGTGTTTGCAGGGATGAGAGGACGAGCTGATGCAGGACGCAATTTATAATTTGTTGAGCCGGGAGATGAGCAGCGACGATCCTTGGCGACTCGACACCAACCCCTTCGAGCAAAAACGCTACGACGAAATGCTCCGGCTGTCGCTCTCGGAAGGACCTATCGCCAATGCGCTTGAGGTCGGATGCGCGGCGGGAGCCTTCACAGACAAATTAGCCCCGCACTGTGAACGGCTAACCGTGATCGATATCTTGCCGCAAGCGATTGCTCGAGCGCGCCAACGGGTGAACAACCGTCCGCACATCACGTGGATAGTCGCCGACATTCTCGAATTCTCAACCAAGGAACGATTCGATCTGATCGTGGTAGCCGAAGTTCTCTACTACCTCGGGGGTATTCCAGAAATGCGTGCCGCTGTCGGAAACTTAGTGCGGATGCTTGCGCCGGGTGGGCATCTAGTATTCGGATCGGCGGACGATGCGAACTGCCGGCGTTGGGGTCACGTTGCTGGCGCCGAGACCGTAACAGCTATTCTCAGCGAAAAACTGACTGAGGTCGATCGATTACAATGTAGCGGCCAATCGGTGAATGAAGAGTGCTTGCTCACTCGCTTCCGCAATTCCGGATTGATCTCCGGATGAATGGAAAGACCGGCCCGTTCTCAGTGAGGAACAACGGCGGCTCTTTAGAGCGCGGGTCTGCTGCTGCCATCTGGGCCAACGCACTCATCATCAAAAGCCTCTGATACAGTACGGCTTAGCGAGATCAGCCCGCAACCGTAGCAGTGCAGTCTGCTCAACGGGGATTTACGTCGCCGCATTGGCCGCACGAAGGCGGGTTGAACCGTCTGCGATGAGGCGGGGTCGACCCATCATCCTGCTGCTGTTCGAGGGCCAGATGGGCGACCATAAGGGTGCTCGGCTCATCCTGGAAGCAATGCCTCCTGGCCCGAAGCTGGTAGCCGACAGAGGTAACGGCAGGCAACTGGTTCCGGGAGGCGCTCGCCAATAAGGATATCACGTCCTGCATTTCGCCGACCAGGAGCCGGAAGACTCCCATCGCCGATGACAGCGCTCTGTATCGGCAACGGCATAAGATCGAGAACATGTTCACCAAGCTCAAGGACTGGCGCCCGATCGCGACCGTTATGACCGCTCCGCTCACACCTTCTTCTCAGCTATCTACATCGCGGCTGCCGTCGCCTTCGACGTCTATTCACGGGTCCTGAGTCTAGCGGTTAAGCTAAGTCCGATTTTCTTTTGCGCATCGGGGAGAAGCCCTTCGTCAGCTAATCGTCAGCCAACCGGTCTATCGAGACCTGTCACGCCTGAGCAGCCTGAAATCAATGCGAAACACAGGAGTGAGAATCGTCATGTATGGTCGAATTGGTAGCTCGTCCGAAATGCACCACACGCGCATTGGCGAAGCTCGAAACAAATCAGTTCGCAGCCGTCGAGCAAACGGCTGCAGGAAGGCAAAGGTCTGCGGACATCTACCAGATGCATCTGGCCCGAGCAGGTTCCATCGGCAGGCCGATCTTGGCTGCTCCAAGATGTACTTTGGTCGGGCCGGCTGGCTGTGACTATTGACAAAAACATCCCGCTGGGTTCCTCGGAGCCATGGCATGCGCCATCTGTTCGATTTCACTTATACGCTACGGCTGAGCGACATTAGCCCCCAACACCATAGGCAGGGGATTTTCGCCTATATCGGAGATGGAATATGACGGGCATTGGCCGACCTGGAAGATCGCGAACTGACGATGCTGGAGCCGGATCGAGCAGTTCGCGCTCGCATTCAAGTGCCGCTCCTGGGGAAGCCAGCCAATCGTTCGGTTCCGTATTGGAGCAGATGCGCGCTGTGCCTCAAGGTAGAGGGTCACCCTCGGCCGGCAGTGCGCGCGGTGCCGATGATGACCTTGGCGGCAGATCTTCCGGCCTCTCCGTAGGCCCACATCGACACCCGGCTGCTGCGCCACGTCCAGCCGCAGGGCTACGTGCAGCCGCCCGGCGGCGCGGTGTTCCATCGATGTCCGAGGCTGAAAGTACGGTGCCGATCGCCAGCCAGCCGCCGACTTCAGGTGCGGCAGTCCCCTTTCCTTGGACAGGCGAGGAGATCAACGAGGCAAAGCAACGAATGCACGGCCTGCTTGAGGAGTTCGACGACCTCGAAAAAAAGGGCCTGCAAAACATAGAAACGTTGGAGGACGCGCAAGACCAGCTCGATCGGGTCGTGAACGCGGGCGCAAAAGTTATGGACTACTACGCGAGCCTACCCCAGCCTCTAGCGCGAAGCATTCTGTCCGACAATCAGGTGCGCCACTTGCGCGACGAGGCGCTCCGTCGGGCGGACAATTCCAACGAGGTGGCCCATAAGATTTTCGACAAAGTGGAAGGCGGCAGGAGACTTGCGGCCGAAGCCCTCCAGCGGCTATTGCAATCCAATGCCACTCCCGACCAGTTGAGCCGATCGACTCCCAGCGTGGCGAAGCATCATGTGGCCTGCATGGAGTGGTGGGACAAAAGAGTACAGCGCTCCGAATGGATGCGGTCCATCCTCGTCGCGACTGCCAACTTACCAAGTTCAACGGCCGAGATGCGGCAGGAAGACGAGGACACGCTGCGGCTGCACACCGGCTGGCTGGTTAACACGAAGATCATGCAGCTGCAATCGCGGGTCGCTCTCGCGCAGGTCAAGACTAACCCGCAGGCGAACAGGTTCGAAGCACCCGTCAGCGAAATCCTCATGGGTCAGAACGGGCAAGTGCGTCCGCTGGCAACTTTCATGGACGACGTTTTTCCGGCATTCATCTCGACGGCCGAAGCTGTAATGTTGGGCAGAGGGCGCCCACTCGACGCAGAGCACTGCGCCGTTCTGGAAGGAGTCTTGGAGAGGCTTTCGGAATTTGCGTCGGCGTCGCACGGCATGCTTGCAAAGCTGAGCGACCACCGAACAGGTGCCGACCTCCCATTGGAACTGTTGGGCCAGATCGTGGACGGTGCGTGGATCACTGCCGACGAGGTCGTGAACCTCCTAGAACTGCAGCCGAAGCCACCCGCCACCACTGCACTGTCGGCCGACCCTGGCGCCGCGAAACCGGCAGAACCTGCCGGCGAGGCTGCAATGGCCAGCAGCACTGCAGCGCGCAGCAGGAAGGGGAAAGGCAAGAGCAAGCCGGCCGCTGGCGTCAGGAGTTCGGCCTCGAGGCGGCCAGAACTGCAAGGCGCTGCCGGCGTCAGCGACTCGGCGCCAGCAGCCAAGGTCCTCGTGCGCTCGGAACTAGGTACGAAGAAGCTTGTGAGCGCGAGCGAGGCGCATGCGAGTGCGTCGTCGGCGACGGCACACTTGGCATTTTGGCAGGGCCCCGCCTCGACGGAGATCCTGAGCCAACTACTCACGCGCTTGGACGAACTTTTGCAGTTCGATCTTGCTGATGAGCAGAGGGCTGTCTCTCAAGCGCGTCAGTTGAAACCCGAGGACGCCGAACACGCCGTGGACAACGCTGTCGAGCGGTTGCGGACGCAGGCCACCGAAATGGAGGCCTGTCTGGTCGCGTGGGAGGAGCCTCGTCGACGCTTCCTACTCACGCCTGCGCAAGTCGTTGAAGTGCACGACAAAACGGTCCGGCTCAAGGGGATGTTGTCGGAGGCGCGGGGACTGGTCAAGACTTTGAACCACGCGAAAGCCACGGCTACGATCGAGTGTATGAAGACCTACGCGTTTCCGTCGCAGAAGCACCTTGAACACTTGCGTGCAACTGAGGAGTTGACGCCTGCGGATCCCCCGTGCGCGTTGAAAGGCGAGCCGGGCAATCTGTTCGAGATCCGGTTGCAGCCAAAGGCGCTGCGTAACGGTGCAATGCCGAGCCCGATGTGGGTGCACATCCATACAAAGCAGCCGGTACATGCCCGGCAGTTGGCAACGCTGGATGACGCCGCCTTCGCCGCCTGTCACGTCAAGTCCAATGAACAGCGCGGCTATAATCGGCAGTGGCAGGACGCCCGCGCTGCGATCGGTCACAGGAACGTCGTAGTCCACCGCGGCAAGCTCACCCCCGCGTTCTGTAAGTCCTTGTTGACCGCCGGGCCCAGCGGCCACCCACGCCATCCGTTTGCCGACACGGAGCACCGGCCGACGCAGGCTACTCGACCCGTAGTGTAGTTTAGGGGGAGTCTCGCTGCCGCTTGTGTGAAACCATGAGCTAGTTAAGCGCTCGCGCTCCAAACAGCGATGCCGCGAGCTGCGCAAGTTGCCGACCACTCAACTGAAGTGCCGCAAAGAGGCCAAGCGCGCTGTCGCATTATCTGAGGTTGGACGTGACAGCGCCACTCGCCGCAATCCGGCTCGCCGCCGACATTGAGCCGGAAAATCGTCGGGCTACATCGCGGAGCAGCCGCAAGTTGTTCTCCTCTTTCGCAAGACTATGCCCGGGCGAGGGCGGAGGTGACGTCACCTGGCTTGCCGTCGCGTTACACTGCGCCGATAGGGTAGTGCGATCCGCGGGGACCGCTGGTTCGTGCATCATCGTGGCTTAGTGCTCGGCAGGTTGGCGAGGCGTCCGTCTCCCCGCTCATACACTTCGTCCTCCATGCCACCCAAGCACTGTGTCGTACCAAAATCTCGTGCGGCAGTATGCATTGCCAGCCGCACGCCGTTCCGCTCTTTTGCGATGGTTTTCCCTTTGGACGAGAAACACGCACCGGGAACTATTGCCGGGCGATGACATCATCATCGTCATCCACGAGGGCAGGGGCGATCCCTGTCCGTCTGCTGGTAAGCGCGATGTGTACGCACCCGGCACTCACCTCGACTGCGTCGGCTTTGCCTTGTCCCTCGATCGCGTGGCGGAGCTGTCGGACTTGTGCGACGCAGTGCCACCGTTACCACATCTCCTCAAATGCGGGGCCGATGGCAGCTATCCTGTGGCAAGGACCCGGTGTCCGGCAAACGCGACTGCGTCAGCGGACGGGTTTTCCCAATCCAAATCAATGCCTCGTCAGTCGGTTTTGCAGCGCCCGGCGATCGGCGACGAGGGT
>NZ_JABEKV010000034.1 GCF_013283645.1 Sinorhizobium psoraleae
AAGCGATCCTCGACATCTTCGCACGGCCACCGCCGCTCCGATGCCCTCACTGTGAGATGCTCCTCACAGAACGCCGCAAGCCAAAGGTGCCAAAGTAGTGCTAGGCAAAGAGATCAATGTGTCGCCGACTTTAATCGCATCGGTTTCGGCAACCGCTCCGTTGCTGACTACAGTCACGTCGCAGCTTGTGCCGCCAATCTCGATTGAAATCAGGTGATCAGCGTCAAGGGTCTGACCATAGAACCGCAGTGATGCAAGCCCAGCGGCTGGCCCGGACAGCGCAAGCGCCGCCGGTCTTTCGCCGATCTGGTCGAGAGAAATCGCGCCACCATTGCTCTGGATAAGGAGCAGGTCCCGCTCAAGCCCGCGTCGTGAAAGTTCATTTCGTAGCTCGTTCAAATAGGGCAGGACGCGAGGCGCAACATACGCGTTTGCAACCGTCGTCGAGACGCGCTCGTACTCACCAATGATCGGGGCGAGTTTTGAGGAAATGGTGACGTAGACCCCGGGAAGTTCTTCGGCAACAATCTCTGCACACCGTTGTTCATGAATTGGATTCGCGTAGGAATGCAGCAGGCAAATCGCGACCGCCTCCACGCTTGCTGCCTTCAGCCGACGGGCAGCCGATCGCACTGATGCTTCTTCAAGTTCCCTCACTATCTCGCCTGAGGCGGACACACGTTCGACAATCGGTTGCCGCAGCTTCCGGCGAACAAGCACATCTCCCCAGGGGGTGCGGTGATCCCACATCATTTCGCGATAACCCCGCCTGATCTCAAGGGTGTCGCGAAAGCCAAGCGTCGTCAGCAATCCGACCTTGGCACCCTTCCGTTCAAGCAGAATGTTGGTTGCGACTGTCGTTCCGTGGATAAAATGAGAGCATCTTCCAAGCAAATCGGCGACTGGTATTCCGAGAAATGCCGCAGCCCCCTCGACCGCACGGATAACACCAACCGCAGGGTTGCTGGGTTCGGACGGTGACTTGTAAGGAATGATAGTGTCTTCGGCGTCGATCAGAACGAAGTCGGTGAATGTGCCTCCGACATCTATTCCAATTCGCCAAGGCGCGCGAAGGTTGTGTTGGGATGCTTCTTTGCTCATAGTACCTCTTAGATGCCATACCGGTGATAAGGCGCGGTCGGTAAGCGGCGGTAGTTGCGCCGAGCCGTTAGGCCAAAGCGCCGGGCACCGACATCTATCTGGTGCAATAGGCGGTAGGCTCGATCCGCCCTCTCGTGCTCGCGATCCGCTAGCATCACATTATCGGATGCTGCTGGTCTCCTGGCCGCAGCACGGCTCCTCTCGTTCATGTCAGAACACCTTCGAAACTGAATAATCTGCTCTCACTAAGCCATGTTTTGTCGTTTGATGCAACAAAAATTTTGGAAATCGGACTGCACGGTCTGCGGCAGCGAGAGGGATGCGCAAGGTGGTCGGGTGGAGACATTCCCAAAATCACTGGATAGAGGAATCGTCCTCGCCCCGCGAGGCAGAAAGCCACACGGATCTGTTTCCGTGGCTCTACGGGATGCTAGTGAGATAGAATTTGGCTGAGAAAGAGCTTGGTTCTGTCGTGCTGCGGACTGGCGAAGAACTCGTTTGGTGGTGCTTCCTCTACGATCCGCCCTGCATCCATGAAGATGACTCTGTCAGCCGCGGCCCGGGCAAAGCCCATTTCATGCGTGACGCAGACCATGGTCATCCCATCTCGCGCAAGGCTCGTCATGGTTTCGAGCACCTCCGATACCATTTCAGGATCGAGTGCTGAGGTAGGCTCGTCAAAAAGCATCACAGCAGGTTCCATGCACAGCGAACGTGCAATGGCAACGCGCTGCTGCTGGCCGCCTGAAAGCTGAACTGGATATTTGTTCGCCTGTTCTGGAATGCGCACACGCTCCAGGAACTTCAAGGCCTTTTGCTTGGCTTCGATTTCGGACACGCCTTTGATCCACATTGGGCCGGCCATGCAATTCATCAGAACGGTCATGTGCGGGAAGAGATTAAAGTGCTGGAATACCATACCGACGTTCTTGCGAACTTCAGCCACGTTACGCATTTTATTATCAAGCCTTATACCAATAACACTTATTTCGCCGTCGTGATGTGCCTCAAGACGGTTGAAGCAGCGGATAAGGGTGGATTTACCTGATCCGGAGGGGCCGCAAATCACAATGCGTTCGCCTTTTCGGAGAGTTAGATTGATATCTGACAGAACCTTAAAGGTGCCGTACCATTTGGAGACGTTCTTCGCTTCGATGACTTTGTTCGCGTTCATTGCTGCCGGCCTGTCGGGTGCAAAACAAGTAACTGCATGATGCGGTCTTCATCTCGGACTTCGAACTGACGTACCTCGTTGGAAGTCATCGTACTTTACTCCTTGCGAAGTGACGCTCGAGCCACGATTGGGCTACCTCGAGGCAGCCGGACAAAATCCAATAGATGAGGGAGGACGTTATTAACATCTCCATGTGATGGAAGGTTGGCTGACCGATCGTGCGAGCAAGGAAGGTCAGTTCCCACACACCGAGTACGGAGACGAGCGAACTGTCCTTTAACATTGCGATGAAAGTGTTTCCCATTGGCGGAACAATGACCGGAAGCGCCTGCGGCAGGATGATCCTTCGCATCGTGAGGCCGAAGCCAAACCCCATGGAGCGGGAGGCTTCCCACTGGCCGCGATCGATGCTCAGGATTCCGGCCCGGAATATTTCCGCCATGTAGGCGCCGATGCACAGAGACAACGCTAGAATGCCTGAGGGTATTGCATTGATAACGATGCCGAGTTGCGGCAGGCCGAGATAGATCAGATAGATTTGCATGAGAAGCGGCAGACCTCGGAAAAACGAGGTGTAGAAGCTGGCGATCGCGTAGGCAAAGCCATTGCTGGAGAGCTTTGCAACTGCAGCGATAATCGCAATCAGAGATGCGAAAAAGAGCGAAACTGCCGACACGTAGACCGTAGTCAGCACGCCTTGGGTGATCAGATATGGCAAATTCGCCAAGATGAATGGTAGGCTCAGTTTGAACGATTGAAAGAAGGCAAGAAAAAGCAGCAGCAGTTCAAACCACACCACCGCCACCTGCACCTTCAGGGGCGCAAATCCAATCAACACGACATTGGCGCAGAAGGCGACCGCAACCACAAGAGCGATTGCAAACCGCCCGAAGAACCCGCTTTGCGCGGGCTCACCGATTACCGGCCGCATGAGTTCGCCAAAGCTCGTGCTCGTAAGATCGAACATGAGAAAGGTCGCCAGCACAATCCCAAAAATCAAAGCGACGAACCAAGGCTTATGCACGAGCACCTGGGTGTCTACGGTATCTTGATAGAGCATGAGCAGCGCTTTCAAAAGAAGCGGCCCCGAGTTCTCTCGAGGCCGCCGCGTTCAGGAACCTAGCGTTCAGCGCTGCGGTCCTCTCCATACCACTTGTTCGCTAGCGTCGAGAGCGTCCCATCATCCCTCATTTGCTTGACCGCGTCCGCAATCTTCTCGTTGAATTCTTTGTCACCAGGGAGTACCGCAAGTGCACCTGGCACGTAGAACAGCGGATCACCCAGTTGGCGCAACGGATAACCTGACTTAATCGCCCCGCCCGCAGTGCTTCCGTCAGCAACATATGCGTCGAGACGGACACCATCGCCCAAGCGCAGATCATCTAACGCAATATTTCCGACTTGATAGGTCTTAACTGCACCTGGCGTAAATTGGTATTCAATCGGCTTAGCGCCAACCCAATCGGGCGTGAGCTTGTGATTAGCATAACTCTCTGACGGCGTACCCTCGTCAACCCCGACTACCTTCCCGTCAAGGTCCGAAAGGCGAGTTGCCTTGCTGTCTTTGTGGACAAGAACGACGTATTGTCCATAAAGATATGTTGCCGGGAAGTCGAATTTCTCGGTCCTCGCTTTCGTCGGGGTCATGGCGCCCATGGCCAAGTCCCAACGTCCTTGCCACTTGCCTGAGGTAATCACATCCCAGGCTGGCGTTACGAACTGGACTTGCGCACCAAAATACTCGGCAATTCTTTTAGCGATGTCGATGTCGTAACCAACGAATTGGTGATTTTCGTCTAAATGCGACGAAATTCCCCAATCCACCCCCACCGCGACCGTGAGTGTTTTGTTCTGCAGAACACGATCAAGGACTTCACCGGCATTGGCGGTGGCTAACGAAGCCACGAACGTTGCTGCAAGCCAAGCCGCAGTTGTGGTCACCTTAACAATTTTCTTCATGTGAGTTCCCCTGCTATTTCTGGTTCTGGTGTCGATTTGAAGTACGGTTTTTGTCCCAACATCTGAGCGGCAAGCGGGGTGCGAGGACCTGGACATGTATTTCGGCCTCTCCAGGATGGTCTCAATTTCTGTTGCAACAAATTACAAAACGCAGAAGCTGTCAAGGCGCTTGCATGTTCGGAGGGACCTTTCTGGCAACGTCAACCCAGCGGATAGGGTCCGTCGGAAATGATGTCGGACTTCAGAATCACGAAGGCCTTTCTCGCGCGGACGACCATTGAAAAAGCGGCATCTACACGGCACGAGGCGCTGTATGACGCCTCGCGCGGCAAGCGCCCGTCTTGGAGCCCTGTTCACCCGTTCACCGGAAGATCGAACGCCTGTGCCGCGACCGATATAGCATCGCCTAGGATAGAAACGATTTCGCCAATCTCACTTGCATCGATGATCAGCGGAGGGCAAACCATCACACAATCGCCTTGCATTCCCCCTCTCACCCGCCGCGAATAGACAATAAGCCCGCGTTCATACGCAAGATCGAGAACGCGTTCGCCAATCTCCATCTCTATTGGGAAGTTCCTCTTGGTCACGGGATCAGCCATAAACTCTATTGCTGCGAGCAGGCCCTTGCCTCGAACATCCCCAATAAATGGAAAGCGATCTGCGAGAGCGTGCAGCCCGGATAAAAGGACCTCACCCATGGTCGCCGCGTGGTCCGCTAGCCGGAGCCGATCGAATTCATTTAGAACAGCCAGCCCGGCGGCACTGGAGAGCGGATTGCTCCCGTAGGTGTAGCCGTGCTGAAATCCGCCGGCTTCTTGCACTGGTTGCACCAACCTTGCCGGCGCAGCCATCGCGCCGATCGGCGCGTAGCCCGAACCGAGGCCTTTCCCCAAGGCGACCAGGTCGGGGCGGCAGGCCCAGTGGTCGGCACCAAGGAATTTGCCGGTACGACCGACGCCAGTCATTACCTCATCATAGATAAGCAGGATGCCATATCGGTCACAAATTTCCCTGATACGAGAGTAGTAGCTGTCCGGCGCGACCAACACGCTGGTTGCCGCGCCACCAATTGGTTCCATTATGAAGGCCAGAATGCTTTCCGGCCCCTCCACGAGGATTTTCTCTTCCAGCGTGTCGGCATACTTGATTCCACGCTCCTCCATCGTCAGACTATCGAGATCGCGATAAGCGGTAGGCGCCGGCACTTTCGGCATACTCTTGAACTGCTCAGCAAAACCATCGGTTAGAATGCCGTCCCCGGTTACCGTGAGTGCACCGTAGGTGACGCCGTGGAAGGATGGCATGCGGCTAATTACCTTCCAACGTGTCGCTTGGCCGGTGGCAAGTGCCCATTGCCGCGCGAGTTTTAGGCATGTTTCCACGGCCTCTGAGCCACCTGACGTGAAGAATATCTGGTCGAGGCCTGGCATACGCCGGGCGAGGTCATGTGCCAGTTCCTCCGTGGGCTCGTTCTCGAAATGCAGCCGGCAGGCGTAAGTGGTTTTTTCCATCTGTCGCCGCATAGCCGAGAGTACATTTGTGTTTCCGTAACCGAGGTTTACGGCGATGGGCCCACTAGATCCGTCGACGAACCGCCGGCCATCCTGCGACCAGAAATAGATACCCTCGGCGCGCTCCACGAGCGGCCGCCGCCGGCGGGTCATCAAATGTGTGGGTCTATGAGCACTTGCCTTTGGTATTGTTTCACGGTTCATGCGGCCCTCCAATGTGACTTTTGTTGCAACAAACTACCTAAAATTTTCCTGGAAGCAACCATATTTTATGAGAATCGCGGTGCATTGGGCGCCATCTCGTTCTACGAACACGGGCTAACGGATTATGCGCCACCCTTGCCAGATTGCCTTCTCCGACATGACCCCGACCGTTGAAAGATGCTTTCGCTGGCCGGCGAGACCTTTATAGCGCGGAGAAACCCGTAAATGGATGTTTCTATGCACAAGCAGCGCTTCAGGAACATGCATTAGTTTATTCGCTTGTTTTGGTAGTATGCGCGTGAGAGGTTTTATTGTACACTGAGACTTGAGGCTTGTTGCAACAAACACATTGGCGGATTGGCACTGGAATGGAAGATCTTGCTGAGATAGCGGCGCAGGGCAAAGGACTTGGGGAGGAAGTCATAGGGGTGGATCTCGAACCATTGACGAAGCATGCTCGCCTTGGTGACATGGCATAC
>NZ_JABEKV010000035.1 GCF_013283645.1 Sinorhizobium psoraleae
CAGGCGCTGGCGAACCTGGTGAACGGTTTCAGCAAGTGGCCGGAGGAGGCGGGCTGTCGCGAGGCCACCGTCGCAATCGCCGGTGAGGTGCCTTCCCAGCTCTCCTATTTTGATCCACAGGCGCTGGCGAACCTGGTGAACGGTTTCAGCAAGTGGCCGGAGGAGGCGGGCTGTCGCGAGGCCACCGTCGCAATCGCCGGTGAGGTGCCTTCCCGGCTCTCCGCTTTTAAGCCGCAGGCGCTGGCGAACCTGGTGAACGGTTTCAGCAAGTGGCCGGAGGAGGCTGGCTGTCGCGAGGCCACCGTCGCAATCGCCGGTGAGGTGCCTTCCCGGCTCTCCGCTTTTAAGCCGCAGGCGCTGGCGAACCTGGTGAACGGTTTCAGCAAGTGGCCGGAGGAGGCGGGCTGTCGCGAGGCCACCGTCGCAATCGCCGGTGAGGTGCCTTCCCAGCTCTCCGATTTTAAGCCACAGGCGCTGGCGAGCCTGGTGAACGGTTTCGACAGCTGGCCCGACGAGGTGGCATGCCATCAAGCGGTAATGGACATGGCGGCCGCACTCGGCACGCCAAGCCAGCGTTTCGGGGCTTTCACAACGCGCAACCTCAGCATGATCGCCAATGTTCTGGGACGCAGTTTTAAAAGAGGGGAAGATAGTGGAGACATTGCAGAGACCGCTCTGCTGAAGGATAGGCTGCATCAGATGGCTCATTACCTGCACTATGCCGATGATCGGCTGCAGCAGGCCAGCCTTCGAAGCATTGCTATCATTTTCAAGGCACTGTCGAAGGTCCAGCTATTCGACGACCTCAGTTTGCTCGCGCCGATCGGATTAAATCGGCTCACGGAATTACGCAATCGTGCTGGTTTTGCCATCGAGAACAGCCTCGAAGCCATGGGCAGTCTTTGCGCCGCTCTG
Organism: Sinorhizobium psoraleae; assembly: GCF_013283645.1. Classification (GTDB taxonomy): domain Bacteria; phylum Pseudomonadota; class Alphaproteobacteria; order Rhizobiales; family Rhizobiaceae; genus Sinorhizobium; species Sinorhizobium psoraleae. The sequence continues at coordinate 916 of NZ_JABEKV010000035.1, forward strand.
GTGCCGCTGGCGCGCAGTCCGCAACTGCGCTGGCACCGCAGGCAGGCTCTGAACCTGCTGTACGATATCCAAGCCTTCGTGGAGGACAAGATCGAGGCGCATCTCAACGCAAGCGGGGCCGAGCGGATCCGTGGGCCATTCGCGAGCCGCTGCCCGGCGTTGTCAGTGTATCAAGTGCTGAAAGCTCGTGCGGTCCTGGAGAAACTGTTCCAGCGGCCGTATATCGAGGGCAGCAAGCCCGATTTGCTGGTGCGGCGGCAGGAACTGCAGCGCGGGACCAGGAAGATCCTGGCCAGCACGCGCGAGCTCATCGAAAGCGACCTTTCCACTATGAGCTGGAACCTGATCGCGCAGATCGAGTCGGACAGTCCGCTCAATGCGCTGGACGCGTTTATGGCGCAGGATGCCGCTAGGATCAAGGCGCAACATCGGGCATCGGTCTTCGACATGCATGAGGTGTTGCGGGGGATGGATCATGAGCCCAGACCACCGGAAGGTAAGGCGGGGTTGATGCAGCTACAGGTGGTGGACCTGCAGGGGCGACGAGTAACGACCGAGCCCGAGACACGCTATTCGATTTTTCATCGCCTGACCTCGGGGGCCGTGCCAGTAGTCGCAGTGCAAGTACCGGCAAAGCCGAGCGCGTTCATGCTGGCGCGTACGATCAATGTCGATGGTGTGCCATACCGCATGGACCTGTTCGGCGGCAGCAAGTTAAAAGGGCAAACGCCTACCGTGACGGAGATCGCCGCCCGCGCTCCCGGTGAGGAGCCAACCATGTCCGGCGGCAAGCTGTTGGCCATTCCTTACGCCGACACCGCACCGGGCACGGCGTTCGAGCGGCTATCGCGCCACTGGGCGCCGTTCAAGGAAGCCTATTGGTACACGCAGCGCAGGGGCTTTGCCGCGCCTCCGGGGATGAATGGTCTCGGTCCTCACGACTACGCGCTGGAGGGCGCCTTCAGGCTGTTGCTGGCGCCGGACCGCGCTGGCAACATGGAGCATCCCTTCAGACTGATGGGACCGGAAGGCCCGATCGCCCTGCGGCCGCATGACGGCTGCGGCTTCATCAAGGCCTCGCTGGCTGGGCAGATGCCGGCTGTTTGCAGGGCCGGCCGCCGAGAGGGGCCCGATCGGATGCTTGCCTTTGGTGAGGGTAGGAGATCGTCCGTGCCGGCCTCGGCGTTGCAACATTATCCGCGCAGCGAGCAGGTGGCTGGTGAGGCACGAGAGATGGCCAGGAACTGGCTTGAGAACAGGCAGCAGCAAAAGCAAAAGCTAACGCCGGAAGAGCTGTTTCGCACCGTGACGGCCGGACACGTCGACGGTCCCGGCGCCGTCGCCGTCCCGTCCGATGATGGCCGCCTCCATGTGCCCACACTCAAGAGCGAGACGTTGTCAGGTGGCGTGCTCATCGGCCGAGCCCCCTATGACAAGCCGAACCTGCGCCCGTTTGCCGCTGAGCAAGTCAAGTCAGCACGTGATGGCGACCCAACGGCTGTGTTTCTTGATAACTGTGTAGCCATCCAATACAGCTTTAGCGTGGCACAAAAGTCAGGCGAGACACTGGCGCCCGACGATCAGAGCTTCTTCGCCAAAGGCATTCTGATCGTCGTGCCTGACGAATTGTGGCCGGCCAACTACGCCGATCGCGGGCTGGTCCTGTCGGCCGAGGATGTCAAGTGCCATTCGAGCTGGGTTGAGTGCAAGGACCGCGCAAAGACAGTCACTTCTATCGACTGCGTGGGCATCCTACAGGCCACCGAGGCGTTCGCTCCGGGGTCGCTGGTTGCCGTCCCCCCCAGCGAACAGAAAAAGCTCGACGGCGATTTCGATGGAGATACCGTCGTTATCGTCGGCGACCGGCCGCAGCTTTATGAACACGTGCGCCAGTTCGACAAAAAGGAGCAAGCTCGCGGACTTCACTCGCTCAAGCCGCCCAAGTCGCATACCCCGGCGATCGAGCAGGATAGCTACCAATTCAGTCGCGCCCGTCAGATCCTCGCTGCCACTCTCGGTGTCTTGGGAACGTATAGCACCCTGCAGCGACGCTTTCTGGCTCAATCCGATCAGGCGCAGCGCTGGTTTGCCGAGCGGGCCATCTTTGGCATCTATGAGGGCGTTCACCAAGAGCTCAGGCGAGATATCCGTGACCTGTTGAAGCAGGAGCGGGTGAGCGGCCGGGATATTCAACGCACTCTCGAGAGGGCGCGCGCTGACATCGAGGCTGCAGACCATCCGCTTGCCCGCGAGGTCGCCGAGCTGCTCGTTGCCGACCTTAAGGCATGGGCAGAGAGGAGCGATGAGCAGGTCCTGCCTGACACCTTTGAACGCGTGAGCGAGGCAAATCCGACGGTGAGCCCCGCGTTCGTTGAGCTTTTCGACGAGCTGGCAGAGGCCTATTCGGCCGCTCCTCGGCCACGCGACCGCATCGAGTTTTTGCTCGACCACTATCCTGCACGCATCGACCCCCGACCGGACGGCTACATTCCGGACGACCTCGTCCAAAGCGTAAAGAACCTCCTGAGCCTCGGCGTCAAGGTCGGGACCGACGCGTACAAATCTGACACCGGTGCCCGTCTCTTTCTGGAGAAGAGCCGTAGGCTCGACGGGCTCCTGCACCAGACGCCAGGCCTGACTTCCGTGCCATTCAGCAAGAGCATGGCGGCGACCCTTAGCCAGGGCAGGTTCAATGTCGATGCGACCTTGGAGGATCTGAAGGGGAATCCCACGCTGGCCGCATCAATCATGGAGGCCTCAATCAAGGTTGCTGCGGAGAAGCATATCCTACCCGAACCCTCTGGCCGACAGTCTACGGCTGAGGATTCTGCGGTGGCGGTCACGCTGACCCTCAGCGAGGCGTCGGAGCGCGCCCAAATTGAGGCTGCCCGCGCGAAAGTCGAAGAGCCAGAGATCACTGCAGCAGCAGTCCGGGTAGCCGAGACAATTGCGCAGGCGGGCATCAAAGTGAACATGCCCGATCTCAATCGCCGCTTGAGAACGGACGGCTCCATGATCGCCCAGCTCACTGGGATGAGCGTCACGTCTGATGACAAGGCTCAGTTGCTCAGCAATGCTGTTCGATACCTCTTCGAAGTCCCTGACAGCGATTTTGCAACCGCCTTCAAGAAAGCCATGCTGGGCTTCGTTGACCGGGGCTATGCCGAGATCAGCACAACCAACTGGTTCAAAATGCGTAATCCGACCTTTGTCGGCATCAAAACCGTGCTCGCCACTCCGCGAGGTTACCGCTTCGAGGCGGAGTTCCACACGCCAGACAGTTACAAGGCCAAGATCGTCAATCACGATACCTACAAGGAGCTGGAAAAGCTTCAGCAGCAAGCCAGCGGAGATGCTCTGAACCAGTATAACGCCGAAGAACTGGCGCGCCGTGCGCGAGAAGTCTGTAAGAAGGTGGCTATCCCGGACGGCGCCAAGAACATCCCCCACTGGGGAGTAGAACCGGTTCGTAGAAGGCGGGCCGGTGCAGCCTTTACGGCGCAGACTGACGAGCTGGGGAGGCGTGAGATTGGAGAAATTGTGGCGGCTCTCGGCGATCGGCCCATCGTGCTCGTCGGCATGCCTGGTGCCGGAAAATCCACCATCGGCCGGAATCTTGCGAAGCGGCTGCGGCTGAACTTCATCGATTCCGATGACGCGATCAGGACAGAAACCGGCACGTCTATAAGGCAGCTCTGTCAGACCCATGGCGAGCAGCATTTCAGGAACCTCGAGGCGAAGGTGATCGCGCGTGCGCTCAAACAAGGTCCCGCGGTGCTCGCGACCGGTTCTGATTCGTTCATCCATGATGAGACCCGTACCCTGATTCATGACGAGGCAGTCTCGATCTGGCTCAAGGCGGATGCGGACGTGATAATGCGGCGCAACAAGGGCCGGGCTGGCCGCCGGCTGCTGCAGACCCCCGACCCAAAGGCGACCGTCACACAACTGATCACTGAGCGCGAGCCGGTCTTTCAAACTGCCGATCTCACGATTGCCTCGGGCAACGGGTCGCATCAAAATCAGGCGAATGAATGCGTGACCGCGCTGCACGCCTATCTCTGCGAGGCCGGGCAAGGGGCGCGGCAGACCGGCGTGTCTCAGGAGCTTCCTGTTGCGCCGGGCTCTCAGAATGCGGGAGCTTCGGGTATGATTGTGGAGCATTTGCGGGCCGCCCCCTTGGCGCGGCGGCAGAGGCAAGAAGCGGAGCCATCCGCCGGAGCCCGCGGTCTCGCTCCCGGGTTTGCGGCCCTTGTTCGTGCGGATCCGGCTGGGTTGGGTTACAATGCTCGCTTTGCGCCGACGCCCTCCGCCGGGGCTAGCTCAAAGACCTACGTCGATTTTCTGCTTGATTCACCGTCCGCAC
>NZ_JABEKV010000036.1 GCF_013283645.1 Sinorhizobium psoraleae
CGGCGACGAGGCCATCCTCAAGGCCAAACCGGAAACTTCTTCAACAGCCTGCTAGGGCTCCGATTGCGATACTTCGTGCGGGAGGACACCAGCCGCTGCACTTCGACAACCTCGTCGCCGATCGGCAGGCGCTGCAAAACCGACTGACGAGGCATTGATTTGCATTCCTTTATCGGCACGCTGAGGCAGTCGAGTTTGCCAGAAACCGGGTGTTTGCGAGAGGATTGAACGAAGCTGCCGGTAGCGCCCCGGTTGCGCCGAGCGCCGCGTCAAGGCGCAGTGAGCCAAAACCCACCTGACGATCATGCGGTGTTTTGTTCGCAGCACCAGAGCTGAAACCACTGCAGTATCAAGCGACTGAGGGATCCTCCTGTTCAGCAGCGAACATGCCAGCCGCCAGCGGTTTTCGTTCGAGCATGTACCGATCCGCGGCCTGGGCCTGTGCGATACATCGCCAAACCGGCAGGTAAGCATGCAGGTCAAGCCGGCCTGGGTTGGACGGCGCAGCCAGACAGAGCCCAGCCCGCAGGAAGATGTGTCAACGTTTCGTCAGCAACGGCTCGGAACGATATTGATGCGTCACCTGGGGAGCCCTCTCTTGCAGCCTACTTTAGGAACCGGCCTGCAGGCGTTTTCCGGGGTCATCACACCGCTAATTTCCTCTTGAACCCCGTGATCGCCCTGCAACACATTCTGGGATGACCGGCGGGCATTCTCGCCGTCAGGTTCTCGACAGCTTTCCTATGTCAGATTCAAGACCAGCTTCAAACGGGTTTAGATTGCTGAAGGTGAGAACGGATGAAATTCCCCTCGACAAAGCGGGTGCGTGGACAATCGGACAGGCCGGGCCGGAAAGCGAGCTCACCTGCGGCCGCAGGTGCGGCGGCCTTTGCGCGGCAACTGAGCGACATCGCCAGTTCAGGCGGAGGTGGTGAAGTAATGCCGACCGCCTCGGCGCCGCCGCCGGGTCAGTTGACTGGGGTTTTGCTGGGGAGCAGCAAGCAGCCTCTTTATTCGCAGGATGCTCCTTTTATTATGGGGCTTAGGGAGGTCCTCATCAACGCAGGTGCCGCCCAACACACCGCCAAGGACTATGTAAAAATTCTTCTCCGCTTTGGCCGCTGGCTCTTCGAAAACAACAAAAGGCCTATTCATCCGCGGCTCGACGACGAGTCGCTGACCGATGATGCCTGCGAGCTCATGAAAGAGGGTAACTCCAAGCTTCTCCTTAGGGCAATAGACCATCTCCGGACCTGGCAGGCGACGGGCGGAGTCGCGCCGATCGCAGGCCGCGCTGAGTTGAATCCTCACCCGGAGGACGCGGCTCTCATCAAAGAGTATAAAAACGAAGCAGCGACAGAAACCGGCAGGAGGAATGCAACTGCTCTTAGCAGCTTCAGTGACTATCTGCGTCAAAACAACAAGTTGGGCATTGCTGATCGGCTGTCCGGCAACGGGTTGGATGGGGATGTCAGGAGCTATAAGGAGGATGCCGGCGATGATCGGACCATTGCCTCCGCACTGGCTCATCTCCGAAAATCCCGGGCCGGCGCCAGAGCGATGGAGCGCGAGCGCCATATTCCCCCCGTTTCTGACGCCGAAGACGTGGCACCGATGGAGCCGACGCGGATCGGCGACGCCGCTTGGCAGCACAGTGCTGCTCAGGACGCTGGTACTTGGCCAATGGAGCTTCCGGCGTCAGGCTACAACGAGGTGCTTCTGGGGCTGATTGACGAACCGGGCCCGTCGTCCTCGGCGCCGCAGCCGGCTCAGTCAACTCAGTTTTTGAGAAGTGTCAGCAACCGCCCTCTTCATCCGGTGGATGCTCCCCTTATTTTGGGGCTTAGGGAGGCCCTCATCAACGGAGGTGCCGCCGAACGCACCGCCAAGGGCTATGTAAATACTCTTCTCGGCTTTGGCCGCTGGCTCTTCGAAAACAACAAAAGGCCTATTCATCCGCGGCTCGACAACGAGTCGCTGACCGATGATGCGCGCGAGTTCATGAAAAAGGGTAAGTCGTCCAAGCTTCTCCTTACGGCAATAGACCATCTTCGGACCTGGCAGGCGACGGGCGAAGTCGTGCCGATCGCAGGCCGCGCTGAGCTGAGGCCTCACCCCCGGGACGCGGCTCTCATCAAAGAGTATAAAAACGAAGCAGCGACAGAAACCGGCAAGAGGAATGCAACTGCCCTTAGCAGCTTCAGTGACTACCTGCGTCAGAACAACAAGATGGGCATTGCTGATCGGCTGTCCGGCAACGGGTTGGATGGGGATGTCAGGACCTATAAGGAGGACGCCGGTGATGATCGGACCATTGCCTCCGCACTGGCTCATCTCCGAAAATCGCAGGCCGGCGCAAAAGCGATGGAGCGCGAGCGCCATATTCCCCCTGTTTGTGACCCCGAAGTCGCGGCACTGATGGAGCCGACCTACGTCGGCCACGCCGCTACCGCTGAGCACAGCGCGTCGCAGGAAGCTGGCATTTGGCCAAAGGAGCTTCCTGCGCCAGGCTACAATGAGGTGCCTGTTGGGCTGATGGACGAACCGGGCCCGTCGTCCTCGGCGCCGCAGCCGGCTCAGGCAACTCAGTTTTTGAGAAGTGTCAGCAATCGCCCTCTTCATGCGGTGGATACTGAGCTTATTTTGGGGCTCGTGAATACTCTCAAGGGAGACGCCGCCAGCGAAAATGTAAGTACTCTTCTCACCTTTGGCCACTGGCTCTTCGCAAACAAAAAAGATCCCATTAAGGACCGGCTCGACAAGCAGTCGCTGACCGACGATGCGCGCGAGTTCATCGGAAAGCGTGACCCCAAGACACTTCGTAAGGCAATAGGTCATCTCCGGACTTGGCAGTCGACGGGGGGAATCGTGCCCCTCGCGCGGCGCGCTGAGCCGTCTCGCGAGGACGCAGCTCTCATCAACGAGTACAGAAACGAAGCAGCGACAAACACCGTCAGGAAGTATTCAACTGCACTTAGGAGCTTCAGTGACTACCTGCGTCAAAACAACAAGAAGGGCATTGCTGGGCGGCTCTGCGGCAACGCGTTGGACGGAGATGTCAAGGGCTACAGGAAGGACGCCGATGGTGATCGGAGCATTGGTCCCGCACTCGTTCATCTCCGAAAATCGCAAGCCGGCGCCAAGGCGATGGAGCGCGAGCGCCATATTCTCCCCGTTTCGGATCCCGAAGACGCCGCACTGATGGAGCCGCGGCGGGTCGGCGACGCCGCGGGGCAGCACAGCACCTCCCAGGAAGCTGGAAGCCGACCAAAGGAGCTTCCTGCGAAAGCTCACGATCAGGATGTGTGTTTGGTGCTGATGGACGAACCGGGGCCATCGTTGTCGGCGCCTCAGCCGGCTCAGTCAACTGGACTTCGCAGGAATCAGCCTCTTTATCCTGGCGATGCTGAGATTATTTTGGGGCTTGAGAAGGCCCTGATCAATGCCTCCGAGCACACCGTCAAAGACTATGTACGTTCTCTTCTCAGCTTTGGCCGCTGGCTCCTCGCAAATAATAAAGATCCTATTAAGGACCGGCTCGACAAGCAATCGCTGAGCGATGATGCGCGCGAGTTCATTGGAAAGCGTGACCCCAAGACAATCCGTAAGGCAATAGACCATCTCCGGACCTGGCAGTCGACGGGCGGAGTCGTGCCGATCGCAGGCCGCGCTGAGCTGAACCCTTATCCCCAGGACGCGGCTCTCATCAAAGAGTATAAAAACGAAACAGCGACAGATACCAGCAAAAGGAATGCTACTGCTCTTAGGAGCTTCAGTGACTACCTGCGTCAAAACAACAAGAAGAACATTGCTGGTCGGCTTTCCGGCAGCGCGTTGGATGGGGATGTCAAGACTTACAAGCAGGACGCCCATGGTGATCAGAAGATCGGTCCCGCACTGGCTCATCTCCGAAAGTCGCAGGCCGGCGCAAAAGCGATGGAGCGCGAGCGCCAAATTCCCCCCGTTTCTGATCCAGAAGACGCCGCACCGATGGAGCCGAGGCAGGCCCGCGACGCCGCTGGGCAGCGTAGCGCTTCTCCGGAGGCTGGCAGTTGGCCAAAGGAGCTTCCTGCGAACGCCCACGATCAGGATTTGAGTTCGGGGGCGATGGATGAACCCGGCCCGTTGTCCTTCGGGCCGCGGCCTGCTCGGCCACCGGGGCTCCGCAGGAAGCAACCTCTTTATCCCGAGGATGCCGAGCTTATCTCGGGGCTTGAGCAGCCCCTCATCAAAGGCGGAGCCACCGAAGGCACCGCCAGACTTTATGTACGCCTTCTTCGCAGCTATGGCCACTGGCTCTTCGCAAATAAAAAAAACGGCATTGTTACTCAGCTCAACAACAAGTCGCTGACCGATGGCGGTGACATGCTTGAGTTCATCGGAAAGGGTAATCCCAGGAGACTCCGCACGGCAATAGGTCATCTCCGGACCTGGCAGTCGACGGGCGGAGTCGTGCCGATTGCAGGCCGCGCTAAGCTGAATCCTGCCACCGAGATGGAGCCGAGCCGGATCGACGCCGGTAGGCAGCACAGCGCGTTGCGGGAAGCTGGCAGTTGGCGAAAGGAGGCTCCTGCGAATGCCCACGATCAGGGTTTGAGTTTGGGGCTGATGGACGAACCCGGGCCGTCGTCCTCGGCGCTACAGTCGACTGGGATTGTGATGGGGCAGAGCAAGCAGTCACTTTACTCCGAGGATGCTTCGCTTATTTCGGGGCTTGAGGCGACCCTCATCAAAGGCAGTGCCTCCGAGCGCACCGTCAAGAATAATGTAGGTCTTCTTCGCCGCTTTGGCCGGTGGCTCTTCGAGAATAACAAAACGAGCATTGTTGCTCGGCTCGACAACAAGTCGCTGACCGATGGCGGTGAGGTGCTCGAGTTCATCGGAAAGCGTGATCCTAAGACGCTCCTTAGGGTAATAGACCGACTCCGAACATTTCGGTCGACGGGCGAAGTCGTGCCGATCGCAGGCCGCGCTGAGCCGAATCCTGCCCCCGACATGGAGCCAACGCGGGTCGGCGACGCCGCTACCGCTGAGCACAGCGCGTCGCAGGAAGCTGGCATTTGGCCAAAGGAGCTTCCTGCGCCAGGCTACAATGAGGTGCCTGTTGGGCTGATGGACGAACCGGGCCCGTCGTCATCTGTCGAGCCAGCCCCGCGCCATG
>NZ_JABEKV010000037.1 GCF_013283645.1 Sinorhizobium psoraleae
GAAGAGTTCACCCGTTCTCACATCGCCGCCGCGCATGCATCACTCCAAACTCGATCACGCGAGTGAATCACGGCAAAAGCCTCCAGGCCAGCTTCTTTTTTCAACAGCCTGCTAGAGCACGTCCTGTTTAATCCGGGTCATATCCTGCGGCTTTGAAGTAGTTGGCACATTCGGCTGCGGTGAAGAGGTCGACGACCGTGCCCACCGCGTCCCACAGAGCCTTGATGGTCCTCTCGGCCTTTGCCCGCAGCAGCGCCTTGAGTTTGGCGAAGGCGTTCTCAATCGGATTGAAGTCGGGACTGTAGGGCGGCAGGTAGAGCAGGCTCGCGCCTGCGGCCTCAATCGCGTCGCGCACGCCGGCGGCCTTGTGGGCGGGCAGGTTGTCCATGACGACTATGTCGCCCTCGGACAATGTCGGGACCAGCACCTGCTCGACATAGGCCAGGAACACGTTACCGTTCATGGCGCCGTCGTAGACGAAGGGCGCAGTCATGCCCGTCAGCCGCAGCGCTCCTGTGAAGGTCGTGGTCTTCCAGTGGCCATGCGGCACGCCGGCCCGGCAGCGCTCGCCGCGCGGCGCTCTTCCACGCAGGCGGGCCATTTGTGGAGAGGCCGGTCTCATCGATGAACACGAGCTTCGCCGGATCGAGATCGAGCTGGCCGTCGAACCAGTCCCGGCGCCGCCTCAGGATGTCTGGGCGATCCTGCTCCAGTGCGTGCGCGGACTTTTATGGAATGGCCCGCCCTCCTTCGAGGGCATCGCGCTAGGATGCCGGTGTTTGGAACCGGAGAAGGACGAGCCATGACGATCATGATACTGGGAATTGACCTTGGCAAGAACAGCTGCAGCGTTGCGGGATTGGATGCGGATGGGAGGGTGGTTCTGCGCCGCCGCATGCAACCGAAAACGATTGTGGGCTTCGCCTCGAAACTTCCGCCCTGCACGGTTGCAATGGAGGCCTCCTGCGGCGCGCATCATCTGAGTCGGCTTCTGAGCAACCAGGGACATGAGGTCCGACTGATGTCGCCGGAATAGGCCCAGTGCGTACGTCGCTGCGAAAACGGCCAACTGCAAGAACAGATGGAGAATCTTCTGCTTCTGTGTTGAAGGGAACATACTCGCACGCAAAGATAGCCATCGGAAGGCTAACCATGGGGGCGTGGCGTGCAGCAGAATTGGGATGGAGCGGAACTCGCCAGATGGTGGAGCCTCAACTTTGATGAACTCGCGCTGATCGAGACAAAGCCGTTACGGACCAGGCATGGTTTTGCTGCGCAGATGAAGATGTACCGCTGGGCGGGAAGATTTATCGATCACGCAAGTGTGATTCCAGCGGAGCCTGTTGCTTATCTTGCCGAGCAGCTTTCCGCCGCGCTGACTGATCTCGATGGCTACGATTGGGCTGGCCGGACCGGCCGCCGCCATCGGGAGGAGATATTAGCCCTCCTCGGCCTCCGGCGCATGACAGCGGATGATCGGGCTGCACTTGTTGCTTGGCTCGAACGAGAGATTTGCCCCACGGCAATCTCCTCAGCGGCGATGGTTGAGCAGGTTTGTCTGTGGTGCCGGGATTATGGTCTCCAAAGCCCGGCTGACGGCGAGGTGAAACGATTGGACCGCTCGGTGCGGCGCGGCTTTGAAAGCGCCTTGCTAGAACGGATCGCCGCCGGGCTGCATGTAGACGCGATCACGAAACTGGGAGGCTTCACTGACCGAGCCGGACGGTGCGACTGGCTTCAACACGATGAAGGCGGATCCTGGCCGGGTTGGGCTGGAAAGCATCCTCGCCGTGGCGGAACGGCTTTCCTTCATCCGGTCGCTGCGGCTTCCCGCAGATCTGGTTGGCGTTGGCGGCGCCCCACTTTTGGAACAACTCTATCGTCGGATCGGCCAGGAGACGGCCCGCGAGGTGCGCCGGCACCGCGCCGGCTCGGCCTCAACGCGATCTATCTTGTTCGGCGCGAGCGGGAAATCGTCGACGCTGTTGTCGATCTTCTGATCGAGACGGTGCACAAGATGGCGACGACGGCGGAACGCAGGGTCGTCAAGACGATCGCGAAGGATTTTCAGAAGGTCCACGGCAAGGAGCGAATTCTGGCGCGGATTGCCGAGGCGGCCATTGCGACACCGGACGGGGCGGTGTGTGATGTCATCTTTCCCGTCGCTGATCAGGTGGCACTTGCCGCGGTTGTCCACGAGTACAAGGCCGGCGGTTCCTATCAGAGCCGGGTGCATGCGGTTTTGCCGTCATCCTATGGCAGCCATTACCGGCGTATGTTGCCGACGCTGTTGAGCCTTCTGGAGTTTCGATCGAATAATGCAGCGCATCGTCCGGTGATCGCGGCGCTGGAATGGTTGAACCGCCTGCTCGTGGAAGGTGATGACCGACGCGTCATCCACCCTGAAGACGGCCTTCCGATCGAAGGCGTGGTTCCGGCCCGCTGGCGCGACCTGGTCTTGGAACGGGATGGCGCCGGCCGCTGGCGGATCAATCGCATCAACTATGAAATTTGTGTCTTGACGGCGTTACGGGAGCGAATTCGCTGTAAGGAAATCTGGGTGGTGGGGGCTGATCGCTATCGCAACCCAGACGAGGACCTGCCGCAGGATTTTACCGAGGGACGCGCCGATTACTATCGCGACCTTGGCCAAACGATGGATGCGAAGGCCTTCGTATCCAAGTTCAAGGTGGAGATGGCGGCTGCGCTGCATCGCCTGAACGCCGGACTGCCCGGCAACCCGCATGTCCGGCTTCTTTGGCGCGGTCGCAACCGCGTCTCGCTCTCGCCGCTGGAACCGTTACCGCCTCCGCCGAACCTCGATGCGGTGAAAGCCGAGATCGAGCGCCGCTGGCCGGGCACAGGCTTGCTGGACGTGCTCAAGGAAGCGGCACTCAGGACCGGATGTCTGGAGGCTTTCAAAACCTCGGGCGACCGCGTCATCCTTGATGCATCCACCTTGCAGAGCCGGCTGCTGCTTTGCCTCTATGGACTCGGCACGAATGCCGGTCTGAAGCGCGTCAGTGCCGGGACGGAGGGTGTGTCCTATGCCGAGCTGCTCCATGTCCGCCGCCGTTTCATTCACAAGGAGGCCCTTAAGGCGGCGACGGCGTCTGTCACGAACGCCTTGCTCGCCGTGCGCGATCCACTGGTGTGGGGTGAAGGAACCACGTCGTGCGCTTCGGACTCGAAGAAGTTCAGCGCCTGGGACCAGAACCTGATGGCGGAATGGCATGCCCGCTATGGCGGCTTCGAACTGGCACCGCGATTGAAGGCAATCGCGCGCCAGAAACTCTATTTGCCCGATCCCGGCATGGCGCAGGAGCTTCCCAACCTGCTGCCGATCCTGACGCGCGCGATCGACTGGGATCTGATCGAGCGGCAATATGACGAAATGATCAAATACACTGCAGCCTTGCAGCATCGAACCGCCGATGCGGAATCGATCCTGCGCCGTTTTGCGCGGGCGAGCGTGCAGCATCCGACCTACAAAGCTTTGGCAGAACTCGGTAAGGTCGTGAAGACGATCTTCCTGACCCGCTATCTCGGCTCGGAAGCATTCCGGCGCGAAATCCATGAAGGGCTGAATGTGGTCGAGAACTGGAACAGCGCCAATGGCTTCATCTTTTTCGGCAAGGGCGGCGAGGTTGCAACCAACCGGCTGGAGGATCAGGAAATCTCGGTTCTGGCGCTGCATCTGCTGCAGAATTGCCTTGTTTACGTCAACACGCTGATGATGCAGAACGTTCTAACCGAACCGGCTTGGGCGGCGCGCCTGGCGCCGGAAGACTATCGCGGACTGACCCCGCTCATCTATTCACACATCAATCCCTACGGTGCCTTCGACCTCGATTTCGGTCGGCGCATCGATTTTGAGCACATGCGCGCAGCCTGACATTGGCGGAGGTGAAGATGCTTGTATCGAAGAAACCGAGAAAGAAAACCGCAAAGGGCCCCAAGCCCGGCAATGACAATCCGCGTCCCGCAATGCCGGATCTCCGGGGGATGGAAGGTCTGATGACCGGCTTTTTCGGCGACACACGCGAACGCGATCCTGTCGATGCTGCGCAGGAGATCATGTATGACGCATGGGAAACGCCGTCCCGGAGCAAGCGTATAGCCCTTGCCAGAAAAGCGCTCACTGTCTCTCCGCTTTGCGCAGACGCCTACGTGTTGCTTGCCGAAGAGGAAGCCAAATCTGTCCAGGAGGCCCTCATCTGGTATCAGAAAGGGGTCGAGGCGGGTGAACAGGCGCTCGGGCCTGAAGGGTTCGAGGAGTGTGCCGGCCATTTCTGGGGCTTTTTGGAAACCAGGCCTTATGTGCGGGCGCGGGCCGGTCTTGCCGCAGCACTCTGGCGGCTTGGCCGACAACACGAAGCGCTCGAGCATTACCAAACTATGCTCGAGCTCAATCCTAATGACAATCAGGGCATCCGTTATGTGCTGGCCGGACATCTGCTGGCACGCAACGACATCAAAGCGCTGAAGAACCTCTTCAAGAAATATAAGGAAGACTGCGCCGCAGCTATGGCTTTATACGCAGGCTCTTCTCGCTTTCCGGGACGGCAATCCAGAGGCCGACAAAATGGCCGAGGAAGCGTGGCTGGCCAACAGCCATGTACCCTGTGTTTTGTCCGGCAAGCAGCCCCTCGTCGCCTCCCTGGATGGCTACATCACCATGGGCGGCGAAGACGAGGCAGGTGAATATGTCGAAGAGAACGGCAAAGCCTGGCAGGCGACACCTGGCGCGATCGAATGGTTGGCGGAAGCGACCAGGAAACTGAAACCACGCAGACGCGGCCGATAATCCGAGAGCTTACCTGCGCGCACAAACGAACGTTTGCGCAACAAATTCCGTCGCGTCAGCAGAAACAATGGCTTGAATCGCACATAAACCT
>NZ_JABEKV010000038.1 GCF_013283645.1 Sinorhizobium psoraleae
CGACGCATCGGCGGTCGGAACCACGGCCCACGGCTTCGGCCGCAGTGCACGATCGGCGCGGGGTCTGTGCTCGGCGCCACCGAGTGGCTGAGCGACGCCCATATCCAGACGGATTACGATTTGCTGGAGGAGCACCTGCAGCGGATCGATCCGACGCTCGCCGCCCGAACACGGCTGGTGAGTCCGTCGGTCTCCCATCTGCTGCGCCACTTGGGGCTGCAGGACGCGCGAGCCACGTTGCAGTCCATCTATGGTCAAAGCCAGGCCCCGGCCGACTTCCTGTTCCTGCCGGTGAACAATGGCACTTGCTACTCGCGCCGGCACGCATTGGTCGCTGCTGTTCGTTGATGGCCGCAACCCGCAAAGCCGGGTCGCCTACCACTACGACTCCCTCCAGCAAGCGGGCTATAACGAGGCGCCTGCACGACAGCTGGCAGAGCGGCTGGGTGCCACCCTGGCGCCGGCCCGCATGCCCCGGCAGTCGAACGATCATGACTGCGGTGTGTTTGTGGTGGACGGCACGCGGGCGCTGGTCCAACGACTGCTCGCGAGAAAGCGGCCAGACCATGAGCCGCTGCACCTCGACAACCTCGTGGCCGATCGCCAGGCGCTGCAAAACCGGCTGACAAGGCTTTGATCTGGACTGGCAAAACCGTCCGCTGAGGCAGTCGATTTGGCCGGACACCGGATCCTGCTGCGGGTACTCGTCTGCTCCGCAGCTCGTCCGACCGGGGCGCTTGAACTCAACGAGCAAGAACCCGCCAGCAATCAACGGTCGGGCGCAACCCGTAACCGGCTCGCGGAGCTTCTCTGGATCGCATGTGAATTTCGCCGCATGGGCCGTAGCCGGCTCACGACGGGACTCTGGCGCGTGTCCGGACACCGTCGGTTCAACTCGCCTACGTCTTGGCGCGGCATGCTGTCGCCGTCACGTTCTAGACAGCTTCCCATGTCAGATCAAAGCTCAGCTTCAAACGGGCTTAGATTGCTGAAAGTGAGACCGATGGAATTCCCCTCGACCAAGCGGGTGCGTGGACAATCGGACAGCGCGGGCCGGCAAGAGAACTCACCCGCGGGTCCGTCCGCAGGTGCGGCGGCCTTTGCGCGGCAACTGAGCGACATCGCCGGTTCAGGTGGAGGTGGTGGATCAATGCCGCCCGCCGCGGCGCCGCAGCCGGCTCAGTCAAGTCAGCTTTCGAAAAGGCTCAGCAAGCGCCCTCTTCATCCCGAGGATGCTCCCCTTATTCTAGGGCTTGAGGAAGCCCTCATCAACGCCAAGGCGGCCGAGCACACCGCCAGGAATAATGCAAGTACTCTTTTCAGCTTTGGCCACTGGCTCTTCGCAAACAAGAAAGATCCCATCAAAGACCGGCTCAACGACGAGTCGCTGATCGATGATGCGCGCGAGTTCAGCGGAGCGGGTGATCCCGCGGGGCTGTTTACGGCAATAGGTCATCTCCGGACCTCGCAGTCAATCGGCGGAATCGTGCTGCCGCAGCCGGTCCGGTCAACTGAGTTTCGTAGGAAACTGCTTCTTCACCCGGTGGATGCTGAGCTTGTTTTGGTGCTTGAGAAGGCCCTTATCAATGCCTCAGAGCGCACCGCAAAGGGCTATGTACGCTCGCTTCTCAGCTTTGCCCACTGGCTCTTCGCAAACAACAAAGATCCCATTAGGGATCGGCTCAATCACGAGTCGCTGACCGGTGATGCGCGCGAGTTCGGAGGAGCGGGTGATCCAGCGAGGCTGTCTACGGTATTAGGTCATCGCCGGAGCTCACAGTCGACGGGGAGCGTCGTGCCGATCGTGAGCCGCGCTAAGCTGAACCCTTACCCTGAAGACGGATATCTCATCGAAGAATACAGAAACGAGGCAGCGCCAAATACCGGCAGTAGGAATGCACATGCATCTTTTCTTCGCAGCTTCAGTGACTACCTGCGTCAAAACAGCAAGAAGAGTATTGCTGGTCGACTTTCCGGGAAGGCGTTGGATGGAGATGTCGAGAGCTTCAAGCGCGACGCCGGTGGTAACGCGACGATCAGCGCCGCACTGGCTCATCTTCGAAAATCTCAGGCCGGCGCTAAAGCGATGGAGCGCGAGCGCCATATTGGCCCGGTTCGTGATCCCGGAGACGCGGCACCGATGGAGCAGATGCGGGTCGTCGAGGCCGCTACTTCACTTAAGTTTTTGAGAAGGCTCAGCAAGCACCCTCTTCATCCCGAGGATGCTAAGCCAATTTTGGGGCTCGGGGAGGCCCTCATCAGGGGCAAGGCCTCCCAGGGCACGGCCAGGAATAACGTAAATACTCTTCTCAGCTTCGGCCATTGGCTCTTCAAAAGCAACAAAGATCCCATTACGAGTCGGCTCGACCAGCGGTCGCTGAGCGATGATGCGCGCGAGTTCATTGGAGAGGGTGATGACGCCAGGCTGTTTGCTGCAATAGGTCATCTCCGGACCTCGCTGTCGACGGGGGGCGTCGTGCCGATCGCAGGCCGCGCTTAGCTGAATCCTTATCCCCAGGACAGGGCTCTCATCGAGGAGTATAAAGCCGAAGCATTAACAGTAACAACCAGTGCCTATGCAACTGCTCTTAGGAGATTCAGTGACTACCTGCGTCAAAACAACAAGCGGGGTATTGCTGGTCGGCTTTCCGGCAAGGCGTTGGACGAAGATGTCAAGAGTTACAGGGAGGACGCCGATGGTGATCGGAAGATCAGTCCCGCACTGGCTCAGCTCCGAAAGTCGCAGGCCGGCGCTAAAGCGATGGAGCGCGAGAGCCACATTCCCCCCGCTCCTGATCCCGAAGACGCGGCACCGATGGAGCCTATGAGGGTCGGCGAAGCCGCTACGCAGCACAGCGCGTTGCAGGCTGGCAGTTGGCCGAAGGAGCTTCCTTCGAACGCCGACGATCCAAATGTGCGTTTCGGGCTGATGGACGAACCGGGCCCGTCGTCCTTGGCGCCGCGGCCGGCTCAATCTAGTGAGTTTTTGGGATGGCTCAGCAGGCACCCTCTTCATCCCCAGGATGCCAAGCTAATTTTGGGGCTTGAGGAGGCCCTCATCAGGGGCGAGGCCGCCAAGCGCACCGCCAAGAATAATGTAAGTACTCTTCTCAGCTTTGGCCACTGGCTCTTCGCAAATAACAAAGATCCCATCAAAGACCGGCTCAACAACGAGTCGCTGATCGATGATGCGCGCGAGTTCAGCGGAGCGGGTGATCCCGCGAGGCTGTTTATGGCAATAGGTCATCTCCGGACCTCGCAGTCGACGGGGAGCGTCGTGCCGATCGCAGGTCGCGCTGAGCTGAATCCTTACCCTGAGGACGGGGCTCTCATCGAAGAATACAGAAACGAAGCAACGACAAATACCGGGAGTAGGAATGCATACGCATCTTTTCTTCGCGGCTTCAGTGACTACCTGCGTGAAAACAACAAGAAGGGTATTGCTGGTCGGCTTCCGGCAAGGGCGTTGGATGGAGATGTCGAGAGCTTCAAGCACGACGCCGGTGGCAGCGCGACGATCAGCGCGGCACTGGCCAATCTTCGAAAATCTCAGGCCGGCGCTAAAGCGATGGAGCGCGAGCGGCATATTCCCCTAGTTTCTGATCCCGAAGTCGCGCCGCCGATGGAGCCGAAGCGGGTCGGCGAGGCCGCTGGTCAGCACAGCGCCTCCCTGGACACTCGCAGCTGGCCAAAGGGGGCTTCTGCAAAAGGCCACGATCAGGATGTGCATTTGAAGCCGATAGACGGACGCGACCCGTCGTCCTCGGCGGTTCAGTCGGCGCAGTCGACTAGGATTGTGAAAGGGAAATACAAGCAGCCTCTTTATTCAGAGGACTCTGAGCTTATTTCGCGGCTAGAGAAGGCCCTCGCCAGAGCCGAAAACAAAGAACGCACCGCCAGGGACTATGTACGTCCGCTTCGCAGCTTTGGCCGCTGGCTGTTCAAAAATAATAAAACGAGCATTGTTGCCCGGCTCGACAACAAGTCGCTGACCGATGGCGGTGAGGTGCTCGAGTTCATCGGAA
>NZ_JABEKV010000039.1 GCF_013283645.1 Sinorhizobium psoraleae
GTGCGGACGGTGAATCAAGCAGAAAATCGACGTAGGTCTTTGAGCTAGCCCCGGCAGGGTGCACTGGCGCTGCGTCCGGCGTTGGCCACCTGCTCCAATCGAAATTGAGCGGCATCTGCAGCGACCAGCTTGAGGCGGGACTGACAGGTTGCGGTGGTCCGGCTTGGACCATGTCCTGTACCTGTTCGGCAGGAACCCCCGACCATGGCGCGCTGTCTTGCGCGGCGGCATTCCGAACATACGTCATGGCCGCATGCGGCGCCGCGTCTTCGAACCCGCGCGCCTGCATCATCGGCTGCGCCTCCCAAGGCGACGCACCCAGTTGACGCGTCGAGGCCGGCGTCAGCAGGCGACCGCCTGAACTGATAATCCCGCTCGGCTGCCGCTCGGCGGCAACGTCTTGCGCATCGTCGAGTGTCCTCTGCCTCTTGGCCGGTCTCACCTCAGCTTTGTCATCTTCATCGTTGATGCGGACCTCCCTCCTTGGCAGGAGGTTGCTCCTAGCACGTGCACCCATCAGCTCCGGCGGCCGCGGGTGATCGGACTCTGCAGAATCCGGTGCCCAGTTATGGCGCACGGCGGGCTCGAAAGATGACGGTGGCCTCGGTTCGTCCATCAGTTCAAAATGACCATCCCAATGGCTCGCCGCCGAAAGCTCCTCTGGCCAACTGCCGGCTTCCTGCAGCGCGTCATGCTGCGCAGCGGTGTCGCCGACCCGCATCCGCTTCATCAGTACCGCGTCTTCGGGATCAGAAGTGGTAACACGGCGCTCGAACCCCATCGCTTTGGCGCCCGCCTGCGATTTTCGGAGATGCGTCAGTACGAAACCGATCTTCTGATCACCATTGGCGTATACCTTATAGCTCTTGACATCTTCATCCAAAGCCTTGCCGGAAAGCCGAACAGCAATGCCCTGTTTGCTGTTTTGACGCAGGTAGTCACTGAAACTGCGAAGAACATGCGGGTAAGATCTGGGTGTCGCTGCTTCGTTTTTATACTCTTCAATCAGCGAGGCGTCCTCGGCATAAGGCCTCAACTGTGGGTAACCTATGATCGGCACGGTGCCCCCCGTCGACTGCGCTGTCCGGAGATGAGCTATTGCCTTTCGGAGTCTCGTGAGGTTCTCGGGATCACCGTGTCCGATGAACTCGCGCGCATCATCGGTCAGTGACGCGTGGTCGAGCCGATCCTGGATAGGTTTTTTGTTATTTGCGAAGAGCCAGCTGCCAAACCTGCTAATAGCCCTAACATTATTCTTTACGGTGCCTGGAGCGGCTTTGCCCTTGGTGAGGGCGTCCTTCAGCCCCGAAATCAGCTTATGGTCCTCTGGATGAAATGCCAGCCGCTTGCTGCGAAGCCCACTTGACGGAGGCGTCTGCTGCGCCGGGGACGACTGGCCCGGTGCGTCCAAAAGATACTGATCGGGGGCTCCCGCAGCAAGCTCCCTGGGCCAAGTGCCAGCTTCATGCGGCCTGCCGTGCCGCGCAGCGGCGTCGCGGACCGATTGTGGCTCCATCAGTTCCCCGTCTTCGCGAGCAGGAACCGGGGGAACTTGGGGCTCACGTTCCATGGCTCTAGCGCCGGCCCGCGATTTTCGGAGATTAGCCAGTGCGGGACCGATCGACTGATTACCACCAGCGTCCTGCTTATAGCTCTCGACATCTGCGTCCAAGGCTGTGCCGGAAAGCCGACCAGCAATGCCCTGCTTGTTGTTTTGACGCAGGTAGTCACTGAAACCGGCAAGAGCAGTTGAATAGGTTCTGGCGGAACTTGTCGCTACTTCGTTTTTATACTCTTCAATGAGCGAACGGTCCTTGGGGGAAGGCTGCAACTCAGCGCGGCCTGCGATCGGCACTTTTCCGCCCGTCAACTGCGAGGTTCGGAGATGTTCTGTCGCCTTTAGGAGTCTCGTGAGGTTCGCGGGATCACGTTCACCGATGAACTCGCGCGCATCATCGACCAGGGAATAATGGTCGAGCCGATTTTGCATTGGGTTTTTGTTATTTGCGAAGAGCCAGCGGTCAAAGCTGCGAAGAACACCTACATTCCTCTTTATGGTGTCCGGGGCGGCAGCAGCCTTTTCAAGGGCCTCCTCAAGCTCCTTTATAAGCTCAGCATCATTGCGATGAAGAGGCGCTTTGTTGCGCCCTACCGAAACCCCACTTGACTGCTCCAGCGGCGGCGCCGAGCCCGCCAGCATTGCTCCACCGCCTGCATTGGCGATCTCGCTCAGTTGCTGGTGAACGGCGAGTGGCAGGAGGTTGCCCTTGTCAGGCGCGCCCGACGAGCGCTGAATCTGCTGTTCGTTGACAGCTAACACTGGCTGGGCAGCCACCTGAACTCCGGCGCCCCCAGAGCCGCCCGCTCTGAAAGGGCTTGCCACAATGGTGTTGAGCTTATCCAGTCCAGCGGCGAACCTCCTTGGATCACTGAAAAACGACGGGGTGGGTCGATCGTACTGCAATCCCTGAAGCTCCTCGCGGAATCCCTGTTCCAGTCGCAGAAGCTGCTCTGGATTGGTTGGCGGCTCGTTCCGATCATCGAACAGCGGCCGGAGCTCCTCGGGAACCCCATCTGACGTGGGGGAAGGGACCCGGCGCTCAGGCTCCTGAGAGCCACCGGCAGAAACGAGCTCCACATTGCGAACCACCTTTAACGCGAATAAGAGGTCGTCGTCGGCCGGGAACAAGCTCCCAGCCAATTCGATGCGCGAATCGTGGTCGAGACCAGATATCGTCTGGCCCCTACTCTTAAGCGTCTCAGAAAATCTTCGGAGACGTTTACTGTATAGATCACGCGTTGATGCAGTTAACCTACTGTGACTATTCACTTTTTCTACGAGGTGCGCGTCCGCCCCTGATGGTATCATGCGTGGCCGGCCGGTAGTAGCTGAATAGCCCGGCTCACGATATGCACGAAGGTGCTTCAATGCCTTCTTCATGACATCGCTTTTTGAAAAGAAAGTATCGACGTGATCGACGAGCGATTGGTGACTCTTTAGATCAATCGCTTCGCCACGAGCGCCGAGATCATTCGCCAATCGGCGAAGTGCGCGCGCGTATGACTTGACCGTGGTCGGTCTATAGTGTTGCTGAGCCGCAGCATGAGCGATGGCTTGATCAATAAGGCGCCGGTGTTCGCTAGACAGATGGGGATAGTAGGCATCATCATGGGCGCCACTCGCGACAGGAGCCGGCTCGGCTCGGCGCGCCTCGGCCAAGTGCTGCTCAAAGCCCACTTGCCGGGCCTTGCCCGCTTGTCGCTCTTTCAAAGTGGCCTGCTGCACCTGCGACAAAGCCGTTGTACGCGATGGGTCAAAATTGTGCGGGTCCACGCTAGCCTCACTTTAAAGATCTGACCGGGTACTCTACTCGGGCAAGCTTTCGAGAATCTGACAGGCCCCAGTTCAGCAGGCTTAGGCGGACGCGACGCATTCGTCGGCTGCATTCGCCGCGTCTAGCAGGCTGTTGAAGAAGTTTCCGGTTTGGCCTTGAGGATGGCCTCGTCG
>NZ_JABEKV010000004.1:0-610267 GCF_013283645.1 Sinorhizobium psoraleae
GCACGACGCGTCATTCCGGCTATGGGGTCAGCTTGCGCATCCGCAAGCGCATCGAGGAGGCATTCGGCTGGATCAAGACCGTTGCAGGGCAGGACAAGACGAAGTTCCGTGGCCGCGACCGCGTCGGATGGGCCTTCACCTTCGCGGCCGCCGCTTATAATCTGGTGCGGTTACCGAAACTGATGGCGGTGTTGTCATGAGCGCGGCCTCGAACTGCGGCCTGATTGGCCGCTGGCGGATCGTCGAGGCGGATCTGTGGAATCGGGACTATCTCGACCTGGTCGCGCCCGCCACAATCACCATCGGGGCTAATGGTCATGGCGAGATCGCCTTCGGTGCGATGCAAGCGGGCCTCGATCTCGGCTACAGCACGTCCATGGTCTCCTTCACATGGGCCGGATGCGACGAAATGGACGAGGTCTCGGGTGACGGACATGCCGAATTGCTTGACGATGGCACGATCGAGATCATTTTCGCATACCACAACGGCGACGAGGCCATCCTCAAGGCCAAACCGGAAACTTCTTCAACAGCCTGCTAGACGTCTGGATGATAGGCCGGGTCGTCGATCAGGCGACGGAGATGTTCGATCGCTATTGGAACAGCGCCTCCGTCCTGCCGATCGCGGCGCTGCGCACGCCGCGCAAGCAATATCTGCCGGCCCTGCGCGAAACGCTCGATGCGCTTTCCCGCACCGCCGCCGCACGTTTCTATCTGGAACGGGTAGGCAAGGCCGTCGCTGAGAAGGGGTGCTTTCGGGGCAGCCGACCGCTCCACCGGAGCGCCGATGTCCGTATCGCTTTCGATCCGCCTGAAAAGGCGCTGATGCAGAAGCGCCAGAATTGGCTGCTGCGTGAACTCTTTCCGCTGATCAATGCCACCAAGCGCGAGTTGCGCATCATCTCGCCCTATTTCATACCGGGCGCCGAAGGAACGCGCGAACTGACGGCTCTCGCCAGGAAGGGGGCGAAGGTGGCGGTGCTGACGAATTCGCTCGCGGCGACGGACGTCGCCGCCGTGCATGGCGGCTATATGAAGTATCGCAAAGGGCTACTGCGCGGCGGGATCGATCTTTTCGAACTCAAGGAACGCGGCGATTTCATCGACCGTCACCGCATGTCGCTGTTCGGCGCCCGCAACGCGAGCCTGCACACCAAGGCCTTCGTTATCGATGGGATGATCGGATATGTGGGCTCGATGAATTTCGATCCGCGCTCCGCCTCGCTCAACACCGAGATGGGTGTCGTGTTCTCGGATGAGGCGCTGGCCGCAGAGCTGCAATCGATATTCGACGACGAGACCTTGCCGGAGACGAGCTATCGGCTGGGGTTGGAGAACGGCAGGCCGGTCTGGCGCGATCGCACGAATGGAACGGAAAGATTGCTGCGGCGCGAGCCGGATGCCGGCATTCTTCGGCGGTTGATTGCCGGCGCAATCCGCTTCTTGCCGCTGGAATCCCAACTTTGAAGCGCGCGCTCTTCATGCGCGGGCGCGGTTTACCGATTGTTTACTGACGCATTGGGAATGCCTGTGAGCAATCCTGCAAGGAGGGCGTGTGCAGGAGAGCGGACCTTGAGGCGGATAGCCCGCGACCATTATGTCTATTGAATGTTCGCGACTTGAAGTGAAGGGCATTGACACTCTATGTAAGGGTAGAGGCTTATCCGATGATTCCCGGTCCGCGAAGGGATTGCGGGCCCGATTGATGAAGGTTCGATATGAGAAATCCAGTTGATACGGCCATGGCGTTGGTGCCGATGGTTGTTGAGCAGACCAACCGCGGCGAACGTTCCTACGATATCTATTCGCGTCTGCTCAAGGAGCGGATCATCTTCCTGACGGGCCCGGTCGAAGATCATATGGCAACGCTCGTCTGCGCCCAGCTGCTTTTCCTCGAGGCTGAAAACCCGAAGAAGGAAATCGCGCTCTACATCAACTCGCCGGGCGGCGTCGTGACGGCCGGCATGGCGATCTACGATACGATGCAATTCATCAAGCCGGCGGTCTCGACACTCTGCATCGGACAGGCGGCATCGATGGGTTCGCTGCTGTTGGCGGCGGGCCACAAGGACATGCGTTTTGCGACGCCGAATTCCCGCATCATGGTGCATCAGCCTTCCGGCGGCTTCCAGGGTCAGGCATCCGACATCGAGCGGCATGCAAAAGACATTCTGAAGATGAAGCGCCGGCTGAACGAGGTCTATGTCAAGCATTGCGGACGGACCTATGAAGAGGTCGAACAGACGCTCGATCGCGACCATTTCATGAGTTCTGACGAGGCTTTGGACTGGGGGCTGATCGACAAGGTGATCACGTCGCGCGAGGCCGCCGAAGGCGTCGAATCGGCTTGACATCAAGCGTTTGTGTCGCCACCGATGCAATTGTGACACATTTGTAATTGCTAAGGGGCTTTATCGGCAGGGTAAAGCCGTTAATATGAACCAAAGCGCTATGTTGGAGTTTGAAACATAGCGGTCGGGTTTCGGCGGGAGAGTCGTTGCGGCCGAAATTCAGGCGTTTGCCTGTACGGTGAGTACTCCCAAGAACCTTGCGAAGAGCGGTGGGCTTTTACGCAAGGCGGATTGAGTGGTCCGGGATATCTTTCCGAAGGTGTCCGGCGTGCTGGAAGGAAGTGGAAATGAGCAAGGTCAGCGGTAGCAACGGCGGTGACTCGAAAAATACCCTCTATTGTTCGTTTTGCGGCAAGAGCCAGCATGAGGTTCGCAAGCTGATCGCAGGGCCGACCGTATTCATCTGTGATGAATGCGTGGAACTTTGCATGGACATCATCCGCGAAGAGAACAAGACCTCGATGGTCAAGTCGCGCGATGGCGTTCCGACTCCGCAGGAAATCATCAAGGTTCTCGACGAATACGTCATCGGTCAGCAACAGGCCAAGCGCATCCTGTCGGTCGCCGTGCACAACCACTACAAGCGCCTCGCGCATGCCGCCAAAAGCAGCGACGTGGAACTGGCGAAGTCGAACATCATGCTTGTTGGCCCGACCGGCTGCGGCAAGACGTATCTGGCCCAGACCTTGGCCCGGATCATCGACGTTCCCTTCACTATGGCCGATGCAACGACCTTGACGGAAGCGGGTTACGTCGGTGAGGACGTCGAGAATATCATTCTGAAGCTGCTGCAAGCGGCCGACTACAATGTCGAGCGCGCGCAGCGCGGCATCGTCTATATCGACGAGGTCGATAAGATTTCGCGCAAGTCGGACAATCCTTCGATCACCCGCGACGTCTCGGGTGAGGGCGTGCAGCAGGCGCTCTTGAAGATCATGGAAGGAACCGTGGCGTCCGTGCCGCCGCAGGGCGGCCGCAAGCATCCGCAGCAGGAGTTCCTGCAGGTGGACACGACCAACATCCTCTTTATCTGCGGTGGTGCGTTTGCGGGCCTCGACAAGATCATCTCGGCCCGCGGTGAAAAGACGTCGATCGGCTTCGGCGCCACCGTCCGCGCTCCGGAAGATCGCCGCGTCGGCGAGGTATTGCGCGAGCTCGAGCCGGAGGATCTCGTCAAGTTTGGCCTTATCCCCGAGTTCATCGGCCGTCTGCCGGTTCTGGCGACGCTCGAGGATCTCGATGAGGACGCATTGATCCAGATTCTTTCGGAACCGAAGAACGCTCTGGTCAAGCAGTATCAGCGTCTGTTCGAAATGGAGGACGTCGAATTGACCTTCCACGAGGACGCTCTGCGGGAAATCGCTCGGCGCGCGATCGTGCGCAAGACTGGCGCGCGCGGTTTGCGTTCGATCATGGAAAAGATCCTGCTCGACACGATGTTCGAGCTGCCCACGCTGGAAGGCGTTCGCGAGGTTGTGATTTCGGACGAGGTAGTCAAGGGAACCGCGCGGCCCCTCTACATCTATTCGGAGCGGTCCGAAGAGAAGACCAACGTTTCGGCCTAACGGCGCCATCACGATTGTTTGAGAAAGTCCGCCACGTGCGGGCTTTTTCATATTGTGCAATAGCTGTTGAGATACGGCCGCAGCCCGTTCGATTTAATGAAACGGTTGTTGCTAAAGTGCGGCAACAACGCGATGATGCGACGATTCAGTGAAGGCTCGTTTGCTGCCTGTCGTTGATGTTTCAGCGTCCCGTCGCAAGGTCCGCAACAGCGTCCGAGCATAGGGATCGGAAACTATCCGTGAAGGAGGAGGCTGCGCCGTACCTTGAAAAGGCCGCTCTTGCTCTCCACTTTCATGTAGAAAATATGACAGCCGGGAGTGCCGTAGGGCTCCCGGGAACGGGCCCGAAATCGGGACGGAAAGGAAATGATATGACGAACAAAACGTCCTCGGCGACTGAAAGCGCGACCTATCCGGTTCTGCCGCTGCGTGACATCGTAGTCTTCCCGCACATGATCGTGCCGCTCTTCGTCGGGCGGGAGAAGTCGATCCGCGCGCTGGAAGAGGTTATGGGCACGGACAAGCAGATAATGCTTGCCACCCAGATCAACGCCACCGATGACGATCCGGAACCGTCCGCCATTTATCATGTCGGAACCATTGCCAACGTATTGCAGCTGCTGAAGCTTCCCGACGGCACCGTCAAGGTCCTCGTCGAAGGGCGCGCGCGTGCGGAGATCGATCGTTATACCGAGCGCGAGGAATTTTATGAAGCACAGGCCAATGCGCTCCACGAACCGGAAGAAGATCCGGTCGAGATCGAAGCGTTGAGCCGCTCGGTGGTGTCCGAATTTGAAAGCTATGTAAAGCTCAACAAGAAGATTTCTCCCGAGGTCGTCGGCGTCGCAAGCCAGATCGAAGATTATTCGAAGCTCGCCGACACGGTCGCATCGCACCTCTCCATCAAGATCGTCGAAAAGCAGGAAATGCTGGAGACGACGAGCGTGAAGATGCGCCTCGAAAAGGCCCTCGGCTTCATGGAAGGCGAGATTTCGGTTCTCCAGGTCGAAAAGCGCATCCGTTCGCGCGTCAAGCGCCAGATGGAGAAGACCCAGCGCGAGTACTACCTCAACGAGCAGATGAAGGCGATCCAGAAGGAGCTTGGCGACAGCGAGGACGGCCGCGACGAGATGGCCGAAATCGAAGAGCGCATTGCCAAGACCAAGCTCTCCAAGGAAGCGCGCGAGAAGGCTGATGCGGAGCTGAAGAAGCTGCGCCAGATGAGCCCGATGTCGGCGGAAGCCACGGTCGTGCGCAACTATCTGGACTGGCTGCTCGGCATGCCCTGGGGCAAGAAGTCGAAGATCAAGACCGACCTCAACCACGCGGAGAAGGTGCTCGACACCGATCACTTCGGCTTGGACAAGGTCAAGGAACGCATCGTCGAGTACCTTGCGGTACAGGCGCGCTCCTCGAAGATCAAAGGACCGATCCTGTGCCTCGTCGGCCCGCCCGGCGTCGGCAAGACCTCGCTCGCCAAGTCGATCGCGAAGGCAACGGGCCGCGAATATATCCGCATGGCACTCGGTGGCGTTCGCGATGAGGCTGAGATCCGCGGCCACCGTCGGACCTATATCGGCTCGATGCCCGGCAAGGTCGTCCAGTCGATGAAGAAGGCGAAGAAGTCCAACCCGCTCTTCTTGCTCGACGAGATCGACAAGATGGGCCAGGACTTCCGCGGCGATCCGTCCTCGGCGCTTCTGGAAGTGCTCGATCCGGAACAGAACTCGACCTTCATGGATCACTACCTGGAAGTCGAATATGACCTCTCCAGCGTGATGTTCATCACCACCGCGAATACGTTGAATATTCCGGCGCCGCTCATGGACCGCATGGAGGTGATCCGGATCGCCGGTTACACCGAAGAGGAAAAGCTGGAGATTGCGAAGCGGCACCTGTTGCCGAAGGCGATACGCGACCACGCTCTGCAGCCGAAGGAATTCTCGGTGACCGACGATGCTCTGATGGCCGTCATCCAGACCTATACGCGTGAAGCCGGCGTCCGCAACTTCGAGCGCGAACTGATGAAGCTCGCCCGAAAGGCTGTGACGGAGATCCTCAAGGGTAAGACCAAGAAGGTCGAAGTGACGGCGGCGAACGTCAACGACTATCTCGGCGTGCCGCGGTTCCGCCACGGCGAGGCCGAGCGCGACGACCAAGTCGGGGTGGTCACGGGACTGGCTTGGACCGAGGTCGGCGGCGAACTGCTGACGATCGAGGGCGTCATGATGCCCGGCAAGGGCCGCATGACGGTCACCGGCAACCTGCGCGACGTGATGAAGGAGTCGATCTCGGCAGCGGCGTCCTACGTCCGTTCGCGCGCGATCGATTTCGGCATCGAGCCGCCGCTTTTCGACCGGCGTGACATCCACGTGCACGTGCCAGAAGGTGCGACACCAAAGGACGGACCGTCGGCTGGCGTCGCCATGGCGACCGCCATCGTCTCGGTTATGACCGGCATACCGATCTCCAAGGATGTCGCCATGACCGGCGAGATCACCTTGCGCGGTCGCGTGCTGCCGATCGGCGGCCTGAAGGAAAAGCTGTTGGCGGCCCTGCGCGGCGGTATCAAGAAGGTGCTGATCCCCGAGGAGAATGCCAAGGATCTGGCCGAGATTCCGGACAATGTGAAGAACAGCCTCGAAATCATCCCGGTTTCGCGGATGGGCGAGGTCCTCGAACATGCCCTGTTGCGTCGCCCGGAACCGATCGAATGGGATCCGGCGAACCAGCCTTCGCCGGTCGCAGCGGTCGATTCGCAGGACGAAGCGGGCGCTTCGATCGCGCACTGATCAAGTCGCGAAAGGGGCGTGGGACTGTGTCCCACTTGCGCCCCTGGCCAGAAAAACAAGGAAGACCGGCCTTTTGCCGGTCTTTTTTGTTGTAAAAGCCTTCCGCAAGCCTTGCATTCCAAGGGATTAGGCGCAATTGGGAATGGCAAGACGTGGGCGATGCGCAAGCCGCCCCGGCTTAGGAAGACAGTCGTTTCGAACCATATGAAAGGGGTGGAAACATGAACAAAAATGAGCTCGTGTCTGCCGTTGCTGAGAAGGCCGGACTTTCCAAGACCGATGCATCTTCTGCAGTTGATGCAGTTTTCGAGACCATCCAGGCTGAGCTGAAGAACGGTGGCGATATCCGCCTCGTCGGTTTCGGCAATTTCTCCGTGACCCGCCGCGAAGCCTCGAAGGGCCGCAACCCGTCCACGGGCGCGGAAGTTGACATCCCGGCACGCAACGTGCCGAAGTTCACGGCCGGCAAGGGCCTGAAGGACGCTGTCAACTAATCTGGTGTTTGCGGGGGTTCGAGAACCCGAGCGAACATCGCACCCTGTCTTGCCCGTTTCCCTCGTGAGAACATAGGCAGCAGAGAGGTTCATGTTTCATCTGCCGCGGAGCCGCTTGATGGCGGAAGCACGCAAGCAGATCAATTGAGGCCCGGTCCGCCCGGGCCTCTTTTCGTTTCTATCTCCTGTCATTGAGCTGTTACAGGACGGTTGCAAAAGCCTCCCATCCGGCGCGTGAAACGATCGAGCGATTCCGGATGCCAACAGTGGCACATGCGTGAGGGATATTTGCTCATGTGTCGCGACACGGAGGGACACATGAAGACATTTTCAATCACCGCAGCATTGGCGGCAGCGCTCGCCGCATCGACGGCGTCAGCCGTACAGGCAGAACAGGTTTTCAACCGCATCGCATCCTTTGCCGTCGCCGACAATCTGCCGGAAGGTGCGGATCGCAAAGCCGCGACCTCGGCCGAAATCATAACGGCAAGCGAAGATGGCAAAACGCTCATCTACTCCGACAGCCCCGGCAAGCGCATCGGCTTCATCGACATCACCGATGCCAAGGCACCGAAAGCGGGCGGCATCGTCTCTTTTGATGGCGAACCGACATCGGTTGCTGTCGCCGGCACGAAGGCCCTCGTTGCCGTCAACACGCGCGAAAGCTTCACCAAGCCCTCCGGTCTTGTCGCCGTCGTCGATTTTGCGACGAAGAAGATCGATGCGACCTGCGACCTTGGCGGCCAGCCGGATTCGGTTGCGATCAATAAGGACAAGACGCTTGCCGCAATTGCGATCGAAAACGAGCGCGACGAAGAGGTGAATGACGGGGAGATTCCGCAGATGCCGGCGGGCGATCTCGTCATTCTTTCCTTGAAGGATGGTGTCGCCGACTGCGCGAGCATCAAGCATGTGGCGCTGACCGGTCTCGCCGATGTGGCCGGCGAAGACCCGGAGCCGGAATTCGTTGCCTTCAACGGCAAGGACGAAATCGCCCTGACGCTGCAGGAAAACAACCACATCGTCATCATCGACGGCAAGTCTGCGAGCGTGAAGACGCATTTCTCCGCTGGCACCGTCGACCTCAAGGGCATTGATACCAAGCGTGACGGCGCCATGTCCTTCGACAGCGAACAGGCAGGCCGCAAGCGGGAGCCGGATGCCGTGAAGTGGCTCGATGACAATCGCCTGGTTGTTGCCAACGAGGGCGACTACGAAGGCGGAGCGCGCGGTTTCACGATCTTCGATACGACCGGCAAAGTGCTGTTCGAGTCCGGCGCGGGCTTCGAGCATGCGATTGCGGCGATCGGCCACTATCCGGACAAGAGATCATCCGCGAAAGGCGTTGAGCCGGAGGGTCTCGAAGCGGCGCGTTTTGGTGACGACAATCTCTTCTTCGTTCTTTCGGAGCGCGCCTCGATCGTTGGCGTCTACAAGGACACCGGCGCCGAACCCGAGCTGCTCCAGCTTCTCCCCTCCGGAGTATCTCCCGAGGGCGGAGTCGCGATTCCGAGTCGGGACCTGTTTGCGACGGCGAACGAAGTCGATCTCGTCGAAGACGGCGGCGCGCGCGCCCATGTCATGATCTATGAACGCGCGGAAGGCGATGCCGCCTATCCGCAGATCCGCTCCTCGGAGAAGGACGGACTGCCTATAGGCTTCGGCGCTCTTTCGGGGCTCGCTGCGGTCGAAGACAAGCCGGGCTTCCTGCGCGCCGTCAACGATTCGGTCTTCGCGTCCCGGCCGACGATTTTCACGATCGACGCCTCGCAGAAGCCGGCCGTGATCATCGAAGCTCTGCCGATCACGCGCGACGGTGTGCCGGCTCAGAAGCTCGACATCGAAGGCATCGCCAATGATGGCGAAGGCGGCTTTTGGCTCGCCTCGGAAGGCAACTCGGACAAGCTTTACAGCCACGCGATTTTCCATGTGAACAAGAAGGGCGAGATCAAGGAAGAGATCGCACTGCCGGAAGCGCTGCGCGCGAACGAGATCCGCTATGGCTTCGAAGGCATCGCGACGGTCGGCGAGGGCGACGATCAGGTTCTCTGGATGGCGGTTCAGCGCGAATGGAAGGATGACGAGAAGGGCTTCGTCAAGCTCGTCTCCTATAATCCGGCGACCAAGGAATGGGGTGGCGTGCGGTATCCGCTCGACAAGTCCGAAGATGGCTGGGTCGGCCTTTCGGAAATCTCCGTCCACGGCAGCTACGCCTACATCATCGAGCGCGACAATCTGATCGGTGAGGCAGCTGGGCTCAAGAAGCTTTACCGCGTTTCACTTGCTGATCTGAAGCCGGCTGCATTCGGCGGCGAACTGCCGGTCGTCAAGAAGGAAGAGGTGCGTGACCTCATTCCGGAACTGAAAGCGCTGAACGGTTATGTCGTCGACAAAGTCGAGGGCTTTACCGTCGATGCGGCTGGCAACGGTTATGTGGTCACGGACAACGACGGCGTCGACGATTCCTCCGGCGAAACCCTGTTCTTCTCCATCGGCGCCATCGACGCGATGTAAGCGCAGCGCCTGGAGAAAATGAAAGAGGCCGGGACATGACGTTCCGGCCTCTTTCTGATTTTCTGGGAACTTCGTGGATGGTGGGCGAGTCTAGCGCGCGACGGCCACCTCAGCCTCTTCGGCTTCTTCCTTGCGTTTGCGAATTTCGTCGGTCTTCTCCACGAGTTGCCTGACGATTTCGTAAAGCTGGTCCAGCTGCTCGTCGTCGAGTGCCGAGAAGATTTCCTCGATAAGCTGCTTGCGCGGATGTTCGGCCGCTTCGAGCACGACCCGGCCGGTCTCGGTGATGGAGACGATTTTTGCGCGACGGTCCTCGGGATCAGGCTTCCTCATCACCAGACGGTCGCGCTCCAGCCCGTCGATCGCCTCGGTGACTGTGCGTGGCGCGAAGTTGAGCGCACAGGCGATATCGGTGGATCGACAAGGGCCGAGCTTGCTCAGAAAGAACAGGAACTTGCTTCGGGCAAGCGATACGCCTTCCTCCGTCATCGACTCGTTCACCAATCGATGAACGCGATGATAAAGTTCGAACAGCTTCTCGGAAACTTCGATTGTCTTCTTCATGACCGTCATAGGTATATGTTGAGGTGCCATGTCAAATGGCAGTAACACTATTGATAGTTACAATTGGCACATTTGTCGACAAAAACCTCCTAATTCTTAAGGTGCGCTTGTTCAGCAAAAGGAAACGGCCCGCGTTGTAGAGGGCCGTCTGTATTGTGAGGCGAAGAATTGCTGTCTGCGGTTGTATCGGGTCGGCGCAATCGGCTGCGCGATCCGTTGAAAGGAGAGCGATCTTGTTGATGAGGCCGACGGGGATGGTGACCGGATCACCTGTGGTCGAGTGATTAGGCGCCATTGACGGGTGAGGCAACGCCGGGCCATGGTCCGGCCATGCCCTTCCGCTTCGTCCACACCGCAGACCTCCACCTCGATTCACCCTTGCGAAGCCTGGCCCTCAGGAATGCGGAGCTCGCCGATCTCGTGCGCGGCGCCACCCGAGGCGCATTGGCAAAGATCGTCGACCTGTGTATCGCCGAAAGCGTCGACGCCCTGTTGATAGCCGGCGACCTCTATGACGGCAGCCAGACCTCCATGAACACGGCGCTTTTCCTCGCCGGCGAGCTGCGTCGCCTGGACGGGGCCGGCATCAGGACGTTTCTCATTCGCGGCAACCATGACGCCCAATCCCAGGTGACGCGCGAGCTGACGCTGCCACCTTCCGTTCACGTCTTCCAGGGGCGGAGCAAGCCGATGCTTGCCAAGACACTGGCAAACGGGAGGACGGTTCATGTCCACGGAATGAGCTTCGCCAATCCGCACGCACCGGAGAGCCTGCTGCCGTCATTTCACCCGCCGGTCGCCGAAGCGATCAACATTGGCATGCTGCACACGAGCCTTTCCGGCTCGCCGGGACATGATCGCTACGCGCCCTGCAGCGTCGTCGATCTCCAACGGCACGGCTTCGACTATTGGGCGCTCGGCCATGTTCACCAGCGCCAGGTGCACAGCACGCAGCCCTTTGTCGTCATGCCGGGCATGCCGCAGGGTCGCGACATCAACGAAGCGGGTGCGAAGGGCGTAACCGTTGTTACGATCGACGACGACGGACGTGTCGAGATTGAGGAGCGCTCGATCGGCGCGGCCGTGTTTGAGCGGCTTTCCGTGGATATCACCGGCGCCGTGGAATGGCGCGACGCATTGGATCTGGTGACCCGTGGACTCGCCCGACTCCGACACCAGATCTCGGCGGAGAACCTCATTCTGCGTTTATCGCTGACGGGCGCTTCTCCGCTTGCCTGGCGCCTGAGAAGAGACGCGGATCTTTTGGAAACCGAACTCACGAACATTGCTGCTGGGCTCAGTGGATGCTGGGTAGAGAAAATTGAGCTTCACTGCCGGGAGCCGCGAGATGAATACCATCGGCCTTCGCGAGAGCCGGTGGAGGAACTTGCCGCCCTTGTCGAAAACGAGGTGCTACCGGGCTTCGGCTTTCGGAAGGAAATAAGAGCTGTCGCCGAAGAGCTCTTGCAGCAGTTGCCGCTCGAGCTGCGACAGACGCTGGCGCCCGATGAAAGCGCGCTCGAAGAACTGGTGATGGGTGCCGGGCTGATGGGGAGCGCGGATGTGCTGGCGCATCTCCACGGCGCCGCCGCCAAGGGTGGCGATTGATGCGGCTCCAGCAACTCGATCTTGTGCGCTACGGCAAGTTCACCGGGCGGACCCTCGATTTCGGCGACGCCAAATCCGGGCAACCGGACTTTCACCTTGTCTACGGTCCGAATGAGGCCGGCAAGTCGACGTTGTTTGCCGGTTTTCTCGATCTGCTTTTCGGAATCGAGCGCCTCAGCCCCTATGGCTTTTTGCACCCGTACCAGACGATGCGTGTCGGTGGCATCGTCGAAACCGGCGGTCGGCGACATCACGCCTACCGCATCAAGCGCAACGCAAACAGCCTGATCAGCCACGACGAACAGCCGCTGCCGGAAAATCTCTTTTCGGCCGCCCTCGGCTCTATCGATCGCGCGACCTATCGAATGATGTTCTCGCTGGACGATGACAGCATTGAACAGGGCGGGGAAAGCATTCTGAAGAGCGAAGGAGAGCTTGGTTCGCTCCTCTTCTCGGCGAGTTCCGGTCTGCCGGATAGCAGCGCCGTGCTGGCGAACTTGCGCGCCGAGGCGGATGCCTTCTACAGGCCGCAAGGGCGAAAGCACGGACTCGCCGAACTGAGGGGCGAACTCGATGCGCTGAAGGTCGAGCGCAACGCGGTCGACATCAATGCGCGCGAATATGCGTCGCTTCGCAAGACGCTGGCAAGCGCCCGCGAGCGCCATGACAGGGCGTCGGCGCAGCGCACGGAATTGCGCGTTGACCGGGACCGGGTGCGTGCGCAGCTCGACTGTCTGCCGCTTCTCGGGCGGCTGCGCGCGGCGCAGGAAGAACTCGCGCGGCAAGAAGCTCTGCCGCTGCCGCCTTCGGAATGGTGGAGCGAACTGCCGGCGCTTCGCAAAACGGAAGCGGAAATCGCCGCCCGGTTTGTACAACTGAGCGAGGAATTGCGCCTCCGGCGCGAAGAGCTGGAAGACCTGCCTCTGGACGACCTGGCGCTGACGCTTGTGGACAGGTTTAAGGTGCTTCGCGAAACCGCGCTCGACGCCCGCTATCTGACGGCCGCGAGGGACATGCCGTCTCGCCTTGAAGAGCTTGCCGTTACGTCAAGCGGGATCGACGCCTGTCTCGTCCGTCTCGGTGAGGCGGGCAATCCCGATCCCGTCGCACTACTCTTGCCCGCCGCAGTCGGCGCCCGGCTGCAGGATCTCGTACGGCGACATGCGATGCTCGCCGAAAGGCTCTCATCCGCACGCGAGGAGGCGGGGAAAGCAAAGCGGCAGTGGCAGGAGGCCGACCGCAATCTTTCCGGGCTGGGTGGAGGCGGGAAGGACCTCAGCCATCTCACCGAACGTCTGCGGCTGGCTCGCCAGAGCGATTGCCTGCTTCGTCAACAGGCAGCAAGACGCGAGGTCGACCGACTGGAGGCGGAACTTTCCGACAAGCTCGAAGCGCTCCGGCCGTTCGACGGAAATGCCGACGAGCTTGCGGCGGTTTGCGTTCCGGCGCCGAGCATGGTCGAGGCCTGGCGGGCGGAGGCAGCGCTGCAGGCGGAACGGAGATTGCGCCTCGACGCCAGGATTGCAGATGAAAGCGAGCGTCAGGCTGGAGACGAAGCGCGTCTTGCGGCGTTCAACTCTTTCGGCGGCGCGGTGGACGACGCGGCCGCGGGCGAGTTGCGCCAGCGGCGCGATCTCGCGTGGCAGGCGCACCGCCTTCGGCTGGATGACGTCACGGCGGGCGCCTTCGAGACGCTGCTGAAGGAGGATGATCGAGCCACCGCGTTCCGTTTGAGGCAGGCGGAACGGCTCGCAGAGATACGCGGCCTGACATGCGCGATTGCCGAACGGCGCGCCCGCTTGCAGGAACTTGAAGAGCAAAGAAGAGCAGCGGTCAGGGAGCGCGGGGAGTTGGACGCGGCGGTGGGTCAGGCCGCGAGCGCCTGCGGTTTACCTAACGTCATGCTGTTGCCGCAACTGGACGCCTGGTTGGCGACGCGTGCCGCCGCCTTGGAAATACGGGTGGCTTTGCGTGCGGCGCGCCAGCAGCACGAGCGGGCGGCCTGCGAAGAAGCGACAACCGTCAGCACGCTTCAGGACGAACTTGCCCGGGTTGGAGTGACCGGGAACGTGCCAGGACGTTTGGACGGCCTGCTGGCGGTCGTTGAGCGTGTCGTCTCCGAGGCGCAGACGGCCGCCGCCGCGCATCGTGCTGCTGTTGAGCAGCATCGCAGGGCTTCGGAATCGCTGGAAGGCCGGGAGGCGGCGCTTGCGATCGTCGAGGTTGAGATGGCCGCCTGGCAGCGGGAATGGGACGAGGCGCTCGCAACGACCTGGCTGGCTCGCCGGATCGAGCGGCCTGTTCCACAAGAGATTGGGCCTATGCTCGCCGTCTTGCAGGACTTCGACAAGCTGATGCAGCGCAAGGCTGATCTCGATCATCGAATCGCAGGCATGCGCAAGGACCAGGTTGCGTTCTGCGACGCGGTTTCAAATCTGGCCGAAACATTCGGGCTGAAGCAGACCGCAGGCGACCCGCTGGTTCTCTTCGGATCCTTGCGCGACCGAATCAGTACTGCTCATCAGCAGCAGGAGCGCCGCGGGGCGGTCCTTGCGGGCATCGAGCGAACGGAGGAGAACCTAAGAGCGCTGCGCGCGGAGGAGCGACTCCATCTCTGCGCAAAACAGGTCATTCTCGATTTCTTTGGATGCACCACGCTTGATGACGCCGGCGCTTGCCTTGACGCAGTGCGCGAGCAGGAGAGGTTGCGGCAGAGGCTCGCCGAGCTTGAGAATGATCTTGTCACACGGCTTTGCGTGGCCACATGCGAAGAGGCCGAGACAATCCTCGCAGCGGTCGACGAGACGAAATTGCGCCACGACCTCGCCAGGTTGGAGGAGGCGATTGACGCTGCCGATCGCGATGTCAGCGAACTGCATGCGGAGGTGCGGAGTGCGGAAAAGGCGATTGCCGGCGTCGAAGGTGGGGACACGGTCGCTGAATTGGAGCAGCGGCGCCGGACGTTGCTTCTAGACATCGAAAACAGGGCGATCGGTTATTTGCGACTAAGAGCCGGCGTTGTTGCCGCCGAGCAGGCGCTACGGCTGTTTCGCGAGCGCCATCGCAGCGCCATGATGCAACGCGCTTCCCGGATGTTCATGAAGATCAGCGGCGGCGAATATTCCGGCCTCTCCACGCATGCGGACAAGGGGCAGGAATTCCTGATCGCGAACGTCGCCTCGGGCGGGTCGAAGCTCGCCGGCGATCTTTCGAAAGGCACACGGTTTCAGCTTTATCTCGCTCTCAGGATTGCCGGCTACCACGAGGTTGCTGCCGCCAGGGAGGCGCTACCGTTTATCGCCGACGACATCATGGAAACATTCGACGACGATCGCGCCGGCCGTGCCTTCGAGCTGATGGCGGACATGGCGCGAGTCGGGCAGGTGATCTATCTTACCCACCACGAACATCTGTGCGATGTCGCGCGGGACGCGTGCCCGTCAGTAACCATTCACAGGCTTTAACCGAAGCGCGCCCGCTTCACGCTGTCTTGGATATTGGATCGACAACACGGAGGACTCCCCGATGGAAATCATGGAATGCGGATCGCGGCCTTCTGTGCGCGGGGCGGCGGAGTACTTCACCGGATCGGTGCGGCAGGATCCCGTGCTGGAGGCACCTGAGCCGGCGCGCGTTCGCGCCGTCACCGTGACGTTCGAGCCCGGCGCACGCACGGCCTGGCATACGCATCCGCTCGGCCAGACCTTGATCGTGACGGCTGGCCGTGGACTCGCACAAAGCTGGGGCGGGGCGCTGCGTGAGATTCGCGCGGGCGACGTCGTGTGGTTTCCGCCGGGCGAAAAACACTGGCACGGCGCCGGGCCGGACACGGCCATGACCCATATCGCGATCCAGGAAGCGCTCGACGGCAAAGTCGTGGATTGGCTCGAACACGTAACGGTTGAGCAGTATAGCGGAACGTGACGAGGAAATGTTATCAGGCGAGACGCGTGCCGTTGCGCTCACATCGTTGACGATATTGGGATGAAATGGTGGGCGATGAGAGACTCGAACTCCCGACATCCTCGGTGTAAACGAGGCGCTCTACCAACTGAGCTAATCGCCCGTTCGCGTTTCGAACACGTGTCCGCCGCGTCGGTGGGCGTGATCTATGCGCAACGGGGAAAAACCGCAAGAGCATTTGCGAGGTTTTTTCGATTTTTTTTATGAACACCGTTTTCGCGCACCGGAGCGCATCTTCCCCGCCTGTGGACAAGCTCCCGCGAGTGTGGCGGTGTTGTCAGATAAGGCACGGCTTTCTCGTTGAGGTATCCGGCGGCAGCCGCGGCCAACGGCAAAGAAAGTGTGCGGGGGCGACAGGTCACCCGCTGGCGTCTCGGTCCGTGCCTGATTTCGTGTCGCGAAGTCGGCTGTGGATCAAAATTCGCTCCGTCACGGATTTGTCTTCAAACACGCTTGACACCCAAATGCGAACCGCTTAGTTAGCCGCTCATCGAACGGCAGGGCCGCTTTGATGCGGGGCGCACGAAAGTCGCTCCGGCCTAGTCAAGATGATGCGGGTGTAGCTCAGTCGGTTAGAGTGCCGGCCTGTCACGCCGGAGGTCGCGGGTTCGAGCCCCGTCACTCGCGCCACTCTTGAAAGGCAAACCAGCGGCATTCTCAAAATGTGCCGATGATGTAATAATGACCACGCGTGGTCATGATGCGCGGGTGTAGCTCAGTCGGTTAGAGTGCCGGCCTGTCACGCCGGAGGTCGCGGGTTCGAGCCCCGTCACTCGCGCCACTCTTGAAAGGCAAACCAGCGGCATTCTCAAAATGTGCCGATGATGTAATAATGACCACGCGTGGTCATGATGCGCGGGTGTAGCTCAGTCGGTTAGAGTGCCGGCCTGTCACGCCGGAGGTCGCGGGTTCGAGCCCCGTCACTCGCGCCATTTCTCCTGTCCTTCGATCGGTTCTGATGGTCCGGATTTTGGCATTTTTTGCATTGCGGCAATCTGTCTCGGTGGGCCATCGTCTACGGTAAGGTTCGTCGATTCCCGCAAATGCGCGTTTTGTCGCTGCTGCGCCGAATAATGCCGCTTCATCCGGTGTCGCGAAGCGGTTTAAATGCCCCTTGAAGGCTTGCGCGCGGGCGCGGGCTGCGCTAACCACTCTGGCGTTGCAACATATTTTTCGGCCTGCGAGATTTGTTGTTCAAGTGCCTCTCCGGCGCTCTCCCGCAGGCAGGGACGGATAACAATGACTGAACTTCTCGGTTCCTATGTTCCGATCGCGATTTTCATTGGAATCGCTCTTGTGATCGGCCTCGCACTCCTGGTCGCCCCCTTCGCCGTCGCCTTCAAGGCGCCTGATTCGGAAAAGCTGTCGGCGTACGAGTGCGGCTTCAACGCGTTTGACGACGCCCGCATGAAGTTCGACGTCCGTTTCTATCTCGTGTCGATCCTCTTCATCATCTTCGATCTGGAAGTGGCTTTCCTCTTCCCTTGGGCCGTTTCGTTCAGGGAAATGGGCTGGTTTGGCTTCTGGTCGATGATGGTCTTCCTCCTGGTGCTGACGGTCGGCTTTATCTATGAATGGAAAAAGGGAGCGCTGGAATGGAATTGATGTCCGGCACCACGCTCGTTGCGCCGCAGCCGAAGGGGATTATCGATCCCTCGACCGGCAAGCCGATTGGCAGCAATGACGCTTTCTTCGGCGAGATCAACAATGAGCTCGCCGATAAGGGTTTTCTCGTTACCTCAACCGACGAACTGATCAACTGGGCGCGTACCGGTTCGCTGATGTGGATGACCTTCGGTCTTGCCTGTTGCGCCGTCGAAATGATGCAGATGTCGATGCCGCGCTATGACGCCGAACGTTTCGGGTTCGCGCCGCGTGCCTCGCCGCGCCAATCCGACGTCATGATCGTCGCCGGTACGTTGACCAACAAGATGGCGCCCGCGCTTCGCAAGGTCTACGACCAGATGCCGGAGCCGCGCTATGTCATCTCGATGGGCTCCTGCGCCAACGGTGGCGGCTACTATCACTATTCCTATTCGGTCGTACGCGGTTGCGACCGTGTCGTGCCCGTCGACATCTACGTGCCAGGCTGTCCTCCCACGGCAGAAGCGCTGCTCTATGGCGTGCTTCTGCTGCAGAAGAAGATCCGCCGAACCGGCACGATCGAGCGCTAACGGCAGGGGGTTCTTTGACATGAGTGAAGCCCTGAACGAGCTTGCCTCCTATCTTCGCGAGATGCGCGGCGCGCTGATCGTCGACGCAGCCATCACCTTCGGCGAACTGACGGTGACGACCAAGGCGGAAAACGTCGTGGCGCTGTTGACGTTCCTGCGCGATGACGTGCAGTGCGCCTTCGTCAACCTGGTCGACGTCTGCGGCGTCGACTGGCCGCAGCGGCCGGATCGTTTCGACGTCGTCTATCACCTGCTCTCGCCGCGGCAGAACCTGCGCATCCGCGTGAAGGTCAAGACTGCAGAAGGTGAGCCTGTGCCGTCTGCGACGGCTGTTTACCCGGGCGCAGACTGGTTCGAGCGGGAAGCCTACGACCTGTACGGCATTCTCTTCACCGGCCATCCGGACCTGCGGCGCATCTTGACGGATTACGGCTTCGAGGGCCATCCGCTGCGCAAGGACTTCCCGGTCACCGGCTTCGTCGAAGTTCGTTACGACGACGAGGTCAAACGCGTCGTCTATGAGCCCGTCGAATTGAAGCAGGAATTCCGCAACTTCGATTTCCTCTCGCCGTGGGAAGGGACCGAATACGTCCTGCCCGGCGATGAAAAGGCGAAGGCACGCTGAGTTAAGTCGGCCCGTGACGATCCGCCGAGGATGTCATCCGGCCTGGAGCAATCGGTATGACCGAACACAACGTCCGCAACTTCAACATCAACTTCGGTCCGCAGCACCCGGCGGCGCACGGCGTTCTACGCCTCGTGCTTGAGCTCGACGGGGAGATCGTCGAGCGCGTCGATCCACATATCGGCCTCCTGCATCGGGGCACCGAGAAGCTGATCGAGACCAAGACCTACCTGCAGGCGATACCTTATTTCGACCGGCTCGACTACGTCGCGCCGATGAACCAGGAGCACGCCTTCGCGCTTGCCGTTGAAAGGTTGACGGACACGCAGGTGCCGATCCGGGGACAGCTTATCCGCGTCCTCTATTCGGAAATCGGCCGTATCCTTTCGCATCTTCTCAACGTGACGACGCAGGCGATGGACGTCGGCGCGTTGACGCCGCCGCTCTGGGGCTTCGAAGAGCGCGAGAAGCTGATGGTCTTCTACGAACGCGCCTGCGGTGCCCGCATGCACTCGGCCTATATCCGTCCGGGCGGCGTGCATCAGGACCTGCCGCACCAGTTGGTCGAGGATATCGGCAAGTGGATCGACCCGTTCCTGAAGACCGTTGACGATATCGACGAGCTCCTCACCGGAAACCGCATCTTCAAGCAGCGCAACGTCGATATTGGCGTCGTCAAGCTGGAGGATGCATGGGCCTGGGGCTTCTCCGGCGTCATGGTGCGCGGCTCGGGTGCCGCCTGGGATCTCCGCCGTGCACAGCCCTATGAATGCTATTCCGATCTCGAATTCGATATCCCGATCGGCAAGAACGGCGACTGCTACGACCGCTATCTGATCCGCATGATCGAGATGCGCGAGGCGGCAAAAATCATGCGCCAGTGCGTGAACCGTCTGCTCGGCGACGCGAAGGCGGGGCCGGTCTCGTCGATGGATGGCAAGATCGTGCCTCCGAAGCGCGGCGAGATGAAGCGCTCGATGGAGGCGCTGATCCACCATTTCAAGCTCTACACCGAGGGCTACCATGTACCGGCCGGCGAAGTTTACGCCGCGGTCGAAGCTCCAAAGGGCGAGTTCGGCGTCTATCTCGTCTCCGACGGCTCCAACAAGCCGTACCGGTGCAAGATCCGCGCCCCGGGCTACGCGCATCTGCAGGCCATGGACTTCCTCTGTCGCGGACACCAGCTTGCCGACGTCTCGGCTGTGCTGGGCTCCCTGGACATCGTTTTCGGCGAGGTAGACCGCTGATGCGTCTGGCGCCGCTTGCCGTTCTCGGGCTTCTTGCGTTCACTTCTGCGGCATCGGCCCAGGAGGAAGTGGACAGCGCGTCGTCCCAGGCCTTGCGCGGCGGCTCCATGTCCGCACTCCTGTCGAAGGGCTATGAGATCAAGGCCGCGGTCGCCAACGGCACGCGCTACATCGTATTTTTGCAGAAAGACCAGTCAGCCTATGCCTGCGAATTCGTCTCGGTGGCGAAATCGCGGTGTGGTTCGATTAACTGATAAGGTGTCCACTAGAATGTCCGTTCGTCGACTAGCCGAAGACACTGTCCAGCCAGCGAGCTTTGCATTCAACAAAGAGAATGCTGCCTGGGCCAAGGCAACGATCAAGAAATATCCGAAGGGCCGCGAGCAGTCGGCGGTCATCCCCCTGCTGATGCGCGCGCAAGAGCAGGACGGCTGGGTGACGAAGGCGGCGATCGAGT
This sequence comes from Sinorhizobium psoraleae, assembly GCF_013283645.1. Lineage (GTDB taxonomy): Bacteria > Pseudomonadota > Alphaproteobacteria > Rhizobiales > Rhizobiaceae > Sinorhizobium > Sinorhizobium psoraleae. Next base: position 20,355 of record NZ_JABEKV010000004.1, read on the forward strand.
CGATCGCAGACATGCTCGGCATGCCCTATATCCGCGTTCTCGAAGTTGCGACTTTCTACACGCAGTTCCAACTGAAACCCGTCGGTACGCGCGCGCATGTGCAGGTTTGCGGAACGACGCCGTGCATGCTGCGTGGCGCCGAGGATCTGATCAAGGTCTGCAAGAGCAAGATTGCTTCGGAACCCTTTGCTCTGAACGAGAGTGGGACGCTGTCGTGGGAAGAAGTCGAATGTCAGGGCGCCTGCGTGAACGCTCCGATGGTGATGATCTTCAAGGATACTTTCGAAGACCTGACGCCTGAGCGGCTGGAACAGATCATCGACGGTTTCGAAGCAGGCAAGGGCGCGGAGATCAAGCCCGGCCCGCAGATCGATCGCGTCTATTCCGCGCCCGTTGGCGGTCCGACGACATTGCTGACGGCGGACCCGGCGATTAAGAACAGCCCCGCTCGGGCAAAAAAGGCGTCGAGCGAGCCGGCTGTCAGCGTGCCGCCGGCGAACGCGGGAAGGCCGAAGACCGCAAGCGCCGTCACCAACCCGACATTAAAGACTCCGGCGACCGCAAGAAAAGAAGCGGCCGCAATCGCCAAGACCGAAGGCGAGACGATTGACAAGTCCAAGCCGGCGAAGCCTGCGGTCACGGGCCGGCCATCCCTCGAGGACAAGGATCGCCCGGCGGGCATTGAGAAGCCGGCTGTCGTCGACGATCTCAAGCTGATCTCGGGCGTCGGCCCGAAGATCGAAGGCATCCTGAACGAGCTTGGCATCTACACCTTCGCCCAGGTCGCTTCCTGGAAAAAGGCCGAGCGCGAATGGGTCGACGGGTATCTGAATTTCAGGGGCCGCATCGAGCGCGACGATTGGGTCAAGCAGGCCAAGGCGCTCGCCAAGGGCGGCGAAGCCGAATACATCAAGGTTTTCGGCAAGAAGCCGCGGTAAAGAGGTGAACCATGCTAAAAGATGAAGATCGCATCTTTACCAATCTCTACGGCCTGAAGGACAAGTCCCTGAGCGGCGCCATGGCGCGCGGCCATTGGGACGGGACCAAGCAGATCCTTGAAAAGGGCCGCGACTGGATCATCAACGAGATGAAGGCTTCCGGCCTTCGCGGCCGTGGCGGCGCGGGCTTCCCGACAGGCCTGAAGTGGTCCTTCATGCCGAAGGAAAGTGACGGCCGGCCGCACTATCTGGTCGTCAATGCCGACGAGTCGGAGCCGGGGACCTGCAAAGACCGCGACATCATGCGCCACGATCCGCACACGCTGATCGAAGGCTGCCTGATTGCGAGCTTCGCCATGGGTGCCCACACTGCCTACATCTATGTACGCGGCGAATATATCCGAGAGCGCGAGGCGCTGCAGGCTGCGATCGACGAGTGCTATGACGCGGGCCTGCTCGGAAAGAACAACAAGCACGGCTGGGACATGGACATCTACGTTCATCACGGCGCCGGCGCCTATATCTGCGGTGAGGAGACCGCGCTGCTCGAAAGCCTCGAGGGCAAGAAGGGTCAACCGCGTCTGAAGCCGCCATTCCCGGCGAACATGGGTCTCTACGGCTGCCCGACGACCGTGAATAACGTCGAGTCGATCGCGGTTGCCCCGACGATCCTGCGCCGCGGCGCCGGCTGGTTCTCCTCCATCGGCCGGCCGAACAACGTCGGCACGAAGCTGTTCATGATTTCCGGCCACGTCAACAAGCCGTGCACGGTCGAAGAGGCGATGGGCATCACGTTCCGCGAGCTGATCGAAAAGCACGCCGGCGGCATCCGCGGTGGCTGGGATAACCTCCTGGCCGTCATTCCGGGAGGTGCGTCGTGCCCGGTGGTCAAGGCCGAAGACATCATCGACTGCCCGATGGACTTCGACGGCCTGCGTGAGGTGAAGTCGTCCTTCGGCACCGCTGCCGCGATCGTCATGGACCGGTCGACCGATATCATCAAGGCGATCGCCCGCATCTCGGCATTCTTCAAGCACGAGAGCTGCGGTCAGTGCACGCCGTGCCGCGAGGGCACGGGGTGGATGTGGCGCGTCATGGAGCGCATGGTGCAGGGCCGCGCGCAGAAGCGCGAGATCGACATGCTTTTCGACGTGACGAAGCAGATCGAGGGGCACACCATCTGTGCGCTCGGCGATGCGGCCGCCTGGCCGGTTCAGGGCCTCATCCGCAACTTCCGTCCCGAGATCGAAAAGCGCATCGACGAATACACACGCAACGCGACGTCGCACGGCGCGGTGCTCGAAGCAGCGGAGTAACGACCGATGGCCGGGGTACGCAGAGACGGACAGAGCAGCGAGAGGGTCGGCGTAGCCATTCCATTCGCACGGCCCCTCGACGTCGACCCGGCCGATCCGTTCGGCATGGCCGAATGGATGAAAAGCATGCAGAATCTCCCGCCGTACCCGCTGATGGCGCATCCGGCGGCGGCGGTTGCCGCGGCAACGGCGCTTGGTTTCGGCCTGTCCAGTCACATCGCCGGCATCATGTTCGGCGCCATGCAGGGCGCTGTCGGTGCCATGCAGAAAGGCATCCCGGCGCCGGCCGAGCCGGCGCCAACGGCTGCACCGGCCAGACAGGCGGTGCAGCAAGCGCCAGAAGCTTCGCCAGCCCCCGTTGTTGCGCCGTCTTCCAAGGTATCCAGGCCGAAGGCGAAAACGAAGGCGCCCGCCAAGGTGTCGAGGCAGGTTGCGGCCGATGACCTCAAGCGGATTTCCGGCATCGGTCCGAAGCTTGAGCAGGTCTTGAACGCCAGGGGCATTCGCCGCTTTGCGGACATCGCCGGCTGGAGCGAGGCGGATGTGGCGCGGCTGGATAAGGAACTCGGCTTCGACGGCCGCATCCTGCGCGACGACTGGGTGGGGCAGGCGAAGGCGCTCAAGGGCGCGTGATGAGAGATGAGGCGATGACCCTCTGCGGCCATCGCCAGCAAGCGGCATGGCTATAAAGGAATTGTCTGCCGCCGAGAGGCAGGCGGACGGAAGACAGGATTGAGTGCGAAGATGGCAAAGCTGAAAGTCGACGGAAAAGAGATCGAGGTCCCGGATCATTTCACGCTGCTTCAGGCGTGTGAAGAGGCCGGCGCCGAGGTTCCGCGCTTCTGTTTCCATGAGCGGCTTTCGGTTGCCGGCAACTGCCGCATGTGTCTGATCGAGGTGAAGGGCGGGCCGCCGAAGCCGGCCGCTTCCTGCGCCATGGGTGTGCGCGATCTGCGCCCCGGCCCGAACGGCGAAGTGCCGGAAGTCTTCACGACCACGCCGATGGTCAAGAAGGCACGCGAAGGCGTCATGGAATTCCTGCTGATCAATCATCCGCTCGACTGCCCGATCTGCGATCAGGGCGGTGAGTGCGACCTGCAGGACCAGGCCATGGCCTTCGGCATTGACAGCTCGCGCTATCAGGAGAACAAGCGCGCGGTCGAGGACAAGTATATCGGCCCGCTGGTGAAGACGGTAATGAACCGCTGCATCCACTGCACGCGTTGCGTCCGCTTCACGACGGAGGTCGCCGGCATTGCCGAACTCGGTCTCATCGGTCGCGGCGAGGACGCCGAGATCACCACCTATCTCGAGCAGGCGATGACGTCCGAGCTGCAGGGCAATGTCGTCGACCTCTGCCCGGTCGGCGCCTTGACGTCCAAGCCATTCGCCTTCACCGCACGCCCGTGGGAACTGAACAAGACCGAATCGATCGACGTCATGGACGCGCTCGGCTCGGCGATCCGCGTCGACACGCGCGGCCGCGAAGTCATGCGCATCATGCCGCGCGTCAACGAGGACATTAACGAGGAATGGATCTCCGACAAGACCCGTTTCATCTGGGATGGCCTGAAGACACAGCGCCTTGATCGCCCCTACGTCAAGAAGGACGGCCGCCTTCAGCCCGCAAGCTGGAGCGAGGCGTTCCAGGCGATCAAGGCTGCCGTTGCGAAGACCTCGGGCGACGCGATCGGCGCGATCGCCGGCGATCTCGCTTCTGTCGAGGAAATGTACGCGCTGAAGGAACTCGTTTCGTCGCTCGGCTCGCAGAATATCGACTGCCGGCAGGATGGTGCAGCGCTCGACCCGTCGCTTGGCCGCGCGAGCTACATCTTCAACCCGACGATTCAGGGCATCGAAAGTGCTGATGCGCTGCTTATCATCGGCTCCAATCCGCGCTTCGAAGCGTCCGTGCTCAATGCGCGCATCCGCAAGCGCTGCCGCATGGGCAACTTCCCGATCGCCGTGATCGGCGAACAGGGCGAACTGCGTTACGAATACGAGTATCTCGGTGCTGGCAGCGAGACGCTGGCCGAACTCCTTTCCGGCAAGGCCAAGTTCTTCGCGACCTTGAAGAAGGCGCAGCGCCCGCTGATCATCGTCGGCCAGGGCGCGCTGGCAGGGCAGGGCGGTGCGGCCGTTCTCGCAAACGCCGCGAAGCTCGCGGTCGCGGTTGGCGCGGTCGGCACAGACTGGAACGGTTTTGCCGTTCTTCATACGGCTGCCTCCCGCGTCGGCGGGCTCGATCTCGGCTTCGTCCCCGGGGAGGGCGGCAAGTCGGCAGCCGATATGGTCGGCAGCGCGGAAGTGCTGTTCCTGCTCGGCGCGGACGAGCTCGACCTTTCGGCGCGCAAAGCCGGCTTCACCGTCTATATCGGTTCGCATGGCGACAACGGCGCACATGCAGCCGATGTCATTCTTCCGGGCGCGACCTACACCGAAAAGTCCGGAATCTGGGTGAACACGGAAGGGCGGGTGCAGACGGGCAACCGCGCCGGCTTCGCTCCGGGCGATGCGCGCGAGGACTGGGCCATCATCCGGGCGCTTTCCGATGTGCTCGGCCGAAAGCTGCCCTTTGATTCGCTTGGTGAATTGCGCGCGAAGCTCTATGCGGCTCATCCGCATTTCGCCGAGAATGACACGATTGCTGCGGGCCGCAGCGATGAAATTGCCGCACTCGCACAAAAAGCCGGTGAGATGGCGAAATCCGTGTTTGCGTCTCCGGTCAAAGACTTCTATTTGACGAACCCGATAGCGCGCGCATCCGCCGTGATGGCCGAATGCTCGGCTTTGGCACGCAACAATTTCAAAGCTGCGGCGGAATGAGCGCGAGGGAATAGAGTATCATGGACGCTTTCGTTTCGACCTATGTCTGGCCTGCGATCATCATGGTCGCCCAGTCGCTGCTGTTGCTGGTCGCGCTGCTGCTCTTTATCGCCTATGTTCTGCTGGCCGATCGTAAGGTCTGGGCGGCCGTGCAGCTTCGCCGCGGCCCGAACGTCGTTGGCCCGTGGGGACTGTTTCAGTCCTTCGCCGACCTCCTGAAATTCGTCTTCAAGGAGCCGGTCATTCCGGCCGGCGCCAACAAGACGATCTTCCTGCTTGCGCCGCTGGTCTCGGTGACGCTTGCTCTTGCCGCCTGGGCGGTCATTCCGCTCAACGCGAACTGGGTGATCGCGAACATCAACGTCGGTATCCTCTTCGTCTTCGCCATATCTTCTCTCGAAGTTTATGGCATCATCATGGGCGGATGGGCGTCGAACTCGAAGTATCCCTTCCTCGGCGCGTTGCGTTCCGCCGCGCAGATGGTGTCCTACGAAGTCTCGATCGGCTTCGTCATCGTCACGGTCCTGCTTTGCGTCGGCTCGCTCAACCTGACGGACATCGTCATCGCTCAGAGCGACGGTCTCGGAACGATGATTGGCCTGCCGGCCTCTTTCCTCGACTGGCACTGGCTGTCGCTCTTTCCGATGTTCATCGTGTTCTTCATCTCGGCCCTTGCCGAGACGAACCGTCCGCCCTTCGATCTGCCCGAAGCCGAATCCGAACTCGTCGCGGGCTTCATGGTCGAATACGGCTCCACCCCGTACATGATGTTCATGCTCGGCGAATATGCGGCGATCTGCCTGATGTGCGCGCTGACGACGATCCTGTTCCTCGGCGGCTGGCTGCCCCCGGTTGACATCTGGCTGCTGAACTGGGTCCCGGGCATCGTCTGGTTCGTGCTCAAGGCCTCGTTCGTCTTCTTCATGTTCGCGATGGTCAAGGCGTTCGTGCCGCGCTACCGCTACGATCAGTTGATGCGCCTTGGCTGGAAGGTCTTCCTTCCGCTGTCGCTCGCCATGGTCGTGATCGTCGCATTCGTTCTGAAGCTGATGGGGTGGGCTTGATGTCCGCTCAAGCTTCGCTGAATACCGCCGGTGTCTTCGATGCCGGCAAGTTTGGAGGTAAATGATGGCCGGTCTTTCGCAAGCCGTCAACTCGCTGTTCCTCAAGGAATTCGTCGGCGCATTCTTCCTGTCGATGCGCTATTTCTTCAGGCCGAAGGCAACCGTGAACTACCCCTTCGAAAAGGGCCCGGTCAGTCCGCGGTTCCGCGGCGAACATGCGCTTCGCCGCTATCCGAACGGGGAAGAGCGCTGCATTGCCTGCAAGCTGTGCGAGGCGATCTGTCCCGCCCAGGCAATCACCATCGAAGCCGGCCCGCGCCGCAACGACGGCACGCGTCGCACGGTGCGCTACGACATCGACATGGTGAAGTGCATCTATTGCGGTTTTTGCCAGGAGGCCTGTCCGGTCGACGCCATTGTCGAGGGGCCGAACTTCGAATTCGCCACCGAAACGCGCGAAGAGCTTTACTACGACAAGGAGAAGCTGCTCGCCAACGGCGACCGGTGGGAACGGGAAATCGCGCGTAACATCGCGATGGACTCGCCCTACCGCTGAGGCTATCCGCGTGACGCTGCATCGCGCCGCTTCCGAGCGGTGCATGTGAAACAGGTACTGGGCATTTGGCCGGACCGTGTCCGGCATTGCCCGTGGAGTGGGGGCAGGCGCCTTCACGCCGAGCAAGACGAAAAAGGCACCGATCATGGGTCTGCAGGTTCTTTTTTTCTATCTCTTTGCCTTCATTGCGGTGGCATCGGCATTCATGGTCATTGCGGCCAAGAATCCGGTTTACTCCGTTCTGTTCCTGATCCTGACCTTCTTTAACTCGGCAGGGCTCTTCCTGCTGACGGGGGCCGAGTTCCTCGCGATGATCCTGCTCGTCGTCTATGTCGGCGCGGTGGCTGTTCTGTTCCTGTTCGTCGTCATGATGCTCGACGTCGATTTCGCGGAGTTGCGTGCGGGCGTGCTTGAATATGCGCCGATCGGCGCGTTGATCGGCTTGATCCTTGCGGCCGAGCTCATCGTCGTCGTCGGGGGCACCACGTTCTCGCCGGAAATCGCCAAGGGCATCTCGATGCCGATCCCGGCGGCAACCGAGCGGACGAATACCGCCGCACTCGGCGACGTTCTCTACACCCACTACATCTACTTCTTCCAGATCGCGGGGCTCGTGCTGCTCGTCGCCATGATCGGCGCCATCGTGCTGACGCTCCGTCACCGCCAGAACATCAAGCGCCAGAGCATTCCGCGCCAGGTTGCCCGCACACCGGAGACCGCCGTCGAGGTGGTCACGGTCAAGCCCGGGCAGGGCATCTAAGCCGGACGCGAGGTCGAGGAACTACAACATGGAAATCGGAATTTCCCACTATCTGACCGTCAGCGCCATCCTGTTCACGCTCGGCGTCTTCGGCATCTTTCTCAATCGGAAGAACGTCATCGTCATCCTGATGTCGGTGGAACTCATCCTGCTCGCGGTCAATATCAACATGGTGGCCTTCTCGGCCTTCCTCAACGACATCACCGGTCAGGTCTTCGCGCTGTTCATCCTGACTGTGGCGGCCGCCGAGGCGGCCATCGGGCTTGCAATTCTCGTCGTCTTCTACCGCAACCGCGGCTCGATTGCCGTCGAAGACGTCAACATGATGAAGGGCTGATTGGGCTATGGACACCATTATCAAGGCTATCGTCTTTTTGCCTCTGATCGGCTTTCTCATTGCGGGTCTTCTCGGCACGCAGATCGGTGCGAAAGCATCCGAATATGTGACAAGCGGATTGATGATCATCGCGGTCGCGCTGTCCTGGCTCGTTTTCTTCGATGTCGCGCTCGGCGAAGAGGAAATGATCAAGGTCTCGGTGTTGCGCTGGATCCAGTCCGGCAGCTTCGATGTCGAATGGGCCTTCCGTGTCGACACCCTGACCGCGGTCATGTTTGTGGTGGTCAACACGGTTTCGACGCTCGTGCACGTCTATTCGATCGGATACATGCATCATGATCCGCATCGGCCGCGCTTCTTCGCCTATCTATCGCTCTTCACCTTTGCGATGCTGATGCTGATCACGTCGGACAACCTCTTGCAGATGTTCTTCGGCTGGGAAGGCGTGGGCTTGGCGTCCTATCTCTTGATCGGCTTCTGGTACAAGAAGCCTTCCGCCAACGCGGCGGCGATCAAGGCCTTCATTGTCAACCGTGTCGGCGACTTCGGTTTCTCGCTCGGAATCTTCTGCGTCTTCGTGCTCTTCGGTTCGATCAACCTCGAAACCATCTTTGCCGCCGCACAAAGCTACCTGCCGGCGGAAGGCGCCGAGGCAGGGGAAGCCGTCATCACGCTGTTCGGTATGCAGCTCGACAAGGCGCATGCCTTGACCGCCACCTGCCTGCTGCTCTTCATGGGCGCAATGGGCAAGTCGGCGCAGTTCCTGTTGCACACTTGGCTGCCGGACGCGATGGAGGGCCCGACGCCGGTGTCGGCCCTCATCCATGCCGCAACCATGGTCACCGCCGGTGTCTTCCTCGTTGCCCGCATGTCGCCGCTGTTCGAGCTCTCGCCCGATGCGCTGACGGTCGTTACCCTGATCGGTGCCATTACGGCATTCTTTGCCGCAACCGTTGGCCTCGTGCAGAACGATATCAAGCGCGTCATCGCCTATTCGACCTGCTCGCAGCTCGGCTACATGTTCGTGGCACTCGGCGTCGGCGCCTATGGTGCCGCTATCTTCCACCTCTTCACGCACGCCTTCTTCAAGGCGCTCCTGTTCCTCGGCGCCGGTTCGGTGATCCACGCCGTCGATGGAGAGCAGGACATGCGTTACATGGGCGGATTGCGCACGCACATCCCGGTCACCTACTGGATGATGTTTATCGGTACGATCGCGCTGACCGGCGTCGGCATTCCGGGAACCGTCATCGGCACTGCTGGCTTCTTCTCGAAGGATGCGATCATCGAATCCACCTTCGCCTCGCATGGTGCCGTTTCCGGCGTCGCCTTCATCCTTCTCGTGATCGCCGCTCTGTTCACGAGCTTCTATTCGTGGCGTCTGACCTTCATGACGTTCCACGGCAGGCCGCGGGCTTCTTCGGACGTCATGCATCACGTCCACGAGTCACCGCAGGTGATGCTGGTGCCGCTCTATATCCTCGGCGCCGGCGCGCTCTTCGCGGGCTTCCTGTTCCATGATTATTTCTTCGGCCATCACTATGTCGAGTTCTGGCAGGGCTCTCTCTTCACGCTGCCTGAAAACGAAATTCTCGAGGAATACCACCACGTTCCGCTTTGGGTGAAATGGAGCCCGTTCGTGGCCATGGCGCTTGGTCTCTATACCGCCTGGTACATGTACATCCGCTCGCCGGAGACGCCGAAGTATCTCGCGCAGCAACACCGTGGTCTCTACCAGTTCCTGCTCAACAAGTGGTATTTCGACGAACTGTACGATTTCCTCTTCGTCCGCACCGCAAAGCGTCTCGGCACCTTCCTCTGGAAGGAGGGTGACGGCCGGGTGATCGACGGCTTCGGACCGAACGGTGTTGCGGCACGCGTTCTCGACGTGACCGACCGCGTCGTCCGGCTGCAGACCGGTTACCTCTATCACTACGCGTTCGCCATGCTGATCGGCATCGCTGCGCTCGTTACATGGATGATGCTCGGGAGTTCCTTCTGATGACCGATTGGCCCGTACTTTCCGCGGTCACCTTCATGCCGCTCGTCGGCGTTCTGCTTCTCTTGCTGACAAGGGAAGACAGCGTCTACGGCCGCCGCAACATCCTGAACGTGTCGTTGCTGACGACGATCTTCACCTTCGCCGTATCGCTCTACATCTGGTATCAATTCGACGCCTCGAACCCCGGCTTCCAGATGGTCGAGAAGCGCGAATGGCTCGGCACCGGCATCTCCTATCATCTCGGCATTGACGGCATTTCCGTTCTGTTCTTGCCTCTGACGGCTCTCTTGATGCCATTCTGCGTGCTCGCAAGCTGGCTCACGATCGAGAAGCGCCTGAAGGAATACATGATCGCGTTTCTGATACTGGAAACGCTGATGCTGGGCGTCTTCGTCTCGCTCGATATCGTGCTCTTCTACGTGTTCTTCGAAGCGGGCCTCATTCCGATGTTCATCATCATCGGCGTCTGGGGCGGCAAGGATCGCGTCTATGCGAGCTACAAGTTCTTCCTCTACACGCTGCTTGGCTCGGTGCTGATGCTGCTCGCCATCATGGCGATGTACTGGCAGGCTGGCACGACCGACATCACGGAACTGCTCGCCTACAAGTTCCCGCGCGGGATGCAGACCTGGCTGTGGCTTGCCTTCTTCGCCTCCTTCGCGGTGAAGATGCCGATGTGGCCGGTTCACACCTGGCTTCCGGACGCGCACGTCCAGGCGCCGACCGCGGGCTCCGTGATCCTCGCCGGCATCCTGCTGAAGCTCGGCGGCTACGGCTTCCTGCGCTTCTCGCTGCCGATGTTCCCGCTCGCGTCGGACTATTTCGCGCCGTTCGTCTTCACGCTCTCGATCATCGCAATCATCTACACCTCGCTGGTGGCGATGATGCAGACCGACATCAAGAAGTTGATCGCCTATTCCTCGGTGGCGCACATGGGCTATGTGACCATGGGTACTTTCGCCGCCAACACGCAGGGCGTCCAGGGCGCGATCTTCCAGATGTTGTCGCATGGCGTCGTCTCCGGCGCGCTCTTCCTTTGCGTCGGCGTCGTCTATGACCGGCTGCACACCCGCGAGATCGCTGCCTATGGCGGCCTCGTCAACAACATGCCGAAATATGCGGTCGCCTTCATGGTCTTCACCATGGCGAACGTCGGCCTTCCGGGCACCTCCGGCTTCGTCGGCGAAGTACTGACGCTGGTCGGCGCCTTCCGCGCCAATACCTGGGTCGCCTTCTTCGCGACCACCGGCGTCATTCTGTCGGCCGCCTATGCGCTCTGGCTCTACCGTCGGGTGATCTTCGGTGCGCTCGAGAAGGAGAGCCTGAAGGCGCTGCTCGATCTGTCGGCGCGCGAGAAGCTCATTCTCTACCCGCTGGTGATCCTGACGATCTTCTTCGGTGTCTATCCGGCGCCGGTCTTCGATGCGACGGCGGCTTCCGTGGATCTGCTCGTCAACAACTACTCCGCAGCCCTGCAGGCAGCGCAAGACGTTGCGCTTTCGGTGCAATGACCACAGGACGTGACTGGACATGACTGCTGAAACCCTCTTTGCAAGCCTGCAACTCTCGGTCCCCGAACTGATCCTCGCGGTCGGCGCGATGGTACTGTTGATGATCGGCGTCTTTTCGAGCGAACGGTCCACGCCGACGGTAACCGGGCTTGCGGTCGCACTGCTGATCATCGCAGGGCTGTGGCTCGTCCTGAAGACGGGCGAGGGCGAGGCCTATGGCGGCGCCTTCCTCTCCGATCCCTTCGCCAAGTTCATGAAGGTCCTGGCGCTGATCGGCTCCATTACTGCGATGGTGATGACCGTCGGTCATGCCCGCTCGGCCCAGATCGATCGTTTCGAGTTTCCGGTGCTCCTGGTTCTGGCGACCCTCGGCATGCTGCTGATGATCTCCGCCAACGACCTGATCTCGCTCTACCTGTCGCTGGAATTGCAGTCGCTCGCCCTCTACGTGGTAGCGGCAATCAATCGTGACAGCATCCGTTCGACGGAAGCCGGATTGAAATATTTCGTTCTCGGTGCCCTGTCATCGGGCATGATGCTTTACGGCATGTCGCTCGTTTACGGTTTCACCGGCCATACCGGCTTCGACGAGATCGCTGCGGCGCTGACGGCGGAAGGCCGTTCGCTCGGCCTGGTCTTCGGCTTGGTATTCATTCTCGCCGGCCTCGCCTTCAAGATTTCCGCGGTTCCGTTCCACATGTGGACGCCGGACGTCTACGAGGGCGCACCGACCCCGGTCACGGCCTTCTTCGCCGCCGCTCCGAAGGTCGCGGCGATGTCGATCCTCGTTCGCATCGTCATCAACGCCTTCGAACCGGTGGTGGCCGACTGGCAGCAGATCATCGTCTTCATCTCGATCGCTTCCATGCTGCTCGGTGCCTTCGCGGCAATCGGCCAGAGGAACATCAAACGGCTGATGGCCTATTCCTCGATTGGCCACATGGGCTATGCCCTGGTCGGCCTTGCGGCCGGCTCGATGGCCGGAGTGCGCGGCGTGATCCTCTACATGCTGATCTACATGATCATGACGCTCGGCACCTTTGCCTGCATTCTCGCCATGCGCCGCAAGGAAGGCGAGCACGTCGAGAACATCGATGATCTTGCCGGTCTCTCGCAGACCAATCCGTTCATGGCAACGGTGCTGACGATCCTGATGTTTTCGCTGGCCGGCATTCCGCCGCTCGCAGGTTTCTTCGCGAAGTATTTCGTGTTCGTGGCCGCAATCGAGGCGCATCTCTACGCGCTCGCGATCATAGGCGTGCTCGCGTCCGTCGTCGGCGCCTATTATTACCTGCGCGTGATCAAGGTCATGTGGTTTGATGAAGCCAAGGGTGAATTTGCCCGCACTGCTGGCGAACTGCGTCTTGTCTTCGGCCTTTCCGGTCTGTTCGTTCTCGGGTACGTGCTGATCGGCGGTCCGCTCGGAAGCGCCGCGGAAGTTGCGGCCCGGACCTTCTTTTGACCGGCGGGAAGGGCGGCGGCCGGATTTCGCTTGACGACTTCCGGCACGTCGCACTTGCCGAGACCGTCTCGACCAACAGCGAGTGCCTGGCGAGGGCGCGCGAAGGCGACCCAGGCAATCTCTGGATCACCGCCGGGCGCCAGACGGGCGGTCGCGGCCGTCGCGGCCGCGCCTGGTTTTCCGAGCCTGGCAATCTCTACGCATCGCTGCTTCTCATCGATCCGGCACCGATCGCGCGCCTGCATTCCCTGCCTCTTGCAGTCGCGGTGGCGGCGCACCGGGCGATCCGGATGGTGATGCCGCCGGCGGCAGCGCCGGTTGAGATCAAATGGCCAAACGACATCCTCATCGATGGAAAGAAGGCATGCGGCATTCTTCTCGAAGGGGAGGAGCTTGCCGATGGCCGCCGGGCGCTGGTCATCGGCTTCGGAGTGAATGTCGGTGTCGCGCCCGAGGGGGCGCTCTATCCTGCGACATCTCTTCGTCGCGAAGGGGCGTCGGCGTCTCCCGAGGAACTGTTCGCACATCTCTTTCTCGCCGTGGCCGAGATGCTCGCGCTCTGGGATCGCGGCACCAGCGTCGGCAAGATCATTGAGCTTTGGCGTTCGGCGGCGCGCGGCATTGGCGAGACGATCACGGTCAACCTGCCGGATCGATCGCTTTCGGGCCGTTTTGTCGGTATTGACCACGACGGCAGGTTGTTGCTCGATACCGGCGCCGGCACGCAGCAGGCGATCGCCGCCGGTGATGTATTTTTTGGATGATTGAAGAATAGGGGCGCGCAAAGATATGGCGCAGGAAGAAGAACTGGTGTTCTTGCCGCTCGGCGGCGTCGGCGAAATCGGCATGAACCTCGGCCTTTATGGCTATGGCCGGCCGGGCAACCGCCAGTGGATCATGGTTGACTGCGGCGTGACCTTTCCCGGCCCGGAACTGCCGGGCGTCGAACTGGTCTTGCCGGATATCGCCTTCCTCGCGGAGGAGCGCCGCAATCTGAAGGCGATCATCATCACGCATGCGCATGAGGACCACTATGGTGCGTTGAACGATCTTTGGCCCGGCTTGAACGTTCCGGTCTATGCCTCGCCCTTCACCGCCGGCATGCTTGAGGCGAAGCGCGATTTCGAAAAGAGCCGCGGCGAAATTCCGATCACGATCTTCAAGCAGGGTGACCGGATCAATGTCGGCCCCTTCAGCATCGAGGCGGTCGGCGTCAATCATTCGATCCCGGAACCGATGTCACTCGTCATCCGCACGCCGCTCGGCACCGTTGTACACACGGGCGACTGGAAGATCGATATCGAGCCGTCGCTCGGCCCGATCACGGATGAGGCGCGCTTCCGCCGGGTTGGCGAAGAAGGCGTGCTGGCGCTCGTCTGCGACTCGACCAACGCACTTCGCGATGGGGTTTCGCCCTCCGAACAGGAGGTTTCCGAAAGTCTGGCCAGGATCATCGCCAACGCTGAAGGTCGTGTCGGCATCACCACGTTCTCCTCGAACGTCGGCCGCATTCGCTCCGTCGCCGAAGCGGCGGAAGCAGCGGGCCGAGAGGTGCTGCTGCTCGGCAGTTCTATGAAGCGGGTCGTGGACGTAGCGAGGGACCTCGGCCTGATGGAAGGGCTGAAGCCGTTCCTGGCGGAGGACGAGTTCGGCTATATTCCGCGCGATAAGGTCGTCGTGATCCTGACCGGCAGCCAGGGCGAGCCCCGGGCAGCGCTTGCCAAGATTGCCCGGGACGAGATGCGCAATGTGGCGTTTTCCGCCGGCGACACGATCGTCTTCTCTTCGCGAACCATCCCCGGCAATGAGAAAGCCATCAACGATATCAAGAACGGTCTGATCGAACAGGGCATTCACATCATCACCGACAGTGAGGCGCTGGTGCATGTTTCCGGTCACCCGCGGCGCAACGAGCTGCAGCAGATGTATCAGTGGGTCAAGCCGCAGATCGTCGTGCCCGTCCACGGCGAGGCAGCCCACTTGACGGCGCATGCCGAACTGGCGCTGCATTCCGGGGTCGCCAGTGTACCGCGGCTGCGCAACGGCCAAATCTTGCGCCTGGCTCCAGGGCCGGCGGAAGTGATCGACGAGGCGCCACACGGCCGCATCTATAAGGACGGAACCCTGATCGGCGATTTCGACGAGATGGGCATCGGCGAGCGGCGCAAGCTTTCCTTCGCCGGGCACGTCTCCGTCAACGTCGTGCTCGACAACCGCTATGATTTCCTCGGTGATCCGGTTGTCGTGCCGATCGGGCTTCCGGAGTTCGATGACGAGGGCGAGGACATGAATGACACGCTCTATGACGCAGTGCTCGGCGCAGTGGAAAGCATTCCTCGGGCAAAGCGGAAGGATCTGGCCATGTTGCAGGAAGCGGTTCGCCGCGCCGTGCGCAGCACGGCCAATCAGGTCTGGGGCAAGAAACCGGTCGTCACGGTCTTTGTCACCAAAGTCTGATTTCCTCGCCACCAAGGTACGATGTAAACGGTCACGCAGCCATCGGCTTTGGTCTTTGAGCGAACGGAGCATTCGATGTTGGGAAGGGTAAACCACGTGGCGATCGCCGTGCCGGATTTGTCTTCGGCCGCTGAAAGCTATCGTTCGACGCTCGGTGCAAACGTCACCGAGCCACAGGCGCTTCCCGAACACGGTGTCACGGTTGTGTTCGTAACGCTCCCGAACACGAAGGTGGAACTGCTGGAACCGCTGGGCGAGGCATCTCCGATTGCCGCCTTCCTTGCAAAGAACCCGGCGGGCGGCATGCACCACATTTGCTATGAGGTGGCGGATATCATCGCGGCGCGCGATCGGTTGAAGCAGGCGGGCGCGCGGGTGCTCGGCGATGGAACGCCGAAAATCGGCGCGCACGGCAAACCGGTCCTGTTCCTCCATCCCAAGGATTTTCAGGGTACTCTGATAGAGTTGGAACAGGTGTGACAGTCGGGCGCGGCCCACTTGTTTGCCGGCTGGGCTGAGGAACGCTATAAGGCGGACGCCATAGCCTTGGCGGCAGTTCCGGCGGAAACGCGCCGGCGCTCGGTCTGTCCAGCGATTTGAATTGAGACCCGCAATGTCCGCTTTTTCGACCCTTGCCATCTACTTCATCATCTGGTGGCTGACGCTGTTTGCCGTTCTGCCTCTGGGAGTCCGGACGCAGGCCGAGGAAAACGATGTCGTACCCGGCAGTGTCGAAAGCGCTCCAGCGCGGTTTCGTGCACTTCGTGTCGTTTTGCTGACCACTGTCATCGCTGCGGCCATTCACCTCGGTTGGTACGTCGTTTCTGTCAAACTCGGATACGGGATCGATTCTATCCCGCGGTTCGCTCCGGAATTTTACTGAACGGCCGCCGCGCCTGCCGGGTGGATGGCAAAAAAACATGCTACGGGCGAAGCCGACAGCCGTGTCGCCAGCGTTCTGCCACCCCATCTCGTGACGGCTCCTACAGGGCCGCGTGTCTCATCAGACGCGCCAAAGGAGCCTGTAGCACGTTGAATTGCTGCATGTTTTTGGCGCTAAATCGAATACGACTAAGGAAACATGAGCAGGAGATGCGGATAGCATTCCTGCCAGCCCCTCGGCGCCAACGGGAAATTCGCGGCCTTGACAACCGGAGAATTGACATTTTTGAAAAGTGCTTCGGTTCTGGGGTATTGTGAAAAAGCAAAAAAAAACAAGGCGTAAAGCCTTGTTTTTAAGTTTCGCGTGATCTTTAATCCGTTTCCGGCGGCAGCGGACGAGCGCGCCTAAGATCTTATCCTCCCAAGACTTGACCGCGAATTTCGGCAAGAATTTGGTCTTCTTGCCTGTTTTGTGAGCCGAAATTAGCTCAAACATTGGGCGCTGTCATCTGCTTTTTTTGCATTTTTGCTACAGTCTGACAAAATTTTCCCGTTGACAGGAGCCGTCATTGTCCTGTTACTACCGTGCTCTTTTGACGCAGGCGAGCTCGGCGCATTTCCTGTCAAATCCCATCTGTTATGTGGCTTTCTTCCCGCCGCGGCAGGGTTTTCTTCCGCTCGCGAAGCGGTTATGAACGCTGAGCTCGAATGCTTTCCACACCGGCGGTGCCGGAGGAGAAATTCAAGAGTACGATCGCAGTAAGGCAAAGCCGCTTCTCCTCGCTTGCAGGTGGACGGCGGCCGAAGCACAACGTCATTTCGCCCGAATCCGCCGATAGTGCGAAGTCCACCAAGTTCTGGAACCCGTCATGCGCCTGTCCCGCTATTTCATGCCCATCTTGAAGGAAAATCCGAAGGAAGCGGAAATCGTTTCCCACCGTCTGATGCTGCGGACGGGCATGATCCGCCAGCAGTCTGCCGGCATCTACACCTGGTTGCCGCTCGGCAAGCGCGTGCTCGACAAGGTCAATGCGATCATTCGCGAAGAGCAGAACCGCTCCGGCGCGATCGAGCTCCTGATGCCGACGCTGCAGTCGGCAGAGTTGTGGCAGGAGAGCGGGCGCTACGATGCCTATGGCAAGGAAATGCTACGCATCAAGGACCGGCAGGACCGGCCGATGCTCTATGGTCCGACGAACGAGGAGATGATCACGGACGTGTTCCGCTCCTATGTGAGGTCCTACCGCGACTTGCCGCTGAACCTCTATCATATTCAGTTGAAGTTCCGCGACGAGATCCGTCCGCGCTTCGGCACGATGCGTTCGCGCGAGTTCCTGATGAAGGACGCCTATTCCTTCGATCTTAACCGCGAAGGGGCGGAACATGCCTATAACAGGATGTTCGCCGCCTATTTGCGCACTTTCGCCCGCATGGGCCTGCGCGCCATTCCGATGCGCGCCGATACCGGCCCCATTGGCGGTAATCTCAGCCACGAGTTCATCATTCTCGCCGACACCGGCGAGTCCGAAGTCTTCTGCCACAAGGATTTCCTCGGTTTCGATATTCCGGGTGAGGAAACCAATTTCGATGACGTCGCCGGCCTGAAGACGATCTTCGAGAAATGGACGTCGCGCTATGCGGCGACGTCGGAAATGCATGACGAGCCGGCTTTCAACGCGATCCCCGAGGGGGAGCGTCTTTCCGCGCGCGGCATCGAGGTTGGCCATATCTTCTATTTCGGCACAAAATACTCCGAAGCGATGGGCGCGAAGGTGCTTGGGCCGGACGGCAAGGAGCACGTCGTGCATATGGGCTCCTACGGCATCGGTCCGACGCGTCTCGTGCCGGCGATCATCGAAGCGTCGCACGACGAAAACGGCATCATCTGGCCGAAGTCGGTCGCCCCGTTCGATGTGGTGGTAATCAACATGAAAGCGGGTGATGCCGCTTGCGATGCGGCCTGCGGCACGCTCTACTCGGATCTCGGCAAGGCTGGATTCGACGTGCTTCTGGACGATACCGATGATCGCGCCGGCGCGAAATTCGCGACCGCCGATCTCATTGGCGTTCCGGTTCAGATCATCGTCGGCCCGCGTTCGGTCGCGAATGGCGAGATCGAGGTCAAGGACCGCAAGACCGGCGAACGCGAGACGATGACGATCGAAGCCGCGATCAACAAGCTGGTTGCGACCAGATAGAGACGAAGGAAGCGAAGATGACCGCGGCGACGGAAGACCAGGTGCAGGCTGCCGCTCCGTCTGGGGCGCCTTCCAGTCGTCCCTTTTCCGCGTTCGAGCGCATGGTAGCCTGGCGCTATCTGCGCTCGCGACGGAAGGAAGCCTTTATCTCGGTCATCGCCGGCTTTTCCTTCATCGGCATCATGCTGGGTGTGGGGACGCTGATCATCGTCATGGCGGTGATGAACGGATTCCGTACCGAGCTTATTTCGCGCATCCTCGGCATGAACGGCCATATCATCGTTCAGCCGCTCGATGGACCGCTCACCAACTATGCCGATCTCGCCACCAAGTTTTCCGCGGTCCCCGGCGTCACCATGGCGATCCCTATGGTCGAAGGGCAGGTTCTCGCCCAAGGGCTGGGTGACGCGTCAACAGGAGCCCTCGTTCGCGGTGTCCGTGCCGACGACCTCTCGAAGATGAAATCCATCTCGGAGCACATTCAGCAGGGCGATCTTGTCGGCTTTGCGTCGGGCAGCGGCGTCGCCATCGGTTCGCGTATGGCCGAACAACTGGGCATCCGTGTCGGTGGCACGATCACGCTGACGTCGCCGAATGGCGATGTGACGCCCATGGGCATGAATCCTCGCGTCAAGGCCTATACGGTCTCGGCGATCTTCGAGATCGGAATGTCGGAATACGACGCAACGATCGTCTTCATGCCGCTCGAGGAGGCGCAGCTTTATTTCAATGCGGAAGGTCTCGTCCAATCGATCGAGATTTTCGCCGAGCATCCGGACGCCGTCGACGCCTTGCGCAAGCCCCTTGAAGACGCGGCCGGCCGGCAGATCTTCATCAGCGACTGGCGCGACCGCAACAAGACCTTCTTCTCCGCGCTCGAGGTCGAGCGGAACGTCATGTTCATGATCCTGACGCTGATCGTACTGGTGGCGGCCTTGAACATTATTTCGGGCCTCATCATGCTGGTGAAGGACAAGGGCAGCGACATCGCGATTCTCAGAACGATGGGCGCGACATCCGGGTCGGTGATGCGCATCTTCTTCATGACCGGGGCTGCCATCGGCGTCACCGGCACCATCGCCGGGGTGCTCCTTGGCGTCGTTGTCTGTCTCAATATCGAATCGATCCGTCAGTTCTTCTCCTGGATTTCGGGAACGACGCTCTTCAATCCGGAACTTTATTTCCTGAGTCAGCTTCCTGCGGATATGAATGCCGACGAGACCGTCGCCGTCGTCATCATGGCGATTGCCCTTTCCTTCCTTGCCACGATCTTTCCAGCCTGGCGCGCCTCGCGCCTCGATCCGGTGCAGGCCCTGCGATACGAATAATAAGGACAATAACGCAAATGAATGCGCGAGTGGCACTGCAGCTCTCCGGCATCGAGCGGCACTATGGCGAGGGCGACACCTACCTCCCGATTCTCAAGGGCGTCGATCTCACGCTGCGGGCCGGCGAGACGGTCGCGCTCGTGGCACCCTCCGGAACCGGAAAGTCGACGCTCCTGCATATTGCCGGCCTGCTTGAGCATCCGGACGCGGGTGAAGTCGTCGTGAGCGGGTTGGCCTGTAATGGGCTTAGCGATGACCGGCGCACGGCGATCCGCCGCAAGGAGATCGGCTTCGTCTACCAGTTCCATCACCTTCTGCCCGAATTTTCCGCGCTGGAAAACATCATGATGCCGCAACTGATCGCCGGCCTTTCCAAAGCGGAAGCGGCGGAGAGAGCGACGGCGTTGCTCGATTACATGCGCATCGGGCACCGGGCCAGTCATCGGCCGACCGAACTTTCCGGCGGCGAGCAGCAGCGTGTCGCGATCGCCCGCGCCGTGGCCAATGCGCCGCTCGTTCTCCTGGCCGATGAGCCGACCGGCAATCTCGATCCCGAGACCGCAGGCTATGTGTTCGAGGCGCTGGAGGCTTTGGCGCGACAGTCGGGGCTGGCCGCGCTGATCGCGACGCACAACCACGAACTCGCCTCGCTGATGGATCGCCGCGTAACGATCGAGGATGGCAAGGTCGTCGAACTGAAGTAGCCATACGGCAATTCAAAGTGTCTGCAGCGACTTTTGCGCGTCTGGGGTGACGCGCAGCGCTGTCGCGTCAGGGAACGATGAGGCCACCGCGATATTCAAGCTCATAGGCTTCTTCGCCATCGACGAAAATCACTTCGCGGCCGGAAAAGTGATCTGTCGCGCCGCGGCTGCTATCGACATAGCAACCATAGGCGTGCTGATACTCCATGCCGCCGAGGAAATGGCGCTTCTCACGATACATCGTCTGTAGCGCGGCCTTGATAACGGCGCCGGCTCGTTCAGCATCGATCAGGTCCGGACGAACGATGCGGCCGAAGTAATTCATGGCCCAGCGCGGATTGCCCTCATGCCAGACCGCCTCTTGGCCGGCAAAATCCGTTCCGCCAAAATAGCTGTCGAGATAGCTCCACACGCCGCGCCGATGTCCGATATCGCGAGAGCCGGGTCTGCAGGCGGGAAGCTCGGCGCCGTTGCCGACATAGGTCTTCGATTTCGCCTCGACGATGAAGTCGGTGAGTTCCTGTATGCTGAACATGAGCGTGCTCCCAATTCGGCCGCCGAGGATGCCGGAACATTGCCGCCATGTAAAGAACAAAACAGGAACATACGTGTGAATTGTGTGGCTACGAGTTGCCTGTCTTGGTGTCGACCTCGGGGAAGCCGTGAGTCGTTGGTGCGCTTGGTTTAGCCTTCCTTGACCGAATCCGGAGCGGCACAGTCGTGGCGCCACGCCGGCTGCGCGGGCGCATTAACCATGAAAGCTGAATAGCGGGACCTTTTATGCAGCCTTGCTTGACTATGGAACAAAAAAAGAACAAAAGAAAAACAATAGCGGAAAAGGAGCCATGTTATGACTGATTTCGTTCGTGATCTCGCCGCCTTCGCCTCGATGAGCCTCTTCATCGCCAGCATTTCCGTGATTGCGCTCGGATTGTAACCCTCCTGCTTCGGTGTCGTCTCGCAGGGTAGGGCCGCGTCGGGTTTGCGCTTTCCTCGGATGCAGTGTTGAAAAAGACGGCGGTTCCGGTCGTTACACTGGACACGGGGGACCGGACACGGGATACCCTCTGCTCCTACAGCGCCGCGCGTCTTGTCAGACGCGCAAAAGGACGCTGTAGCACTTTGAATTGCTGCATGTTTTGTCCCTGAATCGGCTACGATTTAAGCAACATGCGGTAGCGCGAATCGGAGTACGACGATGGCGAATGACGAAGGCCTTGGGCAGCGGGCAACTGCGACGGATCCGCAGTTTGTTCACTTGCGTGTGCATTCGGCCTTTTCGTTGTTGGAGGGTGCGCTGCCGTTGAAGAAAATCATCGGCAAGGCTGTCGCGGATGAGCAACCGGCCATAGGCATTGCCGACACCAACAATCTCTTCGCGGCCCTCGAATTTTCGCAGAAGGCAGCGGATGACGGCTTGCAGCCGATCATCGGCTGTCAATTGTCGATCGACATGGAGGACGAGGCGGAAGGGGAACGGCGCGGCCACCATCACCAGCTTGCTAAGCTGCCGTCGCTCGTGCTGATCGCCGCAACCGATGACGGCTATGTCCGGCTCGTCGACCTCGTCAGCCGCGCCTATTTGGATGGCGAGGGCAGCCAGTCCGCGCGAATAACACGGTCATGGTTGGCTGAGGGCGGGACCGATGGTCTGATTGCGCTGACGGGCGCGGCCGGCGGCCCGATTGACATGGCGCTGAAGGCGGGTTCGTCGGCTCTGGCGGAGACGCGCCTGAAGGCGTTGATCGAGCTCTTCGGCGACCGGCTCTATCTGGAACTGCAGCGGCACGGCAACTATGACCGGCGCCACGAGAGCCGCCTGGTCGAACTCGCCTATCGGTTTGATGTCCCGCTGGTGGCGACCAACGAGGCGTTCTTTCCTTCGCCAGCTGACTATGACGCGCACGACGCACTGATGGCGGTCGCTCACAACGCGATGGTCTCGGATGACAGCCGTTTCCGACTGACCCCGGATCATTACCTGAAGAGCCGCAAGGAAATGGCCGCGCTCTTCGCCGATCTCCCTGAAGCGTTGCAGAACACGATCGAAATCGCCCGGCGCTGCTCCTTCATGCTGAAGACCCGCGGGCCGATCCTGCCGCGCTTCACCGGCGCTTCGGATGATCCGGAGGAGGCCGAGCGCGCGGAGGCGGCAGAGCTTCGCCGGCAGGCGGAGGAGGGGCTTGAAGGTCGCCTGGCGAAGCTCGGTATGGCGCCGGGCTACAAGGAAGAGGATTACCGCGAGCGGCTGGCTTTCGAACTCGGCGTCATCGAGCGGATGAAGTTTCCGGGCTACTTCCTTATCGTTTCGGACTTCATCAAATGGGCCAAGCAGCATGGCATTCCCGTCGGACCGGGCCGCGGCTCGGGTGCCGGGTCGCTCGTTGCCTATGCGCTCACGATCACGGATGTCGATCCGATGCGTTTCTCGCTGCTGTTCGAACGCTTCCTCAACCCTGAGCGCGTGTCGATGCCGGACTTCGATATCGACTTCTGCCAGGACCGGCGTGAAGAGGTCATCCGTTACGTCCAGGGCAAATACGGTCGCGAGCAGGTGGCGCAGATTATAACCTTCGGATCGCTGCAGGCGCGTGCGGCTTTGCGCGACGTCGGCCGCGTGCTCGAAATGCCCTATGGCCAGGTCGACAAGATCTGCAAGCTCGTGCCGAACAACCCGGCCAATCCGACTCCGCTTTCGAAAGCGATCGAGGAGGAGCCGCGGCTGCAGGAGGAGGCGGAAAAGGAGCCGGTCGTGGCTCGCCTTCTCGATATCGCCCAGAAGATCGAGGGTCTCTACCGCCATGCCTCGACGCACGCCGCCGGCATCGTCATCGGCGACCGGCCGCTCTCGAAGCTGGTGCCGATGTACCGCGATCCGCGCTCGGACATGCCGGTCACCCAGTTCAACATGAAATGGGTGGAGCAGGCCGGTCTCGTCAAGTTCGACTTCCTCGGCCTGAAAACGCTGACGGTACTGAAGACCGCGGTCGATTTCGTCGCCAAGCGCGGCGTTGACATCGATCTTGCGAGCATTCCGCTGGACGACACGAAGACCTACGAGATGCTTTCCCGCGGCGAGACGGTCGGCGTGTTCCAGGTGGAAAGCGCCGGCATGCGCAAGGCGCTGATCGGCATGCGGCCGGACTGCATCGAGGACATCATCGCGCTTGTCGCGCTCTACCGTCCCGGCCCGATGGAAAACATCCCGGTCTATAACGCCCGCAAACATGGTGAGGAAGAGATCGAGTCGATCCATCCGAAGATCGACTATCTGCTGAAGGAGACGCAGGGCGTCATCGTCTACCAGGAGCAGGTGATGCAGATCGCGCAGGTGCTCTCGGGCTATTCGCTCGGCGAGGCCGATCTCCTGCGCCGCGCCATGGGCAAGAAGATCAAGGAGGAGATGGACAAGCAGCGCGCCCGCTTCGTCGAAGGCGCCGTCAAGAACGACGTGTCGAAGCCGCAGGCCGACCTGATCTTCGACCTGCTCGCGAAGTTCGCCAACTACGGCTTCAACAAGTCGCATGCGGCCGCTTACGCCATCGTCTCCTACCAGACCGCCTATATGAAGGCGCATCATCCGGTCGAGTTCCTCGCGGCATCGATGACGCTCGATATGTCGAACACGGAAAAGATCAACGATTTTCGCCAGGACGCCATGCGCCTCGGCATTGAGGTGATCGCTCCGTCGGTGCAGACGTCCTTCCGCCATTTCGAGACCGGCGACAACCGCATTTATTATTCGCTTGCCGCCATCAAGGGCGTCGGCGACTCGGCCGTCGAGCATATCGTTGCCGTTCGCGGCGACCGCCCGTTTGCGAGCCTCGAGGATTTCTGCCTCCGGATCGACCCGAAGCTTCTGAACAGGCGCGTCTTCGAAAGTCTGATCGCGGCTGGCGCATTTGATTGCTTCGGCTACGACCGGGCCGAACTCATTGGCGGGCTTGACCGGATCCTGGGCTTCGCCCAGCGCGCGCAGGAAAACAAGGTGAGCGGCCAGAGCGATATGTTCGGCGCCGGGGCAGCGACCGGACCGGAACGGATCGCGCTGCCGGCCTACACGCCCTGGCTCGCCTCCGAGAAGCTGCACCGGGAGTTTCAGGTGCTCGGCTTCTATCTTTCTGCCCATCCGCTCGATACCTACAACAAGCTGCTGGCGAAGATGCGCGTGCAGACATTTGTGGATTTCGCAGCGGCGGTGAAGCAGGGGGCGACCGCTGGCCGGCTGGCGGGAACGGTGACCTCGAAGCAGGAGCGCAAGACGCGTACCGGCAACAAGATGGGGATCGTCGCCTTCTCCGACGCGTCGGGTCAGTTCGAAGCCGTTCTCTTCTCGGAGATGTTGAACCAGTACCGCGATCTCCTGGAGCCGGGCAAATCGCTGGTCATGACGGTCGCCGCCGAGGAGCGGCCGGAAGGAATCGGCCTTCGCATCCAGACTTTGCGCTCTCTCGAAGAGGAGTCGCTGCAGATGCAGAAGGCGCTGCGCGTCTTCGTGCGCGACGCCGGCCCTCTGCGCTCCATCGCCTCCCATCTCAACACGAAGGGCGATGGTCTCGTTTCCTTCGTCGTCATCAAGGAAAACGGCCAGCGGGAAATCGAGGTCGAGCTCAACGAGAAATACCGGATTTCGCCGGAGATCGCGGCGGCGCTTCGCTCGGCCCCAGGGGTCGTCGATGTCGAACTCGTCTAAAGTGTTTCCAGGAGTGTGTTTAGCGGTTGTCCGGTCGGAATTGCATAATTCCAAAGGCTTCGAGGCGGACAGTCGTCAGCGTGGGCCAGAGCGTGTGATGGTGATGAAGTCCGTTCCCTCGCCAGTTTCCTGTCCGCTCTCCGCATCGGATATCGACAAGGACGATCCGTTGACGAGAAGAGCTGCGATCCGTTTACGCACATCAGGGGGTACCGTGAGCCGATCCAGCGTTGCTTGAAGCGCGTTGGAATCAAACAGATCGGTATCGATGGAAATGCCGAGTCGTTTTTTCGTCGACGCGGGAAGGTGATTTTCCAGGGAAACGCCAAACCATTTGCCGCTGCCGCTTGCCGCATCGAGATCCTGGAACTGCAGGAAGTGCGTTCCCAGGGCCACCTCCGGCTGCTCGATGTGGATGTCGGCCGAGAGGAGCGGCTGGAACTGTTGACGCACGAGCAAGATGCCGTTCGACGGTTTCTCGCGACCGGCTTTGCGGAACACCGCGTCAATCAGTTCCGGGGTTATTTTGCCGTCAGCTGGAAGACCTTGAGCCGACTGGAAAGCGCTGATAGCGTCAAACGTGGCGGGACCGGCCCAGCCATCCGGGACGCCGGCATCAAAGCCGAGGCTGCTCAGCAGCGTCTGCAACTCGCGAACGACGTCGCGAGTGCTGCGTCGGGTGATCAAAATGCGAATCGGTAGTTGGGATTGGCCGGAGACGGCAGGCACGGCAGCCGTCTTTATCATTGCCACTTTGAGTGTGTCGGTCTCTTTCTGACTAAGCGCCGGACGCAAAGGGACGTCGGAAAGCGGGGCCGGCTCTTCCTCATGCGCTTGGTTCGGCTGGAAAAGCGTGGCGTTCGAAACCTCGGCGGGGATCACCGGACGATCCGATATCAGAACGTGCATTCCGTGCCTGGTCATCTTGAACAGTTTCGCCGCAAATTTGCTGGGCAACCGCACGCAACCGTGAGAGGCCGGGTGTTTCGGCACATGGCTGGAGCCATGCAGGGCAATTCCTGACCAGGTCAGTCGCTGCATGAACGGCATCGGTGCGTTCGAATAGATGTTGGACTTGTGGTGACGGCGTTTCTCGAGGATCGAGAAGATGCCCGTGGGCGTCGAGTGACCGGCCTTCCCGGTCGATACCTTTGACTTGGCTACGACGGCATTGCCGTCATAGACGGTGACCGATTGCTGCTGCGTCGAGACGATCACCTGCAGCGGTGTATCGCTGGCTGCAAACACGGACGAGGCCGACGCCAGCAGGAGGGCAAACCCGCCTCCGAGAGTGAAACGCAAAACCATCCGCTCATTCCAACGCAAGAACTGTCGAATGAGCCTATCCGCCAATATTTAAGGAATTCGATCACAGCGGCCGTCCCCGCGCGAGAGCATTATTGATCGCGACGCCGGTGGCCGAAGGTGTAGCCCGTCTCGACGGTTGTCTTGCCGAACTTGTCACGCAGCTTGTTGATCGCATCTTCGGCAGCCGCGCGTCTCGTCGCCCCCGGGTCCACCAGATCCGGCGGATCGGCAAGACCGGGATCGGACAGGTCGCTAACGCCTATGCCGATGAGCCTGTATCGGGTGCCGTCGGCTTCTTTTTCCAGAAGCTGAAGGCCGGTGCGGAAGATACGATCCGCCAGGCGCGTCGGGCTGTCGAGCCGCCGGTTACGCGTGCGGGTCTTGAAGTCGGCGGTCTTTAGCTTGAGCACCACGGTTTGCCCGGCAAGCTCTGCCTTGCGCAGCCGCAGCGCCACCTGTTCGCTGAGCCTCCTCAGATGGGGGATCAGTTCTTCCGGACGCGAGAGGTCGTCGTTGAATGTGGTTTCCGACGACACGCTTTTCGCTTCCCCGTCCGTTTCCACGATCCGCTCGTCCTGACCGCGCGAGAGGCGATAAAGCCTTTGGCCCATCGTGCCGTAGCGGCGCATGAGGTCGGCTTCCTCCATCATCTGCAACTGGCCGATCGTGCGAATGCCATCCCGCTCGAGCGTCGCGGCAAAGGCCTTGCCGACTCCCCAGATCAGCGTCACGGAACGCTCCTTGAGGAAGTCGACGGCCTCGGCCTGTCCGATGACGGAAAAACCTCGCGGCTTCTGCAGGTCGGAAGCGACCTTGGCGAGGAACTTGCAATAGGACAGGCCGACCGAGACGGTGATGCCGATTTCCCGCTCCACCCGCTTGGCGAACCGGGCGAGCGTTCGGGCCGGAGGATCATGGTGGAGCCGCTCGGTGCCGCTGAGATCGAGAAAAGCTTCGTCTATCGAAAGCGGCTGCACAAGCGGCGTCAATTCCAGCATCAGCGACCGCACTTCGCGCCCGACGCGGGAATATTTCTCCATGTTCGGCTTGATCACGACCGCCTGCGGACAGGCTTCCAGCGCCTTGAACATCGGCATGGCGGAGCGCACCCCGTGAATGCGGGCGATATAACACGCGGTGGAGACGACGCCGCGTTTACCGCCTCCGATGATCACCGGCTTGTCGGCGAGTTCCGGATCGTCGCGCTTTTCAATCGAGGCATAGAATGCGTCGCAGTCGATATGCGCCAAGGTCAGCTTGTAGAGTTCGGAATGGCGAAGAAGTCGCGGGCTGCCGCAGGAAAGGCACCGCCGCGCCGCGACGGTTTGTTCCCTGAAGCAGTCTCGGCAGAAGCCAGGAATCGATGCAGCGCTGTCGGGCATATCCGGAACAAATGTTGAACGCGGCGACTTTACGCTCTACGCTACTGAGTCTCAAGGCGGAGATCGGAGGGGAGTTTGGATATCGCCCTGGAATTTCAACCGGTCACGGCAGAGCGCTGGCAGGATTTCGAACAGCTCTTCGGCCGGCAAGGAGCCTTCTGCGGCTGCTGGTGCGTTGCCCTGCGACTGCCGCACGCGATTCGCACCCGCATGTCGGCCGATGAGCGCAAGGGCTTCATCAAGGATCGGATTGCCGCCGGACCGCCACCCGGCATCCTCGGCTATTGCGAAGGGGCGCCCACCGCCTGGGTGCAGGTCGGCCCGCGTTATGACGTGCCCCAATTCAATTCGCCGCGCACGGTTTCTCGACCACTCGCAGAGGGCGAGGCCGAGGACGCGAGTGTCTGGGCGCTGAGCTGTCTCTTTCTACTGCCGCGGTTGCGGGGCCATGGATTGAGCCATCGCCTGCTTGGTGCGGCGATCGATTACGCGCGAGCCGGGCGCGCGCGCTTTCTTGACGCATGCCCGATCGACCACGCCAAGCAGTCGAAATCGGCGACCCTTTGCATCGGCTCCACCGCGATCTTTGACCTTGCCGGTTTCGAGACCGTTGCGCGACGCAAGGACGGCAGACCGCTGATGCGGCTGGATTTGAGTCAATGAGTGCAACAGCGGGCATCACCTGGGCATTGCATTCGGCGGGCGTGGCCTTCCGCCGCAAAACGGCGCGCCGACAGGGCTGCTCAAGGCGCGGCGCTGACTCAGCGGCTTGCCGTCGAACGTCCGACGTGAGCGCGGATCAGGCGCGCTGCATCGGCCCAATCCGCAACGGTATGGATGCCTATATCCGGGACCGGGGCGAGGGCGCGAAACTCCGCGTTTGCCATCAGGTTTATGAGGAGGCAGGGAGGTGCGTAATCCCTTACCGAGTGGAGATTGCGCAGGATGTCGTCGATAAAGACGACCGGGAGCTTCCGGGCGCCGTGCAGTCGCTCGACCAGCGGACCTTTGGGCTCTTCGGAGGCGAACAGCGGATAGGGGAGGCCGAGGGCGTCGAGCAACGCACGCCGCACGGCAGCGTGGCGTGGTGGCATCGCTGTCAGAAACACGATGTCCGCCTCGGCGGAGAGTTCCGCGAGCGTCTTGACCACCAGCGCGGCCGGTATCTGCCACTGCTCCTGCGCGGCGTAGAAGGCGTCAAGCAGCGCCTTCACAGCGGCTTCGCTCGCCGCCTCACCGTTTTGCAGGTCGACTATGTTGCCTGCCAGGCGGAAGGAACGAGGCAGCAGCCTGTGCCGACGACTTTCGAGGAAGAGCTTGAAGGGCGTCAGGAATTCGAGGACGACTTCATCGACATCGCTGACGATCAGAGGCCTGTTCCCGAGAACGATGTCATCGGATCGGTCGGTGGCCTCGCTCAGCTATCCTCGAAATCCGATGCACCGGAGAGAAGCTGGTGCGCCCGCACGACGTCTTCCGGGGTCGTTTGCGTTGCCGCGCAAAAAGCCATCAGCGTCGGTTCGTGGTCCATCAGGAAAGCAACCAAACCGCCCATGAAACCCGGCTCGCCGATTGCCGCGCGCAGCGAGCCGGGATCGGTTCCGGTCAGGGCGAGGAAACGCGACAGAAGTTCCGGTTCGTCAGCGAGCCAGGCGAGGATCGCGATCGCCGTTTCGTCAGCACTCTTCATGGTGTCGAACCCCGCGTCATCTTGCGCCCGGAATTACCTATTTTTCAACCAAATAGCGCTAGCCTCGCGACTGAGGAAATGGGCCGAGTCGTTGATTGTGCAACTTATATCTCTTCAGTGGACTTGCAAGGCGGCGGCGGACAGCAAGGTATCGACATGCCCAAACAGGTGATGATTGTTGAGGACAACGAGCTGAACATGAAGCTCTTCCGCGACCTGATTGAGGCTTCTGGCTATCAGACGATCCAGACGCGGAACGGCATGGAGGCGCTCGAGCTTGCGCGCAAGCACCGGCCCGATCTGATTCTGATGGACATCCAGTTGCCCGAGGTTTCCGGCCTGGAGGTTACGAAATGGCTCAAGGAAGACGATGAACTCCATGTCATTCCGGTCATTGCGGTGACCGCCTTCGCAATGAAGGGCGATGAGGAGCGTATACGTCAGGGCGGTTGCGAAGCCTATGTCTCCAAGCCGATTTCGGTTCCGAAATTCATCGAAACGATCAAGACCTATTTGGGCGATGCCTGAGCGTCGGGGAAGATTGAGATGACAGCGCGTATCCTCGTCGTCGATGACGTACCAGCCAATGTGAAGCTCCTCGAGGCGCGTCTGGTGGCTGAGTATTTCGACGTTTTGACGGCCGGGGACGGGCAATCGGCATTGGCGATCTGCGAAAGGACGCCGGTGGACCTGGTGCTGCTCGACATCATGATGCCGGGCATGGACGGGTTCGAGGTTTGCGAGAGGTTGAAGGCAAACAGCCGTACCGCGCATATTCCGGTGGTCATGGTGACCGCGCTCGATCAGCCGTCCGACCGCGTGCGCGGGCTGAAGGCGGGGGCGGACGACTTCCTCACAAAGCCAGTCAACGATCTGCAACTGATGTCGCGCGTGAAAAGCCTGGTGCGGCTGAAGAATGTCAGCGATGAATTGCGTCTGCGGGCGCAAACGGCACACACGATCGGCCTTCAGGAACTTGCGCGGCCGGATCGCCCGGACGAACCGGGCAACATCCTCCTGGTGGACGCACGCGCCTCATCCCAGGAACGGCTTGTGCGCGCGCTGAAACCGATCGCCGACGTTTCGGTCATATCGGATCCCCAGGCTGCCTTATTCGAGGCGGCCGAAAGCAGTTTCGATCTGGTCATCGTCAACGCAAACTTCGATGACTACGATCCGTTGCGCTTGTGCTCGCAGCTGCGCTCGTTGGAGCGCACACGCTTCATCCCGATCCTGCTCGTCACCGAGCAGGGGCGTGACGAGATGGTCGTTCGGGCGCTCGAACTTGGCGTGACGGACTATGTGATGCGTCCGGTCGATCCCAATGAACTTGTCGCTCGCTCGCTCACGCAGATCCGTCGCAAGCATTGCAATGACCGGCTGCGGGCGAGCGTCCAGCAGACGATCGAACTGGCGATCACCGACGATCTCACCGGTCTTCACAATCGCCGATACCTGGACAACCATCTAAAGCTGTTGATGGACCGCGCCGCTGCCCGCGGTCGCCCGCTTTCCATCTGCATTACCGATATCGATCGCTTCAAATACGTCAACGATACCTATGGCCATGACGCAGGCGACGAGGTGTTGCGCGAGTTTGCCAACCGCGTGCGAGCGACGGTCCGTGGTGCCGATCTCGCGTGCCGGTTTGGTGGCGAGGAGTTCGTGATCGTCATGCCGGACACCACGCCAGAAATGGCGGCAATCGTCGCCGAGCGCCTTCGTCTGGCGGTTGAGAGCCGTGCATTCCCCATTTCGCGGGCTGATACGCTTCATTCCGTCACGGCCTCCCTTGGCATCTCCAGCCTGAGAGCGGACGGCGACACCCCGGAAGCGTTGTTGAAGCGAGCCGACACGGCGCTGTATCAGGCAAAAAACAACGGCCGCAACAGGGTAGTGGCGGCAGCCGCCTGACCTTGATGCGGCAAGTAACACGGTCGCACGACCGCGATTAGAATGCTCTTTTCAGGCTCTTGTTAAGTTTCTTTAAAGTTGTATTCTCCGCTCGGTCGCTAGTGCTGGGGCAAAGCATTTCCATAAGCGGCAAATTCGGCGTTGTCCGAATATGAGACAGAATTAACCAAACGCCGAGCAACCTTGTTTCGGCGATTAAGAATTCGTTGATTTTTTTTTATTTTCAGGCAATGCTGATACGTATGGAAGTATGACTTCCGTCACCAATCGGTTACCCCATGATGCTCAGGTCCGCCGCATCTCCTGGGTCGTGGGGTCGGTCGGCTGGCTCTGATGTTCGCGGATTCCTCGTGCCGCAGTCGGAAGTCAGCCGACCCCCTTTCAAAACGCCGCTTCGCAAGAGGCGGCGTTTTTCGTTTCGGTTCAGCTAGATAGAGCGTCGGGAAAGGCGCACCATTGAGGCCTTCGTCGAAGACAACAAGATCAAAGAAAAAGCGCCGACCTTGCGGCCGGCGCTTAAAGCAGACTGGAACGCTGATCTTACTTGATCTTCGTTTCCTTGAACTCGACATGCTTCTTTGCGACCGGATCGTACTTGGTCTTCGTCATCTTTTCCGTCATCGTACGGCTGTTCTTGGTCGTGACGTAGAAGAAACCCGTGTCCGCTGTCGACAGAAGCTTGATCTTGATGGTGGTAGCTTTCGCCATGGTCGTCCTGCCTTTATAAAGATGAAAGCCGTGGACAACCGGTTGCGGGCCACGGTCAAGGTTGGCGCGAAACTACAAATCGCGGCCGAAAAGTCAAGGCCGTTTTGGTTTCAAAACGATCCGGACCACTGAAAGCGCAACATAAAGCCCGAAGAACGCCGCGATCGCCCAGGCAAAACCGCTGTTGCCGGTGACGTCCATTGCCGCTCCGATCACCTGCGGACCGGCAACGGTGCCGACCGCGTAGGAGAAAACGAAGGCCGCATTCGCTGCGGCGAGGTCAGCGCCCTGGAGCCGGGAACCCAGATGGCTGAGGCCGACTGTGTAGAGGCCTGAAACGCAACCGCCCCAGAACAACAGCACAAGGGCCATCAGAATCCAGCTTTCGATCAGCATCGGCAGGCACAGGGCGCCGATCAGGCCGATCACCGTCATCGCGGAAAGGAGCGTGCGGCGATCCTTGACTCGGTCGGACAACATGCCGAGCGGAATCTGGAAGATGAAGTTTCCGATGCCCATCACCGTCAACAGCAGCGCTGCCTGCGATTCGGTGAAGCCGGCCCGCGTCCCGAAAATCGGAAACAGCGAGAGGCCCCCCGATTCGACGGCGCCGAAGATGAACACCGCGGCGGTTGCCGTGGGTACTAGGAACACATAGCGCATGAAATGGCGCTCGGGCTTCTCGTCGAGCACGGGACTTTCATTGCGCGCCAGAAAGATCGGTATGGCCGCGAGCAGAATCACGCCGGCGCCAACGGCGAAGGGCAATATCCCGTCGCTACCGAGAATCGAGAAGAGCAGGGGACCGCTCGCGAAACCGAGCGACAGCACGGTGCCGTAGATGCCGAGCACGAAGCCCCGCCGGTTGGGGGGCGCCGTCGCATTGATCCAGAATTCAGAGAGGATGAAAAGGACGGTGATCGCGCCGTGGAATACGACGCGCAAGGGGAACCAGAGCCAGAAATTGGTAATGTAGTAAAAGCCGAGCGCGCTCGCGGCGGCAAACAATATCGCCAGGAGCATTGTCGGCGCGACGCCATGGCGGTGCGCGAACTTCGTCGTGAACGGGGCGGCTGCCATGGAGGCGAGGCCGGCCATTGCCGAATTGAACCCGATCAGAGTCGACGGAATTCCGCGCTTCTCCATGATGATGCTGAGCAACGGCAGTCCCAAGCCGATGGCAATGCCGACCGCGGTGATTGCGGCGACGGCGGCAATCAGCGAAAGCCAGTGAATTTCGTCAACCGGTGCAGGCGTACCGGACGGCGGCTTTGACATTCGAAAAGAACCCTTAGAGGAGCGTGCGGACGAAGCGCCCACGGCGCGTGAAGTAGAACGGCACTGACCTCTCACGAGGAAGGGAGGGATCCGATTCGAGGCTGCTCCTCAGGTCCGCAAGGATTATGGCGGTGATCTCCGGTATTTGGAGGGGCGGAAAATCGTTCACATCGATCCACTGCAAATCCTGAAGCTCCCGGCTTTCCAGAATCAGCGAAGCATCGATGTCAGCCTCATCCGCGAAAACCGCGAAGAAACGCGTGTCGAACCGCCTCGGGTATCCCGGAGGAGTGATGGCCCGAGCCATATAGCGCAAGTTTGCAAGATCGGGAAGGAAGGGAAGCTCGGCGTTTGGTTCAAGCCTCGGCTTGCCGACACGGACGCCGGCCTCCTCGTAGAGTTCTCTCAGGGCCGCCAGCGCCAGCGCCCGCGCGCGTGCATCGGTCACCGCTCGCCCGTCGACCGACCTCAGCGACCGCAGAACTGCCGGATGGAGATCGCCCGCAAAGGCCAGCCGGTGGTCGGAGGGGTCGCGCCTGCCGCCGGGAAAAACATAGAGGTCCGGCATGAACGCATGGGCGCTGTGCCGCCTGCCCATCAGCACGCGCACGCGCGCGTCGGAGCGGTCGAGGAGCATGATGGAAGCGGCGTCTCGCGGCCTCGCGGGCCGGCTGTTCGTTGCCTCGGCTGGCGGCGAAGGTGCCCTGCCGCTGATGCACTCCGACGTCATGCCGAAGGGTCTCGCGCCGGAAGAACGTCCTCCGGGGCATCCTCCTTGCCGCCGAAACCATGCATCTTAACGGCCCATTGCAGCCCGATGACGGCACCCTTGACCGGCTGCAGCAGTGCCAAAGAACTGGCAACCGTGACCGGCGCCCAGATCGCCAGATGCTGCCAGGTCGAAAGAGGGAGCACGAGGTCGGTCATCATGTAGCCCCCGAGCACAAGGTGGCCGACGATCGTGACGACGATGTAAGGCGGGAAGTCATCGGCGCGATGATGATCCATGCGCTCGCCGCAGACGGCACAGGCGTCGACCGACTTGATGAAGGCGCGGAAAAGACGCGCTTCGCCGCAGGCGGGGCACCGGCTGAGAAAGCCGCGCTTGATCGAGCGCATGACGGGACGTTCGCCGTCCTGCATTCCCCCGAGCCGTAGCTCTTCCGTGGCCGTTGCCTTCATAGCGATATCCTTCATGTCCGACCGCATTCCTGTCGGCTGCTATCGTCTGCCTCGCGGTGCTCGCGTTCCCGGTCGTTTGCCCGCGCCAGGTCGCTCGCGGCGACCGGCCTTGTGGAAGGAGCGTGTTGCGGTCGGCATCTTTCGCCCTTCGCTCAACATCTCGAAGCGGAGCGCGCCGGCAAGCGGCACGGCCTCTTCCAGTTTGACGCGCACCGGATCACCGAGGCGATAGCCAAGTCCGGATTTTTCACCGGAGAGGGCCTGATGGGCCTCGTCATAGATGTAGTAGTCGCGACCGAGCGTAGATATAGGGATAAAGCCGTCGGCGCCATAGGCGGGGAGGGTGACAAAAAGTCCCGCTCTCGTGACTCCGGAGACGCGCCCGTCGAATTCCTCGCCGACGCGTCCGTTCAGGTGATGCGCGATCAACCGATCGATCGTATCGCGTTCGGCCGCCATTGCGCGCCGCTCGAACGTCGAAATCTCGGCGGCGACGTCGTCAAGGGTACCTTCCTCCTGCGGTGTCGTGCCGCCCGCGCCGAGGCCGAGCGCGGTGACCAAGGCGCGATGCACGACCAGATCCGCATAGCGCCGGATGGGAGAGGTGAAGTGGGCATACTTCATCAGGTTCAAGCCGAAATGGCCGATATTCTCCGGGCTGTAGATCGCCTGGCTTTGTGAGCGCAGCACCATTTCGTTGACCATGGTCTCGTAGGGTTTGCCCTCGGCCGTCGAGAGCACGCCGTTGAAATGGTTCGAACGCATATTGCCGCCCTTGACGAGCGAGATGTCGAGCGTCGCCAGGAACTCGCGAAGCGTCTCCTGCTTTGCGAGCGACGGCTGATCATGAACACGATAGATGAGTGCCTGCTGCTTCTGCTCCAGCGTCTCGGCCGCCGCGACATTGGCCTGGATCATCATTTCCTCGATCAGCTTGTGCGCGTCGAGTCGTTCCGGCACGAAGACGCGGTCGACGGTGCCGTCCGGTTTCAGGATGATCTTGCGCTCCGGCATGTTGAGCTCGAGCGGCTGGCGACGGTCGCGTCCGCGCGTCAGTATGCGATAGGCTTCCCAGAGTGGCTTCAGGATCGTTTCCAGGATCGGCCCGGTCTTCTCGTCCGGCGCCCCGTCGATTGCAGCCTGAGCCTGATTGTAGGAAAGCTTGGCTGCGCTGCGCATCATGATGCGGTGGAACGTGTGTCCGGCCTTGCGGCCCTCTTTCGAAAAGCGCATCCGGACAGCTAGCGCGGGGCGGTCGACGCCTTCCTTCAGCGAGCAAAGATCGTTTGAAATGCGCTCGGGCAGCATCGGGACGACGCGGTCGGGAAAATAGACCGAATTCCCGCGCTTCAACGCTTCTAAATCGAGCGCAGACTTCGGCTGGACATACCAGGAGACGTCGGCAATCGCGACGGTGACGATCACGCCGCCCGGATTATCGGGTGAGGGATCCGGCTCGGCGTAAACGGCGTCGTCGTGGTCCTTGGCATCGGCGGGATCGATGGTGATCAGCGGCAGCGACCGCCAGTCCTCGCGGTGTTCCATGGTTGCCGGACGCGCTGCCTCGGCTTCTTTCAGCACACGCTCGGAAAAGACGTAGGGTATTCCATGCGCATGGATGGCGATCATCGAGATCGCCTTCTCCGACGCCACGGAGCCGATGACGTTCTGCACCTGGGCACGCGGCAGGCCGTAACGTCCGAGGCGGGCAAGGTGCACCTCCACGAGATCGCCGTCCTGAGCGTCGCCGGTGAAGTCCGGGTCGACCAAAACCTCTTCACCGCGCTTGTCGATCGGCATCAGCCGCCCGCCACCGCCGGGCGTGGCGCGAAAGACACCGAGCACGGCATCCTTGCGCTTGTCGAGAATCTTGATGATGCGAGCCGTATAGGCAGGGCCGCCGCGGTCCTTCGAGGGGAATATCTTGGCCAGCACCCGGTCGCCGAGACCGCCGACCGGCGCCTTGCCCTTTGCCTTCCCGACCGCGGATTGCTTGATAAGAACCGCGGGCGCAACGCCGTCGTCATCCAGCCACTCCGCCGGTCGGCCGATCAATTCGCCATCGATGTCGCGTATCGTGATGTCGAGCACTGTGACAGGGGGCAGGGCACCCGGACGGACGAGCGATTTGCGCTTCTTTTCGACCAGCCCGTCTTCCTCGAGCGAGCGCAACAGCGCCTTCAGCTCGACGCGTGCCTCCCCCTTCAAACCGAAGGCCTTCGCGATTTCCCGCTTCGACGCCTGTTGCGGGTTCTCGGCGATGAAACGCATCAGCACATCGCGAGGCGGAACCGCGCCGTGAATGATCGTTTCCTTTTCGGCGGCAGGTGCCGTCTTGGCCGCGCGGCCGTTCTTCTTGCCTGCGCCCTTTCCGGGCCGTTGGGTCGGGTCGCGCGGGATTCTGGTCAACGTCAGTCCTTCTTGGCCTTCGCGGCCGCTTTCGTTTTCGCCTTCGCGGCGGTCTTCGGCTTGGCGGCCTTTGCCGCGCCGTTCGAGGCAGTCTTGGTGGCCCTTGCCGCCGTTGATTTCGCTTTGGACGCCTTGCCTTTCGTTGAACCGCCCTTGGCCGCGCGTTCGGCAATGAGTGTCAGTGCCTCTTCCACCGTCACGGATTGCGGATCCTTGCCCTTCGGCAACGTCGCATTGACCTTGCCCCAGTTAACATAGGGGCCAAACCGCC
This sequence comes from Sinorhizobium psoraleae, assembly GCF_013283645.1. Classification (GTDB taxonomy): domain Bacteria; phylum Pseudomonadota; class Alphaproteobacteria; order Rhizobiales; family Rhizobiaceae; genus Sinorhizobium; species Sinorhizobium psoraleae. The sequence goes on from NZ_JABEKV010000004.1 coordinate 57,531, forward strand.
CGTCGCGCACGGTGATCGGGCCGCCGTCTGGGTGCTCTCCAAGTTCCTTGAGCGCGGTCGCGGCCGTGCGTCCACGGGAGCCGTTGGCGCCCTTCGACTCCTTGTCTGCGAGCACCGAAACCGCGCGGTTGAGCCCGATCGCAAAAACATCTTCGATCGAATCCAGATTGGCGTAGGTGCCGTTGTGAAGCACGAAGGGTCCGTAGCGGCCGAGCCCGGTGGAGATCATCTTGCCGGTTTCCGGATGCGCGCCGATATCGCGCGGCAGCGACAGCAGCGCGATGGCCTTTTCATGGTCGATCGATGCCGGCGTCCAGCCCTTCGGCAGGCTGGAGCGCTTTGCTTCCTTGCCATCACCGCGCTGGACGTAGGGTCCGAAACGGCCGCTGCGGAGCGTGATTTCCTCGCCGGTATGCGGATCCTTGCCGAGGCTCAGCGGCTCGTTCGACACCGAGGCTTCCGCATCGCCGTTGGTTTCGGAGGAAAGCTGGCGCGTGTAGTTGCACTCCGGATAGTTGGAGCAGCCGACGAACGCACCGTATTTGCCGAGCTTCAACGAAAGTTTTCCCGTTCCGCAGACCTGGCAGATGCGCGGGTCGCTGCCATCTTCGCGTTTCGGGAAGACGAGCGGCGCCAGTTCCTCGTTGAGGGCGTCGAGCACGTTGGTGACGCGCAGTTCCTTGGTGTCTTCGACCTGCGAGAAGAAGTCTCTCCAGAACTCGCGCAGGACGTCCTTCCAGTTGAGTTCGCCGGCGGAAATCTGGTCGAGCTTTTCCTCCAGCGACGCGGTGAAATCATATTCCACATAGCGCGTGAAGAAGCTCTCCAGGAACGCTGTCACGAGACGGCCCTTGGCCTCAGGCACCAGCTTGCGCTTGTCGGTCGTCACATAGTCGCGGTCAATGAGCGTCGTGACCGTTGCGGCATAGGTCGAAGGGCGGCCGATGCCGAGTTCTTCCATCTTCTTGATCAGTGTCGCTTCCGAGTAGCGCGGCGGCGGCTCGGTGAAGTGCTGGGAGGCGTTGATCTTCTGCTTGGCGAGATTTTCTCGCGCGTTGATCTCCGGCAGCCGACCGTCCTCGTCGCCGTCGTCGGGCTGCTCGCCTTCTTCCTTCATATCGGTGTATGCAGCAATGAAGCCGTCGAAACGGATGACCGAACCGGTAGCTCTGAGACCAGCTTTCTTGCCGCCGTTATCAGCGGTGATCTCGGCGGTCGTCCGCTCGATTTCGGCCGAAGCCATCTGGCTCGCGATGCCACGCTTCCATACGAGATCGTAAAGTTTGAGCATATCGCCGTCGAGGAAGCGGCGCACCTGGTCGGGCGAGCGGTTGAAATCCGTCGGGCGGATGGCCTCGTGCGCTTCCTGGGCATTCTTCGCCTTGGTGGAATAGAAGCGGGGTTTTTCCGGCAGATACCGGTCGCCGAACTGGCTGCCGATCGCCCGGCGGGCAGCGTCGATCGCTTCGGGCGCCATCTGTACGCCATCGGTACGCATATACGTGATGAGACCGACAGTCTCGCCGCCGATGTCGACGCCTTCGTAGAGTTTCTGTGCCACCTGCATCGTGCGTGAGGCCGAGAAGCCGAGCTTGGAAGAAGCGGCCTGCTGCAGTGTCGAGGTGGTGAAGGGTGGCGCCGGATTGCGCTTGACCGGCTTTGCCTCGACGCTGTCGACGACATAGGTCGCGCCATCGAGCAGCGCTTTCAGCCGGTTGGCCTCGTCGCCGTTGCCGATCGCCCTCGGCTGCAGCCGCTTGCCATCGGCGGAGACGAGGCGTGCTTCGAATTCATCGCCGCGCGGCGTCTTCAGGAGCGCTGAGAGGTTCCAGTATTCCTCGGTGACGAAGCGCTCGATTTCAGCTTCGCGATCGCAGACGAGACGCAGCGCTACCGATTGCACCCGGCCGGCCGAGCGCGCGCCCGGCAACTTGCGCCAGAGGACGGGGGAGAGATTGAAACCGACGAGATAGTCGAGCGCCCGTCTGGCGAGATAGGCGTCGACCAGCGAGATGTCGATGTCACGAGGGTCGGCCATGGCGTCGAGCACGGCCTTTTTCGTGATCGCGTTGAAGACAACGCGCTTCACCGGCTTGTCACCGATGACCTTCTTCTTCTTCAGAAGGTCCAGCACGTGCCAGGAGATTGCCTCGCCCTCGCGATCCGGGTCGGTCGCGAGGATCAGTCCATCGGACGATTTCACGGCGTCGGCGATATCCTTCATGCGTTTCGCCGATGCGCCGTCGACCTCCCAGGACATCTCGAAGTCTTCATCCGGGCGGACGGAGCCGTCCTTGGCGGGCAGATCCCGCACGTGGCCGAACGAAGCAAGCACCTTGTAGCCGGGGCCCAGGTACTTGTTGATCGTCTTAGCCTTAGAAGGCGATTCCACCACTACAACATTCATCGTCATTCTCTGAGACAATCTCTTTTGGCAAAGCGCAAATGCTGCGCGCCGGATGTTGACGCCACGAAATGGACAGGGATTCGGGCGCGGTCAAGGGGTTTCATTGAAAATAGCAACATCGCCATGGACTGCAACCAAGCGGCAATATCCGAAATTCCGCAACCGAAGGTCGTTTTGTCCTGCAAGTTTGCATGTGCCCCGATGGCGCGTTGCCTGCCTTCTGGCACGTCACTCCTTGGGAGCAAGAGACACCAGGCTGGCGCCGTGCCGGCAAAGTTGGCCTGCGAGATCCAGTTCCAGAAGCACGAGATGGACCTGGGACGCGGAGAGCGCGGTGTGGCGGATGATGTCGTCGATTTTGACCGGCGTTGGCCCAAGCGCTTCGACGATGCGGTTGCGCTCGCTGTCATCGGGCGCCGCAGGTGGCGTTCGCGTGTTCTCGATCGTCGGTTCCTTGATGTCGAGGCGCGTAAGGAGGTCGTCACGCGTGAGCGGCGCGAGCGCTTCCAGAACGTCCGCCGAAGAGGTCGTGACGGTTGCGCCCTGCTTCAAGAGGTCGTTCGTGCCGTGGCAGCGCGGATCGAGTGGCGATCCGGGAACCGCGAAAACGAGCCTCCCGAAGTCGGCCGCGTAACGGGCGGTGATCAGTGAGCCGGAGCGGTTGGCCGCCTCGATGATGGCAACGCCAAGGCTGACGCCGGCGATGAGCCGGTTTCGCCGCGGAAAATCACGCGCGCGGGGTTCCCAGCCGAATGGCATTTCGCTGATCGCCAGTCCTTCGCCGGATGTCATCTCCTGCAACAGCCCGATATTCTCCGGCGGATAGGGCCGGTCGAGGCCGCCGGCAAGCGCTGCGATCGTGCCGGTCTGGAGACTTGCGCGGTGGGCGGACGTGTCGATGCCACGGGCGAGCCCCGACGTGATGACATAGCCTGCGGCCCCCGCATCGCGTGCGATCATGGCGGCGAATTTCGCTCCGCTCACCGAGGCATTGCGCGAACCGACGATGCCGAGGGAGGGGCGCGTTGCCGCTTGGATATGACCCTTCATGGCAAGCAGCGGCGGAGCGCCGTCGATCTCTCTCAAGGCCGGCGGATAGTCCGGCTCGCCGATCCCGACAAAAACGGCGCCGAACCGGTGCGCCGCCTCGAGCTCGCGTTCCGCATCTGCCGCCGTCGCAATGCGAAATGCACGCTCCGAGCCGCCGCGCCGGGAAAGTTCGGGCAGTGCTTCAAGAGCGGCCTCTGCCGTGCCGAAGTGATTGATCAGGTCTCGGAAGGTGGCGGGACCGACATTGTCGCTGCGGATGAGCCGTAGCCAGGCGATTTTCTGCCGTTCCGTCAGCGCGATTCCTCTTTGTTGGGCGCTGACGTTCAACATCACCCCTTTTCTCCGATCCGGCTTTCCGTGCCGCTGAGCAACCGCTGGATGTTCGCACGGTGTTTGATCCAGGTGATGATGGTCATGATTGCGAAGAGCAGCGCCACTTTTCCATATCCGGTGGCATAAAGGACGAGCGGCACGATAGCGGTCGCAGTGAGGGCGCTGAGCGACGAGTAACGCGTGACCTTGGCCATGGTGAGCCATATTGCGCCAAAGACGACCACCATGACCGGTGCAAGGCCCAGCAACACGCCGATGTAGGTTGCGGCGCCCTTTCCGCCCTTGAACGATAGCCAGACTGGATAAAGATGCCCGAGGAAAGCGGCAAGGCCGGCGGCAATACCGGCCTCAATACCCCAAAGAGAGGCGATGACGGCGGCGGCTGTGCCTTTGAGAGCGTCGAGGAGCAGGGTTGCCGCAGCGAGCTTCTTGTTGCCGGTCCGAAGCACGTTCGTCGCGCCGATGTTGCCCGAGCCGATCTTACGAACATCGCCGAGGCCTGCCATGCGGGTGAGAACGAGACCGAACGGGATCGACCCCAGAAGATAGCCGAAGACGAGGCACGCGAACGTCGCGGGCAGTCCGAGCTGCCAGGAAAATATCTCCACCGGTTCTCCTCCCCCGCCTGCAGTTCCGGTTTACGCCGAATGCACTAGTTTGCCCGCAACATAAGTTTGGACGACCCGTCCGGTAAAGCGGGCATTTTCAAAAGGTGTGTTCTTCGAGCGGGAGACCAGCGCCTTCTCGTAGAGAACCCAAGGCTCTTCCAGGTCGAGAACGGTGATGTCGGCTTTCGCGCCTGGTTTCAGCGTGCCTGCATCGAGGCCGAAGATCGCGGCCGGGCGCGTCGACATCGCATCGATCAGGCGCATCAGCGGTACCTGGCCGCTGTGGTAGAGCCGAAGAGCTGCCGCCGCGAGCGTTTCCAGGCCGATCGCACCGTCGGCCGCGTCGGAGAAGGGCAGGCGCTTGGTGTCGACATCCTGCGGATCGTGCGACGATACGATGATGTCGATGGTCCCGTTGGCAAGCGCCTCTGTCATGGCGACGCGGTCATCTTCGCCGCGCAACGGAGGCGACAATTTGAAGAAGGTCCGATATTCGCCGATGTCGTTCTCGTTCAACGTCAGATGATTGACCGAGATGCCGCAGGTGACATTGGTCCCGCGCTCCCGCGCGACGCGCACGGCATCGGCCGATTCCGGTACGGAAATCTCGGCAGCGTGGTAGGCGGCCCTGGTCAATCCGGCGATGCGAAGGTCGCGTTCGAGCGGAATGATTTCCGCTTCGCGCGGCACCCCTGAAAGGCCGAGCCAGCTGGCGAGCAGGCCTTCGTTCATGACGCCGTTGGCGCCAAGATATTTGTCGCGGGTCTCAAGAGCGATAACCGCTCCGAATTCGCGCGCGTACGTCATCGCGCGGCGCAACACGAGCGTGTCGTGAACCGGTTGCCGGCCGTTGGTGAAGCAGACAGCGCCCGCGTCGCGAAGCAGTCCGATTTCGGTCATTTCTTCGCCGAGCAATCCCTTGGTGAGGGCTGCAGCCGGGTGGACATTGACGAGCGCCTTGTCGCGCGCCGTCTTCTGCACAAATTCCACCAGGGCGATTTCGTCGATGACGGGATCGGTGTCCGGCATGGCGATGAACGATGTGACGCCACCCGTCGCCGCGGCCCGCGCGGCGGATTCGATCGTCTCGCGATGCTCGCTTCCGGGCTCGCCGACGAAGACGCGCGCATCGACGAGGCCCGGGACAGCCGCGAGACCCCCGCAATCCTTGACAAAGGCATCATCCGGTGCGCCCTGGTTCTGGGCGTCGCTACCGGCTGCAAGGATGCGGCCGTCGCTGCCGACGATGATCGTGCCCGTTTCGTCGAGATTGCGCGAAGGGTCGATAACGCGCAGGTTTTTCAGAACGAGTGGTCTGGTCATAGGCGCGGCCCCTGGTTCTGCGAAAGGAGAAGCGTTTCCATCACCGCCATGCGCACGGCAACACCCATCTCGACCTGTTGCTCGATGACGCTCTGAGGACCGTCGGCGACTTCGGAAGCGATCTCGACGCCGCGATTCATCGGCCCCGGGTGCATCACCAGCGCATCGTCCTTGGCCGCCTTCAGCTTTTCAGCGTCGAGGCCGTAATAGTGGAAATATTCGCGCACCGAGGGCACGAAAGAGCCGGTCATGCGCTCGCGCTGGAGCCGCAGCATCATCACTACGTCCGCGTCCTTCAAGCCTTCCGCCATGGAATGATAGACCTCGACACCCATCTGCGCGATGCCGGCGGGCAGCAGCGTTGCCGGTGCGACGACGCGCACGCGCGCTCCCATCTCGTTGAGCAGCAGAATGTTGGACCGGGCGACACGCGAATGCAGCACATCGCCACAGATTGCGACGATGATCCGCGAGAGCTTGCCCTTGGCGCGGCGGATCGTCAGCGCGTCGAGGAGCGCCTGGGTCGGGTGCTCGTGCTGACCATCGCCTGCGTTGACGACCGAACAGGAGACCTTCTGGGCAAGCAGCGCCGCCGCGCCCGCCGAGGAGTGGCGCACGACCAGCACGTCGGGATGCATCGCGTTCAGCGTCATCGCCGTGTCGATCAGCGTCTCGCCCTTCTTCACCGAGGAATTGCCGACGGACATGTTCATGACGTCGGCACCGAGACGCTTGCCCGCCAGTTCGAACGAAGATTGCGTCCGGGTGGAGGCTTCGAAGAAAAGATTGATCTGCGTCAGCCCGCGCAGCGAGGAGGTCTTCTTCTCCCTCTGCCGGGAGATCTTGACGGCTTCGTCGGCGCGATCGAGCAGGAGCGTGATATCCTGTTCCGTGAGCCCCTTGATGCCGAGCAGGTGGCGATGCGGGAAAGTGATCATGAGCCGCCCTTGCACTCTCTACTGCATGTTTCCTTATATCGACATCGATTTAAGGAAAAAGACACGCAGCAACTCAAAATGCTACAGCGACCTTTGCGCGTCTGATGAGGCGCGCGGCGCTGTAGTTTGGCTCGCTCTATAAAGCGTGGTCCCGGGCCGAGCAAGCGGCACACCACCCCTTCCGCAGAAAACTTGCGTGAGCCTCAGGGCGCGCCTGTTTCGCACCCACGAAACTTGCGCTAGAACCGGCCCATGAATCAGATGAACCGGACTGAACAGAAACTCGCCGAGCTGAACCAGCCAAAACCCTGGTCCGGTGTCAACGCCTATCGCTCCGATCCTCTCGTCGTCGATATCACGTCGAGCATGCCGAAGACGTTGCGCGACGAATTCGATGTGCTCGGACGGTACGTCACCTCGCCGGAAGCGCAGGAACTGGCGCGCATGGCCAATGAGGGCGTGCCGAAACTGAAGACCCACGGACCTCGCGGCGAGCGTCTCGATGTCGTCGACTTCCATCCGGCCTGGCATGCGCTGATGCGCCGGTCGATGACGACGGGTCTGCATTCGTCCGCATGGGAGAACCTGGCTGACGAAAGAGGCCGCTCGCACAAGGCGAGGGCGATCCGCTTCTATCTGACGGCACAGCTTGAATGCGGCCATCTCTGCCCGCTGACGATGACGAGCGCGTCGGTTGCGGCCATCACCGCGTCTCCGGCAGTCCAGAAGGAATGGGCGCCGAAGATCCTCTCGCGCAAATATGACTCCTCCAACCGCCCATGGATGCAGAAGACTGCCGTTACCATCGGCATGGGCATGACGGAGAAGCAGGGCGGGACCGACGTGCGCGCAAACACTTCGACAGCCGAGCGCGTCGGGGAGGGCATCTACCGTCTGAACGGCCACAAGTGGTTCATGTCGGCGCCGATGAGCGATGCTTTCGTGATGCTCGCGCAGACGCGTGACGGGCTCGGCTGCTTCTTGGTGCCGAGGCTGCTCGAGGACGGTTCCGCCAACGGACTGCGCTTCCAGCGTCTGAAGGACAAGCTTGGCAATCGCTCCAATGCTTCGTCGGAGGTGGAGTTTTCCGACACGTTCGGCTTCGTCCTTGGAACGCCCGACGCCGGCATCCGCACCATCCTCGACATGGTGACATTGACACGGCTCGACTGTGCGCTTGCTTCGGCGGGCATGATGCGGGCTTCGCTCGCCGAAGCCGTGCACCATACCCGCGGCCGCAAGGTTTTTGGAAAGGCGCTGGTCAGCCAGCCGATGATGACGCGTGTTCTGGCCGACATGGCGCTCGACGTCGCCGCGGCGAGCGCACTGTCGTTCCGTCTTGCCGATGCCTTCGACAAGGCCCACGGCAGCGCCGAGGATGCCGCCTATGCCCGCATCATGACGCCGGTCGCGAAATACTGGTGCTGCAAGATCGCGCCCGCCCTGATCTACGAGGCGATGGAATGTCTCGGCGGCAACGGCTACGTCGAGGAGCGGGCACTCGCCCGGCACTATCGCGAGGCGCCGGTCAATGCCATTTGGGAGGGATCCGGCAACGTCATGGCGCTTGACGTTCTGCGCGTGCTCGGGCGCCGCAAGGAATTGTTCGAACAGCTCTTCGGTGTCTTCAACCGTGATCTCGGTCCCGCCGGCCGAAAGACGATCGATGTCCTTCGCGCCGCCATGTCGCTCTGCGAGCGCGACGAAGGTGCAGCCCGCATGCTGGTCGAACAGCTTGCGCTTGCCGCTGCTGCCGCCGAACTTTATCGGCTCGGTGCCGGGCGCATCGCCGACGCCTTCCTCGAGTCGCGTCTCGCGGCGGGTTGGCGCTCCACTTACGGCATGCTCGATTCGCGCTTCGATTCGGGCTATGTGCTCGATCTGCTCTATCCGGCCGCGACGTAACCGGTGGCCGAAAGGACGAGCGGTATCGTAAAGAAGGATAACGCCGTCTGAACCGTCGCGACCGCGGCATAGAGTTCTGCATCTCCCCCCATTTGCTTGGCGAGAAGATAGCCGTTCATGGCTGTCGGAACGGCCGCTCCCAGCGCTATCACCAGCAGCGCATCGCCGCGGATGCCGAGCAGCGCACTGGCTCCGACCATGAAAGCCGGCATGACGATTAGCTTGAGCGCGACCGCCAGTATTGCGGCGCTGCTCGGCCTCAATGCGTCGGCGATCTTGAGACCGGCACCAACCATGATCAGGCCGAGACTAAGTGAGGCCGTCGCCAGCATGTCGATCGCCGTCATCACCGGTGCATAGAGTTCGATGCCGGTGATGTTGAACAATATCCCAAGCGCCGACGAAATGATCAAAGGATTGGTGATGATCTTTACGAAGAAGAAACCGAGACCGCGACCGCCGCCGCCGAACCAGACGAGCACGGCGACATTGTAGAAATTGATCGGGATGATGATCAGTGTCATCACCAGCGCGGTCAGGCTGAGACCGATCGCACCGTAGAGCTTTTGCGCCACGGCCAGCGCAATGAAGGCATTCCAACGCGTAGCGGTCTGAAAGATCGAGGTGAAGGCGGCGCCGGAGATCTGCCGGCTGCGCAGGAGTGGCCAGCTCAGAAGGAGTGCGGCCGACATCGCTGTAACGCTGCCGATGGTCGCAATCGCCGTTGCGTCTGCCTTCATTCCGGTGAAGTCCGCCTCGGCCAAGGTCGAGAAAAGCAGCGCGGGGAAAAGAAGATAGTACCCGAACTGCTCGAGCCCGATCCACAGCCCCTGATCGATAAGCTTCGACCGTCGAAGCCAGACTCCAAGAAGCACGAGCAGGAAGATGGGCAGAATGCTCTCGAAGATCACGGTCATGACGGGTCCATGCACAGGGGAGGACCTACGCATAGTTCGCACCATGGCCAGTCGCAAGCCGAACTTCGCTTGTGAATATTAACCTTAACAAATGGTTTACGTTGCAGGCGCGTGCCCAAGGGTGGAGATTGGGGCAGGAAATCGAGAACGGAGCGGTTCGATGAGAACTGGTTTGTTGATCATCATGATGATTTTTTTTGCCGGCCTGGCGCTCGACATCGGGGTGCTTGCGGCCGCTCTTCTGGCGTTCGTGCTGGTCGAGAGAGCGCTCTATCCGCTGCTCCGCCGGCGGATCCCGGAAAGGGCGAACGCATGAAGTGGCTCCTGATCTTTTGGGGTGCCCCGGTTACACTGCTGACCGGCTGGTATGGTCTTTCCTATTACGACATGAGCTTCGGCGTCTTCATGTTGACGCGTCAGGCGCATGACCTGGTTTTCGCGATCTATGGCCACGTGCTCGGAATTCCGCCCGAAACCATTCCGCCGCTCGTCGCGCGGGCAATGGTGGTGGATAGCGCCATCGTATTTGCGCTGGTCGCGCTCAGGAAACGCCGTGAGATCCTTGCCTGGTGCCGACGTCGTTTCGGCACGCGCGGCGCCGCTCAATCGCGGGAGGCGTTTGCGAGCGACGCTAACCTGTCGAGCGCCCCCTGAAGAATGAAGGAAGCGGCGGCGGAGTCGATGCGCCCGGCTCGCTTCTTCCGGGATACGTCCATCTCGATCAGCACCCGCTCCGCGGCGACCGTCGAAAGCCGCTCGTCCCAGAGCACGAAGGGAATATCGGTTTTCTCTCCCATGTTTCTGACGAAGGCGCGCGTCGCCTGGCAGCGCGGCCCCTCGGTCCCGTCCATATTAACGGGCAGGCCGATGATAAAGGCAGCGACCTTTTCTTTCTCCGCCACGGAGAGAAGCGCCTGCGCATCGACGCCGAACTTGACGCGCCGGATCACGTCGCGCGGTGTCGCGAAGCGCCGTCCGAGATCGGAGACCGACAGCCCGATCTTCTTCGTGCCGAGGTCGAGCCCGGCAATCGCCTGGTTGGGCGGCAAACGCGCTGCCAGTTCTTCGATCGTAAGAATTGCCATGGGATTTCCCGATTCGATCTTTCCACTTGTGTCGTCTGATCCATATGCTGGTCCGACACATAAATCATCAACGCGGTTCGCTCTAACTCTTTAAGAACGACAACGCCGTCAGGTTCGGTTGCTCGCTCAAACTTACCGTGATCCAAGGAGAACATCATGAAGATCAAATGGCTCGGCCATTCCGCCTTCCACATCGAGACGGCGAAAGCCAAAATCCTGATCGATCCCTTCTTCACCGGAAACCCGGCGTTCCGTGAAAGCGAACGCAAGGCGGCAACTGCGGGGCTCACGCATATCCTGCTCACGCATGGCCACGGCGATCATGTCGGCGACGCCGTCGCGATTGCCAAGGAAACGGGAGCCACGGTGCTTGGCAACTTCGACCTTTGCATGTGGCTCGGGCGGCAGGGCGTGTCGAAGATGGAGCCGGGCAATACCGGCGGCACGATCCAGCTTGACGGCTTTTCCGCAACATTCGTCAATGCGGTTCATTCCTCGGCGCAGATCACCGAAGACGGCGTTTCCCATTCGCTCGGCAGCGCCGGCGGCCTCGTGCTCCACTTCGAGGACGAACCGACGCTCTATCATATGGGCGACACAGATATTTTCTCGGATATGGCGCTGATCCACGAACTGCACGAACCGGACATCGGCATCGTGCCGATCGGCGACCGCTTCACGATGGGCGGCGCCGTGGCCGCTCTCGCGTGCCAGCGCTATTTCAAATTCAACACTGCCATCCCCTGCCACTATGGTTCGTTTCCGATCGTCGACCAGACGCCGCAGACCTTCGTCGCCGGCATGGATGGCGCCTCGACGCTGGTGGCAACGCCGGAAGTCGGTGGGATTGTCTCTCTCTAAAGAGCAATGGTGCCTGGCGCGAAGCCTGTCGGTGACATTCGCCCGTTGCACGTTGTGCAACTCGTCTTTATAGCGGGGGAAACTTTGAGATACCGGAGACGATCATGTCCGTAGACCTTGCCACCGTGAAGCGTGTCGCGCGCCTTGCCCGCATCGCCGTCAGCGAAGAGGAAGCCGCGCGGATGATGAGCGAGCTCAATGGCATTCTCGGCTTCGTCGAGCAACTGTCCGAAGTGAATGTCGACGGCGTCGAGCCGATGACTTCGGTAACGCCGATGAACATGAAGAAGCGCGCAGACACCGTCGCCGACGGCGGCAAGGCGGCTGACGTTGTCGCCAATGCACCGAATTCGGACCGCAACTTCTTCGTCGTCCCGAAAGTGGTCGAGTAAGAAACCGCGTCCCGCCCCGACGTTTCCGATTGCGAAAGCCCGATTACATCATGACCGAACTTACAAGCCTCACGATTGCCGAAGCCCGCACGAAGCTTTCCTCCAAGGAAATCACGGCGGTCGAATTGACGGATGCTTACATCGCCGCGATCGAGGCGGCCAACGACACGATCAACGCTTATGTCGCCGTGACACCGGAAAAAGCCCGCGAGATGGCGAAGGCCTCCGATGCCCGTATTGCAGCCGGCAAAGCCGGTGCCCTGGAAGGCATTCCGCTCGGCATCAAGGATCTCTTCGGTACCGAGGGCGTTCACACGCAGGCCTGTAGCCATATTCTTGACGGTTTCGAGCCGCGCTACGAATCGACCGTCACCCAGAACCTCTGGAACGACGGCGCCGTGATGCTCGGCAAGCTCAACATGGACGAGTTCGCCATGGGCTCTTCCAACGAGACGTCCTACTACGGACCGGTCAAGAACCCGTGGCGCGCCAAGGGTTCCAACCTTGACCTCGTGCCGGGCGGTTCTTCCGGCGGTTCGGCGGCTGCGGTCGCGGCCCATCTCTGCGCCGGTGCGACGGCAACGGATACCGGCGGCTCGATCCGCCAGCCGGCCGCCTTCACCGGTACTGTCGGCATCAAACCGACCTATGGCCGCTGCTCGCGCTGGGGCGTCGTCGCCTTTGCCTCCTCGCTCGACCAGGCCGGCCCGATCGCGCGCGACGTGCGCGATGCGGCGATCCTCTTGAAGTCGATGGCCAGCATCGATCCGAAGGATACGACCTCCGTCGATTTGCCCGTGCCGGATTATGAGGCGTCGATCGGCCAGTCGATCAAGGGCATGAGGATCGGCATCCCGAAGGAATACCGCGTCGACGGCATGCCGGAGGAAATCGAGGCGCTCTGGCAGCAGGGCATTGCCTGGCTGAAGGACGCCGGTGCCGAGATCGTCGACATTTCGCTGCCGCACACGAAATATGCGCTGCCGGCCTATTATATCGTCGCCCCCGCCGAGGCGTCGTCGAACCTCGCGCGCTATGACGGTGTCCGCTACGGCCTGCGCGTCGACGGCAAGGATATCATCGACATGTATGAGAGGACGCGGGCTGCCGGCTTCGGCCAGGAAGTCAAGCGCCGCATCATGATCGGGACCTATGTGCTCTCCGCCGGCTACTACGACGCCTATTATCTGCGCGCGCAGAAGGTCCGGACGCTGATCAAACGCGACTTTGAGGTCGTTTTCAATGCAGGCGTCGACGCGATCCTGACGCCCGCGACGCCGTCCTCGGCCTTCGGAATAGCGGATGAGGATCTCGCAGCCGATCCGGTGAAGATGTACTTGAACGACATCTTCACCGTTACCGTGAACATGGCCGGGCTGCCGGGAATTGCGGTGCCGGGTGGGCTTGATCGCAAGGGCCTTCCGCTAGGCCTGCAGCTCATCGGCAAGCCGTTCGAGGAGGAAACGCTGTTCAAGACGGCGCATGTCATCGAACAGGCGGCTGGCCGCTTCACACCGCCCAAATGGTGGTAAGAGGCCCAGCCGATCGCTGGCCACGCAGCGGAAGAAATGATGTAGTGGAGCGGAAAGGGACCGCTCCATGTTCATCGTCCGCCATGCCCGTCAAAGCGAAATTCGGCTTCTCGCCGCGATCGGCCTGAGGGCCTGGGAACAGGCTATTGCCGCGCTTGCCGATGCAGCAAAAATGCGCCGGCTCGCGGAACAGGCGTTCGACACCTTGGCACACCGTCCAGTTGGTCGAAGAAGGAGGGCGCGTCCGCGGTTGGGTAGCGCGCGAAGATCTCGACGGCACGATCTCCGACTTATGGATCGAACCGGAGGCTCAGGGCAGGGGCCTCGGTAGCTTTTTGCTTGCGCATATCGAGAAGCGCATCGTGGCAGACGGATTCGATACGGCAAGCGCCAGGACGCATGCGCAAAACGCCTTCGCCATTGCCTTCTTCCAGAGGTCCGGTTATCGCGTGAATTGGCTATCGACGGCCTATTCGCAGAAGCTCGATCGTGACGTCCAGTTCATCGGGCTGAGCAAACCGCTCATTTCAGACTCGATCGACGCGTTTTCTCAGAATAAATTTCAGGAAGTTTGACGCCGAGACCTGCAGCATATTTCCTTAAATCGGCGCCGCTCTAAGGAATCCCGGTTTCGAGAATGCTGCGTTTTCCACATTGCATATCTCCAAGGTCGCTTTATTCACACCTCGTTCACTGACTCCATGAAATGTTGCGGTTATGAAATTGCGTGGCGACGTGGGGGCGCTCGTTGCAGATATTTGAGATAGTATTGAACGACCGGCGTTTGTTAAGTTTTCCTTTCATCCGCTCCTGATTGCCGGCCTTGGACTGATCGTCTTCATCGCGAGCCTGCTCGGTATTTTCAGCCGACCGGTGGGGATGCTGGCTTCGATCTGGCCGGCAAACGCGATTTTGCTTGGTCTGATGCTGCGCAATCCATCGCTGGCTTCCCCGGTCGGATGGTTCTCGGCGGCAACCGGCTATGTGATGGCCGACGTCGTGACCGGCTCCGGTCTTTGGCAGGCGATCGGGCTGAATGCTGCGAACCTGGTCAGCGCCGGCCTAGGCTACAGCCTGTTCATGCGCCTTCGCGAGGAGGACCGGCGTCTGCGCCGGCCGCTCTCCGTCCTCTACATGTTCGCCGTCGCAGCAGTCGCCGGTGCTTGCGCATCCGTGGTCGGAGCCGTCGCCAGTGTGCGATTTTTCGATGAACCCGCCTGGACTGCGTATCTTTCATGGCTGACGACGGATCTGGTCAACTACACGGTGCTGGTGCCGGCCTTCCAGACTATGCCGTCCCTTGTTCGCAGATCGAGAAGGGCGGCGTTCTTAAAGCAGGGGCTGGCCCTGGCGGCACATCCGCTGCCTCTGATCCTCCTCCTGCTCTCCTGCGGTGCCGCTCTGCTCGTCGGCGGGCCGGGCGCCATAGCCTTTCCGGTTCCCGCATTGATCTGGTGCGCATTGAGCTACGGTCTCTTCGCGACCACGGCGTTGACGATGATTGTCTGTCTCTTGACGCAGATGGCGGTTGCGTCTGGCGCCTTGCGCCTTGGGGTGAGCGGCGTTGCCGAAGCGACGCTGACATCGACCCGGCTTGGGATAACGCTGCTTGCCCTCGGGCCTTTGACGGTGGCGAGTATCGACATGGCGCGCCGCAGCCTGATCGCCCGTCTTTCACATGCGGTCGACTATGACTCTCTTACGCAATGTCTGGCGCGCGGCGCCTTCATGGCGCGCGCGAGCGCCTTGATTGCCCGGCTGGAGAAGAGCAACGAGCGCGCCTTCGCAATGATGCTCGACATCGACCATTTCAAGGCCATCAACGATACTTACGGGCATGCCGTTGGCGACCGTGTCTTGCAGGTCGTGGCACGAACCATCTCCGGCACACTGCGGGCAGATGATCTCCTCGGCCGGCTGGGCGGCGAGGAGTTCGCGATCGTGCTCGCGCGCCAGTCCCTGCAAGACGCAAGCGACGTGGCAGAGCGCGTCGTGCACGCGGTCCGTTCTGCGACCGTCGATCTCACGCACGGCGGGAAGTTGAGCGTCACGGCCAGCGTCGGCGTTGCAACGCTGGCGTCGCCGAAGCTGGGGCTCTCACACCTGCTGTCGCAAGCCGACGTCGCCCTCTATGGTGCCAAGGCGGCGGGGCGGGATCGCGTCGTTGGACCGGTCTCCGCCGAGAAGGTGATACCGCCGGAAGCGATCGTCGAAACGTGAGGCCGATCCAGACGGATCCCGTCAACTCCCCGGAGATCGCAAAGTCTCCGGGGATGATCGGAGTTGGAGCACTCAGCGGTTGTTGAGTTCCGATCTGACGAGATAGAGACCGCGCTCGGTGATGCGGTAGGGCTTTCCGCCCGAGGACTTGATCGCCTTTTTTTGTTTCAGCTTGCGAAAGAGCTCGAGATCGACGCCGGGATAGACCCAGCCGTCTCGTGTGAAACAACGGATTTCGGCGATCGCCTTGCCGTCGCGGGTAATTTCAATGCGGCCGCCTTGGGCCAAATGATGAAGAATGCGCTGTTCCGCGCGCGAAATGTCCATGGTTTGAGTATTCCGGAATGGCGCTCGTGAGAACGCAGGAAAACGTTCCGCAAATCCTGGGATGAGCGGGGTTCACGTTTCCGGCCCGTGCGCGCAAGTCGTGGTGACCGCCGGCAGGGCCCTTACCGGGACTCAGACTGAAAGAACATAAAGACTCCATTCGGACGGTGATTGTTCTAAAAAATGGCCGCCCAAGCGTCAAGGAGTGACGGCGACTCTGGATCTGTGGCGGCGGTGGCGACGATGAGGCCGATATGGAAGGTGACGATGGAGAGAAGCAACGTCCGGAACGGTTCTTTGCGTGTCTTGTGCCGATGAATATGACACGCGGCGAGCGCACCGAGAGAGCCACCGGCAATGGCAAACGTCAGCAACATGCGCTCCGACACGCGCCAGGCGTTGTGCTGCGCCGCTCGTTTATCCAGCCAGAACAAACAGTAAGTGGCGAGGTTGATACTTGCGAGAACAACAAGGGTCATCATTGGCGACATAGGCGACAATAGGCACAAGGTGCCCAATGCTTCATTAAAGGCGGTCCCGACCGCGCGGTCGGTCTACCCGGGTCTCACAAGCCTTGCACCAGCGGTCCAATTGCTCTACCGAGAAACCTCGAAAATCAGGCTTCAAAGAAGAGCATGACATGAGCATCGTCGACGTCCGCACTCCCGATCCGAAACGCTTCATTCCCGGTGCCACCGGCGACTGGGAGGTCATCATCGGCATGGAAGTCCATGCCCAGGTGCTCAGCAATTCGAAGCTGTTCTCGAGTGCGTCGACGGAGTTCGGCAATGCGCCGAATGCCAATGTCTCGCTCGTCGATGCCGCGATGCCGGGCATGCTGCCGGTCATCAATGAGGAATGCGTCAAGCAGGCGGTTCGCACTGGCCTCGGCCTCAAGGCCAAGATCAACAATCGTTCCATCTTCGACCGGAAGAACTACTTCTATCCGGACCTGCCGCAGGGCTATCAAATCTCGCAGTACAAGGATCCGATCGTCGGCGAAGGCAAGATCATCATTTCGATCGGGCCGGACCGGCAGGGACAGTTCGAGGATGTCGAGATCGGTATCGAGCGTCTGCATCTGGAGCAGGATGCCGGAAAATCGATGCACGACCAGCATCCGTCGATGTCCTATGTCGATCTGAATCGCTCGGGCGTCGCGTTGATGGAAATCGTTTCGAAGCCGGATTTGCGCTCGTCGGACGAGGCGAAGGCGTATCTCACCAAGCTGCGCTCGATCGTGCGCTATCTCGGCACCTGCGACGGCAACATGGATGAAGGCTCGATGCGGGCGGACGTCAACGTTTCGGTCCGCCGCCCCGGCGAGTCTTTCGGCACGCGCTGCGAAATCAAGAACGTCAACTCGATCCGCTTCGTCGGCCAGGCGATCGAATACGAGGCACGCCGCCAGATTGCGATCCTCGAGGATGGCGGCGTCGTCGATCAGGAAACGCGGCTCTTCGACGCGAACAAGGGCGAGACGCGTTCCATGCGCTCGAAGGAGGAGGCGCATGACTATCGTTACTTCCCAGATCCGGACCTGCTGCCGCTCGAATTCGACGACGCGTTCGTCGAGGCCTTGAAGGCCGATCTTCCGGAACTGCCGGACGACAAGAAGGAGCGCTTCATCCGCGACATGGGCCTTTCGGTCTATGACGCCTCGGTTCTCGTTTCGGAGAAGGCGATCGCCGACTATTTCGAGGCGGTGGCCGCCGGACGTGACGGCAAGATGGCAGCCAACTGGGTCATCAACGACCTGTTGGGCGCCTTGAACAAAGCCGGTAAAACCATTGAAGAGACTCCGATTTCGCCCGCTCAGCTCGGCGGCATCATCGACCTCATCAAGGCCGAAACCATCTCCGGCAAGATCGCCAAGGACCTCTTCGAAATTATCTGGAACGAAGGTGGCGATCCGGCCGAGATCGTCGAGACACGCGGCATGAAGCAGGTCACCGACACCGGTGCAATCGAGAATGCCGTCGATGAAATCATTGCCGCCAATCCCGATCAGGTGGAAAAGGCCAAGGCAAAGCCTTCGCTCGCCGGCTGGTTCGTCGGCCAGGTCATGAAGGCAACTGGCGGCAAGGCGAACCCGCAGGCTGTTCAGGCGCTTGTCAAGGCCAAGCTCGGCATCGAGGAATGACCATGTTTTTCGTCCGCACGGCCAGTGAGCGCGACCTCGAAAAGGTCCGCGCCTTGCTGGCCGAGACGTGGCATGCGACCTACGACACGCTTTACGGAGCCGACAAAGTCGACGAACTCACCGCCAGATGGCATTCGATCGACGCCTTGAGAAAGCGTCTGCAGCGAAAGAATGCCGAATTCGTCGTTGCCGATAACGGCAGAGAGCTTGCCGGCATGGGCTATGCGGCAATGTCGGACTCGCTTGCGAAAACCGCCGTCCTCCACCAACTCTACGTTCTTCCGAAATATCAAGGACAGGGCATCGGCCGCGACATGTTTGCCGAACTCGAAACCTGTTTTCCGGATGCTGAGCGCATGCGCTTGGAAGTCGAGCCGCAAAACCTTCACGCACTGGGGTTCTATCGGGCGCATGGCTTTTCCGAAGTAGGAAGGACGGCGAATTGCGGAGACGAACAGTCGGGCGTTCCGGCGCTTATCCTGGAGAAGCAGCTTCCCTAGCCCTCGCGGTCAGTTTCGATGCGAATACGCGCCGGTTGTCATGAAATTGCAGCCTCCTGGTGATTGATGCGCCGCAGCGTTGATGCCACGGGAGAAACGGGAAATGACGATCGACCTCGAAATCCGCCAAGCCGAGCGCGGGGACTTGCCCGCGATCATTGCCCTTTTTGCCAACGATCGGCTCGGCGGGCACGGCGATACGACTGAACCGGAAGCCTCCGGCGACTATGTCTCGGCGTTCGAAGAGATCAGCGGGTCACCCCACCAGACCCTGTATGTGGCGATCCTCCGCGGCGAGGTGGTAGGCACGTTCCAGACGGCGCTGCTGACATCGCTTCCCGGGCGAGGCAGTTCGAGCCTCGTGATCGAGGCTGTACAGACACGCGAAGACATGCGGGGTCTCGGCATAGGCGAGCGCATGGTTCGCCACGCGGTCGCCGAGGCTCGGGAGAAGGGAGCCTCGAAAGTCCAACTGACCTCCAACATCGTGCGAGCCGATGCGCATCGATTTTACGAGCGCCTTGGTTTTGAGCGCAGTCATATCGGCTTCAAGATGCGGCTGAAATGACTGGCGGCAAAGCAGAATCACTGGACAAGGCATGAGTGGCGGGGCATAAGCGGGAGCATGATATTGATGTCCGGCTGCCTTCCCAACGGCCGGTGAAGGAAGACCCATGAAGCTTCTGCTGCAGATTTTCACTTGGTGGAACCAACAGACAATCGGTACGCGTTTTCATACCTGGCGCTTTGGCAAACGCGTGGGTGAAGACGAATTCGGCAACGTCTACTATCAGGGTGGTACGGATTCCGAAGGTCGTACGCGGCGCTGGGTGATCTACAATGGACCTGCCGAGGCTTCGGCCATCCCGCCCGGCTGGCACGGCTGGATGCATCACCGTACGGACATTTCCCCCGCCGACGAGAAATACGTAGCCCGCGAGTGGCAGAAGCCGCATCGTTCGAACCAGACGGGCACGCCGAACGCCTATCGCCCGAAAGGGTCTATCGCGGGCGTGGGCGAGCGCCCGCGCGTGACCGGCGACTACGACGCCTGGACGCCACGCTCCTGAGCCCGGTTCATCTTTACAAGATATGAGCGAACCCCTCGATCATGGCGCAGCCACATTTCGGGTTTAGCGCCTGAAGGCCGGAGCAATTCCAGGTGATACGGAAATCGGTTGCCGTCCGGAAATGCGGCAAACAGGAGTTGGCGCATGGTTCAATTGGAACGAACCGCTCCAAGCACGAATAGGAAAGCGCGGGGGAGACTGGCGTAAATGGCAGGTTTCTGTCTGCAGAACTGGATCGGCCGGGCGGCCCGTCAAGCGAGCCTTGCGCTGCTGATGGCGCTGCCGTTGATGTCCTCCACCGATATCGCGCGTGCAACGCGTCTTTCCAATCCCGTCGCGGTTTTCTCCGGTATCGACAAGATCACCGGCCGCATCACGACGTTCGACGTTTATATCGGCGAGACCGTGCAATTCGGCGCACTGCAGGTGACGCCACGCGTCTGCTACAGCCGCGACGATACGGAGGCGCCGAAGACCACGACCTTCGTGGAAGTCGAAGAGATCACGCTCGATCGCAAGATCCGGCGCATCTTCACCGGCTGGATGTTCGCTGACAGCCCGGGCCTGAATGCCGTTGAGCACCCCGTCTATGACGTCTGGCTGCAGTCCTGCAAGGCAACGTCCGACCTGCCGCCACCGGACACTGCAGCGAAGCAGTAGATTTCCGGCAACCGTCGCTATGACATACCTTGCAGCGCCGCCCGTCCTATCACACGCGCAAAGATGTCGAATTGCTGCATGGCTGACCTTGGATCGGCAAGCAATGATGCAGTAACCGAAGCCGATTTAACGAGAAGATTTATCTTGAAGCGCAAAACGCTGCAGCGCGACGCCGTTGAAGCGTGAATGACAGGCCGCCGCGTGCTGGGCAAGCGCGCAGCTAGAACGGCAAGTCAGACGAGGCCATCGCTCTCGCCAGCAGAACCTCGTACTCGGCTTTGGGCACATCGATCGCGCCGAACGATTTCAGGTGCTCGGTCGTGAACTGGGTATCGAGGAGCTGGAATCCCTTCGCCCGCAGGCGCTCGACCAGGTGGACGAGGCAGATCTTGGAGGCATCGCTGCGCAGCGAGAACATGCTCTCGCCGAAGAAGGCGGCCCCTAGCGAGACTCCATAGAGACCGCCCACAAGCGCGTTATCCTGCCAAGCTTCGACGCTGTGGGCATAACCCATCCGGTGAAGGGCCGCATAGAGCGAGCGGATCTTGTCGTTGATCCAGGTCGTGGGCCGGTCAGGCGCTGGTTTTGCGCATCCTTCGATCACCGCTTCGAAAGCGGTGTTGTAGCGAATCTCGAACGGACGCCGGCGAATTGTCTTCGCCAGGCTGCGGGAGATATGGAAGGCATCGAGCGGAATGATGCCGCGTATTTCCGGCTCGACCCAGAAGAGTTCCGGATCATCGGCCGAGTCGGCCATTGGGAAGAGGCCGATCGAATAGGCGCGCAGCAACATGTCCGGCGTTATGTCCGGTTGTTTGCTGCGCGTCCCTTTCAACTCTTTGTCCTATGCGGATGTTGTGGCCAGATGGTGCTCCAGCCAGTGGATGTCATAGTCGCCGTTGGCGATGTCCTGATTGTTGATCAGTTCCTGGAACAGCGGCAAGGTCGTCTTGATACCGTCGATGACGAATTCATCGAGTACGCGGCGAAGCCGCATCATGCACTCGACGCGCGTCCGGCCGTGGACGATCAGTTTGCCGATCAGGCTGTCGTAATAGGGCGGAATGCGATAGCCCTGATAGGCGCCGCTGTCGACACGCACGCCGAGGCCGCCCGGCGCGTGGAAATGCGTGATCGTACCCGGGGAGGGCACGAAGGTGCGTGGGTCTTCCGCATTGATGCGGCATTCGATGGCGTGGCCCGAGAAAACGATATCTTCCTGCTTGACCGAGAGACCGGCGCCCGATGCCACGCGGATCTGCTCGTGCACCAGGTCGATGCCGGTGATTGCCTCGGTGATCGGGTGCTCCACCTGCAGGCGCGTGTTCATTTCGATGAAATAGAACTCGCCGTCCTCATAGAGGAACTCGATCGTCCCGGCGCCGCGATACTTCATCTTCTTCATCGCATCGGCACAGATCTGGCCGATTTTCATGCGCTGATCGACGTTGAGGGCAGGCGAGTTGGCTTCTTCCCAGACCTTCTGGTGGCGGCGCTGCAGCGAGCAGTCGCGTTCACCGAGATGGATGGCATTGCCTTCGCCGTCGCCGACGATCTGGACTTCGATATGGCGCGGCCTGCCGAGAAACTTTTCCATATAGACGGCTTCGTTGCCGAAAGCCGCTGCCGCCTCGGCGCGCGCCGTTGCGACGGCATGCTCGAGGTCGTCTTCGGTTCTCGCGACCTTCATGCCGCGGCCACCGCCGCCGGCCGTCGCCTTGATCAGCACCGGGAAGCCGATCTTGCGGGCGACTTCAAGCGCATTCTCGGGCTTCACCTCGCCTTCGGAACCAGGCACGACCGGAATGCCAAGCGCTTCCGCCGTCTTCTTGGCAGTGATCTTGTCGCCCATGAGACGAATATGTTCGGCCGTCGGACCAATGAAGGTTATGTCGTGCGCGTCGAGGATGTCCGCGAACTTGGCGTTTTCCGAGAGGAAGCCGTAGCCCGGATGCACCGCATCGGCGCCGGTGATTTCACAGGCGGCGACGATCTGATGGATATTCAGATAGCTTTCGCGTGAAGGCGGCGGTCCAATGCAGACGCTTTCGTCCGCCAGCCGGACATGCATCGCGTCGCTGTCGGCCGTCGAATGCACGGCAACGGTTGCGATGCCGAGCTCCTTGCAGGCGCGTAGCACCCGCAGAGCGATTTCGCCGCGATTGGCAATGAGGATTTTCGAGATCATCGCCATCGTGCGTTACTCGATCACGATCAGGGGTTCGCCATATTCTACAGGGGCCGCGTCCTGAACGAGAATCTCGGTGACCTTGCCGGCGCGCGGTGCCGGAATCTGGTTCATCGTCTTCATCGCCTCGATGATCAGGATCGTCTGGCCTTCCTTGACCAGCGCGCCGACTTCGATGAACGGGCGGGCGCCCGGCGCAGGAGACAGATAGGCGGTACCGACCATCGGGGCCGTTACGGCATTCTTGGAATTACGGCCGCCTTCGGCGACCGGGGCGGCGGCGGGCTGAGCCGCGGCGACCTGGGGCGGCGCCTGATAGGTGGGCATTGCCGGCATCGACATCGCGACAGGCGTGCCATTGCGCGAAACGCGGATGCGCAGATCGTCCTGCTCCACCTCGATCTCGGTCAGATCGGTATCATTGAGGATATTGGCGAGATCGCGGATCAGCGCCTGATCGATACCCGGTTTCTTTTCAGCCATGGGAGTATGAGCCTCGTGTTCTTCTTATTTCGATTTGTCCGTCAGGTTCTTTAGCGCATGCAGCGCCAGAATGTAACTCTGCGCGCCGAACCCGCAGATCACGCCCTTGACGGCCGGTGCGATCATCGACTTGTGGCGGAATTCCTCGCGCGCATGGATGTTGGAAAGATGCAGTTCCACGACGGGAACAGCAATTGCACGAATGGCATCATGCATGGCAATCGAGGTGTGGCCGTAGGCGCCCGGGTTGATGGCGACGCCTGCGGCCTTTTCGCCGGCTTCGTGCAGCCAGTCGACCAGAGTGCCTTCGTGGTTCGATTGCCGGAAATCGACGTCGAAGCCAAGCAAGTTGCCCTCAGACTTGCACATCGCCTCGAGGTCGGCCAACGTCTGGCCGCCATAAATACCTGGCTCGCGCTTGCCGAGCGCATTCAGGTTGGGGCCGTTCAGCACAAAAATCGTCGAGGGCATAAGGGATTCCGGTCCGATGATGGAGGGTTACCTATAGACTGATGGTTTCGCGAGGAAAAGCCCCTTAGGCCCTCGCCGGATTTGTCCACAAGTGACGGTGATTTGAGAGGAACACGACCTGGGGAAGGCCGCTTGACATCTTTGTGGTGTCTCTCGGTTCAGCAGACGGTCTTGCCGCAGCTGCGCATGTTCGCCACCTTCGTCACGATCTCGTTGGCCCCGACGGCGCCGAAGACCGCTTCATTGCCGATCACATAGGATGGTGTGCCGGTGATGCCGAGCTCGTTTGCGAGCGTATAAGCCTCGCGCACGGCGGAATCGTGCGGTTCTTTTTCCATCTTCTCCCGCAGCTGTTCCTCGGTTACGCCGAGTTTCGCCGCGACGGCAATCGCCGTTTCCTCAGTCGCCCGCTCCTCGCCTCCAAGCAGAGCGCGGTGGAAGTCGCCGTATTTTTCGGGAGCGATCAGGCGGAAGGCAGCGCTGACCTTGTGCGCGGCAAGGGAGTCAGGCCCGAGGATCGGCAGTTCCTTCAGCACGAAACGGACGTTCTTGTCCGCCGTGATGATCTCATCCATGTCGGAGAGTGCACGTTTGCAGTAGCCGCAATTGTAATCATAGAACTCGACGATCGTCACGTCGCCGTCAGGATTGCCGAGGGTCACATCGTGATCGGATTGGAAGATCGCCTTCTTGTTCTTGGCGATCGCCGCCTCGGACGCTTCCTGCTGCTTGGCGCGCTGCTTGGCTGCAAGGGCTTCCTGCACCTCGAGCATGACCTCGGGGTTGGCGAGCAGATATTCCTTGATGAAGGCGCCGAACTCTTCCTTCTGTTTCGCATCGAGCGCGGCGGCCGTCTGCGGCAAGGCTACGCCCGCAACAAGCGCGAGCAGCGTCCCAGCGGCAATCATCTTCTTGAAGGTCATTCTTTCCTCGTTGTCTTTCCGTATTCTGTCTGTCGTTCATTTCGCACGGCTGCGTCAATGTGCGTATTTGAAAGACAACAATTATCCAAGGTTCGCACCCTTTTATGCGAGCATAGGGTGCGCCGCGGCGAAACGAAACGGCAAAATCGGCGGAAATGCGGCACTCTCGCACTTGTGAAGCTCGAGATGATCAGGCAAAGGGGCGCAAACTAGCCCGCTTCCACAGCGCCGCGCGTCTTGTCAGACGCGCAAATGACGCTGTAGCAATTTGAATTGCGGCATGTTTTCCTCTTTCGATTTTATGGACATGCAGCAGAGGATTTACATTGACACAGATGTCGAGACGCAGTGCCGTCGAGCCCTTTCATGCCATGGATGTGCTGGCGGAAGCCACGCGGCGGCGCGATGCTGGCCATCCGGTCATTTCGATGGCAGTGGGTCAGCCGGTCCATCCGGCCCCGAAGGCGGCGCTTGAAGCAGCAAGGTGCGCCCTTGAACACGGCCGCCTCGGCTACACTGACGCGCTTGGCACGCTGTCATTGAAGACGGCGATCGCTCGCCACTACCACAGACGTCATGGCCTTGCCTTCGATCCGCAGCGGATTGCTGTCACGACTGGCTCGTCGGCCGCCTTCAATCTCGCCTTCCTCGCGCTCTTCGATCCAGGTGATTGCGTCGCCATCGCCCGTCCGGGATATCCCGCCTATCGCAACATATTGCAGGCCCTGGGTCTTACGGTCGTTGAGGTTGAGGCAGGCAGTGAAACCGGCTTCACCTTAACGCCGGAAAGCCTCGCGCGCGTGGCCGACCGCATCGGCAAGCCACTCAAGGGCGTGCTTCTTGCAAGCCCGGCCAATCCCACCGGAACTGTGACAGGCCGGGCGGGTCTCAAGGCACTTGCGGATTATTGCAGCGCCGAGCGTATCACTTTCATTTCCGACGAGATCTATCACGGTCTGACATTCGTTGGCGAAGAGGCCACGGCGCTTGAAGTGACCGACGATGTGGTCGTGATCAACTCCTTCTCGAAATACTATTGCATGACCGGTTGGCGCATCGGCTGGATGGTGCTGCCGGAGGTGCAGGTGCGCAGCTTCGAGCGCCTGGCCCAGAGCCTTTATATTTCGCCGCCGGAGCTTTCCCAGATCGCCGCCGAGGCGGCGCTCGACGCGCATGAAGAGTTGGACGGGTACAAGGCCGCCTATGCAGCCAACCGCGAACTTTTGATGAAGCGCCTGCCGCAGATCGGCCTCTCGATCGCCTCGCCGATGGACGGGGCCTTCTACGCCTATGTCGACGTCAGCCGATTTACCAATGACAGCATGGCCTTTGCGCGCCGGATGCTGGCCGAGATCAATGTGGCGGCGACGCCCGGTTTCGACTTCGACCCTGTGGAAGGGCACCGCACAATGCGGTTCTCCTACGCTGGATCCGCAGCGGAGATGTCGGAGGCGATGGATCGCGTCTCCCGCTGGCTGGCCTGATTGACACGTCGTTTCAGGTGGTTATGGCGATTGTTGGAATCTTCGTCGCAAGCGTGCGATGTACTGTCGCTCGCGATCGCTCGGCTACGATACACCGCCTGCGGCAGCCGTAGCGGGCGGGACCAAAAAAAGCCCGGAGCGAATCCGGGCTTTTTGTTCAGTCATTCTATCTCTGGCTCAGAAGAAACCGCGACGTTGCCACCAGCCGCCCTTTTTCGGCTTCGGAGGCTCCTCGTCGTTGGTCTCCTTCTTGTTTGAGACATTCGAGGTGATGACGGGTTCGGACGCGATCGTCGCGAGGTCGCGATTAGCCCTCGTGGGCTTAGCCCCTTCGAGATCAGCGCCGGCTTCCTCGACGGCTTCTGCCACCGGATCTACAGTCTCCGACTGCGCTTCGACTGCCGTCTGGGCTGCCTCGTCAACGTCAGCGTCGACTTTCACCGCCTTCTTGCGAGTACGCTTCGGCTTGGCCGGCTTCGTTTCTTCCGACACCGTTTCCACGGATGCGGCCTCTGCCAAAACAGGCGCTTCGGCTACAGGCTCCGCCGCTTCCGCCTCTTCAGCTACGGCGTCTTCGGCTGCAGCATCTTCGTCGGCGGCCTCAGCAGCAACATCGCCAGTGGTCTCGCCTTCTACCGATTCCAGCTTGTTGCGGCGGCCGCCACGCTTGCCGCGGCGTCGACGCTTGCGCTTCTGCTCGGCATCGTCCTCCGCTGCTGCTCCTGCCTCCTGAGCGTCTTCTTCGTCCTCGGCCTCTTCAGCTTCGTCGGCCACACTTTCCAGCGTCTCGTCAGCTTCAGCGGCCACTGCTTCCGTCGCCGGACCACCGCCCTTGCCGCGCCGACGACGACGGCGCTTGCGCTTGCGGCCACCCTGTTCGTCGGCCTGCTGTGCCTTTGCGGGCTCCGGACGCTCGGCCGCGGCTTCTGCGGCTTCTTCCTCGTCCAGATCTTCCTCGATCACGACGTCGTCTTCTTCCGGTTCCGGCTCGAAGTGCAGAAGCTGTTCGATCTTGACCGGGTTCTCGACCGGCTCTCCGCGATCTATCGCGAAATGCTGCGCGCCGACATGGGCGTCGGCCTCAATGATGATCGAGACTCCGAAGCGCTGTTCGTAATCCATGATCGTACCGCGCTTCTGGTTGAGCAGGTAAAGCGCGATTTCGGGGATCGTGCGTACGGTGATGTCGTGCGTCGTGTTCTTGAGCAGATACTCCTCGATGCCGCGCAGCACATGCAGCGCGACCGAGGACTGCGAACGGACATGACCCGTGCCGTTGCAGTGCGGGCAGGTCTGCATCGTGCTTTCAAGAACCGAGGCACGGATGCGCTGGCGCGACATTTCGAGCAGGCCGAAATGCGAGATGCGGCCGACCTGAATGCGTGCTCTGTCGTTCTTCAGGCAGTCTTTGAGCTTCTTCTCGACCGCGCGGTTGTTGCGCTTCTCCTCCATGTCGATGAAGTCGATCACCACGAGGCCGGCAAGGTCGCGCAGGCGCAATTGCCGCGCCACTTCCTCGGCCGCCTCCAGGTTGGTCTGGAGGGCGGTGTCCTCGATCGAGTGCTCGCGGGTCGACCGGCCGGAGTTGACGTCGATCGAAACGAGCGCTTCCGTCTGGTTGATGATGATATAGCCGCCCGACTTGAGCGTTACCTGCGGCTGCAGCATGCGATCAAGCTGTGCCTCGATGCCGGAGCGCGAGAAGATCGGATGCACGTCGCGATAGGGCTGCACGACCTTCGCGTGGCTCGGCATCAGCATCTTCATGAAGCTCTTGGCTTCCTTGTAGCCTTCCTCGCCGGAGACGATGATCTCGCTGATGTCCTTGTTGTAGAGATCCCGGATCGAGCGCTTGATCAGGCTGCCTTCCTCGTAGACGAGGCAAGGCGCGGTCGAGTTCAACGTCAGCGTACGGACGTTTTCCCAAAGGCGCATCAGGTATTCGAAGTCGCGCTTGACCTCGACTTTGGTGCGGTTGGCGCCGGCCGTGCGCAGGATCACGCCCATGCCCTGCGGCACTTCGAGTCCGCGAGCGATTTCCTTCAGGCGCTTGCGGTCTTGGAGGTTGGTGATCTTGCGGGAAATGCCGCCGCCGCGCGCAGTGTTCGGCATCAGAACCGAGTAGCGACCCGCGAGCGAGAGATAGGTGGTGAGTGCGGCACCCTTGTTGCCGCGCTCTTCCTTGGCAACCTGGACCAGCAGGATCTGCCGGCGCTTGATCACTTCCTGAATGCGGTACTGCTTGCGGGGCCTGCGCACCTGACGGTCCGGAACTTCTTCCATCGCGTCTTCGGCGCCGACGGATTCGATGATTTCCTTCTCGCCGTCATGGGCGTCGTCGTCGTCATCATCGTCGTCGCGGCGCCGCCGCGTATCGACGTCCTCGGAAATCGAATCGGTTTCGACCATGGCGGCCATCTCGCCGCTGCCAGTCTCTTCGCCGCCGTCCTGGCTCTCCGTCGTCTCGGAAGCTTCTTCGGCGACCTTCGCCTTCGTCCGGCGGGTGCGCTTCGGCTTTGCCTTTGTCTTCGGCTTCTCCGCGACGGCTTCGACTTCCGCGGGCTCCTCGGCGGCCGCTTCGACGGCTTCGGCGAGCTCGGCCACGGTTTCCGCTTCGGCTTCGACCGGCGCGGGCTTCTGCTCGCTCGCCGTCTCGACCGGTTCGACGTCGTCGTCGCGGCGGGCCTCTTCGGCCTCCGCCTTCAAAAGCGCCTGACGATCGGCGAGGGGGATCTGGTAATAGTCCGGATGGATTTCGGCGAAAGCCAGGAACCCGTGGCGATTGCCGCCATAGTCAACGAAAGCGGCCTGGAGCGAAGGCTCCACCCTGGTCACCTTGGCCAGGTAAATATTGCCGCGGATCTGCTTCTTGTGTTCCGATTCGAAGTCGAATTCTTCTATGCGGTTCCCGCGTACGACAACGACGCGCGTCTCCTCTGCGTGAGACGCATCGATAAGCATTTTCTCTGCCATCTAAGTTGTGCTCCTCGGCGCGAGGGTGCAACGGCAGACAGACCTGCTTCCTTGGGAAGGCCGTCAGACACGTCGAAAACTGCGCCGGATGTGAAAGGTCCTGTTTGGTGCAGGTGAAGGTGCAGCAGCCAGACGGCAGCCGGAACGTTCACGTCCCGGGGCCTCTTTACTTCTGACCGATACTGCTGAGTCACATCAAAGACCAAACAAGAATGCCAATGTCCTGGACCTCGAAGGCGAGGCCCGATGAATGCGCCCGCTTGCGGGCATCTGGTGAAAATCACCATCAAGAACTCCGGCCACCGCCGGAAATTTGCGATCCAGTATACGGGGAGGAAATGCAGCGACGGCGGATGAACACCTGCGGCCGCGTAAGGCATGATACGGTTGTAACCGGCATTTCCGGCTCGATCATTCCTGGCGCCAAGCTCTGGAAAAGCTCCGGCTGCCCGGCCGACGATTCTATCCCGTCAACACTTTCTCCTTGTGACGCTTTTATGGTTTCTATGTCACATTGGCAAGGGAAAAGCCTTTGACGCCACAATATTGATCGATTCGCTTGCCCCGGTGAAATTGATCGGTAAGGAAGCCGTTCGCGCCAGCGAGTCGCGTTGTCATGCCGCCATCATGAGGATTATCAAGGTTTGGTTAACCATGAGGGTTCATTGGTTGAGGGGATAGCGGTCTTGCCGGAGGGCGGACCGCCGATATCCGACGGAATTTGTGGGGAGCCCAGGGTGATGCCTTCGGCGAAACGTTTGCGTTCTTTGCGATCTGTGACGTCGTGGTGTCGTTCTCTGCGAGTGATCGCCTTTGCATTTGCTGCGATGACCGTGGTGCAGGACGCGGCCGATGTGCGGGCCGCGGAGCCGATCCCCTTGCTTGCCTTCGGTGCTCGCATCGCCGGCGACGATGCCCGCACGCGCATCGTTGTCGAATTCGACCGAAAGCCGGAATTTTCCATCCATTACGTGGGAAATCCCGTCCGTATCATCGTCGATTTGCCGCAGACCTCCTTCGGCCTGAAGCCGGAGAGCCTGGAGCCGCGCGGGCTGTTCGACGCCATCCGCTACGGCGGGATGGGGGTCGGTACCTCGCGGCTCGTCCTGTCCGCCAAGGGACCGGTGGAGGTCAGCCACGCGGAAGTGAAGGCCGAAGAGGACGGCAAGAGCTTCCGGCTCATCCTTGATGCCGAAAAGATCGACCAGGCCCGCTTCGATGAGCTTCTCGGCGACCAGCAGTGGACGGGAACGGTACGTGCGGCAAAGACCGATCGGCCGGTCGCCGCCGCAGTGAAAAACCCTAGTGCCTTCGTGATTGCTGTCGACGCCGGCCATGGCGGCATCGATACAGGCGCGATCGGCACCGTCACCAAGACCGAGGAAAAGCATGTGACCCTCGCTTTCGCCGAGGAACTGGTCGCGACGCTCAAGCGCGAAGCCGGCGTCGAGGCGTTCCTGACCCGCGATCGGGACGAGTTCCTGTCGTTGCCGCAGCGTGTGCAGATCGCACGGCAGAAAGGCGCCAACCTCTTCATCTCCGTTCACGCCGACACGCTGAAACAGAAGGATATTCGCGGGGCCACGGTCTACACGATTTCCGACAAGGCATCCGATCACCTCGCAGCCAATCTGGCCGAGCGCGAAAACCTGTCCGACGAGATCGCCGGCGTGCCCTTGGAAAGCGAACCGGCAGAGGTGGCGGACATCCTGATCGATCTCACGCGACGCGAAACCCAGGCCTTCTCGGTCAATCTCGCGCGCACGGTCGTTTCCTCCTTTGAGGGGCAGATCAAACTGATTAACAATCCCCATCGCCATGCCGGTTTCCGCGTCCTGCAGGCGCCGGATGTGCCCTCGATCCTGCTCGAACTCGGCTTTCTTTCGAACAAGGACGACGAGAAGCAGCTGCTCGATCCGGAATGGCGCAAGAAGGTGTCGGGTCTGCTCGCTGTGGCCGTTCGACGCTATCGCGAGACGGCCGTTGCAAACGGCGGTTAGTCAATCCCAAGTTCGACGGCACCGTGGCGTGTGGGAAGTGATTTGTGTCGCTCGGGTAACAGCGATATGCTTTTCAACAGGATGCGCACGGGATAATCAGCGACAAGCCCTATTTTACTCACAATCCGGGCACTTTAGGAACAAGGCGCCCGGATTTGTTGGGAAACAATGTTGATGCGTAGGCTCCCTCGCCATAAGAGGGAGCGCAGAAACGTGCAGCTGTAATACCAGACGATTTCTGACGGAATAGTTTGGCGAGGTCGATTTCGTTGGCGAGAACACGGAGCCTTCGAGCTTTCGCGTTATGCGGCGGCGGCCTGGCAATGGGACGATAATTAGGTACCGGTATCTGACTGATGATCAGACTGATTGGATATTTTTTCGGCGTTGGTGCGTTTCTGCTGCTTGGCGTCGCTGCAGCCGTCGCGATCTACCTTGGTGCCATCACCAAGGACCTGCCGGATTATGAGGTGCTGGCCAACTATGCGCCGCCGGTAACCACACGCTTCCATGCCGGCAATGGCGCCCTGATGGCCGAATATGCCCGCGAGCGGCGCCTCTATCTGCCGATCCAGGCGATCCCCGACCGCGTCAAGGCGGCTTTCATTTCCGCCGAAGACAAGAATTTCTACCAGCATCCCGGCGTCGACATCACCGGTCTTGTGCGCGCGATCGCCGTCAACCTGCAGAACTTCGGCTCCGGCCGTCGCCCGGTCGGCGCTTCGACGATCACCCAGCAGGTCGCGAAAAACTTCCTGCTGACCTCCGACCAGACGATTGATCGCAAGATCAAGGAAGCAATCCTCTCTTTCCGCATCGAGCAGGCCTACAGCAAGGACCGTATCCTCGAACTTTACCTGAACGAGATCTTTTTCGGCCTGAACTCCTACGGGATTGCCGGCGCGGCGCTGACCTATTTCGACAAGTCGGTGACCGAACTGACCGTTGCCGAAACCGCCTACCTCGCCGCTCTGCCGAAGGGACCAGCCAACTATCATCCCTTCCGCAAGACGGAGGCCGCGATCGAGCGCCGCAACTGGGTGATCGACCGGATGGTGGAAAATGGCTACGTGACCAAGGCGGACGGTGAAGATGCGAAGAAGCAGCCGCTAGGTGTGACGCCGCGCCGCGGCGGCGCCCATCTTTTCGCGTCGGACTTCTTCGCCGAGGAAGTGCGCCGGCAGATCATCCAGAAATATGGCGACAACGCTCTCTACGAAGGCGGCCTTTCGGTGCGTACGTCGCTTGATCCGCAGCTGCAGATCGTAGCGCGCAAGGCGCTGCAGGACGGCCTTTTGAGCTATGACGAGCGCCGTGGGTTTCACGGTCCGATCAAGACGATCGAGATCGGCGGCGACTGGGGCGAGCCGCTCGGCAAGATTGCGTCCTTGAGCGATGTGCCTGAATGGAAGCTGGCGGTCGTGCTGTCCGTCGATGCGGAAGGGGCGGAGATCGGCATCCAACCGGAGAAGGAAGCCTCCGGTAAGATCGTTCCGGAACGTTTGACAGGGCACATTTCGGCAAAGAACATGCAGTGGGCTTACCGTTCCGCCGGTGGCCAGCGCAAGACCGCCAAGTCGCCGGAAGGCGTGCTCGGCCCGGGTGATGTCGTCTATGTCGAACCGACCGGCGAAAAGGGCGAATATCGGCTGCGTCAGCCACCGAAGGTGCAGGGCGGGCTGGTTGCGATGGATCCGCACACCGGCCGCGTGCTGGCGATGGTAGGCGGCTTCTCTTATGCCCAGTCTGAATTCAACCGTGCGACGCAGGCGATGCGCCAGCCCGGCTCGTCCTTCAAGCCCTTCGTCTACGCGGCGGCGCTCGACAACGGCTACACGCCGGCCTCGGTTATCCTCGATGCGCCGATCGAGATCGTTGCCGGCGGCCAGGTCTGGCGTCCTGAGAATTACGGGGGCGGTTCGGCCGGTCCTTCCACCCTGCGTCTTGGCATCGAGAAGTCGCGCAACCTGATGACGGTGCGCCTTGCGAACGACATGGGCATGAACATCGTTGCCGAATATGCCGAGCGTTTCGGAATCTACGACAAGATGCCGCCGCTGCTTTCGATGTCGCTCGGCTCGGGCGAAACCACGGTGCTGCGCATGGTCTCGGCTTATGCGGTCATCGCCAATGGCGGCAAGCAGATCAAGCCGTCGCTGATCGACCGGATTCAGGACCGCTACGGCAAGACGATTTTCCGGCACGAGGATCGCACCTGCGACAACTGCAATGCCGGCGACTGGGAAAAGCAGGAAGAGCCTGTACTGACGGACAATCGAGAGCAGGTCCTCGATCCGATGACCTCCTATCAGATCACCTCCATGATGGAAGGTGTCATCGCGCGTGGCACGGCGGCCGGCAAGATCCAACTCGATCGTCCGATTGCCGGCAAGACCGGAACGACCAACGACGAGAAGGACGCCTGGTTCGTCGGCTATACGCCCGATCTCGTGGCAGGCCTCTATCTCGGCTTTGACGATCCGGCGCCGCTCGGCCGTGGGGCGACCGGCGGCAGTCTTTCGGCGCCGATCTTCAACGCCTTTATCCAGGAGGCGGTTAAGGGCACGCGTCCCGGCAAGTTCGTGGTGCCGGAAGGCATGAGCCTCATTCCGGTCAACCGAAAGACAGGCATGGCGGCTGTCGAAGGCGAGCCGGACACGATCATCGAAGCCTTCAAGCCGGGCACGGGCCCTGCTGATAGCTTCTCCGTCATCGGTGGCCTCGACCAATATGTGCCGCCGGAGGAGATCCTGCGGAACTCCCCGCAGGCCAACCAGGCGGTAACCTCCGGCTCGAACGGCCTGTTCTGACCCTTTATGTCCGATGCGCCGCGCGTCGCCTTTACATCGGCGGCGGGCGTCGCTATTTGAGCCTCACGTTTTTTACGGGTTCACAAGAAGCAGGATCATGCGTAGCGAAATCGAGAACATTGTCGACGAAATCAAGCAGGCCATAAGCCTGCTGAGGAGGCATCTTTGACTGGGACCAGGCGGTAAGACGACTGGACTGGTTGAACAACAAGGCGGAGGACCCGTCGCTCTGGAACGATGCCGCTGAGGCTCAGAAGCTGATGCGTGAGCGCCAACAGCTCGACGACGGCATAAACGGTCTGCGCCGGTTCGAGCAGCAGCTCAATGACAATATCGAACTCATCGAACTCGGCGAGGAAGAAGGCGACGCAGCAATCGTTGCGGACGCCGAGGAGGCCTTGAGACAGCTGCGCAACGAGGCCGCGAAGAAGCAGGTCGAGGCCATGCTTTCCGGCGAGGCGGATCAGAACGACACCTACCTCGAAGTCCATTCGGGCGCCGGCGGCACCGAAAGCCAGGACTGGGCGAACATGCTGCTGCGCATGTACACCCGCTGGGCCGAGCGTCAGGGCTATAAGGTGGAGCTTATGGAAATCCAGGATGGGGAAGAAGCCGGCATCAAGTCGGCAACGCTCCTCGTCAAAGGCCATAACGCCTACGGCTGGCTGAAGACAGAGTCGGGTGTGCATCGGCTTGTCCGTATTTCGCCCTATGACAGCAATGCCCGGCGGCATACGTCGTTCTCGTCCATCTGGGTCTACCCGGTCGTCGACGATTCAATCCAGATCGATATTAACGAAAGCGACTGCCGCATCGATACCTACCGTTCCTCGGGTGCCGGTGGCCAGCACGTCAACACGACCGATTCTGCCGTGCGTATCACGCACATGCCGAGCGGCATCGTCGTGCAGTGCCAGCAGGAGCGCTCACAGCACAAGAACCGGGCCAAGGCCTGGGATATGTTGCGCGCGCGGCTTTATGAAGCCGAGCTCAAGAAGCGCGAGGAAGCAGCGAACGCCGAGGCGGCTTCCAAGACCGATATCGGATGGGGTCACCAGATCCGTTCCTATGTTCTCCAGCCCTACCAATTAGTGAAGGACCTTCGCACGGGCGTCGAAAGCACGAGCCCCGGCGATGTGCTCGACGGCGAGTTGAACGACTTCATGGAAGCTGCCCTTGCCCACCGTGTACAGGGTGGCGCGGATGCCCTTGTCGAAGATCTAAGCTAGAGCAATTCCAGGTAACGGTTTTGTCCGGAACTGCGTAGGATTATCGAAGGCCGGGTCTCGCGCCCGGCCTTATATATTGACTGATCTCAGTTCGTTGCGCGCTCGATCTTGATGTCACCAAGATCGTCAATCAGCACGGTCCACGATTCCGGTTCTTTGGCAGACGGATCGGTCTTCAGATAGACGGTCGCGAACATGCCCGGCTGCGTGGTGATGCCGGTCGACGTTTCGGGACGAATGTCCGTGATATACGGCTTCAGTGCGGTGAATTCTTCCAGTTCGGCGGAGGAAACCACTTCAGGGCCAGTCGGTGCCGACGCAATCTGCTGAAGGTGCACCTGCGCGGTGCCATCGCTCTGGCGGACCGCAATGAGCTTGTAGTAGCCGCGCTTCCCATCAGGCGAACTTTCCGGCGCCCCTTGCGAACCGGGCGTTGCGCCGCCCGCCCTTTCCTCCGCATGACCCTGCGAAAGCGCGCCGCTCTCCTCCCAGAAACCGGTGCTTGTCACGAAGATGACGTTCGAGGGAAGGATGGGGGATTCCTGCGCGAGCAACTTGCTCGGTGGCAGGGCGAGGGACAGCGCAAGAAACAGGACTTTGTACATCGGTCGGCGCATCCTCCTGATATGCGTGATTGACAGCCAGCGCCTATCGTTTTGAACCATATCACATCCGTCTTGCAACGCGTGATTTCAATTGGAGAATTGCTCGGCAAGAATGCGGTCGGACCAGGAGTGGTCCGGGTCGGAGAGGATGCGGGCGGTCAGCTTTTCAGATTCGGCGATGCGCACCTTGACGACCGACTTGACCTCCTGGTGATCGGCGACCGCGTTGACCGGCCGCTTGTCCGCTTCAAGGATCTCTATCTCCACGGTGACGTGGTTGGGCAACAGCGCGCCGCGCCAGCGCCGCGGGCGGAACGGGCTGACGGGGGTGAGCGCCAGCAGCGGTGCTTCCAACGGCAGGATTGGACCGTGCGCGGAAAGATTGTATGCCGTCGAGCCCGCCGGTGTCGCCAGCAGAAGCCCGTCGCAGGTCAGTTCCTCGAGCCTCGTCTTGCCATCGATGATGACCTTGAGCTTGGCGGCCTGGTAGGATTGGCGGAACAGATAGACTTCATTGATCGCCAGCGCCGTAAATATGTTGCCGTTGACGTCGGTTGTCCGCATCTCCAGCGGATGGAAGGCGTTCTCGACCGCCTTCTCGATGCGCTGATGCAGGTTTTCCGTGCTGTAGCGGTTCATCAGAAAGCCGACCGAACCGCGGTTCATGCCATAGACGAGTTTGCCGGTATTCATAGTCTTGTGCAGTGTGTGCAACATGAAGCCGTCACCGCCGAGCGCGACGATCACATCGGCCTCGTCCGCTTCGTGGTCGCCATAGATGGCCCTGAGGTCTTTCGCCGCTTTTTCCGCTTCTTCGGCCGAGGAGGCGAGGAAGGCGAGTGAGTTGAACTTGCGGGCCATGAAACTCAGTCCGTTCGTCGTGAGAGGGCAGGGCGATTGGCTTGCTGAACCCATTTTCTGGCACGGCCTTGCCGTGAACGCATCCGAAAAATTCGGAGAAGTCGCATTTTTGCTTTACACGGAATCAGAATATGATAACTCCCAGCGCGGAAAGTGCCCTTATAGCTCAGTTGGTAGAGCGGCTGATTTGTAATCAGTAGGTCGGGAGTTCGAGTCTCTCTGGGGGCACCATTTTTTCAAAGACTTAACTGAATTTGGTTTGGCAGGGCTGTCTCGAGCGCTGGTGGACACGCGTCTGGTCCTATGGCGTCATCCGCACCTGATCATATGTCGAACGATGCGGGCTTCGGGTCGACCTCTCGGCAGCGTTCCAAGGCATTGAGCAGGTTCTCGGCCAGATAGTCGATCAGTGCCCGCGTCGCCGGCAGCATGCCGTGGCGCGATGGGAAAACAAGGTGGACGACGACGTCGCCTGACGTCCACTCCGGCAGGACCGGAACGAGGACGCCGGTACGGAAGGCGCGCTCGCAAATATGGTCCGGCAGCAGCGCTATCCCCATGCCTTCGATTGCCGCGCGCTCCAGGATGAGAAAATCGCTGCAACCTATGATCGGACGGTGTGCAATTTCGATTGTGCTTCCGTCCGCATGCAGCAGCCGCCAGGTGTCGGTTGGATGCTGTTCGTTCATCGAAAGCGTCGGCAACTGGGCCAGATTATCGATCGTGATGCCACCGAGGCGGGCGAGAAGCGTCGGGCTTGCGGCAAGGCGCTGGCGCACTTCGCCGAACCTGCGCACGATCAGTTGATTGTCGGTGTCAAGTTGATCGCGGGCACGCAGGGCGACATCGATTCGTTCCTCGATCAGGTCGATCCGCCTGTTGGTCGTCATGATGAGCAGGCGCACGCCTGGATAACGGCGGTGAAATGCCGGCAGAATATCGGCAAGCATCGGGGTGAAGCCCAGGGGACAGCCGAGTCGCACGATACCTGTCGGCTCCGCGCGCACCGCCGCAATCTCGGCTTCCGCCGCTGCCACGCCATTCAGCAACCCCTGGCAGTGTTCATAGAAAACGCGCCCGATTTCGGTCATGCGCAGCTTGCGCGTCGACCGCTCAAGAAGGCGAACGCCCAGTTGCCCTTCCAGGCGCGCGACGTGCTTGCTGAGCTTTGACTTGGGCATATTCAGGTCTCGCGCGGCCGCGCTGAAACCATTGTTTCTTACAACGGCTGCAAAGAGCGCAATATCATTGAGATCCTGCATTCCTGTCTCCCCCCGGGGCCGTTCGTCTGAAATAAATTGTTTCCATCAGGAAACAGAATGTCAAATATCTGCGCACTTATCCGGCGATTGTTTTCCGATCATATGTGGGGCACCGCAACGCAACATAAAGGTGCTCCCATGAAAGTCCTTCATATCGACTCCGGCATTCTCGGAGAACATTCGGTTTCCCGCCGCCTGACAGCGGCAGTCGTCTCGCAGATCAAGGTCGACCGGCCCGACGCCGAGATCACCTATCGCGACCTGATCGCCAACGGTGTACAGCACTTGACCGGTTCGCAGATCATGGCGCCGGCCGATCTCGGTGGCGTGGACCCGGCTCTCGCCGCCGACGTTCAGAGCGGGCGTCAGATGCTGGAAGAGTTCCTCGCCGCCGATACGGTCGTCGTTGGTGCGCCGATGTACAACTTCTCCATTCCGAGCCAGCTGAAGGCCTGGATCGACCGTCTCGCCGTCGCCGGCAAGACCTTCCGTTACACCGAAGCCGGCCCGGAAGGGCTTGCAAAGGGTAAGAAGGTCATCATCGCTTCGACCCGCGGCGGACATTATTCCGCTGGCCCGGCTGCCGTTATGGATCATCAGGAAAGCTACCTGAGGACCGTCTTCGGCTTCTTCGGCATCACCGACGTCGAATTCGTCCGCGCTGAAGGCCTCAACCTCGGTGACGATTCGAAGCAGTTCGCGATTTCCGAGGCCGAGAAGACGATTGCCCAGGGCAACGTTCTTCGTCTGGCGAGCTAAGACTTTCATATGGACCGTGAAACATCGGTTCGTTGCGGAGAATGCCGGCTGTGAAAGCAGCCGGCATTCTCCGTTTTTGCTGGTCGTCGTTTTGCGATATGATCCGCCGATGGAAC
The DNA here is from genome assembly GCF_013283645.1 of Sinorhizobium psoraleae. Taxonomy (GTDB): domain Bacteria; phylum Pseudomonadota; class Alphaproteobacteria; order Rhizobiales; family Rhizobiaceae; genus Sinorhizobium; species Sinorhizobium psoraleae. The sequence continues at coordinate 95,966 of NZ_JABEKV010000004.1, forward strand.
GCCTGCGCGTGATGCTGATCGCAACACTGGGCCTGGCGGCGATCATGGCCGCCGGAAGCGTTTTGGCGGCCCCTCCGGATGCGCGCTGCACCTGCCGCAATCGTGACGGATCGAAATACGAGCTCGGGCAAACCGCCTGCATCAGGGTTGGGGGCATTTCCTATCTGGCGCGCTGCGAAATGAATCTCAACGTGACGACGTGGAAGAAACTCCGTGACGGCTGCCCGACGGCTCAACTCAGTACGGCGGATATTCGCCTCAATTGAAGGCCATGCGGCCGCCTGCCGCCTAGATCTTCAGGAACTGCCTTGCCGCATACATCGCGATCGCCGCAGCGTTGGAGACGTTCAGCGACTTGATCGCGCCTGGCATGTCGAGCCGGGCGAGCGCCTTCACCGTCTGACGCGTCTTTTGCCGCAATCCCTTGCCCTCCGACCCGAGCACGAGGGCGATCCTGTTGCCGGTAAAGGTGCTTTCCAGCGGTTCCGGGCCTTCAGAATCGAGACCGATCGTCAGAAAACCGAGCTTGTGCAGTTCGTCTATCGCATCGGCGAGATTGGTGATCTGGATATAAGGGATCAGTTCCAGCGCGCCGGATGCGGATTTCGCCAGCACGCCAGATTCGGTCGGGCTGTGGCGCATGGTGGTGATGAGCGCGCCGGCATCAAACGCCACCGCCGAGCGCATGATCGCGCCGACATTGTGAGGATCGGTCACCTGATCGAGCACCAGGATCAACGGGCAGTCGCGCAGCGCTTCGAGCCTGCGGTGCGGCAACGGCCGCGTCTCCAGCATCACGCCCTGATGAATCGCGTCCGGCCCGAGAATCCCGTCGAGGTCCTGCGGCGTCACGATCTCGGTCGGAAAGGGGAGTGCTGAGAGGTCGCCGAGGTCCAGCCGTGCAGCCGCGTTCTGGGTTACAGAGAACCGAACGATTTTTCGTTCCGGATTGTCGAGGGCGGCGCGAACCGTGTGCAGCCCGTAGAGAAGCACCTGCTCCGGCGCCAGCGCCTGTGGTTTCCAGTCCGCGGGCATCTTCTTGCGCTTGTCCTGCCGCGGCGTGGGAATCTCACCGCGTTCGCGCCGGGCGTCGCGATGGGCGCGCCGGAGATTGGCATAGTGGGTGTCCTTGGCGCTCTTGTCGCCGCTCTTGTCCTTGGTCATGCGCGTCTTATAGTGGCGTTCGGTCAACGTGGGAAACGGTTTCGGCGATCTTCGCCGGCGCGGCTGTGGAGAATTTCTGAAATTTTGCGTTTCGCCGTGTTGACAGGACGAAGGAGGGCGGTCATATACCCGGCGCAGATCGCGAGGCGGTAACAAACGTCGCCGCTTCCTTTACGATCTCAAATGCTTGGTCGATTGATCCCGACAGAATAATGGAGGGATGCCCGAGTGGTTAAAGGGGACGGACTGTAAATCCGTTGGCTCAGCCTACGTTGGTTCAAATCCAACTCCCTCCACCATTCTGCTCAGGATCGAAGACCCGCGGGTATAGCTCAATGGTAGAGCAGCAGCCTTCCAAGCTGAATACGCGGGTTCGATTCCCGCTACCCGCTCCAGTTCGCTTCCCGCGTTGCAAAGACAGCTCAGACTGCGCTTCAAATAAACACCGCATGTCGATGATTGCGTTAATATTCGCGCGTCCGACAGGTGGGAGTGCTAGTGTTCGGCAAGGCGTTTGATACCGAAGGGCCGGACGGCTATGCGGCCCCATCCTCGTGCACGCAATTAAGTCTTGCGCAAATCCCGCGAAACCCTTAAACGGCTCGACAAACCGGCCCAGCCGGCTGATCCATCTTATTTGACCACAGGAAACGTACCCATGGCAAAGAGCAAATTTGAGCGCAACAAGCCGCACGTTAACATTGGCACGATTGGCCACGTTGACCATGGCAAGACGTCGCTGACGGCAGCGATCACGAAGTATTTCGGCGAGTTCAAGGCGTATGACCAGATCGACGCTGCGCCGGAAGAAAAGGCCCGTGGTATCACCATTTCGACGGCGCACGTCGAGTATGAGACGCCGAACCGTCACTATGCGCACGTCGACTGCCCCGGCCACGCCGACTACGTCAAGAACATGATCACCGGCGCGGCGCAGATGGACGGCGCGATCCTGGTTGTTTCGGCTGCCGATGGCCCGATGCCGCAGACCCGCGAGCACATCCTGCTCGCCCGCCAGGTCGGCGTTCCGGCAATCGTCGTGTTCCTGAACAAGGTCGACCAGGTCGACGACGCCGAGCTGCTCGAGCTCGTCGAGCTGGAAGTGCGCGAACTGCTGTCGTCCTACGAATTCCCGGGCGACGACATTCCGATCGTCAAGGGCTCGGCGCTGGCAGCACTCGAAGATTCCGACAAGAAGATCGGCGAAGACGCGATCCGCGAGCTGATGGCAGCGGTTGACGCCTACATCCCGACGCCGGAGCGTCCGATCGACCTGCCGTTCCTGATGCCGATCGAAGACGTGTTCTCGATCTCGGGCCGCGGTACGGTTGTGACCGGTCGCGTCGAGCGCGGCATCGTCAAGGTCGGTGAGGAAGTCGAGATCGTCGGCATCCGTCCGACGACGAAGACGACCTGCACGGGCGTTGAAATGTTCCGCAAGCTGCTCGACCAGGGCCAGGCCGGCGACAACATCGGTGCGCTCCTGCGCGGTGTCGACCGCACCGGCGTCGAGCGTGGCCAGATCCTGTGCAAGCCGGGTTCGGTCAAGCCGCACAAGAAGTTCAAGGCGGAAGCCTACATTCTGACGAAGGAAGAGGGTGGCCGTCATACGCCGTTCTTCACCAACTACCGTCCGCAGTTCTACTTCCGCACGACGGACGTGACCGGCATCGTGACGCTGCCGGAAGGCACGGAAATGGTGATGCCGGGCGACAACGTGACGGTTGACGTCGAGCTGATCGTGCCGATCGCGATGGAAGAAAAGCTGCGCTTCGCCATCCGCGAAGGCGGCCGCACCGTCGGCGCAGGCATCGTCGCCTCGATCATCGAGTAATTTCCGGCACATCCGGATTTCGAGGCCCCGCAGGCAACTGCGGGGCTTTTTCATTGCAATGTGCAGGGCCTGCGTTTTCCAGATGCGAGAAGTCGCTGTACCACTTTGAATTGCTGCATGTTTCGGGTCCATAAATCGGCTCCGATTCAAGGAATATGCAGTGGGAGGCGGGTGTCATTCTGAAATTGTTTGCGTGTGATGTTTGCAACAGTCCTCACGCAGTTCGGTGCGTTGCGGCCGATTAACATAAGGTCATCGCCTCCGATCTGTGCTATTTTCCGAGCCTGACGATTTTGCCGGAACGGCAACGGTTGCGACCGAGGATCGGAATCCCAAATGAAAAGAAGTATCGCTACGCGCCTCGCCGCGATTGGCATAGCTTTTGTTTGTGTCGGGCCTTTTCGGCAATCGGCATCGGCCGCCGACGACGGCCCGCTTATCTGGGCACCTGCAAAGACCGGAGCCAACGCCTACAGGCTTCGGCTCGGCATGCGTTTCCCGGGGCAATGGGATACAACCGCCGGGGCGGAATTCTCGATGGGCGCGGAGTCGTCGGGCAAGATCAAGCCGCCCACCGCCCCCGTACGCCTCTGGGGGTCGCTTTCGCGCAAGAGCAAGGGACGGGCGACCACGCGCTCCTCTCTATTCAACATGGACTTCAACGCCTTGACCGGCACCAGCAATGTGGGCGCCGGTACCGCGCGAACATGGATTGTGACGCCGACACTCGATGCGGAGGTCCACCGCAGCATCGCCCTTCAGTGCAACGCCTATGAGAACAGTTGCGCCCAGCCGAGGCTGACGCAAACAGCCCGGCTCGCATCTCCAGCGACCCGGACGTCACTTGTCGCGCAGGGTGAGCTTTCCAGCGACGGCATCAGCGGCTTGAGCCGCATTGGCTTCGAGCAGAAGTTCGGCAATTTACAGCTCGGGGCCGCAGTCGCCGACCCGTTGTTGGCGCCCCGCAGCGTGTTCGATATCCGCTACAGCCTGCGATGGTGATGTGCGGCATGCGACGTGGGCGCATCTTGTGCAAAAGAACAAAGCAGCTAACTATTGCTTCGCTTTCTGCAGGCCGTGCATCTTTGAGACGCGCAGGTCGCTGCAGCACTTTGAATTGCTGCATGTTTCCTTAATTTGGCTCGGATTTAAGGAAACCTGCAGCAGGGGAGGCGTCATGAAAAAGCGTATTCTTTTTACCGGCGGCGCAGGCAAGGCCGGGCGGCATGCGGTACCTTATCTTGTTGAGGCGGGTTACGAGGTGCACAATGTCGACCTCGTTCCGCTCGAAAGCCCCGGCGTCACGAACCTCATGGCCGACATCACCGATAGTGGCCAGATGTTCAATGCGCTGTCGATGCATCGGGACTTTCCCGATCTCGATCGGGGGCAGCAGTCCTTCGATGCCGTCGTGCACTTTGCCGCCATTCCGCGCATTCTCATCAAGCCGGATAACGAGACCTTCCGGGTCAATGTCATGGGCACGTACAACGTGATCGAGGCGGCGGTGAAGCTCGGTATCCGCAAGATCATCGTTGCTTCCAGCGAGACGACCTACGGCGTCTGCTTTGCGGAGGGTCATCGCGATTTCCACCAATTCCCTCTGGAGGAGGACTACGACGTCAATCCGATGGACTCCTACGGTCTCTCCAAGGTGGTGAACGAGAAGACGGCGCGCGCCTTTGCCGAACGCTCGGGGTTCGACATCTATGCATTGCGCATCGGCAACGTGATCGAGCCGCATGAATATGCGAATTTCCCGCATTATTTCGCCAATCCCGAAATCCGCAAAAGGATTGCCTGGAGCTACATCGATGCGCGCGATCTCGGCCAGATCGTCAAGCTCTGCATAGAGAAGGACGGCCTCGGCTTTACGATATTCAACGCCGCGAACGACACGGTCTCGGCCAACACGCCTTCGCGTGAACTTGCCAGGCGGTTTTATCCGAATGTTCCCTTCAAAAGAGAGATCGGCGAGTTCGAAGGTCTTCTCTCGAACAGGAAGATTCGCGAGGTTCTCGGGTTCAAGGAGGAACATGACTGGCGGAAATACGTCCAGTTGGAGAATTGAAGCGCCGCGACTGCTTGCAGCGTTGCGGCCGCGAAATTTTCTTGGAACTTTTTTCCCTTTTGCCGCAAATGCGCTTGAAAGCGTCCGGCAAACTGAATATGAAGCCGCTGACCTGAGACGCGTGCGGGCCATTTGGCCGGTTGGCGTTTCGATCTAGGGGTATAGCTCAGTTGGTAGAGCGGCGGTCTCCAAAACCGCAGGTCGGGGGTTCGAGCCCCTCTGCCCCTGCCAGTTTCGTCATTCTTGCCTCATCGTCTGAATTCGGCCAGAATGAAAAAAGGTAGGGCGGCGCGGCCGCCTTTTTATATTCACAAAAAGACTGATTGGCTCTTGTGGTTTTCGGAATCGGTCTTTATGTAGGGTCCAAACAGACACGCGGTGCGTGGGGCTGAATCATCGGCTTTACGCGCCGTAATGGCGTGAGCATTTTATGGCATCCAAAACGAATCCGTTCACGTTTCTGCAGCAAGTTCGCTCCGAAACGTCAAAAGTGACTTGGCCTTCACGGCGCGAGACGATGATCTCGACGCTGATGGTCTTTGTCATGGTCTCTTTTGCCGCCGCCTTTTTCTTTGGTGCGGACCAGTTGATGGGCTGGCTGATGAGCCTCGTCCTCAACGTTGGCGCTTGATTGGGTGGAGAGTAGCATGGCTGCGCGCTGGTATATCGTTCACGCCTATTCGAATTTCGAAAAGAAGGTCGCCGAGTCGATCGAGGAAAAGGCCAAGCAGAAAGGTCTGGATCACCTTTTCGAAAAGATTCTCGTTCCGACGGAAAAGGTCGTCGAGATCCGCCGCGGCCGCAAGGTCGACGCGGAACGCAAGTTTTTTCCGGGCTACGTGCTTGTTCGCGCCAATCTGACCGATGAGGCCTATCACCTCATCAAGAATACGCCGAAGGTCACGGGTTTCCTCGGGACCGATAGCAAGCCCGTTCCGATTCCGGATCATGAGGCAGAGCGGATCCTTGGTCAGGTCCAGGACGGTGTCGATCGTCCGAAGCCGTCGGTTTCTTTCGAGATCGGCGAGCAGGTCCGGGTATCGGATGGTCCGTTCGCATCCTTCAACGGCATCGTCCAGGATGTCGATGAAGAGCGGTCGCGCTTGAAGGTCGAGGTTTCGATCTTTGGTCGCGCGACCCCCGTCGAGCTGGAATATGGCCAGGTCGAAAAGGTCTGAAAACCATAGGTTTAAAAAGGGATGGGCGGGCCGACTGGCCTGTTCCGGCGGAGTGATCCGCATGCGCGTGGGAGGTGTCCGGTCTTAGCCGGGTCGGATTGTCCGCACCACGCAACCGCAGCCGCCGGTCGAGAGACCGGTAAATGGCCGGGCGACCGGCTCAACAGTTCCTCTTCCGATTTGATCGTGAAGAGGCATTCAGAGGCAGAGAGAAATGGCTAAGAAAGTTGCAGGCCAGCTCAAGCTGCAGGTGAAGGCCGGCTCGGCGAATCCGTCGCCGCCGATCGGTCCTGCGCTTGGTCAGCGTGGCATTAACATCATGGAATTCTGCAAGGCGTTCAATGCCGCTACGCAGGAAATGGAAAAGGGTATGCCGATTCCGGTCGTCATCACCTATTACCAGGACAAGTCCTTCACCTTTGTCATGAAGCAGCCGCCGGTCAGCTACTTCCTGAAGCGTGAAGCAAAGATCCAGTCGGGCTCGAAGACCCCGGGCAAGGCCAGGGCCGGCTCGATCTCCAAGGCTCAGATCCGTACGATCGCAGAGGCCAAGATGAAGGACCTCAACGCGGCCGATATCGAAGGCGCAATGGCAATGGTCGAGGGCTCTGCCCGCTCCATGGGCCTGGAAGTGACGGGCTAAGACCATGGCGAAGATTGCAAAGCGTGTACAGAAGTCCCGCGAGGGCATCGATCCGGCGAAGACCTACGGCCTCGGTGAAGCCGTAACGCTGGTCAAGGAGCGTGCGACGGCAAAGTTCGATGAAACCATCGAAGTCGCCATGAACCTCGGCGTCGATCCGCGCCACGCCGACCAGATGGTCCGCGGCGTTGTCAACCTGCCGAACGGCACCGGCCGCTCGGTTCGCGTTGCCGTTTTCGCGCGCGGCGCGAAGGCTGACGAAGCCAAGGCCGCCGGTGCTGACGTCGTCGGCGCCGAAGACCTCGTCGAGATTGTCCAGGGCGGCAAGATCGACTTCGATCGCTGCATCGCGACCCCGGACATGATGCCGCTCGTCGGCCGTCTCGGTAAGGTTCTCGGTCCGCGTGGCATGATGCCGAACCCGAAGGTGGGCACGGTCACCATGGACGTAGCCGCTGCCGTCAAGGCCTCCAAGGGTGGTGCGGTCGAGTTCCGCGTCGAAAAGGCCGGTATCGTTCACGCCGGCGTCGGCAAGGCGTCCTTCGATGCAAAGGCGCTGGAAGAAAACATCCGCGCCTTCGCTGATGCCGTGATCAAGGCAAAGCCGGCTGGCGCCAAGGGCAACTACGTCAAGCGCGTAGCGATCTCCTCGACCATGGGTCCGGGCCTCAAGATCGATCCGGCAACGCTGAGCGTCGCCTGACCCAAATGCTATAGCGCCGTGCGTCTGTATATACGCACAAAGATCGCTATAGCGCTTTGAATTGCTGCATGTTTTCTTAAATCGGATCCGATCCAAGGAGAAAACATGCAGGGGCTTCGGCCCGAAACAGAATTTCCGGCCTTTCGGGGCCGGAAATCCGGACCTAAAGTCCGGAACTCCTGTCCGAGATTGCGGGTGGTTTTACCTTAATCACCATTGCCCGCATGAGACGGGTAAGATCTGAATTTTGAACAACGCCTTCGGCGTCGAAATTCGGTTCGAACCTCGCTTGCCTTGTGTCAGACCCGGCTCTTCCGGGAACGCCAAGGGACAGGATCCTTAAGCGTTGCTTGGGATCGAGCATGATCCCGGGTGACAAAGGCAAACCCGGCAGGGCTGCGTGAAGCAACCCTGTCAACTGGAGACAGACAGTGGAAAGAGCGGAAAAACGCGAATTCGTCACGGAGCTGAACGAAGTCTTCAAGGCTTCCGGTTCGGTTGTCGTGGCCCACTATGCTGGTGTCACAGTTGCGCAGATGAACGACTTCCGTTCGAAGATGCGCGCTGCTGGCGGCACCGTCAGAGTCGCGAAAAACCGCCTGGCCAAGATCGCTCTTCAGGGCACGGAGTCTGAAGGGATGACCGATCTCTTCAAGGGGCAGACGCTGATTGCATACAGCACTGACCCTGTAACGGCTCCGAAGGTCGTCGTGGATTTCGCCAAGACCAACGATAAGCTCGTTGTGCTCGGCGGCGCCATGGGGACAACCACGCTCAACGCCGAAGGTGTCAAGTCGCTTGCGACCCTGCCTTCGCTCGACGAGCTGCGCGCGAAGCTGCTGGGCCTTCTCAATGCCCCGGCAACCCGCGTCGCGACGGTTGTCGCAGCACCGGCAAGTCAGCTTGCTCGCGTGTTCTCGGCCTATGCCAAGAAGGACGAAGCCGCCTGAGGCGGAATTTCGCTGTTGTATTTAGAACCAGTTCGAACCGAACAAAAGGAAAAGTAAAATGGCTGATCTCGCAAAGATCGTTGAAGACCTCTCCTCGCTGACCGTTCTGGAAGCTGCAGAACTTTCGAAGCTTCTCGAAGAAAAGTGGGGCGTTTCTGCTGCTGCTCCGGTAGCAGTTGCTGCCGCTGGCGGCGCTGCTGGCGCTGCTGCCCCGGCTGAAGAAGAGAAGACCGAGTTCGACGTCGTCCTGACGGACGCCGGCGCCAACAAGATCAACGTCATCAAGGAAGTCCGCGCCATCACCGGCCTCGGCCTCAAGGAAGCCAAGGACCTGGTCGAAGGCGCTCCGAAGCCGGTCAAGGAAGGCGTTTCCAAGGCTGAAGCTGCGGACCTCAAGAAGAAGCTCGAAGACGCTGGCGCCAAGGTTGACGTCAAGTAATTCGACGAAATGCAAAGGAGGGGTGGCCGTTTTGGCCGCCTCTCTTTGACCGTTTTTAGAACATATTACCCAAAAGCCTGTCGAAAACGGCTTTTGGGTAATGGGTTCTTCAAGAGGATGGTCTCGAACGGAGGACAGCACAGCAATCCGCGCTGGGCGTTTTCCGGAAGTTGGACGAGATTGAACTACCCATTGATTGACGGGATCGACTGGCCATCGGTTCCCGTCCGTTGCAGGCCCGGATGCAAGATTGACAAGGAGCGACGATGGCTCAGACCCTTTCGTTTAACGGTCGCAGGCGCGTACGCAAGTTTTTTGGAAAAATTCCCGAAGTCGCTGAGATGCCGAACCTCATCGAGGTTCAGAAGGCGTCCTACGACCAATTTCTTATGGTTGAAGAGCCCAAGGGTGGACGCCCTGATGAGGGCCTTCAAGCCGTTTTCAAGTCGGTATTTCCGATAAAGGATTTCTCGGGCGCTTCCATGCTCGAGTTCGTGTCCTACGAATTCGAGCCGCCGAAGTTCGACGTCGAAGAATGCCGCCAGCGTGACCTCACCTATGCGGCGCCGCTGAAGGTGACGCTGCGCCTGATCGTGTTCGATATTGACGAAGACACGGGCGCAAAGTCGATTAAGGACATCAAGGAACAGAACGTCTACATGGGCGACATGCCGCTCATGACGGACAACGGTACCTTCATCGTCAACGGCACCGAGCGCGTCATCGTTTCGCAGATGCACCGCTCCCCAGGCGTGTTCTTCGATCACGACAAGGGCAAGAGCCACTCGTCCGGCAAGCTGCTCTTCGCAGCGCGCGTCATTCCGTATCGCGGTTCATGGCTCGACATCGAATTCGACGCCAAGGACATCGTGCACGCCCGCATCGACCGTCGCCGCAAGATTCCGGTGACGTCGCTGTTGATGGCGCTCGGCATGGACGGTGAAGAGATCCTCGACACCTTCTACACGAAGTCGCTCTACCAGCGCGACGGCGAAGGCTGGCGCGTGCCGTTCCAGCCGGATGCCCTCAAGGGCCAGAAGGCGATCACCGACATGGTCGACGCCGATACCGGTGAAGTCGTTGTCGAAGCCGGCAAGAAGCTCACCCCGCGCCTGTTGCGTCAGTTGCAGGACAAGGGCCTGAAGGCGCTCAAGGCGACCGACGACGATCTTTACGGTAATTACCTTGCCGAAGACGTCGTCAACTACGGTACGGGTGAGATCTACCTGGAAGCCGGCGACGAGATCGACGAGAAGACGCTTCCCGTCATCCTCTCGGCTGGCTTCGAAGAGATCCCGGTTCTCGACATCGACCACATCAATGTCGGCGCCTATATCCGCAACACGCTTGCCGCCGACAAGAACGAAAACCGCCAGGACGCGCTGTTCGACATCTATCGTGTTATGCGCCCGGGCGAGCCGCCGACCATGGATTCTGCCGAAGCCATGTTCAACACGCTGTTCTTCGACGCCGAGCGCTACGATCTCTCGGCTGTCGGCCGCGTGAAGATGAACATGCGTCTCGACCTTGACGTTCCGGACACGGTTCGCACGCTCCGCAAGGAAGATATTCTTGCTGTCGTCAAGATGCTCGTCGAGCTGCGCGACGGCAAGGGCGAGATCGACGACATCGACAACCTCGGCAACCGCCGTGTTCGCTCGGTCGGCGAGCTCATGGAGAACCAGTATCGTCTCGGTCTCCTGCGCATGGAGCGCGCGATCAAGGAACGCATGTCCTCGATCGAAATCGACACGGTCATGCCGCAGGATCTGATCAATGCGAAGCCGGCCGCAGCCGCCGTTCGCGAGTTCTTCGGTTCCTCGCAGCTGTCGCAGTTCATGGACCAGGTGAACCCGCTTTCGGAAATCACCCATAAGCGCCGTCTTTCGGCTCTTGGCCCGGGTGGTCTGACCCGCGAGCGTGCGGGCTTCGAAGTCCGCGACGTTCATCCGACCCACTACGGCCGTATCTGCCCGATCGAGACGCCGGAAGGTCCGAACATCGGTCTGATCAACTCGCTCGCAACCTTCGCCCGCGTCAACAAGTACGGCTTCATCGAGAGCCCGTACCGCAAGATCGTCGACGGCAAGGTCACGAACGACGTCGTCTATCTGTCGGCGATGGAAGAAGCGAAGTACCACGTCGCGCAGGCGAACTCGGTACTGAACGACGACGGCTCCTTCGCGGAGGAATTCGTCGTTTGCCGTCACTCCGGCGAAGTCATGCTGGCGCCGCGCGACAACATCAACCTGATGGACGTATCGCCGAAGCAGCTTGTCTCCGTCGCCGCGGCGCTCATTCCGTTCCTCGAGAACGACGACGCCAACCGCGCGCTGATGGGCTCGAACATGCAGCGCCAGGCCGTGCCGCTGCTGCGTGCGGAAGCCCCGTTCGTGGGCACCGGCATGGAGCCGGTCGTCGCCCGCGACTCCGGTGCTGCGATCGCTGCCCGCCGCGGCGGTGTCGTCGACCAGGTCGATGCGACGCGTATCGTCATCCGCGCTACGGAAGACCTCGATCCTTCGAAGTCCGGCGTCGATATCTATCGCCTGCAGAAGTTCCAGCGTTCGAACCAGAACACCTGCGTCAACCAGCGCCCGCTGGTCACCGTCGGTGACGTTCTCAACAAGGGCGACATCATCGCGGACGGTCCTTCGACCGACCTCGGCGATCTGGCTCTCGGCCGCAACGCGCTCGTCGCGTTCATGCCCTGGAACGGCTACAACTACGAAGACTCGATCCTGCTTTCCGAACGGATCGTGCGCGACGACGTGTTCACCTCCATCCACATCGAAGAATTCGAAGTGATGGCGCGCGATACCAAGCTTGGTCCGGAAGAAATCACCCGCGATATTCCGAACGTTTCGGAAGAAGCGCTGAAGAACCTCGACGAAGCCGGTATCGTCTACATCGGTGCCGAAGTTCAGCCGGGCGACATCCTCGTCGGCAAGATCACGCCGAAGGGCGAAAGCCCGATGACGCCGGAAGAAAAGCTTCTGCGCGCGATCTTCGGTGAAAAGGCCTCGGATGTCCGTGATACCTCCATGCGCATGCCTCCGGGCACGTTCGGTACGGTCGTCGAAGTGCGCGTCTTCAACCGCCACGGCGTGGAGAAGGACGAGCGCGCGATGGCGATCGAGCGCGAGGAAATCGAACGCCTCGCCAAGGACCGCGACGACGAACAGGCGATCCTCGATCGTAACGTCTATGCGCGTCTGGTCGATATGCTGCGCGGTCACGTCGCGGTTGCCGGTCCGAAGGGCTTCAAGAAGGGCACCGAGCTTTCGAACGCCGTCGTCAGCGAATATCCGCGCTCGCAGTGGTGGATGTTCGCCATCGAGGACGAGAAGGCTCAGGGCGAAATCGAAGCGCTCCGCGGTCAGTACGATGAATCCAAGTCGCGCCTTGAACAGCGCTTCATGGACAAGGTCGAGAAGGTCCAGCGCGGCGACGAAATGCCTCCGGGCGTCATGAAGATGGTCAAGGTCTTCGTCGCTGTGAAGCGCAAGATCCAGCCGGGCGACAAGATGGCCGGCCGTCACGGCAACAAGGGTGTCGTGTCGCGCATCGTGCCGATCGAAGACATGCCGTTCCTCGAGGACGGTACCCATGTCGACGTTGTGCTGAACCCGCTCGGCGTGCCGTCGCGCATGAACGTCGGTCAGATCCTCGAAACCCACCTTGGCTGGGCTTGCGCCGGCATGGGCAAGAAGATCGGCGCGATGCTCGATGCGTACCGGGAAAACGGCGACATCAAGCCGCTGCGTGCAACGATCGACGACGTCATTGGATCCGGTCCGAAGGGCGAGCCGATCAAGCAGTACGACGACGAGTCGGTGGTTCGGTTGGCCGAGCAGACCCGCCGTGGCGTTTCGATCGCGACGCCGGTCTTCGACGGTGCCGTCGAGGCCGACGTGAATGAGATGCTGAACAAGGCAGGTCTAAAGGTGACCGGTCAGTCGACCCTCTTCGACGGCCGCACCGGCGAACCGTTCGACCGTCAGGTGACCGTGGGCTACATCTACATGCTGAAGCTCAACCACCTGGTCGACGACAAGATCCACGCCCGTTCGATCGGTCCTTACTCGCTCGTTACCCAGCAGCCGCTGGGCGGCAAGGCGCAGTTCGGCGGTCAGCGTTTCGGGGAAATGGAGGTCTGGGCGCTGGAAGCTTACGGCGCGGCCTACACGCTCCAGGAAATGCTAACGGTCAAGTCGGACGACGTTGCTGGCCGTACCAAGGTCTACGAGGCGATCGTCCGGGGCGACGACACGTTCGAGGCAGGCATTCCGGAGAGCTTCAACGTTCTCGTCAAGGAAATGCGTTCGCTGGGCCTCAGTGTCGAGCTCGAAAACTCGAAGGTCGACGACCTCGGCGCCGCGGCGCAACTGCCGGACGCAGCAGAGTAAGACGACATCAGGTGCGTGCCGCGTCGCGGCACGCACCGTTTCCGCCGCAGGGCAGTTTCTTGTCCGCGGTAGGAACAGGGCCGCACCCGATGCGGTTTTAGCTGTTTATAGGGCAGGGGCCGGCGCCCGGGATTTGCCGGCACCCCCGCCAAGCTCAGGGCGTAATGCCCGCAAAGGAGACAGGCATGAACCAAGAGGTCATGAATCTTTTCAATCCGCAGGTGCCTGCACAGACTTTCGATTCCATCCGGATTTCGATCGCCTCGCCGGAGAAGATTCTTTCCTGGTCTTACGGTGAGATCAAGAAACCGGAGACGATCAACTACCGTACCTTCAAGCCGGAACGCGACGGTCTGTTCTGCGCCCGCATCTTCGGTCCGATCAAGGATTACGAATGCTTGTGCGGCAAGTACAAGCGCATGAAGTACAAGGGCATCATCTGCGAAAAGTGCGGCGTCGAAGTCACGTTGTCGCGCGTTCGTCGCGAGCGCATGGGCCACATCGAGCTCGCGGCGCCCGTTGCCCATATCTGGTTCCTGAAGTCGTTGCCGAGCCGTATCGCCACGCTGCTCGACATGACGCTGAAGGATATCGAGCGCGTTCTCTATTTCGAAAACTACATCGTCACCGAACCGGGCCTGACTTCGCTCAAGGAGAACCAACTCCTCAGCGAAGAAGAATACATGCTCGCCGTTGACGAGTTCGGCGAAGACCAGTTCACGGCGATGATCGGCGCCGAGGCGATCTACGAGATGCTCGCTTCGATGAATCTCGAGAAGATCGCTGGCGATCTGCGCTCGGAAATGGCCGAGACGACCTCGGATCTGAAGCAGAAGAAGCTGATGAAGCGGCTGAAGATCGTCGAGAACTTCATGGAATCCGGCAACCGTCCGGAATGGATGATCATGAAGGTCGTTCCGGTGATCCCGCCGGATCTGCGCCCGCTCGTTCCGCTCGACGGCGGTCGGTTCGCGACGTCCGACCTGAACGATCTCTATCGCCGCGTGATCAACCGTAACAACCGTCTGAAGCGGCTGATCGAGCTGCGCGCGCCGGGCATCATCATCCGCAACGAAAAGCGCATGCTGCAGGAATCCGTCGATGCGCTGTTCGACAACGGCCGTCGCGGCCGCGTCATCACCGGCGCCAACAAGCGTCCGCTGAAGTCGCTCTCCGACATGCTGAAGGGCAAGCAGGGCCGGTTCCGTCAGAACCTGCTCGGCAAGCGCGTCGACTATTCCGGCCGCTCGGTCATCGTGACCGGTCCGGAACTCAAGCTGCATCAGTGCGGCCTGCCGAAGAAGATGGCGCTCGAACTCTTCAAGCCGTTCATCTACGCCCGCCTCGACGCCAAGGGTTACTCCTCGACCGTCAAGCAGGCCAAGAAGCTGGTCGAAAAGGAAAAGCCGGAAGTCTGGGATATCCTCGACGAGGTCATCCGCGAGCATCCGGTTCTCCTGAACCGCGCCCCGACGCTGCACCGGCTGGGCATCCAGGCGTTCGAACCGATTCTTGTCGAAGGCAAGGCGATCCAGCTGCATCCGCTCGTCTGCACCGCCTTCAACGCCGACTTCGACGGCGACCAGATGGCCGTTCACGTGCCGCTGTCGCTCGAAGCTCAGCTTGAAGCACGCGTTCTGATGATGTCGACGAACAACATCCTGCATCCGGCAAACGGTGCGCCGATCATCGTTCCGTCGCAGGACATGGTTCTCGGCCTCTATTACCTGTCGATCATGAACCAGAACGAGCCGGGCGAAGGCATGGCTTTCTCCGACATGGGCGAACTGCACCATGCTCTGGAAACCAAAGCCGTAACGCTGCATGCCAAGATCCGCGGCCGCTACAAGACCGTCGATGCCGAGGGCAACCCGGTTTCGAAGATCTATGAAACGACGCCCGGCCGCATGATCATCGGCGAACTCCTGCCGAAGAATCCCAACATTCCGTTCGACATCTGCAACCAGGAGATGACGAAGAAGAACATCTCGAAGATGATCGACACGGTCTACCGCCACTGCGGTCAGAAGGACACGGTGATCTTCTGCGACCGGATCATGCAGCTCGGTTTCTCGCATGCCTGCCGCGCCGGCATTTCGTTCGGCAAGGACGACATGGTGATCCCCGATACCAAGGTGAAGATCGTCGGCGATACCGAAGCGCTCGTGAAGGAATACGAGCAGCAGTACAATGACGGCCTCATTACCCAGGGCGAGAAGTACAACAAGGTTGTCGACGCCTGGGGCAAGGCGACTGAAAAGGTCGCCGAAGAAATGATGGCGCGCATCAAGGCGGTCGAGTTCGACGACAATGGTCGCCAGAAGCCGATGAACTCGATCTACATGATGTCGCACTCGGGCGCCCGCGGTTCGCCGAACCAGATGCGCCAGCTGGGCGGTATGCGCGGCCTCATGGCCAAGCCGTCGGGCGAGATCATCGAAACGCCGATCATCTCGAACTTCAAGGAAGGCCTGACCGTGAACGAGTACTTCAACTCGACGCACGGTGCCCGTAAGGGTCTGGCGGATACCGCCTTGAAGACTGCGAACTCCGGTTACCTGACCCGTCGTCTCGTCGACGTGGCGCAGGACTGCATCGTCACGCATACGGATTGCGGCACCGACAAGGGCCTCACCATGACGGCGATCGTTGACGCCGGTCAGGTCGTTGCTTCGCTCGGCCAGCGCATCCTTGGTCGTACCGCGCTCGACAACATCGACAACCCGGTCACCGGTGAGCGTATCGTCGACGCCGGCAAGATGATCCTGGAAGCCGATGTGGTCGAGATCGAGAAGGCCGGTATCCAGTCGGTCCGCATTCGTTCGGCGCTGACCTGCGAGATCCAGACCGGCGTCTGCGGCGTCTGCTACGGTCGCGACCTGGCTCGCGGTACGCCCGTCAACATGGGCGAGGCCGTCGGCGTCATCGCGGCACAGTCGATCGGTGAGCCGGGCACGCAGTTGACCATGCGTACCTTCCACCTTGGTGGTACCGCGACCGTGGTCGACCAGTCGTTCCTGGAAGCGTCCTACGAAGGTACGGTTCAGATCAAGAACCGCAACATGCTGCGCAACTCCGATGGCGTACTCGTTGCCATGGGCCGCAACATGGCGATCCAGATCCTGGACGAACGCGGCGTTGAGCGATCCTCGCAGCGCGTCGCCTATGGTTCAAAGATCTTCGTCGACGATGGCGACAAGGTGAAGCGCGGCCAGCGTTTCGCCGAATGGGACCCTTACACCCGTCCGATGATGACGGAAGTGGAAGGCACCGTTCACTTCGAGGACGTGGTCGACGGCATCTCGGTGCTCGAAGCGACGGACGAGTCGACCGGCATCACCAAGCGCCAGGTTATCGACTGGCGTTCGACGCCGCGCGGCACCGACCTCAAGCCGGCGATCGTCATCAAGGACAAGAACGGCGCCATCGCCAAGCTGTCGCGTGGTGGTGAAGCTCGCTTCATGCTGTCGGTTGATGCGATCCTCTCGGTCGAGCCGGGGCAGAAGGTGAGCCAGGGTGACGTTCTCGCCCGTTCGCCGCTCGAAAGCGCCAAGACCAAGGACATCACCGGTGGTCTGCCGCGCGTTGCGGAACTGTTCGAGGCTCGTCGTCCGAAGGATCACGCCATCATTGCAGAGATCGATGGTACGGTTCGTTTCGGCCGCGACTACAAGAACAAGCGTCGCGTGCTGATCGAGCCTGCGGAAGACGGTGTCGAGCCGGTCGAATACCTGATCCCGAAGGGCAAGCCCTTCCATCTTCAGGATGGCGACTACATCGAGAAGGGCGACTATATCCTCGATGGCAACCCGGCGCCGCATGACATTCTGGCGATCAAGGGCGTGGAAGCGCTTGCTTCCTACCTCGTGAACGAAATCCAGGAAGTCTATCGTCTGCAGGGCGTTGTCATTAACGACAAGCACATCGAAGTCATCGTTCGGCAGATGCTGCAGAAGGTTGAAATCACCGATGCCGGTGACTCGACCTATATCGTCGGCGACAACGTCGACCGCATCGAGCTCGAGGATGTCAACGACGCGCTGATTGCGGAAGGCAAGAAGCCCGCCTTCGGCGATCCGGTTCTGCTCGGCATCACCAAGGCGTCGTTGCAGACGCCGTCCTTCATCTCGGCCGCTTCGTTCCAGGAAACCACCAAGGTCCTGACCGAGGCTGCTGTCGCGGGCAAGATGGACGGTCTGCAGGGGCTCAAGGAAAACGTCATTGTCGGCCGCCTCATCCCGGCCGGTACCGGCGGTACCATGACGCAGATCCGCCGCATCGCAACGGCGCGCGACGAGATGATTCTCGAAGAGCGCCGCAAGGGCACCGGTGCGGATGCTGCGACTCCGATGCTCGCCGACATGGCGAACGAGAACGCCGCGGCCGAATGATCGCAAGGGGTGGGCGCGACCAGCGCCCGCTCCCCCAGAGAGTAAAGAAGCCGCCCGGAGCGATCCGGGCGGCTTTGTCATTCCGTCTGTGCAGGCAATACGAGCCGCGCGGTTCCGTTATGCGAAGCGGATGATCGCTACCTCACCCTCCAGTGCGCCCTGATAGGCAGAGGCGTGCGGCTCTTCATCCGGGATATCCGTCAAGGTTCCGATCTGATCGAGATCCGCCTGGAGGAAGCCTTCTTCGGCGAGCGCATTGAGTGCCTCGCGCACGGCGGTATCGTCGTCGGGCGCCCGCAGCATCACATGGATGTCGATACCCTCGTCGTCGCCGTCGGCTTCGTAGGCCTTGCCGATGATGATGAAAACCAGCGGTTCGTCTGGCACATTGTCGTTGTCCGGCGTAACGGGCATGGGATGTCCTTTCGAGTTTTGCGCGATCTTAGCGCGCTTTTCGACAGCGCGCGAAAAAAATAGGGAAATAGGAAACGGCTGTGGGAATCAGTCGACCGGCATCGCCGACGCATGATCGTGGAAAAGATTCAGAAAGAAGTTGCTGATTCCTTAATTGCGAAGGACAATACCGGCGTTGAGGCGCAATCTTTGCGACGCCGCCGGACCGACCTGCCGCCAAAGCCTTGTTTTCCAGGCATGGCAGGGCTGCGCAAGCCAGAATATTTCTTAATTGCCCTTGACGGATGGCCCCGAAATCAGTACACCCCGCCGCATCGGAGCCCATGTGAGGCTGGCTGGTTCGGAACGTCGCGTTCTGGAGTTCGCCTCAAACAAGGTTCGAAACGCACGCTGAAGACAAAAATGCTGCACGCAAGACGCGCGAGATAGTGCGTCCTCTGCTTTTGGTGGGGCCATCTGCGGAAAAGCGGATCGGCCCTCCTTTTGCGCATTTCATAGGCGTTCGAGACCGCCGGCGACGGCAACGATCCGCCCGAAAGGGTAACGAGACAAGATTTTGCAAGGGATGGTTACATGCCTACCGTAAACCAGCTGATCCGCAAGCCGCGTCAGGCACAGGTAAAGCGCAACAAGGTTCCTGCTCTGCAGGAAAACCCGCAGAAGCGCGGCGTTTGCACCCGCGTCTACACGACGACCCCGAAGAAGCCGAACTCGGCTCTGCGTAAGGTTGCAAAGATCCGCCTGACGAACGGCTTCGAAGTTATCGGCTACATTCCGGGCGAAGGTCACAACCTGCAGGAGCACTCCGTGGTCATGATCCGCGGCGGCCGCGTAAAGGACCTTCCCGGTGTTCGTTACCACATCATCCGTGGCGTTCTCGATACGCAGGGTGTGAAGAACCGCAAGCAGCGCCGCTCCAAGTACGGCGCGAAGCGTCCGAAATAACATCGCAACCGGCGCCATTTCGCTGGTCAAGTTTTTAAAAGTTGAGAGACGAGAAGTATGTCCCGACGTCACAGAGCAGAAAAGCGTGAGATCAACCCGGATCCGAAGTTCGGTGATCTGGTTGTCACGAAGTTCATGAACGCAATCATGCTGCACGGCAAGAAGTCCGTTGCTGAAAGCATCGTCTATGGTGCTTTCGATGCGGTCCAGTCGAAGCTGAAGCAGGAACCGATCGCTGTGTTCCATTCCGCGCTCGACAACATTGCTCCGCACGTTGAAGTGCGTTCGCGCCGCGTCGGTGGTGCTACCTATCAGGTTCCGGTCGATGTCCGTCCGGAGCGTCGCCAGGCCCTCGCCATTCGCTGGCTGATTGCGGCCGCACGCAAGCGCAACGAAACGACCATGGTCGATCGCCTCTGCGGCGAACTCATGGATGCAGCGAACAACCGTGGCAGCGCCGTGAAGAAGCGCGAAGACACCCACAAGATGGCTGATGCCAACCGTGCGTTCTCGCACTACCGTTGGTAATCTGGAACAGGTCCTGAAAGGCAGTCTCTCATGGCTCGCGAATATAAAATCGAAGATTACCGAAATTTCGGTATCATGGCGCACATCGACGCCGGCAAGACGACGACGACCGAGCGCATCCTTTACTACACCGGCAAGTCCCACAAGATCGGCGAAGTCCACGACGGCGCCGCAACCATGGACTGGATGGAGCAGGAGCAGGAACGCGGCATCACGATCACGTCTGCTGCCACCACGACCTTCTGGAAGGGCCGTGACGGCAAGATGCGCCGCTTCAACATCATCGACACCCCCGGCCACGTTGACTTCACCATTGAAGTCGAGCGTTCGCTGCGCGTTCTCGACGGCGCCATCGCGCTGCTCGACGCTAACGCTGGTGTTGAGCCGCAGACCGAAACCGTCTGGCGTCAGGCTGAGAAGTATAATGTTCCGCGCATGATCTTCTGCAACAAGATGGACAAGACCGGCGCGGACTTCTACCGCTCTGTCGAGATGATCAAGACCCGTCTCGGCGCAACGGCCGTCGTCATGCAGCTCCCGATCGGGGCCGAAAGCGAATTCAAGGGCGTTGTCGACCTGATCGAGATGAACGCTCTCGTCTGGCGCGATGAGTCGCTCGGCGCCCAGTGGGACGTCGTCGAGATTCCGGCGGACATGAAGGAAAAGGCCGAAGAATACCGCGAAAAGCTGATCGAGACCGTTGTCGAGATCGACGAAGCGGCTATGGAAGCCTACCTGGAAGGTACCTATCCGGACAACGACAAGATCCGTGAACTGGTTCGTCGCGGCACGATCGACGTGAAGTTCCACCCGATGTTCTGCGGCACGGCCTTCAAGAACAAGGGCGTTCAGCCGCTGCTCGACGCCGTCGTCGACTACCTCCCGTCCCCGGTCGATATCCCGGCGATCAAGGGCATCGACGTCAAGACCGAAGGTGAAATCACCCGTAAGGCCGACGACAACGAGCCGCTCTCGATGCTGGCGTTCAAGATCATGAACGACCCCTTCGTCGGTTCGCTGACCTTCGCCCGCATCTATTCCGGCAAGCTCGAAAAGGGCACGTCGGTGATGAACACGGTCAAGGAAAAGCGCGAGCGCGTCGGCCGCATGCTGCAGATGCACTCGAACTCCCGTGAAGACATCGAAGAAGCCTTCGCTGGCGACATCGTTGCTCTCGCAGGTCTCAAGGAAACCACCACGGGCGACACGCTCTGCGATCCGCTGAAGCCGGTTATCCTCGAGCGTATGGAATTCCCCGAGCCGGTTATCCAGATCGCGATCGAGCCGAAGACCAAGGGCGACCAGGAAAAGATGGGCCTCGCGCTCAACCGCCTGGCAGCAGAAGATCCGTCCTTCCGCGTCAAGACCGACGAGGAATCCGGCCAGACGATCATCGCCGGCATGGGCGAACTTCACCTCGACATCATCGTCGACCGCATGCGTCGCGAGTTCAAGGTCGAAGCTTCGGTTGGTGCTCCGCAGGTTGCTTACCGTGAAACCATCACGCGTCAGCACGAAGAAGACTACACGCACAAGAAGCAGTCCGGCGGTACCGGTCAGTTCGCGCGCGTCAAGATCGTCTTCGAACCGAACCCGGAAGGCGAAGATTTCGTGTTCGAATCCAAGATCGTCGGCGGTGCTGTTCCGAAGGAATACATCCCGGGCGTTCAGAAGGGTATCGAAAGCGTTCTGTCCTCGGGTCCGCTCGCTGGCTTCCCGATGCTGGGCGTCAAGGCGACGCTCATCGACGGTGCCTTCCACGACGTCGACTCGTCGGTCCTGGCGTTCGAAATCGCCTCGCGTGCCTGCTTCCGTGAAGCAGCAAAGAAGGCCGGTGCTCAGCTCCTCGAGCCGATCATGAAGGTCGAGGTCGTCACGCCGGAAGATTACGTCGGTGACGTGATCGGTGACCTGAACTCTCGCCGTGGCCAGATCCAGGGCCAGGAAGCGCGCGGCGTGGCCGTGGTGATCAATGCCCACGTGCCGCTCGCGAACATGTTCAAGTACGTGGACAACCTGCGCTCCATGTCGCAGGGCCGCGCTCAGTACACGATGCTGTTCGATCACTACGCGCCGGTTCCGTCGAACGTCGCGCAGGAAATCCAGGCGAAGTATTCCGGTCAGAAGTGACCGGAATAGCCTCGCGCTGAAACAGAATGAAAAGATTTCCCCTCTAGGGGGCAGAAAACGGAGAGCCGGAAATGGCAAAGAGCAAATTTGAGCGCAACAAGCCGCACGTTAACATTGGCACGATTGGCCACGTTGACCATGGCAAGACGTCGCTGACGGCAGCGATCACGAAGTATTTCGGCGAGTTCAAGGCGTATGACCAGATCGACGCTGCGCCGGAAGAAAAGGCCCGTGGTATCACCATTTCGACGGCGCACGTCGAGTATGAGACGCCGAACCGTCACTATGCGCACGTCGACTGCCCCGGCCACGCCGACTACGTCAAGAACATGATCACCGGCGCGGCGCAGATGGACGGCGCGATCCTGGTTGTTTCGGCTGCCGATGGCCCGATGCCGCAGACCCGCGAGCACATCCTGCTCGCCCGCCAGGTCGGCGTTCCGGCAATCGTCGTGTTCCTGAACAAGGTCGACCAGGTCGACGACGCCGAGCTGCTCGAGCTCGTCGAGCTGGAAGTGCGCGAACTGCTGTCGTCCTACGAATTCCCGGGCGACGACATTCCGATCGTCAAGGGCTCGGCGCTGGCAGCACTCGAAGATTCCGACAAGAAGATCGGCGAAGACGCGATCCGCGAGCTGATGGCAGCGGTTGACGCCTACATCCCGACGCCGGAGCGTCCGATCGACCTGCCGTTCCTGATGCCGATCGAAGACGTGTTCTCGATCTCGGGCCGCGGTACGGTTGTGACCGGTCGCGTCGAGCGCGGCATCGTCAAGGTCGGTGAGGAAGTCGAGATCGTCGGCATCCGTCCGACGACGAAGACGACCTGCACGGGCGTTGAAATGTTCCGCAAGCTGCTCGACCAGGGCCAGGCCGGCGACAACATCGGTGCGCTCCTGCGCGGTGTCGACCGCACCGGCGTCGAGCGTGGCCAGATCCTGTGCAAGCCGGGTTCGGTCAAGCCGCACAAGAAGTTCAAGGCGGAAGCCTACATTCTGACGAAGGAAGAGGGTGGCCGTCATACGCCGTTCTTCACCAACTACCGTCCGCAGTTCTACTTCCGCACGACGGACGTGACCGGCATCGTGACGCTGCCGGAAGGCACGGAAATGGTGATGCCGGGCGACAACGTGACGGTTGACGTCGAGCTGATCGTGCCGATCGCGATGGAAGAAAAGCTGCGCTTCGCCATCCGCGAAGGCGGCCGCACCGTCGGCGCAGGCATCGTCGCCTCGATCATCGAGTAACAAGAAAACGGCTTTGCCGTTTCGGCAGGGACATGGTCGCCCATGTCCCTGCGATTTTTGAAAGAAGCGGCAGAGCGTAACGAATTCAGAAGTTTAAGTGTGTGCCGTAAGAGGCATACCGGAAACACGAGCAAGGACAAGTCGAATGAACGGCCAGAATATCCGCATCCGCCTTAAGGCGTTTGATCACCGGATCCTCGATGCCTCCACGCGCGAAATCGTGTCGACGGCCAAGCGCACCGGTGCGAGTGTGCGCGGGCCCGTGCCGCTTCCGACCCGGATTGAAAAATTCACGGTCAACCGGTCGCCGCACGTCGACAAGAAGAGCCGCGAACAGTTTGAGATGCGCACGCACAAGCGCCTTCTCGATATCGTTGATCCGACCCCGCAGACGGTTGATGCGCTGATGAAGCTCGATCTGGCCGCTGGCGTCGACGTCGAGATCAAGCTCTAAGGTCCGGCGCAAGCCGAAATAACAAGGAAGGTACGTGGAGTTATCCAACGGCTTCCAGGAACAGGAAACCGGAAGGTGCAAGAGGCGCCCGACGGGAACCCTAAACAAGAGGCGTGAACCGATGCGTTCAGGTGTGATTGCACAGAAGGTGGGAATGACCCGCGTCTACAACGACGCCGGCGAGCATATCCCGGTAACAGTATTGCGGCTGGAGAACTGCCAGGTAGTGGCCCACCGCACGGAAGAGAAGAACGGTTATACCGCAGTTCAGCTGGGTGCCGGCCGTTCCAAGGTCAAGAATACGCCGAAGGCCATGCGCGGCCATTTTGCCGCTGCAAACGTTGAGCCGAAGGCAAAGCTCGTCGAGTTCCGCGTTTCCGCGGACAACATGATCGACATCGGTTCCGAGCTGACGGCCAGCCACTTCGTCGCAGGGCAGCTCGTCGACGTGACCGGGACGACAATCGGTAAGGGCTTTGCCGGCGCCATCAAGCGTCACAACTTCGGCGGTCTGCGCGCCACCCACGGCGTTTCCGTATCGCACCGCTCGCATGGTTCTACCGGTTCCAACCAGGATCCGGGCCGTGTTTGGAAGGGCAAGCGCATGGCCGGCCACATGGGCCAGACCCGCGTTACCACCCAGAACCTGGAAGTCGTATCGACGGACGAAGACCGTGGCCTGATCCTGGTCAAGGGTGCAGTCCCCGGCTCCAAGGGTGCCTGGATCGTCGTTCGCGACGCAATCAAGTCAGGCACTCCGGAAAGCGCTCCGCGCCCCGCCGGCGTGCGCGCCGAAGCATCGAAGTAAGGGAGCCGAATTATGGATCTCACCGTCAAAACCCTCGAGGGCAAGGACGCGGGAAAGGTTTCCCTTTCTGACGCCATTTTCGGCCTCGAACCCCGTGAAGACATCATCGCCCGCGTCGTTCGCTGGCAGCTTGCCAGGAAGCAGCAGGGCACGCACAAGGCAAAGGGCCGCGCAGAAGTTTCGCGCACCGGCGCCAAGATGTACAAGCAGAAGGGTACGGGCCGCGCCCGCCACCACTCCGCTCGTGCTCCGCAGTTCCGCGGCGGCGGCAAGGCTCATGGCCCGGTTGTCCGCAGCCACGCTCATGACCTTCCGAAGAAGGTCCGTGCGCTGGGCCTGCGCCATGCTCTGTCGGCCAAGCTGAGGGCTGAAGAGATCATCGTCATCGACGATCTCGTTGCCAAGGAAGCAAAGACGAAGGCTCTCGCCGGCGTATTCGCGTCGCTCGGCCTCACCAATGCTCTGATCATCGGCGGCGCCGAAATCGAGAGCAACTTCAAGCTCGCCGCCCAGAACATCCCGAACGTGGACGTTCTGCCGGTTCAGGGCATCAACGTTTACGACATTCTGCGCCGCGGCAAGCTCGTGCTTTCCAAGGCTGCCGTAGAAGCTCTGGAGGAGCGGTTCAAATGACGGATCTTCGCCACTACGACGTGATCGTGTCTCCCTCGATCACTGAAAAGTCGACGCTGGTTTCCGAACAGAACCAGGTCGTCTTCAACGTCGCCAAGGGTGCTTCGAAGCCTGAGATCAAGGCTGCTGTCGAAGCGCTGTTCGGCGTCAAGGTCACGGCCGTGAACACGCTCCTCCGCAAGGGTAAGCTGAAGCGTTTCCGCGGTTTTGCCGGGAAGCAGAAGGACGTGAAGAAGGCGATCGTTACGCTCGCCGAAGGTCAGTCCATCGACGTCTCCACCGGTCTCTAACGGATAGGCCCATTAGGGTAAAAACCCAAAAGGGAACAAGAAAATGGCATTGAAAAGCTTCAATCCGACGACCCCGAGCCAGCGTCAGCTGGTCATCGTAGACCGGGCCGGCCTCTACAAGGGCAAGCCGGTCAAGGCGTTGACCGAGGGCCTGTCCTCCAAGGGCGGTCGCAACAATCTGGGCCGCATCACCGTCCGCTTCCAGGGCGGTGGTCACAAGCGGTCCTACCGTCTGGTCGACTTCAAGCGTCGCAAGTTCGACGTCGAAGGTACGGTCGAGCGTCTGGAATACGACCCGAACCGCACCGCCTTCATCGCGCTCGTCAACTATGCCGACGGCGAACAGGCCTACATCCTGGCGCCGCAGCGCCTGGCTGCCGGCGACAAGATCGTCGCTTCGGACAAGGCGGTTGACGTCAAGCCGGGCAACGCGATGCCGCTGCAGTTCATCCCGGTCGGCTCGATCATCCACAATGTGGAAATGAAGCCGGGCAAGGGTGGCCAGATCGCTCGCTCCGCCGGCACCTATGCGCAGCTCGTCGGCCGCGACCAGGGCATGGCGATCCTTCGCCTGAACTCGGGCGAGCAGCGCCTGGTGCATGGCTCTTGCCTTGCATCGATCGGTGCTGTATCGAACCCCGATCACGGCAACATCAATGATGGTAAGGCTGGTCGTTCGCGTTGGCGCGGCAAGCGCCCGCACGTTCGCGGTGTCGTCATGAACCCGGTTGACCACCCGCACGGCGGTGGTGAAGGCCGCACATCCGGCGGTCGTCACCCGGTTACGCCTTGGGGTAAGCCGACGAAGGGCAAGCGCACGCGCTCCAACAAGTCGACCGACAAGTTCATCATGCGCTCGCGTCACCAGCGCAAGAAGTAAGAGAGGAAGTCTCAAGTGGCTCGTTCAGTATGGAAAGGTCCGTTTGTTGACGGCTATCTTCTCAAGAAGGCTGAGAAGGTTCGCGACGGCGGTCGTAACGAAGTGATCAAGATGTGGAGCCGTCGCTCCACGATCCTTCCGCAGTTCGTCGGTCTGACCTTCGGCGTCTACAACGGCAACAAGCATGTTCCCGTCTCCGTGACCGAGGAAATGGTCGGTCACAAGTTCGGTGAATTCGCTCCGACGCGGACCTACTATGGTCATGGCGCGGACAAGAAAGCGAAAAGGAAGTAACAATGGGCAAGGCAAAAGCCGAACGCCGGCTGAAGGATAATGAGGCGCAGGCAGTTGCGCGCACGATCCGTGTCAGCCCCCAGAAGCTCAACCTCGTTGCCGCGATGATCCGTGGCAAGAAGGTTGATCGAGCTCTGGCCGAACTCGAGTTCTCGCGCAAGCGCATAGCAGATACCGTCAAAAAGACGCTTGAATCTGCAATCGCAAACGCTGAGAACAACCACGATCTCGACGTTGATTCGCTCATCGTCGCGGAAGCTTTCGTTGGCAAGTCGATCGTGATGAAGCGCTTCCACGCTCGTGGTCGCGGCCGTGCATCGCGTATTGAAAAGCCGTTCGCTCACTTGACGATCGTTGTTCGTGAAGTGGAAGCCAAAGGGGAGGCCGCATAATGGGCCAGAAGATTAATCCGATCGGTTTCCGTCTCGGCATCAACCGGACCTGGGACAGCCGTTGGTTTGCGGACAACGCTGAATACGGTCAGCTTCTTCACGAAGACCTAAAGATCCGTGCATACCTGATGGAAGAGCTGAAGGCTGCCGGTATCGCCAAGGTCGTGATCGAGCGCCCGCACAAGAAGTGCCGTGTGACGATCCACTCCGCACGCCCGGGCCTGATCATCGGCAAGAAGGGCGCCGACATCGAAAAGCTGCGCAAGAAGCTTTCCGAGATGACCAATTCCGAAACGCACCTCAACATCGTCGAAGTGCGCAAGCCGGAAGTCGACGCGACCCTCGTTGCCCAGTCGATCGCTCAGCAGCTCGAGCGCCGCGTAGCATTCCGCCGTGCGATGAAGCGTGCTGTTCAGTCGGCCATGCGTCTTGGCGCCGAAGGCATCAAGATCACCTGTGCGGGCCGCCTCGGCGGTGCCGAAATCGCTCGTACCGAATGGTATCGTGAAGGCCGCGTTCCGCTGCACACGCTGCGCGCCGACATCGATTACGGCACGGCAGAAGCTGAAACCGCTTTTGGTATCTGCGGTATCAAGGTCTGGATCTTCAAGGGTGAAATCCTCGAGCACGATCCGATGGCCTCGGAGCGCCGCGCGACCGAGAGTGACAACCAAGGCGGTGGCGGCAGGGACCGTCGTCGTGAAAACGCGTAACATTCGCGCGTGGCAGCCAATATCGGAGAAGTAAAAAAATGTTGCAGCCAAAGCGTACGAAGTATCGCAAGCAGTTCAAGGGCCGCATCAAGGGCGTCGCCAAGGGCGGTTCTGATCTCGCCTTCGGCGAATTCGGCCTGAAGGCTCAGGAGCCGAACCGCGTCAACGCCCGTGAGATCGAAGCGGCTCGCCGCGCGATCACCCGCCACATGAAGCGCGCCGGCCGCGTTTGGATCCGCGTGTTCCCGGACGTTCCGGTCACCGCCAAGCCGACCGAAGTCCGCATGGGTAAGGGTAAGGGTTCCGTGGAATACTGGGCATGCAAGGTCAAGCCCGGTCGTATGATGTTCGAGATCGATGGTGTCAGCGAAGAACTCGCCCGTGAGGCACTTCGTCTTGGCGCTGCCAAGCTCTCTGTCAAGACGCGCTTCGTGCAGCGTATCGCAGAGTAAGGAGTGAAGCTCATGAAAGCCGCAGATGTTCGCGCTCTGAGCGCCGATCAACTCAACGAAGAGCTTGCCAAGCTGAAGAAGGAGCAGTTCAACCTGCGCTTCCAGAAGGCAACAGGCCAGCTCGAGAAGTCTTCGCGTGTTAACGAGGTCCGCAAGGACATCGCACGCATCAAAACAATTGCCCGCCAGAAGGCGGCAGAAGCCAAGGCCTAAGGACCAGAAAATATGCCGAAACGCATTCTGCAGGGCACCGTCGTCAGCGACAAGAACGACAAGACCATCGTCGTCAGGGTCGAGCGCCGCTTTGCGCACCCGATCCTTCAGAAGACCGTCCGTCGTTCCAAGAAGTACAAGGCCCACGACGAAAACAACCAGTACAAGGTCGGTGATGTCGTTTCCATTGAGGAATGCGCGCCGATCTCGAAGGATAAGCGCTGGACGGTGGTTTCCGCCCAGGCTTGATTTCTGCAGGTTTTACCCCCGAGACCCTTGCGTCTCGGGCAAATATCTGTATGAAGCACGCAATTAAAGCTGAGGAACGCTCGAGTCCGGGCGTTCTTTTGCTTTGAGATGAGCAAAATAAGCCGGGCGAGGGGGTTTCGACCCAACCGGCCTGGTAACAACAAGAAGGCGACCTGACATGATTCAGATGCAAACAAACCTCGACGTGGCGGATAATTCCGGCGCACGTCGTGTCATGTGCATCAAGGTGCTGGGCGGCTCCAAGCGCAAGTATGCGTCGATCGGCGACATCATTGTCGTTTCGATCAAGGAAGCCATTCCGCGCGGCCGCGTGAAGAAGGGTGACGTCATGAAGGCTGTTGTCGTTCGCACTGCGAAGGACATCCGCCGTCCGGATGGCAGCGTCATTCGTTTCGACACCAACGCAGCCGTTCTTATCGATAACAAGAAAGAGCCGATCGGCACCCGTATCTTCGGACCGGTTCCGCGCGAACTTCGCGCCAAGAACCACATGAAGATCATCTCGCTGGCTCCGGAAGTACTCTAAGGGAGCGTTGAGAGATGCAGAAGATTCGCAAAGGCGACAAGGTTGTCGTTCTCACCGGTAAGGACAAGGGCCGTACCGGCGAGGTAATTCAGGTCATGCCGAAGGAAGACCGGGCTGTCGTGCGTGGCGTCAACATGGTGAAGCGTCACCAGCGCCAGACCCAGAGCCAGGAAGCGGGCATCATCAACAAGGAAGCCCCGATCCATCTTTCGAACATCGCGGTCGCCGATCCGAAGGACGGCAAGCCGACCCGCGTCGGCTTCAAGATCGAAGGTGACAAGAAGGTCCGCGTGGCCAAGCGTTCGGGAGTAGTGATCGATGGCTAAGACCGCTTATGAGCCGCGGCTCAAGAAGGAATATGTAGAGCGCATCCGCAAGGCGATGCAGGAGAAGTTCTCCTACGTCAACGAAATGCAGATCCCGCGTCTCGACAAGATCGTTATCAACATGGGTGTTGGCGAAGCGACCGGCGATTCCAAGAAGCCGACCGTTGCAGCTGCCGACCTCGCTGCGATTGCTGGCCAGAAGCCGGTGATCACCCGCGCTCGCACTTCCATCGCTGGCTTCAAGCTGCGCGAAGGCATGCCGATTGGTGCCAAGGTTACCCTGCGCGGCGTTCGGATGTATGAGTTCCTGGATCGTCTCATCAACATCGCTCTTCCGCGTGTTCGAGACTTTCGTGGCCTCAATCCGAAGTCCTTCGATGGTCGTGGCAATTTCGCCATGGGCATCAAGGAGCACATTGTGTTCCCTGAGATCAACTACGACAAGGTTGATCAGATGTGGGGCATGGACATCATCGTTTGCACGACGGCAACTAACGACGACGAAGCTCGCGCTCTGCTCGCAGAGTTCAACTTCCCGTTCCGTCAGTAGTCCGTAACGACAAGCGTAAAGAAGGATAACTGTTATGGCGAAAACGAGCGCAGTTGAAAAGAACAAGCGCCGCCGCAAACTGGTTGCCGGACAAGCCGCTAAGCGTGCGGCCCTCAAGGCAATCATCATGAACCAGTCTCTGCCGATCGAAGAGCGGTTCAAGGCAACCCTCAAGCTGGCAGAACTGCCGCGTGATGGCTCCAAGACCCGCATCCGCAATCGCTGCGAAGTGACCGGCCGCCCGCGTGCCTACTATCGCAAACTTCGTATGTCGCGTATTGCGCTTCGCGAACTGGGCAACCTCGGCAAGGTGCCGGGCGTCGTCAAGTCGAGCTGGTAAGGAGACGGGCACATGGCAATGACTGATCCCTTGGGCGATATGCTCACCCGTATCCGCAACGGCGCTGCTCGCCGCAAGTCCAGCGTTTCGACGCCGGCTTCCAAGCTTCGCGCACGCGTTCTGGATGTTCTTCAGGCTGAAGGCTACATCCGCGGATACTCCGAAGTCGAATTCGGCAACGGCAAGTCCGAGCTGAACATCGAACTGAAATACTACGAAGGCTCGTCCGTGATCCGCGAGATCGCACGCGTCTCCAAGCCGGGCCGCCGGGTTTATGTCTCGGTCAAGTCCATTCCGCAGGTCGCGAACGGCCTCGGCATCACCATCCTTTCGACCCCGAAGGGCGTGATGGCCGATCATCAGGCACGCGAACAGAATGTTGGTGGCGAGGTTCTTTGCTCGGTCTTCTAAGGCCGAGCAGGATCTCCATGGCGAACAGACAGGTATAAAAATGTCTCGTATCGGTAAGAAACCCGTTCAAGTTCCGGCAGGCGTCACGGCTAGCGTTGATGGCCAGAAGGTAACGGCGAAGGGTCCGAAGGGCGAACTGTTCTTCGTCGCAAACGACGAAGTTTCGGTGAAGCTCGAAAACAATGCGGTTCTCGTTCAGCCGCTCAATGAGAGCAAGGATGCTCGTTCGAAGTGGGGCATGTCCCGCACGATGATCGAGAACATCTTCAAGGGCGTGAAGGACGGTTACGAGCGCAAGCTCGAGATCAACGGCGTCGGTTACCGCGCGTCCATGCAGGGCAAGAACCTGCAGTTGGCGCTCGGTTTCAGCCACGACGTGGTCTACCAGACGCCGGAAGGCATCACGATCGCTGTTCCGAAGCCGACGGAAATCGTCGTCTCCGGCATCAACAAGCAGCAGGTCGGCCAGGTAGCTGCGGAAATCCGCGAATACCGTGGCCCCGAGCCCTACAAGGGCAAGGGTGTCAAGTATGCCGAAGAGCGGATTGTCCGCAAAGAAGGCAAGAAGAAGTAAGGATCACGCGAAATGGCTAGCAGGAAAGATACTCTTGTGCGTCGCGCCAGCCGCGTGCGCCGTCAAATCAAGGCGGTCGCCAACGGCCGTCCGCGCCTGTCGGTTCATCGCTCGTCGAAGAACATCTACGCGCAGATCATCGATGATGTTGCCGGCAAGACCATTGCCTCCGCATCGACCCTCGACACGGATCTGCGGTCTTCGCTGAAGACCGGCGCTGATACTGCGGCAGCTACGGCTGTCGGCAAGCTCCTTGCGGAGCGCGCATCCCAGGCGGGTGTCAAGGACGTTGTCTTTGACCGCGGCGCCTTCATCTACCACGGCCGCATCAAGGCGCTGGCCGAGGCAGCTCGCGAAGGCGGCCTGAACTTCTAAGGTTCATCGCCCGGGCAGTCATGTCCGGGCGAAAGCCCGGCTTCGCAAATCTACCAGCCGCTTCGATTTCCAAGGAAGTGAGGCGGCTTTCGTCAATCTGCCGATTGCACCCGGAAAAGAAAAAGGAAGAGGACAATGGCACAAGAAAAAAGAGGTTCTCGCGAAGATCGCCAGAGCCGCGAAGAGCGCGACAGCGAATTTGTCGATAAGCTCGTCGCAATCAACCGCGTCGCCAAGGTGGTGAAGGGCGGTCGTCGTTTCGGTTTCGCAGCCCTCGTCGTCGTTGGCGACCAGAAGGGCCGTGTTGGCTTCGGTCATGGCAAGGCGCGTGAAGTGCCGGAAGCCATCCGCAAGGCGACGGAAGCTGCAAAGCGCGACCTGATCTTCGTGCCCCTTCGTGGTGGCCGCACCCTGCATCACGACGTCCATGGCCGTCACGGCGCCGGCAAGGTGCTGCTGCGTTCGGCCAAGGCCGGTACCGGTATCATCGCCGGTGGCCCGATGCGCGCCGTCTTTGAAACGCTCGGCGTTCACGACGTCGTCGCCAAGTCGACCGGTTCGTCGAACCCCTACAACATGGTTCGCGCGACTTTCGACGCGCTCAAGAACCAGATGCACCCGAAGGACATCGCGGCACAGCGCGGCATGAAGTACGCCACGCTCCAGTCTCGTCGCGTTGCCGCCGGCGCTGCTTCCGAAGAATAAGGGAGCTGACAGATGGCTAAGAAAGAAGTTGCCAAGAAGACGGTTACCGTCGAGCAGATCGGTAGCCCCATTCGCCGTCCGGCCGTACAGCGTCAGACGCTCATCGGCCTGGGCCTCAACAAGATGCACCGGGTTCGCACGCTGGAAGACACTCCGGCCGTTCGCGGCATGATCCGGGCCGTCCAGCACCTCGTTCGCGTTGTCGACGAGAAGTGAGGGGGATCCAGAAATGAAACTGAATGAAATCAAGGACAACGAAGGTTCGACGAAGAACCGCAAGCGTCTTGGTCGCGGTATCGGTTCCGGCTCCGGCAAGACCGGTGGCCGGGGTGTGAAGGGTCAGAAGGCTCGCTCGGGCGTTGCCATCAACGGCTTCGAAGGCGGCCAGATGCCCATCTACCGTCGCCTGCCGAAGCGCGGCTTCAACAACATCTTCGCTTCGGAGTTCGTCGTTGTGTCGCTCGCTCGCATCCAGGCAGCCGTCGACGCCAAGAAGCTCGACGCGTCGAAGACGGTCGATGCGGCTGCGCTCAAGGCTGCCGGCGTTATCCGTCGTGCCAAGGACGGCGTCCGCGTTCTGGCTGATGGTGAACTGAAGGCCAAGGTCTCGCTCGAAGTTGCCGGCGCTTCCAAGTCGGCGATCGAGAAGATCGAAAAGGCCGGTGGTTCGATCAAGCTGCTCGCAGCAGCCGCGGAATAATATGACTGATGAACCGCCCGGGTGCTTCACTCCGGGCGGTTTTGCTCCCATATGTGAGCCTCACGTTCGAAGCGGCGAATCGCTCGCCGCGGCGGACATAGCGGAAACCACGGTGAGGCATCCGATTGCAGCGACAATCGCCTCGCGTCCGGTTTTCCAAGACGAAAACTTACTCTTTCCGGAACTGACCGGGTTTTCCCGCTGATTCCGAAATTTGGTACGCGGAGAATCGCATGGCTTCTGCAGCGGAACAGCTCGCCTCGAACCTGAATTTTTCGACTTTCGCCAAGGCGGAAGATCTGAAAAAGCGCCTCTGGTTCACGCTTGGTGCGCTTCTGGTTTACCGTCTCGGCACCTATATCCCGCTGCCCGGCCTCAACCCGGAAGCGTTTGCGCAGGCCTTCCAGGGGCAGAGCGGCGGCATTCTCGGGCTCTTCAACATGTTTTCGGGCGGTGCAGTAGAGCGCATGGCGATCTTCGCGCTCGGCATCATGCCCTACATTTCCGCCTCGATCATCGTGCAGCTGATGACGTCGGTAGTTCCGGCGCTCGAGCAATTGAAGAAGGAAGGCGAGCAGGGCCGCAAGATCATCAACCAGTACACCCGCTACGGCACGGTGCTTCTTGGCGCGATGCAGGCGTATGGCATTGCCATCGGCCTTGAGAGCGGCAGTGGCCTAGTGGGCGATCCGGGTTGGTTCTTCCGGATCTCCACCGTGATTTCGCTTCTCGGCGGTACGATGTTCCTGATGTGGCTCGGTGAGCAGATCACTTCGCGCGGCATCGGCAACGGCATCTCGCTTATCATCTTTGCCGGTATTGTCGCGGCGCTTCCGTCGGCGCTGGCCGGTACGCTCGAACTCGGCCGCACAGGCGCACTCTCGACCCCGCTCATTCTCGCGATCATCGTCATGGTCGTGGCTGTGATCGCACTGATCGTGTTCGTTGAGCGCGCGCAGCGTCGATTGCTGATCCAGTATCCGAAGCGTCAGGTGGGCAATCGGATGTTCCAGGGCGATACGTCGCACCTGCCGCTGAAGCTCAACACCTCGGGCGTCATTCCGGCGATCTTTGCTTCCTCGCTGCTGCTTCTGCCGGCGACGCTGGCTGGTTTCGCCAACACGGCGACGCTGCCCGGCTGGGCGACGGCGATCGTCACCGCGCTTGGCCATGGCCAGCCGCTCTATATGGTGCTCTACGGCGCGATGATTGCCTTCTTCGCCTTCTTCTACACCGCGATCGTGTTCAATCCGAAGGATACGGCGGACAATCTGAAGAAACATGGCGGCTTTATTCCCGGCATTCGCCCGGGTGAGCGCACGGCCGAATACATCGATTTTGTGTTGACGCGCATCACGGTTATCGGTGCGATCTACCTGATCTTCGTATGCATCCTGCCTGAAATCCTCATCTCGCAGACCGGCGTGCCGTTCTACCTTGGTGGTACGTCGCTTTTGATTGTTGTCAGCGTGACCCTTGATACGGTAGCACAGATCCAGGGTCACCTCATTGCTCAGCAATATGAGGGGCTGATCAAGAAGTCGAAGCTGCGCGGAGGAAAGAGGGGACGATGAGACTGATTTTTTTGGGACCGCCGGGCGCTGGCAAAGGAACACAGGCCAAGCTTCTGACGGAGAGATACGGCATTCCGCAGCTTTCCACAGGCGACATGCTACGGGCGGCCGTGGCTCAGGCGACTGAAGTAGGCAAGCGGGCAAAGGCGGTCATGGATGCCGGCCAGCTCGTTTCCGACGAAATCGTCAATGAAATCGTCTCTGATCGTATCGACGCGCCGGACTGCGCCAAGGGGTTCATCCTCGACGGTTATCCGCGCACCGTGCCGCAGGCCGTGGCGCTGGACCGGATGCTTGAAAGCAAGGGCCTGAAACTCGATGCCGTCATCGAGCTGAAAGTCGATGAGGCAGCTCTTGTGCGGCGGATGGAGAATCGCGTAGCGGAAACCGTCGCTGCGGGCGGAACCGTTCGCTCCGACGACAATCCGGAAGCCTTCAAGCGCCGCCTGACGGAATATCGCGAAAAGACGGCTCCGCTGTCGGAATACTATGCCGGTACAGGCCAGTTGAAGACTGTGGACGGCATGGCGGACGTGAATACCGTAACCGCCGAAATCGAGAAGATTCTGGCTTAGACATTCGTCTTTGCCAAAATGGAACCACCGGGGGAGTTGACTTTTCCGGCCGATTCCTCCAAAGACAGCGTCAACTCGCGACATGAGAAGCGATCGGCGCGGTCTTCAAAGCAATGAAGTCCGGGTACGGTCGTTTTTGACGTGTCTCGAACCTCAATTAACGTGCGGCTCTTCGAGGTCGCGTAACGAAGCACCTATTGCCGGATGGCAACTGGAACGCAAGGAGAATAGACGTGGCACGTATCGCTGGCGTCAACATCCCGACCGCAAAGCGCGTCGTCATCGCGCTGACGTATATTCACGGGATCGGCACGAAATTCGCACAGGAAATCATCGAGAAGGTCGGCATTCCGGCTGATCGCCGCGTGCATCAGTTGACGGATGCTGAAGTCCTTCAGATCCGTGAAACGATCGACCGGGACTACCAGGTCGAGGGCGATCTGCGTCGCGAAACCTCGATGAACATCAAGCGCCTGATGGATCTCGGCTGCTACCGTGGCCTTCGCCATCGTCGCGGTCTGCCGGTGCGCGGTCAGCGCACGCACACCAACGCCCGCACCCGCAAGGGTCCGGCAAAGGCGATCGCCGGCAAGAAGAAGTAATTTCCCGAAAAGGGAAGGCGGGAGGCTGGCGTCGTGCGCCGGCCTCCTTTTGCAGTTTGGAAGGGCGATCTGCCCGACCGTCGCGGACCGGTATCGGTGTCGCGAAAAATCCGTCGAGCCGGCGCGCCGGTTCGGCAAGAAGTGAAGATGCAGGGCAGGGGACGAACAATCCTTTTCCCGGTGGAGCCGCTGGAATTACGGCGGTGCAGAGATCTAAGAAAGGGATCCAATGGCCAAGGAAGCCACCCGCGTTCGCCGCCGCGAGCGCAAGAACATCACGTCTGGCGTCGCACACGTCAATTCGTCGTTCAACAACACGATGATCACCATCACCGACGCACAGGGCAATGCAATTGCCTGGTCGTCCGCCGGTGCAAAGGGTTTCAAGGGTTCACGTAAGTCGACCCCGTTTGCCGCCCAGATCGCCGCTGAAGACTGCGCCAAGAAGGCTCAGGAGCACGGCATGAAGTCGCTGGAAGTGGAAGTTTGCGGTCCGGGTTCGGGTCGTGAGTCTGCACTTCGCGCGCTCCAGGCTGCGGGCTTCATGATCACGTCGATCCGCGATGTGACCCCGATCCCGCACAACGGCTGCCGCCCGCGCAAGAAGCGCCGCGTCTGATCATATGCATTCAACATCCCGGTGAGGGCGGCGCTCAGGCGCTCTCCCGGACTTCGGGGCTCGGTTGTCACGATTGGATGGTGGCAACGAACGGAAGGCAGAAAACATGATCCAGAAAAATTGGCAGGAATTGATCAAGCCGAACAAGGTGGAGTTCGCCTCCTCCGGCCGCACCAAGGCAACGTTGGTCGCGGAGCCGCTTGAGCGCGGCTTTGGCCTGACGCTTGGCAACGCGCTTCGCCGCGTGCTTCTGTCGTCGCTGCGCGGTGCTGCTGTTACCGCGGTGCAGATCGACGGCGTGCTGCACGAGTTCTCCTCGATCCCGGGCGTCCGGGAAGATGTGACCGACATCGTGCTCAACATCAAGGAAATCGCCATCAAGATGGATGGCGACGACGCAAAGCGCATGGTCGTGCGCAAGCAGGGCCCGGGCGTCGTGACGGCCGGTGATATCCAGACGGTTGGCGACATCGAAATCCTCAACCCGAACCATGTGATCTGCACCCTCGACGAGGGCGCGGAAATCCGCATGGAGTTCACCGTAAACAACGGCAAGGGCTACGTGCCGGCTGACCGCAACCGCTCGGAAGATGCGCCGATTGGGCTCATTCCGGTCGACAGCCTGTACTCTCCGGTCAAGAAGGTCTCTTACAAGGTGGAAAACACCCGTGAAGGCCAGGTTCTCGACTATGACAAGCTGACGATGTCCATCGAAACCGATGGCTCTGTCACCGGTGAAGATGCGATCGCCTTTGCGGCGCGCATCCTTCAGGACCAACTGTCGGTCTTCGTCAACTTCGAAGAGCCGCATAAGGAAGCAGAGGAAGAGGCAGTCACCGAACTCGCCTTCAACCCGGCGCTTCTCAAGAAGGTCGACGAGCTGGAGCTCTCCGTCCGTTCGGCCAACTGCCTGAAGAACGACAACATCGTCTATATCGGCGACCTCATTCAGAAGACCGAAGCAGAAATGCTCCGCACACCGAATTTTGGTCGCAAGTCGCTCAACGAAATCAAGGAAGTTCTCGCTTCCATGGGCCTGCACCTCGGCATGGAAGTGCCGTCCTGGCCGCCTGAGAACATCGAAGATCTCGCCAAGCGTTACGAAGACCAATACTAAGGCCGCACGCGTTCGAGAGAACGCGTAAAGCTGGCCTTAGAAAGTTAAACTGCGTATATGTCTCATCGCTTCAAGCCTTCGGCTCTCAGCGGAATATACGCCCCATTAGACTGCGGGCGGATGCCTGCAAGTAAAGGAGAATAGCCATGCGCCACGGTAAAGCCGGCCGCAAGCTGAATAGAACCGCCAGCCACCGCAAGGCGATGTTTGCCAACATGGCAGCTTCGCTGATCGAACACGAACAGATCGTCACGACCCTGCCGAAGGCAAAGGAAATCCGTCCGATCGTCGAAAAGCTTGTCACGCTCGGCAAGCGCGGCGACCTGCATGCCCGCCGTCAGGCGATCTCGCAGATCCGCGACGCTGCCGTCGTCTCGAAGCTGTTCGACACGATCGCATCGCGTTACGCCACCCGCAACGGCGGCTACCTGCGCATCATGAAGGCAGGCTTCCGTCATGGTGACAACGCCGCTCTCGCCGTCATCGAATTCGTTGACCGCGATGTCGATGCCAAGGGCGCGAAGGACCGCGCTCGCGTTGCAGCCGAAGCCGAGGCGGCCGAAGCAGCCTGATCGCTACCGCATGTTCCTTAAATCGGAGCCGATATAAGGATAGAAACATGCAGCAGTTCAATGTGCTACAGAGCTATTTGCGCGCCTGATAAAACGCGCGGCGCTGGAGGAAGCGATCGAAGGAATTGAGCGGCCGGGTGACAATCACCCGGCCGCTTTTTCCATTGCGGAACGAGTTGGAACTGCCTGCTGACGCTTCCAGCGAAGGAAGCGCGTTCGGACCGCGCGCCACCCAAGGAGCAGGGCGACGAGAACGAGATAAAGCACCTGCTCCGGTCCCACCACCTTCACAGCCATGGCGAAATGAAGAGCGCCGGCAGCCGCTATCACATAGGCCAGTCGATGAAGCTTGTTCCATCGTGGCCCGAGCCTGCGGATCGACCAATTGTTCGACGTGAGCGCAAGTGGAAGCAACATCGCGAGCGCAGCCATGCCTATGGTTATGAAAGGCCGGCGAGCTATATCGGCGATGATCGGCTGAATTCGCAACGTCTGGTCCAGCACCATATAGGCCAGAAAGTGCATCAGAACATAGTAGAAGGCGAGCAGGCCAAGCGCGCGACGGTATCGCAGCCAGTTCATGCCGAAAAGATCACGGATCGGCGTGATCGTCAGCGTCGCGACGAGGAAGCGAAGCGCCCAAAGGCCCAGCAGATGTTCGAACTCCTTGACGGCGTTGCCGGGCAGCTGTCCTGTTGCGCCAAGATAGAAGGCCGATATCGCCGGACAGAAGCCGAGTGCATAAAGCACCCAGACGGAAGGACCATGGAAGCGCTTCGGCAGGGCGGGGAGGATGGCCATCGTCAGAAATTCGCTCCTAGATCCATGCCGGAGTAGAGGCTGGCGACGTCCTCTCCATACCCGTTGAAGGGGAGCGTGTCGCGCCGATTGGCGCCGAAGAAGCCGCCTTCGCCGATGCGATTCTCCGTCGCCTGGCTCCAGCGCGGGTGATCGACGGCAGGGTTCACATTGGCGTAGAAGCCGTACTCGTTCGGAGCACTGAGATTCCACGTGCAGGGCGGCGCCGTCTCGGTCAATGAGATTCGAACGATCGACTTGATCCCCTTGAAGCCGTACTTCCACGGCACCACCAGCCGGATCGGCGCGCCATTCTGGTTCGGCAGGGTCTTGCCGTAGAGTCCGACCGAAAGGATCGTCAGCGGGTGTCGTGCCTCGTCCAGCCTCAAGCCTTCACGATAGGGCCATTCCAGCGGCTGGAAATAGCCGGCCTGGCCGGGCATTTCCTCCGGCCTTACGACGGTCTCGAAGGCGACGTATTTGGCGCTCCCGAGCGGTTCGACCTTGTCGAGAAGTGCCGCCAGCGGAAAGCCGATCCACGGGATGACCATCGACCAGGCCTCGACACAGCGCATACGATAGATCCGCTCTTCAAGGGGGAAGGCCAGAAGCTCCTCAAGCCCGAATTCCTTCGGCTTGCCGACCATGCCGTCGACTTTCACCGTCCAGGGCGAAGACTTGAACGCCCCGGCATTGGCGGCCGGATCGCCTTTGCCAGTGCCGAATTCGTAATAGTTATTGTAGCTCGTCACATCCTCCTCAGGCGTCATGGCCTCATCGACCTGATACGGGCTCGCCGAAGCCTTGAGCGCCGCCGCACCCGCGGCCGTCGCCCCACCCAGGACCAGCCCGCCGGCTGCGGCCGTAAGAAATGTCCTTCGATTGAGGAAGAAGCGTTCGGGCGTTATCTCTGACGAAGCGATACACGGCGGGCGGTAGGCAGGCATGGAACTTCCTCGATAACGATAGCTGACATGGGAGATTAGGTCCCGACGTAGATGATCAGAGTTTCAATCACTGGAAAAGGTGCGCGGAACCACGTTTTCGTGCGTTGGCCGTGAGTGTTACCCCGTTCAGCCGTTTGCCTTTTTTCTCACGAAATCCTATCTGAACGTAGCGGCAACGAAAGGGAGAAGTGCTACATGATCTTTGGCCGTCGAGCATTGGTTCCGCTCGTCCTCGCGGTTGCACTGTCCGTTCCGGCGGCGGCGCAGGACGCGAAGGTCGTGCCCGAATCCCGCGCCGAGATGCAGCTTTCCTTTGCGCCTCTGGTCAAGCAGACGGCGAATGCCGTGGTGAACGTCTATGCCGAACGGGTCGTCGAGCGGCGATCGGTTTTTGCCGATCCCTTCTTCGAAGAGTTCTTCGGCCAACGCATGCCGAACAGGACCGAAAAACAGTCGTCGCTCGGGTCGGGCGTGATCGTCGGTCGGAACGGCGTCGTCGTCACGAACAACCACGTTATCGAGGGCGCCGACGACATCAAGGTCGCGCTTGCCGACGGTCGCGAATTCCCCTGCAAGATCATGCTCAAGGATGACCGACTCGACCTGGCCGTTCTGAAGATCCAGTCGGACGGGCCGTTCGACATCATTCCCATCGGCGACTCCGATGCCGTCGAGGTGGGCGATCTGGTCCTCGCGATGGGCAATCCGTTCGGCGTCGGCCAGACGGTCACGAGCGGCATCGTATCGGCGCTCGCCCGTAACCAGATTAGCTCCGGCGACTTCGGCTTCTTTATTCAGACGGACGCCGCCATTAATCCAGGCAATTCCGGCGGTGGTCTGATCGACATGAACGGGCAACTGATCGGCATCAATACGGCGATCTTTTCAAGGGGCGGTGGCTCCAACGGCGTCGGCTTCGCTATTCCCGCCAATCTGGTCAAGGTCTTTGTCGCGTCCGCGGAGGGCGGCGGCGGCTCCTTCATCCGTCCCTTCATCGGCGCGACCTTTGAACCTGTCACGTCCGAGGTGGCCGAGGCGCTCGGGCTCGACCGGGCACGCGGCGCTCTGGTCACGGCCGTCGCCGCGAACGGTCCGGCCGCAGCCGCCGGCATCAAGCCCGGGCAAGTGGTTAGCGCGGTCAACGGCATTGCCGTCGAGCATCCCGACGCGCTCGGTTATCGCCTGACGACCGTCGGCATCGGTCACGAAGCGCGCGTGACGATTTCCGACAACGGAGAGACGCGCGACGTCGTCCTGAAGCTCGAGCAGGCACCGGAGACCTCGCCGCGTGATGAGCGCTTGATCGAGGGGCGCAATCCTTTCGCTGGTGCAGTGGTGGCAAATCTCTCACCCCGACTGGCGGAAGAGTTGCGCATGCCGGCTTCCCTGCAAGGTGTCGTCGTGACCGAGATCAACCGTGGCTCACCGGCGGCCCGTATAGGCCTCGAACCGAAGGACATCGTTCGCTCGGTCAACGGAACGGCCATCGACAGTTCGGAGACGCTGGAGACCGTGGTGGCTGAGGACGCATCCGTCTGGCGCGTCGAGATTGAGCGCGACGGCCAGATCATCCGACAGTTCTTCCGATGAGCGACCTGTTTTCTCCAGTTGAACCACCGGAAATGGCGTCGGCGAGGCCGCTCGCCGATCGGCTGCGGCCGCGGACGCTTGCCGAAGTCACGGGGCAGGAGCACCTGACCGGCGAAGATGGTACCCTTACGCGCATGATAGCATCCGGTTCGCTGGGCTCTATGATCTTTTGGGGGCCGCCGGGCACGGGCAAGACGACGGTCGCCCGCCTGCTCTCCGGAGAAGCTGGCCTCGCCTTCGAGCAGATTTCGGCGATCTTCTCCGGCGTCGCTGACCTCAAGAAAGTATTCGAGTCTGCGCGCGCCAGACGGATGTCGGGCCGGCAGACCCTGCTGTTCGTAGACGAGATCCACCGCTTCAACCGGGCCCAGCAGGATAGCTTTCTGCCGGTGATGGAAGATGGAACGGTGATCCTTGTCGGCGCAACGACGGAGAACCCGTCTTTCGAGCTCAATGCCGCGCTCCTGTCGCGCGCACGCGTCTTGACCTTCAAGCCGCATGACGAAGCGAGCCTGGAGGAACTCTTGCGGCGCGCCGAGCAGGCGGAGGGCAAGCCGCTGCCGCTCGACGAGGATGCCCGCGCCAGCCTCCTGCGCATGGCGGACGGCGATGGGCGCGCCGTGCTGACGCTCGCCGAAGAAGTCTGGCGCGCGGCGCGTCGGGATGAAATCTTCGATGCCAATGCTCTGCAGAACATCGTCCAGCGTCGTGCCCCTGTCTACGACAAGGGCCAGGATGGGCATTACAATCTGATCTCGGCGCTCCACAAGTCCGTTCGTGGCTCCGATCCCGATGCTGCGCTTTATTATCTCTGCCGCATGTTCGATGCCGGCGAGGACCCGCTTTATCTCGGCAGGCGGCTGGTCCGCATGGCCGTCGAAGACATCGGTCTCGCGGATCCTCAGGCGCTCGTCATCTGCAACGCCGCCAAGGATGCCTATGACTATCTCGGCTCGCCAGAAGGAGAGCTTGCGCTGGCCGAGGCCTGTGTCTATCTCGCGACGGCACCGAAGTCGAACGCGGTCTACACGGCCTACAAGGCGGCAATGCGCGCGGCGAAGGAAAACGGCTCGCTGCTTCCGCCGAAACATATTCTGAATGCTCCGACGAAGCTTATGAAGGGCGAGGGCTACGGCGAGGGATATCGTTACGACCATGACGAGCCGGACGCATTTTCGGGGCAGGACTATTTTCCGGAGAAGATGGGGCGCAAGACCTTCTACGACCCGCCTGAGCGCGGCTTCGAGCGCGAGCTTCGCAAGCGACTGGAGTGGTGGCAAAAACTTCGGCGCGAGCGAAACTCTTAGAGCCATCCAGGAAAGCGTGTAACGGTTTTCGTCCAGAATTGCGTAGTCTCAAAGAGTTGGATCACCTTACTGTTTCAATGCAACAATGAAACGACCTAAGGCGACATCTGCCCGCCGCGCAGGGCAGGCTTGCCGGGAGGTGCCTTGCTCCCCGCAAGTCGCCGTGGCATAGAGCGCCTATTGCAGACGGCTGCACGGGTTCGATATCCATCGTCCCGAACATCCGCGGGGACGGCCTCGCTCCAGACAAGGGAGTTTGAAAATGGCCTGGTTCACCCTTCTGCTTGCCGGCATTCTCGAAATCGGCTGGGCGATCGGTCTCAAATACACGGATGGTTTTACGCGGGTCACGCCGACGGTGCTGACGGTCGGATCGATGATCTTGAGCATCGTGCTTCTCGGGCTTGCTGTCCGTTCGCTACCGCTCGGCACGGCCTACGCCGTTTGGACCGGCATCGGAACCGTGGGCACGGTTGTGCTGGGAATTTTTCTATTTGCCGAGCCGGCGACACTCATTCGTCTCGGCTGCATAGGCCTGATTGTCGCCGGCATTGCCGGTCTCAAATTTTTCGCCTAACTTTTTGCATGTTTCCGTAAAATAGGAGCCGATTTACGGATAAAACAGCAATTCAAAGTGCTACAGCGTCCTTTCGCGCGTCTGAGAAGACGCGCGGGCGCTGTAGGGTGAGTTGTCTGTCGTAACGGCAGGCAACTCCCGTGCTCGACGCTATTTCAAGGCGTCGAGCGCCGTTGCGGCCGCCTTCATTTCCTGCCAGCGGTTCTCGCGGCGCTGGAAAGCCTCCTCGTCGGTTCCCCAATGTTCGATCTGCCAGTCCTCGTCGATATGGGCGGCGGTCCAGGCTTCCTCCGCTGTCAGCCGCCCCATGGCAAAGGCGAGCGCGAGCAGTGCTGATCCGGTGAGTGTCGTCAGCGTATGCAGGCAAGCGAGTCCGAGCGGCGTCGCAAAAGCACGCAGGCCTTCGGCATAGGCCGAGATTGCTTCGGGGGGCTGTTCCTGGTGGATCACGCCCTCAATCAGAATGAAGCGGGCGCCAAGCGATTGCGCTGCCCAGTCGACGACTGGATTCCAGAGATCGTTCTGTCGTGCGACGAGCCCTTCCGGACCGTCGGCGCGATAGCAGAGAAGATCGCTGCCGGCGAAGCGCAGAATGTCGTCGAACACGGCGCGATGATCGACCGCGACGCCGTCGATCGCCGTGTTGACGATGCGCGTGATCGGCATTGCCGTCGGGTCGATGACCTCGGATTGCGCATCCCACTCGGCCGCCAATAGTTCGGCAAGCTTGCGCGTCGGAACCGCAAGCGGGTGTCTTGCCGGTGTGCGCACCGTGCGGCCGTCAAGAAGCACGGCATGAGCGCCGTCGTCGGCGGAACCGATGCTAACATCCTTGTAGAAGCGCTTCGCTAGCGGCTTTTGCATCTGGATTTGTGCACGCCGCACCGGGTCTTCATGGCTCAGCGCGCCGCTCAACTCGTCGCGTATATCAGGCATGGTTGCGCTCCATCCATTCGATTATGTCTCCCGGGACGTGGGCAATGTGGTCGGCGCCAGCTTCGATCAGGTTCGGAACGCTTGCATAGCCCCAGGCGAC
This sequence comes from Sinorhizobium psoraleae, assembly GCF_013283645.1. Taxonomy (GTDB): domain Bacteria; phylum Pseudomonadota; class Alphaproteobacteria; order Rhizobiales; family Rhizobiaceae; genus Sinorhizobium; species Sinorhizobium psoraleae. Next base: position 140,232 of record NZ_JABEKV010000004.1, read on the forward strand.
CCCGAGAGCATCCGCGCCGGCCGCCTTCGCCATCTGCATGTCGAAGATCGCATCACCGATGACGATCGTGTCCTTCGCATCGATACCCGCCTCCGCACAGCATTCCATGACCATGGCCGGGTGCGGTTTCGACGGGCAATCGTCTGCGGTCCGGGAAACGAAGAAGATCTTGTCGAGCCCATGGGTGGCCGAGATGTGTGTCAGGCCCCGGCGCGATTTTCCGGTTACGGCTCCGATCAGCAATTCATCGCGCGCGGCGAGCGTCTGCAACATTTCGGCAATGCCGGGAAACAGCTGCTCCTGAAAGCCCGCTTCACCCCGCACCGAAGCAAAGATCTCCTTGTAATGTGCCGTCATTATGGTCGCCTGATCGTCGACGTGTTGCCGGCCCAACAGTCGGGCGATCGCTATGTCGAGCGTCAGGCCGATGATCGTCTTGGTCGCTTCGGTCGTCGGCCGCGGATGGTCAAAGGCTTCGAAGGTGCGGGCCATCACTTCGTGGATCAACCCGACGCTGTCGACCAGCGTCCCATCGCAATCGAACAGGACGAGTTTCATCAGTCTTCCCCGTCGGCCGTGTTTTCGTCGAAGCCGAGCAGGTTCCAGCTCTGCACCATGTGCGGGGGCAGGGGAGCGGTGACCTTCAGCCGCCCGCCGTTCGGATGCGGAATATCGATATGCCGGGCGTGCAAATGCAGCCGATTCTGCATCCCGCCCGGGAAGGTCCAGTTGATGTCCGCCTCGAAGTATTTCGGATCCCCTATGATCGGATGACCGATGTGAGCGGCGTGGACGCGGAGCTGGTGCGTGCGGCCGGTATAGGGTTCCATTTCGAGCCAGGCGAGGTTCTGCCCGGCTTGCTCGACGATACGGTAATAGGAAATCGCATGGTCGGCGCCTTCTTCGCCGTGTTTGGCAATCCGCATGCGGTCCCCGTCCGGCGTCTGCTCCTTGACGAGCCACGTCGAAATACGGTCCTCGCGCTTGCGCGGCACACCTTTGACCAGGGCCCAATAGGCCTTCTTGGTGTCACGCTCGCGGAAGGCGGCGGTCAACTGCTGTGCGGCGCCGCGGGTACGGGCGACGACGAGGACGCCCGACGTGTCGCGGTCGAGACGGTGCACCAGTCGCGGCTTTTCGCCCTTCTGGTTCGTCCACGCTTCAAGCATCTTGTCGATATGGCGGCTGACGCCGGAACCGCCCTGCACGGCGAGGCCGGCGGGCTTGTTGAGCACGATCACCTTGGCGTCTTCGTGGAGCACCATGCGCGACAGCAACTCGCCATCGGGTGAATGGCGCAAGTCACGACCGCCGATCGGACCCGTCTTGGTGTCCTTCGCATCGACGCCGAGAGGCGGAATGCGGATCGTCTGGCCCGGCTGAACGCGCGTGTCGGATTTCGCGCGGGCGCCGTCCACGCGGATCTGACCGGAGCGCAGCAGCTTCTGCAGCGGTCCGAAGCCGAGTCCGGGAAAATGCACCTTGAACCAGCGGTCGAGGCGCATTCCCGCCTCGTCACCGTCCACCTGCCTGTGTTCTATGCCTGCCATCTGCAAAAATCCTGTTCTTCTACGGCGCCGCGCGTCTTATCAGACGCGCAAAGGACGCTGTAGCACTTTGAATTGCTGGCTTTAGACCATTGCGCGCATCAGGGCCAGTCCGGCGAAGACGGCAAGGATGGAAAGAGTGACGCTTGCGATAATATAGGCGATACCGAGCGTCTGCTGGCCGTGTTCCAGCAGGGTTATCGCATCCAGCGAGAAGGCGGAGAAGGTGGTGTAACCCCCAAGCACGCCGGTGATCAGGAACACGCGCATCTCCGCAGACGCCCCCATCTTGCGCATGATGAACTCTGCCAGGAAGCCGATCAGGAACGAGCCACTGACGTTTACGCACAAGGTGCCCCAGGGAAAGGCGGGGCCGAACCGATGGAGCGTCCAGAGGCCGACGAGATAACGCAGCACGGAGCCCAGCGCGCCACCGGCGCCGACGAGCAGGATATGGAACATGGAGCCGATTTCCGTTGGGGTAGATGAGGGCGACGATCGCGGGGCGAGCACCCCACAGCGGGGTGCAAAACCATTCGTTAAGTGGCACTGGCTAGCATTGTGAGAAATTTCGCATGCAGGTTTCCGGTCCAGGTTGGCGATGACAAAGCGAGCAGTGAACTATACGCACTACGACCTCAAGGAACAAAGGGCCGGGACAACGATCGAAGTGACGCTGTCCGCCGTTGCCAACGTCCGGCTGATGACCGACGATAACTTCACCCGGTACCGGGAGACGTTGAAGCATCAGTTTCTTGGCGGCGTCGCGCGAAAATCGCCGCTGCGCATGACCATTCCCGAGACCGCCCATTGGCACCTCGTCATCGACATGGAAGGTCACCACGGTCTTGCCGAGTCAAGCGTCCGCCTGGTCGAAACGGCTGGCCAGCCACGTTTTCAATCCATGTCGTGACTAAATCGCCGCGCGTCTTATCAGACGCGCCCACATGACCCGTCTCAGCCGAGCCGCTCGGCGTGCCATTTCAGATGATCGTCCATGAAGGTCGAAATGAAGTAATAGGAATGGTCGTAACGCTCATGCATCCGGAGCGTCAGCCCTATTCCGGATCCGTTTATCGCTTCCTCGAACAACCAGGGGCGCAAGCCGTTATCGAGAAATCCGTCCGCCTTACCTTGATCGATCAGGAACTCCGGGAAGCGCGCGCCGTCCCTGACCAATGCGCAGGCATCGTACTGGCGCCAGGTCGCCTTGTCCGAGCCGAGGTATTTTTCGAAAGCACCGATCGACCAATCGGCGGTCGAGGGTTCCACGATCGGCGCAAAGGCCGAGCAACTCCTGAAACGCTGAGGATTCTTGAGGGCGATCGTCATTGCGCCATGCCCACCCATCGAATGGCCGAAAATGCCCTGTCGGCCCATGTCCACGCGAAAATGTTGGCTGACGACGGCGGGCAGTTCCTCCGTGATGTACGTGTACATCTGATAATGCTCGGCCCAGGGCATTTCCGTCGCGTCGAGATAGAAGCCGGCACCCTTGCCCATCTGCCAGTTGGTCACTTCGTCGGGCACATCGTTGCCGCGCGGACTGGTATCCGGGCAGACGATGATGAGGCCAAGCTCTGAGGCCATGCGCCGATACTCGCCCTTTTCCATCACGTTCGCGTGGGTACAGGTAAGCCCGGACAGATACCAGAGGACCGGGCGCGGCTCGTTGATCGCCTGCGGCGGCACATAGACGGCAAAGGTCATTTCGCCCTTACAGGCCGCCGAATCATGGGAAAAGACGCCCTGCATGCCGCCAAAGGCAGTATTTTGCGAGATAACTTTCATGACTTACTCCTTGAAGTAGGGCAGGCGTCAGCCGGCCAGCTGGACAGCGGCGTTGACCGCCGCGGCGACCAGCACGGTGTTGAAGAAGAACGAAACGACGGCGTGCGCCAGATTGATGCGGCGCATCGCCGTTGTCGTGATCGCCACGTCCGATGTTTGCGCAGTCATGCCGATGACGAAGGCGAAATAGAGAAAGTCATAGCCGCCGGGCATGTCCGTTTCCGGAAACATAAGTCCGCGTGCCGGCTCGATCGGATCACGGCTCTCATCGGTCACCCAATAGACGTGCGCGTAATGCATGGCCGCCATGGTGTGGATCGTCGCCCAGCCGAGCGCCACGGAGGCAAAAGCAAGGAGAAGCTCGAAGCCATTGCCCTGACCTTGCCGATTGAGCGCCAGGAAAAGTGACAGCAGCGAGACGGCAGCCGCAGCAAGGGTAACCAGAAAAATGACCGCTTCAGGTTCGTCGGTGCTATGCGCATGGTGTTCGAGATAACCTCCGGTCAAGCGCCTGAGCCGCACGGCCGCCTTGATGAGATAAACGCAGAAGAATGTGATGGCGGTGATCTCCAGCGCAAAGCGTGGAGCAAGGACCAGGGAGATCGGTAGGCTCACCAAGGCGCAGCCAAGCGCAGCATAGAATGGCCAATGTCGCAGCCTCGTCGTCCGTTTCATCGCGCGGCCCAGCATCCTTCCGCGTTCATCTTTTGGCTTGGCGGCAGAGCCGGTCAAGTGTCTCCAAGAAGGCCGAGCGGTCCCTTGCCGTGAAGGCTGCATTGTAGCCTTTGCTTTCGCCGGTTTCCCTTAAGTGCGCGCCGAGGTCGCGCATGGCCGAAGCCATGCCGATATTGCTCTTGTCGAAGAGCCGACCGGACGGTCCGGTGACGAGCGCGCCAGCGGCGACACAGCGTGCGGCGAGCGGGACGTCCGCCGTAACCACGATGTCGCCTTCTCCTGCGCGTTCGGCAATCCAGTCGTCGGCTGCATCGAAGCCCGCCGATACGATGACGTTGTGCACCATCGGGTCTCGTGACGGGCGCAGGCCGGAATTGGCGACCAAAGTCACCTCGAAGCCGTGACGCTCCGCCACTTTCAGGATTTCCGCCTTCACGGGACAGGCGTCGGCATCGACATAGATGATCATGTTTAAGCGCACTTCCGAACAGTCAAGAAGCGCCGAAATACAATCGATTCCGGCGCTCTGTTGATCCAGTTTGACAGCTTAGTAGAGGACGACGCTGCGGATGCTTTCGCCGGAATGCATCAGTTCGAAGCCCTTGTTGATGTCGTCGAGCGGCATCGTGTGGGTGATCATCGGGTCGATCTCGATCTTGCCCTCCATGTACCAGTCGACGATCTTCGGCACGTCGGTGCGGCCGCGCGCGCCGCCGAAGGCGGTGCCCATCCAGGTGCGGCCGGTGACCAGTTGGAACGGCCGGGTGGCAATCTCCTGGCCGGCACCGGCAACGCCGATGATCACCGACTTGCCCCAGCCGCGATGCGAGGCCTCGAGCGCCTGGCGCATCACCTTGACATTGCCGGTGCAGTCGAAGGTGTAGTCGGCGCCGCCGATCTGGTCGGCGCCGCGTTTCGTCAGGTTGACAAGATGGGGCACGATGTCGTCGCCGACCTCCTTCGGATTGACGAAGTGGGTCATGCCGAACTTCTCGCCCCAGGGCTTCTTGTCGTTGTTCAGATCGACGCCGATGATCATGTCGGCGCCGGCAAGGCGAAGCCCCTGGATGACGTTGAGGCCGATGCCGCCAAGCCCGAAGACGATCGCCGTCGCACCGATCTCGACCTTGGCCGTGTTGATCACCGCGCCGATGCCGGTGGTGACGCCACAGCCGATGTAGCAGATCTTGTCGAACGGCGCGTCCGGGTTGACCTTGGCAACGGCGATCTCCGGCAGCACGGTGAAGTTCGCAAAGGTCGAGCAGCCCATGTAGTGGTGCAGCTTCTCGCCGTTGATCGAAAACCGCGAGGTGCCGTCGGGCATCAGCCCTTGCCCCTGGGTGGCGCGGATGGCGGTGCAGAGATTGGTCTTGCGCGACAGGCAGGAGGGGCAGGCGCGGCATTCCGGGGTATAGAGCGGGATGACGTGGTCGCCCTTCCTGACGCTGGTGACGCCGGGGCCGACATCGACGACGATGCCGGCGCCCTCGTGGCCGAGGATGGCCGGGAACAGCCCTTCCGGATCGGCGCCCGAGAGGGTGAAATCGTCGGTGTGGCAGATGCCGGTCGCCTTGATCTCGACCAGCACCTCGCCGGCCTTCGGCCCTTCGAGCTGAACCGTCATGATTTCCAGAGGTTTGCCGGCCTCAGTGGCGACGGCGGCGCGTACGTCCATGTCTCTTCTCCCTTGAATGCAAGTGTTTGCAGGCAGCGATTGCGATCGTCGATGCCGTGGCAATCGCTGCGATAAGCTGGAATCGGCTTTAAGCTATTTTACTACGTTAAATGGGAAACGGGCGGAAAACGCGCTTCAGCCTTGTTCATCCTTTTGAGCGAATAGTCTGCTGGATACGGTCGAGTTCCGCTTCCAGCGCCGCGATGGCCTCACCGGTCTGAGCGTGCAGTTTCTTGATGAGATCGAGTTGCTCGCGAAGCGCTTCCCTCGAGGCAACGGCTGCATCGTCGTCCGGTGCACGACCGATGCCGGCAATCAGCCAGGCCGGAGTGACGCCCAGCACGCCAGCCAACATGAAAAGGCGGTTGGTACGAGGTTCGGCGCGGTCGCGTTCCCACGCTGCCACGGTTTCGCAGCGTACGCCAAGCTGATCCGCTAGGTCCTTCATCGAGAGGTTCGCGGCGTCACGCGCCCTCCAGATGCGTCCCCCAAGCGTGTCGCCGTCTCCTGTTTCGCGAAGACGCGCGATCATGGTTTCGGTCGATAAGCGCATGGCTTTCTCCCTTGGCACTGTTACGTTCAAAGGTCCCGGATAGTTGCCGGAAGCGCCCCTGGCTTCCCGCTGCGGGGCGAGAATGAAATGAGCTTATAGGCATTCCCCTGTCGACGGACCACCTCGAAACGCCAAAAACCCTGTCAAATGCGGCTCACTATCCGTCGCGCGTTGAAACCTCGACGAAACGGGTTAAGTTCGGCCCCGATATTGGAAATCTGCCCATGAATGAATATGTGCCAACGGCCGCTGCGCCGCACAATACGGTCATGCGGGGCGTGGCGATCATGCTTTTCGCCATGCTCATCCTGCCCTGCATGGATGCCATTGCAAAATATATGGCGGTCTATGAGGGGATGTCGCCCGGCCAAGTGACCTTCTATCGCTTCTTCTTTCAACTCGTATCGACGGCGCCGTTGTTGCTCTCGGCAGGCGGCGTGCGGGCGTTCTATCCGAAGCGGCTCTGGCCAAATATTCTTCGCGGGGTGCTGCTCGCGGCGGCGGCGCTCTTTTTCTTCGTTTCAGTGAAATACATGCCACTCGCGGACGTGTTCGCCATCTACTTCGTCGAACCGTTCATTCTGACATGCCTTTCGGCGCTTATCCTGCGCGAGAAGGTGGGATGGCGCCGGTGGTCGGCGATCGCGGTCGGTTTCTGCGGCGCAATGGTCGTCATCCAGCCGAGCTTTGCCATCTTCGGGCTGACGTCGCTGCTGCCGGTCGCCTGCGCCTTCCTCTTTGCCTGCTACCTTTTCCTCAACCGCGCGGTCGGCAACGCCGATCCACCGCTGACCATGCAGACCGTTGCCGGAATAGGGGGAACGCTGTTCATGGCCGCCGTGATCGCCTTCGGCAATGGGATGGGTGCCGTCGATTTCGAACCGTCGCTGCCGCAATCGGCGCTTGGCTGGGTGCTCGTCGTTGCTCTAGGGGCCATTTCCGGCTGGGGCCATCTTCTCGTCGTCAAGGCATTCCAGGCGGCACCGATATCGCTGCTTGCGCCGTTCCACTATTTCGAGATCGTCTCGGCGACGGCGCTCGGCTATATCGTCTTTGAAGACTTTCCGACGCCGTCGAAGTGGCTCGGCATTCTCGTGATCGTCGCATCGGGACTGTATATTATCTGGCGAGAGCGCAAGGCGCAGAGGCGAAAGTCGGCGTGAGTCTCGCCGGCCGGCGGTCCGGGTTGCTGGTCCTCAGATCGAGTGTCCCTCGGTGTCGGCCCGTGTCGGCCCGAAGATCGTTTCGAATGCCTCTCTCAGTCGAATATCGACGTCCGGCATCATGACGGGCAGACCAAGGTCGACCAGGCTCGTGACCCCATAGCCGCGGATGCCGCAGGGAACGATACCCCCGAAATGATCGAGGTCGGGATCGACATTCAGCGCGAAGCCATGGAAGCTTACCCACTTGCGCAGCCGGATGCCGATGGCGGCGATCTTGTCCTCGGCCTCGGATCCGTCTGGCAGAAGCGGCTTTTCCGGACGACGCACCCAGACGCCGACCCGGTCCTCTCGGCGTTCGCCTTTGACATTCATCGAATCGAGCGTGGTAATAATGACTGCCTCGAGCGCTGCGACAAAGGCGCGCACATCCTGCCGGCGCCGTTTCAGGTCAAGCATGACATAGACGACTCTTTGGCCCGGACCGTGATAGGTGTACTCGCCGCCTCGGCCGCTCGCAAAGACGGGGAAGCGGTCGGGCATCACCAGGTCGGAGGCATCGGCGCTGGTGCCCGCCGTGTAAAGAGGCGGATGCTCGACCAGCCAGACCAATTCGTCCGCGGTGCCGGCCGCGATCGCCGCGGCTTCCCGTTCCATGATTTCGACCGCCTGTGGATAATCGACGATGGAGGGGGCGATCCGCCAGCGCACTGCCGGCGAACCCGGCGGTGCGAACATGTTTTGGCTGAGATTGTCGCGCTGCATGAGGCCGTATTCCTGGTTTTCCCGGCTCCGTAAATGGGATGGTGCGCGCCAAGAGTCCAGCATTTCCAACACCTCGCGAGGGCGCTGTTGAAATAGTTTCTTTTCTCGTCAAATTTCTGTCGTCTTGCCCTTGTGCACCCCAGATGCTTTTGCTACATGCACCCCCGCCGACGCAATCGGCACCTACCACGATGCGGTCGTGGCGGAATTGGTAGACGCGCAGCGTTGAGGTCGCTGTGGGGCAACCCGTGGAAGTTCGAGTCTTCTCGACCGCACCAAATTAGACTAAGAAGCCCTCGTAACCGTTCGGTTCTACGGGGTTTTTCATTTCTGGGGATTGGTTGTCAGTGACGCCACGGCCGGTTGTGCCCGCAGCGCCGCGCAATGCGGGCATGTGCACACGTTACTCGCACTTCGACGCCGGAAACCCCAAACAATTGCCTCCGGTAGCACCCGCGACCAAAATGCCATATTGTGTTGTTAGAAGAGCTATCGAGCGGTGTCGCCGACGCATGCTGTAACGAGCAAGCGAAATGGAGCCGCCGCCGCACTTGTGCCAGAATCTGGCCGTGGGGTCTCTGCAGAATTTTCGTCCGGCCCGAATTCGGACTACGGAGACGACGGCGAAGTTGTGCCTCGCCCGCGCAGCGGTTCTTCGGGACCATTTCGCGGGAAGATCAGCCGTCCGTTCAAAAACCGGAGACGACGGTAGAGCCTGGATGCGATCCCCCATCCTCATCGCGGAATTGTGAAAAGCGGTCAATATGATGGGGTGACAGAGCGGCGAACCTGCTGCATGATTTCTTATATCCGATTCGACTTTTAGGATAAGATCTGTAGCAATTCAAAGTATTACGGTGCCCGTTGCGCCTGTGGAAAGCGCCGCGCGCCGTACCGAGAAGGCGGGTGCTCACCGTTGGCCACTGCTTCGGCATCCGCTGGCTAAACCGCAACGTGTTGAAGGAACTTTGGAGGCAGGAAACAGTTCACTGTAAGCAGGGAGCCAACAGGCAGCGAACCCGTCTCGGTTAACCGGCCTCCCGCGGGAGAGCATGATGACAAGGAGTGAATCTGACGTCTTCGATCTCTTTTCAGAGATCTATACGAGCGCAGCGCAAGAAGAGATAAGTCTGCAAGAATATCTCCTCGCCTGCCGCGACGATAAGAGTATGTATGCCACCGCGCAGGAGCGGATGGTGGAAGCTATTGGAGAGCCGACCCTCGTCGACACGAGCGCGGACGAGCGTCTTGGCCGAATCTTCGCCAATCGAACGATCAAGATCTATCCCTCATTCTCCGACTTCTATGGCATGGAGGATACGATCGAGCGCATTGTCGGGTATTTCCGCTATGCAGCCCAGGGTTTGGAAGAGCGCAAGCAAATTCTATACCTGCTGGGACCGGTCGGCGGAGGCAAGTCTTCGTTGGCTGAGCGCCTCAAGAAGCTGATGGAGCAGCGGCCGATCTATACGTTGATGGTCAACGGCAAGATCAGCCCCGTGTTCGAATCGCCGCTCGGTCTGTTCCACCCGGAACGCATGGCCGATCTTCTCGAGGACAAGTACGGGATTGCCAGGCGGCGGCTCACCGGGCTGATCTCGCCCTGGGCGGCCAAGCGGCTGGACGAAGTCGGCGGCGACATCTCGAAATTCAGCGTCGTCAAACTGGTACCGTCCCGCTTGCGCCAGATTGGCATCGCGAAGACCGAGCCGGGCGACGAGAATAACCAGGACGTCTCCTCGCTCGTCGGCAAGGTCGACATCCGCCAGCTCGAGAACTACAGCCAGGCCGACCCGGACGCCTATTCGTACAGCGGCGGGCTGAACCGCACCACGCAGGGCTTGCTTGAATTCGTGGAGATGTTCAAGGCGCCGATCAAGGTTCTCCACCCGCTGCTGACAGCGACGCAGGAGGGGAACTACAACGGCACCGAGAATTTCGGCGCGTTTCCCTACCAGGGCACCGTGCTGGCGCATTCCAACGAGTCCGAGTGGCTTCAGTTCAAGAACAACAAGAACAATGAGGCATTCCTCGACCGCATTCTGGTGGTCAAGGTGCCCTATTGCCTGCGCGTCACCGAAGAGAAGCTGATCTACGAGAAGCTCCTTCGTGAAAGCGAGTTGGTCGACAATCCTTGCGCGCCGGAAGTTCTGGAGTGCCTGAGCCGGTTCACGGTGTCGACCCGCCTCACGCCGCACGAGAATTCACCGCTTTACACGAAGATGCGGGTCTATGACGGCGAGAACCTGAAGGACACCGATCCGAAGGCCAAATCGGTACAGGAATACCGTGACGCCGCCGGCGTGGACGAGGGCATGACGGGCGTCAGCACCCGCTTTGCCTTCAAGGTGCTGTCGGAGACGTTCAACTACGACACCAAGGAGGTCGCGGCCGATCCCGTGCATCTGATGTACATCATGGAGCAGGCGATCAAACGTGAGCAGTTTCCAAAGGAAACCGAGGCAGCCTATCTCGACTTCATCAAGTCGGAATTGGCCTCGCGCTATGCCGAATTCATAGGCCACGAGATCCAGAAGGCCTATCTGGAATCCTATAGCGAATATGGTCAGAACCTTTTCGACCGGTATATCGCCTATGCTGACGCATGGCTTGAAGATCAGGACTTCAAGGACCCCGACACCGGACAGATCCTCAATCGGAAGGTTCTCGATAGCGAGCTGTCGCAGATCGAGAAGCCGGCGGGTATCGCCAATCCGAAGGACTTCCGCAACGAGGTCGTGAAGTTCACATTGCGTGCCCGCGCCAAGAACAGCGGCCGCAATCCCTCCTGGACGAGTTATGAAAAGCTGCGCGAAGTCATCGAAAAGCGTATGTTCGGCCAGGTCGAGGATCTGCTGCCAGTCATCAGCTTCGGCTCCAAGAAGGACAGCGCAACCGAGAAACAGCATGCCGAGTTCGTCCAGCGCATGATTGAACGCGGATATACCGAACGGCAGGTTCGGCGGCTCGTCGACTGGTACATGCGAGTGAACAAGGCGGGCTGAAGATGCGCACGGGGGTTTGCCAATGCCGAATTTCATCGACCGCCGTCTTAACCCGAAGGACAAGAGTCTCGGCAACCGACGGCGTTTCCTGAAACGGGCGCGGGAAGAGCTGAAACGGACGATCAAGGAGCAGATCAAAGCAGGCAAGATCGCCGACGTGGATGCCGAGCACCGTGTGCCCATGCCCGAGCGCGGCGTGGGTGAACCATCCTTCCAGCCTTCGCCAAACAGCGGCGAGAGGCAGTATATCCTGCCCGGCAATCATGAGTTCTCGCCGGGCGATCGCATCCCGAAGCCAAGTGCGCGCGGCGGTGCCTCGGGCTCCGGCGCGGGAACCGGTGAGAGCGAGGACGATTTCCAGTTCGTGCTGTCGCGCGACGAGGTCCTCGATCTCTTTTTCGAAGATCTTGAGCTTCCGGACATGGTGAAGCTCAATCTGAAAGAGTCGGTAGCGTTCAAGCGGCGTCGGGCCGGCTTCGCGACATCCGGGTCCCCCACGAACATCAATGTGGGGCGCACAATGCGCAACAGCTATGGCCGCCGCATCGCGCTGCGGCGGCCGCGACGCGCGGAACTGGCCGCAATCTCCGAAGAGATCGCCAAACTGGAGGAGGAACAGAACGCCGGTCGCATCCACCAGAAGCGCATCGAGGCGTTGCGCCAAGAATTGGACAAGCTGGAGCGCCGCCGCCGGCGCATTGCCTATGTCGATCCCGTCGATATCCGCTTCAATCGCTTCGAACCGCAGCCGCTGCCGAACGCAAGCGCCGTGATGTTTTGCCTGATGGACGTTTCAGCCTCGATGGGCGAGCGGGAGAAGGACCTGGCCAAGCGCTTCTTCGTCCTGCTGCATCTCTTCCTCAAACGACGTTACGAGCGGATAGATATCGTCTTCATTCGTCACACGGATGAGGCAGGGGAGGTTGACGAAAATACCTTTTTCTACAGCAAACAGAGTGGTGGCACCGTTGTTTCCACGGCTCTGGAGGAGATGCTCCGCATCATTGAGGAGCGTTATCCGGCACGGGAGTGGAACATCTATGCCGCTCAGGCCTCCGACGGCGAGAACAGCGCCGGGGATTCGGATCTTTGCGTCTCGCTTCTCCACCGGCAGGTGATGCGCCTTTGCCAATATTATGCCTATGTTGAAATCATAGATGAGCGCGAGACGGAGATTTTCGGTACGACCGACAACGGTACGTCCCTCTGGCGTGCCTACCGCACGGTCGACAGCGAATGGTCGAATTTCCAGATGACGCGGATAGCGAGACCGTCGGACATCTATCCGGTCTTCCGGAAGCTTTTCGCCAGACAGCCAACCATGCAACTGCGCAACTGAAAAGGCGACCGGAATGCCCAAGGGCGCAGCCTCAAACCTTCTGTTTCATGGTTCCGATTGGAACTTCGAAACGCTGTCGCGCACTTATGATGCGATCGAAACGATCGCACTCGATGAACTGCAGCTCGACGTCTATCCGAACCAGCTCGAGATCATCTCGTCCGAGCAAATGCTCGATGCCTATTCTTCGGTCGGGATGCCGCTGATGTACCAGCACTGGTCCTTCGGCAAGCGTTTCGTTTTCGAAGAACATCTCTATCGCAAGGGCCGCCGCGGCCTCGCCTATGAGCTGGTCATCAACTCCAATCCCTGCATCACCTATCTGATGGAGGAAAACACCATGGCCATGCAGGCCTTGGTGACGGCGCACGCGGCCTTCGGCCATAACCACTTTTTCAAGAACAATTACCTGTTCCAGCAATGGACCGACGCCAGCGCCATCCTCAGCTATATGGAGTTTGCCAAGAAATATATCACCAAATGCGAGGAGCGTTACGGAACGTCCGAAGTCGAGGTCATTCTCGATTCCGCCCACGCGCTCATGGACCAGGGAGTCTTCCGCTATCGTCGTCCACCGCGTCTTTCGTCCGAGAAGGAGCGGGAGCGAGCCCGGGAGCGGCTGGAATACGAGGAGCAGACCTACAGCGATCTTTGGAGGACGCTTCCGCCTTCAGCCGATGGCGAAAGCACCAAGGAGGCCGCCGAGCGCGACGCTTCGGAGCGAAAGAAGGCGCTTAACTTGCCGGAAGAAAATCTGCTCTACTTCCTGGAAAAGACCAGCCTGATCCTTGAACCCTGGCAGCGGGAGCTTTTGCGTATCGTGCGCGTCATCGCGCAGTACTTCTATCCACAGCGGCAGACGAAGGTGATGAACGAGGGATGCGCGACCTTCGTGCACTACACCATTATGAACAGGCTCTTCGATCAGGGCAGGATCAGTGAAGGCGCCATGTTGGAAATTCTTCACAGCCACTCCAACGTGGTCTTCCAGCCCTCTTTCGACGATCCGCGCTTTCCCGGCATCAATCCCTATGCGCTGGGATTTGCCATGATGCAGGACATCCAGCGCATCTGCACCGATCCGACATCGGAAGATCGCGACTGGTTTCCCGAGATCGCCGGCAGCGGCAAATGGCGCGAGACGTTGATCGATGCTTGGGCGAACCACCGCGACGAATCCTTCATTCTGCAATATCTGAGCCCTGCGTTGATCCGCAAATTCAGGCTGTTCCTGCTGACCGACGAGGCTGGCGACAATTACTGCGAGGTTGGCTCGATCCACAATGAACGCGGCTACGAGACCATCCGCACTGCACTTGCCCGCAACTATGATGTCGCGGCGAACCAGTCGGATATCCAGGTCGTGGATGTTGACCTCCTGGGCGACCGCCATCTTCGCCTGCAGCACAACGTCAAGAACGGCATTCTCCTTGACGAGGCGAGCCGCGACGCCACGCTTCGTCACGTGCGCCATCTCTGGGGATACGACGTCAGCCTGGCCGGCATCGACGCGGAAACGGATGACGTGCTCTATGAATGCTCGACGGCGCTGGATCTCGATTAGACGCGACTGCGTGCTTCCTAAATCCGAGCCGATTCAAGGATCAGACGTACAGCGATCAAAGCGCTACGCGACCGTCGCGCGGCTGTAGCGTGTAACGGTTTTCCGGGATTGCGTAGTTTCAACGGGCTCACTGTTACGATGAAACAATAAGCCTGTTCGCCGTGAAGGAATGATTACCCCGGCATCACGGCAACCGACGGCCCGTCATTTCTCCGTGCCGTCGGGCGAGATCTGTTGCGATGGTCCACCGGTTCCCGACTCGGCAGTCGGATCTCTGTCGGTCGGGGACGCCTCTTGGCCGTCGGCGGGGGCGGGTGCCTGGACGCTGCCGGTTTGTTCGGGCGATGGAGCAGGTTGAACTTGCTCCGTTTGCGTTGCCTGATCGTTGTCGTTGATTTCGCCCCAGAGTTCGACGGCGCCCCACGCCAGCAAGGCGAGAAACAGCCCGCCGGTCAGCACCGCCAGGACACGGACGCCGAGCGAGCCTTGCCTGGTTTCCTGCGCCGAGAATTTCTCCCTGTCCGCGTCATGCGTCTTCGAGACCGGATCGCCGCGTTCATCGAGGTACTTGGTCATCGAATAATCTCCACTGATCCTATCAATGGAAAACGAGACGGCGATCACAAATGTTCCGGGTCGCAAGGACCTCGTGGCCGATTTGTCCTCGAACGCTTCGACCTCAGCGAGGGGGCCAGGTGTCCGCGACGCTGCGGCGAACGAGCTTGTAGGAATGGTCAGCCTGAACCTCGTACGTTTCGAAGACCATGGTCCCCTGATGCAGGAAGCGGTTCTGGATCATCGTGCCGGGCGCTGCTTGCGTTCTGCGCGATGCCGCCGTCTCGCCATAAGTGAGGCTGCCGGGGAGGGGTTCGAGATCAGGTGAAGCAGCCGTGCATCCAGCCAACACAAATGCAAAGACGGGTATCAGGCGCAGGACTTTCATATTGTATCCCTTGATGAAACGTATTTCGGCGGAAGCAATCATTCAGTTGATCGGACTGTGGATCACCGCTCACCTCTGGTCAATTTTTCGAATCGCTTGATGGCGCGCTCGCGTTTTAGCCGCGAAAGGCGCTGCGTCCAGAAGATGCCGGAAAGCTGGTCGATCTCGTGCTGCAGGCAGATCGCCATCAGTCCTTCGGCATATTCTTCGAGCGTTCCTCCAGACAGCGATTGAAAGCGCACCCGTACAGCGCGCGGTCGCTCGACTTCCTCCGAAATACCAGGCATCGAGACGCTGCCTTCTGCATGCCGCATCAGATCCTCGGATTGCCAGATAACCTCGGGATTGACGAAGGTGCGCGCGCCGCTTTTCTCATCCAGTTCGATCACCATCACCTGTCGCAAAACACCGACGTGGTTCGCGGTAATGCCAATCCCCGGGGCGGCACGCATCGTCTCGAGAAGGTCGGTTGCGAGTTGCCGAAGATCGTCGTCGAAACGTTCAATGGTTTCAGCCGCCGTAGCGAGTGCCGGATGCGGAAATCGTACGATGGGGAGAATAGCCATGCGTCGCTCTTCGTCTCGGCTGTCATCTGCCGTTTCGGCTGATTGATCTACGAGTTTCATATGCATTTGCAACAGCTTGAACAAAACTTTCGCCGGTTCTTCATTCGCACCTTCTGCGCTGTGGACCTCGCTGGAGCTTTGCGCTACTGCATGAGTTCCGGGGTCGGAATCGATCCGAGGATAAAATCACCCGGTAATTCAAAGTGTTACAGCGGCTTTGCGAGGAGGGAAGCGGGGCGCTGTGGCGAGGCAAGACGCCGTTTTGCTCGCGAGGGCACGGCAGTCAATTGGAATGGCACGCTCGCCTTTCGGGATCTTCGACCCAATTGATTCGGGCGGCTTTGTTTTTTCGAGGGCGGCTCCATGAGCAATATCGGCGACGACGACCGCGGTCCGGAAGAAATCACCGCTTATGACGGCTCGGATATCTATGCCGACGACGGCTCCGTGCGTTCCGATTTCCTGATGCATGTAGGCGCCGCGATTGCGGACCGTGATACGATCTACCTGCGGCAGCACGTCGCCGGCCTTCACGCCTCCGAGCTCGGCGATCTTCTCGAGGCTATCCAGCCGGAACAACGATTGGCGCTCGTCTCGCTGCTCGGCAAGGAGTTCGATCTCTCGGCGCTTACCGAGGTCGACGAGGCCATCCGTCTCGATATCGTCGAACATCTGCCCAACGAACAGATTGCCGAGGCGATCGGGGAGATGGACTCCGACGACGCGGTCTACATTCTGGAAGACCTCGATCAGGAGGACCAGGAAGAGATCCTCGCCAAGCTGCCCTTCACCGAACGCGTTCGCCTGCGCCGTTCGCTCGATTATCCGGAAAGCACCGCCGGCCGGCGCATGCAGACGGAGTTCGTTGCGGTGCCGCCGTTCTGGACCGTGGGCCAGACGATCGACTACATGCGCGAGGACGAGGATCTTCCCGACAGTTTCACGCAGATCTTCGTCATCGACCCGACCTTCAAGCTCCTCGGAACCGTCGATCTCGACCGTGTGCTGCGCACCAAGCGTTCGATCAAGGTCGACGCCATCATGCGCGACACCAGCCATGCCGTCCCCGCCGAGATGGACCAGGAAGAGGCAGCCCAGCTCTTCGAGCAGTACGACCTCCTGTCGGCCGCCGTCGTTGACGACAACGGCCGGCTCGTGGGCGTGCTGACCATCGACGACGTGGTCGACGTGATTCAGGAGGAGGCAGAAGAGGACCTGCTGCGCCTGAGCGGGGTGGGCGACGAGGAATTGTCCGACTCCGTTGCCGAAGCCTCGCGCTCTCGGGTGCCGTGGCTTTTCGTCAACTCGATGACGGCCTGCATATCCGCGTCGGTGATCGGTCTTTTCGACGCGACCATCCAGCAGATCGTGGCCTTGGCCATTCTGATGCCGATCGTAGCCGGCATGGGTGGCAATGCCGGTTCGCAGACCATGACCGTGACCGTGCGGGCGCTTGCCACCCGCGGTCTCGATATTCACAACGCGCCGAGGATCATCCGCCGCGAAGCCGGAGTTGGTCTTCTGAACGGCATGATCTTCGGGACGCTCATCGGTCTTGTGGCGGGGCTGTGGTTTCAGGACCCCAATATCGGCGGCATCATCGCGACGGCAATGCTGATCAACATGATGGCCGCGGCCCTCGCTGGCATCATGATTCCGCTTCTTCTGGAAAAATCCGGTGCCGATCCGGCCGTTTCCTCGGCGGTTTTCGTCACCGCGGTCACGGACATCACCGGCTTCTTCAGCTTTCTCGGTATTGCCACCTGGTGGTTCCACGTCACGTGACGGTGACGGCGTTGTTTGACTTTTACGTCAAAGTCAACGATAGTGGCGCCTCGGAATTTGATGGGACGGCGGCGTGAATAAATACTATAGCATCACTGAGTTGACACGGGAATTCGGCATCTCGACCCGAACGCTGCGCTTCTACGAGGATGAGGGCCTTATTCATCCGGAGCGTCGCGGCCGCACGCGACTGTTTCGACCGGCGGACCGTCACCTCATCAAGGAAATCCTGCGTGGCCGGCGCATTGGCTTCACCATTGCCGAGATCCGGGAGATCATTCAGGTCTACAAGGATCCGCCGGGCGAGATGGGCCAACTGCAGCTTCTGATGACGCGCGTTGAGGAAAAACGCGAGGAGTTGCGGCAGAAACGCAAGGATATCGACGACACGCTTGCCGAGCTCGACAACGTCGAGGAAGCCTGCCTGACGCGTCTCGCGGAGATCGGCGTCGGCACTTGAGGCCAGAGCAATTCCAGGAAAAGTGTATAACGGTCTGCCGTCCGGAATTGCGTAGTTTCAAAGAGTTAGATCATTCAAGAGATGGCCTCGCGCCACCTTTTTGCTGACCGGTTTTAAATCCATCGGGTGGTGTGACGGCAATACCGTTCGAATTCGAAGCCGAAGCGCGACAGCAAATGCTGCTCTTCATTGCGGATGACAAAAAGGGTCGTCAGCGCCACAGCCGTGATCGCCGCGATGAAGAACCATGGATTGGCCGTAACCAGTCCGATGCCGACCATCAGCAGCGTGTAGCCGAGATAAATCGGGTTGCGGGTAAAGCGGAAAGGTCCGCAGGTGACGAGGCAGGTAGCGCATCGTGTCGGCAGGATGGCAGTGTGCCGGTCGAGCAGCGTCTTGACAGCCCACAGGTCTATGGAGATCGCCGCAAAGATCAATGCGCCTCCGACCAGCCATGCGAACCAGCCGGGTCCATTCGCCACCGGGATCGGGAAGAAATGGTTGAAAACCAGTGCAGCCAGAGCAGCCGCACCATAGAGCACGGGCGGCCATGGGAAACTCAGCGGCTTGGCACGATAGGCATTCATGTCCTAGTCCCCTGATTGCACGTCCATTGTGCATTGACTGGCGATTCGCGCAATGCGTTCATCCGTGTTTACGTCGATCTTGCCCATGTTTAAGTCCTCGAAAAGGCTCTGTTCTTTCAGCCGGTCGAGTGTGCAGCCGCAGAAGGCTTCGCATGGCGCGGCGGGATCTCCGCGGTTGCATGCCGCCACGCAGTTCGCGCGGTAGGCTTGTGCCGGGTCCGGTGCTGCGGCGGGTGCGATCTGCGCAAAGAGGTAGACGAGGCCGATAAGCAGCGGCTGGTGTACGAGGTATACGGCCAGACTGTGACGCCCGCCGAAGGCGAGCGGCTTGATCCACAGGCTGCTCCGGCTTTCCTGCGATCTCGCGGACACCCCGCGGCTCATTAGCAGCGGGTGAAGCAGCTTCGCCGTCCCAAGGCCGACCAGAAAGGGCGCGAGCCAGGGAAGGAGAGGTACGTAGTCGTTCGAGCGCGGGACCGTCTCGGAAAGTCCAACCCACCAGAGCAGCGGCGCATCGAAGATGGCCGAGCGCAGGTAGAGTGGCGCTGCGAAGGCGGCGGCAGCGGCCAGAAAGGCGACGACCGCGGGAAGCGGCAGGAACAGGAGGCCGACGAGGCTTGCCGCCGCGATCGAGTGAAGGATGCCGAAGAAGATGAAAGATTCCGGGATGGCGAACCAGGTCGCAATGCTGATCAGCATCGCCGCGCCGGCGATCTTCACGAAGCGGCGAGCGAAGGCGGCCGGGCGAAAATGTGGGCGCTGGCCGAGCACCAGGCTGTAGCCCGCCAGGAACAGGAAACTGCTTGCAATCAGCCGCGCGAAAAGCCGCCAGCCGCCGGTACCCGCGGTGCCCGCCGCCACATAGCCGAAGAATTCGAGATCCCAGACGAAGTGATAGATCGCCATGGCAACGAGCGCCAAGCCCCGGAGCGCGTCTAAAAGCGTGATCCGACGACGCTTGTCCACGCCTGACGAAGAGCGTTGCGTCTCGGTGATCGTCGTTGCTGTGTTCTCGGACATCGGCCCTGGCCATCCTGTTTCGCGATAAGGTCGCATGTCTGGCTTGCGCCGGCCACGCGAATGCTTTTCGCACAGAGGAGCAGCGCTTGTTTGCCTACAGCGCCGCGCGTCTTAATCAAACGCGTAAGGACGCTGTAGCACTCTGAATTGCTGCATGTTTTCAATCTTAGATCGGCTACGATTTAAGGAACATGCGGTAGTGCAGATCCTAGTGCTTGAGAGCCTCGTGAGCATCCTCGATGAGCGCGGTTCTCGCCTCGGAAAAGAACTGCCGGCGCGTTAGTACGAAGATCACGAAGCTGGTGAGAACGATGAACACATAGGGGCTGATGAACCAGCCGAGATAACCGATCGACAGAAAGATCGCTCTCAATCCCGCATTGAAATGCTTGGCCGCCAGGATGTTCAGGCGAATTGCACGTTCTGCGGCCCTCTCGGCCGCCTGCCGGTCGCGCGTCATTTCCGCCGTCATCGGAATGCCGCCCATCAGGATGGAGCAATAGTTGAACAGGCGATAGGACCAGCCGAATTGGAAGAACGAGTAGCCGAAGAGGCAGGTCAGCCCGCCGACCTTCAGTTCGAAGCCCGTCCGTCCGCCGCGAAAGACCTGCGGAAGGTCGTTGAAGATCATCTGCACCTGTTCGGTCGCGCCAAGCAGCGCAAAGCAGCCGCCGAGCGCGAAGATGGTGGTCGAGGCAAAAAAGGCGGTGCCCGCCTGCAACCCGGCGATGATCTGCGTGTCGATCATCTTCAGATCGCGGTTGAGCGAGTTGCGGATCCATCGCCGCCGGTTTTCGTTCATCAGCCGGGTCAGGCTGACACGCGTGAAATTGCGTCGGCCGTCGGTTGCCCAGCTGAAACCGCCCCATAGCAAGACGAAGATGGCAAGTGCGATGTAATCTTCGAAGGTCATGCATGCGTTTTTGGCACGGCTGTTCGAAAATGCAAGATCGGCACCCCGGCACACAGTCGCGTGCGAGATTAATCATTGCGCCGCAATTGCGGCGAATTCGCAGGGAAATTGGGTGCAAGGCGCGCGCCTGGCGCTGGAAAAGCGCCGATGTTCCCGCACTGTCGTGTACTGCGAGTTCGTCTTGACACGATTTTGCCATATTTCGGCGTTGCACATTTACCCATTCTTCAGTATGCATGGCGCATGCGCGGGTAGCGAATACGTACTCGCCGACCGCTGAGTACTCGGAGACATCATGGACAATACAATACAGAAGTCGTGCTGGGGCGTGACCGTTCGCGCCGTAGCTGGTTTCGCTGGCGTTCTGGTCCTGGCCTATCTTTTCGGCGGCCTTTGAGATCAAAACATTTCGTCAGAGCGACGCGGTTTCCCAAGGACCGCGTCGTTTTGATTCGATGGCAGCCTTTCTGTAAGCAAGCTTTTGCGTCATGTCGCACGAACAAGATCCGATGTCGGTCGGTCGCCTGATCGATCGGCATAGGATGGCTTAGGGTTTGATCCTATATCTATGGACAACTGACACCGCAGGCGCTCAAGGAGGAGCCGATGCGGGCGTCGACCTTGCAATCATCGGCTGGCGCTTCGGGTGGCGTGCCCGACGGCGTTCCCGTGCTCCAGGACAGGCAGTTTATGTTTCTTTCCGTCTTCGACGTTTTCAAGATCGGCATCGGCCCTTCGAGTTCGCACACGATGGGACCGATGTCGGCGGCAAACAGGTTCCTCGACCTCATCCTGTCGGATGACTGGCCGCGACCGGCACATGCGAGCGTTGCCGCCATCAAGGTCAGCCTGCATGGTTCGCTGGCGCATACGGGCATCGGCCATGGTACCGGCCGCGCGGTTATCCTTGGATTGATGGGCGAGCGTCCGGATCTCGTAGACCCCGACAGCATGGGCACGATCATCGACACGGTGGAGCGCACGGGCCGCATCACGCCCGCCGGGCATCCGCCCTACGCATTCCAGCCGAAAACGGATCTCGTCTTCGACAAGAAAGTGCCTTTACCCGGCCATGCCAACGGCATGTCCTTCTCGGCCTTCGATCGCGACGGCCGGCTGCTTTTGAAGCGAATCTACTATTCGATCGGTGGTGGCTTCGTCGTGACCGATACGGAGCTTGAGGCGATGCGGGCCGCCAAGAATAAGCCGGGGGGCGTAAAGGTGCCTTATCCCTTCGCGACGGCGCAGCAGATGCTCGATATGGCCGCACGGTCGGGGCTCACCATCGCCCAGATGAAGCGGGCGAATGAGGAATGCACCATGTCGAGAGAAGAGCTCGACGCCGGCCTCGATCGCATTTGGGCGGCGATGAAGAGCTGTATCGACCGGGGTTTGAGCCAGGACGGCATCATGCCGGGCGGCCTGAAGGTTCGCCGGCGGGCCCGTTCGATTCACGACAAGCTTCAGGAGGAGTGGCGCTCCAACAAGACCAACCCGCTGCTCGCAAACGACTGGCTGAGCGTCTACGCGATGGCGGTCAACGAGGAGAACGCCGCCGGTGGCCGCGTCGTGACGTCGCCGACGAATGGTGCCGCGGGCGTCGTTCCGGCGACCATCCGCTATTACATGCATTTCCATGACGACGCCGATCAGGAGGGTATCCGCGACTATCTGCTGACGGCTGCTGCGATCGGCGGCATCATCAAGCACAATGCCTCGATCTCCGGCGCAGAGGTAGGCTGTCAGGGCGAAGTCGGCTCGGCCTCCGCCATGGCGGCCGCCGGCCTGGCCGCGGTCATGGGGGGCACCCCGGAGCAGATCGAGAACGCCGCCGAGATCGCCCTCGAGCACCATCTCGGCATGACCTGCGATCCTGTCGCCGGCCTCGTGCAGGTGCCTTGTATAGAGCGCAACGCACTTGGTGCCGTCAAAGCAGTCACCGCGGCATCGCTCGCCCTCAAGGGGGATGGCAAACATTTCGTGCCGCTCGATGCCTGTATCGAGACCATGCGGCAGACCGGCGTCGACATGAACGAGAAATACAAGGAAACCTCCACAGGCGGTCTCGCGGTGAACGTCGTCGAGTGCTGATGCTTCCGCCTGGGCGTTGCCGGAACGCGTAAGCCGCGACCAACGCGGTTTTCCGCCCCAATCCCGTCATAGGATGGTGAGTGCCGGACGGGGCGTTGCTATTGTGGACGAACGGGTTCAGCGCGCTTGACCGTGGCCGGTGGACGGGTGTTCAAGGTTCTCATGGCGTTGCATCTCATAAAGCTCTGCGTCGGAGCAGAATCAGTCGAGGACTTGCGCGAATGGGTGTCGCGCAAGGCGCTTGCCGCGATTGCGGCCGGGCAGGAGCCTCACTCGTTCCATACGACCCGGATGGTTCCCAAACGCACCGAGGAACTCCTTGCCGGCGGATCGCTCTACTGGGTGATCAAAGGACATGTGCAGGCGCGGCAGTCGTTGATCGGCGTAGAGACCTTCACCGACAGCGACGGCATAGGCCGTTGCAACCTTATCCTCGGGCCGGAAGTGGTGGAGACCGAGCTTCAGCCGCGCCGCGCGTTTCAGGGATGGCGCTACCTGCAGGACAAGGAGGCGCCGCGCGATCTCGCTTCGCTTTCCTCCGGCGAGGCGGATATGCCGCTGGAACTGCGGCGTGAACTGGCGGAACTCGGCCTTCTCTAGGCGGAAGGGGAGCGCAGCTCCCGGCAATTCTCGGTATCAATGGATGCGCAATCGGAGCGGATGACGGCGGCCCGGCGCGGACACGTGAAGGTGAATACCGGCGCGGGGCTGGGTCGAGCGCCATGCGCGCGCACCATGCGTCAAAAGCATGCCGACGAGATCGCGTGTCTTCGCTTTCGACCGGTTCAGCCCCATGTCGGCGATGCGCATGGCAGCTTCATGCAGCGGGTGCAGACCAATGCGCGAAGATTTAGTTTTCTTTCCCGGCATCACGGTAACACCGGGAACGTTCTCGTTCACTGCCATGACCAACCTCGTTACGCTTTACAAATCCGAGGAAGACGGCCGGCAAAACACACCCGGCCGTCAGCAAGTCGCGTTTGTTACTGCTGGCTCGCCCAGCAAGCGAAACCCTTCTTCTTCAGGGCCTTGCATGCATTGACGGCCTTGTCCTGATCGTCGAAGCCGCCGAAGCGCGCGCGGTAAAGCTGGCCGCCGCCGTTGCTGAAGGCGACGGTAAACGGCGTCGCGTTGCGCAGTGCCTTGCCGCCCTTCTCCTTGGCATTGCCGAGAAGCGTCATCGCTTGCGCCTTGTCGGGCGTCGCGCCGATCTGGATCACCCAACCCTCCGGTTGTGTCTCTGCTTCCGGCTGAGCCTCAGCCTTGGCGGCAACCGAGTTGGTGATCTGGGTATCGACGTCGGCGTCGGCCGGCTGTGCGGCGAGCCTGGCGCTTTGCGCTTCGAGCGTGTTCGGCGCGATCTTGTCCGAAAGCACCGGATTGTCGGACGCGGGCTTCGTTGCGGCGTAGGCCATTTCCACAGGCCTTGAATTTTCGCCGTTGTAGCGGAAATCCGGAACAGGGCCGGTGTTGGGCAAATCCATGGCCGCCGAGGCGACGGCGACGGGCGCTGCCGCGGACCGGACCTTAGCCTGCGCGACGGCCGCGACTGGCGGTTCTGCGATCGGCGCTTGCGCGATCAGATTGCCCCCGCCACGGCGCGAGGCTGCGGGCAGGTATTTGGCGACGAGCTTGCGCATCTGGGCGTCGCGGGAACCACCGGACGTTCCGCCGAGGACGACGGCGACAATGCTGCGGCCGTCGAGTTCTGCCGAGGTTGCCAGATTGAAGCCAGATGCACGGGTATAGCCGGTCTTGATGCCGTCGACACCGCGGACATTGCCAAGCAACCGGTTATGGTTGCCGATCGTCTGCTTGCCGAAACGAAAGCTTCGCGTTGAGAAATAGTCATAATACTGCGGAAAGTGCTGACGCAGGGCCAGGCCGAGCCGCGCCTGATCGCGCGCCGTCGTCTTCTGCTCGGGGTTCGGCAGGCCGTTGGCGTTGCGATAGGTCGTGCGCGTCATGCCGAGCGCGCGCGCCTTGTTGGTCATCATCCGGGCAAATCGCTGTTCCGAACCGCCCAGGAGCTCCCCCAGCGCCGTGGCGGCGTCATTGGCGGAGCGCGTCACGAGAGAGAGGATCGCCTGCTCGACGGTGATAGATCGACCGGCTTTGACGCCCAGTTTCGACGGGGGCTCTGCTGAAGCGTTCTTGGAGAATGGAACCACCGTGGATTTGCTGATCCGTCCGGCTTCGAGAGCTTCGAACGTCAGATACAGTGTCATCATCTTGGTGAGAGAAGCCGGGTAGCGCAACTCGTCGGCATCTTCGCCGTAAAGCACCTTGCCGGTCTTCGCGTCGACGACGATGCCGGCGTATTTCGGATTGGCATTTGCCGGAGCGGAGAGGGCCAATACGGCAATGGCGGCGGCGAGGACAATCCGTCCTGCGATTTTTGAAAAGACCCCAAGCGGGCGTTTCGCGATATCAAAAAAAACGGATTGAGACACTACGCTGCTCTTCATTCTCATTTAATGGGTGCCGTCCGGACGCCGTCGCCGGGAACGACCGTTCCTGCGACAGTATCGGGATAGCGTTACCAATCGGTTTATGATGAATGATTGGTTTCCCCGGGTGGCCCGTTTTGTTCGGGAACGGCACCCGGTCGACCAAGACGGTCGGCGCTTCGCTGCACCACGACTCTTGGACAAAATCAGGGCGTGAGCCGGCTGCGAACGAAGGTTTCTACGGAATCGTCGATCAATCGCCATTGCGGCAGCAGCTTGCTCGAAAAGCGGTAGAGGACGGCGAGGTCCTTGCCGACGTGCACGTCGCGCTGACAATCGGCGCTCGTCGACGCGTCGGCGTCGTCGGGCAGTATGCAGCGCAGGACGTAGGATGGTCGCCCGTCGCGGTCCGCGGTGAAGAAAACCTCGCCGGCATAACCGGTATTCGATTTGGTGTCATGTCGGGTCAACCCGGCGGGACCGGGCCGCGTCTCTTCACTGAGGATGTGGCGATAGATAGGCCCGAGCCGACCCGACATGTCCTGCGACATCGTGCTCTGCGAAAGTTGCAGAAAGATCAGGTTTTCCGGCCGGTTGATATCGTTGAACAGGTGCCGGGTTTCGTCGCTGTAGCCTTCCAGCGCCGGCCAAGTCAGGTAAAGATCGACGCGCTCGGCAATGCTGGTCGCGCGCTGGCTTTCGAAGCGGATGATATTGGCCGGCAGCCGCAGGTGATCCTGTCCGATGAAAATATCGTAGGTCTCACGACTGGAGGTGTGTCCGGCAAGAGCGAGATTTTCTCCAAACCAGTGTCCGGAGAATGAGACCATCGTAGTCAGGACCGCCAGCAGAACGACGACAGCCGTAACCTTGTATATGAAGCGCGGCGAGAGGAGCGGCGAAAATTCCGGTTCGGGGCTGCCGCTGGATGGCGCGTTCATGAAGGGTCGTCCGTCGCGGTAGCCTGGTGGTGCGTTCTATCCGCCCGACGGTCGTTGAAGATGGTTAATTTTCGATGAAGTCCGTTCGTCGCGGCGTGGTTACGGACGGGCGGCGGACCCTTGGAAAAGAGAAAGCCGGCCCCGGGGACAACGGGAACCGGCGAGGGCTTGGTCTTGCACGGGGACGCGGGACCGCAAGCCCGAAAGGCATTGCAGACGGGGGTGCTTCGATATTCTCTATTGCGTCTTCACGCTGCCGACTGCCACGGCGCGGCCGTCCTGCAATTTCACCCAGCGTCCGGCGTTCTCCGAAGACTGCCTCTTCAGAAAGGTATATTCGGTCTCCGACCAGCGGAGCACCTTGCTGCGCATGTTGTCGAGGATGAAGTCGCCGCGGTCGGTGCGGACGGTCAGAACCGCATGGCCGTCGCCGTTTGGCTGCAGCACGACGGTGATCAAGAGATCGGCGGGAGAGAAACCGCTCTCGATCAGCTTGCGGCGCTTAAGGAGCACATAGTCCTCGCAGTCGCCGACTGCGTCCGGATAGGACCATTCTTCTTCGACGCCATGGATTTCCATATCCGTCATCGGGGTCACGGCCTGATTGACCTCGTAATTGACCTCGAGAATTTTCTGCCATCCTTCGCGGGTCAGACCCATCGGGCCGCTATTGGTTTCATTGGCGGTGCATTCGGATGGATTGCTCTTGCAAAATTCGTAGTGACCGATCGGCGGGTTGGTGGTGCCGCCCACCGTGATGTTCGCCGGAAGGGCGAGGGCTGCCTCGGTCAGGAACCCGACGAAAAGGGCCGCGACGGCTATCGTCTTGGTGATGGCGTTGTGCATTGTTGTCTCCCCGTTACGGTTCGACAATGGCACAGAGTTTTTTATCTGCGGCGAAGACGCGAGGTAAAAACAAGTACAAATAAGAATAGTATGCGCGGCAAATAAGAATAAATATCGGCTCAAATAAGAATAGATTTTGATTCAAATTTTATTGAAATTTCCCGCGCTCGAGAACGCAAGGGAGTACTGGAGTTTTTCTATCGGCCGGAAAAACAAGGGTTATTTCGAACGGAGCGCTCGGCAAAGCCAAAATGCAGGCGCCATGTATTCAACCTTGTCGCCGGTCCCGATGTCGAGCATTCCGGTCGTCAAGACTGCGGTTAATGCGCAATTCTGCGCTGGCAGGGGCGAGGAGCGAGAGACTTTTCCGAAAAAATATTCGAGCAGCGCGCGCGAATGTCATACGGCATGACGCGCGCCCGTTGGCGCTCTGCGGAGCGCTCAGCGCCCACGCGATGGTGCCTGTCGTTGCAAACGACGGCCACAAGCGCGTGCACGACGGCGAACGACCGTCATTGGTGCGGCGGGGTGCCTATGCGCGAGATGTCGGTGGGATGTCCGTTATCGAGAATGTTCTTGGATGCTGCTGGCAGCCCGGCGGGCGCCGCCGGTATCACTCAAAGGAATTCGGCCAGCGCTTCGCGAGACTGGATGCCGGAGAATTCGATCGCCACGCCTTCCTGGAAGTGGCGGACGATCTTGCCTTTCATGGTACCGAGTTTGACGGGCGTGCCTATCGCGGGCCGGTTCTCGATGTCGATCGCGGCACCCGAGAGGGAGAGATCGATGAGGCGGCAGGCGTATTTTTCGCCGTTGCCGAGCGTGAGTTCCGTCAGCACCTTGCGCGGGACGAGACGGTCGTGGCGCCGGTCTTCCGGCAAGCCGAGTTCATGCTTGTTTGCGATCCAGGTAAGTTGCGCTGCCAGTTTCTCGCGCTTTCGCTCCGTCGCATTAAGCTGGATGACAAAAGCATGTTCCGCGAGCCGCGACACGGTGCCCTCGAGACGCCCGACGTGCTCGATATAGGCTATGATCCGCTCGCCGGCGCGCGGGCGGGCGGGCGAGGAAAAGAGCACGTCGCCCGGCGACATGTCGACGGCGGTGCAATCAAATTCATCGCGATTGGCAAGCATCAGCCGCCCCGAAAGATTTACCGAAACGCGCTGAAAGGCACTTTCCTGGTGCGGCTTCGGGCCGTTGTTTTGTGCGTGCTGAAACGAGAACATGGTCACTCTGCGATCGAAGCATCCTTGCTTGCAAAAATATAAGTGGTCTCGGTTAATAGAAGGTTCGCTCAATGCTTGGCTGGACCATCCGCGCCTCCCGATCAGCTTTCCCGTCCGCCTTCGAAGATGCGCAGATGCTGAACCCTGCGGCCGACTTTTCCATGTCGGCTCGTCGTGTCCGCAGCATGGGGTGTTTCCGCCAAATCCTCAAGACCATGATGCCCGCTGTCGAGGATCCGCAGGCCGTGCGCGACAATGCATTCAAGCGATATCATGTGGAGCCATGACGGACGCGACAACGGTGCCAACGAACCAAGGATACGGTCGCTGTGGCCCTGCGGCGAGCCGAGTGGCGTGAGCAGCAATTCGGTGTCCAGTCGCTCACCGCCTGCCGTCACGCCGCAGGCGGAAAGCACGACCGGAGAGCATTGCATCATCACCTGATCGGCAATCCGAACGGTTTCACTCGCATCGCCGGCAGGCCAGAGCGCGGCGAACGGCTGTCTTCGCAGCTCTCGACCGAAAAGAGCGCAGACATGAGTCCCGGCGAGCCGGAAGCGGATGTCACCGCTTGCCTGCCGTTCAAGGATGAAGAGGTTCGGCAGCAGCGAACAGATTTCTTGAGGTTCGATCTCGTCGCGGCGAGGGAGATCCCGTTCGCCCCGCAACCTGTTCCAGTATCGCAATAGCTCTATCGTTGTTTTGCTGCGCATGATGCCCGTTCATTCCGTCAACCGTGCCCCGACTGTTTCCAATTGGCACAGCCGCCGCGGTTCCTTGGATTTCAGGAATGGAGGAGCGAATTTCGTGCCACGCCGATATTAAGGTTAATGATCGGTTTCGATTGCGTTCGGCGCCGCCTGCTGGCACTGAAATGCCATCACTCACGAAGGTTTGCCTTCAGCACGCGATTGGAGCTCGGCTATAAGGGCTCACCGACCGTTCAGTTTTTACTGGACGGTCTTTTTTTGTTTGCTTATGCCTTCGCGCTATCCGGCGGCGGCATAGCCGTCGAACCTGATCGCGAACGCGTAAGCGATGGAAGAGAACAGCCATGGAACGAGATCAGGCAGCGACGCCAACCGATGCCGAGAACGAAGGGGACCGCAGCCGCGAGCCTGCCTTCAACCTGCCGGCGGGGCTTACTGGTATCCTCTTGCTCCTGATCGGCGTCCATGCGTTGAGAACCTATCTCTTGTCGGCGGCCGCAGATCAGGAACTGATCCTCAACTTCGCCTTCCTGCCCGTGCGTTACACCCTTCCGCTGTCGGAGCAAGGACTCGTCTGGCTCTGGACCCCGGTCACCTATTCGTTTCTGCACGGCAGCTGGGATCATCTCATCTTCAATATCTTCTGGATGGTCGCATTCGGGGCGCCGGTCGTGCGGCGCATCGGCATGGCACGTCTGGCCGTCTTCTGGTGCCTTTCGGCCGCTGCCGCCGTCGCGTTGCACACGGCGTTTCACTGGGGGGAAATTGTCGTCGTGGTTGGCGCCTCCGGCGTTGTTTCCGGCTTCATGGGGGCGGCGGCGCGTTTCGTTTTCTCGCCGAGCGGCCGCATCAGCCGCCAATTCGCCCATCTCAACCGCCGACTTTCGCTAACGGAAACGCTCGCCAACCGCTCGGTTCTGGTCTTCACCGGCATCTGGTTCCTGACCAACTTTCTGGTGGGACTCGGCATGTTCTCCGTCGGTGGTGCGGGAACCGTGGCCTGGGAAGCGCATATCGGTGGTTTCCTCTTCGGCTTCCTCCTGTTCGGGCTTTTTGATCCGCGCGACTAAGCGGGATGAGGAAAAGTGGGCACCGGTTTTCCGCCCGCATCCCGCGTCGGATCAAGCGGGATGAGGAAAAGTGGGCACCGGTCTTTCTCCAACGTCCATTTGTAACCCACGAAAAACGATCACATTTGTGATCCCGGATTGTTTCAATCCGGATTCACAAATGTGATGCCTGGGAGACCCGAGAGGCCGGGCTACAAGGCTTGATTTCCCAAGATCACTGGAGCACCATTCCCTACGGTCGCCTTGAGGCGAGCGGTGGAAGACCGGATGTCGGGGGCTCGGCGTTGCGCAGAAGCGTGCGACGGCCAGTGAACGGCATAGGAAATTGGGACGAGTTCCTGCGCCAATACCACTCTGCATAGTTCCTTGATTATGCTGAGGTTCAGGGTGTTACAGCGACCATCAAGCATCCGAAACGACGCTCGGCGCTGCACACGAGACGGCCAGAAACTCTCCCCGCCGGCCCGGCTTAGTCGTAACGGGAGATGTGTGCATGTCGGTAAGAGCGATTCTCAACGAAAAAGGCCACAACGTCGTGACCGTCACGCCCCATGTGACAGTTCATCAGGCCGCGACCTTTTTGCATGATAACCATATAGGGGCGGTCGTCGTCGTCGATCCGGACGATCAGATCGTCGGCATTCTGACGGAGCGGGATGTCGTGGCCGCGATCGCCAAATATGGTGCTGCCTGTCTCGACAGCCCGGTTTCTACCGTCATGTGGCAGAACGTCTATTGTTGCCGCGAAGAAATGTCGATCGATACGCTGATGGAAATGATGAGCAAGCTGCGCGCACGGCATTTGCCGGTAGAGAGGGAAGGCCGCCTGGCCGGCATCGTTTCCATCGGTGACGTCGTGAAGCACCATATCCGCGCAATTGAGCACGAGGCCGAACAGATCAAGGCCTATATTGCAGGCTGATAGGAGAGGGGCGGCGCGAGGCCGCCCTCTACAGGGCATAACTTCTTTCGTCCCCCGCCGCCGTCCTTAAGCCGGAGTGACTTGACGCATTTGAGCTTGTGACGGGTCGCCACTCACACTGGGGTGCGCTCAGCGCACCAGCACTTCCTGCATGCGCCGGATTTCAGCGAGTTTGGCTTTCGCCTCGTGGTAGCCGCGATCGATTGCCTCGCCGGCCCGATGAAATTCCGAAAGGCCGATATCGTTGAGCTTTGGATGAAGCGCGAGATCCGGCGGATCGCCGGCAAGCCGGGCGCGTGAAATTCT
Organism: Sinorhizobium psoraleae; assembly: GCF_013283645.1. Lineage (GTDB taxonomy): Bacteria > Pseudomonadota > Alphaproteobacteria > Rhizobiales > Rhizobiaceae > Sinorhizobium > Sinorhizobium psoraleae. Next base: position 171,145 of record NZ_JABEKV010000004.1, read on the forward strand.
GTCCTGGATGATATTGAAGGCCTGTACCATGACGCTGGTCATGCCGAGCCGCGCGGAATAACCATCCTTGATCTGCGAATCCACTGCTTCCATGCCGGCGCTGTGCTTGACGACAGCCGAGCGCCCATAGAGATCGTAGTTGAGGTTGACCGCGACCACGAGCTGCTGCTCGTAAGCGCGACAAACCGAAACCGGAACCGGGTTGACCAGAGCGCCGTCGACGAGGAGTCGACCATTGGCGTTGATCGGCTCGAAAATTCCGGGGAGCGCATAGGACGCGCGAATAGCGGTTATAAGCGAACCTTTCTCGATCCAGACTTCATGACCGCTGTGAACTTCGGTCGCGACCGCAATGAAGGGGCGATCGAGATCCTCGATAATGAGACCCTGCAGGTGCTCCTGCATGCGTTTTGTCAGTCGCAGGCCGCCGAACAAGCCCCCGCCACGGATCGCAAAATCGAGCAGGCCGGCAATGCGGCGCACGGTGAGGGAGCGGGCGAAGGACTCCAGTTCGTCGAGCTTGCCGGCGAGATAGCAGCCGCCCACAAGGGCGCCGATCGACGTGCCGGCAATCATGCCCACTTCGATGCCTTCCTCGTCAAGTGCCCGGAGGACGCCGATATGCGCCCAGCCGCGAGCTGCGCCGCCGCCAAGGGCTATGGCGATCTTCGGTTTCGAGGGGTAAGGAGCGGGTGCAGGCGGAGCAGTCGTAAGCGAAGATCCATCTGGACCGGATAAATCGGGGACCTGATTGCTGCGCGTGAATGTCCAATTCAACATCCGGCACCTCCAACATCGCCGAATAGATTACTAAGTGCGCGCGTCTTGTAGGAGGCCCCTGCCAAGCCGGCGATGGTGCCATCTTGTTCGAATTCATTGCTGAAAGACTGGCACCTTATTTGAGATATACCACCGATCCCGCCTTCAATCTTGGCGGGAGCGATAAACATTAGATACAGCCTGCAACACTTTCGGCTTGGCCGCTGTTTCGACGGTAACCGCTTCATGAATAATGATTAGGCGCCCTTTTGGTTGCCAAAAAATAAATATAACACCTAGTTGCACCAAGAAAATGCAGATGTTTAATTTTTGCCGTAAACTGCTGCGGGATCGAAATGTCTGTGGTCGTCCGTAATCGTGACCGTGGCTTTGCCGTCCTCGACGCCCACAGTGCGGTAAAAGCAGGAGCGGCGGCCCGTGTGACACGTGGCGTCGTGGCCGGCGACCGAGACCTTCAGCCAAACGGCGTCCTGGTCGCAATCGGTTCGGATTTCCTGGACATTTTGCAGGTTTCCCGAACTCTCGCCCTTCTTCCACAGGCCTTTGCGCGAACGGCTGTAATAGTGCGCAATGCCGGTCTCGATCGTCAGGGCCAGCGCTTCGGCGTTCATATGAGCGACCATCAGCAACTCGCCGTCGCGCGCATCGGTGACGACGGCCGTGACAAGTCCTTTCTCGTCGAAGCGGGGCGTAAAGCCCGGTCCGATCTCCAGAACGGCCTTGTCTTCTGAGGGGACGTCGAAGGTGAGGGGCATGGTGTAGGCTCCGTCGCTACAGCGCCGCGCGTCTTATCAGACGCGCGAAGACGCTGTAGCACTTTGAATTGCTGCATGTTTTTATCCCTAAATCGGCCCACGATCTAAGGAAACATGCAGTAGAGCTTACTTGAAGCCCCGCAGCATGGTCATGAAACGAGCCTGTTCGGCCGGATCGGTTTGGAAACTACCGGTAAATGTCGTCGTCAGCGTTGTCGAGCCCTGCTTCTGAACGCCGCGCATGGCCATGCACATGTGCTCCGCCTCGATCATGACGGCAACGCCGCGCGGCGCCAGCGTTTCATCGATGGCCTTAGCGATCTGCGCCGTCATCGTCTCCTGCGTCTGCAGCCGGCGGGCATAGATGTCAACGACACGGGCGATCTTGGAAAGGCCGAGGACGCGGCCATTCGGCATGTAGGCGACATGCGCCTTGCCGATGATCGGCACCATGTGATGCTCGCAATGCGAAAAGAACGGAATGTCCTTTACCAGCACCATATCGTCATAACCGGCGACTTCCTCGAAAGTTCGTCCGAGGACATCCTCTGCCGCGAGGTCGTAGCCGCCGAACAGCTCCTTGTAAGCCTTGACGACACGCGCCGGCGTGTCTTTAAGGCCCTCGCGTTCCGGATCGTCGCCCGCCCACCTGAGCAGCACGCGAACGGCTTCCTCGGCCTCCTTCTGGGTCGGCCGGCCGCTCGTATCGTCGAGCAAAGGAAAGTTCTTCACTATGGCGTCCATAATGGCCCCTTTAAGCAATACGGGATTGCTGACGTTTTATCTTTCGGACAACTCGCCACTGGCCATTCGCCTAACCCTGCAGGCTTGGGTTCCGTTGGCGGGCTCCGGGGCTTTCGGGTCCTGGCTTAGCAGTGCACTGGACCGTCCGGCACGGTTTCCCAAACAACAGGCGACTTGATGCTCCCTTGCGGAACTGTCGCCCCAACACGACATAGCATATAGTATGGTGCCACATGGATGAAAGAGGCCGAATGTGCAGCGCCGTGCTTTTTTCCTATGTACCGGAGAAAATCATGCGCCAATTACCCAAAACCGCGAAAAATAAGCCGGATCGCGTCAAATGATGGATGACATCTACAACAATAGAATTCTCGAGTTCGCTGGCAACATCCCTCGCATCGGGATGCTGGCGGACGCCGACGCCGAGGCGGCGGCACATTCGAAGCTCTGCGGCTCGAAAGTAAGGATCTGGCTGAAGATGGATGGTGAGGTCGTGACCGACTTTGCCCATGACGTCAAGGCGTGCGCGCTTGGACAGGCATCGTCCTCGATCATGGCGCGCCATGTCGTCGGCGCGAACGCCGATGAAATCCGGAGAGCCCGGGAAGATATGCTGGCCATGCTGAAGGCGGACGGCGAGGGCCCGTCGGGTCGCTTCGAGGACATGCGTTTCCTGAGACCGGTTCGCGATTACAAGGCGCGCCATGCCTCGACCATGCTGACCTTCGATGCGGTGGTTGACGCCATAGGCCAGATCGAGGCGAGGCGGCTTGCGGCCGCAGTCTGAGCGATGTGCAACAAGCCTCACGATGACCATGCTTTCGCCCCGGTGGCTCGCCGGAGGGGGCGGAATTGGGCCGGCCCGTTTCGCAAGACGCCGGGGCGGATCGTCGGCATGGCCTTCATCCGAGCCTATCAGCTCACATTGTCGAGTTTCATCGGCAACTCCTGCCGGCATCTGCCCACCTGCTCGGAATACGGTTTCGAGGCGATTGCCCGCCACGGCCTTTGGGCTGGTGGCTGGATGACGTTCTTCCGCGTGGCGCGCTGCGGGCCCGGGGGGACCCATGGTTTCGATCCGGTGCCGGAAACGCTGACGTCACGCCAGATCTGGTACAGGCCATGGCGCTATTGGCAATCGCGGCCAAAGGAGGCGTGAGCACGATGACAGTGCCGCTGGAATACCGGCAGGCCTCTGCCGATTTCGACCGGTTCATTCTGGACGTGCGCGATATTGCCGGTCTTCAGACCACCAATCAGGCCTATACCATGGTGCAGGCGGTTTTGCAGACTTTCCGGCGGCGTCTCGATGTTCCCGACGCGCTGCTTTTCGCAAATGCCTTGCCGCCGGTGCTTCGGGCGATCTTTGTCGCCGACTGGGACCTGGAAGAGCCGCAGATGCCCTTCGCCGGCCGCTTTGCGATGACGCGCGAAGTGCAATCGCTCCGCCCCGATCACAACCTTTCTCCGGATACCGCAATTGCCGATGTTGCGGCAGCGTTGCGTCGAAACGTGGACGAAGCGGTACTTGACCGCGTGCTGGCGCGGCTGCCGGCAGGCGCAGCCGATTTCTGGCGCGCCTGAGTTCGGGGTCGGCGGATGAAGAATTATGTGGCCTTGCTCTACAGCATCATCCTTGGGGAAAAGCGGCGTGTTGTCATGACCGACCTGCGGGCCATGGCCGAGCGTCTCGGCTATCTCGGACCGCGCACCCTTGTCTCCACGGGCAATATCGTGTTCGACGCGCCCGACAAGCCTCTTGCCGACATTGAGGCCGAACTGGAAGCGGCATTTGCCGCCACGTTCGGGCGGCACGTCGACATTATCGCGCGGGTTGGCGAGGATTGGCGGAAGCTTGCCGCCGGTAACCCGTTTCCCGCCGAAAGCGAGGCAGATCCGACGCGTGTCCATGTTCGGGTGATGCGCTCACCACTTCGCCCCGAGGTGCTCGAAATGTTCCGCGGCCATTGTTCCCGGGGTGAGCGTATGGAAATCGTCGGCGGCGACCTCTGGGTGGATTTCGCCGGAAAGGCCAGCGAATCGAAGCTGCTTGGCACCCTGACCACCAAGCGCCTGGGCGTCGGTACGTTCCGCAACTGGAACACCGTGCGCGGTCTGCGCGAGATGGTGACCGGTTGACCGCTGCATGTTTCCTTAAATCGTATCCGGTTTAAGCAAAAAACGTGCGGCCATTCAAAGTGCTACAGCGTCCTTTGCGCGTCTGATAAGACGCGCGGCGCTGTAGGCCGCTCCTTTACTCGACCGTCAAAAACATTTATCAGGCGCGCGTCAATAATCGGCGGCTGCAGTCATGCAGAAGTCGGCAACCACACCACCCGCATTCGTTGGCGGGACTGGATAGGAGATCATGATGTCGCATACCGTTTCCCTTACATTTCCTGATGGCTCCGTTCGCGAATTTGCTGCCGGAACGACCGGTCGCGATGTGGCGGAGTCGATTTCGAAGTCGCTTGTGAAGAAGGCTGTCGCGATCGCGCTCGATGGCGAGCTGCGCGACCTTTCGGACGCCGTGACCGATGGACGCATCGAGATCGTCACGCGCGAAGACAAGCGTTCGCTTGAGCTTATCCGCCACGACGCGGCCCACGTCATGGCCGAGGCCGTCCAGGAACTGTGGCCGGGAACGCAGGTGACCATCGGTCCGGTTATCGACAACGGCTTCTACTACGACTTCGCCAAGAACGAGCCCTTCACGCCCGACGACCTGCCGGTCATCGAGAAGAAGATGAAGGAGATCATCGCGCGCAATAAACCCTTCACCAAGGAGATCTGGGCGCGCGAGAAGGCGAAGGAGGTTTTTGCCGCCAAGGGCGAGAACTACAAGGTCGAACTCGTTGATGCGATCCCTGAAGGCCAGGACCTGAAGATCTACTATCAGGGTGACTGGTTCGATCTCTGCCGCGGGCCGCACATGGCCTCGACGGGCCAGATTGGCACGGCCTTCAAGCTGATGAAGGTGGCCGGCGCCTACTGGCGCGGCGACAGCAACAATCCGATGCTAACGCGCATCTACGGCACCGCGTGGCACACGCAGGAAGAACTGGATCAATATCTCCATGTGCTTGCCGAAGCCGAAAAACGCGACCATCGCCGTCTCGGCCGCGAGATGGACCTCTTCCATTTCCAGGAGGAGGGCCCTGGCGTCGTCTTCTGGCACGGCAAGGGCTGGCGCATGTTCCAGACGCTGGTCGCCTATATGCGCCGGCGACTGGCCAACACCTATCAGGAAGTCAACGCGCCGCAGGTACTGGACAAGTCGCTCTGGGAAACCTCGGGCCACTGGGGCTGGTATCGCGACAACATGTTCAAGGTGACTGTCGCCGGCGAAGAGACGGATGACGATCGCGTCTTTGCGCTGAAGCCGATGAACTGCCCGGGTCACATCCAAATCTTCAAGCACGGCCTGAAGTCCTACCGTGAATTGCCGGTTCGGCTCGCCGAGTTCGGCAACGTGCACCGTTACGAGCCGTCGGGCGCGCTTCACGGTCTGATGCGCGTGCGCGGCTTCACGCAGGATGACGCGCATGTCTTCTGCACGGATGAGCAGATGGCGGCCGAATGCCTGCGCATCAACGACCTCATCCTGTCGGTCTACGAGGATTTCGGTTTCAAGGAAATCGTCGTCAAGCTGTCGACGCGGCCGGAGAAGCGCGTCGGCTCCGACGCGCTCTGGGACCGCGCCGAGGCCGTGATGACGGAGGTGCTGAAGACGATCGAGACGCAGTCCGAAGGCCGCATCAAGACCGGTATCCTGCCGGGCGAGGGTGCCTTCTACGGTCCGAAGTTCGAATATACGCTGAAGGACGCCATCGGCCGCGAATGGCAGTGCGGTACAACGCAAGTCGATTTCAACCTGCCGGAGCGCTTCGGCGCCTTCTACATCGACAAGGACTCCGAAAAGCGCCAGCCGGTGATGATCCACCGTGCCATTTGCGGTTCCATGGAACGCTTCCTCGGCATCCTGATCGAGAACTTTGCCGGTCACATGCCGCTCTGGATCTCGCCGCTGCAGGTGGTAGTCGCCACGATTACCTCCGAGGCCGACGACTACGGTCGCGAGGTTGCCGCGCTTCTGCGTGAGGCGGGGCTCACCGTCGAAACGGACTTCCGCAACGAGAAGATCAACTACAAGGTCCGCGAACATTCGGTGACGAAGGTGCCCGTAATCGTCGTGTGCGGCAAGCGCGAGGCGGAGGAGCGTTCGGTCAACATCCGTCGTCTGGGCTCGCAGGCGCAGACGGCGATGTCGCTTGATGAGGCGATCGCATCGCTCTCGGCAGAGGCGATGGCGCCGGACCTCAAGCGCAAGGCGGAAAAGAAAGCCCGGGGCTAGCGCTCCGGGACTTTCGTCCTGTCAGAAAACTGTAATGTTCCGGGACTATCCGGATCTGAAGGCGCCGCCCAGAACGGGCGGGCAGGTGTGAAGCGGTCTTCTGTGCAGTTCAAAGAATTGTCCTATGCGAACGAGAACGACCGGCGCCTGAAGCGCTGGTTCATTCGCTCCGTTGAGGGCCTGTCCGGCCGCAACCGCTACGCCAAGCTCTATGCCCGCTGGCGCGCCGACATCGTCGGCAAGAGCGACCGCGTCTTCGGCGAAATGTTGCAATTGATCGACGTGCGCATGCGTGTCCAGGGAGAATGGCCGCCGCGCGATCTGCCCGAGACACCGCTCGTTATCGTCGCCAATCATCCCTTCGGCATCGGCGATGGCATCGCAATTCTTTCGCTTGCGGAGCAACTCGGCCGTCCGTTCCGGGTACTGATCCACAACGAGCTCCTCAAGGTGCCGGAGATCGCACCCTATTCGCTTCCCGTTTCCTTCGATGAGACAAAGGAAGCATTGGCGCTCAATATGGCGACGCGCCACGAGGCGGTGCGGCTTCTGAAGGAGGGGGTCACGATCGTCGTTTTCCCCGCCGGCGGCGTTGCGACGGCGAAAAGAGGCTTCGGCAAGGCCGAGGATCTGCCATGGAAAATGTTCCCGGCGCGACTGATCCAGTCTGCCCGGGCAAGCGTCATCCCAATCTACTTCGAGGGGCAGAACGGGCCGCTGTTTCATCTCGCCAGCAAGGTGTCGCTGACGCTGAGGATTTCATTGCTGATCCGCGAATTCCGACGGCTATCAGGCACAACGATTGCCGCTCGCATCGGCCGTGTTCTTGCCTGGGAAGAATTGCGCGTTCATGGCGACCGCAAGGATCTGCTTGCCCGTATTTATGACGCAGTGTTCTCGATGGCTCCACCGCATCGTCGGCTTCTCAAGCGTATCCGGTGACGTGACGACAGGAGGCTCCCGTAGGGAGCGGGAGCGCAATCGTTCGCGTCAGTCCTGTGCTTCCGCGTTCGCGGCCGTATTGGCCGCGTCGTTCCCGTTTAGCAGCACTTCCACGTCGGTGTTGACGCCCGCCTTCACGGCAAAATCGCGCTGATAGATCTTGTCCTTGTTGCGCGCCACGGCCGTATATCCGCCTTCGGCGAGTACGAGCGTCGGGAAGGCACCGACGCTTTCGCTGACGACATCGCCCGAGGAGGTGAGGATCGACCAGGCCGTGTCGGCGATCGCTTCGCCGCCCGCTTCCGAGACGAGCTTCAAAGTCAGTTTCGCCGCGCGGTGCTGGATCGTCGCTTCGGTCAATTTTCCTGCTTCCACCTGAATGTCGGCGCGGATCACGGCGTTGACCGAGCCGTAATCGGAGACGACGTGATAGGTTCCGGCATTGAGCCGGATCACCGTGTTAGGCTTGACGTCGGCGATGATCAGGGCGCGCTCGCCATCTTCCTTCACGTCGGAGGAGAAGATCGAAAAACTGAGTTCGTTCGGCGGGATGCGCACGTCGCTGCCGGAAACGGCATTAAGCGTGACGCCACCGGCATCGAGCACCAGCACCTGCTTGTCGAGGCTGCCTTGCTCGGGCACGCGAATCTTGCGCGTGGCGCCGGCTCGGCCGAACGCGACATTGACGAAGTACTCGCCGGGCACCAGGTTGAAGGCTGTCGAACCACCCTCGGACGTGGCGAGCAACGGCAGCTTTCCGTCGCTGCCGGGGATCGGGCTGAAGACCCGCCAAGTCAGGCCCGATTCGACCGGCTTTCCCTTTGCCGTCAACAAAGCCTCGAGCTTGACGTCCTTGATTTCTCCGCCCTGGGTCGGATCGGAAATCAGCGGGTTGAAGCTTGTGAGCTTCGGCATTTTCCGGGTGCCGGAAATCGACGGGAAGCTCTTGAAAGCGTCGGTCGGATCTTCTGCAAGCGCATATCCTGCACCGACACTGACGAGCATGATCGCCAAGACGGTACTCGGAAAAATACGAGGACGGATGCGCATGAGAACAGTTGACTTCCTGACTGGGTGACTCCACTTGAGACGCCGGTATGGCATTTTCGTGGCTGCCGGTCCGGCGGCAAATTAATGGAATTCAGACAATATGAAAACCGAAATAAAGCTTGTCGATTATCTCGCCTCGCGCAGGTCCATTCCCGCCTTCCAGATGGGGCCTCCCGGCCCGAGCAAGGCCGAGGTCGAGGAAATGCTGACGCTCGCGTCGCGCGTGCCGGACCACGGCAAGCTCGCACCCTGGCGCTTCATCGTCTATCGCGGCGAGGAGAGGGCGCGCATCAGCACTGAGTTGAAGAAGATGGCCCTTGCCGCGAGACCCGAGCTTCCTGAGGACCTGATCAAGGTGGAAGAGACGCGTCTGACGCGCGCACCGGTCGTTGTCGCCGTGGTCAGCAAGGCCGCGCCGCACTTCAAGATCCCCGAGTGGGAACAGGTGATGTCCGCGGGGGCCGTCTGCCTCAACCTGCTGATGGCCGCGAATGCACTTGGCTATGCTTCCAACTGGCTCACCGAATGGTTCGCCTTCGACGAGAGGGCCTATCCTCTGCTCGGTGTCGGGCCGGGCGAAAGGGTTGCCGGGTTCATTCACATCGGCACTGCCATGGTGCCGCCGACCGAACGCCCCCGGCCGGAACTCGCCGAAATCGTCACCTGGGTCGGAGAAGAGACCTGATGTTCTACGACACGGCCGCGAACCGGCATGGCCTGCCACACGATCCCTTCAAGGCCATCGTGTCGCCGCGGCCGATCGGCTGGGTCGGCACGCGGGCCGCAGGTGGCTCGCAAAACCTCGCGCCCTATTCCTTCTTCAACGCGATCAGCGACCACCCGAAGCTCGTGATGTTCTCCTCGAGCGGCTACAAGGATTCGGTGCGCAATATCGAGGAGACCGGCGAGTTCACCGCAAGCTTTGCCAGCCGCAACTTGAGTGCCGCCGTCAATTTGACCTCGGTTGCTGCACCACATGGTGAAAGCGAGTTCGAAGTCGCGGGGTTGATGCCGGTCGAAGGCACCCTTGTCAAGGCACCATTCGTCGGCGAGGCTTTCGCGGCGCTCGAATGCCGCATGACCGAAATATTCCGCCCCAAGGGTCTCGATGGCGTGGTTTCCGAGAGCTATGTCGTCTTCGGTGAGGTCGTGGGCATTCATATCCGCGATGAAGCGATCCGCGATGGCCGTTTCGACGCGGCGACCGTCAGACCGCTCGCCCGACTGGGTTACATGGACTATTGCGATGGCGGCGACGTCTTCGAGATGGTACGGCCCAGGCGCTGAAGCCGGATTCCGACCCTATCGCTGAGCGCCCGCTGTGGGACGAGACGATAGCGAAGCCGACGTATCGAGTAGAGCGACCTGTTGCGGCTGCACGACCACCGCCGAAAAGCCGTTCCTCGTGCTCGTCGCGCAATATCGTTTGACGGCAGCGTCGTCGAGCGCATGAGCCGGCAGCACGTCATAGGCGGCAATTCCTGCCTCCCGCGCCCTGAGCACGGCCGCTGCACGGCCAACAACAATGACGGACGCCGTGTCAGTTTCCCCCGTCGGCTCGCGGCAACCGGTCGCTTCGGCAAGTGCTGATGCGCTGAAGATCAATCCCGTCAGGCGCCGCGAAGCGCCCGCGAGCGAGTGAGGCGACAAAACGCTTTGCGGCGTCGTCGCATATTCCGCAAGAATCGCCGTGCCCTCGGCTGCGATTCCGGCGTTTGCTTCCGCAACTCTAAGCAACACATCCAGATTCTGGATATCCGCAGGCCCGCGACATCCGGCAAGGACCACACCATCAATCCCCGACGCAAGGAGCGAATCGAGAGCCGCCTCGGTGATGGTCTCGATCGGCCCGATCCTCGCAAGACGAAGCAAAGATGCACTTTTAGGTGCAGCGGCTCCGGCTACCTGGTGTATTCCGTTGTCGCCTGTCGCGTCGACAACGATGGCTTGAACCGCGTTCAGGATGCCCGGCTCAGGAAGCGATGCGGTTGCCGGCAGATAGAGGAGCGGCTTGATGGTTTGCTGGCGGTTAACAGACATGGTGAACCAATCTTAAACCTTTGGCCGCTAGGCTCCGAACATTGGGGCTGTTCGGTGTCTAGTGGGGCATAGGTGATCATACAAGCATTTCTTCGCTGGGTAGAAACGGCGAGAACGAGCGATCGCGTCCGCGCCGCAAGCGCGCTGGGCCGCGCCTATGTCGAAGCGGAGATGAACGGGATCGACCGGCGCGCCGCCGAAATGGCCATGACCTTTCTGCTCGACGATCCTTCTCCGAAGGTGCGGTGTTCTTTGATCGAGGCGCTAGCGGATTGCTCGACGGTTCCACGCGCGATCGTCATGGCGCTCGCGGAAGACCAGCCCGAGATCGCCTACGTCGCCATTTCCCGTTCGCCCGTATTGACGGATGAAGACCTCGTCGATCTGGCGGCGCGGGGAACGGCAGAGACTCGCGCGCTGATCGCGGCCCGCAGCGCGGTGTCCCGCGCGGTCGCGGCAGCCATCGCGGAGATCGGCGGCGAGGACGAGGTGTTGATCCTGCTCGAGAACGAGGGTGCAACGCTGTCGCGCTGGTCGTTGAAAAGGATCGCCAACCGTCTTGGCAATGCGCCGGCGGTGCGCGATCGGTTGCTGTCGCGCGATGACCTCCCGAGCGAGGCCCGCCATGAGTTGGTCGAGAAGGTCGGCGCTGCGCTCGCGATTTGCGGACTTGTGCAGGCGGTGATCGGTGAAGGGCGCGTGCAGCGCGTCGCGCGAGAGGCCTGCGACACGGCTGCCCTTGCAATCATCGAGGCCGCTTCGCAAAAGGAGTTGCCTGACCTTGCCACCCATTTGCGCGAGGCAGGCCGCCTGACGCCGGCCTTCCTCCTCAACGCGCTCTGCAGCGGTCGAACAGAATTCTTCTCGGCCGCGATCGTCGATCTCTCAGGTGTCGCGGAAAAGCGCGTTCGCGCGATCCTTTCAGGTGGCCGCGTCCATCCGATCCGCGCACTGTTCGAAAGTGCCGGGCTCGGTCGCGACGTGAGCGAAGCCTTTGCGGAGGCCGTGCTTCTCTGGCGAAAGGACATCGGCGCGGGTGCCGATGGTGCGCCGCAATCAGTCGCCGCGGCTCTCCTTGCGCACATTCGCCGCCAGCCTAAGCCTTCCGAAGCCTTGAGCGCGATGGCGGAGCTCGTGGAACGCCTGGCTTTCGCCGAGCAACGGAAAACTGCTCGAAACTATGCACTGGTGGCCGCGCGCCAAGCTGCCTGAGCAGTTCGTTGCGCTTGTGGCTCGATCCGATGCTGGCAGGGGTACCGGTCAGTCGCCGAAACGACGTGCGACCCACGAGTAGCCATCCTCGATATAGTGGACGGGTGCGCTGACGATCGCCTTTAGCTTCTCCCGATCCGGGACAGCACCGCTGAGCAAGGCCAGGGCTCGCTTCGGCATGCCCGGCTTCGCTTCATCCGGTTGCGGCTGCGGTTGCGCTGTTGTTTGCAGCGGCTCTGCTGTCGTCTGCTGCGGAGCGGCGGCGACATTCGGTTGAGGGGCGGTGGATGCCATCATGTCCGGCCCCGAGGTTTCGCATACGGCAACGACGACAGGATAGTTCTTGTCCGAAAACCTGGGGAGTTCCTGCTCAGATTCCGCGTCGCAATGGGTAATCGACTGCCAACTGCCATTGACGGTCGAGATATAGTGGCACTGGCTGACATTGTCGTCGCAGCCGAGGATCGTCATGACGATGAGGGCGGCTTTCATGGTCTCTCCGGTGTTTGAGCAGGCAGCGGGCGCATAGTCTGGCAGTTGTTATGACGGACCGATTCTTTCGGGAGTAGGGCAAACTTGTTGCGACGGCAAAAAGAATTGTTTCCGCTTGTTACCCGTTTTGAAATCCGCGATCCGCAATCCTGCGCCATTTGTCGTATTGGTCCGGTTGAAATGCGGCGCTATCCATTGTGCTGCAAAGCTTCTGTCGAGGAACTGAAATTGAACGCTGTCACCATTGCCGAGGAAAGCCCCCGCCAGCCGGCCGTCGTGCGTCTGCTCGAATTGTCCGATGCCTACGCGGCGTCGCTTTACCCGGCAGAGAGCAACCACCTTGTCGATCTCTCCACGCTGGAAAAGTCGACCGTTTCCTTTTTCGTCGCGCGGCGCGACGGTGAAATCGTCGGTTGCTGCGCGCTCGTGGAAGCGGGCGACGGCACGGCGGAAATCAAGCGGATGTTCGTCGACCCCGAGGTGAGGGGCCTGAAGATCGGCAAGCACCTTCTTGCAGCTCTCGAAGCCAAGGCAGAAACGCGCGGGCTTGCGGCAATCCGGCTGGAAACGGGCATTTATCAGCCGGAGGCGATCGGCCTCTACAAGGCATTCGGCTATGAGGAGCGCCCGCCCTTCGGGAGCTACCTGCCCGATCCGCTGAGCCTCTTCATGGAAAAGTCGGTCCGGCAGGCTGCCTGAGCGCGAAAGGCGCGCGTCGCCCTTCCGCTCAGATGTCCAGGTTGTCGGCGAAAACCGCGCGTTCCTGGATGAAGCGGAAACGGGCGTCGGCCTTGGTTCCCATCAGATTGTCGACGGCCTCGCGCGTACCCTCGAAATCGACGTCGTCGATCTCGACCTTGAGCAGCGTCCGGTTTGCCGGATTCATGGTCGTTTCCTTGAGCTGTGCCGGCAACATCTCGCCGAGACCCTTGAACCGCCCGATTTCAACCTTGCCGCGGCCGTTGAACTCCGTGCGCATCAGCTCCTCGCGATGCGCATCGTCGCGCGCATAGAACGTCTTCGAGCCTTGACTGAGGCGATAGAGCGGGGGGACCGCGAGGTAGAGATGACCGCCGCGGATGAGTTCCGGCATCTCCTGATAGAAGAAGGTGATGAGCAGTGACGCGATGTGGGCTCCGTCGACGTCGGCGTCGGTCATGATGATGACGCGCTCGTAGCGCAGGTCCTCTTCGCGATATTTCGACCGCGTGCCGCAGCCGAGCGCCTGGATCAGATCGGCGATCTGCTGGTTGGCGCTGAGCTTTTCGCGCCCCGCGCTGGCGACGTTCAGGATCTTGCCGCGCAGCGGCAGGATGGCCTGGTTCGCGCGGTTACGTGCCTGCTTCGCCGACCCGCCTGCCGAGTCGCCCTCGACGATGAAGAGTTCGGCACCTTCAGCCGTGTTCTGCGAGCAGTCGGCGAGTTTGCCCGGCAGACGCAGCTTGCGCACCGCCGTCTTGCGGTTGACTTCCTTTTCCTTGCGCCGGCGAACACGCTCTTCGGCGCGCTCGACCACCCAGTCGAGAAGCTTTGCGGCTTCCGCCGGATTGTCGGCGAGGTAGTGGTCGAAAGGATCGCGCAGGGCGTTTTCGACGATGCGCTGTGCCTCGACGGTCGCCAGCTTGTCCTTGGTCTGGCCGACGAATTCCGGCTCGCGGATGAAGACCGAGAGCATGCCGGCCGCCGAGATCATCACGTCGTCGGTAGTGATGATCGCCGCGCGCTTGTTCTGGGTCAGCTCCGCATAGTTCTTGAGCCCCTTGGTGAGCGCAATGCGGAAGCCCGCCTCATGCGTTCCGCCTTCCGGGGTCGGGATCGTGTTGCAATAGGAGTGAACCTGCTGGTCGCCGCCGTACCAGGTGACGGCCCATTCGAGCGATCCGTGGCCGCCGGACTTTTCCGATTTGCCGGCAAAGATCTCACGCGTGACGGTGAATTCCTTGCCGAGTGTTGCCGCGAGATAGTCCTTGAGGCCGCCCGGGAAATGGAAGACGGCCCTGTCCGGGATCTCCGAACCTTCCGGCAGCAGCGATGGATCGCAGGACCAGCGGATTTCGACGCCGCCGAAAAGATAGGCCTTCGAGCGGGCCATGCGGAAAAGCCGTGCCGGCTCGAAATGCGCGTGAGGGCCGAAGATCTGCGGATCCGGATGGAAGCGCACCCTGGTGCCGCGGCGGTTGTGGACATCGCCGAGTTCCTCGAGGCCGCCCTGCGGGATCCCGCGCGAAAAGCGCTGGCGGTAGAGTTTCTTGTTGCGCGCGACCTCGACCTCGAGCGAGTCCGACAGTGCGTTGACGACGGAAACGCCGACGCCGTGCAGACCGCCGGAGGTTTCGTAGGCCTTGCCGTCGAACTTGCCGCCGGCGTGCAGCACCGTCATCACCACTTCAAGCGTCGACTTGTTGGGGAATTTCGGATGGTTTTCGACCGGGATGCCACGGCCATTGTCCGTTACGGTAAGGAAGCCGTCGGCGTCGAGGCTCACTTCGATGAAATTCGCATGCCCTGCGACCGCTTCGTCCATCGAGTTGTCGATGACCTCGGCGAAGAGATGATGCAGCGCCTTCTCGTCCGTGCCGCCGATATACATGCCCGGACGGCGGCGCACAGGCTCCAGCCCCTCGAGCACTTCGATCGCCGAGGCGTCGTAGTCGCTGCCGTCGCTGGTCTTCGGGGCAGGGCGCGGTTCTTCGCTGGCCGTGGGCGGTGCCGGCTTGCGCGAAGGCGCGTTGGCTGCCGCCGGCTTCGGCTGCGGGGGCATTGCTGAAAAGAGATCGCTGCTGTCGTCCATGGGGTCGTTCAGATCGTTCCTGTCGTCTGGCTTAGCAGAGGCCCATAGCAAGAGCTGGACGCTGCCGCCATCGTTGTGTCGCGCGAATCACCCGAATTCTGCCAGAGTCTTGCGCCAAGCGCGAACAAAAGGCGAATTTCGGTATCTCGGACAGGCAGAATACCGTAAGAGCTTGGGCTGTCTGCTTCAGTGTTGCTTTGCCGACATGGCGATGGCAAGGCATGTACCGAACGAGGGAGCCCGTCGGCTGTTCATGTCCACAACTGTTTTTTCCGTCCGGCGCCTGATGGCAGGGCTTCTCTTCCCGAGCCTTCTTCTTGTCGGTCTCGCCGCCGAGGCAGCGCCCCTGAAGCCATACAGGGACGAACTGTTCGGTTATCGCAATGTGCTCGAAGAGACCGACGGTGGTGATTTCCGCGTCGTCGACTACCAGGAACTGCGCGATATCAACGAGCGCGACCAGATTCCGGAAAGGCGTGTCAAGCGGGCCTACGTTTCCCTTGGGGTCAAAAGCGCGCAGGTCAACGAGACACTCAACCTTGGCGGACGCTCGCTCAATGTCATGCGCGTCGGTCCGGATCGCGGTGCCGCATTTACGGTGATCTTCATCCATGGTCGCGGCGGCGACCGGCGTCTCGGTGCAAACGATTTTTCCTTCGGCGGCAATTTCAACCGCCTCAAGAATCTCGCCTTTGCCAATGGCGGCACCTATTATGCTCCAAGCGTGCGGTCCTTCGATGCGGCGGGCGTCGACGATATCTCGGCATTGATCCGCTTCGCCGCCGAGCGCTCCGGCGGCCGGCCCGTCGTGCTTTCCTGTGCTTCGATGGGGAGCTTCATCTGCTGGGGCGTCGCTCGCGAACAGACGGCAGTGGCGGCGCTCGGCGGCATGATGGTCATGGGTGGCGCGACCGATCCGGAATTTGTGGGAAGCGCCGCCTATAGGGCCAGGCTGCCGGTGTTTTTCAGCCACGGCAGCCGCGACAGTGTCTATCGCGCCGAGGATCAGGTGGCGCTCTATCGCACACTCAGAGCCAGAGATTATCCGGCGCGTTTCGTGCTGTTCGAGACAGGTTCGCATGGTACACCGGTTCGGATGACCGACTGGCGAGACGCCCTGAATTGGATTGCCAGCCGGTAGAGGACGTCTTGAAGCGGACCGCAACAAAGATGAACGCGTTCGAACGTTCGGGACGTATCGAGGACTGGCCGCGCCGGGCCGTGTCTCCGGACGACTATGAGGATCAGGTTGGCTCGATTGAACCGATGGCATACCTGCCGTTCGGCAACGGCCTCAGCTACGGTGACTGCTGCCGCAACAATCGCGGAACTCTTATCGACAGCGCGAGGCACAACCGCATCCTGGCATTCGATCCGGGAACGGGCCTGATCTCCTGCGAAGGCGGCGTCACGCTCCACGACATCCTTCTTCGGGCGATCCCCCACCGCTTCTTCCCGCCAGTCACGCCCGGCACCGCATTTGCGACGGTCGCCGGTGCCGTCGCCACGGACGTGCATGGCAAGAATCATCATGCCCGCGGCACCTTCGGCAATCACGTCCAACGCCTGACCCTGTTGCGGTCCAACGGCGAGCGTTTGGTTTGTTCAGTGAACGAAAACGCCGAACTCTTTGCCGCCACGATTGGCGGCATGGGGCTGACGGGACTGATCCTAACCGTCGATCTTCGGCTGATGAAGGTGCCGTCGCCGCATGTCCAGCAGCATGCAATCCGCTTCGGCAATCTCGATGAATATTTCGCTCTCGCCGAGCGCATCGATGAAGAACATGAATACTCCATCGCCTGGATCGATCAGCTTGCGACCGGGCGCCGGATGGGCCGGGGCGTCTTTCTAGCCGGCGATCATGCGGATGGATCCTGCGAATTCCCGGACATTCCCAAGAAATCGCGGTTTCCCGTACCCTTCTCCCTGCCGTTCAATCCCCTGAACACGATTACACTGAGAACTCTGAACGAATACCGCTTTCGTCGGGAAAGGGCCGTCGAGACCGTTTCGACGATGAAATGGACCTCCTACTTCTATCCGCAGGATGCGATCGGCGACTGGAATCGGCTCTATGGTCCGAGAGGACCGTGCCAGCATCAAAGCGTCTATCCCACCGAGAATGCACCGGAGATCACCGCGCGACTATTGGAGACGGCGCGCCGCGCCGGGCATGCTTCCGTTCAGACGGTGCTAAGGCGCTTTGGCGACATTGTCCCTCGCGGCCTTCTTTCCTTCGCACGGCCGGGTTTTGCTTTGACTTTGGATTTTGCCGATCAGGGTGACGCAACGGCGAAGTTACTGGATGCCCTCGACCGCATCGTCATGGACGCTGGAGGCTCTGTAAATCCATGCAACGACACTCGCATGAGCCCGGAAATCTTCGAAGCGTCGTTCCCCTCATGGGAAAGACTCGAAAAGCTGCGCGATCCGGCTATGGTTTCTGACTTCTGGCGGCGCACCGCACTGGCCTTGAAAAGATAAGGGCAGGGCGGCCTTCATCTCCTTTGCCCGATTATTCTCATGTCGAACTCGACCACATTGGAATAGATCGGCGTGCCGACGTCCATGCCATAGGGTGAACGGCGGATGCTGCCACGGATGGTGAAGGAGATCGAGCGCCTGTTCCAATCGATGAGCGTAACCGCAAAGCGCTCCTTGCGTGTCTTGCCGCGTGCCGTCAGCGCACCTTCGATCGTTGCAGTGGCAGGCCCCGTTTGCCTGACGCGGGTCGAACGGAAGGTCACGGTTTGAAAGTTTGCCGCATCGAAAACAGCACTGGAACGCAGGAAATCCTCCACCCGCCGCTCGCTCGCCCTCACGCTTTCCGGGTAAAGCGTGAACTCGACGGAGGAGCGCTCGATATTGCCGCCATCGATACGGAAGCCGCCGGAGAACTTGGCGAATCTGCCGGCGATGCCGCCACCGCCGCCAACCTGCCCAACGCTGAACCGGATGCTCGAAGAACTGGCGATACGGTAGCTTCCGGCGGCGTCCGCAAGTGCCGGTGCCTGGGCGTTTGCCGCTGATGTTGAGAATATGAAGGCGATGTACACCGTCGCTTTTACCGCCGAATTGATCGTAACCGTCATCGATCATTTCCTCTCTACAGCCGCGTCGTCGCGCTTTCGCGCGCTGGTGCCGCCCGAGCCCGCGCCAACTGGGCGAACTCCCGGGCGGAGCATTCGTGTAAGCACCTCGTCACCTCGCTTGAAATGGTGGAAGAGCGCCGCAGCAGCGTGGATCGCGACTAGGGCCAGCGTCACATAGGCAAGCAGCGCATGGGCGAAGGTCCAGAAATTTTCCGAAGTCTCCGATCTCGCCAGCGGCAGATGCGGAATGACGATCATGTTGAAAAAGAAGCTCGGAATGTTCAGCGTCGACGCAGAGGCGACCGCCCAACCGGCAAACGGCACGACGATCGCAAGGACGATCAGAGTGTCATGTGTCAGGCGAGCGGCCTTGCGTTCGAGCGGGCTGACGCTCGCGGGCGGCGATGGGGTTCGTTCGACGAGCCACCAGATCGCACGGATGAGGGCAAGCCCGAGCGCGGCGAAGCCGAACGATTTGTGCCATTGATAGAGCGCGAACTGTAGCGCCGGATCGATCCCGGTGCGTCGCATGATGAAGCCGAGCAAAAGCAACCCGAGGATCAGCAATCCAATCGTCCAATGCAGCACGATTGTCACCAATCCGAATCGGGTCTCGCTGTTGCGCAACATCGCAACCTCCGGGCATCCAGGTCGCAATTCTTTCTGCCGGCCGGTGCACCGCATGAGACGCATGACGCCCCGTTTTTATTCGTTGGCGATGCCGCAAAATCGGTTCGCGACAGTGCGGCAAAGGCGCGCCGAACACTTCGGGGCAGCAGAGAATATGTCTCCGGCCGGGTGCGGGATCGTCGGCAGTACCGGATTATTCCGGACGAAGCGCTTTTTTTTGCCCCCGCGATTTGCTAGGCCGCTAGCCGGAAAAGAGACCCGACCCGGAGGAATTTCATGACGCCCGATATCCGCCCGCTCGTTGCCGGAAACTGGAAGATGAATGGAACACGTGCCTCGCTCGACCAGATCAAGGCGATGGCCGAGGGCGTCAAGGGCGGTCTGTCCGAAAAGGTGGAAACGCTGATCTGCCCGCCGGCAACATTGCTCTACGTCGCCACCGCCCTTTGCGACGACAGTCCACTGATGATCGGCGGGCAGGATTGCCACCAGAAACAGTCCGGCGCCCACACGGGAGACGTCTCGGCCGAGATGATCGCCGACTGCTTCGGCACCCATGTCATCGTCGGTCATTCCGAACGCCGCACCGACCACGCCGAGAGTGACGCGCTGGTGCGCGCCAAGACGGAAGCCGCTCATGCCGCCGGCCTCGTTGCCATCGTCTGCATCGGCGAAACCGGCGATGAGCGCAAGGGCGGCAAGACGCTCGATGTCCTGAAGCGCCAGCTCGTAGAAAGCCTGCCGGATGGCGCGACCGCGGAGAACACGGTGATTGCCTACGAGCCTGTCTGGGCGATCGGCACCGGCCTCACACCGACAGCATCGGACGTAGAGGAGGCGCATGCTTTCATGCGCAGCGAACTGGTCTCGCGCTTCGCGGCTGCAGGCGGCAAGATGCGCATTCTCTATGGCGGCTCCGTCAAGCCCGGGAATGCCAAGGAACTGATGGGCGTCGCAAACGTGGACGGTGCCCTGATCGGCGGCGCAAGCTTGAAAGCGGAAGACTTCCTCGCCATCTACGGGGCATATAAAGAATTGACAGCCTGATTGTTCCTCCGCGCGGGCGGGGGGTTGGAATAGCCGGCGGCTTGGTATAAAGAGGCGCCAACTTGCGCCCGGCCATGTGTTTCGCGCCGGGTTTGATTCGTGTGCCCAAGAGGGCAGGACTGGAAGCTGATGCAGACCGTACTACTCGTCATCTATCTCATGGTCGTCGTCGCCCTCATCGGCGTCGTCCTCATTCAGCGTTCCGAAGGTGGCGGTCTCGGCATCGGCGGTGGCTCGGGCTTCATGTCCGCCCGCGGTACGGCCAACGCGCTGACCCGCACGACAGCCGTTCTCGCCTTCCTCTTCTTCGGTCTGGCGCTCGCGATGGGCATTCTCTCCCGCTACGAGCCGCAGGCGACCGACATTCTCGATCGCATCCCGGGCACGAGCTCGAGCGGCGGTGGCGTGCTCGACTCGCTCGGCGGCGGTGAGACTCCTCCGGCTGGCGGAAACGCCCAGCAGCCGCCTGCCGGCAACGGCACCAACAACGCTGCGCCGGCCGGCGGTGCGCCCGCCACGGGTCAGGCACCCGCAGGTGCCGCACCCTCGACCGAAACGCCGGCCAACGGCAATACGGGATCGCAAGTTCCGAGCGGCCAGTAAGGTCGCAAATCAGAAGAACCCACCGGCGGATGTTTCATCCGCCGGTTTTGTTTTGTGTGAAATCTGCCCCTTCGAAGACGGAAAAATTCCAGAAAACGAATTTTTCGGTGGCGGAATCATTTGTGAAAAGGTATCCGGTGACTCCCATGGCGCGATATGTATTCATCACTGGCGGCGTGGTTTCCTCCCTCGGAAAAGGCATCGCTGCAGCCGCTCTCGGAGCGCTTCTGCAGGCGCGTGGCTATCGGGTGAGACTGCGCAAGCTTGACCCCTATCTCAATGTCGATCCGGGCACGATGAGCCCGACACAGCACGGTGAGGTGTTCGTCACCGACGACGGGGCGGAAACCGATCTCGATCTCGGTCACTACGAACGCTTCACGGGGCGCTCGGCGACGAAGACCGACAACATCACGACGGGTCGGATCTACAAGAACATCATCGATAAGGAGCGGCGCGGCGACTATCTCGGTGCGACGGTCCAGGTGATCCCGCACGTCACCAACGAAATCAAGAATTTCGTCACCGAGGGCAATGACGATTACGATTTCGTCATCTGCGAGATCGGCGGCACCGTCGGCGACATCGAAGCGATGCCCTTCATGGAGGCGATCCGCCAGCTCGGCAACGACCTGCCGCGCGGCACCGCTGTCTACGTTCACCTGACGCTGATGCCCTATATCCCCGCAGCCGGTGAGCTGAAGACCAAGCCGACGCAGCATTCGGTCAAGGAACTGCAGGCGCTCGGTATCCATCCCGATATCCTGCTCGTTCGCGCCGATCGCGAGATCCCGGAAGCGGAGCGCCGCAAGCTGTCGCTCTTCTGCAATGTCCGCCAGTCCGCCGTCATCCAGGCACTCGATGTCGCCTCGATCTATGACGTGCCGATCGCCTATCACAAGGAGGGCCTCGACAACGAGGTCCTGGCCGCCTTCGGTATCGAGCCGGCGCCAAAGCCACGCATGGAAGCCTGGGAAGACGTTGCCCATCGTATCCGCACACCGGAAGGTGAAGTGACGATTGCCATCGTCGGCAAGTATACCGGCCTCAAGGACGCCTATAAGTCGCTGATCGAAGCGCTCTACCACGGTGGCATCGCCAACCGCGTCAAGGTCAAGCTCGAATGGATCGAATCGGAAATCTTCGAGAAGGAGGATCCGGCGCCCTGGCTTGAGAAGGTCCACGGCATTCTCGTTCCCGGCGGTTTCGGCGAGCGCGGTTCCGAAGGCAAGATCAATGCTGCCCGCTTTGCGCGGGAACGGAAGGTTCCCTATTTCGGCATCTGCTTCGGCATGCAGATGGCCGTCGTCGAGGCTGCCCGCAACCTCGCTGGCATCGAGAAGGCCTCTTCGACCGAATTCGGCCCGACCAAGGAGCCTGTGGTCGGGTTGATGACCGAGTGGGTGAAGGGCAACGAACTTGAAAAGCGCTCCGCCTCCGGCGATCTTGGCGGCACCATGCGCCTTGGCGCCTATCGCGCGGCCCTCAAGCAGAACACCAAGATTGCCGACATCTACGGCTCGACCGACATTTCCGAGCGCCATCGTCACCGCTACGAGGTCAACAACGATTATAAGGAGCGGCTGGAATCCTGTGGCCTGGTCTTCTCCGGCATGTCGCCGGACGGCGTTTTGCCTGAAACGGTCGAGTACCAGGACCATCCCTGGTTCATCGGCGTTCAGTACCACCCGGAACTGAAGTCTCGGCCGCTCGATCCGCACCCGCTTTTCGCGAGTTTCATCGAGGCGGCGCTGGAGCAATCGCGCCTCGTCTAACGGGGCCTTCTCAGACTGTCGTTTCTTTTGCGGCCGGCCATCACGGACCGGCCGCTTCCGTTTTTCGGGCGGCATGGTGCGTCGCCGCCAAATCCTCCATCGTCCAGCGTCCGTCTGATCGGGCCATGCTTGCAATCGGCCGGCAAAAGTTGCAAACAGCGACGAACCGGCCATCAGGGAACACGCCATGAGCTTATCCAAGCGCACCACCCGCCCGCTCGATCATCTCGTGCTGCCGGTGGCCGAGCTTGCGCAGGCGAGACGGCGCTTGAGCGATCTCGGCTTTGTGGTTGCCGACGATGCGCGCCATCCCTTCGGCACGGAGAATGCGTGCGTCTTCTTCGCCGATAACACCTATCTGGAACCGCTTGCCATCGCCTCGCGCGAGGAGTGCGAGGCCGCGGCGCTCGCCGGCAACGTCTTTGTCGCCCGTGACCAGGCATTCCGCTTCCGTCAAGGCCCGGAAGGGATGTCGGCGATCGTTGTCGGAACCTCCGATGCCGCGACCGATCACATGCGTTTCCGCGCGAGTGGCGTTTCTGGCGGCGACATGCTGGAATTCTCGCGGCCGATGCGGTTGCCGGACGGCCGTGAAGGCCTCGGCTCCTTCCGGCTGGCATTTGCCGCGGATCTGCGTTCCCCGGATTTCTTCCTCTTCAGTTGTCAGCGCATTCGCGCGCTGCCGGTCGAGCAGACCGCCCTTCACCGTCATGAGAACGGTGTGCTCGGCATTGCCGAGGTGGTGTTGTCGGAGCCAAATCCCACCGACTTCCAGTATCTGCTGCAGGAAGGCGTCGATGACCGCGAGGTTTCGGCCCACTCCTTCGGCATGGACATTCAAACGGGCAATGCCAAGCTTTCGGTGCTCAACGCTGCCGGAATGGAGGCCTTTTTCGGCCGTTCCGTCCGCAGTGCCGAGCGCGGCCTGCGAGGGCGCGCCGTCGTGTTTCGTGTCGCTGACCTCGAAGCGACGCGCGCGCTCTTTGCCAAGAACGATATCGAATTTGCAGAAATGGGCGGACGTCTCATTGTCCCGGAAGCGCCGGGGCAAGGGGTGATTTTCGCATTTGGAGTGTGATGATGGAAACGAATGCCAGGGTTGTCGTCGGCGAGGGTGCCGGCCAGGTGGTCTTTTCGCAGAAGGAGCGGCTGGCGTTGATCGCTGGCCCCTGCCAGATGGAGAGCCGCGATCATGCCTTCATGATGGCCGGAAAGCTCGTCGAGCTTTGCAAGTCGCTGGGGCTCGGCCTCGTCTACAAGTCTTCCTTCGACAAGGCGAACCGCACCTCGCTCTCCGGCAAGCGCGGCATCGGCCTCGACAATGCGCTGGATATTTTCGCGGACCTCAAGAAGGAGTTCGGCTTTCCGGTGCTGACCGACATTCACACCGAAGAGCAATGCGCGATCGTCGCGGAGACGGTCGACATCCTGCAGATCCCGGCCTTTCTGTCGCGCCAGACCGACCTGCTCGTCGCGGCCGCCAAGACCGGGCGCGCGATCAACGTCAAGAAGGGCCAGTTCCTCGCGCCCTGGGATATGAAGAACGTGCTCGCCAAGTTCACGATGAGCGGCAATCCGAATGTTCTTCTGTGTGAGCGTGGCGCCTCCTTCGGTTACAACACACTGGTTTCCGACATGCGTTCGCTGCCGATCATGGCCGCGCTGGGTGCGCCGGTGATCTTTGACGCCACGCATTCCGTGCAGCAGCCGGGCGGACAGGGCGGCTCCACCGGCGGCCAGCGCGAGTTCGTTGAAACCTTGGCGCGCGCCGCTGTTGCTGTCGGCGTCGCCGGCCTCTTCATCGAGACGCACGAAGATCCAGACAACGCGCCTTCGGATGGCCCCAATATGGTGCACCTGAAGGACATGCCGCGGCTTCTTGAAAAGCTGCTTGCCTTCGACGCGATTGCCAAGGCCTGAGCTGCCCTGGCCTTCGTGAAATTTTCATGAACCGCAATGGCGCTTCGGCATTTGCATCCTTCGCGCCATTGTAATTTCGAGGCCATGAATTAAGACAGGCCCGACCACACCGTCGTCCTAACCAGGGAAGAGATCATGACTGCAATCATCGATATCATCGGCCGCGAAATTCTGGACAGCCGCGGCAACCCGACCGTCGAGGTCGACGTTCATCTCGAAGACGGTAGTTTCGGCCGGGCCGCTGTTCCCTCGGGCGCCTCGACCGGTGCCCACGAAGCGGTCGAGCTGCGCGACGGCGGTACTCGCTATCTCGGCAAGGGCGTCGAGCGCGCCGTCGACGCGGTCAACGGAGAGATCTTCGAAGCGATCGGGGGCCTCGACGCCGAAAACCAGATCCAGATCGACAGGACCATGATCGAGCTCGACGGCACGGCGAACAAGTCGCGCCTCGGCGCCAATGCCATTCTCGGCGTTTCGTTGGCGGTTGCAAAGGCCGCGGCGGAAGCGGCCGGCCTGCCGCTCTACCGCTATGTCGGCGGTCCGAACGCGCATCTCCTGCCGGTTCCGATGATGAACATCATCAATGGCGGTGCGCATGCTGACAACCCGATCGATTTCCAGGAATTCATGATCATGCCGGTCGGCGCGGAAACGCTGAAGGACGCCGTGCGCATGGGCTCGGAAGTCTTCCACACGCTGAAGAAGCAGCTAGCTGCCGACGGCCACAACACCAATGTCGGCGACGAGGGTGGCTTCGCGCCGGGCCTGGCTTCCGCCCCCGCGGCGCTCGACTTTATCATGAAGTCGATCGAGAAGGCTGGCTACAAGCCGGGCGAGGACATGTATGTCGCGCTCGACTGCGCTTCGACGGAATTCTTCAAGGACGGCAAGTACGTGCTCGAAGGTGAGGGTCGCACGCTGGAGCCCGGCGCCATGGCGGAATACCTCGCCGAACTCGCTGCCAAGTACCCGATCATCTCGATCGAGGACGGTATGGCCGAGGACGACTGGGATGGCTGGAAGGCGCTGACGGACAAGATCGGCTCCAAGGTCCAGCTCGTCGGCGACGATCTCTTCGTCACCAACTCGGCTCGACTGCGCGACGGCATTAAGATGGGTGTCGCCAACTCGATCCTCGTCAAGGTCAACCAGATCGGCTCGCTCTCAGAAACGCTCGATGCGGTCGAGACGGCCCACAAGGCCCGCTACACCGCCGTTATGTCGCACCGTTCCGGCGAAACCGAGGACGCGACGATCGCCGATCTCGCGGTCGCCACCAATTGCGGGCAGATCAAGACCGGCTCGCTCGCGCGCTCCGACCGGCTTGCGAAGTACAACCAACTGATCCGCATCGAAGAGCAGCTTGGTCTGCAGGCCAAATACGCCGGCCGCTCGATCCTGCGGGGTTAAATAAGTCCGGCCCCGACGCCGCCCCTGATCCGCCTGCCGGCACCTTTTCCCCGCAGGCGGGGAGAAGGGACAAGCGGATAGCTCGGCGGCCGAAGTTCCCTCTTCCTGCATTCGCGGGGAGGGCACGGTGAGGGCGAATCCCGCGCCAAACTTCGCGATCTGTTAATTTCGACCCGTCTGCCTCACGGCAGGCGGGTTTCGTTTTTCCTGCCATTCATGGTCAACGGTCGGTTAATCAATCGACGTTAGTCTCGTCTTGTATTGCGTATCAGGGCATGGATCATGTGGACACGACATCACAAGAAACGGAGATTGGGGCGGCTGGTGGTGCCGCTCATGGCGGTCGCGTTTCTTTCCTATTTCGGCTATCATTCGATCCACGGAGGATACGGCCTGAGAGCGACAGAGGAGTTCGACCGACAGATCGCCGTGCGGCAAGCCCGATTGGATGAACTGACCCATCAGCGAAAAATCCTCGAAAAGGAGGTCGAGCTGATGAGCGACGGTTCGCTGGAACGAGATATGCTGGATGAGAAGGCTCGCCTCGCGCTCAACATGTCGCGGAGCGATGAGATTGTTATTTTTCATCGCGGGCAGAATTAACCTAAATTGAGTTAATTGGAAATTCTCTATAAAAATCAAATAATTACTCAGAATAATAGCCATGCAAATATGGCATTGCTGTGTCGCTCTTCTTTCCCTATGGTAGCCGGCAAAGGCTAACCATTTGGGAGGAATGAATGGCTCCGCGAAAAACCGCGTCCGTCTCCAGCCGCAAGACCGCTGCCAAGTCCGCAAAAAAGGATTTCGCCGGCGGCACCATCGCCGAATTCTCCAAGGAAGATGATCTCAAAGCCTACCGCGAAATGCTGCTGATCCGGCGTTTCGAGGAAAAGGCCGGCCAGCTTTACGGTATGGGCTTCATCGGCGGCTTCTGTCACCTCTATATCGGTCAGGAAGCCGTCGTGGTCGGCATGCAGTTGGCGCTCAAGGAAGGTGATCAGGTCATCACCGGTTACCGTGATCACGGCCATATGCTCGCTTGCGGGATGAGTGCGCGCGGCGTGATGGCGGAACTGACTGGCCGTCGCGGCGGCCTTTCCAAAGGGAAAGGCGGCTCGATGCACATGTTCTCTAAGGAAAAGCATTTCTATGGCGGCCACGGCATCGTTGGCGCGCAGGTCTCGCTCGGCACCGGTCTTGCCTTCGCAAACAAGTACCGCGGCAATGACAATGTCAGCCTCGCCTATTTCGGCGATGGTGCCGCCAACCAGGGGCAGGTCTATGAGAGCTTCAACATGGCTGCTCTCTGGAAGCTGCCGGTGATCTACATCGTCGAGAACAACCGCTACGCCATGGGCACGTCCGTGTCCCGCGCATCGGCGCAAACCGACTTCTCGCAGCGCGGCGCGTCCTTCGGCATTCCCGGTTATCAGGTCGACGGCATGGATGTTCGCGCGGTCAAGGCGGCAGCCGATGAAGCCGTTCAATATTGCCGTTCCGGCAAGGGGCCGATCATCCTCGAGATGCTGACCTATCGCTATCGCGGCCACTCCATGTCCGACCCGGCGAAGTACCGGTCGAAGGACGAAGTGCAGAAGATGCGCTCCGAGCATGACCCGATTGAGCAGGTAAAGGCCCGGCTTACCGAAAAGGGCTGGGCGAGCGAGGACGAGCTGAAGCAGATCGACAAGGATGTTCGCGACATCGTTGCGGATAGCGCCGATTTTGCTCAGTCTGATCCGGAGCCGGATGTATCCGAGCTCTACACCGACATCCTGCTTTGATCCGGGGAGGGACAATCATGCCAGTAGAAATTCTCATGCCCGCCCTTTCCCCGACGATGGAGGAAGGCACGCTCTCCAAATGGCTGAAGAACGAGGGCGACAAGGTGTCGTCAGGCGACGTCATTGCCGAGATCGAAACCGACAAGGCGACCATGGAAGTGGAAGCCGTCGATGAAGGCACGATCGGAAAGCTCCTGATCGCAGCCGGCACCGAAGGCGTGAAGGTCAATACGCCAATCGCCGTCCTGCTGCAGGACGGTGAGGCTGCCGGCGATATTGCGACGGCGAAGGCGGAGGCACCGAAGCCTGCTGCGAATGAAGCGCCTGCCGCCGCGCCGGCCCCGGCGCCGGTTGCGGCACAGCCGAAGGCGGAAGTTCCTGCCGATCCCGCGATCCCCGCCGGCACGGAAATGGTTTCGATGACGGTGCGCGAGGCGCTTCGTGATGCGATGGCCGAAGAAATGCGCGCCAGCGACGACGTGTTCGTCATGGGTGAGGAAGTCGCCGAATACCAAGGCGCCTACAAGATCACCCAGGGCCTGCTGCAGGAATTCGGCCCGCGTCGCGTGGTCGATACCCCGATCACCGAGCATGGTTTTGCCGGCGTCGGCGTCGGCGCGGCAATGACCGGTCTGCGGCCGATCGTCGAGTTCATGACCTTCAACTTCGCCATGCAGGCGATCGACCAGATCATCAACTCGGCCGCCAAGACGCTTTATATGTCGGGCGGTCAGATGGGCGCGCCGATCGTTTTCCGTGGTCCGAGCGGTGCGGCCGCCCGCGTCGCCGCGCAGCACTCGCAGTGCTATGCCGCCTGGTACAGCCACATTCCGGGTCTCAAGGTCGTCATGCCGTATACGGCCGCTGATGCGAAGGGCCTCTTGAAGGCTGCGATCCGCGACCCGAACCCGGTGATCTTCCTCGAGAACGAAATCCTTTACGGTCACTCCTTCGAGGTGCCGAAGCTCGATGATTTCGTTCTGCCGATCGGCAAGGCTCGCATCCATCGCGTCGGCAAGGATGCAACCATCGTTTCCTTCGGCATCGGCATGACCTATGCCGTCAAGGCTGCAGCCGAACTCGAAGCGCAGGGCATTGACGTCGAGATCATCGATCTTCGCACGATCCGCCCGATGGATCTTCCGACTGTGATCCAGTCGGTGAAGAAGACCGGCCGGCTGGTCACCGTCGAGGAAGGCTACCCGCAGTCCTCCGTCGGTACCGAAATCGCCACCCGCGTCATGCAGCAGGCCTTCGATTACCTCGATGCGCCGATCCTGACGATCGCCGGCAAGGATGTGCCGATGCCCTATGCCGCAAACCTCGAAAAGCTGGCGCTGCCGAGCGTTGCCGAGGTCGTCGATGCCGTGAAAGCCGTTTGCTACAAATAAGGGGAGGGCGCTTCGATGCCAATCAACATCACGATGCCTGCCCTCTCTCCGACCATGGAAGAAGGCAATCTGGCCAAGTGGCTGGTCAAGGAAGGCGACAAGGTGAGGTCCGGCGATGTCATCGCCGAGATCGAGACCGACAAGGCGACCATGGAAGTGGAAGCCGTCGATGAGGGTACCGTTGCCAAGATCGTCGTTCCGGCCGGGACCGAAGGCGTCAAGGTCAATGCGCTGATCGCCGTTCTGGCCGCCGATGGCGAGGACGTGGCAACGGCTGCGAAGGGTGGCAACGGAGCGGCGGCGCCGGCACTCGCCGCCAAAGCCGAACAACCGGCTCCGGCAGCGCCGGCCGCTGCGCCTGCGCCCGCTGCGGCACCTGTTGCCCAGCCGACCGCAGCGCCATCGCCAGCACCCGCTGCGGGGGATGGCAAGCGTGTATTCTCTTCGCCGCTTGCGCGCCGTCTCGCCAAGGAAGCTGGCATCGATCTCTCGGCAATCGCCGGGTCCGGCCCGCATGGCCGTGTCGTCAAGAAGGACGTCGAGACGGCTGTTGCCGGCGTTGGCGCCAAGCCGGCAGCTGCACCTCAGGCCGCTGCCGCGGCTGCCCCCGCTCCGGCGGCCCTCGCCAAGGGCATGTCCGAGGACGCAGTGCTCAAGCTCTTCGAGCCGGGTTCCTACGAACTCGTCCCGCACGACGGCATGCGCAAGACGATCGCCAAGCGCCTCGTCGAATCGAAGCAGACGATCCCGCATTTTTATGTTTCGATCGATTGCGAGCTCGATGCTCTGCTTGCGCTTCGCGCACAGCTCAATGCCGCTGCCCCGGAAAAGGACGGCAAGCCGGTCTACAAGCTCTCGGTCAACGACATGGTAATCAAGGCATTGGCGTTGGCGCTGCGCGATGTTCCGGATGCGAACGTATCCTGGACTGACACGAACATGGTCAAGCACAAGAACGCCGATGTCGGCGTTGCCGTATCCATTCCCGGCGGTCTGATCACGCCGATCGTCCGCCAGGCGGAGTTGAAGAGCCTTTCGGCCATCTCCAACGAGATGAAGGATCTCGGCAAGCGCGCCAAGGAGCGCAAGCTGAAGCCGGAAGAGTACCAAGGCGGCACCACGGCCGTCTCCAACATGGGCATGATGGGCGTCAAGAACTTCGCCGCCGTCGTCAACCCGCCGCATGCGACCATCCTTGCGGTCGGTGCCGGCGAGGAACGCGTCGTCGTCAAGAACAAGGAAATGGTCATCGCCAACATGATGACCGTGACGCTTTCGACCGACCATCGCTGCGTCGATGGCGCGCTCGGCGCCGAGCTGCTCGCCGCCTTCAAGCGCTACATCGAAAACCCGATGGGCATGCTGGTCTGATGCGATCCGGACCGGCTTTTCTGGCCGGTCCATTCCCCTGCTGCATGTTTCCTTAAATCTTAGCCGATTTAAGGACAAAAACATGCAGCGATTCAAAGTGCTACAGCGTCCTTTGCGTGTCTGAGAAGACGCGCGGCGCTGTAAACGCGGGCACAAGCGATGAAGACAGTCCTTTGCTACGGTGACAGTCTGACGTGGGGCTATGACGCGAGCGGCCTTGGCCGGCATGCGTTGGAAGACCGCTGGCCGAGCGTGCTGCAGAAGGCGCTTGGTTCGGACGCCCACGTGATTGCGGAGGGTCTGAACGGCCGCACGACAGCCTATGACGACCATCTCGCCGATTGCGACCGCAACGGAGCCCGCGTCCTGCCGACCGTGCTCCACAGCCACGCGCCGATCGATCTCATGATCTTTCTGCTCGGCACAAACGACATGAAGCCGGTGATCCACGGCACGGCCTTCGGCGCCGTCAAAGGGATTGCACGCCTCGTCAATCTCGTCCGGCGGCACGACTGGCCGGTCGAAGCCGAGGAGGGGCCGGACATTCTCATCGTCTCGCCGCCGCCGCTTTGCGAAACCGCGAACAGCGCCTTTGCAGCGATGTATGCGGGCGCTATCGAGCAGTCGGCAATGCTGGCACCGCTCTACCGCGATCTCGCCGACGAGCTCGACTGCGGTTTTTTCGACGCCGGCTCGGTGGCAAAGACCACGCCGCTCGATGGCGTCCATCTTGATGCCGAGAACACCCGCGCGATCGGACGCGGCTTGGAACCGGTCGTGCGGATGATGCTCGGGCTCTGACCATGGCGGCCGGCGCGACCCTCAGATCTGCGGAACGAAGAGAGGCAGCGGAACTGGCTGTCCTGATCGATATTGCCTCGCACGGATTTGCGGCCTGGCTCTGGTATGGCGGTGTGTTGCGTGGCGTCGCCGAAACGGCGTTCGAACACGGCCGCAACAAACTACGCGAAGACGCGGGGCGGGGTACGTGGCGCGATGCGATCGTTGCCGAAGTCGAGGACGAGATTGCGGGTGTAGCGGTCTCCTACGCGATCGATTCCTCCGTCCGCGATATCGAGGCGAAGCATCCGGTGCTCGCCCCTTTGCTAGCCCTTCAGAGGCAGGTGGTGGGCCATTGGTTCATCGACAGCCTGGGAGTCTACAAGCATCATCGCGGCAAGGGGATCGGCCGCGCTTTGCTGGAACACGAAATTGCCCGCGCCAGGTCGGCGCCGGTGAGCCTGATCACCGAAAGCCACAATGAAACGGCTCAGGCACTCTATAAGGTCAACGGCTTCGAGGAGGTGGCGCGCGTTGAAGCCGTGCCGCTTTTCGAGGACAGCAAGAAACACGACTGGGTGCTTTTCACCCGACAGGTCGCTTGAGACAAAGGCAGGAACATATGGCTGAGAATTACGACGTCATCGTTATCGGTTCGGGTCCGGGGGGCTATGTCACCGCCATCCGTTCGGCTCAGCTTGGGTTGAAGACGGCGATCGTCGAACGCGAGCACCTCGGCGGCATCTGCCTCAACTGGGGCTGCATTCCCACCAAGGCGTTGCTGCGTTCCGCCGAGATACTCGACCACGCCAATCACGCCAAGAAATACGGCTTGACGTTGGAAGGCAAGATGACCGCCAACGTCAAGGACGTCGTCGCCCGCTCGCGTGCTGTCTCCGCTCGGCTGAACGGTGGCGTTGGTTTCCTCATGAAGAAGAACAAGGTCGACATCATCTGGGGCGAGGCCAAGCTGACGAAGCCCGGCGAGATCGTCGTTGGCGCGCCGTCTAAGCCCGCGGTCCAGCCGCAGAACCCTGTGCCGAAGGGCGTGAAGGGCGAGGGCACGTACACCGCCAAGCACATCATCGTCGCGACCGGCGCCCGGCCACGCGCGCTCCCGGGCATCGAGCCTGATGGCAAGCTGATCTGGACCTATTTCGAGGCGATGAAGCCTGAGGAAATGCCAAAATCCATGCTCGTGATGGGCTCCGGCGCCATCGGCATCGAATTCGCAAGCTTCTACCTGTCGATGGGCGTGGACGTCACCGTCGTCGAGCTGTTGCCGCAGGTCATGCCGGTAGAGGATGCGGAGATTTCCGCTTTCGCCCGCAAGCAACTCGAAAAGCGCGGCATGAAGATCTTCACCGACGCCAAAGTGACGAAGGTGGAGAAGGGCGCGAATGATGTCACCGCGCATGTCGAGACGAAGGACGGCAAGGCAACGCAGATCAAGGCCGACCGCCTGATCTCCGCCGTCGGCGTGCAGGGCAATATTGAGAATCTTGGGCTTGAGGCGCTTGGCGTCAAAACCGATCGCGGCTGCATCGTCACCGATGGTTATGGCAAGACGAATGTAGCCGGCATCTACGCGATCGGCGACGTCGCCGGGCCGCCGATGCTGGCGCACAAGGCCGAGCACGAGGGCGTGATCTGCGTGGAGAAGATCGCCGGTGTCCCAGGCGTGCACGCGCTCGACAAGGGCAAGATCCCGGGCTGCACGTATTGCGACCCGCAGGTTGCCTCTGTCGGACTGACTGAAGCGAAGGCGAAGGAACTCGGCCGCGAGATCCGTGTCGGCCGCTTTAACTTCGCCGCCAACGGCAAGGCCATCGCGCTCGGCGAGGACCAGGGGCTGATCAAGACGATCTTCGATAAGAAAACCGGCGAACTGTTGGGTGCGCATATGGTCGGTGCCGAGGTAACCGAACTTATCCAAGGCTTCGTTGTTGCCATGAATCTCGAAACGACCGAGGAAGAACTGATGCACGCGGTCTTCCCGCATCCGACGCTGTCGGAAATGATGAAGGAAAGCGTGCTTGACGCGTACGGCCGGATGCTGAACGCCTGATGACGTGCCGCCGTTCGGAACTTTTGATCCGATCATGCATTGAAGCCGCTGGTGCTTTTTCACTGCGGGGAGGTCGCGATGAGCTTGAATGGCGTCGGTATTCTTGCTGCAATCATCATAGGCGGATTGGCCGGTTGGCTTGCGGAGAGATTCATGAACAGCGAGATGGGGCTGTTCATGAACATTGTTCTCGGCATTCTGGGCGCCATCGTACTGAACTTCATTCTGGCCGCCTTCGGTATGACCTACACCGGCTGGCTCGCCTATCTGGTCATCGGCTTTATCGGCGCCTGCCTGCTGATTGCCGCGGGGCGCGCTGTGAGAAGGTAGCGCCGCGCAAGCCATGCGTCTGCTGTCGGGCCGCATTGCAACTGGCGGCCTGACTTTTCCTGTCGGGCCGTTTATATAGATCGAAAAGGGCAGCTCGGCGGCACGCCGCGCGCTCGACGCGACAAAGGAAGACACATGGTAACGGTTTTCGATGCTGTCTCGGACCGGGCGCAACGCGTCCGCCATCCGGAAAAGGCGCACAAGCCTGACACGGAAGTCCTGCGCAAGCCCGATTGGATTCGGGTAAAGGCGCCGACGTCGAAGGGATACATGGAAACCCGCTCGATCGTGAAGGGCAACAATCTGGTCACCGTCTGCGAGGAGGCCGGCTGCCCGAACATCGGCGAATGTTGGGACAAGAAGCACGCGACCTTCATGATCATGGGCGAGATCTGCACGCGGGCCTGCGCCTTCTGCAACGTCTCGACGGGCAAGCCGAATGCGCTCGACATGGAAGAGCCAGCCAACGTTGCCAGGGCGG
This sequence comes from Sinorhizobium psoraleae, assembly GCF_013283645.1. Taxonomy (GTDB): domain Bacteria; phylum Pseudomonadota; class Alphaproteobacteria; order Rhizobiales; family Rhizobiaceae; genus Sinorhizobium; species Sinorhizobium psoraleae. The sequence continues at coordinate 204,993 of NZ_JABEKV010000004.1, forward strand.
TCAAGCAGATGGGGCTCAGCCACGTCGTCATCACCTCGGTCGACCGCGACGACCTGGACGACGGTGGTGCCGAGCATTTCGAGAAAGTCATCTTCGCGGTCCGCGAGGCCTCTCCCGAAACGACCATCGAGATCCTGACACCCGACTTTCTGCGCAAGCCCGGTGCGCTGGAGCGTGTGGTCGCCGCCAAGCCTGACGTTTTCAACCACAATCTCGAAACGGTGCCCTCGAACTATCTGACCGTCCGTCCTGGCGCTCGCTACTTCCATTCGATCCGGCTCCTGCAGCGGGTGAAGGAACTCGATCCGTCGATGTTCACCAAATCCGGCATCATGGTCGGCCTTGGCGAAGAACGGAACGAGGTGCTGCAGTTGATGGATGACCTGCGTACCGCTGACGTCGATTTCCTGACGATCGGCCAGTATCTGCAGCCGACCCGCAAGCACCACAAGGTCGAGAATTTCGTGACCCCGGAGGAGTTCAAGTCCTATGAGACGGTCGCCTACACGAAGGGCTTCCTGATGGTCTCCTCAAGCCCGCTGACACGCTCGTCGCATCACGCGGGCGACGATTTTGCGCGGTTGAGGGCCGCGCGCGAAAAGAAGCTTCTGGCCGAAGCGGAGTAGTTCATTCCCACAGCCGGTGAAAAACAGCCGCGGCGTTGTATCGTCGCGGCTCTTTTTTGGGGAGCGAGAGTGGCAGATAATCTGACGGACACGAAGCGGGTTGCATCTATTCTCTCGGAGGCAAAACGTGTTTTGGTCATCGGCTGCTCGGGGGGAGGCAAGACGACACTCGCCCGACGCTTGTCGGAACACTACGAACTCCCATTTGTTTCGATGGACAGAGAGTTCTTCTGGCTGCCCGGTTGGGTTTCCAGAGCGCGGGAGGAACAAAGAAACCTCATCACCGCCAGGGTCGCTGAAGCTCGATGGGTGATGGATGGGACGAACCCGTCGACCTTCGATCTGCGACTGCCCCGCGCCGACGTCGTGCTCTGGGTGAGGATGCCACGCTTGCTGTGCCTGATAGGCGTGATGCGGCGTTGGCTGAAATGGCGAGGGGCGGCACGGCCGGAAATGGCCGACGGATGTCCGGAACGGGTAAGTTGGGAGTTCGTCCGCTACATCTGGACGTTCGAGCGCAAGTTCGTGCCGCGGATCGAGACCGGCCTGCGGGAGCACGGGCCGGACGTTCCGGTCCTGCAGATAAGAAGCCGGGCACAAATGCGCACGCTGCTTGAACTTCTCGCGGCACGCGCTTAACTGCGAGTCATGCCACACTTTGAAACCAACCATGTCGTCAAGCATTCGGCCGATCAGATGTTCGATCTCGTCGCCGACGTCGAGCGCTATCCGGAGTTTCTGCCGCTTTGCGAGGCCTTGAGCGTGCGTTCACGTAAGGAGCGTGACGGCAAGGTGTTGCTGCTGGCCGACATGACCGTCGGTTACAAGGCGATCCGCGAGACCTTCACGACCCAGGTTCTGCTCAACAAGGCCGAGCGTACGATCGACGTCAACTATATCGACGGGCCGTTCAAATATCTCGACAATGAGTGGCGCTTCGAGCCGACCGGCGAAAAGCTGTCGATCGTGCACTTCTATATCGACTACGAGTTCAAGAGCCGCATTCTGGGGGCTTTGATGGGCTCCATGTTCGACCGGGCGTTCCGCATGTTTTCGGAAGCCTTCGAAAAGCGAGCCGATGAAGTCTACGCTCCCTGAGCGACCTCTTCGAGGAGACCGAGTGCGGTTCTGATGGCCGCCATTCGAACCGCGTCGCGGCCGATGTCGCCATAGCGCATCTCACGGTGAAGCACCCTGCCATTCCGCCCTGTTGCCGCCAGGTGGACGAGCCCGACCGGCTTTTCCACCGAACCTCCGCCCGGGCCAGCTATACCCGTCACTGCGACCGTGACATCCGCCCCGGAATGGGAGACGGCGCCCCGTGCCATTTCGATGGCGGTCTCGCGCGAGACCGCGCCGTGGGCGGCGAGCGTCGCGAGCTCAACACCGAGCATCTGTACCTTGGCGTCGTTGGAATAGGTGACGAAACCACGATCGACGACGAGTGACGAACCGGCAATCTCGGTTAGCGCGCCGGCAATCAGGCCGCCGGTGCAGGACTCCGCCGTGGCTAGCTTCAGCTTGCGTTGGGTGAAGTCGGCGATGATCGCGTGGGCCTTTCGTTCGATATCGGCCGGCCACATCATGCGCTGCTCCCCGGCGCGTAGATGACCGTCGCAGTTGCGATTGCAGCGATGCCTTCGTTTCGGCCGATGAAGCCGAGCTTTTCGTTGGTGGTCGCCTTGATCGAGCAGCGGTCGATTGCGATGTCGAGCATTGCTGCCAGGTTCTCCCGCATCTGCTGCCGGTGCGGCCCGACCTTCGGTGCTTCGGCGATGATCGATACGTCCGCATTGGTGATGACGCCGCCACGCTCGCGCACGATCCGCGCCGCATGCTCCAGAAAGATACGGGAAGGCGCACCCTTCCATTGCGGGTCCGACGGCGGGAAGTGATCGCCGATATCACCTGCGCCGCAGGTTGCGAGAAGTGCATCGGTCAGCGCATGCAGCGCGACATCGGCATCGGAATGGCCGGAGAGTTTGCGATCGTGCGGAATGAACACGCCGCAAAGCGTGACGCCGTCGCCTTCGATGAGTTGATGGACGTCGTAGCCATTGCCGGTGCGCACGTCCGGGATCGTGCTGCCCGTGAGCCTTTCATCAGCCATCGAAATATCCCTCTGCAACGTGAGCTTGACGTTGTCCACCATACCTTCGACCAGGACAACGGGAATGCCCGCCCATTCGGCAATGGACGCGTCATCGGTGAAATCCGCTTTGGCGCCGGCGTTGGCGGCACGGTGCGCGGAGAGGATCGCGTCCAACTTGAAGCACTGCGGCGTCTGTGCCGCAAAGAGGTTGGTCCGTGGGACGGTCTCTCTTACGACGCCTTTTGCGCCGGCCCGCTTCAGCGTATCGGCGACGGCGATCGCCGGCAGGACCGCCTCCGCGCCGGCCAGCAGCGCTGCCCGGCAGCGATCGAGCAAGGCGTGATCGGCAAAGGGGCGCACGGCGTCGTGGATCATGACGTATTTGGCGCCAGCAGCCGCAATCGCCTCCAAGCCGGCGAGGACCGAAAGCTGCCGCGTCGCTCCTCCGTGCGCGATGGTCAAATCGCTTGGCGTGGGCACGCGCTTCAAAGCGGAGGCAAACAATTCCTCGTCATCGGGGTGGATAACCACAACCAGCGGCCCCGTTCCTGCCCATGTCGCGAAAATGTTAAGCGTGTGCGCAATAACGGGGCGGCCGCCGATCGTCCGGTACTGTTTCGGCCCCTCCGCCGATTGGCCGGCACGCTCGCCGCGACCAGCCGCGACGATCACGACACCACAGGAGAACTGTTCTTCAGGCTGCATCTTATGTATGTGGTCCCGCGTTTCGCCGATCTTCGCCGTGATCTACCGCGAAGGCCCTGCCATTGCCAGCCCCCGCCGTTGGAAGCCGTCATTGGAGCCATGTGGGGAATTTTGTCGGGCGCGCGGAAATCGCTTGGCAAGCCGAATAACAATGTCTAAAAATAGTGCAAGAAGAACATGTGCCTGAAAGATATGCATTTGCCACTACCGGCCCTGTCATCGTCGCTCCGGATCGGGAATGTTGAAATCCGCAACCGGGTGGCGCTCGCGCCGATGTCCGGGGTGACGGATCTGCCTTTCCGGGCGCTCGCCTGGCGTTTCGGCGCGGGATTTGTGGTGACGGAAATGGTCGCCAGCCGTGAACTGGTCTGTAACGCCGCCGAATCCTGGGTGCGGCTGAAGAATTCGGGCATCGAGCCGCACATCGTCCAACTCGCAGGGCGTGAAGCGCACTGGATGGCCGAAGCCGCAAGAATTGTCGAGGCGAACGGCGCCGATATCATCGACATCAACATGGGCTGCCCGGCGAAGAAAGTGACCGGCGGCTATTCCGGCTCGGCCTTGATGCGCGACCCCGATCACGCGCTGTCGCTAATCGAAGCAATCGTCAAGGCCGTTTCCGTGCCTGTAACGCTGAAGATGCGGCTCGGTTGGGACGAGAACTCGATTAATGCTCCGTTGATTGCTCGCAGGGCCGAAGACGCGGGTGTGCAGGCCATCACGATTCACGGCCGCACACGGATGCAGTTCTACAGCGGAAAGGCGGACTGGGACGCGATCCGTGCGGTTCGCGACGTCATCTCGGTCCCTCTCATCGCCAATGGCGACGTCGATACGGTGGCGGACACCACGGAAATCCTGCGCCGGTCGGGTGCCGACGCGGTCATGGTCGGTCGGTCGTCACAGGGGCGGCCGTGGCATGCGGGTGTCCTTGCCGGCGCTCGTCTTCATCCCGACGCATTGGAGATCGCGCGGATCTTCGCCGAGCACTATGCAACGATGCTCGAATTCTATGGGCCCCAGATCGGCATTCGGCACGCCCGCAAGCATGTCGGCTGGTACATGGAGCGTTTCGCACCGGATCTCTCGTCCACCGACAAGGCGGCGATCCTGACATCCACCGATCCGGATCTGGTCAGCGACCGGGTCGCTGCAGCGATCGCGAATTCCGGCGTCGCATCGGTCAACGAGGAGATGGCGGCATGACGGACAAGGCAATGGCAATGGACCCGGCGGGAGATGCGAACGATCTTTCCATGGCGGTTCTGAACGCGATCCAGAACCCCGTCATCCTTGTTGACGAAGACGGCCTGGTGGCCTTCGCCAACTGGGAAGCAGAGTCCTTTTTTGGCGCCAGCGCCAATCATCTCGCCCGCCACAACATCAGCGCGTTCATTCCATTCGGCAGCCCGCTGCTGACGTTGATCGATCAGGTTCGCGAACGACGAGCGCCTGTCAACGAATACCGGGTCGATCTGAGTTCGCCGCGCCTTGGCGCCGACAAGCTCGTCGATCTCTACGTCGCGCCCGTTCTCTCCGCACCAGGATCTGTGGTCATCGTCTTCCAGGAGCGCTCGATGGCCGACAAGATCGATCGGCAACTGACCCATCGGGGCGCCGCACGATCGGTGACCGGTCTCGCCTCGATGCTGGCCCACGAGATCAAGAACCCGCTTTCCGGAATTCGCGGCGCTGCACAGCTTCTCGAAACATCGGTCAATGACGAGGACCGGGCCTTGACGCGGCTGATCTGTGACGAGACGGACCGTATCGTATCGCTCGTCGACCGCATGGAGGTGTTCTCCGACGAACGGCCGGTCGATCGCGTACCGCTCAATATCCATTCCGTGCTCGACCACGTGAAGGCGATTGCCAAGGCTGGCTTTGCCCGCAGAATCAAGATTTCCGAGAACTACGACCCGTCGCTGCCCCCGGTTTATGCCAATCGAGACCAACTCGTTCAGGTGTTCCTCAACCTGATCAAGAATGCCGCCGAGGCGATCGGCGACCGGACGGACGGCGAGATCATGCTGACGACGGCCTATCGGCCCGGCATTCGGCTCTCGGTTGCGGGAACGCGCGAAAAGATCTCGCTACCGCTGGAGTTCTGCGTGCACGACAACGGACCCGGCGTTCCGTCGGATCTGCTGCCGCATCTTTTCGACCCCTTCATCACCACGAAGACGAACGGCTCGGGCCTTGGGCTGGCGCTGGTCGCCAAGATCATCGGCGGCCATGGGGGCATCGTCGAGTGCGATAGCCAGCACAACCGCACCACCTTCCGTGTTCTGATGCCGGCCTCCAAGGGGCCAGCGGCGGATGACGACGAAATTCCGATGACAAAAGGAAACATTGCATGACGGGCGCTACGATCCTCGTCGCGGATGACGATGCCGCCATTCGCACCGTGCTCAACCAGGCTCTGAGCCGCGCCGGCTATGATGTGCGCATCACCTCCAATGCGGCGACGCTGTGGCGCTGGATCGCTGCCGGCGACGGTGATCTGGTCGTGACCGACGTCATAATGCCGGATGAGAACGCCTTCGACCTCCTGCCTCGGATCAAGAAGGCGCGTCCGGATCTGCCTGTTCTCGTGATGAGCGCGCAAAACACGTTCATGACAGCCATCAAGGCGTCGGAAAAGGGAGCCTATGACTACCTGCCGAAGCCTTTCGACCTGACGGAACTGATCGGGATCATCGGTCGGGCGCTCGCCGAACCGAAGCGTCGTCCCTCCAAGATCGACGACGATTCGCAGGACGGCATGCCGCTTGTCGGCCGCTCGGCCGCCATGCAGGAAATCTACCGGGTGCTCGCGCGTCTGATGCAGACCGATCTGACATTGATGATCACCGGGGAATCGGGGACGGGCAAGGAACTGGTCGCGCGGGCGCTGCACGACTACGGCAAGCGCAGGAATGGCCCCTTCGTTGCAATCAACATGGCGGCGATCCCGCGCGACCTTATCGAATCGGAGCTGTTCGGCCACGAGAAGGGCGCCTTTACCGGCGCACAGACGCGCTCGACCGGCCGTTTCGAGCAGGCGGAAGGCGGGACGCTCTTCCTCGACGAGATCGGCGACATGCCGATGGATGCCCAGACCAGACTCCTGCGTGTGTTGCAGCAGGGGGAATACACGACCGTCGGCGGGCGTACGCCGATCCGCTCGGATGTACGGATCGTCGCCGCGACGAACAAGGACCTGAAACAGTCGATCAACCAAGGGCTTTTCCGCGAGGATCTCTACTATCGCTTGAACGTCGTGCCACTGCGCTTGCCGCCGCTCAGGGATCGGGCCGAGGATATTCCGGATCTCGTCCGCCATTTTGTCCAGCAGGCCGAAAAGGAAGGGCTCGACGTCAAGCGTTTCGACCAGGAAGCGCTGGAACTGATGAAGGCGCATCCGTGGCCCGGCAATGTGCGAGAACTCGAAAATCTGGTACGGAGGCTGACCGCCCTCTATCCACAGGATGTGATCACCAAGGAAATCATCGAGAACGAGCTACGCTCGGAGATCCCCGACAGCCCGATCGAAAAGTCGGCGACCCGCTCCGGTTCGATGTCGATTTCCCAGGCAGTCGAAGAGAATATGCGGCAGTACTTCGCAAGTTTCGGCGATGCCCTGCCGCCCACCGGCCTCTATGATCGGGTGCTCGCGGAGATGGAGTACCCGCTGATCCTCGCAGCCCTGACGGCGACCCGGGGCAACCAGATCAAGGCTGCCGACCTCCTCGGCCTTAACCGAAACACGCTGCGCAAGAAGATCCGCGAACTCGGAGTCTCCGTTTACCGGAGTTCACGCAGTGCTTGACTGTGATGCAACACCGTTGCATTTTCGCCACAATGCGTTGCTTGAACGTCCATAGCGTCGATTCGCTGCGTCGTCATTGAACGCGACTCATCCGGTCGAGGCTCGCCGATACGTTTGGGGCGGGGCGTTGCGGTCAGTTTCTTTGACCTGTTAAAGTTCGCGTTTGCCGGCGCCGTCGGGCGCCGGTTTGGGGGAAGCATTTTACATGGTGGACGGAATGGCCCTGCCATTGGGCACAGAGGACAGGGTCGCAACTGTCCAGGATCGGCGGGCATCCTTCGCCCTGCCTGGATTGATGCTCGCCACCGGCGCGCTGATCTGTGCCACCTTGTCGCTGCTCGTTCTCCTCGGCCTTACCCCCGTTCGACCAGAGCGAAACATCGTCATCGCCTGTGCGGGTATCAACGGCGTCTTCGTCGTCGGCCTGATCTATCTGATCGCGCGCGAAATCCTCAGACTGCTGAGGGCGCGCAGCAAGGGAAGAGCGGCAGCGCGGCTGCATGTGCGCATCGTCGCGCTGTTTTCGATCGTCGCGATAACGCCTGCGATTCTGGTCGCGATTTTCGCGAGCATTACCCTCGACGTCGGGCTCGACCGCTGGTTCTCTCTGCGGACACAGGCGATCGTCCGCTCGTCGCTGAACGTCGCGCAAGCCTATGTGCTGGAGAATGCCAGCTATCTGCAAGGCCAGACTGTGTCGATGGCGAACGACCTCGAGCGCAACCGGCAGCTTTACAGCCTCGATCGCACCGGCTTCACCGAATTGATGACGCGGCAGGCGAGGGGGCGCGGCATGCTTGGCGCCTTCCTGGTCCGCGCCGACGGCAGCGCCATCCTTCAAGCGAATATCTCGACCGAGCGGCCGCTGCCGGCTATTCCGCAGGATGCGCTCAAAAGCACTATTTCCGGCCAGCCGACGCTTATTCCTCCGGGCGTCACCAACCTCGTCGGCGCCGTCATTCCACTCGACAATATACCCGGTACCTATCTCTACACGGTTCGCAACGTCGATCCCGAAGTGATGCGTTCGATGCGGCTGATGGAGGAGAACACTGCCGAATACAAGGCTCTGGAGGCCGGGCGCACGTCGCTGCAGATCGCCTTCGGCGTTCTCTATATCGGCTTTGCTCTCATCGTTCTGCTGGCGGCAATCTGGACGGCGATTGCCGTTGCCGATCGTATCGTTCGACCGATTCGGCAGTTGATCGGTGCCGCGGACAGCGTGGCCTCCGGCAATCTCGACGTCGTCGTTCCGGTGCGCGCCGTCGATGGCGACGTGGGCAATCTGTCGCGCACCTTCAACAAGATGGTCAGCGAGATCCGTACGCAGCAGGAGCAGATCCTGGTGGCGAAGGACGAAGTGGATCAGCGCCGCCGCTTTATCGAGGCCGTGCTCTCCGGCGTCACGACCGCGGTTATCGGCGTCGGCAAAGACCGTCGCATTACCATCGCCAATCCTTCATCGGAAGAATTCCTGAGGACGGCCGCGCCGGGACTGCTGGGCGCAAGCCTCAGCGAGGTTGCGCCGGAGATCGATGCGGTGCTGATCGAGGCCGAAAGCCGCTATCGCAACGACTACCGCAAGCAGATCAACATCATGCGCGGCGGAACCGAGCGCACGCTGAATGTTCAGGTGACGCGGGAGGAAGGCGACGACTCGCACGGTTCCTACGTGATCACCATCGACGACATCACCGATTTGGTGATCGCGCAGCGGTCGACCGCATGGGCCGACGTGGCGCGCCGCATTGCTCACGAGATCAAGAACCCGCTGACACCGATCCAGCTTTCGGCCGAGCGCCTGAGGCGCCGGTACGGCAAGCAGATCGACCAGCAGGACCGGGCCGTCTTCGACCAATGCACCGATACCATCGTGCGGCAGGTGGAGGATATCGGCCGGATGGTCGACGAATTCTCTGCCTTTGCACGGATGCCGAAGCCGACGAAGGAAAAATCCGACCTGCGCTCGATCCTCAAGGATGCCGTATTTCTGCGCGAGATGGGCAACACGCACATCACCTTCGTTCGCGATTTCGGTGACGAGCCGCTCGAAGGGCAGTTCGATGGCCGCATGCTCGGCCAGGCTTTCGGCAACATCGTCAAGAACGCGGTCGAGGCGATCGAGGCCGTCCCCGCTGGAACGTCGCGTGGTGCGCCGACCATCATCATTCGCTCCCGTCGCGAGGGTGCTTCCGGCCGCTTCGTTGTCGATGTCATCGACAACGGCAAGGGGCTGCCGACCGAGAACCGGCACAGAATTCTGGAGCCGTACATGACGATGCGCGAAAAGGGCACCGGTCTCGGCCTCGCAATCGTCAAGAAAATCATCGAGGACCATGGCGGACAACTGGAACTGCACGACGCACCGGTCGATTTCGACGGCGGCGTCGGGGCGATGATCCGGGTGATTCTGCCGCCTGCCGGGGAGACCGGGGGCGAAGATACTGTAAAGGATAAGGGTAATACCAATGGCGGCTGATATTCTGGTTGTGGATGATGAGGAGGACATCCGGGAGATCGTCTCGGGAATCCTGTCGGACGAGGGTCACGAGACCCGGACGGCTTTTGACAGCGACAGCGCGCTTGCGGCGATCAACGATCGTGTGCCGAGACTGGTTTTCCTGGACATCTGGATGCAGGGTAGCCGCCTCGACGGACTGGCGCTGCTTGACGAAATCAAGGGCCGCCATCCCGATCTGCCAGTGGTGATGATTTCCGGTCACGGCAACATCGAAACGGCCGTTTCCGCCATCAAGCGTGGCGCTTACGATTTCATCGAGAAACCGTTCAAGGCGGACCGGCTGATTCTCATCGCCGAGCGGGCGTTGGAGAATTCCAAGCTCAAGCGCGAGGTCTCGGAACTGAAGAGAAAGTCCGGCGATCCGGTGGAGCTCATCGGAACCTCCGTCGCCGTATCGCAGCTGCGGCAGACGATCGAGAAGGTGGCGCCGACCAACAGCCGAATCATGATCCAGGGCCCTTCGGGTTCCGGCAAGGAACTTGTCGCACGCATGATCCACCGCAAATCCACGCGTTCGTCCGGGCCGTTCGTCGCGCTGAACGCGGCAGCAATCACCCCGGATCGCATGGAAATCGCGCTTTTCGGCACGGAAGGGACGCCCGGCCAACCGCGCCGAACAGGTGCGTTGGAAGAGGCCCATGGCGGCATTCTTTATCTCGACGAAATCGGCGAAATGCCGCGGGAAACGCAAAACAAAATCCTGCGCGTGCTTGTCGATCAGCAGTTCGAGCGCGTCGGCGGTTCGAAGCGCGTCAAGGTGGATGTGCGCATCATCTCCTCGACCGCTTACAATCTGGAAAACATGATTTCCGAAGGCCTTTTCCGCGAGGACCTGTTTCACCGGCTGGCGGTGATCCCGGTGCGCGTTCCGGCTCTTGCCGAAAGGCGCGAAGACATACCCTTCCTCGTGGACATGTTCATGCGTCAGGTGAGCGAACAGGCCGGCATACGCCCCCGCAAGATCGGCGAGGATGCGCTCGCCGTCCTGCAGGCGCATGACTGGCCGGGCAACATCCGCCAGTTGCGCAACAACATCGAACGCCTGATGATTCTCGCACGCAGCGACGGGCCCGATACGCCGATCACCGCCGACATGCTGCCGACAGAGGTCGGCGACACGTTGCCGAAGATTTCCGCACAGGGTGATCAGCACATCATGACCTTGCCGCTGCGCGAGGCTCGTGAAATGTTCGAGCGCGATTATCTGATCGCCCAGATCAACCGATTCGGCGGAAACATCTCGCGCACGGCGGAGTTCGTCGGCATGGAGCGTTCCGCGCTTCATCGCAAGCTGAAGTCGCTGGGCGTCTGATCCGGAGCGGGTTGGCGGCGGTTTTTCGCTTCTCTGCGCTGCAGCTTGTGGGATGAAGGAACGGCGATGAAAGTTGTCATTTGCGGCGCCGGACAGGTCGGATACGGGATCGCCGAGCGTCTGTCACAGGAAAACAACGACGTTTCGGTGATCGATACGTCCGCCGCGCTCATCGCGCACATCACCGAGACGCTGGATGTGCGCGGCTATGTCGGTCACGGCGCCCATCCGGATGTGCTGGCGAGAGCCGGTGCCGATCAGGCTGACATGATCATCGCGGTGACCCTTTTCGACGAGGTCAACATCGTCGCCTGCGAAGTGGCGCATGCGATCTTCAACGTGCCGACCAAGGTCGCCCGGATTCGCGCTCAGAATTATCTCGTACCGGAGTATTCGGACCTCTTTTCACGGGAGAACGTCCCGATCGACGTGACGATTTCGCCGGAGATCGAAGTCGGGCGTCTGGTTCTTCGGCGCATTTCCTTTCCCGGCGCGACCGATGTGGTTCGCTTCGCCGAGGATCGCATCGCCATGGTTGCGATCGAGTGCATGGAAGATTGTCCTGTCGTGGACACGCCGCTGCAGCAACTGAGCGAGCTCTTCCCGGATCTTCTGGCGACCGTCACCGGCATTTTCCGGGACGGAAAGCTGATCGTGCCGCATTCCGCCGATCAATTGCAGATGGGGGATCTCGCTTATGTCGTCTGCGATCGAGATCATACGCGCCGCACGCTGGGACTCTTCGGGCACGAGGAGCAGGAGGCGCGGCGGATCATCATCATGGGCGGCGGCAACATCGGCTATTTCGTCGCGCGCACCATCGAGGAGCAGCAGCCCCGCATGCGCGTCAAGCTCATCGAGAGCGACCGGGACCGCGCGGTGCTCTTGGCCGACAAGCTGAGCAACACGGTCGTCTTGAACGGCTCGGCCATGGATCAGCGGATCCTGATGCAGGCGGATGTTCAGGAAGCCGATCTCGTGGTCGCCCTCACGAACAACGATCAGATCAATATTCTCGGCAGCATGATGGCCAAGCGCCTGGGCGCCAAGTCGACCCTGGTGCTGATCAATGAGCCGGCCTACCAGGATTTTGCCGGCACCGCCGGAGTCGACGCGCATATCAACCCGCGGGCGGTGACGATCTCCCGCGTCCTGCAGCATGTCAGGAAAGGTCGCATCCGGTCGGTCTATGCGGTGCAGAACGGCGCGGCGGAAGTCATCGAGGCCGAGGCACTCGAAACATCGCCGCTGGTCGGCAAGGCGCTCCGCGAGCTTGAACTGCCGGAAGGGATCCGCATCGGCGCGCTCTATCGCGACAAGACTTTCATTCGTCCTGACGGCAACACGAGGATCAAGGCGAAGGATCGCGTCGTTCTTTTCGCATCCGCCGACGCCGTGCGCCACGTCGAACAGCTTTTCCGAGTCAGCATCCAATATTTCTGAGGTCGCGATCCCGATGCCGAGAATTGCCTATGTCAACGGCGCTTACGTGCCGCATTCCGAAGCTGCAGTTCATGTCGAAGACCGCGGCTACCAGTTCGCGGACGGCGTCTACGAGGTCTGCGAGGTTCGGCACGGCTTCATCGTGGACCTCAGCCGGCATCTGGATCGCCTCGACCGATCCCTGAAGGAACTGCGGATCGGCTGGCCGATGAGCCGGGCGGCGCTGATCCACGTCATTCGCGAGGTGTTGCGCAGGAACCGGGTGCGCAACGGGCTCTTCTACCTGCAGGTAACCCGTGGCGTTGCGCGGCGCGATCACGTTTTTCCGACAAAAGATACGCCGCCGTCGCTCGTCGTTACGGCCAAGCGGACGGACGCCGCGGCAATCGCAAAGAAGAATGCCGAGGGAATCGCTGCGATCACGGTGCCGGAGAACCGATGGGATCGGGTCGATATCAAGTCGGTCGGCCTTCTGCCGAATGTTCTCGCGCGACAGAAGGCAAAGGAGCTCGGAGCGCAGGAGGCGATTTTCGTCGACGTAGACGGCACCGTCAAAGAGGGGGCGGCGACGAACGTCTGGATCGTCGATGGCGATGGCACGTTGCGCACACGTCCGGCAGAGCACGGCATTCTGCGGGGCATAACCCGGACGACACTGATGGACGTGGCGAAGCCCCTTGGCCTGAAGGTCGAGGAAAAGGCGTTTTCGGTAGAGGAAATGTTTGCGGCGCGTGAAGTGTTCATCACCGCGGCGACGAGCATCTGCTTTCCCGTCGTCTCGGTCGACGGAAAGACGATTGGCAATGGCCATCCCGGAAGCATAGCACAGAATATTCGCGAAGCCTTTTTCGACATTGCGGAAAAGACATTGATTTGATACCAAACTTGGAGAGGTGTCGGGGAAGGATACTGTGACGCCTCGAAACGCAGAATTAGACAAAATGCACCGGCGCGCAAAGGCCGGCAAATAAGAAAGAAGCGGCGCGATGGCGGAACGTTCTCAAAACTTGCAGGATCTCTTTCTCAATACCGTCCGCAAGCAAAAGATTTCATTGACCATTTTCCTCATCAACGGCGTCAAATTGACGGGTGTGGTCACATCTTTTGACAATTTCTGTGTATTGTTGCGCCGCGACGGCCATTCTCAGCTCGTCTATAAGCACGCCATCTCGACGATCATGCCGGGTCAGCCGCTGCAAATGTTCGAGAATGAGGAAGCCGCATCCTGACGGGACGTGAGGAACATTACCAAGCGTGATTCAAAATCGTCGTCGGTCATTCCGGAGCTGGAAAAGCTCCGCGATGACATGCGCGCGGTCGTCGTCGTTCCTGTTCTGAAGAAGACAGGAAAGGCATCAGCCGAGATCCTGTCTGCACCGGTAACGCGCTCCGACGAAAGCCGTCTGGAAGAGGCCACCGGTCTTGCGCTCGCCATCGATCTCGACGTCGTGCACGGCATGATCGTTCCAGTGGCCCAGCCGAAGCCGGGAACTTTGCTCGGCAGCGGCAAGATCGAGGAAATCGGCCACATCCTGAACGAAAAGGATGCCGGGCTGGTGATCGTCGATCACCCGCTGACGCCGGTGCAGCAGCGCAATCTCGAGAAGGAATGGAACGCCAAGGTCATCGACCGCACGGGCCTCATTCTGGAAATCTTCGGGCGTCGTGCCTCCACCAAGGAAGGCACGCTTCAGGTCGATCTCGCGCACCTCAACTATCAGAAGGGCCGGCTGGTCAGAAGCTGGACCCACCTTGAACGCCAGCGCGGCGGCGCGGGCTTCATGGGCGGCCCCGGTGAAACCCAGATCGAGGCCGACCGCAGGCTGCTCCAGGAAAGGATCGTCCGCCTGGAGCGTGAGCTCGAGCAGGTACGGCGCACCCGCCAGCTTCATCGCTCGAAGCGAAAGAAGGTGCCGCACCCGATCGTGGCACTGGTCGGCTATACGAACGCGGGCAAATCGACGCTCTTCAATCGGATGACCGGCGCGGGCGTGCTGGCCGAGGACATGCTTTTCGCGACGCTCGATCCGACGCTTCGGCGTCTAAAGCTTCCGCATGGGCGTATGGTCATTCTGTCCGATACGGTCGGCTTCATCTCCGATCTGCCAACACACCTTGTCGCAGCTTTCCGGGCGACTCTTGAGGAAGTGCTCGAAGCAGACCTGATCCTGCATGTGCGCGACCTTTCCGATCCGGACAACCAGGCGCAGGCAAGCGATGTGTTGCGCATCCTTGCCGATCTCGGCATCGACGAGAAGGAAGGCGCCGCGCGTATCATCGAAGTCTGGAACAAGATCGACAGGCTCGAACCGGAAATGCACGAGGCGCTGGTGAACAAGGCGGCAGCTGCGGCCAATACGGTCGCCGTTTCCGCGATTACCGGCGAGGGTGTCGATCAACTGCTTGCCGAGATCGGCCACCGTCTTTCGGGTGTGCTGACTGAGTGCACGGTCGTGCTCGGTCTCGATCAGTTGCAGCTCTTGCCTTGGGTGTACGAACACTCGATCGTTGATGGACGCGACGATCTGGAAGACGGAAGGGTCAGCCTTGATCTGCGCCTGACCGAAGGCGAGGCCGCCGAGCTTGAACGGCGGCTCGGTAACGGACCGAAACCGGTCGAAGAGGACTGGTGACGAGCTGACGCAACGGCATCCCGTTACGTCAGCTGGCGCTCGATCGCCTTGGCGGCCTGCCAGAGTTCTTCCATGCGCTCCAGCGAGGCGACGTCGAGGCTCTCTCCGCCTGCTTCCAGCTCCTGCTCTATATGACCGAAGCGTCGGCGGAACTTGGTATTGGTGCCGCGGAGCGCCATTTCCGGATCGGTGCCGACGTGGCGCCCGATATTGACGACAGCGAAAATCAGGTCGCCGAGTTCGTCGGCCACCTTTCGCTGGTCTCCATCCTTGAGGGCCTGCCGCAGTTCGGTGATCTCCTCCTCGATCTTGTCGAGGATAGGTTCGGGCTTCGACCAGTCGAAGCCGACTTTTGCCGCGCGTTCCTGAAGCTTGAGTGCTTCGACCAGGGCCGGGAAACTGCGTTGCACGGAACCGAGATGGCTGGCGTCCGCGTCCTGCGGCAGGCCACGCCGCATGCGCCGCTGCCGCCGGTCGGCCTTCTCGGCCCGTTTGATCTCGTCCCATTGCAGCTTGACCGCCTCAGGCGTATCGGCGTCCGAGCGCGCGAAGACATGCGGATGGCGACGGATCATCTTGCGGGTGACGGCTTCGACGACGTCGCCGAAGGAGAATTCGCCGGCCTCTTCCGCTATGCGGGCATGAAAGACCACTTGTAAGAGAAGGTCGCCGAGCTCGTCGCAGAGATCGTCCATGTCGTGGCGCTCGATGGCGTCGGCGACCTCGTAGGCTTCTTCGATCGTGTAGGGCTTTATCGTCTCGAAAGTCTGGACGATATCCCAGGGGCAGCCGGTGTCCGGCTGGCGGAGCGCCGCCATGATTTCGAGCAGGCGTTCAATGTCGCGAGAGGGTTCCATGGCTCAGTTCAGCGGTATCGTGTTCCGGTCCTTGCCTGCCTGGTAGTCTCGAGACAGACGGTGATAACGCTCGCGGATGCGGCCATCCTGCGCAGCGAGTCGTTCCTTTGTCAGTTGATCGGTATCGCGCGTCAGTGCCGCAATCGAGGCCGATTTCCAGAAGGCGTTTTCCTGTGCGTAGCCGCCCGGTTCCAGCCGGAAGACTTCCTTCAGGATCTTCAGGTCGTGAGGGATCGAGAAGCTGTCGCGCGAATCCTCGTGGCTGAAGAAATAGTAGAAATTGTCGAAGCCGGCCCAGGTGATCGCGGAGAGGCACATGGAGCAGGGCTCATGGGTGGAGAGAAAGATGAGTTCCCGTGTGTCGGGCTTGTCTGCCATCTCGTAAAAGCGCTTGAGCGCATGGACTTCGCCATGCCACAGCGGATTTTCCGTCTCGTTGTTGGTTTCGGCAAGCACCAGCGAAAGATCGGACTTGCGCAGGATCGCCGCGCCGAAGACCTTGTTGCCGGCTGACACGCCTTTTTCCGTCAGCGGAAGGATGTCTTTTTCGATCACCGTCAACAGGCGTTCGGCCAGTTCCGATTGTCTCATTTCTGTACTCTCCGCAAATATCAGGCGGCATTTAACGGAGGTCGGCTCGCCAGCGCAATGGCCGAGCCAGGCTCGCGGAGCTGTCTGTCCCGGAGATATTTACTCAAAATGGCTGACTGTCGAGCAAAACAATACGTGGCCGGAAAAGCATTGAAATTTCTGTTTCTTCAATTGTTGCCGGCTATGGAGGATATTCGCCGCAGCCTGTAGAAGGAGCCGCTCTTTCAGTGATGTCGCAGCAACTGTCCTTTTTCCCGACATTCTTTAGCGTCGCGCAGAAGCGCGTGGCGGTGTTCGGCAATGGGGACGAGGCTTTTGCCAAGGTGCGGCTGCTTCTGAATACCGAGGCGCGCATCGTCGTTTATGCGGATGCGCCCGAGGCCTCGTTCGAGACATTCCTCCAGACCAACGGCCTTGAGACCGTTCGGGAAGCCTTTGCCGCGCATCAGGTCGAGAGCGCCGTCCTCGTGTTCGCTGCGACCGGCGATGCCGTGGCGGACAGGGCGATCGTTGCCGCCGCGCGGGAAAGAAAAATCCCCGCGAATGCCGTCGATCAGCCGGATTATTGCGATTTCCTGACGCCCGCTCTTGTAAATCGCGCACCGGTCGCCGTCGCGATCGGTACGGAAGGGGCGGGACCCGTTCTGGCGCAGATGATCCGCGCCCAGATCGATCAATTGCTTTCTCCGTCGCTCGGTATCGTCGCATCTTTGGCTGCAAGCTATCGCGATGCGGTCGAGCGGCTGGTCCCGCGCGGTGTCGCGCGCCGCGTTTTCTGGCGGCGGTTCTTCTCCGGTCCGGTGGCCGATCATGTTGCGCTTGGCGATGTCGCCTCAGCCCGCCGCGAGGCGTCGCGGCTGCTGGATGGTGCAGATCGCGTTTCCGGTCATGTCTGGCTCGTGGGTGCCGGGCCGGGAGCGGAAGACTTGCTGACGCTCCGCGCGCAGCGCGTGATGATGGAGGCCGATGCGATCGTCTATGACGCACTCGTGCCGCAGGCGATCGTCGATATGGGGCGCCGCGATGCCGAGCGTCTTTCGGTCGGCAAGCGCAAAGGCTGCCACACGAAATCGCAGGACGAAATCAACCAGTTGCTGGTGAAACTCGCAGGCGAGGGCAAGCGTGTCGTTCGGCTGAAATCCGGCGATCCTCTAATCTTCGGTCGAGCCGGCGAGGAGATGGCTGCATTGCGGGAAGCCGGCATGAGCTACGAGATCGTTCCCGGTATCACTTCCGCTTTTGCCGCAGCGGCAGACTTCGAGTTGCCGTTGACCCTTCGCGGCGTCGCGTCGTCGCTGGTCTTCACGACCGGCCACGACCTTGCCGGTGACGTGCTGCCGGACTGGGCGCGGCTTGCCGTTTCCGGCGCGACGATCGCGGTCTATATGGGGCGCACTGTGGCGGCTTCGGTTGCCGCACGGCTCATGCAGGCGGGCCTTCCGCAGGAGACGACCGTCGCCGTGATCGAGAACGCCAGCCGCGCCGAACGTCGCCTGTTGCACGGGATTCTACGCGACCTGCCGGACCTTGAAGCCCGCACGGAGCTCGACGGCCCGGTCATGGTGATCATTGGTGATGCTGTTGCGGGTGCGAATTTCGGCCGGTCGGAGCCGCTTGCTGCCGGGCGGCGGCAGGGCACCGAGGCCAGGGACGCTTCTAGCGCGAAACGCGCTGAACAGATTTTGAATTGAGGACGACGCGAATGGTGGACAAGGTTTTGACGGCAAACCGACTGGCGGATGGCATATCCGTCTGGCTCGACGCCTCCGGCAATTGGGTGGAGTCGCTGCAGGACGCCTTCGTCGCCCGCCACGCCGAGGCCATTGCGGCGCTCGAAGCAACCGGAAAGCGCTCGTTCGACGAGAATAAAGTCGTGGACGTCAACGTTATCGACGTTGAGGAAGTTGACGGCACGCTTCGCCCGCTGCGCATGCGCGAGCGGATCCGGGCCGAGGGCCCGTCGATAGCCTACGCTCCTGGATATCATGGGCTTTCCGGCCCGAAATTTGCTGCCTAAGGACCTGAGACCCTATGTACCGTTACGACGAATTCGACCACGCCTTCGTTTCTGCACGTGTCGAGCAGTTCCGTGATCAGGTCCAGCGGCGGCTGTCCGGTGAACTGGCTGAAGATGCCTTCAAACCGCTGCGGTTGATGAATGGCGTCTATCTGCAACTGCACGCCTACATGCTCCGCGTTGCTATCCCCTACGGCACGCTGTCGAGCCGACAGATGCGGATGCTCGCCCACATCGCCCGCAAATACGACCGCGGCTATGGGCATTTCACGACGCGCCAGAACATCCAGTACAACTGGCCGCGTCTTTCCGACACGCCGGACATCCTGCAGGAACTGGCAAGTGTCGAGATGCATGCGCTGCAGACCTCGGGCAACTGCATTCGCAACGTGACGGCGGATCACTTTTCCGGCGCGGCTGCCGACGAAGTTGCCGACCCGCGCCCCTATGCCGAGATTCTCCGCCAATGGTCGAGCGTCCATCCGGAATTCTCGTTCCTGCCGCGCAAGTTCAAGATCGCGGTAACCGGTGCCGAGCGTGACCGCGCCGCGATCCAGGTGCACGACATCGGCTTGCACCTGAAGAAGGACGAGAATGGCAGGCTCGGCTTTGCCGTCTATGTGGGCGGTGGGCAGGGCCGGACCCCGATGATCGCCAAGAAGATACGTGACTTCCTGCCGGAAGAGGACCTGCTCTCGTACACCACGGCGATCATGCGCGTTTACAACCTGTATGGCCGCCGCGACAACAAGTACAAGGCGCGCATCAAGATCCTGGTGCATGAAACCGGTGCCGAGGAGCTGGCGCGCCAGGTCGAAGGCGAATTCGCCAAGCTCCAGGACACCGAGTTGAGGCTGCCGGAAGCCGATATCCAGGCGATTTCGGCTTATTTTGCGCCGGCAGCCTTGCCGAACCGACCGGAAGGCTGGGGAAGCCTCGCGCGCTGGAAGAAGGCCGATCCGGAGTTCGCGCGCTGGGTTCCCCAGAACGTCGAGCCGCACAAGCATCCCGACTACGGCATGGTGACCATTTCGCTGAAGCCGATCGGTGGCATTCCGGGCGACGCCAGTGACGCACAGATGGATGCGGTCGCGGATATCGCCGAGGAATACGCCTTCGATGAAATCCGCGTCAGCCACGAGCAGAACTTGATTCTGCCGCATGTGGCGCTCGCTGATTTGGAGCCGGTCTACCGCGCTCTGGTTGCGGCCGGTCTCGCGACGGCCAATGCGGGCTTGATCACCGACATCATCGCCTGTCCCGGCCTTGACTATTGCGCGCTAGCCAACGCGCGTTCGATCCCGGTCGCCCAGGAGATTTCGAACCGCTTCGGCTCCCCCGAAAGGCAAGCCGAAATCGGCGAGCTCAAGATCAAGATCTCCGGCTGCATTAATGCCTGCGGCCACCATCACGTCGGCCATATCGGCCTGTTGGGTGTCGAGAAGAAGGGTGCCGAACTTTATCAGATCACGCTCGGCGGGTCTGGCGACGAGAACACGTCGATCGGCGAAATCATCGGCCGCGGCTTCGAGCCGGAAAAGGTCACCGATGCCGTCGAGACGATCGTCGACACCTATCTCGGTCTGCGCCGGGACAGGTCGGAGACCTTCCTCGAGGCTTATCGCCGGGTTGGACCGCAACCGTTCAAGGATGCACTCTACGGCGGCAATGCACAGGAAGCCGCTTGAGGCAGGGACGAGAACATGACGAAAATCTGGAAAGAAACCGGCTTTGTGAGCGATGATCCCTGGATCATCGAGACGGAAGAAGCCAAGGCCGGCTCGAACGAAAAGGCGATTCTCGGCCTCGATGCGTTCCTCGACGCGGTCTCCACTGGGGACGGGCGCGAGTTTGGTGTCCTGATCGCGCCCGCCGACGACGTGACGCGGTTGGCCCCTTACCTGGATCGGGTCGCTCTGGTCGCGGTCGCGTTTCCGGCCTTCAATGACGGACGTGCCTTCAGCCACGCCTCGCTGCTTCGCGCGCGGCTCGGCTTCGAAGGTGAAGTCCGCGCCGTCGGAGACGTGCTGATCGACCAGATCCCGTTGATGTTGCGTTGTGGCATTGACAGTTTCGCTGTCACCAATGCGACGGCGATCAAGCGTCTTTCGGAGGGGCGCCTACCCGGCATCGCCAATCACTATCAGCCGACTGCAAGGCCCTCATCGGACGTGAAATCTTACAGTTGGCGCCGCGTTTCTTAAAAAAACGCGGTTGCGACAGTGTGAAGCAAGCCGAAATCCTCGAAAGCGCCTATATTTGGAAGGGATTTCCTTTCAATCGAGTGCGAGTTGGAATATCCGCTCATACTTGATAGACAGGGTCACCATTACAGGACTGTAGCCACGATGAATGCTCCGGCAAAAACGGAAGATTTCGCGATCCAGGCACCGGCGGGTGTCTTTGTCGAGACGGTCACGAGTGTCACGCACTATACGGACCACCTTTTCCGTTTCCGCATGACCCGTCCCCAGGAGTTCCGTTTCCGCTCCGGCGAATTCGCCATGATCGGTCTCATGGTCGGCGACAAGCCCATCTATCGCGCCTATTCGGTCGCAAGCCCGGCATGGGACGAGGAACTCGAGTTCTTCTCGATCAAGGTTCCGGACGGTCCGCTGACGTCGCATCTGCAGAAGATCAAGCCGGGCGACCAGGTTCTTATGCGCAAGAAGCCGACGGGCACGCTGGTGCTCGACGCGCTTGTGCCCGGCCGCAGGCTTTACATGTTCTCGACCGGTACCGGCATTGCTCCCTTCGCGAGCCTCATCCGCGATCCGGAGACCTATGAAAAGTTCGAGGAAGTCATCCTTACGCACACCTGCCGCGACGTGGCGGAACTGAAATACGGTTTCGATCTGGTAGATGAGATCCGCAATCACGAGTTCCTGAACGAGATTGTAGGCGGCAAGCTTCGCCACTATGCGACGGTGACGCGCGAAGACTATCCATTCAAGGGCCGGATCACCGACCTGATGACCAACGGCAAGTTCTTCGCGGATCTCGGCCTTCCGCCGCTCGATCCGGCGATCGATCGCGGCATGATCTGCGGGTCGACTGCGATGCTCAAGGACACCAAGGAAATTCTGGAGGCCGCCGGCCTGACGGAAGGCGCCAACAACAAACCGGCGGAATTCGTTATCGAGCGTGCATTCGTCGGCTGATATCGCAGGCAATTGAGATATCAATGATTACGAAGAGGCGCGTCCCGAACGTGCCTCTTTTCGTTTGTGGAGCGTTGAGTTCAGGCAAACATCACGCTGCACGCCGCGCAGACGTCGCATATTCTTGAAGAAGCCTTTCACTGGAAAGGGCGGTTAAAGACCGGAAGCATGTCGCCGGACGCTCGACATCAGGCGTCCGCGAGGTAATCCATCAACTGCAACATGGCCGCGGCGGCTTTCTCGGCATCCGCTGCCTCGATCGCGCGCATCACCTTGATGTGACGTTGCACTGACGCCTTCATCTTTTCCGGCGCCGCGGATGCAAACCATATGCGGCGCGCATGGGTCTGCAAGGGCGCAAGTGCTGCCGTCAGAAACCTGTTCGGGCAGGCGTCTTCCATGATTTCGTCGAACATCTTGTCGGCGACGAGGAAGCCTTCCATGTCGCCTTGATCCGAACATGCCGCCATCTGTTGCTCGCAGCCGCTTATCGCCAGCCGAGCCTCGGGGCTCGCATGTTGCGCGACGAGGGTTGCCGCTAATGGTTCCAACCGTTGGCGCGTCTGCATCACGTGAGCGCGATCCTCCGGTTGGATCATGGTGATCTGTAATCCCACCCGCGCGCGAATCTCGATGAGCCTCTGCCAGGCAAGTTTCTGGATCGCTTCCCGAACAGGGGTACGGCCATGCTCGGCGAGTTCGATGAGCTGGCGCTCGGTTACGAGCGATCCGGGCTTGAGCTTTAACGTGACGATGAGGCGTTCGAGCGCCAGATAGGCGAGGTGGGCCTGGGAATGGACTGGCATGGGCATCCCTTGGTTCTGATATATCAGAAAATGACACGTATTCGAAATGGTGGCAAGCAAGCTGATATATCAGAAACAAGGAGGCCTATCATGTGCGCGGCGTATTTCCTGCAGTAACCACAAAATTCACGACTGAGGGCGAGTTCGACAAGGCGGAGATGGAACGCCGCTTTGCGTTCGAGGCCGGCGCGGACGGCATGATCGTTTGCGGTTCGCCTGGCGAGAACATGACGCTCGACGCGGAGGAGGTTGCCGGCGGCAAGCGGCCGACACTGCCCGCACTTTGACAGTTCCGGCGGGGCCGGTTGCCGGTCCGCCTCGTTCTAGGCGGTCACGCGATCCCGCGAGGGCGGTACGGAAAAACTGACGATTGAAACGAGAACGGCCCGCCAGTTGCTGGCGGGCCGTTCTCGTTCGAATTTATGCTCTCGATATCAGTGCAGGATCTGGCTGAGGAACAATTTGGTGCGCTCGTGCTGCGGATTGTCGAAGAACTCGGCAGGCGAATTCTGTTCGACGATCTGGCCTTGATCCATGAAGATCACTCGGTTGGCGACCTGACGCGCGAAACCCATTTCGTGGGTCACGCACAGCATGGTCATTCCTTCTTCGGCGAGGCTCACCATCGTGTCCAACACTTCCTTGACCATTTCCGGGTCGAGCGCCGAAGTCGGCTCATCGAACAGCAGGATCTTCGGCTTCATGCACAGCGAACGCGCGATCGCCACACGCTGTTGCTGCCCGCCAGAGAGCTGGCCCGGATATTTGTGCGCCTGCTCCGGAATCTTTACGCGCCTCAGGAAGTGCATCGCCACTTCCTCGGCCTGCTTTTTCGGCATCTTGCGAACCCAGATCGGCGCCAGCGTGCAGTTTTCAAGAATCGTCAGATGCGGAAACAGGTTGAAGTGCTGGAAAACCATTCCGACTTCGCGGCGCACCTCATCGATCTTTTTCAGGTCGTTGGTAAGCTCGATGCCATCGACGACGATCTTGCCCTTCTGGTGTTCCTCGAGCCGGTTGATGCAGCGGATCATCGTCGATTTGCCGGAACCGGAAGGGCCGGCGATGACGATGCGCTCGCCTCCCATAACTTTGAGATTGATGTCGCGCAGAACGTGGAAGTCTCCGTACCACTTGTTCATGCCCGTGATTTCGATCGCAACATCGGTCCCGGTCATTTTGGAAGTTGTGGCTAGATTGGCCATGTTATTTCCCCTTTTTATCGTTGTTGGCTCGTGTCGAGCACTCGCTCCATAAAGCCTGAATAGCGCGACATGCCGAAGCAGAAAAGCCAGAATATGAAGCCTGCAAAAATCAGACCCGAGACCGGCGTAACCGCAGAAGCCCAATTCGTATCCGAGAAATTCAGCCGGACGATGCCGAGAAGGTCGAACATGCCGATGATCGAGACCAGCGATGTATCCTTGAACAGGCCGATGAAGGTGTTCACGATTCCGGGGATCACGAGCTTCAGCGCCTGCGGCAGGATGATCAGGTTCATTTTCTGCCAGTAACCCAGGCCGAGCGAATCGGCGCCTTCATATTGACCCTTCGGGATCGCCTGCAGGCCACCGCGCACGACCTCCGCCATATAGGCCGACGCGAAGAGCGATACGCCGATCAGGGCGCGCAGGAATTTGTCGAAAGTGACGCCCTGCGGCAGGAACAGCGGCAGCATCACGCTCGCCATGAAAAGCACTGTAATCAGCGGAATGCCGCGAACGATCTCGATGAAGATCGTGCAGAGCATCTTGATCACGGGCATCGTCGAGCGCCTGCCGAGCGCCAGCAGCACGCCCAGAGGAAGCGAGACTGCAATGCCGACGAACGAAAGGACGAGCGTGACCATGAGGCCGCCCCAGAGCGGCGTCTCTACATAGGTCAGGCCAAACCAGCCGCCCGGCAGCAGAATGATGGCGAGGATCGGCAGCACGACGAGGAGGAGAAACGCGTTCAGTCCCTTGTATGGAACCTTCGGGATCAGCATCGGCACGAGGAAGAGCACGAAGATGATACCGACGAGAGCGGGCCGCCAACGTTCATCAGGCGGATAGCGCCCGAAGATGAACTGGCTGAACTTCGCGTTGACGAAAGCCCAGCAGGCACCACTCCAGCCATCCGGTTGCGAGCCACCCTGCGCCACCGTGGCGCAAACGCCACGACCGCCGCCACTCCAGGCCGCGTCGATGAAGAGCCATTGGATTGCCGGCGGAATCAGCCATGCCAAAACAAGCAGGCTGATGATCGTCAGGGCCGTGTCCTTCGGCGTGGCGAAGAGATTTTTTCTCAGCCAGTAGGCAACGCCGCTTTCCAGCAACGGTGCCGGTGAGGCCTCGATCATCGAGGCACGAACAAAACTTGCCTGGTGCGTGGTCATGATCTCACCTCTCCACCAGAGCCATGCGGGCGTTGTACCAGTTCATGAACAGCGACGTCGCGAGACTGAGGCTCAGATAGACGATGAGCCATATGCTGACCACTTCGATCGCTTGCCCGGTCTGGTTCAGGATCGTACCGCCGACGGCGACGAGGTCGGCATAGCCGATAGCGATCGCGAGCGACGAGTTCTTGGTGAGATTGAGATACTGGCTGGTCAGCGGCGGGATGATGATCCTCATCGCCTGCGGCACGACTACCAGGCGCGTCGTCAGCCTGGGGCGGATGCCGAGCGCGTGCGCCGCCTCCGTCTGCCCCTTGGACACGCCGCGAATGCCCGCGCGGACGATCTCCGCGATGAACGCTGCGGTGTAGAAGGAAAGCGCAAGGAACAGCGACAGGAATTCCGGTCCGACGACCGAACCGCCGGTGAGGTTGAACTTGCCTGCAACAGGCACATCGAAGGTAAGTGGTGCTCCCGTCGCAACGAACGTCACCAGCGGCAAGCCGATGACGAGCCCGAGCACTGTCCAAAGCACCGGAATGCGCTGGCCGGTCTCGGCCTGCTTCCGGCGTGCATAGCGGCTGACCAGGAAGCTGGCGAGCGCGGCCAGGATGAAGGCGTAGAGCGTGTACTGAAAACCGTCTCCGAAGACAGGTCTCGGGAAGGCGACGCCGCGGTTGCTCACGAAGATGTTCAAGGGGAGGGCGAGCGCTTCACGCGCCTGCGGCAACACAGCAAGAACGCCGCTGTACCAGAAGAAGATGACGAGCAACGGAGGAATGTTGCGAAAAACCTCGACATAGGCGAGCGACAGTTTCGCAATGATCCAGTTGTGCGAGAGGCGGCCGATGCCGACGACGAAGCCGATGATCGTTGCCGTGATGATCCCCGCAATCGCCACAAGCAAGGTATTCAAGAAGCCGACAACCAGCGCGCGGCCATAGGTGGAATCACTCGTGAAGGCGATCAGGGATTGCCCGACGTCAAAGCCTGCGCGGCCCCTGACGAAGCCGTATCCGGAAGCGATGTTCGCGCGCCTCAGGTTCTCGATCGTATTGTCGGCGATCCAGTAAATCAGTAGTGCGAGGATAATGACCGTGATTGCCTGGTAGAAAATCCCGCGCACCTGCGGATCGTTGATGAATGAACCGGCAGATTTCTCTTTTTCAGGCGTGGTTGTTGCGCCAATGGCCATGCAATGCCTCTTTCCCCTATCCACTCTTTTTGAGTGTTCTTATCGTTGGGATGGAGGAGCGGTTTCCCGCTCCTCCAAAGTCGCAGGCGATCAGCGGACCGGCGGTGCGTACTGGATGCCGCCCTTGCTCCAGAGCGCATTCAGTCCGCGCTCGATTTTCAGCGGGCTGCCGGCACCGATGTTGCGATCGAAGACTTCGCCGTAGTTGCCGACGGCCTTGATGATGTTGACGGCCCACTCATTGGTCAGGCCGAGGTCGGTACCGATCTTGCTGTCGGCCTCAACGCCAAGGAAGCGCTGGACGTCAGGGTTGGTCGACTTCTTCATCTCTTCGACGTTCGCCTGGGTGATGCCGAATTCTTCAGCCTGGACCAGCGCGTAGTGAACCCAGCTGACGATGTCGAACCACTGGTCGTCGCCCTGGCGGACGGCCGGGCCAAGCGGCTCCTTCGAGATGATTTCCGGCAGGATCATGTGATCATCCGGCTTCGAAAGCGTCAGGCGGAGAGAGTAGAGGCCGGACTGGTCGGTGGTGTAGACGTCGCAACGGCCGGCGTCGTAGGCGGCGTTCACTTCGTCGAGTTTCTCGAAGACGACCGGATTGTACTGCAGGTTGTTCGACTTGAAGTAGTCGGCAAGGTTCAATTCGGTGGTCGTGCCGGTCTGCACGCAGACGGCAGCGCCGGAAAGTTCAAGCGCCGACTTCACGTTCAGGCCCTTGCGGACCATGAAGCCCTGGCCGTCGTAGTAGTTGACCGTGCGGAAGTTGAAGCCGAGCGCGGTGTCGCGGTTGATGGACCAGGTCGTGTTGCGAGCCAGAACGTCGACTTCGCCCGACTGCAGCGCTGGAAAGCGCTCCTTGGCGGAAGTCGGAGTATACTTGACCTTGCTGCCGTCGCCGAAAACTGCCGCGGCGATTGCCTTGCAATAGTCCACGTCGAAACCAGCCCAGTTGCCGGAAGCGTCGGGAGCGGAGAAACCGGCCAGACCGGTGTTGACGCCGCACTGCACGAAGCCTTTGGCCTTCACGTCGTCAAGGGTTGCAGCCGATGCCGCAGGTGCGCCAATACCCATGACAGCAGCGCCAACCAGAGCTGTCAGAATTCGTCTTGCCATTTTTTGAACCTTTTCGGTTGTCGTTAGTTCCCGTCTGCACAGTCGCGCTCTGTCGGCGCGTGCAGCCTCCGCCACCCTCCTGGCGTGAGTGCAATCTATCTCATGCTCAAAATTCACAAGGGTCAAGAGATGTTGCCGATTTTCTGATTTTGCATGTGAAAAACCCGAACTTCGCCAGAAGTTTAGGCAAATTCTCGCCGGGAACTGGGCTTCTTTGAACAAAAAACGGCCAGGTCGGCATTTTGCACCCGCCGTCGGCCTTTCGCCGGAATTTTCCCTTGACCCGGCGGGTGCTGCGTTCGATGAGTTGGCGTCGAATTCAAACAGCGGATTTTTCAATGGCAGACAAGATCAGCGCGCTCAAGGAAACGGGCATCAACACCCGCCTGGCGCACTCCGGCAACAATCCCTCGGATTTCCACGGTTTCGTCAATCCGCCGGTGGTGCACGCTTCCACCGTGCTGTTTCCTAACGCCAGGACCATGGAAAGCCGGGCGCAGAAATACACATACGGGACGCGTGGCACACCGACGACCGACGCGCTTTGCGAGGCGATCAACGAACTCGAGGGTGCTGCCGGAACGATTCTCGTGCCCTCGGGGTTGGCGGCCGTCACGGTGCCGTTCCTGACCTATTTGTCCGCCGGGGACCACGCCCTCGTAGTCGATTCGGTTTACTTCCCGACACGGCATTTCTGCGACACGATGCTGAAGCGCCTCGGCGTCACCGTCGAATACTACGATCCGATGATCGGTGCCGCCATCGAGAGCCTGATCCGCCCGAACACGCGCCTGGTGCATACCGAGGCGCCGGGCTCGAATACGTTCGAAATGCAGGACATTCGTGCGATCGCGGCCGCGGCGCACCGGCACGGCTGCGTTGTGACGATGGACAATACCTGGGCGACGCCGGTTTATTTTCGCCCGCTCGATCACGGTGTGGACGTCTCGATTCATGCGGCGACGAAATACCCGTCAGGGCACTCCGACGTGCTGTTCGGAACCGTGTCGGCGAATGTCGCCCATTGGCCGGCGCTAACCGAGGCGATGGTCACGCTCGGCGTCTGCGCATCGCCGGACGACAGCTATCAGATCCTCAGGGGCTTGCGCACGATGGGGATTCGCCTCGAACGGCATCAGGCGAGCGCGCTGGCGATTGCCGGGTGGCTCGAGAGCCGCGACGAGGTTGCGCGCGTGCTGCATCCGGCGCTGCCGAGCTTTCCGGGACATGACCTCTGGAAGCGCGACTTCGGCGGTGCGAGCGGAATCTTCTCCTTTGTCCTGAAGGCCGACAGCCCGGAAAAGTTCAGGACCAAGGCCCATGCCTTCCTCGATGCGCTCTCGCTGTTCGGCCTCGGCTATTCCTGGGGCGGCTTCGAAAGCCTCGCCGTTCACGTCAATCTCTCCGACCGCAAGGTGGCGAAGGCGCCGTCGGAAGGGCCGGTGATCCGATTGCAGATCGGGCTGGAAGACGTGCCGGATCTTCGCCGTGACATCGAAGCGGGCTTCGCCGCCGCGAACGCCGTTTAACGCTTCAGCGTCCCCTACAGCGCCAAGCGTCCAATCCGACGCGGAAAGGTCGCTGTAGCGCTTTGAATTGGCGCATGTTTTTACCCTTAAATCGGCTACGATTTAAGGGTAGGTGCAGCAGCGCCGTAGCCGTAGAGCCAGTCGAGGTCGGCAGCCAGCGCTTCAGGACCCTTGAGGGCCAGAACCAGATCGCGCCCTAGCCTCACCGGGCCGCGGGCGTGATAGGCGAATCGGTTGAAGGCAGCGCGCTTCCGCACACGATCGATCCGCGACCGCCGTGCGCGATCATATCCGGCAAATGCGGAGGGGATATCCTGGGCTTCAGCGAGGCACCGTGCGAGTTCTCGCGCATCCTCGATCGCCATTGCGGCGCCCTGGGCCGCAAATGGCGTCATGGCATGAGCTGCATCGCCGATGAGAATAGTTCTCGCCCCGTCGTGCCATGCGCCGTCATCGACGGTGCACAAGGGCCAGTAGGTCGCCGCGGTAGCGCGCGTCAGAAGCTCGCGCAGCTTGGGATGCCATCCATCGAAAGCTGCTGCGAGTTCGCGCCGTCTGTCTTCGGAATCCTTGCCGATCCACACGCTGTCGGCGGCCTCGCCCCCGACGATCGCAACAAGGTTGAAGCCGCCGATCTCCTTGATCGGGTAGGCGACGAGGTGCGCATTGGGACCGAGGAAAGCCGTGACGCGATCGGTCGACAGGCAGGCCGTCGCCTCAGCGCCCGGCAGCATCATGCGCCAGGCGATGTTGCCCGAGAACCGTACGGCGCCGGCGCCCGGAATGGACACCCTTGTCTGCGACCAGATACCGTCGGCGCCGACGATTACCTGCGGACGCCGCATCATCGAGCGATCGATGGCTGCCTCCGGCCCGCTCTCGATCCGGCAGCCAAGGTGAACGCGGCAGCGCGGCTCGGCTTTGACCGCGTCGAACAGGATCTTCTGCAGGCTGGCGCGGTGCAGGACGCCATAGGGAGCCGCCCACCGGTTGCGGGCACGGGCACCAGCCGGCACGCTTGCAAGCGAACGTAACGAGTGGCCGTCGACAAGCGCAATCGAGCCCGGCTCGCTCCAGACACTTTCGAGGGCAGGAAGCAGACCGAGTTCGATGAGGATGCGTGACGCATTCGGCGACAATTGCAACCCGGCGCCCACTTCTTTCAAAGCGTCGGCCTGTTCGAATATTTCCGTCTCGAAACCCTGCCGGGCGAGGCAGAGAGCAGTCGTCAGGCCGGCGATACCGGCGCCGACAATTGCGACCGGACCAGCGTTTTGCATCGATCTCTTGCCGGGGAGTTGGGGCGACTTAAGCGGCCTTGCTGGTGAAGAGGCACCCCGGAGGATTCGTATCCGTTGCCTTCAGCGAAGGATTGTAGCGGTAGAGCGTCGAACAATAGGAGCAGACCTTCTCGTTGTCGTCGCCCATGTCGATGAAGATGTGGGGGTGGTCGAAGGGAACGGATGCGCCCGTGCACATGAATTCCTTGACGCCGATTTCGATCGCCTGGTGTCCGCCGTCATTCTGAAAATGCGGGATGCTGTGGCCGGCCATGTCATGCTCCGATAATGCAAGTCTCTGGATGTGAATTTGCCGGCACCATAGTGAGCTTTGCCGTAAATGTGTAGCGGCAAACATGCCGCGCCTGTGGGTTTTTGGACGGCCGGGGGTTTCACGCGAGGGCGTTACAACCTAGTTTGCGCCGAAACAGAACGACCCTTCAGGAAACGAGACATGGATCTGATCCCGCCGCCATTTTCGCACTTCGCGCATGAGGGACTGGAGATCGCCTTCTTCGACGAAGGCGATCCGTCTGGAGAACCTATCCTCCTCATTCACGGTTTTGCGTCGAGCGCCAATGTCAACTGGGTGTATCCGGGCTGGTTGAAGACGCTTGGCGACGCCGGCTACAGGGTTATTGCCTTCGACAATCGCGGCCATGGAAAGAGCAGCAAGCCCTACGATCCTGCGCTCTACCATCCGCAACAGATGGCAGGGGATGCGGCGGCACTTTTGGTCCATCTCGGAATCGGCGAAGCGCATGTCATGGGCTATTCGATGGGCGCGCGCATTTCAGCGTTCCTGGCTTTAATGCATCCGGAGCGCGTGCGCTCGCTCGTGTTCGGCGGCCTTGGAATAGGCATGGTGAGTGGGGTCGGAGACTGGGATCCGATCGCCGACGCGTTGCTTGCACCGTCGCTGGAGAGCGTGACGCATGCGCGCGGCCGTATGTTTCGTGCCTTTGCCGATCAGACCAAGAGCGACCGCCAGGCACTTGCGGCCTGCATTTCCACGTCGCGTGATCTGCTTTCGGCCGAAGATGTGGCGCACATCGACGTACCGGTACTGATCGGTGTCGGAACGAAGGACGAGATTGCCGGATCGGCGCAGGAGCTTGCCGCGCTTATGCCGCGGGCGAGGGCGCTCGACATTCCTGGGCGTGACCACATGCTGGCAGTCGGTGACCGCGTGTTCAAGAAGGCCGTGCTCGAATTTCTTGGCGAGGTCGGGCGAGCGTAAAGCGGATCTGCGACCGGTGGCTGAAATGTCGGGCACCCATTTATGTCGACCGGGAATTACCCTATATTCGAAACCATCGATCGATCATGAAGGAGAGCGACTATGGTCGCCAAGACCGAACTGCGCCATACGGAATCGTTCAAGGCGATAGACCCGATCTGGGACAGCCTGCGCGAGGAAGCCCGGTTGGCCGCCGAGCGCGATCCGATGCTGGCAGCGTTCTTGTATTCGACCGTGGTCAATCAGCACTCCCTGGAAGAGGCTGTCATCTACCGGATTTGCGAACGGCTGGACCATCCGGACCTGCAGGCAAACTTGCTGCGTCAGACCTTCGCCGAAATGCTGGAGGACTGGCCGGAATGGGGCGCGATCCTGCGCGTCGACATCCAGGCGGTCTATGATCGCGACCCGGCGTGCACGCGGTTCATCGAAGCTGTGCTCTATTTCAAGGGATTCCACGCTATCCAGACGCATCGCCTTGCCCACTGGCTATGGAACCAGGGGCG
Source organism: Sinorhizobium psoraleae (assembly GCF_013283645.1). Lineage (GTDB taxonomy): Bacteria > Pseudomonadota > Alphaproteobacteria > Rhizobiales > Rhizobiaceae > Sinorhizobium > Sinorhizobium psoraleae. The sequence goes on from NZ_JABEKV010000004.1 coordinate 236,814, forward strand.
GAGGGATTTCGCACTGTATCTGCAGAGCCGCTCCTCCAGCGTCTTTCAGACCGACATCAATCCTGCAGCCCGGATCGGGCGCGGCATCTTCCTCGATCACGCGACCGGCCTCGTGGTCGGCGAAACGGCAGCCATTGGCGACAATGTGTCGATCCTGCATGGCGTGACGCTTGGCGGCACCGGCAAGGAGGGTAGCGATCGTCACCCGAAGATCGGTGACGGCGTGTTGATCGGGGCGGGTGCGAAGATTCTCGGCAATATCCACATCGGCCATTGCTCGCGCGTGGCCGCCGGTTCGGTCGTGCTGAAGCCCGTTCCCCCCAAAACGACGGTGGCAGGCGTTCCAGCAAAGGTCGTGGGCGAGGCCGGGTGTTCCGAGCCGTCGCGCCAGATGGACCAGATCCTGGCCAGCTTCGACATCTGAGCAGATAGGAGCACCGGCGCCGCAGCAGCCCTTGCCGATTGCTCGGGTCGCAGGCGTTTTGATGGGACGAGGCAGTTGCGAGCGGTTTTCCGCTCGCGTCCGGTTCGTGCCTTGCAGAAAATTGGACAGAAATTCAAGCCGATACGGCGACTTCGCAAGTCTGCAGGGACGCCCGGTGTCCAAGTGGGTTTACACTTGGCAATTCCGCGTGCGAGAAGCGCCGCAAATCAAACATCCACGGAGAAGAGATTTGAAGCCCGAAGAGATCCGAAAGCTTGAAGCCTATTTCAAGCGCACCTTCAACCAATCTATGGTCGTCAAGGCACGGCCGAAGAAGGACGAGTCCGCGGAGGTCTATCTCGGCGACGAATTCCTCGGTGTCGTTTTCCGCGACGAAGAGGATGGAGAGCTTTCGTACAATTTCTCGATGGCGATCCTCGACATCGACCTGTGAGATCGACATCCATCGTCGGATCTTCCACCCGGTTCTGAGCAATCAGGCCGGGTTTTTTCATTAAAAGTCATATTTAACGCGCTCGCGCGAAAAAAATTGCCAGTTTTGTCACGGATTTTCATCAAGTCGTTGCAAGAACAGCGTTTTATTGCGTCGCACACAGAACTTGACTTTTTGTGCACTGCACATAAACTGACTGACAGTTAAGCCGTCCAAAGGAGACACCCTGATGTTTAACTTCGACGATGCGAACAAGAAAAGCAAAGAAGCCATTGACGTTGCTGTCAAAAGCTATTCGACCCTGACCAAGGGTTTTCAGGCCATTGCGACGGAAGCAGCGGACTATTCGAAGAAGTCCTTCGAGGACGGAATTTCCCATTTCGAAAAGCTGACCAATACCAAGAGCCTTGAAGCTGCTTTTGAGCTTCAAACCAATTATCTGAAGGCGAGCTACGAAGGTTTTGTCGCCGAGGCGACGAAGATCGGCGAGATGTACGCTGACCTCGCCAAGGATGCCTATAAGCCTTACGAGGCGCCGGTCGCCAAGGCGACTTCAGCAGTCAAGTCTGCCGCCGCGGCCTGACGACAAAGACCATCGCCATCGTAAGAAGGCCGGTCGCGGTTGCCGCGGCCGGCTTTCTTGCTTTTTGAAATACCGGCCGCTTATGCCCCAAGAAAGTTGATCAATCTTGTGTTTCGCCGTGCGAATATGATTGCAGTGCGTTGGTTCGGCCTTAAAATTCGGAAACGAACTATTAGATAAGGACAAGCACGCCGCAGCCACGTTCGTTGGATGTGCGGCTGTACAAGGAACGAACAAGAATGATCGCCATGCCGGTCCGGATGCAGCAGGGAAGCGAAGGAGACGGAGGCGGGGCCAGTCGTGGCACCTCCGTTATCACGCGTACCAAGCCGAAGACCAAAAAGCCGAGTCTGTATCGTGTTCTGCTTTTGAATGACGATTACACGCCGATGGAATTCGTCATCCATATTCTGGAGCGCTTCTTCCAGAAGGATCGGGAAGAAGCGACCCGCATCATGCTCCACGTCCACAACCACGGTGTGGGAGAGTGCGGCGTCTTCACCTACGAAGTCGCCGAAACCAAGGTGACGCAGGTGATGGATTTCGCCAGGCAGCATCAACATCCGTTGCAATGCGTCATGGAAAAGAAATGAGGAACTAACGTGCCAACATTTTCGCCCAGCCTCGAAAAGGCGCTGCATCAGGCACTGACTTTTGCCAACGAGCGCCACCATGAATATGCGACGCTCGAGCACCTGCTGCTGGCATTGATCGACGATGCCGATGCGGCTGCTGTGATGGGCGCGTGCAACGTAAATCTCGAAACACTTCGCAAGACCGTGACGGATTACGTCGACAACGAACTGTCGAACCTCGTTACCGGCTATGACGAAGATTCCAAGCCGACCGCCGGTTTCCAGCGTGTGATTCAGCGTGCGGTCATCCACGTGCAATCCTCCGGCCGGGAGGAGGTGACGGGCGCCAACGTGCTGGTGGCGATCTTCGCCGAGCGCGAAAGCCACGCCGCCTATTTCCTCCAGGAGCAGGAGATGACCCGCTACGATGCGGTCAACTTCATTTCGCATGGAATCGGCAAGCGGCCGGGAAGCTCAGAGTCGCGGCCGGTGCGCGGGGCCGAGGATCAGGATTCCGAGCAGAAAGCGCCCCGCGAAAGCGAGGAAGCCGGCCCGAAGAAGCAGCAGGACGCGCTGACCGCCTACTGCGTGAACCTCAACGAGAAGGCGAAGTCCGGAAAGATCGATCCGCTGATCGGCCGCCATGCCGAAGTCAATCGTACGATCCAGGTGCTCTGCCGCAGGTCCAAGAACAACCCGCTCTATGTCGGTGACCCCGGCGTCGGCAAGACTGCGATTGCCGAGGGCCTTGCCAAGCGCATCGTCGAAAAGAAGGTGCCGGAGGCGCTCGAAGATGCCACGATCTTCTCGCTCGACATGGGAACGCTGCTCGCCGGAACGCGCTACCGCGGCGACTTCGAGGAGCGTTTGAAGCAGGTCGTCAAGGAGCTCGAGGATTATCCGGGGGCCGTGCTTTTCATCGACGAGATCCACACGGTGATTGGCGCCGGTGCTACGTCGGGCGGCGCGATGGATGCGTCCAACCTTCTGAAGCCGGCGCTCTCGTCGGGTTCGATCCGCTGCATCGGTTCGACGACCTACAAGGAATACCGCCAGTTCTTCGAAAAGGATCGCGCCCTGGTGCGCCGTTTCCAGAAGATCGACGTCAACGAACCGACGATTGCCGACGCCATCGAGATCATGAGAGGGCTGAAGCCGTACTTCGAGGATTATCACCACCTCAAATACACAAACGACGCCATCAAGGCTGCCGTCGAGCTTTCTGCCCGCTACATCAACGATCGGAAGCTGCCGGACAAGGCGATCGATGTCATCGACGAGTCTGGGGCCGCGCAGATGCTGCTTCCCGCTGGCAAGCGTCGCAAGCTGATCACCGAGAAGGAGATCGAGGCGACGATCGCGACGATGGCGCGCATTCCGCCGAAGACCGTTTCCAAGGACGATGAAACCGTTCTCGCCAATCTCGAGAAGGAGCTGAGATCCGTGGTCTATGGCCAGGACCTGGCGATAGAGGCGCTCGCCTCATCGATCAAATTGGCCCGCGCCGGCCTCCGGGAACCGAACAAGCCTATCGGCTGCTATGTGTTCTCCGGCCCGACCGGTGTCGGCAAGACGGAGGTGGCAAAGCAACTGGCGTCCTCGCTGGGTGTCGAGCTTCTGCGTTTCGACATGTCGGAATACATGGAGCGGCACACGGTGTCCCGCCTGCTCGGCGCACCTCCCGGCTATGTTGGCTTCGACCAGGGCGGTCTCCTGACGGACGGCGTCGATCAGCATCCGCATTGCGTCTTGCTCCTCGATGAGATCGAGAAGGCGCATCCGGACCTGTTCAACATCCTCCTGCAGGTGATGGACCATGGTTCGCTGACTGACCACAACGGCAAGAGGATCGACTTCCGCAACGTCATTCTGATCATGACGACCAATGCGGGGGCGTCCGACATGGCTCGGCCGGCGATCGGCTTCGGCTCATCGAAGCGTGAGGGCGAGGATATCGAGGCGCTGAACAAGCTGTTCACGCCGGAATTCCGCAATCGCCTGGACGCGGTCATTCCGTTCAACTCGCTGCCGACGCCGGTTATCCATCAGGTCGTGCAGAAGTTCGTCATGCAGCTTGAGACGCAGCTTGCCGAACGCAACGTGACCTTCGACCTCGCGCCCGACGCCATCGCCTGGCTCGCCGAGAAGGGATACGACGAAAAGATGGGCGCTCGGCCTCTGGCACGCGTCATCCAGGAAAACATCAAGAAGCCGCTTGCCGACGAAATCCTCTTCGGCAAGCTCAAGAAGGGTGGCGTCGTCAAGGTGACGATCGGCACGAAGGAGGACGGTACCAAGGGCCTGATGCTCGATGCCGTCCCTGAAACGGCGCCGATCAAGCCGAAGGCTGAAGTGTCGCGTCCCGCAGGCAAGGGCGCCAAGCCCAAGAAAGGCGACGAGAAGGAAACCGTCGCCGCCGACTCCGGGCCGAAGCCAAAGGCGAAGAAGACTGCAGCGAAAGCATCCTCCAAGGACCGCACGTCAGAGGCGGCCCCGCTGAAGGGCCGGACGGTTCCCAAGGTGCCGCGCAAGAAGTAACGCGATCGCTATTAAACACGACCGTGCCGGATGAGCTTCATCCGGCACGGTCGTGTTACCGCATGTTTCCTTAAATCGGAGCCGACCTAAAGCGCGTCGCATTCAATTGGAGTCACGCGACGCGCTCTAAGTCCTTGTTTGCATGCATGTCGTTGTCCCGATACCGCTGCCCACTTTCGGGCGACATGCATTAGGATAAGACATGCGGCAACTCAAAGTGCTACAGCGGCCTTTCTTTGAAGCTCGGTGCAGGTGAGTAAGCGTAACTTGCAGGTGTCCATGGAACGCGTTGAAGACGAACGATCATCTCTCGCCTGGTTTCTGACCGGCGCGTGCGGAATATTCAGCCTGCCCGCCATGATCCTGATGCTTTCCTTCGTCGGCTTTTGTTCGCTGACCGTGCAGGCCGGCGTCCCGCCGGAGCAGGTCGTGTTCATGACGGGCATTGTCTGGGCGCTGCCCGCGAAGGTTATCCTCGTGAGCTCGGTTCTGAGCGGCGCGAGCCTTGCGACGACCTTTCTCGCGGTGACGCTCTCGTCCGTGCGGCTCATGCCGATGGTGGCAGCCCTTGTCCCTGAATTGCGCACGGCGAAGACGCCAACATGGCTGCTTCTCGTATTGTCGCACTTTATCGCGATCACCGCCTGGGTGTTTGCGATGGAGCGCGTGCAACAAGTGCCGCGCCCGCACCGCGTGACATTCTTCGCTGGCTTCGGCATTACGCTCGTCGCCGCAAACATGATGCTCGTGGCAGTCGTCTATCGTCTCGTCACCGACTTTCCGCCGATCGTCGCCGGCTGCCTCTTCTTTCTGACGCCTGTCTATTTTCTCGCCTCGATCTGGAATTCCGCGCGCCATCGCGTGGTCTATCTGGCGCTTGCCGCCGGCCTTGTTGCGGGACCGCTTTTCTATTGGCTGCTGCCGGAGTTCGACATCCTGCTTGCGGGCGTCGGCGGTGGAACGCTCGCTTGGCTCGCCGAGCGGTTCTGGCGCCCGCGACGGGAGGCGGGTGCGTGATGTGGCTTGAAGGTTGGTGGGCTTATGTCTTCATCGCGATTGCCGGCTGGCTCGCGACCGATATCTGGAGATGGCTCGGCGTGCTCGCCGGCAAGCGCCTTCGCGAGGACTCCGAGGCATTGAACTGGGTAAGGGCGGTAGCGACAGCGCTGGTCGCGGCCGTCATCGCAAAGCTTATCCTCTATCCGAACGGCGTTCTCGAACAATCACCTCTATGGTTGCGGCTAGGGGCCGTGGCGCTTGGCGCGATCGCGTTTTTCTTCGCCCGCCAAATACCGGCGGTCGGCATCGCAACGGCAATCGCGACACTCGCCGCCGGACTCTGGTGGCAGGGTTTCTAGACTAGTCCAGAGGGAACTGCTTCGCGGCGTCGGGAGATATTATCCGTGGTGAGGCCGCTTAGAGCGCCCCGCGGATCTTTTCCGCGTTCGCCGCAAGCACTGCGCCATCTTCCATCTTGCCGGAATGCGGCTTCAGCGGAATGCCTTCGCGACGGGGTATGACATGGAAGTGCAGGTGGTAGACGGACTGTCCGGCGGGCGCTTCGTTGAACTGCATGATCGTTACGCCGTCCGCGTCAAAAGCTTCCTTGGCCGCGATCGCGATCTTTTGAACCGTGCCGATCAGCGACGGCAGCGTTGCCGCGTCGGCATCGAGAATGTTGCGGGAAGGGGTCTTGGGCAGCACCAGGACGTGGCCTTCCGCCTGCGGCATCACGTCCATGAAGGCGACCGTCGCATCATCCTCGTAGACCTTGTGAGATGGAATTTCGCCCCGCAGGATCTTGGCGAAGATATTGTTCGTGTCATACGTGCTCATTTTCCTATCCTCGTAATGTCGCGCCGGCGTGGTCGGCGTCCTGTCAGTCGTCCCAGATCACGATAAGTTAAAGCGGGATGCGGGCGGAAAACCGCACACACTTTTCCTCATCCGCTCTAGCGCTCACCTTTGCGGAAAGGTCCGTGCTCCGCAAGAAATTCGCCGGTTTCTTCCACATCGCGGCGTTCGCGTTCGAGATAGTCGGCAACCGCCCGCGCGAGCCCCGAGTGGGTGATGAAGTGCGCCGAATGCGTGGTGACGGGCATGTAGCCGCGGGCGAGCTTGTGCTCTCCTTGTGCTCCCGCCTCGACGCGCTTCAATCCCTTGGCGATCGCGAAATCGATCGCCTGATGGTAGCAGACCTCGAAGTGCAGGAACGGGTGGTCCTCGACGCAACCCCAATGCCGGCCGTAGAGCGCGTCACTGCCGATGAAGTTGATTGCACCAGCGATATATCGGCCGCCGCGCTTGGCCATGACGAGCAAGATGTCGTCGGGCATCCTTTCACCGATCAGCGAATAGAAGGCACGGGTGAGGTATGGGCGACCCCACTTGCGGCCGCCGGTATCCATATAGAAGGAGAAGAACTGGTCCCAGATCGCCTCGGTCAGATCGCTCCCGGTCAGCCAATCGATCGTTATGCCGCTTTCGACTGCCGTCCGGCGTTCTTTTTTCAGTGCCTTGCGCTTCCGGGATGCCAGCGTTTCGAGAAAGTCGCCATAGGATCCGTAGCCTTCATTGGTGAAATGAAACTGCTGGTCGGTCCGATGAAGAAAGCCCGCCCGTTCGAAGGTCGGCATTTCGTCCGCCGATACGAAGGTTACGTGAGCCGAGGAGACGCCGTGGCGGCGCGTGAGTTCCTTCAGTCCCGCGGCAAGCGCATCGCGAACCGGCTGCGGATCGCGCCCTTCGGTGGTGAGCAGGCGTGGTCCTGTGACCGGCGTGAAGGGAACGGAGCACTGCAGCTTCGGATAATAGCGGCCACCCGCGCGCTCGAAGGCGTCGGCCCATCCATGGTCGAAGACGTATTCGCCCTGGCTGTGGCTTTTCATGTAGCAGGCAAGGCCGCCGCGCAGGAAACCGTCCGCATCCTCCATCAGCAGATGTTGCCCTAGCCATCCCGTTTCCGCGGTCGCTGAGCCTGACTCCTCCAGTGCGGACAGGTAGGCGTGCGAGACAAAGGGATTGTAGGGAACGCTGGTACTCAGCTTCGAGGCGCCGGCGAGCCGATTCCAGTTCGCCGGCGAGATCGATGTAAACGAGTGCTCGATGCGGATGTTGATGGCGTCTGTCATGAGCTTAGGAAATCATGGTCTCCCGTGGATCGAAACCCTCGAATGTCATCTGATCGGCATGGGCGAAGGTGTGTTCCTGCGCCTGCGGGTCGCGCACCGTCCAGGTGATGATGGTGTGTCCAAGCGCGCGTTCCTTGCTGATGAAGGCGTTCGGCAGGTGGCCGTAGAAATAGGAGATGAAGTCGAGGCCAAGCTGCATCGCTTCCTCATGCACGAAGAAGCGCTCCGGTTCGGCGCCCTCGGCCGTCAGGCCAAGCGGATAGGGCGCGTCGAGCGCCTTGAGGTCCTTCAGCAGCCAATGATCAAAGCTCATCAGCGCCACCTGGCCCTTATAGCCTTCGAGCGTATCGAGCACCGCGGCGGCAAAGCCTTCGTCGTCGCCTCTCCGGCCCTTTAGTTCGATGACGAGCGGCACGCGGCCGTTAACGAGGCGGAGCATCTGCGACAGCGTCGGCACCTTGTCCTTGGTGCCGCCGACCGACATCAGCCCGAGCTCTCCTGCGGTCCGTGCCCGAACATCCCCCCTTATGCCGCAAAGGCGCTCCGTGGTGTCGTCATGAAAGACAACCGGAATACTGTCGGCGGTATATTGCAGGTCGCATTCGATCGCGAAACCCGCTTCGGCGGCGCGGGAAAACGCCGAAAGCGTGTTTTCCCAAACCTCCCGATTCATGTCGTGATAGCCCCGATGGGCGATCGGTTGGGCCTTGAGCCAGGAAATATCCTTCATGCGATTCCTCGGATCAGGCGATTTCGATGACGGCGTCGATTTCGACGGCCGCGTTGAAGGGTAGGGCGGCCATGCCCACCGCGGCGCGCGCATGCTTGCCGGCCTCGCCAAGCACGTTGGCGAGCAGGTTGGACGCGCCGTTGATGACGAGGTGCTGTTCGACGAAATCCGGGACGGACGCGACGAAGCCGTTGATCTTGACGAGGCGGCGGATGCGCCCGAGATCGTCGGAAAGCGCTGCCTTTGCCTGGGCGAGGATGTTGATGGCGCAGAGTTCCGCGGCACGCTGGGCAGTCGCAATATCGACATCCTTGCCGACATGCCCGGTCACCGCGACCTTGCCGCCTTCCATGGGCAACTGCCCGGAAATATAGAGCATCGAGCCGCTGATCACGTAGGGAACATAGTTCGCTGCGGGCGCTGCTGCCAAGGGCAGGGTAATGCCAAGTTCGGCGAGGCGCGTTTCGATCTCTGCGGACATGGAAGGCTCCGTTGTTGTCTTTTGTGATAAAATCCGGCATGCAAGCTGGATCGCGACGGGCGTCAATCTTTCGTCGCGGATCTGCCTCGCTTCTGCCGACAGTTTGTTTATAGCATTGCCGGCGAGTGCAACAGGAGGAAACGGATGTTTCGTACAGGCTTCGGTCGCGCCAGTTTTGGAAGCGTCTGTTTCGCGGCGATGGTGAGCTTGGACGCCGCTGCTGCGAATGCGAGCGCGCTTGCGCCTCACCGCGCCGTTTACGATCTGGAGCTGAAGGATGCGTCCGATCGGGCGGGCATTTCGAGCATGTATGGCCGCATGGTCTACGAGTTCAACGGCTCGGCCTGCGAGGGTTACACGGTCAGTTTCAGGTTCATGACCCAGGTCGACACCGGCGAGGAAGTTCGCCTTACGGACCAGCAGACGACCACCTATGAAGACATGCGGAACGGCAACTTCCGCTTTCTGACGCGTTCATTCACCGACGAGAAACTCGACAAGGAAGTCCGCGGCAGTGCGCATGAGGACAAGACCGGCGTCAAGGTCGAACTGACGGCGCCGGACAAGCGCGAGGTGGCGCTCGCCGAAAGCCGCTTCCCGACCGAGCACATGCTGGAAGTGATCGAACGGGCGAAGAAGGGTGACGCGTTTTTCGAAGCGCGCATCTTTGACGGCTCCGATACGGGCGACAAGACGCTGATCACCTCGACCTTCGTCGGCAAGGCCCGCAAGCCGGCATCGGACGACGCTGATGTCGGCAAGGCCGGAAAACTGGCGGGCGAGAATTATTGGCCGGTGACGATCTCCTATTTCAATGACGAGAAGAGCGGAGATGCACTGCCTATCTACCGCATGTCGTTCAAGCTCTACGAGAACGGGGTTACTCGCGACCTGACGATGGATTATGGAGATTTCGTGCTGAGTGGAAAACTCGCCAAACTCGAAGTCTTCAATGCGGGAGACTGCAAATAAGCAGGAACCGCACAAAACTGACTTCCAGTCTTGATTTATCGGGCAGTTACCGCTAAGGGGCTGGCCATTCCACACGTGAGGCATGGGATGTTCCGGGAGAAATCCGGATTGTTCCGCCGGTGGGCGCATCAGCGATGCGCTCGACGCCTTGCGGAGGTTCAACCGGAAAAGGAGAAAAAGGCATGGCATTGCCTGACTTTACTATGCGCCAGCTTCTCGAAGCAGGCGTTCACTTCGGCCACCAGACGCATCGCTGGAACCCGAAGATGAAGCCGTACATCTTCGGCGATCGTAACAACGTCCACATCATTGACCTCGCCCAGACCGTCCCGATGCTGTCGCGCGCCCTGCAGGTCGTCAGCGACACCGTCGCCAACGGCGGCCGCGTGCTCTTCGTCGGCACGAAGCGCCAGGCTTCGGAAATCATCGCCGACGCCGCGAAGCGCTCTGCCCAGTACTACGTCAATGCTCGCTGGCTCGGCGGCATGATGACCAACTGGAAGACGATTTCCAACTCGATCCAGCGCCTGCGCAAGCTCGACGAAATTCTCGCTTCGGAAGCTTCCGGCTTCACGAAAAAGGAGCGCCTGAACCTCGAGCGTGAGCGCGAGAAGCTGAACCGCGCACTCGGCGGTATCCGCGACATGGGCGGCACGCCGGACCTGATGTTCATCATCGACACCAACAAGGAATCGATCGCGATCGAAGAAGCCAAGCGTCTTGGCATCCCGGTCGTTGCCGTCATCGACTCCAACTGCGATCCGGACCAGATCGATTATCCGATCCCGGGCAACGACGATGCATCGCGCGCAGTCGCTCTCTACTGCGATCTCATCGCTCGCGCCGCCATCGACGGCATTGCCCGTCAGCAGGGTGCCGCTGGCCGCGATCTCGGTGCATCGGTCGAGGTTCCGGTCGAGCCTGCTCTCGACGAATCGTCCGAGGCCTGATCGGGCCGGGCGGCAGATTAAGGCTGCCGTACCAAATGAAACGTCGGACGAGGCCGTTTGTGATGGAAATCTGAACGGCCTCGTTCTTTTCAGCCGGAAATGGCGCGATCGGGCCTACAATATCTTGCCCACGTATCATCGCGATGAAGCGTTCATCACGATGTCACATTGAAAAGCCATTCCCTGCCAAAACCTCCTGGCACTGCGCCGCTGATGGTGAGCGCGCCAGCCAAACAGACAAAGAGGCAAGAAGATGAGTGTTACTGCCGCAATGGTGAAGGAACTGCGCGAAAAGACCGGCGCAGGCATGATGGATTGCAAGAAGGCGCTTGCTGAAACCAATGGCGATATGGAAGCCGCGATCGATTGGCTGCGCGCCAAGGGCATCGCCAAGGCCGACAAGAAGTCCGGCCGCACGGCTGCCGAAGGCCTCATCGGCATTGCCAGCGCCGGCAACAAGGCCGTGGCCGTCGAGATCAACTCGGAGACGGATTTCGTTGCCCGCAACGACGCCTTCCAGGACCTCGTCCGCGGCGTGGCGGCTGTTGCTGTCGGAACCGATGGATCGGTCGACGCGATCGGCGCCGCCAAGTATCCGGCTACCGGCAAGTCCGTCGCCGATACGATCACCGATGCGATTGCGACGATCGGCGAAAACATGACGCTTCGCCGCGCTGCGCTGCTGTCGGTCGATAACGGCGTCGTCGCGACCTACATCCACAATTCGGTTGCTGATGGCCTCGGCAAGCTCGGCGTACTCGTCGCCCTCAAGTCGACCGGCGACAAGGAAGCCTTGAACGCGATCGGCCGTCAGGTCGCGATGCACGTTGCTGCGACCAACCCGCTGGCAGTTCGCCCGAGCGAAATCGACCCGGCGGTTGCCGAGCGCGAGCGCAACGTCTTCATCGAGCAGTCGCGCGCTTCGGGCAAGCCGGATAACATTATCGAGAAGATGGTCGAAGGCCGCATGCGCAAGTTCTTCGAGGAAGTCGCACTTCTTTCGCAGGCTTTCGTCATGAACCCCGACCAGACCGTCGAGGCAGCGATCAAGGAAGCGGAAAAGACCGTCGGTGCGCCGATCGAGGTTGCCGGTATCGCGCGTCTGCTGCTCGGCGAAGGCGTTCAGAAGGAAGAGTCCGATTTCGCTGCGGAAGTCGCAGCGGCTGCCAAGGGCTGATTTCTTCACCCTTATTGGGAAAACGTGGGGGCATCGCGTGACAACGCGATGCCCTTCGTGTATCCGGCATTCGTCAATGCGTCGGACCCGCCGGTTTGTGCCGGAGCGGTCGATACCGCGCAATACGATATACCCTATGCCGCTGTGCACTGCCTTCCGCACAGGCGTGCCGATCTGTTCAGGAGCGATGATGTCGGCCAAGCCAATCTACAAGCGTGTTCTTCTCAAAGCCTCCGGTGAAGCCTTGATGGGAAGCCAGGGCTTCGGCATCGATGTGGCGGTCGCCGACCGGATCGCCTCGGATATCGCCGAGGCGCGCGCCATGGGCGTCGAAGTCGGCGTTGTTGTCGGCGGCGGCAATATCTTCCGTGGCGTCGCAGTTGCCTCGAAGGGCGGTGATCGGGTAACCGGCGACCACATGGGGATGCTGGCGACGGTGATCAATGCGCTCGCGCTGGCGACGTCGCTGCGCAAGCTGGACATCGACACCGTGGTGCTTTCGGCCATTGCGATGCCGGAAATCTGTGAGAGTTTTTCGCAACGCGCTACCCTATATCATCTATCGCTTGGTCGCGTGGTCATCTTCGCCGGAGGCACGGGCAATCCGTTCTTCACGACGGATTCCGCCGCGGCGCTCCGCGCAGCCGAGATGGGTGCAGAAGCGATCTTCAAGGGAACGCAGGTCGACGGTATTTACTCTGCCGATCCGAAGAAGGACCCGACGGCTACCCGTTTCGATCGCCTGACCCACAGTGAGGTTCTGGAGAAAGGATTGGCCGTGATGGACGTTGCCGCAGTGGCGCTTGCACGCGAAAATGCCATTCCGATCGTCGTTTTCTCGATTCACGAGAGGGGCGGTTTTGCGGAGATCTTGACCGGTGGCGGCCATGCCACCATCGTCACGGACAATTGACAGTTTGAAAGCCCCTGGGGCTGTTGAAGACAGGAGTCTTGAACCATGAGTGAAGGTGTGGATCTGAAGGAACTGAAACGCCGCATGGACGGAGCGGTCTCCGCGTTCAAGCACGACATCGCATCGCTTCGCACCGGCCGCGCATCGGCCAATGTTCTCGATCCGGTGACCGTGGAGGCCTATGGCTCACGCATGCCGTTGAACCAGGTGGCCAACATCACGGTTCCGGAGTCGCGGATGCTGTCCGTTTCGGTATGGGATAAGTCCATGGTCGGCGCCGTTGAACGCGCGATCCGGGAATCGAACCTTGGCCTCAACCCGATCGTCGACGGCCAGAACCTGCGCATTCCGCTCCCGGAGCTGAATGAGGAACGCCGCAAGTCGCTCGTCAAGGTCGCGCACGACTACGCCGAGAAAAGCAAGGTGGCAGTCCGCCACGTTCGCCGTGACGGCATGGACGACCTGAAAAAAGCCGAAAAGGATGGCGAGATCGGGCAGGATATCCACCGTGCTCAGTCCGAGCGTGTCCAAAAGATGACCGACGAAACGATTTCCGAGATCGACCGCTTGCTCGCCGATAAGGAAAAGGAAATCATGCAGGTCTGACGCGTCGATGATCTGAGTCTCTTTTTTCGGACCGCCAATGCAAGAGTTCACCCCCGCAAACGTACCGAATCACGTTGCCATCATCATGGACGGCAACGGTCGATGGGCGAACGCGCGTGGACTTCCGCGCACGATGGGGCACCGAAAAGGTGTCGAGGCCGTGCGGGCTGCGGTAAAGACGGCCGCCGAACTCGGCATTCGCTATTTGACGCTTTTCGCCTTCTCGTCGGAAAACTGGAGCAGGCCCGAGGCCGAGGTCACGGACCTCATGGGCTTGCTCAAGGCTTTCATAAGACGGGATCTTGCCGATCTGCATCGCGAGAACGTTCGCATTCGGGTCATAGGCGATCGCGCAAATCTCAGCGGTGACATTCTGCCGCTGCTGATCGAAGCGGAGGAGACGACGCACGCGAACACCGGTATCACGTTGGTGATCGCATTCAACTATGGCGCGAGGGACGAGTTGGCGAGGGCGATGCGTCGCCTGGCCGCAGAGGTGGCCGCCGGTCGCCTCCGCCCGGACGAGATCACGGCGGAAAGAATCACGGCAACGATCGATACCGCCGGCATTCCCGATCCGGACCTGATCCTGCGGACGAGCGGCGAGGAGCGCCTCTCCAACTTTCTGCTTTGGCAAGGAGCCTATTCGGAATTGCTGTTCATTCCCGAACTTTGGCCGGACTTCACGCGCGAGACGTTCCTTGCCGCCATTGAAAAATATGCCAGCCGCGAACGCCGCTTCGGCGGCCTGCCGCAACCGACGCTGGCGGTTGGCTCCTGATGCAAAGTGAACTCAAGCTTCGCATCGCCTCCGGGGTAGTGCTTGCGGCGGTTGCCCTTGGCGCGACCTGGGCAGGCGGGCTTGCCTTCCAGCTCCTGTCCGTCGCGATCGGTTTGCTGGTCTATTACGAATGGTCGACCATTACCAAACTTGCCGAGAGCGACTTTCAGGGCAACGCTCTCGGGTGGCTTTCGCAGGCCGTGATCGCAATCCTCGTCCTGTTTGACTATATTCACTTCAGCCTGCCGGTGCTGGCGGCCTTTTCGCTTTCCGGCGGGCTTTGGGTGCTGATCCGCAAGACGAGCTGGTGGTTGCCGGGTGGCATCGTTTACGCGGGTTTGACTGCGGTATCGCTCGCCGCAATCCGCGGGGCAGATTATCTCGGTCTGATCGCGATGCTTTTCGTGTTCGCCGTCGTTTGGGGGACGGACATCTTCGCCTATTTTACCGGAAGGGCGATCGGCGGTCCGAAGCTGGCGCCGGCCATTTCGCCTGGAAAAACCTGGTCGGGAGCGCTGGGCGGGACGATCTGTGGCGTTCTTGCGGGTGTTGCCGTGTTCATGGCTCATTTCTCCCTGCAGGATCTGCGCATCCCGATCATTGCGCTTGTGCTGTCCGTTTCCAGCCAGATCGGGGATCTGTTCGAGTCCTTCATCAAGCGTCGTTTCGGCGTAAAGGATTCGAGCAAGCTTATCCCTGGACACGGCGGGGTCATGGATCGGGTCGACGGATTGATATTCGCCTGCGTCGCCGCCTTGATTCTGGTGCTGGCCCAGCTTCTGTTTGCCGGCGGGCGCGCAGTCGCCTTCGGTCCGGTTCTGTTGGGCCTTTGAGGCTGCCGCATAATTCCTTAAGTCGAAATCGAATTAGGGGTAGATTATGCAAGCATGCAAAATGTGACAGCGACAGCCGCGCACCTCAAGTCAGTGCGGTGTCGCAACAGCGGATGCGTTAGGAAATACCATGAGCCTTCTGCTTGAGAATCTGCAATACGCCATACCCACCTTCCTGTTTCTGCTGACCCTCTTGGTCTTCGTTCATGAGCTTGGGCACTACCTGGTGGGCCGCTGGTCCGGCATCCGCATTCTCGCCTTCTCCGTCGGTTTCGGACCGGAGCTCTTCGGTTGGACCGACCGCCACGGCACCAGATGGAAGTTCTGCGTGGTTCCACTCGGCGGCTACGTGAAATTCTTCGGCGACGACGATGCAGCAAGCACGCCCGACTATCGCCGGTTGGAGACAATCGCGCCGGAAGACCGCGCCCGTTCATTCCTGGGTGCGAAGCTTTGGAAGAGGGCTGCAACCGTCGCGGCCGGGCCGATTGCCAATTTCGTGCTGGCGATTGCGATTTTCGCTGTTCTCTTCTCCATCTACGGCCGTGCCGTTGCCGATCCGGTTGTGGCCCTGGTGGCGCCCGGCAGCGCGGCCGAAAAGGCGGGCGTCAAGTTGGGTGACCGGCTGGTGTCGATCGACGGAACGCCGATAGCCACCTTTGACGACGTACGGCGCTACGTCAGCGTTCGCCCGGAACTGCCTATCACGGTCCGCGTCGAGCGCGACGGTTCCGCGATCGACCTGCAGATGGTGCCGCAGCGTATCGAATCCGTCGACCCGCTGGGCAACAAGGTGGAAGAGGGCAAGATCGGTATCGGGACAAATCAGGAGGTCGGGAACTTCCGAATCGAGACCTACGGGCCGCTTGAAGCGGTCGGTCAGGGAGCCCTGCAAAGCTGGCGAATCGTGACCGGCACGTTCGACTATCTGTCGAATCTGTTCGTTGGCCGGATGAAAGCCGATCAACTGGGCGGACCGATCCGTATTGCGCAGATTTCCGGGCAGATGGCCAAGCTTGGCGTCGCCGAAGTCTTGAACTTCGCAGCCGTTCTATCAGTTTCTATAGGATTGCTTAACCTCATGCCCGTCCCCGTGCTTGATGGCGGCCATCTCATGTTCTATGCGGTGGAAGCGTTGCGCGGAAAACCCGTCGGCCCCGCAGCACAGGATATCGCTTTCCGCATTGGATTTGCGATGGTGCTGATGCTCACGGTCTTCGCGGCGTGGAATGATATCAACTGGCTTTTCGGCTGAAACAGGATTTCGAAGATCGAGGCGCTGGCTGCAGGTCTTTGCTCTTCTTGCGATCCGCGTCCTGGGAGGGACGCAGCAACCTTTCGGATATTGTGAACGAGTGACGCGCCGTGGCTTGCGCCGCAAGGATTTGTTTACGATAAGTCGAATCCGTAGTGGCTGTTAAGCCACGGTTCGAATTGAAGTAAACAGAATTTAACCAGCTGACTTGCTTGTATGGCAAAAGCGGGTAAAACGGCAACCGTGACCGGAGTCGGTACGAAATTGCCGCGGGACGTTGGGAAAAGGTAAGATTTAAACATGAAAGCTGGTTCAAGATTTTTGAACGCGGTGTCGGCCTTTGCGCTGTCAGCAAGCATGGTTACCACGGGTGCCGGTGTTGGGGTGTTCGCAGGCACGTCGGTTGCACAAGCCGCGGTCATCAATCGAGTTGAGGTGCGGGGCGCAACGCGTGTAAGCGCGGACACCGTACGTGCGAACATAACGATCGTCCCGGGCAGGAGCTTCAGCAACGCCGATATCGATGCTTCGGTGAAGCGTCTTTATGCCACCGGTTATTTCTCCGACGTCAGCATCAATGTCGCTGGCGGCACGCTCGTCGTCTCTGTCAGCGAGAACCAGCTCGTCAACCAGGTTGTTTTCAACGGTAACCGCAAGATCACGGACGACAAGCTGCAGGCTGCAGTGCAGACCCAGCCGCTCGGTCCTTACAGCGAGGCAACCGTCGAGAGCGATATCCAGTCCATCAAGAACGCCTACGCCGCGATCGGCCGTAGCGACGTCACCGTGACGACGCAGGTCGTGCCGATTGCCGAGGGGCGTGTGAACCTCGCCTTCGTCATCAATGAGGGCGAGCGCACGAAGATTTCTCAGATCAATTTCGTCGGCAACGAGGCTTATAGTGATGGCCGGTTGCAGTCGGTGATTGCGACCAAGGAATCGGGCATCTTCTCGTTCCTGACCCGCAAGGACGTCTACAATCCGGACAAGTTGCGTGCCGACGAAGAATTGCTGCGTCAATTCTATTACAATCGCGGCTATGCCGATTTCCAGGTCGTCTCGTCCGACGCGACGCTGAATGAGGCGACCAATGAATACGCGGTGACGATCACCGTCGAGGAAGGCCCTCGCTACGATTTCGGTCCGGTCAACATCGAATCGACCGTCGAAGGCGTCGACGCCGAGGAGTTGAGGGGGCTGGTCCAGAGCCGGGAAGGCTCCGTTTACAAGGCCAAGGACGTTCAGGACACCATGAGCGAGATTTCGAAGCGTGTAGCTTCGGAAGGCTACCCGTTCGCTCGTGTGACCCCGCGTGGCAACCGTGATCTTGCCAACCACACGATCGCTGTCGATTATCTCGTGGACCAGGGCGAGCGCGCCTATGTCGAGCGCATCGAGATCCGCGGTAACACGCGTACGCGTGATTACGTTATTCGCCGTGAGTTCGATGTCGGTGAAGGTGATGCCTTCAACCAGGAAATGATCGCGCGCGCAAAGCGCCGGCTCGAGGCGCTTGGCTATTTCTCGACGGTAAACATTTCGACGCAGCCGGGCAGTGCCGCCGATCGGGTCGTGATCATCGTCGATGTGCAGGATCAGTCGACCGGTTCGTTCGGCATCGGTGCCGGCTATTCGGCCGGCAGCGGCGGCGGCTTCCTTGTCGAGGCCTCGATCGAAGAGAAGAACTTCCTTGGCCGCGGCCAGTACATTCGTGTCGCAGCCGGTCGTGGTGAAGACAACCAGACCTACAATGTGTCGTTTACCGAGCCTTATTTCCTCGGCTACCGCCTGGCTGCGGGCTTCGATCTCTTCAAGAACGAAAACGACTACGACGACGATCACTACACCTATGACGATCAGGGCTTCAGCCTGCGCGTGACTGCGCCGATCACCGAGAGCCTGTCGACAACGCTGCGCTACAACTTCACCAGGATCGATTACGGTGGCGACTTGGACGAACTGTCCTCGCCTTATGACCGCGTCGTGGAAGAGAGCCCGTGGACGCGTTCGTCGATCTCGCAGTCGGTGACCTACAACACGCTTGATGACGCCCAATTGCCGCACGAGGGCATTCTTGCCACGGTTACGCAGGAGTTCGCCGGACTTGGCGGTACCTCTGATTTCTACAAGCTTACCGGTAAGGCCAAGTGGTACTACACGCTGAACGACGAGGCGGACATCATCGCGTCGATCGGCGGAAGTGCCGGTCACCTGTTCAAGACCTCTGGATCAATGGAAGTCTTCGACCAGTTCCAGCTGGGTAGCAACGATATCCGTGGCTTTGAGCGCAACGGTATCGGTCCGCGCGTCAACAACGGCGACGCGCTGGGCGGCACGACCTACTTCACGGCCTCTGCAGAAGCGTCGTTCCCGTTGCCGGGCATTCCGCGTGATAGCGGCTTCCGCGGTGCACTCTTCGTCGATGCCGGCACGCTTTACGGTAATGACGTGGAGCTGACCGGAGCGGGTGAGTTCGCTCGTGGCACGGACGCATCGTTGCGTGCGTCTGTCGGCGTCAGCCTTATCTGGGCTTCGCCATTCGGTCCGCTGCGTGTCGACTACGCCGTTCCGGTTGCGAAGGAGGACTTCGACGAGGTGCAGAACTTCAAGTTCGGCATTAACTCGTCATTCTGATAAAAGCAGTCCAGAACTGCCGTACAAAATCGTTCTGGAGTGTCCATGGAACAGAACTGCTTTTTTCCGCCCCATCAAGGGATTCGCTTGGGCGACCTGGCGAATCGGATTGGGGCGGAGTTGTCGGATGCCGCTGCCGCGGATCGCTTGATCCACGGGGTAGCACCGGTTTATCGCGCCAAACCGGGTGACGTTTGCTATATGCTCTCGCGCAAGAACCGCGATGAGCTGCAAGATTGCCACGCTTCGGCAATCATTTGCGACAAGGCGATTTCTTCGATCGTACCGGACAGTATCCCCGTTCTCTTGACCCCGAAGCCGCATACAGCCTTCGCGCTTGCAGGTGCGCTGCTTCACGAAACGGCAATGCGCCCATCGTACATTACAAGCGAGCGGGGCGTTGCTGCCGGTGCGTTTGTCGATCCGACAGCCCGGCTTGAGCCCGGTGTAGAGGTCGAGCCGACGGCAGTGATCGGTGCCGGTGCCGAGATTGGGAGCGGAACGCGCGTTGCCGCGGGCGCCGTCATCGGACCGAATGTCCGGATTGGCCGTGATTGCACGATTTCAGCGGGTGCCAGCATTCTTTGTGCGCTGGTCGGCAACAACGTCATCATTCATCCGGGCGCGCGGATTGGTCAGGACGGTTTTGGCTACGCGCCAGGCCCTAAGGGCGGAATGATCAAGATCGTTCAGGTCGGTCGCGTGATCATCCAGGACCATGTCGAGATCGGTGCGAACACGACGATCGATCGCGGCACCATGGATGATACCGTGATCGGCGAGGGCACGAAGATCGACAACCTCGTGCAGATCGGACACAACGTCCGCATCGGCCGCTATTGCGGCATTGTCAGCC
Source organism: Sinorhizobium psoraleae (assembly GCF_013283645.1). Taxonomy (GTDB): domain Bacteria; phylum Pseudomonadota; class Alphaproteobacteria; order Rhizobiales; family Rhizobiaceae; genus Sinorhizobium; species Sinorhizobium psoraleae. Next base: position 256,707 of record NZ_JABEKV010000004.1, read on the forward strand.
AGGTCGGCATCGCCGGCAGCACGAAAATTGGCGACGGCGTGATGATTGGCGGCGGAACGGGCGTCAACGGCCATATCACGATCGGCGACGGCGTACAGATCGCCGCCATGAGTGGCGTTGCGAGCGACGTGCCGCCCGGGGAGCGTTACGGCGGAATTCCCGCACGCCCGATGCGGGATTTTCTGCGGGATATCGCCGAGATGGCGATGCGCGCCAGCGAAAGACAGAAGAAGAAGGGTGGCAAGGATGAATGAGGCTGCAACCGTACTCGGCACGGCGGATATTCAGGAAATCCTGAAGCTTCTTCCCCACCGCTACCCGTTCCTGCTCGTCGATCGCATCATCGAGATCGATTCCGACAACTCCGCGATCGGAATCAAGAATGTGTCGGCGAACGAACCGCATTTCACCGGGCATTTCCCGGAAAAGCCGATCATGCCGGGCGTGTTGCTGATCGAAGGCATGGCGCAGACGGCCGGCGCCATCTGCGCCCGCAAGACCGGGATCGGCGAGAACCTCGTCTACTTCATGACCATCGACAATGCCCGCTTCCGCAAGCCTGTCGTGCCGGGGGATCAGGTCGAGTTCCATGTCGCCAAACAGAAGCAACGCGGCAATATCTGGAAATTTCACTGTGATGCAAAAGTTGACGGGCAACTTGTCGCGGAAGCTGATATCGGCGCGATGATCGTCAGCAAGGAAGACGCCTGAACATGATTGCATCGACTGCGAAGATCCACCCGTCATCTGTCATCGAGGATGGGGCCGTGATCGGAGAGAACGCCAAGATCGGCCCGTTTTGCCATATCGGGCCGAATGTCGTTCTGGGCGACGACGTCGAGCTCATAAGCCATGTCGTGGTCATTGGGCGCACGACGGTCGGCAAGGCTTCGAAGATCTTTCCGTCGGCCGTCATAGGCGGCGACTCGCAAAGCGTGCATCATAGCGCCCTCAACACGACGCTGGTGATCGGCGAGAACTGCACCATCCGTGAAGGTGTGACGATGAACACCGGCACCGTCGAGCACGGCGGCACCACGGTCGTCGGCAACAACAACCTTTTTCTTGCCAATTCTCACGTCGCACACGATTGCCGCCTTGGGAACAATATCATCCTGTCTAACAACGTGATGCTGGCGGGGCATGTGACCGTTGGCGACCGCGCCATTCTTGGCGGCGGGTCCGCCGTTCACCAGTTCACACGCATCGGCAGGCAGGCCTTTATCGGCGGCCTTTCGGCGGTCAGCTACGACGTCATTCCCTACGGCATGCTCAACGGCAACCCCGGCGTTCTGAGCGGCCTCAATGTCGTCGGCATGACGCGCGCGGGCATAGAGCGCGCGACGATCCATGCGGTGCGGCGGGCGTACAAGCAGATTTTCGACGGACCGGAATCGATCCGCGCCAATGCTGCGGCGATCCGGCAGGAGTATCTCGATTGCGCCCCGGCGCTCGAGATCCTCGATTTCATTGCCGCAGAGAGCGATCGCGCGCTGTCGTCGCCGAACCGCGGCGCCAGAGGTTGACCGCAGTGGCGGCCCACGGCCTGCCGGGTACAGGAGGCAGGTTGGCGATTATTGCTGGCGCTGGCGCGCTGCCACATCACGTGGCGGAGGCGGCGCGGCGGCAGGGCGAGAACCCTTTCATCATTGCACTGTCGCGCGAAGCGGACGCCGACTGGACGGGATTCGACCACTCCATCCTCGCCATCGGTGATTTCGCCGCAATCAGCCGGACCTTCGAGGCAGAGGGGATCGATCGTGTCGTGCTCTCCGGAGGTGTCCGGCGGCGACCGGAATGGCGTGATATCCGCCCCACGCTCAGAACGCTCGCCAAAGTGCCGAGCGTCCTTCGGACTCTGATGTCCGGCGGCGACGATGCGGTCCTGCGAATGGCGATGGATCTCATCGAAGCAAGCGGCGCCCGTGTCATCGGTGTGCAGGACGTCGTCCCCAATCTTCTCGCAGATGCCGGCCCACTCGGAACCCACATGCCTACCGATGACGATCGCCGGGATGTGGAAGCTGGGATCGCCGCTGCCAATGCATTGGGAGCGCTCGATGTCGGGCAGGGCGCCGTCGCCGTCGGCGGCAGGGTGATCGCGCTCGAGGGCGCTGAAGGCACCGATGCCATGCTGGCTCGTGTTGCCGCACTCAAGGCGGAAGGCCGGGTCTCTGCCCGCCGCCGCGGGGTTCTCGTCAAGCTCTGCAAACCGCAACAGGACGAACGCGCGGACCTGCCCTCGATTGGTCCTTCCACGGTCGCCGGCGCCGAGGCGGCGGGTCTCGCAGGCATCGCAATCGAAGCGGGCAGGGCACTTGTCCTTGAGCGCTCGCAGATCATCGAAATGGCCGACAAGAGCGGCCTGTTCATTCTGGGTGTTGAACGCGGCGGCTACGGGAGCCGTCGATGACCGGCACAGGTTACAAACTGGCCGTAATAGCCGGAGAAGTCTCCGGAGACCTGCTCGGCGCCGATCTGGTGCGCGCGCTTCGGTCTCGTCTTGAAGGTTCGCTCGAATTGGTCGGCGTCGGCGGCGAGGCGCTTGAAGCCGAGGGGCTGACATCGCTGTTCGACTATTCCGAGCTGTCGATCATGGGTTTTTCGCAGGTGCTTGCGCGTTTGCCGAAGTTGCTCCTGCGCATCCGCCAGACCGCCCGTGCGATCATCTCGGCGTGGCCCGATGCATTGCTGATTATCGACAGCCCGGATTTTACCCACCGCGTGGCTCGGCACGTGCGCGCCGCGCTACCGCACTTGCCGGTGATCAATTATGTCTGTCCGAGCGTTTGGGCGTGGAAGCCTGAGCGCGCACCGCGCATGCGTACCTATGTCGATCATGTGCTTGCGGTTCTACCGTTCGAGCCGGAGGTGATGCGTACACTTGGTGGCCCGCCGACCACCTATGTCGGGCATCGCCTTGCGTCCGACGCGAATGTCCTGGCGGTTCGTGCGCGCCAGCACGAGAAGCAGCGGCGGGAACGGCAGCAAGAGCCCGCGACCTGTCTCCTGCTTCCGGGGTCACGCGGGAGCGAGGTCAGCCGCTTGCTGCCGATTTTTCGCGAGACTGTCGAGGAACTCGCGGCGCGTCACGAAGGCATGCGCTTTCTGCTGCCGACAGTTCCTCGCCAGGAGCGGCGCGTAAAGGAAGTGACGGCATCGTGGAAGGTCCGGCCTGAAATCTCCGTCGCGGCGGACAGGAAGTGGGAGGCTTTTGCCGAGGCCGACGCCGCGCTCGCCGCTTCCGGGACCGTTATCCTCGAACTCGCGCTTGCCGGGATTCCCGTCGTTTCGACCTACAAGGCCGATTGGCTTGTCAGTTTCCTGCACTCGCGGATCGGGATATGGACTGCCGCACTTCCGAACCTGATTGCTGATTTTCCGATCGTGCCGGAGTATTTCAACAAGGCGATCCGGCCGGCGGCGCTGACACGCTGGTTCGAGCGGCTTTCGATCGATACGCCACAACGCCGTGCCATGCTTGACGGTTTCGCCCTTGTGCAACAGCGCATGGCAACCGACCGTCCGCCTGGCGACAAGGCGGCGGAAATCGTCTTCGATTATCTCCAAAGAAAAAAGCCCGGCCATTTCTGACCGGGCTTTTCGATTTCACCGGATGCCCGCTCAGCGCTTTGAGACAGGGAGGTAGTCGCGCTGCGGAGCGCCGACATAGAGCTGACGCGGGCGGCCGATGCGCTGTTCCGGGTCCTCGATCATTTCGTTCCACTGCGCGATCCAGCCGACGGTGCGGGCCAGCGCGAAGAGCACGGTGAACATGGTGGTGGGGAAGCCCAGCGCCTTCAGCGTGATGCCGGAATAGAAGTCGATGTTCGGATAAAGCTTCTTTTCGATGAAATACTCGTCGGTCAGCGCAATGCGCTCGAGTTCCATCGCGACTTCGAGCAGCGGATCGTCCTTGTGGCCGAGCTCGGCGAGAACCTCATGCGTCGTCTTCTGCATGATCTTCGCGCGGGGATCGTAGTTCTTGTAAACGCGATGGCCGAAGCCCATCAGGCGGAACGGATCGTTCTTGTCCTTGGCCTTGGCGATATATTCCGGAATGCGATCGACCGTGCCGATCTCGGCGAGCATATTGAGTGCCGCTTCGTTGGCACCACCGTGAGCCGGTCCCCAGAGGCAGGCGATGCCGGCCGCAATACATGCAAACGGGTTTGCGCCCGACGATCCGGCGAGGCGGACGGTCGAGGTCGATGCATTCTGCTCGTGATCGGCGTGCAGGATGAAGATCCGATCCATCGCGCGTGCAAGAACCGGGTTCACGACATACTCCTCGCAGGGTACCGCAAAGCACATGCGCAGGAAGTTAGAGGCGTAGTCGAGGTCGTTCTTCGGGTAAACGAACGGCTGGCCGATATGATATTTGTAAGCCATCGCGGCAATCGTCGGCATCTTCGCGATCATGCGCAGCGACGCGACCATGCGCTGGTGCGGATCGGTGATGTCGGTCGAGTCGTGATAGAAGGCCGACAAGGCGCCGACGCAGCCGCACATGACGGCCATCGGGTGCGCGTCACGGCGGAAACCGGTGAAGAAGCGCGACATCTGTTCGTGGACCATCGTGTGATGGGTCACCCGGTAGTCGAAGTCGTCCTTCTGAGCCTTGGTCGGCAGTTCACCATAGAGGAGCAGATAGCACACTTCGAGGAAGTCGCCGTGTTCCGCCAGTTGCTCGATCGGATAGCCGCGATGGAGCAGCACGCCCTCGTCGCCGTCGATATAGGTGATCTTGGATTCACACGACGCCGTCGACGTGAAGCCGGGATCGTAGGTGAACATGTGCGTCTGCTTGTAGAGCGATCCGATATCGACGACGGCCGGCCCAATGGATCCCGATCGCACTGGCAGTTCCGCCGATTTTCCATCGAATGTTACGACCGCGCTTTTTTCTGACATGGGACCCTCCGTCTTATGGCAACGTGGCATAGAGATATGCCACGAAAGTGAACGTTGCGAATTTGCTATATGATTTATTTTCGACTGCCAAGCTGTACGAAAGGCAAATGGTGCGATGCGAAAATGTGCATATGGCAACGCAATAATCGCACGTTATGGCAAGATGTCCAATCAGATCAATGATCGTTAATCTGATAATGCGGTACCATTCTATATAGCTCTGCCGATTTTTTGTGCAAATGAGCTTCTGGTTGCAATATCACGACGTTGGTTGCAGGATCCGGTTCGACAGCCGCAGAGGGGCAGAGCGGAACGGGAATGGGTACGGAAGAGCGAGGGCGGACAACGCGCGATGCGGTGGACCGTGCGCCGTCTTTCATCGGCAGTCAGGTCTCCGTTCTTGCCGTCAACGCGCCGGTAGTCCGGCCCAGCGGCCGTTTGCCGTGGCTACCGAACGGCTCGTCAATGGGTTATGGGATCCATGCGGCCGCGTCTCCGATTTTCCGGCGTTTTCGCACGGCCGTGGAGGAGGAAGCCGACTTCGGGCACGGTTTCGTGCTGATCTCGGTGCTTCTGGCGCTAGGCTCGCTCGTTTGGTTCGCGCTGCCATACGACGTCGGAATCGCCAAACTTGCACCGCTGCTTTGCGTTTTCGGCATATCGGTGCTTCTGTGTCGAGGGCGGTTTGCGCCTTGGCGACCGCTCGCGGTCGCGCCCCTCATCTTCGTCGTCGGCATGTTGCTGGCCGCGGTCGAGACCGCACGTCTCGACACGGTCATTCTCGATGGACCGGTGACCACGAACCTTCGCGGAACCATTTTGTCGCGCGAGCAGGATGACCGGGGGCGCTGGCGGTATCTGGTCGAGGTCGATGAAACGTCCAGGCCGCGGCTGCGCAGACCGCCTTCCAAGGCAACGCTGCTGGCGCGAAGTCGCCACGAAGGATTTCCGGTCGGGGCGACCATCGAAGGAAAAGCGCGCCTTTCTCCGCCTTCGGGACCTGCGTTACCCGACTTGAACGACTTTGCCTTCGACGCCTTCTTCAAGGGCGTTGGAGCGGTCGGGTTTTTCTACGGCTCGCCCAGGCAGGCGCTGGGCGCGGCCGAGTCTCGCGCCGACACGTCTCTGTTTGCGCAGGGCAAGGCGCTTCTTGCTGCGGCGCGCGAAACTGTCGGCGCGCGGATCAGGGAGACGGTCGGCGGCGATACGGGTGCCATTGCGGCGGCACTCATCACCGCCGAAGAACGGGCCATCAGCCGCGAAACCGTCGAAACCCTGCGAGCGGCCGGGCTTTCGCATGTTCTGGCAATTTCGGGGCTCAACATGGTTCTCGCGGCGGGGACCTTTCTTGTTGGAGCGCGCACGCTTTTAAGTCTGGTTCCGGGCTTTGCCGAGCGGCTGCCGGTCAAGAAGATCGCGGCGGCCGGGGCCTTGGTGATGGTCCTGCTTTACATCCTGATTTCCGGCGGCGCGGTCTCGGCGCTTCGGTCCTGGATCATGATTTCCATCATGCTGGTCGCGGTCTTCTTTGACCGCGTCTCGATCAGCCTGCGGAACGTCGCTCTGGCAGGGATCATCATTATCGCCTGGACACCGTCGGCGGTTGCCGGGCCGGGCTTCCAAATGTCCTTCGCGGCCACGCTGGCATTGGTGGCAGGCTATGCTCGCTGGCGCGAATATCGGATGCGGGAGCAGGAGAGAGTGGCTGGCAGGCACCGCTGGGAGCTGGCGTCCAATTTTGCCATCAGCAGCGTCGCCACCTCTCTTATCGGCGGATTGGCGACGGCAGTTTACGCAGCCGCCTATTTTCATCGACTGCCGGCCTATGGATTGATCGCCAACGTCCTTGCCACGCCATTGATCAGCGTCCTCATTATGCCGTTCGGCTTGTTCGCCATGCTCCTTATGCCATTCGGGCTCGAACATTATCCATTGGTGGTGATGGGGCAGGGACTGGACTGGATGCTTGCGGTGGCGCGCTATGTGGCTTCGTTCAACGGCGAATGGGTGACGGGACGGGTGGGCACGGGCGGTTTTGTGCTGGCAGCGTTCGGCGGCATCATCCTGTGTGTGCTGCGAACGCGGCTCGCGCTCGCAGGCGCCGTGTTGATCGTGTTCGGCGGAGCGGCGATCGCCTTGGAGCAGCGGGCGCAACGCCCCTCGGTCACGATATCGGAGGATGGTCAACTTGTCGGGCTCATCGCCGAAGATGCGATCGCCACGAACCGGACCCGGCCGCCGGACTTTATCTTTTCGCAATGGCAACGGGCGCTTGCCGCCGCCAATCATGTTGCACCTACCATCGAAGGTGCTCCCGCTTCAGCCGCCAAATCGGAACCGCGCGACCGACAGGCAGGTACGGCGAGCGTGGCTGAAGTCCTTTCATCGGCAGAAACCGGCGGCTTTGTCTGCCGCAAGGGCGAATGGTGCGTCGGCCGAAGCCAGGAGGGCTGGACGATCATCATTGTCGAAGAGCCTGAACTCTTCCCAGTTTTGTGCGAAGCAGCAGATCTCGTCATTGCAGCCACTCGTCGGCAGTTGCCCACCTGCAAATCGAGCCGCGCGCTGATCGTCACGGCCGAGACTCTGCGGGGGAGCGGCGCGATCGAAATTTATGCCGATCGGACACAGTCCGCAGCGCCGCCGCGCATGCGCATCACGAAGTCGTTCACCTCCTCGGAGAGACCGTGGCAACGTCACCGCCGGTACAATTGGCGCAGCAATGACTTCTCCACCGAGGAAGGCACCTTCTAAATTCGTCCGACAGGAAAAATGCGACTCGGCTGCATTATTCTTGATTATTTTACTCCACAAATTCTTGCCATTCGGTCATAGTTCGTCGTAAAGAGCCAGCGAACGCACGCGGGGCTTGTTCGTACCCCCGGGGGTTGCATCGCGACCATGGCGGCAAGACAGGCGCACTATATGTGAGGAACGAGATGTCAAACCGGATCCGGCGGAAATTAAACGTGTTGTTTGCGGCAACACTCGCCATTTCGTTTGTCGGGGCGGCCGCGACCGGCTTCGCCCAAGCGGTGCAGCAGGACCCTTCCGCCGCGATCGTCAGGCAATCACAGGATGCGCCCGCGCCCGCCGTCACGGCGCCGGTAGGTTCCGGCGGCCAAGCGAATGTCGCACCAGCGCCGTCGGCAACTGCCGATGCTGCGACACCGGCCGCAGAGGTTAACCCGGTTCTTCCTCACGATCTGTCGCCAATCGGCATGTTTCTCGCGGCCGATATCGTCGTCAAGGCCGTGATGATCGGCCTGGCGCTGGCGTCTGTCGTCACCTGGGCGATCTTCCTGGTAAAGACGGTGGAACTCGTTGGCGCAAAATCGCGGCTGAAGCGTGCGGTCCAAGTACTCACCGCAGCGAACGGCCTCGCCGAGGTCAAGACCGGACTTGATCGCAAGACCGGCGTTGCTGCGGAAATGGTCGCTGCGGCGATCGACGAAATGGTCCGCTCGGAAGCGGTTCTGGATCATGCGCCGGCCGCAGGCATCAAGGAGCGCGTTTCGTCGCTGCTCGGCCGCATCGAGGTTAGAGCCGGCAAGCGGATGAGTGGCGGCACCGGCATTCTGGCCTCGATCGGCTCGGTCGGTCCCTTCGTCGGCCTGTTCGGTACGGTTTGGGGAATCATGAATTCGTTTATCGGCATCAGCAAAGCGCAGACGACCAATCTGGCCATCGTCGCGCCAGGTATCGCCGAGGCCTTGCTGGCGACCGCAATCGGCCTGGTGGCGGCCATCCCGGCCGTGGTGATTTACAACTACTTCGCCCGGTCCGTGGGTGGATATAAGCTCATTCTGGCGGATGCCGCGACAGCGGTGGAGCGATTGGTGAGCCGCGACCTCGACCATCGATACGCGCGCAAGGCGCAGCCGCACAGGCGCGATGGCTATGCCGACGGTTCGATAGCCAGGATCGGATAAGGCCATGGCGGGAAGGATATCTGAGAGCGGTAGTGATCTCGATGAGAACAGCGAGATCAACGTTACGCCCTTCATCGACGTCATGCTGGTCTTGCTGATTATCTTCATGGTTGCCGCGCCTTTGGCGACGGTCGACATGAAGGTCGATCTGCCGCAATCCGTGGCGAAGCCCGCGCCGCGAGACGACAAGCCTGTTTTCGTGACCCTCAAGGCAGACCTTACTCTGGCGATCGGCAACGACGAAACGGCTCGCGAAAGCTTCATTTCCGAGCTCAATCGGATAACGAACGGGAACACGGAAACACGGGTGCTCCTGCGTGCCGATCGTTTGGTCGACTATGGCGAGCTAATGACGGTGATGAACCTCATTCAAAGCGCAGGCTACGGCAAGATCGCTCTTGTCGGCCTCGAGGCCGCGCCTGGACGCTAACAATCGGCTGGCTGCGTCGCGGCTTTCGAAAATCTGCTGATACTTTGACGGGCTGCCTGAGGACCGATCCGCTCTTGGCTGGCGGATCCGTCGCGTTTCATTGCCCTTCTTTCGCTGCCGCTGTGCTGCGGCCTCCCGTTGCCGTTTTCCTTTTTGCTTGCCGAAACGTCGCTGTCGCTTGAAACCGGCGGTGCGGCGATTTATGAGCTTAGGCAACGGGCTGCGCTTCGGCAGCCAGATGCAAGATCGCGCGGATTTCCAGGACACCGGCACCGCGCCTATCCGGGACACGAGGGCAGTATCATGAACTTCGAAGCAGCGCGCATTAAGATGGTGGACAATCAGATCCGGACCACGGATGTGACCTCCCATTCGGTGCTGTCTGCCTTCCTTTCCGTGCCGCGCGAAGAGTTCGTGCCTGCGAAAATGAAGGAGCTGGCCTATATCGATGCCGATATCGAGCTCGTCGGCGGCCTCGAGCCGCGTTACCTGATGGAGCCGTCGCCGCTTGCGAAGCTGTTGCAGCTTGCCGGAATTTCCAAGTCAGACGTCGTGCTGGAGATCGGTTGCGGTACGGGTTACGCCTCGGCATTGCTATCTCTGATTGCTGGCTCCGTCGTCGCTTTGGAAAGCGACGAAGGGCTGGCCGCGACGGCGACGGCGACGCTGGCGCGCCTCGGCTATGACAATATTGCGGTGGTGACCGGCAATCTTGCCGAAGGGTACGCTGCAGAATCGCCCTATGACGTGATTTTCATCAACGGTGCCGTGGAAACGATACCTGCCGGCCTTCTCGAACAACTCCGCGACGGCGGGCGTCTCGTGGCGGTGGAAGGATTTGGTAACGCATCTCGTGCGAAACTTTATGTGCGCGGATTCGGCAAGATCTCGGAGCGATCTGACTTCAACGCGGCCGTGAAACCCCTTCCCGGATTTCGGCGCGAGCGTTCGTTTGTTTTTTGAAGTACCACATGTTGAGGTTACTCAACATAGAAGTGTCGGCGCGAAAATCGCAATGTTGCCAATTGGCAACGTACCCTTTGTTTCTTTTGGAAATGGCTGCACATAGCGTCAGTGGATAGTTGTCGCGAGACCGAATCCGGGTTTCAAAGAGCACAGAGGTGGTGATTTGCTCGCCAGTGGGTGGCACGAGCACGTTACCACGGTAATGGTGCAGGTCGCCCGTAACGGAAGCGGACCTGCTGGAAATTGCGAGGCGGCGCCGCTGCCTCGGCTGATCGGAGGGAAGATGGTGTCGATTGTCCGCAAAGCAGCCTTGTGGGCGGCTGTCTCGACCAGTGTGCTGATCGCGCCGCACGCAACGCTCGCTGAGACGATCTCCGGCGCAATGGCGAGGGCCTATGCCAACAACCCGGATCTCAACGCCGCCCGCGCTGGCCTTCGGGCCACCGATGAGGGGGTTCCAATCGCCAAGGCCGGTTACCGGCCTCAGGTTTCGGCGTCAGCAACCGGTACGCTGACTCGTGTAGACGCCGAGAGAACCGGCACCCGCGATTTTCACAGCGGGCAGATTGGCATCAGCATTACACAGATGATCTTCGATGGTTTTCAGACGTTGAATAACGTCAGGGCCGCTGAATCGAATGTCTTTTCCAGTCGTGAAACGCTGAAGGCCAACGAGATCCAGATCCTTCTGGCCGCTGCGCAGGCTTATGCCAATATCGCGCGCGACCAGCAGGTCGTTTCAATTCGCAGGCAGAACCTGGCCTTCTTGAGAGAGCAGTTGAATGCCTCGCAGGCTCGCCTCGAGGTGGGTGAAGGAACGCGGACGGATGTGAGTCAGGCGGAGGCGGAACTCGCCAACGCCCAGTCGTTGCTTGTGAGCGCGATCGCTCAACTCAAGCAGAGCGAAGCAGTATACGTTCAGATCGTGGGCGCAGCGCCTACGGGTATCAGGCAGCCGGCGCCGGCGAACAAGGCCATGCCGAGATCGCTGGATCAGGCGGTGGCGACGGGACTGCGTGAAAATCCGCAGATTCTGGCGGCGCAGTATGCGGTTGATACGGCCGGGTTCCAGGTGAAGTCGGCAGAAGGCACGATGTTGCCGGGTGTCGTTCTTCAAGGCGCGGTGACGCGCAACACCGGCAATGTCGGCACCGGTTTGGACGATACGACCGCGAGCATAACGGCGCGGGTGGAGGTGCCGATCTATCAGGGCGGCGCCGAATATGGCCAGATACGTCAGGCGAAGGAAATCTTGGGCCAACAGCGGATCCTCGTCGATTCCGCGCGCGCTTCGGTTCAGCAGACCGTCGTCTCGGCCTACGCGCAGCTTGATTCCGCGCTCGCTCGCATCACCGCAAGCCGGTCGCAAATTTCCGCCGCCAACCTGGCGCTCGAGGGTGTCATCGAAGAGCGCAAAGTCGGCCAGCGCACGACCCTCGACGTGCTCGATTCGCAGCAGGACGTTCTGGACGCGCAGGAGGCGCTCGCCGGCGCACAGCGCGACGCCGTAGTGGCGAGCTATTCCCTGCTCGCCGCCATGGGCCGACTGACCGTCAAGACCCAGGGTCTCGCCGTTGCCGAATATCGCTCCGAAGAGCACTACGAAGCCGTCAAGGACAAATGGTTCGGCCTGCGGACAGTCGACGGCCGCTGACCACATGAAACTACAGCGTCGCGCGTCTTGATCAGACGCGCGACGGACGCTGTAGCACTTTGAATTGCTGCATGTTTTGATCCTTAAATCGACTACGGTTTGGGAAACATGCAGTAGGCGAGGCAGGCAGTATCTGCCCCGAAAAACAAATCTGTGCAAGAATTCCCCTGGTTGATTCGCGGCGTTTGTTTCGTCCCCGAACTCACTTAAGGTCTGTTTGAAATCGGCACACGGGGTGTTCCAAGCCCGTGTTTGGCCGCACCAAACGAGGATGGAAATGGCACAGCTCAATGTCGCGCGTGAACCTTCGATGGACGAGATTCTGGCGTCCATTCGCAAGATCATCGAGAACAACGAGCCTGGGCAGGCAGGATCCTCTGTCCAGCAGGAATTCGAAGACGAATCCGCGAACGAGATCGAGCTGACGATCGACTCGGAAATCGAGTCCGTCGCATTCGGCCCATCCGACGAGCCCCTCTCTCCGTCCAAGACGCGGTCGTATGTGTCGGCCGGCGAAACGACCGACAATCCAGCAGAAACGCAGGCGTCGCCGCAGCCGCCGCTTTCCCTTGCCGACGTCGCGGCAAGAGTGAGGGCCGCGTCAGAGCGTCATGCCGTGAATTATGTTTCCAAGGATCAGGTCGGCCCGGCGTCGCCGCTCCCGGTGCAGAATAGTCCTGTGATCACCTCGCGAATGGCGGCAGTCTCCTCGCCGGCCAATCCGGCAAGCGCGGCCGCCGGGACAGAAGCGGAGGATGAGTCCACTCGGCTGGATATCGCCGCAGAACGGAAATCTGCAGTGCTCGAGCCTCATGGATCGCCGCAGACGGCTCCTCAGGAGAAAGCAGCCGTCGCCGAGGAAGCGCCGGGCGCGATCGTTTCGCCAGCCGTCAGCCGTCAGGTGGCGCGCTCGTTCGAAGACCTTGCCCATGCAGTCGAACAAGGACCAAGACGCTCGTTCGACGAGATTGCCGAAGCGATGCTTCGGCCGATGCTTCAGGAGTGGCTGGATGATAATCTGCCCACCCTGGTCGAGCGTCTGGTGCGTGAGGAAATCGAGCGCGTGGCGCGCGGTCCTCGCCGCTGACGGACGCTTCGACGGAGAGTCAAAGCCGCGGGCGTCACCGCTTGCGGCTTTTTCGCCGTTTGTGTTGACTTGCGTTGCCCCTTCCGGTTTACAAAACGCTGATCATCAATCTCCAAAACTGGCGCAAAAAATGCTTGATAAGACCTACGATTCCGCATCCGTCGACCCGCGCATCGCCAAGAAGTGGGACGAAGAAAACGCGTTTCGTGCAGGCGCCGGTGCAAAGCCCGGCGCCGAGAGTTTCTGCATCGTGATCCCGCCGCCTAACGTGACGGGCTCGCTGCATATGGGCCACGCGCTGAACAATACGCTGCAGGACATCATGGTGCGCTTCGAACGTATGCGCGGCAAGGATGTGCTTTGGCAGCCAGGCATGGATCACGCCGGCATCGCCACGCAGATGGTTGTCGAGCGTCAACTCTCACAAAGACAGCTGCCCGGGCGGCGCGAGATGGGGCGTGAAGCGTTCGTCGAGAAGGTGTGGGAGTGGAAGGCCGAATCCGGTGGATTGATCTTCAACCAGTTGAAACGCCTTGGAGCGTCCTGCGACTGGTCGCGCGAACGCTTCACTATGGATGACGGACTGTCCGATGCCGTTCTCGAAGTTTTTGTAAGCCTTTATAAGGAAGGCTTGATCTATCGCGATAAGCGCCTGGTCAATTGGGATCCGAAACTGCAGACGGCGATTTCCGATATCGAAGTCGAGCAGGTCGAGGTCAATGGCCATCTCTGGCACCTGCGGTACCCGTTGGAAGAGGGCGTCACCTATCAGCATCCGGTGGCCTTCGATGACGACGGCAACGCCACGGAATGGGAAACCCGCGACTATCTCGTCGTCGCCACGACACGTCCGGAAACAATGCTCGGCGATACCGGCGTTGCGGTCCATCCCGACGACGCGCGCTACAAGGGCATTGTCGGCAAGCACGTGATCCTGCCGATCGTCGGCAGACGAATTCCGATCGTTGCCGACGAATACCCTGATCCGGCGACCGGTACCGGCGCCGTCAAGATGACTCCGGCCCACGACTTCAACGATTTCGACGTCGGCAAGCGGAGAGGACTTCGCCAGGTCAATGTGCTGACTGCGGACGGACGGATCACGATCAAGAACAATGAGGACTTCCTCGAGGGGCTCGATCATCCGGCCGCGCTCCACGGCGCCTGGGATCAGCTCGAGGGCAAGGATCGCTTCGAGGCGCGCAAGCTGATCGTCGAGATTCTAGACGAAGCCGGGCTCATCGATCACATCGAGCCGCACAGGCATACGGTGCCACACGGCGATCGCGGCGGGGTGCCGATCGAGCCGCGCCTGACCGAGCAGTGGTATGTTGACGCCAAGACGCTGGCCAAGCCCGCGATCGCTGCGGTCAGGGAGGGCCGGACCAGTTTCGTTCCGAAGAACTGGGAAAAGACCTATTTCGAGTGGATGGAGAATATCCAGCCCTGGTGCATTTCTCGCCAGCTCTGGTGGGGACACCAGATCCCCGCCTGGTACGGTCCCGACGGCCAGGTCTTCGTCGAGAGGACCGAGGAAGAAGCGTTGCATGCCGCGATCCAGCATTATCTCGCACATGAAGGGCCGATGAAGGCCTATGTCGAAGACCTTCTCGAAAACTTCAAGCCGGGCGAAATCCTGACGCGCGACGAGGACGTGCTCGACACCTGGTTCTCGTCCGCGCTCTGGCCGTTCTCGACGCTCGGCTGGCCGAACGAAACGCCGGAACTCGAAAAATACTACCAGACCGATGTTCTGGTGACCGGCTTTGACATCATCTTCTTCTGGGTCGCCCGCATGATGATGATGGGCCTTCATTTCATGAAGGATGCCGACGGCACGCCCGTCGAACCGTTCCACACCGTTTACGTCCACGCGCTCGTTCGCGACAAGAACGGCCAGAAGATGTCGAAGTCGAAGGGCAACGTCATCGATCCGTTGGAACTGATGGACGAATACGGCGCTGACGCGCTGCGCTTCACCCTGGCGATCATGGCGGCGCAGGGGCGCGACGTGAAGCTCGACCCGGCCCGTATTGCCGGCTATCGCAACTTCGGCACCAAACTTTGGAATGCAACGCGCTTTGCCGAGATGAACGGTGTGACGAACAGCGAAGGCTTCATTCCGGAAGCCACGTCGCTGACGATCAACCGCTGGATTCTGACCGAGCTTTCGCGAACGATCCGCGACGTCACTGAAGCAATCGAGGGCTACCGCTTCAACGAGGCAGCCGGCGGTCTCTACCGCTTTGTCTGGAACCAGTTCTGCGATTGGTATCTGGAACTGCTGAAGCCCGTCTTTAACGGCAATGACGAGGAGGCCAAGCGGGAGTCGCAGGCCTGCGTCGCCTACGTCCTGGACGAGATCTACAAGCTCTTGCACCCGTTCATGCCTTTCATGACGGAGGAACTCTGGGAGAAGACAGGCGGCCCCGGTCGCGAGCGCGAGACGCTGTTGTGCCATGCGGAATGGCCGTCTGCCTTCTATGCGGATGATGCTGCCGCCGACGAAATCAACTGGCTGATCGATCTCGTCTCGGGCATTCGCTCGGTGCGTGCGGAAATGAACGTTCCACCGGCGGCGACCGCGCCGCTGGTGATCGTCGGTGCAAATGGACTGACGAGCGAGCGGCTTGACCGCCACGTCTCGGCAATAAAACGCCTGGCAAGAGTGGAAAGCATCGAGCATGCGGCCGTGGCGCCGCGCGGCAGCGCCCAGATCGTCATTGCCGAAGCGACGGCCTGCCTTCCGCTCGGCAACCTTATCGATCTTGCGGCAGAAAAACTCCGCCTGGAAAAGGCGATCGCCAAGGTTGAGGTCGAGCGCGAGAGGATTCTCGGCAAGCTTGCCAACGAAAAGTTCGTCGCCAACGCCAAGGCCGAACTGGTCGAGGCAGAACGCGAAAGGCTGGTCGAACTGGACCTGCAAAAGGATTCGCTGGGGGTTGCGCTCAGCCGCGTCTCGGAAGCGGGCTAGACCACTTCGAGGAAGAGCGTGCAACGGTTTTCCGTTGGCGCCGCTTTACCGAAGCGCAGACAAGGTGCAATCCGCGGTAGCAATGCCGCGGATTTTCTATTATCTGGCTTGAATCCGAATCAGACGCGGTTTAACGCGATTGAAAGCAGCAATACACGCACTGGTTTCATTGGCCGCGTACCAAAAGGTGCCTGCGCCCGAGTGGCTGCAAAAAGGGAAATTGTTGTTCCTTGGTCACACTTCGACTTGGAAGTGGAATATTTTTTTCAAGTATCCTGAATAGCCGCCATCGGTTGGAAAACGGTTCCGAGATTCCTGAATTGCGTCCAGATCGTGAAATTCTTACGTAAATTTGATGACCGGTCCGGCGGTCAATCCTGCAGCTCGGCAGTTTGCCATTCACGCAATCGTGAGGATACTTTCTCCAAGCGCGACGTGAGGTGGATTGTCGCATTCTGAAAGTGCAGGGGAGGAGCTTGATGGCTCGAAGTGGAATGAAGCAGGGCATTTTGGCTATCGTGGCTGGAATGTTGGTGGTGTCGACTGCGCATGCGGGAGGGCTTGAGCGCAGCGGCTATAACATCGATCTGCTGTTCGACCCGTCGGACTATGCCGCCGAAGCGACGGCGACCTACGTCAATCCCCAACGTGATCTCGAAAATGTCACGGACATTAACCCGGCGAATGGCATCGGGTCGAATGGTATCGGCGGCGGCAGCACAAGCGTTCGGGATACGGAAAGTTATTGGGCGCCCCGCATAGGTGTTAAGGCTGGTTTGGGTGACAGTTTTGACTGTATGGCGGACTACTCGCAGCCTTGGGGCGCCCACTCCAATCCTGGCAAGAACTGGATGGGAGCCAACGACAACATAGAAACGAAAGTCGAGAGTGACAACTACGCTGCGACTTGCTCCTACAAATGGGATCTTGGGCCGGGCATAATCCGCGTTATCGGCGGCGGGTTCTACCAGGAGGTTAGCGGGTTCAAGGACCGACTCGTCGCGCCGGCAATCGCCGTTGCGCCGCTCAGCGGCATTGGCCGTCTCGAGCTTGAGGGAGACGGTTGGGGTTGGCGGGCCGGCATCGCCTATGAGATTCCCGAATACGCAATGCGTGCGAGCCTCGTCTATAACAGCGAGGTGGATCTCGATAACTTGTCGGGCTTCATTGATCTGACGCAGTTTGCGTTCCCTACGCCGTTCGGCCCGATCAGAGGTACGAAGTATGACGTCGCCGGCTCCGCCTCCATGCCCGACTCGTTGGAACTCAAGGTGCAGTCGGGCATTGCCCCCGGTTGGCTGGCGTTTGGCTCGGTAAAATGGACGGATTGGAGTCAGTTGCAGGTTCTGCGCTTCTGCCCCGCCACGGCATCGCCACTCACCCCCTGCACGAGCCTTGACCTGCTTTACCGCGACGGTTGGACGGTCACCGGCGGTGTTGGTCACAAATTCAACGATCAGTGGAGTGGTGCGGTCAGTCTTACCTGGGATCGCGGTACCAGCACCGGCATTGGCGCGCAGACCGATACCTGGACGCTCGGTACGGGCGTGTCGTACACGCCGACGGAGAATGTCGAGCTCCGTTTTGCAGGTGCCGTCGGTATTCTGACGAGCGGTGAATCCGGCCCAACCACCCACAATGGCGAGGTCTTTGGTGACGAGGTGACCTACGATTTCGACAATGATTTTGTCGGCGCCATTTCAACATCGCTGAAGGTCAGGTTCTGATCTCCATCGATCAGACCACTGGAGGCCCGGTTTTGCCGGGCCTTTCTTTTGTCTAGCGAGCGTTGTCGTGGCGCTGATGCCACTACTTTATGAGCGTTCATGAATGTGACGATTCAGCAACACATTTGCTGCTATGGTTTGCTAGTATCGCGGCCGGGTCGATTATGTCCATTTCCCGCCACAAAATGAGAGCAGCGATGATACCGACAAACGTGCGATCGAGTGCTGTACCTGTGCCGTTTAAGGTGAACTGAGTTTGTGTGCTGTCATGACATCCCTTCGCAACTGGCATCAAACGCCCTGCCGATCCACTATCGGCCGCGCGGACGGAGATGCGCGGGAAAAATATCGTGGGCACCATGGTCGTAGCCTCGTTGGGAACCGATGAGCACTCGAATGGCAAGCGACCCTGCACAGATTGATGTTTGCAGCGGTGATGAGTTCGGCGTGGCCGGCTGGAACGGAAGAAATTGATCGTGATGCTCGCGGGTGAATTCAAGTCGCTTAGGGTTGCAGTGCTGGGTGTGTCGCTGGCGGTTGGCGCGACTGCCGCCGGGCCTGCGCGAGCGTTCGATCCGGGGGCGGGCGTTTCCAAGGAATCGGGCCCATTCGCGCTCTTCAAGTTTGGTTTTTCTGCCTACAAGAACGGCAGGAAGGATGAGGCGGTCGAAGCCTATCGCTATGCGGCCGAAAAGGGACATACCGGATCGCGCTGGGCGCTCGCCAATATGTACGCCTATGGCGACGGGGTCACCGAGGACGACCTAGAGGCATTCAAGATCTACAGCGAAATTGCCCAGCAGGGCGTCGAACCCGGGTCGGAAGATACCGGATATTTCGTCAACGCGCTGATTTCGCTTGCCGGTTACTATCGGCGCGGCATTCCCGATAGCCCGGTGAAGATGGACCTGACGCAGGCTCGGCAGTTGTATTTTCAGGCGGCATCCACTTTTGGTGTCGCCGAGGCGCAGTTTCAACTCGCGCGGATGCTGCTCTCGGGCGAGGGCGGCAGTGTCAATGTTCAGCAGGCCAAGAAGTGGCTGAACCGTGCGCGCAAGAATGGCCATGCCGGGGCGATGGGCGTTTTCGGAAACGTGATCTTCCAGGAAGGCCAGACCGTTCGTGGCCTTGCCTACATGACGGCGGCGCTTGATCAGTGTTCGCCGAAGGACAGGCCCTGGTTGCAGGCGATGCAGGAGCAGGCTTTCTCACTGGCGACCGAAGACGACCGCCGTGTTGCGATCGTCATGTCGCAGAACATGCACCTCCAGGCCGACGACTAAGCTGTTTGTCGTCCCTAGATTAGGCCGGTTCGAACGCGAATTCACCTGCGACCGGCACATGGTCGGACGGTTTTTCCCAAGAGCGCACGTGCTTTTCTATGGACGTCGATACGAGCTTGTCGGCTGCTTCGGGCGAGATCATCAGGTGATCGATGCGAATGCCGAAATTTTTCGGCCAGCATCCGGCTTGATAATCCCAGAATGAATAAAGCGGTACCTCGTCCGAGGTGGCACGGACCGCGTCCGTGAATCCGAGATTGCGAAGCCGCCGAAAAGCGGCCCGCGTTTCCGGCAGGAAGAGTGCATCGTTCTGCCAGACCCTGACGTCCCAACAGTCGTGGGCTTCCGGAATGACATTGTAGTCGCCCGCGAGGATGAGCGGCTCTTCGAGCCTCAGCCTTTGCTCAGCGAATTGGGCGAGGCGCTGCATCCAGCTTAGCTTGTAGGGGTATTTTTCGCTGTCGACGGGATTTCCGTTCGGCAGATAGAGGCAGCACACGCGGATCGCGCCGTGTTTGACGGAGAAAACGCCCTCGATGAAGCGCGCCTGCTCATCCGTATCGTCTCCCGGCAAGCCGCGATTGACCTCGTCTGGCCGCAGTTTCGAGAGGAGCGCGACGCCATTGAACCCCTTTTGACCATGCGTTTCCACGTGATAACCGAGCGCTTCGATCTCGCCTCTCGGAAAGGTCTCATCGACTGACTTGATTTCCTGCAGGCAGGCGATATCGGGGTTCGACTCCTTAAGCCAGGCGACGAGGCTGTCGACGCGCGCCTTGACGCCGTTGATGTTCCAGGTGGCAATCTTCATGGGCCGGCGTCGCCTTTCATGTCGGTGAGTCCTACTGCATGCTTCCTTAGGTCGGCTTCCATTAAGGGCAAAACAAGCAGCAATTCAAAGCGCCACAGCGACCTTAGTGCGTCTGGAAGAACGCGAGGCGCTGTGGAGGCGATTCGTTGTAGCGGCTGCGAATTCTTTTGACAAATCCGTTACCTGCAACATCTGTGGGTATGGAAAACCTGCGCCGGAAAGCGCCTAAATCTCGCTCTCTGCGCGCGGCGATACTGCTGACGGTTGCAGGAATTGATTCCGCCCTGTCTCGCTCTATAGTCCCGCGCATGATCCAGTTCGTCGAAAACTACTGGCCGCATTTTCTGGCGCTGCTTTCCTTCGCTTTGGGCGTGCCGGCGATCATCCATGCGGCGATGACCAAGGACGATGTGCGCGCCGCCGTGGGCTGGGTCGGCGTCGTGCTCCTGTCGCCGGTGATCGGGGCGGCGATATACGCCGTTGCCGGTATCAATCGCATCCGCCGCACGTCCATCGGCCTGCAACGCTCGCTGCTGCGGCCGCGAGGAGCAGATCAATATGGCCGTTACGACGTGACGCATGACGAGGTCGCCGTCCGCTTTGGCCATCGCTTTGCCGCGATGAAGATGCTTGGCGACAGGGTAGCGCGTCACGCGATGTCGACAGGAAACCACATCACGATGCTGGAAGGTGGTGACACGGTCTATGCCGCGATGCTTGAGGAAATCGGCGGCGCACGGCGCAGCATCCTCATCGAAAGCTACATCTTCGACAGGGATCCGATCGGCTTGCGCTTTGCCGATGCGCTGATTGCCGCGGTGAAGCGCGGCGTTAGTGTCAGGGTTTTGATCGATGCGGTCGGCGCGCGTTATTCGGTGCCGAGCGTGGTCAGCTACCTGAAAGAGGGCGGAGTACCGACCGCGGTCTTCAACGGCAACATCATCATGGGGCTGAGACTACCCTATGCCAATCTTCGGACCCACCGGAAAATTCTGGTGGTTGATGGTGTCGTCGCCTTCGCAGGCGGTATGAACATTCGCGCTGGCTTCAGTGCGGAAGTGGCAGGAAAGGCTGCTTCCTTCGACACGCATTTCCGTGTCACCGGACCTGTCGTCGCCGACATTTTCCAGGTCGCCGCAGAAGATTGGCAATTTTCGAGCGGAGAGAGCCTGGAGGGCGACGCCTGGAAAATCGGGGTGCCCGAGGACATGCCGGACGCGCCTCCGGTGCTCATGCGCGCCGTGCCGTCAGGTCCGGACAGCACGAATGAGACCAACCACAAAATGCTGATGGGCGCGTTCTCGGTTGCGCGGCAGCATATCCGCCTGATGTCGCCGTATTTCCTGCCGGACAAGGAACTGATCAGCGCCCTGGTGACCGCCGCCCGAAGGGGTGTGGAAGTGGACATTGTCGTGCCCGCGATAAACAATCTGACCCTCATCGACCGGGCAATGACCGCGCAATTCGACCAGGTTCTCAAGGGCCATTGCCGCGTTTGGCGGGCGCAGGGAGCGTTCAACCATTCTAAACTGATGGTCGTTGACGAGCGTTGGGCCTATGTCGGCTCGAGCAACCTCGATCCGCGCTCGCTGCGCCTCAATTTCGAATTCGATCTGGAGGTTCTTGACGACGCCTTTGCGCGCGCAGTCAGCAGCAAGATCTGCGCGATATTGACGACGGCGGAGGAGGTTACGCTTGCGGGACTCCGTGAGCAGCCTTTTCCGAATCGTCTGGCGAACCGCCTTCTCTGGCTGGGGTCACCCTATCTCTAGCCAGAGCTTGGCCGCGGGAAGTCGAAGCGGGGGACTTCAACTCTGGCGTTCGTCAGATCGAAAAGCTCGTCCCGCAGCCGCAGCTTGCGACGGCATTCGGATTTTTGATCTGGAAGGATTGGCCGAGCAGGTTGTCTACGAAATCGATTTCCGAACCGCCCATGTAGACGAGGGAGAGGCTGTCGATCAGGACCTTGGCGTTCCCTTTTTCGAGAACCAGATCGTCATCGTTTTCTGCGTCGACCAGATCGAATTTATAGGAAAAACCGGAACACCCGCCGCCTTCGACGGAGACGCGCATCGCGCTCTTGTCCTTTTCCGTCTGGAGAATTGCGGCGATGCGCTTGGCAGCCGCGTCGGAAAGGATGACTGTTTCCTGTGTCATATCTGCCTCCTGCCGGGGTCAAGAACCGGAGAGATTCGTACTCGCGCTTGGCATTCCGACGGGTCAAGCCGGAAAATCGGCTTGAATGTCTGGCGCCAAGCCATTGATCTGTCTTCAGGACTCTCACGGCAGTTCGCCGCGGCTTTCCTGTAGCGTACACTATAGGTATGAAGGCTTGAATGTCCCGTCAATGGGACGGCCGGCACAGGTGAGAAATGACTTTCGACAGACAGGCCCTCGGCTTCGGTTACGGCGAGCACGCCGTCTTTGCGTCGGATCCTTGGGCTACACGCGGCAGGCTCTATCCGGAGGCCGTCAGCCCGACCCGTTCCGATTTCCAGCGTGACCGCGACCGCATCGTCCATACGACGGCATTTCGCCGGCTGAAGCACAAAACGCAGGTCTTCATCGCTGCCGATGGTGACCACTACCGCACCCGCCTCACGCATACGATCGAAGTCGCGCAGATCGCACGCGCGCTGGCGCGCGCCCTGAAGCTAGATGAGGACCTTGCGGAGGGCGTTGCTCTTGTCCATGACTTCGGCCATACGCCCTTCGGGCATACCGGCGAAGACGCGCTGCACGAGGTGCTGAAGCCCTATGGAGGCTTCGATCACAATGCGCAATCGCTACGCATCGTCACCAAGCTGGAACGGCGCTATGCGGAGTTCGACGGCTTGAATCTCACCTGGGAGAGCCTCGAAGGCCTCGTCAAGCACAACGGCCCCCTGATGACGGCGGCTGGCGAAGGTACGCGCGGTCCGGTTCCGCAGCCGATCCTGGACTATTGCGCCCTGCACGATCTCGAGCTCGCGAGTTTTGCGAGCCTTGAGGCCCAGGTCGCTGCGATTGCCGACGATATCGCCTACAATACCCATGACATAGATGACGGCCTGCGCGCGGGATATCTGACTTTCGAGATGCTGGAGGAGGTTCCGTTTCTCGCGTGTTTGATGCGCGAGGTCCATGATCGGTATCCGAGGCTGGAAAGCAGCCGGTTTACCCACGAGATTATGCGGCGCCAGATTACGGCAATGGTGGAAGACGTCATTGGCGTCGCGCAGGCGCGCCTTCGCGAAATCCGCCCGCAGAGCGCGGGCGACGTGCGGCTGGCGGGCAGGGCTGTCGCCACGTTCTCGGAGGAGATGAGTGAGACCGATCGGCAGATCAAGCATCTTCTGATGACCCGCATCTACCGCCATCCCGAGGTGATGAGGGTGCGGCAGGGAGCGGCCTCGATCGTCACCGATCTGTATCGAGCCTTCATGGCCGATCCGCTTCTTATGAAGGAACACTATTGGATCGACCAGATCGCCGGAATGGCGGAACCGGCCCGGGCACGCCACGTTGGAGATTATCTCGCCGGGATGACGGACACTTTTGCGATCAGTGCGCATAGGCGCTTGTTTGACCATACGCCTGATTTGCGGTAGTGACGCCCCGCCCGGAGGCTGCAGGTTCGTCGAACCCGGCCTCCTTTTGAGTTTTGCGCCATTCTCCAGTTTGGCTGGAAAAAGCGGACGGATCAGATGAACCTTTTCACAGACTTCGAATCAAGAATTAAAAACATTCTAGAAGCGCTTGATATCGTGCGTGAAAAGCGAGCCGACCTTGATTTCGGGCGCATCAATATCGAGCCGCCGCGCGATGCGAGCCATGGCGACGTTGCGACCAATGCGGCGATGGTTCTCGCAAAATCGCTGGGCATGAATCCGCGCGCGCTCGCCGACCTGATCGTAGAGAAGCTGCGGCAAGATCCGGAAATCACCGAAGTCTCCGTTGCTGGACCGGGTTTCATCAACGTTCGCCTGTCGGTCCCTTATTGGCAGAAGCTCCTGGCTTCGGTGGCGAGGGCCGGGACCGACTACGGTCGCAGCACCGTCGGTGCCGGGCGCAAGGTGAACGTCGAATACGTCTCCGCCAACCCGACCGGGCCGATGCATGTCGGGCATTGCCGCGGCGCCGTTGTGGGCGATGCGCTGGCCAATCTTCTCGCCTTTGCCGGCTACGACGTAACCAAGGAATATTACATCAACGACGCGGGCTCGCAGATCGATGTTCTCGCGCGTTCCGCGTTCCTTCGCTATCGGCAGGCGCTCGGCGAGGAGATCGGCGAGATTCCGCCAGGCCTTTACCCCGGCGATTATCTCGTGCCGGTGGGCGAGGCGCTGGCGGACGAATTCGGCACAAGCCTCAGGATCATGCCGGATGACAAGTGGATGCCGCTCGTCAAGGAGCGCGTGATCGACGCGATGATGGCGATGATCCGCGAGGATCTGGCTGCACTGAACGTCCATCACGATGTGTTTTTCTCCGAGCGGACGCTGCACGACAGCAACGCAACGCGGATCCGTACGGCAATCAATGACCTCACGTTCAAGGGGCACGTCTATAAGGGCACGCTGCCGCCGCCGAAGGGGCAATTGCCGGAGGATTGGGAGGACCGCGAGCAGACACTGTTTCGCTCGACGGAGGTCGGCGACGACATCGACCGTCCGCTGATCAAGTCCGACGGCAGTTATACCTATTTTGCAGCCGACGTTGCTTACTTCAAAGACAAGTTCGATCGCGGCTTCAACGAAATGATCTATGTGCTCGGCGCTGATCACGGCGGCTATGTCAAGCGGCTGGAAGCACTGGCGCGCGCCGTGTCGGGCGAGACAGCCAAGCTGACGGTGCTGCTTTGCCAGCTCGTCAAGCTCTATCGCGGCGGCGAACCGGTGAAGATGTCCAAGCGGTCCGGCGACTTCGTAACGCTGCGCGACGTAGTCGATGAAGTCGGCCGCGACCCGGTTCGCTTCATGATGATCTACCGGAAGAACTCGGAGCCCCTCGACTTCGATTTCGCCAAGGTCACCGAACAGTCGAAGGATAACCCGGTCTTCTACGTGCAGTATGCGCATGCGCGTTGCTGCTCTGTGTTCCGCCAGGCGGCGGAAGCCTTTCCTGACCTTGATCTCCCGTCGCTTGATCTTGCCGCAGCAGTGACGGGTGCAATTGTTGATCCTGCAGAGATGCAGCTTGTCGCCAAGCTCGCAGAATATCCCCGTGTCATCGAGGCGGCGGCACTCTCGCAGGAGCCCCACCGAATCGCTTTTTATCTGTATGATCTTGCCGCAGTCTTCCACGGACACTGGAACAAAGGTAAAGAAAATCCTGGATTACGTTTTGTTAACGATAAGGACAGAGAATTAAGCATTGCCAGACTCGGGCTGGTGCATGCTGTCGCCTCGGTACTCAAGTCGGGCCTGTCTATTACAGGCACTTCAGCGCCGGAAGAGATGCGGTAAGTATTGTCACCATTTCCCCACAATGCACTGGCAAACGAACGCAGGCAATTGTGAGTGGAGAGTATGGCAGACAAACAATTCGCACGAAGCGGGCCGGCTGAATTCGACGTATTGGCCGACGATGATCCGTTGAGCGAACTTGCCCGCATTGTCGGTTACGATGCTCGGCCAGCCGTTCAGCAATTGCAGGAACTGCAGCGTCACCAGGAGGCCGTCCGGCGGGGCCCCGCCTTCGACCTCGAGGAAGAGCTTCTTCGCGAATTTGACAGCTATGACGCTCCGCGTGCAGTTGCGGTTCATCCGGACAGCGGGCTTGTCGAACATCCGGTCGGCGGGGGCGTGACGGAGCAGCATCACGCCAATCCGGATGGCGCTCTGGCGCCCGCCGAGGCGATTGCCGAGAACTTCGCCCCTGTGGTCGAAGACAGCGTTTCTCCGATTTCCGAGCCGATCGAAGATCGACATGACGATTTGGCTTCGCTGGCTCCCGTTGTCGACGCCGCGGCGACGGCCGAACTCGATGCAGTCGACGTCGCCGAGTTTCCGGCGGTCGACCTGGAGCGCGAACTCGAACTTTCGCTCGGCTACGAGGACCTGTCGCTTGCTGAGGATGCGCAAGGTTCCAACGATATCCGCTCGAATGCCGGCGTTCAGTCGCACTCGGAGCAGCGTGAGGCGTTCGACGCGCCCGCTTTTGGTGCGTTGCATGTGCCTCTTGCTTTTCACGCGGCCGCCTTCGCCGGGGCGGACAAGCTCTCGGTAAGCTCGGAACCAGTCTTTATCGACATGGCGGACGAACTTGCCAGGCGCAACGAGGAAGCGGCTGCGGCTGCGGCTACTGACGTTGCCGTCGCAGCGCCGGTTGCCGCTTCGCCTAGCCCTCAGGACGATGTCGATCAGTTGCTTGCTGACGTTGAGCGTTTTCCAGTGCCGGTCGCGACAGGTTTGGTGGCAGCCGCCGTGGAGGCCCATCCGGCCGTTCATGCGCGCCCTGCTTCGCCCGTTAAGAAGAGTAGCTATCCTTTCAAGCCGACCTTCAGCCGTGCGACGCCGGTTGCGTCTGCGACTGGTGCGTCGCAGCAGCGCGCCTTTGCCGCGCCTATCATCGAACCGAACGTGGCGAAAATGCCCGCAGCGCCCGCCGCTTCGCCGGTGGCGACGCCGGCGCCCGTTCTGGCGCCCGAGCCTGTTCAGGAGTTGGAGCCTGTTCAGGAACTGGAGGCGGTCGAGTCGGAACCCAGCTTCGACATCGAGAATTTCGAACTGGAACTGTCTGAAATCGCCCTCGACATCGACCCGCCGAAAGATGATGTGCAGGGCGATGTCCAAACGGCGGCTGAACAGCCGGTTGTCGCTCATCCTGCATTGGTCGAGCCGGCGGCGCAGCCATTCCTGCAGGCGCTGTCGGTGCCCGTTGAGGCCGAAATCCGCCGCGACGAGCCGCAGGCGGCGACGCCGGTGATCGCAGATGAGGAGGCTTCGGTCGAGAGCGTATTGCCTTTCGATCCCGCAATGATTGCCGAGCCGGAGAGCGGCGTGGCGCCGATCGCGGACGTCGACGTGCCACAACTGCCGGCACTGGACGCCGAAGAGAAGCCCGTCGTCTATCCGACTGACTATGATCTGGATATCGATGCGGAGATGGCGCAGCTTTTTGGCGCACCAGCGCCACGGAGCGGTACGCGCGTCGACGATCACGGCGCTGATGCCGCCGCGCTGCCTGCTGCGAAGCCACATTCTCAGGCGGTGGCGGTCGATGATTTCGATGAATTCGAAAAGGCGATGGAAGAAGACTTCCAGCGGTCGATGGCCGAGCGTCAAAGCACGGCGCAGGATACAGAGCGTCTGGCGGCGCCGAGACTGGACCGCACCACGGAATACGGCGAGCGGGGCTACGGTCGCCGCTCGCAGCGTACGATGCTTCTGGCCGCCAGCGTAGCGGGCGTCATCATCCTCGGCGGGGCCGGGGTCTATGCCTGGATGGGTGGGAGCAGTGCCGTCCTGTCCGGAGATGGTCCGAAAATTATCCTGGCGGACAAGGAGCCGGTAAAGGTCGTCCCGGACGTGAAGGGCGGCAAGACCGTACCCAACCAGGACAAGGCCGTCTACGATCGGGTCGCCGGAGCGCAGGGGGATGCACCTCGCCAGGAGGCCTTGGTTTCGTCGACCGAGGAGCCGATGGATGTCGTCCAAAGAACGCTGACGCCGGAGACTCTGCCGCTGGAAGGCAGCGAGGGTGAGGAGGCGTTGACGGCCGCCTTGCCGGCGGAAGACGAGGAAGTGGCGCGCCTGCTGCCTGACGGAGAAACAAGCGATGCCGCGTCGGCCGAGGAGGAAAAAGCTCCTGCGGTTGCGCCGCGCAAGGTCCGCACGATGATCGTCAAGCCCGACGGCACGCTGGTCGCTCGCGAAGAGCCGGTGGCTCCGCCGGCGAATGACGTGACGGCAAGCGGCAACGATCAATCCATTCCCGCGACCGCCTCCGGTCAGGCCGCGGCCTCCGGTTCGAAGGGGGCGGCAACCGTCGCCGATGCGGGCTCTGAACTGCGCGCCGGGGAACAACCGGCCGGCGGAGCCGAAAAGGTCGCCCTTGCCGCGCCAGGCGATGCTTCGCTCGAGGAGCTCGCTCCGGTTCGCAGTGTGAAGACGACAGCGGTTGGCGGTCAGCTGGCACCTGTGCCGCAGACGCGTCCGACTGGCCAGGACGATGCCAGTGCTTCAACTAACGCAGCGAAAACGCCGGCGGAAAAGGAAGCCGTGACGGAAACGGCGAATGCCGCACCGGCCGCGCCGCTTGCGACCGCGTCCGTGCCGG
This sequence comes from Sinorhizobium psoraleae, assembly GCF_013283645.1. GTDB lineage: Bacteria > Pseudomonadota > Alphaproteobacteria > Rhizobiales > Rhizobiaceae > Sinorhizobium > Sinorhizobium psoraleae. The sequence continues at coordinate 284,747 of NZ_JABEKV010000004.1, forward strand.
CAGGCAGCTACGTGATCCAGATCGCATCGCTGCCCTCGGAAGCAGAAGCGCAGAAGAGCTACAACAATCTCTCCGCGAAGTTTGCGGGCGTGATCGGTGGCCGCGGCGTTGATATTCGCAAGGCTGAGATCAGCGGCAAGGGCACCTATTACCGGGTGCGTATTCCGGCCGGCACGCGGGAGGAGGCCAATGCCCTTTGCTCTCGTTACAAGAGCGCCGGCGGAAGCTGCCTCGTGACGAAGTAAGTCCGGGAATGAAACAAAACGAGGCGCGGCAGAAATGTCGCGCTCTTTTCTTTTGCGGGACGACACTTTGTCTGTGAATGACCGAGGAACTGCGGCTTTGTGACTTCGCGCCGAACGGTGCGCGCACTATGATTCTGGGATGAGCGAATCAAAAGCATTTATTTCCGGCTGCAAAGGCCTTTCCCTGACCGAAGAAGAGCGGAGGTTCTTCGACGGCGAGCGCCCATGGGGCTTCATCCTCTTCGGCCGCAACATCGGCGAGGAAAATCAGATCTCCGATCTTGTCGCTCAGTTGCGCGACAGCATCGGCAATCCGAATGCCCCGGTGCTGATCGATCAGGAGGGCGGTCGCGTCCAGCGCATCCGCCCGCCGCTGGTTCAGCAATACCCGAGCGGTGCCGCCATCGGTGAGATATATCGCCGGGACCCGGAGCAGGGCTTGCGCGCCGCGTGGCTTATGGGACGTCTCCATGCCTTTGATCTGATGCGGTTCGGGATCACGGTCGATTGCCTGCCGGTTCTCGATGTACCCGTGCCTGGCAGCCATGATGTCATCGGCAACAGAGCCTATGGCCACGATCCGGAGACGGTGACCGCGATCGGCCGCGCAATGAGCGAGGGGTTGAAGGCGGGCGGCATGCTGCCGGTGATGAAGCACATGCCGGGCCATGGCCGCACGTTCGTGGATTCGCACCACAATCTGCCCGTTGTGGAAGCCGGTATCGAGGAGTTGCAGCGAAGCGATTTCCTGCCCTTCATCGCCATGAAGGACGAAGTCATGGCCATGTCGGCGCATATGGTCTTTACCGCGATCGATCCCGACAATCCGGCCACGACCTCGCCAAAGGTCGTGCGCGAAATCATTCGCGGCCATATCGGTTTCGACGGGCTCTTGATGTCGGACGATGTTTCGATGAATGCGCTTGCCGGGGATATGGCCGCTCGCGCCCGCGGGATTATTGGCGCGGGCCTTGATCTCGTCTTGCATTGTCATGGCATAATGGAAGAAATGAGGGCCGTTGCGGATGTGGTTCCGGTTCTGTCGGGCGATCGGCTGCGTCGGGCGAGAGCTGCGCAGGCGGCCTTCGGGAAGCCGGACGATGCGGACCAGGAAGCATTGAGGACGGAGTTCAACGCGATGTTCGCCCTGGCTTAGGCGAGAAAGCGGCGGAAAGGCGAGTTGGTGAGCAATACGGGTGAATGGCAGCGCCAACCTGGAGCAAAGGCACCGATGGAGCCGTTGTGGCAGGAGGAGGCTGCCGATCGCGGATTGCATGAGGAAGCCCTCGTCGTCGACCTCTCCGGTTTCGAAGGCCCGTTGGACCTGCTTCTCCATCTCGCGCGCAGTCAACGCGTCGATCTTTCGCGCATCTCGGTGCTGGCGCTCGCGGAACAATACATAGCCTTCATCGAGCGCGTCCGTTCGATCCGCATAGAGCTCGCGGCCGACTACCTCGTCATGGCCGCGTGGCTTGCCTATCTCAAGTCCCGCCTGCTGCTTCCGCAACAGGCCAAGGATGAAGGTCCTTCCGGCGAGGAGATGGCCTCGGCACTGGCGTTTCGGCTGAAACGCCTTGAAGCCATGCGCGATGCAGCGACAAGGCTCGTCAACAGGAATCGCCTCGGCCGCGATGTTTTCCCCCGCGGGGCGCCAGAACATATCGTCGCCGAAAAGAGATCGGGTTACGACGCGTCCCTCTATGATCTGCTGACCGCTTACGCGAGCCTCAGGCAGCGCCAGGCGATAACGCAGGTGACGATCGAGAAGCGCCACGTCTGGTCGCTGTCCGATGCGCGCCTGATCCTGGCGCGGATGATCGGCAATCTCGACGATTGGACGGCGCTTGATCATTTTCTCCTCCGCTACATGACGAGCCCGAAAGAACGCGCAACGGCGATCGCGAGCTCCTTTGCCGCGTCACTCGAAATGGTTCGCGAGGGAAGGCTGGAGATACGGCAGGAGGGTGCCTTCGCGCCCATCTATTTACGGCGTGGACCAAAGCCGATCGATGCGGCAACCCTGGCGGAAATGGAGGCAGCGCGTGGCTGAAGCGCAGAAGTACTTGCCGGGGATGCCCGACGAAGAGATGGAGCACGAAGCGGTTACCCTCGATCCCAGGCTAGAGCGGGAAGCCGAACGGATCGCTGAGGCGCTGGTCTTCGCATCGGCTCAGCCTGTTTCCGAAACCTACATCGCGAGCCGGCTTCCCCGCGGTGCCGACGTCGGGCGGATCATGTCGCGGCTGAAGGCACATTACGCCCCGCGCGGTGTCAATCTCGTCCAGGTCGCAGACCACTGGGCCTTCCGTACGGCCGCCGATCTCTCCTTCGTCGTTCAGACGGACGAACAGGAGGTCAAGAAACTGTCGCGGGCAGCCCTCGAGGTGCTGGCGATCATCGCTTATCATCAGCCGGTCACGCGCGCGGAAATCGAGGACATACGCGGCGTACAGACATCGAAGGGAACGCTCGACGTTCTCATGGAGGCCGGCTGGGTGCGCTTTCGTGGACGCAGGCGGACTCCGGGACGGCCTGTCACTTTCGGGACGACGCGGGATTTCCTCGATCAGTTCGGCCTGGAGGAAATTCGCGATCTTCCCGGTATCGAAGAATTGAAGGGGGCCGGTCTCCTGTCCGGGCGCGTTCCCTCGAACCTGCACATTCCGGTTCCCGCCGGCGAGGATGAGCTCCCCGAGAACGAGGATCCCATCACGCAAATGGACCTCGAAGAACTCGGCCTCTTGACACCGAAGGCTGAAGAAGACGATTAAAAATCCTGACTAGGAATATCGGCTTTAGATCCGGGCACGGGCATTTTGCCGCGAAGCCGTCGGTTCGAGGAATGACTGAGCATGGTTTCAGACCCACACAACGGGGCCGTCATGGCAACGCGACGGTCCGGGGTGTCGTTCGCGGCGAGCCTGGCATTCGAGAATATCAGCCACCGCTATCATTCCAAGGAAACGATCAAGGGTGTCTCGCTCACGGCGAAAGCCGGAGAAGTGCTTTGTTTGCTCGGTCCTTCGGGATCGGGCAAGACGACATTGCTTCGCATTGCGGCCGGCATCGAGATGCAGACCGGCGGCCGTCTCCTCCTGAACGGCCAGGAAATCTCCGGCCCATCCGTCTTTCTCCCGCCGGAAAAGCGCGGTGTGGGGCTGATGTTCCAGGATTTCGCCCTTTTCCCCCACATGACGATCCGCGACAATGTCTGCTTCGGGTTGACGGCCTTGCCGAAGAAGGAGGCATTGGTGCAGGCGGATGCGGCGCTGGAACGCGTCGGCCTATTGCATTATGCCGACCGCTACCCACATGTGCTCTCGGGCGGCGAACAGCAGCGCGTGGCGCTTGCCCGAGCGCTTGCGCCGCGTCCGGCGGTATTGCTGATGGACGAACCTTTTTCGGGGCTCGACTCTCGCCTGAAGGATTCGATCCGCGCGGATACGCTCGCCATTCTGCGCGAGACGCGCGCAACGGCGATCGTCGTGACCCACGATGCGGAAGAGGCTATGCGCATGGCGGACAGGATCGCCCTCTTGAAGGACGGGCGCCTGGTTCAGGTCGGCACGGCGGACGAGCTCTATCGGAAGCCGCGCGATCTTTTTGCGGCCGGGTTCTTTTCCGAGATAAATGTCTTTGACGCGCGTGTGCGGGGCGGCCGCGTCGAAACGCCGCTCGGAGCCGTGCCCGCGGGACAATACAAGGAGGGGCAGCCCTTGAGCGTCGCGGTCAGGCTCTCCGGCGTTCACCTCAAGGAGGAGGGCGGCGACATCCCCGCGCGCATCCTGTCGAGACGCTTTCTGGGCGTTGTCGAACTGTTGGAGCTTGCTGTGCCGCAATTCGAGCGTACAGTGCGGGCACGTATCCGCGCCGATCTGTTGCCGCAAGGATTGCGTGATGTCACGCTTTCCGTTAACGAGCGCGACATATTGCTGTTTGAAAAAGACGTCTCGACATCTTAGGGTCCGTCGAGAACGAGGGCTTGCCGACGGCACGCCTGAAAATTGACAACGTAATGGGCTGTGGTTGAACGAGGCCCTAGGGAGTAAGTGCATGGGTTCCTTTAGCATCTGGCATTGGCTGATCGTCCTGGTGGTGATCCTGCTGCTGTTCGGCCGCGGCAAGATCCCGGAACTGATGGGTGATGTGGCCAAGGGCATCAAGAGCTTCAAGAAGGGCATGGGCGAAGACGACACCGCTCCGACCGACAAGACGATCGACGGCAAGACCGTCGAGCACAAGTCTGACGAAGTCCGCTAACGAGCAGAAGCTGGCGAGACCGGGCGGATACATGCCCGGTCGACCGCGTCACGGGTTGTAGGGCACGTTGGATGCTTGATATCGGCTGGACCGAGCTTGTTGTTATCGCAATCGTCTTGATTGTCGTCGTTGGGCCGAAGGATCTGCCGCCAATGCTGCGGGCCTTCGGTCGGATGACGACGAAGTTGCGCGGGATGGCCGCGGACTTCCGCCATCAATTTGACGAGGCCTTGCGCGAGGCGGATCTCGATGAAGTGCGCAAGACGATCAGCGATGCGCAAAGTCTCAATCCGACCGCGGCGTTGCGGGACGCCATGAATCCGTTGCGCCAGCTCGGAAACGAGATCAAGTCCGATCTGCAGAAGGCGACGACGCCCGATAAGCCGGCGCAACCGGCACCGGAGCAGCCTGCGGCCGAACCGGCGAAAGCCGAAGCTCCCGTGGAGGCCGTGGCGAAGCCCGCCGAAGTTCCGGCGGCTGCAAGCGAGCCGAAGATAGAAGAGAAGAAGGCGAAGAGCGCCGTCAAGGCCAAAGCCGCGCCGGCCAAGAAGCCTGTCGCCGCAACGGCAAAGAAAACCGCGACCAGGGCACCGGCAAAAAAGGCAGCGGCAACCGGGCAGGCCGAGACCAAGACGCAGAAGGCGCGCACGGCTTCGCGCAAGAAAGGTGACGCATGAGCGGCGATATCGAGGACCGGCCGCAGCCGCTGATCGAGCATCTCGTCGAGTTGCGCACAAGGCTGATGTGGGCGGTCGGCGCATTTTTCGTCGCCTTTCTCGTCTGCTTCTATTTTGCCAAGCAGCTGTTCAACTTCCTCGTCCTGCCGTTCAAATGGGCGGTGAGCTGGGCCGGCCTCAGCCATCGGAACGTCGAGCTCATCTACACTGCTCCGCAGGAGTTCTTCTTCACCCAGATCAAGGTTGCGATGTTCGGCGCTTTGGTGATCGCCTTCCCGGTGATCGCCTCGCAGGTCTACAAGTTCGTCGCGCCCGGTCTTTATAAGAACGAACGCGCAGCCTTCCTGCCGTTCCTGATCGCTTCGCCGGTCCTGTTTCTCCTCGGGGGCGCGCTGGTCTATTTCTTCTTCACGCCGATGGTCATGTGGTTCTTCCTCGCCATGGAGCAGGGCGGCGGCGAAGGGCAGGTGGCGATCCAGCTCCTGCCGAAGGTGTCGGAATATCTGAGCCTGATCATGTCGCTGGTGTTCGCCTTCGGCCTGGTTTTCCAGTTGCCCGTGGTTACGACGCTGCTTGCGCGCGTCGGTTTCGTCACGGCTCAGGGGCTCGCCGAGAAGCGCAAATATGCGATCGTCATCGCCTTTGTCGTCGCGGCCGTTTTGACGCCGCCCGACCCGGTTTCCCAGATCGGTCTTGCACTGCCAGCCATCCTTCTCTACGAAATTTCCATCTATACGGCGCGACTCGTCGAAAGACAGCGCGCGAGAGACGCACTCGCAAGCGAGATCGCCTCTTCGCAGGAAAGTTCCTCCGAGACGACCGGACCCGCGAAGGGCTGACTGTCTGACGTTCTCGCGCCGTGACCTGCAGCGCCGCGCGCCTGTTCGGACGCGCAAAGGCCGCTGTAGCACTTTGAATCCGCTGCATGATTCCTTGGATCGAAGCCGGTTTGAGGAGCATGGGGCAACCAACGCGTGGAACGATTATGCTCGATATCAAATGGATCCGTGAGAATGCCGACGTGCTCGACGATGCCCTGGCGAAACGGGGCGCGGAGCCGTTGTCTGCGTCGTTGATTGCGCTGGATGAGCGCCGCCGGTCAATTCTTCAATCGCTGCAGGACATGCAGTCGCGCCGCAACGCCGCCTCCAAGGAGATCGGCGCGGCGATGGCGCAGAAGAACGGCGAACTGGCGGAAAGGCTCAAAGCGGAGGTCGCCGAGCTCAAGAATTCCATGCCGCCCCTGGAAGAGGAAAGCCGTAGCATAGATGCTGAGCTTTCGGATGCACTCTCGCGCATTCCCAATATCCCGCTCGAAGATGTCCCGGTCGGTGCCGACGAGGCGGCCAACGTTGTGACGCGGGTTGTCGGCGCGAAGCCGACCTGGAATCACAAGCCGCTTGAGCATTTCGAAATTGGCGAGGCGTTGGGGCTCATGGATTTCGAAGGTGCCGCGCGGATTGCCGGCTCGCGCTTCACGATCCTGAAGGGGCAACTCGCCCGCCTCGAACGGGCGCTCGGCCAGTTCATGCTCGACCTGCACACGCAGGAGCACGGATATATCGAGGTGCAGCCGCCGCTGCTCGTCCGTGACGATGCGATGTACGGCACCGGGCAGCTGCCGAAGTTTGCGGAAGACCTCTTCCGCACCACGGACGAACGTTGGCTGATCCCGACGGCGGAAGTTCCGCTGACGAATATGGTTCGCGAGCAGATTCTCGACGGAGAGAAGCTGCCGCTGCGCTTTACCGCCTTGACGCCGAGCTTCCGTTCGGAGGCCGGTTCCGCTGGACGCGATACCCGCGGCATGCTGCGTCAGCATCAGTTCAACAAGGTCGAGCTGGTCTCGATCACCGATGCGGGAAGCTCCGTCGACGAACATGAGCGTATGACCGCCTGCGCCGAGGAGGTGTTGAAGCGCCTGGGGCTGCACTATCGGGTCATGACACTCTCGACCGGTGACATGGGCTTCGGTGCGCGCAAGACCTATGACCTTGAGGTCTGGCTGCCGGGTCAGGATACCTACCGCGAAATCTCGTCCTGCTCGGTCTGCGGCGATTTCCAGGCACGCCGCATGAACGCGCGCTACCGCACGAAAGAGGAGAAGGGAACGAGATTCGTTCACACGTTGAACGGTTCGGGCGTTGCCGTCGGGCGCGCGCTAATAGCCGTTCTCGAGAATTATCTGAACGAGGACGGCTCCGTCGCGGTGCCGGACGTCCTTGTTCCCTACATGGGCGGTCAACGGCGCATCGAGAAAACAGCCTGAGCGCGAGAAGCGGAAGAGAACCGGAATGCGGATCCTGCTGACGAACGATGACGGCATCCATGCCGAAGGACTTTCGGTGCTGGAACGGATCGCGAGGACAATTTCGGATGACGTATGGGTGGTCGCGCCGGAAGTGGACCAAAGCGGCCTTGCCCATTCGCTGACGCTTTCCGAACCTCTGCGTCTGCGCCAGGTCTCGGAAAGGCGCTTTGCCCTGAGGGGAACGCCGACGGATTGTGTGATCATGGCGGCCAAGAAGCTTCTCGACGGCAAGCCGGATCTGGTCCTTTCGGGCGTCAATGTCGGCGCCAACCTTGCGGATGACGTTACCTATTCCGGCACGGTGGCCGGCGCCATCGAAGGTACGCTTCAGGGAATCCGGTCGATCGCGCTCAGTCAGGCCTACCAGCACACGCTCGGCAGGGACGTTCCGTGGGACGTGGCAGAGACCCACGCGCCGGCATTGATCCGCACTTTGCTGGACGTCGAGTTGCCGGTTGGTACGCTCATCAACCTGAACTTTCCGAATTGCGCCGCCGAAGCCGTCGCGGGGGTGGAAGTCACCTCGCAAGGCAAGCTTGAGTTCGGGCTCACCATCGACGAGCGCACCGACGGCCGCGGTTTTCCGTATTTCTGGCTGCGCTTCGGCGAGCGCGCCGGCGATTTTCGTGACGGAACCGACATTCACGCTTTGCGCGAGAACAAGATCTCGGTAACCCCGCTTAAACTGGATTTGACCGACTATACCGTCCAGGATCGTATAGCGCGCGCATTGCGAGAAGGGACTGTCGCTTGAACGGACGCGTTTCCCAGCAGGAGGGATTTGCAGCGATGGTGCTGCGACTGCGCGGCGAAGGAATTGCGAATCACGATCTGCTGAAGGCGGTGGAACAGACGCCACGCAGCCATTTTGCTCCGCCGCAATACCAGGCCGAGGCCTATTCCCAACGATTGATACCGCTCGATTGCGGGTCGTTCATGGAAGGCTATGATTTCGCCGTGCGGCTGTTGCATTGCCTGAACATCAAGCCGGGGCAGCGCATTCTCGAGGTCGGCACCGGCAGCGGTTTCACGGCGGGCGTGATGGGGCGTATCGCCGAGCGCGTATTGACGATCGATCGATATCAGACACTGGTGGGTTCGGCGCAGAAAAACCTGGAAAAGGCCGGCATTCGCAACGTCGTCGTCAGGCAGGCCGATGGCAGCGCAGGCGTCCCGGGCGAGGGCACGTTTGACCGCATCCTGATCACGACCGCATTCAACAGCCTGCCTCGCATGTTCTCCGATCATCTCGTCTCCGGCGGAACCTTGCTGGTCCCGATCATGATGAGCGAAACGCTATGCCGGATCGTTCGCGTCAACCGCACCGGCAGCCGGTTCGATCGCGAGGACCTGTTCGACGCCCCGTACCTTCCGATCGTGCCGCAGCTTGCATCATTCCTCTGACGCGCACTTGCGATCTTCAGGAATTCAAAGTGCAGCGAGCATTGTGCGTCTGAAAGGACGCCTGGTGCTGTAAGTTGCCACTGCCGAATTGTATCTCCGGCTTTCCCCAAACAGACGGTTAATGGATTCTTAACGGAATCCAGCCCGGCGCAAGCTTGTCGCCATAGGCCAGAAAGGCACGACGGATTTTGGGCGCGGTATGCGCGTGTTCTGCGTTTTTCGTTTTGCTCGTGCAAATGACGGAGACGGCGGATGCAGATTGCGAACAGGTTGACTGCGGCAACGGCCGGCGACGGCTTGGGCAACCTCGCTGGACGTCCGGCCGGCCAGGTCGTTGCCGGGAGCAAGGACGAGAGCGGAACGCAAGTCTCGCAAGCGGGCTTCTTCGATCCGACACCGCGCATCTCGCTGTCGGTCGATGCCCTCCTCTATCTCAGCCGCACGAAAAAATCGCCGGAGCGATTGCCGCCTCTCACCAGGGAGGAATGGGACAACAAGCTCTCACCGCAGCTGGCGTCACGCGAATATCAAGCCTTCGGGAGGTTCGCCGAGACCGGCGACTACAAGGCTTATTACAGAGCCTTCATCGAGTACTACGACAGTCTCCGTCCAGAGGATCAGCACAGCCTGCGCTATTTCGGGACACGCGAGGCGGCTGTCGCCGGTTTGCGGTCGCTTGAATACGACGCTGAAAGCGGCCTCGATGTGGAGGCCAATTTCCAAACCCTGGTCAGCGTTTTCCTGGATGAGGATAAGGTCGCCCAGCCCGAAATCCCGCGCTCGTCTTCTCGGACAGGAGGCGGTCCGTTTGATTGGGACAAATCCAATATCAGTTACGAAGATCAACCGCCTGAGCCGAGAACCGTGTCTGAGATCGAGCGGCTCTATTCCGAGCTCTTTTAAGCCGGGTGCATGCCTTTCCCTTGCCAGGCAAGGAAGGACGTGGCGGCTATGGTTAGCGTTTCGTCAAATTGGGTGCCGTCCTTAACCGGCCGGTAACTCTAATGCGCTTTAATCATTCCACAGCGAGTTGCGTTCGGAGTGGGTAAGCGTCATGCGTAAATTTGTATCTCCCAGTGCAGGGAAGTCCACGATCCGCCTGTGTGCGGCGATCTTGCTGGCAGGCGCTGCCACCGGTTGCAGCTCGGATGTCAGCCGCTTCAGCGGACTTTTTTCAAGATCTGACGATATAACGACCAGTTCCATCCCGCAAAATACCATGCTGGTCCCGCGGGGCGATGTTGCGGCCGGCCAGCTTGCGGCGGCTCCGTCTGGTGGGGGCGGCGCGACTTTCGGTCAGCCGTATCCGGTGGCCAGCCAGAACACCGTTTATGCACCGGCTCCCGTTTCCAGCGCGCGCGTCGCCTCAACGCCGATGAGTGTTCAACGTACCGTGCTGGCGGACCCGTCCGTGGCTGCTCCGCGGTCGCAACCGCAGGCGCTTCCCGCCGAACGGCAGGCGCAGCCGGTGGCTGTCGCCAAGGCCGAGACTCTGTCTGCGACGGCAAGGGAGACGGCAGGCAAAGGTGGTTGGGGCACCCAGAACGCACCGTCGGTCATGGTTCGTCCGGGCGATACGGTCGCCACCCTCGCCAAGCGTTTCGGAGTGCCGGAGAGAGAGATCCTGAAGGCGAATGGCTTGAAGTCGGCAGGTCAGGTAGAAACCGGCCAGCGCCTTGTGATCCCGACATTCGGTGTTGCGAGCAGCGCTGCGAAGGCGGCCGCCTCCAGCTCGATCCCCGATCTCGATGGCGGTAACAAACGGCCGTCGCCGTTGCCGACGGAAAAACGCGAGGCGGCAATCCTTCCCGGCCAATCGCAGACGCGTGAGAAGAGCGAAAGCCGCAGCGATGTTGCCGCAGGCAAGCTTGCGTCCAAGGGAGAAGGCAGCGGCGGTGACGGCCTCTACACGGTGAAGCCGGGCGACTCGTTGAACCGTATTGCCAAGGCGAACGGTGTCTCCGTCAGCGCCTTGAAGCAGGCGAACGGCCTAACGGCCGAGGGGATACGCATCGGCCAGAAGCTGAAGATGCCGGGCGCGGCTCCCGCGGCGACGGATGCGCTGGCGACGGCTTCGGTGCCGACCAAGAAGGCAGAGACCAAGGTCGCTTCGCTCGAGCAGGGCAAGCCTGCCGAATACAAGCCGCCGGTCGCCAAGGAGAGCGTTTCGGAAGTCGCGATCAAGTCGGATATCGACGAGGACCTGCCGAAGTCGACCGGCATCAGCAAATATCGTTGGCCGGTGCGCGGCGCGGTCGTTGCCGGATACGGTGCGAATGTCGACGGCAACCGCAATGACGGCATCAACATCTCTGCGCCCGAAGGAACGCCGATCAAGGCGGCCGAAAATGGTGTGGTCATCTATTCCGGCAGCAGTCTGAAGGAACTGGGCAATGCCGTTCTGGTCCGCCACGACGACGGCACTGTTACGGTCTACGGCAATGCCTCCGAGCTCAAGGTGCAGCGCGGACAGAAGGTGCAGCGCGGCCAGACACTCGCTGCCTCGGGCATGACCGGCAAGGCGACCCAGCCGCAGGTGCATTTCGAGGTGCGCAAGAACGCTACCCCGGTGAACCCGGCGACCTATCTCGAATAGAGCAATTCCAGGAAAAGTGTCTAACGGTTTTCCGTCCGGAATGGCGTGATTTCAAAGAGTTGTGCCTCCGAAATTATGCGGGATCGCCGAGTTGCAGGCGGAGACGGCCGGCCAGATCCTGAATGAACTGCCAAGCGACGCGGCCGGATCTCGATCCCCGCGTCGTTGCCCATTCCAGCGCGTCCGCATGCAGCGTCTCCCGTTCGACCTGCAGGTCGTAGTAGCGGGCGTATCCGTCGACCATCGCCAGATAATCATCCTGGCTGCACTTGTAGAAGCCTAGCCAGAGGCCGAAACGGTCCGACAGCGAGACCTTCTCCTCAACCGCCTCCGATGGATTTATCGCTGTCGATTGCTCGTTTTCCATCATGTTGCGAGGCAGCAGGTGCCGGCGGTTTGAGGTTGCGTAGAGCAGAACGTTGGCGGGGCGGCCTTCAACGCCGCCGTCGAGAACCGCTTTCAGCGACTTGTAAGACGTATCGTCATGGTCGAAGGAAAGATCGTCGCAGAAAACGATGACCGGCATCGGCGCCGCTTTAAGGATTTCCATCAGAACCGGCAGGCTTGCGATGTCTTCCCGGTGCACTTCGACAAGCTTCAATGCACTGCCGGTTTCGTGTGCGACTCGTGCATGGACCGCCTTGACCAGCGAAGACTTGCCCATGCCGCGCGCGCCCCAAAGAAGCACGTTGTTCGCAGGATAGCCCTCGGCGAAACGAAGTGTGTTGTCGAAAAGGATGTCGCGCACGTGGTCGACGCCCGTAATGAGCGCGAGGTCGATTCGGTTCGGCTTCGCCACCGGCTGCAGATGGCGATTGGCCGGCGCCCAGACGAAGCATTCCGCCTGGCTCCAATCGTTCACGGCAGGCGCCGGTCCCGCGATCCGCTCGATAGCCGCCGAAAGCTTCTGCATCTCGTTGATCAGAACATCGATCTTGTTTTCCTGCATCTGCTTGTCTCCGGTACCGCGCGGCGCTTGGCGCTTCGTGCATCTGTAATTCCTTGAAATGCCGCAGGTTTGGTCTGCTGAAATTATCCGTAGACAAAGCCGCGCGGCAGCTTTTTTCCGGTAGCACGACGGTTTGCGCTGGAAAAGGCCAGGCGCGAGTGCTCGGGGGGTTCTCCTCCCGCGGAATTTGTGTCAGAGGCAGGAGAAACGGATAGGGGCGGCCGATTTGCGTCGCGGCGTCGCATCCCTATATTCCGGCGGATTTCGCGCGGGGGGATCCGCGCAATTTGAACTTAAGGAGTGATCGATGTTCATTACCGAAGCTTTTGCGCAGACTGGTGCCCCGAGCGCGGGCGGTGCAGACATTTTGATGTCTATTCTGCCTTTCCTCCTGATCTTTGTTGTCATGTATTTCCTGATCATCCGCCCGCAGCGCGCGCAGATGAAGCGTCGCGAGGAGTTGCTGAAGAACATTCGCCGCGGTGATCAGGTCGTTACCGGCGGCGGCATCGTTGGCAAGGTCACGAAGGTGGTTGATGATGCGGAACTCGAGGTCGAGATCGCCGACGGCATCAAGGTTCGCGTCGTCCGCAGCGGGGTCTCCGAGGTTCGCGTGAAGGGCGAACCGGTCAAGGAATAACTCGGGCACGAACCGCAACCGGCAGAGCCGGCGAATGGAGCATTTAGAGCATGCCCAAGTTCTCGCCGCTGAAAAACGCGATCATCTGGCTCGTCGTCCTGGCCGGTTTTGTTCTTGCTCTGCCCAACCTCTTTTCCAAGCAAGAACTTGCGGAATGGCCCGCCTGGGTGCCGCAGCGGCAGGTGCCGCTCGGCCTTGATCTTCAGGGCGGTTCCGATTTCACGCTAAAGTTGGTCCGCGACGATATCATCTCCGAGCGGCTCGAGACCACGATCGATGCGATCGGTAAGGCGCTTAGGGACGCGGATATCGCCTATACGGGCCTGTCGGGCAGCGGGCAGGCGATTCAGTTCCGGGTACGTGATGCGACGAAGGTCTCCGCCGCGCGCGACGCATTGCGTGAACTCACCGCTCCCGTCGACAGCGCCGGTCTCATTCGAAACCAGGTTCAGGAGCTGGTTTCGGAAGGAGCGGAGCAGGGCGAGGCGGTTCATCTGCGGCTCACCGACGAGGGTATAGATCTCAGGGTGGCCTCGGCGGTGACCGAAGCTATCGACGTGGTGCGCCGGCGCATCGGTGAAGTCGCCGTCGCGGAGCCATCGATACGCCGTAGCGGTAACGATCGTCTCGTCGTTCAAGTACCCGGATTGGACGATCCGCAGCGGCTGAAGGATCTCCTCAGCCAGCGCGCGGAGCTCACGTTCCGGTGGCTCGATCCATCGATGCCGGTGCAACAGGCGGTCGACACGAAACCGCCGGCAGCAAGCGAGGTCCTTTATTCGCTCGACGATCCGCCGGTTCCGTATCTGGTCGAAAGGCGAGCCTTCGTTGCGGTCAGGGATGTTGTCGAGGCGCAACCTGATTACGACCCCACAACCGGCGAGCCTGTTGTCAGCTTCAAGCTCGACGCCGACGCGCTGGCGCGCATCACGCCGCTTGTGGAGGCCGACTCCAGAAGGCAGTTCGCGATTGTACTTGACGGGCAGGTGGTGTCGACACCCGCGCTTGCCGATGCGATTAGCGGCGACACTGGTCGGATCTCTGGAAACTTGTCCGAGGACGGCGCCAAGAACCTCGCCGCTTTGCTGCGCGCCGGGCCACTCCCTGCGACCCTGACGGTGGTCGAGGAGCGCACGGTCGGCCCCGGTGTCGGAACCGACGCCATCGCAAGCGCGTGGAAGGCTGGTATGATCGCCGCGCTCGCGGTCGCAGCGTGCATGATCGCTTTCTATGGCTTCTTTGGCGCCATTGCGGTGGTTGCGGTCATTGTGAACGTGGTGCTGATCATTGCGGCGCTCTCCCTGATCGGCGCGACTTTGACCTTGCCGGGAATCGCCGGGATCATTCTCACGATCGGTGTCGCAGTCGACTCGAACGTTCTTATCTACGAGCGCCTTCGCGAGGAGGCGCGCGGCGCCGGACCGTTGCGAAAGGCGCTCGACACAGGCTTTTCACGCGTCTTCAGCAGCATCGTCGATGCCAATCTGACCATGGCGATCGCCGGTGCCATTCTGTTCTATTTCGGTTCCGGCGCCTTTCGCGGCTTTGCCGTGACGCTGGCGATCGGAAGCGTGACGACTATCCTGACGGCGCACAGCCTGACACGCCGTCTGGTTCGCGGCTGGTATCGTCGTCGCCGGCCTTTGCGGCTGCCGAGAGGCATTCGCACCGGCTTCTTCAGTGAGGCGGATATTCGGTTCATGGCGATCCGCAATCCGGTTTTTATTCTGATGGCGGCGCTGTCGCTTGCTTCGCTCATCTTGCTGGTCAGCCTGGGACCTAACTTCGGCGCGGACTTCAAGGGCGGGTCGATAATCGAACTGCGGGCGAAGTCTGGTGTGGCCGACGGTGCGGATCTCCGCGCTCGCCTCGACGAGTTGAACCTCGGGGAAGTCCAGGTGCAAGAACTCGGCACGGAACGAGACGTCCTCGTCCGCGTTCCTTCCCAGGAGGCGGGTGATAATGCCGAGCAGACAGCGATCGGATTGGTGCGCGCCGAACTCGAGGACCAGTACACATTCAGGCGGGTGGAGGTTGTCGGACCAGCCGTTTCCGGCGAGTTGATACGAGGCAGCAGCCTCGGCATCGGCGCAGCGGTTCTGGCCATTCTGCTCTACGTCTGGATCCGATTCGAATGGCGATTTGCTCTCGGTGCGATGATAGCCACCCTGCACGACGTATTGCTGACCATCGGCTTCCTTGTCGTCACGCGCACGGAGTTCAACCTTGCGAGCATTGCCGCCTTGCTGACCATCGTCTGCTTTTCACTGAACGACACCGTCGTGATTTACGATCGCATCCGCGAGAATTACGTGCGCTATCGAAAGATGTCCCTCTCGGTGCTGATCGACGCGTCGATCAACCAGACGCTTTCGCGTACGGTGCTGACGGCCGTGACGACAATATTGGCGCTCGCGGCGCTGTATCTGTTCGGAAACGGTCTTATTCGCTCCTTCAGCATGACGTTGCTTTTCGGGGTTGTTGTCGGAACGCTCTCGTCGATTTATATCGCAGGGCCGGTTCTCATCCTCTTCAACCGCAGAGGCGGCCGAGCAAGGGGCGGGCAGGATTCTGCCAGCGGTGATGATGAGCCGGCGAACACCGCAACAGGGACAGCCTGACGATGGCAAAAGGCATCGAAATCCGCGAAGCGCATTTTCCGGGACGGGCGCCGATAGACGCCTATGGAAACGGCGGCTTCCGCTTCGCAGACATGTCTCACCGCGGCTCCGTCCTGATGTTGCCGTCCGGCATCTACGCATGGGACGTGGTCGAGGGTGACCCGCTTTCGGTGGACAAATTCGAACGTGCGCTGGAGGAGGCGCGTGATATCGAGGTCCTGCTCGTTGGGACGGGGCGCGAAATCCGGCCGCTGCCCGCCGAACTCAAGGCGGCCTTGAGGGCGCAGAACATCTCCTCCGATCCGATGAGCACCGGGGCGGCGGTCCGAACCTATAATGTGATGCTCGCCGAATCGCGCGCCGTTGCCGCGGCCCTGATCGCGGTGTGATTTCGAAGGAAACTGCGCGTGCAAGAGGCCGATACCCAGATCCTCGCAACATTGCGGGACACAGATCGCGATCGATATCTGGCTTGCCTGCTTTCTCCACCTGAAAAGAGGCGCTCGCTTGCGGCGCTCTATGCGTTCTACGCGGAAATCGCCCGCGTGCGCGAGTTGATACATGAGCCGCTTCCGGGCGAAATCCGCTTGCAATGGTGGCGCGATGTTCTCGGAAAAGAGCAATCGGGCGGCGAGGGGCATCCGCTGGCGGAAGCGCTTCTGCAATGTGTTCGCGAACATCATCTGCCCGTCACAGTGCTCGAGAACATGATCGATGCGCGGATTTTCGACCTTTACGATGATCCGATGCAGGACAGGTCGGCGCTGGAGGGCTATGCCGGTGAAACCGCGTCGGCCCTCATTCAGCTTTCGTCGCTGATCCTTGATCCGTTGAATGCCGCCAAATCGGCGGAGGCCGCCGGACATGCCGGCGTCGCCCAGACGATCGCCGGCCTTTTGTTGCTTCTGCCTGTTCATTGCCGACGCGGGCAGGTTTACCTTCCGGCGGAACTCCTGCGCGCGACCGGGCTCGACCGTGAAATATTGCTCGCCGGCAGCGACACTGAAGCCATCGATAGGGCAATCCGTGCATTTTGTGGCTTGGGCCGGGATCATCTTGCCAAGGCGCGTGAAGGCATAGGCTCGATCTCTTCGGCGAATTTCTTCGCCTTTACCCCCGTGGCTCTAGCGGAACCGGTGTTCGACCGGGCGGAGGCGGCGGGGGCGAGTCTCCTTCAGCGACCCATCCAGCCATCCCAGTGGCAGCGGCAATGGCGAATGTGGCGCGCGAGCCGGCGCAACCGCTTCTGATCCGATGCCGGCGTCAGGCGAAGCGGCCCCGGAGTTGAATTTGGTCAAGCTGGCGCAAGTCTCACATCGTATAGGCAGGAGCTACCGGATTCATGCCGTCCGAAAGGGGCTCGTGTGATGTTGTGGCTTTTGCTCATCATGGTGGTTGTCGCCGTCGGCGCGTTCTACATCAGGATGAACGCCCGTGCCGAACGGGATTTCGACAATCCCGACGCGGGTTCGGCGATGGTCGAATTCGGCCGCGCTTTCCCCGACGAAGCAATCCGCGCCCTGCATTCAACCGTCGACAGGAAGGCGATCTTCCTCCGTCTGCATGACGGCAAGGCCGGCTTCATCCAATCGCACGGCACGCATTACGTCTGCCACGTCATTCATCCCGGCAAGGTGCGGGTCAACACGTCCGACAGCGGGCGCGGCTTGATCGTTCACTTTCCGGATTTTGCCTATCTGGACAACACATTCGAGTTCCGGACCGCGGCCGAGGCAGCGGAGGTCTCGCTCTGGCTGCTCGGCAGCTTCAACCCGAAGTCGGAATTCACCGACGAAGCCGGGAAGCCGCAGGCAGTCCAGGCGAACGAATAGCCTACGCCGTCTTCTGAGCGGGGACGCCGAGCCAGTTTGCGCAGTCGCCGAGAGCCCGCGCGGCTGTCGCCT
Source organism: Sinorhizobium psoraleae (assembly GCF_013283645.1). Classification (GTDB taxonomy): domain Bacteria; phylum Pseudomonadota; class Alphaproteobacteria; order Rhizobiales; family Rhizobiaceae; genus Sinorhizobium; species Sinorhizobium psoraleae. The sequence goes on from NZ_JABEKV010000004.1 coordinate 302,354, forward strand.
GCTTCTTTGCCAAGGCCTTCTCCTTGCCGCGAAAGCGCTTGGCGCCATCCGGCTTTGCCAAGGCACCCGGCTCCAGCGGCGGAAACAAACCGAAATTGACGTTCATCGGCTGGAATGAGCGCTTGCCCGGCTCGTCGTCGGAGACGATGTGCCCGCCGGTGATGTGATTGAGCAGCGCGCCGAAGGCCGTCGTTGGTGGCGGTGGCGCCAGCGTTTCGCCCTTGCGCTCGGCCGCAGCGAAGCGGCCGGCAAGCAGGCCGATGCTGGCGCTCTCCACGTAGCCCTCGCAACCGGTGATCTGGCCGGCGAACCGCAGGCCCGGTCGGGACTTGAGCGTCAAGGTCGAGTTGAGCAGCGTCGGCGAATTGATGTATGTGTTGCGATGCAGGCCACCGAGACGGGCGAATTCGGCCTTTTCGAGTCCAGGGATCATCCGGAAGACTTCCGCCTGCGCGCCGTATTTCAATTTCGTCTGGAAGCCGACCATGTTGTAGAGCGTGCCGAGCGCGTTGTCCTGTCGAAGCTGTACGACGGCATAGGGTTTGACTGCGGGATTGTGCGCATTGGTCAGCCCCATCGGCTTCATAGGGCCGTGACGCAGCGTTTCGCGTCCGCGTTCGGCCATCACCTCGATAGGCAGGCAGCCGTCGAAATAAGGCGTGCCCTCCCATTCCTTGAAACCGGTCTTGTCGCCGGCGATCAGGGCGTCGACAAAGGCGTTGTACTGCTCCTCGGTCATCGGACAATTGATGTAGTCCTTGCCAGTGCCACCCGGGCCGACCTTGTCGTAGCGCGACTGGTGCCAGCAGATATCCATGTCGATCGTGTCGGTGTAGACGATCGGAGCAATCGCGTCGAAAAAGGCGAGGGCGTCGGCGCCGGTTTCCGCGCGGATCGCCTCAGCGAGCGCCGGCGCGGTGAGGGGCCCGGTGGCGATGATCGCCAGATCCCATTCCTTCGGCGGCAGCCCGGTGATCTCCTCGCGGACGACCGTGATCAAGGGATGATTGCCGACCGCGGTGCTCACGGCTGCTGAAAAGCCGTCGCGATCCACGGCGAGCGCTCCACCGGCGGGCACCTGGTTGCGGTCCGCAGCCTGCATGATCAGCGAGCCGGCAAGCCGCATTTCCGCATGCAGCACGCCAACAGCATTGCTGGTCGCGTCGTCGGAGCGGAATGAGTTGGAGCAGACGAGTTCGGCAAGGCCGTCGGTCTTGTGGGCATCGGTTCCGCGCACGCCGCGCATTTCGTGCAGGATGACTGGCACGCCGGCTTCGGCGATCTGCCACGCGGCCTCCGATCCGGCAAGACCGCCGCCGACGACATGAATGGGGGAATAGGAAGTGTTCGCTGTCATGGGCGGCTTCCTATCACAGGCGCCTCCCGGTTCCAATTGCAGAAACGAAAACGGCGCCTCTACAGCGCCGCGCGTCTTATCAGACGCGCAAAGGACGCTGTAGCACTTTGAATTGCTGCATGTTTTTATCCTTAAATCGGCTACGATTTAAGGAAACATGCAGCGGGCGCCGTCTTGAATGTTGGGATGTTCGTTCCGATTAGCGGAAGGAACGAGCCGCAATGTTGCGGATATCGTAGCGGGTAATCCCGATATCGCTGAGCGCGTGGTTCGAGAGGCTGCCGAGCTCGGCAACGGTGCGGCGATAGTTCATCCAGCTTTTTGCAATGCGAATCGGGTTCATGGTCGTGTCCTCAAGATCTGTTTGTCGCGACAGTGATTTGTCTGCGCCGTTGAGGTTCTTATACGCTTGTCTAATTGGCAGATGGAGTGCAAAGAAAATGCATCTGCTATGCATTTGTGCAGTGCATCGCCAGTTTTGTAAGCACGAGGCGAGCGCAGCTCGAAAATTCGCCACAGGTTAAGGATTGGCTGAACTGCTCGGCTGCTCGTTAATATGTTGTATTCCCGTAACTTTCGTTCGGACTTGGGAGCTGACGACGTCCTGGCGAAGAGCGCCGATTTCAGGTGCCGTCACAGCTTTCGCACGTGCGAAATCACGGCGCTGCGCGAGCTTGGTTGAACGGGATGGCTTGTAAAACAGAAAAACGCCCTCCAGCGAGGCTGGAAGGCGTTTTCAGAAGCAGGTATTCGCTGCTTGGATTACTTGATGGCCTGACGTGCAACGTAGGGAATGTCGCCGCGGCCGATGCCGAGGTCGTTCAGCTCACGGTCGCTCATGCGGCCGAGTTCGTTGCAGGTCTGACGATACTTGCGCCAGTTGTTGAAAGAACGTGCGAGGTTCATGATCCTATCCTTTCTAGGGTCGTTTGCCAGCGCTCTATCTCTCTTGCTGGCCGTCATCTGATGGTGTGAAATATAATCGATTTGATCGGCATATACAGAGACAATGCTGCATCGCACCCATGCATGGTGTGCAATCCTTGGCCTTCGCGTTAATTCACCTTTAGCTCCAACCTTTTCCGGCGCGTCGCCGATACGTCCCGGCTGTGGCGAGAGGATGGATCCGCTTGGGGGCAGAGATGCACAAAAAGCAACGCCCGCCGGGGAGGAGGTCCGGCGGGCGTTGCTTTGTTCTGATTGGCAACCGGGAGGAGGAGTGTCGCCAATCCGTATCGGGGGTGCGCTGGGAGGAGGAGTGCGCCGCCCCGATCGATGGTTGAAAAATAGGTCTCGGGACTCACTTTGTGTAGAGGCGATACCGAATGGCACCTATGCATATTATGCATGGCAATGTGGCAAATGCCGAGAAATTGCTCGAATATTGTGCAGCTGGGCGCTCTTGCGAGTTCAGCGCGGCAGAAAGCAAAACGCCCGCTGGGGGAGGAGGTCCAGCGGGCGTCGTGTAAATGATTGGCAACCGGGAGGAGGAGTGTTGCCAATCTTATCGGAGAAGCGTTGGGAGGAGGAGTACGCTGCTCCGAATTCTTCGAGCTTCCGCTCGGGTCTTTCCGGGTCCCGGAAGCGGGCGACCAATCCCGCTGGCGTCCGTTCGGTTCGTCACCTCGCGTCGCCTTCGATGGTTTGAATATAGTCGCTTTAAATCGATTTGTGCAGTGCAATATCCGCATGGAAGATATGCGGCTCGCGCAACTCCCGTGGCGCATTTCCATTGCGGATAAGCCGTTCACGCTACGGGAGGAAGAAGCCCGTTGTTTTTCTTTAAAACGCCGCGTGTCGTATCAGACGTGGGAAGGACGCTGTAGCACTTTGAATTGCTGCATGTTTTTATCCTTGAATCGGCGACGACTTAAGGAAACATGCAGTAGCCATTTTCCCTGATTTGCTATTCTCTGAAGCCGGGTCGCGGCGTCGGGAAGGCCCGATATGGCCAGGAGGACGGTCCGGAGGTGAGATGTATCGAGGACGCATTGAGCGGGATCTGAAGCGCTGGGTGGACCTCGGCCTGCTTCCCCAGTCGTCGGCAAGCGCGATGCTGGCGGAATATGACGCACGCGAATCCACTTTCAGCGTCGGCCGTGTCCTGTTGGCGCTGGCAGCACTGTTGCTTTCGGCCTCGCTGCTTTTGCTCATCGCGGCGAATTGGGAGGTATTGCCGCGCCTCGTCAGAGTCTCGGGCGTCGTCGCATTGATCTGGCTCTTCCATTTTCTCGGTGCCTATTTCCTCGGGCGCGGAGCCAAGGCGATTGGCGTCGCTCTGCTTATTCTTGGCACCATGTCCTTCGGCGCCGGCATCGCTCTGGTCGGCCAAATGTATCATCTGTCAGGCGATGCAGCGGATGCGATGCTTCTCTGGTTCGCCGGGGCATGCCTGTCGGCAGCGGCCTTCGCGTCGGCCGCCGTCACGACGATCGCCGCATGCCTTGCCTGGGCGTTTCTGATCACGCTGTTCGACAGCGGAGGACTTGTTCCGGCGATTGAGTCTTATTTCTGGGTCGTGCCGGTGCTGGCGGTCATCGTGCTCACGCTGGTCCGCTACGCCAATGCAGGGCGCACGCGCCATTTGGCTTATCTTCTCTGCGTCGCCTGGCTAGGCGCGCTTTACGTCGACAACCCGGGACTCTGGCTCGCAATCTCCTTCTTTGCCGCCGGTTTGATCGCCTTTCTCCTCGCGTCGCTGCCGCGATCGCCGCTGTATGGTCTCGCTTCCGAGGCCGGTTCCGCGCCTTCGTTCTATTCTTTCGCCGTTTCTGTCATCGGCCTTATCGCCTTGCAAAGTGAAGCGGAAGGCGTTTTGGCGGAGACAACCGTTGGCGTCGGCCTGCTTGCCGTTGCCCTCATGGGTATTGGAATTGTGGGCGCGCGCAACGGTGCGGTTCGTTATCTGGGCTACACGGTATTTGCTCTGGAGATCTTGTATTTGGCCTTCGAGACGCTCGGATCGATCCTCGGCACATCCGGCTTCTTCCTGATTTCTGGAATGGTCGTCGCGCTTGTGGCTTGGCTCGTCATCCGTGTTGAACGACGGCTTGGACGAGTGGGGGAGGCTTCTCAATGAACGCTGTTTTGCCTGGCGCCCGCTGGCGCAGTCCCATTGTCGCGGCACTTGCGGTCGCAGCGCTCCAGACGGCCGTGCTCGGATACATGATCGAAAGCCGCGCTTCGATCCTGCGCAACGGCAAGGACGTGCTTCTGAGAAGTGCGCCGGTCGATCCGCGAGACCTCCTGCGTGGCGACTATGTGATCCTGACCTACGACATCTCCCGCATCTCGCCCGATATCGTTGCTGGCGACTTGCCCGAGGAGACGACGAGGGCGGTGCTTTTCGTGCGGCTCAGAGAGCAGGCGGACGGTTTCTGGGGACCGGTCGAGGCATCGTTCGGGCCGCTGGCGCAAGCGCCGGACAGCGTCGTCATCAGATCGCTGCCGTTCTCCTACTATCCGCCACTTGGAACACCGCCGCAAACCTTGCAGCCGAACTACGGCATTGAGCGCTATTACGTGCCGGAAGGCGAGGGCCGTGTTCTTGAAACCGCCCGCGACGCCCATGCGCTTTCGGTCAACGTGCGGGTGAACGCGGATGGGCGGGCCCAGATCAGGCAGGTTTCCGTGAATGGGGCGCAGCTTTATGTGGAGCCGCTATATTGATGGTGCGTGCTGCTGCATGTTTCCTTAAATCGTAGCCGATCTGGGGATAAAAACATGCAGCAAGCCAAAGTGCTACAGCGTCCTTTGCGCGTCTGATAGGGCGCGCGGCGCAGTAGCGTTAAGGAGTTTCATTTTCTTGCCGGCTTCTTGGTCCAGAATAATTAGGAGAAGGTGAAGACACGGGCGTGCATTGGCGCATTTTCTCTTTGATCCGGCAAAAACGAGTGATATAGAGACGCCGCGCTCGGGAAAGCCCGAACCCTTCGCATGTCCAGAATATCCGCGGTGCTCCCGCTGGTTGTCTTGCGGGAAATGCGATCAGGCGGTGTGGTTGTCTGAACGCGGGTATGGTGAAATTGGTAGACACGCCAGATTTAGGTTCTGGTGCCGCAAGGCGTGGGAGTTCAAGTCTCTCTACCCGCACCAGGACAATACGGTTGCCAAACGTCGGAATTCGACGGTGAAGAGGGTTGGCGGAGTGCCATTTTGCTTGCAAAAAGGTCAAGGAATTGCGTAAAGCCACTCCCGGCAAATGGATCGGCTCACGTGCTCGCCAAACCTTTCGAGGCAAGAGCACTGTCAACGTGAAATGAAGGTTTGAACATGCAGGTTATCGAAACGCTCGCTCAAGGGCTGAAGCGCGAACTCAAGGTCGTCATCCCGGCCAAGGACATGGAAGCTCGGATGAATGAGCGTCTGGCCGAAGTGAAGGACCGCGTCCGCATCAACGGCTTCCGCCCGGGCAAGGTGCCGGTTGCGCATCTGAAGAAGGTCTACGGCAAGTCGATCATGGCTGATCTCGTCAACGAGATCGTTCGTGACAAGCCGACCGAAATCCTGACGGAGCGTGGCGAGAAGTCGGCAACGCAGCCGGAAATCGCGATGACCGAGGACGAGGCCGAAGCCAACAAGATCCTCAATGCCGAGGCCGATCTCGAATTCACTGTTGCCTACGAGGTCATCCCGAAGATCGAACTCAAGGATGTGAGCGGCATCAAGGTCGTCCGCGAAGTCGTCGACATCGCCGAAGACGAGGTCAACGAGCAGATCCTGCGCATCGCCGAAAGCGCCCGCACCTACGAATCCAAGAAGGGCAAGGCCGCCAATGGCGACCGCGTCACCATCGACTATCTCGGCAAGGTCGACGGCGTTGCCTTCGACGGCGGCAAGGATGAGGATGCGGAACTGGTGCTCGGCTCCAACCGATTCATCCCGGGCTTCGAAGAGCAGCTCGTCGGCGTCAAGGCCGGTGACGAAAAGACGATCACCGTGACCTTCCCGGCCGACTATCCGGCCGCCAACCTCGCTGGCAAGGAAGCAACCTTCGACGTCACAGTGAAGGACGTCGCCGCCGCCGCTCCGCTCGAGATCAACGACGAACTCGCCACCAAGCTTGGCCTCGAATCGGCTGACAAGCTCAAGGAAATCGTTCGCGGCCAAATCGAAAGCCAGTACGGCTCGGTTACCCGTCAGAAGGTCAAGCGCCAGATCCTCGACCAGCTCGACGAGCTCTACCAGTTCGAGACGCCGGAGCGCCTCGTCGATGCCGAATTCGAAAACATCTGGCGCCAGATCAACACCGACCTGCAGCAGGCCGGCAAGACCTTCGCCGATGAAGACACGACCGAAGAGGAAGCTCGCGCCGAGTATCGCAAGCTCGCCGAACGCCGCGTCCGCCTCGGCCTCGTTCTCTCCGAAATCGGCGAAAAGGCCGGTGTTCAGGTGAGCGACGACGAAATGCAGCGCTCGCTGTTCGAACAGCTGCGCCAGTTCCCGGGCCAGGAAAAGCAGATCCTCGACTATTTCAAGAACACCCCCGGCGCCGCCGCTTCGCTGCGCGCACCGCTGTTCGAAGAGAAGGTCGTAGATCACCTGCTTTCCGAAATCTCGGTAACCGACAAGTCGGTTTCCAAGGAAGAGCTGATGGCTGACGACGAGGAAGCCGAAGACAAGCCGGCCGCCAAGAAGGCGTCAGCCAAGAAGAAGGCTGCTGCAAAGGCCGAAGCTGCTGAAGGCGAGGAAGCCGCTGCACCGAAGAAGAAGGCTCCGGCCAAAAAGAAGGCCGCTGACGAGAGCGCCGAATAATCGGTTTCCGTCTGGCAGAATTTAAGAGGCCGCCTTCCAAGGCGGCCTTTTTCTTTGGGAAGGAAAAGCCGAAACGGCGGCTGAGATGGGAACCAGGAGGACGGTTTAAGCCGTCTTGATCTCGCCCATTCGGTTCCACGCGTCGAGGCCAGCGATTTTGTAGGCTTCGGCGAGCGTCGGATAGTTGAATGTGTTTTCGACGAAATATTCGACGGTGCCCTTCAGATTGAGAACGGCCTGGCCGATGTGCACGAGTTCGGTCGCGCCTTCCCCGATGATATGGACACCGAGCAGACGCCGGGTCTTCAGTGAGAAGATCATTTTCAAAAGACCGGAATCGAGACCCATAATGTGTCCGCGCGACGTTTCCCGGAACCGGGCGATGCCGCATTCATAGGGAATGCCGCGTTCCTTGACCTCTTCTTCGGAGAGGCCGCAGGTCGAGATTTCCGGCACGGCATAAATACCGTAGGGGAAATATTTCTGCGGCTCCTTCGCAATCGCGCCGACGGCGACGCGGGCGGCGACACGCCCCTGTTCCATGGAGGTCGAAGCCAGGCTCGGGAAACCGACGACGTCGCCGGCGGCATAGATGTTGGGAACCGAGGTCTGGAATGTTTCGGGGTTCACCTTCAGTCGCCCGCGGCTGTCCGCTTCCAGCCCGGCGGCAGGCAGGTTGAGCGCATCGGTGGCACCGATGCGGCCAGCTGCAAACAAGACCATCTCCGTCGTGATCTTGCGGCCATTGTCGAGTGTGAGCCGAACCTTACCGTCTTCGAGCCGCTCCACCTTCTCGGCCTTCTGACCGAGATTGAGCTTCATGTTGCGGTCGCGCAATTGATAGATGAAGTCCTCGACGATCTCTTTGTCGATGAAATCGAGCATAGTCGTCTTGGGATCGATGACCGTCACCTGCGTGTCCAGGGCGCTGAAGATCGTGGCATATTCGATACCGACGACGCCTGCGCCGATTACGACCAGCGAACGCGGCAGTTCCTCGATGTCGAGCAACTCGTCGCTGTCGACGACGGTCTTGCCGTCAAACGGGATGTAGTCCGGGCGGAAAGGTTTCGTTCCGACGGCAAGCAAGATGCTCGTCGCGGAAACAGGAATGCTCTCGCCGTCTTCCTTGACGACCTCGATCGTCGTCGGATCCACAAAACTTGCGCGGCCGCGGATGTGCTGGACGCGGTTCCGCGCGAATTGGTGTTCGAGCACCTCGACCTCGTGGTTGAGGGTGATGATGAGGCGACGGCGCAGATCTTCTGCGCTGATTTCCTGCTTCACCCGGTAGGAGCGGCCGTAAAAGCCCCGTTCGCGCCAGCCGGAGAGGTTAAGCGCAGTCTCGCGAAGCGTCTTCGACGGGATAGTTCCGGTATGGACGGAGACGCCGCCGACGCGTTTACCCTGCTCAATAACAAGTACTTTCTTGCCGAGTTTCGCGGCCTGAATGGCACCCCTGCGCCCCGCTGGGCCGCTTCCGATGACGATAAGGTCGAACTGGTTCATGAACGCTTCCCGTATGCGAAGGAGAATCGTTGTGCGATGCGGCAAATTTCACCCGCACGCGTTTATAGCGTCAATTGCGCAGTTTGATGAAGCGCGATGCGCACTGTTCTATCGTGGATGCGCCTGTGCGGAAATACGGCTATGTTGGCTCATTAGGCGTCGGGTATCGGGGGCACCCGCCTTTCGGTTTCTCGCGCGGCGAATTGCGGTGGAGTCTAGAAATGGCATCAGAGGCGACGGCGACCCCCCACCAGGTGACTGGAGCGATTCAAGCGGAAGTGGCAGTTCCGGCTCGCCCGGGCGTCGTAGCTGCCGCGGTATACCAGAACGGGCAGCGTCTGCGCGACATCCAGATCGAAGAGGCGGGACAATGGCGGGGCCGCGAAGACGTCGTTGTTTGGATCGGCCTCCACGAGCCGGATGAGATGCTGTTGCGCCAGATTCAGGCCGAATTCAATCTCCACGACCTGGCAATCGAGGACGCCGGAAAGGCGCATCAGCGTCCGAAGCTGGAAATCTACGGCGATGCGATCTTCGTCGTGGCGCGCACCGCCCATATGGCGGACGACCAGATTTCGTTCGGCGAAACGCATCTCTTCGTCGGTCGCGGCTACGTCATTTCCGTTCGTCACGGCGCGTCGACCTCTTATATGGCGGTCAGACAGAGATGCGAGGCATCACCCGCGGCACTCGCTCACGGTGAGAATTACATCCTCTATTCGATCCTCGACTTCATCGTTGACAACTATATGCCGGTGGTCGAGGCAATCCACAGCGAGGTCGAGGAACTCGAGGACCGGTTGCTGCGCGACCGCTTGGATAAGGCCGATATAGAACGGCTCTACCTGTTGCGTCGAAACCTCCTGCGCCTGCGCAATGCGGTCGTGCCGCTGGTGGACGTGTGCCGCCGGCACGAGCACCTGGAACTTCCAGGCATGGACGCGGCGATGCAGCATCTGTTCCGGGATGTGACTGATCATGTTCGACGGGTGCAGGAAGACATCGATGCGCTGCGCGAAGTGCTTGCCTTCACTTTCGAGGCGAGCCTGATGATCGGCCAGTCGGAGCAGACGGAAATCTCGCGCAAGCTCGCCTCGTGGGCCGCCATTCTCGCGGTCCCGACGGCGATCGCCGGTATCTACGGCATGAACTTCGAGGACATGCCCGAACTCAGGTTCCGCTACGGCTATTTTGTCGTTCTGGCCATAATCGTCGGACTGTGCGTTACCCTCTACCGGTTCTTCCGGCGTGCGAGATGGCTGTGAGGAGACGTTAAGGGATCGCGCAGTAGGCCCCAAGTCTAGAACAATCGAAGTCCTTTGAGGCTCGCGTGGCCGTCCTTGCCGATGATGATATGGTCGTGCAGGGCAATGCCGAGCGGCTTTGCGGCTTCGGCAATCAGCTTGGTCATCTCGATATCCGCGCGAGAAGGCGTCGGGTCGCCGGAGGGATGGTTATGGACGAGGATGAGTGCGGTCGCGGATAACTCGAGTGCACGCTTGATCACTTCCCGAGGGTAGACCGGCGTGTGATCGATCGTGCCTCGCTGCTGCACTTCGTCGGCGATCAGCGCGTTGCGCTTGTCGAGGAAGAGGATGCGAAACTGCTCCTTGGTCTCGTGCGCCATCGCCGCATGGCAGTAGTCGATAACGGCGCTCCAGGATGACAGGACCTGCTTCTCGCGCAGTTCGCTCTTCAGCATTCGGTGGCTGGCCGTGGCGATGAGCTTGAGATCGAGAGCGACGGATTCTCCAACGCCCTTGACCTCCTGCAACAGGTTGAGCGGCGCTCCGAAAACGCCGGCGAGCGTTCCGAAGCGGCTGAGCAGCGCCTTGGCAATCGGCTTCGTGTCACGACGGGGGATGAGCCGGAACAGAATGAGTTCGAGGATCTCGTAATCAGCCAGCGCCGCATCGCCATGTTCACGGAAGCGGTCTCGCAAACGATCGCGGTGACCATGATAATGTGCTTCTGCGGGCGGAGCAGCATTCACTTCGGCGTCGCCGACGCGCGGTTTTGGCTGCGCGAAAAACTGCCGCTCGTCCATCGGCTGCAACTCGCCTTCAGAGAGGGGCGGAGTTCTCGTCACGCGTTGCCCACTGCGGCAACGCCGGGCTTGAACAGGCCGGCCGGCGAAAGCGTGAAGATTTCGCAGCCGTCGGCGGTGACGCCGATCGTGTGCTCGTATTGCGCCGAGAGCGAACGGTCGCGCGTGACGGCCGTCCAGCCGTCAGAGAGAACCTTCACATGCGGGCGGCCCAGATTGATCATCGGCTCGATCGTAAAGATCATGCCTTCGCGCAGTTCGGGGCCCTCGTTGGCGCGACCATAGTGGAGGATGTTCGGGGCGTCGTGAAACAGTCGGCCGACGCCGTGGCCGCAGAAGTCGCGCACCACCGAACAGCGCTCCGACTCCGCGTAGGCCTGGATGGCCTCGCCGATCGCACCGGTGCGTGCGCCGGGCCGCACGGCCGCGATGCCGCGCATGAGGCATTCGTGTGTGACGTCGAGCAGCCGTTCCGCAGCACGCTTGACCTCGCCGACGGGGTACATGCGACTGGAATCGCCATGCCAGCCATCGACGACATAGGTAACGTCTATATTGACGATATCGCCTTCGCGCAGCGGCTTTTCGTTCGGAATGCCATGACAGACGACGTGGTTGATCGACGTGCACGAAGATTTCGTATAGCCGCGATAGTTCAGCGTCGCGGGAAGCGCGCCGTGATCCATGCCGAATTCGAAGACGAAACGATCGATCTCTTCTGTCGTCACGCCCGGCCGCACGCGGGGCACGAGTTCGTCCAGGCAACGCGCCGTCACCTGACAGGCTTTGCGCATGCCTTCGAAACCATCCGGTCCGTAGAGCCGGATGACGCCGGTGTTCTTGTACGGGGCAGCGCCAGCCTCGATATAAGTTACCATTCCAGAACTTTCATTGTTGCAAGCGCATGTCATAAATCAGCGAAGGCGGGGTCGTCCACAGTCATCGCTCCCGTTGGCACTATTTGCGAGGGCGATATCGCGCATTTGATGGCATAGGCCTCGACGCCTCGCACGGTCGCCCGTTCGAATGCACGAGCATAGACCGGATCGAGTTCGCGGCATATGCGGAACACATCGCAATCAGGTCTTTGGACAAGGTAGAGCATGATTGCGCGGTGGCCGGCCACCACCATGTCGCCGAGTTCCTCGAGATGCTTGGCACCGCGCTCAGTCGGGCTGTCGGGGAATTCGGCGAGACCCCGGTCACGGCTGAAGTGGACGTTCTTGACCTCCACATAGGCAAGGCCCTTCGTCGGGTCGCTGAGAAGGATATCGATCCTGGAATTGCGGCCGTATCTCTGCTCGCGTCGAAGTGTCTCGTAGGTGTGAAGATCACCGACGAGTTCAGCGGCGATCGCTTCCTCGGCAAGCCGGTTCGGCAAGCCTGTGTTGATGCCGACGAGTGTTCCGTCCGCTTCGACGATCTCCAGCATATGGCGGTATTTCCGTGTCGGGCTGTCGTGCTCCGAAAGCCAGATCGGGGAACCCGCGGTGGTCAATCCGCGCATCGAGCCGGTGTTCGGGCATGAGCCGGTAATTTTCGTTCCATCGGCAAGAATGGCGTCAAAAAGAAAGCGCTTGTAGCGCTGCACAAGCGTTGCTGGAACGAGCGGACGGGAGAAGTTCACGAGTGATCCGATCAGGCGCGGGCGCGTACGTAGGAACCCGGCGCTTCTTCAAGCGAGTTGAGCGGGCCGCCGGGCTTTCGGGCCGGAACGCGTTTCCTGTCGAGCTTTTCTGCCCAGCTGTGCCAATGCGGCCACCAGGAGCCAGGTGTTTCCTTCGCCTTGCTCAACCACTCGTCGATGTCGCCCTTGGCAGGCCCCCCGGTCCAGTATTGATACTTGCTCCTGTCCGGGGGGTTGACGACGCCGGCGATATGGCCGGAGCCTGACAGGACGAACGTGACCTTGCCGCCGAAGCAGCTGCTGCCAAGGAATACCGATTTGGCGGGGGCGATATGATCTTCCCTCGTCGCCAGATTGTAGATCGGGATCTTGACGTCAGCGAGCGATACTTTCCGGCCGGCCAGTACCATCTCCCCTTTGGAGAGCTTGTTCTCCAGGTAGCAGTTGCGAAGATAGAAAGAGTGGTTGGCTGCCGGCATCCGGGTTGAATCGGAGTTCCAGTAAAGCAGGTCGAAGGGCAGGGGCTCCTGTCCCTTCAGATAGTTGTTGACGAAATATGGCCAGATCAGTTCCGAGGCCCGGAGCATGTTGAAGGCGGTGGCCATCTTCGAGCCTTCCAGATAGCCGGTCGCACTCATATTCCGCTCGACCTGGCGGATCTGATCATCGTCGACGAAGACCTTGAGGTCGCCCGCATAGGTGAAGTCCACTTGCGTCGTGAAAAGCGTCGCCGAGCGGATACGGTCATCGCCTTCGGCGGCGTGCAGCGCCAGCGTGGCAGCAAGCAATGTGCCGCCGACGCAATAACCGATGGCGTTCACCTCGCGTTCGCCGGTCGCCTGCTCGATGATATCGAGAGCGAAGCCGATGCCTTCGCGCGCATAGGCCTCCCAGTCCTTCGAGGCATGGCGCTCATCGGGATTGACCCAGGAGATGACGAACACTGTGTGGCCCTGATCGACCGCCCATTTGATGAAAGATTTCTGCGGGTTGAGATCGAGGACGTAGAATTTGTTGATCCACGGCGGGCAGATCAGCAAGGGCCGCTTGAGCACGGTCTCGGTGCTCGCCTCATACTGGATGACCTGGCAGACATCGCTCTGCGCGATCACCTTGCCAGGCGTGATCGCGATGTTTTCGCCGATGGCGAACTTGCTCGTATCCGTCTGCCGCAACTTGAGATCACCGCGCCCGGCCGCGATGTCTTCCGCGAGCATCTGCATGCCCCTGACGAGGTTGGCGCCGTTTGACGCCACGGTTTCGCGATAGAGCTGCGGGTTGGTCGTGATGAAATTGGTCGGCGAAAGAGCGCTCGATATCTGACGAACGTAGAAGGCCGCCTTGTGCTTGGTGTGATCATCGAGCCCCTCGGCATCGTTGACCATTCGCTCGGCCCAGTCCGAGGTCACCAGGTAGGCCTGGCGAATGAAGTCGAAGAAAGGATTCTTCACCCAGTCCTCGTCCGCAAAGCGCTTGTCGGTGCGCTCGAGACTTGTCGGGTCGGTCGTGATGTCGCCGGCCATGCGCTGGAGGCTGCGCGACCAGATGTCGAAAAAACTGCCCATGAGATGCGTCTGGGCTTCCAGCGTTCGACGCGGATCGGAGAGCCAATACTCCGATATCTTGGACAACGTCTTGACCATGTCGGAAACGGGCTCGGCGAAAGTATGGCTCCTCTCGCCAGCTTCGCGCGGGGCAAGCCATGCAGAGGCTGCCTTGCCGAGTTGTTCTGCTGCGCGGGCCAGATTGACGGCCAGGCTTTCCGGGTCCTTCACGATGTAGGGCTCGACCGATTTCGGATCAAAGCCGGCAAAACCGCTTTTAGTACCGCCGTCCTCGGCCTTCCTGTCTGCTGTCACCCGGCGTCCTCCACAGCATCTTATCTGTTTTGCATTTTTACATTCTGCCCGAAAATGATTACAAGAGCTAGAGCGTTCAGCTTTCCAATGGAATCACAGGAAGCAAGTAAATCGCTTTGAATTCAAGTGGTTAAAGTGTCATCGGCATGTCTTTTCCGGGCGTGTGGTGCACTGGTCCATCCTCGCGCCGCAAAACAGGGGTCATCGCCAGCATGCTTGTCGTCGGAAAACAGGGCTCGATTTCTTGGGTTTTGGGTTTGCTCCTTGCGGGCACCCTTGCCGGATGCAGTTCAACGGCGGAACTCGCCACGTATCCGTCCGTCTATGGGCAAAAGCCGGCCGCCACTCTGCAAATGACCGACGAGGAGGCGGTTTCGATGCAGTCCCAGTTGACGGCGCTTGGTGCTGCCCGCAAATCCGGCGCAATTTCCGAGGCCGAATACCAGCGGCGCTTGAGGGAATTGCAGTTGCTGGCCGAGCAGCACGGTGCCGATACGCTGAAACAGATCGAGAATTAGCGCTTGCCTTTCACGTGATTTGGACGCAAAGCGTTCAATGGCCGTGATGGCGGCCATTCACCACCGCGTTTGCTTTCGCGAAAGCCGAACGGCTCGTGGAGGCTTGCGCCAAGCGAGGTTTGGAGATGGAAGAGTTTCATAAAGTCCGGCGTTTGCCGCCCTATGTTTTCGAACAGGTCAACCGTTTGAAAGCAAGCGCGCGAGCGGCCGGTGCTGACATCATCGACCTCGGCATGGGCAATCCGGATCTTCCCACACCGCAGTCGATCGTCGACAAGCTCTGCGAGGTCGTCCAGGACCCGCGCACGCATCGTTATTCCTCGTCGAAGGGCATCCCGGGGCTGCGCCGCGCCCAGGCCGCCTATTATGCCCGCCGCTTCGGCGTCAAGCTCAACCCCGAGACCCAGGTCGTCGCGACGCTTGGCTCGAAGGAAGGCTTCGCCAACATGGCGCAGGCGATCACCGCACCCGGCGATGTCATCCTTTGCCCGAATCCGACCTATCCTATCCACGCCTTCGGCTTCCTGATGGCAGGCGGTGTCATCCGCTCCATCTCGGTCGAACCCGATGACAGCTTCTTTGCGCCGTTAGAGCGGGCTGTACGGCATTCGATCCCGAAACCTCTGGCGCTGATCCTCAACTACCCGTCGAACCCGACGGCGCAGGTCGCCTCGCTCGACTTCTACAAGGAAGTGATCGCGTTTGCGAAGAAGCACGACATCATCGTGCTCTCGGATCTCGCCTATTCGGAAATCTATTTCGATGACGCGCCGCCACCCTCCGTGCTGGAAGTGCCTGGCGCGATCGACGTGACGGTCGAGTTCACGTCGATGTCGAAGACGTTCTCCATGCCCGGCTGGCGCATGGGCTTTGCCGTCGGCAATGAACGGTTGATCGCAGCGTTGACGCGGGTGAAGTCCTATCTCGACTATGGCGCGTTCACGCCGATCCAGGTTGCCGCGACACAGGCGCTCAACGGCGATGGCAGCGATATTGCCGAGGTGCGCAACATCTACCGGCGCCGGCGCGACGTGATGGTCGAGAGTTTCGGCAAGGCCGGCTTCGAGGTGCCACCGCCGCCGGCGACCATGTTCGCCTGGGCAAAGATCCCGGAGAAGTTCCGTCATCTGGGTTCGCTCGAGTTCTCGAAGCTCCTCGTCGAAAAGGCGGACGTCGCCGTGGCGCCCGGTATCGGCTTCGGCGAGCAGGGCGACGACTACGTCCGGCTGGCGCTCGTCGAAAACGAACACCGGATCCGACAGGCGGCACGCAACATCAAGCGCTTCCTGTCCTCGGCGGACGAGACGATGCACAACGTCATCTCGCTTAACGCACACCGCTAGGAAATCGGATAAATACCGATAAACAAACCAGAATAGCCCTGCCGCATTGGCGGGGCCTCTACATGTTAGGAACTTGCTATGGCAGATGCCCTCAAAATCGGCATTGCGGGCTTGGGGACGGTCGGTGCCTCGCTCGTGCGGATTCTCCAGGATCGTCATGAGATGCTGGCAACCACATGCGGGCGGGCGATCGAGATCATGGCCGTGACTGCGAGGGACCGGTCCAGGGATCGCGGTGTGAACCTCTCGGAGATCAAGTGGTTCGACGATGCGGTATCGCTGGCGTCCGAGGCGGACATCGATGTCTTCATCGAGTTGATGGGCGGTGCCGGAGATCCGGCCTATTCAGCCGTGAAGGCTGCGTTGCAGCGGGGCATTCATGTGGTCACCGCCAACAAGGCACTGCTCGCCGCGCATGGCATCGAGCTCGCGGGCATTGCCGAAGAGCATGGCGCACTGCTCAACTATGAGGCAGCGGTTGCCGGCGGCATTCCCGTCATCAAGGCGCTTCGCGAATCGATGACGGGCAATACCGTATCGCGCGTCTACGGCATCATGAATGGCACCTGCAACTACATCCTGACCAAGATGGAGAAGGAGGGGCTTTCGTTCGAAGACTGCCTGAAGGAAGCACAGCGCCTTGGCTATGCCGAGGCGGATCCGGCCTTCGACATCGAGGGCAACGATACGGCGCACAAGCTGTCGATCCTGACCAGCCTCGCCTTCGGTACCGCAATCGCTGCCGATGACATCTATCTCGAAGGCATCACCAACATCTCGATCGAGGACATCCAGGCGGCCGCCGACCTCGGCTACCGAATCAAGTTGCTCGGGGTCGCGCAACGCACCGAAAGCGGCATCGAACAGCGCGTTCATCCGACGATGGTGCCCTACGATTCCGTCATCGCACAGGTCGACGGCGTAACGAACGCGGTTGCGATCGAGTCCGATATTCTCGGCGAACTGCTGATGGTCGGCCCCGGCGCCGGCGGCGATGCGACCGCCTCGGCCGTGCTCGGCGACATCGCCGATATCGCCAAGAGCCGCCCGGGCGCACAACACGTACCGGCTTTCGGGCGCCCGGCGACCGCACTGTTGCCCAACAAGCGGGCCCGCATACAAAGCCACGAAGGCGGCTATTTCATCCGGCTGAAAGTTCTCGACCGCACCGGCGTCTTCGCCAATATTGCCGGGCATATGGCCGAAAACGATATCTCGCTCGAATCGATCATGCAGCACTCCAAGCACTATGTGGATTCTGCGGAGCCGAAGACGATCATCCTGGTGACGCATGCCACATTCGAAGCTTCCGTGCGCAAGGCGATCGTTGCGATCAAGGGCGAGGGCTATCTCGTTGGCGAACCGCAGGTCATCCGTATCGAACGGCCAAAGGCCGTGTGATCGCCGCTCGGCACATTAAATCTGTTGAGAAACGGCTCCGACGGGCATCTGGCCCGCCGGAGCCGTCTTCATGCGGGTTCTTCCAGCCTGAAATGTCCGCTAAGAACAGGGGACTGCAGGCGGGCGAATAGCATGGACGTATTGGCGGATCCGATCCAACGGGCATTTCTCGGCGTGGAACGCTCGGTGAGCGGGCAGCGCTGGGTGTCACGTCTGGATCAGGCCGGGCAAAATCGGGCACTAGCGATCAGCCAGGTACACGGCTATTCCGAGATGATTGCCCGCGTGCTCGCAGGCCGCGGCGTAGCGCTCGACGATGCCGCCGCCTTTCTCGACCCGACGCTCCGCTCTCTGATGCCGGATCCGGACACCCTGACCGACTGCCGCAAGGCGGCCGAGCGGCTGGCGCTGGCGGTGCGCCGCCGCGAGAAGGTGGTTATATTCGGGGATTATGACGTCGACGGCGCTGCCTCCTGCGCGCTGATGGTCCGATTCCTGCGCCACTTCGGCATCGAAGCCGACATCTACATTCCCGATCGCATCTTCGAGGGTTACGGCCCGAATCCGCAGGCAATAGAGCAACTGCTCGACAACGGTGCCGGCCTTATCGTCACTGTCGACTGCGGTTCGACCAGTCACGAGTCTCTCGCTGTTGCCGCCGGACGCAGCGTCGACGTCGTCGTCATCGACCATCATCAGGTGGGCTCTTCCCTTCCGCCGTGTCATGCGCTTGTCAATCCGAACCGCGAGGACGACTTGTCCGGGCAGGGGCATCTCTGCGCCGCAGGTGTTGTCTATCTCGTGCTCGTCAACACCCTGCGGGTGCTGCGCGGCCAAGGGGCCCCGCGCGCCGCTTCGTTCGATCTGTTGTCGCTGCTCGATCTCGTCGCGCTGGCAACGGTCTGCGATGTCGTACCGCTCAAGGGGCTCAACCGCGCCTATGTCGTCAAAGGCCTGATCGCCGCGCGGCATATGGGCAATCCGGGGCTTGCGGCGCTCCTCCGCAAGGCTGCAATTGGCGGCCCTGTGACGCCCTATCATCTTGGATTCCTGATCGGTCCGCGCATCAATGCGGGCGGGCGTATCGGCGATGCGGCTCTCGGCAGCCGGCTGTTGACGCTTGACGATGCCGCAGCCGCGGAATCGATCGCGGGCCGGCTCGACGAGCTTAACCGCGAGCGCCAGGCAATGGAGGCGGCAATGCTCGCCGAGGCCGAAGCGGAGGTGCTGGCGGAGTATGGGACTGGCGAGGCGGCCTCGGTGATCATTACGGCGCGGGAAAACTGGCATCCGGGCATCGTCGGGCTCATTGCCGCGCGCATCAAGGAGAAGTTCCGTCGGCCGGCTTTCGCGATTGCCTTTGACCCAAGTGGGCGAGGGACCGGCTCGGGGCGTTCGATCAATGGTTTCGACATGGGCAGGCTGGTGCGGGCGGCGGTCGAGAGCGGTCTCCTCTTCAAGGGTGGCGGCCATGCAATGGCGGCCGGCCTGACCGTCGAGCGCGCGAATCTCGGCAGACTTCGTCAATTCTTTGAAGAGCGTGCCGAAACTGTCGTGCGCGATCTGGTTTCCGCCGAAACGCTGAAGGTCGACGGAGCACTTGGGGCGTCAGGCGCGACGATCGAGTTGGTCGATCTTCTGGAGCAGGCCGGTCCCTACGGTTCCGGGCATCCGCAGCCGATCTTCGCCTTTCCGCAGCACCGGCTGCGCGACTGCCGGCAGGTCGGCTCCAATCACGTCAAGGTAACGCTGGAGGGCCAGGATGGCAGCCGGATCGACGGTATTGCCTTTCGCGCCACGGAAACGCCGCTGGGCGACTTCCTGCTCGGCAGCCGCGGCTCGACCATTCACGTCGCTGGATCGGTTTCG
Source organism: Sinorhizobium psoraleae (assembly GCF_013283645.1). GTDB lineage: Bacteria > Pseudomonadota > Alphaproteobacteria > Rhizobiales > Rhizobiaceae > Sinorhizobium > Sinorhizobium psoraleae. Next base: position 321,638 of record NZ_JABEKV010000004.1, read on the forward strand.
GCGGATCTTTGGCAGGGAACCCGCCGCGTCCAACTGCGCGTGACGGACGCCGCGAAGGCCACCTGATCGCATTCGTCGCGATAACAGCCCCACCTTCCAAATCAGCGACTTGGAAGAGAAACCTCAATAAGTTTGTGAGGAGAGAATGGCACGCCCAACGGGACTCGAACCCGTGTTTCCGCCGTGAAAGGGCGGCGTCCTAGACCGCTAGACGATGGGCGCCCAAGACGAGGTGGCTTATAGAGAAGCCTTGTGGTTCCCGCAAGTGATCAGCTGCCGCCAATTCGATTTTTCTTGCGGAAAACTTCTTGAAAGTTTTCGGTCTTCTTCAGGCAAGCATAAACGCGATGCGACAACGCAACCCTGAAGTATCCAGAACTATATCGAAGAAGGAATGGCACGCCCAACGGGACTCGAACCCGTGTTTCCGCCGTGAAAGGGCGGCGTCCTAGACCGCTAGACGATGGGCGCCCAAGACGAGGTGGCTTATAGAGAGCGCTTCGGATTCCCGCAAGCGGCTAAATTCATTTTTCTCAAAAAAATGACGATGCGATCGAACGGGCTTTCTTCGGGCGCTAAGGTTAGCCTTTACGTCTGCGGCAGCGCCAGTTCCAGTCCCGCTCAGGACCGATGTCGATGTGGACCGATTCCGTGTGGCAGTAGGTGCCGACGCCGCCGCGACCCGGAATGCTGCGCAGGAAGCTCGCGAGCTCCCACTTGTTGACACCCTTGATCTGTATGTCGGCCGCCGCGCACTGCGTGTGGAGAGATTGGCGTTTCCGGTTGACCTTGATCGCCCGGAGCCCGGAGGTCACCATTACCTTGCGGCCGTAGTGCCTCTCGACCGTCTTCAACATCTCGAGAAGCTCGGGCTTGAAGCAGCCGGTTTCCACTCTCTCTGTTTGCAGGATGAGGCCATTCGGCGCGAGACGCGCAAGCCCGGATAACGCCGCCGTTTCGACGGGTGCGTCCTCCTCGTCGGCAACGTGAGCTTCATGCTCCATGCTGAACAGGGGATTCATGTTGACGCCAGGCAACGACGCGTAGGCGAGGGAGGCAACCTGTGGCTGGCGCGCATTGCTGGCTGTGATCGTTTTCTTCTCGCTCAGCCGGGCGGTGCGTTCGCCGTCGGAGCGCGGCTTCTCCTTCCGCTTCGGAGCAAAGAGGCTCGCGAGCGTCCAGGTTTTGCTCGTTTCCTGCGTCTCGCTCTCTTTTCTCTCTGGATCGACAGGCTGATTGGGATTCGTTTGCTGAAGCGCCGCTGGATTCACCGAGGCAACTTCTACCGGCTGAAGCTCGGCCGGCATCTTGCCGGACAACGCCGCCTGTGCGCTGAGCGGCAACGGAACGGCGACCGGAATGTCGTTCCCTTCCGCTGTCGCAGGTCCGTTCGCTGCCGTCTCCGCAACGGTCTGCGCTTCAGCCGGCGCTTCATTGCTTGCGCCCTGTTGGGAAGGGGCGGCCGGTTCGGCCATGGTTTGCCCGTTGCTGAAGAGGCTGTTCGTTGTTGCATTGACCGCCGTTGGCTGGGGCAGGACACCGTTACCGGGCGCTGCAACTGCCGCTTCGTCGGCGTCGTTTTGGCCCTCGGCCGTGGCGGTGGGGTTTTGTCCATAAATGCTGGCCGATGTGGCGCGCAGGCCGGTGCCCTGCATCGTCAACGCTTGCTGTGTCGCCTCTGGACCGGTCTGGGCAGCGACGCCCGGCGCCTGCTGCGCCCCGTTGGCGGAGCTGGCCGCAAGCTCCGCTTCGCCGGCGTCGCCTTCGGCCTCGGCTGTCTGCGACGGTGTCGTCGATTGTTGCGGTTTCAGTGAAGCCGTTGTCTCGTCGCCAGCCGACGACATGCAACCTGCCAATGCGAACAATGATACGGATAATGCCGCCGCGCGCCCGAATGTCAGGAACGCGCACTTCGCCTCCAGATGTTGCAACGTCTTATCCCCGCTCTCCGTGCACGCTCGAGGCTTTCCCCCTCGTGCATGCATTAAGTCTCAGTTCCGAAACATCGCCCCAGAACAAACAACTCATTTTCCTCGCGGCGAGCAAATAGGCTCGCCACGGGAAAGGTCAGGCCAAGTAAAGGGCTTTGACGCGCAACTGGTTGCGAAGCAGAACCCCATTTCAACGTCTGGTGCGCAAAGTTAATGAACCTCGCCCAAATTGTAAACCTGGGCTAACCTTTTTGCACCTTCACAATAGATATGCGAAGGCCCGGCATCTGGCCGGGCCTTAAGACCGCTCGTCGATGTTCGGGCCTTGCCTTGTGTCATGCCACACGGGTCAAACCGCTGGCACGGTTCAGACGCTAGTCAGCCGGAATTGCGCGGAGCTTACCAGCTGCCGGTATTGCCCATGGATGCCCACGGCTCCTGCGCGGGCAGGTTCTCGCCCTTTTGCAGGATCTCGATCGAAATTCCGTCGGGCGAGCGCACAAAAGCCATGTGTCCGTCGCGGGGCGGACGGTTGATGGTGACGCCATTGTCCATCAGGTGTTGGCAGAAGCCGTAGATGTCGTCCACTTCATAGGCGAGATGACCGAAGTTGCGACCACCGCTGTAGTCCTCTGTGTCCCAGTTGTAGGTGAGTTCGAGGCAGGGGGAGCGTTCGTCGTTCGCCCGGTCGAGGTCGCCAGGCGCGGCAAGGAAGACGAGCGTGAATCGGCCTTTTTCGTTTTCGTACCGGCGTATTTCCTTGAGGCCGAAGAGCGTGCAATAGAAGTGCAGAGCCTGGTCCAGGTCTCTTACACGAACCATCGTGTGCAGATAGCGCATTGGGTTGTCCCTGTTTCTGAGAATATGGCGTATACTTAACCTGCAGCAAGCCAGAGGCAAGGCTGCGTCCCCATAAATGACCCCGGCCAAAATATGTCGTGGGACTTGCGCAGGCGCGGCGGGACGATGTTATTCTGGTCAATAAGAATCAGTTAACCGTATCAAGAGTTGCGCGTAAACGAGGGGCTGGGAGAATGGCGGATAGAACATCTTCGAAAGACGTCATCCACAATGACGACTTTGGCAATGACGCCCTTGACCTCATCGAAATTACCGGCGTTATCAAGTGGTTCGACGTAGCGAAAGGCTTCGGGTTCATCGTACCTGACAACGGCATGCAGGACGTTTTGCTGCACGTGACCTGTCTGCGGCGCGACGGCTATCAGACGGTTCTGGAGGGTGCGCGCGTTGTCGCTCTTGTTCAGAAACGGGACCGCGGATACCAGGCTTTCCGCATTCTTTCCATGGATCAGTCGACCGCCGTTCACCCGTCGCAGCTTCCGCCGGTCAGAACGCATGTTCAGGTCACGCCGACCAGCGGCTTGGAACGAGTGCTCGTCAAGTGGTTCAACCGCACCAAAGGCTTTGGCTTCCTGACGCGCGGCGAGGGCACCGAAGACATCTTCGTGCATATGGAGACGCTGCGCCGCTTTGGGCTTACGGAGTTACGGCCCGGGCAGGTGGTTCTGGTGCGCTTCGGCGACGGCGAAAAAGGTCTCATGGCTGCGGAGATTCATCCGGACGGCCCGACGCCAACCAGCCGGTCCCACTGATGATCCCGTCTCCCCGCATTTTTGCAAGAAGCGCCGTCACGGCGCTTTTTTTGTTGTCGCTGCTCGTCTCCGCCGTCTCCGCCGACATTTCCTTTGCCCGCGACAAGCTCCGCCTCCTGACAGGCGCCGGCCCCCGCGATCTGACGGTTGAACTCGCGGTCGATCCGGCCCAACGCGAGCAGGGGTTGATGTATCGCCGACAGATGGCGCCGGATCACGGCATGCTGTTCGATTTTGGAGAGACGCGCCGGGTGATGATGTGGATGAAGAACACTTACCTGCCACTGGATATGCTCTTCATCGCCCGCGATGGAACAGTTCGCACGATTCATGAGAATGCCGTGCCGTTGTCCGAGGCGATCATCGATTCGGGTGAACCGGTGGCATTCGTGCTCGAACTCAACGCCGGAACCGTGAGGCGCCTCGGCGTAAAACCTGGCGATCGGCTCGAGGGCTCCCGGATTCCGGCCACGAACTGAGTGCGTCGGGTCTCCCCGTGCCCTTCAACTGGGCACGAAAATTCATGTTGCAGGCACGAGGCGAAGCGTGTATCTCCGGGCCTCGTTGGCACGGAGTGTAGCGCAGTCTGGTAGCGCATCTGGTTTGGGACCAGAGGGTCGGGAGTTCGAATCTCTCCACTCCGACCACTAAATTCTCTGATTTATTTTCCTGTTTCTCGCCGCCGTGGCCGGAATTTGTGGTGCGGTGCCGCAATAGTAAGTTCTCCGACGCTCCGGTTCCGCCGGTAAGTAAGCAGCCGAGTCGCGGTGTCGGGAGCGAGTTTTCGATGCGGCACGCATGCTGTCGGAAAAGCCTCATTTTCGGTTCATTGGTCATTCCGTTTTGGATCAATCTGCGCTAAGGGAAGACACGAGGCGCGGGCGAAAGCCCGCTGCGCTGCTGCATAATTTCTTAATCGGAATCGATTTAGACTCAGGAATCATGCAGCAAATCAAAGTGTTTCAGCGATCGTTGGCGTCTGAGAAAGGCGCAGCGCTGCGATGGGTAAACGGGAGCCGTTCGAAACAATGTCCGCGAAGATCTATCGTCCCGCAAAGACAGCCATGCAATCCGGCAAGGCCAAGACGAATCTGTGGGTGCTGGAGTTCGATCAGGAAAGGCCGCGTACCATTGATCCGATCATGGGATACACAAGCTCCGGCGATATGCGCCAGCAACTGCGTCTCACCTTCGAAAGTGCAGAACAGGCCATCGCCTACGCCGAACGCAACGGCATCGATTACCGGGTGATTGCGCCGAAGGATTCGACGCGCAAGAATGTGTCCTATTCGGACAACTTCCGTTTCAACCGGATGCAGCCCTGGACCCATTGAGGTTCCTGGGAAGTCCGCGAGAGGGCGACGCCCAACGGCCCCTTAGCTCAGTTGGATAGAGCACCTGCCTTCTAAGCAGGTTGTCGCAGGTTCGAATCCTGCAGGGGTCGCCAACTTTCCAATATTGTCTCGTCCAGCCGAACAGCGCAGCAAGTTCATGAGCCGTCGCGCCCTCGTCGGCTAGTGGTCCCGCGATCCTGTGGGTGGTTTCATCGTCGCGCGCTCGCGAGGTGCATCTCCGCCAGCAGGTAAGCGGCACTTCTGACCAACTGTTCCTTCTTCGAATCGGCGGCCGCATCGCCGATAAAGCTCCACCGCGACTATCGCCGCCGCCGCTCCCTGTGTTTTGCTATTTTCTCCGGGGGGTCGATGAACAGCACGATTACAACCGCTGCTGCTACGAGCACGTAAGAAGGGATGCCTGTTCCTGCGCTCGCAAGTGCGGCGATCAGCATGGCAGCCGCAATATAAAGGACAATCGATGCGGGGCTGGATATAGCTCCCCAAGCGAAACTGGAAATGCGATCTCTCCATTCCGCGTCCGAAAAAGCCATAAGTAAAGATCCCCGTCGAACTGTCGTGAGGTGGTCGGCGACATTCGTAGCGCATCGTCGCCGCAACATCGTCGACAAACCATATCGCACCTGGCGGCACGGCGCGTCGGACCTTTGGACGTCCAAACGCAGCCCGGCGCCGGACTAAAGTCCGATATAACGTTGTCGCAGTGCAGCCACAGTTAACGAGCCTTGCCAAGGTCGGAGCATTGCCCTTGGCGCGCTACAGGGGGCTCTGGTAAGCTCGTTGAACAGGGAGCGAGCGGGGACGATCCGCTGACGTTTAATCTGCCATAGGAATGGCCGCGCGGTGCGGAAGGACCAAGCTGGGAACCTCCGGGCTGCAACTTTGTTAGACCGGTCAGGAGGAGCGCATGCCGCCACCAAAAGAGATGGACTTCGTATTGGCCAGTCTTCCTTTGAGGATAGGGACCTACGTTCCTGATGATCTCCTCGAAGATTGGTTCGCTCCCGGTACGGGAATGAATCCGCCGGCTCAGGCGGCATTGGCGGAAGCTGCGTCTTACGGCCGGCAATTCGAGTGCGAGTTCAAGCATTATCCCGAGCGCAAGGAAGGCGTTTTCTGGAAATGGGTACCAGCAATCTGAATGAGGGCAATCTGGAGGCGAAGGCCATTGCCGCGGTTGTCGAAGAACTTGAACGGCAGGCGGCCGAGAATCCCTCGAAACTGCGTGTCAGCCGTGCCGGAGACAAGCTCACGGTCGATGGTGAAATCGATGTCGACGCGGTCGTGATGGTGGTCGTCGGATCGATGGCAGGCGGTCCATAACCGGCAAGTAGCCATGGTCGGTCGGCCCGCGCTCGCCCACGGCGTTCCCGAGCGGGCCATCATTCATCGCACACACGTTCTCGCATGATCCGAGAACTCACCCCCAGTCCGCGATGGCCGACGGCAACACCGACAAATGTTCCCATTATGTTCTCGTCGAGCCAGCGGTTTTCTGGAACTTTATCCGCTCCAGCACCGTTCAAGTATCAGTTTAGCGGCAACTTAAATGAGGATATGGAGGAGAAGCCATGAACATTGGCAAGGTTCTCGCGACCGGATTGATTATGGCCGGCGCCCTGGCGGCCCTGCCATCTGCTTCGCCGGCCCAGTCTCTGGACTTGTACATCGGCCCAGGTGGTCCTGACGTGCAGATGCGTGACCGACGGTATGATGACGATTATCGACCTTATCGCGGCTGCAGCGAACGGCAGGCTATTCGCCGTGCCTACAGGCTGGGGCTACGTGATCCCGAGATTGAAGCGATTACGCGCAGACAGGTCGTCGTGGACGGCGTCGGTCGCCGGGGTCGATACACGACCGTGTATTTTGCAAATCGACCAGGCTGCCCTCGCATAGGCTGACGCCTGTTGGTTCGGTGATTTTTCCCTGATCCCCTAGCGGATCAGGGAAAGTCGTGTTCTGTGACGAGCCGGCTTGATGTCGGGCACAAGGATACCGCCCTCAATAAGTCGACAATCGTCGTCGGGCTCGGAAACAACGCAGATCTAAGACGCGACCAGTTTCTGCTCCCCAGAAGTCCGGCCACAGTTCTCCTCTGGTCTGTAGACTTCCCCATCGAGACGCGACTGATCTCGTGCGCGATGCGGTTTCACTGCCGCGCTCGTTCATACTCGGTTCAGTTGCCACAAGGAAAGATCGCCTCATCGGAAACAGATTCGGTGATACGATGAAGAAAATCGGCACATTGATCCTTGCGGCTGTTACGGCATTTACAAGCTATGCACCGGCTCAGGCCATGCCCTTTGCGCCAGTGTCGCAGTCCAACTCGAGCGGCATAGACTTGGTCCACCACAGGCCATGGCACCACGGTGGACCGCGTTGGCGCGGGTACGACGGGCCTCGCTACGGTCGGTACAACGGTTATCGTGGTTATCGCTATCGCCGCGACGGTTATCGCCGGCACAGTGACGGTTGGTGGTATCCGTTGGCAGCGTTCGGAGCGGGCGTGGTCATTGGAGGTGCAATCGCGGCACCACCGCCGCCGCGACGCGTCTATAGGGACTTCAGCCGAGCCCATGTGGATTGGTGCTACGCCCGATATCGTTCTTACCAAGCATACGACAACAGCTTCCAGCCTTACTACGGGCCTCGCCAGCAGTGTATCTCACCTTACTACTGAGCGTACTCGAAGCCGCTGATTGTTATATGTTTCGCTGAACACGGATCGGCGATTCAAAGGTGTCACAGCGCCGCATGCCTCAAAGGGATGCGGCGCTTTTGCGTTCAGCGCAGCGAGCAGGAATGCTTACTGTGTTGTCGCGGGTTGCTGTGGCGTTGCCGGTTGCTGTGGCGCTGGTTCCGTCGTCGTCGGAGCAGGAGCCGTCTCGGTTGTCTGTGGACCGGTTGCTGGCATCAGATACATCACGGCAAGGACGATAAGCGCGACAACGATGATGCCGATAACCACATTTCTGTTCATGGCGGCTCCCTCCTCAGGTTGGTCGTCTCACCGTGAATATTGGAGCCAGCAGTCGGATTTTTCAACCAGTAGAATTGAAGGCGTCCTCAATCTACCGAAGACTGCACTCGGATTTCGAGCCACGCGAACGGTGTCGCATGGCGTTGTGGTCGCGGAATCCACTTTGATCCGCAGTGCGTTGACAGCGACGAGTGCGCGGCTGAAGAGATCGATGTTCGGCGGCCGCAAGGTCCCGTCAGGCCGGAAAATCGCCGCTAACCCGTCGCGACAATTCAGGTTCATGCCGTACAGCCGGGTCGTTGCTAGCGGCCTTCGCCCCTATTCGGCCTTTGGCGGAGCCCGTCGGTCGAGCAGTTTCTGGAAGATGTCCGCCTGTTTTTCCGCAGCTGAGCGGATCGCGGCGAGGTGATCGAGCATCGAGCCGAAGGCAACCAGAATGAGGCCGCCTGCAATTGCCGGAAACGCCCAGGGGAGCACCGCCAGCAGGGTCCTGATATCGAGAGAAGGTATAAGCGTCATCGCCAGCAAAGCGAGCGTGCCGATCGTGATGATGCCACCCAGAAATTCGAGAAACTTTCCCATTGCTCCTCCCGTTTTTCCACCCCTTCGTGCGTGGCTCCTCCAGCGCCGCGTCTCACCGGATGCGCAAAGATCGCTGTAGCACTTTGAATTCCCGCATGTTTATCCTTAACAATAGGGCAATATTGCTTGACATCTTGCGCCCGGCTGGTGGTCTATCCTCAGAAAAAACCCCCGGGGGTAGAGCCGGGGGTGTTGATCGGGCCGATCGCAGGCGTCAGAATTTCACTCCGACGCCGACTGTGAATTGGTGTTGGTCGAGATCGACATTGACGCCACCCACATCCTTGTCGCCGAAATCATTGTAGCGATACTCGGCCCGACCGAAGACACTGTTGGTGAAGCCGTAATCGACGCCGGCTCCGATGGTCCAGCCGTTGAATGTCTCCTTCTCCTCCGAAGCGCCGGCAACATCGACGAAGCCGCGGGTCACCGCCCAGCCGCCGGTCGCGTAGAGCAGGGCTTTTTCGTTGAACGTGTAGCCGACGCGCCCGCGCACCGATCCGGAGACATCGGTGCCGACTTCCGTATTCGCGCCGAAGACTGTGAAGGTCTTGTCGTTCCAGTTGTAGGTGACGTCCCCTTCGATGCCGAAGACCCAGTCACCATGCTGGTAATTGTAACCAGCGAACGCGCCGAAGAGGCCGCCGTTGAAGTCTTCCGAGGCACTTGCCCCGGGGACGCTTAAATCGCTGTTGAGCCATCCGCCGCCGCCTTGAAGTCCGACATAGCCGCCGGTCCAGACGAATGTGGGGGCTGCTTCGACAACCGGCGCGGGCGCTGGAGCCTCCGTCAAGTCTGCTGCGTGGGATGTCCCTGCCAACAGCGACGCGCCGAAGATCGCAACAAGCACATTTCTGATCATCACAAATGCCTCCTGTTGTCCAACTGACGATATCAACTAATGGGCGACGAGTCTGCCAAAAATCAGGTGGGCCGAATCATGTGCATTCGCACAAAGAAAAAAACGGACCGGCGGGTTTGAATCCGGCCGGCCCGTCCCGGAAAAATCGCGGAAAGGGGAACGTCTCTGCGCGGGGCTGCAAACGCCGCGCGAAGGGAGATCGATTGCCTGTCGATAATGCCTGAAAGCCGTTTTCGGATTTGACATAAGCCGCATAAAATTTGACGTTATCCGCATGAGGGAACGTATTGAAAAACAATCTCCGATTGAGGTCGTGGTTGTCGTCCTGCCCGAGTCGTCGATCATGTCGCTGGCCTCTGTGCTGGATCCGATGCGCGCCGCAAATCGGGTGGCCGGCAGACAGGTCTTTCGCTGGCGGCTTCTGTCCGGGGACGGAGAGGCGGTCATGTTGACCTGCGGCGTGCCAATCAATGTCGACGGCCGATTCGCGCCGCCGCTCGGCGGTGATCTTCTCCTCGTGATCGGCGGCTTCAATCTCCACCGGCATGTCGGCAAGCGGTTTCTCGCCACGCTGCAGGAGTGCGCTCGCCATTTCGACATTGTGGCGGGCATCGAGTCCGGTTGCTGGCTGCTCGGTCGATCAGGACTTCTCAATGGCCGCAAGGCAACGGCGCATTGGGAAGAGCTCGAGGATTTCAGCCAGACTTTTCCTGCGCTTACCGTCATCGGTGACCGCTTCGTCACCGACGGCAAATATTGGACCTCCGGTGGCGCCTCGCCGACGTTCGACATGATGTTGCATCTGATCACCGAGAGGTTAGGCCCCGCTTTGGCGCTCGATGTTGCCAGCATCTTCGTTTACGACCAGATGCACAGCGCCACCGATGTGCAGCCCTTCGTGTCGCTCGGCCGCATCGAGGCCCGAGATCCCGAGCTCGCCGGCGCAATACGGCTGATGGAGCGCACCTTGGAGCGACCGATGACCGTGGCGGCGCTGGCACGGCGGTTATCCATCTCGCGGCGCAAGCTCGAACTCCTTTTCGCGAAAGGGCTCTCGATCAGTCCTGCGGCCTATTATCTTCGCCTTCGGCTTCAGGTGGCGCACCGGCTTGTTCGCGATTCAGGGATTCCGATTCGGGATATCGCGCTGCGCTGCGGCTTCGACAGCCTCTCTGCCTTCTCGCGCGCCTACAGCCGCGAATATCAAACAAGCCCACTGAAGATGCGAAGTGCCAATCGCGAAGAAACTGCTCTGCGTGCCGAAGCGGTGGCCGGTCGCAAAGCACGGATGAAACCGCTACGGATGTCAGACACGGGTTGAGGTGTCCTCAACGGGACGACTGGGCCGAATCGATCGCCGCGCAGGCCCTTTCGAACTCTTTGACCGTTTCCGGTGTATTGTCTTCGGGCAAGACGGCGTCGGCGGCATCGGCCTGACCTGCGACATCGCTCTCATAGACATAGGATTGAATGTAATAGGCGATCGCACCTTTCCAGACCCTGCGGCCGTCTATCTCCTCACAGGCAACCGCGTTCTCGAAGTCCGCTTGCAACTCTTCCACCGTAGCGACATTGGAGGGTACGTTCGTGGGCGCCAGGAGCGAAGCGACGAACAGGGCGGTAAACATCATGGCTGTCCTTTTGACGCAAGCTGCAGGGAAAACCGTTGGAAGGTTCGTTGGTTCCATCCGATAGAGAACGGAATGCGCACTGGCGGAAGAGCGAATTTGGCGACGCCGAGTTTTATCCGCCACGCGATGTGTATGAGCCACAGTTCGGGATTCGTCGAATTGTTGCGCGTCGCTCAACCGATGGGATTGCGAAACACGGGCGCAACCGTCACGAGAGTGTTTCGGACTCGGAGTTTGCTGAATTCCGGCGGGCGGAATCCGAAGATGGAGACGAGCGAGACGGGCGCGTCGAGCGCGTGATCAGGGCTCGGATTGATGCGGACCTACCATAAAGGGACGGAGCACCCGTGCCTCGTCCTGGCTCCGCATCTCAGAATGAGAGTGGAATGTGGCCGATAACCAACCCCACCCCCCTGCAGGGTAGGTGGGGCTGAGTGGTGGTGGGGTGTTGCAACTCGCCCGGTCAGTTGATGACCTGCACCACGGTGCGCGATTTCGGCTCGGCGATCACGCGCTGCTCGTTAACGACGGCATATGCGTAGGCGGGGTTCTCCGGCACCGGCGTCAGCACGACAGCCTCCGGAAGAGGCTTGCCGACAGCGATCGGCTGCTGCACGACGACGGATTGCTGCACCGGCTGCTGCTCGACGTAGGCGACGACCGGAGGAGGAGGCGGTGCGAGTGCGCCGCCTAGTGCGCCGCCGACTACGGCTCCAACGCCGGCCCCGATCGGGCCGCCGATTATGGCGCCAGTTGCAGCGCCGCCGACCATGCCCGTCGCAGTTCCGCCCTTACCCTCGTTGTTGGTCTGAGCGATAGCGGAACCCGCAAGCAATGTGGCTGCCGTTGCGATGAGTACAAGTTTTTTCATTGTCTCGTCCTCCTGTTGGATTCGTCAAAACAACGAACGGGCTGTGCAATGGTTCCGGTCTTGGGACTTTGGTCCGATTATCTTGAGGATCGCGCGAAAGTGAGCCTGTTCTTCATAGCTTTACTTTAGAAATTCATCCGATGGATAAAAATTACGGAGAAATAGTTGATCCGGAAATCACATCGACTCGTGGCAGCCCATCCACAATCACCCAATAGCTGGAAAGAACAACGCCGCTTGATCCAGAACAGCGACGACGTGACCGTGAGTCAGGCTTCGCGGTACCTTGTCGCTTGCGAATCCTCCGAATCGGCGCGCAAACAGGCTGTGTCCCGACGCGTTTCGGCGACTGTTGGCCGCGCGCGGCCGGCGCCGTCTGTGCCATACCGCCGGTCGACAACTATTTTTTCAAAGTCTCCGGCGATCGAGAGCGCGATTTGTGGCGGCGACGCGTGGGCCGTTCATCGGAGGTTCAGGCTTGACGGTGCAATGTAGTAGCAAGCGAAGGAGAGTATACGATGAAAAAACTCCTATCCGCCCTGACAGCCACAATCCTGGCCGTGTCCTTTGCCTTACCGCTAAACGCCGCACCGATTTTCGTGCCGAAATCCGAGCAAGTGCAGACCGGCCCTGTAGAACAGGTCAGACACCGGCGCCATCGCCATTGGCATGCGGATCGTCACTGGAACAGGCGTTACGCTTGGCGTTCCTGCCGCTATTATGGTCGGTGCTACCCTCGCCATTATGGGTACTACGGCTATCGTGACTACTACCGCTACCACCGGCGGCCGGGAGTCAGTATCTATTTTAACTTCTAGCCAGTAGCGCCCGCAGCATCGTCGCGTGCAAAGGGCTAAGTTCATGCGTTCGTTGCCAGAAATCTAGAACGCGGCTGGATTTCTGTGCTCGTCACAGGAGGCCAGCCACGGCGCGTCTGCGCCATGATTGACTTCACGCGTGACCTCCATGCGAGCTTTCCATTCGGACCCGCGCACTTGCGCGCTAGGCATTTCGCCTCACAGAAGGAAATCGCCAGCTGTGAGCGGCTTGAGTCCCGAAAGCTCGATCTGGAAGTCGGCGCGGCCGTCGCCGGTGACGTCGCCGTAGACGATCGTCTTGTCGTTGGCGGTGCCGGTGGTGTCGAAGGTCTTGTAGATCAGTTCTCCGGCCTTGCGCGTGAATTCGCCCTTACCGCGCCAGGTGAAGCCCTGGTTGCCGACAAGCGCGGTATTGGCGTCAATTGCCGTCAGGCTGATCACGTCGTCGCCATTGCCGAAGTCGGTAATGATGTCGCGATAGCCGGCGCCCGAGGCCGGGCCATAGGCGACATTGTTGACGTAGCCGGAGAAACCCTTTGCCGAGTCGTCTATCAGGTTGAAGACGAAGGTGTCGTTTCCTGCACCGCCAGTCAGCCGGTCCGCGCCGAGTCCGCCGACGATCGTGTCCTTGCCGGCCCCGCCATTGATCGTGTCATTGCCGGCGCCGCCGTCGAAATACTCGCTCGCGGCCGACGTGCCCGTCAGCGTGTTGGCGCCCGAACTGCCGACATAACGCTCGACGGCGTCGGCGACCGAGACCCGGACCGCTTTCGTCACTTCGGCGCCGGTCCCGATGGTCCTGTCGTCGACCAGGACGGAGACATCGAGGAAGGGATTGGTCTCGAAATCGAGCCGCGCGCCGGCCTTGAGCCACAGTGCGTTGTCATGGACGGCAAAGAGCGCGGAGTCGGCGCCCGCGAGCGTGAGGACGTTGCTGCCGAGCTTGTCGTCAGTGACGAGGAGATCGGCGACCTTGCGCTCGGAAGCGGTCGAGGCGTTTTCCGCGATGGCGGCGAGACGCTGCGTCAGGGCGAGCGACGGGGCGTCGTTGGCCGCGCTCACAGTGAAGGTGAAGGTGGCGGGAACGGGTGCCGAAAGGTCCTCGTTGCCGTCTTCCACAGCCACCTTGAAGGACGCCGCCGTCGTCTCCGAGCCGTTGTGGCGGAAGGTAACGAGGCCGGCTGCGAGCTGCGCGCCGGTGAAGCGCGTCGCCGCGACGCCGTTGACGAGCACGGTTCCGTTGGTGACGCTGGAGACGTTGAAGGCAACGCCCGCGGCCGTGTCGTCCGGGTCAGTGAAGCCGAGATCGGCGGCAACGAGCTTGTAGCTGCCGCCTTCCGTGACCGTCGCCTTGAGATCGCCGGTAAGGCGAGGGGCATCGTTGACCGGGTTGACGGTGAAGTTGAACGTCGCGGGAATGGGTGGCGTTGTCTCGTATCCGTCCGATGCGGTGAACTGGAAGGAGGCCGATGAGGTCTCCGACCCATTGTGACGGAAGGTGACGAGGCCATTCTTGATGTCGGCCGCAGTGAAGCTCGTCGTCTCGGCGCCGTTGACGAACACTACGCCGTTTTTCAGGTTGGAAACCTGAATTTCGATGTAGGGTGCGGCACCGTCCGGATCGGTGAAGTTGACGTCAGCGACGGTAAGCTTGTAGCTGCCGCCCTCCGCAACCGCGGCCCTGAGATCGCCGGTGCGGATCGGTGCGTCGTTGATGGAATCGATCGACAAAAGGAACCTGTCGGTGCCGTCGTCCACATGAACATAGAACGGAGCGAAATAGTCTTCCGAGCCGTCGTGCTGGAAGGTGACGAGCCCGTTCGCAAGCTGTGCTCCCGTGAATTGCGAGGCCTCGGCTCCGTTTACCAGGAGTTTTCCGTGGTTCACCCCGGATACTGTGAATACGGCGTCGGCGGCATTGTCGGCCGGGTCGCTGAAAAAATCCTCGACCGTGAATGTATACGAGGCCCCCTCGGCCAGCGAGGCCTGCCTGTCGCCAGTGAGACTTGGGGCTCCGAAGGAGCCATCGATGACGATGTCGTTCTGTCCGCCGATCGAATGGCTCCCTCCGACGCTTGGCAAGGTGAGGAGGGCGTCGAGGGAGTTGAGCGCTTTGATGGTTGCGCCGTTCAGCATCAGCGCATTGATGGAGGCGTAGTCCAGATCGGCGCTCGAGTCGCCCTTCTGCACCGTATAGGCGAAGGTGAGCGTCTTGCTTCCCGAACCACCAAGGTAAACGGCCTCGCGATCGATAGCTCCCGTCTCGAGGAGCAGCGTCGGGCGCCCGCCAGTGGTATCGACGGAGATCGCCTTGTCGAAGGTCACAACGATGGTGACCGTATCGCGCATATGGTAGGTGGTATCGAACATACCCTCGACATTGACCACCTTGGGCGGACCGACATTGATGGCGATCGTGTCGGTATCGCTCTGCATGCCGCCCGATCCTGCAAGCCCCAGATCGTTGGTGGTGATCTGCAGCGAAGCGGGGCCGGAGTAGCCTCCCGTCGGCAGGAACGACATCCCGTTCAGCGCCGTGTTGATGTCGGTAACGGTCCCCTCGAAGGTCATCGTCGAATCGGCGCTGCCGCTGCCGGTGATGAAGACCAGTCCGGTCGTTCCCGCGAGCGCGAGCACACCGTTGCTTGCCGTCAGTGTCACCCGCACCGTGCCGCCGCCGGCATCGGTATCCGAGATCGTGATCGCATTGCCGTTGCCGCTGCTGAAGAGAACGGGCGCATCCGTCTCGGTCACCTGCTGTACCGGCACATGGTTGACCGGCGCGTCGTTCACCGCGGTCACCACAAACGTCACGGTCGCTGGGGTCGTCAACGCACCGCCGATGCCGCTATTTCCGCCGTCATTGACCAATGCGGTCAGCACCACGTTGGATGTGGTGTTGGCGGCCGGGGTGAAGGTCACGTTGGATGCGGCGATGAAGGCGTTGATGTCGGCGATCGAACCGCTCAGCGTCAGCGACCCGGTTCCGCTTCCGGCTACGGCGACGCCGCCTCCCGAGGAGCCTGCGAGCGTGCCCGAAGCGAGCGAGAGCGTCACGCTAATCGAAGCGGACCCGGCATCGACATCGCTGATGATTATGCCGGTGATCGCCGTTGCCGTGTCCTCGTCGACTGCGATCGAAATGGGCGCGGTTACCACCGGCCCGTCATTGACTGGCGTCACGGCAAGCGTCACCGTGTCGCTGCCGGTTTGCGCGCCGCCGCTGCCGGTGTTCCCGCCATCGTTGATCGTCGCCGTCAGCGTCACATTGCCCGTGGCGTTGGCGGCTGTCGTGTAGGCGACGTTCGCGGCAGCGATAAAGGCATTGATGTTGGCGATCGTCCCGGTGAGGGTCAGTGCGGTCCCGCTTCCCCCGACCGTCACGCCACCGCCGCTGGTGGCGGCAAGGCTTCCGGCGCCGACCGAGAGCGTGACGGTTACGCTTGCACCACCCGCGTCGGTGTCGGAGAAGCTGATCCCGGTGATCGCGGTTGCAACGTCTTCGACGACGCTGATGCTGGCCGGAACCGTCACCTCAGGCGCATCGTTGACTGACGTCAGCGCGACGGTCTTGGTGGCGATATTGCTGCTTTCCAGCCCGTCATCGATCGCGAAGCTGATCGTTCTCGTCGCAGTCGTCGGCAAATTCGAGCTGTTCGTGTAGGTGACGGCGCGCAGCGCAGCCTGCCATTCGGCCAGCGTCGCCGTGCCGCCCGCGGAGATCAGCGTCAGCACGCCGGTCGCGGCGTCGTAGGACGCCGCGATGTTGCCCATCGTGCCGCCATCATTCGTGAAGCCGAGAACATCCTGGCCGGACTGGAAATTGCCGGTAATGGCAACCGTGGCGGAGGCGAGGGTGGTGTTGTCGCTGTCGGAGACGGTAATGCCGCCATCGACGGTGATTGCTGCATTGCCCTCGGCAAACGCGGCACTGCCGCCGGATGTGGTCACGACCGGAGCGTCATTCGGAGAAACGAGATTTATCGTCGTCTGTGTCGATGCCGACGTGCCGCTCTCGGCATCGCGAACGGTCAGCGAGATGGTTCTCGTGCCGCTGGGGGACGCACCCAGGTTGCTATAGGTAAGATTGTGGATGATGGCGTCGATTGCCGCGGTCGTTGCGCTGCCATTGAGCGTGACTTGCAGGAAGCTCGAGCTCGTGCCGCCTCCGCTCAACGTTCCGATCACTACGCCGCCATAGGTGACATCGCTGCCGGAAATGCCGATCTGTCCGGCGGCGGTGCCTTCGTTGCGCAGGCCGAGCGCATCTTCGCCCGCGATGCGCCCGGAAAGCGTGAAGCGGACCTGTCCGCCGCTCCAGCCGGTGTTGTCGGGGTCGGTGACGGCGGCGAGACTGGCGGTGTCGACGAGGACAGCGCTCTGGCTGCCACTAACGTAGTCCTTCGCGTCGGCGGCATCGAAATTCGCGACGACCGGTCGATTGTTCGAGTCGATCGTTATGTTGTCGAGCCAGAAGCTCATCGTGCCGGTCGTGGTCGTGTCCGGAATGATGATGTCGGCCAGGCTGAGCGACGTTCCCCTTGCGACGGCGGGAACGCTGCCGCCAAAGCTCGCTCGATAGTAGTACGGCCCGACGCCGTCTCCGTGGATCCCGTCATCGGGCCAGGATGTGCTGTCGACATTCAAGGAGGGTGCCCAGCCGCCGCTGACCATCGGATCAGCGTTCACACTGATCTGGTAGTCGTAGAAGTCGATCAGCGCGCCCGTTGCGCTGGTGATGGTGATCGTGAACTGCTCGCCGCCATAGGCCGGATCCTCGGTGAAGTTGAACCGGCCGTTATCGAAATTGGCGCTCCAGTTGCCTTGCGCCGCTATCGTGAAGACCAGCCCGCCGGCGCTGAGGGTGGTGTCGGCCCCGCCCGCCGATCCGTCGGTGATCTGGCCGGCGGAAAAGTCGATCAATGTCTGCGCCATGTCTGCACTCCTGCGATGGTCCACCGGTCTGCTGGCGACAGCGGTGCCAAATGAATGTCGGCGATTGCCGGCTTACGGACGGGAGTTGGGCCGGCCATCAAGGCTCTGGGCTCACCCGTCCCTGCTGATTATCGATCTACAGTGCCGATCGCCCTTCGAGGCGTGCGAAAAAATCACTGTAATATCTCGTTTAAATAAGATTTTTGTCTCTAACTTTGTTGAAGGCCAATGCCTTCGCCTCCGCCCCTCGTTCACCCCCGACGGCTGACGTTCCCCTTCGTCAAGCCTTAAAGTCGCCACCTCAGCCCGACGCGCACGACATCGAAATCGAGGTCGTTCTCGAAGCGCGGGAAAGCGCCGGCCGGATCGATTGCCGCGCCGGTGGCGGTGACATTGTCGAAATCGTAATGGAGATATTCGAGCGAGGCCGACCAGTTCGGCGCGAGGCGCCATTCCGCCCCGGCGCCGGCCACCCAGCCGGTCTTGACGCCTCCGCCGGAGACATCCATGAGGCCGATCGTCGGGAAGGTCTGCGTGTCGAAGGCTCGTACGTCGATATCGGCGACCGCCAAACCGCCGGTTACGTAGAACAGGAGGTCCTCGGCGGCGATGCCGGCGCGCAGGCGCGCGGTACCGGCCCAATCGGTGTCGAAGCTCGTTCGCGTGTCTCCAACGATCTTCGATGCCCCGCCGGAGCTGAGGTCCATCAGGCTGAAATCGATCGCACCGCCGAACACCAGCGACAGCCCGTCGACGTCCACTTGCCGGTCGCATCCGGCCTCGACGCCGCCGATCGCTGCGTGGTCGTCGCTCTCGATCACCTCATAGGGTGCGCCGAGGCTGTTCCAGGATGTGCCCGTGCCGGCGAAGGCGCCTTCGGTAAACGGTGAATCGGTCGCCTCTGCTTTGGCGTGCGCGTAACCTGCATGGGCGCCGACATAGCAGCCGGACCAGTTGCTTGAGGCGGCCTCATGTGTGAGATCGCCGGCTTGCACTCCGTAAGCGCAAAGCAACAGCGCTCCCGCGGCAAGCCCCGCGGACAAATTATGGCCGGACATGCATTCCTCATGAGGTCAAGAACAGATGCGATTGGCGAACGCCTTTCGCGTTATGCGAGCATAGAGGGCGTCGGGCAGCAGGAAAAGCCGGAGGTAAAAATAATATTAATGGACCTTTGCTTCCGCGCGAACGGAGAAAATAATGCACTATTCAACGCATTACGGAGATCTCTTCGTCCTGTAAGAGATCTCCGTATGTGTTTGACTCCACGCTGCGCGTAAAGATTTGGCAGGTGGTGTGGCAGATTCAGCGCGCCATCTGCAGCGTCAGCTTGCGCTCTGCGCGCTCCTGCTGGGGCGAGCGATTGTAGAGCTCGCGATAACACTTGGAGAAATGTGAGGCGGAGACGAAGCCGCAGGCAACGGCCACCTCGACCACCGGCATCGACGATTGGATCAGCAGATGACGGGCACGGTCGAGCCGGATCTCAAGATAGTAGCGTGCCGGCGAGCGACCCATTTCCTGGCGGAAAAGACGCTCGATCTGGCGGCGGGAAAGATCGGCGTTCTCGGCGATCTCCAGCAGCGACAGAGGTTCGGCGAGATTGCTTTCCATCAGCTCGATGATCGACAGAACCTTGGAGTTCTGCACGCCGAGACGGGCCCTGAGCGGCAGGCGCTGGCGGTCATGCGGTCCGCGCACGCGGTCGGTCAGCGCCTGTTCGCAGACGCGATTTACGAGGCTCTCGCCGAAATCCTGATCGATCAGGTTCAGCATCATGTCGAGCGAGGCGGTGCCGCCGGCACAAGTGTAAATGTTGCTGTCGATCTCGTAGAGATCGGCATAGACCTCGGCCTGCGGGAAGCTTTCCGAGAAGCCGGGCAGGTTTTCCCAGTGGATGGCGCAGCGCTTGCCCGTGAGGAGGCCTGCGGATGCCAGCACATGGGCACCGGTACAGAGACTGCCGACGGCGACGCCGCGGTTGTAGACCTCGCGCAGCCAGGCGTTGACCGACTTGTTCTGGAAATCCTCGACATAGATGCCGGAACAGACGAGCACCATCGACGGCCGGTTCTCGCCGCCGAGAAACTTGCGCTCGTCGGCAAGGGAGGTGTTGACCTCGAGCGCGATGCCGCTGGAGGAAAAGACCTTCTGACCGTCTGTGGAGGCGAGGCGCCATGTATAGGCCTCGTAACCGAGCATCCGGTTGGCGATGCGGAGCGTTTCGATCGCCGCCGAGAAGGGCAGCATGGAAAAGTTCGGCACCAGAAAGAAAACGAGCGAACGCTTTTTGGTCAGGGGTTTGTTCATGAGGCCTCCCAGGCTTACGCTGCGCATATTCGTCGCGTGGAACAGGCCGCTCGGCTTGTCAATTTGCGACATTGACATGGAAAGCCGCGACTGCAAAGAAATTTCCCATTGCGACATGGCGACAATGGCGACCGTCTCCGGCCGCTTTCCGCCGATTTTGTGAAATAGCGACACAATGCGTCCGGTGCATGGCGCAATCTGGCAAAAAACGCTCTGGCTGAGTTGCGTTTGCACTTGCGTCTCTTGGTTGTAACGTTGTTGATTGCGACCTCTCGAAAGGGCGCTTCGGGCGTGTCGGTATTTGACAAGCTCTCTTGCGCGGCCCGCAGTGTGCGACGCGAGCCTCATCAATACCGGAGGCGTCCTGCGCAGTCGCCCGGTTCGGCGGCGTTTCCGGCGAGCTTGCTCTTGGGGTAAATATAGGGTACTCCCCTATGCTATGCACACGATCCGGAACCAAACGAAACTGCTCGCCCGCGTCCGCCGCCTGAAGGGACAGATGGAGGCGATCGAGCGCGCGCTGGAGGCCGAGCGGCCCTGCGGCGAAATCCTCAACCTGGTGGCCTCGGTGCGCGGCGCGGTCCAAGGCCTTACTGTCGAGTTGATCGAGGACCATATTCGCGAACATGTTGCCGCGCCGGGGACGGGCGCCGATCGCGAGCAGGAGCAGCGCGCCCGCGAGCAGGGCGCCGACGAATTGATCGAAGTCGTCAGGAGATACCTGAAATGAACAAGGCCCATCTTTCCGCCTCGTCCGGCCACGATCATGTGTTTCTCGGTGAGAATCACCAGCGCAACGAGCGCCGCACCTGGTTCGTCATTGCGCTGACCGCGACAATGATGGTCGCGGAAATCGCGGCGGGCACGTTCTATGGCTCGATGGCGCTCGTCGCCGATGGCTGGCACATGTCGACGCATGCCGCCGCCATGCTGATTGCGGCGCTCGCCTATCTCTTTGCCCGACGCAACGCTCGCAACCGCCGTTTCACCTTCGGCACCGGCAAGCTCGGCGATCTCGCCGGTTTCGCAAGCGCGATCGTGCTTGCGCTGATTGCACTGCTGATCGGCTGGGAAAGCCTCGTCCGTCTCATGAACCCGGTGGCGATCAGCTTCCCGCAGGCGATTTCCGTCGCCGTGCTCGGCCTTGTCGTCAATCTCGTCAGCGCCTGGCTGCTGCGTGATGATCATTCCCATCATCACCATCACCACCACCACGATCACGATCATGCGCAGGGTGCGCGCGGCCATGGCCGCGACAACAATCTGCGCGCCGCCTATCTGCACGTGCTGGCGGATGCACTGACCTCGGTCCTGGCGATCGTCGCCCTGGCAGCGGGAAGTCTTTACGGCTGGCTGTGGCTCGATCCCTTGATGGGCGTTGTCGGCGCGCTGGTCATCGCCCGCTGGTCCGCGGGCCTGATCCGCGACGCCGGCAGCGTGCTTCTGGATTACATTCCGGCGGGCGAGGAGCTACCGGAGGAGATCCGCGCGGCGATCGAGAGGGACGGCGATCGCATCACGGATCTCCACGTCTGGCAGCTCGGCCCCGGCCATCACGGCGCCATCGTTTCGCTGGTGACGAAAAATCCGCAAAGCCCATCGCTCTATCGCGACAAGCTCCGGCATCTCCACGAGCTCTCGCACGTGACGGTCGAAGTCGAGCGCCTGGCGGCATGAAATTGCGCGCCGCTGTCTGCATCGGCCCGGGTGGCTGAGCGATGCGGCAGAAAGTAACACTTGGAACGGAAGCATCCGTTAGGTTATCCAGCGTACCCAAGGCGCCCGAAGGAGGACGCGTGTGAACGGTACGATGCATTTTCTCAACAGTCTGGGTCTGATGGCGTTGCTGGCGATCTTCTACGGCTCGCTGCTGCGTCGACGCATGTCAAGTGCGCTGCGGAAAGTGGTGATGGGCTTGCTGTTCGGCGGTGCGGCGGCGATCGCGGTTTTCCAACCCATCTATCTAGGCTCCGGCGTGCTGGTCGATGCGCGCAACCTCATCGTCGGTTGCGCTTCCGCATTCTTCGGCCCGCTCGGAGCCTCCGCCACGCTGATCATCACCGCCATCGCCCGCGTCCATGCCGGTGGAATCGGATTGTCGGCCGGGCTTGCATCCATGGTCATCGCCTATCTGATGGGAGTCATCTGGGCGCAATCGGTGCGATCGCGGTTGAACAGCACCTTCGTGAGCTTCCTCGCGCTTGGCGCGATGATTTCGCTCAGCCTGCTCGGCACGCTGCTGCTGCCGGCGGTGCTTCGAACGAAACTTTTGTCCGAGATCGGCGCCTTCAGCGTCGGCTTCAATCTCTTCGGAGCGGTCATTCTCGGTGGCTTCATCGACAGGGAACGGCGGCACGCGGCGCGTGAGTCGCGGCTCAGCAATGAAGCAAAGACCGATCCGCTGACCGGCCTCCTGAACAGGCGCAGTTTCCAGGAGCGATACGAACGGCAGGCGCAGGAGCGCAACCGCATCGGCTCGGCCCTGCTGGTTGTCGACCTCGACCATTTCAAGGATATCAACGACGCCAATGGCCACGACGTCGGCGACATCGTGCTGCAGTCCGTCGGCCGCCTGCTGAGCGACACCGTACGGCAAAGCGATGTAGTCGCCAGGATGGGCGGCGAGGAGTTCGTGGTTTTCCTGCCGAACACGGAATTCGGCAGCGCCAGGTCATTGGCGGAACGCATCCGGCAGAATGTCCAGGGGGCAGGCCTCGAGGTGGATGGCAGGCAGATCAGCATCACCACAAGCGTTGGCGGACACTGGCACCATGGCATCGTCGATCTCGCCGTGGCGCTGAAGCAGGCCGACGTCGCCCTCTACCGGGCTAAGGAAAGCGGCCGCAACAGGGTGGAGTTCAACCTGGCCGCCTGAGGCTGGAACTTCCGGGACCATTAGCATCCGGACGAGCCGCGAACCGCGCAAGGCCTCAAACAAAAAGGGCATTCCGTTTCGGGAATGCCCTTGGAGGAGGTCAAGTCTTGCCCGATGTCGGGCGGGAGGACATTTAACGTCGGCGCTCATTGTTCGGTCTTGTGGACCTCGTCGTCGGCGGACGGGAAGCCGATATCCTTCAGGGTGTCGTAGGACAGGCTTTCCAGGACGACTTCATTGCGGTGCCGCTTCCAGGCGGCCCAGGCGCGCGCGCGCAGGTTGAACAGGCCGGGCAGGGCGGACAGCCCGTGGCTCGATGACGATGATGACTGGTTCGTGGACATTTCTGGTTCCTTCTGAGTCTCTCAAAAGGTCGCGACCATGAAAGTACATATGGTGCAACCTCATTGATCATTCAAACGAATATGTTTGATGCTTTTCATCAAACATGGTGATCGGTTGCCGCCTTATGAAACAACTCTATCCGATAGCGTCACCGGTTGTTGTTCCGCGAGTAACAGGTCATTCCTGACCCGTGCCGGAAGTTTCGCCAGTTCGCGGCGGGTTTCCACCCGGTTCCTGGCAATGTTGCTCGCGTGCCGCCTTGTAGCGATCCGGTCGATAAGGGACCGGGCGCGCGACAGGAGGGCGAGGACGATGTCGCCGTCTCCGGCGATCTTCGAGGGAAGCGCCGCAGTTTCCGGCTGAAGCCGAACGATCGCGTCCTGCTTGGTCTTGGCTGCCATCTGCCTGCCGCCTTTGACGTAAGAGGCATTGCCGTGCGGTGTAAACACCAATGTCAACGCAGACATGAGCTTCCTCCTTCCGGGATCGCGCTGCCCTGGATCGGGTCGATCCAGAAGCATGGACGGGATCGGTTCCTCTGAAGTTCGGGCGGGACGTGGGCGAAAAATTCGCTTCCCCCTTGTCTGATCCTGCCCTGAACCTTCCTTGCAGCTTGACTATCGCCCACCAGTGATGTTCAATCAAACGAAATGAAATCATGTTATCTTTCAGATTTTCTGAATGAGGATTCCGCCATGAACATGATGTTGCGCCACGCGCTCCCGCTCCTCGAAATGGACGTGCTGAAGACCTTTGTCGCCATTGCCGAAACCGGCAACTTTACGACTGCGGCGGAGACCGTCTACCGCACGCCGTCGGCTGTCTCGATGCAGATCAAAAAGCTGGAGGAGCTGCTCGGCTGCACGCTGTTCCTGCGCGACGCGCGCTCGGTGTCGCTGACACCGAAGGGCGAAATGCTGCTTGGCTTTGCCCGGCGGCTATTGTCGCTCAACAATGAAACGGTATCGCGGTTCCTTCTGCCCGACATGAACGGCGTCGTCCGGGTCGGCGCGCCGGAGGATGTCGGCGAGCGGATCCTCCCGGACGTGCTGAAGCGCTTTGCCGACTCCTACCCGAATGTCACCGTCGACGTATCGATCGGCATGAGCAACGCCATGCGCAAGCGGGTCGACGAGCATCGGCTCGACATCGCCATCTTCAACAGCCTGACCGACGATGTGCCGAAGGACACGGAAATCCTGATGCAGGAAAAACTTGTCTGGGCCGGCGTGAAATGCGGCAATGCGCATCTGCGCGATCCTCTGCCGGTTTCCATGTGGGAAGACGGCTGCGTCTGGCGCGCCGATGCGGTCGAGAAGCTGTCCCGGGCGGGGCGCAAGTTCCGCATCGCGTTCCTGAGCGCCTATACCACCGGGCAGCGGGCCGCGGTGCTCGCCGGACTCGCCATTGCGCCGCTGCCGCGCTATCTCGTCCGCGGCGAGATGGTGCCGCTCGGCGAACACGACGGGCTGCCGGATCTCGGCCATTACGACATTGGGCTCAAGGTCATCGATGATGCGCCGGCGCCGGTGCTGGCGGTCGCCGAACATGTGCGCGCCGCCTTTGCTGAACTGCAGATGCAGTAGATCCGTTCAACTCATTGAAGAGTCGCGTTCTGGCGCCGCGTGTTCGATCGAATGCGCGGCGCTTCGCTTTCCGGGACTGTCGTCGCACGCCGATTGACAGAAATAAGTCATGACTTATAATAAGCCATGACTTATGAAGATAGATTGTTCGCAGCTCTTGCCGACCCGACCCGGCGCGCGATTTTCGAGCGTGTCGCCGGGCGGCGGCAGTCGGTCGCGGAGTTGGCGCGGGGAATGCCGGTGTCGCAGCCGGCGATTTCGCAGCATTTAAAGGTGTTGAAGGAAGCGCGGCTCGTTCGTGACGAGCCTTCCGGCGCGCGCCGGATCTATTCGATCGATCCGGAGGGGCTAGGGCCTCTCCGCGCATGGCTCGACCGCTTCTGGAGCGACCAGCTTGCCGCCTTCAAGGCCGTGGTCGAGACGGCGGACGATAACTGACACAGCATGACATCATCGATGCAACGGGAGGAAAGCATCATGCACACGATAGACCCGGCACCGGTCCGCAAGTCCGTCACTGTCCGCGCATCGCCGGAGAAAGCCTTCGATGTCTTCGTCAACGGCATGGGAAGCTGGTGGATCAAGGGCCATAGCCTGACCGAGTCCGGCCAGAAGACGGTTGTCGTCGAGGCCATTGCCGGTGGCCGCTGGTACGAGATCGGCAATGCCGGCGAAGAGCGGGACTGGGGCCGTGTCATCGCTTGCGACC
Source organism: Sinorhizobium psoraleae (assembly GCF_013283645.1). GTDB lineage: Bacteria > Pseudomonadota > Alphaproteobacteria > Rhizobiales > Rhizobiaceae > Sinorhizobium > Sinorhizobium psoraleae. The sequence continues at coordinate 347,044 of NZ_JABEKV010000004.1, forward strand.
GACCAAACCGCATCCTCTTCGCCTGGCAGCTCAACGCCGAATTCGACTTCGATCCCGCGTTCCGCACCGAAGTGGAGGTGCTGTTCGAGGCGAAGGGGGAGAACGAGACGACAGTCGTCCTCGAACATCGCCAGCTCGAGAGTTATGGCGCCAGAACCCAGGAACTGCGGGGCGTGCTCGATTCGGAGAGCGGCTGGGGCGGGTTGCTGGCGTCCTATGTCGCCAAGATGGCGTAACTCACAGGAGGCCCGCGCCAAGCTCACCGCATCGACATCAAGTTGGTCATCAGGCCAGCCTTGATCTCGATGGCGGGTCTCGATTCCAGCGCGTTGGCCGGATAGCCGATGTCCTGCAGCTGGTCGTGGCCAAGGCTTTCGAGCGCTCTCAGCGTCTGCGCGTGCCGGTGCTGCTTTGCAAAGGCAGCTGCGGCACAGGCGAGGCGCTCTTTCAGAGCGTGGACGATATCGCCGGCGTGGGTTGCGTATCCGGAGCGATAGTCTGTGGTAGCCATCTCGGCCTCCATCTTCGAACTGATGGAGGGAGCTTGCCATGGCCGCGTTTTACCGCTGTTCAGGCGGGAGTGAAATGCGGATGAGACCGAAGGGGACGAGCGCTAAATCTGCGTTAAATCGAACGCAATCAATGCTAACGTGGCTCGCATTTCGTGAAAACGGAGCCAGCGCATGCGCATTCGGTTGCTCGGGGATCTCACCGTCGTTTCGCCTTCGGACGAGCCGGTCAAGTTTACGACGCGCAAGACCGCGCTCGTCTTTGCCGCCCTGGTTCTCTCCGGGCGGCGCGGCGTGCGAAGGGCCTTGCTGGCCGATGCCTTCTGGCCGGGGCGCGGCGAGGTCCAGGCGCGCAACAGCCTGCGCCAGGCGCTCGTCGATATCCGTCGCGCTTTCCCGACCGGCAATGGCGCAGCGATCGAGATCGAGACGGATCTCGAAACCATCAGCCTTGCCGCCGGTAATGGCGAGGCCGACATTTGGGTCTTCGATCGTCTGATCGAGCGGGGCGGGATCGGCAATCTAGCGGCGGCGGCCGAACTTTATCGCGGTGATCTCCTTGCGGAGATCTCAATTCCCGAAGAACTCGAGCAATGGTTTCGGCCGCATGTCAGCAGCTACCGGCAGAAGGCGCTGCAGCTCGTCGATCGGTTGAGCCGCGACCTGAAGGGTGGCGGCGACACGGCTGGCGAGTTGGCCTGCGAGCGCCTGGCGGAGCGGCTGCTCGCTTCGGAACCCGCCGCCGAGGAGGCGCACCGCGCCATGATCCGGATCTACCAGCATCGCGGGCAGGCGAACGCCGCCATGCGGCAATATCTCCTCTGTCGCGAAGCCCTGCAGCGGGAACTCGGTGTCGAGCCGGAAGCGGCGACGAGGGCGTTGATCGAAAAGCCTACGGGCCCGCAGACGCAGGAGAAGGCGCCGTCCGTCGCGGCTGCGAAAACCCACGCCGCGGTGCCCCCCGAAAGGGAACAGCCTTCTGTCGTTGTCATGCCCTTCGACAATCTGAGCAGCGAGGAGGATGACTATTTCGTCGATGGCGTCGTCGAGGAGATCACCGCGGCGCTGTCGCGCGTTCGCGATTTCTTCGTAATCGCCCGCCAATCGGCCTTCACCTACAAGGGCCGCTTTATCGATGTGCGCGAGGTGGGAGCGGAGCTCGGCGTTTCCTATGTGGTGGAGGGCACGGTTCGACGCGGTGGCAATCGCCTGCGCATCTCGGTGCAACTGGTCGATGCGGAATCGCGCAAGCAATTGTGGTCGGATCGCTACGAAGGGGCGAGCGCGGATCTGTTCGAGTTCCAGGACCGGATCGCGGCCCAGGTCGCCGGCGCGATCCATCCGGCGGTGCGCCACGCGGAGATCGAATCCGCGACGCGAAAGCCGCCCGCAAATCTCAGAGCCTACGACCTCGTGATGCGCGCCTTCCCGAAGCTCTGGGGCCAGAATGCCGCGGCAATCGCGGAGGCGATGAAGACCCTTCAGGAAGCGCTGCAGCTCGACCCGAAATATGGTCGGGCGCATGCGCTGCTTGCCTGGTGCCACGCGCTAAACATCACCTATCTCTGGTCGCCGGACCAGGCCGCCGAGTTGCGGACCATGTTCGCGGCCATCGATCGGGCATCTGGCCTGGTCGAGGACGATCCGACGGCGCTGACGGCTTGTGGAGCAGCCGCTAGTCTTGGCGGCGACCAGCAAAGAGCGTCCGCGTTCATCGAAAGCGCACTTGCGCTTGATCCGAACAATGCCTGGGCCTGGACCCGTTACGGCTGGGTCGGGATCTACCAGGACCAGGCGACCGAGGCGCAGGAGCGATTCGAGCGGGCGATGCGGCTGAGTCCGCTCGACCCCTTCGCCTTCAACATGCGCATGGGGCTCGGGGCTGCCTACGCGCTGGCCGGCCGGTTTTCGGAAGCGGCCGCGATCGCCCGGGACGTGGTCACACGCCATACGAACGTCACCTGGGCGTATCGTCAATTGGCGGCCTGGGCAGCCATGAACGACGACATGAAGACAGCCCATTGGGCGGCCGAGCGGTTTCTCGCCATTCAGCCCGACTACACGATCGCGAAATATGTCGCGCTTCCCTCGCTGCGTGACGTCAGCCGTTTCCGCGAAACGATGGCGGCAGGCATGAAGAAGGCGGGCCTGCCGGAGAATTAGATCACTTTCGCAACAATGAAATGATTTAACTTCTTGAAACTACGTGGTCCGGCCGGAAACCCGTTACGCACCGAAATTATTCAGCCCGCCGGCAGACGCTGCCTGACTATGGCGGCCTGGAAGAGGGCGCCGTGAATCAGCCCGGCGTCGTTGAAATCGTAGGCAGGATTGTGCAGCGGCGCGGAGTCCCTGCCGTTGCCTAGAAAGACGAAGCAGCCCGGAACGTGTTCGAGGAAGCGGGCGAAATCCTCGGATCCAGTCATCGGCTCGCGAGCCGTTGCAATATGATCCGGTTCGAACAAGGTTCTTGCGGCGGCGAAGGCTTCCTCGACGAGGGCCGCCTCGTTGAGGAGGGGCACGAATTCGCGCGTATAGGTCACCTCGGCGGAGACGTTGTAGGTCAGCGCCGTGCCTTCCGCGATCACGCGCATCTGCTTCTCGATCTCGGCACTCACTTCCGGCCGGAAGCTGCGCGCATCGCCAAGGATGCGGGCAAGGCCGGGCAGGGCGTTGCGGGTGCCGTCAGTGATAAGTTCCGTGACCGAGACGACGCCGATATCAGCGGGACTTAAGCGGCGCGAGACGATCGTCTGCAGGTTGGTGACGAGGGCGCAGGCGGCGACCAGCACCTCGTTGGCCGCGTGGGGCCGGGCCGCATGGCCGCCGACGCCCTTGAGGACGATTTCGAAATTGTCTTCCGCCGACATGATGGCGCCGGCACGGGTCTCGAAATGGCCGACCGGAAGCCCCGGCATGTTGTGCAGCCCGTAGATTTCCTCGAACGGGAACCGCTCCATCAGCCCGTCGTCGAGCATGGCGAGTGCGCCCTTGCCCCATTCCTCCGCCGGCTGAAAGATGAAGCGCACGGTGCCATCGAAGCCGCCGTCTTCGGTGAGCAACTTTGCGGCACCGAGCAACATCGTCGTGTGGCCGTCGTGGCCGCAGGCATGCATGACGCCTGGGTTTTGCGAGCGATACTCGAGCGCTCCCTGTTCCGGAATGCGCAGCGCGTCCATGTCGGCGCGAAGCGCAATGGCTCGGTGGCTGTTGCCGCTGCGGAGCGTACCGACGACGCCGGTGCCGCCGACGCCTTCGGCGACATCAAGGCCGAACTCACTGAGCTTCGCCACGACGAAGGCGGAGGTCCGCTTCTCCTCGAAGCCGAATTCCGGATGGGCGTGAAGATCGCGCCGCCATCCGCGCATTTCGCGTTCGAGCAGTTTCAGGTCAGCCATTTGTTTCCTCCGCCAATGCAACGGCAGCGTGCACGCATCGCGCCCGATTGGTTTTTGCGCAGACTTGTGCCGGCGTCATGCCGACAAGCTCGGCATAGCGCTCTGGGTCTGTCGCGCCTTCGGTATTGAAAAGCAGGATCCGCGCGTTTTCATCGAGACCGACGGCCGCCCGAATTGCCGGGGTCGATGCCGCCCGGATGAGGCCTGCCAGTCCGGCGCCGCCGCTTTCTCCGGCGACGATTGCCGGATCGTGGCCGGACGGGCGCGCCAGCCGGTTCATCGCTGCAATGGCGTCATCCTCGTCGACGGTCATGAAGACGTCCGCCACATGCTTGAGCACCCGCCAGGCGACAAGCGAGGGGTCATAGCATTCGAGCATGGCCATCACCGTCGGCTCGCCATGTGCGATCTTCACGGGATGCCCGGCACGCGCGGTTTCGAAGATGCAGGCTGCACGCACCGGGTCGACGACGGTGAAGGTCGGCCGCCGGTCGCCGAATGTAAGCGCGAGATGACCGCTGACGGCTGCGGCGACGCCACCGACACCCGCCTGCACGAAGACATGCGTCGGCGGTTCCGGCAGCCGGCGCAGCGCCTCCCGGACCATTGCCGTATAGCCCTGCATCACCAATCCGGGAATGCGCTCATAACCCGCCCAGGACGTATCTGAGACGATCGTCCAGCCGTGCTCGGTCGCGACCCGCGCCGCTTCCGCAACCGTATCATCGTAGGTACCGTCGACACGGACCATCTCGGCGCGGAAACGAGAGATCGCCGCCACGCGCGCCTCGCTGACGCCGCCGTGAACGAAGATCACCGCCTTCGCGCCAACAAGCTCGGCCCCTTGCGCCACCGAGCGGCCGTGATTGCCGTCGGTCGCGCAGGCGAAGGTCATCGTCGCCGCCACCGCCATCACCTCCGGCGAATGCAGCTCGGCGATATCGACCGGGCGTCCGAGGCGCCGTTGCGCCTCCTCCAGAACCAGCCGGATCACCGCATAGGCGCCGCCGAGCGCCTTGAAGCTGCCGAGACTCAGCCGATGGCCCTCATCCTTGACATGGAGCGCGCCGACGCCGAGCTCGCGGGCGAGCGCCGGCAGCGCATGCAGCGGCGTCTCGGCATGATTGGTGCGATGCGCCAGGAAGCGCTCGACCGTGTTTGCCCCGTTTTCTCCAAGCGTTTCGGCATCAGTCGGCTCGAGCGGCTTGTTGTAGTCCGGATGGGTATTCAGAACAAACATGGGCGTCCTCGTTCATCAGCGGGATGAGGAAAAGTGTATGCGGTTTTCCGCCCGCATCCCGCGCCGCAAAGAGCGGGATGACGAAAAGTGTGATGCGGTTTCTCCGCCCGCATCCCGCCTCAAATCAGCAGATTGGCGAATTTGTATTGCACTGTGCATGAAAAATGCGCTGTATTCCGGCGCCTGAAATGCAAGTTTGTTTCGTGGAAAGAACGCTTGGCAAAGACTCGTCCCGAAATCGCCCTCGATTCCTTCGACCTTGCGATCCTGAAGATCCTGCAGAAGGACAATGCCACGCCGCAGCGAACGATTGGCGAGGCGGTCAATCTCTCGGCGCCGGCGGTGCAGCGGCGGATCAAGCGCATGGAGGAGGCGGGTGTCATCGCGGCCAATTGCGCCATCGTAGATCCGGCCAGGGTCGGCCAACCGATCACGATCTTCGTCGAGGTAGAGGTGATCAGCGAGACGGCCGAACTGATCGACGCGGCGAAGGCGGAGTTTTCGGCCGCGCCGGAGGTACAGCAATGCTACTACGTCACAGGCGAGGCGGATTTCATTCTGGTCATCGTCGTCGCGACCATGGCCGACTACGAGGCGCTCACGCGACGCCTCTTCTTCGGCAACAACAACGTCAAAAGATTCCGCACCTTCGTTGCGATGGATCGGGTGAAGGTCGGGCTGACGGTGCCGCTTTAAGGCTCAAATTCGGGTGGTGATCCCGGATCGCCCCGATGAGCAGGGATGGGCAATTGCGCCTAGTCCCTGCTGCGGCGTCTCCTGCGGCCGCCGCCTTCGCCGTCATCGGTCAGCACCTTGCGCTCGGGAAGCGTGACGACTTCGGCGAGTTTCGGGAAGGCATCGACCTTGTTCGGCATCGCCATGGCGTTGACGAAGTGTTCCTGAAATTTCGATTCAAGAGCCGTCTCTATCTTCTCGATTTTCCTCACCGTTTCCTCGATCTCCCGGCGGTGGCCGCGATTGAGGAGCGCCATCAGCGCACCGGTCCCGGCGGCGTTGCCCACCGCCTTCACCTCGTTAAGGTCGCAGTCCGGGATGAGGCCGAGCACCATGGCGTATTTCGGATCGATGAAGGAGCCGAAGGCGCCGGCGAAGCGGATCGTGTCGACATGGTCGACGCCCTGCTTTTCCATCAAGAGCTTGATGCCGGCATAGAGCGCGGCCTTGGCAAGCTGGATTGCCCGGATGTCGTTCTGCGTGACGGTGATGCGTTGGTCGCCCTCATGCACAAGATAGGAGAAGGTCCGGCCGTTCGGCACGATGCGCGGGCTTTTCGCGGCCATGGCGCCGTCGACGACGCCGTCCTGTGAAATGATGCCGGTCAGATACATTTCCGCGACGACCTCGATGATCGCAGAGCCGCAGATGCCGGTAACGCCGACCGCGGCGGCGGCCTCGGCAAAACCCTCCTCGTTCGACCACTTGTCGACGCCGATCACGCGGAAGCGCGGCTCCAGCGTCTCGGGGTCGATGCGCACGCGCTCGATCGCTCCGGGCGCGGCACGCTGGCCGGAGGAGATTTCGGCACCCTCGAAGGCCGGGCCGGTCGGCGAGGAGGCGGCGACGACGCGTTGCCGGTTGCCGAGCACGATCTCGGCATTGGTGCCGACGTCGACAAGCAGCATCATCTTGTCCTGCCGGTGCGGGCCTTCCGAAAGTGTCGCACCGGCGGCGTCCGCCCCGACATGGCCGGCAATGCAGGGCAGCATATAGAGCCTCGCGCCGCGATTGACTTCGATGTCGATCTCGTGCGCCCAGTATTGCAGCGCACCGGAAACAGCGAGCGCGAAGGGCGCCTGGCCGAGTTCCGTCGGGTCGATACCGAGGAACAGGTGGTGCATGATCGGGTTACCGACGATCACCATGTCGAGGATGTCGTGGCGGTCGATTTCGCCCTCGGTGCAGACCTTGCCGATCAGGCCGTTCACCGCCTCGCGCACCGCTTTGGTCATCGCCTCGCGGCCGTCGGGATTCATCATGACGTAGGAGACGCGGCTCATCAGATCCTCGCCGAAGCGGATCTGCGGGTTCGACGCGCCCGAGGAGGCGACGATGCGGCCGGACAATAGCGACACCAGATGCATGGCGATCGTCGTCGAACCGATGTCGCAGGCGATGCCGTAGGCCTCATTCTTGAGGCCCGGCCAGAGGCCGACGATGAAGGGACGCGAGGAATCCATGTCGCGGTGGATCGCGGCGGTCACAGCCCAGTTGCCCTTGCGCAGGATGCCCTGCACCTGCGGGATCAGGTGCGGCGCGATCAGGAGATCTTTCCAGCCCCAGTCCTTTTCGAGGATGGCCTTCATCCGGTCGAGATCGCCGAGCGGCTTGTGCATGTCCGGCTCATCCACCTCGACATAGCAAAGCTGGACGGCGGCATTGCGCTCGATCACCCGGTCGGTTGCGGCCTTGCGCACCACCTGCGCATTGATGACGGTATCTTGCGGCACGTCGATGACGAGATCGCCGAGAATCTGCGACGAGCAGGAGAGCCGGCGGCCGTCGGGCAGCTCGCGCACGCTGGCGTAACGCTGCTCCTTCGGGCCGATCGGCGAGATATGGTCGTTCGACGAGACGATCTTGTGTTTGGCGAAGTTGCCTTCCTGCACGGAAACCTGGCAGCGCCCGCAGGTCGCGCGGCCGCCGCAGACGCTTTCGACATAGACCCCGAGCGAACGCGCGGCGTCAAGGATCGGCGTGCCGACCGGGAACCGGCCGCGCTTGCCCGATGGCATGAACAGCACCAGCGGATCGTTCTTGTTTTCCTTCGGGGACACGTTCAGCATCTTTCTGCCTCGCCAGTCGACTTACTTCCGAAGCCTGCGGACATTGGCCCGCACGCGCTTGGCATAGGGACGAAGTGCCGCGGCCGTCACCCGGTCGTGGCCGCCGGAAACGGCCTTCCCAGCGGCAAAGGCTGCCGCGAGCCCCATTCCCTCCTTCGCGATGGCGACGTTCGCTGCCATGACGCTTTCCGCGACCGCAGCCATCTTCTCCGTCACCATGCGGCTGGTTTCGGCATAGTCCGTTGCTGAGCCCGTCATAGCGGCAATTGCCATTGCTTGTGTGCGGGCGGCAATAACCATGGGCGCCTGGAACCACAGCGCCATCAGATCGCTCGCGAGGGAATGGTGCCTTGCCATGGCTATTCCGCCCGCGCAGCGGCACCGGCCCGCGCTGCGCGTCCGCCACGCCGTCCGCCACCGCCAGCCGGCGCCGCGGCTGCGACCGCATGGCCGCCTTCGGCCGGCTTGTGGTCGCGATAGGTCATGATCCAGTTGGTGCAGTTCGCGTCCGTGCCGTTCAAGACGTTCGCGGCGCGCACGGCTTCCATTTCCTGCGGACGGCAGGGGTTCATGATCGCCGAGGTCATGCCGGCGCCGATCACCATCGGAATGAAGCCGGCATTGATGCCGTGGCGGTGCGGCAGGCCGAAGGAGATGTTGGAGAGGCCGCACGTGGTGTTGACCTTCAGCTCCTCGCGCAGGCGGCGCAGAAGAGCGAAGACCTGCCGGCCGGCATCGCCCAGAGCGCCGATCGGCATGACGAGCGGATCGACGACGATGTCGTGCGGCTTGATGCCGTGATCCATGGCGCGCTCGACGATCTTCTTGGCGACGGCGAAGCGGACGTCCGGATCCATGGAAATGCCGGTCTCGTCGTTGGAGATCGCGACGACAGGGACATCGTATTTCTTGACGAGCGGCAGGATCGCTTCCAGCTTCTCCTCTTCGCCGGTGACCGAATTCACCAGCGGACGGCCCTTGGCGACGCGCAGGCCCGCTTCGATCGCGGCGGTGACGGAGCTGTCGATCGACAGCGGCACGTCGACGAGGCCCTGGACGATCTCCAGCGTCTTGACGAGCAGCGGCGGTTCGGTCTCGTTCGGGTTGACGGCGGTTACGCCAGCATTGACGTCGAGCATCGTCGCGCCGGCGGCGACCTGCTCCAGCGCGTCCTTGATCACGGTGTCGAAGTTACCTTCGATCATCTCGGCGGCGAGTTTCTTGCGGCCGGTCGGGTTGATGCGTTCGCCGATGACGCAGAAGGGCTGGTCGAAGCCGATGACGATCTCTCGGGTGGCGGAAGCGACGATGGTGCGGGTCATGTAAGATCCTTTGATCCTGAGCGTAGGGCTTTGTAATAGGCCCCGTCTTCGTTTGTAAGGCGCTGGACAGGCCGATGCGCCGGTTTTCCTCTTATATCGAGCGGGGAGCGCGATTTCTCGCCCCAACGTCCTAGTGCGCCGTGCGTTCAAATGAACGCACAAAGGATGCTCTAGCACTTGGATCTAGAGCATCTTATCCGCTTTCGGTGATTCCACCTGAAAACGGGATGCTCTAGTGCGGGTGGTGCGCCGCGGCCTCCGCCATTTGCTCCTGGTTCTCCTCGATGCCCTCGCGAATGTGTTCGAGCCGCTCGGCAACCAGCGCATCGCTCGGCAGGCTCTCGCGCTTCCAGGGCCGGCGGCCCTTCAACACGCCCGAGTCATGCACGATCTCGGCGACATATTCTTCCTGCCGATAGGCCATGACGTGAACGCCCGAGACCCCCTCGATCTCCTTCACCTCGTTGATGATGTCGATGCAGAGCTGCTTGCCTTCCTTCTTCTGGTCCTGCGCACCTTCGAGGCGCGCGACCACGCTGTCGGGAATATGGATTCCGGGCACGTTCGAGCGGATCCAGCGGGCAGTCTTGGCGGAGGCCATCGGCCCGACGCCGACGAGGATGAAGCACTTTTCGTGCAGGCCGAGATCGCGCACCTTCTTCATGTATTCGCGGAACATCGGCACATCGAAGCAATACTGGCTCTGCACGAACTGCGCGCCGGCCTCGATCTTCTTGGCGAGCCGGTATGGGCGGAAATCGTAAGGCGGCGCAAAGGGGTTGATCGCAGCGCCAAGAAAGACATGCGGCGGCGTCGTCAGCTTGCGGCCGGACAGGAACTTCGAATTGTCGCGCATGATGCGGACAGTCTCGAGCAGCGACATACAGTCGAGGTCGAAGACCGGCTTTGCGCCCGGCTGGTCGCCGGCCTGCACGCCGTCGCCGGTCAGACACATGATGTTCTGCACGCCCATGGCGGAAGCGCCGAGCACATCGCCCTGGATGGCGATGCGGTTCTTGTCGCGGCAGGCGATCTGCATGATCGGCGCGTAGCCCATGCGCGTAAGAAGCGCGCAGATCCCGACCGACGACATATGGCAGTTGGCGCCGGACGCGTCGACCGCGTTGATGCCGTCGACCCAGCCGTCGAAGACCGCCGCGCGCTCGTAGACGTCCTCGGGATTGGCGCTGTCCGGCGGGTTGAGTTCGGCGGTCACGGCAAATTCGCCGCGGCGCAGCACACGCTCCAGCCGTCCGCGCGAGGAATGGCCGGGCAGGGGATCGAGCGGGGCGCCCGGATCGTGAGGATTGATATCCGGGCTCATTGCTGCGGGCCTTCCTTCTTCGCCGCGTCGCGAGCGGCCGCGGCTTCCGCCGTCACCCGCAACCACGACGACGTTTCGCGCAGCGACTGATTGACCGGCTTCTGCACATTCATGATCGCGTCACCCTTCACCATGTTCTGCGAGCCCTTCCACGCCTGCACCCAGACGCAGGGCATGTCCGGCTCCACCTCGCAGTTGCCGTTGGCACGCACGCCGCCGCAGGGGCCGTTCCTGAGCTGCTTCGGACAATTCATCGGACAGGACATGCCGGTCGAGGACAGCGCGCACTGGCCGCACATGCGACAGTCGAAGAGGAAGCCCTTGACGTGACGCTCGACGAAGGTCACCGGCCGTTCAACGCGGCCGTAGCCGATCGCGTTCCACAGCGGATGGAGCAGCAGGAACATGTCGGCGAAGCGGTTATAAAACCATTCGAGAAAGCGCGAATTGCGCACCGCCCAGAGCCGCACCGTATATTTGTGGCGCGAGCGCCGGCTCGGCGACACGCCCTGCGGGGTATAGGCGCCAGTCGCGGCCTTCTTGGCGGGCTGAGCGTTGCCGGTGACGACCTTCGGGTCAGGCATTTTCCCGGCCTCCGGCCTTGACGAGCGCGACCAGCCGTTCCCGGTCATAGGCGGCTTCAAGTTGCGCCGCAGCCTTGTCGGCCTCCGCCTCCAGGTCGTCGGAGACCGGAACCGGGTCGGCCTTGCGCCATTCGGCAAGGTAGTCGTCGGTCTCGGCGGCGCCGGTGCGCATTGCGCACATGTCGATCGCCTCGGTGAAGCGCAGCGAGAGTTCGCGCTTGGCGCTCTTGCGACCCTGTTTGATGATGACCTGGGCGGGAATGTCGCGCCAGTAGACGATGATGCGATCTGCCATGGGATTCTTCTTCTCCTCAAGAGCCGACAATGCGCATGTCCATGCGCGGTGGCTCACCTTGCCACGACGTCGGATATGTCCAAAAACGACGCTCCCCAGCCGCGCATCCGGGCGGGCGCGCATTCGTCGCGAATGCGCCGGCGCGCGGTGCTTTCAGCGGGGCACGGACCGGTCACGCGCCGGCGGCTACCAGTACAAGCCTTATGGAAAAACTTGGCGGCGATTTGCGGGCCGCAGCTTGCATGGAAAGAACACGTCGCTCGCAACAGAGCGCGCGGAACAGCGGACTGTCTCGCTCGTTTAAAGCCCGAGGACCCTCGGCATGCGTGACGCAAATTTGCTACAGATCGTGGTTCTGGCGATCATCGTCGCCGCCCTTGTGTTCGCCGTCGTGGCGCTCATCGAATGAGATCGTCGCCCGCCGTTCCCTAGAGCATCCCGCTTTCAGGTGGAATCACAGAAAGCGCATAAGATTCTCTAGAATCAAAGTGCTAGGGCGTCCTTTGTGCGTTCATTTGAACGCACGGCACCCTAGTAGCCCGAACTCCCGCTTCCCTGTCCGCCACCGCCCATGCCCCCGCCACCCGAGGAGCCGGTACTGGCGGACGGAGGGGGAGGCGTGCTGGCGTTTTGACTGGTCTGACTGGTGGTGCATCCCGCAACCGCCAGAAGCGCTGTCGCAATTGCGACGACAAGAGTTTTGCGGTCCATGGTCTTCTCCAATCATGGAGGCTATGGCGGATCGAAGCAATCCAGGCAGCTTTGAGCGGAACGCGGCATGAAAAACCGCTCTCCTCATCCCTCTTTGATGTTCCGCTACTTGCTGGTCAAAAACATGGCGTTGGGAAGGCGGCACGCCTTCGTGATCGCCACGTCCTTGCGATGGGGTTGATTTCGCCACGAGGTGCATCATCTCCCTGGGATCGCGCGCAGATAGCGCGCCTATTCCGGAGACGGCGATGCCCAAAGTCGTGATCGCAATGATGTGCCTCGGGCTTCTTGCGCTTTCGTCTTGCGCAAACACCGCTCGGGGTTTCGTGCAGGACAGCACCCAAACAGGCCACGCCGTCGACAGCGCTACCCATCGTGTACTCAGGGCAGGCGCTCGGTAGAGGCAGGTCCGTCGCGTCCGCATGAAGGAAACACCGGGGGAATTCCCGTCAGCGCGCTCGGCTTGTTCTTGCGACTACGCCGCATTCTCGACGGCGGTCGCCATGCGATTCCGGTCAAGTTCGACCAGCAGCTTGACGGCCGCCTCTGCTTCCTCTTCGGTGAGACCCCCAAGGATCTGATCGGCGAACACCACAGGCACGCCGGTCACATTGTCCCATACCGTCCAATGATCGGTCGGATCGAGAACGAGTTCATAGCGCTCTTGTGACATTTGCGTTCTCCTCACTTTCCCACCTGATTACCAGATTCGGCGCCGCGCGCCATTCCAAACCCAGGTCCAGAGCGGCGGATGGTACCATTGCCGCGACGCGGCTGGGACATCGATCGGCTGAAGATTTCCGGCAAGCGCGTCTTCGACAGCCTGGATGGCGATCCCGGTCGAAGCGGCGGTCTGCAGCAGCGGATAGGTGTGCATCGTATCGGCGCGCGTCGGCACCTGCCGGGATTGGTAGAGGATGGCACCGGTGTCGACGCCTTCGTCGACGACGTGGACGGTCGCGCCGAAGTTTTCGAGGTCGTTGTTGACTCGCGCCCAGTAGCCGCCCATCAAGCCGCGATATTGCGGGTTGATGCCGGCGTGGAAATTGAGAACCGGGCAGGGGATTGCCGCGAGGGTCTCCGGCTTCAGCATGCGGCAACTGATGAGGAAGACGACGGCGGGTCGAAGGGCGACAAGCCGCGCGCGGCCTTCGGCATCGTTGATCGAGGCGACATGGTGTACTGCGACCGATGGGCTGGGCGCGGTCGAGACGCCGTGCTCACGGATGATCTCTTCCGCCCGCCGGCGGATGAATCGCTTGCCGATACGGGACGCGATCATCGTTGCCAGCTGCCCAGATGCTGTTGGCCAGCCAAGCTTTCGTGCCCGCCGCTTTAGGAAGACCGCCTTCGACTCCGGCTGCTCCTGCAGCACCACCACGTCGGCGAAATGCGCGGCGAGCGCATTGATCATGATATTCGGATTGTCACCGCCTGCGGTCACCACGACGATACGTTCCGACGCCGCGGAATGCACTCTCCCCTTGCTTGCCCCAGCCGTCACACAGGTCTCCCGGCGCATTCTCCATGAATACCCAACCGTTAGAGCAAGAGGCTTAAGCATCGGTGTATCGAGGAACTCGCTGGCTTCGCAGTCGCCCCGTCCGCCCGGATCAGAGATCGCGAAGATCAAGGTGCGCCGCCAGCATATCGAGAAAGGCGCGGACTTTGTGGCCGCTGCATACCCGACATGCGCGCCCAGCGCGAGGCAAGGGTCCGCGCTCTCGCCGCGATCCGGCCAAGGTTGAAGCGGCGAACGCCGCGAAGCTATATAGACGAACTGGCGCGCCAAGCCGCCTGACCAGATTTATCGACCCGACCCTCCGGACCAACGAAAAGGATCTCGAATGCTCACGCTCGTGCGCAATTCAATGAGGATGAAAAAACTTCCCGCGCGCTACGCCGCCATCATCACGCCGCTGATACTCTCGGTGTTCATGTCCGGAATCGTGTCATCGGTGTCGACACTGATGAATGCCGGGTAGGATCGCTTCGCCGCGATTTGGCCTCACGCCTGGGGCGCGTCCTGGGCCATTGCCTTCCCCAGCCTCATGCTGGTGCTTCCGGTCGTTCGCCGCATCGTTGGAGCGATCGTCGAGCAACGAGCCTGAATGCCCGATTTCAGGTGTCGATAAGCGACCGGGTCAGGTCGCCATAGCCGGTAAAGCGGTATTCATATTCGAGGCCGAGGGTGTCGGCGGCGCGGCGGGCCTTTTCCTGGAGCGCTGCGTCCTCCACCTGCGAGAGGTAGACGAGCTTGCGGTAGTGGCCGAAATACATGTCGCGCAGTTCTGGGTGCCGGTCGAGGCCGAGCGGTTCTATGACGAAGGCTTCGAACTGGCGGGCGAGGAAATCGGTGAGGAAGAAGGCGCTGAGGTCGTCGTCCCAGCGCTTTGCGAAATCATCGTTGCCGGCGAAGAAGGAATAACAGTGGGGGCCGGGGATGCGCGTGACACCTTCCTCCTCGCAAAGCCGGTCGAGCTGACCGCCGGTGCCGCAATCGGCATAGGCTATGAAGATGCGCTCGAAGCCCTTTTCGCGCGCCCGAGCGATCGCCTCGCGCAGGCCGGGCGTAATCTTTTCCGGGGTGTTGTGCCAGATGGCGGGCAGGCAATGGAGATCGATGTGGTCGAGATTGTTGGCTTCGCAGATCGCAAGAATTTCGCGCGCGATGGCGCCGCAACCAATGACATGAACTTTCTTTGGTTGTGCACGTTCTCTTGCCGACGTTGCGTTTTCCATTTTTATTCCGCCTTGCAGCAACATGAAGGAATCATGGTCATGACAACGAAGACTCTCGCAACGATCGGCGTCATCCTGATGGCGCTGACAACCCTGAGTTCCTGCGCCAACACGATCCGCGGCATGGGGCAGGATACCGCAAACACCGTCAACGCGACAGAGTCGGCTGGTCGCCGGGTTGCAAGAGCCGCGAACTGACGATTTAAGGCTGGGCGCCGTATCTGCGCCCTTCCTTTCGCTTAAAATAAGAAAGCCGGCTGCCGTTTTCATCCGCGCAGCCGGCCTTCTTCTTGAAAAGCCATTTCAGGCTCAGCCGGCAGCAAGCCTGTTGTGCTTGCGCTTCATGAAGTCCTTGGCGGTCTCGACGGCGACGGCGGCATCGCGGCAATAGGCGTCCGCGCCGACAGCCTTGCCGAATTCCTCGTTGAGCGGCGCACCGCCGACGAGGACGACGTAGTCGTCGCGCAGCCCCTTTTCCTTCATCGTGTCGATAACGACCTTCATGTAGGGCATGGTGGTCGTCAGCAGCGCCGACATGCCGAGGATATCCGGCTGCTCGCGCTCGATCGCTTCCAGATAGTTCTCGACCGGATTATTGATGCCAAGGTCGACGACGTCGAAGCCGGCACCTTCCATCATCATGCCGACGAGATTCTTGCCGATGTCGTGGATGTCGCCCTTGACTGTGCCGATAACCATCTTGCCGAGCTTCGGCGCGCCTGTTTCGACGAGCAGCGGACGCAGGATCGACATGCCGGCCTTCATCGCGTTCGCCGAAAGCAGAACTTCCGGCACGAAGAGAATGCCGTCGCGGAAGTCGATACCCACGATGCGCATGCCTTCGACGAGCGCCTGGGTCAGGATATCGTATGGCGTCCAGCCGCGCTTGAGGAGGATGTTCGTCCCATCCTCGATTTCCTCCTTGAGACCGTCATAAAGGTCGTCATGCATCTGCTGCACGAGTTCCTCGTCGGAAAGGTCCTCGAGAATGATTTCATCGTCTGCCATAGTAGGGTTCCTCGGTTCCTGGCACGGTAGTCTTCGCGCGGTGATCTGGC
Source organism: Sinorhizobium psoraleae (assembly GCF_013283645.1). Lineage (GTDB taxonomy): Bacteria > Pseudomonadota > Alphaproteobacteria > Rhizobiales > Rhizobiaceae > Sinorhizobium > Sinorhizobium psoraleae. The sequence goes on from NZ_JABEKV010000004.1 coordinate 363,031, forward strand.
ACGATCGGACACGATCCGGACGCGTTGCTCATCCTTAGCGGCCCAAACCTAAAAATCTCTTTTTGAAAGCGACGTCGCATATGATGAAAAGCGACGGCGCCGCCGGTTCGTCCGCGCATTCACAGTCCTATCGCATCTGGACCGCATTCGTAATCGGGCGGCCGGTAAAATTCTGCAACAGTTCAAGATGTTACATTGGGCGCCGTCTGCCTCCTGCAACGGCTTTCGTACGCGTCGTGCCGAATTTGGCCCCATGCCGGGTCTTGACGGGTGTCGAGGTTGAGTGTCTGAGATGCGCCACGTCTTGGCGCATTGAGACCCGTACCGGTTCGGCGGCTTGGTAGCATTAGCCAAAAATCGATCCCGGTGCATGGTTCCGACAGTTGGTGTCGACCTTCGGAAGGAAAATGCGCCACTTAATCAAAGCGTTGCCGCGTCCCTTGCATAGAGGCGCGGCGGGAGAGGAATGAGCGAATGAGCGACGTGACAGAACAAGGCGCGGTCGAAGGCGGCGGACGCCGCGCGCGTGGCGAGGGACGAGGAGCGGCGGCGCGCCGGGCATCCCGCACCGGCGGCGGTCCGGGACCGTCTCTGCCCTACATCCAGCGCAAGATTCGCGAATATGAAGTGCTCGACGAGGAAGGTCTGCAGCTCATCGAGCGCAATGCCGATACGGTTCTCGAAGAGATCGGCATCGAATTCCGCGACGACGCCGAGGCGCTTGACCTGTGGAAGGCCGCCGGCGCCGATGTGCGCGGCCAGCGCGTTCATTTCCCGAAGGGACTCTGCCGCGAACTCCTGAAGACCGCGCCGTCGAACTTCACTTGGCATGCGCGCAATCCCGAGCGCAGCGCCCATGTGGGTGGCAAGGCGACGATCTTCGCGCCGGTCTATGGCCCCCCCTTCGTTCGCGATCTCGACGGCAACCGCCGCTACGCGACGATCGAGGATTTCCGCAATTTCGTAAAGCTCGCCTATATGGCGCCGTCGATGCATTCGTCCGGCGGCACGGTCTGCGAGCCGGTCGATGTTCCGGTAAACAAGCGCCATCTCGATATGGTCTACAGCCATATCAAATATTCCGACAAGCCGTTCATGGGCTCGGTCACGGCGCCCGAGCGCGCGGAAGACACGATCGCCATGGCGAAGATCGTCTTCGGTGACGACTTCGTCGAGAACAACACGGTGACGCTGAACCTCATCAACGCCAACTCGCCGATGGTCTTCGACGAGACCATGGTGGGCGCGCTCAAGGTCTATGCCCGCCACAACCAGGCTTGCGTGCTTTCGCCGTTCATCCTGTCCGGTGCGATGAGCCCGGTCACCGTCGCCGGCACACTCACGCAGATTCTGGCCGAAGTGCTCGCGGGTGCCTCGTTCACCCAGCTCATCCGCAAGGGCGCGCCGGTGCTCTTCGGCACCTTCGCCGCGTCGATCTCGATGCAGTCGGGCGCGCCGACCTTCGGTACGCCGGAGCCGTCGCTGGTTTCCTACGGCGCGGCGCAGCTTGCCCGCCGTCTCGGCCTGCCGTTCCGTACCGGCGGCTCGCTCTGCGGCTCGAAGGTTCCGGATGCGCAGGCCGCGCACGAATCGGCGAACACGCTGAACATGACGTTGCTTGCAGGCACCAATTTCGTGCTGCACGCGGCCGGCTGGCTCGAAGGCGGTCTCGTGTCGTCCTACGAGAAGTTCATGATCGACCAGGACCAACTCGGCATGATGCAGAAGATGGCCGAAGGCGTCGACCTTTCCGAAAACGCCCAGGCGCTCGACGCGATCCGCGAAGTCGGCCCCGGCAGCCACTATCTCGGCTGCGCCCATACGCAGGCCAATTTCCAGACCGCCTTCTACCGCTCGCCGCTCGCCGACAACAATTCCTTCGAGCAGTGGGAAATCGAAGGCGAGAAGCGGATCGAACAGCGCGCCAATGCGCTCGCCCGCTCGTGGCTCGAACATTACGAGGCGCCTTACCTCGATCCGGCGATCGACGACGCTCTGAAGGAGTATATCGCCAAGCGCAAGGACTCGATGCCGGACGCCTTCACCTGAAAGGCTCCCGAGCGAGCCAGGGAGCAAGGCGGCAGGGCGCAGGTGGCCGACATGATCCAGAAGGACGTCTGGCGCCCGCATTACGATCTACAGGGGCCGAAGCCGAAATGACGGTTTCTTCGGCGGAAGAATTGGTGGAAACGATCCGTGCGGCGCTCGCGCCGCACGGTCTTTTTTTGCGCGGTACGGTGAATTTTGCAGCCAGCGAGGGCGCACCGATGCGCGCGGATGGGAAGCCGGCTGCGAGCGTGGTGCTCATCGGCAATGTCGGCGGTTCGCTCTGGGAGCCTTTCAGCCGGTGGCGCGAGCACGAGCCGGATCGCGGCGGCGCGAATCCGCTCGACAATTGGTCGAGACAGGCGATCCATCCGGTGGCCGAGACGACAGGTGCGACGGCCTATTTCCCCTCCGATCCGCCGTGGCAGCCGTTCCAGCAATGGGCGATGCGCGCCGAGGGCCTGAAGGCGTCGCCGCTCGGTATCCTGATCCATCCTCGCTTTGGCCTCTGGCACGGTTACCGCGGCGCGCTCGGCTTTGATCGAGAGCTGCTGCATACGGGCAGCGTTCCGGCTGGCCATCCCTGCGATGCCTGTATGGAAAAGCCGTGCATTTCCGCCTGTCCGGCCGACGCCTTGGCTTCCGGCACTTTCGATGTCGGCCGCTGCCGCACGTATCTGAGGACGCAGCCGGGGGCAGGCGGTTGTCTCGCTCACGGCTGCCTCTCGCGCGATGCCTGTCCGATGGGGCGAGACTATCGCTACCCGGATGCGCAACTCCGTTTCCATATGGCGGCGCTGAGCCTCTAGGTGAAGAGGTCTCCTGCGCCGCGGACGCGGCGCTGCTGGATTCCTGTGACAAGCACAGGAATGAGGGGCCATATTTTTGGCCGCGCACGAGCAGTTCAATTGACTTGATGAGAGAGCTTAGCGGGTGCGCGGCGTTCTACTATTCATCGCAGCGACACGCCGCGCGCGTGAAGATGCTTTGAAACCAGGTCGCAACGGGCTATCCGCCCGCCTTCACCAGGTCAGTTGGCTGGTGACGCGTAGACAGCACGAACTCCCGGTCATCAAGTTGGTTAGCCTGGCAGCACGGTAGCAACATTCTCTCCCTCATTCCTGTGCTTGTCACAGGAATCCAGCCACGGCGCGTCCGCGCCGTTATTGACCTGCCAACCCTATATCCCGGAAAAGACCGCGCGCATCAAACCGCCGCAATCCGTGCGATGCTACGCGTCACGATCCGCTTCGAGTCGCGAACCATGCCACTGTTTCCGAAAGCCTTCCTCGTCGGCGCTGCCATTCTCACGGCCGGCTTTGCCAAACCCTCGCCGGACGACGCGGCAGATGCTGCCTGCCGCTTTGCGACGCAATCGGGGCCGATGCTGGTGATCGACGGGGCGCTGCATCCGCGCTTCCTGCCGAACAGCGATAGTTTGAAAACCCGAAACGGCGTCGGCGTGACGAAAGGCGGCGAGGTCGTCTTCGCGGTGTCGAAGCGGCCGGTGCGCTTTCATGATTTCGCGACGCTGTTTCGCGACATGCTCGATTGCCCGAATGCGCTCTTTCTCGACGGCACGATTTCGAGCCTCTATGCGCCGGAGATCAATCGCCACGATCGGCTGTTCCCTCTCGGGCCGATCATCGCAGTCGTCGCTTCGTTCCCGCGATAACTTTTTTTCGACTGGACCCAAGGAATAGCGACTGGCGGACGTCTAACGGGAAAATAGGTCAAAAGCGGGCACGGACTTGGACGCGGAACTCGTTGAAAAGGCGGTGAGGGGCGACAGGGAGGCGTTCAGCCTCTTGGTCGAGCGCCATTATGATTTCGTCCATGCGGTCGCCTGGCGCTGGTCCGGCAATGGGGCCGATGCGGAAGATATAGCGCAGGACGTCTGCATTCGCCTCGGCTCGGCTGTTCGCGGCTTTCGCGGCACCAGCCGTTTCCGCACCTGGCTCTACACGCTGACGCTCAACGCCGCGCGCGACCACAGACGACGGCAGGTGCGCGATGCGCGCAAGATGCAGGCCTATGCATCGGATCAATCGGCGCAGGGCACATCCGACGGGGAGGACGACGACCGGCAGGAGGCGCTCTGGGCGGCCGTGCGGGCGCTGCCGGAAAAGCAATGCGATGCCGTCCTGCTCGTCTATGCCGAGGGCTTGAGCCATGCCGCAGCGGCCGACGTGCTCGGCTGCTCCGAAGCGACCATCTCCTGGCACGTCCATGAGGCGCGGAAGCGCCTGCGGACATTGCTCGGCAAGGAGGCTGTATGATCATGACCGATGATTTCGAAACGCTTGCCGGAAAGCTGCCGCCGACGCCTTCGAGCGAAGCGCGGGCGCGCGCGCTCGCCGCAGCTATGGATGCCTATGACACGGCGGAAAATTCGAGTGCCGCCCAAGGATCAGCCATGCCCGGTCGTCCAAGCTCCATCCTCAACCGGATATGGAGCCCCATCATGAACCGGAAACTGCTCGCGGGATCGGCACTGGCAACGCTCATCGTCGTGCCCGCCGCCGCCTTCCTGGCCTTGGAAATGATCCGCAACGATCGGCCCCCAGAGCCGGAGACCGAGGTTGCCGTGAAGGTGGAGCCTAAGCCGGCTGCGCCCGCGGCGGGCAACGGTGCGTCGCTCGCCCGCTCGCAGGCCACCACAAAACACTCCGAAAAGACAGAAAGCGAGGCATCGGCCGCGGGAGCCGACGCGACGGCGAGCCAGACGGCTGCCGACACCGCGGCACCGAGCACCGTTGGCGAGGCGGTCGGCTTTGCGATGCGCGGGCGAATGGAGGTCATGCCGGCGCCGGCCGCACCGGCCGATATTCTCCCCCAGCCGGATGAGAACCGTGAGCGATTCGGCAACGCGGATGCCAATCCGGTGAAGAGCGTCGCGACCGAGCCGGTCTCGACCTTCTCCGTCGATGTCGACACGGCCTCCTATTCCTTCGTCCGCCGCTCGCTGATGGCGGGCGAAATGCCCAGTCCCGATGCCGTGCGGATCGAGGAGATGGTCAACTATTTCCCCTATGATTGGCCGCGCCCGGCATCGCCCGCCGAGCCCTTCAAGGCAACGGTCACCGTTACTCCGACCCCGTGGAATGCTGGCACGCGCCTGATGCACGTGGCGATCAAGGGCTATGAGGTCGTGCCTGCGGAGGCGCCGAAGGCCAACCTCGTTTTCCTGATCGACGTTTCCGGTTCAATGGACGAGCCGGACAAACTGCCGCTGTTGAAGAACGCTTTCCGCCTGCTTGTCGATAAGCTGAAGCCCGAGGACACCGTGTCGATCGTCACCTATGCCGGAAACGCCGGCACCGCGCTCGAACCGACCGCGGTCAAGGACAAGGCAAAGATCCTGGCCGCAATCGACACGCTGGCACCCGGCGGCTCGACGGCCGGCGCTGCCGGCATCGACGCGGCCTATCAGCTGGCCGAAAGAGCCTTCGTCAAGGGTGGCGTCAACCGCATCCTGCTGGCGACGGACGGCGACTTCAATGTCGGTCCGTCGAGCGACGAGGAGCTGAAGCGGCGGGTCGAGGAAAAGCGCAAGAGCGGCATCTTCCTCTCGGTGCTCGGCTTCGGTCGAGGCAATTACAACGATGCGCTGATGCAGACGATCGCCCAGAACGGCAACGGCGTTGCCGCCTATATCGACACGCTGGCGGAGGCGCAGAAGACATTGGTCGAGGAAGCGGGCTCATCGCTCTTCCCGATCGCCAAGGATGTCAAGCTGCAAGTGGAGTTCAACCCTGCCGCGATCGCCGAATATCGCCTCATCGGCTACGAGACCCGCGCCCTGACGCGCGAGGATTTCAACAACGACCGCGTGGATGCGGGCGATATCGGCTCCGGCCACAGCGTCACCGCGATCTATGAAGTGACGCCGAAGGGAAGTCCGGCCGTCCTCAACGATGACTTGCGCTATGCAGCCGCGGAGAAGCCTGCCGCTGGCGCACCTTCGCGTGCGAACGAGCTCGCTTACGTCAAGATCCGCTACAAGAAGTCGGACGGCGACAAAAGCGAGCTGATCACCACGCCGGTCACGGAGGCGAATGCCGAGCCATCGCTCGCCGACGCTCCGGCGGACGTCCGCTTCTCGGCCGCCGTCGCCGCCTTCGGCCAGAAGCTTGCGGGGAACTCGGCGCTTTCCGGCTATTCCTATGCGGCGATCGCCGATCTCGCAGCCGCCGCCAAAGGGGCCGACCCCTTCGGCTACCGCGCCGAGTTCGTCAATCTGGTGCGCCTCGCCAAGGGGCTTTCTCGTGAATAATCGATGGATGGTCGCCACCCGCCTGGCCGGTACCTTCTCCCCGTGAGGCGGGGAGAAGGGATTCGCGGCGGCGTTTCCCGGTCCTCATTCCTGCGTTCGTCACTTGGCATCGAGCAGCGGTCCAAGTCGGCGGCGCGGAAGACTTTACATACCAGTGCCATATGGCCCAGGCTCGAGGGCGACAACAGCCTCAAGTCTTAAACGCCCGCTGGAGTCCTCCGGATCGCGTCAATCCTGTCCTGAAAGCCTGGTAGGCCGGATGCTGGCTCGAGCGCGCGGCTTCCATGAGGCGCATCTGCAGGCGGGCGGGTGCCTCGTTGCCGAGCCATTCGCCGAGCTTTTCGAGCTTCAACGAATTCAGAAATCGCGTTTGCGAGGCGAGATCCAGATGGCGGTGCAAGCCTTCGATCAGGTTTTCGTCCTGTTCGGAGCTTTCCATCAGCAACTTGACGAAGGCCTGGTCGGTCTCGCCGAAGCTCGAAAACCTGGCGGCTGTCGTTTCTCTGTCCGGAAAGGCTGCTGGCCCGGCGTTCATGGATCGTCTCCCCTCGAATCGAACGTGCTTCGGGGATAGGACAGCCGCCAGTCGTCCGCAAGCACACAACAAATGGACAATTCGTCTAATATTGACAAAACACGCAAATGTGTTGATGTGGGTGTCATGAATATCGAACCAACCATCCCCTTCAGTCTCGCCATGCACGCACCATCCGCGGCCGCGATCAGCGCGCTGCTCTACCCTCACGCCGAGGTCGTCCTGCACGATCTTGCGACCGGTCGGATCGCCGGCATCTGGAACGCCTTTTCGGGCCGTGCCGCCGGCATGGAGTCGCTGATGGAGGAGGAGTTCGGCAAGGGGCCAGGCAACGAAACCGTGCTCGGCCCCTACGAGAAGGTCGGGCCTGACGGCCGGCGGCTGAAATCGGTCTCGGCCGTGCTGCGCCACGCCGACGGCAGTGCCGCCGGGCTGCTGTGCATCAACCTCGACGTTTCGCGGATCGACGATGCGGTGAAATTGTTGGCGGCATTTGCGGGCACGCCGGAGCCGCGGCCGCAGGCGCTGTTTTCCCGTGACTGGCGAGAGGAAATCAATGCCGCGCTGCATGGCTGGCTGAAGGCGAGGGGGCTTGCGCTCTCCGCCATGAAACGTGCCGACCGCATCGCCCTCGTCGCCGCACTCGAAGAACAGGGGCTCTTCAAGACGCGCAACGCGGTCGACCACCTGGCGGGCCTCATCGGGGCCTCGCGCGCCTCGATATACAACTACCTCGCGGCCGCACGGCGCGGCGAGGCCGCCTGAATTCGACACGCGACCGCTTCGCCAGCGAAGCCCGCGCTCAAGAAGGACAATCGACATGACGACCCTGCCGGCCTTCCGCCTCGAAACCCATTTCTCGCGCTGGGAATTCACCGCACGCCACCACATGACCGCGAGCGACAGCGAAACCATGACGATGGCGGAACTGCTTTCCCTTGCCGATGATGCCGATCGGGAGGCCTGGGAGCAACTGACGCTCGGCTATACCGAAACCTATGGCGCGCCGGCACTGCGCCAGGCGATCGCCGCCACTTACGACGGGCTAGATGACGGTGATATCCTCTGCTTTGCCGGTGCCGAGGAGGGGCTCTATTGCGCGATGCTCGCACTGCTCGGGCCTGACGACCACGCCATCGTGACGGTGCCGAACTACCAGTCGATGGAGACGCTGCCGGTGACCATCGCCGCTTCGGTGACCGGCGTGCCCTTGCGGCCGGAAAACCACTGGCAGCTCGATATCGCCGATGTACGCGCGGCGTTGAAGCCGAATACCAGGCTCGTTGCCGTCAACTTCCCCAACAATCCGACCGGCGCGATTGCCAATCAGGCGACCTTCCGGGCGCTCGCCGATCTCTGTGCCGAGCGCGGCATCCACCTCTTCAGCGACGAGGTCTATCGCGGGCTGGAGCGCGATCCGGGCAAGCGCCTGCCGCAGGCGGCCGAGCTTTTCGAGCGCGGCGTATCGCTTAACGTCATGTCCAAGGCCTATGGTCTTCCGGGCCTCCGAATCGGCTGGATCGCCTGCCGCGACCATGCGCTTCTGCAACGCATGGAGGGCATGAAGCACTATCTCTCGATCTGCAACTCCCGGCCGTCGGAGGTTCTCGCGACGATTGCGCTGAAATCGCGAGCGCAGATCCTCGATCGCAACCTGGCGCTCTGCACGGCAAACCTCGCAAAGCTCCAGGCATTCTTTGCCGAATTTCCGGATCTCTACGAATGGCGCGCGCCGGATGGCGGCTGTGTCGGTTTCGCCCGCTATCTCGGGGCGGACGGCGTCGGGGAACATTGCCGGCGGCTGGTCGAGGAATCGGGCGTGCTGCTTCTGCCATCCAGCCTATTCGCCTCCGATCTCCTCCCGGTCGCGGCAGACCGCTTCCGCGTCGGCTTCGGCCGCAAGAATATCGAGGTCGGGCTCGACGCCTGGCGCAGTCATCTTCGCGACGGTGCTGCACGCCGCAGCGCCTGACGTTTCGCCGAAGAACAAAAGAAAACGCTCCGGGCATTCCGCTCCGGAGCGTTTGTCGTTTTCGTGCTGTGCTGCTTCGGCTTCTCAGGCGCGGCGGCGACCGCTGCGTTCGCGGGTCGGGGCGGAGGCGCCCTCGTTGGCGGTCTTGTTCCGCAAGGGCCCGATCTTTTCGACGATCATGTCGAGCGTCGGGCGTTCGCCCCTGGAGTGATTATCGAGCGCGAGACGCATCGCGGCCAGGTGATTGCAGGTAGTGCCGCAGCAGCCACCGATGATCTTCGCGCCGGCGTCGACCGCCAGCCGCACATATTCCGCCATCAGCGGCGGCGTGCCGGAATAATGAATTTCGGAGCCGCGGAATTCCGGAATGCCGCAATTGCCCTTCACGACGACGGTCGCCTCCGGAGCCGCCGCGGTCATGTCGAGCAGTGACGACAGGATGTCGGAGGCGCCGACACCGCAGTTGGCGCCGACTGCAACCGGACCTTGGCCGATGTCGCCGGCGACAGCGTGAATGTCCTTGGGGTGAAGACCCATCATCGTCTTGCCGGCTGTGTCGAAGGAGCCGGTATAGACGTAAGGAAGGCCGACATTGGTGGCCGCTTCGGCCGCCGCGCGGATTTCGTCCGGCGAGGACATGGTCTCGATCCAGGCGATTTCCGCGCCGCCCGCCTTCAGGCCCTCGATCTGTTCGGCGAAGGCTGCGACCGCATCCTCGTAGGAGAGGGCACCGAGCGGGATCAGCAATTCGCCGGTCGGGCCGACGGAGCCTGCGGTGATGACCTTGCGCGGCGCCTTGTCGGCAACGGCGCGGGCGATCTCGGCGGCGCGCTTGTTGAGCGCATGCACGCGGTCCTCGGCCTGATGCAGCTTCAGGCGATGACGCGTGCCGCCGAAGGAATTGGTGAGAATGATGTCGGCGCCGGCATCAACGAAATCCTGATGCAGCTTGGTGATCCTTTCCGGCTTCGCCTCGTTCCAGAGCTCCGGCGCTTCGCCGGCTTCGAGACCCATGGCGAAGAGCGACGTCCCGGTCGCCCCGTCGGCAAGCAGGACGCCCTTCCGGGCGAGGAGATCGGAAAGGGCATTGGCGGAAGCGGACATCGGTTTTTCCCGGCTGAATGAAATTACAACAAGATATAAAGATATCTTTATGTGATTGCAACCAACTTCGCAGGCGCGTGGCGGAAAAGTCGGAAAGCCGGCCTCAAGCTGTCATGCGCCGGGCCGTGGCTGCGGGACATTCCACGGCAGGCCGTCTGCCAGAAGGGCGGCAAGGTCTGTCGCGGGCTTGCCGGCGTTGGCCCGCACGCGCAGGCTGAATTCGGCGACGGGCAGGGGCGGCAGGTCGAGATGCATGGGGGCGGGCGCCATTCCCGGCCCCAGGAACCGCGCCGTGCGCGTCGTCACGGCGATGCCGCTCACGACGGCGGCACGCAGACCCGACAGGCTCGGGCTCGTCGCCGCGAGCCGAAACGGGCGCTCGGCCGATTCGAGCGCCGAAATGGCAGCGGACCGGAATCCGCAGGGCGGGTCGAGCACGGCCAATGGAAGCTGCGCATCGACCGTCGCCAACCCCCTGTCGGAGCAAAGCCAGATCATCTCTTCTCTCAGCACGAGCAGTTCGTCGGTCGCGGTCGCCTGCCGCATGGTGAGCAGGATGTCGACCTGACCCTGATCGAAGGCCAAGGCCAGTTCCTTCGATCTGCCGATCCTGAGATCGAGGCGAACCCTTGGATGCGAGCGGGCGAAGCGGCGCAGGAGGTCGGGCAGCGTCGTATCGGCGAAATCCTGCGTGCTGGCGAGCGAAATCCGACCGTCGGCGCGCGCGCCCCTGAGGCTGAGCCAGGCATCTCGATGCGCGTCGAGGATGCGGCGAGCATGATTCACGAGTTCCTCGCCGACTGGCGTCAGCGAACGTCCACGGCCGGCCGGCGCCAGAAGCGGTTCGCCGATGAGCGCTTCGAGACGCTGCATCTGCGCCGTCACGGCGGACGGGGACCGATTGACGACCGCCGCGGCGCGGGCGAGCGAACCACCTTCGGCGAAGGCAAGAAAAGTGCGCAGGAGATCGGGGTCGATTGCGTCCATAATTCGATTGTACAGAACCATTCGTGCAAAACAATTTGATTTTTTCGATGCACCGTTGGTGGCAAGGTCTGTCGCAAGGCAACAGTCATCAGAGAAGGAGCCTGATATGCCCATCATCAACATCACCGTCACCGGCCGGCCGGATCCGGATCGCTCCGCGGAACTCGCAGCGAAAGTGAGCGATCTCACCCAGGAGCATCTGCGCAAGGATCCGACCGTCACCGCCGTCGCGGTGACCTATGTCGATCCGCAGCACTGGTTCGCCGGGGGAAAGTCGATCGCGTCGCAGGAGACGAACAGTTTTTGGCTCGACATCAAGGTGGTCGACGGCACCAACACCAAGCAGGAATTGGCCGCTTACATCGAAGCCATCTTCGCTGTCTTCGAGACGCTTCTCGGAAAAGTCCATCCGGAGAGCTACGTGCTCGTTCACGAAGTTTCCGCCGCTGCCTATGGCTATGGCGGTAAGACGCAGGAATTCCGCTTCATCAGCGGCAAGCTCAAGTCGGCTGCATAAAGCAATTCCCTCCGGAATTGCTTAGCTTCAAAAAGAGTGGATCGGACGGCTGCGCATGCAGGAAGGGCGCCCGCGCGGGCGCCCTTCGTGACGTTCAATCGTCATTCCAGCCTATGCCGCCTGGCGGTCGGTGTGGCTCGTCGGGGTCACCATGGCGGCGATGATCGTCTGCAGGTCGATGGCGCCGATCGGCCGGCCGTCGGTGTCGACCACATGGGCCGTATTGACATGTGCGCCGGTCATCGTGCGCGCGGCGGTTTCGAGAACCGTGCCCGCCGCCAGCGGCAGGCCTTCCGGGTTGCCGGAGAGCGGCCGCATGATCGTCTCCACATGGACGACGCGGCCGCGGTTCACTTCCTTGACGAAGGCGGTGATGTAGTCGTCGGCCGGCGACAGCACGATTTCCTGGCCGGTGCCCTGCTGTACGACGCGGCCGTCGCGCAGGATCGCGATCTTGTCGCCGAGCCTCAGCGCCTCGTCGAGATCGTGGGTGATGAAGACGACGGTCTTCTTCAATTCCTTCTGGAGATCGAGCAGCACCGATTGCATGTCCACGCGGATCAGCGGGTCGAGTGCTGAATAGGCTTCGTCCATCAGCAGGATGTCGGCGTCGTTGGTGAGCGCCCGGGCGAGGCCCACGCGCTGCTGCATACCGCCCGAAAGCTGGTTGGGATAGTGGTTTTCAAATCCCTTGAGGCCGACACGCTCGATCCAGCCGAGCGCCCGCTTTTCGCTCTCGCGCCGCTCGACGCCCTGGATCTCGAGCCCGTAGATCGTGTTTTCGAGAACAGTGCGATGCGGCAGCAGCGCGAATTTCTGGAACACCATCGCCGTCTTGTGGCGGCGGAACTGGCGAAGATCGTTTTCGTTCATCTTGCAGACGTCGGTGCCGTCATAGAGCACCTCGCCCGCCGTCGGGTCGATCAGGCGGTTGATGTGGCGAATGAGCGTGGACTTGCCGGAGCCGGACAGGCCCATGACCACCGTGATGCAGCCGCCGGGCATCAGGATGTTGATGTCCTGCAGGCCCAGGACATGGCCGTGTTTCTCGTTGAGCTCGGCCTTGCCCATCCCTTTTTTGACGACATCGACATAGTCCTCGCCGCGCGGGCCGAAGATCTTGTAGAGGTTCTTTACCTCGATTGCGTGACTAGCCATGAATAACCTCCGAATGCTTCTGCAGCCGCCTGCCGAAGGCCTGGCTGGTACGATCGAAAATGATGGCGATGCCGACGAGGGCAAAGCCGTTTAGGAAACCGACGGTGAAGAACTGGTTGGCGATCGCCTGGAGCACGTTCTTGCCGAGTCCGCCGACCCCGATCATCGAGGCGACCACGACCATCGCCAGCGACATCATGATCGTCTGGTTGATGCCGGCCATGATGGTCGGCAGCGCCAGCGGCATCTGCACGTTCTTCAGTTTCTGCCAGGCGGAGGAGCCGAAGGCGTCGGCTGCCTCCAGCACTTCCTTGTCGACGAGCCGGATACCAAGATTGGTGAGCCGGATCATCGGTGGCACCGCATAGATGACGACGGCGATCAGCCCCGGCACCTTGCCGATGCCGAAGATCATCACCACCGGGATCAAATAGACGAAGCTCGGCATCGTCTGCATGACGTCGAGGGCCGGGTTGACGAAGGCCTGCACACGGTCGGAGCGGGCCATAAGGATCCCGATCGGGATGCCGATCACGATCGAGATCAGCGTACAGACGGTGACCATGGCGAGCGTGATCATCGTGTCGTTCCAGAGTCCGACGAGGCCGATCGCCACCATCGACAGCGCCGTGCCGATGGTAATCTTCACGTTGCGGCTACCGAAGTAGACGATGGCGACCATGATGATCAGCACGAAAATCCAGGGCGAACCGACGAAGGCCCGCTCCAGATAGTTCAGGAACCATTGAAGCGGCTGGACCACCGCGTCGATGGCATTGCCGTAGCTGCGCACAAACCCCTTGAATCCGTCGTCGACGCTCTTGCGCGCCATGCGAATAGTGCCATCGTCTATGGCAGGGAACTTGCAGAGCAGTTCCGGCAAGAAACTGCAGATAGCCATTTTTTCCCCTTCTTGGCCCGGAAGTCTTATGCCGCCGGCTGCGTCTTCGGAACGACCGCGTGCGGCACTCCAGCGCACACCTGCTTGTGACCTCTTATGTGTCCCGGCGTAAGAAATGTGACAGCGGAACAGCGGTTCCGCTCTACTGTTTGCGACGTCAGGAAAAACACTGTGCCGCTGTGAGCCTAATCAGGCGTGCAATGCCGAGGCACGGGCGGCGGCCGAAGCGGCTGCCGCCCACCTGCGTTGCCTCTGTCAGAGGGCCGCCTTGACCTTCTCGGCAACCTCGGGACTGACCCATTGCGTCCACATGTCCTGATAGTTTTCGAGGAAGTGCTTCGCGGCGTCCTCGTTGGTTCCCTGGTTCTGGTCCATCCACGCCAGAACCTTGTTCACCGTGCCGTTGTCCCATTTGCGGACTTTGACATAGTCCATTGCAACACCTGCCTTTTCGGCAAACGACTTCGTCACCACGGTGAACACGTCCGAGATTGGATAGGAATTGACCTTCGGGCTCGGGCAATCGGGAACGGCGGAGCAAGCGTCCCACTCCTTCTTGTCGTGCTCGACGCCGAAGGAGAGGCGGGTCATCTCGTATTTGCCGAGAATGGCAGTTGGCGCCCAATAGTAACCGAGCCAACCGGTCTTCTTCTCGAAGGCGTTCGCGATCGATCCGTCGAGGCCGGCGGCCGACCCGGTGTCGATGAGTTCGAAGCCGGCTTTATCCGCTTCGAGTGCCTTGTAGAGATTGGCCGTCGAGACCTGGCAGTTCCAGCCGGACGGGCAATTGTGGATCGCCGCCTTGGAGGGGTCTTCCGGCGCCGGGAACAGGTCGGGGTGCTTTAGCGCGTCCTGAACGGTCTTGATGTCCGGATGGGCGTCGGCCAGAAATTTGGGAATCCACCAACCCTCGACGCCGCCTTCGCTGAGGAGCGGTGCGGCCTGGATAAGGCGGCCTTCCTTGATCGCTGCGTCGAGCGGCGTGCGCACGGCGTTGACCCAGAGTTCCGGCGCCATGTCGGGTTGCGCCTTCTCGTTCATCGAGGCGAAGGTAGGCATCGTGTCGCCGGTGACGAGCTCCACAGTGCAACCGTATCCGTTTTCGAGGATGAACTTGTCCACGTGGGCAGCAACGCCCGCGGAGGCCCAGTTCATCTCGGCAATACTGACGTCGCCGCATTCCGCGGCTTGCGCCGAGCCCGCCACGGCGTACAGGCCCGCGGCGAGAAATGTGGACGCGAGAAATTTCTTCATCTTTGCAAGACCTCCCAGTCTTTGTGCAGCCAACGATCCAGGGTGCCGCAGGGTTACTGCTGTTCCGACACCAGACTTTATTCAGTGAGCAGCGCGAGGTTCGGCATCAGAAAGGCCAAAGTCATGCCCCGCTGCAGCAGTGTGGGAGTTCTTTCAAATCCTGACCGCGGAACCCTGTCGCCGGCCGGATCTCCTCTGCACCGCTGCGGCAAGCCTAGATATTCCCGAAGAGAAATCAACCTCTTCAATCGGAGGGCGGCGTCGAACGGCGTTGTCAGGCGCCTGTCCGCGCCGCTTGTCGCGCGCGCAATTTTTCGCCGTTGGCTGCGAATTTGAGCATTTACGACAACAATTGCCGCAAAATGCGGCCCGCAAGTCCGGGCCGTTTTCGAACATGGTTCAATCCGGACGTTTCCTGTCGCGATTGCGTCGCGGCATCGACCCGAAAATGTCGCGAAGAAAATTCAAAAAAAACCGCGATTCACCATTGATTAAGCCCTCAATAACCATCCGGTAACGATGTCAGGCTAATTGTTTGCCTGCGGCGGGCGACTGCCGCAGGTCCGGATCAGGTATTGCGTGCCGGACCTTAAACTTCCCGATCTGGCTTGTTGTGCGGACGGGCAGGGCGCTCTCGAGCCCGAAGAGAGTAGCGATTGCCGGCGTGTTGTGCCGGAGAGATCATGCGTTATGTTGACGGCCGCATCCCCTCGGCGGAGGTCGGGTGCGGCTTTCGTGTCGGGCCCGCTACCAAACCGACCAATAAAAAAGCCGCCCCGAGTGGAGCGGCTTGAATCGGGAAAGCGCCCGATTATCCGATACTATACGTACGGATGAAACCGAGCGGGCCGCGAGGCGCGTCCATCTCCACATTGCGCACGCGGGACTGGCTCAACGGCGCCTTGGAGTTCCAGGCGATCTGAACGAAGTTGGGTTTGCTGAAGACGAACAGCATGACTTTTCTACCTTGGGAGTCCGGGGCTTCGCCCGGGGTTGTTTCGATGCCGCTGATATAGGCGCGAGCGGGTGGAATTTAAATGCCAATGTCGCCATCGCATGTCGCAATTCCGCTAGTCCTGTCGCGATTTCGAACAACGTTCGTGAGTGGCCGAAACGGGCCGTGATCGCGAATGGCGAAATGAGGTTGAATCCCGTCGAAAACGGGCCTTTGCCGGCGATGGTTTCGATGTTACGGGAGGTCGCATGATACAGAAAATCATGCTGCAGGGGACCGGCTCGGATGTCGGAAAATCGGTATTGGTGGCTGGGCTCTGCCGGCTCGCCGCCAATCGCGGATTGAAGGTCAGGCCATTCAAGCCGCAGAATATGTCGAACAACGCCGCGGTTTCCGATGACGGCGGCGAGATCGGCCGGGCGCAATGGCTGCAATCGCTGGCCGCGCGGGTGCCGTCTTCTGTTCACATGAACCCGGTGCTTTTGAAGCCGCAGTCGGACGTCGGCAGCCAGATCATCCTCCAGGGCAGAGTGGCAGGCCAGGCGAAGGGCAGGGAATACCAGGCGCTAAAGCCGAAGCTGCTCGGCGCCGTTATGGAGAGTTTCGAACTGGTCTCCGCCGGGGCCGATCTCGTCATCGTCGAAGGCGCCGGGTCGCCAGCGGAAATTAACCTCAGGGCCGGCGACATCGCCAATATGGGCTTTGCCACGCGGGCGGGCGTGCCGGTGGTGCTTGTCGGCGACATCGACCGCGGCGGCGTCATCGCCTCGCTGGTCGGCACGCACGCGATCCTGCCGGAAGAGGACCGGCGCATGGTCGGCGGCTATCTCATCAACAAGTTCCGTGGTGACGTGACGCTTTTCGACGATGGCATTGCGGCCGTTCACCGCTTCACCGGCTGGCCCTGCTTCGGCGTCGTGCCCTGGCTGAAAAGTGCGGCCCGGCTGCCTGCCGAGGATTCGGTGGTGCTCGAAAAGCTCGCGCGCGGCGGCGGCAAGGCGCTGAAGGTCGCGGTGCCGGTGCTGTCGCGGATCGCCAATTTCGACGATCTCGATCCGCTGAGAGCAGAGCCGGAGGTCGACCTCGTTTTCGTTCGCCCCGGCACACCGCTTCCCGACGATGCCGGGCTCGTCGTCATCCCCGGGTCCAAATCGACGATTTCAGACCTCAAGGATTTTCGCGCCGAGGGCTGGGATCGCGACCTCGAACGCCACGTGCGGCGCGGCGGTCGGGTGATCGGAATTTGCGGTGGCTACCAGATGTTGGGTGCGCGCGTCACCGATCCGCTCGGCATCGAAGGCAGCGAACGCGAGATCGCCGGTCTCGGCCTGCTTTCCGTCGAAACCGAGATGGCGCCGGAAAAGACCGTGCGCAACAGCCGCGCCTGGTCGCTGGAGCACGACGTGGCGCTCGATGGCTACGAGATCCACCTCGGCAAGACTGCGGGCGCCGATTGCGATCGCGCGCCGGTTTCGATCGACGACCGCCGTGACGGGGCTATGTCCGCCGACGGCAAGGTGATGGGCACCTATCTGCACGGGCTCTTCGGCAGCGACGCCTATCGGACCGCGCTGCTCAGAAGCTTCGGCATCGAAGGCGGTGGAGGCAACTACCGCCAGTCCGTCGATGCGGCGCTCGACGATATCGCCGGTGAACTCGAAGCCGTGCTCGATCCCGCCTGGCTCGACCGGCTGCTCGGCGGCGAGTGCAAGACCGAATGAGGCCGTGGCGAAGCGCGGAAGCCACCGGCACCCGGCGCCCGGCGGTGCCAATTTGTTGCTTCTCCGGATTCCGCATTTAAGCTACGCTTAAAATGTTCTGGCCAGATGCCGCAGGAGCGGCTGCCCCCGTGGAACGGAAGCTCGCAGTGATCCTTGCCGCCGACGTCGCTGGTTACAGCCGGTTCGTCGCTGTCGACGAGGAAGGCGCGCTTGCGACGCTCAGCACTTACAACGCCACGATCGGCGATCTCGTCGCAGAGCATGGTGGGCGCATATTCGGATCGGCCGGCGACAGCGTCGGGGCGGAGTTCCACAGTGCCGTGCAGGCCGTGCGGGCCGCGGTCGCGATCCAGCGGGCGCTGCATCGCCGCAATGCCGATCTCAGTCCCGATCAGAGGATGGAGTTCCGCATCGGTCTCAACCTTGGCGATGTCGTCGTGGAAGGCGACAATCTTCTCGGCGACGGCGTCAACGTGGCGGCGCGGCTCCAGGAGGTCGCGCTGCCGGGCGGAATCTGCGTCTCGGGCACGCTTCATGATCAGATCGAGGGCAAGCTCGATTTCCCGATGGTCCATCTCGGCGACCGCAGCCTGAAGAACATCCCGCGTCCCGTGCCGGTCCACAGGGTCGACTGGCGTCGCGAGGATCCGGTTGAGGCCGGTGTGCTCGGCGGACCGCTCCACCTTCCCGACAAGCCCTCCATCGTCGTCCTTCCCTTCGTCAACATGTCCGGGGACCCGGAGCAGGAGTATTTTGCCGATGGGCTGACCGAGGACATCATCACCGCGCTTTCGCTTTATCGCTGGTTCTTCGTCATCGCGCGGAATTCCTCCTTCGCCTACAAGGGCCACGCCGTCGACGTGAAGCAGGTCGGCCGCGATCTCGGCGTGCGCTACATCGTCGAAGGCAGCGTGCGCCGCGCGGGCACGCGCCTGCGCGTGACCGGCCAGCTCATCGAGGCCGAGACGGGCGTCCATCTCTGGGCCCAGCGCTACGACCGCGAACTTGCGGATATCTTCGCCATCCAGGACGAACTCACCCAGAACGTCGTCGGCGCCATTGAGCCGGAAATCCTCATCGGCGAGAGCCGGCGCGCCTTGCTCAACTCCACCCATAATCTCGACGCCTATGAATGTCACATGCGCGGCACGTGGCTGCACAATGCCCAGGACACAGCCGAGCACTTCAAGGAAGCGATCGTCTGGCATCGGCGGGCGATCGCCCTCGATCCCGATTTCGGCCGCGCGCACATGATGCTTGCCCGCTCGCTCTATGCGCGCTGCTTCCACGGCTTCAGCGACGATGTCGACCGCGACAGCGCCGAACTCTACGCGGCTGCCGAGCGCGCCGTGGCGCTTGAGGAGCGCGACCCCTATTCGCACTATGCCGTGTGCCTTGCCCATTTCGCCGCACAGCGCGCGCCCGCGGCCGTCGAAGAGGCGCAGCGCGCGATCGACCTCAATCCGAACCTGGCGTTGGCGCATATGGCGCTCGGCTGGGCGCGGATATTCACCGGACATTTCGCCGAGGCACTCGAT
This sequence comes from Sinorhizobium psoraleae, assembly GCF_013283645.1. Classification (GTDB taxonomy): domain Bacteria; phylum Pseudomonadota; class Alphaproteobacteria; order Rhizobiales; family Rhizobiaceae; genus Sinorhizobium; species Sinorhizobium psoraleae. Next base: position 381,995 of record NZ_JABEKV010000004.1, read on the forward strand.
CCGCTCCACATGGCGCTGCGGCTCAGTCCGCATGACCCGCTGACATACCTGTTCCTCGACAGGATCGCCCTCGCTCACTATCACCTCGGGAACTACGAGGAAGCCCGGCATTATTCGGAGCGCGGCGTTTCGCTTCGCCGCGCTTATTTCAACCGGGTGGTGCTGCTTGCGAGCCTCGGCCAGCTTGCCCGTGAGGAGGAGGCGCGCGAACTCATCCCCGAGATCACCGCCAGCATTCCCGCCGACCTCGCCCACTACTGGCGGATACTCACGCCCTATGTCGAGCGGGAGCATTATGCGCATTTCATCGAGGGGCTGCGCAAGGCCGGCTTGCCGGTCATTGCTTAGGCTACTGTGCTGTCGGACGCGCCCTCAGACGTTCACCTGCAGTAGGTCGAACACGCGCTCGATAGCGCAGGGGATGGGGGCGATGATCGGTGTTTCGAAAAGCGGTTGCAATTGCTCGGCCGCCTGTCCGAGCGGGCCGCCACCGATGATGACGGCTTCGGCGCCGTCGATTTCGATGCAGGCGCGGACTGCCTCGGCAAGCGATTGCCTGAGCAGTGCTTCGTCGGCGGCGAGGGCGACAGGATCGCCAGCCGTGCAGCGGATGCCAGTATAGAGATGTGCGACGCCGAGGTCGCGGGCCCGATCTCCGATCGCCTCCAGGAGGTCCGGTGTCGTGGTGGCGACGCCGAACCGCCGCCGGGCACGCGAAGCTTCGATCATCGACGCTTCGCAGATTCCGACGACGGGAATGTCGACGCTTTCCCGAAGCGAAGCTAGTCCCGGATCGCCGAAGGCGCTGACGATGATGCCGAGGCAAGCGGGATCGTGTTTTGAGCCGATCTCGACGACCTCGGCGGCGGACGCCTTCAACTGCTCAGGGGTCACGATCATCGGGGGGGTGCGCTCAGCCGTGGCAATTGCCACGGCCAAGCGCCCGGTTGCAGCCTTGCGCGCGATGGAGACCATCATGTCGCTTGTCGCGCGCGAGCTGTTGGGGTTGATCAGGAGGATGTGCGAGGTCACGTTCTCAGTTCCACTCCGACGCGGACCTGCTGCTGGGCAGCCTTGGGCTGCTCCGCTTCGGCCGGTTGCTGAAGATCTTCCATCGACATGCCGTAGGTTTCCGGACCGAGCTGTATGCAGAAGGCGAAGACCGCATACATCGCCGCCGCCAGAGCGAAGACGCCGACCATGCCGTAGCTGTCGAACAGTGCGCCGGAAATCGTCGGCACGAAGGAGCCGGCCGCCGACCCTGTTGCGAGGATGAGGGCCACGCCGAAGGCGCGGATGCGCGTCGGGTAAAGCTCTGGCGCGTAGATCCAGATCGACGTGTTGAGCAGCAGGACAAAGAACTGGAAGATGGCGCCAAACAGCAGGACGAGGTAGATATTGGTGCCGAGATAGGCGATCGAGATCGCTGCCAGGCAGGCAAATACGGCGCCAAGCGTCAGCACTTTCTTGCGCGGGAAGTAATAGCCGAAGGTAGAGGCGGCGATGGCGCCGAGCACGCTGCCGCTCTGGATGATCATGCTGTAGAGCAGGCTTCCGGAGAGCGTATATCCCATCGAAACGAAAATGACCGGCATCAGCGTCAGCACGGAGAGCTGGGCGCCGTAGCTCATCAGGATCGCGATCGCCACCGGGATGGTCCGCCCAAGGAACGGAGCCCGGAAGAGTTCCTTCCAGTCGCTTTTCTGCGGAGCCTCGTCCTGGATGTGGTCTTTCGTCAGATATTCCTGGACGACGAGATTCCGGGGCCGAAGCGATCCGGAGGCAAGAATGGACAGGACCTTGTTTGCCTCGTTGATCTTGTTTTTCGATGCGAGGAAGCGCGGCGTCTCCGGGACAAAGCGACGGTAGAAGACGACGAGCAGCGCGGGCAGGGCAAGCGCGGCGAACAGCCAGCGCCAGCTGTTCTCGCCCGGGAACAGCGTAAAGATCAGCAGACCGAACGCCGGGGCGAGGAAATTGCCGAAGCCGCCGGCGCCGACATTGACGAGACCCGCCGCGGTGCCGCGGAATTTTGGTGAGCAGAATTCCGACAGCATCGTCACCGCAGTGGAGATCTCACCGCCGACGCCGAAGCCGACGATCGCGCGAGCGAAGCAGAGCGTCGCGAAATTCGGCGCGAGCGCGCAGGCGGCCGAACCGATGGTGAAAAGCAGAAGGTTGATCGTCAGCATCACCCGCCGGCCATACCGGTCGCCGAGTATGCCCGACAGCAACCGGCCGAGCGCGGCGCTGCCGAAGGTGATCGTGTTGAGAAAGCCGATATCGGTGCCGGTGAGCCCCCAATGCTCCTTCAGGATGGGGCCGGCGACGCCGATGGTATTCTGTTCGAAGCTGTCGAACAGGCAGCCAATCAGCACGAGAGCGAGGATTTGCTTGTGCGCTCCCGTCACACCGATTTTCGTGAAAGCCGATTCCAGTTGCCGTATAACCGGCGAGCTCCCGCCGGACTGCACCATATTTTCCGCTGCCATGGTTTGTTCCCCTTGTTGGCTAACAACGTGAAAACTCAGTTTCATAAGTCTACAGCATGAAACGAGGATTTCATAACGGATTTTGCCCGGTGGAAGGTGATTTGCATTTGCCGAACCGTAACAAAGACATACGGATGCTATGCGCTGCGATCATCTTCCTGGACACCAACGGGAAGGCAGGTTTCATGCCAATATTTGTGAAAATCGGATTTCACGTGGGAGATCAAGCATCTACCACCAGAACTTCGAAATTCTTGCGCGTGAAACTGCCGTTTCTTGTGATTAAATAATGTTCTGCAATTTCAGGCAGGTGCCCAAAGGGCGATCAGAGTTCTTCGAGCGCGTCGTTCAGCGCCTCGATGCCACGCAGGCGGTTTCGACCGGCGACGCCGGCGACCTCGATGCAGCGGGTCGTGAGCAGATGGCAGAGCGCCATGACCGAGACATGGTTGAAGAGCGGCCCCGGCGCCAGCGTCTGGCAGCGGAAATGCCACTCGGCCTGGCTGAGAAAAGGCACGCCTTCATCGGTGATGTACAGCAGCTTGGCGCCGGATTTCTCCACTTGTGCGAGCAGGCTATCCATCAGCGCGATGCGACGGCGCAAGCCGAAGACGATGATGACGTCGTCGTCCGAGAAGCTGACGAGATGTTCGCCCATCGTTTGCCCGCCGCCCGGAATGGCCGCGATGTTCTCGATGACCTGCGTCAACTGCCATTGAAGATAAGTGGCGAAGGAATGGCTGGCGCGAAAGCCGATGACCCAGACCTTGCGGGCCTTTAAGATTGCTTCCGACGCGGCGTTTATCTGGCTCTCCGCTATAGCGAGGAATGTCGCTTCGAGATTGGCGACGCCTTGCGCCACATGCGCGGCAACCGATTGTTCGCCGGCTGAATCGGTGGCAGTCGCCAGGAAAAGCCGCGATCCGGTTTGCTTGTCCGCGCGCGCGTGCCGGCGTGCCGCCTCGTAGTTCTCATAACCGAGGCGCTGGATGAAGCGCGAGACGGTGGCTTTCGACACATGCGCAAGTGCTGCGAGTTCCTGCGCCGAATAGCTGGCGATCTCGCCCGGAAAATCGCAGACGAAGTCGCCCAGGCGCCGCTCCGCCGGATGGAGCTCCGGCAGAACGTCGCGCACGCGGGTGAGAAAGGATCTTTCCTTGGCGTTCATCATTGATTCCATGAAATTCTCGTTTCATGGGAATGTCCGATTTCCACGCGTCCTTGGCAATAGCGACGCGGTGAAACTCGGCTTCCGGTTGTCGGTTATGGTTGCTGGCGTATTTCGGGGCGGCCCATGTCGCAGCCGGTCGATTGACTTTGCGGGTTCCGCTTCATAATTAACGATAAAGGATGGTTCCCCCGCGCCGGAGCGGAGCGGGGGAGTAAATGGGAATGTGACGGGGCGGACCCAAACCGGGCGCCCTTATCGCAGCCGACCCCGCGACTGTAGAACGGTCAGGGTTCGCCATCGGGTCTGTCACCTTTTCCTGACGCGCTGCATGGGGCAGTTTCGCGGGATTGGACTTTCAGGCCGGAAAAGCCACTGGCATGGCATCGTGATCAGCCGGGCTGGACGCCTCTTCTTCTACGAATCGTCCGCCTTTCACGATGCTGCATATGCCGGGAAGGCGAGGCGGACCCGTTCGGCTTTTTGGCGGCTTGTGTTCAGCAATCGTTGAACGCACGTTGCTTTGAAGCCGTGACGCCGTGAGCCAGGAGACCTGCCATCCGTCAGGGCATTCCGCCCGCAGGGGAGATCAATCCCCGATGCCAGCACGGAGGTTGTCGTGGCTTACAATTTGTCTTTTGAACGCGCGACAGGCGTGTTGTCCGCCCATTTCCGGTCGAAGCCGTCAGTGAACTGAGGCTGGCCGAATGTCCATTTCCAGTGCCGGGCCGATTCTCGTGCTTGGCGGCGCCCGCTCCGGCAAATCCTCTTTCGCGGAAAAGCTCGCCGAAGCCTCCGGGCTGCCGATGCATTACGTCGCGACCGGACGAGCCTGGGACGACGAGATGCGCGATCGCATCCGCCACCACCAGGACACGCGGCGCGGCAAGGGCTGGACGACCCATGAGGAGCCGGTCGACGTCGTGGGATTGCTTCGCCGCATCGACGATCCGGCAGGCGCGATCCTCGTCGATTGCCTGACGCTCTGGGTCACCAACCTGATGATGGAAGAGCGCGACATGGCGGCGGAATTCGCCGCGCTCGCCGCCTTCTTGCCCGAGGCGCGGGCGCGCCTCGTCTTCGTTTCCAATGAGGTCGGCCTTGGCATCGTTCCGGAAAACCGGATGGCGCGCGATTTCCGCGACCATGCCGGCCGCCTCCACCAGATCGTCGCGGAGAAATCCGCCGAAGTTTACTTTGTCGCGGCCGGACTGCCGCTGAAAATGAAGGGTTGATCCATGACACTCGCTAAGGCCCAGCAGGGCAAGATCCCGGCTACCGTCATCACCGGCTTCCTCGGCGCCGGCAAGACGACGATGATCCGCAATCTGCTGCAGAATGCAGACGGCAAGCGCATTGCGCTGATCATCAACGAGTTCGGCGATCTCGGCGTCGACGGCGATGTCCTCAAGGGCTGCGGCGCAGACGCCTGCTCCGAGGAAGACATCATAGAGCTCACCAATGGCTGCATCTGCTGCACCGTTGCGGATGATTTCATTCCGACCATGACGAAGCTGCTCGAACGCGAGAACCGGCCCGACCATATCGTCATCGAAACTTCGGGCCTTGCGCTGCCGCAGCCGCTGGTTGCCGCCTTCAACTGGCCGGATATCCGCAGCGAAGTGACGGTCGACGGCGTTGTGACCGTCGTCGATAGCGCCGCGGTTGCCGCCGGCCGCTTTGCGGACGACCACGACAAGGTCGATGCGTTGCGCGTCAACGACGACAATCTCGACCATGAGAGCCCGCTTGAAGAACTCTTCGAGGACCAGTTGACGGCCGCCGATCTCATCGTTCTCAACAAGACCGACCTGATCGACGCCTCGGGCCTGAAGTCGGTGCGCGACGAGGTGGCTTCCCGCATCAGCCGCAAGCCGACGATGATTGAGGCGAAGAACGGCGAGGTGGCCGCCGCCATCCTGCTCGGCCTCGGCGTCGGCACCGAAGGGGAGATCGCCAACCGCAAGTCGCATCACGAGATGGAGCATGAGGCCGGCGAAGAGCACGACCACGACGAGTTCGACAGCTTCGTCGTCGAGCTCGGCGCGATCGCCGATCCGGCCGCTTTCAACGACCGGCTGAAGAGCGTGATCGCGGAGCACGATGTGCTGCGCCTCAAGGGCTTCGCCGACGTCCCCGGAAAGCCCATGCGCCTCCTGATCCAGGCGGTCGGCAGCCGCATCGACCAGTATTACGACCGGGCCTGGGCGGCCGGCGAGGCACGCGGCACGCGCCTCGTCGTCATCGGCCTCCACGACATGGACGAGGCCGCCGTACGCGCCGCGATCTCGGCGCTGGTGTGATCGGGTAGAAAATGCATCTGCTTCTCGCCCAGAAAGGCACGATCGCCGATGGCAACGAGGCGATCGATCTCGGGCAAAGCCCGGCCGACGTCCTGTTCCTCTCGGCCGCCGACACCGAGCTTGCCTCGATTGCCGCGGCCTACGGGCGGCGGACGAGGGCGAGAACGCTGCGCATCGCCAGCCTGATGAACCTGATGCATCCGATGTCGGTCGACACCTATGTCGACCGTACGGCGCGGCATGCGAAGCTCATCGTTGTCCGCCCGCTCGGCGGCGCCAGCTATTTCCGCTACGTGCTCGAGGCACTGCACGCGGCAGCGGTGATGGGCAAGTTCCAGATCGCGGTGCTTCCCGGCGATGACAAGCCGGATCCAGGCCTCGACCCGTTTTCGACGGTGTCGGCGGAGGACCGGGAGCGCCTCTGGGCCTATTTCACCGAAGGCGGCGCCGACAATGCCGGCCTCTTCCTCGACTATGCCGAAGCACTGATTGCCGGTTGCGAGAAGCCGCAGCCGGCAAGGCCGCTTTTGAAAGCGGGCATCTGGTGGCCGGGCGAAGGGGTGATCGGTGTCGAGCGGTGGCGCGCGATTGCGGGGTTGCCGGGAACACCCCCCTCTGTCCTGCCGGACATCTCCCCCACAAGGGGGGAGATTGACCCGCGGGCGGCCCCCGTTTCACCGACTAATGGGCGGCCCTCCAACCCAGTAGCCGCCGAAACGCAGGCGGTTACCTCCGTGGTCTCCCCCCTTGTGGGGGAGATGTCCGGCAGGACAGAGGGGGGTACAGCGACCACGACGGAGGGGAATAAGGAAGCCGAACCCACCGTCGCCATCTGCTTCTACCGCGCCCTCGTGCAAAGCGGCGAAACCAAGCCCGTCGAAGCCTTGATCGAGGCGCTTGCGGCCGAAGGCATGCGGGCGCTGCCGGTCTTCGTCTCGAGCCTCAAGGATCAGGTGTCGATCGGTACGCTGCAGGCGATCTTCGCTGAATCCGCTCCGGACGTGGTGATGAACGCCACCGGCTTTGCCGTCTCCGCGCCCGGTGCCGATCGTCAGCCGACGGTGCTCGAATCGACCGGCGCGCCAGTCCTGCAGGTGATCTTTTCCGGTTCCTCGCGCGCCGCCTGGGAGGCCTCGGCGCAGGGGCTGATGGCGCGTGATCTCGGCATGAACGTCGCCCTGCCGGAGGTGGACGGCCGCATTCTCTCCCGCGCCGTCTCGTTCAAGGCGGCGTCTGTCTACGACCCGGCCGTGGAAGCGAACATCGTTGGGCACGAACCGCTTTTGGATCGCGTCCGCTTTGCCGCGCGGCTTGCCGCCAATTGGGCGCGGCTGCGCCGGGCAAAGCCCGAGGCACGCCGCATTGCCATCGTCATGGCCAATTACCCGAACCGCGACGGCCGCCTCGGCAACGGCGTCGGCCTCGATACGCCGGCCGGTACCATTGAAGTGCTGAAGGCGATGGCCGCGGAAGGCTATCCGGTCGATGACCTTCCCCAGGACGGCGATGCGCTGATACGTTTCCTCATGGCTGGGCCGACCAATGCGGCGAGCCGCGACCGCGAAATCCGCGAGGTCATTTCGCTCAATCAATACAAGGATTTTCTCGCCTCTCTTCCGAAGCAGATCCAGGACGAGGTGACGGCGCGCTGGGGCGAACCGGAAGCCGATCCCTTCTTTCTCGACGGCGCCTTCGCGCTGCCGCTCGCGCGCTTCGGCGACGTGCTTGTCGGCATCCAGCCGGCGCGCGGCTATAACATCGATCCGAAGGAAACCTATCATGCGCCGGACCTCGTGCCGCCGCACGGCTATCTCGCCTTTTATGCTTTCCTGCGACAGGTCGTCAAAGCCGACGCCATCATCCACATGGGCAAGCACGGCAATCTCGAATGGTTGCCGGGCAAGGCGCTGGCACTTTCGGAGAATTGCTATCCCGAGGCGGTGTTCGGCCCGACGCCGCATCTCTATCCCTTCATCGTCAACGATCCGGGCGAGGGTACGCAGGCGAAGCGCCGCACCAGCGCCGTCATCATAGATCATCTGACACCACCTTTGACGCGGGCGGAGTCCTATGGGCCGCTGAAGGACCTGGAAGCGCTGGTCGACGAATATTACGAGGCGGCAGGCGGCGACCCGCGGCGGCTTCGGCTCCTGAGCCGACAGATCCTCGACCTCGTCCGCGACATCGGACTCGATCATGATGCCGGCATCGAAAAGGCCGACAGCGACGACAAAGCGCTGGAAAAGCTCGACGCCTATCTCTGCGACTTGAAGGAAATGCAGATCCGCGACGGGCTGCACATCTTCGGCGTCGCGCCGGAAGGGCGTTTGCTGACCGACCTCACTGTGGCACTGGCGCGGGTGCCGCGCGGCTTGGGCGAGGGCGGTGACCAAAGCTTGCAGCGGGCGATCGCGGCGGATTTGGGATTGGGTGGTTCGGCGCGAATCCCCCCCTCTGTCCTGCCGGACATCTCCCCCACAAGGGGGGAGATCGGGGATGCGTCCGCTCTTACATCGGCGGCGCCGCAACGTGAGGCGAGCCCACCGGCTCGGCAACGCGATGCAAGTCTCGTGGCCCGGTCACCCCAGGCGGGTCTGACGGCAGAAGGTGCAGTTGTTAGCGATAGCGTAGACCAACCGCGTATTGGCGGCAGCGCCGGGGAACCGAACGGTCGCCACCTGCCAATCTCCCCCCTTGTGGGGGAGATGCCCGGCAGGGCAGAGGGGGGTGCGTCTCCACAGCCCCAACCTTTCGACCCCCTCGACTGCGTCATGTCCACCCCGTGGACTGGCCCGATGCCCGCGCTCCTCGCCTCTCTCTCGGATGCACCCTGGCGCACCGCCGGTGATACCGTCGAGCGTATCGAACTCCTCGCCGCGAAGCTGGTGTCCGGCGAGATCGCCTGTCCCGCTGACTGGCCAGCCACCCGTGCTGTCCTTGACGGGATCGACGCGCGACTGAAGCCCTCGATCGAGAATTCCGGTGAAGCGGAAATCAAAGGTCTGCTCACCGGGCTCGACGGCCGCTTCGTGGCACCCGGGCCGTCCGGCGCGCCGACGCGCGGCCGTCCGGACGTGCTGCCGACCGGCCGCAATTTCTATTCCGTCGACAGCCGCGCCGTACCGACGCCAGCGGCTTACGAGCTCGGCAAGAAATCTGCGGAATTGCTCATCCGCCGCTACCTCCAGGACCATGGTGAATGGCCGTCCTCATTCGGGCTCACTGCCTGGGGTACGTCCAACATGCGCACCGGCGGCGACGACATCGCCCAGGCGCTGGCGCTGATCGGCGCAAAGCCGGTCTGGGACATGGCCTCGCGCCGCGTCACTGGCTACGAGATCGTACCGCTGGCGGTGCTCGGTCGTCCGCGTGTCGATGTCACGCTCAGGATTTCCGGTTTCTTCCGCGACGCCTTCCCGGAGCAGATCGCACTGTTCGACAAGGCGATCCGCGCCGTTGGGGCCTTGGAAGAGGACGACGCCGACAACATGATCGCCGCGCGCATGCGTGCCGAGACGCGGCGACTCCAAGAGAAGGGCGTCGATCCGAAGGAAGCGGCGCGACGCGCCTCCTATCGCGTCTTCGGCGCCAAGCCGGGTGCTTACGGGGCCGGCCTGCAGGCGATGATCGACGAGAAGGGCTGGGACAAGCGCTCCGATCTCGCCGATGCCTATCTCACCTGGGGTGGCTATGCTTATGGCGCCGGCGAGGACGGCAAAGCGGAGCGCGGGCTTTTCGAAGAGCGGCTGCGGTCGATCGAGGCCGTCATCCAGAACCAGGACAATCGCGAGCACGACCTGCTCGACAGCGACGACTATTACCAGTTCGAGGGCGGCATGAGTGCTGCGGCGGAGCACCTTAGCGGTCAGCGCCGGGCGATCTATCACAACGATCATTCGCGCCCGGAAAAGCCGGTGATCCGCTCGCTGGAAGAGGAGATCGGCCGCGTCGTGCGCGCCCGTGTTGTCAATCCGAAATGGATCGACGGCGTCATGCGTCACGGCTACAAGGGCGCATTCGAGATCGCCGCGACGGTCGATTACATGTTCGCTTTCGCCGCGACCACCGGCGCTGTACGCGACCACCATTTCGAGGCCGCCTACCGCGCCTTCATCGCCGACGAAAAGGTCCTTGCCTTCCTGCAGGAAAAGAACCCGGCTGCGCTTGCCGAGATGGCGGAGCGTTTCCTGGAAACGATCGATCGCGGCCTGTGGAATCCGCGCTCCAACTCGGCGCGCTTTGAACTGAACAGCCTGTCCGCAGAGGCTGCCGCCCGTCGGCTGCGTACCGGAAACGAATAGGGAGAGATCACGATGAGCGACGAAACGGTAAATAGCGGCGAAGTTGCGCCGGAAAAGGACGAAGCCCGCCACGCCATGAAGATGGCGAAGAAGAAGACCGCGCGCGAGAAGATCATGGCGACGAAGACGGACGAAAAGGGTCTGATCATCGTCCACACCGGCAAGGGCAAGGGCAAATCGACCGCCGGATTCGGCATGATCTTCCGCCACATTGCCCACGGCATGCCCTGCGCCGTCGTGCAGTTCATCAAGGGCGCCATGCACACCGGCGAACGCGACCTGATCGAGAAGCATTTCGGTGATCTCTGCCAGTTCTACACGCTCGGCGAAGGCTTCACCTGGGAAACGCAGGATCGCGCCCGCGACGTGGCCATGGCTGAGAAGGCCTGGGAAAAGGCCAAGGAGCTGATCCGCGACGAGCGCAACTCCATGGTGCTGCTCGATGAAATCAACATCGCGCTGCGTTATGATTACATCGACGTCGCCGAGGTCGTGCGCTTCCTCAAGGAAGAAAAGCCGCACATGACGCATGTGGTCCTGACCGGCCGCAACGCCAAGGAGGACCTGATCGAGATTGCCGATCTGGCAACCGAGATGGAACTCGTCAAACATCCCTTCCGCTCCGGAATCAAGGCGCAGAAGGGCGTCGAATTCTGATGGCACAAAGCTGGCAGTTGTGGGCGTTGCTTTCAGCCGCGTTCGCGGCGCTCACTGCCATCTTCGCAAAGGTCGGTGTCGCGAATGTCAATTCCGACTTCGCGACACTTGTCCGCACGGTCGTGATCCTCGTGGTGCTCGTCGGCATCGTCGCCGCGACCGGGCAATGGCAAAAGCCTGCGGAGATTCCGGGGCGCACATGGTCGTTTCTCGCCCTTTCCGGCCTTGCCACCGGCGCCTCCTGGCTTGCTTATTTCCGCGCCCTGAAACTCGGCGATGCCGCTCGCGTCGCCCCGATCGACAAGCTCTCGATCGTCTTCGTCGCCATGTTCGGCGTACTTTTCCTCGGCGAGAAGCTCAACCTGATGAACTGGCTCGGCGTCGGCCTGATTGCCGCCGGCGCGTTGCTGCTCGCGGTATTCTAACGCCCCGCGCTTAATCAGACGCGAGCTGTATCACTTGGATTACTGTATGATTTTGGCCATCCTCGCCACGGTTGGGACCGTCGTCACCCTCGTTCTGTTCCCGGGATCGGCCTCGACAGTCGCGGAATGAGCATAGGCACCCTGCTGGCATAATCGGGATAATCGGAAAAGGTAGCCCGCAACACCCGTTCTTCATTGAACATTCGCCGGAATTGGAACGCGAAGTGGGCTGCGCCAACCACGAATGCCGCAAGCGACCAGTTGGCGATCAGAAAGCCCACTGCACTGACGGCTTCGGCGGCATAGAGCGGATGCCGAACGATCGCGTAGGGGCCGCCAGTGACCAATTCTCGCGCGGTCGCCATTATGGAAAATGAGCGACCGAGCCAAAACAGGCAGTAGATGGACAGCGCGAATCCGACTGCGACAAGAACAGTGGAAAAGAGCAGCAGACCTGGTCCGATCGAGCCCCCGGGTAAGACAGGGATGATCATGAGGATGAATGTGCCGGCGAGAGCACTTAGCCGCGGCTCTGCGCCTTCTGCATTTCGTCGCGACGGCAGGCGGATCAACGTAAGACACACGACCATACAAAGGAACAGCAGGCCCAGGGCGCGCGAAGTAAGAGCCAGCCCCCAATAATCGGTGGTCTCGCGATGGTTGATCATCACCATGATCGCCGCGCCCTGTCGGACGGCGAAGAAAAAGAAAACGACAATGATCAAACCCTTGCCGATCAGGTCTTCGAGCCTGTCGCTCATCAGCGTGCTTTCTCCGAGATTTGCGCCTCAGATGTCGATGCTCGGTGTGTTTGCATCTTGATCGGATAGGCGAGTTGCTGGTGATAAAGTGGCGGTACCGGCTCATCGGTGCCATAGGCAGTCGGCATTCGCGAGGGCATGTAGAGCGTGCCCGCCAACACGTCGATGAATGACAACTGCCCCGCGAAATTCTTGTCAAATGCCTGGCGCTCGTTCGCATGGTGCCAGTGGTGGAACTGCGGCGAGGCGAACAGCCATTTCAACGGGCCGAGACTGATCCGCGTGTTTGAATGGATCAACAGCGATTGCGCTTGGTAGAGGAGGGCATAGATCGCGACTGCGGAGCCCGAGAATCCAAGCGCAAATATCGGCAAAAGCGAGGCAGTCATCGTCGCGATCTGGTCTACCGGATGGACGCGATGTGCGGCAAGCCAGTCCATTTCCTCAATGCTGTGGTGGATCGCGTGGAACTTCCACAGCAAGGGAACGGCGTGGAAAGCTCGGTGCGCGAGGTAAAATCCCAAGTCGGCGATCAGGATCACCTCGATCGCCTGGAGCCAGATCGGTTGCGCTTGCACATAGGCCGGCAGGCCTTGTTCCGGAATCATCACCCGTATGGCGATCATCAGCGAGCCAACGACAAGGAGCAAACCGAGTTTGATCAGGATTCCGTTGAAGAACAGGTAGATCACGTCGTTGAGCCAGTGCCTGCGGAACACCTTCTGTTCCGGATGAAGCGGAAGCAGTCGCTCCAGAGGAATGAAAATCAGCGCGATGATCATGATCGACTTCAGGCCTAGCAATTCCATCATCGCGGATGACCCGGAGCTTGTCTCAAGATGTGTGCAGAGAAAGAATTCGAGAACAGAAGAACCGCCGCGATAGATAGATAGGCGTCCACGACGTGGTGCCAGCCGAAGTACGCTGAACTAGCGAGCATCAGTGCCGCAGAGGCGAGAAGCCCTGCGGTACGGCGTATGCGGAGGAGAAGGCGTATGCGGAGGAGAAAAAGCACGTCAGGGGTGGCGCCAGCCGCAGCAATGCTGGGCATCACACAACCCCCGGCAAAGTAGCTCGCCCCAGCCTCGGTCATCGTTTTGAGTCCCCACTCGAAGGCAATAGAACCACGGCACGCGAATCGCGGCAAGCTCAGCCTTTCGGATTAGTTAACCGCTCGAGTGGTGGCGGAGGTCGGCGAGTCTGGAGGGCGACCTCACATGCCGAGCCAGATCCGTAGCGGATGCGCCGGGTCGGCGAGCAGCCGGATCGCCAGCGCGATCGAGGTGATGACGAGCAGCGGCTTGATGATCTTCGCGCCCTTCGCCATCGCGAAGCGCGAGCCGACCTGGGCGCCGAGGAACTGACCGGCGCCCATCGTCAGGCCGACCTTCCAGAGCACCACGCCATAGGCAAGGAAAACGAAAAAGGCGCCGAGATTGGAGCCAAAGTTCAGGAACTTCGTGTGGGCGGTCGCTTTGATGATACCGAAGCCGCCGAGCGTGATGAAGCCGAGCATGAAGAAGGACCCGGTGCCGGGACCGAAGACGCCGTCATAAAAGCCGATGAGCGGTACGAAGGTGAGGGTGAAGGCGAACTTCGAGATACGGTGGTGCCTTTCGACCTCGCCGAAGTTGGGCTTGCAACCGAAATAGACGGCGATGGCAATGAGCAGAAAGGGCAGAACGGCCTTGAGCGCGTCGGCGGGAACGACCGTCGCGAGCAGCGCGCCGAGGACAGAGCCGAGCGCCGCCATTGCGGCCATCGGCAGCTGCTCCTTCAGGCTCACATGGCCATATCGCGCATAGGCGAGGCTGGCGGAACCCGAACCGAAGAGCGATTGCAGCTTGTTGGTGCCGAGCGTTTCGAGCGGCGGAATGCCCGCGATCAGCATGGCGGGAATGGTGATCATCCCCCCGCCGCCGGCGATCGAATCGATGAATCCCGCAATGAAGGCGGCAGCGAAGAGGAAGAGCAGGATGTGAAGGGCGAGATCGTGCACGGAAAGCTCGGGAAGCGGAGTGGCAGCGGAGTTGTTTCCGCCTTGTGTCAGAGCTGGCGGGGAAATGCAAAGGGTGAGGGTGTCCGTCGGCTCAGGCAGACGCAGAGTCTTCCGCGCCGATTACGACACGTGGATGGCGCAATCCGGTTTGACCGGCCGGATGGGCTCCGGTAAAAATGACAATCATGCGACGGCGTCCGTTTCGAGCGGACTGTAAGAGCGTCCGGTGCGGCCGACCCATGCAGGGGGCCCGATCCGGTGCTGTCCAGACCGGTGCGGGTATCTGCCCAGGCCGGCGCTTCGTATGGAACGCCGACCGCTGCATGCATTCCCGGATGGCTCGGGAAGCCGTGCAGCAAATCAAGGAGCAGCTTGCGTATCGAGGCGGATGCGCGGCGCTGCAGGGGAGCCGCACAGCAGATGCTTTCGGTCAATGGACCAACCGTCACCACCACCAAGCTTGTCCTTGGCCTCGGCTGCGAGCGGAACGCCGCGCCTGAGGAAGTGATCGCGCTTGCCGAACGGGCGCTTGCCGAAGTCGGTGCCGGCAAGGAAGAGATTGAGCTTGTCGCCTCGCTTGATGCCCGCGCCGAGGAGGCGGCGATCCATGCCGCCGGCCGTCATTTTTCCGTGCCTGTGCGCTTCTTCGACGCCGCGACGCTGGAGGCGGAGGCGGCGCGATTGCAGAATCCCTCGGAGATCGTTTTTGCCCATACCGGCTGCCACGGCGTGGCGGAAGGCGCGGCACTTGCCGGAGCAGGTCTGGATGCAATTCTGATCGTGCCGAAAATCCGTTCGGCCCGCGCGACGGCGGCAATCGCCGGTCCCGCGCGTGATGCCGGCAGGATTGCTATCCGGACGAAGCGCGCGGGGGCCACCTGATGGCGTTGTCCAGTGATCGGCGGGTGCCCTTTGATGAGCAGATTCAATTCTCTGTCGTCGATTTCTATGAAAATAAATTACCTGCCTTGCGGGTTGAATCAGGTCTGCAGTCCCGCAGGACCTCAAGGATTATGCAATGACGGATGCACTTTTCGCCGGCCTGCCCGAACTTGAACCCGGTTGCGTCTGGCTGGTCGGCGCCGGCCCGGGTGACCCTGGCCTTCTGACGCTGCACGCCGCCAATGCCCTGCGCCAGGCGGACGTTATAGTCCATGATGCGCTGGTGAACGGCGATTGCCTGAAGCTCGCGAAGCCCGGCGCAACGCTCGAATTTGCCGGAAAACGGGGCGGCAAACCCTCGCCAAAGCAACGCGACATCTCGCTGCGCCTCGTCGAACTGGCGCGCGCCGGAAATCGCGTGCTGCGGCTCAAGGGCGGCGATCCCTTCGTCTTCGGCCGTGGCGGCGAGGAAGCGTTGACGCTCGTCGAGCATGGCATTCCGTTCCGCATTGTTCCCGGCATCACCGCCGGCATTGGCGGTCTTGCCTATGCCGGCATTCCGGTGACGCATCGCGAAGTCAATCATGCGGTCACGTTCCTGACCGGGCATGATTCCTCCGGCGTCGTGCCGGATCGGATCAATTGGGAAGGCATTGCCAAGGGTTCGCCGGTGATCGTCATGTACATGGCGATGAAGCATATCGGCCAGATCGCAGCCAATCTCATCGCCGGCGGTCGCTCGCCAGAGGAGCCGGTGGCCTTCGTCTGCAATGCCGCGACGCCCGATCAGGTGGTGCTGGAGACCACGCTTTCGCGCGCCGAAGCCGATGTCGCGGCCTCCGGCCTCGAGCCGCCGGCAATCGTCGTCGTCGGCGAGGTCGTTCGCCTGCGCGCGGCTCTCGACTGGCTGGGGGCACGTGATGGCCGCGTGCTCGCGACCGATCCCTTCGCGAACCGCGTTCTCCGGGATCGCGCATGAGCGGTCTGTTGATTGCTGCCCCGAGCTCCGGCTCGGGCAAGACGACGGTGACGCTCGGGCTGATGCGGGCGTTGAAGCGGCGCGGCATCGCCATTGCGCCCGGCAAGGCGGGGCCTGACTATATCGATCCCGCCTTCCACACCGCGGCAAGCGGTGAACCCTGTCTCAATTATGATCCCTGGGCGATGCGCTCCGAATTGCTTGTCGCCAATGCTGCGCAGGCGGCCGCCGACGGGCGTAGGCTTGTGGTCGAGGCGATGATGGGTCTTCACGATGGCGCCGCTGACGGCACCGGGGCGCCGGCGGACCTTGCCGCGACGCTCGGCCTTGCCGTGATCCTGGTCGTCGATTGCGCCCGTCTGTCCCATTCGGTCGCGGCGCTGGTTCGCGGTTACGCGGACTACCGCGACGATATCCGCGTCGTCGGCGTCATCCTCAACAAGGTCGGCAGCGATCGCCACGAGATGATGCTGCGCGATGCGCTCGAGCGTGCCGGCGTGTCGATCTTCGGCGTGCTTCGGCATGAGGGCACGCTGAAACTGCCAGAGCGTCACCTGGGACTGGTGCAGGCGGGCGAGCACGGGAGCCTGGAGCCGTTCATCGATCATGCCGCGGATCTCATCGAGACCAATTGCGATCTCGATGCCATTCTGCGCGCCGCAGCACCACTGCCGCCACAGCCGGCGAAAGCCGAAACCACGACGCTGAAACCGCTCGGCCAGCGAATCGCCATCGCCCGTGATGTCGCTTTCGCCTTCTACTATGCGCATCTCGTTTCCGGTTGGCGCGGGCAAGGCGCGGAAATTTCCTTCTTCTCGCCGCTTCAGGACGAAGCGCCCCAGAGCGGCGCCGATGCCATCTATCTGCCCGGCGGCTATCCCGAACTGCACGCCGAAAAACTGGCCGGGGCGACGCGGTTCTGCAAGGCCACGCGGGACGCGGCGGAGGCAGGCGCGCGCATCTTCGGGGAGTGCGGCGGCTACATGACCCTCGGCGAGGGGCTTGTCGCAGCGGATGGCAGGCGTTACGAGATGCTTGGCCTCTTGCCGCTGGTGACCAGCTTTGCAGAGCGCAAGCGGCATCTTGGATACCGGCGCGTCGCGCCGCTCGACAACGCATTTTTCGATGGACCGATGACGGCGCACGAATTCCATTATGCGACGATTGTCTCCGAAGGGGCGGCAGAACCGCTCTTCGCGGTCCGTGACGCCGCGGGTGTCGATCTCGGCCATGCTGGCCTCCGGCGCGGTAATGTCGCTGGCTCCTTCATGCATCTCATCGATCTCGCGGACAGGCGATGACCGCTCCCATCCTTCATGGCGGCGGGATCACCGAGGCCGCCGCGCGTTTCGGTGGAACCCCGGGCGACTGGCTCGATCTTTCGACCGGCATCAACCCGTGCCCGGTTTCTCTGCCAGAGATCGACCCGCACATCTGGCATCGCCTGCCGGACCGCTATGTCGAAGAGGCAGCGCGACTGGCTGCGAGCCGCTATTACCGAACCGGCGATATCATGCCCCTGCCGGTGCCCGGGACCCAGGCGGCAATCCAGTTGCTGCCGCGACTGGTGGAGACGAGCAAGCGCGCCGCCGTATTCGCGCCGACCTATGGCGAATATGCCCGCGTGCTCGCAGTCGCCGGCATAGCGGTCGACTCCGTCGAGCGCGCTGACGATCTCACTGCGGCGCATCGCCTTGCCGTGGTCGTCAATCCCAACAATCCGACTGGTCGGCTCTTCCCGCCGGAGGAAATTCTTGCGATGGCCGAGGCCATGAAAGCACATGGGGGCTTGCTCGTGGTCGACGAAGCCTTCGGGGATCTTGAGCCGGATGCGAGCGTCGCCCGATATGCCGCCGCTTTCGACAACCTCATCGTCTTCCGCTCCTTCGGCAAGTTCTTCGGGCTTGCGGGCCTGAGGCTCGGCTTCGTCGCCGCCGGCGCTCCCGTGCTTAGGGCGTTCGGCGAATGGCTCGGTCCTTGGGCGGTTTCCGGCCCGGCGCTTGCAATTTCCGCGAAACTCATGGAAGGCGACACCGATGCGATCGCGAGAGGCATTCTCGCTCGCAAGGCCGGACTGGACGCGGTGCTCCGCACGGCCGGCCTGAAGATCGCGGGCGGTACGGGGCTTTTCACCCTAATCGAAAATCAGCGCGCCCATGAGCTTCACACCGCGCTCTGCGAAGTGCACGTCCTGACCCGCAGGTTCGACCACAACCCGCACTGGCTCAGGATCGGACTCACCCCGGACGAAAACGGTGATCGGCGCCTCGCCGATGCCTTGCAGCGGACAGGTGTGTAAATGACGGCTGAAATTTTCCTCATCCTCATCGTCGCGCTAATAATCGACCGTCTCGTCGGCGATCCCGACTGGCTCTGGTCGCGCGTGACGCATCCGGTCGTTTTTTTCGGCAAGGCGATCGGGGTTTTCGATCGGGCGCTCAACCGCGGCAGGGCGGGAGCGGGCGCCCTGAAAATGCGGGGCTTGGCGACGATCCTGCTCCTGCTGATGGCGAGCATCGTAGTCGGCGTCGTTCTTAACCGCCTGTTCGGTGCACTGGGTGCCATTGGCTTCCTGCTGGAAGCGTTCCTCGTTGCGGTCTTTCTCGCCCAGAAGAGCCTCGGCGAACATGTCATGCGCGTGGCGGAAGGTCTGCGTCGCGATGGGCTGGAAGGCGGCAGGACGGCGGTGTCGATGATCGTCGGCCGTGATCCGAAGACGCTCGACGAGCCCGGCGTCTGCCGGGCAGCGATCGAGAGCCTTGCTGAAAACTTCTCCGACGGCGTCGTGGCGCCCGCCCTATGGTACGCAGTCGCCGGGCTTCCGGGTCTGTTCGCCTACAAGATGCTGAACACGGCGGATTCGATGATCGGCCACAAGAGCCCGAAATATCTGCATTTTGGCTGGGCCTCCGCACGGCTGGACGACCTTGCCAACTGGCCTGCCGCGCGGCTTTCGATCCTGCTCGTTGCCGCCGGCGCGCGCCTTTATCGCGGCATCGAGGCGGCGCGCAATGCCATCTCCGTTGCCTTGCGCGACCATGGCCTCCATCGCTCGCCGAATTCCGGATGGCCCGAGGCGGCGATGGCGGGCGCACTCGACATCCAGCTGGCTGGGCCGAGGACCTATGGCGGCGTGAGGGTCGACGAGCCGATGATCAACGAACCCGGAAGATCGGTTGCGATCCCGGAGGATATCGACGCCGCCGTATCAGTCTTTTACGGGGCCTGCTCTGCCATGACGCTGGCTTTTGCCGCCGCAGCGCTGGTGGCATTGCTGTTCTGAATTTCTTCTGTTTTGTCTGATCCCTGCTTATATCAGATATGATGACCTCATTGTGGACCGAGCAATGCAAACGCCCGCCGCTCATCATCGCCCATCGCGCCGGTGCGGCTCTCGCCACTGAAAATACTGTCGGCGCTCTCAACGCGGCAGCGGCGGCTGGCGCCGATGCCATCGAGACGGATGTCCGCCGGACAAGGGATGGAGCCCTTGTCTGCATGCACGATGCCGATCTTCGGCGGCTGTGCGGTGACACGCGTGCCGTGGCCGAGCTCGATCTAGCAACACTCCGCAGCCTGCTGCCGGCGGTAATGACATTAAGGGATGCCTTGGCTGCCTCTCATCCGTTGGGTCTTCTGCTCGACGTCAAGCTGACGGGGGAACGGCATCTTTCGCAAATCATCGGCGAAATCGTGTTCATGGACGCGGTCGAGCGAACTCTGCTTGGATTGCGTGACATCGGACTTATCGGTGCCGCGCAGGACATCATGGCGGATATCGCTGTTCTTGCTTTCCTGGAACAGCCAGACTCCGCACCAGAAGCGCGGCGAGCGGGTGCAAGCTGGTTCAGGCTGTGGCAGGGCGATGCGACCGCCGAACGTGCTACCGCCGTGCGTAACGCCGGCATGCGCCTTGCCGTGATGGTTGGTCAGCCGCGGATGGTCCCTCGTGCCGAGTACCCGCCGTTTCCCGTCGGCTTGGTCGATCGGGAAGGGCTTGAACGGCTACGACAGATCGCACCGGACGCGATCCTCCTCGACGATCCGCGCTTGGCCGTGGAAGGTATCTTCAAATAGAGCTTCGATTCGCGGTCCAACGCGCCGTGCTGTTAATCCATACCGGCGAAGCGCATCAGTCGGCCGACGTCGGGCACGATGACCCGCCGGCTGTTCTCGACGCGGATCACGCCGTCCTTGCGCAGCTTGGTGATCTGGCGGCTTACCGTTTCGATGGTGAGACCGAGGTAGTCGGCGATATCGGCGCGCGATAGTGGCAGGTCGAACTCGGTTGCATTGCCATGCTCCGGATCGATGTGCGTGGCGATGAGGTAGAGGAAGCTCGCGACCTTTTCCTGCGCGGTCTTGCGGCCGAGTGTCAGCATCCAGTCGCGTGCTTCGTCGAGCTCCTTCAGAGCCTGCTCGTGCAGCCGATGTTCCAGCCCGGGCGCTTCCGCGACCAGCCGCTCGACGACGGCGCGCGGGAAGGCACAGATATCGATGCCGGTTGCCGCTTCCGCGCTCAGTGCGCTCTCGCGCGTGAAGGGCCTGCCCATGAAGTCGGGTGCGAACTGCAGTCCGACGATCTGCTGGCGACCGTCGGAGAGCATCTTGCTGAGCTTCACCACGCCGCGAATGATGTTCGCATAATTGTTGGTCGCTTCGCCCTGGCCGACCATCTCACTGCCCGGATCGATGCGTCGGCGGGTCGAATGGCGGCTGAGTTCGGTGAGCTGACTTGGCGTGAGTGTACTGCAGACGCCACCGTGGCGCGCCTCGCATGCAGCGCAGACGAACGGGATGTCCGAATTATGGATGTCCTTGCGGCTATGTTCGCTGACGATTTGCAATTCTTCCGTGCCCCACTGTGTAACAGCGTCCTTTGCGCTTTGATAAGACGCGCGGCGCTGAAGGAACCAAAGAGGATTGAAGTTCTCAAATCAAGAGTTGACAGGTGCCAGTTCCGGAACCGCGAAACTATGTCTCAGATGAAATTGCGAAGTGTCAATTTTTCGGAAGTTGGCGAGTATACTTGATCAAAATCAAAGGCTGTCGCGCTACTCTCGCTTATCTCTTCTTCACCCTTCTTGGAGAGAAAGATGGAAGACGCACTCGTTCTGAAATATGCGGCGGCGGTGCCGCGCTACACCAGCTACCCAACCGCGCCGCACTTCTCCGGAGAAATCGGCAATGCGGAATACGAGAGGTGGCTCGGTGCGATCGGCGAGGGCGACAGCCTGTCGCTCTACGCGCATATTCCCTATTGCGACCGCCTCTGTTGGTTCTGCGCCTGCCATACGAAGCACACGCTGCGCTACGAACCCGTGGCCGCTTATCTGGCGGGCCTCCACAAGGAAATAGAGGCTGTCGGCAACCGGGTGACGTCGGGCGCACGCGTGACCGCGCTGCATCTCGGCGGCGGTTCGCCGACACTCGTGCGGCCTGATGATCTTATCGCGCTGAAGAACCGCTTCTCGCGGCATTTTAGCTTTGCCGAGGATTGCGAGATCAGCGTCGAGATGGATCCGAACGATCTCGACGAGGCGCGCCACGATGCCCTGGCGGCGATCGGCATGACCCGGGCGAGCTTCGGCATCCAGGATTTCGATCCGGTGGTGCAGAAGGCCATCAATCGCATCCAGACCTACGAGCAGACGCGCGATGCCATCGAGGCGTCGCGGGCGCGCGGCGTGCGTTCTGTCAATTGTGACGTGCTCTATGGTTTGCCGCATCAAACCATGGCAACGCTCGAGCGGACCATCGAAGCCGTTCTGTCGCTTGAGCCCGATCGCGTTGCGCTGTTCGGCTATGCGCACGTCCCGTGGATGAAAAAGCATCAGCAGATGATTCCGGAGGCGAGCCTGCCGGACGTCGTCGCCCGCTATGCGCAGATGGCGCGGGCGAAGGAGATGCTCGTCGCCGCCGGCTACGAGGCGATCGGCATCGACCATTTCGCGCGACCATCTGACTCGCTCGCTGTCGCCAGCCGGGAAGGGCGGTTGCGGCGCAATTTCCAGGGTTATACGGACGACACGGCCGAAACGCTGATCGGCCTTGGCGCCTCGGCGATCGGTCAGTTCCGCGAGGGCTACGTGCAGAACATGCCGGCGACCGGGGAATATCTGCGCCAGGTGGAGCAGGGCGGCCTTGCGGCTCTTCGCGGCTACGCCCTGACGCCGGAGGATCGGCTGCGGGCGCGGGTGATCGCTCTCGTCATGTGCGAGTTCGGCTTCTCCTTCGCTCGCATCGAGGAGGAATTCCCGGCGCTCGCCTCATCGGTCATCGACGAGGCACGGCTGTTCCGTGCGCGCGACACCGATGGCCTCTCGACGATCGAGACTGGCGCCTTCAAGCTCACGGCGCGCGGGAGGCCCTTCGCCCGTTCGGTCGCCGCCGTCTTCGACGCCCATCTTTCGAACGGGCGCGGCCGCCATTCGGTCGCCGTTTAGCAACACCGTTTTTTTAATCGCCACGGCAATCACCACGGCAAAAGCCAAGAGGCATTGGCTTTTGCCGTGCATTTTTCTATAGGGATCGCCAAGACTCGATTTTCATGAGGTATGCGCGTGACAGCAACATTCGACAAGGTCGCCGATATTATTGCGGAAACCAGCGAGATCGATCGCGAGACGATCAAGCCGGAAAGCCACACGATCGATGATCTCGGCATCGACAGCCTGGACTTCCTCGACATCGTTTTTGCGATCGACAAGGAATTCGGGATCAAGATCCCGCTCGAGCAGTGGACGCAGGAAGTCAACGAAGGCAAGGTCTCGACCGAGGAATACTTCGTGCTGAAGAACCTCTGCGCGAAGATCGATGAACTTCGGGCTGCCAAAGCGGGATGAGGAAAAGTGTGAAGCGGTTTTCCGCCCGCATTCCGCTTTACTTTGTTGAAATCGATCACGTTTATGATTTTGGTTTTTCAAACCAAAAGCACGTGATCTAGAGCCTGATTGACCTTCCGCTGACGCGGTTCGTTCCGTTTCCCGATGCCGCCTGTCGCGTCCCGCGCTTGACAGGCGGCATCGGCGTTTTTACTTGAGCCCGAAACCAACGGGGGTCAGCCTTCATGCTCCTTGAATACTTTCAGATGATCGACCGCGTCGAAACGGTCGATCTCGCGGCGGGTCGCCTGACGGCACGATCCGTCGTTCCGGAAAAGAGCCCCGTGTTCGAGGGGCATTTTCCGGGTTATCCCCTGGTTCCAGGCGTGCTCCTGATCGAGACCATGGCGCAGGCCTCGGGTTTCCTCGTGCTTGCCGCGACGAAATTTGCGGCGATGCCCTTCCTGATGTCGGTCGACGGCGCCAAGATGCGCTCCTTTGTAGAGCCTTCCACCGAGCTTGAGATCGAGGCGCTGCTGGAGCATGAAGGATCCGGCTTTGCCGTAACAAAGGCGAAGATCACCTCGGGCGGCAAGAAGGTATGCGATGCCCAGCTGAAGCTGAGGACGATGCCGTTCGATCAGGTGCCGCTCGGCGATATCGTTCGGAAGCGTGCCGAGGAACTGGGACTGATGGCCGCGACGGCCGGTTCGGAGAACTGAAGATGACGAAATCCGCAAACGATGTGGTGATCACCGGCGTCGGTATCGTGACGAGCCAGGGCGTCGGTGTTGATCCGCATGTCGCGCTCTTGAGCGCCGCCGAGCCGCCGAAGGCGCGCATCGAGACCGAACGCTTCGCCCCCTATCCGATCCACCCGCTGCCGGAGATCGACTGGTCGCAGCAGATCGCCAAACGCGGCGACCAGCGGCAGATGGAGAACTGGCAGCGCCTCGGCGTCTTCGCCGCGGGCCTCGCGCTCGACGATGCGGGCCTGAAGGACAATCTCGAAGCCTGCGGCAGCATGGACATGATCGTGGCGGCCGGCGGCGGTGAGCGCGACATCAACGTCGACTCGCTGATCGTCGACGAGGGCCTGAAGCGCAACGATCGGGAGCAGCTCCTGAACGAGAAGCTGACGACGGAGTTGCGTCCGACGCTCTTTCTTGCACAGCTTTCCAACCTGCTCGCCGGCAATATTTCCATCGTCCACAAGGTGACGGGCTCGTCGCGCACTTTCATGGGCGAGGAGGCGGCCGGCATTTCCGCCTTTGAAACCGCCTTCGCCCGCATCAAGGCCGGCCAGTCAAGCCACACGCTCGTCGGCGGCGCGTTTTCGGCCGAGCGAATGGACATCATACTGCTGATCGAAGCCATCCAGGGCCATGCCCTCGGCGACTGGCACCCGATCTGGTCACGCAAGGCTGAGGATGGCGGCGGGTTGATCCTCGGTTCCGTCGGCGCCTTCCTAGTTCTCGAATCCCGCCAATATGCCGAGGCGCGGGGCGCCCGCATCTATGCATCGATCGAGGCGATCGGTGGCGATCGCGGCAGCCGCCAGGACGGCCGGCTGGAGGCGCGTCTCTCCGATCTCGCGGCACCGGCAGCGGCCTTCGAGCCGCAGTCGACCGTCGTCTTTTCCGGCACCAGCGGCTTCCACGATCTCGCCCGGCGCGAGAAGGCGTTTCTCGAAACGAAGCTCGCCCACCGGCCCGTTCGCGCCTATGGCGGTATCGTCGGACACGGCATCGAGGCGCAGTTTCCGGTGGGGCTGGCGCTCGCGGCGCTCTCTCTCGGCCACGCCGCAACGGTTCCGCCCTTCGATCCCGAGGCGGAGGCCGCGATGACGGCGCCGGCAAAGACGGCGATCGTGACGACCATCGGCCACGCCCGCGGCGAAGGCATCGCCGTGCTTTCCGCGGAATAAGGGGGCTCGCACCATGAGCAAGGCATATACGGATCATCTCGGCCGCCCGATCGTCGCCGTTACCGGCATGGGCGTCATCACCTCGCTGGGCCAAGGTCTCGAAGACAACTGGGCGGCGCTGACCGGCGGCGTTTCCGGCATCCACAAGATCACCCGTTTCCCGACCGAGGGGCTTTCGACGCGCATCAGCGGTACCGTCGATTTCATTGAACTACCGGCGGAAAATGCGGTCGAGCGCTCCTATGCGATGGCGCGCGAAACGACGCTGGAGGCGCTGGCGCAGGCCGGTCTTTCCGGTGATTTCAACGGTCCGCTGTTCCTGGCCGCCCCGCCGATCGAACCGGAATGGAGCGCTCGCTTCGAGCTTGCGGACCGTTCGCCGCCGTCCGAGCGGCCGGGCGACGCCTATAACCGCTTCCTCGCCGCGATGCGGCAGAAGGCGGATCCGGTGTTTCACGAGGCGGTGCTTTTCGGTTCTATCTCGGAACGCCTTGCCGACCGCTTCGGCACGCGCGGCCTGCCGGTGACGCTTTCGACGGCCTGTGCTTCCGGCGCGACGGCGATCCAACTGGGCGTCGAGGCTATCCGCCAGGGCCGCACCGACCGGGCGCTGACGGTCGCAACGGACGGCTCGGTCAGCGCCGAGGCGCTGATCCGCTTCTCGCTGCTCTCTGCGCTCTCGACCCAGAACGACCCGCCCGAGAAGGCTTCGAAGCCCTTCACCAAGGACCGCGACGGCTTCGTCATCGCGGAAGGCGCTGCGACGCTGGTGCTGGAATCCCTGGAAGCGGCTCTTGCCCGCGGCGCGCGCATCTACGGCATCCTCAAGGGCTGCGGCGAAAAGGCAGACCTTTTCCACCGTACGCGCTCGTCGCCGGATGGTGGCCCGGCGATCGCGACGATCCGCGCAGCGCTCGAGGACGCCGGCATCGACGAGACCGGCATCGGCTATATCAATGCCCATGGCACCTCGACGCCGGAAAACGACAAGATGGAATACCTGTCGATGTCGTCCGTCTTCGGCGAGCGCCTGCCGACGATCCCGGTTTCCTCGAACAAGTCGATGATCGGCCATACGCTGACGGCCGCTGGTGCTGTCGAGGCGGTCTTCTCGCTCCAGACCATGCTGACCGGCACCCTGCCGCCGACCATCAACTACCAGAACCCCGACCCGGCGATCGTTCTCGATGCCGTGCCGAACGTGAAGCGCAGCCAGCAGGTAACTGCCGTGCTGTCGAACTCCTTCGGCTTCGGTGGTCAGAACGCCAGCCTTGTCATGACCGCCGAGCCGGCCTAAGCCCCGGCCCACAACGAACAGAGCGGGGTGAGGAAAAGTGTGAGCGGTTTTCCCGCTCCGCATCCCCGCTCAAAACTTTTAGAATCGATGCCGCCCTCGGCAAAGGAAAGACCATGCGCGCCCTGCAACTGCTCGATGACCGCAAGCTTGAAATCACCGACCTTCCGGAACCGGAAGCGCCCGGTCCCGGTGAAGTCACGCTTCGCGTCAAGGCCGTGGCGCTCAACCATATCGACGTCTGGGGCTGGCGCGGCATGGCCTTTGCCAAGCGCAAGATGCCGCTGGTAATCGGCGCGGAAGCCTCTGGTGTGGTCGAGAGCATCGGTCCCGGCGTCGCCAATGTTCTGCCCGGCCAGCTCGTCTCGATCTATGGCGCGCGCACCTGCGGGCTCTGCCGTCCCTGCCGCGAGGGGCGCGACAATCTCTGCGAACATGTAGGCGGCGTGCACGGCTTCCACCTCGACGGTTTCGCGCAGGAACTGGTGAACCTCCCGGCGCGCCTGCTCGTTCCGGCGCCTCCGGGCGTCGATGCCGTCGGTGCGGCGCTGGCACCCGTCACCTTCGGCACGGTCGAACACATGCTCTTCGACAACGCCAAGCTCGAACCCGGGGAAACGATCCTCGTCCATGCCGGCGGTTCCGGCATCGGCACGGCCGCGATCCAGCTTGCCAAGAAGATCGGCTGCACGGTGATCACCACTGTCGGTTCGGATGACAAGATCGAGAAGGCGAAGGCACTCGGCGCCGATCATGTCATCAACTACCGCACGGACCGCTTCGAGGGCGTGGTGCGCAAGCTCACCAGGAAGAAGGGCGTCGACGTTGTCTTCGAACACGTGGGCAAGGACACCTGGGCAGGCTCGATGCTGTCGATGAAGCGGGGAGGGCGTCTCGTTACCTGCGGCTCGACGTCCGGCGTCTCGACCGACATGAACCTGATGATGCTCTTCCAGCAGCAGTTGAAGCTGCTCGGCTCCTTCGGCTGCCGCATGGAAAACATGGCGAACGCCATGCAGAAGATGGGTCGCGGCCTCGTGCATCCGGTGATCGATACCGAAGTCGGCTTCAACGATATCGACCGGGCGCTGGAACGGATGGAAACGCGACAGGTCTTCGGCAAGATCATCCTTCGGATGGACTGAACACGTGCGGATGCTGATTGCGCGGCTTGTGCTGGCCGCCAACCATTTTCGGCAATGGCTGATTGCGCAGTTCGTGTTCCTGCTGCTGACGGTGCTTAAGCTCTTTCCGCCGGACACGGCGATCAACTTCATGGATCGTGTCGCCCGGTGGATCGGCCCGAAGACCGGGCGCTACAAGCTGACGCTCACCAATCTGCGTAATGCCTTTCCGGAAAAGAGCGAGGCGGAGCTCGAGGAGATCGCACTCGACAGCTGGGGCAATATGGGCCGGATGGCAGCGGAATACGTCTTCCTCGACCAGCTCTTCGATTTCGACCCTCATCGGTCGGAGCCGGGCAGGGTGGAAGTGTCGGGTATCCCGCTGTTCCTGGACTTGCGCGACAACCCGCGGCCCTTCATCGTCTTCACGGCCCACAGCGGCAATTTCGAGATGCTGCCCGTCGCGGGCTCAGCCTTCGGTCTCGACGTCACGGTCCTCTTCCGCCCGCCGAACAACCCCTACATGGCTGATAAGGTCTTCGAGTTCCGCAAGGCGCGGATGGGCAATCTCGTGCCGTCCCATGCCGGTTCTTCCTTCGCGCTTGCCCGTCAGTTGGAGCGCGGCGGTGGTGTGGGCGTTCTGGTCGATCAGAAGTTCCGCAAGGGTTTGAAGACCAGGTTCTTCGGCAGGGACGTGCAGACCAATCCGCTGCTGGCCAAACTCGTGCGCCAGTTCAACTGCGAGGTCTATCCCGCCCGCTGTATCCGCCTGCCTGGCGGTCGCTTCCGGCTGGAGCTCGAACCGGCGATCACGATTCCCCGCAGGGCCGACGGCAGCGTCGACGTCAATGCTACGGCCCAGATGCTGAACGACAAGGTAGAGAGCTGGGTGCGCGAATATCCGGGCCAATGGCTCTGGTACCACGACCGCTGGAACATCAAGCGTAGCCTCTAAACGCGCCCCGCTAGCCCATCCAAAGCGCCGCCTTGTTGCGTGCCGCGCGTTCCCGCGCGATCTGCATGGCAGCGGCTGCGCCACCGGGGTCGCCGGCTGCGGACAAGAGCACCGCCCGCGACTTCGCCAGCAGCGGCTCGAACTGGGCCTCGCCAAAACGCGCCGCCCTTTCATCGTGCCGGTCCAGCAGCGCGCGTGCTTCGTCGAGCCGCCCGACGGCCACATAGGCGTCGGAAAGCAGGCTTGCGAAATAGGCCTGCCAGTTCTCGAAGCCGGTCATCGCCCAAAGAGCGGAGCCTTCCTCCATCTGGTGGATACCGGTATCGATCGCGCCCCGTTTCGCCTTCGCCCAGCCTTGGCAGATCATCGACATGGCGACCATTTCGGGAAAGCCCTGACGGCCGGCGAATTCGATGCCTTCTTCGCTGTAACGGGATGCCGTCGGCACATCGTCGCGCAGCATGGCGGTTACGAAGTTGGCGAGCAGTGCGAAGCCGTAAACGTGCGGACGCTTGACCAGCTTTGCGAGTTCGAGCGCCGCCTTTGCATGCTTCGCACCCTCGGCGGTCTTCCCCATGACGGTATGCGTCAGGCCGAGATAGAACCGCCCGAAGACGCCGAATTCCTTGAGGAAGCGCATGTAGAACTCGCGGTGTAGCGCGCGATCATAGCGCGCGACGGTGGCGCTCAGGTGTTCGAGCGCAGCCGGATTATCGCCGCGATGCCAGGCGACGAGGCCGCGCATCGTATGGGCGGCGAGGTAGGCCGCATCCGATGGTTCCGCGTCCAATATCGCGAAAATCTGGTCGTTTACCCGGTCCGCCTCGGCGAGCCTGCCACACGCCCAGTCATGCAAGGCCGTGTTATAGATGACGGGAACCAAGTTGTCGGGTTTGTTCTGACGGCGCAGCAACTCCAGCGCACGCGCCTGGGCGGCGCCAAAAGCGGGGTTGCCCGGGCCGCGGGTCACCATGAGCGTCGGACCTTCGATCGCCCGCAGCCGCAGTTCAACGTCGTCGCGTTCGTCGCCTGCCGGCAATTGCTCCGTCGCCGCCAGACCACGGGTGATATGCGCCAGCGCCTCCGCCGCGCTTCCTTCTCCGGCCGCCGCCATCGCGGCCGTCAAGCGCCATTCGGCTGACTCCCTGTTGCGTCCGGCGGCAAGCAGGTGATCGGCCAGCACCTCGGCAGTGATCCGGCGCCCACCCTTGTCCGCGAGCATGGCGTCGGCCACGAGGCCGTGCAGCCGGCGTCGCTCGGCCGTGCTCAACGATCCGTATACCGCATCCTGCACCAGGGCATGTTTGAAGATCGCCGCCGGCTGGCTTCCGGATGCCGTTCCCCTATGAGCGATATCGGCGGCTTCGAGCGTGGCGAGCGCCTTGTCGAAGGTGGTCCGGCCGAGTGCCGACAGGGAGCGGACCAGTTGAAGGTCGAAGACGCGCCCGACCGTGGCCCCGATCCTCGCGACCTTCTGGGCATGGGGATTGAGCCGGTCGAGCTTGTTCTGCACGAGCCCGCCAAGAGTCATGGGAACGTCGCGCCGCACCTTCTGACCTTCGGCCTTTTCTCGCCCGCCGAGGTTTTCCGCAAGCATGGAGGCGTATTCCTCGACGAAGAGCGGGACGCCATCGGATTTTTCGACGATGACGTGCAGCGTTTCCTCGTCCATGCCGGCAGCAAGGCCGGTCGCCTTCGCGAGTTCGACGGACTGTGCATCGGTCAGCCGCTCCAGTTGCACGACTTCGCCCAGTGCACTCAGCCGTCCCGCAAACGGGCCCTCCGGCCGGGTCGTGGTCAGCACGGTGCAGGCATGGTCAGCGGCGTTCCTGACCAGATTTTCGAGGAATTCCGCAGAGGTGGGGTCGATCCAGTGCACGTCCTCGAAAACCAGCAACAGCGGGTGCCCGGGCACGGCCGTGCTGAACACCTTCTTGGACAAGATCTGGAAGGCCATGCGCCTCTTGAGGAGGATGCCGATATCGGCATTCGCTTCCTGCTCGGGGCCGCTCGACGCAACCACGTCCATCAGCACCGCGGTTTGTTCCTCGTCCGTCTGCCAGGCCGATTGGAAAAGCCGCCGAAGCTTGTCGCGCCGGACGTCCCGTGCATCGTCGGCATTCACACCGGACACCCAGTCGAGATAGTCCTTGACGGGATGAAGCGATGAAAACTGGTGGGCGGGCGAGCATTGCAGAGACAGAAAGCGAGCGCTTTCCATGACTCGATCGCGCCGCAACACGTCGATCAGTCGCGACTTGCCGATGCCGGGTTCGCCGACGAGAACCGCGGCTCCACCCGACCCGCCGGCGGCGCGCGCCATCAATTTGCGCAACAGGGCGAGCTCTCGGTCGCGGCCGACGAGCGGCGTGCGGCGCTCGCCGCGCAACGCCTCGAAACGGCTGAGGCCCTTGCGCCGTCGCGGCCGCAGTCTGAAGACGACCTCCGGCTGCTCGAACCCCTTCAGGTCTTGCGGACCGAGGTCCTCGAATTCGAATGCCTTTCCCGCCAGCTTGCGTGTCGCGGCGCAGACGACCGCCGTATTCGCGGAGGCGAGCGTCTGCAGTCGTGCCGCCTTGTTCAGACAGGCGCCGACGACGTTCTCGCCGTAGTAGTCGCCCGGCTTCTGATGAATGATGACACGCCCGGTCGCAATGCCGATCCGCGCCGCAAGCCGGGCACCCGCCAGCTTGCGGTTGAGTTGCTCAAGGTTCTGAAGGATCGTCCAAGCGGCCTGCACGGCCCGCAGCGGATCATCCTCCGTGCCGCGCGGATAGCCGAAGTAGCTGATGACGCCATCGCCCAGATAGTTCGCCACCGTGCCGTCCTGCGTCCGCGTCGCCTCCGTGCAGAGGTTGTGATAGATGCGCAGCAAGTCGCTGAATGCCTCCGGCCCGTGTTCCTCCAGGAGAGCGGTCGAGCCAACGAGATCGGCGAACATCACGGTCAGTTGCCGGTGCTGCGAGGGCATGTCGGAGGGCTCCGCCGGTCCCTGTGCGATCAGCGCGCCGAGCCGGTCGCCCGGGTGCCTAGTGGACGTCGACATGTTCTTGAACGAAGACGTCGTTGCCGGCGGCGGCGTCGAAGGCACTGAGGGCAAACATGATCAGCATGTCGTAGTCGAGCGCGACCGCATCCTCATTGTCGTTCTGCGGTTTTGACCCCGGTCTGTTCTGAAACCAGCGCGCCCACATCTCCGAGCCGGGCGGATACATCGGAAAAAGCGTTCCTTCGCGCGGAAAGGCCTTGTTCGGAGAAGGATACAGGTTTGCGACGAAGGGAAACTGCGCGGTGCCGTGGCAGCTGAGACAGGAGGAGGCCCGCTGCATCGGGACCCGGCTGCCGTCGGTCAGAAGCACATTGTGGCGTTCGGAGACGTCGATCGGACCGGAAAGCCGGCCGCCCCAGCCGAGCGAAGAGAGCGCATAGGCGGGCGCCTTCTGATTGATCCATGTCTCTTGCAGGGGGCCGCCTTTCGGGTCAGTGCCGTTCGGTTCACGTGCGAAAGCCGGGTCGTTGCCCCACATGGCGCCAAGCGGCACCAGCTTGTCCCAGGCAGTCGCGCCCGGGGCATCCTTGTCATAAACGTAGGTGACGAAGACCCAGCCGGTCTGCGGGGAGGCGACCGTGTCCTTCACGATGATATCGAACTGCAGCACCCGGAGCGGCACGACCACCGCCTTGGCGTTGGTGTAGGGATTGTAGTCCGGCCCCTGAAGCGACTCGACGGTCGGACGATAGACATTCCATATGCCGGAGCCCTCGACGACGGGCCATTGCTCCGGCGTCGGCGTCACCGCCGCCGCCTTGACCACCATCCCGCCCTCCGGGAACGACACCGCCGTTCGATTTGGCCTGAACGGATCGGCCCAGAGCTTCTTCAGCATCGTGGCGGAGAGGGCATCGTAATAGATGACCGTATGGTTCTGCATATTGACCGTCAGGCCAGAGTCCTGGAACGTCCCTTGAGTGATTATCTGCCCGGAAAACGAGCCGAGGATGGCTTCCTGCCCGCTCTCCGGATCGACGACGCCGTTCGGGCCAGCGGTGCCAGCGCCCTGCCAGATCATTCCATACCAGCCATTCGCGGCCGGATCCCAGGTGTCCGGCGCATCGATCATCGCCCGCATGTTCGGCTCGACGAAGGCCTTGAGCTTGGCAACATAGTCGCCGGCATTTTCGATGTTCAGCGGCATGCGTGGCGCAACCGCGAACCACTTGTTTCCGGCTGTTTCCGGATAGTTGTAGTTCAAGCTGCGGTAAGGGCCGCTCCATTCGCTCGCCGTCGGATAGAGACCGTTGTTCGAGGCGTAAGGGTCCGTTGCGGATGCCGGCAGGGACCACAGGGCTGCCGGGAGAAATATCGCTAGCGCCGAAATCCGAATGCCAAGCCGATAAAGTCCCCGCATCATGCGTGCCCCCTCGATCCGGATATGATCCCGAATTGCAATGTATCACGGAAGATCACGGGCGCCAGCAGCGATCTTCAACTGGAGGAGTTAGTCCGAGATTGTCGCTCTGCGCTCTCGATTCTGGCTGCCGGCTCGCTACTCGACTGTCCTTCGACGGTCCCCGAGCCGCTCATTGCCTTGATTCGAAAATGCTTGAAGCGCGCGCTTTCTCGCTGTTGAACGATGCCGCAATGAGTGTAAACTCATCGTTGTGGTACGGGGGCTGCTGCAAGCGCCGTGGGTGACAGGCGCACTGCAGTTTTGGGATCGAGGGGAAATCATCAAAACCCGGATATCGTCTGCGACATTACCGTCTAGCTTGAAGTGCATCGACGCGGCATTGCCGTGGGGAATGGGGATTCGAATTGAACGCACTGATTGAACTGTTCTGGTTCAAATATTCGCAGTTGCAGTATGCCGTGAGCGTGGCTGACGAACACCTGATCGGCATTCTGGATCGTGAGCTTGATCCTATCCTGAGCGCGGTTTACGACGAGAAGGCCGCGAGCGTGGAAGACGCCCGGCTGCAGTTTCAGTTCCTGGTCGACATCCTGCGTGCCGAGGCGGACGACATGTCCTGCGTGCTGCGCCATTCGCACTTGCTTCAATCGCTGATCGATCGCTATTTCGCGGCGACGGGGGTGGCGGACCTCGCCGGTCTCGACCTCGACCGTCGGGCAATATTGCCGAGCAAGGGGCGCGCAGACGAGGGATTGCTCAACGAGGCGATTCTCGACTGCTTTCCCGACCGGATCGCCGTCATCACGCCGGATTACCGCTATCTCTACACCAATCCCTTGAATGCGAATCATCTCGAAAGCAGGCCGATTGATCTCATCGGCCGGCACATCGTCGAGTTCATCGGCCTCCAGCGCTTCGAGCAACGCGTGAAGGCCCATCTTGACCGCTGCTTCGGCGGCGAAGTCGTCGACTACACCTTTGCCAAGACCGTCGACGCACGGACGGTGGTGGTTCGCTGCCGCATGACGCCATGCCTGTCGAGCAACGGCAAGCTGATCGGCGCAATCCTGGTCATACAGGAACATGCCGACCGGCGCAGGGCAATTGCGGCCTGAGCGCTTAAGGGTAGGACCGTAGCGCGCCGATGTCGGCGTCGTGCTTCCGGGAAATCGATAATCCGCGCTGAGAGAAACGCAAGGCGGCGCGGTCGATAATGATCGACTTCGATCCTGAGCCGCAGCGCCGTCGATCAATGGCGCTGCTGCAAGGCACAGCGAGGCAGTTGTTGACGGCGTGATCACCGGCTGCGATATCTGCGCTTTCGGATTTCAAGGGCCGTACTGGGTTTACAGGCTAGCCATCATAGTGACCTGAAAATGCGGCCTCGGCTGACCTGACGACCACCGCAATGTCCACGCCCTTCGTCACGATTGTGCCGCTTGCGCGAAGGTCGGTCACTGTCTTGAGCCCCCCTGCCTTGGGCGGATCGAGAGGCACTACGCTCCCGGCATCCAGATCGACCACCCAGAGACCTTCTTCACCCGCTATGCTAATGACGATAACTCTAGCCATTTGCTTTATTTCCCCGGTTGCAGATTTGCGGTTAAAATCCTGCCTTCTTTAGTCCTTCACGGTAGAGATCCTTGTGCCATTGCTCCTTACTCGGAACGGCGGCCAGCCACTGGTCGACGTCGAAAGCCGGATTGGCTTCGCGAACGCTGCGCACAAAAAAACGCGCCTTGTCCATGTGGTCCAGCATCGCCCAGTTGGCGGCTGAAAGCCTGTCCGCCAAGCTGGGATCTTCCATCTGGCTGATATAGTCCAGCGACGCCTCGAAGTGGCTGAGAGCGTAGTTGGCTCCCGCAGCGGTCCAGAGATAAGCGTCCGGGCTGAGAGGGTTCAACTCGATCGCGCGCTCAATCTTCTGCAAGGCCATGGCAGGGCGCGAACAATGGACCAACGTATCCGCGTAGTCGGCGATGACATCCGCATAGTGCGGACCAAGCGTCTCTGCCAATTCCATCGCTTCAGCGCTTTCATCGAATGCACCCTGCAACAATTTGGCAACGCCAAATTCGCGATAGCCATCGGCTAGGTCCGCGCGCGCTCCCATGGCCTGCGCTGCGAAAGTCTCCGCCGTCTTCAAAAGATCGATATCGCCTCGTGCCGTTAACAGCCACTCCTTTGAGTAAGTTCGGGCCATGGCGCTCAGCGCCGGCGCGAAATCAGGACTTGCCTGCAGCGCGGCTTTCATCTCCTTGCGCGCACGTCGCAAGTTTGGAAGCGTGAGTCGATTAAGGTGCGGTCTGCCGACAAGATATCGATGGTAGGCAATCGGGTTCAGCTCAAGATAGGAGCGTGTCGTTTCATGCCGCTCGATCTCACTGGAAACAGAAAGTGCGATACGTCGCGAAATCACTCTTCGATCGCGAGCAAGGTCAAGATGACCGAGGCCGAACCTCTCCGCCCAGGTAATCTCGCTATCGGGAAGAAAGATCAGCTGGGCGAATAACGTCACTTCGCCGCCCAGGCTGCTGATCCGGGTGTCGAGAACGTAGGTGACCGAATGGTGCTCGAAGAACGCAACCTGGTCCTCCATATCGTGGCCAATTCGAACGGCCGAATGGGGGGCTATAACCTGGAGGCTGTTAAGGGCACAAAACCCGATCGTAATATCTTCGATCAACGATGCGGCGACGAGGCCAGCGTCGGGACGGCTGGATTGATTGGTCGGAGGCAGCAACACAAGGCGAGGAATTGCTGCTTTGATGCCGGATATGCCGGCATCAGATGAGTGCGCTCGTACCTTGGCCGGGATCTTTGCCGATTTCTTGTCGATGGCAGAGCTAAGAGCATCGATGCCCCGCGAAATTGAACTGCTTCTCTGCTCAAAAAACCGTCGCAGGTCCTCAACGTCTCTTTCCGCACCAAATATTTTTACGAGAAATTGGAGCGTATCCGGATCCGCGGGTTCGGCTCGGAAGAGGAGGATGGCCGCATCCTTGACGGCTTCGGATTCGGCTTGGGTGCGGGCCAAAGGTGCCGCTCGTTCCAGCGAATCTTTGAGAATGCCCTTGTGCTGATTTCTGCGTTCCGCAAGCCAGGTGTCAAAATCGGAGCTGTCGCAGTCAACTGTCCCGATGAAGGGCTGCTTCAATAGGCCTATGAGGCGCATGAGCCGAGCAACAGGCTCTGCCACACCCTCTTTGTCAATCGACAGGAGATCGGAGGACAGAGACCCCCGATCAACGTAAATCATGGTTTCCGTGAAGGAAAGGAACTGCGCTCTGAGTTCATTTTGGCGAGTCTTTATTCTCGAAACGGTCTTACGCAAGTTCGAAAGCGAAACGGCCTTGTCCTCGTTGCTCCACAAGAACGCGGCCAACTCCTGTCGATACGCGGAACCATTTGAGGTTGTGAGCAAGTAAACGAGAATCAGCAATCCCTTTTCGGGGAAAGCAACGTGGTTGCTTTCCGAGTCGACTAGCCTCAAACCTCCAAAGGTCTGCAGAAAGAAAGCCATTTTATCCTTCACGACGCGACCCGATGCAGAAGATGTGCCCAGGGCCGGAGGAAAGCTGCCGACTATGTATCAGCGGCAGTTTGTTCCAACTGTGCATTAATTTCAACAACTGCGTTCATTTCTCGGTACGCTATCGTTAGGGTAGATTTCAGTAGCAAATTGCGCGACGATTTCGAGATGTTTGCGACTCTTGTACATCACGGGAGCTGAGCACGATCGACTGTAGGCGGCGGAGTCCGCCGGTTCGAAACGCTCACATCACTGGTGTTCGAGAGACTTACTGTGGAAGGTCATTGATGAAATCTGAACGCATGTCTTTCTTGATCACCCAGATGAACGAGGCAGATCTCGAAGCGGCAGCAACCATCATTTCTCGCGCGTACGCCGCGCCTCCTTGGAATGAAGACTGGTCAGTCGAAGCCGCAACTGAGCGTGTTTCGCAGCTCTTGGCCGCGCCAAGGCGAATAGCGTTAGCGGCTTGGGATGCAGATAGTCTCGTTGGGATTACAATCGGCACACGGCATCGACACTATGCGGGCCAGTTGCTGTACTTGGAGGAGGTTGCGGTGCTTCCAGGTGCGCAGGGTGCCGGTGTCGGAACGGCACTGCTCGGCGCCATCGTCGCGGCAGCAAAAGCGGCGGGATGTCACAAAGTATGGCTGGTATCGCAACGCACGGGCAGAGTATCCGAGTTCTACCGCCGGAATGGATTCGTCTCCAGCGACAAACTCGATATCTACTCCAAAGTGGCTTGAGCGCCAGCAGGCTGGTTGCAGGAAATTAGCAGGGCGTTTTGCCTGAACGCCGGACAAGCATGCTGCGAAGGCACTCCTGCTCGAAGCTGATGTGGCGGCGCACATTGGTGAAGAAGCCGCGCAGCATGTAGCCGGCGGTCTCGGCATTGACGGTCCTGTCCGCCGCGCCAAGGCGACCGAGCATTTCGGTCAGTTCCTCGGCGAAACACTCGTCTTCGCAATGCTCGTATTTCAGGCGCTCAAGCAGGGCATGCACCGACGTGTCGTCCGGGAAGCGCTGCTCGATCCAGGCAAAAACCAGCCTTTCCTCGCCGGCATGAAGATCCCTGATCGTCGGCCCGAGCATCTTTGCGGCATAGGCGCAGGTCTCGCGGTTGATCTCATCCGGCAGGCTGTCGGCAATGGCTTCCAGGCTGTCGCAGAGCGCGAGTTGGTCCTGATGGGCGCCGGCCAACCAGCTCAGCGGCTCAACCGGCGACTCTGTCAAAGCCGAGGGAAGTGTCTCTAACGTTCGGCGGTTGATTTTTGCTCTCATGCGCCACCGGCCCTTCCAACCATCGCCTCACGAGCCGCCTCCATGATCGCAAGATGCGTCGATGGGTGAGCGCGGGCCTTGATCTGAATCAAGGTTGCCGGCGTGCGATTCTGACAGACCAGGGCAGGTTGCGGCGGCATGCGTCGTTCGGTGCGCCGTCGTTAGCGATTTGAGAAAGTTGGGGACCCAACCATGAAATACACATTCGAGATGATCGTGCTCGGGGTCGGCGCCTTCCTGGCGCTGGTTGGGGCCGGCTTCGCTCAAGATCGCCTTTTCGGGGCGCATATGTGGGTGCTGTTCTTCGTGCTGCTCGGCGGCACGATCCTGTTGCTGCAGCGGATCGAGTTCCGCCCGGCGGTCGCGGGTGCGGCACCCCGGCAGTCAGAATATTTCGACGAGGTCGTGAAATACGGCGTCA
Source organism: Sinorhizobium psoraleae (assembly GCF_013283645.1). GTDB lineage: Bacteria > Pseudomonadota > Alphaproteobacteria > Rhizobiales > Rhizobiaceae > Sinorhizobium > Sinorhizobium psoraleae. The sequence goes on from NZ_JABEKV010000004.1 coordinate 419,732, forward strand.
TCGCCACGGTATTCTGGGGCGTCGTGGGCTTCCTGGTCGGCGTTATCGCTGCGCTACAGCTTGCCTTCCCGGACCTCAATGTCGAGCCCTGGTTCAACTTCGGGCGCGTCCGGCCGCTGCACACCTCCGCCGTCATCTTCGCCTTCGGTGGCAACGCGCTGATCGCAACCTCGTTCTACGTCGTTCAGCGCACCAGCCGCGCACGCCTCTTCGGCGGCAATCTCGGCTGGTTCGTATTCTGGGGCTATCAGCTCTTCATCGTGCTGGCGGCAACGGGCTACCTGCTCGGCATCACTCAGAGCCGCGAATATGCCGAGCCTGAATGGTATGTCGACCTCTGGCTGACGATCGTCTGGGTCGCCTACCTCGTTGCGTTCCTCGGCACGATCCTGGTGCGCAAGGAGCCGCATATCTATGTGGCGAACTGGTTCTATCTCGCCTTCATCGTCACCATCGCCATGCTGCACATTGTCAACAATCTGGCGGTGCCGGTCTCCTTCTTCGGTTCGAAGAGCTACTCGGCCTTCTCGGGTGTTCAGGACGCGTTGACGCAATGGTGGTACGGTCATAACGCCGTCGGCTTCTTCCTGACGGCCGGCTTCCTGGCGATGATGTATTACTTCATCCCCAAGCAGGTGAACCGCCCCGTCTACTCCTACCGGCTGTCGATCATCCACTTCTGGGCGCTGATCTTCATGTACATCTGGGCGGGGCCGCACCATCTCCACTATACCGCGCTGCCCGACTGGGCCCAGACCCTCGGCATGGTCTTCTCCGTCATGCTCTGGATGCCCTCCTGGGGCGGCATGATCAACGGCCTGATGACGCTTTCGGGCGCCTGGGACAAGGTCCGCACCGATCCCATCGTCCGCATGATGGTCATGTCCGTGGCCTTCTACGGCATGGCGACCTTCGAAGGGCCGATGATGTCGATCAAGACGGTCAACTCGCTCAGCCACTATACCGACTGGACCATTGGCCACGTGCATTCCGGCGCGCTCGGCTGGAACGGGCTCATCACCTTCGGCGCGATCTATTATCTCGTCCCGAAGCTCTGGAACCGCGAGCGGCTCTACAGCATGCGCATGGTCAACTGGCACTTCTGGCTCGCCACCCTCGGCATCGTCGTCTACGCCGCCGTCATGTGGGTCGCCGGCATCCAGCAGGGCCTGATGTGGCGCGAATACGACGACCAGGGCTTCCTCGTCTATTCCTTCGCGGAATCGGTAGCGGCCATGTTCCCCTACTATGTGCTGCGCGCCGTCGGCGGCGGCCTGTTCCTCGCCGGAGCGCTGCTCATGGCCTTCAACGTAACAATGACGATCCTCGGACGCGTGCGCGACGAAGCCCCGATCCTCGGTGCAATGCCGGTGCCGCAGGCTGCGGAATAGGAGGACAAACCCATGTCCATTCTCGACAAACACGCCACCCTCGAACGCAATGCCACGCTCCTCCTGGTCGGCTCGCTGCTCGTCGTCTCGATCGGCGGCATCGTGGAAATCGCGCCGCTCTTCTATCTCGAAAACACCATCGAGAAGGTCGAAGGCATGCGACCCTATTCGCCGCTGGAGCTTGCCGGACGCGACATCTATGTCCGCGAAGGCTGCTATGTCTGCCACAGCCAGATGATCCGGCCGTTCCGCGACGAGGTCGAGCGCTACGGGCACTACTCGCTCGCCGCGGAGTCGATGTACGACCATCCGTTCCAGTGGGGCTCGAAGCGCACGGGGCCGGACCTTGCCCGCGTCGGCGACCGCTACTCCAACGAATGGCACGTCCAGCACATGATCGAGCCGCGCTCGGTGGTGCCGGAATCGGTGATGCCGAGCTACGCTTTCCTCAAGGAAACGCCGCTCGAGGTGACGAACGTCGCCATGAACCTCAAGGCCAACAGGGCCGTCGGCGTTCCCTACACGGACGAGATGATCGATAACGCGGCTCAGGACCTGAAGGCGCAGGCCGATCCCAACGCCGACACCGCCGGTGTCGAGGAGCGTTACCCGAAGGCCAAGCTCGGCGATTTCGACGGCGATCCGCAAAAGTTGACGGAGATGGATGCGCTCATCGCCTATCTCCAGATGCTCGGCACGCTCGTCGACTTCTCCACCTATGACGACACCACCGGCTATCGCTGAGGAGGGAAACCGACATGGAAACCTACACGCTCATGCGCCACTTCGCCGACAGCTGGGGCCTCGTCGCCATGATGGTCTTCTTCTTCGGTGTCGTCGTTTTCATCTTCCGGCCGGGCGCTAGGAATGCCGCCCATCAGGCCGCCTTTATCCCCTTCGATCACGATGTGATCGGCTCTGAGAAGTCAGAACGGCATGCGGGCGGAAAACCGCTGCACACTTTTCCTCATGCCGCTCGTAAGGAGGATTGATCCATGGCGGACAAACACATTGACGAGATCAGCGGCGTCGAGACCACCGGTCATGAGTGGGACGGCATTCGCGAGCTCAACAACCCGATGCCGCGCTGGTGGGTCTACAGCTTCTACGCAACGATCATCTGGGCAATAGGCTACGCAATCGCGTATCCCTCGTGGCCGATGCTGACGGACGCGACCAAGGGCGTGCTCGGCTATTCGAGCCGCTCCGAGGTCAGCGTCGAGCTTGCCAATGCCAAGGCGGCGCAGGCCGGCAACCTGGAGCGGATCGCCTCGAGTTCGCTCGATGAGATCATTGCCGATCCGCAATTGCAGCAGTTCGCCGTTTCGGCCGGTGCTTCCGCCTTCAAGGTGAACTGTGCGCAGTGCCATGGCTCCGGTGCGGCGGGCGGGAAAGGCTTCCCGAACCTGAACGACGACGATTGGCTCTGGGGCGGCAAGCCCGACGAGATCTACCAGACGATCGCGCACGGCATCCGCCATGCCAGCGACGGCGAGACCCGCGTCTCCGAGATGCCGTCCTTCGCGGAGATGCTGGAGCCCGAGCAGTTGAAGCAGACGGCGGCCTTTGTCGTGAGCCTTACCGGCACGCCGTCGAATCCGGCGCTGATCGAGCCCGGCAAACAGCTCTTCGCGGACAACTGCGCTTCGTGCCACGGCGAGGATGCGAAAGGCAGCCGCGAGATGGGCGCGCCTGACCTTGCCGACGCGATCTGGCTGAACGGCGAGGGCGAGCAGGCGATCATCAACCAGATGAAGACGCCGAAGCACGGCGTCATGCCGGCCTGGCTGCCTCGCATCGGCGACACCACGGTCAAGCAACTCGCGGTCTTCGTTCACTCGCTCGGCGGCGGGGAATAGCGGCCACCGCGTGGCGCCGCCGTCCGAAACCGAACCGAACGTCAATCGTCCATATCGCCGAAAATATCATAGTCGATGCGACGGCCAACGAGTCGCAACGAGCGGTCCGGTTCGATCACATAGGTTTCGTAGACCCGGTGGCCGAAATTGTCGAAGAACTGGTGCGGCACGATGCTGCCGACCGGCGACTTGGTCAGCCTCGTGCGCGGCTGGCCGCCATAGGTTATGCTGCCGGGAATGGGCTCGAGATAGCGCCCGTAGCCGACCGACGGCGGCGGCGTGGCCGTGCAGGCGCCAAGCAGCAGGGCGGCAAGGAGGGCGGGCGAGGCATATTTCATGGCGATCCATCCTATCGGTCGCTGGGGAGGTCATAGTCGATGCGGCGACTTATCAATTGCAGCGAACGGTCCGGCTCTATGACATAGGTTTCGGAGACCTGACGGCCGAATTTGTCGCGAAACCGGTGCGGCACGATGCTGCCGACTGGCGCCTTGGTCAGCTTCGTGCGCGGCTGCCCGCCATAGGTTATGCTGCCGGGAATGGGCTCGAGATTGCGCGAGTAGCCGATGGACGGCGGGGCGGTGGAGGCGCAGGCGGCGAGCAGAAAACCCAGGCAAATGGCGGGCAGGGCGATCTTCATGACGGTTTTCCTTGGCTCCGGCGATTGCGCCCCTCTCCATTGCGCGAGCGGCCCGTTGATACACGCCAAACTGGCTGCATATCTTATTCCTTCTTCAACAACGATCAAAGGAGCCAACGAGTTTCGGGCAGTTTCCTGGTGACGTTTGGTGCTTCGATGCGAATTCTGTTGCATCTGGTGGCCGCTTTGAAGGATGTAAGGAGCCGGACTCGCCGGAGGGCCACGGTCGCACGAACTGCTGTTCGCGCGTTTCGTTGGGGCTGCCTGCGTAGGCCGCTTTTTGGAAGGCCATCGCCCGACCCGCGTTGCTTCAGGTACTGCCCATGACCGCCGAACAATCGCTCTCGTTTCTTGTCATCGGCACCATGATGGCCTTTTTCATCTGGGACCGCTTCCGCTACGACATTGTCGCGTGTTCGGCGCTGATGCTCTCGGTCGCGGTCGGCATCGTGCCCTTCGACCATGCCTTCGACGGATTCAGCGACGATATCGTCATCATCGTCGGCAGCGCGCTTATCGTCAGTGCGGGTGTTGCGCGCTCCGGCGTTGTGGATGCGGCGATCCAACGCTTCCTGCCGGACCTGACGTCGGTGAGGGCGCAACTCGCGCTTCTCGTCGTCACCGTCACGGTGCTTTCCGCCTTCATCAAGAATATCGGGGCGCTGGCGATCATGATCCCGGTCGCCTTCCAGTTCGCGCGCCGGTCGAATGTGCAGCCTTCGGTGTTCCTGATGCCGATGGCCTTCGGTTCGCTGATCGGCGGGCTGATGACGCAGATCGGCACCTCGCCCAATGTCGTCGTTTCGCGGATGCGGCAGGATCTGACCGGCGAAAGCTTCACGATGTTTGATTTCACCCCCGTCGGCGCATCGCTGGCGGCGGTCGGCGCGGTGTTCCTGCTTTTCGCCTACAGGCTGGTGCCGGAGCGCAAGAGCCAGCACGTTTCCGTCAACCAGGCGATCGAAATCACGGACTACACGTCCGAAGCGATCGTCCCGGCCGGTTCGCCTGGGATTGGCAAGCCGCTCGGAAACCTGGTCAAGCTCGGCGACGGCGGCGCCGTCGTCATCGCCATCTTCCGGCGCGGCACACATCTGGCACCGCTGCCCGATATCAAGGTCGAGGCCGACGATATCCTGCTGCTCGAAGGCGGGCCGGCGGCGCTCGACCGCATCGTTTCCCAGGCGAAGCTCAGGATTTCCGGCGACCGCTCGCCGGCGGCCAGCAACGGCAAGGCGCCGGCCGACATCGAGGCGGTCGAGGCGGTGATCGCCAGCGGCTCGCCGCTCGTCGGCATGACGGCGCAGCGGCTGGCACTCTTCAACAATCACAACATCAATCTCCTGGCCGTCAGCCGCCAGGGCGAGCGGCTGAAGCAGCGTCTCGGCAGCATCCGGCTGCAGGCCGGCGACATCGTCGTCTTGCAGGGGACGCGGCGCGATCTGCCGCCCTTCCTGCAGGATTTCGGCTGTCTGCCGCTTGCACAGCGCGAAATCCTGCTCGGCACGATCCGCCGCGCGACGGTGCCGCTTCTCGTGCTCGCCGCAGCCATGGGGGCGACCGCGATCGGCGTCGTGCCGGTACCGGTCGCGTTTTTCGCGGCGGCGCTGGCTATGGTGGTCTTCCGCGTGATCCCGCTGCGCGACGTCTACCGCGCAGTCGACGGGCCGATCCTCGTCATGCTGGCGGCTCTGATCCCGGTCAGCGACACGCTGCGCACCACCGGCGGCTCGGACCTCATAGCTGGCTGGCTGAGCGGCGTCGCCTCGGGCCTGCCGCCCGCGGGCGCGCTTGCCCTCATCCTCATCGCAGCGATGGCCGTCACGCCCTTCCTCAACAATGCCGCCACCGTGCTCGTCATGGCGCCGATCGCCGCGAGTTTCGCCGCGGCGCTCGAATACCGGCCGGATGCCTTCCTGATGGCGGTGGCAATCGGCGCGGGCTCGGATTTCCTGACCCCGATCGGCCACCAGTGCAACACGCTGGTCATGGGTCCCGGCGGCTACCGCTTTAGCGACTATCCGCGCCTCGGCCTGCCTCTTTCCATTGTCATCGTGCTCGTTGCCGTGCCGATGCTGTTGTGGGTCTGGCCGCTGAGATAGACCCGGTGGTTCATCGCGTCGTCGCCTGATCTTTCAGATAGTTCCTGTTGTACCAGTCGGCGATCTCGCCGCCGGTCGCGAGCCACACATCCCGGCGCGAGGTGATATGGCCTCCAGCCGCCGCTGCCCGTCGCCGAAACGTCGTCTCTTCGTGGACTTCTTGGCCGGAAACCCTGTTTTCGGCGTGAGATGTTTGCTCGGTCACGCGCTATCATCACATTGCGAGAGTCCGTACCTTGCCAAATGTAATGTTATTTAATAACAGTGCATAGCTTCGCAACGAGACACCCACCCGTGTTGATATCTCCCTGCCTCCCTCATCCACCGGTTGCTTGCCACCGCGATTCATGTCACCAAGGGCGCGATGGTGCTGCTTCCGTGACCCGGAAGCGGCTGAAAAGGGAACACGGTGAGGACGACCCAGGAGGGGCCGAAACCGTGGCTGCCCCCGCAACTGTGAGCGGAAAGCGCATTCACACCATGTCACTGGCGACGAGCCGGGAAGACGTGGATGCGCGACGACCCGCGAGCCAGGAGACCTGCCATCGAACCGATCAACCACAACGGACGGGGTGTTCCGATGGAAAAGAACTGGCTTCTGCTTGGCGGGCAACCGTCTTCTTGCATTTTCGCCATTTTCTCTCCGGCCCAGCCCGGCGGGAATGAGCCATGGCGAAATCAGACTTCCGACAGCACAAGATAACCCTTTGCACCGATTGCCGCTTCACCGGAGGGCCGTGCCGGCCCGGCGCCGAGCTGCTCGCGCAGTTGAACCGCAGCCTCAGCGCGCTCGGCAAGCCGCTCGACCGGGATTTCGCGATCGCCGGCACCGTCGCGATGACCGCCTGCACACGGCCTTGCACCATCGCCTTCCAGGCGACCGGCAAAGCGACCTACCTCTTCGGCGACATTTCGCCGGAGGAAAACATCGATGATCTCGTGAGCTTCGCCGCCACTCTTGCCAAGGGGCAAGGCAGCGTCTTGCCCTCGACCGGGTGTGACGGCCAGTCGGAGCAGGACGCGCAGTTGTTTCCCGCCTTCCCGCATCCGGACTTCGGCCCGGGCGGCAAGGGCCTTTCCCGCATTCCGGCAGCGCTCCTCGTCTCCGAGGAAACCGCAGGGCGGTTCCAATGAGCGGAGAGGGCACTTTCATGAGCTGTGACAAGTTCAATGGGCCGCGGAATGCGGGCGGACAACCGCTTCACGCCTTTCCTGATCCCGCCGCGGGCGCCAGCCTCCGCGTCGAAGGACTGGAATGGGGCCCGCGCGCTGGTCTTCGCCTCGTCCGCAACATCAGCTTTTCCGTCGCGCCGGGCAGCCGGTTGGCGATCATCGGCCCGAACGGCGCCGGCAAGACCTCGCTGTTGCGCTGCCTCTACCGCGCGGTCGAGCCGATCGCCGGCCGCGTCGAGATCGACCGCGTGAGCCTCTGGGCGATGACCGCGCGCGAGGCGGCAAGGACGATCGCCGTGGTGCTGCAGGAAATGCCCGGCGATTTCCCCTTCAGCGTGCGCGACGTCGTGATGATGGGACGGATCCCGCGTCGCGGGGGAATCAGCGGCTGGAGCGATCGCGATCGCGAGCGGGTCGCGCATGCGCTCGAGCATCTCGACCTTGCCCATCTGGCGCGACGGCAGTTCGCCACGCTTTCGGGCGGCGAAAAGCAGCGGGTGCTGATTGCCCGCGCTCTTGCCCAGGAACCGAAGATCATCATCCTCGACGAGCCGACCAACCATTTAGACATCCGCCATCAGCTCGAAATCCTCGATCTCCTGCAAACGCTGAAGCTGACGATCGTCACGACGCTGCACGACATCAATCTCGTGGCCGAGTTCGCGACCGATGTTGCGATCCTGACGGAGGGGCGGCTTGCCGCCTTCGGCTCGCCGGAGGCGGTGCTGCAGCCTTCGGCGCTCTCGGCTGCCTTCGGTGTCCACGCGACGGCGCATGGCGATGCCGCCGGCTGCTCCCGATTTTCCTTCACGCTCGCGCCGCCTGCAGCGCCTGCCGTCGCGCGATCTTCCAGTTCCACAGGAGCCACCCGATGAACAGACTTCTTTTTGCCGCCGGCCTGTTTGCCCTTGCCGCGGCGCCCGCGCTTGCCCATCCCGTCACCGTCAAGAGCTGCAACCGCGAGGTCACCTTCGATGCCGCACCTGAGCGCGCGATCTCCAACGACGTCAACCTCACGGAGATGATGCTGGCGCTCAAATTGCAGGACCGCATGGTTGGCTATACGGGCGTGTCCGGCTGGAAGACGCTGAACGAGAGCCTGCGCGAGGGCGTCAAGGCGCTGCCGGAGCTTGCGGAAAAATACCCGACCAAGGAGGTGCTGCTCAACGCCGATGCCGACTTTTACTTCGCCGGCTGGAACTACGGCATGAAGGTTGGCGGCGAGGTGACGCCGGAGACGTTGTCGCCCTTCGGCATCAAGGTGTACGAGCTCACCGAGAGCTGCATCCACATCATGGCCAAGGGCAAGCCGACGATGGAAGACATGTTCGTCGATCTCCTGAACCTCGGCCGCATCTTTGGCGTCGAGGAGAGGGCGGAGGCGCTGGTCGCGGGCTACCGACGTGAGCTTGCCGGCATCACCGGCAAGATCAAGGGCGCCGCGCGACCGGTGCGCGTCTTCGTCTACGATTCCGGCGAGGAGAAGCCCTTCACTTCCGGCCGTTACGGCATTCCGACCGCGATGATCGAGGCGGCCGGCGGAGTCAACATCGTTGATGATGTCGAGAAGAGCTGGACGGAAATCTCCTGGGAGCCGGTGATCGACCGCAATCCGGAGGTGGTGGTGATCGTCGACTACGGCGAGGTGAGCGCCGAGCAGAAGATCGCCTTCATGAAGAACAATCCGGCCTTCAGGAATGTGGACGCCGTAAAGAACGACCGCTTCGTCGTGCTCGAATATGTCGAGGCGACGCCAGGCCCGCGCAACATCGAGGGGATCCGGCGGCTGGCGAAGAGTTTTCACGCAGAAGCGATGTGAGTGGCCGTGACGTGCGAAGACGGATTGCGTCAGCTTTCCGCGCCTGCTGTCGCACGTTCCGCGGCATCGCGGCACTGGCGGAAGGCGCGATGGCTTACGCCAGAACCTCACGTCCGTGCTCGTCACAGGAATTCGGCAGCGCCCACGTCGGCGGCGTGCAAGAGCGGCTGCTCACCGCGACCGGATGAAGAAGGCTCTGCAACCCCAATGATTCCTAGTAATGATGCCGCGGCATCTGGCCCTCAAGTCCGAGAAACCCGGAGGCTACAACCGACGTGAAATCCGCGCTTTTCTTCCTCGCCGCAGCGCTGTTGTTCTGTCTGACGGTCACCGCTGGCGTTTCGCTCGGCTCGGCGCCGATCCCGTTTGCGACCGTCTGGTCGATCATTGCGGCGAAAGTCGCGCCGGGCAGCGTCGAGGTCCTGTGGTCGGCCGGGCGCGAGAGCATCGTCTGGGACGTGCGCCTGCCGCGCGTGGTGCTCGCCGCGCTCGTCGGGGCGGGCCTTGCGGTGACAGGCGCCGTGCTGCAATCGGTGACGCGCAACCCGCTGGCCGATCCGCATCTCCTCGGCGTCTCGGCCGGCGGGGCGCTCGGCGCGATCGTCGCGCTGCTCCACACCGGCCTTGTCCTCGGTCTTGTGACGGTGCCGTTCTTCGCCTTCACCGGCGCGCTCGGCGCCACGGCGCTGGTGGCGCTCGTCAGCCGCGTGCTCGGCATGGGCGCCGACCGCCTCGTGCTTTCCGGCGTCGCGGTCGCATTTACTCTGACGGCGGCCGGCAATCTCCTGATTTTCCTCGGCGATCCGCGTGCCGTTCACACCGTGATCTTCTGGATGCTCGGCGGTCTCGGCCTCGCGCAGTGGCCGCATCTCGTCTATCCGGCGCTGGTGCTCGCCGTCTGCCTCGGCTGGCTCACCATCCGGGCGCGCGAGATCAACGCGCTCGCCATGGGCGACGAGACGGCAATGACGCTCGGCATTCCGGTGCGCCGCTTCCGCCTGATGCTCTTCGTGGTGACGGCGCTGCTCACGGGGGTGATGGTGGCGTTTTCGGGCGCGATCGGCTTCGTCGGGCTGATGATCCCGCATTTCGTTCGTCTCTTCGCCGGCAGCGACAATGTCCGCGTCATCCCGCTTTCGGCCTTTGCCGGCGCGCTGACGCTGATCCTCGCCGACCTCATCGCCCGCGTCGTCGTGGCGCCCGAGGACATGCCGATCGGCATCGTCACCGGCCTTGCCGGCGGCATCGCCTTCATCGGCATTCTCAAGCGTCGGGGGTGAGCCACGTTCTGCCGTCACGTGTCGTCACGGGGCGCTCCGTTCGGTAACGTGACTGCACGGTTTGCCTTGGCGGCCCTCGTTAGGCTTGGAGGCCCGCCACAGGCACGCATTTGGCCGCAAATGTCATCAGCAGGTTCAAACCTTCCGGCCAGCGGCCAAGACCGCTCTCCCCATTGACGTGACCGCGGGCGCCGATTTCAACGAGCCGGCTTTGCCATTGGGGGGCACGGGCTTGTGCATACGCCAGGGTGCCGTAGGGGTCGTCAGCGCTGGCGACGATGACGGAGGGAAAACGAAGTGTGGCCGTGGGTGGGTCTGCGAAGCCCTTCGCTTCGCTCGGAAATGCCGCCGCTTGCGGATCCGGGACCGCCACAAGGAACGCGCCGGCGACCGGCAGGACGGAAGCCTGTTGCCAGTGTGCGACGAGAAGGCATGCGAGGCTGTGCGCCACGAGCACGGGAGGTGTGGGCGCTGCGGCGACCGACCGCTCCAGCGCGGAAATCCAGTCCGTCAGGTCCGGGCTGTCCCAGCTCGTCGGCCGAAACCGGCGCATTCTCCGGTCTTCGTTCTCCCAGAGCGTCTGCCAGTGGGCATCGCCCGAGCCGCCGATCCCCGGCAGAATGATGAAGGTGGTCATGGGGCCTCCTGTCGTTTCCAATACCGGGAGAGGATGACGGCTTTCATTTTCGCCTGGAATGCAGAACTATCGGAAAACGTCTCCGGTATCCGATGAATTAAAGGCCAGACATGACATTGGTGGAAAATCATCGCACACTCGACCCGACCGACATCGCCATCCTCGAAGCGCTGCAGGACGATGGCCGCATCGCGATCTCGGAACTGGGGCGCCGGGTGGGGCTCTCGCAGCCGGCGACGTCGGAACGCGTCAAGCGGCTGGAGGAGCGCGGCTTCATCGTCGGGTATGGCGCGCGGGTCGACCCGGCCGCGCTTGGACTGGGCATGATGGCCGTCATCCGGCTGCGCACCACGCACGAGAACATCCGGCCCTGTCTCAAGCAGTTTGCCGAGATGCCGCATATCGTGGAAGTGCTGCGGCTGACTGGCGAGGACTGCTTTCTGCTGAAGGTGCTGGTTCCATCGCCCGGAGAGCTTGAGACGATTGTCGACGCGATCGCCAGATTCGGGGCGGTGACGACGTCGCTGGTCTTGCGCGCGGAGCCCCCGAAATCCATCGGCCGGGCTCTGCTTAAGCGGCGATGAACCGACGGCGTTGCGATCGGCGGTGGAAACGGCATGATCGCCCTCTATCTGATGGCCGGAAGTCACGAGAGGCAAGGAATGGCTGACGAGATCGAGATCTGCACGCCGGAAGAGGTCCTTAAATTCTGGTTCATGGAGCTTTCCTATGAGCAATGGTTCACGCCGAGTGACGAACTCGATCGGCATTGCGTGCAGCGCTTCCAGGCCTCGCATCTGGCGCTTTCGAGAAAGCTCGACGACATCTGGCGCGAGACGCCCCGCAACTGGCTCGCCGCCATCATCCTGTTCGACCAGCTGCCGCGCAACATGTATCGCGGCTCGCCACTCGCCTTCGCCACCGATTGCCTGGCGCTGCGCGAGGCGAATCTCGCCATCGGCGCGAGCGCCGATCTGGCGGTGTCCAAGGAATGGCGCGCCTTCTTCTACATGCCGTTCGAGCATTCAGAAAACCTAGCCGACCAGACGATGGCGGTAAAACTTTTCACCGAGCTCGGCGATGCGGACTATCTCGACTATGCCATCCGCCATCGCCAGGTGATCGAGCAGTTCGGCCGATTCCCGCACCGCAACGCCATCCTCGGACGGACCTCTACACCGGCCGAGGAGGCTTATTTGGCTAAGCCGGGCGCAGGATTTTGATAGGCCGGGCGGTGAGCCAATACCGACGGACACTGAAGGAGAAAAGCATGACCGAAAGCAATTTGCCTTGGGAAGGGGGATGCCGCTGCGGCGGAGTGAGGTTTAAGGTCAGCGCTCCGCCGCTCCTGACAATGGCCTGCCATTGCACCGGCTGTCAGCGGATGACCGCCAGCGCCTTCTCGCTAAGCGCCGCGATCCCGAGCGAGGGGTTTTCCGTCACCAAGGGCGAGCCGGTGATCGGCGGCCTGCACGGCGCGAGCCGACACTATTTCTGCCCGCACTGCATGAGCTGGATGTTCACTCGTCCCGAGGGCATGGACTGGTTCGTCAATCTCCGCGCGACGATGCTCGACGACCCGAGCTGGTTCTCGCCCTTCGTCGAAACCTGGACGAGCGAGAAACTGCCCTGGGCGACAACGCCCGCCGTCCACAGCTACGAGGCGCTGCCGCCGTTCGAGGCCTATGAGGGGCTGGTCGCGGAATATCGCAGGCAGGCCGGATATCCGGCGGCGTGAGGCGCCGGGCGGCTATGCTTTAGGAAAACCGTTCCCAGGCCGCTTGCCGCGATATGCCCAGCGCCTGGCCGATATGGGCCCAGCTCACGCGTCGCGACCGCAAGGTTTCCACGACGGATTGAAGCTGGTTGCTCTTGCCCTCGACCGTTTCCTCTATCGGCTTCAGCAGAGAAAGCAGCCTTTCCGTCGGCGCTTCCTCCAGCGGCGCGCGGTCCGTTCCTGCGATTGTCACCGGGCCTCGATCATTGAACTGCGCAATTCCGGATGGAAGACAGCTACACACTTTTCCTCTCGGCGGCGGCCGCCTTGCGATCAGCCGCTTCGAAAGCGTCCAGCGCATCCTCGAGATCCTCGAAGATCATCCCGGCGCCGATCTTCGCGATCACGCCGGCCCGCTCGAGGATTTCGCGGGCCTCGAAATGCAGCTCGGCGATCGCAAGCGCGATGCCGCGTTTTGCGAGATCGTCATGAACCTCCTCTAGCATCGCGGCCGCCGAGATGTCGATCTGGGCGATCGCGCTCGCATCCATCACGAACCACCGGGTATCGGCCGGCAGCTCGTTAGTGACGGTGCGCAGGCGTGCCCGAACGTAATCGGTGTTGAAGAAAAGGAGACTGCCCTGGACCATGTAGACAGTGAAGCCGGGCACCGGGCTGGCGGCGGGAACGCGATGCAGTTTGTAGAAGCCGTCACGGCCGGAAAGGCGGCCGAGCAAGGCGTCACGCGGAAACATTGTCTTGCGCAAAATGTAGACCAGCGTCGCGGCGATGGCCGTAACCACGCCCTCCAGGACGCCGAAACTGATTGGGCCGAACAATGCGATCAGCGCGAAGACGAACTCCATGCGGCTGATGCGCCAGATCGCCCTCAGGGCGGAAAGATCGATCAGGCTGAGGGCGGTCGCCGCCAGCACCGCGCCGAGCGTGGGGATCGGCAGGATGCGCAGGATGTTACCGAAGAACAGGAGGACCGCCATCAGCGCCGCCGCTGCAATGATGCTCGCGATCTGCGACCGGCCTCCGACGGTGAAATTCACCGCGGTGCGTGAGTCCGAGGCGGTGACCGGAAAGGCGCCGAAGAGGCCGGCGGCGATGTTCGCCGCTGCGAAGCCTTCGAGCTCACGGTTCGGATCGACCACGTAGCCGCCCCTGGTTCCGAAGCTGCGGGCGGCGATGATGCCGGAGCCGAAGCTCACCAGAAAGATGGCCCCGGCGCCAAGCAGGAGCGACTGGAGGTGGAGGCCCGCGATCGACGGCAGCGTCAAGGACGGCAACCCGCGGGGAATTTCGCCGACGACCGCGATGCCCTGTCCTTCGAAATCGAACAGGGCCGACAGCAGCACCGAGAGCACGACGACCAGGACTGGCCCGGGAATGCGCGAATGCACGATGCGCGCCGCCTGCAGGAGCGCGAACGACACGGTCGCCAGTATGAGGGACGGCCAGTGGATCGATCCGGCCTTGCCGACAAGTTCGAGGATAGGAGTGATCAGGCCCTCGGCCTCGATATCGATGCCGGTGATGCGATCGATCTGGCCGATCAGGATCGAAAGCGAGATGCCGGCGAAAAAGCCGATCAGGATCGGGCGCGACAGGAAGGTCGCGAGCACACCGAGCCGCACCGCGCGCGCGATAAGGCACAGGGCGCCGACGGCGAGCGCCAGCAATGCCGCCACGGCGACCCGGTCCTCAGCCACCCCCGGCACGGCATAGACGGTGGTGAGGACCGCTGCCAGCACCGTCATGGTCGGGGCGTCCGGCCCAACGATCAGCCGCCGCGAAGGGCCGAAGAGCGCATAGGCGATGAGCGGCGTGATGCTGGCGTAGAGGCCGGCTTCCGGCGGAAGACCGGCGATCGCCGGATAGGCGATGGCGCTCGGCAAACCCACGGCAGCGATCGCCAGGCCTGCGGAGATGTCGCCGCTCAGCCAACTCGCCTTGTAGCCGCGAAGATTCGCAAGCAGCGGCAGCCGAGGGGGAGTGAACCGCAATGCCGGTCGCCTCCGTATCAATGGCCGCTGAGGACAAGGGTCTGGACGGGAAGCAGCAGCGCCTGGAGTCTCAGGATCGCCGCATGCACCAGCCCGACCGCATCGACCATATGCAGGTACAGCCACCGCAGCGTGCCGATGTTCCCCGACTCCAGCTCGTCGTGATTGCTGGTATAGGCATTGGCGATGCAGCTGCTTCCCGGCGGGATGCCAGCAAGCTGGCCCGCATACAGCGGCTCCAGATAGGTCGTCAGAGTGCCGGGGCGTGCCAATTGCTGGGCGTCGACGAGCAGATCCGTCGGCCGATACTGGCCGGCGGCGATGACGTCCTGGACTTGCGTGACCACCATCGGGATGATGGTGAAGGGCTTGCCGATGCAGGTCGCCTCGGCGATCATCCCGGCCTTCATCACCTGCGCCTCTATCTGGCCGAAGCCGGCGACAAGTGCCACGCGCCCGGCCTGTTCGGGCACGAGGACGCCCGCGGTGCGGATCATCGGATTGACGATGTCGCCGGGCCGAAGGGTAAATTGCTGCACGGTGCCGGCGACGCCGGCGCGCACCGTCGTCTTGTCCAAGTCCACCTGAGCCTGGGCGAGTGCCGCCTCGGCGCTTGCCTTCTGCGCCGGCAGGAGCGAGGAGATCTTCGTCTCCAGGGTCTGCTTGTTCGAAACGGCGGCGGCGAGTGCGCCCTTGCGGCCGTCGGCGGCGACCTGCAGCCGCTCGATTTCCCGCCTCGAGACAATGTTGGCGTTGCGCTGGTTCAATTCGACCTGCGTCTGAAGTTCGTTCAACGCTTGGAGGTAGGCGCCCTGCGCTTGTGCGATCAGGCCGTCGGCGGAGGCAAGCTCGCTCTGCGCCACGGTCGTCTGCGCCTCAATTTCCGCGACGCGCCGGCGTGCGGTTTCAAGCGCCGCCCGCTGCTGCGCATCGTCAAGGCGGAAAAGCGGTGTGCCGGCCGCGACCTTCTCATTGAGGCCGACATAGACCTCGGCCACCCGCCCGTTCGACTCGGGCAGGATGGTGACCGTGCGGAAGACGGCGGTGACATTGGTGGTCGAAGGGTGGAAATAGAAGATCATCGTGATCAGCGACACTGTGAGAATCACGCAAGCGGTGATGCCGTAGCGCAACTCGAACCACATCGAATAGAGATTGATCTCGCGGCCGATGCGCTTGCCCTGGACATAGCGGCGGACGAGATAGTCGGGAAAGATGGTGAGCAGCGAGCAGATCAGGAATTCCAGCATGGCTCACCCCCTGTGCTCGATCTTGTCGTCGCCCGGCGCCGGCACGACTTCGAGCGGCACCCATTGCGGCCCGCCTGCCGGCGGCTGCTCCGGTGGGGGCGCTTTCCGTTGAGCTTCTGACCTCATCGCCGCCAGTCCGCTCTGCGCGGCCTCGCGCTCGTCGGCCCTCTCGTCGCGGCGAGCAATCCTGGCGAGCGAGCGGGCGATCGACTTCACAGGGGAGGCAAAGTCCGGAAACTCGACCATGGCGAGCAGCAGCGCGGCGATCCAGAACAGATGATTGTGGGTGAAGAGCGCGATCAAACACAGCACGCCGATGATCTGCAACTGCCCCTTGCTTGCGCCATGCGCCATGTGTTCGGGCAGCGCGTGCAGCCTGAGATAGAGGATGCCGACCAGGAAGACCACGAGCAGCACGAAGACGGTCATCACATTGAACAGGACGTCCGTCTCTCCCGGTGCGGTAATGAAAACAGGCAGATGATCCACTGCCGCCGGATGCAACGCTTCCGCCATTTCGTCCCCCCAAAGCAGACCGTGCCAAGGCCGCATCATACGCCTTATGTCGTGGACTTCAAAGCGTTCCCCGGGACCGATACGGCGATGGCCGCGCATGAAAGGATGGGGGTGGCGGCGGGTTGGTTTTAGTGGGGTAGGGGAAGGGGCGGTGTCAGCGGTCGTTATCGGTTCAGCCCATCTCGCCACTACAGGCGACCACGAGCCGCCCGCGATTGCGCCTCTTGATTGCCAAGCAATTGACAATACAACCGTTTTGGGCTATGCCAAGGTCGTTTTCCGAAATCTGAAATACGTTCCTTGCAGCGAATTGCGTTTAGTCGTTCGAAACTGAACTGCAGCGCCGTGCGTCCTTCCGGCGCACGCCCGTCCGCCCAGGAGTGTTTCATGGTTCTCCCGCTTCCGCCCATCGTGCATGGGCCGATCACGCGCTTCTCTCCCTCAGTTCGGGTCACCGGAGTTCTCGCCGACGCGACGGTCGAGCTCTTCGCCGACGGCGGCCAGATCGGAAAATCCGTCGCCGGATCGAACGGCACCGTCTGGGTGACAATCTTCGACACGCCGAATGCCGGGCAACTGATCACCGCCGTCCAGACGACGACGGACGGCAGCAGCGCGCCTTCGCCGCAAAGCGTGCCGGTCATCGACCTCCCCAACCCCCCGCCGTCGCCGGTCTTCGTTTCGCCGCTGACGACGGCCATGTCCGCCGTGCGGCTGAGTGGCCTCGTGCCCGGCGCTTCGGTAACGATCAGCAACAACGGCACGGTCGTCGGGCTTGGCGGCGGCAGCGAAACCACCGCCTGGATCCCGATCCTTGCGGGCGCCAGCCTCGATGCCGGGACGCCGCTCGTAGCGGAGCAGACGCTGGCCGGAATCTCCAGCCCGTCCGTCGCCAGTCTTCCGCTCGTGCAAATCGGCCGTGAAGTGGATCTTCCAACGCCAAACGTCGCCCAGCCGGTGACCGCCTGCGAGACCAGTATCAACGTTTCGGGCGTCACGCCGTCGGCCGACCTCATCGCCGACAACGAGGGCGTCGTCACCACCTGGTTCAATCCGGCCGAGGCCTATGCCGCCTGGGGCGCGCCGCAGTTCCGGCAGGGGAAGATGCTGGTCAAGCAGGCGTTCCCGCGTCTCAACAGTGAAAGCGGTACAACCACGGTGCCGGTCGGACCACCGGTAACGCCTCCGACGCCGACGATCCAGTCCGACATCTGCCCGCAGATCGCACAGATCAAGCTTTCGAATCTGGCACCGGGATCGGTCGTCACTGTCTACACGCGCGCACCCGACCCGGCCAATCCGGGAACGATCGTCGAGACCGCGATCGGAACGGCCGGCGTCAGCGCCTCGAGCGAGCCCTTCAACCTGCCGCCCGGCGTCAACCCGGTTACGTCCGCCGGACAGCCAGTGCTGCTGACGGCCGCGCAGAGCCGTTGCGGGCTGACGAGCGCGAAAGCCGCGCCAGCGAAATTTGCGGCCGCAGGCGGACCCTATATGGTGCCGATCCTCGCCGGCCCGCTCTACGACTGCGCCCGCGTCGTGGTGATGCAGAGCGCCCATCCCGGCTCGCAGGTCGAGGCGCGCTCGACTGCAACGGGTCTGCCGCTCGGCGATCTCGTCTTCGTCGATCAACCGACGGTGTTCTTCAAGACGTGGTTCCCGCTCGTCGAGGACGACAAGGTCTTCATCCGGCAATATGGCTGCAATGCCAACGGCGATTCCGCGGCGGACCGCGTGCATCCCTTGCCCGCGCCGATCCCGGTGCCGGAGATCGGGGCGCCGGTCAGGCCGGCCGCGCCCTTCGTCTACGCCCATGGCTTCCTGCGCGGCGCCCGCGCGCATCTGCTCGTCAACGGTGTGCTCCGGTCGAGTGTCGACACGCAATATTCCGATGCCTGGATTCCGGTAGGGGCGCCGCCGCTTACCGAAGAGGACGTGGTCTTTGTCGTGCAGACGCTTTGTGCTCACGCCAGCGCCAAGGAGGGGCGCGGCGTGCCCGTCACGCGCGGCCATCTGAAGGTCAGCGTCACGCCGGAGACCGTGGTGCGGGGCTCGACCGCATCGGTTACGGTGACGGCGGTTGACGTCGATACCGGCGGTGCGGTGACCGGTGCACAGGTCCTGCTTGACGGAAAGGTCGTCGGCAGCACGGGTACCGCCTTTTCCTTCTCGCCCAAGGCCGGCCAGCCCAACCCGGCGGGGTTGGTCAAATCGCCGGTCCAATATTTCGACGCGCCGTTCTCGATCACCCTGACCGACCCGCCGCCGCAGACGGGCAAGCTCCATCTCAATGTCGGCCCGGGAGCACCGATCCCGCAGAAGGTCGCGCTCGCCGGTGCGACATGGACGGTCACGCCCCAGTGGTTGACCGGCCAGTCGTTCACGGCAAACGGCGCGAGTGCCACCATCGCGCTGCCGCAGCCGCCGACCGGCAGCCAGGCCAAGGTCACGGTCAGTCTCGCGACCACCTGGGCGGTCGCCGGCGAGATCAACGGCGCGGTGTTCCCGCCTCAAACCTTCCCCGGGCTGATGAACCCCGATCCGACCGTCCTGAGCTGGACCGGCAGCGACCTCACCGCCGGCTGGTGGGCGCTGGTGTCCGTCAGCGAGGACGAGGACGGCAATGCCCGCCTCAATGTCGTTGCGACCTTCCAGGGCGTGCAGTAGCCGTGCGTGCCATCGGCCGGGCATTCGCGAGCCGCCCTCCCGCCCAGCGGAAAGCGCGGCATGGACGCCTGGGTTCAGGCAAAAAAACGTCCCAATCCTCTGCTTCTGCATTTTTTTGCCGTGTTGCGCATGCAGAGCGGATCGTCGCGAGCGTTGGCGCGAGATCCGGGAGGAACGGCAATGGCCGGCACGCTCGCTGTTTTCGGTTGATTCAAGCTGGAATCATCGTGATCTAGGCTTGGACGTGATTCCGTGTCGTCATCCGGGACTTCGAAGGGTATCGAATTGCATCTTGTTGGAAAGTTGACCGCCGTTTCGCTCGCCGTCCTGACCGGAGCCATTGCGCTTGCCGGCGGCGGCCCGGCCATCGCCCAGCAGGCGACCGAATCCGCACAGCCGGCCCAGCAAACGCAGCCGGCCGCACCGGCACCGCAGGCCCAGCCTGCGCAACAGGACCAGCCCGATGATGGCGCGGAGACTGCTTCTCCGGCTCTGCAGCAGGCTGAGGAGCAACTCGCCAATGCCGATCGTGAGCTGAAGCTGCTTGGCGAGCGCGTCGAAAAGGCGAGGGAAGACGATACGCTGCTGGCAGAATTGAAGGTGCAGGTCGATGCCCTTTCCGGCCAGATCATTGCCGCCACGGTTGCGATGCGGCCGCGACTGGAGGAGATCAAGGCGAGGCTCACCGAGCTTGGTGAGCCGCCCGGCGAAGGGCAACCGCCGGAAGCCGCTATCGTGACGGAGGAACGAAAACGCCTGATCGCCGAACGGGGGGAGATAAACGCGCTGACGGGGCGTGCCGAAAACCTTTCGGTCGAGGCGAGGAAGCTTGCCAACGGCATCACCGCGACTAGACGCGCGCTCTTCTCCAACACGCTTCTGAGACACACCGAGATCTCGGCGGCAACGCTGGCGGAGGCCGTCACGACGACAATCGGCGAGACTCAAGCGCTGTCGCGCAGCGTCGGAAGCTGGCTGACCTTTGCCTGGAACTACAAGCGCGTACCGCTTCTCATCGCGATTTTCCTCTCGCTCTGCGCGGCGCTGATCTTTCTCGCCGGCAGCCGCCGTCTCTTCGCGCCCTTCCTCCGGCAGAATGGAGACGAGGAGGAGCCGAACTATTTCAGGCAGCTCTCGGTCGCCTTCTGGTCCACGGTGATCCCGACAGTGTCGGCAACCGCCTTCGCAATGTCGAGCTACTTCTTCCTCAATAGCTTCAATGTGTTGCGTCCGGATATTGCGCCGATTCTGGCGATCACGCTGGCGGTCGCCGTCGTGCTGCTCTTCGTCACCAGCCTCGCCCAGGCGGTGCTGTCTCCTCGGCAATCGAATTGGCGTCTCGTGCGCGTTTCCGACCAGGGCGCACGCATGCTGTTCATCTCGATCGTCGCGATGGCGCTGGTCAACGTCCTCGATTACCTCGCTGGACGCATCAGCGAATCTCTCGGCTCGCCGGTCATCCTGACCGTTGCCAAGAGTTTCGTGGCCTCGATCATCATCGGCCTCATCCTGATGTCGATGGCCTGGATTCGGCCGATGTTGCGGCCCGACGAGCCCTTCGATGCGCCCGGGCGGGCCTGGCCGCGCGTCATCTGGATTTCGTTTCTTCTCTTCGGCGCACTGCTTGTCGCCATCGCGCTTGCCGGCTATGTCGGCCTCGCTCGCTTCATAGCCACCCAGATCATCGTCACCGGTGCGATTCTGGTGACGATGTATATCGGCATTCTCACGGGCAAGTCCGTCTCCCGCCAGGGCGCCTTTGCCGAAACGGTGCCAGGGCGCTACCTCGAGCGCCGCTTCAATCTGGAGCAGGTGGCACTCGACCAGATCGGGCTTGCGGCCGGGCTCGGCATCTATGCGCTGGTGCTGCTGTTCTTCATTCCGCTGATCCTGCTGCAATGGGGCTTCCAGACCGCCGATATCGAATCCTGGGCCTATCGCGTGCTGACCGAGATCAGGATCGGCACGATCACCATCTCGCTCGTCGGCCTGTTTGCCGGCGTGCTCTTCTTCGCGCTCGGCTTCGTCGTCACCCGCTGGGTGCAGCGCTGGATCGACGGCAACGTCATGGCGCGCAGCCGGGTCGATGCCGGCGTGCGCAACTCTATCCGCACCGGCATTGGCTATGTCGGCGTCGGCCTTGCCGGCCTCATCGGTCTCTCGGCGGCAGGCATCGACCTGTCGAGCCTCGCGCTCGTCGCCGGTGCTCTGTCCCTCGGCGTCGGTTTTGGCCTGCAGAACATCGTCTCGAACTTTGTCTCTGGCCTGATCCTGCTCGTCGAGCGGCCTTTCAAGGTGGGTGACTGGATCGTCAGCGGCACGACCGAAGGTTTCGTCCGACGCATCTCCGTGCGCGCCACCGAGATCGAGACCTTCCAGCACCAGTCGATCATGATGCCGAACTCACTGCTCATCAACGCCTCGGTCGGCAACTGGACGCACCGCAACAAGCTCGGCCGTTCGGAGATCACCGTCACCGTTACCTATGCGAGCGATCCGCGCCGGGTGATCGATCTGCTGCAGGAGATCGCCGCCGCCCATCCGATGGTGCTGAAGAACCCGTCGCCTTCGGTCGGCTTCACCGCCTTCGGCGACGAGCGCATGACCTTCGAATTGCGCATCTATGTCGCCGACGTGCTGACGGCGGGCAACGTGCGCAACGACATTCGTGTCTCGATCTACGAGCGCTTCCGCGACGAGGGGATCGGCGCGCCGTTCCCGCTGAAGATCGAGGACACGACGCCGGAGGAAGAGGCTTCGGCCGAGGCAGAGCCTTCGTCCGCGCAAGAGCCCGAGCCTTCGGCCGAACCGGAAGAGGCGCCGGAAAGCGCGCCGTCCCGCGTCGCCAAACGCGGATCCCGCAGGGGGTGACGAGGCGGCCGCCGTTTGCGAGGTTTGCGCGCCGGGATCAGCCGCGGACGGGACTGAATTGCTTCAGCGCCTCGGGTTGTCACGAAGACTGGCGCTTCTCATTCCAGTGACGGGTACAGGAATGAGAAGCGCATTGCTAACCGCCAAGCGTTCGCTTTGCGCCGCCGCGGTTTTGGCCAAAGCGGGGGCGGACGTCGTCGTTACGCTCGCCGCGCCGCTCGCGTCGATGACCACAAAGCTGCCGCTCAATGGTCAGCAAATCGCCCCGGTACCGCCCCATCGAGCACTCTTAGACGGTTCATCGTCACCAATGCGTCGCCCCCCTAGGGGGAGGAACGAACGACTGCTGCGTGTTCCTTGGACCGGTACCGATCCAGAACATGCGGCAATTCAAGTACTACAGCGACCTTTGCGCGTCTGGAGACCCACGGGCGCTGTAAGGCGGTATTGCTGCCGATCAAGTCATGCACGTTACAGAGGAATGAACATGATCACTCGCTATACACCCGTTGCAACGTTGACCGCTGCGGCATTCAGCTTGATGGTTTTCAGCCCGGCGTCCGCGTTGGAAATGGCCCAGGCGCAACAGACGCAGCCCCAGGCGCAACAGACGCAGCCGATGCAGGGGCAGCCCGATAGCACCGGCGCGGCCGTCAGCGACCAGAAGATCGAGGCCTTTGCGGTCGCCTATCTGCAAGTCGACAAGGTCCGGCAGGAATATTCGGCCAAGATCGAAGCGACACCGGACGACGCTGCAAAGCAAAAGCTGCAGACCGAAGCCAGCCAGCAGATGGTTCAGGCCGTTGAAGCCTCCCCGGACATTTCCGTGGAGGAATATACATCCATCCTGACGGCCGCGCAGAACGACCCGGCTTTGGCCAAGAAGGTTCAGGAGAAGATCCAGAACTCCGCACCCGCGCAGGCACCGGCTCAGCAATAATTGCGGCGCGCGGAAGTCACCATGAACCGGCGCAACGGTAATCACACCGTCGCTCCACAAGCAGTGCCCGCACTTTCGCGGGCACTCGCATCATTGAAAGTGCAAGCCTTTGCGCGCCCGACAGGACGCGCGGCGCCGTAGCTGCGTCAGTATTTCGACGGAACGTAGAGTTCCTGCGGCAGCACCTTGCGTTCGTAGTCGGGATTGAACACCCGCTCGGGCAAGGCAATGTCATCGTGCGGCACGTCCTCGTAGGGGATCTGCTGGAGCAGGTGGTCGATGCAGTTGAGTCGGGCCCGCTTCTTGTCGTTGCCCTCGACGATGTACCACGGCGCCTCGGGAATGTTGGTACGGGCGAAGGTCTCTTCCTTGGCCTTGGTGTAGGCCTCCCAGCGCACGCGCGACTGCAGGTCCATTGGCGACAGCTTCCACTGCTTCAGGGGGTCGTGGATGCGCATCAGGAATCGCATCTGCTGCTCCTCGTCGGTGATCGAAAACCAGTATTTGACCAGCCGGATGCCGGAGCGCACGAGCATGCGCTCGAACTCCGGCACGTCATTGAAGAATTGCTCCACCTGGTCTTCGGTGGCGAAACCCATGACGCGCTCGACGCCGGAACGGTTGTACCAGGACCGGTCGAAGAGCACGATCTCGCCGCCGGCCGGCAGGTGGGGCACGTAACGCTGGAAGTACCATTGCGTCTTTTCGCGGTCGGAAGGGGCGGGCAGCGCCACGACCCTCACGACACGTGGATTGAGGCGCTGGGTGATGCGCTTGATCACGCCACCCTTGCCGGCGGAGTCGCGCCCCTCGAAGATCACGACGACCTTCTCCTTGTGATAGGCGACCCAATCCTGCAGCTTGATCAGCTCCGCCTGCAGCTGGAGCAGCGCGCGGAAATATTCGAGGCGTGGAATCGAGGGCGGGTGGGCCTTGCGGTAGATCTTGCGGATCTCATCGGAAAGGGCCGGCTCGGAAAGCTCAAGCTCATAGTCCTCATCGATCGTATCGGCCAGTTCGGCTTCCAGCCAGTCCGGGCCTTCCGCATCCTTCTTGTCCATGTCATCTCTCCCGTATTCTCACCGTCAACCGCGGTCTCTCGCGACTGTTCCACAACCGCGTGAAAGAAATTTGAACCGCTGGCCGCCACCTGTGCCGGGGCGGTTCGCCCGCCACGCCGTGAGCAGCGATCCTCTCGCGAATCCTATCACAAGGTTTTGATTTTACTCCTATCTTCGCCGCCATAGGCTCATTGTCGCGGGTTTGGAACCTGCATCAGGGAGGAGACCATGAAACGCACAGTTGCACTTGTTGCGGCCGGCTTGGCCTGTTCGGTCGTGGCCGCCAATGCCCCCGCCCATGCCCAGGATACGAGCATGAGCTTCTTCGTCACCAGCGCCAATCCCGGCAAGGGCGGCGACCTTGGCGGTCTTGCGGGTGCTGACGCCTATTGCAACACACTCGCGACGGCGAGCGGTTCGACCGGCAAGACCTGGAAAGCCTATCTTTCCACCGACGCGGAGAATGCGAAGGATCGGATCGGCAGCGGCCCGTGGTACAACGCCAAGGGCGAAAAGATCGCCGATGACGTGGCGTCGCTCCATAGCGACAAGAACAACGTCACGAAGCAGACCGCGCTCAACGAAAAGGGCGAGGTCATCAACGGCCGCGGCGACACGCCGAACCGTCACGACATCCTGACGGGCTCGAATCCAGACGGGACCGCCGCGGCAGAGACCTGCGGCAACTGGACGATGGGCGGGACTGAGGGCGCGGCGATCGTCGGCCACAGCGACCGGACCGGCCTCGACGATTCCGCCGCGGCCAAGTCCTGGAATTCCTCGCACACGACGCGCGGCGGCTGCACGCAGGAGGCTTTCAAGACCACCGGCGGCGATGGGCTCTTCTACTGCTTCGCCGCGAACTGAGCGGGACGGTATCGCATGTTTCCGGAGCCCCGAACGGCAGGGCGGCGGTCCGGCTGGAGCAAATCCAGGAGTGGTGTGCAACGGTTTTCCGTCCGCAATTGCGCGGTTCAAGAGCTAGATCACTTCACTGTTTGGTACAGTGAAGTGATCTAGCGGCGGCGGGAACGCCGCCATTCGCCCGGACCGGCCTGCACGATTTTCGCGAAGACCCGGGTGAAATGGCTCTGGTCGGCAAAGCCGCAACTGCTGGCGATTTGGGTAATCGAGAGGCTCGAGTTCAGTAGCAGGTCCTGTGCTCGTTCGATGCGCCGGGCGAGCAGCCATCGATGCGGTGGGGCGCCGGTCGTTTCCTTGAAGGCGCGGGCGAAATGGCTGCGCGAGAGACCGCATTCGCGGGCGAGGGCCTCTAGCGCGATGTCGCCGTCGAGATGCGCCAGCAGAATCTCCTTGGCGCTCCTTTCCTGCCAGGGCGCAAGGCCGCCGCGCCGCGGCCGGTGCCCGGTCGGCATGTCGCCATAATTGCTGCCGAGATGGGTGAGCAGGGCCATGCCGACATGGTCGAGGAACAGTTGATTGGCCTGTTCAGGCCTTTGCAGTGCGGGCAGGAGGCTGGTTCCGAGACTCCGCACGACGATGTCGTCGTTGGGAACGCCAGGCGCTATCCCGATCGTGCCCATGCGCGAGACGCCCCGTTCCTCGGCCGTCCTGTCGAGCGCCTGGCGCGATATGTAGATGGCCAGGCAGTCGATGGGGTCCGTGAGGACGGAGGAATGCTCGGAATTCAGGTCGAGAAGCGTGAACTGGCCGCTTCTGATCGGCGCAATCTGCACCGGGCGACCACCTACCCAATAGGGATGCGGCTCGAGATCGAGCAGTTGCAGGCAGACGAGATAGCCGTCCTCCCGCTCGATCCGGCCGGCGCCGTCTCCTTCCCTCTTGTCCCAGCTGACACGCGTGGCGGCGAACTCCGTCCTTTGCAGACGCTGGACGCTTATGCTCGGCGGCGCTTCGACGCCGACAGACTCGCCCAAGCGCTGGCCATATGCTCCTCTGGCCATTCGCGAACTCCTATCAAGTGGAATTACCGCTCGAGGTCCGTTGCCGCTGTTCTTCCCGGACGCCCCGCAAAAACATAGCACTTCCGTACAAAACGCAGCAACATGGACGCTGGCGCGCTCGGCGCGCCTGCATAAGCTTGGCCCGTTGCACTCCCAAAATCGACTGATCGCTTGAAAGAACGAACACGCGTTCCAGCAAGGAGTCTGCGTTTACCATGTCCGAACACGACAAATCCGAGAGCGGGGAAGCGGGATCACCGGTCACAACCGCGGCCGTCCATTTCGCATTTTCCCGACGCAACGTTCTGCAGATGGCAGCAGGGGCCGCGACGCTCGCGGCCATTCCTCACGGCACGGCGCAAGCCGCGTCGCCGGCCGCAACAATCGCAAATCAGGAGGGAACGAGCGTGACGCCAGCGCGCATACGACTGACGGTTAATGGGGAATTGCGCGAACTGGAGCTCGATCCGCGCCAGTCGCTGCTCGACGTTCTTCGCGAAACGCTCGACCTCACCGGCACGAAGAAGGGCTGCAATCAGGGCGCCTGCGGTGCCTGCACGATCCTCGTCGATGGCAAGCGGATCAATTCCTGCCTGACGCTCGCCGTCATGCACAACGGTGCCGAGATCACCACGATCGAGGGACTGGCGAAAGGCGACGAACTCCATCCGCTCCAGGCGGCGTTCATCGAGCATGACGGGCTCCAGTGCGGCTTCTGCACGTCGGGCCAGATCATGTCCGGCGTCGGCTGCATCGCCGAGGGGCACGCCCATTCGCCGGAGGAGATCCGATTCTGGATGAGCGGCAATATCTGTCGGTGCGGGGCCTATCCGGGCATCGTCGCCGCCGTCGCCGATGCCGCCGGGAGGACCTGACCATGTTTCCATTCAGCTACGAAAAGGCCCACAGCGAACAGGAGGCGATCGCCGCCGCGGCCGCGGGCGCGCGCTATATCGCTGGCGGGACGACGCTCATCGATCTCATGCGTGAGGAGGTGGAACGTCCCGAACGGCTCGTCGACATCAATGCGCTTGCGCTCGGCGGCATACGGGTCGAAGGCTCCGATCTCGTCATCGGCGCGCTCGCCCGGATGACGGAGGTTGCCGCCCATCCCGATACCCTGCGTCTGCAGCCGCTCGTCGCCGAATCCCTGATCGAAGGCGCATCGCCGCAGTTGCGCAACGTCGCCTCGATCGGCGGCAACCTGCTGCAGCGCGTGCGCTGTCCCTATTTCCGCATGCTCGATGCGCCATGCAACAAGCGCGAGCCGGGTTCGGGCTGCTCTGCGATCGACGGCCTCAACGGCGGCCACGCCATACTCGGCGTCAGCGATCATTGCATCGCCACCCATCCGTCCGACGTTGCGGTGGCGCTGATCGCACTCGACGCGAGGATGCGCGTCCGCGGGCCGGAAGGCGAGCGCACTTTTCCCGTCGAGGAACTCTTCCGGCTGCCGGGCGATACGCCGCATCTCGAACACACGCTCAAGCCGGGCGAACTGATCGTGGACGTGCGGGTGCCCGGCGGCCCGCACAGCCGTCGCGCGCGCTACCTCAAGGTGCGTGACCGCGAGTCCTACGAGTTCGCCCTGGTCTCGGCGGCCGTTGCCATGGAAACGGAGGGCGGCGTGATCCGCTCGGTCCGGATCGCCTGCGGCGGCGTGGGGACGCGACCATGGCGGATGCGCGCCTCAGAGGCGGCGCTGATCGGCAAGGAGCCGGGCCGCCCGGCCTTCGATGCGGCTGCGCGGCTGGCGGCCGACGGCGCACGGCCGGCTTCCGGCAATCACTACAAGGTGGAACTCCTGCAGCGGACGATCGTCCGCACGCTCGAAATGGTAGGAGAAATGGCATGACGACGAATGTCATCGGACAACCGCTCCCCCGCATTGACGGCCGCGCCAAAGTCTCGGGAGGTGCACGCTATGCGGCCGATTTCAACCAGAAAGGCCAGGCTTATGCGGTGATCGTCAGCGCCACGGCCGGTCTTGGCCGCATCACCGAGATCGGCGCGGAGGCCGTTTCCGCCATGCCGGGCGTGATCGCAGTGATTAGCCACCTCAATGCGCCGCGACTTGCCTACGGCGAGCACAAGGGCTCGATCGACCCGGCTATCGGCGAGCGCCTGCATGTGCTTCAGGACGACAAGGTGCGCTTCTGGGGCCAGCCGGTGGCGATCGTCGTCGCCGATACGCTCGACCACGCCGAACGCGCCGCCGCGGCACTTAATGTCGCTTACGCCGCCGAGCGTCCGGTCGTCAATCCGACCGGTCTGCTCGCCAGCGCCGTTGTTCCGGAGGCCACGAAACGGGGTGGTCGGGCGGATGCCGACGCCGGGCGGGGCGACGCGGACGCGGCGCTTGCGAGCGCTGAGGTGAAGGTCGACGAGAGCTACGACATCGCCCGCCAAAACCACAATCCGATGGAGCCGCACGCCACCGTTGCGGCCTGGGACGGCGACCGGCTGACGCTCTGGAGCAAGAGCCAGTATGTCATCAACGAACAGGCCGAGATCGCTGCGATCTTCGGCCTGCCTGTCAAGAACGTGCAGGTGATCTGTCCCTTCGTCGGCGGCGCCTTCGGCACGAGCCTCAGGACGTGGCCCCACGTCACGCTTGCGGCCATCGCGGCGCGGCAGGTGGGTCGGCCGGTCAAACTCGTTCTCACTCGCAAGCAGATGTTCTTCACGACCGGGCACCGGCCCCGCACGCTCCAGCGCATCGCGCTCGGGGCGGCGAGCGACGGCAAGCTCAAGAGCCTGATCCATGAGGGCTACGGCGAGACCAGCCGCTACGAGGAGTTCATCGAGGCGCTGACCTCGGTCTCGGGCTTCCTCTATTCCTGCCCCAATGTGCGGACCCGCTACCGGCTCGTGAAGCTCGACACCGGCACACCCACCTACATGCGCGGCCCGGGCGAGGCGAGCGGCGTCTTCGCGCTCGAATGCGCCGTGGACGAGCTTTCCTACAAGCTCGGTCTCGACCCGATCGAACTGCGCCGTCTGAACGAGCCTGAGATCGACGAGGCCGAGGAGAAGCTGTTCTCGAGCCGGTCGCTGATGAAGTGCTACGATGCCGGTGCCGAGCGTTTCGGCTGGTCGAAACGCGATCCGAAACCGCGCTCCATGCGCGATGGCCGACTGCTGATCGGCATGGGCGTCGCGTCCGCGAGCTATCCGGCGTTCCACGCTCCATCGAGCGCACTCGCGCGCCTGCTTCCCGACGGAACCGCCGAGATCGAAGTGGCGGCGAGCGACATGGGGCCGGGGACATATACGTCGATGACGCAAGTTGCCGCCGAGACGCTCGGACTGCCGGTCGAGAACGTCCGCTTCAGCCTTGGCCGTTCGGACTATCCGCCGGCTCCCTCCCATGGCGGCTCGTGGACGATGGCGTCCGTCGGCTCGGCGATCCGCGCCGCCTGCATCGCCGTGCAGGAGGAGGCGGCAAGGCGCGCCGTCGCGGATCAGCGCTCGTCGGTCTTCGGCGAGTCGATCGATGGCGTCATGTGGGAGGAGGGGCGGCTGCGCCGCCGCGGCGACACTGCCCCGGGGCAGGCCTACGGCGACATTGCGGCGAGCGCCGGCGGTGCGATCGAGGCGAGCGCGTCCACCAAGCGCGATCCCGACGTCGCAGGCAAATATTCGATGCATGCCTTCGGCGCCGTCTTTGCGGAGGTGGCGGTCGATCCCGATGTCGGCACGATCCGGGTACGCCGCGCGATCGGGACCTATGGCGCCGGTCGCATCATCAATCCGCGGCTTGCCGCAAGCCAATGCGTCGGCGGCATGGTCGGCGGCATAGGCATGGCGCTGATGGAGCGGACCGTGCTCGACACGCGCGACGGCCGGCCGGTCAACGCGCATATGGCGGACTATCTCGTGCCCGTGAACCTCGACATTCCGGACATCGAAGCGCATTTCGTCAACGAGGTGGACCCGCACGTCAATGCGCTCGGCGTCAAGGGCCTCGGCGAAATCGCGCTCGTCGGCATGGCACCCGCCATCGCGAACGCCGTCTTCCACGCGACCGGCATTCGCGTGCGCACGCTGCCGATCCGGATCGAGGACATGCTGGTCTCGTGACATCCCGCGTTCGGTCGGCGCCCCCCGGCCGAACGCTTCGTCCCTCCCGTCTCGCCCATGCCGAGGAGCCCCTGTTCGAGTTCGCCTGATCGGCTTCCATGTGTTGCACTCGATCGCCTGCTGCGTGAAGATGGCGGCCGGGTGAATCGTCGAGGGAGATTGGTGCGAAACATGGCGGCAACAAAAGGGCGGGTCTGCCGATGGCCCCGGTAACGGTCGATCCGGAGAAGGTTCGCGAGTTTGCGGATGCCGAGAGCTTCTATCGCTGGCTCGGCGCGCACCACGACACGGCGGACGAGGTGTGGATCAAGATCCACAAGGTGAGTTCGGGGCTGAAGTCGATCACGCCCAAGGAGGCGATCGACGTCGTGCTGTGCTGGGGCTGGATCGACGGCTTGCGCAAGGGGCTAGACGACAAGAGCTTTTTGCAGCGCTATACGCCGCGCAGCAGGAAAAGCACCTGGAGCCAGATCAATGTCGACAATGTGGCTCGGCTGATCGCGGAGGGCCGGATGACCGAGCACGGGCTGAAGCAGGTCGAGATGGCGAAGGCGGACGGGCGCTGGGAGCGCGCCTATGCAAGCGGCAAGGACATGAAGATCCCGGACGATCTGCAAGCCGCCATCGACGCCGAACCCCGGGCCAGGGAGATGCTGGTGAAGCTCAGCGAGCAGAACCGTTTCGCGCTGGCCTTCCGCACCCACAACATGAAGACCGAGGCCGGGCGCAAGAGGAAGATCGAGACCTTTGTCGAAATGTTGAAGCGCGGCGAGACGATATACCCGCAAGGGAGAAAATGATTTCCGATAGGGCCACGGTTCTGCCGCGCGGGACGCGGCCGTAACGCCTTGAATCGGCGATGATCTATCCGATTCCGCTTTGACGGATTATGCAGTAAGCTTGCCCGCGCTACTGCGTTCTTTGCGCGTCTGATAAGACGCGCGGCGCTGTAGGGGGGCGGATGCTGCATGACACGCGCGCAGCAGGTGGGCGTCATTATCGGTTTGGCGATTGTAGCGGCGCTGACAATGCTGCGGGCAAGCGATCCGCCGTTGCTGCGGCTCGCGCGCAATCTGACGTTCGACGAGTATCAGCGCATTGCACCGCGCGCCTTCGAGAACATGCCGGTCCGGATCGTCGATATAGACGAGGCGTCGCTCCGGGAGCTCGGCCAGTGGCCCTGGCCGAGAGATCGCATCGCCGTGCTGGTGAACAGGCTGACCGAGATGGGAGTGTCGGCAATCGCCTTCGACATTCTGTTTGCCGAGCCCGATCGCCTTTCGCCGCGCAATATCGTCCGCGACATTGACGGCGTCGACCCGTCATTGCTTGGCCGACTGCCTGACAATGACGAGATCTTCGCGCAATCGATCGTGGGACGGCCCGTCGTCCTGGGCTTCGGCATCTCGAACGAAGGAAGCTATCGCCCGCCCGTCAAGGCGGGCTTTGCGTTTACGGGCGAAAGCCTTTTCGCCGCGCCGCCGCATATAGAGGCGGCGACGCCGCTCCGGCCGCAGCTTGAGGAAAATGCCGCCGGTCTCGGGCATATCAGTCTCAATCCCGGTGCTCCGTCGCCGGTTGTGCGGGCGGTGCCTCTTTTCCTGAGCGACGGCGAGCAGCTTTATCCGAACCTTGCGCTCGAAGCGCTGCGCGTCGCGCAGGGGGCCACGACCTACGTGCTGGCGGGCGCCCCGGACGTGCAGGATACGATGACGCATGCGAAGATCGGGGATTTCGTGGTTCCGGTGACGGCGGCGGGCGAACTCTGGCTCTATGTCAGCCCCGACCGGGCCGAACGATATGTCTCCGCTAGGCATGTGCTCGCGCCCGGAGATCCAAGTCCCGCGACCAAGGCCGCGATCGAGGGCAGCATCGTGTTCGTCGGCACGTCGGCCGCAGGCCTGCAGGACATCCGCACAACCGCCCTCGGGCAGAACGTGCCCGGCGTCTCGCTGCACGCGCAAACCGTGGAGCAGATCTTGTCCGGTCGCTTTCTCTCGCGCCCGGATTGGGCCGACGGGCTCGAGATCCTCTGCATCGCCGCGGCGGGCTGCCTGCTGGTGATGCTGACGACCTTTGTCAGCCCCGCGGTCGCGCTCGCCTGCGGCCTGTTCATCACCGCGATGGGCCTTGTCGCGTCCTGGCTCGCCTTTCTTTACGGCGGGCTGCTCTTCGATCCTCTAGCCCCGATCGTCAGCGGATCGATCACGCATTTCGCCGCAACGGCATTCCGGTTCCTGGTGACCGACCGGGAACGCCGAGCGGTCCGGCGTGCCTTCGGCCATTATCTTTCGCCGTCGCTGCTCTACCGCATCGAGCATAACCCGGATGCGCTGCGCCTCGGCGGCGACGACCGCGAACTAACGGTGATGTTCGTCGACGTCAGAAACTTCACCGAAATCAGCGAGCGGCTTGCGCCGACCGCCGTCGTCGGTTTCCTGAACACGCTTCTCGATGCGCTGAGCCGCCACGTCATTGCCAACGAGGGCACGCTCGACAAGTTCATCGGGGATTCGATCATGGCCTTCTGGAACGCCCCGGTCGATGTCGCCGACCACCCGGCCAAAGCCGTCCGCGCCGCGCTCGCCATGCGCGAGACGCTTACGCGCCTCAATGCCGACGACGCGTTCGGCTTCGGAGGCGAGCAGAGCGTCTCGATCGGGGTCGGCATTCACACCGGCATCGCCTGCGTCGGCAACATGGGCGCCGAGGCGCATTTCAACTATTCGGCCGTTGGCGACACGGTCAACGTCGCGGCGCGGATCGAAGCCTCGTGTAAGGACGTTCTCTTCGACATTCTGGTGTCCGAGGAGACCGCAAAGGCGCTGCCGGGCCATGCCTTACTCGAGGCGGGGGCGCTGGCGCTCAAGGGGAAAAGCACGCGGAGCAGGCTCTTCGCGGTCGTCGGCGACGAAAAAGTCGGCGCGTCGGCCGAATTCGCCGAACTGCGGTGCCTCCACTTGAAGCTCGTCGACGCGCTGCGTTCCCGCGCGCCGAACCGCAAGATCCTGAACGCGGCGAAGCTCAAGGCGGCGAAACTCGACGGATTGGCGGATTTCTACCGCCGGATCTCTCGCCGGGCTGACCACTTCGCCGATCATGCCTGATGAGGATGAGGCGGAACAGCCGTTGCCCATCCAGAATTCAATAAGTCTTGCGCCTAGCCCTCGCGTACCGGATCCGGGCGGGGGGCGCCGGGATCGCGCGCGGGCTCGCCATGGTCGGGACGAGAATCGCCGCGGTCGGGACGTGGATCGTCATGCTCGTGACTGGGCCTGCCCGGATCGCGGCGGGGCTCGTCATGGTCGGGACGCTTGTCATCGTCGCGACGTGGCCTGCCAGGATCGCGAGGATCCTTGTCGTGGTCGACGCGGGGTTTTTCGCGTGGCGGAGGTTTTGGTGCCTCAGGCTTGGGGGCGCGTCGCGGAGTGACTTGCGTTGGCGGAATCGGAAGCGCCGCTCGAATGCTGCAGCCACCGCCGACCCAGCCCAGCCCTCCGGCGAGCTGCTGATTGCCGGAGAGGAACGGCAATGCTGCCTCGTCGCCGAGCGTCTCCAGGATGCGGCGGTCGACGCGGCGGGCATCCGAGAGTTTGCCGTTGCGGTTGGCGACGATGCAGTCGCACCGCCGCGTCAATTGCTTGCAGCCGCCGGGACCGCAGAAGCTGGCCGCGCCGTTCAGCAGGACGACGGCGGTCGTCCCGTCGCCACGCACATAGAAGTCGAAGGCGGTGCCGCGAACGCCGATCGTTCCGGCGGGCGTCAGGATCTCGTAGGCAGTGCTTTTCGATTTTCCACTGATCCAGCGGAACGTGCCTTTCGTCGCCCTCAGGCTGAGCTTCTGCAGGGAGTTGGAGTCGTCGAAGACGAACTTGTCGATCACCACTGACGAGCCCCAGCCTATGGCCAGCTTGGTGCCGTCGCGGAAGACAAATTGTCCCAGTCCGGATTTTGAGGTCAGAATCCGTTCGTCCCGGTGGACCGGGTCTTTGACCGCCAGCGGACCGCCCGCACCCCTGACTTCAGTCCTGATCCGCGTTGCCTCGCCGATTACCTCGGCGGCCAACGACAGCGGACCGTGAAACATGACACCGAGTGCGACGATTGCAGCGCCACGCAAATAAGACATGGCACCCCTCCTGGATCACGGCGACTCTGGATTGTAACAACCTGAAGTCTTTCTGCGTGATCACTAGTTTCAAAGAGTTAGATCGATTTCACTGTTTCCACGGACAATGAAACGATCCAGCTGGAGCGGGGATTGGCTGAAATATTTGCAGCACTTGTTCTTCGCCCCACTCGAAGTTGTTTGACTATTTACCATGTGACGGGGTGGCGTGTCTCTAATCCGTTCGGGCTAACGGATCGCCTCGAGCTGCTGCGACTTCAAGAAAACACGAGTAAAAGCAACGTTTTATGGTCGTGAGATTCACGCCGGACACAAGACCCCGTACGGGCGGGGCACCGTTCAGCACGCATTCAGCCGTCCAGCGATAAAAAGCATGCAATTCGTCCCGCCGCGGTTTAGGCTGGCGCGGGCTGAAGAGGGGGCCGGAGCTTACGTCAAGGACGTAGGGCGCGACCGGCGACAAGGGGCGGCGCTTGATGAGCGTCGGTGGGCGATGAAGACAATCCTGATTGCTTTGCTTTCCGGCATTCTTGTGACGGGAGCCACTTCCGCTGCGACCGTGACGAACAAGGACGGCGAGACCGCCGTACTGGTCGTCGTCGAGGGCGAAAGCCGGATGGAAGTCGCGGTGGGTTCAGGCGCAACGGAAATGATCTGCCCGAGCGGCTGCTTCGTCACGGCGCCGAGCGGCGACCGCATCGGCCTTCAGGGGGACGAAACGATCGAGATCGTCAACGGCTCCGTCGTCGTCAAATAGGCGTGGGCGCCACGCCGCGGACGAGTGGCTTGGTCGCGACGCAGACTGCCGCGCTTGCCGCGAGGTGAAGGCGTATCGATCTGACCTCGCGGATGCAGGTCGTTCACGGCGCGGACGCACCGTGATTGACTCCTTGCCGAAAGCGACGCCGGCAAGCGCCTCCGCGGCAATGGCATGGATCGTCACCTCAGCAACCCGGAGCGGCGACCACCGCTACCAGCCGTCTCTATCAGGCGTGATGGTCGCTGACGGCCTTGAGCAGTTCGCCCGTCATTTCCCGGCTGCTGCAGTGGGAAATATCACCGAGCGACAGCATGCCGACCATCCGCTTGTCCTCATTGATCACCGGCAACCGCCGAATTTTCTTCTCTTCCATCAGGTGGATGGCGTCCTCGATGGATTCGCTGGTGCGGCAGAAGACGATCTCATTGGTCATGACGTCTCGCACCGTGAGCGAGGAGACATCGTGGCCGTTGGCGAAGGCCCGCAGGGCCATGTCGCGATCCGTGACCATCCCGACCAGGCGATCGTTTTCGCCGACGGGCAGGGCGCCGATATCGTCATCCTTCATGATGCGTGCTGCCGTGCGCAGGTCCGTGTCCGGCGAGATCCAACGTACTCCGGAGTGCATGGCTTCCGAGATTCTCATCGTAACCTCCATGTTCGGCAAACATGAAGCATAGGCGGAAATCATGGCTAATCATTGATATCCGGCGGGATTACACAAGGGAAGGGCCGCTCGCGCCGCCGGCGGAGCGGCCCTCGACACCGGTCGATCCGGTAATTCGTCCCCCTCAGGTCAGGTTTTTTCGCCGCTCCAGTTCCGCTTCGGTCGGCTGCTCGAATTCGAACGAGCCGGTGACGACCTCGCCCGCGCGGACGTACTTGTTGACGGTCACACCGGAGCCGGAGACCTTCGAATTGACCAGCTTCAGAGCCATCGGCGAGGCGCCGTCGCCGAACAGTTTCTTGCCCTTTCCGAGCACGACCGGAAAGATCGATACATACATCTCGTCGACCAGATCATTCCGGAAAAGCGTCTGCAGCAAGTCGGTGGAGCCCTGCGTCAGGAGGTCCGGCCCGTCCTCGCTCTTCAGCTTCCGGAGCGTGGCAACGACGTCGCTGCCGAGGCTCTGGCTGTTCTGCCAGCCGAGCTTGAAATCCGGATTGCGTGTCGCGACGAATTTGGTGATGCGGTCGAACAACGTGCCGATCGGATCATCGGCGCCGGCATAGGGCCAGTGCGCCGCGAAAATGTCGTAGGTCTTCCGGCCAAGCAGAAGATCGAACGGTTTGGCAAACATCTCGTCGACCGCCGCGCCCATCGTCTCGTCGAAATAGGGCGCGACCCATCCACCGTATTTGAAACCGCCTGTCGGATCCTCGTCTGGTCCGCCCGGCGCCTGCATGATTCCATCGAGACTTACGAATGCACCAACGACGATCTTCCTCATTGTGGTTCTCCTTCGCGGTTTTGTTTCCGGCGTAGCTTTGTTTCTGGGTCTAGGACGCGCGACAGTGGGCGAGACCGACAGCGGTTCAACAAAAATCTCCGCTTGGGACGTTCGGACGGTGAAGTCTCCGCTATTTCCTCCGCTGCGGCCGGGCGTAGTCGGGAATCCTGAATCGTCGGCGGTAGCTTCCCGGCGTCAACGCCGTGACGCGCTTGAAGAGGCGGCGGAAGAAGGCGGGGTCCTCGTAGCCGACCTGCCAGCTGATCTCATCGACCGGGGCTTCCGTTCGTTCGAGCCGGCGCTTGGCGTCCTCGATCCTCAGCCGCTGGACGTAGGAGATCGGGCTCAGGCCGGTTGCGCCGGTGAACCGGCGCTTGAACGTGCGTTCGGTGAGTCCGGCGCGGCGGACCATCTCCTCCAGCGGGTTGGCGACAGAGAAATGCGTCGCGATCCATTCCTGCGCCGCCCGGATCGCAACGTCTCCGTGGTCGTTGCGCCCCTCGAAGACGATGTAGGGCGCGAGCCCGTCCTGATGCCATTGCAGCGCGAAGTAGCGCGCGATGGCCTGCGCCGCCGTTGCTCCGGCGTGGCGGGCGATCAGATAGAGTGCCAGATCATGCCAGGTCATCGAGGCGCCCGACGTGATCAGTTCCTCGCGCACGCCGGAAACGACCAGAACGCGTTCAGGGTGGATCGTCACCTTCGGGAAGGTGCTCTGAAAAGCCTGGGCGTAACCGAAATGCACCGTCGTATCGACGCCGTCGAAAAGTCCGGTCTCTGCGAGCAGGAAAAGGCCCGAGCAGGCCGAGCACAGAAGCGCGCCGCGGTGATGCATGGCGATGAGCCAATCGACCAGATCCGGATGCCGACCCTTCTGCCACCCGTCTGGTCCGAGCAGGATAGAGGGGACGATCACGATGTCGGTCGTCTGGAGCGCGGCGATGCCGCGCTGCACGATCACCGGCACGCGACTGGCGAGTTCCAGCGGTCCGGGCTGCAGTCCCACGATCTCGACCCGAAACGGCGGCGCACCGGATGGGGCGTCGCCGGGTGGAGGTAGCACGGCGAAGGCATTCATCACGTCGAAAATGCCGCTCAGCGTCGACACGACCGCCTCGGGTATGGCGACGAGGCTCACGTGAAGCGGGTGTGATCCGGTCTCGGCGGTGTTGCGCGGCATCTCGAATCCATGAAAGGCGGGCGGCGCCACGTCGGTGAATAAGTTCTACCGCGAGACGGCGCGTGGCGCAAACGGCCCGATTCCGGACAATCCCGCTCTGCCGCCCGGCCACGGCAGATGCGATCCTTCAAATCCTTGGACCTTCGGATGGATGACAGGAGCACGAACATGGAAAAGCTGGACAACAACAGGATCGATCAGGCGAAGCTCGATGCGCTCGTCTCGCGGGCGATCGGCGATCTCTCGGCGGGTTACGGCGGCGTGATGGTAAGCCTCGGCAATCGCCTCGGCCTCTACAAGGCGATGGCCGGAGCCGGCCCGCTCACTTCGAACGAACTGGCGAGCCGCGCGGGCTGCGCGGAACGTTACGTTCGCGAATGGCTGGGCTCCCAGGTGGCGGGCGGCTATGTGACCTATCATGCGGTGAGCGGCACCTACGAGCTGTCGCCGGAACAGGCGCTTGTGCTCGCGGAGGAGGACAGCCCTGTCTTCATCCCCAACGCCTGGTCGGTCCCTGCCTCCATGTGGTCGGATGAGCAGAAGGCGGTGGAGGCTTTCCGCAGCGGCGCGGGCATTCCCTGGGGCGACCATGATGGCCGGCTTTATTGCGGTGTCGCCGCGTTCTACAGGAACGCCTACAAGGCAAGCCTGGTCGCCGAATGGCTGCCGGCTCTCGACGGCGTCGTCGAGAAGCTCCAGGCCGGCGCCCGCGTGGCCGATGTCGGCTGCGGGTATGGGCATTCGACGGTGCTTATGGCGAAGGCCTTCCCCGCCTCGCGCTTCCATGGCTTCGATACGCACCCGGAATCGGTGGCCGAGGCGCGCAAGGTTGCGGCGGAGGCGGGCGTCTCGGACCGGGTCACCTTTGCGACCGCGCGGGCGGACAGCTACCCGGGGGCGGATTACGACCTGATCTGCTTCTTTGATTGTCTGCATGACATGGGCGATCCGGTCGCCGCAGCGGCCCATGCGGCAAAGGCGGTGGCAGGCGAGGGGACGGTGATGCTGGTGGAGCCCTTCGCCAACGATCGGGTCGAGGATAATATCTCGCCGGTGGCGAGAATCTATTATGCCGCCTCGACGACGATCTGCTGCGCCCATGCGATTTCCGATGGCGGCCACCTCGTGCTCGGCGCCCAGGCCGGCGAAGCACGGCTCGCGGACGTCTTCCGCAAGGCCGGCTTCAATCGCTTCCGCCGGGCGATGGAGACGCCGTTCAACCTGATCCTCGAGGCGCGGCGCTAAGCAATTCCAGGAAAAGTGTGCAGCGGTTTTCCGTCGGGAATTGCGTTGTTTTAAAGAGCAATTCCAGGAAAAGTGTGCAGCGGTTTTCCGTCGGGAATTGCGTTGTTTTAAAGAGCAATTCCAGGAAAAGTGTGCAGCGGTTTTCCGTCGGGAATTGCGTTGTTTTAAAGAGCAATTCCAGGAAAAGTGTGCAGCGGTTTTCCGTCGGGAATTGCGTTGTTTTAAAGAGCAATTCCCGGAACGTGTGCAACAGTCCGGAATTGCGCCGTGACAAAGGATTGAAGCGTTTCACCGTTTCGAGCAGACGGTGAAACGCTCCAGTCGTTCGAGGAGGCGTAACGACAATTGCCGGCTGGACGCGCCGTCGCAATCGTCCCACTATGCGTGACATGACCCTGCCGCAGGATTTGATATGCCGGCCCTACCGCCAGCTTGCACGCAACGCCCGCCTTGCCAATGCGCGGCTGGATCACGCCTGCATGGCGCTCAGCCCCGGTGAATGGGAGGCGCCGCGCACCTCTTTTTTCCCGTCGCTCAAGGAGACGATGGTTCATCTCCTGAATGCCGACCGGTATTATATCGACACGCTGCGCGGCGAACGTCCCGGCCTGCCGGGACCGCCCGGAAGCCGCGCGACGGCGGCCGAATTCGCGATCGAACGGGCGCAGGTCGACGAATGGCTGCTCGGCTTCAGCGAGAGCCTGACGGTAGAGGAGCTTGCGCGCAGGATCAGCATTCCCTGGCCGGAGAGGACACTTAGCGAAACCGTCGCCGATACGCTGCTTCACGTTTTCCTGCATGGCCAGCACCACCGCGGTCAGATCCATTCGATGCTCTCGGGGACGAACGTCCCGCCGCCGCAGATTGACGAATTCATCCTCGCCGACAATGGCGAGGCGCGCGTCGAGGACCTCAAGGCATTGGGCTGGACCGAGGCACGGCTGACGCGATAGCGGCGTGCCGAGATCAGCGGCCCCCAACGGCGCGGCGCGACACGCAACGTCAGATGGATAAGGGATTCGGCGCTGCGCATTCCCGCGGCACGTGCTACGGTCATTGGCCGTCTTCATCTGAACGACACCACAGGGGAACGATCCGATGGGAGAGCCGATACGTCCGCTGCAGCCGGGAGAAGCCGCGCCTGCCTTCGCGCTCCCCGCGGCCAACGCCGAGGGCACCGTCTCCCTCGACAGCCTGCGTGGCCGCCCGTTCCTGATAGGCTTCTTTCGCGGGCTGCATTGCCCGTTCTGCCGGCGTCAGGTGAAGCAGCTTGCCCGCGTGCAGCCTGTCCTGCACGCAGCCGGGGTGGAGACGCTCGCCGTGATCAACACGCCGGTGGAGCGCGCGCGCCTCTATTTCCGCTACCAGCCGACGCCGGTAACCCTTCTTTGCGACCCGGATTGCCGCACGCACCGGGCGTTCGGTGTGCCGCGCATCGAATTCCTGCCCGAGGGCAGCGACGAGCCCGAGTGGCCTTCTCGCGCTAAGGTCGAGCAGTTCGAAGGGGCGCGCATCAACCCGACCGGCGAGCTGCCGCAGCCGTTGCAGCCGATGGCCGCCAACGTGGTGCTCAACGCCAAGGACGGGTTCGAGCCGGACGAAACCGACAACGCCATCTTTGCGAACCACGGCACGCAGCTCGTCGGGCACTTCCTTGTCGATGCGGCCGGCATCGTCCGCTGGGCGCAGCTTGAGGCGCGCGACGGGCCGGACAGCCTCTGCACCTTCCCGACCGCGGCCGAGATCATCGCCGCAGCCGACAACCTTTGACGCTGAGCCTTGCCTCAGGTCGGATCCTTGTCGTAGGTCCTTATTCCCGGCGGCAGCTGTACCCAGGAGTGCCTGCGGCAATCGTAGACCGAGTCTTCGGGCGGCGGAAAGCTGGGGTCGGCGAAGGCTCCGACGGCAACCGCGACAGACGATCCCTCGTAGCCTTCCTCTGTGTGGAAGAGGTTCGTCCCGCAGACGGGGCAGAAGCGGAACCTGAACCGCGCGCCCTGATCGCCGACTCGTACATATTCGGTTGCGGTGCCGGAAACCGCGTAGGGGGCGGCGAAGGCTGCCAGCGCCGCAAAGACGCTGCCCGTGCGCCGTTGGCAGGCGAGGCAATGACAGACGCCGACGCCGAGCGGTTCGCCATGGACGTCAATCCGCAACTGGCCGCAGGAGCAGGAGGCTGTTCGGGACACCATGGTGCACCTCGTGGGACATGTCGGCGGCGGCCGGTATCAAGCTAGTGCATGCGAGTGATCAGGCCAATGACCTCAATCATCGTCGTCATAGTAGCGTTCGCGATAGCGTCGGCCGCCGTCGTGGCCATGGTTGCGATATACCCGCCGCAGAACGTAGCGCTCGCAATAGCCGTCTTCGCAATAGGTTTCGACGATCCGCTCGTGGACGACGCCATTGTTGGACGAGCTGTTCGAGCTCGAATTCGACGACTGGCTCCCGGCCTCCGCGGTGCCGGTCGTCATCGCCACGGCAGCAAACGGGGCCACGGCAGCAAACAGGGCAAGCTGGATGCGCATGTCTTTCTCCTTGCGTTGCCATGATACTCGGCCATCGAGCCTGAATTGGCAATGAACGACGGAGCATGCCTTTTGCCAAAGTTGCCCAGCCCGGCGTTCACGGGATCGCAAAAATGCTGATCTCGTTGGTGATGCCGCGAAGCGTAACGTTGTGCGACATGGGATTGAGCCCGCGGTCGCTGAGGAGGCTCAAGGCGCGTGGGTCCTCGATAACGGAACCGGTGGCGAAGATCTCGCGCGAGGTGGCGAGGTGCTGGACGCGCGAGGCGATGTTGACGGTCTGGCCGAAATAGTCCTGACGTTCGTTGAGGCTGACGGCGATGCACGGTCCCTCGTGGATGCCGATCTTCAGAAGCAGGTCCTCGCTGCCGCGCTCCTCGTTGAGTTCGCGCATCGCATCGCGCATCCGCATCGCCGCGGCGACGGCCCGGTCCGGTGTCGGGAAGGTCGCCATCACCGCGTCGCCGATCGTCTTGACGACAGCGCCGGCCTCGGCCGCGACGATCTCGTTCAGGACGCTGAAATGGGTCTTCACCAGATCGAAGGCCGCGAGGTCGCCGACGCGTTCGTAAAGTTCGGTCGAGCCGCGCAGGTCGGTAAAGAGAAAGGTGAGGCTGGTGATCTTCAGCCGCTGGTCGACGTCGATCGTGTCGGTGCGATAAAGGTCGCGGAACGTCTGGTTGGAAAGCAGGCGCTTGGCCGTCAGGAATGGTCGCCGGCGGCCGAGCATGTCGTGGAGCACGTCGTTTGCGATGCACACCGTAGGCAGCGTGCGGACTTCGGCGTGGTTCTCCACCTGGATCCTCAGCGGCCCGGGCTGGAGGCGCAAGGTCTCGTTGTGGCGGTGGCCGCGGTCGAAGACGAGGGCAAGGTTCCTTCGCTCCTTGGTCGGCTCGCCCGTCACCTCCAGGAATTGCGCCGCATGCGTCACCGGCTCGAAGATGATGACAAACTGCGCCGGAAGCTGCAGCGCGATGACGGCCTTCTCGCCGGGCGGCAATTCGAGCGCCTCGATCATGAACTCGTCGATCTTCGCTTCAAATCCCTCTTCCGGCAGGTCGACGCCAGAGCCCCAGTAGACCTGGCGGAAATATTCGGCGGGCGGCAGCTTGTGCGGACTGTGCCCCTCGATGTGGCGCACCCGCGGGTTCACCGTGAAGGTCACCTCGACCATTTCGTCGAGCGTCGGCTCGTAGCCGGCGGCGCAGAGGGCGCAGGTATATTCCGCCCGCTGCACGGATTTGAGCGACGTATTGGCGTCGAGCACGCCGCCGCAGCCCGGGCAGAGCACGTTCCAGGACAATTCGAAGATGCCGTGATGGGAGGCATGCAGGAAGCCCGCGATCGTCAGCTCCTCGTCGAGCCCTTCGGCCGCCGCGAAGGCAAGCGCGTTGATGCGGCAGAGCTTGCGGTCCGGCGCATCCCGAACGAGCCGCTCGAAGGCATCGACGATCTCCGGCTTGACCGATTGGCGCAGTGCATCGAACAAAGTCTGAGCTTCACCCATGCGCGCATTCTATACGGAAATCGCGGCACGGACAGCGGATTTGTCATTGTCGCGCCGAAGGGAAGTGTCGGCCCGACATAAAATCCGGAGCGCCATGTCGGAGTACGCAAAGGCCGTTCGTCTTATTGTCGACGCCGGCACAGGCCGCGCACGAACGAGGAGGGATATCGATGTTCCGTACCGCTCTGATTGCCGGGGCTCTGTTTGTCGCAGGCCCCGTGCTCGCCCAATCCGAACCCGTGGGAGATCGGGTCAAGGTCAACGGCATGCTGATGTACTACGAGGTTTCGGGCGAGGGCGATCCGCTGATCGTGCTCCACGGCGCCTACATGAACATCCCGTCGATGGGCGAGATCATCCCCAAGCTTGCCGAGACCCATAAGGTCTACGCACTCGAGCTGCAAGGCCACGGCCGCACCACCGACATCGACAGACCGATCACCTATCCCAACCTGGCGGACGACGTCGCGGCGTTCATGGATGCCGCCGGCATCAAGAAGGCCGATGTCTTCGGCTATTCCATGGGTTCGGCCGCCGGGCTGCAGCTTGCTATCCGCCACCCGGAGAAGGTCAACAAGCTCGTCGCCGCTTCCGTCGCCTACGATGCCGAGGGCTGGCAGCCGGCCTTCAAGGAATTCATCCCGCAGATGACGGTCGAGATGTTCCTGGCGATGCCGTTTGCGGAAGAGTTTCGTAAGCTCGCGGCCAACCCGGACGGGTTTCCTGACCTGGTCAAGAAGTTGATCCAGCTCGAAAAGGAGCCGATGGCATGGGAGGCGGACGTGAAGGCGCTGAAGACTCCCGTGCTGATCGTCACCGGGGACGCCGATGTCGCGACCCTCGAACATTCGGTTGCGCTGTTCCGGCTGCTCGGCGGCGGCGTCATGGGCGACATGGGCAAGCCGTTGCCGGCGTCGCGCCTCGCCGTCCTGCCGGCGACGTCGCACACCGCCGTCATCAAACAGCCGCAGTTGCTGCATGCCTTCATCGAACCGTTTCTGAAGGGCGAGACGCCGAAGGGCATGTTCGAATAGGAAGATCGCCAGCCGAGCGGGGCAGAGCTGAAACGATCTGCCCTGCCGTTTCGCCTGTACCGTCACGGCTGCAGGCGAAATGCCCCGCTTTCCACGGCCACAATCACCTTTCGCAGCATCTGCTCGCGGCTCCAGTCCTCCGTCCGCAATGCATGCCGTTCAAGCTCTCCGAGCGTCGAGAGTTGCCTGTGAAGCTCAGTGATCGGGCCGGGATCGGTCAGCGTGTCGCCGCCGCGTTCGCGGCAACGCCTGATGGCGAGGTCTAGCGGCGGGCGAAGG
This sequence comes from Sinorhizobium psoraleae, assembly GCF_013283645.1. Classification (GTDB taxonomy): domain Bacteria; phylum Pseudomonadota; class Alphaproteobacteria; order Rhizobiales; family Rhizobiaceae; genus Sinorhizobium; species Sinorhizobium psoraleae. Next base: position 463,788 of record NZ_JABEKV010000004.1, read on the forward strand.
ACGATGTCATGCAGCGGTACAGTCAGGGCCGTGAATGCCGGCAGGAACCAGGGTCCGACGATGCCGTCCACAACAACGAAATAGCCGCCGCTCGCATATCCCTCCGCAGCCCTTGCCAGAACATCGATGACGATCCTGTTCTGCCCGGCGGATTCGGGCAGATAGGGCGCAATCGCGCCGTGCTTGATGAAATGCCAGAAATCATCGGCGTGAAGATGCACCTTCGGCGACCCTGGCTCCCTTGCAAGGGCCTTCGCTGTCGTCGTTTTTCCGGATCCTGGCGTGCCCGTCAGGATGAGAATGTGGCCTGCGAGATCGATCATGGGCTCGTTTTATGGGAATGCGTTCAAGACTTCCATATCATCGCGGCGAAACAGCAATCCGAGTGTCGGGTAGCATTAACCCCCAATAAAAGCTTTTGCCCCTAGCATGCTTCCCGGGACACTCTTTCTCATGGGCGATCAATGTCATTCTTCGGCGTTTCCGGAATGTACTATTCCGGCGAATCCCTTGGCGAGCACCGCATCGTGCTTGCCGAGGACTCAAACCTCTTTGCCTCGATGGTCTCGAAGCGGCTGAAGGAGCTGTTCGACATCGACGTGATCGTCTGCCGCGACTACGAGGATTTGCAGTTCGCCGTCGAGAACGCCTCTTTTCCGGCCTCGCTCGCGATCTCCAACATCAATCTTCCGGGTGCGGAAAACGGCGAGGCGCTGAACTACCTGATCGAGATGAGCGTACCGACGATCGTCTTCACCGGCTCTTTCCAGGAGAAGACGCGCGAGGCGATCCTGGCCAAGGACATCGTCGACTATGTCATCAAGGACAGCGTCTTCGCCGTCGACATGCTGGCGGAGTCGGTCTGCCGCTTTCTGACCAACCAGAAGCATCACGTGCTGATCGTCGACGACAGCCCGACGGCGCGCGCGCTTCTGACAACGCAGCTGAAACGCTATAACTTCCGCACGAGCTCGGCCGAGAGCGGTGCCGCCGCGCTCGAAATCCTCAAGAACAATCCCGATATCGCGCTTGTCATCACCGACTACAACATGCCGGATATCGACGGCTTCGAGCTGACGCGCCGTATCCGCGCGGCATACGGCCCGCATCAGCTGCGCGTCATCGGTGTCTCGTCCTCGACGAACCGGCTGCTTTCCGCCCGGTTCCTCAAGGCCGGCGGCAACGATTTCGTCGTGCGCCCCTTCGTCAACGAGGAGTTCTACTGCCGGGTCAACCAGAACCTCGACACACTGACGAAGATCCGGACGCTGAGCGGCAAGATGAAAATCCCGGCCTGATCTGGCGTCCCTTCCGATGCCTCGCGGGTAAACCGCGTATCCTATTTCGCACCGCCGGTTGCTGCGTTAACGAAATCGCAACCGGCAGGCCTTTCAATCCGTTTAAAACAAGAAATGGGGAACCCGGTGACGGACCCTGCCGAATGGCAACTCGGCAGATGAGGTCGGCACCGGCGCAATCGTTTAGGGCCAGCGTCATCCTAGGGAAACGCCTGCGGCCAATGCATGAACCCGTTGCATGAATTCCTGGATCGGAGCCGATGCAAGGAACCATGCAACATCGTGCATGAATTAAATTGGTTGCAGTTAGACGGCAGCTCTGGCGGGCTGCTGGAGCTGCAGGGATGGGGGCTGCTGGGATTTTGAGACTGCGTCGCACGTCCGGGCAGGCGAACTGCGTGCAGAAGCATCGCGACAAGCGGTTGCTGCTCGTCGAGGATTCGCGGATGTTCGCGACGGCGTTGAAATACGGACTCGAAACCACGCTCGGTGCGCGGGTGACGCATTGCGGAACGTTCCAAGCAGTGAAGACCGAGCTTGCCGCCGGACCTGACGAATTCTCGCTCGCGGTGCTCGACCTTAACCTGCCTGATGCGCCGAACTGTGAGGCGCTTGACTTCGTTCTCGCCAGTCGCTTGCCGGTGATCGTCTTCACCGCTGCCTTCAACGACGGCACGCGCGAGAATATCCTCGGCAAGGACGTGCTGGACTGCATCGTGAAGAACGAACCGGAGTCGATCCAGCGGCTGATCTCGGCGGTCGATCGGGCCCTGACAGAGGGCCGGACGACAGTGCTGGTCGTCAATCCCAACAGGGCCTCGCGCTACGATCTCGCCGGCCTTTTGCGCCGGCAGCGCTATTCGATCATCGAGGCGAGCACGGCCGGAGAGGCCCTGCAATTTCTCGATGCCGGCGAGGCTGTCGATCTGGTCGTCACCGAGACGGAACTCGACGACATGAACGGCGCGGTGCTGGTCGCCGAAATTCGCAACCGCCAGGGCGAGGATGCCGCGCCGGTCATCGGCCTCTCCGATGACGGCGATGCCCGGCTGGCAGCGCGGTTTCTCGAGGCCGGCGGCGTGGACTTCATCCGAAAGCCTTACCTTGAAGCGGAATTCAACGCGCGGGTAGCGCAGGCTATCGCCATGCACAAGCGCCTGCAGGCGCTTCGCCGGATGGCGGCGAGCGACTATCTGACGAACATTTATAACCGTCGCCATTTCTTTCTCACGGGGCCACGCCTCGTCGAGCAATGCCTGAGGCGCGGCGCAGGCGCCTCGATAGCCGTCGTCGACATCGATCATTTCAAACGCCTCAACGACACCTATGGCCACGAGATCGGCGATATCGTGCTGAAGCACGTGGCGCGGCGGCTGAAGTCGCTGGTGGGCGAGGAGCACCTGCTCGCGCGCCTCGGCGGCGAGGAATTCGGCATTCTCTTCAATGCGCTCGATGTCCGGCGCGCCTATGATTTCTGCGAGCGGCTGCGGCTCGAAATGGAACGCTCGAAGATCGTCGCCGACGACGAGGAACTGACGATCACGATCTCGATCGGCCTTGCGACCATCGAGGCACAGGAAGCCTTCGACAACTATCTCCACGCCGCCGACCAATTCCTCTACATGGCGAAGCATGCCGGGCGAAACCGGGTGGTGTCGGAACTGACGCTGCTGGAAGCGCTGGCGTCGTAAGGTTAGCTGACAGGGCTGCAAAATTCGGCGCTGTATTTACCCAGGCGTAAGTCTTGAGCCGTCCAGGACGTTGTATGCCGGAAAATAGCAGCGGATAATTTTTAGCTGACTGGCCAATGCAGGCGGTCATTGGCGCTGCGTTGGCTGAAGCATGGCCTTGCGAGCAGAACCCTGACTAGCTCTTGCAGCTCGCGGAGAGGTGTCCCTCAATGCACACTACCGACTCGTCGCATTTTGGAGAGCTCGTTCAGCAAGTCGACCAGAATGTCAGCCTGCTCGATCTCAAGACCGACCTGCTCAACATCGTTCACGCGTGCCGGCATACCCATGAAGATGTCAAATATCGTCCACGTGCCGTCGGTTTCTTTGCGACGGTCATAGCGATTCTCGCACATGGAATACCTTGGCTCAGCGAGCGAGAGCTTAGCATGGAAGACGCTTCTGGTAAGCCGATTCCGTTGCTGCCATGTGCCGTGCGCCAATCATGTGCCGCAGAAGCCGGAAATGTGCTGTAAATATCGCAAATGCGGCATGCATCGTAAACGTTAGAAAATGCATGCAACCCGTTTATTTCATTGGCAATTGGGTGGTGAGCGCGCAGGGATTCGAACCCTGGACCTACTGATTAAAAGTCAGTTGCTCTACCGACTGAGCTACGCGCTCCCGCGCCGCGGCCGTGAAGCCCGGTGGAAGTGGGCGGACATATGCACGCGAGCTTCGTCGTGGTCAACCCAAAAATTGCGTCGCATGGCGCTTATGCATTCGGATCGAAGCGATCGGAAATCGAGAATGCCACCGATTTGCATAAGTGCCATGTCAGTGCCAATGCGGAACCTGGTGTCTTCACTCTGGTTCCACGGCCGAGGGCGGCGATGCGTGCGGCAAAATGATCGCCAAAAGGTGATTGGTTTCACTGTATACGTATACGTATAGAGAGGCGATATGCCGAGTGCCGGAGTTGTAGCCGTTGTCGATTGCCGATATTTCCATCTGGACAGCCATCCTCGCAGGCGCTCTGTCCTTTCTTTCGCCCTGTGTCCTGCCACTGGTCCCGCCATACCTCTGCTATATGGCCGGCGTCTCCGTTGACCAGTTTCGCGGTGGCGATACCGTCGCGGTCGCCAGCACCCGGCGCGCCGTGCTGTCGGCGGCTTTGTTCTTCACGCTCGGCTTTGCGACCGTCTTCGTCGCGCTTGGGGCTGGGGCATCGTCGATCGGTCTCCTGTTGCGGCAATACATGGATCTGCTGTCGCGCATCGGCGGCATCATAATCATCGTCATGGGGCTGCATTTCCTTGGCGTTTTCCGGATCGGCCTGCTCGCGCGCGAGGCGCGCTTTCAGGGTGGCGGCAAGCCGGCTACGCTGTCGGGTGCCTATATCATGGGCCTTGCCTTCGCGTTCGGCTGGACACCCTGCATCGGCCCTGTGCTCGGCACCATTCTCGGGGTCGCTGCCGCGCGCGACACGGTAACCGACGGCGCGCTGCTTTTGGCGATCTATTCGCTCGGCCTTGCCGTTCCGTTCTGGATCGCAGCCGGGTTTTCCGGTGCTTTCATGCAGTTTCTCTCGCGCTTCAGGCGTCATCTCGGCCTCGTCGAGAAGTTGATGGGCGCACTGCTCGTCCTGGCGGGCCTCGCCTTCCTCTTCGGCCTCGTCAGTTCGGTCGCGATCTGGTTCCAGCAGACCTTTCCCATCCTGATGCAAATCGGCTAGCGCGTTTCGCCGTTCATTGGAAACGGTGAAACGGTCCAACTCTTTGAAACGACGCAATTCCGGACGGAAAACCGTTACATGCTTTCCCTGGAATCGCGCTACTGCACGACTCCTTAAATCGGAATTGATTCATGCAGAAACTCAAAGCTTTACAGCGACCTTGCGCGTCTGATTAGACGCGCCGCACTGTAAGGACGGTGGCGAGCGAGGGAAGGGGACATGGCGGAAATTGCAGGCTTGGTGCTGCCCTTCTTCGGGCTGATCTTCCTCGGTTATGTCGCTGCTCGCTTCGTCGATCATCCCGGCGAAGCGATGGGTTGGCTGAACACGTTCATCATTTATCTCGCCTTGCCCGCGCTTTTCTTCAAGCTGGTATCTCGCACACCGGTCGAGCAGCTGACGCGCGCTGACTTTATTCTGACCAGTGTCGGGACGACCTATGTCGTCTTTGCACTGATCTTCGCGGCCGGAGTGTTTCTGCGCCGGAGCACCATCCCCGAGGCAACGATTCAGGGATTTGCCGCCGCCTATGGCAACATCGGTTACATGGGGCCGGGACTGGCGTTGCTTGCACTGGGTGAGGCGGCGGCCGTTCCCGTTGCGCTGATCTTCTGCTTCGAGAACGCGGCGCATTTCACGGTTGCGCCCGCAATGATGGCCGCTGCTGGCGGTCGGAAGGAGCCGCCTGCCGTCCTCGCGCTCGGTATTGCGCGCAGAATTGCGCTGCATCCCTTCATTCTGTCCACATTGGCCGGTGTCGCCGCGGCGTTTCTTGCTGTGCAGCCACCGGTGCCACTGCAAAGGCTGATTGACTATCTGGCGCAGGCGGCTGCTCCTTGCGCGCTCTTTGCCATGGGCGTTACGCTGGCACTGAGGCCGATCAAACGGATTCCCGTCGAAATCGGTTACATCGTTTCGGTGAAGCTGATCCTTCACCCCCTGCTGATGTATGCCGCGCTCAGCCTCGGCGGTGACTATGATCCTGTCTGGGTGCAGACGGCGGTGCTGCTCGCCTCGTTGCCCACGGCGACGAATGTCTTCGTGATCGCCCATCAGTATCACGTCTGGCAGGAGCGCGCCTCGGCGACGATCCTGATCACGACGCTGCTGTCGGTCGCAACCGTAACGGGCCTGCTTTATCTGATCCGCTCAGGCGCTCTTCCGGCTGACCTTTTCCCGTAAACTTTCCTTGAGCGCGGTAATGGTGCTGCCGGGATGAATGCCTTCGCGCATCAGCAGGCCGCGAAGCGGACCCGCGGACGAGAGCAGATGCAAGCCGACGGCGCGCAGCGCCTGAACCGGAAGGAAGCCGGAGAGCAGGGAGCGGTTGAGAAGATCCACGCTCGCGGTTCTGCTGACGATATCGATCCGCCTGCGGCTGTCGAACCGGTCGCCGGTGCCGGCCGGCAGTTTGCTGCCGGTCGCCCGTCCCACGAGTTCGACGAGCGTCATGACGTCGCGGAGGCTGAGATTGAGACCCTGGGCGCCGATCGGCGGAAAGGCATGAGCAGCTTCGCCGACGAGCATGATGCGCCCCTTGCCGAAGCGGCGAGCGGTCATGCCGGAGAGCGGGAAGGACTGCGGAATGCCCTCTGCTGTAACCTTGCCGAGAATGGATTGCAGCCGATCCTCGATGACGCGCGAAAGCATATCCGGCGCGAGCTTCAGCGTCTCTTCCGCATCGCGCGGCTTCTGAACCCATACGAGGCTTGAGCGGTTGCCGGGGAGCGGAACCTGGGTCAGCGGTCCGGCTTCGGTATGGAACTCGGTCGACACGTCCTGATGCGGAAGCTCATGGCCGAAATTCAGCACGACAGCCGTTTGCGGATAGGACCACGTATGCACGAAGATGCCCGCGGCCTCACGCACGGCAGAGCGCCGCCCGTCGGCGCCGATTATCAGGTCGGCGGTGACCGTTCGGCCGTCGTCGAGCCCGATCCTCATTTCCTCTTCTGCGAGGTCGAAGGTCGTTGCCGCCGCGGTCAGCCGATCGAGCGTCGGCAGCCCGGCTTCATGCTTCTCCAGGATTTCGAGGAAAGGTGCATTCGGAATGTTGTAGCCGAAGGCCTCCAATCCTACTTCCGACGCCCTGAAATTGACCGGCGGCGCACGCAACAGCCGCTTTGTTGCGTCGATGATATGAATGGCGACGAGCGGCGCCGTCAGCGGCACGATCTCGTCCCAGAGATCGAGTTTCTTGAGGTATTCGATCGACTGGTCCATAAGCGCGGTGGTGCGTCCATCGGCGATTGCGGGCCTTGGCCCGATCAATGCGACCCGGTGGCCGTTTCGCGCCAGCGCGATCGCAGCGAGTGATCCTGCAAAGCCCGCTCCGATAATAACGATGTCGTAGTGATCCATAGCCGACAGGGACCTCTTCCCGCGCGCATCCTTGCGCATTTCTTAAGACCTCGGCGACTGTTCTACTCGCATAGCCCATTGAAATAAATGGGCTGAATCAGCGCGGCGGCAATCGCCGCATGTCCACAGGACAATTCCCTTGCGATGCTTTTGCACTTGAATTTTGCTGGCGATGCATCGCAAACGGTGCATATTACGGCCAAAGTGCCGCCGATGCGGTCGAGGCGTGACCTCTTGGTCGCGAAAAAAGACGGGATGTAGGGGATAGGCGGCGTCGCCCATGAAGTTCTTTAATTACCGAAGAGTTCCTTACGCCGAGATAAGGGCCTTCTCCGTACACATCCTGACGGCTTCCGGTTCGTTCCTCGCCTTTCTCGGAGTCGTGGCGGCGGCCGAGCATCGTTTCGTCGACATGTTCTGGTGGCTCGGGCTGGCGCTGCTCGTCGACGGCATCGACGGGCCGATCGCACGCAAGGTGCGGGTCAAGGAAGTGCTGCCCAACTGGTCGGGAGATACGCTCGACAACGTCATCGATTACGTGACCTACGTCTTGCTGCCCGCATTCGCGCTTTATCAAAGCGGCATGATCGGTGAGCCCTGGTCCTTCGTGGCCGCCGGCGCGATCGTCGTATCGAGCGCAATCTACTATGCGGACATGGGAATGAAGACGGACGAGTATTTCTTTTCCGGTTTTCCGGTCGTCTGGAACATGGTCGTCTTCACGCTCTTCGTGATCCAGGCAAGCGAACTGACGGCATCTATCGTCGTTTTCCTTTCCGTCGTGCTGACGTTCCTGCCGATCAATTTCCTGCATCCCGTGCGCGTCGAAAGGCTGAGGCCGCTCAATCTCGGCGTCTTCCTGCTATGGTCCGCGCTCGGCATCTATGCTCTGCTTCTGCATTTCGAGACGCCCGCCTGGGTAGCTATTGGCGTCGTGGTGACCGGGGTCTATCTCTACGTCATCGGTTTTGTTCTGCAGATATTCCCCAATCTCGGCCGCATGTAGGAGTTGACCATGGCACAGGCGATCGTTGTTCGCGAACTCGGTGGACCCGAAGTCCTGAAAATGGAAGGGGTCACGCTGTCGGCCCCTGGCCCGGGTGAGGTCCAGATCCGGCAAGTGGCGGTCGGTCTCAACTTTATCGACGTCTATTTCCGGACGGGCCTCTACAAATCGGCGACCGGCTTGCCGTTCATTCCGGGCAAGGAGGGGGCCGGCATCGTCACCGCCGTAGGCGATGGCGTGAACCTGTTTTCGGTCGGCGACCGCGTTGCCTACGCTTCCGCCGATGGTGCCTATGCGAGCGAACGCAATGTCGAGGCATCGCAACTGCTGAAGGTCCCCGACGGCATCAGCCTGGAGACGGCGGCTGCAATGATGCTGAAGGGCATGACCGCCCAATACCTCCTCAACCAGACTTTCAAGGTCGGTCCGGAGACGACATTGCTCTTTCATGCGGCCGCCGGCGGCGTCGGCCTGATCGCTGGGCAGTGGGCGAAGGCGCTGGGCGCGACCGTGATCGGCACGGCGGGATCCCAGGAGAAGATCGATCTCGCTCTCGCCCATGGCTACGACCATGTCATCAACTATGGGACGGAGAATTTCGTCACGCGGGTGAAGGAGTTGACGGGCGGGCGAGGCGTCGACGTCGTTTACGACTCCGTCGGCCGTGATACCTTTCCAGCCTCGCTGGATTGCCTGAAACCACGCGGCCTGTGGGTCAGTTTCGGCAATTCTTCCGGCCCGGTGGAGGCGTTCAACGTCGGCATGCTGGCGCAGAAAGGCGCGCTCTTTGCAACCCGCCCGACGCTTTTCACCTATGTCGCAACGCGGCCGGCGCTGGAGGCATGTGCAAATTCCCTGTTTGATGTTGTGCAAAGCAACAAAGTGCGTATCAATATCAATCAGACTTATCCGCTCGCCGAGGCCGGCCGGGCGCATACGGATCTGGAAACAAGAAAAACGAGTGGAACGACGTTGTTGATTCCGTGACCGAAACCTGAAGGTGGGCGGGGATCAAAAGAGGGGAAAAGAGGGCAGCGTGCCTGTTAAGGGACAAACTGCGAGCGGTCCATTGTTGGCCGTGAGCAACCTGACGAAATTGTTCGGCTCGTTCGCAGCCTGCAACGCGATCAATCTGCAGATAGAGCCCGGAGAAATCCACGCCCTGCTCGGTGAGAACGGGGCGGGCAAGTCCACCTTGGTGAAGATGCTCTTCGGGGTTCTCGCGCCCACGGCCGGCGAGATAGCGTGGCAGGGTGAACCGGTGCGCATCGCCAGCCCCAGTGACGCCCGCAAGCTCGGCATCGGCATGGTTTTCCAGCATTTTTCCTTGTTCGAGGCGCTCACGGTCGCGGAGAACATCGCCCTTTCGATGGATCGGAACGTGTCGCTTGCCCGCATCGCCGACGAGGCGTCGCGGCTTTCGCACGCCTATGGCTTGCCGCTCGACCCGAAAGCGCATGTTGCCGATCTTTCTGTCGGCGAGCGCCAGCGGATCGAAATCGTGCGCGCGCTTTTGCAAAATCCGCAGTTGATCATTCTTGACGAGCCGACCTCTGTGTTGACACCGCAGGAGGCCGACCGCCTGTTCGAGACACTGCAGAAGCTGAAGGCCGAAGGACGTTCGGTCCTCTATATCAGCCATCGTCTCGAGGAGGTTCAGCGCATCTGCGACCGGGCGACGGTTCTGCGGCACGGCAGGGTGACCGGCGCTTGCGATCCGCGTGCGGAAACGCCGGCCTCGCTGGCGCGGATGATGGTCGGAAGCGATGTGGCGCCGGTGACCCCGGAAGGCACGAACATCAAGGGCGACGTGCAACTGGAGGCACGCCATCTTTCGGTCGCGGCGCGCACGCCTTTTGCGGTTTCGCTGAAGAACATCTGTCTCAAGGTTCGGGCGGGTGAAGTGCTGGCGATCGCCGGTGTTGCCGGCAATGGCCAGAGCGAACTTTTCGACGCGTTGTCGGGGGAATATCCGGTCTCGGACGACAACGCGGTGCAGATACGGCAGAGGCCAGTTGGAACAAGGAACATCAACGCGCGACGTCTGATGGGGGCCGGCTTCGTCCCGGAGGAGCGGCATGGGCACGCGGCGGTCGCGGCGCTTTCCCTGTCGGACAATCTGGTCCTGGCACGCAATCAATCCGACAAGCGGGCGTTTCTCGGTGGCGGATTCCTCAAGATCATCCGCCAAAGTGCAGTGAAGGCTGCGACCAAGCGGATTTCCGAGGCTATGGATGTTCGCAAGAGCGGCGAGGACCCGCCGGCGGGTTCGCTTTCGGGCGGTAACCTGCAAAAATTCATCGTCGGTCGTGAACTCGATCGCCAGCCATCCGTACTCGTGGTGAACCAGCCGACGTGGGGCGTTGACGCGGGGGCGGCAAGCCGCATCCGTCAGGCTCTGGTCGATCTTGCCAAGGCAGGATCCGCGGTGCTCGTCATCAGCCAGGATCTGGACGAAATATTCGAGGTGGCGACCGAGATCGCCGTCATCAGCGAAGGGCGCCTTTCCGATCCTTATCCGGCATGGGAACTGTCGCGTGAGAAGATCGGTCTATTGATGGGGGGCATGTACGCCAAGACGGAAGGCACGGGAGTGGCGCATGCGCATTGAACTCGAAAAACGCGCTCAGGTTTCGGCGCTGTTCTCAATTCTGTCGCCGTTCATCGCTTTCGCGCTGACCATGATCTTCGGCGGAATCATGTTCGCGCTGCTTGGCAAGAATCCAGTTATAGCACTCTACAGCTTCTTCGTCGAACCCTTGAGCGAAGTCTGGTCGCTGCATGAGTTGGCGATCAAGGCCGCGCCGCTGATCCTGATCGGTGTCGGCCTCTCCGTCTGCTTCCGGTCCAACAACTGGAACATCGGAGCCGAAGGACAATTCATCATGGGGGCGATCGCGGGCTCGATCCTGCCCGTCGTCTTCTACGACTGGCAATCGCCGATGGTGCTGCCGATGATGATGGTGCTCGGCATGCTTGGCGGCGCTCTCTTCGCTGCGATACCGGCCTTCCTCAAGGCGCATATGAACACCAACGAGATCCTGACGAGCCTGATGCTGGTCTATGTCGCCCAGCTCTTTCTCGACTGGATCGTGCGCGGCCCCTGGCGCAATCCGCAGGGCATGAATTTTCCGGAAACCCGCACTTTTGCTGCCGACGCGATCCTTCCTGAAATGCTTGCCTCAGGGCGCACGCATTGGGGCTTCGCCTTCGCGGTCATCGCGGCGGTTCTGGTCTGGTTCATGATGCGTTACACAATGAGAGGGTTCGAAATCACCGTGCTCGGCCAGTCCGCGCGGGCAGGGCGCTTTGCCGGCTTTTCGTCGCGCAAGATGATCTGGTTTTCGATGCTGTTTTCGGGGGCGCTGGCAGGGCTTGCCGGCATTGCGGAAGTAAGTGGCGCCATCCAGCAGCTGCGGCCGGTGATCTCGCCCGGCTACGGTTTCACGGCGATCATCGTCGCCTTTCTCGGTCGCCTCAATCCGCTCGGCATCATCGCCGCCGGTCTGGTGCTGGCATTGACCTATCTCGGCGGCGAAGCGGCACAGCTCTCGATCGGCGTGTCGGAGAAGGTCACGCGTGTGTTTCAGGGACTGTTGCTCTTCTTCGTGCTGTCCTGCGACACGCTTATTCACTATCGCATAAGGCTCGTGTGGGAGAGGTTCGCCGCGATCAAGACGGATGGAAGCCACTGATGGGCATCGTTGAAGCAATCCTGTTGAGCGTCATCACGGCGGCTACCCCGCTCGTCCTTGCCGCTGCGGGCGAACTTGTCGCGGAGCGATCGGGCGTCCTCAATCTCGGCGTCGAAGGGATGATGATCATGGGCGCCGTCTGCGCCTTTGCTGCAACGCAGCTTAGCGGGGCGCCTTATGTCGGCCTGCTTGTCGGCATCGCCAGTGGGGCGTTGTTCTCGCTCCTCTTTGCCTTCCTTACCCTGACGCTTGTCGCCAACCAGGTGGCGACCGGACTGGCGTTGACGCTTCTGGGGCTCGGCGTGTCCGGCATGCTCGGCGAGAGTTTTCTCGGAATGCAGGGGATAAAGCTGCAGCCGATCGCGATACCACTACTCTCTGAGATTCCGTTTCTCGGGCCGCTCTTGTTCCGCCAGGACGCGATCTTCTATCTGTCGATCGCGGTGGTTGCCGGTGTCCACTGGTTCCTGTTCAGCAGCCGCACGGGGCTGAAGCTGCGCGCCGTGGGCGACAGTCACGCCTCGGCCCATGCGCTCGGCGTAGATGTCATAAGAACACGCTATCTGGCGGTCTTGTTTGGCGGCGGCTGCGCCGGTCTCGCGGGTGCACAGCTATCGCTCGTCTATACACCTCAATGGGTGGAGAACATGTCGGCGGGGCGCGGCTGGATTGCGCTTGCCCTGGTGGTCTTCGCATCCTGGCGCCCCTGGCGCGTTGTTGCCGGCGGATATCTCTTCGGGGCGGTTTCGATAAGCCAGCTTCACGCGCAGGCTTTCGGTATAGGCATTCCCTCGCAATTCCTTTCTTCGCTTCCCTATATCGCGACAATCGTCGTACTTATTCTTATCTCACACAACCGGCGCATGACCCTGATCAACACGCCGGCGTCGCTCGGCAAACCGTTTGTGCCGGACCGATGAACAAAAACAAGCCAGACGGACAACCGACAGAGGTCAAAATGAAAAAACTAATGCTCGCCCTCGCAACCACAACTGCCGTGCTCGGCTTCACGTCCGCGGCAAGTGCTCAGGAAAAGGCCAAGGTCTGCTTCATCTACGTTGGCTCGAAGACCGACGGCGGCTGGACGCAAGCACACGACATCGGCCGCCAACAGCTCGAAAAGGAACTTGGAGACAAGATCGAGACGCAGTTTCTCGAAAACGTGCCGGAAGGTCCCGACGCGGAGCGCGCAATTGAACGCCTGGCGCGTTCGGGTTGCGGGCTGATCTTCACGACGTCGTTCGGCTTTATGGACGCGACGATCAAGATCGCCGAGAAATTCCCCGACGTGAAGTTCGAACACGCGACCGGCTACAAGACCGCCCCGAACGTCGCGACCTACAACAGCCGCTTCTATGAAGGCCGTTACATCCAGGGCCAGATCGCTGCCAAACTTTCGCAGAAGGGCGTCGCCGGCTACATCGCTTCGTTCCCGATTCCGGAAGTCGTAATGGGCATCAACTCCTTCGTGATCGGCGCCCGCTCCGTCAATCCGGACTTCAAGATCAAGGTCGTGTGGGCGAATACCTGGTTCGACCCCGGCAAGGAGGCCGACGCCGCCAAGGCACTGGTCGACCAGGGTGTCGATATCCTGACGCAGCACACCGACACGACCGCTCCAATGCAGGTTGCTGCCGAGCGTGGCATCAAGGCATTCGGCCAAGCATCCGATATGATCGCGGCAGGTCCGCAGACGCAGTTGACGGCGATCGTCGATACCTGGGGCGCCTACTATGTGAAGCGCACGCAGGCATTTCTCGATGGAAAGTGGACAACGACATCGAGCTGGGATGGCCTGAAAGACGGCATCCTGACCATGGCGCCCTACACGAACATGCCTGATGATGTGAAGGCGATGGCCGAAGCAACCGAGGCCAAGATCAAATCGGGAGAATTGAAGCCGTTTACCGGCCCGCTAAACAAGCAGGACGGCAGCGCCTGGCTGAAGGCGGGCGAAAGCGCTGATGATGGCACGCTGCTCGGCATGAACTTCTACGTTGAAGGCGTTGACGACAAGCTGCCGCAATAAGCTGGCTAGACCTGCTAAACCAGCCACGTCGTTTAGTTCGACAGCCGGCAAACCCCGCGTCAACACGCGGGGTTTGCCGATTTTGGGCGGTCGACTATCAGGTGCGACAAACCGACCCCCGCCGTGGCTTCGGAGCGGCTTTGAGGAATCGCATATTCGAACTAGAGTTGAATTCCCTTCGCGCTGGGGCATGAAGATGGCGGTTGAAACGCCACCAACGATAGACGAGTGCGCGGCCTCCGCGGAGGTATTCTTGGGAGGGGGGACGGGTTTGAGCAAGAGCCTGTTTGAGACAGTGATATCCGGCGCACCGAAACGCACGAGCCACGCGCAAGTGGTGGATCAACTCGGAAAAGCCATCGTTTCAGGGGAATTTCCGGTCGGCAGCATCCTGCCTGGCGACCCGGAACTGGCGGCCCGTTTCAGGGTTTCAAGAACCGTGCTGCGCGAAGCGATGAAGACCTTGGCGGCCAAGGGGCTCGTCGTGCCGCGCGCCCGCATCGGCACGCGTGTGAGGCCCAAGAACGACTGGAATCTCTTCGACAGCGACATCCTGACCTGGCATTTCGCATCCGGTGTCGACGACGAATTCCTTTACCATCTCAGTGAGGTGCGGCTTGCGTTCGAGCCGCATGCCGCGGCGTTGGCGGCGCGAAACGCGACTGATGCGGAAATCAGCGGCATGATGCGTCTCGCCGTCGCGATGGGCGACGCGAACCACACCGCTGAAAGCCTCGCCGTCGCCGACCTCAAGTTCCATCTTTCCGTTCTGGACGCTTCCGGGAACCCCTTCCTGCGCACGGTCGGCAGCCTGATCGAGGCGGCACTTGTCGGCGTGTTCAAGTTGAGTTCGCCCACCGCTGAAAAGAGCGGCATCGACGAGGTCGCCCGCAATCACATGCGAATCGTCGAAGAAATCGGCAGAAGGGATGAGGCGGCGGCCCGTTCGGCGATGGAACATGTCATCAAGGTTGGTCGCGATCGTGTTCGACAGGCGCTGCACGCGGGTACCGCATAGAGGCGGCGCGGCTGCCTTTCGCCACGAAGTTGAAGCCTGACCTTGCCCGAGCTTCGCCCGTAGCCTATCTGGGAGACGGTCGTTCCGTGCAGTGCGGCCTTCCATCAACGGTGACCTGGAGACCATGGCCGAGCTTTTTGTCATTTTTGTCTTGCTCTTGATAAACGCCTTCTTCGCGCTCTCGGAAATGGCGATCGTCTCGGCAAGCAAACCATTGCTTCGCCAAATGGTAAAACAGGGAAATCCACGGGCGGAGGCCGCGCTAAGGCTGGCCGATGATCCCGGAAAGTTCCTGTCCACGGTGCAGGTCGGCATAACCCTTGTCGGCATTCTGGCGGGCGCCTATGGCGGTGCAACGATCGCCGCCAAGATAGCTCCCTTCTTCGACGGGGTGGCCTGGATCAACCCCTATGGACACACTGTCGCTGTCGGGTTGGTGGTCACGCTCATCACCTTCCTGTCCGTCGTTATCGGCGAACTCATTCCGAAGCAACTCGCGCTCAGGAATTCCGAGGGACTGGCGATGTTCGTCGCGAGGCCGATGACTTTGCTCTCCCGTATTGCCGCACCCGTCGTCTATCTTTTCGAGATGGCGGCTGCAGGGGCGATACGCCTGTTCGGCATGCGTCCGGACGATCCGGATCATGTGACGGAAGAGGAGGTCCAGGCGATCATGGCGGAAGGCGTCGAAAGCGGCGCGATCGAAAAGAGCGAGCATGAAATGCTCCGCCGGATCATTCGGCTTGGTGATCGCAACGTAAAGTCGATCATGACGCACCGCACGGAGATGCGCTTCATCGACGTCAACGACGACCTTGAGGTGATCCGGCGCAAGGTCCGGGAGTTCGGCCACTCCCGCTATCCCGTCGTAGATGGCCCCACAGGCGATGTTCTCGGTGCGATTCTGGCGAAGGAGGTTCTGAACATCCCCGCAACTGCGTCGTTCAACCTGCGTGCGCACCTCCGCGAGATCCTGACGCTGCCGGAGACGGCCTCATGCCTGAAGGCGCTCGATGCCTTCAAGACATCGAGCATCGACATGGCGATGATCGTCGACGAGTACGGCAGTACGGAAGGCATCATCACGACGGCTGACATCCTGGAGGCGATCGTCGGCGTGCTGCCGTCGAACTACGATGACATCGAGCACGCGCATATCCGTTTGCGCGAGGACGGCAGCTATATTGTCGACGGACGCACGCCGATCGACGAGATTCATCTGGCGATCGGCATCGAAGGCATCGAGGCGGACGGCAACTTCGAAACGATCGCGGGTTTTCTCGTTCAGCAATTGCGCAAGACGCCGGAGGAGGGCGATATCGCCGAGGCCCACGGTTACCGCTTCGAGGTCATCGACATGGACGGTCGCCGGATTGACAAGATTCTCGTCGCCCGCGGCGCCGACGACGAAGCCTGACGTTCCCGGCGAGCCGCTTTGCCAAAAAAGCAAAAGGCCGGGGCGTACCCGACCTTTCCTCAAACTGCCCTGGCGCCTGCTAGTCCATCCGTAGTCAGCCGCCGGGACAGATGACTGAGTGATTTCCTAGCTATACGCTTTCCATGTCTGTCGTATGACAGGCGGCTGATAATGTAGAAAGTCGCAGCGGGCGCGTTTTTGCTTGGGTTGAGCGGGTTAGCGCAGCCGTAATATGTTGCATGGATCGCCGCTCGAAGCTGCCGCGGCATGTGGAGCGCGAACGATGAGCCCGTCGGATTGCGCGAAGACGTTCATCATCGAGGAATCCTGGCGCGCGAACGGATGGGCGAGGAGCGATCCGTCAGGTTCGACGGTCAGGCGCGCGCGGATATAGTCCTGCCGGCGATCATTGACGGGCAAGGGGGCTGCAAGCTTTGCCGTTGTCATCCGCGACCGAGGCGGCAGATGCGCCAAGTGCCGGGCCAGCGGTTCGAGAAAGAGCACGGCGCATACGAGGCTCGAGACGGGATTGCCGGGCAAGCCGAGCACCGTCATGCCGGCGAGCTCGCCCACCATGAGCGGCTTGCCGGGGCGCATGGCGATGCGCCAGAAATCCAGGACCATGCCGCGCGAAAGCAGAGTCGATTGAACAAGGTCATGATCGCCGACGGAGGCCCCGCCGAGCGTAACGAGCACGTCCGCTCCAGCCGCCTGGGCCTTGGCGACGGCGGCGGAAATTGCCTCCTGGTCATCCGGCACGATGCCTAGGTCGAGGATTTCGGCGCCGTTCTCGCGCGCAATTGCGGCGACGCCGTAAGTATTCGATGCGATGATCTGGTCCGCACCAGGGGAACTTCCCGGCGGCAACAACTCGTCGCCGGTGGCGACGATAGCAATCCTCGGTCTCTCGAACACCGGCAGGCTTTCATGGCTCATGCCCGCAGCGAGCGTCAGTCGCCCGGCATCGAGCACGCTGCCGGCGACAAGCGCAATGTCGCCCTCGACGAAATCCTGTCCCGCAAGCCGGATGTGACGGCCCTTTGCCGGGGCAAACAACGTGCGGATCTTCCCGCCCGAAAGCTTTTCAGTATCCTCCTGGATGATCACGGTGTCGGAGCCGGCGGGCAGGGGCGCACCGGTGAAGATGCGCACGGCTTCACCGGCATGCACCTGTCCCCGGAATCCGTGGCCCGCGGCGGACTGACCGATGACGACAAGCTGCGCGCCGATGTCAGCGATATCCTCGTGGCGAACCGCGTAGCCGTCCATCGCGGAATTATCGAAGGCGGGATGCGTGACCCGTGCGGCAATATCCTGGGCCAGCACCCGGCCGAGACAATCGTGCAGTGGGAGTATTTCAGTCCGACGGTGCGGTCGAGCCTTGCCAATCACCCTGGCGAGTGCATCCTCAACCGAAAGCAGTGACATTAGCGCGTCTCTCCTTGGCGCCGATAATCGCCTGAGCGCCCACCCGATTTGCTGACCAGCCGAACACCGCCGATCTCCATCTCGCGGTCGGCGGCCTTTGCCATGTCGTATATCGTAAGGCAGGCAACGCTGACGGCTGTCAGGGCCTCCATCTCGACGCCAGTCCGCCCCGTCAGCTTTGCCATTGCCTCGACGCGCAGGCCGGGCAGGGCGTCATCACGCACGATATCCACCGCGACCTTCGTCAGCATAAGCGGGTGGCAGAGCGGAATGAGGTTGGACGTCTGTTTCGCAGCCATGATGCCGGCAAGCCGCGCCGTGCCGATGACATCGCCCTTCTTGGCATTGCCTTCAAGGATCAACGCGAGAGTCTCACTGCGCATTTTTACGTGGCCTTCGGCGACGGCGACACGCACGGTCTCGGCCTTGTCGCCAACATCGACCATGTTCGCCTCGCCGGCGCTGTCGATGTGGGTGAGGGAGGGACCGCTCATCACTCTGCCGCCAATACGCTTCCGGAGCCCGTCAGCAGCGCCCGCGTCGCCGCCTCGACATCGTCCTTCCTCATCAGGCTCTCGCCGACGAGAAACGTGGTGATGCCGCTCTTTTCCAGGCGTCGGCAATCCTCATGGGTAAAGATGCCGCTTTCGCCGACAAGAAGCCGGTCCTGCGGAACCATCGCCGCCAGTTGTTCAGAGACGGCGAGGTCGACATCGAATGTCCTGAGATTGCGATTGTTGATGCCGACGAGCGGAGAGGTCAACGTTAACGCGCGTTCCATCTCCCGGGCGTCATGCACTTCGACAAGGACATCCATGCCGAGCGCAAAGGCCGAATCCTCGAGGCGGCGCGCATCGTCGTCGCTCAAGGACGCCATGATCAGCAGGATGCAGTCGGCGCCCCAGGCTCGCGCTTCGAACACCTGATAGGGATCGAACATGAAGTCCTTGCGCAACGCCGGAAGGGTACAGGCGGCGCGCGCTGCCGTCAGGAACTCCGGCGCGCCGTGGAAGCTCGGTCCGTCAGTCAAAACGGACAGGCAGGCTGCGCCGCCGGCGGCATAAGCTCTGGCCAGTGCCGGGGGATCGAAGTCGGGACGGATCAGTCCTTTCGAAGGACTTGCCTTCTTGATCTCGGCGATCAGGCCGAATTCGCCTTCCTTGCGGCGCGAAGCGAGGGCCGCATGGAAGCCCCGCGGCAATGTCTGGTCCGCGATCCTTGCCTTCAGTTCCTCAAGAGGAACGCGCGATTTAGCCGCGGCGATCTCGTCGCGCTTATAGGCTTCGATCTTGCGCAGGATATCCGTCATGGAGCTACCTTCTCCTCAAGCGGCATTGGAGACGCTGATCAGCCGCTGCAGGGCAGTCTTCGCCGCACCGCTCGAGAGCGATTGCCGGGCGAGCGCCATGCCTTCGGTAAGATCATTGGCGCGCCCCGCTATCATCAATGAAGCGGCGGCGTTCGCAAGCGAAATGTCCCGATAGGCGTTCTCCGCGCCGTCGAGAACGGCCTGCAGCGCGACGGCATTGTGTGCCCCGTCTCCGCCTCTTAGCGCCTCAAGCGTGACCGTGGGAAGGCCGAAATCGGCCGGTGTCAACTCGAAGCTCGTGATCTTGCCGTCCTGCAACGCGGCAACTTTGGTCACGCCGGTCGTCGTGATTTCGTCAAGTCCTTCGCCATGGACCACCCAGACGTTTTCCGAACCGAGGTCGCGCAGCACTTCGGCAAGCGGGTCCACCCATTGCGGGGCATAGACCCCGACGAGTTGCCGTTTGACGCCGGCCGGATTCGAGAGCGGGCCGAGCAGATTGAAGATCGTCCGCGTACCGAGCTCGACCCGCGTTGGGCCGACGTGGCGCATGGCGGAATGGTGCTGCTGGGCGAACATGAAACCGACGCCGGCCTCGCTTATGCAGCGGGCGATCGCCTCGGGTCCGATGTCGAGCTTGACGCCGAGGCAGGAGAGCGCATCGGCGGTTCCGGATTTCGAACTCAGCGCACGATTGCCATGTTTGGCGACCGGGACGCCGGCGCCCGCGACGATCAGGGAGGCGAGCGTCGAGATGTTGTAGGTGCCGGCCCCGTCGCCACCGGTGCCGACGATGTCGATCGCATCTTTCGGGGCATCGACCGGCAGCATGCGCGCGCGCATCGCGCCCACGGCCCCGACGATTTCGTCGACGGTTTCGCCGCGCACCCGAAGTGCCATCAGGAAGCCGCCGATTTGCGAAGGCGTTGCCGCTCCGGACATGATGATCTCAAAAGCCGCCCGCGCGTCCTCACGATTCAGCGCCTCGCGAGCTGCCACTTTCGCGACGAACGGCTTCAAATCACTCATCAGTTCGTTTCCTTGTCGGTCAGCATTGTCCGTCAGCGTTGCGCCAATGCGGTTTCGGCGAGCGTCTGATTGATCGCCACCCCGTAAACCGCCTGCAGGGTGGAGACCATCTGGTCAAGGATGTCGTCGCCGCTAGCGCGAGCGACGGCTTCGATTTGACGGTCGTCATTTTCGAGGGCGTTGGCCGGGGCGCTGTCGTCGACGGCCGTTACCTGAATGAGGATTTGCCCTTCGCCGTCGATGCCCGGCGCGTTGGCAACGTGTCCGTTTGGACCGCCAAAGGCTGCCGCAACAGCGGCTGGGCTCAGTGCAGCATCTTCGGTCGAGCGGGTGAGGCCAGCTTTCGTCTCGACGACAAGGCCAAGCTCTGTTGCTATGTCCGCAAGCTTTGCGCCTTTCTCGACGCGTTGCTTGAGCTCTGCTGCCTTCGTGGCCAGCGCCATTCGCTGTTGCTCCGCGGTCCAATCCGCAGCCACTTCGTCGCGAACCTCGTCCAGCGTACGATCGCGGGCCGGGATGACCTCTTCAAGATCGAACCAGGCAGAGCCGTCGCGGCCGATATTGACCGAAAGCGTGTCGAGCCCCACTTCCGCCTTGAAGACTTCCTGGAGAAGCGTGCGCGCCTCCGGAATTCCGGGGACTTCATCGCCATTTTGATCCTTGCCCGTGGCGTCGATCGCATCGATGGTCACGAGCTCCAGCTTCATCTGGTCGGCCACCTGCTTGACCGTGGCGCCGGCGGCACGTTCATCCTCGATCCTGTCGTGAAGACTGACGACCTCTTCGCGCGCGGCAGAAAGGGCGATTTCCTTCCGCAGTTCTTCCTTCACCTCGTCGAAGCTGCGTGTGGTTTCCGGCTTGATGTTGGTTACGCGCAGGATGACCGGCCCGAACGCGCCTTCCACGACCGGCGTAACACCACCTTCTGCCGGAACGGCAAAGGCAGCCTCCGCGATCTTCGCGTCGGGCATGCGATCCTTGGTGAATTCGCCGAGAAGAACATCCGCCGCACTCTTGCCTTCGGCCTTGACCAGATCGTCGAACGACGTGCCGGTGGAGAGCTTGGCTGCCGCAGCGTCTGCCGCCTCACGCGAAGGGAAGGCGAGCTGTTCGACAGTTCTCGTTGCTGCCGAGCGGAAGCTTTCCTTGCGCTTCTCGTAGTCGGCGCGCAGTTCCTCATCGGATACGGTTTCAGTAGCAATCAGGTCTTCCGGTTCCAGCTTGATGTAGCTGAACTTGCGGTATTCCGGAGCGCGATAGTTCGGCTTGTGGCTTTCGAACCAGGGTGCAAGCACGTCGTCGGCCGGCGCCTTGACCGCATCGATGTTCGCGTTCGAGAGCATCAGGTAGTCGATCGAGCGCTTTTCGTGGCGATACTTGCCAACGGCGTCTGTCAGCACCTTGGGAGCGGTGTATCCATCGGACAGCGCATCGACGATCTGCGACCGGACCGCCACCTGGCTGCGGTTGTTGATGTAATCCTGTTCGGTAAGGCCCGCGTTGCGCAGCACGCTCGAGAAAGTCAGACGATCGAATTGGCCGTTGACACTGTGGAAGGCCGGGTCCTCGCCAATGAGCTTCGCAAGGCGATCCTCGGAAAGGCCGAGATTCATATCCTGGGCAAGTTGATCGAGCGCCGCGCCGGCGACCAGTTGAGAATAGACCTGTGCCTCAATGCCGAAGGCACGGGCTTGCTGGCGCGTCAGCGGCGTCCCGAGCTGCCTCGAAAGCAGGCTCAGTTGGCGCTCGTAAGCCAGGCGGAAATCACTGGGCGAGACCTTGACGTCGCCGACCGTCACCACCGCATTGGGAACACTCGCCACCATCAGCGTCTGACCGCCCCATACCATGAAGGACAGGACGAGAATGGCCATCAGGCCTTTGACGATCCATGTCTGGGAAGCTTTTCTGAGCGATTCGAGCATAGGGGCAGAAACCTTGTTGTAATGCGGTGGCTTTACGCCAAACGAATTCGTTCCTTAGAACAAACCAGACAGGAATTGAAGGGCGCTCAGCGGCAAATTGCGGCCCGTTGGTCGGGCGATTGGATTTCATTCCGCGCAACCCGTTCTTTCCCGCGCGGCGTCCGAGGATGTTCAGAAAAACGCGGGATTCCGGCAACATCGGACGCGAACAAGAAAGTCGATGTCGGATTCGTTAGCCGGCAACCGAAACTGATCTGCGAAATTCTCGATTTCCAGCGCATGTCTCATAGCGACGAAATGGGAATTGTGTGCTCGATAATGGAGTAAACTACTCCGATTCCAGCGGCCGTTACGGGAATTCATGCCATGCAGTCAACGATCGTGATGGTCAATCTTTTCGGAGCGGTGGCGCTACTTTTGTTCGGCCTGTCGCTCGTCAAGGATGGCGTCACCCGTGCATTCGGATCGAGGCTGCGCACCGGCCTCGCGCAGGGAACGAGCGGCGCTGTTCGCTCGTTTGTGACAGGTCTCATCGCGACCCTTGCATTGCAGAGTTCGACCGCCACCGCCTTGATGACGGCTTCCTTCGTCGAGAAGGGGCTGGTGCGCGCACAGATGGCGCAGATCGTTCTGCTGGGCGCCAATGTCGGCACGGCGATGACCGCCTGGATCGTCGCCACCGGGGTCGAGTGGCTCTCGCCGGTCATTATTCTCGCAGGCGTTGTCATCCACCGGATGAGCCGGTCGAGCGCGCGTCAGGGCGCCGGCTTCGCGCTTGTCGGCATCGGTTTGATGCTGCTGTCGCTTGATCTGCTCTCGGTCGCGACGGAACCGATGCGCGAATCCCGTGCGCTCGCAGCATTTCTCAGCATGCTCGACAGCGCCTGGCCCGTTGCGGTGATCATCTCGGCAGGCCTGGCTTTCGCATCGTCGTCCAGCCTGGCGATCGTCATGCTCGTTCTTTCCCTGTCTTCTGCTGGTGTGCTGTCCGCGGGGCTGACCGTCGCATTGGTGCTTGGCGCCAATATCGGAGGAGCCGTCCCGCCGGTTATCGCCACACTCGGTTCAGCGCCGCCAGCGCGCCGCGTGACGCTGGGAAACCTCGTAGTGCGCGGCATCGGCTGCCTCATTGCGCTTCCGATTGCAGGGATCAATGCCGAATGGCTGCAGCATTTGCCGTTGCCGCGACAAAACCTGCCGGTCGACGTCCATCTTGTTTTCAATCTCGTCGTCGCGATTATCGCCTGGCCGTTCGCAGGATTGCTGGCGCGGCTGATGGGCCGGTTCGTTCCCGACGAAGAGTCTGGCGAGACGGGCCCGCGTTATCTCGACGAAACGACGCTCGATACGCCGGTGATGGCGCTTTCCGGGGCGACACGTGAAGTGTTGCGCGTCGGGGATCTGGTCGAGGCGATGCTGACACGCGCCTCGAACGCCTTCAACAACAACGACCTCGGTGAGCTGCGTGACATCGGAAAAATGGAAAAGCAGGTCGACCTGCTCCAGCAGGAGGTGAAGATATTCCTGTCTCGTCTGGGCCGCGACGGGCTCAGCGCCGAGGACGGTCGCCGCTCGATCGTCATCATCGACTATGCGATCAATCTCGAGCACATGGGCGATATCATCGAGAAGGGAATCTGCGAGCAAATCGGCAAGAAAGTCACCAATGGGTTGAAGTTTTCCGAGGATGGCTATCAGGAGCTGAAAAGCCTTTTCAACCTGACCATCGACAACCTGCGCATCGCTCAGACGATCTTCGTCAGCCGCAATGCGGACCTCGCTCGCCACCTGATCGAGGTCAAGGTCGACGTCCGCCACATGGAGAAACGTTCGGCGGAGCGGCACCTCGAACGGCTTCGCGACGGCCTGCTGCAAAGCCTGCAGACGAGTTCGCTGCATCTCGACATGTTGCGAGACCTGAAGCGCGTCAACGCACACATAGCGTCCGTGGCCTATCCCATTCTCGAGGAAAGCGGCCTCTTGACGGAAAGCAGGCTGCGTCCGGAGGCTTGAGTGCTCGCAGGCGACCGGCGTCAGGTTTTAACCAGGGGTTACGCGACGTGATTGTGAGAATTGTGTTTCTCGCAATATCTTGCCTATAAGAACACCGTCGAGTCAGACGATAGGGCATCTGCCTGCGATCAATACCAAGGAGAAATGAGAATGGAACGGACGTGCCTGGCAATCATCCTGGCGGCTGGCGAGAGCACGCGGATGAAATCGTCCGTATCGAAGGTGTTGCATCCGGTGGCGGGCAGGCCGATGATCGCTCACGTCATCGACGCACTATCGAGCGCGTCGATCTCCGATGTGGCGCTCGTCGTAGGCCGCGATGCCGAGGCTGTTTCCGCCGCCGCCCAAACCGCCGGCATTACCGTGACTTCCTTCCTTCAGAAGGAGCGCCTCGGCACCGGGCATGCCGTTCTAGCGGCTCGCGAAGCCATCGCACGGGGCTATGACGACATTCTGGTCGTCTTCGGCGACACCCCCCTTATCACGGCAGGACCGCTAAAGGCAGCGCGCGACGGGTTGGCCGAAGGCAATGATGTTGTCGTCATCGGGTTCGAAGCCGCCGATCCGACCGGTTACGGACGCCTCATCATCGAAGACGGAGTGCTGGTCGCAATCCGCGAACACAAGGATGCTTCCGAGGCGGAGCGCCGCATCACCTATTGCAACGGCGGGCTGATGGCCATTAACGGCCGCAAGGCTCTCGACCTTCTCGGGCGTATCGGCAATGCCAATGTCAAGGGCGAGTACTATCTCACCGATCTCGTTGAAATCGTTCGCACCGCCGGAGGTAGGGCAATTGCCGTTGAGGCCCCCGAGGAGGAGCTGACCGGCTGCAACACACGAGCGGAACTCGCCTATATCGAGCGTCTCTGGCAAGAGCGCCGGCGGCACGAACTGATGCTGTCGGGAGTGTCGATGATCGCGCCCGAAACGGTTTTTCTTTCCTGGGACACCGAGCTTGCCCAGGATGTTGTTGTAGAGCCGAACGTGGTCTTCGGCCCTGGCGTCAGCGTCGAAAGCGGAGCCATCATTCACGCGTTTTCGCATCTTGAAGGCGCGCTCGTTCGCGCAGGCGCGACCGTGGGACCGTTTGCGCGCCTTCGCCCCGGCGCCGATCTCGGCCCCAAATCGAAGGTCGGCAACTTCTGCGAGGTCAAGAAGGCTGAAATCGGTGCCGGCGCCAAGGTCAACCATCTGACCTATATCGGCGATGCGTTCGTCGGTGCCGGATCGAACATCGGGGCGGGAACCATCACCTGCAACTATGACGGGGTGAACAAGCATGTGACCCGCATAGGAGAAAATGCCTTTGTCGGTTCGAACTCGTCGCTTGTGGCTCCGGTGGCGGTCGGCGATGGTGCGCTGGTTGCCTCTGGTAGCGTCATTACCGAGGATGTTCCCGCGGACGCAGTCGCCTTCGGGCGCGCGCGTCAGGAAATCAAGCCGGGCAGGGCGAGGATCCTGCGGGAGCGTTACGAAGCGGAGAAGGCTGCCAAGAAGAAGGCAAAGGCTGCCGAGTAGATCTCGTTAAACACTGAAACTGAAAGTGAAATCGAGGTGGATTGCCTCGAGCGTCAATTTCGTTACCAAGGCCCGAAGGCGGCGAGAGTCGCTTCGGAGAGTTGCCACGCGGTCATCGGCGTGAAGGGGATGCGGAGAGGGATATGTGCGGTATTGTTGGTATTGTCGGCAGTCAGCCGGTATCGGAGCGGTTGGTCGACGCCCTGAAGCGGCTGGAATACCGGGGCTATGATTCGGCCGGCGTCGCGACCATCGACGGAGGCAGGCTGAAGCGCCGCCGTGCCGAGGGCAAGCTGATCAATCTCGAAACGAGGCTCAAAGAGGAACCTCTGGCCGGCAGCATCGGCATTGCACACACGCGTTGGGCGACGCATGGCGCCCCGACCGAACGCAATGCGCATCCCCATTTCACCGATGGCGTTGCCGTGGTCCACAACGGCATCATCGAGAACTTCGCGGAATTGAAGGACGAACTCACCGCATCGGGCGCCGAGTTCCGGACCGACACCGACACGGAAGTCGTGGCGCATCTTCTGACGAAATACCATCGTGACGGCATGGGACGGCGCGAAGCCATGCACGCGATGTTGAAGCGCGTTACGGGGGCCTATGCGCTTGCCGTGCTTTTCGAAGATGATCCATCGACGATCATGGCGGCACGAAACGGGCCGCCGCTCGCAATCGGCCATGGCAACGGCGAAATGTTCCTGGGATCGGATGCTATCGCGTTGGCACCCTTTACCAATGAAATCACCTATCTGATCGATGGCGATTGGGCCGTTATCGGCGCGGCAGGTGCGCACATCTTCGACATTGATGGAAACGTCGTTACGCGTCCGCGTCAGATTTCGATGGCTGCTGCCTACATGGTCGACAAGGGCAATCATCGCCATTTCATGGAGAAGGAAATCTACGAGCAACCGGAGGTCATCTCCCACGCGCTCGGCCACTACATCGACTTCATCGAGAACCGGGTGACGCCGGTTTCCGACGCCGTTGATTTCGCCAAAGTGCCGAGCCTCGCTATTTCCGCCTGCGGTACCGCCTATCTCGCCGGGCTGATCGGCAAATACTGGTTCGAGCGTTATGCGCGTCTGCCGGTCGAAATCGACGTCGCTTCCGAGTTCCGCTATCGCGAGATCCCGCTCTCGCCGCAATCGGCCGCTCTTTTCATTTCGCAGTCGGGCGAAACGGCGGATACGCTGGCATCGCTCCGCTACTGCAAGGAACATGGCCTCAAGATCGGCGCCGTCGTGAATACCCGCGAATCGACAATCGCGCGGGAGTCCGACGCCGTCTTTCCGATCCTCGCCGGTCCCGAGATCGGTGTCGCTTCGACCAAAGCCTTCACCTGCCAGCTTGCCGTGCTCGCCGCGCTTGCCGTCGGCGCCGGCAGGGCGCGCGGCACGGTCAGCGAGCAGGAAGAACAGGCGCTGGTGAGAAGTCTCGCCGAGATGCCGCGCATCATGGGCCAGGTGCTGAACAGCATCCAGCCGAAGATCGAGCTCCTGTCGCGCGAATTGTCGAAGTGCCGTGACGTGCTCTACCTCGGGCGCGGCACCAGCTTCCCGCTGGCGATGGAGGGCGCGCTGAAGCTCAAGGAGATTTCCTACATCCATGCGGAAGGCTATGCCGCCGGCGAGCTGAAGCATGGTCCGATCGCATTGATCGATGAAAACATGCCGGTCATCGTCATCGCGCCGCACGACCGGTTCTTCGACAAGACCGTCTCGAACATGCAGGAAGTTGCGGCCCGTGGCGGACGCATCATTCTCATCACTGACGAATTGGGAGCTGCCGCGTCGAAGCTCGACACGATGCATACGATCGTATTGCCGAATGTCGACGAGATTATCGCGCCGATGATCTTCGCCTTGCCGATCCAGCTTCTTGCCTATCACACCGCCGTGTTCATGGGCACTGATGTCGACCAGCCACGTAACCTGGCCAAGTCGGTAACGGTCGAATGATCATCCGGCCGGAGCGGAGCGACGATCACCAGGCTATCCGCGATGTAACGGCGGCCGCCTTTGCCGGTCATCCGCACAGCGACCAGACGGAGCCGCTCATCATCGAGCGCCTGCGCGCCGCTGGCGCGCTTGCCCTGTCGCTTGTTGCGGAAGACGCGGGCGAGGTGATCGCTCATATCGCCTTTTCGCCTGTAACGATCACTCCCCCTGCCGCCGGGTGGTATGACCTTGGTCCAGTTTCGGTGCGGCCAGACAGGCAGGGGCGCGGCGTGGGCAGCACGCTCATTCGCCAAGGTCTTGATATGCTACGGAAATCCGGCGCTTCCGGCTGCGTCGTTGTCGGGGAGCCGGAGTTCTACCGAAAATTCGGATTTCGCAATGAACCCACACTTGTCTTTCCGGGGTGTGCGCCGCAATATTTCATGGTTTTGGCCTTGTCGGAAACGAAGGTTTCCGGCAATGTCGCGTATCATCCGGCTTTTGGGCCGATGTGACGAATTGATGGCAACGGCATGACGGAAGGCTCCAAACGCGGCATCATCGCAACCCGGTTGCGCAATTATTTTCTGACCGGGCTTATCATCTGTGCACCCCTGGCGATTACCGTCTGGCTGGTTCGTTCCTTCATCGAATGGGCGGACGGGTGGGTGAAACCTTACCTGCCGAACTTTTACAATCCGGACACCTATTCGCCGGTCGCCATACCGGGCTTTGGTCTCCTCGTTGCGATCATTGTCATCACGCTCGTCGGATTTCTGACGGCCAATCTCGTCGGGCGGTCGATCGTCTCCTTCGGCGAGTCGCTCGTCAACAGGACGCCGCTCGTCCGCACGATCTACAAATCGCTGAAGCAGATCTTCCAGACGGTTCTTCAGGAGCAGTCCTCGTCCTTCAAAAAGGCGGGGCTGATCGAGTATCCGAGCCCGGGCCTCTGGTCGCTGGTCTTCATCGCGACAGACGTGAAGGGTGAGATCGCCGCGAAGTTCGATGAGCGGGGGATGGACATGGTCACAGTGTTCCTTCCGCCGACGCCGATCCCGACGGCCGGCTTCCTGCTGTTCGTGCCGCGGGAGAAGATCATACCGCTCCAGATGAGCGCCGAAGACGCAGCCAAGCTCCTCATTTCCGGCGGCCTTGTCGCGCCCGACCATAAGCCGCTTGCCAACGCCCCGCCGCGGCCGATCACCCACCAGAAGACGGCCTAGTTACCGAACACCCGCCTAACCGGCGCGCAGGAACCGGATCGCTTCGTCGCGCCGGTAAAGGTAAAGAAGTGTCTGCAAGGCTTCGCCGCGCGCCGATGTCAGATCCGGATCGCGTTCGATGACATAAGCGGCATCTCTGCGGGCGATCTCGAGAAGATCTCCGTGCGCCTCCAGACTCGCGATGCGGAAACCGGGTGTGCCGGACTGGCGCGTTCCGAGAAGCTCGCCTTCGCCGCGCAATTTCAAATCTTCTTCGGCAATGACGAAGCCGTCCTCGGTCTCGCGCAGAATGGAGAGACGTGCGCGGCCGGCCTCGCTGAGCGGGCTCCTGTATAGAAGGATGCAGGTCGAAGCCTCGTCACCACGGCCGACGCGGCCCCGCAATTGATGGAGCTGCGCCAGCCCGAAGCGCTCGGCATGCTCGATCACCATGATCGTCGCGTCGGGAACGTCGACGCCGACCTCGACCACGGTCGTTGCCACGAGCAGGCGAATCTCGCCGTGCTTGAAGGCAAGCATCACGGCGTCCTTGTCCGGGCCGGACATGCGGCCATGGACAAGGCCGACATCATTTCCGAAGCGCCGGACGAGGCTTTGATAACGCTCATCGGCGGACATCATGTCGCTCTCCTCGGACTCCTCGACGAGCGGACAGATCCAGTAGGCTTTCTTGCCTTGCCCGAGGGCCGCATCGAGCCTGTCGATGATCTCGTCCGTCCGCTCGGTGGGGATCGTCACCGTCTGTATCGGTTTTCGCCCGGCCGGCTTCTCTGTCAGCTTGGAAACATCCATGTCGCCGAAGGCGGCAAGCACGAGCGTGCGGGGAATAGGCGTCGCCGTCATCACGAGCATGTGCGGGGAAATGCCTTTGGCAGTAAGCCTCAGCCGTTGGTGAACGCCGAAACGATGCTGTTCGTCGACGATCGCGAGCACGAGTTGGTGGTAGTTCACGGCCTCCTGGAAAAGAGCATGCGTTCCGATCACCATCTGCGTTTCGCCAGAGGCGATACGCTCCAGGATCGCATCGCGTTCCTTGCCTTTCGTGCGGCCGGTCAGAACATCGATCGTGATACCGGCCGGGGCGGCCATTTTTGAGAGCGTCGCATGATGTTGCCGGGCAAGGATTTCGGTCGGCGCCATCAGCACCGCCTGGCCACCGGATTCGATCGCGGCGAGCATCGACATCAGCGCCACCGCCGTCTTGCCGGAACCGACGTCGCCCTGCAGCAGGCGCAGCATGCGATCGCTGCCGGACATGTCGGCAAGTATGTCGCGGATCGCCGCGGTCTGGCTCGCCGTGAGAGAGAAGGGCAGCGCTCGGAGGACTGGCTCGGTCAATTTGCCGGTCGGATGAACGGGTGTGCCGGCGACCTTGCGCAGCCGCTGGCGTACGAGCGAAAGCGACAATTGCCCGGCAAGAAATTCGTCGTAGGCGAGTCGCCGCCGCGCCGGAGCCTGTGCGTCGATATCGGTTTCATCCCGCGGCTCGTGCAGGCGCTGGAAACTTTCCGTTGCGCTTTGAAATCCTTGCTGGCGGAGCAGCGGCTCATCGAGCCACTCGGGCAGATCCGGTACGCGCGCCACCGCCGCTTCGATCGAGCGCCGCAGCGTTCGCGGTGAGAGGCCGGCGGTCAGGCCATAGACAGGTTCGACGAGCGGCAGATTTTCCGCTTCGGCGACCCTTACCATGTAGTCGGGATGCACCATGGACGCCCGGCCGTTGAACCAATCCACCTTGCCGCTGACGACAACGGCTTCATCGAGAGGCAACGCCTTCTCCAGCCAATTTCCCTTGACGCGGAAAAAGGTAAGCGCCAGTTCGCCGGTATCGTCGTGCAGGAAGACTCGGTAGGGTACATTCGGCCTGCCGCGAGGCGATGGCTGATGTCGGTCGACGCGGCCGGTGATGGTGACGATGGATCCCTGCGGCGCATAGGCAATCCCCGGTTGCTGGCGTCGGTCGATCAGCGAGTGGGGCGCGTGGAAGACAAGATCGATCACCCGGCAATCGTCGATCGTTTCGCGGCCGAGCAGACGCGCGTAGAGTTCGCCGGTTTTCGGACCGATGCCGGGCAGCGTGTCGAGAGGCGAAAACAGCGGGTCGAGGAGGGCAGGGCGCATGATGATGAAATTGCGATGATAATTCCGGCTTTGGCAAGGCTGACAACCTGCCTTCCAGCGTTTATAGAGCCCAATGACTAAAAACCCGCCCCTTGGCTGCGGACGGCAGGAAGGATTTTCCATGACCGGCATCACGCGTACCAGCGCCGATCTCGACCCGCGTCGGCGCAGGATCCTCTTTCGTTCTTGGCATCGCGGCATTCGCGAGATGGATTTGATTCTCGGGCAATTCGCAGAGGCGGAACTGGCGACCCTCTCAGACGCGGAACTCGATGAGCTCGAGACGATCATGCGCGAGGAGGACAACGATCTCGTCCGGTGGATAACCGGCGAGCAGACTCTGCCGGAACGCTATGCGACGCCGCTGTTCGGCCGTATCGCAGCTTATCGCCCCGATTTCGACAACGCTCGCCAGGAAACGAAATAGACGCACCCATGATATCTGGCCTTGATCCGAAGAAGATCCTTTCCGCGAGAAGGGAAGTGACGATCGGCCCGGTGCCGTCCGGCGCCGAGGCATTGATTCTTGCCGAGTTGGCGCGAGCAGGAAGCCCCGTCGCCTATATCCTTTCCGACGGTCAGCGGATCGCCGACCTAGAGCAGGTTCTCGGCTTCGTGGCCCCGGACATTCCGGTTCTCACCCTGCCGGGCTGGGACTGCCTGCCCTACGACCGCGTGTCCCCGAGTGCAGACACATCCGCGCGGAGGCTTGCTGCCTTGAGCGCGCTGATAGCGCATCGGGCGAAGCCGCATCCGGCGATCGTGCTGGTTACCGTCAACGCGGCGCTCCAGAAGATCTCTCCGCAGGATGTGATTGAAAGCCTCGCCTTTTCGGCGAGACCAGGCAACCAGATCCGTATGGACGACATTGCCGCGCGACTGGAGCGGAACGGCTTCGAGCGCGTACCGACGGTGCGCGAAGTGGGCGAATTCGCCGTGCGGGGCGGCATCCTGGACGTGTATGTGCCCGGTAGCGGCGAACCGTTGCGGCTGGATTTCTTCGGCGACACGCTGGAGACGATCCGTTCCTTCGATCCGGCGAGCCAGCGCACGACCGGCCAGGTTCGGTCGCTCGACCTCAACCCGATGAGCGAAGTGTCGCTGACGCCGGAGACGATCAGCCATTTCCGCAAGCAGTATCTTTCGCTCTTTGGGGCTGCGACGCGTGACGATGCGCTTTACCAGGCGGTATCGGAAGGACGCCGCTACGCCGGTATGGAGCATTGGCTGCCGCTTTTCTATGACGGCTTGGAGACGGTCTTCGATTATCTCGATGATTTCCGCATCGTGACGGACCATCTGGTGCGTGAGGCGGCGGCGGAGCGATCGAAGCTCATCCTCGACTACTATGACGCCCGCCTGGCCTCGTCATCGCCGGGCAAAAGCCAGATCTCGCAGGGTACGCCCTACAAACCCGTGCCGCCGGAACTGCTTTACCTCGGAGCCGAAGGCTTCGGAGCGATGCTCAACGAACGCAACGCGGTCCGCCTGTCGCCATTCAATGAACATGAGGGGGAAGCGCGTCAGGTGGTCGCTATCGACGCGAGGCAGGGACTGCGCTGGGCAAAGGCGGCAGGCGAGGTAGAAAGCGACGGCGAGCGCGCGAACGTCTTCGATCAAGCCGTCAAGCACATCGCCGAAAGGCGGGCGAAAGGTGCAAAGGTCGTCATTTCGGGCTGGTCGGAAGGATCGCTCGATCGGCTTCTACAGGTTCTCGCGGAGCACGGGCTTGCCAATATTCGTCCGATCAAGGCTCTGTCCGATGTGCGCTCGCTGAAGCCGGGCGAGGCGGCTTCCGCGGTCCTCAGTCTCGAAGCCGGCTTCGAGAGCGGCGATCTCGTGGTTATCGGCGAGCAGGACATTCTTGGCGACAGAATGGTGCGCCGTTCGAAGCGTCGCAAACGTGGCGCCGACTTCATCGCCGAGGTGACCGGCCTTGACGAGGGCAGCTATGTCGTCCATGCGGAACATGGCATCGGCCGTTTCGTTGGCTTGCGCACGATCGAGGCGGCCGGCGCGCCGCATGACTGTCTCGAGCTTGTCTATGCGGAGGATGCCAAGCTCTTTCTGCCGGTCGAGAACATCGAATTGTTGTCGCGCTACGGTTCCGAGGGCACCGACGCGATGCTCGACAAGCTCGGCGGCGTCGCATGGCAGGCACGCAAGGCCAAGCTCAAGAAGCGGCTGCTCGATATGGCCGGAGGCCTTATTCGCATCGCTGCCGAGCGCCATACTCGCCACGCGCCTGTTCTGGCTGCCCACGACGGGGTCTATGACGAATTCGCCGCGCGCTTCCCTTACGATGAAACCGAAGATCAGATGAACTCGATCGATGCTGTCCGCGACGATCTCGGAAGCGGACGGCCGATGGACCGGCTGGTCTGCGGCGATGTCGGCTTCGGCAAGACCGAGGTGGCGTTGCGCGCTGCCTTCATTGCCGCGATGAACGGCGTTCAGGTGGCGGTCGTCGTTCCGACGACATTGCTTGCCCGCCAGCATTTCAGGACGTTCGCCGAGCGATTCCGCGGCTTGCCGATCCGCATTCAGCAGGCGTCGCGGCTCGTCGGGTCGAAGGAACTCGCGTTGACCAAGAAGGAAGTGGCCGATGGCAAGACCGACATCGTCGTCGGCACCCACGCGCTGCTCGGCTCTTCGGTCAAGTTCGCCAATCTCGGGCTGCTGATCATCGACGAAGAGCAGCACTTCGGCGTCAAGCACAAGGAACGGCTCAAGGAACTCAAATCGGACGTGCATGTGCTGACCCTGTCGGCTACGCCTATTCCGAGAACGCTGCAGCTTGCCTTGACCGGCGTTCGCGAATTGTCGCTGATCACGACGCCACCGGTCGACCGCATGGCGGTGCGCACATTCATCTCTCCCTTCGATGCGCTGGTGATCCGCGAGACACTGATGCGCGAGCATTATCGCGGCGGCCAAAGCTTCTATGTCTGCCCGCGCTTGAGCGATCTTTCGGAGATCCACGACTTCCTGAATTCCGATGTGCCGGAATTGAAGGTCGCGGTCGCCCATGGCCAGATGCCGGCTACCGAACTTGAAGACATCATGAACGCCTTTTACGAAGGGCGATACGATGTGCTCCTCTCGACGACGATCGTCGAATCGGGCCTCGACGTTCCGACCGCCAATACCTTGATCGTGCACCGCGCCGACATGTTCGGTCTCGCCCAGCTTTACCAGCTTCGCGGCCGGGTAGGTCGGTCCAAGGTTCGCGCCTTTGCGCTCTTCACCCTGCCGGTCAACAAGACATTGACGGGGCCCGCAGAACGCCGGCTGAAGGTGCTGCAGTCGCTCGATACGCTGGGTGCCGGCTTCCAGCTCGCCAGCCACGATCTCGATATCCGCGGCGCCGGCAACCTGCTTGGCGAGGAGCAGTCCGGCCACATCAAGGAAGTCGGCTTCGAGCTCTACCAGCAGATGCTGGAGGAGGCTGTCGCCGAGCTCAAGGGCGAGGAGGAAATCCACGATACCGGCTGGTCGCCGCAGATATCGGTCGGGACGCCCGTCATGATCCCGGAAGAGTATGTGCCGGATCTGAACCTGAGGCTCGGACTTTACCGTCGTCTCGGCGAACTGACGGACCTGAAGGAGATCGATGGTTTCGGCGCGGAGCTGATCGATCGCTTCGGGCCGCTGCCGACCGAGGTTCAGCACCTCCTGAAGATCGTTTACATCAAGTCGCTCTGCCGCACGGCCAATGTCGAAAAACTCGATGCCGGGCCGAAAGGCGTGGTTGTTCAGTTCCGCAACAAGGAATTTCCCAACCCGGCCGCCCTCGTCGGTTACATCGCCAAACAGGGAACGCTCGCGAAGATTCGCCCGGACCAGAGCATCTTCTTCCAGCGCGAACTTGCGACACCGGACAAGAGGCTGTCCGGCGCAGCCACGGTGATGACGCAACTCGCCGGACTTGCAAAGGTGGCCTGAAACAAAAATGCCGCCCGGTTTTACCGGGCGGCATTTCGGTTTCCATCAGCCGGTTCAGTGAGCAGTGCTTGCTTTCATCTGCGCGATCTCGCGCAATGCGTTCGTCAGCACATCGACCGATTGCGCGCCCATCACAGCATATTGCTCCTCGATGATGAAGCATGGGACGCCGCTGACACCCATCTCGCGAGCCACTTCGATCTCCTGCTTGACCGCGTCCTTGTCCGCGTCGGAGGTGAGAAGGGCGGCGATGACCGGACCGTCGAGGCCAGCCTGCTCGGCAATCTCCAGCAGGACGGCGTGATCGCCG
This sequence comes from Sinorhizobium psoraleae, assembly GCF_013283645.1. Lineage (GTDB taxonomy): Bacteria > Pseudomonadota > Alphaproteobacteria > Rhizobiales > Rhizobiaceae > Sinorhizobium > Sinorhizobium psoraleae. The sequence continues at coordinate 498,793 of NZ_JABEKV010000004.1, forward strand.
ACGTTTCGGCCTTCCTCGAAATTTGCCTTGAACAGCAGGCGCACGACCTCGGCCTGGGTTTCCTCGCCATTGGTTGCTGCCCAGCGGATCAGCCGGTGGGCGTCAAGGGTGTTTGGGCTGATCTTCACGGCATCGAAGTTGAAGTCGATACCGTCTTCCTGGCCAAGTCCTTCAAGCATCTTGTGGGCCCGGTCGACAGCCTCCTGACCGCCGAGCTTTGCGGCAAGGTGCCGCTTGTGGTCGACACCCTCCGGCGGCAGGTCGGGATTGAGCTGGTACGGCCGCCACTGGATCATCACATGGATGTCGCCGGCGACGTTGGCGATCGCTTGGTCGAGGCGGCTCTTTCCGAGATAGCACCACGGACATACAACATCCGAGACGATATCGATTTTGACGGTTTCCATAGTGCCAGCCTTTCTTTCTTCGTGAACCTGCGAGATAGGCCGCTATGGCGATGCTTTCAATGCGTTACCAAATAGGAACCTACTGCATGTTTCCTTAAATCGAAGCCGATTCACGGACAAAAACATGCAGCGATTCAAAGTTCTAGCCGTTTGTGCTTCTGAAAGACGCACGGCGCTGTCGTTACTGCGCGCGCTCGTCCCACCAGGTCGGTAGCTGGTAGCCGTAGAGCGGCACCGTGGCTGGGCGCCCGATGTGTTTCCACCGTGCGATCCATTGCGCGTCGAGATGGTAGAGCGGCACTACATAGGCGTTGGAAACCAGCAGCCGGTCATGAGCGCGGACTGCGGCGGTGAAGTCTTCGGTGGTCCGTGCCTGAAGGATATTGTTGATCAGTTTGTCGATGTCCTTGTCGGCAACGCCGGCAAAATTATCGCTGCCCTGCCTGTCCCGCGATTGCGAACCCCAGCGCCCGAGTTGTTCGACGCCCGGGGAAAGCGAAGAGGGGAAGGACTTAATGATCACGTCGTAGTCGAACGACTGGCTGCGTTGCTGGTACTGGGAATCGTCGACGGTGCGCACGGTCGCGACAATTCCGAGCGGCGCGAGGAACCGCTGGTAGGCGAGCGCGATCTTCTCCTGCCCTGCGTTCTGGCTCATGATCTCGAAGGCGAGCGGTGTGCCTTTGGCGTCGACCATCTTGCCGTCCTTGATTGCGTAGCCGGCTTCGCGAAGCAGCGTCACCGCCTCGCGCAGCACGTTGCGATCGCGACCGGACGCATCGGTGACGGGAAGGCGGTAGGTTCCATCGAGAATGGTCGGATTGACCTTCTCTCTGACATCGCCCATGAGGCCCAGCTCACGGTCGTCCGCCGCGACGCCGAGGAAGGAAAGCGACGAATTCTGCCAATAGCTCTGGGTTCGGGTATAGGCACCGTCGAACAGATTCTTGTTCACCCATTCGAAGTCGAAAACGAGCGCGAGGCCCTGGCGCAGCTTGATGTTGTTGAACATCGGCCTGCGCGTATTGAAGACGAAGCCGAGCATGCCGGAGGGCGTCTTCGGCGTGAAGCTATCCTTGATCACGTCGCCCGAGCGCACCGCCGGAAAATCGTAACCGCGTGCCCATTTCGTCGCGCTACCTTCCGGATAGACATCGACCTCTCCCTTCTTGAAGGCCTCGAAGAGGGAGTTCTCCTGGAGGAAATACTCGACCGAAATCTCGTCGTAATTGTCGAGGCCGATCTTGGAAGGCAGATCCTTGCCCCAGTAGTCCGGATTCCGGCGGTAGATGATGCGCTCGCCCGCCTTCACTTCGGCGACGCGATAGGGCCCGGAGCCAAGCGGCGGCTCGAGTGTCGTCCTGTCGAAGCTATCGACGTTGATCGCGTGTTTCGGCAATACCGGTGAAAGCGCGAGCAGAAGCGGGAATTCGCGGTCGACATCCTCGTTGAAAGTGAAGCGGACACTGCGTTCGCCGACCTTCTCCATCTTGGCGACCTTGGAGAGGCGGTTGCTGAAGGGCGCGCGTCCCTTGTCGCGCATCAACTCGAAACTGAACATGACATCTTCGGCCGTCACGGGCTGGCCGTCCGCCCAGCGTGCCTTGGGATTCAGATTGAACTGGATGAAGGTGCGATCGTCGTCCCACTCGACGCTTTCCGCAAGCAGCCCGTACATGGTGAACGGTTCATCCTGGGAGCGCTGCATCAGCGATTCATAGACGAGATTGCCGAAGCCCGGATCCCACATGCCTCGGGCGGTTGTCCGCATACTCTTCAGAATGAAGGGATTGAGGCTGTCGAAAGTGCCGACGACTCCATAGGAAATCTTGCCCCCCTTCTTCACGTTGGGGTTGACGTAAGGGAAGTTCTTGAAGTCGGCGGGCAGTCCGGGCTCACCATGCATGGAAATGGCATGCACAGGCGCGGCCACGGCTTCCTTGCCGAATGTGCTGGCGGCCAAAAGCATGACAAGGCCGGAAAGAACTGCGCGCAACTTCACCTCCCGAGGGATTTCTACAGGCCGATTCCCGCCACGTTACCAATGCGAGCCCACATTTCCAACCTTCGCCAGAGCGGTTTTCCGCCGGGCTCCCGCTCTGGCATCCGGGAATCGACCACCGCGATTCTTGATGGGTTCGATCCTGGAAGATCGTGGAATCCGGGTATTTCGAGCTTCACGGGTTGCAAAAAATGCAACGAAACACTGGATAAACATCACGAGCCAATGTAACAGGTGTTTCCGGAAACGGGGCCATTCAAATGCCTCAATTGGCCAACAGGACAACGGCGGCTGACGATACTCACCATCGGAACAGTTTGTTCCGGAACCGGATTTCAGGAGACGGAATCACAATGATCTTCAAGTCGAACTTCACCAATCGCGCGGCAATGGCAGCGCTGGCGCTCTCTGTTGCAGCCGCCGGTGCGCCCAGCGTTGCTTTCGCGCAGGCAGGCAAGCCGCCGCAGGGTTGGTTCAAGGTTTGCACCAAGCAGGAAGACAACGACGTCTGCATCGTTCAGAACCTGCTCACCGCCAACAATGGTCAGCTCATCACCGCCGTCGGCCTCATCACCGTCTCCGGCAAGATCAACCGCAAGGTTATGCAGGTTTCCGTACCTTCTGCCCGCATGATTCCGCCGGGCGTTCAGATGCAGATCGATGGTGGCAAGGGCGTCAAGCTCGACTACGCCATCTGCATGCCTGACAAGTGCGTTGCTGAAGCGCCGCTTTCCGACGCGCTGATCGCCAATCTGAAGAAGGGCAACGAAGTCGTCTTCACGTCGGTCAATTTCCAGCGCGCTCCGAACCCGATCAAGATGTCGCTGGAAGGTTTCACCGGCGTCTTCGACGGTGAGCCGATCGAACAGTCGCAGCTGGAAGAACGCCAGCGTCTGCTGCAGGAAGAAATGCAGAAGAAGGCGGAAGACGCCCGCAAGAAGCTGGAAGAGGCCCAGAAGGCCGCCAAGCAGCAATAACCATTCTCGGTTCCTGAAATCGGAACGCTCGGGCCACTGGTCCGGGCGTTTTTTGTTGCCGTGCAGCGCGATTATCCGACTTCTTCAGGCGGCCTAAGAACAAGACGCCCCGGGACCGTAGTGCCGGAGCGTCTTAGTCAAGCAATCGTCAAACTGACAATGCCCTAGTGTCGATAGGTGGCTTTGGGTTTGTAATGCCCGGCATCCGCCTTGTCGAACAGGGCGTCCACCTGCGGGTGGCGGACCGGTCTATCGCTGTCATCGGACACGAGGTTCTGTTCGGAAACATATGCGACATATTCGGTGTCGTCGTTCTCGGCGAAGAGATGATAGAAGGGCTGGTCCTTGCTTGGCCGAATTTCCGGCGGGATGGCATTCCACCATTCCTCGGTGTTGGCATATTCCGGATCGACGTCAAAGATGACGCCGCGGAACGGGAAGACCCGGTGGCGAACCACCTGTCCGATCTCAAATTTCGCGTTTCTTTGTTTCATGACGCAACACATCCTTTCAGACAATAATCTGGGTTGCCGCGTGCGGAACATCAATAGGTCTGCGGTGAACCGTTCTTTAGGGGCATTGCAAATGAAAAAAGGCGGGCTTCAAGTGAGCCCGCCTTTTCCGTTGTCGTAAGCGGACCGGACATGCCTGCTGACCGGTCCATTTTCGTCAGACCGAATAGTACATGTCGTATTCGACGGGATGCGGCGTCATTTCGAAGCGCATGACTTCCTGCATCTTCAGTTCGATGAACGAGTCGATCTGGTCGTCGTCGAAGACGCCGCCGGCTGTCAGGAACTTGCGATCCTTGTCGAGGCTTTCGAGCGCTTCGCGCAAGCTGCCGCAAACGGTCGGGATCTTCTTCAGTTCCTTCGGCGGCAGGTCATAGAGGTCCTTGTCCATCGCCTTGCCGGGATGAAGCTTGTTCTTGATGCCGTCGAGGCCGGCCATCAGCATGGCGGCGAAGGCGAGGTAGGGGTTCGCGCTCGGATCCGGGAAGCGGACTTCGACGCGCTTGGCCTTCGGGTTGCTGCCGAACGGGATACGGCACGAAGCCGAGCGGTTGCGGGCCGAATAGGCGAGCAGAACCGGCGCTTCATAGCCCGGGACGAGACGCTTGTAGGAGTTCGTCGACGGGTTGGTGAAGGCGTTGAGGGCCTTGGCGTGCTTGATGATGCCGCCGATGAAGTAGAGGCAGGTCTCCGACAGCCCGGCATATTCGTCGCCGGCAAAGGTCGGCTTGCCGTCCTTCCAGATCGACAGGTGGACGTGCATGCCCGAACCGTTGTCGCCGAAGACGGGCTTCGGCATGAAGGTTGCGGTCTTGCCGTAGGCATTGGCAACCTGGTGCACGACGTATTTGTAGATCTGCATCTTGTCGGCGTTGCGAACGAGCGCATCGAACTTGACGCCAAGCTCGTGCTGGGCGGCGGCCACTTCGTGGTGATGCTTTTCAACCGTGACTCCCATTTCGGCAAGCACGGTCAGCATTTCAGAGCGCATGTCCTGGCAACTGTCGATCGGCGGTACCGGGAAGTAGCCGCCCTTGATGCGCGGACGATGGCCGAGGTTGCCGGTCTCGTATTCGGTGTCGTCGTTGGACGGCAGTTCGGACGAATCAAGCTTGAAGCCGGTGTTGTACGGGTCGGCCTTGTACTTCACGTCGTCGAACACGAAGAATTCTGCTTCCGGACCAACGAAGACCGTATCGCCGATGCCGGAGGCCTTGAGATAGGCTTCCGCCTTCTTCGCCGTGCCGCGCGGGTCGCGGTTGTAGGATTCGCCGGAAACCGGATCGAGAATATCGCAGAGAATGACCATGGTCGACTGAGCGAAGAATGGATCCATGTGAGCCGTTTCCGGATCGGGCATCAGCACCATGTCGGACTCGTTGATGGCCTTCCAACCGGAAATCGAGGAGCCGTCGAACATGACGCCGTCGGCGAACATGTCTTCGTCGACGCAGACGACGTCCATCGTCACATGCTGCAGCTTGCCCTTCGGGTCCGTAAAGCGAAGGTCGACGAACTTGACGTCGTTGTCCTTGATTTGCTTCAGAACTTCACTCGCAGTCGTCATTTGTTGTAAATCCCTGTTTTGAGATGACGAGGTTTGAAAAAATCGGGGCCGGACGGCCCCCCAGGATCTGATGGCGTGATTAGATGGCGTCGAGGCCGGTTTCGCCGGTGCGGATTCGAATGACTTCTTCCACATTGGACACGAAAATCTTTCCATCGCCGATGCGGCCGGTCTGCGCGGCATTGCGAATGGCCTCGATTACGGCCTCTGCGTTTTCGTCCGCCAGCACCACTTCGACCTTTACCTTCGGCAGGAAGTCCACCACATATTCGGCGCCCCTGTAGAGCTCCGTGTGTCCCTTCTGTCGTCCGAAGCCCTTGGCTTCCGTGACGGTTATCCCCTGCAGGCCGACTTCCTGAAGGGCTTCCTTCACTTCGTCGAGCTTGAAGGGTTTTATGATCGCTTCGATCTTTTTCATGAGAAAATGTCTCTCCGCTTCTCCCTTTAAAGCAGGTTCATGCCCGCTCGGCCTCCAATATGCACGTAGCGTGCCAGTTTTGTCGCGGAATAAAACCCCGGATAGTGAATTTTCACAGCTTGATTCGGAGACGGGTGGGATTGCGCCGTGCCTTCCCGGTCATTCTGCCTATTTTTTATGAAGTTTCGTGGTTTGATGCCAGTAATCGTGCTGCGTCAGGCGCCACAAGCACGTTATTTGAGCACCAATAATGTGCAAATGCATAAAAAGTACTCATTTCGTTTATTCTCGCGCCTCCTTGCTTTGGGCGCCTCGGCGCGGTTAGATCTGCTTCATGCTTGACGCGCTCCAAGACGTTCTGGTGACACCCGCCGAAATGACGGCGATCGACAAAGCGGCCGCCGATTCGGGCATCGATAGCTTCACTCTGATGCGTTCAGCCGGAATGGCGGTGTCGGCGGCGGCCTTGCGGCTCTTTCCGGAGGCGCTTCGCTTCGTCGTGCTTTGCGGACCTGGCAACAATGGCGGCGATGGCTATGTTGCCGCGTCGGCGCTCGCGGACGGCGGCGCCGATGTGGCCGTGTTTGCGCTCGGCAAGCCGGAGGCATTGAAAGGGGACGCGGCGCGAGCGCAGCGCGCCTGTCCACTCTCGGTGCAGCCGCTCATCGCTTACGAGCCGCAGCCCGGTGACGTCGTCGTCGATGCCTTGTTCGGGGCAGGGCTTGCCCGCGATCTGCCGGAAGAGGCGTATAAAACTATCGAGCGGGTGAGCGAGGGCCGAATACCGGTAATCGCGGTTGATCTGCCCTCGGGCGTGGACGGGCGCACGGGAGAGGTCCGGGGTACGAGCTTCACTGCCGCACATACGGTCACGTTCATGGCCAGGAAACCCGGCCATCTGCTGATGCCCGGGCGCGTCCGTTGCGGCGCCCTGGAGGTATTCGACATCGGTATTCCGGCGCGGCTGGTCAGCGAGAGGGCCGGCGACCTGCGGCTCAATACACCAGCCGCATGGGGATCGCACGCCAGCGCTCTGGATCCTGCCACGCACAAGTACCGGCGGGGCCATCTGGGTGTGCTTTCGGGCGGTTCGCTCTCGACTGGCGCAGCGCGCCTGTCAGCCGCCGCTGGCCTCGCAGCGGGTGCCGGTCTGGTGACGCTTGCATCGCCGGCGGAAGCGCTCGCCGTCAATGCGTCCCACCTTACGGCGGTGATGCTCAGGGAAATTCGGGACACGGAAGACCTTGCGGCATGGCTCAATGACAAGCGGGTGAACGCATTCGTGCTCGGACCGGGCTTTGGCGTCGGGAAGAAGACGAGGGACTTTGCCCTGATGCTTTGCGATCGAGCGCTGGTTCTCGATGCCGACGGAATGACGTCTTTCGAGAAGGCAAGGGCGGAACTCTTCGAACGAGCAGCCAACAGCGGGGGGCGACTGGTGATGACGCCGCACGAGGGCGAGTTCGCACGGTTGTTCCCCGAGATTGTCGCGGATGCTGCGCTGTCCAAGATTGAAAAGGCGCAAGCGGCTGCGCGACTGAGCCACGCCGTCATCGTTTACAAAGGCCCCGATACGGTTGTCGCCGCTCCATCAGGGCGTGCTATCGTCAATGCCAATGCTCCGCCATCACTCGCCACCGCGGGATCGGGTGATGTCCTTGCCGGAATTGTCGGCGCTCATCTGGCGCAGGGCATGCCGGCCTTCGAGGCTGCCGCCGCCGCGGTCTGGCGCCACGGAGAGGCCGGCACGCGCGCAGGTCGCGGCATGACGGCGGAGACACTCATCGAGAACATCCCGCCGCTTCCGTGACTTACACTCTACGCAGCATCAGCCGCGCGTGCCCTTGGCGATCGGCTCCTGATAGGTGAAGCCCATGTCCCACGGGAAATAGATCCAGGTATCCTGGCTCACCTCGGTCACGAAAGTGTCGACGAGCGGGCGTCCCTTCGGCTTGGCATAGACGGCGGCGAAATGGGCTTTAGGCAGCATTGCGCGCACTTCGGCGGCGGTCTTGCCGGTGTCCGTCAGGTCGTCGACGATCAGCACGCCTTTACCGCCGTCCCTGGCGATTTCCGGAGAGATACCCTTGAGGACCTTCATCTGTCCCTGCGTGTCGTAATCGTGATAGGAGGCGATGCAGACGGTCTCGATCATGCGGATGTTGAGTTCGCGGGAGACGATTGCCGCCGGAACGAGGCCCCCGCGGGTGATGCAGACCATCGCACGCCATTCCTGGCCGTTGTCGGCCAGCCGCCACGCGAGCGCGCGGGCGTCGCGGTGGAACTGGTCCCAGGTTACTGGAAAGGCTTTATCTGGAAGAGACATGTGCGGGCTCCGGCTTCTCGTCGAACACAGGTTGCGAAGTGCGGCGGCAGACCATGGGTTCGCAGAGCGCGCTTCGTTACGATTTGAATATGCAATACTGAAAATGAAGCCCGGAGCGCAAGGGCCGGACAGGCTTGTCCGGAAATCCGTTCCTCCGCTCGTTGGCTTTGTCGAACGCTGAACGACGGATGCCGCTAGCGGGCGCCGGTGATTGTCTCGATCATCGCCATGACATCGGCTTCGGCGGCAGCGAGCACGGCAGCATCGCGAGCACGGATGACGATATCGGTCGAGAAGCTCTTGCCGTCGAATTTGGGGTAGGAACCGATGCTCGTTTCCGGATGCCGTCTTTGAACCTCCGTCAAAGGGCCGCCAATATCGCCTTCGCCATAAGGCGAGCGGACCGTACGTGACAGCACCGGCGTGCCGGTCTGGAGGCCAGGCAGCAAGCTGTCGAGCATCGCCTGAAAGACCTGCGGCACACCGGCCATGACGTAAACATTGTCTATCCTGAAGCCGGGCGCCGTCGAAACGGGATTGGAGATATGGACGGCGCCGACCGGCATGCGCGCCATGCGCCTACGCGCATCGGTAAACTCCATGCCGCGTCGTTCATACATGGCGCCAAGCAGCGACATTGCTTCCGGGTCGTAGACGCACTCGACTCCGAACGCCCTGGAGATGGCGTCGGCGGTGATGTCATCGTGCGTCGGCCCGATGCCGCCGGATGTGAAGACATGGTCATAATGCCCACGCAAGGCGTTGACCGCGCCCACAATTGCCTCCTCGTCATCCGCGACGATGCGAACCTCCCGCAGGTCGATGCCGACCATGGTCAGCATCTCCGCCAGATGGCCGATATTCTTGTCCTTCGTCCGGCCGGAGAGGAGCTCATCGCCAATAGCGAGCATGGCGGCGGTGACGATCCTGGCAGTGGTCATGGGGGCTCCCGCGTTGTTGATGATCGTCCGGTGCGATCTCGTCACTGTTGAAGAAAGCTTGACAGTCTGTCGACCGCTGACGTGCTGGCGACGACATGCGTTTTGATAAATCCTCCCTGCGGTCACGATCAAGCTGAATTGCCGGACATCGAAGGAGTAACATAATGGCTAAGGTACTGGTCCTCTACTATTCGGCCTATGGGCATATCGAAACGATGGCCCACGCCGTCGCGGAGGGCGCCAAATCAACCGGGGCAGAGGTTGTCGTCAAGCGTGTTCCCGAGCTTGTGCCGGAAGATGTGGCGAAGGCTTCGCACTACAAGATGGATCAGGCTGCGCCGATCGCCACCGTCAGCGAACTGGCGGATTACGATGCGATCATCTTCGGTTCAGGCACGCGCTACGGCACCGTCGCGTCGCAGATGCGCAACTTCATAGACCAGACCGGCAGCCTTTGGGCACAGGGCAAGCTTGTCGGCAAGGTCGGTTCGGCCTTCACTTCCTCGGCAACTCAGCACGGCGGTCAGGAGTCAACGATACTCGGTCTGATCCCAACGTTGATGCATCTCGGCATGATCGTCGTCGGTCTTCCCTATGCATTCGAAGGCCAGATGGGGCTGGACGAAATCAAGGGCGGATCTCCCTATGGCGCCTCGACGATCACCGGTGGCGACGGTTCGCGCCAGCCATCGGCAGTCGAACTCGAAGCCGCCCGTTACCAGGGCGCGCATGTCGCGAAGATCGCTGCGAAACTTGCGTCCTGACACGTCTGGTTCGAAAACTGCTGGCGCGGTCCGGTCGGACCGCGCCTTGAAGTTCTACCAAGGCTTCAAAAGGCGGCCAAAATCATCGCAGAAGTGGCCTAGCGGCGTTTTTTTGTGCTAACATTGTACCTGTTCGGCATGCAAATGCCATTGATGAGGAGGAAGAAGCAGGACCGTGCGGCAACGGTCCGCCGGGGGCAGACACTGTCCCAGGAATCCAGGGGAGTGAAGAATGGCGCGGATCACTTATTCGATCGTTCAACACGACGGAGGCTGGGCCTATAAGGCAGCCGACGCGTATTCAGAGTCCTTTCCCAGTCGCGAGATGGCACTGGCGGCCGCAAAGGTCGCAGCGGCCGAACAGCAAGTCGGCGGCGACGACGAGGAAATCAGCTTCCAGGATGAAAAGGGAAATTGGCATTTCGAACACGCTGATGGGGGAGATCGACCTGAAGCAACCGTCGAGGATGGCTGATGATGCTTGAAGGGGCAGTTGGGTCTGAGTGTATTCGCCCCTGACGACGCCGTCCCCGTACGCGATGACTACGCGACGGAGGATTTTCAATGCATTATAACGTTCAGATCTTCACCTGGACCGCCCGCTTGGGCGTTCATCAGGTCGGATCGGTCATCGAAGTCGACGCGCCCAATCCGAAAGCAGCGGCGGTTTCGCTGCTTGGGTTGCGGCTGGACGATACCGGAATGTCGTCGAAACTAGCGGTTAGAGTCTGGCGCGGAGAAGACGGCTATAAAGCCGACTGCGATTGTTTTTACTATCACTGACCCGGGATCTCGCCTCGAAGTTTCGTGAGGTCGCGTAAGCCTGCCGCTTCCCGCCGTTCGTGCCGAGCGAATGACGGGGTATTTTGCTTGCGCCTGCGGCGCCCCGGGTTTCATTCATCCGGCGTACAGAGCCTCAGCCGATGACCGTCGGGATCAGGTGGGAAACGATCCCGATGGCCGGCGGCCGAGCAGTCGTGAATAGAATGCCGCACGTTCCGCAGGATTCTGAACATACAGGAGAGGGAGATTGGGCTTCAGCATCATCGTCTCCTTTTCCGATGGCAGGATTATAGGAGTCGCTGCTGTCAGTTTGTGTGAGCATTCTGTGGCCGAGGCAAAACGATCCAGGCGAACTGCTCGCCTACGAAACCTCTATCTCGTTTGCGAGAATAATCACGCAACATATTGATGAGCTGAGATATCAGTCCTTGAAAACGGCATCGATCCCGGCCGAGGATTTACGATTTCTTGCCGAGAACAGGGTCTTCCAGATCGGGTGCCGACCAAGCGTTTGTTGATGATGCAATTCCGCCTGGCGTGCCGCAATAGCGCTTGCAAAGGCTTCCTTCATCGCATCGATGCGACGGCGCTTTTCGTCCCATTCGTCGCGGTTGTGCCGGGCTTCCGCCATCACACGGTACTCCTGGCCTCGCGGGATCTCACGAACGAGCGGCCGGCCATGAGAAGATGGAGCTCATTTGTGGTTCCAGCCTGATAGGCTTCGATGAGCATTCTGCCGTATCTTTGCGCGGGGGCACTGTCGCGCGACCATCGGTGCTCGTTGCAGAGACGGTCGAACACGCGCTGAAGCGTATCCAGGTCTTCTGGAAACAAAGGCACGTCAGATGACGCTTGCAGTGGACGCACGCCGTTACCCTCTGTCAGCGATGCAAGGACAAATTTTCGAGGCAATTCAGCTTGCCAGCAACGGGCGCCGATTGAACCCCTGGCGAATCAGGGGTTCGTATATTTTTTCGCTCGAGATGATGATGCGGTATTCGCCGGGCGTTAACGACTCGCACAGAGGAGTCTCTGCTGCGCCGACGTGGCCACTGCGCTGAAAAACATTTCCTTGACTGAATCCCCTAAGTGTTTGATCTAGGCCGCAGGCGGACGTGGCGAAACTGGTAGACGCAAGGGACTTAAAATCCCTCGGTTAACACCGTACGGGTTCGATTCCCGTCGTCCGCACCAACTTCCCCCGCGGCCGAGCCGCCATCAGCCTGCAATTTTGCGCAGTACCGTCTCAAGCTGACCGAGCTCTGCGATTTCGTGAAAACGCGGATGGTCTTCCGGTTTCTCGTGATGTTCGAACGACCAGGTGAGGGCGTGCGGGACGTAGACGCCCCAGCTTCCGGCTGCGAGGGCAGGGACGATGTCGGACTTCAGCGAATTACCGACCATGAGGCTCCGTGACGGTCCGTCGCCGTGTTGGGAGAATATCCGCTCATAGGTCGACATGGTCTTGTCGCTGACGATCTCGATGGCGGCGAAGAAGTCGCCGAGGCCGGAGGCGGCAAGCTTTCGCTCCTGATCGAAGAGGTCGCCCTTGGTGATCATGATCAGGCGAAAGCGTCCGGCGAGAGCTTCGAGTGTCTCCTGGACATTTGGCAGCGGTTCGACAGGATGGCCAAGCATTTCCCGTCCGGCGGCCAGGATTTCGGCAATGACGGATGGCGGCAGGTTGCCGCCGGTTACCTCGAGCGCCGTCTCGATCATCGATAGGGTGAAACCCTTGATGCCGAAGCCGTAGAGGCCCAGATTGCGCTTTTCGGCTGCCAGCAATCTCGCGGGCAACTCCTCCGGGTCGGTGTGGTCCCGCAGCAATTCGACGAAGCGCGTTTCTGTCACGCGATAGAACCGTTCGTTCTGCCACAGCGTATCGTCGGCATCGAAACCGATTGTCGTAATTCTGTTCGGCATGGGCCTATTGTGCGGCGATCTTGAAGGGCTGGTCGACGGTTGCACTCTTGCCGCTGTTGATATCATTGAAATGGAAGCGCAGCACATAATCGCCGGCCGGAGCGCCGGTGACGTCGATGGTCAGCGTCGAGTAGATCTCCTGATTGCGCAGGTAACCGGTGAACGTGAAATCGCCGAATGCCTTCTGACTGGCGAGAACCTCGCCCTTTGGGTTGAGGATATCGAAATCCACCGTGAAACGCGTCTGGATCTTGCCCTTGACGCTCGCTTCCTTCCAGGTGAGTCCAACCGGCTCGACATAGGAGACGATTGGTTCTCCGGCCTTGAAGGTCGGATCGGCCTTGGGTTCGTACATGGCGTAGCCAGCCGGCTCGGCGGTGACGAAGACCGCTTTACCGATCGCGAACGGCAGCGTTTGGGAAAAGTCGCCCACCGCCTGGCGCAGCGTTTCCCGGGCACCCGCCGCGTCACCAGAGGTCGCCTGCTGTTCCGCTTTCGTTGCCGCATCGGAAAGCGGACCGGCCCGAACTGCCCCTTCGGTCGTGGCCACGATTGCGGCTGTCACTGTTGCAAGCAGGAGCAGGTGTTTCGACATCGCATTCCCCCCATGCCCATTGCGCAAGACTTTCGGTATTTGGCACGCCAAGTCAAGGCACTGGTAGGTCACGACACTCAGTGCTTCCAGAAGATCGGGGTCAGGATGACGAGGACAGTCAGGACTTCGAGACGTCCGAGTAGCATCATCAGCGACAAAAGGTAGAGCTCGGGGTCATCGAGCGTCGAGAAGTTGCCAACCGGACCGATAATGCTGCCGAGGCCGGGACCGACATTGGAGAGGCAGGTGATGACAGCGGACACCGCCGTGACCAAATCATAGCCGAGCGCCCCCATCATCAGACTGCCGAAAACCCAGAGCAGGATATAAGTTATGAAAAACAGGAAGATGGCGCGCTGCGTATCCGCATCGACGGTGTTGTTGCCGTAGCGCACCGCGTAGATTGCATTGGGATAGACGAGCCTGTTCAATCCGGAGCGGATCGCGTTAAAGAGCACGACGAAGCGATAGGCCTTGATGCCGCCGGCGGTCGAACCGGAACAACCACCCATGAAGGTGGCGATAAACGCGGTCATGACGACGAAGGGACCCCAGAGACTATAGTCTTCACTGGCGTAGCCAGTAGTCGAAAGGAGCGAGGTAATGTTGAAGAAGGCGTGTGCCAGCGCCAGATGAAATTCGACGCCGTTTGCAAGCCGATGATAGACGGCGACGGCCACCGAAAACGCGGTGAGATAGCCGAGAAAGACGGTGATCTGCGGATCGCGGAGTGCATCGAGGCGCCCGCGGACGACAAGCACGATCAGGATCGAGAAGGGCAGACTGCAGAGCGTCATGAAGAAGGTGCTGGTCCACAGAAGTGGAATGCTGCCGAAATAGGCAAATGACGCATCGTGGGTTGAAAAGCCACCGGTGGCGACGGTCGTCATCGCGTGGTTGATCGCGTCGAAGCGGTTCATGCCGGTCACGCTGTAGCCGATCGCGCAGAGCAGCGTGATCGTCACATAGATGGCGAGGAAGGCGCGGCTGAAGCTTGCGATGCGGGCGAATGGCTTGTCGCCCGTGTCGGAGGACTCCATCTTGAAGAAGGACATGCCGCCGACGCGCAAGTACGGAATGATAAAGAGGCCGAGAACGACGATGCCGATGCCGCCCAGCCAGCAAAGAAGCGAGCGCCAGAGCAGCAGGCCCGGTGGTGCGTTGTCGAGCCCGACAATGACGGTCGAACCGGTGGTCGTAACCGCGGAAACGGATTCGAAGAGCGCCTGGGCGAAATCGAGATCGAGCGAGGAAAGCCAGAGCGGGATTGCGCCGACGACCGAGAAGACGGACCAGAGCAGGTTGACCAGAAGGAAGCCGAATTTTTTCGAGAACGGCGGAGGTCCCGCGCGGGTCGCCATGAAGGTCGCCGCAGAGAGGCCGCCAGTCAGGAAGGCCGTTACGGCGAAGATCTCCCAGTCCGGATGTCCGTAGTATAGGTCGACGAGAGCGGGGACCAACATCGCGGCGGAAAGATAGAGGCCGAGGATCGCCGCAATGTGGACAGCGTGCCGGAACAGGGTTGCATTCAAGCTTCGATTTCCCGGAAACAATTGTCGAACCGGCCGATGGTCGCCCGGTGCGGCTGCCATAGTGGCTTGCTCGATCGATTCGTGTCAAATCGATGGCCTCGCGCAATGCAATGTGCCATAGCGTCATGCATCGGCAAACGCAACGGATAACCCTACGTGATGAAGCAGGATGTTGAAAATGCAGCGCTCGCGCTCCGTGAAATCTTTCCGGCGACGCCGCTGCAACTCAACGATCACCTCAGTGCCCGCTACGGCGCGAGTGTCTTCCTGAAGCGCGAGGATCTCTCGCCCGTACGCTCCTACAAAATCCGCGGCGCCTTCAATTTCTTTCGCAAGGCGCTTGCCGCAGGAGCGGTCGGGAAGACCTTCGTCTGCGCCTCCGCTGGAAATCATGCGCAGGGCTTTGCTTTCGTCTGCCGTCACTTCGGCGTTCCAGGCGTCGTCTTCATGCCGGTGACCACACCACAGCAGAAGATAGACAAGACCCGCATGTTCGGTGGCGAGTTCATCACGATCCGCCTCGTGGGCGATATTTTCGATCAGTGCTATCAGGCGGCGCGCGACCACGTCGACGCGATCGGCGGCGTCATGGTGCCTCCCTTCGACCATGCGGACATTATCGAAGGGCAGGCGACTGTTGCAGCTGAAATTGCCGAGCAACTGCCGGGGGGCGTCGTTCCCGATCTCGTTGCTCTGCCGGTCGGCGGCGGCGGATTATCCGCCGGCGTCACGGGCTATTTCGCCGACACGCTTTCTGCTGATCGTTTCGTATTTTGCGAGCCGGCGGGAGCGCCTAGTCTCAAGCGGAGCCT
Organism: Sinorhizobium psoraleae; assembly: GCF_013283645.1. Classification (GTDB taxonomy): domain Bacteria; phylum Pseudomonadota; class Alphaproteobacteria; order Rhizobiales; family Rhizobiaceae; genus Sinorhizobium; species Sinorhizobium psoraleae. The sequence goes on from NZ_JABEKV010000004.1 coordinate 514,352, forward strand.
GGAGACCGGTGGCGTGGTCACGCTCGACCAGGTGGACAACTTCGTCGATGGAGCGGCTGTCGCGCGCGTTGGCGATCTGAACTTCGCCGCGCTGCGCGCTTTTTCGCCTGAGCAAGTGATGTTGCTGCCGGAGAACGCGATCTGCCTGACGATCATAGACATGTTGAACGTCGAGGGTGTGGTTCTGGAGCCAGCCGGCGCGCTTTCCATCACAGCGCTGGAGATCCTCGGGCGCGAGCGGCTGGAAGGTAAGACAGTGGTTGCCGTCGTATCCGGAGGCAATTTCGACTTCGAGCGCCTTCCCGACGTCAAGGAGCGGGCGATGCGGCATGCGGGGCTCAAGAAATATTTCATCCTGCGCATGGCCCAGCGCCCCGGTGCGCTGCGCGATTTCCTCAATTTGCTCGGCGATGAGGATGATATCGCGCGGTTCGAGTATTTGAAGAAGTCGGCGCGCAACTTCGGTTCGGTTCTCATCGGAATAGAGACCAGGCACGCCGAGAATTTCCCGGCTCTAAAAACCCGGTTCGATGCGGCTGGTCTGCGCTACCAGGACATTACCGAGAACGAGATTCTTGCCAATCTCGTCATTTGATCTGCGCGTCGAACAGGTGGACGGCATCGCCGCGCACTTAGTCTTTGACAGCGCCTGCGGCCACGGCTAACTGTGGAGCATGGCATCGTTTTTCTCGAAATTGTTCGGCCTCGCCGGTGGCTCCGATAAGCAGACGGAACAGGCCGCTGGCAAAACGGAATCCTACGGAGATTGCTTGATCCGCGCGACTCCCATGCGGGAGGGCCCTCAATTTCGCTTGGCAGGCAGCATCGAAAGGACAATTCCTGATGCCGGCTTGAAGGTGCGCACCTTCATTCGCGCCGATCTCTTCGCCTCCGAACAGGATGCGATCGATGCGGCCCTGCGGAAGGGAAGGCAGATCATAGACGAGCAACGCTCCTCGCTTTTCAGCGACGACTCGCCATCCAGGCCGGTGTAACGCCAGGGCCGCATAGTCCCACTCCATCGGTGAATATCCGCGTATAGCGCCGGTTAGAGAGCTTTTCTCTGAGTTTGGAGTAGCTTTCGGCTTCCGGCAACAAGACATGGCGCGCGAGATAGGGCCGGCTTCCTCGCGATGAAGAGCGTGTCCGGCCCGTCTCCACGTTCAGTGTCTCAAAGCCTGATGCGGAATCGAGCGAAACCCTCGGTGCCGTCGCCGGCTTCTTCGATGGTCACGGCTTTCACCTGCGACAGGAACTGTCTTGCCTTGGGGCTGCTGTCGAAAACCACGCTCGTGTCCTTGAGTGGCGCAAAGCTCCAATTCGTGTCTGCCGACGGGTTGATCGTTCCCTGCTCGACGATATAGCGGACGATAACGTCGCGGTTGGTGTCGGGCGCGACGAAGATCACTTTGTCGGAGGCGATATCCGGGAAGTTGCCGCCACCGCCGGCACGATAGTTGTTGGTCACCACCACGAATTTCTGCGCAGGATCGATCGGCTTGCCATCGAATTGCAGGTTCTGAATGCGGCTTGCCGCGGCGTCTACAAGCTTGCCGTCCTTATCGAACTTCGCCGGCTGCGAGAGGTCGATCTGATACGTGACGCCGTCGATCACGTCGAAGTTATAGGACGGGAAGCCCGCGTTGACCAGTTCTGCATCGACGGATCCGGGTGTAACCTGATTGAACATACCAGCCGACATTTCAAGCCAATTGCGTACTTGGTCGCCATTGATGACGACGGCCTGAACCGTGTTTGGATAGAGATAGAGATCGGCAACGTTCTTGATGGCGATGTCGCCCGCCGGCACATCGGTATAGTAGTCGGCACCACCGCGACCGCCTGCTTTGAAGGGAGCCGCCGCCGACAACACCGGCAGATCCTTGTGCTCCGTATCTTTGAGCATATCACGGATGTACCAGGTCTGCGCCTGACTGACGATCTGGACCGACGGGTCGTCGGCGACAAGGGCGAAGTAGGAATAGAGCGGTGCCGAGGTCTTGCCGACCGGCGTGCGGATATAGGCGAGCGTCGCCTCGTGGTCTTTTTGGGCTGCCGCCAGAACCTCTGCCTTGTCGCCGACTTCGGCGATTACTTTTTTCTCTTCCCTGCGATAGATCGGGCGCGCCTCGCTGGTCGAACTGATCACGCGCCAGCGGCCGCCGTCACGCTCGATGAGCAGGTCGATCAGGCCGAGATGCGAGCCCCAGAAGCCGCCCATGACACCCGGCTTGCCGGAAATCAGCCCTTTCGCATTGTCGACACCGGCGAAGCCCTCGAATTTCGGTCCGGGAAAATCGAGGTGGCTGTGACCGGTCACGATGGCATCGATGCCGTCGATCGCAGCCAGGGGCACTGATGCGTTCTCAAGGTTTTCGGCATAGTTCTGTTGACCGATTCCGGAGTGAGAAAGCGCGACGACGATGTCGGCACCTTCCTCGCGCATCTGGGGAACCCAGGCCTCCGCCGCCTTGACGATGTCGCGTGTGTTCGCCTTGCCTTCGAGGTTCTTCGCATCCCAGGTCATGATCTGCGGTGGGACGAACCCGATCAGGCCGATACGAATTGCATGTTCCTGGCCGGCACCATCCTTCACCTTGCGGTCGAGAATGACATAAGGCTTGAGGAAGAGCGCATCCTGACCGGCGTTGGCCGCAAGCGCGCCCTTGGTCAGGTTGGCACAGACGATCGGAAAATTGGCGCCGTTCAGCACGTTGAACATGAAGTCCAGGCCGTAGTTGAACTCGTGGTTGCCAAGCGTGCCGCAATCGTAGCCGAGCACGTTCATTGCGGCGATGATCGGATGCACGTCGCCTTCCTTCATGCCGCGCTTATAGGCGATGTAATCGCCCATCGGATTCCCCTGAAGGAAGTCGCCGTTGTCCACGAGAATGGCGTTCGTCGCCTCGGCGCGGATCGTATCGATGATGGAGGCCGTGCGTGCAAGGCCCACCGTGTCGTTCGGCTTGTCGCCGTAATAGTCATAGGGAAAAACGTGCACGTGCAGGTCGGTCGTTTCCATGATGCGCAGATGCGCCTGGTTGGCTGCGGCTTGGGCGGAAAAGGGATGAAGCATCGCGAGAGCGGAGGTCGCGGCCAGTCCGCCGAGCAAGGAACGGCGTGAAATTGAGTGAAGAGCGGTCATCGATGGCATCGCGGTCTCCATGTTGAAAGAGGTCTTCGGGCGCGCAGTGGCAAGCAGTAGCAACATGCCGTTTTGCAGGCGACTATGGCGGAAGGCGCCCGCAAGGCAAAGCGGCGGATTCTTGCATATTGGCCACGGAGTTGGCGGGCATGAGTAAAGTTTTCTTCAAAGTTTCTTCCTAAGAGACTGGCGAGCGAAAACGGAAATCTCGTGCGCATGCCAAACGCCAATCTTATTCTCTTTGTCGGCGAGGCGCTGGTCTATGTAGCGGCAATGATCTGGCTGCTGCACTTGCGCGGGCGCCTGGGGCTCGGCGTTTTCGTGGCGGCGCTCGGCGTCATGCATTTCATCGAGACCTATCTCGCCGCCGTCTTCTATGTTCAACTTCCGTTCGGAGTGATCTCCCCCGGCTCCGCCGTGTTCTTTTCCGGCAAGCTCATGATGATCCTGCTCCTCTATGTGAAGGAGGATGCGGCGACGGTCCGCCAGCCTATATACGGATTGCTCGCCGGCAATTTTCTGACGGTGGCGTTAAGCTTGCTGCTCAGGCTGCATGACACTGTTGCCGTCGTGCCCAATCGCGTCGCCGACATCGCTTTCATCGACGAAATGGGATGGCTGATGGTATGGGGCACCACGCTTCTCTATTTCGACTCCTTGGTTATCATCCTGCTTTACGAGAGGCTCGGGCGCTGGCTTCGCCGATTTGTCACCGTCCGCTTCCTGATCTGCGGCGTCGTAGTCCTGACGCTCGATCAACTGGGATTTTATGCGGCGCTGCATTGGGTGAACGATGCGCCGGCGGACGTGTTCTGGGGCGGCTGGATGGCGAAGATGTTGGCCGCGCCGTTCTATGCGATTGCCATCGGTCTTTACCTGAATGCATCGCGCCACCCGTTTCTTGCGATCTCCGATCGGCCGCTTGGCGATGTCTTCAATGATCTGACATTCCGGGAGCGCTACGAGGATCTCCTGTCGCGCTCCGGCCAGGACACGTTGACCGGTGCACTCGATCGAAGCCGCTTCGAGGCCGAGGGCCAGCAAATGCTGCGCGACGCTGCCGCGAAGAACACGCCGGTCAGCCTGATGATCATCGATGTCGATCACTTCAAGAGCGTTAATGATCGCTTCGGACACATCGAGGGTGATCAAGTGCTGCAGAATCTGGTCGCAACTGTAAAGGCGACTATCAGGCCGACCGATCGCCTGTTCCGCTACGGCGGCGAAGAATTCGTCGTCCTGTGCCCCGGGCTCGCCTATCCGGACGCGCTTTCGCGCGCCGAGGACATACGGCTCGCGGTTTCCGGCCGCGTGACGACGCCGAATGGTGATCCGGTGACCGCCAGCATCGGCTTGTCATCGGCATTCGGTGACGGAAACGGCATTCGCGAGTTGTTGTCGCAGGCGGACTTGCGCCTCTATGCCGCCAAGAGTGGTGGCCGCAACCGAGTGATCGGACGATAGTCGGGCAGCGAGTGGCGCCGAAGACTTCAAATGCCGACATTCGGCCGGTCGATAACCTCGCGAAGCGAGAAGCTGGAATTGATCTTCACTACATGCGGCAGGGCCGACAGCCAGTCGCGGTGGATCCGCTCGTAATCCTCCAGGTCTTTTGCCGCGACGCGCAGGATATAGTCGTATTCTCCCGACATCAGATAACAGACCAGCACATTGGGGCAGAGTTTTACGGCCGCCTCGAATTCGGCAAGCGTCTTGGCGAACTGGCCCGAAAGCGAGATGTGCACGATGACCATGATCTTGTAGTCGAGTGCCTTGTGCGCGATCCGGGCGTGATAGCCGCTGATCGTGCCCGATTTTTCGAGGATGTCGACGCGCCGGGAGCAGGCAGAAGGGGAAAGGCCGACTTTCGCCGCGAGATCCGCATTGGATATCCTGCCATTCTGCTGAAGGATCCGCAGAATCGCATGATCAATGGTGTCGAGCTGGCTCATTCGGGATTTCCTTCATGATTTTGCTTAAGCGCGCAATAATATTCGAAAGCAATGCGCTGTCAGACATCTCTTTGCAAGGACATTCGCCACACCATCTGTTTTGCTGGGCCCATCATCAATGCGGCGCAAAGCCCACAAACAGGAGAGGAACGCTAGATGCGTGTCGGTTGCCCGAAGGAAATCAAAAACCATGAATACCGTGTAGGTCTGACGCCCGGATCGGTACGGGAATATGTCGCCCACGGTCACGAGGTGATTGTCGAAACCAAGGCCGGGGCAGGGATCGGGGCAGACGACGACACCTACCGCGCTGCAGGAGCGCGGATCGTTTCGACGGCCAAGGAAGTGTTCGAAAAGTCGGACATGATCGTCAAGGTCAAAGAACCGCAGCCTTCCGAATGGGCCCAACTGCGCGAGGGCCAAATTCTCTACACATATTTGCATCTGGCGCCGGATCCCGAGCAGACCAAAGGCTTGCTGAACTCGGGCGTTACCGCAGTCGCCTACGAGACGGTGACCGATGAGCGCGGCGGATTGCCGCTGCTTGCACCGATGTCGGAGGTGGCTGGACGGCTTGCCATCCAGGCCGGCGCTACCTCGCTTCAAAAGGCGAATGGCGGCCGTGGTATTCTCCTTGGCGGTGTGCCTGGCGTGCTCCCGGCCAAGGTCGCGATCATCGGCGGTGGGGTTGTCGGCCTGCACGCCGCAAAGATGGCCGCCGGTCTCGGTGCAGATGTTTCGATCCTCGATCGCTCCATTCCGCGCCTCCGTCAGCTCGACGACATCTTCAACGGCCGCGTTCACACCCGCTTCTCAACGATCGATGCGCTCGAGGACGAAGTCTTTTCCGCCGATCTGGTCATCGGCGCCGTGCTCATCCCCGGCGCTGCCGCCCCCAAGCTCGTCACACGCGAAATGCTTTCCGGTATGAAGAAGGGCGCAGTTATCGTCGACGTCGCCATCGATCAGGGCGGTTGCTTCGAGACGTCGCATGCGACGACGCATTCCGATCCGACTTATGAGGTCGATGGCGTCGTGCATTATTGCGTCGCGAACATGCCGGGCGCGGTGCCGGTGACCTCGGCACAGGCATTGAACAATGCCACGCTCTACTACGGATTGCAGCTCGCCGACCGTGGTCTCAAGGCAATCGCCGAAGACCGCCACCTGCGTGCCGGTCTCAACGTCCACAAGGGCCGCGTGACGAACAGGCCAGTGGCAGAGGCGCTTGGCTACGATGCCTACGCGCCCGAGGCCGTTCTCAACGTCGCTTGATGCGATTATTGTTCTTTACCCCGGCGTTCAAAGGCGCCGGGCTCTTTTATCAAACGGTTTCGACACGACATTGATAACAGTTGTACTTGGCGGAACGCACATGCACGTAGGCAACGTCCGCCAGGGCCAACAACTCTTCGGCGCGCTCTGCCAGCCTTTCCACCGCAATGACGCCGCCAGTACCGTAGACGATGCGGTCGTCGCTCCCATATCCCCGCAGCAAATAGTCCTTGCTGGATGCGAGGATCGGCGGCAGCGAGTTTTCGTCATGTGCCGGGCATTCGTCGGCATGCAGAAAGATCGGTCCGGTTTCCGCGTAAGCTTGCACTGACGGGAAGGGTCGATACGCGAGAACAAGGTAGGGCTGGCCGCGATCGACGTTACGCAGACAATGCCGGCAGGGAACACCAGTCCCATCCGAAATGCGTCGCTCGGGCGGGTTGCCGTAAGCATCCGGGCCATTGCCACGCAGTCGTTCTGCATCGTCGTCAGGCATCGGGATGTAGCGCAGGGCCATGCCGGTTCTCCTTGTCCGAAAAAATTCTGGAGGAGATGGAATGCGCCGTTTCGCGCCGTTTCGACACCCGAAACTTGCCTGCTGCATGTCTCTTAAGCGGCTCGCTTCACGAAGAAACATGCAGCAATTCACCTGGAAAGACGCACGGCGCTCTCGCCGTCAGAGCTTTCTTGCCAAGGCAAGCAGTTCGGCGTCAGTCAACGGTTCGACAGTTGCCTCCCGCGTCGCGACCGGAGAAAAACCGAACTGCTGATAGAGCTGGAGGGCGCGCGGATGATCGAGATTGTTCGTCGTCACCTTGACCTTGCGCGGGTTCATCGCCCAGGCTGCCAGCAATGTCTGCAGCAGGAACCATTTGCCGAGACCGAGGCCGAGCGCGTGTTCCATGAGGCCGAAATGCGTGAGTTCGATGACCTCGTCTTCGCGTTCGTGCAGCTCGAAGAAGCCGGCCGGTGCACCGTCGACGTAGAGTACGGTGACCGTTGTTGACTTGTTGTGGAGCAATCCCGCCAGTTCCTCGTCGCTCATCCGCAGGCGCTCCGTCCAATGCCAGCGCTTGCCGACGCGAAGGTAGAGGAAGCGGTAATAGGCGAGCGGGATTTCCGATACGCGCAACATGGCCGTGTGTATGTTGACCGGCATCGGCAGGCTTTGTTTCGGCGGTGACGTCATTTCGAGTTCGGTCACATGCGCCGTGATGGCTGCAGGTTTCGATCCTTGCATGGCACTTACTCTCTGCCGGTCGCTACGGGCGTATCGGGCCGTCCGCCCCATTCCGACCAGGAGCCATCATAGAGCGTATTGTCCGTATGCCCCAGCGATTGAAGGGCGAGTGTTATGATCGCCGCCGTGACGCCGGAGCCGCAAGTGGTGACGACCGGTTTCGTCAGGTCAACGCCGGCCCCCGCAAAGGTCTGGCGCAAGGCATCAAGGTCCTTGAGCTTGCCCCCCTCGGAAAAGACGCCGGACGGCAGGCTCTTCGCTCCTGGCATATGTCCCGAACGCAGGCCGGCGCGCGGCTCCGGCTCCTCGCCCGTGAAGCGGCCTGCGCCGCGCGCGTCGGCAATTTGAGCGAGCCGCGTCTCCACGATTGCCTTCATACTCTCGAAGGAAGTGACGGCGGCCGCGTTGAACGTGGCGTTGAAAACGCGTGGCGTCGGGCTGGGGATCTCCCTGGTCGTCGGCCGTCCCTCTGCCTTCCAGCCGTCCATCCCGCCATCGAGAACGAAGACGCGCTTTGCGCCCATGATCCGGAACATCCACCAGACACGCGGTGCGGTGAGGATGCCCGGCCCGTCGTAAACGACGATCGTGTCGTTCTCACCAATGCCCATGGCACCGACAGCTTGCGCGAAAACTTGCGGCGAGGGGAGGGTATGTGGCAGTCCGCTCGAATGATCGGCGATTGCGTCTTGGTCGAAGAATATGGCGCCAGGGATGTGCGCCGCTTCGTATTCTGCCTTCGGGTCGCGGTTCTGCGCCGGCAGGTACCAGGCTGCGTCGAGGATCTTCACCGATGGGTCGCCGAGACGCTGTTGGAGCCAGTCGGCGGAAACGACAAAAGCACTCTTGTTCTCGTTGTTGTTCATTGTCGTCACTCCAGAGATTCAAACAGCCGCACGATCTTCGGGCGTTCCGAAGCGTATCCGAAAACGCCGATTCTCCTTACCCTTCTTTTCAATCTTGGCGATGTGAATCGCTCCTACTTCCTGGGTCTCGGACACGTGCGTGCCGCCGCAGGGCTGGCTGTCGACGGCTGAATCCTTGCCAATGCAGACAAGGCTCACTCGTCCGAGGCCCATCGGCGGACGGACATTCTTCGATTTGACGATGCCCGGATTGGCGGCGAGCTCCTCGTCCGTGATCCATTGCACGTAAACGGGATGGTTCTCCTCGACCAGTTTCATGAGCGCAGCCGTCACCTGATCCTTGTCGATCGTTTCGCTCATGTCGAAGTCGACGCGGCTTTCGTCCTCGCCGACGGCGGCGCCCGTAATCGGGAACGGGCAGACGACGGACAGCAGGTGGCAGGCGGTATGCATGCGCATTAATCGGTACCGCCGCGGCCAATCGATATGCAGGACGAGCTTTTCCCCGATCGCCGGCGAAGGCTGGCCCTCCGCCGGGACATGGACGATCATGTCCTTGGTGGCGCCGTGCCGGGTGCCCGTAATCGCGATTCGGCTTCCGTCGTTACGCTCGAGAAAGCCGGTATCGCCCGGCTGTCCGCCGGAGGTGGCGTAGAAGCAGGTCTGGTCAAGCTCGATCCCGCCGTCCTCGAGAATTCCGGTCACGCTTGCTTCGCAGGTCGAGAGGTAGAAATCTTCACGGAAGAGATCGGTAACGAACTTGGTCATCGCGAATCTTATCCAACTGGCTCGTATGGCACGGTTATGTTCGAAGCGGTCTTCAGCCAGGTTGGGACCGGCAGTCCCTTGGAAGTCAGAAAGTCCGGGTTGAAGAGCTTGGACTGATAGCGGTTACCATAGTCGCAAAGAATCGTCACGATCGTGTGGCCGGGACCGAGCTCCTTGGCGAGCCGGACCGCGCCGGCAATGTTGATGCCGGTGGAACCGCCGACACAAATCCCCTCCTTTTCGATCAGGTCGAAGACATAGGGCACGGCTTCCGAATCGGGAATCTGGTAGGCGAAGTCCGGCGTGAATCCTTCAAGGTTGGCAGTGATGCGGCCCTGGCCGATGCCCTCGGTGATAGAGCTTCCGCTCGCCTTGAGCTCGCCATGCGCATAGTAATTGTAAAGTGCGGCCCCTTCCGGATCGGCAATACCGATCTTGATCGCGGGATTTTTGGCACGCAACCCTTGAGCCACGCCGGCGAGCGTGCCTCCGGAGCCTACCGCGCAGATGAAACCGTCGACCTTGCCGTCTGTGTCACGCCAGATCTCGGGCGCGGTCGTTTCCACATGCGCATCGCGGTTCGCGACGTTGTCGAACTGGTTCGCCCAGATCGCACCGTTCGGTTCCGTCTTGGCAAGTTCGGCGGCCAGCCGGCCCGAAATCTTCACGTAGTTGTTTGGATTTTTGTACGGCACCGCCGGAACTTCGACCAGTTCGGCACCCATCAGTCGCAACGCGTCCTTCTTTTCCTGGCTCTGCGTTTCGGGAATGACGATGACCGTGCGGTATCCGAGCGCGCTGCCGACGACTGCAAGACCGATCCCGGTGTTGCCGGCCGTGCCTTCGACGATGACGCCACCGGGCTTCAATTGTCCGGACTTTTCCGCCTGGCGGATAATCCACAGGGCAGCGCGGTCCTTCACCGATTGGCCCGGATTGAGAAATTCCGCTTTGCCGAGGATGGTGCAGCCGGTGGCTTCGGAAACGGCCTTGAGCCGGATCAACGGTGTGTTGCCGATCGCTTCGAGCACGGACGGAAGAACGGTCATTTTGAGAACCTCACGCTGGACGGAACGGACGCCAGGCCTGAGCCAGGCATTACCTCTGATGGACGACGATCCGATAAACATTTGGTTTACAGGCAAGATCGCCGAAATATTGGCGTGTTTTCGGCTCAGCCTGTGCACTAGGCAAGAAATAGCGTTTCGCAGCTTACCTGTCCCGGGCAAAATTCGTCTCGGCCGTCAAAAACGCTGAGGAAAGTAAAAAGTTCGGGACAAGCGTTGCCGTTGGAGAGGTACTAGGCCCGGGCAGGGGGAGACAGCCACGGGCCTCGGAAGGGGAGGCCCTTCCCGGTCAACGCGAGGACGAAATGACGACCGTATTTACAGCCCGACCCGAGCATGGATTGGTGTGGATAACCGGCGCGAGTTCGGGCATCGGACGCGCTGTGGCGCTCAGGCTGGTCGAGGAGGGTTATTCGGTCGTTGTGACGGCGCGCAGCCACGAGAAGCTAGTCGCGCTTCAGCATGAGGCATCCGGCCCCGGGCGGATCGTCGTTCTCGATGGCGATGTCACCGATCAGCGCGACATGGAGCGGTTGCTCGCGGCCATCGAATATGAACACGGGCGGGTCAGCTTGGCCATTCTCAATGCGGGCGTGGCGATTCCGGTGCGCGGCGATGATCTCAGCCGGGAGGCCTTTGACAAGAGCTTTGCCGTCAACCTTCACGGCATGGTCAATTGCCTTGTGCCTGTTATCGAGCACATGAAGGCGAACGGGCATGGCCAGATTGCCATCATGTCGTCCGTGGCCGGCTACAGCGGCCTACCCATGAGTGCCGCTTACGGCGCGACCAAGGCGGCTCTCATCAACATGGCAGAAAGCCTGAAATTCGACCTCGATCGCATCGGCATACGCCTGCAACTGATCTGCCCGGGCTTCATCGATACGGCCAGTTCGGCCAGAAGCAAGTTTCCACGACCGGCTCTGGTGAGCGTGGACGAGGCGGCGGAACGCATATGTCTCGGGCTGAAATCCGGACGCTTCGAGATCACGTTTCCCAGGCGCTTCACCTACGCGGTCAAACTGCTGCGTTTCCTGCCGTACGGCGCCTACTTCGCGCTTCTCGACTGGCTCGTGCCCGGGCGCGCGGCTGCGACCGCTGCCAAAAAGGACCAAGCGGGTTCAAAAGGTCGGCCGCGTCAGGCGGTGTGAAGCACCAGAACCGCGCCGAAAACCAGTGAGAGGCCGAGCCAGCCGACGGGATTCAGCTTCTGACCGAAGAAAAGGCGCCCGCAGATAGCGGTGCCGAAGATGCCGGTTGCGCCCAGCACCGCATAGGCGATGGCAAGTTCCATACCCTTGACAGCTTCCGCAAGCAGCGCGAATGCGGCAAGTACCAGGAGGATCGACAGAACGCCCCAGCCGCGCCGCGCAAAGCCGTTCGACTTCGTGGAGGCGAGGTTCGCAGCAACGTCGAGGACGCCGGCCATGACCGCGAAAGCGAAATAGAAGCCATCAGCGCTCATTGGGCTGCTTCTCCGGTCACTTGCTTGTCCTTTGCCTCGCCGGCATTGACAAGCAGCATCCCGGCAACGGCCATCGACAGGCCCAGCATCTCACGGCCGCTCAGCACGTGGCCAAAGAAGAACACGGAGACGAGCGTGATGAGGGCGACACCGGACCCTTCCCAGATGGCATAGGCAACGCCGACGGAAATCGTCTTCACGGCCTTCGCAAGGAACACATAAGAAAGTGCGATCGATGCATACATGATTGCATGCCCGGCATAGGAGCCGGACGCGGAGACAGCCTTCATCACGGTGAGGCCGGCGACCTCGGTTGTGATCGCAAGGACCAGGAAAAACCATGCAACACGCATGAGGAACCTTCAGAGGTCTGACTATACCGACGAACAAAAAGAGCCATTCGGGCGTTTGCCGCGAATGGCTCTTTGAAACTGGCTCCCCGGGCCGGATTCGAACCGGCGACCTATCGATTAACAGTCGAGTGCTCTACCGCTGAGCTACCAGGGATCATCTGCGCCGCAGAAGTGAGGCTGCTAATACAAATGCTTTTTCGATTTGCCAAGCGGTTTTTCAAAAAAAATGACGATGCCGGTTGCGAGGCTGTGGAGAAGGCCCCAATTTTGGGAGACGAGCATGAAAGACGGATAATGACGAACGGCAAGAAAGAACGGCATTTCGGTATCGATCCACGAACGCGCGAGATCGTTCTCGGAAAATGGCGTATCGGCTTGCCCGACTCGCCGGTGTTGCGGATTCTGGTTGGCACGCTCCTTATCGTAGGCGGTGTGTTGGGTTTTCTGCCGGTCCTGGGGTTCTGGATGATTCCGCTGGGGCTGCTCGTGCTTTCCCATGACATACCGGCGATCCGCCGCCGCCGCCGCAAGCTGGCGGTCTGGTGGGCGCGCTGGCGCGGCACGCAAAATTCCGGCAAATCCTGACGCGGGCGGGCTTGCGAAACGCGATTGCCTGAGGGCGTAGCCACGCCAATTCGATAGCGAATGCTCGCATGCGGTTCTCGCGATGCTTTGTCGGGGGGCCGTGGCTGCCCGGTAGCATTGTAGACATGCAAAACTGTCGGCAGAGCCGAAATCGCTCCGGGCGAGACCGCGGTTGGAGGCCGCTGGGGAGAACGTGGACGACCTCGCGTCGTCCCGCCTTTTTCGAACCATTCCCCCTTGCACTCCTCATAGATTCGTTCTAAACGCCGGCCATCGCTTGATCGATCGAGCGTGAGAGGCCTCGTGGCGGAGTGGTGACGCAGAGGACTGCAAATCCTTGTACCCCGGTTCAATTCCGGGCGAGGCCTCCAAAGCCACATCTATCCACTTGAATGCACAAATTTTCACGCGGAATCGCGTCATCTGCCACTTGCGGGCAGGTGTGGCAGTCTGTTCCTGCTTTCGCCATTGCTCGATGTCAACAACTTGCCGGCGGCGCCGCCCCAATTGATGCGGGCGATGGCGCATCTGCAAGGCGCGCGCTTTCGGAAGAGGTGGAGGCGGACGGGAAGGAATTCTTCCCCGTCGCTTGCGAGCATGGCTCGAAGCATCCCGAAACGACCGGTGTCAAAGATCTCATCCCGGCGCCGAGACGTTCGTGATCGTAGGATATGAGCCGTCCACCATATCGGGCCGCGATCCGTCACCTGCCGCTGGCGGCGTGCAAGGGGCGATAGCCTCCTTTACAGGTCTTGAGCAACCGGCTGCAGTCATCGGGAATCGGTGAAGCTGTGCGAGTTGTTCGACGAAATCAGGACCGACACCGGCAACGTCGCTGAGGCAAAAGGGCGCGATCTCAATGCAGCCCGCTTGTCGCCGAAGTCGAACATCGCACGTGGACGGATGGTTGAAAGCGCCAGCACCCTTCGTTCAGGCGCATCAAGAAGCGGGCGGATGACGCAGGCATATTTGAGTTTGCTATTTCGCCCGCTCAGGCGGTAACGCGCCTCGCATGCCTCCGCCGGGGATCATTGGTTGTCCCAGGGAACAGTTTCGAGCATCCACGGTTTGGGCGGGAAGCGCGTGAGCATCCGGGAGGAATATGTCAATGAGCGAACCTGTCGCCGTTCATCACGCCCGTGAGACCGATTACGTCTCCGATCTTTCGGCGAGCGCCGCCGTCAACCAAATTTCTTGGGGAGCGGTATTTGCCGGCGTGGCGCTCGCGCTTGCGGTGCAGTTTCTACTGAACCTCTTGGGTGTGGGAATTGGAGCCGCGGTGATTGATCCGGCAACCGCCGACAACCCGAACGCGAGTACGTTTTCGATTGCAGGAGGTCTCTGGTTCGTTATCTCGGGCATCGTCGCGGCCTTCGTCGGCGGATATGTCGCAAGCAGGGTTTCAGGCCGTCCCAGCAGGGCGACAGGAAGTTACCATGGACTGACCAGTTGGGCCGTCACGACACTGGTCGTTCTCTATCTGCTGACGACCTCGGTCGGCGCTGTGGTCGGCGGCGCCTTCAGCGGTTTGAGTGGCATCATTGGGGGCGTCGGAAGGACTGCCGCCATAGCCACGACTGCTGCGGCACCTGCCGTCGCGACATCCGTCGATCCAATGGCCGATATCGAACGGCAGATCAGAAGCGCGACCGGCGGCAACGATCCCGCAGCCCTTCGCGACGCTGCAGTCGCTGCCGTGCGTGCGGCCGTCACTGGCGACGAAGCGACCGCGGAAGAAGCCCGGAACCGCGCTGCCGACGCGATCGCGAGGGCGCAGAGCATTCCGGTGGACCAAGCGCGCACCCAGGTTCAAGAGTACGAGGAAAGCTACAAGGCTTCGGTGGCACGCGCCAAGCAGCAGGCGACCGAAGCCGCCGACACGGCCGCCACCGTCGTTTCCAGTGGAGCGCTCCTGGGCTTCCTATCGCTTGTTGTAGGCGCCCTCGCTGCCTGGTTCGGTGGCGCAGCCGGAACGACACGCACCGTAGCGACGACGGACGCCACCCGCCGGGTCGGCTAGGTGTGACGCCTCAAGAGGTTGCCGTCGGTCATGCCGAGCCTGCCGATTGGCGAGTGCGGTTACCGGTGATCCGGTGGCCGACGCGATCGAAGCGCCTGAGCTTCTTAATGTCGATGTGGATCATCTCGCCGGGCTTTTCGCGTTCGTAGCGGCGCATCGGCTCGGCCGGCTCGATATCCTTCAGCCGCGCAAGACCCATCCGCCTGAGCGCCCGGCTTACTGTCGCCGCCGACACGTCGGTCTCTACGGCAATGTGTCTGCCCGTCAGCCGCCGACGGCGAAGCGTGGCAATTCCCTCTGCAATGCTTTCGGGGGTCGCCATGCCGCGCATTGGGCGATTGACGTGATGCCGCAGGCAGAGCGGTCGCCAAGCGACTGGCTGTCCTCAACTAGTGATAACGGCGAATAAGCCCGACGAGTTTGCCCTGGATCTTGACGCGGTCCGGTCCGAATATCCGCGTCTCATAGGCCGGGTTGGCGGCCTCGAGCGCAATCGATGCGCCCTTCCTACGGAACCGCTTGAGCGTTGCCTCTTCATCGTCGACGAGTGCCACGATGATGTCGCCGGGATTGGCCGTGCTTGTGTTGCGAATGATCACGGTATCGCCGTCGAAGATACCCGCTTCGATCATCGAGTCGCCCTTGATCTCGAGCGCGTAATGTTCGCCGTTGCCGATCATCTCTACCGGCACGGAAATATCATGCGTGTTGTTCTGGATCGCAGAAATCGGAACACCGGCTGCGATTCGTCCCATGACCGGCACCGACACCGTTGCAGAATCACTCGGTGGCGCCGACTTCGCAGTGGCCGCAGGCGCCGCGGGTGGCTTACCGAGGCTGCCTTCGATCACGCTTGGCGAGAAGCCACGCCGAGGCTGCGCACTCGTCGCATAGGCTTCAGGCAGCTTGATGACTTCGAGTGCTCGCGCCCGGTTGGGAAGACGGCGAATGAAACCGCGTTCTTCAAGCGCGGTGATTAACCGATGGATGCCTGACTTGGAGGCGAGGTCCAGTGCGTCTTTCATCTCGTCGAAGGACGGCGGCACCCCGGATTCCTTCATCCGTTCGTGAATGAACAGAAGCAATTCCTGTTGCTTGCGGGTTAGCATGGCGCGTCACTCCAGAGTCGCGAAACAAATCAAGAACAGACACTATCTGTTCCATATGTGTTCCGCAAGTACCTAAAATTCCGTGAATTTTCGCGACTTTGCTCCAGGGACGTCGAATGTTGCAGATCATGAACGTCTGCGGGACTATGATGGTACGTGGTGGTAATAGGTGAATCTCATGAAGGCACGGATCAAATGGGTTGAAGGCCGGACGTTCCTTGGCGAGTCCGGGAGTGGGCACAAGGTTGTGCTTGGGACAGCATTCGGGACGGAGGGAAAAACACCTGGTCCGAGCCCGATGGAGATGGTGCTGATCGGCACTGGGGGTTGCTCGGCCTACGATGTCGTTCACATCCTCGAAAAGGGCCGCGAGGCGATCGAGGACTGCGTCGTCGAGATCGACGCGGAGCGTGCTGCGCAGGATCCGAAAGTGTTCACTCGCATTCATCTCCACTTCGTGGTCAAGGGGCGCAGCCTGGCCGCGAACAAGGTCGAGCGAGCCATTGCGCTGTCCATCGAGAAATATTGCTCGGCGTCGGCGATGCTCGCCAGGACGGCCAAGATCACCCACGACTTTGAGGTCGTCGACACTGCCACGACGACCGTCGCTTAGCCGTAACGACCGGAGCCCCCTCGGATCGTCAGGGGGCGGGGCATCGCTAGTCGATGCCGTGCTCTATCTCCATGAGCCTGGTGAGAGCCTCGGAACTCGCGCGCGTGGCTGCTGTTATTTCCTGGATCAGGACTTGGCTCGCTACGGGAATCGAGACGTCGGGGATCAGTCCCACTTTTTGCGGCGGCACGAGCTCGTGGATATCAAGTTGGCCGGATATATAGATCTTGACGAGCGAACCTGTCTCGAGTTCGATGCGTACTGCCGCACAAGTCCGATGAACTCGCTCATCTAGGCTATAATCCTCCATCACTCTCCTGGATAGGCCTACGAGCGAATGGCAACACTCGGTGGTAAACGGGGCGCGGTTATTCATCAAGCCGACAACGCGGCGCGCAGTTTGCGCCCGACTTCACTTTCCGCATCACGCTGCTCGTACTATCGTGAAGGCCTTGGGGTGGAGATTTAGCAGCATGGCAAAGCTTGTCTTCGGAATGAACCAGTCCTTGGACGGTTACGTCGACCACCTGGAACTGCGGACAGGTCCCGCGCTCTTTCGTCACTGGATAGAGCACGTGCGCGACCTGACCGGCAGTGTGTACGGCCGTCGCATGTACGAGACCATGCGTTACTGGGACGAAGACCGTCCTGAATGGAGTGAGGAGCAACACGAGTTCGCGGCGGTGTGGCGGCGCCAACCGAAGTGGGTCGTATCGCGCTCGTTGAAGTCAGTCGGGCCCAACGCCACACTTGTCGATGATGACATCGAGGCGGTGATACGTGGTCTGAAGGTTCGGCTTGTTGGGGAGATTGCCGTTTCCGGACCAGACCTGGCACGAAGCCTGACCGACCTTGGTCTTATCGATGAGTACCGACTCTACTTCCAACCCATCGTGCTTGGCCGCGGCAAGCCGTTCTTTGCCGGCCCGCGGCCGCCGCTCCGCCTTGTTTCCACCGATCCCGTTGGCGAGGACACGATTAGGCTGACATACGTTCCTGCTTAACGCACGACTCGCCCAACGGACTGCGCCGACAGGTCAGATCCGTTTCGGGGTCGTAAGCTGCCTGATTGCGCTGAACTAGTCTCGAAGACACATCGCGCTATAGCGTAGAATCGGCAGTTCTCCAGAATGCGGTGATCGGCGGCAATATCGAGCTATAGACGGCAATCGGCGACAGCTGGCGGAGGAGGTGGGATTCGAACCCACGGTACGCTTTCACGCACGCCGGTTTTCAAGACCGGTGCCTTAAACCGCTCGGCCACTCCTCCAGTCGATTGAAAATCCAACAATCGTTGGTTTCCTGAAAACGGCAGCTGCTACCGCTTGCTACCCAATCACTCGACGGCTGGCTTTTTAGCAGCTTTGATCGCCGCGTCAACGTGCTCGGCGGCGTTCGCTCGCATGCCCTGCATTACCTGCGATTAGAGGTCCAGCGTGATGCCGATGAGTTTCGCTGAGGCGAGCAGGCGGGTCGCATTTGCGATCATTGGAAGGGATGGCCATAATAAAGCTAAAAGTTGTTCAGTTTGCCATAAATTCTACGCAAGGACAGGCACGCAGCGCTCTGATATTCTGGCGCATCCGGGGGGTGTGCCATGCCAAATCCCAATGCGATTGTTTCGACCCGCATAGATTTCGATCCTCCGCTTGATCGGCCCACTGCCGAGCTGCTGCGCGAGGGGCTTTGGGTCGAACTCGAAGGCGGGCGCCGCGCCCGGCTTGACGCGAGCGACGCCCGATCGAGCGGCTTGGTCCAAGTGCTTGACGGGCTCGCGAGGCGCAAGGCGCCGGTCTATCTGGAGATCGATCCTAACAGCGCGGCAATCACACGGCTGCTCATCCCGCACGTGACGCGCCCGATGAGCATGCTTCCGAGCGACCAGGGCTATGAGGTCATGCTCGAAAGGTCGCACGCCCGCCACGCCCTGAGGCGCGACAATCCCGATTTCGCGACGCTCGAGCCGTTGCTGCGCGCCGCGCTCGACTCGGGGCAGCTGCTTATCATCACCGAGGATGATGCGCACAACATCATTGATATTCGCGCCTACACGCCCGGCCCCGATGACGCGCCGCTGCCGCCTTGGCCCAAACCCGATTCGCTGCCGTTCGAACGGCCGTGGTGGAAGCGTCTGCTCGACTGGATCTGGCGCTGGCCGTTCTGGCCCTGGTGGTGGTTTCGCTGCGTTTCGAAAGCGACCGCCCAGCAGATCTTCGATGCGATGAGCGCGAAGTCTTGCCCGCCGCTCACGGTGCCAGCGCCCTGCATCCCTTTTCTCTATCCCGATGACGGCTGCTGGGGCCGCGCGCACGAGATGTGCCGGCTGATGATCAATATGGGACGCAAGCCGCGCAAGGTGTGGATACAGGGGAGCTTGCACGTCGCCACAAAAAACAATCCCAACTGCTTCGTGAACTGGGGTTGGCATGTCGCGCCGACGCTATGCGTGCGCCAGGGCTGGTTCTGGACACAGCAGATGGTGATCGATCCCTCGCTCTTCGCCACGCCCGTGACGCAGGCAACGTGGAAGGGAGTTCAGGGCGATCCGAGCGCCACGCTGACGCCGAGCGACGCGTCGATCTTCTATCTCTGGGGCAACGTGACTGACCCCACCTATGTCGAGACCAACAAGGTGCTCGCCGATTATCGTCTCCAGCTTCAGAACCGCGCGATCCAGCACGGCCCGCCGCCCTATGCAAATTGTCCGTAGCGGAGCCAGGAATATGAAAAGAGGCTGCACGGCAATTCGGCCGGCCCCCCGCTTGGCGTGGTCGGCGGTCGGAAGTCGCAGCCCACTCGCCTTTCACAGCCGACGAGACGGCTATACCAGCCTTGACGCTGGGTTGAACGGCAAATCTCGCAGTCTTTGCAAGTTTTAACGTGCCCGGCGCTCGGGAAAATTTTTGGTCTTCCGGGAGGAGACCTAGGCTGCGCGAGAGAGGCTCGCGCATGGGTTTATACGATTTGTAAACCATAGCGGAAGATTTTTGCCGCGCCTCAGGCTCCTGTTCGCAATTTTGCCGTCTTGCTGACATGATTAATCGACTGTCTCGTTTCGAGACGCCGAGCTTTCCGCGGGGGCTAGAGCGGAATGTTTTCGAAATACGGCTTTGCGAACGATATTGGGGACAGATGATTTTTAGAAGAGATGCGGCACTTCTTTCGAGGGGATTACGTGTTGCTGCGGTTCCGTTGCTTTGCGCGACGCTTGCCGCCTGCGGATCGGCTTCGAGTGTCAAGACAAGCAAGGCGCGGAGCAAGGAATACTTTGCCGAGTCGGTCTATGGCGTCAAAGCCAGCCCGCGGGTCGCGACCGGGACAAACATCCCGAAGGGTGGTGGGCGTTACCAGGTCGGAAAGGCCTATCAGGTCAAGGGCAAGTGGTATCAGCCGAAGGAGGATTTCGGCTACAACAAGTTAGGCGTCGCGTCCTGGTACGGTTCCGCCTTTCACGGGCGGCTGACGGCGAACGGCGAAGTCTACGACAAGTATCACCTGTCCGCCGCGCATCCGACTTTCCCCCTGCCCAGCTATGCACGCGTCACCAATCTGGAAAATGGCACATCGGTCATCGTTCGCGTGAACGATCGGGGCCCATACGAGTACGGCCGCATCATCGATGTCTCCTCGAAGACAGCCGACATGCTGGACATCAAGGGCAAGGGCAGTGCCAAGGTGCGCGTGCAATATGTCGGCCGCGCGCCGCTCGAGGGCAACGATATGCCCTATCTGATGGCCTCCTACGTCAAGAAGGGTGACCGTAGTCCCGGCGTGATGCCGGAAGGACAGATCGCGACAGGTGTCATGGTTGCGTCGAACGAGCCGTTCCGCAACCAGGTGCCGGATCTCGCCAGCGTGCCGGTCCCTCGCAACGCGACGCTGGATACGGGCGTTCCGATGACCGCGCTCGCCGAGCCGGCGGCGCAAGCCGCCATGCCGCAATCTCTCGGCGAATTTGTCACGCTACCGGAGATCGGGCCGATCCCCACCGTGCGGCCGGAGTTGATCCCGATGCCCGACGGAAACATGGCTTATGCCGCCGCCTATGTCGAAGTGCGCGTCAGCGATAAGGCGTCGCCCTTCGAGGCAATTATGGTCGATTCGAACCCGCTTACGGCCGATTCCATCATCGCCTATGCAAAGCGCCAGAACAGGGATGGTGTTTAGCGCTAGCTTCGGTTGAACAGCTTTGTTCGCGCTGCTATGCCCATGATGAAGCCGGAGTTTCTCATGCGCATAAAGTTGCTCGCGGTCGTGGCCCTTCTTGCGGCGACCGTCTCGACAAATGCGGTCGCCCAGGCGCCCGCGTTCGACACCAAGGCGAAACAAATCTATCTCGTCGATGGGGAGACCGGCACAGTGCTCTTCGCTCGCGGCGAAGACGAGCCCGTGCCGCCGGCATCGCTTGCCAAGCTGATGGCGATGGAGGTGGTCTTCGAGGCGTTGGACAAGGGCGAACTGAGTCCTGAGACGACCTACGAGGTCTCCGAGCACGCCTGGCGGACCGGAGGCGCACCGTCCGGCACCTCGACGATGTTTGCCGCAATCAAGTCGAGGATCCGCGTTGCGGACCTTATTCAAGGCGCAATCGTGCAACTGGCGAACGATGCCTGTATCATCCTCGCGGAAGGCATGAACGGCAGCGAAGCTGCTTTTGCCGAGCGTATGACGGCGCGGGCGCGCGAACTCGGCATGCCCGTCGCGGTTTTCAACAACGCCACCGGTCTTCCTCATCCTGCGAACAAGGTGACGATGCGGGAGCTGGTGACGCTGGCGCGGCATCTGCGCGAGGCTCACCCGGATTTCTATCGGCTCTATTCCCGAGCCGAATTTGAGTGGAACAAGATCCGCCAGCGCAATCGCAATCCGCTGATTGCCGCCAATGTCGGCGTCGACGGGCTGGCGACGGGGTTCGCGGAAGGTTTCGGCTTTTCGCTTGCCGCGTCGATGCAGCGCGGAGACCGCCGCGTCTATCTTGCCATGGGCGGGCTCGAAAGCGACAAGGAGCGCACGGACGAAAGCCGCAGGGTGCTCGATTGGGCGATGACGGCGTTCGAGAAACGGCGCATCTTCGCCGATGGGGAGGCCATCGGCGAAGCAAGCGTCTATGGTGGCGCGACATCGCGCGTCCCTCTTGTCGCGGCCGGGCCGATCGATGTCCTGCTCCCGGTCAACAATCCTGAACGGCTAACCGCGCGCATCGTTTACAAATGGCCGCTGACGGCACCGGTCGCGGCGGGTCAGGAAGTCGGCGTCGTCAAGCTTTGGAACGGCGAGCGATTGTTGCGGGAAGTGCCGGTGAGGACCGGCAGCGCGGTCGAGATTGGCACGCTTACCAGCCGCGCACTCGATGCGCTCCAGGAGCTTCTCTTCTTCTGGCTGTAACAAATGCGCACGCGCCCGTTTCTTCTGGCGAACCAATCGGCTAAACAGGGCCGATAGCTACAGCGCCGCGCGTCTTGTCAGACGCGCAAAGCGCGCTGTAGCACGTTGAATTGCTGCATGTTTTTATCCTTAAATCGGCTACGATTTAAGGAAACATGCAGGCGGCCGATTTGGGAACGCATGTCGCTGACGAAGGGTTTGTTCGTAACGTTTGAGGGCGGGGAAGGGGCCGGCAAGTCGACCCAGATGCGCCTGCTGGCCGATTCGCTGCGTGCTCGCGGCTATAATGTGCTCACCACGCGAGAGCCTGGCGGCTCCGTCGGTGCCGAGGCAGTTCGCCACGTGCTGCTCTCGGGGGCGGCGGAATCTTTCGGCGTTCGCATGGAGGCGATACTCTTTGCGGCCGCGCGCAGCGACCACGTCGAAGAAGTGATCCGGCCGGCGCTTCAGAAGGGTACCATCGTCCTCTGCGATCGTTTTATGGATTCCTCGCGCGTTTACCAGGGCATCACCGGCAATCTCGAACCGGCCTTCGTGGAAACGCTCGAACGCGTGGCCGTCAATGGTGTGATTCCGGACCGAACGATCATCTTCGACCTGCCTGCCGCGCTTGGGCTTGAACGCGCGCGCCATCGCGCCGCCGATGGCAATCCCGACCGTTTCGAGAAGGAACAGCTGGAAACGCACGAGAAACGGCGCGAAGCCTTCCTCGACATCGCGGAAGCTGACCCTCGGCGTTGTCGTGTCGTCGATGCAGCACGGCCGCCGGACGTCGTCGCCGCCGAGGTCCGGGAGATCATGGATGCATTGCTACCAGACGGTGACCAGCCGCAGTCGTCAAGCGCGGAAGCTGCATCATGACGATAGAGCGTCCTGGTGTGTTGGAGGGGGCTGTGGCCCCGGCGGAAAACGCGAAGCTCTTTGGCCATCTTCAGGCGGAAGCTTTTCTTGCCCAGAGCTACAAGTCCGGCAAAGCGCACCATGCGATCCTCATCGAAGGACCGGAAGGCATCGGCAAGGCGACGCTTGCCTTCCGCTTCGCGTACCATATCTTGAACCACCCAGAGCCGACGACAGCACCCGATCAGCTCGCCGATCCGGATCCCGCCTCCATCGTCACACGGCAGCTCGCATCCGGGGCATCACATAACCTGCTTCATCTCACCCGCCCTGTGGACGAGAAAACGGGCAGGGCCAAAGGGGCAATTACCGTGGATGAGGTGCGGCGCGCCGGAAAATTCTTCGGCCAGACGTCCGGCACGGGGAACTGGCGCATCGTCATCATCGACCCGGCGGACGATCTCAACCGCAATGCGGCCAACGCCATCCTCAAGATACTCGAGGAACCGCCGCGCCGGTCGCTTTTTCTCGTGCTCACGCACGCGCCCGGAAAACTGCTGCCGACCATCCGCTCGCGCTGCCTTCCGTTGCGGCTGAAGCCGCTGGACGACGAGTCCATGCGCCAGGCGCTTGCCCAACTCGGCTTCGATCTGACGGGGCCGAACGTCGAGCGCATCCTCGCCGCGGCGAACGGCAGTGTCTCCGAGGCGCTGAAGCTCATCAATTACGGCGGTCTCGATATCGCCGCCGCCTTCGAAGATATTTTGGCGGGGCAGGGACCAGCTGTCCGAAGGCAGATACACAAGCTCGCGGATATTCTGTCGGCACGGGATAGTGAAACGATCTACGATTTCTTCTCGTCTCTGTTGGCCGGACGCGTCATGCAGCAGGCGCGGGACGCGGCACTCGCCGGTGATATCGGCAGGGCCGAGCGCCTTGCGAGGCTCTCCAGCACTTTCGCCGAGCGGCTGACAGTGAGCGACGCCTATAATCTCGATCGCAAGCAGACGATCCTGTCGCTACTCGAAGATCTGAAGGGCGCTTTATAGGTCGGGCTTGAACTTCCATTTCCGCTCGATCGACGAGGCAAGGTCGATGTCGTTGCGATAAGCGAAAAGCAGAACATGGCCGAGGAGGTCCGCTGTTTCGTCGGCAAGAGATTGGCGCAATTCACCCGGCGTCTTCCCGCCGTTGCGTCCCCGTCCGCTGAGCTTGTTCCACGCCTGCGTCAGTTCACCCATTTCTTCCTGCAGTTTCAGAACGTACCAGTCCGGGTCGCGCAAGACGGAATGTTCGGCGGCATAGGCGGCCGAGGCTTCCTCGAATTTTCGCTTAAGCTCGTCGAACATCCCGCTTCCCTTGTTTGTTCCCCTTTTGTTCTAATTTGTGGCATGTGTCAACCGGCTGCCTGCTTTATGGCGCCGCGCTTGGCGTCAAATGGGCTTTTTCTGGGCCCAGCGGTTCCCTACCTGAAGGCGATGCGCTAATAGCTGCCACTAGTTCCTGATCCGAGATATATCGAAGCCCATCATGAGAGATACCTCCCCCTTCTACATCACCACCGCGATTTCCTATCCGAACGGCAGGCCGCATATCGGCCACGCCTACGAGTTGATCGCGACCGATGCGATGGCGCGCTATCAGCGACTGGACGGGCGCGAGGTTTTCTTCCTGACCGGGACGGACGAGCACGGCCAGAAGATGCAGCAGACGGCGAAGAAGGAAGGTATTTCCGCGCAGGAGCTTGCCGACCGCAACTCGGCCGAATTCCAGAAGATGGCCGTGCTTCTCAACGCCTCCAACGACGATTTCATCCGCACGACCGAGAAACGTCACCACGAGGCCTCGCAGGAAATCTGGACCCGCATGGGAGAGGCGGGTGATCTCTACAAGGATTCCTATGCCGGATGGTATTCCGTCCGCGATGAGGCCTATTATCAGGAAAACGAGACGGAGCTGCGCGACGACGGCGTGCGTTATGGGCCGCAGGGTACCCCCGTCGAGTGGGTGGAGGAGGAGAGCTATTTCTTCCGCCTCTCCGCCTATCAGGAGAAACTCCTCAAGCACTACGAAGAGAACCCGGAATTCATCGGCCCGGCCGAGCGGCGAAACGAAGTCATTTCGTTCGTCAAGTCGGGCCTGAAGGATCTCTCTGTTTCGCGCACGACCTTCGACTGGGGCATCAAGGTCCCGAACGATCCGGCCCACGTCATGTATGTCTGGGTGGACGCGTTGACGAACTATATCACCGCGACGGGCTATCTGACCGATCCGACCGGGCCGCGTGCAAAATTCTGGCCGGCGAATATCCATGTCATCGGCAAGGACATCATCCGCTTCCATGCCGTCTACTGGCCGGCCTTCCTGATGTCCGCCGGCCTGCCGCTCCCGAAGCGGGTCTTCGCTCATGGCTTTCTGCTCAACAAGGGCGAGAAGATGTCGAAGTCGCTCGGCAACGTCGTGGATCCGTTCAATCTGGTGGAGCACTTCGGCCTCGACCAGATACGCTACTTCTTCCTGCGCGAAGTCTCTTTCGGCCAGGACGGCAGCTATAGCGAGGAGGGGATAGCGACACGCATCAACTCCGATCTCGCAAATGGCATCGGCAATCTCGCCAGCCGTTCGCTGTCGATGATCGTGAAGAACTGCGACGGCCAGGTTCCGGTTTGCGGGCCGCTCTCTGACGAGGACAAGGCCATGTTGGCCTCTGCCGATGCCCTGCTCGAAACGACGCGTGATGATATGGGCAAGCAGCTTATCCATCGCGCGCTCGCCGCGATCATCGCTGTGGTTTCCGAAACCGATCGCTATTTCGCGGGTCAGGAGCCTTGGGCACTGAAGAAGACGGATCCGGAGCGGATGGCGACGGTGCTTTACGTCACCGCCGAAGTCGTGCGGCAGATTGCGATCCTGCTGCAGCCCTTCATGCCGGAATCGGCAGGCAAGCTTCTCGACCTCGTGGCCGTACCGGCCGACAAGCGTGATTTCGCTCATCTCGGCGACGCCGGACGCCTCGTCTCCGGAACGCCGCTCGAGGCACCGAAGCCGGTCTTCCCACGTTACGTGGCGCCGGAAGCGTAAGCGAGTGCAAACGAATGTTGATCGACACCCATTGCCATCTGGACTTCCCGGACTTCGAGGCTGAGCGCGACGCGATCATCGAGCGCGCAAGTGCGGCCGGCGTGACGCAAATGGTGACGATTTCGACGCGCGTGAAGCGGTTCGACACGATCCTCGCGATCGCCGAAGCCTATCGGAACGTCTTTTGCTCCGTCGGGACCCATCCACACAACGCCGACGAGGAGCTCGACATCACCACGGAAGATCTCGTTCGGCTCTCGGCGCATCCGAAGGTGGTTGCGATCGGAGAGGCGGGGCTCGACTATTTCTACGACAACGCACCGCGCGACGCTCAGGCTGAAGGGCTGCGGCGGCACATTGCGGCAGCGCGCGAAACCGGGCTGCCGCTGGTGATCCACAGCCGCTCGGCCGACGAAGACATGGCCGAGATCCTGACCGAAGAAAGCGGGAAGGGGACCTTCCCTTTCCTTCTCCACTGCTTCTCGTCCGGTCCGGAGCTTGCGCGAGTCGGCGTCGAGCTTGGCGGATACGTGTCCTTTTCCGGCATCCTGACCTTCCCGAAATCGCAAGAAATCAGAGACATCGCGAAGACGATCCCGCACGACCGGATGATCGTCGAAACGGACGCGCCGTATCTCGCGCCGAAGCCGTTCCGCGGCAAGCGCAACGAACCGGCCTTTGTCGCGCATACGGCGGAGGTCCTGGCGGAAACGATCGGCGTTTCGACGGAGGAGATTGCGCAAATTACGACGGAGAACGCCTTGCGCATCTTCTCAAAAATGCCGAGGCTCTGACGTGGCGTTTCGGCGGGTTTTCACAATCCTCGGATGCGGTTCCTCACCAGGGGTACCGCGTATCACCGGTGATTGGGGGGCCTGCGATCCGTCAAATCCGCGCAACCGCCGCCTGCGAGCGGCGCTGCTGGTCGAGCAGTTCGCGCCGGATGGCGGCAAGACGACCGTGGTTGTCGATACCGGTCCGGACTTCCGCACCCAGATGGTTGCCGCCGATGTTCGCCACATCGACGCGGTGCTTTACACGCATGCTCATGCCGATCATCTGCACGGGATCGACGATCTCCGTGGCTTCGTAATCGAAAATCGCAGGTGTGTGCCGATCTGGGCGGACGCTTTCACGATGAGCGCAATCCGCGAGAGATTTCGTTATTGCGTGGAATCGCCGCCAGGAAGCGGCTATCCGCCGATCGTGGAGCCGCATCTCATCACCGAAGATCTTACGCAGGTTACCGTTCACGGCGCCGGCGGGCCGATTTCGTTCATGCCGTTGATGCAGTTTCACGGCAATACCCATTCGCTCGGTTTTCGCATTGGCGATTTTGCCTATTGCAGCGATGTGAGCGATTTTCCGCCGGAAACTGTCGGAAAGCTGGAGGATCTCGATCTGCTGGTCCTCGACACGTTGCAATACAAATTCCATCCAAGTCATCTGTCGTTGGTGCAGTCGCTTGGCTGGATCGCAAGGCTTCAGCCGAAGCGTGCCGTGCTGACGCACATGCATGTGCCATTGGACTATGAAACGGTGCTGAACGAGACGCCGGAGCACGTAGAGCCGGCCTACGACATGATGCGGCTTGAGTTCACCATCGCCATGCCGTCCGCTGAAGAAGCGTAAAGTCAGATATTAGAGAACGGCCTCAAGGCATTGATTTTGTGAGGATCGGCGCATGCTTCTAGTTCCATAATCTATCTTATGCGATAAATGTATGTAGTGGGGTGGGTTCAAGGATGAAGTGCGACTTGCGATAGATACCAATGGGTTATCACGCGCAAGGAATGGCTCATGAGACGCACCTACTCCCAGATCGATATGGATGAACGTCGCAGGATCGCTCGCTGGCGATCGGCCGGCCTCAGCGCCACCGTCATCGCCGAGAAGCTCGGCCGGCATCGTTCGACGATTCCGCGAGCTCAGGCGCAATGCTTTTGAGGATCCGCAGATGCCGGATCTGAGCGGCTACTATTGCGTCACCGCCAACGAGATGGCACGTGAGCGCAGAGCCAAGCTGCGCAAGCTCGCCCGGTTCTCCCATGTGCGCCAATCGATCATCGAGCGGATCATGCATGGCTGGTCGCCACAGCAGATCGCCGGTCGCATGCGGCTGGAGCGCCATCCGATCTGCGTCAGTTACGAGACGATCTACAAGTTCGCCTATTCCGCAGACGGCCAGGCCATCAAACTGTGGCGGCACCTGCCGGAGCGTCGTGCGAGGCGCAGGCCGCGGCATGCCCGACGGCGTCACGGTCGCCGCTTCAGCCCCGAACTCAACATTCTTCACCGTCCTGACACTGTCGCCGAACGCAAGCAGTTCGGGCATTGGGAGTGCGATCTCATTCAGTTTCGCAAGAAGTTCGGCAAGGCCAACGTGACGTCACTGGTCGAGCGGGTCAGCCGCTTTGCGGTCTTCCTGCGCAACAACGACCGGCAATCGAAACCGATCATGGACGGGCTGATTGAGGTGCTCCAGCCCCTGCCCCACGCTGCGCGACGCTCGATCACCTTCGACCGTGGCACTGAGTTCAGCGAATGGCCCTATCTTCAGGCTGGCATCGGAACGCAGCCATGGTTCTGCGACCCGCAGTCACCCTGGCAGAAAGGCACGGTCGAGAACACCAATGGCCGGGTTCGCAAATGGCTTTCGAGAGAGGTGGAGCCCCTGTCGATCAGCGACGGCGAGTTGAAGGACATCTGCGATCGGCTCAACTCGACACCGCGGAAGTGCCTGGGCTACCGAACGCCGGCGGAAGTCTTCCGCAAGAAACTGCTCGCGCAAATGCGGCGTGTCGGCTAGCATTACACGCGTAGGTCGCAGTTCGGCATGAACTCACATGGCAGTTTAGAGATGCGACACTCTCGCCTCTCGACGCGCTGGTCAACGTCAACGTTGGGAGCAAGGATGACGACCTTCAGCCTGGCGGAGACCATGAGCGTTGGGAGTCGTCATGCCTTGTTTGATCGTCATGTCGCATCGCAACTCGCAGCTCGCAGCTCACCCTTCCTGATCGCCGACGCTTGCACAAACTCATAGAACGCAAGCATCCGGTGCTGAGATCGCCCGGCAACTCGGTCCGCATCAGTCGACGATCTATTGCGAGCTGAAGCGCGATACCTTTCATGATGCCGAATTTCGAAATGCAGCGGCTATTACGACGGCATCGCCGACGACAAGCAAGGAGCGTCGTCGGCGGCCGCGTAAGCTCAGATGGCGACCATCGCCAATATGGAAGAACGAGGCGCCCCCGCCTGCGGCGGGCAATTGCGATTACAGTCCTGTTCGTTGTAAAAATTCCGCCCGCTTGAATTAGAGGAGACTCAGCATGGACCGATTCACGGGCGGTTGCCTCTGCGGCAATGTCCGAATTGTGGCGTCGGGACGCCCAAACCGGGTTGGCCTCTGTCACTGTCTCGACTGCCGCAAGCATCATGGGGCGCTTTTTCACGCTTCCGCGATATTCCCTCAGGATGCGGTGACGATCGATGGCGAAACACGCGACTACGCCGGGCGGTTTTTCTGTCCCCGCTGCGGCTCGCCTGTTTTCGCACGCGCCGCAGACGAAATCGAAGTGAACCTGGGATCCTTGGATGCTCCCGACCAACTGAGGCCAACCTATGAACTCTGGACGATCCGTCGCGAGTCCTGGTTGCCGCCGTTTCCGCTCTCAAGACGATATGACGGTGATCGTGACGCCACGAGTCGCTTTGAGGAGTAGGTCATGTGACGGTGCCGTTACGAGATGACACCGGCGCGTCACTCCGGAAGACCGGCCTTGCGGTAGCCATCAACGAAATGCTCAAGGGTCGCAGCGTCGCGGAATGGCTCGGTCGTGGCCCAGTGGCGGGTTGTGAAATGCGGGTTGCCGACAAGGAATAGTTCGACCTCTGCGCGCGCCTCGTCGAGCCGGCCGAGTTGCGCAAGGCTTGCCGCCAGGAACCGGCGTGAGCTTGTACGATAAGTCTCGTCCCTGCGCAGCGTCTCGACAGCGGCTTCGTATTCGCCGGCCGCATATTGCGCCTGGCCAAGCGTCAGATAGTACCAACTTGCCGGAAACGGGTTCAGCCGGAACGCCTTGCGAATGTGCTCCATGCCCTCCTCCACCCGCCCGGCCAAGACCGTGATGTCGGATAATGTCGCCCAGGTGTCGGCCTCGTTCGGATCGAGCTCGATCGCCCTGGCGAATTCCGCATCCGCCTCGGCGAAGTTGCGCTCATATGCAAGCAGGTTAGCCAGGACCCAGCGGCAGCCAGCATCGTTCGGATCGATCGCTACGGCTTTCCGCGCCAGTTCCAAAGCAACGCTGCGGTTACTTTCAATTGGTTCGCCCCAATGCACCCATCGCATCCAGTGGTTCATGGCAAGCCAGCGATAGGCCTCGGCATATCCCGGATCGAGCGAAACCGCGCGCGTAAGCATCAGATGCGCTTCCCGCGCCGTCTGTGGCGAATCGTCGATCAGCTTGCGCGCCCTCACGCAGAGATCGTAAGCCTCGAGATCTTTGGGCCGATTGCGCGGCGGCGGTGCGCGCAGCCGGCCAAGCAACGCCTCCACGATCTTGCCGGTGACTTCGTCCTGAACGGCAAAAATATCTTCCAGGCTGCGATCGAAGCGCTCCGCCCATAGATGCTCGCCGCTTACGGCGTCGACCAGTTGGGCGTTGATGCGCACGCGCCCCGCGGCGCGTCTTGCGCTGCCCTCCAGCAGGTAGCGCACGCCAAGGTCCTGTGCGATCCCGCGCACGTCCATCGCCTTTCCTTTGTAGGCAAAGGCGGAATTGCGCGCGATGACAAACAGGCCGGACGTCCTCGACAGGTCGGTAATCAGGTCTTCGGTCAACCCATCCGCGAAGGATTCCTGCTCGGGGTCATTGCTGAAATTAACGAAGGGCAGCACAGCCATCGACGGTTTGCTGGGCAGCGGCAAAGGTTCTCGTTTCGCGCCGCCGAGGCGTTCGATGGCGCCCATGAAGCGGTAGCCGACGCGCGGAACCGTGGAGATCCACTCGCCGCCGTCGGCGGCCGGACCAAGCAGCTTCCTAAGCTGCGCGATCTGGACGGTGAGATTGCCTTCCTCGACGGCCGTGCCCGGCCACGCCGCGTCCATCAACTCGGCCTTGCTCAGGATTTCGCCGGGCCGTCCGACGAGCGCCGCAAGAAGCTTCAGCCCGCGGTAGCCAACGGCAACGGGATCATCGTTCCGAAGGAGCGTTCCCGCACCGGAATCAAGCACGAACGGACCAAAGGCAAAGCGCGATCCCTGCATACGGCGATCTATAGCCCTTTTGGAAGTTTTTGAGAACTTTTTGGGAGAGCTTAATTACGACGCTGTTCGTGTCCTGCAGAATTCATCCTCTTTCAGGTCGAGGGCCTTCGGCCCCTCAAACCATATGGAGGTTGCCATGAACGATACTCCGACCCTTGCGTTGGCCTCGCATAAGGCAGCGCGGCCGGGAACGCCGCGTCGGCACTACAGCCTGGCCACCCTGCGAAGCATTGTCGCGACCTGGAGCGAGCGGATACGCTTTCGTTGGGAACTTGAGCAAAAGTTGAAGCACGACCCCCATTTGATCGACGATATCGGTCTGACAAGACAGCAGGTCGAGGCAGAGATCGCCAAGCCCTTCTGGCAAGTATCAAACCCTTTATAAGGCGAATGCTCCAATGACACCGGATCGCCAGTTTCCGCGTGCGGCAGTGGTTATCCGGCGCTTGCGTAGCACGACATCACCGCGGGAGGGCCGGATCCCCTGTGGCGCAATGGCGGGCATCATCGCGACCGTCACGGCGTTCGCCGTGGCACAGGGGCTGACCTATCCGCTGCTCAGCTTCATCCTGGAGCGGCAGCGGACGGCGCCCGGCCTGATCGGCTTGTCGGCGGCGATGACGCCGCTGGGCTTCGTTGTATCCGCGCCCTTTATCCCGGCGCTCGTGCGGCGCGCGGGCGGCGGGCGGCTCGCAATCCTGTGTTCGATCCTGGCAGCGCTCACCCTGGTCGCGATTGCCTCGAGACAGGAAGTCTGGACCTGGATGCCGCTGCGTTTCCTGCTCGGCTTCTTCGCCAATCCGCTTTACGTGATCAGCGAAACCTGGCTGATCTCGATCACGCCCGCGCCGCGGCGGGGCCGCATCATGGGCCTCTATTCATCGATCGTTTCGGGTGGCTTCGCCATCGGCCCGTTGTCGCTCGGCCTGGTCGGCACGCAGGGTTGGCCGCCCTTCATGGTCGGCATCGTGGCCTTCCTTCTCTGCGGCCTGATCGTGCTTGCGGTCGTGCCGCGCCTGCCGAAGATGCCGCATGAAGGCGAGGCAACATCGGTCGGCGACTTTTTCGCACTGGCGCCGCTCCTGTTGTTTGCGGTTTTCACCGCTGCCGCTTTCGAGCAGATCCTGCTTTCCTTGCTCACGGTCTATGGCGCCGCGCTCGGCAGCGCCGAGGAGCGCATCGCTTCGCTCATCACCTGTTTCATCGCCGGCAATGCCGTGCTGCAGATCTTGCTCGGACGCGTGGCCGAACGGTTTGGCTCGACGCGGACCATGTTATCCTGTGCGCTCGCGTCACTGGCCGGCTGCCTGCTGCTGCCGTCGGTCTTCAACTTGTGGCTCATCTGGCCCGTCGTGTTCCTCTGGGGCGGCGTCTCGTTCGGGATCTACACCATGTCGCTGATCCAACTCGGCGAGCGTTTTACTGGTCAAGTCTTGATCGCCGGAAACGCGGCCTTCGCATTCGTATGGGGCATCGGCGGCATCGTGGGCTCGCCCGCGACAGGATTGGCGATGCAACTGACCGGGCATCAGGGGCTGCCATCGTGCCTTGCCCTGCTGTGCTGCGTGTTGGGGGCGTTTCTGGTGGCGGAGAGACGGCGATCTCATCAACGCGCTTCGTGTTGCATCACGAAGTTATGATATCTACTGTCTTGGTTTAAGATGATGTTGTATCGATTTGAAATAATGTATATATTTACATATTAGCGAAAAGCAATTCGGCGGCTTTACGGCCGCATGCACTTACCGGCGTGAGCATGAGGGCTATCCTTGGTTTGGCGACCAAGGGCGGATGGAGGCCTGTGATGGTCAGGATCGTTTTTGTTGCACTCTGTCTCACGTTCTCAATCTGTTTGGGTGCTGCTTTCGCCATGAACCTGTAGATACAGTGCAATCCGTTATACGCGCTCAGATCAAGGCATTCCTGGAAGATGATGCCGATACGGCCTACTCCTTCGCCTCGCCGGCCATCCGGACAAAATTCCCGGACAAGGTCGTCTTCTTCGAGATGGTCAAGCGCAGCTACCAGCATCTCTACCGCCCGGGCAACTTCGCCTTCGGCCGGTCGAAGGTGCTTGGCGACGAGGTGTTCCAGGAGGTGCTGATTTCGGGATCGGACGGAAAGGACTGGACGGCGATCTACGATCTCGTCGAGCAGCCGGATGGCAGCTACAAGATCAATGGCGTCATGATGCTGCAGACCGCGTCGGGTCCCCAACTCTGATATGACGACAGACGAGGGATCAGACGGGCGGCAAGTCGCCACGCTTCCAGCATTCCTGGGTCTCCGCCATGAAGTCGGCGTAACGCCCCTCCTCGATCGCCTGGCGGATGCCCGCCATCAGTTCCTGGTAATAGGCCAGGTTGTTCCAGCTGAGCAGCATGCCGCCGAGCGATTCGTTCGCGCGGATCAAATGGTGCAGATAGGCCCGCGAATAGTCGCGCGTTGCCGGGCAGGACGATTGCTCGTCGAGCGGGCGCGTATCTTCGGCGTGCCGCGCGTTTCTCAGGTTAATTCGGCCGTAGCGGGTGAAGGCCAGGCCATGCCGTCCGGAACGGGTCGGCATGACGCAGTCGAACATGTCGATGCCGTGCGCGACGGATTTCAGGATGTCGTCGGGCGTGCCGACGCCCATCAGGTAACGCGGCTTCTCGGCGGGCAGTGCCGGGCATGTGACGTCGAGCATGTCGAGCATGACGTCCTGCGGTTCGCCAACGGCCAGGCCGCCGACGGCGTAGCCTTTGAGGTCAAGGTCCTTTAGAGCAAGAGCCGAGCGCTCGCGCAGTTTCGGAATGTCCCCGCCCTGCACGATGCCGAACATCGCCTTGCCCGGCTGATCTCCGAACGCCACTTTGCACCGCTCGGCCCAGCGTAGCGACATTTCCATCGCCCGTTCGATTTCGTTGGGTTCGGCGGGCAGCGCCACGCACTCGTCGAGCTGCATCTGGATATCGCTGTCGAGCAGCCCCTGGATCTCGATCGAACGTTCCGGTGACATGTGGTAGAGCGCGCCGTCCACATGGCTCTTGAAGGTTACGCCCTTCTCGTCGAGCTTGCGCAGGCTGGAGAGCGACATGACCTGAAAGCCGCCGCTGTCCGTCAGGATCGGCCGTTCCCAGCGGATGAAGTTGTGCAGTCCGCCGAGCCGCGCAACGCGCTCCGCGCCGGGACGCAGCATCAGATGATAGGTGTTGCCGAGGATGATGTCGGCACCGAGTTCGCGCACCTGGTCGAGATACATGGCCTTGACCGTGCCAACGGTTCCGACTGGCATGAATGCAGGCGTGCGGATCGTTCCGCGCGGCATCGAAACCTCGCCTCGGCGCGCCTTGCCGTCGGTTGCCAGCAGCTTGAATTGGAACGTCTCGGTCATCTAGTCTTTCCGGAAAAGCAGGCTTGAATCGCCATAGGAATAGAAGCGGTAGCCGGTGGCGATCGCATGCGCGTACGCGGCGCGCATCGTATCGAGCCCGGCGAAGGCCGAAACGAGCATGAAGAGCGTCGATTTCGGCAGATGGAAATTGGTCATCAGCATATCGACCGCGCGGAAGCGATAGCCCGGGGTGATGAAGATGCCCGTCGGACCCGACCAGGGCCGGATCTCGCCTTCTTTGGTTACCGCGCTTTCGATCAGTCGAAGCGACGTCGTGCCGACGCAGACGATGCGCCCGCCCCTCGCCCGCACCGCATTGAGGCTTCTCGCAGTCGCCGCACTCACATGACCGATTTCCTCATGCATCACGTGATCGTCGGTGTCATCAGTCTTGACCGGCAGGAAGGTCCCCGCACCCACATGCAGAGTTACGAAGTGGCGCTCGACGCCAACCTCGTCGAGCTTTGCGAAAAGGCGTTCGGTAAAATGCAGTCCTGCAGTCGGGGCGGCGACTGCGCCTTCTTCCCGCGCATAGACTGTCTGATAGTCGGTTCGGTCCCGCGCGTCGTCCGGTCGTTTGGATGCGATGTAGGGAGGCAGCGGGATGTGGCCCACGGCCATGATCGCCTCATCGAGCGCCGGCCCCGAGAGGTCGAAGCGAAGTATGACCTCGCCCGCGTCGGCCTTTTCCTCGACCGTCGCATCAAGCGCCCCGAGCAGGCAGCTGTTTCCGCCGTGGCCGAAGGAGATCCGATCACCGGGTTTCAGTCGGCGTGCAGGTCGCGCGAAAGCCTTCCAACGGTCGGGTGCGACCCGCATATGCAGCGTCAGCGAGACTTGTGTCACGATCTCTTCGCCGCGTCTGCGGATGCCTTCGAGCTGCGCCGGTATCACCTTGGTGTCATTGAAAACCAGTGCGTCCCCGGGCCGCAGGAAGGACGGCAGGTCGAGAACGCCGTGATCGCTGAGGACCGGCTCGCCGTCCGGCCGCACGAGAAGCATGCGGGCGCTGTCGCGCGGGTTTGCGGGCCGCAGCGCGATGGAAGTTTCCGGCAGGTCGAAATCAAACAGGTCTACGCGCATCGATCGTGTCAGACAAAAGCAAACCCGCCCCGGCGCCTTTTCACGCGACGGGGCGGGTCTGTGCATTAGCGCAAATCAGGCGTCGGCGGCAACCCGCATCGATACGATCGTATCGGGATCACGCACCGGCTCGCCGCGCTTGATCTTGTCGACGTTCTCCATGCCTTCGATCACCTGGCCCCAGATCGAGTACTGCTTGTTGAGCCAGGGAGCATCGGTGAAGCAGATGAAGAACTGGGAGTTCGCCGAGTTCGGCATCTGGCTGCGGGCCATCGAGCACGTGCCACGCACGTGGCTCTTGTCGGAGAACTCGGCCTTCAGGTCGGGCTTGGAAGAGCCGCCCATGCCTGCGCGGCCCGGATTGAAGTGTTCGCCGCCGGTCTTGCCGTACTGCACGTCGCCGGTCTGCGCCATGAAGTCCTCGATCACTCGATGGAACACGACCCCATCATAGGCGCCCTCGCGCGTCAGCTCCTTGATACGAGCGACATGACCCGGAGCGACGTCCGGCAGAAGCTCGATCACGACCCTGCCCTTCGTGGTCTCCATGATGATCGTGTTTTCCGGATCCTTGATCTCGGCCATGGTTTTTCTCCTTCTGTTTGACTTTTACTTGCCGACCTTGACGCTGATCATACGGTCTGGATCGGCGACGGCGCCGTTGTTGGCATCATCCCCGAGCTTGATCTTGTCGACATTCTCCATGCCTTCGACCACCTTGCCGACGACCGTATATTGGCCGTTGAGGAAGTCGCCCGGCGCGAACATGATAAAGAACTGCGAGTTGGCGCTATTCGGATCCTGCGAGCGCGCCATGCCGACTGTACCACGTTCGAACGGCACATCGGAGAATTCGGCCGGCAGGTCGGGTTTGGACGATCCGCCCGTTCCCGCCAGTTCGGCCTGGAAGCCCTGCTCCATATCGCCATACTGCACGTCGCCGGTCTGGGCCATGAAGCCCTTGATCACGCGATGAAAGGCAACGTTGTCGTATTCGCCTGCGGCAGCGAGCGCTTTGATCTGCTCGACGTGCTTCGGTGCGATGTCCGGGCGCAACTCAACCACGACCGGGCCGTCCTTGAGCTGAATTGTAATCACATTGTCGCCGGACTGCGCAAAGGCAGCCCCCGTCAACGTGGCGAGCGCCAGGGCGCCGGCAAAAGCGAATTGGAGGATTTTCATGGGTTCTCCCTGAGTGGTGTGAGCTGTCCGCGCGTTCAGGCCTTGCGCTTCGCCTGCAGCGCCTCATGAACCGCATTGGGCACGAACGCACTGACATCGCCGCCCATCGACGCGATCTGGCGGACCAATGTGGCTGTAATGGGCCGCGATGCGGTCCCCGCCGGTAAAAACAGTGTCTGGATGTCCGGAGCCATCTGCCGGTTCATGCCCGCCATCTGCATCTCGTAATCAAGGTCCGTGCCGTCGCGAAGGCCGCGCACGAGCAGGGTCGCGCCGTGACGGCGGGCCGCATCGACTACCAGATCATCGAACGAAACAATGGCAACATCACCTGCCCTTTCAGGCAGAGATTCGTTCAGCGAGCGACGGATGAGGTCGGCGCGCTCTTCAAAGGAAAAGAGCGGCGTTTTTCCCGGATGAATGCCGATCGCCACGATGACCTTTGCGGCAACGTTCAGTGCTTGCACAAGCACATCAAGATGCCCGTTCGTCATCGGATCGAAGGAGCCGGGATAGAAAGCCGTGGTCATCTTACCTGTTCCATTTGGTGAAGCCTTTTGTCACGGACCGCCGCTGACCGCAAGGGTGACGCAACCCGCCTTTTCGCCTGTTCCCTCGGAAACAGCATGGAGGAAAGAATGAATGCTAGATGAATGCAGTGTTCAAGATGGTTTCACACCGGAAGTTGTACCGTGAGGCAAGAATGAACGGAACTTTTTTTGGAGACATGCCGTTTCTACGAAACTGAAAGGAGTGCGGCCATGGGACTTGCCCTGTTTTCGATGACGATGTTTTTCGCGATGTCTGTCGCTGCGATCCAGGCGCTTCGCAACGAGGCCCATGACCGGCGCAAGCAAGAGAGCGGCTTTTAAACTGTAAATGCCTCCAGGAGCTTCTTCGGGAAGTTCGATGATAAGCGGCCTCATATCTTCCCCTGATGAGGTCGCTCTTGTAAGCCGGACGGCCTCCCCTGCCCGTCCGGCTTTTTCTTGTCATCGTGCGACCGGAGGTCTCAAGCTGAGACATCCACCGGTTCGTGACGGCAGCACGATCAGGGCGCCAGCGGCATAAAGGGCAGTAACATAGCCGGCCTTATCGGAGGCCAGAACGGCGAAATAGCGTCCCCATTTCAGGATCGAGACGCCCGGCGGCAGCCCGTTCGGCGAGAGACCATGGGCCGGGAGCAGGACAATCGCCGCCTTGCCCTCTTCACGAACGGCAAAGAGGACGGCAGATGCCGCATACCATGACAATAGGATGGCAGCCGCCGTCAGAAGGAACGCCCTGGCTTTAGTAATCGAAAACATGTTCGAGGCCCGGGTCGTCGGTCGGCGTCTGCCGGAGGAGGTCCGCGAGCTGCTCGACCTTCAGGCCGAGCAGGAGCCGCTCCGTCGCGAAACCGCCGCGCTTGACCCGGGCGATCGCCTCCCCCATCGCGAAGGCCGGTGTCTCTCCGGCGGGGACCGTCACTGAGACCATGATATCGTCATTGCCGGCGATTTCGCGGATCGTTCCGCCCCTTTGCGCAATGTCTGTCAGAATCTTCGTGAAGAGCGCATAGCGCGGCGTCTCGATCTCCACGCCATCGCCGGATTCACCGACGACCTTGACCCAGGGAATGTCCGACAGTGTGTCGGCTGGCAGACCGGATATGATGCTGCGGATCTCCAGCTTCGCCGTCGCGGTCGCCGCTACCGCGCTTTCGATCATTCTGGCGTAGGCGACCTTTGCGCGCCACTCCCCGCCCAGCGCCAGGCGGCGTTCCCAGCCCCGAACCGGATCGGTAATCGGTGCATCCCAGAGTTTGCCGATCTCACGATCGAAGGAATAGCGATACCACGGCGTCTGCCGCAGGAAGGCTGCGTAGTCGGCCGCCATGCCGGCCGCGACCTGATCCTGCGGCGTTTTCTTTTCACCTCGAAGCAAAGCCGTAACACGGCCGATCGTCTCCTCGTAGGCGGCTTTCAGCGCCATTTCGAGGTTGAAGCTGATGCCGATCGTGTAGATCATCATGCGCGTCTGGCTGTCTGCGCCGCCGTGTTCGTCGGCGATCCGCGTGAGCGCGCAGGTCGATGTCCAAAAGTCCTTGACGCTCGAAAAATAGTCGAAGGCATGTTCGTCGCCGGTCTTCAACGCTTCCGCGAGGCCGTCATAGGCATAGACGATATGCCATTCCGGATAGGTCAGATAGGTGTTGGCTTCATGCCGCCTGAAGGCGGGGTCGCTGATCAATGGCGTGTACGCGTCCTCCACCGGCTCGCCGTGACAGAAGCCCTCGATATAGGCCACGGGACTTGCGATCAGGATCACAAGCAGCAACAGCGCGAGGATGCTCCATTTAAGGCTTTTCCAGACGATCCTCATCACCGCGCCTCGTGCGCAAAGGCGAAACTGGAGGCGACGGCAAAGCCACCGAGTGCGATATGCGGAAGATTGGCGAGTATCTTGAAGGAAAACGGCAGGTCCTGGATGCCGTAAGTCAGAATGCCGAGGTCCAGATAGCCGGATCCGGTCAGAAGCCCGAGCAGGCCGTCCGAGAGATAGAGGACGCCGAAATAAAGCAGAAAGTTGCGTGCTGCATGCTTTGAAAGGAAGGCGGCAATGCCCGCCCAGGCGGCGGAGGCGATGTGCAGCAGATCATCATAGATATCGAGAGCGAATATGCCGAAGGCCCTCCCTTGGCTGTCGGTAAGGCCGGGGACGTAATTGAGCGATGCGGCAGCGAGCAGCGCGACCGTGTAGCCCAAGGCGATCCAGCGAAGCTTACCCATCATGATCCTTTCAGAGCTCTGCGAAATACTGGTCCCAGAGGTTGTTGCGGAAGACGCAATCTGCGTCAAATTCCCGTTTCCTGGCCGCGAATGCGCCCGCCCTCGGATAGGCGCGCAACAGCTGGTCGATCGAGGCATGCGGCCGGTAGGGCAGATAGTAGCTGCCGCCGATCGCGATGACGCGCTCGATCAAGTCGCGCGTCATGCGCGCCATATCGGCCTCCGCCCGCGCGGTTTTTTCCTGGGAGAAGAGCATCACGGCGGCGATCCGCGGCTCGCTCGCATAGGCAAGCACGCTATCGCGATCCGTGTCGACGAAGCGCATCGTGATGTTGAGGAGCTGCTGATAGGAGGCGGGAATTATCTCCCGGCATGCCGCGACAAATTCCGCGAAGCGCGCCGGCGAAACGAAATATTCGTGCAGGATATCGGTGCGTGCCGGATCGCGGTCGTCGAGCGTCATCACTGGTTCGTTCATCAGGCTGTTTCGTGTCGCCGTTGCAGCAATCCACGGATTAATGCTGGCCTCGGTCCACCAACGCAGATGCTTGATGCCGTCGGAACCGACCTGGGCACGGAAGATTTCGCGCGAGACATGGCTGATGAAGCCGGAGCCGGCGGCAATGGGGATGACGCTCTGATCCGTGGTCGGCCGATAGCTGATCAGCAGCCCCTCGTCGAAAAAACGGTCGAGCGAGACATCCATACGGCCATAGGCCATCTGCACAGTCGCGTCCGATCTCACCAACGCGGCGAAGCGGGTTCCGATTTCGCTCGCCGGCATACGCTCGAATGTCGGTTCGAGCAGCGCATTCGGGACCATGTCGAGCTCGACTTCCGTGATCACGCCGAAGAGGCCATAGCCACCCATGGCATGGTTGAAGAGGTCGGCATTCTCGATGCGCGAGCAGTGGACATCACTGCCGTCGGCCAACAGCATTCTGAAAGAGCGCACGGTGCTGCCGCAGCCGCTGAAGGGCACGGGCCAGCCATGCGCGTTGACCGAAAACGTGCTGGCGACGCCGAAGTCATTGTTTGACTGCATGACCGCGGGTGAAAAGCCGAAGGCGTCCAGTTTGGCGATGACTGTCGACCATCGCGTCCCAGCGGCCACACGGTATGTCCTCGCTGCCGTGTCTGCCTCCAGCCAGTGCTGGTCGAGCGTCAGCGCCGTGCCGTCTCTCGCGAGGCTTTGTCCGCCCATCGAATGACGCGCAGTGCTTGCCACAACCGCCCTGCCCTCGCTGCGTGCCTCCGCGATCAGTCCTCTGATCCGCTCCACGACGGCGGCCTTCGGATCGTCATCGACGACAATGTGGCGGGCCACGGCGGTTGGCGATAATTCGCTGGCGTCGTTGAGTACCACGGTGCCCCCGTGGGATTCGGTCCCGTTGGGCGGATAAGCCGGTCCGGCGTGGCTAGATGACCGCCATAGCTGATGGCTTGCGACCGCGCCGGCGCCGGCTGAAGCGCCGATCAGCAGGCCGCGACGTGTGAATCTCCGCATCCAGAATCCCCGAATCTGCTACCGCGGCGAGAGAATCAGCCGCATCCGTCACGCCGACGGTGCTGCAGGATTCCCGCCTTTCAGCGCAAAGACAACCGCTGGTTTACGCGAGCCTTTTCTGCATCGAACGAAGCAGATGGAAGAAGCGCCAATTCAGGGACACAGCTGCCGCCGCCAGCCCGAGGACAAAACCGAACCAGACGCCGATGCCGCCGAAGTTCAACGGGAAAGCGAATGCCCAGGCGCAGAGGAAGCCGATCGCCCAATAGGAGATCATCGCGAGAATCATTGGTATCGTCGTATCCTTGAGACCACGCAGCATGCCCGCGGCAATCGCCTGCAACCCGTCGACCAACTGGAATGCGCCGGCGATGACGATCAACGGACCGGCGAAGGCGAGGACCTCCGCCGCATCCGCCCGGCTCGTGTCGAGATAAAGCGCGGCGAGTTGATGGGGAAAAAGAGCAAAGATCGTGCTGCCGACGGCGGCAAAGGCGCAGCCGAGGACGAGTACGGCGATGGCAGCCCGCTTGACACCCAGCATGTCGCCGGCTCCGTAGGCCAGGCCCACGCGCACTGTGCCAGCCTGCGCAAGACCGAGCGGAATCATGAATGCGATCGAGGCAAACTGGAGCGCGATGCCATGAGCGGCCAACTCCTTCGTGCCGATATTGCCCATGAGCAGCGATGCGGCCGTAAACAGGCTCACTTCGGCAAGGATCGTCAAGGCGATCGGAACGCCGAGATAGATGACCTCGCGGAAAGCCGGCCAGTCCGGTCGCCAGAAGCGCACGAAGAGTTCGTATTGGTTCAGCTCCGGGCGGCTGCGGATGTAAGCGATCGCGAGTGCGGCGCCGAGCAAGGCGACGCCGAGGGCCGCGAGGGCGGCGCCGAAGATGCCGAGCGCCGGAAAGCCGAAATGCCCGTAGATCAGCACGTAGCAAAGCAGCGCATTGAGAACGAGTGTTACAAGCGTCACGTAGAGAATTATACCCGCCCGCTCCAAACCGCTCAGGAACGCCCTCAGCACCATGAAGATGAGGCTCGGAAAAATAGCCCACTGCGCGATATGCAGGTATTCCCCGGCGAGCTTCGCGACTTCCGGCTTTTGGCCGGCAAAGAGAAGAATAGGTTCCGCCATCCAGAGGAGCGGCGCTGTGAGGGCGCCGTAGAGCAGCACGACCCACATCCCCATCCTCACCGAGCGGCGGACGGAAACCTTGTCGCCGCGGCCCTGTGCCTGCGCGGCCATCGGTACCACGGCGTTGGCAAAGCCGCTGCCAAAGATGAAGACCGTGAAGAAGGCCTGGGTCGCAAGGATGATCGCGGCGAGCTCGGTAGCGCCCAGCTTCCCGACCATCAGCACATCGGTCGTATTGATCGCCAGTTGCGCAAGCTGCGCGCCGATGAAGGGCACCCCGAGATAGAAGCTCGCACGATAGTGGTTGCTCCACGAATTGTCGTTCTGCAGCTGCATTTGGCTCGTGTTCGTGGTCAGCATGGGAAAACCTGGCTCCAGATCACGTTCATGACTTTGGACGCATCCAAAGTCGTAAACGTCATCGCTTTGAAAAAGTTAGAGTGGGATGCGGGCGGAAGACCGCTCACATTTTCCTCATCCCGTTCTGTTCCGGCAGATCGGCTGCAAACTCGGTGGAAGAACTACCCGAGATAGAGCAGCACCGAAGAAAGTACCAGCGGGAAAGGCCTGACTGCTCAATTTTTCATCGAACGATCAAGAAATTTGATCAATTTGAAGGCGTTGCCTTTCTTAGGCCTGTGTCGGCTTCGGCACACCCTCCCGGAATGCCTTGTGAGGAACAGGCCGCACGCGCAGCAGGAAGACCGTTAGGCCTGCGACAATGAGGCAGCCCGCCAAGGCGTAGGGCGCACCGGAGAACGAGTACACCGCTGCCGGGCTCGTGAAATATCCGAAGATCTGCGTAAAGATCAGCGGCCCGGCGATTGTCGTGATGCTGGAAATGCTGGTGAGCGCCCCCTG
Organism: Sinorhizobium psoraleae; assembly: GCF_013283645.1. Lineage (GTDB taxonomy): Bacteria > Pseudomonadota > Alphaproteobacteria > Rhizobiales > Rhizobiaceae > Sinorhizobium > Sinorhizobium psoraleae. The sequence continues at coordinate 557,309 of NZ_JABEKV010000004.1, forward strand.
CAATTCGCCTTGGGCCGACGGCGGGACATGCGCCGATGCGATACTGCGCAACGGCGGATCCGCCAGGCTTTCAAGTGCAGTCGCGACGATGACGGCATACACCATCCATCCCTCCCACGCGGCGGCATAACCGGCCATTCCGAGCGCGGTGAATACGAGACCGAGCGCAGCCGTTCGCCGTTCGCCGAACCGCGTCACGACGTGCGGCAGGACGACGGCCATGACAAACGCTCCGCCCACGCCGAAGATTCCGAGCGACAATCCGATCTGCCCCTCACTCCACCCATAACGATAAGACGAGACGAACGACCAGACAGCGGGGTAGACCGCATGGGCCAGCCAGTAGAGAAAAAAGACAAGACCAATCCAGCCGATGCCGGGATAGTTGCGCATCTGTTTGAGCGCGCCAAGCGGGTTGGCGCGCCACCACTCGAAGCGCCGCCTGTTTGTGCGGTCAAGAGTCTCGGGCAGAAGGAACAGACCGACAATGAAATTGAGGAACGAAAGAGCGGCGGCGCCGTAGAACGGTACTCTTGGGCCCAACTCACCAAGGAAGCCGCCGATGACTGGACCGAGCGCAAAGCCGGTGCCGAAGGCGATGCCGATCAATCCGAAATTTTTTGCTCGATTGCTGTCGTCGCTGATGTCGGCGATGTAGGCCGACGCCGTTCCGAAGCTCGCACCGCTAATACCGGCGAGGATGCGCCCGATGAAAAGCATCCAGTAGCTCGTTGCAAGCGCACAGATCAGGTTGTCGATCGCGAAGGTGAGAACGGAAGCAAGCAGGATCGGTCGCCGGCCGAAGCGATCGCTCAAGTTGCCGATCAGCGGCGCGAATAGAAACTGCATCGCCGAATAGACGAGCAGCAGCCAGCCGCCGTCGATAGCCGCTTCGCCGATGTTGGCGCCGGTCAGTTCCTCGAGATAGGTCGGCAGCACCGGCACGATGATGGCGATGCCCATGATGTCGAGAAAGAGGATGAGAAAGACGAGAAATAGTCCGCGCCGCACGAATTTCCTGTCGAGCATGAAGCCCCTCCCCGCTGTCCATCGCCAGTGTGGAGACAGAACGTGAACGACGTCACCAATTAAGGTGTATCGCATTGTCAAAAACGAAACAATGCGTGAACATTTCAAAGTTTATGATCGAAGCTATCTCGTCCGCTGATGCTTCTTGCTTGCGGCGTTACTGCTCCGAACGCCGCTGTTCCGCCTTCAGGAAATCGACGAAGGCCCTGAGCGGTGCCGGCATATGACGACGGCTGGCATAGTACAGGAACGGGCCTGGGAAACTGGTTGTCCATTCGTCGAGAATTGGCACGAGCCGCCCTGCCTTGATCTCCGGTGCAAGAAATTCCTCGAACGTTCGAATCACTCCGAGACCGTCAACCGCTGCGCCGACTTCGAGATCGATTGCGTTGGCCAGTATGACCGCAGGCGGTGCGATGGTCAGGGCGGCATCGCCTTCTCCAAACTCCCACGTCAAGGCAACGCCGCTTGGGAAACGGTGACGGATAGCGGTGTGTTCTAGAAGGTCGCGGGGGTGTTGTGGCATGCCATGCCGAGCAAGATAATCCGGGGCAGCGGCGGTGACGTAACGCTGCACGCGCGGGCCGATCGGGATCGCGATCATATCTCGCTCAAGTCGTTCCTCGTAGCGCACGCCGGCATCGAAACCGGCGGCGAGAACATCGATAAAGCCATCCTCTGCTGTCACCTCCAGCGTAATTGCCGGATTGTTCTTCAGGAACCGACCGACAAGTGGTGGCAGGATTTCGCGGGCGACGATTGTCGGCACATTCAGCCTGAGCGCACCCGCAGGGCTGTCACGGAGGCTGCCCACCTGATCGAGCGCTCCGGCGATCTCTCCAAGCGCCGGTGACAGGCGTTCAAGCAGCCGCATCCCCGCCTCCGTCGGCGTGACGCTGCGGGTCGTGCGATTGAGCAGTCTCACGCCAAGCCGCCCCTCCAGCCGCCGCAGCGCTTCGCTGAGCGCAGAGGCCGACACGCCGCGCTTGCGGGCAGCGGTACGGAAACTGCGCTCCCGCGCGACCGCGGCAAAGGCATCGAGATCCGCAAGCGGGAGCTCATTCATTGTACAAAATTCCGGACAACCTGTTTTGTTTGTCTCCGATTATCGCACAGTGTGACCTGAAGTAAACATGGCGGCGAACGAAACAGCCGACAAAGGCTTTCATCGAAGGAGTGTGAGATGAATACGGTTTCCCTTGGAAAATCCGGTCCGATGGTTTCGGCAATCGGCCTTGGCTGCATGGGGATGTCGGGCATGTACGGTCCGTCCGACCGTGCGGAAAGCATCGCTACCATTCATGCCGCGCTCGATGCGGGTGTCACCTTGCTCGACACCGGCGATTTCTACGGCATGGGTCACAATGAGATGCTGATCGGCGAAGCGCTCAAGGGTCGCAATCGCGATCAGGTGCAGTTGAGCGTGAAGTTCGGCGCGTTGCGAGACGCTGCCGGCGCGTGGATCGGTTACGACGGGCGGCCGAAGGCCGTACGCAACTTCCTTTCCTATACGCTGCAGCGCTTAGGCGTCGATTACATCGACATTTATCGGCCGGCCCGCCTCGATCCCGATGTGCCGATCGAGGATACCATCGGTGCGATCGCCGATATGGTGAAGGCTGGCTATGTTCGTCATATCGGCCTTTCGGAAGTCGGCCCCGACACGATCCGGCGTGCGGCGACTGTCCATGCGATCGTCGATCTCCAGATCGAGTATTCGTTGATCTCTCGCGGGATTGAGAAGGAAATCCTTCCGATATGCCGTGAGCTTGGTATCGGCGTCACGGCCTATGGCGTTCTATCACGCGGCCTGATCAGTGGCCATTGGCGGAAGGATGCGGCACAGCCTGGTGATTACCGCGCCGTCAGCCCCCGTTTCCAGGAAGGCAACGTCGATCGGAACCTGGCCCTCGTTGAAGCTCTGCGCCGCGTAGCAGACGCAAAAGGCGTTACCGTCGCGCAGATAGCCATCGCCTGGATTGTCGCGCAAGGTGCCGATATCGTGCCGCTTGTGGGTGCGCGGAGCCGGGACCGGCTTGCCGAAGCGCTCGGCTCGAAGGCGGTTCGCCTCGATGCGGACGACATGACGGCGATCGAGCGTGCTGTGCCGAGAGATGCTGCGGTTGGTGCCCGTTATCCGGAGGCGCAGCTTGCGCATCTCGATAGCGAGCGACACGGCTGAACGGAATTGTCCGGGCCGGCCCTAAGCGGCCGGTCCGGGTACCTCAATCAGACGGATCCGGAGAAGGTGTCGCAAGCTGACATCTGGCCACTGTCAAAGCCGCGCTGGAACCATTTCATCCGCTGCTCCGAGGTGCCGTGGTTGAAGCTTTCCGGGACCACATAGCCCTGCATGCGCTTTTGCAGCGTGTCGTCGCCGATCTGTGTGGCGGCGTTCAGAGCCTCTTCGAGGTCGCCCCGTTCCAGCAGGCCCTTCTGCTCGGTGTATTTGCCCCAGATTCCGGCGAAACAATCGGCCTGCAGTTCGACGCGGATCGACATCTGGTTTGCCTCGACCTCGCTCATGCGCTGTCGCATCTGGTTGAATTTCGGCAACACACCGATCAGGTTCTGCACGTGATGGCCGACTTCGTGAGCCAGCACATAGGCCTGGGCAAAATCGCCGGCGGCCTCGAACTTCTGAGCGAGTTCGTCGAAGAAGCTCATGTCGAGATAGACCTTGCGGTCGCCCGGGCAATAGAACGGGCCAGAGGCGGCGGAGGCAAAGCCGCAGGCCGAACGGACGGAATCGTTGAACAGCACCAGCTTCGGTTCCTGATACTGTTCGCCGCTCGCCTGGAAGATACCGTTCCAGGTGTCTTCAGTTTCGGCGAGCACCGTCGCCATGAAGGCTTTCATCTCTTCTTCCTCGGCCGAGCCCTGTGGCACCCGCGAACCGTCGCTCTGCTCGAAGCCGGGCATGTTCACCTGCCCACCGCCCTCCAGGACCTGGAGCATGTCGATGCCCATCGCCCGGAGCACGAAATAGAGAATGACGAGAAAGATGATCGTGCCGAAGCTTAAACCCCCGCCGGCGCGACGCATGCCACCTCCGCCCGGCAAGCGGAACCCGCCGCCGCGGCCAAACGGGCTGCCTCCGAGACCGCCTCCGCGGCCCGCTCCACGCTGGTCTTCAACGTTTCCGGATTGGCGGCGGCCCTTCCATTCCATGATCTTTTCCTCCAGGCGTCGCATCGGTGCTTAATGCATTGAATGATTTATATGCCCGAGCGACGATTCTTGTAAAACGCTATCGCGGCGGTCTCGTTTCATCCGGTTGGCCTTTTTTCGTCCCGGCGACCGATCGCGGTTGCTTGAAGCCGGGTCCAGCCGTGCCGGGAATCCGCTTGCCCTTCCCGTCTCCCATGCTCGTCCCACGGGTATGCAGACGGCTATCGCAAATATGTTCGCTTTATTGTCGATTCAGAAATTTTCGGGGTTCCGCTTGCAGAAACATTTGCCTATAAGCCGCTTCTAGCCTGAAAAGACCATAAATGCGCGCCCCGGCCGGTGACCTCCCACCCTGGCCGGTTTTTCGCGCAGCTAGAAACGGATGAGAGCCCATGCCGAAGCGCCAAGATATCAAATCGATCCTCATCATCGGCGCGGGGCCGATCGTCATCGGCCAGGCATGTGAATTCGACTACTCCGGCACCCAGGCCTGCAAGGCGCTGAAGGAGGAAGGCTACCGGGTCATCCTGGTCAACTCCAACCCGGCGACGATCATGACCGATCCGGGACTGGCGGACGCGACCTACGTTGAGCCGATCACGCCGGAAGTGGTGGCCAAGATCATTGCCAAGGAACGCCCGGATGCGCTCCTGCCGACGATGGGCGGTCAGACGGCGCTCAACACGGCGCTTTCGCTGCGCCGCATGGGCGTGCTCGACCGCTACAATGTCGAGATGATCGGCGCCAAGCCGGAAGCGATCGACAAGGCGGAGGATCGCGCCCTTTTCCGCGAAGCGATGGCGAAGATCGGTCTCGAGACGCCGAAGTCTCGGCTTGCGAATGCGACCGACATCAAGGACCAGGATCGCAAGGCGCACGAGGCGCAGCGCGCGGCGCTGAAAGCGCGGCTTGCCGGTCCGGAACTCGACACGGCGCTCGACGAACTGGAGAACCAGTGGAACCTCGGCGAAGGCGACCGCAAGCAGCGCTATCTCAACCACGCCATGGCGATTGCCGCGCAGGCGCTCGACGATGTCGGTCTGCCCGCGATCATCCGCCCCTCCTTCACGCTCGGCGGCACCGGCGGCGGCATAGCCTACAACCGCTCGGAATTCTTCGAGATCGTCGGCAGTGGCCTGGATGCGTCGCCGACGACGGAAGTCCTGATCGAGGAATCGGTTCTCGGCTGGAAGGAATATGAAATGGAAGTCGTCCGCGACAAGGCGGACAACTGCATCATCATCTGCTCGATCGAGAACATCGACCCGATGGGCGTGCATACGGGCGACTCGATCACGGTTGCGCCGGCGCTGACCTTGACCGACAAGGAATACCAGATCATGCGCAACGCCTCGATCGCGGTGCTGCGCGAGATCGGAGTCGAGACCGGCGGATCGAACGTCCAGTTCGCCGTCAACCCGGAAAACGGCCGACTTGTGGTCATCGAGATGAACCCGCGCGTGTCGCGCTCCTCTGCGCTGGCGTCCAAGGCAACCGGCTTCCCGATCGCGAAGATCGCCGCCAAGCTGGCGATCGGCTACACGCTGGACGAATTGGAGAACGACATCACCGGTGGCGCGACGCCGGCGTCCTTCGAACCGTCGATCGACTATGTTGTCACGAAGATCCCGCGTTTCGCCTTCGAAAAATTCCCGGGCGCCGAGCCGACCCTGACGACCGCGATGAAGTCGGTCGGCGAGGTCATGGCGATTGGGCGCACTTTCGCCGAATCGCTGCAGAAGGCGCTGCGCGGTCTCGAAACGGGGCTCACCGGTCTCGACGAGATCGACATTCCGGACTTCGACGAGAACGGCGACGGCCGCAACGCGATCCGCGCGGCCATCGGCACGCCGACGCCGGACCGGCTGCGCATGGTCGCCCAGGCGCTCCGCCTCGGCATGAGCGAGGCGGAGGTGCACGAGGCCTGCAAGATCGATCCGTGGTTCATCGCGCAGTTCAAGGCAATCGTCGACATGGAGGCGCGCATTCGCGAGCACGGCCTGCCGCAGGACGCCGAGAACCTGCGCATGCTGAAGGCGATGGGCTTCTCGGACGCCCGCCTTGCGACGCTCACGGGCAAGCGCCCGAAGGAGGTGGCGGAACTTCGCAATGCGCTGAACGTCCGCCCGGTCTACAAGCGCATCGATACCTGCGCGGCGGAGTTCGCGTCTCCGACTGCCTACATGTACTCGACTTACGAAACGCCCTTCGTCGGCGCCGCGCGCTCTGAAGCCCAGGTTTCCGAGCGCAAGAAGGTCGTCATTCTCGGCGGCGGGCCGAACCGCATCGGCCAGGGTATCGAGTTCGACTATTGCTGCTGCCACGCGGCCTTCGCGCTGAAGGACGCCGGCTATGAAGCGATCATGGTCAACTGCAATCCGGAAACGGTCTCGACCGATTACGACACCTCCGACCGGCTCTACTTCGAGCCTCTGACGGCGGAAGACGTTATCGAGATCATGCGCGCCGAACAGGAAAACGGCACGTTGCACGGGGTCATCGTGCAGTTCGGCGGTCAGACGCCGCTGAAGCTGGCGGAGGCCTTGGAAAAGAACGGCATTCCGATCCTTGGCACGGCTCCTGACGCGATCGACCTCGCCGAAGACCGCGACCGCTTCCAGAAGCTCTTGATGAAGCTCGATCTCAACCAGCCGAACAATGGCATTGCCTACTCCGTCGAGCAGGCCCGCCTCGTCGCCGCGGAAATCGGCTTCCCGCTCGTCGTGCGTCCGTCCTATGTTCTCGGCGGCCGCGCCATGCAGATCATCCATTCGGAGAGCATGCTGCAGACCTATCTGCTCGACATCGTCCCGGGGCTCGTGCCGGAGGACATCAAGCAGCGTTATCCCAACGACAAGACCGGTCAGATCAATACGCTGCTCGGCAAGAACCCGCTGCTTTTCGACAGCTATCTGACGAATGCAACCGAAGTGGACGTCGACTGCCTCTGTGACGGTAACGAGGTCTTCGTCTCGGGCATCATGGAGCATATCGAGGAAGCTGGCATTCACTCCGGCGACTCCGCCTGCTCGCTGCCGGTTCACACACTCGACAGTGAGCTTGTCGACGAACTCGAACGCCAGACGACCGCGCTTGCCAAGGCGCTAAATGTCGGCGGCCTTATGAACGTGCAGTTCGCCATCAAGGACGGCACGATCTACGTGCTCGAGGTGAACCCGCGCGCGTCGCGCACGGTTCCCTTCGTGGCAAAGACCATCGGCGCGCCGATCGCGAAGATTGCCGCACGTGTCATGGCGGGCGAAGCGCTGGAGACGGCGATTGCCGCCTATGGCCAAAAGCCTGATCCGCGCAATCTGAAGCACATCGCCGTCAAGGAGGCGGTTTTCCCCTTCGCTCGCTTCCCCGGCGTCGACACGCTGCTCGGACCGGAAATGCGTTCGACCGGCGAAGTCATAGGCCTCGACACGGATTACGCGCTCGCTTTCGCCAAGTCGCAGCTCGGCGCGGGTGTCGATCTGCCGCGCGATGGAACGGTCTTCGTGTCCGTTCGCGATGAAGACAAGGTGCGCGTGCTGCCGGCAATCCGCGTTCTCGCAGACATCGGCTTCAAGGTCATGGCGACCGGCGGCACGGCACGCTTCCTCGGCGAGCACGGCATTGCCGCGACCAAGATCAACAAGGTTCTCGAAGGCCGGCCGCATGTCGAGGACGCAATCCGCAACCGGCAGGTCCAGCTCGTCATCAACACGACGGATGGCAACAAGGCGATCTCCGACTCGAAATCGCTCCGCCGTGCAACCCTGATGCAGAAGGTGCCCTACTACACCACGATGGCCGGCGCCGAAGCGGCGGCACTTGCAATCAAGGCGCTGAAGGCAGGAAATCTCGAGGTCCGTCCGCTGCAGAGCTATTTCTGATCCCGACTTGAATATGCGCGCCCACAAAAACGGGCGCGCATATTCAGACTTCAGGCGGGCTGGCGCGCCCTCTCTTCATTCGCTGGAACGGTTTGCGTGATCAGGCGCAGGGTCCTGATTCCGAAGTAGAACGACAGCACGGCGATTGCACATCCCACCGCGAAAACGGCAAGCATCGCATCGCTGATCGCGGCACCCCTTGCATTTTCGCCAAAGCCACGAGCGTTTGCAACCAGTCCGAAGAATGCCGCTCCGATCGCATAACCCGCGGATTGGAGCGTCGGCAGGAGTGCAGAGGTCTTGTCCCGTTCGTCAGGCGGCGACACCTCCATCAACAATTGGCTCAACGTTCCCCAGCAAAGTCCGAAGCCGGCGCCGATTGCGAACTGACTCGGAAAGACCACCCAGAAGTAACCGCCGCCGACCGAGAGCGTCAGCAAGGCAAGCCCGATGCTGAGCAACAAGGGGCCTGTCCAGGTCAGCGCTTCGCGCAACTCTCGCGCCCGCAGACTGGCTACGAAAACGGCGGTCAGGCTCCAGGACATGGCCATAACGGCGTTGGCGAAACCTGCCGCGGTGGGTCCAAGATCCCAGAGATGCTGCAGGGCGTAGACCAGGTAGACCGAACCGCATGCCTGTGCCAGCGGCATCAGCAGCACCACCCAAAGGCCGGTTCCAAGAGCGCTGTTCGTGGCGAACGCGTCCGAGGGCATCAAAGCGTGATCGGATCGCCGGTCGATCTGGACGGTGGCGTAGAGAATGACCGTTGCTGACAGAAGCAGGGTGGCCATCGCGAGTTCGTCTTCCACCGTGTTCGAGATCGAGATCAGCAGGATTCCGGCGCCAACTGCGACCACGCGCCCGATGGGAATGCGCGTCGTGTTCGAAGCGGACTTTTCGCTGGGCGGCACGATCGCCAAAGCAAGGGCGATGAATATCGCCGCCGCTGGCACATTGACGAAGAAGGCCGCCCTCCAGCTCCAATATTCTGTCAGCGCTCCAGCGATCAGCGGTCCGGCGAAAGCGGCCGCAGCCCAGACGATGGCTTCGGCGCCGAATACCTTCGGGACAAGGCGCGGCGGGAAAAGCTCTGGTATCAGAGCATAGCAGACCGCAGCGATGATCCCCTCGCCCAACCCTTGAAACAGCCGCCCGACGAGAACGGTCTGCATGTTGCTTGCAAACGTCGCAATGAGAGTCCCGGCGACGAAGGCGAATGCAGCGGCCACAAGGACGTTGCGTGCCCCGAACCGTGACTTCAAGTTGGCCGCCAGGGTACCGCCGAGGATTGCGAAAACGAGATAGAGCGTAAAGGCCCAGGAGAGCAGCGCAGCACCGCCGAACTCCACGACGGCCGTTGGCAGAGATGTCGAAACGAAGAATCCGTTAAATGCAAAAAGTGCCACACCCAGGCAGAGTGTTGTCGTGGCCGTCAGGTGCCCAGGTCTCAGCAACTCGCGCCAGCCGGATGCATCTTGCCGCGATAAACCGCCCCCGGACGTTTCCTTGTCTTCGACTGAGGTCATTTTTTTGCACTTCCTATGCACAACATTGGGAAGCGGAACTGTTACAACCTCAACCGCAGTTGAGGTAAAGTCGCTTTTTGTCGCCGCGTTTGTTTTGTCTTTGGCAGCCCCGCAGCACGCAGGGCGTGGGGCGAAAAATCTGGCAATGGCAATTGGCTTTCTGCTATAAGTGCCGTTCGGATGTTTCGGACGGTTCCGACGCTTACGCGCCGGAGACCGTTTTCTTTTGCGTTGGCGCTGCCGAAAGGTGGCGCCGCGTGCGCTTGATGAAGGATGATGAAATGGTCGACAAAGTGCCGATGACACAGGGTGGGTTCGCCAATCTGCAGGAAGAGCTGCGCTGGCGCCAGCAGGGAGAACGCCCGCGAATCATCGAAGCGATCGCCGAGGCTCGCGCCCACGGTGACTTGTCGGAAAACGCTGAGTATCACGCTGCCAAGGAAGCGCAGAGCCACAACGAGGGCCGGATCACCGAACTCGAGGATCTGATTGCGCGCGCCGAGGTCATCGATCTTTCGAAAATGTCCGGGTCGAAGATCAAGTTTGGCGCCAAGGTCAAGCTCGTCGACGAGGACACCGAAGAGGAGAAGACCTATCAGATCGTTGGCGACCAGGAAGCCGACGTCAAAGCAGGCCGCATCTCGATTTCCTCTCCGATTGCCCGTGCGCTGATCGGCAAGGAAGTCGGCGACTCGATCGAGGTCAATGCGCCCGGCGGCTCCAAGGCCTACGAAATCCTCGCCATTCACTGGGGCTGACGAGCTCCGCGAGCACGATGACTTTGGGTTGTAGCCGACTACCCAACGTGATCGATGCTCGCGAGTCACGGCGGGCTGCTCTCATCCCGCTCAAGGGACGTGAGGTTCGGTCCGTCCCTTCCCCTTGCAAAAGATGATTGTCGTATGCGCGAGGAGAGCGCTCAAGTGGCCGATATCCGGGACATCGAGATCATTGCGCCCAATTTCAAGCAACGCCTCTCCGGCGTCACGTCGACGATCATTCAGCTCGTACCGATCCAGCGAGCGCTCGGCCAGAAAATTGCGGTTCTTGGCCCCGGGCTTCCCTCGACATTGCCATCGATCCGATTTCGCGATCTGATCCACCTGTGGGAGGCTCCTGCGGGGCGGCCATGCCGTGTCTGGCATGCGCGCCGCAATGTCGAAATGCTGCCGGCGATCATCCTGCGCGATCTTCTGCGCATGAAAATCAGGATCGTTTTCACCTCCGCCTCGCAACGCCGGCATACGGGGTGGAGCAAGTTCCTTATTGGCCGGATGGATGCGGTGATTGCCACCAGCGGCAAGACGGCCGCCTATCTGCAAGTGCCGAATACCGTGGTTTTGCACGGCATCGACACCAAGCGCTTCCGGCCGGCGACCGACAAGGCCGAGGCAAAACGTGTGCTCGGACTGGATCCGACCAAGAAGTTCGCCGGCTGCTTCGGGCGCGTGCGCCGCCAGAAGGGCACCGATCTCTTCGTCGACAGCATGATCGCCCTGCTCCCCAGCCGACCCGCGTGGTGCGCCGTCGTTGCGGGACGCGCGACCGGACAGCATCTCGCCTTCGAGGCGGAGTTGAAGCAGCGGGCTGCCAAGGCGGGCCTCTCAGATCGCATCCTCTTTGTCGGAGAGCACACCAACATTCCCGATTGGTACCGTGCACTCGACCTCTTCGTTGCGCCGCAACGCTGGGAGGGCTTCGGGCTGACGCCGTTGGAGGCCATGGCAAGCGGCGTTCCGGTGGTGGCAACCGATGTCGGCGCTTTCTCGGAGTTGATTGCCGACGGTGCCGAGGAAACAGGCATCGTCATTCCGGCCGACGATTTGAACGCCATGGTCGACGGCACCGCCGCCTTCATGGACGATCTGCCGCGACTTGCAGCCGCTGGCGCCAACGGTCTGTTGCGGACCTCGAAGAGCTTCGCCATCGAAGGCGAAGCGCGCGCAATAGGCGCCATCTATGAAAGCCTCATGCGCTGACGCAATGGCTGTCGGGGACGCCTACCGCCTTGAGGCAAAGAGCTTCAGGTAGGCGTCAGTAATCGCTTGCTTGGAGAACTGTGTCATCAGCGTCTGATGCCCTCGCTTGGCAAGGCTTGTCCGCAACGCCTGGTCGTTGGCGATGCGTTCCACCGCGCGCGCGAAACCATCCGCGTCGCCGATGTCGACCATCAGACCGTTTTCGTCGTCACGCATGAACCATTGCGGCCCCTCGGAGCGGCTCGAGACGACCGGTGTTCCCTGCGCCCAGGCCTCCAGAATGACATTGCCAAGCGGCTCGTGACTTGACGCCATCACGAAAATATCGGCCGCCGCGAGAAACGGCCTTGTATCCTTTTGCCAGCCGGCAAAACGCACCCGGCCGGCGACGCCGAGATCGGTTGCGAGCTTGTGGAGGTTGTCCCGTTCCTCGCCATCGCCGAGCAGCCAAAGGTAAGCGCCGGGTACTTTGGCGATCGCCGCGATCAACGTGTGGAAACCCTTGCGCTCCACAAAGCGCCCCATCGACATGACGACGGGGGCTCCCTCCGGCGTGTCGAGCGTCGCCCGACTGACTGGTTCAACGCGCTCGGTGTTGGTGAAATTCGAGATGATCTCGATCTCGCGCTTCCAGCCGAGATTGCGGACATGCTCGGCAATGCCCGGCGTATTGCAGACGAGACAGTCCGTGTTGCGAAAATAGTCGAGACGTGGCGGATAGTCGCCGAGCCGCGAAATCCTGATGCATCCCTTGTAAGGCGGCATCAATTCGCTGGCGCGCGGCGCCCAGGCCATCAGGGCGTCCGGCCTGTCGCGCCGCGCCATGTGCATCACCTTGCGCGGCAGCAGCAGGCGATCCAGCGACAGGTTCCGGAAGTGGCTTTCTATTATCCTGGTCGCGCCTTCGATTTCGGAGCGCCAAAGACGGCGGGGCCGGATGACCGACGTCTGCTCCACGCCGCGTTCGGCGAGCGCGTTGACGAGATGGACGAAGAAGCGCTCAGCGCCGCCATCCTTGCCGAAATGAAAGTGCATGACCTTCATCGTTGCACTGCACCCCTGGAGAAAAGTTCAATGTAGGCATCAGTGATCGCCTGTTCGGAAAAGCGCGTACGTAGCGTTTCGCGGCCGCCGGCACTCAATCTTTCCCGAAGCTCAGGATCGTCGCGCAGCCGACGGATGGCATTCGCCAGACCTTCGTCGTCGCCGCGATCCACCATTAGCGCGTCGACTTCGTCGGTCATCACCCAGGATGGCCCCTCCGCGCGCGAGGAGATCGTCGCTTTGCCAGCTCCCCAGCCTTCGAAACAGACGTTGCCGAGCGGCTCATGCGAGGAATTGATGGCGAACGCGTCGCCTGCCGCCAGATAGCCGTAGGCGTTGGTCTGCCAACCTGCGAAACGCACGCGATCGTGGACGCCGAGTTCATTCGTCAGCTGTTCGAGCCGCTCGCGCTCCGGCCCGTCGCCGACGAGCCAAAGATGCGCGCCGTCGACCTTCTTGATCGCGCGAATCAGCCCGTCGAAGCCCTTGCGTTTGACAAATCGGCCCATACCGACGACCACGAACGCATCCGCGGGTGTCTGCATCTCCGTGCGCGCAATGGGAGCGACCGGTGTCGCGCGGGTGAAATTCGCAATCACTTCAACGCCACGCTTCCATCCGAGTTCGCGAACTTTCGCGGCCATGTCCGGCGTGATGCAAACCAGCGTCTCGACATTGGTGTAGTAGCCAAGATGTTCGGGGTAATCGCCGAGCCGAGAGATACGCATGGCGTCCTTGTATGCCGGCATGAAGCGGCTTGCCCGCAACTGCCAAGCCATGATGACGTCAGGCCGGAAATCGCGAAGAATGCGCCGCATTCTCCATTGCAGAAGAAACCGCGAAAGCGATATCCTGCGAAAGATGCCTTCGTAGACTGTCGCGCTGCCTTCGATGTCCTTGCGCCAGCTGCGGTCGGGCCGGATGAGCACACGCTGTTCGACGCCCCTGTCATGCAAGGCATTGACGAGGTTGACGAAGAACCGCTCCGCTCCGCCTTCCTTGCCGAAGTGAATATGCATGACCTTCATGGGTTACCTTTCGAGTCTTGGATCAGCTTTTCCGCAATCGCTCTAGTGGGAAAGCGCGTCGTCCGCATTCGACCGTTGCTTGAGGGCATGCCTTTGATAGATCTTGGCCGCGGTCAGAAAAGAATAAACGGCGCCCGTCATAGCCTCGATGAAGCCCGGCAGTCCGCAGCGCCAAAGGCCGTTGCGAAAATAGAGGCGAAAGAAATAGAGCGGTGGACCGAAGACTAGCTTATAGGACCTTGGCGGCCTGCCTGCTTCAACCTGCTGGTCGGCTTTCAGGCTCGAGTACTTGTTTTCTTTGAGGATCTGCTCGTCCATAAGCAGCGGCCGGAAATGAAGAAGGCTGCCGGAGCGGGCGTTCTCGACCTTGCCGTCCGGTACGATGCCTTCATGCACCTTCTGGCTGAGATCGTATTGCCCCCTGCCCCGGCGGATAAGGCGCAGGTTGCGCCGCTCATGCACCTTTACCGGCGTATAGCCATAGCCAATCAGATAAGGTCGCCGCGCAACGCGCCAGCCCACCGTGTCCGCGGGGGCCCGGAGAAGGTCAGGCAAAAGCTTGCGCAGCGGCGCATCCAGCCGTTCGTCTGCATCGATGTTGAAGCACCACGGCTGGCTGCATTGCTCCAGCGCGAACTGTTTCTGTCCTGCATAGCCGCGCCACGGCTCGTACATGAACCGGATCGGCCAGCCTTTGTCGATATAGGACTGCACGAGCGCAGCCGTGCCATCCGTCGAGCCGGAATCGACGATGACGATCTCGGCGCATTGATCGAGGCTTTCGATGCAATTGCCCAGATAGCCGTCTTCATTGAGGCAGATGATGAAAGCGGAAAGCGGAAGCTTGGAGGTCACGCCGATGCCTTTTCAAGCCGTTTTTGAGATGAGGCGGCCCGACCTAAGAAACATTCCGGTACTTTTCCCGAGCGGGAGTATGGTTTCACGGGTACTTTCCTACAGGGATCGCAGGCCGAGTACGGTGACCGCGGGCCGCGGCTAGATTTCCACCTGGCACGCGTCCTTCACCTGACGGATCGTCAGCATCGTGCGCACCGTGTCGACATTGTCGGTTGCCGTTAGCTCCTCAATAACGAAATCCTGAAAGCTCGCAAGGTTCTCGGCCACGCACTGCAGCAGAAAGTCGGATTCGCCCGAGACCATCCATGCCTCGCGGACGAGCGGCCATGAAGCGGTGCGGGCGGCGAATGCTTTGAGATTCGCGTCCGATTGATGCTTGAGGCCGACCATGCAGAAGGCGACGAGATCGTAACCAAGCGCCGATGCGTTCAGGAGTGCGCGGTAGCCGCGAATGACACCCGCCTCCTCCAGCTTGCGAACGCGGCGCAGACAAGGGGGCGCCGAAATGCCCACACGTTCGGCGAGTTCGACATTCGTCATCCGGCCGTTGCTCTGCAGTTCGCGCAGTATTTTCATATCGATGGCATCGAGCTCGACGCGTATGACCATTGCCTAGCATCCCCAGTTTCATCGGCCTTTGCGAAGGAGGCCTTATATGCCCGTCAGCAGGATTACGCCAATCGCCGCCCAAATCTGCGAGAGAACGATAGCGTTGTCGCCGCGAATGCGACAGGCCCGCCATTCCCGCAAGCGGCTAATTTCACTCCTGTGCCTAGCATGCAAACTGGCGTCAGAACGAGAGTACTCGCTGCCGCATGCACAGGAACCTTCGGGTAGACATTTGTGAAAAACCAACGCAAATCACCACGGCTTCCGCACGCATCCCGGCAACTGATGCACCGGATCGGCCTTCCGGCACGAAAGCGCTGCAAAACAAAGCGGGTCGCCGTTGCCGCGGAATCGCGCTCCGGGGTCGACCGAGACATTGAAAACGATGCAAAAATGCCCGATCTGGTGCCAAAACGCTGCCCATAGCCCAAGCACTTGTGTGTATAGGCGGCCACACCCTTGAAAGTACAAGCGGTGAATACCTAAAGTAAGGCGATATTTGCCAGTAACCAACGGAACCGGATGATGCTGCCCAGGCTCTCCGGCCTATCAAGGATACGTTCATGACCGCCCGCCATACCAAAGTGCTGATCATCGGCTCCGGCCCTGCTGGCTACACTGCGGCCATCTACACGGCGCGCGCCATGCTTTCGCCGGTGCTGATCGCGGGAATGGAACAGGGCGGCCAATTGATGATCACCACCGACGTGGAGAATTATCCCGGCTACGCCGATCCGGTCCAGGGCCCCTGGATGATGGAACAGATGCTGAAGCAGGCGACGCACGTCGGTGCGGAGATCGTCAATGATCTTGTGACGGATGTCGATCTTTCCGTCCGCCCCTTCCGCATCAAGACCGATAGCGGCAACGACTGGACGACGGACGCGTTGATCATCGCCACCGGCGCCAAGGCCAAGTGGCTCGGCATCGAGACCGAGCCGACCTTCATGGGCTTCGGGGTTTCGGCATGCGCCACCTGCGATGGCTTTTTCTATCGCAACAAGGACGTCTTCGTCGTCGGCGGCGGCAATTCCGCCGTGGAGGAAGCGCTTTACCTCTCAAATCTGGCGAAGACGGTCACCGTCGTTCACCGTCGCGACGCATTCCGGGCTGAGAAGATTCTTCAGGAACGCCTTTTCGCCAAGCCGAATGTGAAGGTCATCTGGGATCATGAGGTTATCGAATATCTCGGCACGCCGGCAAAGCCACCGATGCCCGCTTCGGTCAACGGCGTGAAGCTTCGCAACACCAGGACCGGCGAAACCACGGACATGGTAACGGATGGCGTTTTCGTCGCCATTGGTCATGCGCCGGCGGTGGAGCTGTTCAAGGGCAAGCTTCGCCAGAAGCCGAACGGCTATCTGTGGACGGCGCCGGATTCGACCGCGACCGATGTCGCGGGTGTTTTCGCTGCCGGCGACGTCACTGACGACGTCTACCGCCAGGCAGTCACGGCGGCGGGCATGGGCTGCATGGCGGCGCTCGAGGCGGAGAAATATCTGGCGGGTCATATGCCCGTCGCAATTGCAGCCGAATAGAAGCTGCGAATCGGGGCGCGCGCCGTAAGGCGCCGCGTCCCGCGTGGGAACAGATGCATCAGGCCACAACCGGAGGACGATTATTCAGTTCCCCCGGGGTGGTGGTATATGGGGGCTTTCATGTCGCTAGACTGGGATAAACTGCGCATATTTCATGCGGCGGCCGAGGCCGGCTCGTTCACGCATGCGGCAGACAAACTCCATCTCTCGCAATCGGCCATCAGCCGGCAGGTCAGTTCGCTCGAACAGGACGTCGGCATCAAGCTGTTTCATCGCCACGCCCGTGGCCTGATCCTCACCGAACAGGGCGAGATCCTCTACCGCACCGCGCATGAAGTGCTGATGAAGCTCGAAAGCGTCAAGGTGCAACTCACCGAGACGACCGACAAACCGACCGGGAAGCTGCGCATCACCACCACGGTAGGGCTCGGCCAGGGCTGGTTGACGGACAAGATCCAGGAATTCATGTCGCTGCACCCGGACGTGCAGGTCCAGCTCATCCTGGACAATGAAGAGCTCGACGTGAACATGCGGCACGCGGACTGTGCTATCCGGCTGCGTCAGCCGCAGCAGTCGGATCTGATACAGCGCAAGCTCTTCACGGTGCACATGCATATCTACGCCGCGCCCTCCTACATCAACAAGCACGGCGAGCCCCAGTCCGTCGAGGATCTGGACAATCACCGGATCATCACTTTCGGTGAGCCGGCGCCCAATTATCTGCTCGATGTGAACTGGCTGGAGATCGCCGGACGGGATCACGACAATCCACGGATCTCGCATCTGCAGATCAACAGCCAGACCTCGATCAAGCGCGCCTGCCTGCTAGGCATCGGCATCGCCATGCTTCCCGACTACATCGTCGGCCGCGATCCCGGGCTCATTCAGCTTCCGATCAGCGCAGACATTCCCTCGTTCGATACCTACTTCTGCTACCCGGACGAAATGAAGAACGCGGCGAAGTTGAAAGTCTTCCGTGACTATATCGTTGCTAAGGCGCGCAATTGGAATTTTTGACGCCTGCTTCAGTTGCTTGAATTCTGGGCAATTGCTCGTTGTAATTGTAAGATGCTGTTTTATAAAGATATTTTCTAACGCGGAGGAAGTTCCCGTTAGAGGGGGCGCTTTGTGCGCCGCATAAATGTGCAGGGATGCGCACACGACATGGCTGTCATGCATATTAAATGATTGCTGTGCGCCCAAAAAAACAGCATACCAAACCCAGCTGATGCATCTTTGGTGGCTTCTCCTCCCAGTGCCACCGCAGCAGCTGTTCCCCTCTGGAGGTTCTTATTACCTTCACAACTACAAGGGCCCAAGTTTTCTTGTGGCCCTCTTTTTTTGCCTGCCGCTCCCCCAAAGCCTTCACTCGAGAAAATGGCAAGGCCAGCTATTGAAAGCCGCCTTTGCACTCCCCACATGTTTTTCAGCTGATGCATATGGCGGCATTCTCCTCCCAGCCGCCGCAGCAGCTGTTCCCCTCTGGAGGTTTGAGACCTTCACAACTGTAAGGGCCCAAGTTTTCTTGTGGCCCTCTTTTTTTTGCCGATGAAAGCGCATGATTTCGGGGCGATTCCGGCGTGTTGGCGCTGGATCCGGATGGACTGCTTGGCGTCTGCATTCCGCCTTGTCTGAGATCACGGGCATGTGATTTGTATATCGAAATTTGTCGATACATATATTGATGTAACTAGGTACGGCGATTTGGCAATGGATAAAGATGAAATCCTGAAGGCGTTGGCGCATCCGGCTCGGATGGACATTCTTACATGGTTGAAGGAGCCGGAGGCACATTTCTCAGGCCAGGAGCATCCACTCGATATGGGTGTCTGCGCCGGACAGTTCGAACGTTGCGGCCTATCGCAATCGACCGTGTCGTCTCACCTCGCCGTCCTGCAGCGCGCCGGTCTGGTGACAACCCGGCGTGTCGGCCAGTGGGTTTTCTACAAGCGCAACGAGGAAACGATTGCCGAGTTCCTGAAGGCCATCGGCAACCTCTGACATCTTTCTTCCTCCCAAGTCTCAGCTGTAACGGAAAGGACATTTCATGGCTTCACTTTTCGACCCGATCACGATCGGCGAAATCACGCTCCAGAATCGGGTCGTGATGGCTCCGCTCACCCGCAACCGCTCGCCGAAAGCGGTCCCCAACACGCTGAACGTCACCTATTACGAGCAGCGCGCTTCCGCCGGCTTGCTGATTACCGAGGGGACGGCGATCACGCATCAGGGGCAAGGCTATGCCGACGTTCCGGGTCTCTATAAGCCCGAGGCACTCGAAGGATGGCGTAAGGTGACGGATGCCGTTCACAGCGCCGGCGGCAAGATCGTCGTCCAGATGTGGCATGTAGGCCGTATCTCGCACACGTCTCTCCAGCCAAATGGCGGCCAGCCCGTCGCTCCCTCGGCGATCCGGGCAAAGTCGAAGACCTATCTCGTCAACGAGGATGGAACCGGCGGTTTCGCAGAAACGTCCGAACCCCGCGCGCTGGAACTGGCGGAAATTGCTGGGATCGTCGAAGACTACCGCAAGGCCGCGCGTGCCGCGATCGATGCCGGGTTCGACGGGGTCGAGATTCACGCCGCGAACGGTTACTTGATCGACCAATTTTTGCGTTCCGGCTCCAACCAGCGCACGGACGCCTATGGCGGTTCGATCGAGAATCGCGCGCGCTTCATCTTCGAGGTAGTCGACGTGATCACGAAGGAGATCGGCGCAGGCCGGGTTGGCATCCGTATTTCGCCGGTCACTCCGGCCAATGATGCCTTTGACCCGGAGCCACAGACGCTCTTCACTTACGTCGTGGAAAAACTTGCCCGCTATCCGCTTGCCTATATTCACGTCATCGAGGGCGCGACGGGCGGCGCGCGTGATCACCAGCAGGGCGATCGCCCCTTCGATTATGCCGGGCTCCGCGCTGCCTACACCGCGGCCGGCGGCAAGGCTGCCTGGATGACGAATAACGGATACGACCGAGACCTCGCCGTCAGAACGATCGAAACTGGCGAAGCCGATCTCGTTGCTTTCGGCAAGCCCTTCATCGCCAACCCCGACCTCGTCCGCAGGCTGAAGGACAACGCTCCGCTCAACCCTCCCGACCAGGCAACGTTCTACGGCGGCGGCGCCAAGGGATACACCGATTATCCGCTGCTTGATCAGGTTGCTTGAGACTTGGCCAAAAAGGGCCTCGCGCGATGCGGGGCCCTTTCCCATCACGAATCTACTATCCTGCCCTAATGTTTGCTTCCTGGATTGAGAGATGGTCGCTGGTGCCCGATGGCGAGGCGATCACCACCCGTTCGAGCCGCCTGCTGCCGGTGCGCTGGCGCGGCCTGCCGGCAATGCTCAAGGTTGCGCAGGAAGCGGAGGAAAAATTCGGCGGTATGCTGATGCGCTGGTGGGACGGTCATGGCGCGGCCCGCGTCTATGCCGAGGGCGGTGAAGCCATCCTCATGGAGCGCGCGGAAAGCCGGCGCTCGCTCTTTCACATGGCAATGACGGGCAGTGACGATACCGCGACGCGGATCATCTGCCGCGCGGTCGCCTCGCTGCATGCTCCGCGCTCGATGTCACTCCCGGAACTCGTCCCGCTCGAAAGATGGTTCGAAGCGCTCGAACCAACTGCGCATTCCCAAGCCGGTTTGTTCGAGATTTGTGCTGGTGCGGCAAGGACGCTTTTCGCAGATCCTCATCCGCCGACCGTGCTGCACGGCGACATCCACCATGGAAACATCCTTGACTTTGGTGAGCGCGGCTGGCTTGCGATCGATCCGAAGCGTCTCCATGGCGAGCGGGGCTTCGACTATGCAAACCTCTTTTGTAATCCTGAATTGCCGATCGTCACAGCGCCTGGGCGACTCCGACTCGAGAAACAGCTCGCGGTCGTAGCGCAGGAGGCGCAGCTCGAGCCACGGCGGATTCTTTACTGGGTCCTTGCCTATGCCGGCCTGTCGGCAGCCTGGTTCCTGCAGGACGGCGAAAGTGCTGAAAGCCCGCTTGCAGTGGCTGAGATTGCCGCGGCTGCACTGAACCGCTAAAGCTCACGGCGTTCTCGATGGAGAACGGTCACGGGAGAGCAATATGCAAATTAGGGATGCGGTCGACGCCGACATCGAGGCCATCAGCGACATCTACAATGACGCTGTCGCGAACACGACGGCGATCTGGAACGAAACGGTCGTCGATGTCGCCAATCGCGCAGCCTGGCTCAAAGCGCGGAAGGCGGCAGGTTTTCCTGTGCTCGTTGCACAGTCCGAAACCGGCGAAGTCATCGGCTATGCCTCCTTCGGCGAATGGCGTGCTTTCGACGGCTATCGCCACACGGTCGAGCATTCGGTCTATGTGCGCAGCGACCGGCGCGGCGGCGGTATCGGCCGGGCGTTGATGGTCGCGCTCATCGAGCGCGCCGAGGCACTCGGGAAGCATGTAATGGTCGCCGGAATCGAATCGAGCAACCTCCCCTCGATCCGTTTGCACGAGCAACTGGGCTTCAAGCAAACCGGCCACATGAAGGAAGTCGGGACGAAATTCGGTCGCTGGCTTGATTTGACCTTTATGCAACTGGTTCTGCGCACAGGCTCGCCGAACTGAGATTGCCTTCGCCTGTTTTTCGCCGCCTACGAAGATGCTATGTATGCTCACTCGTTTGTCGCTGAGGAGCCGCATGGGCGAACAGAGCAGAGCGGGCAGATGCCACATCTGGGGCAACCGAATGGGACGTCTGGCGCGCGCTGCCGGAGCCGCGTTGTGGGTCGCCGGCTGGCTTGCCGGCGCGGTCTCCGGTATTGCAGAGGCCCGCACCGATGCGCCGGTCGCGCCGCGAAAGTGCCTCTATTCGGGTGTCTCCGCGGCAAACCCCTCCGTCCGTCTCTGTATCAGCCCCGATAATTTTGCCCGAGATGTCTGCGGCATCATTGAGCACTATGCCTTGGTGAACGACCTGCCGGCTTCCTTCTTTGCCCGGCTGATCTGGCGCGAAAGTCTTTTCCAGCCAGACGCTATCAGTCCGAAGGGCGCGGAGGGAATTGCCCAGTTCATGCCGGCAACGGCAAAGCTGCGCGGCTTGTCGAACAGTTTCGATGCTGTGGCGGCTCTTGGCAAATCGGCCGAGTATTTAAGGGAACTCAAGTCGCGCTATGGCAATCTCGGTTTTGCCGCAGCGGCCTACAATGCTGGCGAGGCTGGCCTTGAGCGCTTCCTCGAAAACGACCGGCTACCATACGAGACGCGCGACTATGTCTTGGCAATTACAGCCTATCCCGTCGAAGACTGGCGGGATAATCCACCGAAGTCGCTCAATCTCGAACTCGACAAGGGCAAGAGCTTCCTGGATGGCTGCGTCGCGCTGGCCAATACCCGGCGGCTGCGCGAGCTGGTCATAGCCGATGAGGCCGTCTGGGCGCCGTGGGGTGTCCAACTGTCGGCGCATTACCAGAAATCCGTTGCGCAACGGCTGTTCCTGCATGCGGTGAAAAGACTGCCGTCGCCAATCAACACCGAAAAGGCGGTCCTCGTACGGGAGCGCAATGGCGCCTTCGGAGTGAGAAGACGATACGCGGCCCGCATTGGTAGGCAGACGCGCGCCGAGGCAAACGAGCTTTGCGCCGCCATTCGCAAGAGCGGCGGCGCCTGCATCGTTTTCAAGAACTGAGACCCAGGCGTCCCGGCGCGGTCGTCAACGGCCTTCCGCCATCCCGCGGAAGGCAACCGAGCGAGGTGAGAGTTGCTACAACCGCGTCATCGACCGCCGTTTGCGGCTCCTCACCGAGCGTGGCGATCAGCCGATCGTTCCGCATCTCGAGCGGCTCGCGCCAAAGATAGCGCATTTCCTTGAGCTCCTTGAAAAGCGGCACGAAGGGCGACGCAAGGGTCACGAGCCACCAGGGAAATCTTTTGACCTTGAGATCAGGCTTGCCGACAGCGCGCCGGATGGCCGCAATCATCTTGGTGCCGTCGTCATCGAAGAAACCGCGCATATGGTAGGCCGCAAATGGCGGAAGGCTTTCCGCCCGCTCGATCAATCTGATCATCGTCTCTGCCACATCCGGCAAATAGGCCCATTGGTGGGCACTTCCCTTCTCCCCGGGATAGCTGATCGCCGTAAGCGGTCTTCCGGGCTTCACCAACCCTTGGGAGAACCAGTTGTTGGCGGCGCTCGGGCCAAAGAAGTCCCCTGCCCGCAGAATGATGACATGAACGCCAGCCTTGGACGCAGCCTTCAGTCTTGCTTCCATTTCCTTGCGGATGGCGCCTTTTTCCGTTCGTGGATTCTGCGGCGCATCTTCGTTGAGTAGCGGGAAGACATCGGGCCCGAAATTATAGATCGTACCGGGCAAGACGATGCGCGCACCGACCGCCTTGGCCGCAGCGATCGTGTTATCGAGCATCGGCAGAACGAGTTTGCCCCAGTTGCGATAACCGGGCGGATTGACCGCGTGCACGATTACGCTCGCTCCATCGGCCGCGGCCATAACGTCCATGGCGTTCATCGCGTCGCCCTGCATCCATTCGAAGGCCGACACGTTTTTGGATGCCTTCGCCGCATCCCGGTTCAATGCTCGGACCGTCCACCCGCGGAGATGAAGGCCGCGGGCCACCGCTCCCCCTATTCCCCCAGTGGCGCCCAGCACCAGAACTGCTCCTGAACTGCCCTGCGTTTCCGTCATTTCTCTCTCCATCGCTTCGATGGATTGAGGATCGCCGGTGTTCATGCCAAACGGAATTGTCTAAATAACTATGGCAGCTATACTTAAATTTATGAACAAGGCTGAACCGAGCTGGGATTTTTACCGCACCTTTCTGATGGTCCTGAGCGAAGGATCGTTATCGGCGGCGGCGCGCGAACTTGGGCTGACGCAGCCGACGGTCGGCCGTCATGTCGACGCGCTGGAAGAAGTCCTCGGTTTTCCGCTGTTTACCCGCTCGCCGCAGGGCCTGTTGCCGACCGATGCAGCCTTGGAACTGAAGCCCTATGCCGAAGCCCTGGCGGCCACCTCCTCCGCTCTGCTTCGTGCCGCCTCGGGCCAGCATGGCGCGGTCGGCGGAACCGTCCGCATCAGCGCCAGCGAGGTGATCGGCATAGAGGTCTTGCCGCCGATCCTTGCAGAACTTAACCGGGAATATCCGGACCTCACCATCGAGCTTTCCGCATCGGACACAGTCGAGGATCTTTTGCGCCAGGAGGCGGACATCGCCGTGCGCATGGTCAGACCGGCGCAGGATGCCTTGGTTGCCCTTCATATCGGCGCGGTGCCGCTCGGCTTCCACGCGCATCGGTCCTATCTCGACCGTCGCGGCGTGCCTGAAACGATCGATGACCTCTCCCGCCACACCCTGATAGGTTTCGATCGGGAAACTGCTGCGATCCGCAGCATCATGGCGCGCACGCCGGATCTGCCGGCGGTGCGTTTTGCGTTGAAGACCGACAGCAATGTCGCGCAGCTCGCGGCCATACGCGCCGGCTTCGGCATCGGCATCTGCCAGGATGCGCTTGCCGCCCGCGTTCCACAGCTTGCCCATGTGTTGCCCGACGCCTTCCAGATGAAGCTCGAAACCTGGCTGGTGATGCACGAAAACCTGCGCGAGAGCCCGCGCTGCCGTGTTGCATTCGATGCCTTGGCACGGGGGCTGCAGGCCTATATCCGGCAATAGCCCCAGCAGACGACAAAAAGCCCGCCGCGAGGGCGGGCTTTCCAAGTTTGGCAAGCAAGTGCGCTCAGTCTTCCGAAGCCTCGGGTGCTTCCGGCGCGATGCCTTCGGCAATCGCAGCTTCCACAATCTCGTCCTCGCCGTCCGGCTCGCTGATCCGCTCGACAGACACGACCTTCTCGTCCTTGGCGGTCGAGAAGATCGTAACGCCCTTCGTCGCACGGCTTGCCAGACGGATGCCGCTGACGGGCACGCGAATGAGCTGACCACCATCGGAGACGAGCATGATCTGGTCGTTGAATTCGACCGGGAAGGCGGCGACCAACTCGCCGATCTCGGCCGTCTTCGAGGTGTCGGTAGCGCGGATGCCTTTGCCGCCGCGGCCCGACGTGCGGAAGTCGTAGGAGGATGAACGCTTGCCGAAGCCTTTTTCGGAGACCGTCAGCACGAATTGTTCGCGTGCCTTCAGTTCCTCGTAGCGCTCGTTGGAAAGCTCGCCGCCGTCGGTGACTTCTTCGCCGACCAGAGCGATCTCCTCTTCTTCGCCGTTCGTGCGCCGCTCGGCGGCTGCGCGCTTCAGATAGGCCGCACGCTCCCACGGCTCCGCATCGACATGGCCAACGATCGCCATCGAGATGATGCGGTCGCTGTCGCCGAGCGAGATGCCGCGCACGCCGATCGAATTGCGGCCAGCAAAGACGCGCACGTCGGAAACCGGGAAGCGAATGCATTGGCCGAGCGCCGTCGTCAGCAGTACGTCGTCCAGCTCGGTGCAGGTGTCGACCGAGAGGATTTCGTCGCCCTCTTCGTCGAGCTTCATCGCGATCTTGCCGTTGCGGTTGACCTGGACGAAGTCCGAGAGCTTGTTGCGGCGGACCGTGCCGCGGGTGGTCGAGAACATCACGTCCAGGTTTTCCCAGGTCGTTTCGTCTTCCGGCAGCGGCATGATCGTGGTGATGCGTTCACCGGGCTCGAGCGGCAGCATGTTGATCAGGGCCTTGCCGCGCGATTGCGGCGTACCGATCGGAAGTCGCCAGACCTTTTCCTTGTAGACGATGCCGCGCGACGAGAAGAACAGGACCGGCGTATGGGTGTTGGCAACGAATAGCCGGGTAACGAAATCCTCGTCCCGCGTCGCCATGCCGGAACGGCCCTTGCCGCCGCGGCGCTGCGCCCTGTAGGTGGTCAGCGGCACCCGCTTGATATAGCCGAGATGAGAAACCGTCACGACCATATCTTCCTGGGCGATCAGGTCTTCGTCGTCCATGTCGGGGCCGCCTTCGGCGATCTCGGTCCGCCGTGGCGTTCCGAATTCGTCGCGGACAGCTTCCATTTCCTGTTTGACGATCGACATGATGCGCAGGCGCGAGGAGAGGATATCGAGGTAGTCCTTGATTTCCTCGCCGATCTTGTTGAGTTCGTCGCCGATTTCGTCACGGCCGAGCGCTGTCAGGCGTTGCAGACGCAGGTCGAGGATGGCGCGGGCCTGCTCTTCCGAGAGATTGTAGGTGCCGTCATCGTTGATGCGGTGACGCGGATCGTCAATCAGGCGGATCAGCGCATCGACGTCATGCGCCGGCCAGCGGCGTTCCATCAACTGCTCGCGCGCCGTCTGCGGATCGGGCGCGTGGCGGATCAGCTTGATGATTTCGTCGATATTGGCGACGGCGATGGCGAGACCGACCAACACATGCGCGCGCTCGCGCGCCTTGCGAAGCAGGAATTTTGTTCTCCGGCTAACGACTTCTTCGCGGAAGGAGACGAAGGCGCGCAGCATGTCGAGCAGCGTCATCTGCTCCGGCTTGCCGCCGTTGAGCGCCACCATGTTGCAGCCGAACGAGGTCTGCAGCGGCGTGTAGCGGTAGAGCTGGTTGAGGATGACCTCGGCGTTGGCGTCGCGCTTCAGCTCGATGACGACGCGATAGCCCTGGCGGTCGGATTCGTCGCGAAGGTCCGAGATGCCTTCGATCCGCTTATCGCGCACCAGCTCGGCCATCTTCTCGATCATCGTCGCCTTGTTCACCTGATAGGGGATCTCGGTGATGATGATCTGCTCGCGATCGCCGCGCATCGGCTCGACATGGGCACGTCCGCGCATGATGACGGAGCCGCGGCCGGTCTCATAGGCCTGGCGGATGCCGGAACGGCCGAGGATCAGGGCGCCGGTCGGAAAATCCGGCCCCGGAATGATCTCCATCAGTTCCGGCAGTTCGATCGCCGGATTGTCGATCAGCGCGACGCAGCCGTTGATGACTTCGCCGAGATTGTGTGGCGGGATGTTGGTCGCCATGCCGACGGCGATACCGCCTGCGCCGTTCACCAGCAGGTTCGGGAATTTCGCCGGTACGACGACAGGCTCATGCAGCGTGCCGTCGTAGTTGTCGCGGAAATCGACCGTTTCCTTGTCGAGATCGTCGAGCAGCGAATGGGCCGCCTTCTGCAGCCGGCATTCGGTATAGCGTTCGGCCGCAGGCGGGTCGCCGTCGACCGAACCGAAGTTGCCCTGACCGTCGATCAACGGCAATCGCAGCGACCAGTCCTGCGCCATGCGTGCCAGCGCATCGTAAATCGCCATGTTGCCGTGCGGGTGGTATTTACCCATTACGTCGCCTGTGACGCGGGCGCACTTGACGTATTTCTTGTTCCAGTCGATGCCGAGCTCGCTCATCCCGTAGAGGATGCGCCGGTGAACGGGTTTCAGGCCGTCGCGCACATCGGGAAGCGCGCGGGAAACGATTACGCTCATGGCGTAATCGAGATAGGACCGTTGCATTTCCTCGATGATGGAAATCGGCTCGATGCCTGGCGGATTTTTTCCGCCGCCGGGAGTGCTTTGTTCAGTCAATGTTGATCACGATCTTTGTTCAGAATCAGTCGATTTTTTATAGCCGAACGCGGCTCTAAGCGCCAATTTTTGCAGTTGGTTGTGAACAGTCTTTTGCCGCAGGAACAGGCTTTTCTAGGGCATTCGTCCGGAAATCGGAATGAGATTTGCGAGGCGCCGAGCATGCGCGCCGCGCATCCCTGACGATCAAGGCCGCGAGCCATGTCCCAAGTCGGTTTAAGCCATTGATCGGCCGTTGGCTAGCCGCCCCTTTCCAAGCTCGCCACGCTTGCCTAACAATGCGCGCAAGCCACCGGGAAAACCCGGGATCGCAATCCGGAAGGGGAAACGGATGTTCGATGTCGATCTCTTGATCAACGCACTGACGACGCTGCTTGTTACGCTCGATCCGCCGGGTCTCGCCCCGATCTTCTTGAGCCTTACCGTGGGTCTGAGCCGCCAGGAACGTTTCCAGGTCGCCACCCGCGGTTCGATGATCGCCTTTTTCATCCTTGCCGCCTTCGCACTCTTCGGTGACGGCATTCTCGGCTTGCTCGGGATCTCGATCGGCGCCTTCCGCATCGCGGGCGGTCTGCTGCTTTTCTGGATCTCGTTCGAAATGATCTTCGAAAGACGCCAAGAACGGAAGGAAAAGACCGGCGAAGTCGCGGTGACCAAGGACCATATTCACAACATCGCCGTATTCCCCCTCGCCCTGCCCCTGATCGCCGGTCCGGGTGCGATTTCGGCCACCATCCTGCTTGGCAGTTCATTTCCCTCGGTTACCGATCGTGTCCAGCTTCTCGTTGTCATCGCCGCGTCGATGGTGCTCTTGTTTCTGGCACTCGTGATCTCCGAACGCATTGACCGTTTTCTCGGGGTCACGGGACGGGCGATCCTCACGCGCCTCCTTGGTGTCATACTGGCGGCACTGGCAGTGCAGTTCGTCCTCGACGGCGTGCGCTCGGCCTTCCTGGCGTAACGCATCTCGCCGGAAGAACCGGAGATCAACAGCGCAATGCATCGCGTCACCGACAACGGCGCTCGTCCGTCGCATCGGGGCGGCTCTGCTGCATATTTCGTTAAGTCGCAGCCGATTTAAGGATAGAACATGCGGCAATTCAAGGGAATACAGCGTTCTTTGCGCGTCTGATTAAGACGCGCGGCGCTATAGGTGCAATCGTGGGGCAACCAAAGCGTCAAAAGCCGGTCCCATTGCGACCGGCTTTTCCAATTCTCGACGTTTTTCGCGGAGCCGTTCTCGCGAGCGGCAACACATCAGAACGGAATGTCGTCGTCGAGATCGCGCGAGAAGTTGCCGCCGCTCTGACCGCCCTGGCCACCTTGGCCGCCGGAGCGCCCACCCGAAGACTGGCGCGACTGATCGTAATCCTCGTAGCCGCCGCCGAAGTCGCCGCCGCCGCGGCTGACACCGGAGCCGCCGCCCTCGCCGCGACCGTCGAGCATCGTCAACGTCGAGTTGAAGCCTTGCAGCACGACCTCGGTCGTGTAGCGGTCGTTACCGGTCTGGTCCTGCCACTTGCGGGTCTGCAACTGGCCCTCGATGTAGAGCTTGGCGCCCTTCTTCACATATTGCTCGACCACCTTGCAGAGGCCTTCGTTGAAAACGACGACATTGTGCCATTCCGTCTTCTCGCGACGCTCTCCGCTGTTGCGGTCGCGCCAGGTCTCCGAGGTGGCGATGCGCAGGTTGGCGATCGGACGGCCGTCCTGCGTGCGCCGGATTTCCGGGTCGGCCCCGACATTTCCGATCAAGATCACCTTGTTGACGCTACCAGCCATATCGCTTTTCCCGTACTTTCCGCCGAACCGCCCGCCCGGCTCTCCAATATTTCAAGAAGTGCATCTTAACGGCCTGTCGCCGTCGATACGCCCCGCATCGCACATAATCCACAACTGATTTGCCGAGATTATAGCTGACATTTGTTCTTTTTTTGTTCTATTATTTCCCTATTATCCTGTCAACCGAATCGCAATTGAGCCGCCTCTTTGCCGATTGCGCCTCGACACGGGCGTTGTCGTCATTAAATAGGAGGCTTTCAACGACATGCAAAGCTGGCTTCCGATGAGCGAACTCAAGACCATCTCCATTCGTGGTGCGCGCGAGCACAATCTCAAGGGTATTGACCTTGATCTGCCGCGCAACAAGCTGATCGTGATGACCGGGCTTTCCGGATCCGGCAAATCCTCGCTCGCATTCGATACAATATATGCGGAGGGCCAGCGCCGCTATGTCGAGAGCCTTTCGGCCTATGCACGCCAGTTCCTTGAAATGATGCAGAAGCCGGACGTCGACCAGATCGACGGCCTGTCTCCGGCGATCTCGATCGAGCAGAAGACGACCTCGCGCAACCCCCGCTCGACGGTCGGCACGGTTACCGAGATCTATGACTACATGCGCCTTCTCTTCGCGCGTGTCGGCGTGCCCTATTCGCCGGCGACCGGCCTGCCGATCGAAAGCCAGACGGTCAGCCAGATGGTCGATCGCGTGCTGGAATTCGGCGAGGGAACGCGGCTCTACATCCTCGCGCCGCTCGTGCGCGGCCGCAAGGGCGAGTACAAGAAGGAACTTGCCGAGCTGATGAAGAAGGGCTTCCAGCGCGTCAAGGTCGATGGCCAGTTCTATGAAATTGCCGACGTGCCGGCGCTCGACAAGAAATACAAGCACGACATCGACGTCGTCGTCGATCGCGTCGTGGTGCGGCCCGATCTCTCCACACGTCTTGCCGACAGCTTGGAGACCTGCCTGACGCTCGCCGATGGCCTGGCGATCGCCGAATTCGCCGACAAGCCGCTGCCGCCGCAGGAAACCGCCGCCGGCGGTTCCGCAAACAAGTCGTTGAACGAGACGCATGAGCGGGTGCTGTTCTCCGAGAAATTCGCTTGCCCAGTCTCCGGATTCACGATTCCGGAGATCGAGCCGCGGCTCTTTTCCTTCAACAATCCCTTCGGCGCCTGCCCGACCTGCGACGGGCTTGGCAGCCAGCAGAAGATCGACGAAGCGTTGATCGTCCCGGAACCGAACCGGACCTTGCGAGATGGTGCTATCGCGCCTTGGGCGAAATCGTCTTCGCCTTATTACAATCAAACGCTCGAGGCGTTGGGCAAGGTCTTTGATTTCAAGCTCGGCAGCCGCTGGAGCGAGCTCTCCGAGGAGGCGCAGCGGGCTATCCTGCACGGGACGGAGGAGAAGATCGTCTTCCATTATGTAGACGGTGCGCGTTCCTACAACACCACGAAGACCTTCGAAGGCATCGTGCCCAATCTCGAGCGCCGCTGGAAGGAGACGGACAGCGCCTGGGCGCGCGAGGAGATCGAGCGTTTCATGTCGGCCGCCCCCTGCCCGGCATGCGCCGGTTATCGGCTGAAGCCGGAGGCGCTTGCGGTCAAGATCAACAAGCTGCACATCGGCGAAGTCACGGACATGTCGATCCGTCTCGCCCGCGACTGGTTCGAGACCTTGCCCGAACACCTTAACGCGAAGCAGAACGAGATTGCCGTGCGCATCCTTAAGGAGATTCGCGAACGGCTGCGCTTCCTCAACGATGTCGGGCTCGAATATCTCAGCCTCTCGCGCAATTCCGGCACGCTTTCCGGTGGCGAAAGCCAGCGTATCCGGCTCGCCTCGCAGATCGGTTCCGGGCTGACCGGCGTGCTCTACGTGCTGGACGAGCCTTCGATCGGCCTGCATCAGCGGGACAATGCCCGCCTCCTCGACACGCTCCGGCATCTACGCGATATCGGCAACACGGTCATCGTCGTGGAGCATGACGAAGACGCGATCCTGACCGCCGACTACGTCGTCGATATCGGCCCGGCGGCCGGCATCCACGGCGGCGAGATCGTGGCGGAAGGCATGCCGTCCGACATCATGACAAATCCGAAGTCGCTCACCGGAAAATACCTCTCCGGCGAACTCGCGGTCGCCGTGCCAAGCGAGCGACGGAAACCAAAAAAGAAAAAGGAAATCACAGTCGTAGGGGCGCGAGCCAACAATCTGAAGGATGTGACGGCCTCGATCCCGCTTGGCGTCTTCACCGCCGTTACCGGCGTTTCGGGCGGCGGCAAGTCGACCTTCCTCATCGAAACGCTCTACAAGGCGGCCGCACGCCGCATCATGGGCGCGCGCGAAAATCCCGCCGAACACGACCGGATCGACGGTTTCGAGCATATCGACAAGGTGATCGACATCGACCAGTCGCCGATCGGCCGGACGCCGCGCTCGAACCCGGCGACCTATACCGGCGCCTTTACGCCGATTCGCGACTGGTTCGCGGGGCTTCCGGAGGCGAAGGCGCGCGGCTACCAGCCGGGGCGCTTCTCCTTCAACGTCAAAGGTGGCCGCTGCGAAGCCTGCCAAGGCGACGGCGTCATCAAGATCGAGATGCACTTCCTCCCCGACGTCTATGTCACCTGCGACGTCTGCCACGGCAAACGTTACAACCGCGAAACGCTCGACGTGCATTTCAAGGGCAAGTCGATTGCCGACGTGCTCGACATGACGGTGGAGGAAGGCGTCGAATTCTTTTCGGCTGTGCCTTCCGTGCGCGACAAGCTCGTGACACTCAACCAGGTAGGGCTCGGCTATATCAAGGTCGGCCAGCAGGCGAACACGCTTTCGGGCGGCGAGGCGCAGCGCGTGAAGCTCGCCAAGGAACTGTCCAAACGCTCGACCGGCCGCACGCTCTACATACTCGATGAGCCGACAACAGGCTTGCATTTCCACGATGTAGCGAAACTTCTTGAAGTCCTGCATGAACTCGTCAACCAGGGAAATTCGGTGGTGGTCATCGAGCACAATCTCGAAGTCATCAAGACTGCGGACTGGATCATCGACTTCGGTCCCGAAGGCGGCGACGGCGGCGGCGAAGTGATCGCCAAGGGCACGCCCGAAGATGTCGTGAAGGAGCTGCGCTCCTATACCGGCCATTTCCTGAAGGAACTGCTGGAGCGTCGGCCGGTGAAGAAGGTCGAGGCGGCGGAGTGAGGTCCTCCGGACCGGATGCGGATTCTGGCAATTGCATGGAGCGCGTGATGCGGTGCTCCGTCAGGCGTAATACGCCTTGGAAGCGGGTGGCCGTCCTGATGGGCATCGGCGATGCTGACTGCGCGGAGGCTTAAGGCTCTTGGCGGCAAATGAGATGAACGGCCCCGAGCGGGCTTCGAGGAGGAGACGATGACACAATCCGGGAAAATCCGCGTCGGCATCGGCGGCTGGACCTTCGAGCCCTGGGAAGGCACCTTCTATCCTTCCGACCTTCCGAAGAAGCGGCAGCTGGAATTCGCCGGCAAGGAGCTGCGCACGATCGAGATCAACGGCACCTATTACAGTTCGCAGAAGCCGGAGACTTTTGCCCGTTGGGCGGCCGACGTTCCGGATGATTTTATCTTTTCGCTGAAGGCCAGCCGTTTCGTGACGAATCGCAAGGTCCTCGCCGAAGCCGGTGAATCGATGGAGAGATTCCTGACCCAGGGACTGACGGAATTGGGCGATCACCTCGGCCCCATTCTTTGGCAGTTCGCGCCAACCAAGAAATTCGAGCCGGATGATTTTGAAGGCTTTCTGAAGCTCCTCCCGGAAAAGCAGGACGGCCTGAGACTTCGTCATGTGGTCGAGGTCCGCAACCCTTCCTTTCAGGCACCCGATTTCATCGAGCTGCTGAACAAATACAAGGTGGCGGTCGTGCTCGCCGAACATGCGGACTATCCGATGATCGCCGACGTCACCGCAGACTTCGTCTATGCAAGGCTGCAGAAAGGCAGCGATGAGGTAAAGACCTGCTATCCGCCCGAGGGGCTGGATCTATGGGCTGAGCGGCTGAAGACCTTTGCGGCGGGCGGTGAGCCGGAAGGGCTCGAAAAGAGCGCGCCGGACCGCAAGGCAGAGAAGACGCCCCGCGACGTTTTTGCCTTTTTCATCACCTCGGGCAAGGTCAACGCGCCGAACGGCGCCAGAGAACTGCAGACGCGCGTGGGGTAAAGCAATTCCAGGATAAAGTGTGCAACGGTTTTCCGTCCGGAATTGTGTAGTTTCAAGGGGGCGGCGCCGAAGGGATGAGCAGCGTTGGTTGATTCGTTGCGGCCGTGATTGCTGCCACAACGATCATTCCTCTAATAGGCGGCTCGGCGTTGCAGGGCGACACCAGATGTTGTGCCGGCTCCCCAAACGGAATGGAGCCGCCGCCTTCAAAGTCGTTGCGAGACCGAATCAGACGGGACGCGTCACATCCACGCCGCTTTTGCAATCGCGGGTAGCGCTACGGTATGTCCCTCATCTGCTTTTTCATCCTTGAAAATTTTGATTTTCCGCCTGCCGCTACGGCATTGTCGCAGGCAACCAGCGGAAGTCCCTGATTTTCAACGGCTTGATCGATGTCCCCGTTTTCCACAGTCGATCCACACAACATATAGCGCTCAAACTTCCGTCACAAACCACCCCTTGACGCCCTGAGCCGATTCACGGTTAATGGATTTCACGTTGCGACGGCGGCGAACCGGGAAGTTAAGCGGCCGGTTCATCCCCCCAAATCGTCGGTTCTGGCATGCGACCCGCGGGCGTGACCCCGTGTGATCGCGGCAGGGAATTTTTGCGCGATTTTCGGGCCGCCGGGACAATATTCAGGCTGGCATAAATGACTTGTTAATACTATATTTAGTGTTTGCAGCCAGCATCATCACAAGATACAGGGTGACCCAGGGCATGGGTTTCCTTCAAAGACGGAAGCTGGAGCTGGCTGCGGACACCTCGCGGCCAGGCGGGTTAATTGCGCCTTGGCGCATGGCAACAAAGGACACGGGACAATGCAGATCGAACGTCGTTTCACGAAGGCCGGGCAATCCGCCTATGCCGAGATCGATTTCCGCAAGGCGACGAGTGAGATCAAGAACCCGGATGGGTCGATCGTCTTCCGTCTTGAGAACATCGACGTTCCCGCGCAGTTCTCCCAGGTCGCCGCCGACATCCTGGCGCAGAAGTACTTCCGCAAGGCGGGCGTGCCGGTCAAGCTGAAGCGGGTCGAGGAAAACGACGTGCCTTCCTTCCTGTGGCGCTCGATGCCCGACACGGATGCGCTGAAGGCGCTGCCGAAGGATGAGCAGTACGGCTCCGAAACCGATGCGCGCCAGGTTTTCGATCGCCTGGCCGGCACCTGGACCTATTGGGGCTGGAAGGGCGGCTATTTCGACACGGAAGAGGACGCAGCCGCTTTCCGCGACGAGCTTGCCTATATGCTCGCCACCCAGCGTGTCGCACCGAACTCGCCGCAATGGTTCAACACCGGCCTGCACTGGGCCTATGGCATCGACGGCCCCGGTCAGGGCCACTTCTATGTTGATCCCTTCACCGGCAAGCTGACGAAGTCGAAATCCGCTTACGAGCATCCGCAGCCGCATGCCTGCTTCATCCAGTCCGTTGCCGACGACCTCGTCAACGAGGGCGGCATCATGGATCTCTGGGTGCGTGAGGCGCGCCTCTTCAAATACGGCTCCGGCACCGGCTCCAACTTCTCGCATCTGCGCGGTGAAGGTGAAAGGCTTTCGGGCGGCGGCAAGTCCTCCGGCCTCATGAGCTTCCTGAAGATCGGCGATCGTGCGGCTGGCGCCATCAAGTCGGGCGGTACGACGCGGCGCGCCGCCAAGATGGTCGTCGTCGACATCGACCATCCGGATATCGAGGAATATATCAACTGGAAGGTCAAGGAAGAGCAGAAGGTCGCTGCTCTCGTCACCGGCTCCAAGATCGTCGCTAAGCATCTGAAGGCGATCATGAAGGCTTGCGTCAACTGCGACGGCAGCGACGACGCCTGCTTCGATCCTAAGCAGAACCCCGCGCTGAAGCGCGAGATCCGCGCCGCCAAGCAGGCGCTGGTTCCGGAAAACTACGTCAAGCGCGTCATCCAGTTCGCGCGTCAGGGCTACAAGGACATCGAGTTCAAGACCTATGACACGGACTGGGATTCGGAGGCCTATCTGACCGTCTCCGGCCAGAACTCGAACAACTCCGTCTCGATCAAGGACGACTTCCTGCGCGCCGTCGAGGCCGATGGCGAATGGAATCTCACCGCCCGCAAGGACGGCCGCGTGCTGAAGACGCTGAAGGCCCGTGACCTCTGGGAATCGATCTCCTACGCCGCCTGGGCGTCGGCCGATCCGGGCCTGCACTTCAATACGACGATGAACGACTGGCACACCTGCGCGGCCGCCGGCCCGATCCGCGCCTCGAACCCGTGCTCGGAATACATGTTCCTTGACGACACGGCCTGCAACCTCGCCTCGCTGAACCTGATGCAGTTCAAGGACGCCGCCACCAAGCGGATCAACATCGGCGATTACGAACATGCCGTCCGCCTCTGGACGATCGTGCTCGAAGTCTCGGTGATGATGGCGCAGTTCCCGTCCCGCGAGATCGCCGAACTCTCCTACGAATACCGCACGCTCGGCCTCGGCTACGCCAATATCGGCGGTCTCCTGATGTCATCAGGCATTCCCTATGACTCGGCTGAAGGCCGCGCCATCGCCGGCGCGCTGACCGCGATCATGACCGGCATCGCCTATGCCACTTCGGCCGAGATCTCCGCCAAGCTCGGCCCCTTCCCGGGCTTTGCGCCGAACCGCGACAACATGCTGCGCGTCATGCGCAATCACCGCCGCGCGGCCCATGGCGAGACCAAGGGTTATGAGAGCCTGTCGGTCAATCCGGTCGCGCTCGTCCACAGTGATTGCCCTGACCAGGAACTGATCGCACACGCCAAGAGCGCCTGGGACAAGGCCGTCGAGCTCGGCGAGAAGCACGGCTACCGCAATGCCCAGGCAACCGTGATCGCGCCGACCGGTACGATCGGCCTCGTCATGGATTGTGACACCACCGGCATCGAGCCCGATTTCGCCTTGGTCAAGTTCAAGAAGCTCGCCGGCGGCGGCTACTTCAAGATCATCAACCGCGCCGTGCCGGAAGCGCTGCGCACGCTCGGCTACTCGGAAAGCCAGATCGCCGAGATCGAGGCTTATGCCGTCGGTCATGGCAACCTCAACCAGGCGCCGGCAATCAACCCGACGACGCTCAAGGCCAAGGGCTTCACCGATGAAAAAATCGAGGCCGTCAACGCTGCGCTGAAGGCCGCCTTCGACATCAAGTTCGTCTTCAACCAGTGGACGCTCGGCGCCGATTTCCTCAAGGGCACGCTGAAGGTCACCGATGAGCAGCTTGCCTCGATCGACTTCAACCTGCTCGAGCACCTGGGTTTCTCCAGGAAGGATATCGAAGCCGCCAATATCCATGTCTGCGGCGCGATGACACTGGAAGGCGCGCCGTTCCTCAAGGCCGAGCACCTGCCGGTGTTCGATTGCGCCAACCCGTGCGGCAAGATCGGCAAGCGCTATCTTTCGGTCGAAAGCCATATCCGCATGATGGCGGCTGCCCAGCCCTTTATCTCGGGTGCGATCTCCAAGACGATCAACATGCCGAACGAAGCGACCGTCGAGGATTGCAAGAACGCGTACATGCTCTCCTGGAAGCTCGCGCTGAAGGCGAACGCGCTTTATCGCGACGGTTCCAAGCTGTCGCAGCCGCTGAACGCCTCGCTGATCGAGGACGACGAGGAAGAGGAAGCGATCGAAGAACTGATGCAGGCGCCGGCCGCTGCCCAGGCAGTCGCCGTCACCGAGAAAATCGTCGAGCGCGTCATCGAGAAGGTCATCCGCGCCCGTGAAAAACTGCCGAACCGCCGCCAGGGCTATACTCAGAAGGCGATCGTCGGTGGCCACAAGGTCTATCTGCGCACCGGCGAATTCGGCGACGGCCGCCTGGGCGAGATCTTCATCGACATGCATAAGGAAGGTGCCGCCTTCCGCGCGATGATGAACAACTTCGCGATCGCCATCTCGCTCGGCCTGCAGTATGGCGTACCGCTCGAAGAATATGTGGAGGCCTTCACCTTCACCAAGTTCGAGCCGGCCGGCATGGTTCAGGGCAATGACGCGATCAAGAACGCCACGTCGATCCTCGACTACGTGTTCCGCGAACTCGCCGTCTCCTATCTCGGCCGCCACGACCTCGCCCACGTCGACACGTCCGACTTCAGCAACACCGCACTCGGCCGTGGCATTCAGGAAGGCAAGACCAACCTCGTCTCGACCGGCTGGACCCGCGGCTACAAGCCGACCATCGTCGGCGGCACGGCCGATCGCCAGCTCTCCGAGCCGAAGGGTGCCTCGACCGCTGCACCGGCTCGCGCCTCCGGCGGCGCCACGGTCACCTCGATCGCCGGCAACGCCGCCCGCAAGCTGGAACCGGCGGTAGCGGCCGCTACATCGGAAGTCCTGGCCTTCAAGCGCGACTATGAAGAGCGCGCCGCCGAACTCGCCGAGGAGATCGCTGAAGAAGTCGTACAGGAGGTAACCGCCCTCTTCTCCGACAAGGCAGCCGCCGAAGCCGCTTCCGCCAAGTCCGACGCGAAAAAGGTCGAAGCCGAACGCCGCGCCCGCTCGATCATGCAAGGTTACACCGGAAACATGTGCTCCGAATGCCAGAACTTCACGATGGTCCGTAACGGCACCTGCGAGAAGTGCGACACATGCGGTGCAACGAGCGGGTGCAGCTGAGGCGAGTAGCGCCTCTGTCGCGTCCATCGAATAGCTGCCCACGGGCACGTTTGGTTGGACGAACCCAAACAATCGCTCCCTAGAGCACTCCGGGCAGGAAACTGCCCGGAAAGTTCTTGAGGAACAAATCGGCAACTGTTCCCGTCGCCCACGACGGCGAGTGTCATGAAGGAGAGCGAGATTATCGCGGCGGATTAGCTGGCGAGACCTGAAATACAAAAGCCGAACCCCTGCCAGGATTCGGCTTTTGATCCACGAACAAGCACTGAAGCCCTCGTGGGGCGAAGAAGAGAAGCTCTCCACCTTGTAGCAAGGTCATTATATGGAGAGTCGGATCTAAAAGTCGAGTTGGGCTTCGGAAGTTATCAACGAAAAGGATGAGCGATGTCTCAGACTCCGACGATTGGCTTCTCAGCCTTCCTGAAAATCATCAACTCCAACCCGAAGCCTCAGAAGCGCATCGTTCGTGAACGTCATGTTCCGAGCGAGGGCGGCTATGATTATCACAAGAGCCTGAGGCAACGTATTCGTCAAATCGCGTTTGATGGGATCTCACCGACGGCGTCGCTGGCCTCCACCATACAAATCAAAAAAACTTCCGAACGCGAGTCGGCGAGGCGCGGTCTGCTGCGCTTCTTCCAATGGCGTGACGCTAATCCTGGACCCCTTAGTGCATGTGATGGGTTGATCTACCCAAGCCCCAAAGGCTTGTTCAAGGTCAGCTTTACTCCGGACTTTTTACTGGAAATCAATGGCCGTCGCACTGCAGTACATGTCTGGAACACGAAACATCCGCTCACTGCGACACTCGTACTCGCTGCTCTGTCCACTGTCGCGTTGCGCTACCCGATTGAAACTCGCCCCGATGATTTCGCTGTTTTGTCCCTGCAAGGCGGTTCTATCTATCGTTGGTCAAATGCCGACAAGGCTACTGCTGCCTTGGGCGAAAAGTTGCTTGAGCTTATTGACAGGCAATGCGAACTCGCTCGTTTCGAGCTCGGCCTTCCGGCCAGCACAGGAACCGAGCCACCGAGACCTCGTCCGTAGCCGACGATGATGTAATAACGGAAGGTCACTTACCTCAAGAGGTGATCTTGAGGTGAGTGACTGACCGGAACTTCCGTTTCGGTTTGGTCTCTCGTTCTAGCTCGGTAAGGCAATCTGCGTGACGTTTCGTGTGCTCTCCAGTTGCTCGGCCGCCCGCAACTTTCGGCATCTCCCAGCCAGCGTATGCTTGCTCAACAGATATTCGGCGTTCACCGGGCGCTACGGTGGAAGGCGCAATACGGTCGCAGTGGACACTCGGTCACACTGTTCTGCTCAAACCTAGCCGTGACGGCGACTATTGCCGGGCATTTAACTGGCTCTGTTCCCCTCACCTTCTACACGCTATTCCTTCCTTTCCGGCCATCTAGGCTGCAAGGCGTAGCTGCACAAGAGGGAAGTCATGGTGTCCAGAGAAGAGCTGTACGAGCTCGTATGGTCGAAGCCGATGTTGCGAGTTGCCGAAGACTTCAACGTCTCTAGCAGCTACATGGCACGCGTCTGTACCGCATTGAATGTGCCGAGGCCAGCACAGGGATACTGGGCAAAGCAAGCGGTTGGTAAAGCTCCGGCTAAGGAATCGCTTCCGGAGGCCCGCCCCGGTGATATCCTCTCATGGTGGCCTGGCGGAGAGTTACCGCGTGTCCACAAGCCACGTTATGAATCAGTCCTTTTGGCACCGGTCAAGAGAGTCCGAATAGCGAAGGACGCGGTCCATCCCCTTCTTCGGGGAGCCAGACAGCATTTCGAGGCCGGGCGCCCAGTGAAAGACGGTGAATACCTCAAGCCTTACAAGAAGCTTATTTTAGACGTCCTCTCGTCCAACGACTGTCTGGACAAGGCGCTAGGCTTCGCCAATGACTTGTACAATGGTCTCGCGCTACGTCAACGGGGGCTACATTCGAGAGGCCGATTACATTCCGCCGCGAAGAAGTTGGCAACAAGATTACACGTGGACTTCCACTCAGGACCGTTGCTCCGGTCGCTTAAAGCTTGTGGCCTACTGCCCCCACAGCAAAGTCGCGTGGATGCAAGAATGGAAGGAAGTTGCCAACGCGTCGCTGGAGAAGTCGCTTTCGAAAATCATCGCAGACATAGAGCACGCGGCTATCGCTCTTGTTTCAAAACTGGAAGAGGCGGATAGGCAGGCTGAAATCGAGCGGCAGAAGCGAGCGGCCGAGTGGGATCAATATCTTCGTCGCGAGAATGCCAAGAAAATCGAACAGTCCGTTAAGGAAAGCCGCGACGACCTTTCCCAAATAATCCAGCGCTGGGCGCAGGCGGTAGCCGTCGAACAATTTTTCAAGGGTGTTGAAGAAAGAGCCACCTCCCTCACGGGAGAACGCCAGGAATATGCGCTTGAGCGTGTCCGCAAGGCTCGCGAATTCTTGGGAAGTTCCGATCCTCTCGACTTTTTCTTAGAATGGAAATCCCCCGTCGAGCGCTATGAGCCGAGATATCCGCGAAGTGGCGACGGAGAAACCAAAGATTAACGTGTCATGACGATGGCCGCCGCTGGGTGTAACAACAATGGCCGATGGTCCTGAGAGAGGTAGGCATCACCGGACGTAGCGGATGGAGGCAGGCGACATCTGACCGTTCCTCGTCCCTCGTGCAGGCCGGATATCGCTAGCAGCCGTGTCCGGCAGGCAACTGCGTAACAACTGCAATCGGACGAGCTTCATCTTCCATTCCAAGAGGCACCCGACAGGCTACGAGAAGCATAGGTGTAGATCCAAAACTATCCAATCGCCTTGAAGGGAGGGAGTCTGGTCAAACAGCGCCAGC
Organism: Sinorhizobium psoraleae; assembly: GCF_013283645.1. Classification (GTDB taxonomy): domain Bacteria; phylum Pseudomonadota; class Alphaproteobacteria; order Rhizobiales; family Rhizobiaceae; genus Sinorhizobium; species Sinorhizobium psoraleae. The sequence goes on from NZ_JABEKV010000004.1 coordinate 597,893, forward strand.
TCCGGATTATGCCTGCCAAATGGACTGTGTGCGGTGTTATTTATGCAATGCTATCGTTCAATGAAACCAATTGACTCGGTAGATTTCTAGATTAAGTTGTCTGCAGGGCAATAAATATAATTCGACTTTACGGAAGCCGCCGAGTTCAACTCGGCGCGGCATGCGTCGCATTACGGAATTCGTCATCATTGCTACTGAATTTGTTCCACAAGCATCTCGATGCTTGGGCTCGGATGGCTGTGCTCTTGAACGTGAGGGGCGTTCTGGTAATGCATCTAACAGAGTTGAAAGTGACATCTGTAGCGCGTCTGTTTGGGATTTTCGCGATCTCGCTTTCAGGCCTGACCGGTTGCAGTCCTTCGGACCGCGACTTCGCGCTAAACGGCGCGGGCACCGATCTGATGAGTCCGAAGACGGTTGCCGCGACAGACGGAATAGACGCCTACTTTGGAGAAATCTGCAGGCAGGCCGATCTCCCGGTAAACGGGCCCCGGCCGCTTAGGTGCCAGACATCAGGATTTGACGAATATGCTTGGCATTCCGTTGCCAAAGCAGGCTTGAACGACATCGACCATCGATGCGATTTGTACCTGGCCTGGCTAGAGAATAAACGAAACGAGAGGCCCTTTGTCGAGTCAACGCTGACATCCATTGGTGCAACGACTGCTGGTGTCCTGGGCATCGCCGCCCCTGGCAGTGACGCGCTCTCATACGTGGCTCTGGCGCTCGGCTTTGCCTCCCAGACTTACAGTGCTTTTTACACGCGTGCGCTCCTTGGTATCGAACCCTCGACGATTAAGTTAACTGTCGAGGGCAGAAGGCTCGCTTTCCGAGAGACTTTCCTGAACGCCCGATACCGAGAAAAGGCCGACGTCGTCTTCGTGCTTCGATCTTACTTGAAGCTTTGCACTCCTCAGACTATTACGATGGACGTGAACACATTCGCTCGCGCAGCGGTGACCGGTGAAACGCCTCCCCAGTTCACAAACCTTGCGCTCGAACGGCAAACGCTCGGAACTATTCGACCCGTAAGCGGCCCGGCCATCATAGAGCGACGACCCGCGCCCGTACCGTCGAAGCATGTCAGCGACGCATTTACGGGTCCCAACTACAATGACGCCCATTTAACGTCGTTGCGCCAAAAGCTTTGTGTTCGCCCCCCCGATCCCGACAACAGCAAAACGATGACGGCCATAAAGATGTGGGAGGACGCTGCCCACGGCGCCAATCCCGATAGCCAATACAAGAATGGTCGTGTGGACGATCGCGAATGGAATGGCGTTGGTCAACAGCGTGGGCTGCGAAACCTTGAGACCTGCGCCCCAAGGTTCCAGGACATCGGAGAGCGCTTTGTTTTGGAATCCCCCGGCAGAGAAGCTGCCCTTATCAAATCACTCAAGCATGTGCAGCTCCTGACGGAGGGGCAGTCCGTTGCCGAACCGCAGGTACGCCGTGCGATAGCGACGGCGCGGCAGAAATGCACATTACCTGCAGCGGTCGGTAAGCAAGAGAGTGATGTGACGATTGATCTCTACAATAAGGTACTTGAGTGGGCATCTAAGCCGGAGGGCTCGTCCTGTGTCTAAAATAAAGATCATTGGACTGAATGATGCTATAGCGGTCGAGTTTCATAGGAGTTCGTCGGCCACATCACCTTTGGTCGAGCAATGTCCCCGAATACCTGTCGATGAATTGGTGGAAACGACTGGCAACACGGCTGATGCGTGGGCTGAAATTCGTTACCAGATCAATGCATTCGCCGCGCCGTTGATTGGCTGGATTGAGGCAAGGTTTCTTGGCGACGCTGTGGCAGATCCAACACAAGCTCTGCCAGTCGACGAAATGGAATTTGTGGCGGAATGCGTACGGTTCGAAGCGTCCTCGCAGGAAGACCGGACGATCGGTGCTGACTATCTTCTCGCGTGGGCGTGGCTGGAGACAGGCCTCTCGGATTTCGCTCCTCACCTTCACGACGTAGACGCCATTGGACCCTATCAAATTTCGGCACGAGAGTGGGCGGAATATCTGGCGGCGAACGTTATTCCAGATCCCGATCCTGACGGAAGGCTATCTGGATACGCACAAATCGATTGCGCTGCGTGGATAGGCAAGCGCGATGTCGAGGACTTCATCAAGGAAATCGCGACTGAGCACTATGTGCCGAGTCTGCTGAATGTCTTTCATTGCCGACTAATCGGTGTGAAGGCCGCCGTTCAAGTCCAGAAGATACAGTCCGCCAAAACGGCGAATCCAACGATGGACGCGGTTCTTTCACCGCTTTATGACGCCCAGGCGCTTACAAACCTTTTAGCCGACCGCAAGAGATATCTCGGCAAGAACCCCGTTGGCGACTTCTCTGCCGTAGACGCCTTCGTGAATGTAACGTCTGCAGCGCTCACCGATGCCATGAAGAAGGCTTTCAGCCTTCTCAAGAAGCATGTGCCAGATTTCATTCCCGCAATCGATGACAAGAAAGTGTCCGCGGGTTGGATGGCAGCTGCGGAAAGAGAGCTAAAAACGTGGACTGACGGAAACCTGATTGAATCCAAAGACGAGGGTCGTGAACGCGTGAAAGAATACTTCACAGCCGCGAGCAACCCTCATTCCCCCGATGAAGCCTGGTGCGGCGCGTTCGCCGCATGGTGCCTCAAGCAAGCTGGCGAGGCAGCGACGTTAACGATCGTCGATGACCCTGAATGGGCGGCGAACTGGAAGAACTGGGGGGACCTCGAACTTCGGCAAAGGGACTGGTCTGGCATTCCATTCGGCGCTGTTGTGGTAATGGCACCCGCCGAGAACACAGACAGCAGTGGACACGTTGCTTTCTTTCGACAGACTGTTCCGTCCGGAAAGATCGAGCTGTTGGGTGGTAATCAATCAGACCGCGTCAAGACGATGGTGGTAGAGCGGAACAAGGTGGTGTCGATCCGATGGCTTAGTGCACTGGATGTTGCTCCAGACAGTACCGACACCGCCCCAATTGAGGGAGCGGATTTCAGAGCCTCGCTTCGGGATCGGATTATTCTTGCACGTACGCTCTATGGTGAAGCCCGGGGAGAAGACCCTCAGGGAAAACGCGCGGTTGCTGCGGTTGTGATCAATAGAGCGAAGAGCAAGCGGTGGGAAGGAAGATCTATCGAAGCGATATGCCTTCAGCGGCTTCAGTTTTCCTGCTGGAATGCCAACGACCCCAACAGAAATATCATCAAGAACAAGCAGCCCGGTAAGGGCGATGGCATTTTCGATCAGTGCTATGCGATCGCCGAGCAGGCAGTATTGGGCCAACTCCTGGACGAGACCGATGGAGCTACCCACTTTCATGCGGATACGATTCGACGATTTCCCTCATGGGCGGATCCTCAGAAGAGGACGGCCCATATCGGGCACCACATCTTTTACCGGGATGTCTAATGACCGCTCGTCAACCCCTTTTCGACTGGTCAGCACTCGGCCCCCCTGCCGCACTTCCCTGACCGCTTGAAGCAAACGGGCAGTGAGGCGATTGAGATCATTCTACGCGCCACAAAGCGGTTAAGCATGCTGCGTCACTGGACGGCGATAAAGCCGCACTCAACAACGGTTTTGGATTTTCCAAGCCGGATGTCGTGAGAGGGTCATAAGGCTCTAAAAGAAGGAATTCCCGCTGCTCATCTAAACCACGAGGGAGGGTGTCATGAGCAAGGCGTCATACGGATTCAAGTGGCTTGTTTGGGGTCTGGTCGTAACCATTTTGGCGCTGGGCCTGTTACGAATGCTCTGGATTACAAAAGAGGATACCGAGCACAGTGCCGTTGACGTCCAGAAAGCATCAATATGGGCGTTGTGTCTTCCTTCCATCGTGATCGATGCCGACTCCACCATCCGGTTAGCGGGATTGGCTGACGAAGTCAAAAAGGATCAAGTGTTAGGCAATCCCAAAGCGCCGAGAATCGAATACGTCGCAACCAACGACGTAATCGTGGACCCGATAGATCCCGAGCTCAATGCCGCACTGAGCACAACAGGCACGGTCACGCTCCCAAAAGACGCCGAGATCAGGATTCGGAAGGGAGAGTTCTGGTTGACTGGTAACGTTGAGGCACAACTCAGCGAAGGTGGAAAACTCGTCCTTCAAGAGCCAGAACGACTGCGATTGGGGCCGACAGAGGATCAGAGCTATCTCGTGAAGCTCAACGAGGTTGTAGTCCTGCCGCAAGCACAGGCTGGAACGAACCAAAGAATGCTTCCCGCAGGTACCAGGGGATATCTAAATCTGGCAGCAAATAGAGGGATCGAAGTCACAACGCTGGAAACAACTTCCGGCAAACCCCTCCTCTTTAATGCTCCTGCCAAGCTAATCCCGATTCGAGCCTTCGGCGAAAAGGGACCATCAGCAGTTTCTATCGTGGCAGAGAACGCCAACTTGAATGTCAATAGTCTGGCGGCGTGCGCGATCTCAGAGGGAAAACCCTTTCAAGCTAGCATTACCGATGTTTCAGCAGGAAAAGCCGGTGCGTCTAATCTGACGGTAAGCTTGCCAAGCAGCGTTCTGCCCGAGTGGGGTTGGCCGGCTCCAATCCAAATCGCCATCGCGAGTTCAGACGGAAAATTCATCGCACACGGGGGACTTCGGGCTTACCCCCGCCTCTGGGGAGCTATTATCGCGAGCTTGCTGACCGCCGCTTTGTTCGGATCAATCCTGAAAACCAGATACATGACGACAGTCCCCGATGCGAAAGATGGAACGGATTGGGGAAGGTGGTTCGCAGGGCTATTCATTAGCGATGGAGACAACGATCCGAGCCTGTCCCTCTTCCAGGTGTTCTTCTGGACAGTTATCACTGTATGGGGATTGTTCTACACATATGCGGTCACAGGCAGTCTTTTACAAATGACACCGCAGATGCTGACCCTTCTCGGGATCGCGGGCACAGGATCGGTTCTGGCAAGGTGGATTAGCCTGTCCAGGGGGGAATCGACGTCGCAGCCGGTCAGCTCCGCTGGGGCAAGTCTGTCGAACAGCCAGGATGAGCCCTTCCGCTTTTGGGATATCCTCAACACCAGAGGACAGTTCGACCTGATGAAACTGCAGCTCTTGGTATTCACGCTGCTCTTGGGTGTCTATGTGATCTGCCGGATCGCGGAATCAGCAGCGTTCCCAGTCCTCGACACCAACACGCTACTGCTCCTCGGCGTCAGCCAAGGCGTTTACATCGGTGGCAAGCTTGGCGGGACTACGCCGTTGGCAAGGGCACAGGCGGTGCAGATTGAGCTCAACATTAACAGTGAGGTGACAACAAACCTCCCCGTCGAAATTCAAAACGACGAAAAGTCGCGAGACTCTTTAAAGGCCGACGAGGAGCGGTTGGAGAAAGAGAAAAGCGATCTCGATGCGAGTGGTGGCGATCCGGGTCGGGTTTCAAAGAAAAAGGCCGAAATCGAGCAGATTAAGACGTCTATTGCTCGTTTAGAAGCGATGATCAAAGACAAGAAGACGAGGCTTGACGCGGCATCGAAAAAAGAGATCGAACTGAAAAAGGAACTGGACAAGATTGTGAAGGAAGATCTTCAGCTCAAGACTGGATGACGTGTCGTTACCTGCTCGCGTGGAGGTTACTCGGTTTGAGCTTAGTCTTTTCTCTGGATGACGTGCGCGTGGCGAAATGATGCTACGTAGGCACCTGCGACGGTCGTAGGGGCATGCTTGTCAAGAGAAACGCATGAAAAATGTGACTACTCGACGTTCAACTAGGTCAGCCAACTGGCGCGATGCGGTCTCAATTATATTCGTACTGCTGCATATTTATGTTACACTTCCGATGACAAAGGAAAAGTTTCACTCAAGTTGAATGGATGCGCGATGTCTGATCTCCCAAGAACGTCAAACGATCCCTACGATGAAAAAAATAGATATACTCGATGGGCGAGACTGACCGGAGCATTCATGATTGTCTCCACTCCCTTCATATCCCTCATGAATCCTGTATCTGCGGGATACTTCTTCCTTGTAGGCGTATTTTCCTTTATCGCTGCCACGATCGATTGGACAGATATAAAGAAGCTGGTCCTTTCCCCTGGCTCATTCATCTTAGAAAAATATGAAAAGAAATTGGAACAAAAGGTTGAAGATGCAAAGAGTATTCTGGAGGAAATTCGTAAGGTCGAGGAACGCATTTCATTCGTCCTGACAGAGCAGATGGTGAATCGCGGCGGGCAAAGACATCAGGGTGATTTCGGTGAGGAAGCCGAGTTCGCCATTTACCGAGCATTCCAAGCGATTACTCCAGAGACCAAGTCGCCTCGTTTGATCGCCAATATGAAGGAACTGCATAGAGATCTTGGATTTCAACTCTGCAATGGAATTTTTGGGTTAAAGTGGTTAAATAAATCGGCGGCGAAAGACTGGCTTCTCTCGACGAGCTACCAATCGCTCCCAGACCGGTATAAAATACAAGAGCTTGCCGAATTGGACCAAGTTGATTTGGTTAGAGTCAAAGACATACTCGAAGCATACATTGCCTTTATGGAGAATGATAAAGTTCCATCAGGCGAGTTACTAAATAAACTCTACGAGTACAAGAATTATAGCGCATAACACCTGCATGCGTGTGCTCCCTGACGATGGGCTATCGTCGACACGTTGCGGCGCGTACCAGCGCCTGTGCCACAACCTGCGCCTTGAGCTATCCGATCAGCACCGGCCCTATAAGAGCCACGCAGCCTACCAGCTGCAGTAAGAACATCGCAGCCAGCAAGTATGCTATTCCGGTCAAAGTTCCGCGAAATATTCTTTTCTCACCTAGCCACTCTCCACAATATTTACACTTTAGCGCGGCATCAGGGATGTCTTCGGATGCGCAATATCTACATACCTTCATGACTAAAATCTCCGTCACTTTCAAGTTTGGCCCAATAGTATCCGATAGTCCTATGCATTACCCGCATCCACAACTGCGGGATGATAGGTAGCCAAATCATTACGAGATACCCGCTGGGAAGCACAGGTGAGCACAAACCTGGCAGAGGCCCAGCAAGTTGTCTCCTGAAACCGACATGATGCTCGCTATGAAGCGGAAGATTTAAAAGTAACCAGTTCGAAAATGGATGATAACTGTCCCAAGAGTGACTGGGCCCAATGGGTTCCCACCTGCCGCCCTTTTGACGACGCGACAACCCGTAGTGTTGGATATAATTTGCAAGCGCCAAAAATACATTTGATGAAGCAGCAATTCCAACCAGAAAACCCGCGCCATTTACGCCTACCAGAAAGAGAGCGATTACCCAGCCAAGCAACATGCAACAAAGCAGTAATAAAAATCCAGGTGCCGCCAGCCCCCAGCTCCTCTTCCGGCCGTGGGATCTCTTAACCTTCGCAAGTTCATAGCTGTCAAGAACGCATCTAGTTACATATTCCGGAAAATACTGAAAAAAACTTACTCCATATCCGGCAGTTGCGGGATCAACCGCCTTTCCGATATTCTTGTGGTGACCGCTGTAGTGCTCGATAACAAAAAGGGGGCAGCCGCACACCGTCATAAGTATTATCCCAACCAATCGGTCAAACAGCCTCTGGCTGTGAACCAGTTCATGCCCAGTCGCCACCGACAGCGAGCCAATCAAAGATGAGCATAGGAGCAATTTTGCGTCAAAAATGACGCCATTGCTTAGATATATAAAATACATCGACAATAAAATGCAAACTAGCAGCACAAATGCGCTTGATATGGCTATGAAAGCATGAGTATTTCGTTCTACATGAACGTCGGAGCCAAATAGTAACCACGAACGTCGCCCTCCCGCGACGTGATCAAAAATCGCGCCAAACACCAGAATAAGTACCGCAGCACGGCCGAATTGACCATCACCAAGGAATAGGTTCGAAACTGCAAGAATAGCTAGAAGATGCCCGGTAAAATACGGTAGGCATTTTATCGCAGTTGACATTTCAGGCTACTTCCATCGGCTGATTGTATTGCTGAACCAGCTAAAATATACACTTGTATATAACCAAACTTCCCGGTATCATGCTGATTTGTACTTTTGAACTTTCGCAGGCATCATTGGAGCACAACGAATTCCGACAGGTGGCGGCTAGCGATGACAAAGAATGCAGCAGAAGAAGAGTATACTACAAACGCTCAGGTTGTCATCGAGGCAGAAGAAAGGCGCATCAAACAAAAGCCCTTGATCGGCCTTGCGCTATCTGGCGGCGGGATCAGATCTGCCTCATTCGCGCTCGGGGTCCTTCAGGCACTCGCTGCGGCCAATGTCCTCAGAAAAGTAGACTATCTTTCCACGGTGTCTGGAGGAGGATACATAGGCTCTTCACTGACTTGGTGGCTGTCGCAAAAGAAGATCAAGACTAACGCGGGCACTGAGATCAGTCCGGGCACGGAACCGCACAATTTTCCATTTAGTATCAATGCCGGGGGGACCCACGCCAAGGATGATCTTCTGATCAGATATTTCAGGTATCACGGTAATTATCTCCTTCCCGGTGGAAGCCTTGGTGCGATGTCATTAGCCGCCATTGTTCTCCGAATTGTGATTGTCTCCCTTATAGTTTACATTTCAATTCTTTCTTTGATATTTCTTGCTCTTTTGTATGTATTCGAAAAGTTCGAGGATCATCTCGGAAATATCCCTATGGCCCTTTTTGCGCCTGCTCGCGACTGGCTTCCCTACTTCCCCTCAGGTCCGATCGCTAGATGGCTTTTATTAATTGGTGTTTGTCTTGCGGTAGTATTTGTAATATGTAGCCTATTGTATTCCGTATTTACTCTACTCTACCAGATTCTTCAGATGATTGAGCATGCACGTAATTCTCTGAAGGCGAACCGGTGGACTGTTGGCTCAAATCCTATACCTGTTTGGTCTTCTCGGCGATATAGGCAACGCACCGACATTCAAGGTTACTTCGGATACGCACTCACAATGATGTTGGCCTCTTTTGTCTTGGCGTTTATACCGACTGAGGGGGAGATCGCCGGGAAATATTCTGTCCCAGCAATTGCTGCGACGGTATTGATCGGAACATTCATTACTTTTTGGCGGGGCCGGACAGAACCCGCCGAGACATTAGAGAGTACCACTGGTGTTCGACAGCTGATAGGATGCTGTATGTTGCTAAACGCTTTATTGTTAAGTTCATATACCATCGCATTTAGTATTTATAATATAAGCGACGATTATCCGGCCTGGTTCTTCGCGTCTTTCGGCGCACTTGCGTCGATTGCTTTTTTTCTCGGATTGTTCGTGAATGTCAACTATCTCGGCATTCATCGAATGTATCGAGATCGCCTGATGGAGCTGTTCATGCCATCGCTCGACAGCGTCCAGAAAAATTCATGGAACTACGCTTTAGAGGCCGACACGACGCCAATTGAAAATATGTGTCTGGGGGAGAATGCGAGACCATACCATATCATCAATACAAATGTTGTATTGGTTGATTCTAAGAAAACAAAATACAAAGGCCGCGGCGGGGATAGCTTTATCCTTTCGCCTCTGTATTGCGGTAGCGAGGCGACTGGTTGGGTCGCATCCAAGGTCTACATGAAAATGAACGATCCCGGTATGACGCTGGCCACGGCAATGGCCATTTCGGGCGCAGCCGCCAACCCCAACACGGGGGTGGCGGGCGCTGGCTTCACCCGCAACAGGATTGTTTCAACTCTCATGTCTCTGCTGAATCTCCGACTCGGGCACTGGGCTCCGCATCCCGATCTCGGACGCAGATGGCCCGTGCCGCCTAATTTCATCCTTCCCGGCATTACCTCGGGCGTGCTTGCTGGGAGACTTGCTGAGACCAGCAAGGTTGTCGACCTGACGGACGGCGGCCATTTTGACAACCTTGGTGTATACGAGCTTATTAGACGGAAGCTGCAAGTCATTATTGTATCTGACGCTACCTGTGACCCTGAGAACCTCTGCTATGACCTGGCGGTTATGTTGGAGCGCGTCCGGGTCGATTTCGGAGCTCGTATAGAATTCCCCGAAGAGGAGTACGGGTTAGCGAGTTTGCGGCCGAGCGCACAACTTGGTGCAGCGGGCTTGGCCTTGGCCAAAAACGGATTTGCAGTTGGAAGAATTCGCTATGGCGACGGTTCAGCGGGGATCCTTCTTTACCTTAAGACGACCCTGACCGCAGACCTGTCGCATGAGATCTTCGGTTATCGGAGTGCACACCCAGCTTTTCCGGACGAACCCACTTCCGACCAGTTCTTTCATGAGGCTCAATTTGAAGCGTATCGAGAACTTGGCTATAGCCTTGCCGCAAAGCTCATTGAAGCAAACGAAGCTCGGGAAGCCATTGCGAAGGCAAATGGTTGAACTGGACGGCAATTCGTGCAAACGCCCGGACGTAGGTGCGCACTAAGCCATATCCAGCATGGGATAGAAAAGGATCATTCGCTTACTCTTTCCGTGCGGAGTCGAAACAAAAAAGGACGATCTGCGGGCGAAGGCCGAACGATCCGTCGACGCATTGTGGAACACCGTCGGCGAAATCGTCAGACTCGAGCCCCAGGAATGTGCAAACTGCTTCGCCGCAGCAGGATATGACCCCGATTAAAGCGGACGTGCTCTAGGTCGCCGGGCGGCTTTTCCCCCACAGAAATCAGGGCGTGTTTCGGCCTGGATCAGCGAGATCGTCACCCAGCATGCTGGTTTGAACCTCGGAGGATTGCCGATCGACGACCTTTCTCAAAGGCTAATTCACGCCTGTGCAGGAAACATCGGCTCGATTATCACTCTCATCCGATCCGCTGTGGCTAAGGTCCTGAAAGCAGGACGAGCCGAGATCACGACCGGTGACTTCGCGCAGGCATATCATGATGCGACTGGATGCTCGCCAGCAGCAAACGTCTTGAGCTCGCCACTTGGTCTGAATCACCATGGGGCAGTGCGAAGATTTCCGAGGGTGATCAAAACTGGACACCTCCTGCAAGTGGCAGGAAGTCCCTTAAGCCAGGGGAGCGGCCGAGATGACAACTCTTTCGATCACTGTGCCATTCCACGATGACGAGACAATCGCAAGTTACGCCTCCCGGCTTGCTGCTGCCAACTACGCAAGCGGCGTGCGAGAGTTCTGCGGCCACATGGGGTTGAACCATCAAAAGCTGATCGATGGAGAACCCGAAGAGGTAGCAAGGTTGATGGCACTCGCCGATTACGAGCTGCGGAGCAGCGACAAACGAGTCGTAAAGCGCAATGGACTTTTTCACGAGATCAATGGAGAGGTGCTCGCAAGATCGTCGTTCCTTCGATCGAGGCTTCGCCATTGTCCTCATTGCCTTGCCGAGGATTACGAAAATGGATCAGGCGTCGTCACATCGCGCCCCTATGGCCGCCTCGCCTGGTGTGTGACCTTTATCAGAACCTGCCCCCGCCACAATGTGCTTCTTCAGCTCACCGAACGCTCATCGCTGGAGGGAGGGCACGACATTGCGGCAATGATTGCCGCTTGGCAGCGCGATCCGAACGTTCACCCCCCTGCTGCACGTTGTATCCAGACGGACTTCGAAAGTTACGTCACAGAACGTCTCTGGGGACGTTGGGACAGACGAAGCTGGCTCGACAGCCTCCCCTTATACGTCGCCGGGAAAATGTGCGAAATGGTGGGCGCCACGATCCGCCTTGGCAAAAGGTTCGTATTCGACGACCTCAGTGAAATGGATTGGGTGGATAGCGCTCAAGTCGGGTTTGAAGTCCTTTGCAAAGGAGAAGACGCATTCCGGAGTTTCCTTGAGGGCTTGCACTCTGACTTCTGGGATGGTGAAGGCGACACCGGCGGTCGACACCTGTACGGACGTCTTTATGAGCGCCTCGCCTATGAAAGCGATGATCCCGCTTTTGACTGCGTGCGAGCCATCATGCGTGAAGTGGCACTAAGCTCTATTCCGTTTGGGCCGGGCGACGATATGTTCGGTCCCGTCATTGAACGACGCTTCCATACCATCCAGTCGGCATCGAAGGAATTCAACCTTCATCCTCTCACCCTGAGGAAGTTGCTTCTAAAGGTCGGGGTCATCGGAACCAGCGCAAAGGACTTGACTCCTGATCGCATCCTTGTGCCGAAGGACGTCGTGGCCGATGTCGTAGCCAAATACACGAGCGGAATGAACTGGTCGAAGGCATGGCTGTATCTGAATTCTGGGCGAACACTTTGGAATACTCTCACCCATGGCGGTTACATCCCACGAGCGTTTGCGGACGGCCATGAGACCGGTCTGGGACCGATTTACGCCAAGTCCGACCTTGATGCTTTTCTCGCTCGAATGAAGACGATGGTGAACCAGGAGTTTGTCGCCTGCGCCAAGCTCACATCTTTTTCGAAAACCGTAAGCGCTGTTTTGGTCCCACCTTCCGGATCACGGTTTGATTGACGATGTTGAG
>NZ_JABEKV010000004.1:610367-610788 GCF_013283645.1 Sinorhizobium psoraleae
GAATGGCACGCCCAACGGGACTCGAACCCGTGTTTCCGCCGTGAAAGGGCGGCGTCCTAGACCGCTAGACGATGGGCGCCCAAGACGAGGTGGCTTATAGAGAGCGCTTCGGATTCCCGCAAGTGAGCGAGAGCTATTAAATCAACTTTTTTGCGGGAAATTTGAACTGCCGCATCCGAAATGGGATTTGGTACGCCCAACGGGACTCGAACCCGTGTTACCGCCGTGAGAGGGCGGCGTCCTGACCGCTAGACGATGGGCGCCTGCTGCGGAAGCACCGGCACCATACTACGAAAAAGATCGAATAGGAAAGAGGAGGAATGGCACGCCCAACGGGACTCGAACCCGTGTTTCCGCCGTGAAAGGGCGGCGTCCTAGACCGCTAGACGATGGGCGCCCAAGACGAGGTGGCTTATAGAGA
>NZ_JABEKV010000004.1:610888-937899 GCF_013283645.1 Sinorhizobium psoraleae
AAGCGATCCTCGACATCTTCGCACGGCCACCGCCGCTCCGATGCCCTCACTGTGAGATGCTCCTCACAGAACGCCGCAAGCCAAAGGTGCCAAAGTAGTGTTAGAAGCGCCGAACTACAAATTAGGCGTCACGAAAGTTCGGCCAACAGGCACCGAAGAAATCATTGCGTGTTCCTGATGTAGCCTTACTCAGGTGCGGCGTGTGAGTAGGCGATCGGCATGGAAGGAGCTCGGAGAGGGATATGTGCGGTATCGTTGGCATCGTCGGCAGTCAGCCGGTGTCGGAGCGGTTGGTCGATGCGTTGAAGCGGCTGGAGTATCGCGGTTATGATTCGGCTGGTGTCGCAACCATCGAGGGGGGCCGGTTGGAGCGCCGCCGTGCCGAGGGGAAACTGTTCAACCTCGAAGCGAAGCTGAAAGAGGAGCCGCTGGACGGCAGCATCGGCATTGCCCACACGCGCTGGGCGACGCATGGTGCACCGACGGAGCGCAATGCGCATCCCCATTTCACCGACGGCGTTGCGGTGGTCCACAACGGCATCATCGAGAACTTCGCGGAATTGAAGGATGAACTTGCTGCGTTTGGCGTCGAGTTCCGCACCGATACCGATACGGAAGTCGTGGCGCATCTCCTGGCGAAATACCATCGCGATGGGATGGGACGCCGCGAAGCGATGCACGCGATGCTGAAGCGCGTTACCGGGGCCTATGCGCTGGCCGTGCTCTTTGAGGATGACCCATCGACGATCATGGCAGCCAGAAACGGGCCGCCGCTCGCGATCGGCCATGGCGACGGCGAAATGTTCCTGGGGTCGGATGCGATCGCCTTGGCGCCCTTCACCAATGAAATCACCTATCTGATCGATGGCGACTGGGCCGTTATCGGCAAGGCCGGTGCGCACATCTTCGACATCGAGGGCAATGTCGTCACGCGCCCACGTCAGATTTCGATGGCTGCAGCGTATATGGTCGATAAGGGCAATCATCGCCATTTCATGGAGAAGGAAATCTACGAGCAGCCGGAGGTCATCTCCCACGCGCTCGGCCACTACATCAACTTCATTGAAAACCGGGTGACGACCGTTTCCGATGCCATCGATTTCGCCAAAGTGCCGAGTCTTGCGCTTTCCGCCTGCGGTACCGCCTATCTCGCCGGACTGATCGGCAAGTACTGGTTTGAGCGTTATGCGCGTCTTCCGGTCGAAATCGATGTCGCTTCAGAGTTTCGCTATCGCGAGATCCCGCTCTCGCCGCAATCGGCCGCTCTCTTCATTTCGCAGTCTGGCGAAACGGCCGATACGCTGGCATCGCTGAGGTATTGCAAGGAACACGGTCTGAAAATCGGTGCCGTCGTCAATACCCGCGAATCGACGATCGCGCGGGAGTCCGACGCGGTCTTCCCGATCCTCGCCGGTCCCGAGATCGGCGTGGCATCGACCAAGGCCTTCACCTGCCAGCTTGCGGTGCTCGCCGCGCTTGCTGTCGGCGCTGGCCGGGCGCGAGGCACGGTCAGCGAACACGAAGAACAGGCGCTGGTGAGAAGTCTTGCCGAGTTGCCACGCATCATGGGCGAGGTGTTGAACAGCGTCCAACCGAAGATCGAGCTCCTGTCGCGTGAACTGTCGAAGTGCCGCGACGTGCTCTACCTCGGCCGCGGCACCAGCTTCCCGCTGGCGATGGAAGGCGCGCTGAAGCTCAAGGAGATTTCCTACATCCATGCGGAAGGCTACGCGGCCGGCGAGCTGAAGCACGGACCGATCGCGCTGATCGACGAGAATATGCCGGTGATCGTCATCGCGCCGCATGACCGGTTCTTCGACAAGACCGTCTCGAACATGCAGGAAGTTGCGGCCCGTGGCGGACGCATCATTCTGATTACGGACGAGACGGGGGCTGCCGCGTCGAAGCTCGACACGATGCATACGATCGTGTTGCCGAACGTCGACGAGATCATCGCACCGATGATCTTCGCGTTGCCGATCCAGCTTCTTGCCTATCACACGGCCGTGTTCATGGGCGCCGATGTCGACCAGCCGCGTAACTTGGCCAAGTCGGTAACCGTCGAATGATCATCAGGCCGGAAACGGGACGGGAGTCCATGTCGGCTGTGACGGCCGCCGCCTTGTGCCAACGTCGACCGGCACCCCGGCCCCGGTCATAGACCTGCAACCGCTATGCACCTGATTGCGGCTGAGACCAAACCACGCTTCTTCAAGCCGCCGGGCTTCCTCCTAGCGTCGCCCCAGAAGCGGACCATCGGTGTTCGAATGCGCCTCAACGATCATCGGAAGGGCGCGTGCCGTCGACTCCTCTCTGACGCGCCATTTGCCAATCGCAGCAACTGCCCGACATGGACCGGTCCGGGGACGGGCGCGATCACGGCGCAGACAAATCAAAGCGGCCGCAGCCTGGCTGGGGGCCTACAAGCGTTAGTTATGGAAGATCGGAAACCGGGCGAGGACGCCATGACAAGAGAGCGGGATTGAAGTCGAGAGGTTGGCCTTCCTGAGCGCTTCCCCTATCGATTTGCTCCAAGCGCTCCGAGCGCGCGGGCAAGGCTTCGTTCGACTACAGCGATAGTGCTCAGCGGCTCACTCGCCGGACGTCCGCTGATCGTCGACAGTTTCGCGGGAGGCGGCGAGTTCGAGCAGATGCAGATCGATGCCGGCAAGGTCGCTCCCCTGAATCAACGCGATCTCGGCGACAGATCTACCTTAGGACACCCACCGAAGGCACGATTTTTCGATGGGTGAGAGCATAGCTTCCCAAATCCAGTCGCCCGAATATGCGCCCCGTACTCGGGACCACCGGCCTCGGAAAGCGGGTGGCAGAACATCGCCGGCGAGAGGGATACTCTAGAGACGCCCATAAAATGCCGTGGAGAGTGCAACACTGACGTGTGAACGGTAGGCATCGCCCGCATTTCACAAATGCGCCATGGACACCTCGGCAGGTGTGCGGTAACCGAGGCACTTTCGCGGCAGCGAATCAGATGGTGGTGAGGGCGACAAGCTGTTGTTTCACGGCGGACAGATCGGTGCTGCCAAGCATGAAGCGGCGGATGCGCTCGTTGGCGTTCTCGACGGACGTCAACGATTTTGAGCGGCAAGCTCGACGTAAACGGATGCCTGCTTCACAGCCGGCTTCTCCCACATTACGAAAGTGTAATGATCTCAAGCTGTTCGCCGCCGCGTCGATCTCTATCTTGGGTGAACGACCGCTTGAGGATCGAGAAACCAAATGAGCAAGGAAGCCGAGACCATGGAAGACGCAGCGGCGCGTGGCCTCGCGAAGTTCACCATCATTCCCGCTCCCATGAAGCCGCCTCGTCGAAAGCGCCGATCGCGTCGCTGGATCCTTGCGCCGCTCATGCTCGCCGCAATCGGCGCGGGCTACCACGCGTGGAGCCGAAATGGCGGTGAGCCGGCCACCGCGATGATCACGCAGGCCGTCATGCGCGGAGACATCGAGAACAGCGTCACCGCCGTCGGCACGCTCGACGCGATCAATTCCGTCGACGCCGGCGCACAGGTTTCCGGCCAGTTGAAATCGCTCCACGTGGAGATCGGTGACAAGATCGAGGCAAACCAGCTCGTCGCCGAAATCGACCCGGCCACCATTGAAAACCGCATCGAGATCGATCAGGCGGAACTCGCCAATCTGGAGGCCCAGCTCGTC
Source organism: Sinorhizobium psoraleae (assembly GCF_013283645.1). GTDB lineage: Bacteria > Pseudomonadota > Alphaproteobacteria > Rhizobiales > Rhizobiaceae > Sinorhizobium > Sinorhizobium psoraleae. Next base: position 614,567 of record NZ_JABEKV010000004.1, read on the forward strand.
TCGAAGAAGGCGCAGCTCGTGCTGAAGCAGGCGAATATCGAGCGCCAGCGCAATCTGGTCGCGACCAACAGCGTCTCGCAATCCACGCTTGACCAGGCAGTCGCCGACCATGCGGCGGCCGCCGCCGACGTTGACGCCATCTCTGCCCAGATCCGCAAGCAGAAGGCGACGCTTGCCGGCGACAAGGTCGATCTCGGCTACACAAAGATTTATGCGCCTGTCGCCGGCACGATTGTCGCCAACCCGGCCAAGGAAGGCCAGACCTTGAACGCCAACCAGACGACGCCGACGATCGTCACCATCGCCGACCTTTCGACGATCACGAGCGCATTGAACCGGCCCATGAATGCGTCGCGATATTCCTCGCCGGAGCGATCCGCGGCGGTGGTCTGGCGCGCGATCGCCTGGACCAGCGCGAGCAGGTTCTTCATTCGATGCCGGAGTTCACCCAGGAGCACATCCTTCTCGGCCTCGCGCTGGCGTCGCTCCGTGGCATCGACGATCGAGAGCAGCAAGGTGCGGCTGTTGTCGTCGGGATGGAACAGCCGGTGCGCACTGACGAGCATCGTCCTCGGGCCGATGCTCGGAAAGTCTTGCTCGACCTCATAGTCCACAACCGCCGTGCTCTTCGGAATGACCTCTTCGAGCAGGCGGCGCAGCTCGGGGATGTCCCACTGCCCGTTGCCGAGTTCATAGATGTGCTGTCCGATCGTCTCATCGCGGCTGACCTTGAAGGTCGTGAAGAAGGCACGGCTCGCGCTCTGGACGCACAGGTTCTGGTCCAGGACAAGCAAAGGATCGGGTACCGTGTCGACTATGCCTTGCGCCTGCACATGGCCATTGCGCAACAGGCGATAGAGGTCTTCCAGCGTCATCACCACCCCGCACGTTGACCTTCCTGGGGATATTACAACATGCCGTCAGAGGCATGCAAAGGGCGTTGTTGCCGGGCAGGGCGACAGAACGGGGCCCGATGGGCAGAATTGCGCGTCCGCGCTTTTCCTCATCCCGTGGTCTCTTGGACGCGGGATGGGACGGAAAACCGCTTCGCACTTTTCCTCATCCCGTGGTCTCCTAGGCGCGGGATGGACGAAAAACCGCTTCACACTTTTCCTCATCCCGCTCAGTCCGCCATCGCCGCCCGTCCCGTCATCTCCTCGATGTCGATCGAGTAGAAGACGTGCGGCGAGGCGCCGGCGATCGGCTGCTCGCCGGGCTTCAGGCCGCCGGGCTCCCACCAGTTGACGTGTTTCTCAAGCAGCGACCAGGCATGCAGGCGCTCGCGGTGCCATTGCTCGGTGTCCGGCAGTTCCTGGTAACGGCCGGTGATGACCACGCTCTTCCATTGGTCCTGGCCGGAAAACTCGTCGACCTCGATGCAGACGCAAGGATTGGCGCGCATCCACTCGATCTTCTGGCCGAGCATGGAGAAGCCATAGAGGCATTTGCCGGCGAGCGCATACTGGATCGGAACGATATAGGGCCGGCCCTCCCGGCAGCAGGCGAGCCGGCCGAGGCGGCCCGAGGCGACAAGCGCGACGCATTCCTGCTCGCTCATTTCCCTGACGAACATGAGATCCTCCTCGAACGACAGCGCCTCGCGTCCTGTCGGACGTACAGTGCACGACAGCAGCCTTTCCCGGGACGCGTTGCTTGCCGTCCACGGCAAAAACTTTAGGCGCTCACTGGGCTCGCGCCCTTGACACGGATCAAGGAGGGTGGGGCGAGGGACGTTATTTTTTTAGAGAAGGGCGCCGCTACAGGCTCGTGGCGGCGCTACGGCGCCGCGCTTCCAATCGGACGCGCAAAGATCGCTGTAGCACTTTGAATTGCCGCAAGATTTCCTAGATCGTTGAGGAATCATGCCGTGGCGGCCTGCATTAAAGGGCGTCGCATTCAATTGGAGTCACGCGACGCGCTTCATGCATCTCGTTGTCCCGATACCGCTGCACACTTTCGGGCGACATGCATCAGTAGCGGTAATATCCGTAGATCGGGCGAGCGCCGCGCTTGCACTTGATCTCTTCCTTGTACTCGTCGTCGTCCCATTTCCGCTCGATCTTGCACCGGCCGCGACGATATTCTTCCTTGTAGGCCCGGCGTTCATAGCGGGGTCCATCGTAATAGCCGCCCCCACGCCAGCGCCCATGGCCGCTTTCGTCCTTCCAGGGATCGGCAAACGCGTTCCCGGCGCATACAGTCAGTGCCACGCCGGCTGCGGCTGCGATGGTCAAAAACTTCATGGCTCGGGCTCCTTCGGCATTTATCCAGATCAACGCATATTTCGTTGCTTAGTTTCATGGATCGAACCTGAACGCCAGATGAACCTTGGCAACGCGCTGACGCGGCTCAAGAACGCCAGGAGGATTCGCCGGCGCGGTCCGACACGAGCTTCAGAGCAGGGGCTGTCTTCGTCGCTGATGGAGGCGCGGTGCCGGCCGGCTGCCTGGCCTCGACGTTCCCATGGCCGGGCTCCTGTTCGAGCGCGGCGGCGATCTTCTTCAGCATTTCCCTCACACGAAAGGCATGCCTGGCGGCAGCTTCGGCTTCGGTCGCGTAATAGGCGGCGCTCATCGCCTCGATCAGGTTCAAGGCGGCGAGATTGACGACGGCGTAGGTTTCGGCGCGCATTGGGGGCTCCAGAGCAATTCCAGGAAAGGTGTGAAGCGGTTTTCCGTCCGGAATTGCGTAGGTTGAGAGCAATTCCAGGAGAAGTGTGAAGCGGTTTTCCGTCCGAAATTGCGTAGGTTGAGAGCAATTCCAGGAAAAGTGTGAAGCGGTTTTCCGTCCGGAATTGCGTAGGTTGAGAGCAATTCCAGGAAAAGTGTGAAGCGGTTTTCCGTCCGGAATTGCGTAGGTTGAGAGCAATTCCAGGAAAAGTGTGAAGCGGTTTTCCGTCCGGAATTGCGTAGGTTGAGAGCAATTCCAGGAAAAGTGTGAAGCGGTTTTCCGTCCGGAATTGCGTCATCAAAGAATCTAAAACTGCTGGCGGTGATTGTGGGTTCCGACGAGGCGCTGGTTCATGCCGGTGCCACCGCCGGAAAATTCGCGCTCGCGGTTGAGCTCGAAGAAGGCGTCGTCGGTAAGCTCGGAGGCGGGCAGGGCCTCGCGCTGAAAGACATTGCCGTCCGCGCCGAGGTGCCAGGCAAGCGAAGCGAGGCTGGAATAGACGCACGCCAGAAAAGTCTTCAGCGCCTGCTGGTTCTCGGCATCGCTCGACCGGCGGAGATCGGCGGAAAAGAGTTCGTCGATGTGGCTGTGCAGGTGGGATCTGATCGTCAGGATGGACATATGGCCGCGCTCGGTCTCCGGTGTCCGACGACCGGGTGTGCCGGGCATCGATCATGTCGTTCGTGTTGAATGCAACATCGCGCACGACACGAATGGTGTCAACACGGAGCGTGTTGTTTATGGTGTTACCGACATGGTTTGTGTTTGAGGGGAATCGAGGGCGGTGGCGTCTCGCGGGAGGCAAAGATGGGTTGGGCATCCAGCGGTTTTCGGCGGGATTGAGTCTCTTGCGCCCAAGGACTTGGGCGCGCTGGATTCCTGTGACGAGCACAGGAATGAGGGGAGTTTTTGGCTGCGGCTGAAGCAGTTTCGCGCCGAAGGCTCGGCAGTTGGTCTCTCACGCCGTCGATCACGCGCACCTTGTTCCGGGGATGGGTGAAGGGACGTGCCGAGGGAATGAGGAAATTTGAAAATTGCTGTTCAAGACAGTCGGGGAGGCTCGGCCGTTGATGTTCGTTGGCCAACCCGGAACTCCCTCATTCCTGTGCTTGTCACAGGAATCCAGCGACGGCGCGTCCGCGCCGTGAACAAACATGTTTCAGCCGAAGAAATGGGAACCGCGTGAACTGATCTCTCGCGCCCAAGGACTTGGGCGCACTGGATTCCTGTGACGAGCACAAGGAATGAGGGGGAGATTTTGGCTACGGCTGAAGCAGTTTCGCGCCGAAGGCTCGGCAGTTGGTCTCTCATCACCCGCCGTCAATCACGCGCACCTTGTTCCGGGGATGGGTGAAGGGACGTGCAGAGGGAATGAGGAAATTTGAAAAGTGCTGTTCAAGGCAGTCGGGGAGGCTCGGCCGTTGATGCTCGTTGGCCAACCCGGAACTCCCTCATTCCTGTGCTTGTCTCAGGAATCCAGCCACGGCGCGTTGGCGCCGTGAACAACTCATGTTTCAGCCGAAGAAATGGGAGCCGCGTGGACCGAGTCTCTCGCGCCCAAGGACTCGGGCGCACTGGATTCCTGTGACGAGCACAGGAATGAGGGGGAGATTTTGTTTACCGCATTCTCACCCAGCGGTTCGATGCTGTTTGTTGCATCCGGTGCATGAGCCGCAGGGCCTGCGTTGTGATTTTCACTCGGGCCTAGCCCAAATTCCCTCATTCCTGTGCTCGTCAGGAATCCAGCCACGGCGCGTCGGCGCCGTGATTGAGCAGGTACGGAGGCGCCCGCTGCTGCGGCGGCGAGGGGCCCGTCCGCCTCACGCATTCCCGGCGAGTGCGATGTAGTGGACGCTGTGGACGGTGTTGGCGTCGAAGCGGAGTTCCTTCGGCGGGTTGAACTGCTCGAGCACCAGTTCGGCGCTGTTGTGGCGGACGAACTTCTTGACGTAGGCAAGCAGCGCGCCGTTTTCCTCGAGCCGGATCTGGGCGATCACATAGTCGCCGCGCTTCACCCGGCGGCTGGGGTCGACGAAGCAGACCTCGCCGTCCTCGTAGCGCGGAGACATGGAATCGCCGGAAACCGAGACCGCGTAGGCGCCGGAAATGTCCGAGAGGATCGGCGGCGCCATGACTTCGTACAACACATTGCCATTCATTAGGAATTCACCGTCCACTCCGCCTACGGCCTGGCCGAAGACGGGGATCTTTTTGCCCTGGCCGACGATCCGGGCGCCAACCTCGGCGTTCGGCCTGTCGACCCCCGCGGGCCTCGTAGGCGCGGCGCCGTTCACTTCGCGGCGGTCGCCGTCCAGCAGCCAGACCGGATCGACATTGAAGCGGCGGCCGTAGATCTTGGCCTCGGCGAGTTCGAAGTCGTTCTGGCCGTTTTCGTGGGCGCGGTAGGTCGAGGCGATGACGCCAAGCGCGTTCGCGGCGTCGGAGGCAAACCGATAGCCGGCCTTCAGGCGCGCCTCGCGCAATCTTTCAGCTTTGTCGCTCATGGCTCGCAGCTTTGTTGCTCATAACTCGGAAGATAGCGACACGAATAACACAAATCATGTTGACATGGCAACACGAGTAATGTCATTCATGACGAGGTGAAACGCAACCGGGAGGAGGGCGGTTGATGAAGGGCCGGCGTAAGATTTTACTGACCTTCGTCCGCTTCACGCCTTTCAAGGCGTTGGCCGCGCCCTAGATCAGTCTCGTGGGCATCCGCGCCAAGGATGCCCCAGGAATGTCCCAAGGGGGACTGGGCGGGGTTAGCAGAAAATCGTTTTGCGCCTATTCCTCCCGCCTTTGGGCTGCAGGTGCAGACGGAACCGCGTTGCACGTTCCTGCCCCGGGGTTTTCTTGGGTGCGGGGTGCGGACGCTTTCCCTGCACTCCGGGGTTCCCACGGGATGCGGGGTGCGGGCGGAAAACCGCTTCGCACTTTTCCTGCACCGGGGGTTCTCGTGGGATGCGGGGTGCGGGCGGAAAACCGCTTCGCACTTTTCCTGCACCCGGGGTTCCCGCGGGATGCGGGGTGCGGACGGAAAACCGCTTCGCACTTTTCCTGCACCCGGGTTCCCCTGGGATGCGGGGTGCGGGCGGAAAACCGCTTCGCACTTTTCCTGCACCCCGCGGGAACTGATCGCCGCTCTCCTCCCCGGCGATCAGCGCGAAGCCCTGTCGGCTGGTTTCAACCGACAGGGCTTCGCCTCCTGGATGGGGCGCCCGGGATGTGCCGCGCGGTCTCGGCCGGACGCGTGCGAGGGAGGTTCCGGCGGGCGGCGCGGTCCGACGGGGATTCGTGAACATGGATGGGTAGGCGCAGCGAATTCGGCGTCGCGGCGGGGGGTTCCGAGCGTCTCGGAAGATGCGGCGCTGCCGGTGAAAGGTGGAACAGGGAATGCGGATGAGCGGCATGCGGATCTCGGCGATCGTGGAGGCGCTGGTGACGGCGGGGGCGACGCCCGAAATGATCCTTTCGGCGGTCTCGGCCGCGGAGGCGCATTCGCTCGAAGCACTCGAGCGGCGCCGGGCCTCCGACCGCGCCCGCCAGCAGCGCCGCCGGCAGAGGGTGGCGCACGAGGCGATGGCAGTTGACGGGGCGGAAGGCGAGAGCGAGGCGGCATGTCACGGGACTGTGGGTGACAGCCACGTGACCGGCCGTGACGCGCCCCTTCCCGATAAAGAAAGATCCCCCGCACCCCCTAAAGAAATTAACCCAACCCGAAACCCAATTTCCGCTGGCGCGGTCCCTGCCGGTTCGATGCCGGCTGGTTCTCGGTGCCCTGACGTCCGGGGCGAAGCCGCCGGGATCCTCCCGGCCGGACCTCGGGAAGGCGAGCATCCGGCGGTGGGGCATGGGCAAGGCGGGGATGGGCAAGGCGGGTCTCGGGCGGCCGGGCATCGGGACGCTCTGCATTGCGGGGCCGAGGCCGCAGCTGCGGGCGCCGGACGCCGTGAAGGCGCGCATGGGCAAGCCGGACGTTCGGAGGCGAGGTGGGGCGAGGGCAAACGCGGCGAGGGCCAACGGGCCGAGGGCAAACGGGCCGAGGATAAGCGGCGGGCGACGCGGCTGCCGGAGAGGTTTATCCCCGATTGGGCTTTTGCCGCCGGCGAAGGTTTTGGCCCGGCGGAGGCCGAGGCCGAGTTCGAAAAGTTCCGCGACTACTGGAGCGCCAAGGCGGGGCGCGAGGCGACCAAGCTCGACTGGCTGGCGACCTGGCGCAACTGGATCCGCAATGCCGGTCGGCCAAGGCCCTTCGGCGGACGGGCGCCGCCCCGGGGCGGGCTCAGACCGAAAGGCGATTTCTGGGCGCACCAGGACGAGGTGCAGCGCGAACTGGACAGGGCGCTTGGACGGACATTGGGACGGGCAGGGGCATCGGGGCGATCAGGGGAATGGGGAGCGGCAGGCGATGACGACTTTACCGGCACGACTTTCGAGCTTGAGCGAGGAGATTGGCAGGCTCGCCGATAGGCTGCGGCCGGCGCCGCCGGAGCGCGTGGCCGAGTGCCTCGACGCACTGAAACGCGGCGGCATGGTGGCCCCCGCCGGCATCGCGCCTGCCGACTTCCTGCGCGAATACGTGCTCGCGCTTTCGAACGTGCCGGCCTGCGGGCTCATGGCGGCGATCGTGAAGCTGAAGCGCGGCGAATATGCAGCGGTCAGGCCCGGCTTCATGCCGGTGCCGGCGGAGCTTGCGGCCCTTGCCCGGCAGGAGGCGCGCGGCGCCAGGGAAGACATGGCCCGGGCGCGGGCGACGGCGGAAACCCTGCGGGCGCTCTCGAAGCCGCCGCCGCCCTCGCCGGAAAGCAAGGCGAGGGTGCGGGCGCTTCACGCCCGTTTTCGCGCGCAGGTGAGTGCGGATCGGGCCGAGGCCACGCCGCCTTCGGCCGGGCAGGGCCAATGATGGGGGTGCGCGCGGCTGCCGCCGCTCACACTTGGAACTGCATGTCTGTGACGAACACAGGGATGACGGAAACCCGGTTGGCTGCACGGAGAGCATTAACCGCCGAACAGTTCTCGGTTGGCTCGACCTTGCTCAGCCGTCGCCCAATCTCCCTCATTCCTGTGCTTGTCACAGGAATCCAGCGCGCCCAAGTCCTTGGGCGCGGGAGAATCTTGCGTGGAGTCGATCGGTGGCGCCGCTTTCGCAGCGTCGATGTTGCGGCCAGACGGCGTCATTCACGGCGCAGACGCGCCGTGGCTGGATTCCTGTGACAGCCACAGGAATGAGGGAGACCTGGGGTTGGGCGCACAAGACAAGTACGGGAATGAGGGCGGATAGGGCCTAGCGATGAAGTTCGGCCAGGCAGAAAACATTAGCCGGCGAAATAATTGGGCCCTTCAGGGGGCACGGAAACACGAAACGAGGCCGGAATCGCGCCGGCAGGGGAAACAGGAGTAAGCAATGACGAACCATTCGGAAGGGACACAGTCGCAGCGGGCGCGGCAGCAGCGGCACTACGGCGCCGTGCGCGAGCGGCTGATGCGGCCGGCGAACGCGGTCGTCTCGGCCGCCGCGGCGGCGGAGCTCGAAAGGCGGCTGGCGGCGCTTGCGACCGATAACGCGGCCAAGGCGCGCCGGATCGCGGCGCTCGAGACGGAGCTTGCGGACGCCGGGGCACGGCTCGTTGCCCAGGCGCAGGCGCTGCTCACGGGGCGGGCCGGGGAGGCCGAGGGCGGCGACCGCCGGCCGCCGGTCGAGGAGATCGTCGCCGCGGTGCTTGAAGGTTTTCCGGGGGTGACCTGGGAGGACATCATCAGCGTGCGCCGCGAGCGCCGGCTGGTCGAGCCCCGGCACGCCTGCATGCGCGCGGTCTACGAGGCGCGCAAGGATCTCTCGCTGCCGCTGATCGGCCGCATCTTCCGCCGCAACCACACGACCGTGCTCGGCGTGGTGCAGCGGCGGTCCGCCGATGCTTGAGGCGGGCGTGGTACCGGCGATTGGAGCAATTGTTTCAATGGTTTGCGCGTGGTTCCGGAGAAATCGAATCATGTCACCCCGATCGGGACGGGCAGCCGCAAAATTGTCTCACCCTGGCCGGATTTCCGCCGGCGCGAGGCGAGACGGAAAACCGCTTCACACTTTTCCTCACCCCCGCTTCTTTGGTGTGACGCGGGGTGGGACGGAAAACCGGAAACCACTTTTCCTCACCCCGCTTCTTTGTCGACGCGGGGTGGACGGAAAACCGGAAACCACATTTCCTACCCCGCTTCCTTGTCGACGCGGGGTGGACGGAAACCGCTTCACACTTTCCTACCCCGCTTGAAAGGACCCCGAAAATGACGAGCAAAGCCCAGAAACTCCGTGCGAAGCGCAAGGCGCAGCTTGGACGCCCGCGCAAGGCCAATGCCGAGCGCTTCGCCTGCGGCAAGATCCGGCCGGAATGGTCGAGGCAGGAGAGCGAGAAGGAGGCAATGGCGGTGGCGCTTGCCGCGCGCAAGCGCATGCACGGGCTCGACACGACGAGCGCCTTCGCCGGCTACACGCTCGGCCGCCTGTTCCTCGATGGTCGCATCACCGCCGAGCAGCGCGAGGCCGGCGACGACTATGCCGCGGCGATGGCGCGCTACTATCACCTGAACGGCATCCCTTACCCGAGCGTTCGCGCCCAGGCGCTCGACCGGGTGGCGGGGCATCCCGGCGAGACGAGCGAGGAACGCGCCCGGATGGCGCTGAAGGCGGCCGACCGGATGATGCGGCTCGAGGGCGTGCTTGCCGGCTGCGAGGAGGGCCGGCAGGTGAAAACGACGATCTTCAACGTCTGCGTCATGGACTACGAGGGCCTGCGGCTGATGCCAGAGCCGCAGCTCGCGTGGCTGAGGCGCGGACTGAACGCGCTCATCTTCGACAAGGGCTTGCGTGAATATGGGGAGGGCGGTGCTTCGTTTGAGCAGCGATAGGAATATATTCCCTGCAGATTGCGGCGCGGGAGTTCCACTCATCACGTCCAGAGCTGATCCGGCCAGCAATACAGATGCTCTCGTCCCTGTGCTCGTCACAGGGATGAGCGGCCCAGGTCGGCGGTGCGGGAGGCTCGGTCTCGACAGCCGTGGCGGCGTCGGATCGCCAAATGCGTATCGGGTGGCAGCCGCCGATCGTTCAAGCCCTTGCCTTGTCGGCATATCCGACGTCAATCACGGCGCCGACGCGCCGTGGCTGGATCCCTGTGACGAGCACAGGGATGAGGGAGTTCTGGGGTGGCCGCCCAACCAGCATCGACCGCCGAGCATTCCTCGGCTGGCTCGATCTTGCTCGGCCATGGCCGCGGTTGGCTCATTCCTGCGCGCATGCGGACGAGGGAGTGTGTTGTCATGGCTGACGAAAAAATGAAGGCGGTGCTCGGAGGGCTGTTGGCCGCCTGCGGCTGACCATCCGCACCTCTCGACGCGAGGATGTAGACATAGCCTTTCATGTTTCTCAGCTTGATTGAAGAATTCGGCATGAGCAAGCAGGAGTTGCTTGCGGCGCGCGTGCGCTGGTACGCGTTGCAGTTTGGCGGGCGCGAACCGCGCTGGCCAGAGAGATCATTCGGCCCGGCCCCGCGCCGGCGGCGCGGGAGACTCCCGCTTGATCAATGGCCCGAACGGCCGCGGCGTCGCGTCACCCTTCAGCCGACCGTCGTCCAGAGCCCCTTGCCTTGTTGGCATATCCGACGTCAATCACGGCGCCGACGCGTCGTGGCTGGATCCCTGTGACGAGCACAGGGATGAGGGAATTTTGGGTTGGCCGCCCAACCAGCATCAACCGCCGAACATTCCTCGGCTGGCTCGATCTTGCTCGGCCATGGCCGCGGTTGGCTCGTTCCTGTGCGCGTCATGCGGATGAGGGAGTGTGTTGTCATGGCAGGGGAAACGAAGGCGGGGAGTGTTCGGAGGTCGCTGTTGGCCACCTGCGGCTGACCGTCCGCACCTCATTCCTGTGCTCGTCACAGGAATCCAGCCGCGGCCCAAGTCGGCGGCGCGTGAGTTCCACTCATCACGTCCAGAGCTGATCCGGCCAGCAATACAGATGCTCTCGTCCCTGTGTCACAGGGATGAGCGGCCCAGGCGGTGCGGGAGGCTCTGTCTCGACAGCCGTGGCGGCGTCGGATCGCCACATGCGTATCGCGTGGCCTCACAGGCCGTGCAAATAGTGCGAGATGTCCTGCCATTCCGGATTCATGGCCTCGATGAGGTTCAGCTTCCACTGCCGTGGCCATTTCTTCATGGTCTTTTCCCGCGTGATCGCAGCCGTCAAAAGGTCGAATTCCTCGAACCAGACCAAGGTCTTGACGCCGTATTTCGATGTGAAACCGGGTGTGAGCTCCTGCTGGTGCTCAAGGAGGCGGCGGGCCAGGTCGCGAGTGACGCCTGTGTAAAGCGTGCCGTTTCGTTTCGACGCGAGGATGTAGACATAGCCTTTCATGTCTCTCAGCTTGATTGAAGAATTCGGCATGAGCAAGCAGGAGTTGCTTGCGGCGCGCGGGCGCTGGTACGCGTTGCAGTTTGGCGGGCGCGATCCGCGCTGGCTCATTGTTGGAGCGAGTCTCGCACGCGCCGCCGACGCGACGCGGCTGGATTCCTGTGACGAGCACAGGAATGAGGTGCGGATGGTCAGCCGCAGGCGGCCAACAGCGACCTCCGAACACTCCCCGCCTTCATTTTTCCTCTGCCACCACAACACACTCCCGCATCCGCATGACGCGCACAGGAATGAACCGACCCGGCCATGGCCGAGCACGATCGAGCCAGCCGAGGCATGTTCGGCGGTTGATGCTGGTTGGGCGGCCAACCCAGAACTCCCTCATCCCTGTGCTCGTCACAGGGATCCAGCCACGGCGCGTCGGCGCCGTGATTGACGTCGGATATGCCTAAAACGGGACGACCGGCCGGCTAAAGGGCGACGCGACGCCGCGGCTATTCGCGCCATTGATCAAGCGGAGTCTCCCGCGCCGCAGGTGCAGCGCCGGGCTGAATGACGTCTCTGGCCATCCGTCGATCGCCTGTCACGAAATCCCGATATTCCGGTTTCAGCGCTGCTGCATTGATTCCGCACGCGTTTGCAAACCACATCTCCGGGCGCACCCATGGTCACACAAGGAATGCGATACAACTCCGCCATTATCGACTTTCAAAGAAAGCGCGGGGGCGATTCCATCGCGTTTTTCGTGCCGTTTCTCACGCGCGATATGGACCTGCTCGACGTCGGTTGCGGGCCGGGCACGATCACGGCCGGCTTCGCCGATGTCGTGCGGACTGTTACCGGCCTTGACCTGGAGCCGAAAGCCATTGCCGCCGCCAATCAGATGGTCGCGGCAGCAGGCCATGCCAATCTGGGCTTTGTGGTAGGCGACATGACTTCGCTGCCATTCGAGGACGGCAGTTTCGACGCGGTGTTCTTCCACGCGGTGCTCTATCACCTCGGTGCTGCGAAACTCCGGAAAACGCTCGCGGAAGCCTTGCGGGTGCTGAAGCCGGGCGGGCTGATCGTCACGCGCGATGCCGATGCCGGCGGCAATGTCATCTACCCGGAGACGTCAGGCATCCTGCTTTCCCTGGACCTGTGGCAGCGCTGGTACGAGCACTCATCGATCGACGCCGTTTATTTCGGGCGGCGTCAGGAGGCTGTCCTGCGATCTCATGGTTTCGTGCCGGTCTGGAGCGGCGCAAGCCATGTCAATCACAGCGCCGATGCGCCGACCCGGCGGGAAACCGTTGAGGACGCGAAAAGGAGTCTCGAAAGCCTCTCCGAAGGCCTCGTTCAACGGGGTCTCGCCGACCGCCAGGAGATCGAGACGGCGCTCTCGGCCTGGGACCGGTGGGGCAGCGATCCGGATGCGGTCTACCTGCGTTGTCGATGCGAATGCGTCGCGACAGTGCCGCGCGTCTGATCAGGCGCGCAAGGGTCGCTGTCGGTCTTTGAACTGCACACATGCAGTAAAACCTTTGGCTGCGGCTCGATGACCTGCTCCCCGAACGGCGTGACAGGCGCAGCGCCCAAGGCTGTGGCCGACGTGTGAATGGCTTCGGAATCGATTGGCCCATCCCAGTCAGGTGTGTCTCGCGCGCCGCCGACGTAGCGCCGATTGTGGAATGCGAGCCTCAGCGCCCGTTGCGGACCATCGAAAATCAGTTAATGGATGGGGAGCTCATTGGAGGGTTTCTGATTGTGCGCCTGAATCAGGTGACAGTTACGATGCCGGACTTGGACGCGGGATGGCATTTCTATTGCACGCTGGGCCTCAAGCCCGTGGTTGACGCGCGTCCCCGGTATGCACGTTTTGTTTGCCCGGACGGAGAGAGCACCTTTTCCCTGGTTCAGGGCGAAGGCGGTGGCCGCGGAACAACCGTGTATTTCGAGTGCGAGAATCTGGACGCAACGGTCCGCGCTCTTCGCGACGTCGGCCTCCAGTTCGCAAGCGAGCCCGAGGATAAGAGCTGGCTTTGGCGAGAGGCCGAGCTATTCGACCCCGGCGGAAACCGAGTGGTCCTTTACTTTGCCGGACGGAATCGCCTCGATCCTCCGTGGCGCGTGTTCCCAAGGTGAGGCGACACGGACATACTTGTGACGAGGCTTCATCCTTGTGACAAGGTTTCCGGACGAAAAACCGCTACAGCCTTTCCCGGAATTGCTCTAACTACGCCCGGTCACCCGCTCAGGGAGCTGTCGGCGGGGGCGTGACTCCCAGGTAGTAATCGCCCTGGTGGCTACCCTGGTATTCGTTGGTGTAGCGATCGCGGGCCGCGCCGAGGTTGGCCGGCGGTATCCGCTCGACGTAGATGCTGCCGGTCGGCGCCGGATCGACGTAGATGACTTCCGGAGGTGCCGGCTCGACATAGACGCTGCCGGTCGGCGCACGATCCACATAGTACATGTCGGCAAAGGCCGGTCCGGCCGCGCCGAGAAGGGCTGCGGAGAGGACGAATGCAGCGGATGATGTTCTCAGGGATACTCTCATGGCATTGCTCCTGTTCCGTTCGGCATCCGGCCGCGGCACGTCCCTTCGGACATGCAAAGGCCGCTTCGATGCTGCGGTCGGAGGAATAACGCCTTATCGGTCAGACCGTTCCGACGGCTGCGAGAACTCCGGGGGGTTGCGGATAGGGATTCCGGCAAATTCCTGTTCCGTCATCCCGCAATCCGGATCGGCGTGCCGTCCGGCACCCGCGACCAGATTTCGCGCATTTCCTCGTCGGTGACGGCGATGCAGCCGTCGGTCCAGTCGAGGAAGAGGTGGAGCCGGCCGATGAAGCCCCAGCCATTCGGCAGGCCGTGGATCATGATGTCGCCGCCGGGGTTTTCGCCGGCGGCGGCGGCGCGGGTCTTGTCGGCTGCGTCGGGATAGGAGATGTGGAGGCTCAGGTGGTAGCGCGAATTCGGGTTGCGCCAGTCGATCAGGTAGTCGCCCTCCGGCGTCCGCCGGTCGCCCTGGCGCTCCTTGTGGCCCAACGGATTGCCGCCGAGCGACACACTGTATTCGCCAAGCGTCGTTCCGTCGCGCAGGAGCCGCAGGGTGCGCTCGGACTTGTCGACCAGCACTTCCTTTGCCTGGAGCTCGGGCGCCGCCATTTCGGGCGGGGTGCCGGAGCCGTGGTTTCCCGCCGAAAGCGTGTAAACGCCGGCGCCGGCGATGAGGAATATCGCCGCCAAAACCGTTTGCTTCAATGTCCGTAACACCGTCATCGAACGTCCGTTATCGAGAACTAAAAAGCGGGGTGAGGAAAAGTGGGAAGCGGTTTTCCGTTCCACCCCGCGCCAAAAAAAGCGGGGTGAGGAAAAGTGTGAAGCGGTTTTCCGTCCCACCCCGCGCCGACCATGTTTGCCTAAAGGATAAAAACATGCAGCAGTTCAAAGTGCTACAGCGATTTTGTGCGTCTGAAAGCATGCACGGCGCTGCACGCATCGCTATGCAACCTACGTGCCGGTTTCGCGTTGTTCTACTACATGGCGGCCGTCTCAATCGGTGCGTGTGATCGGCGCGTTTTGCGAGCGACAAAATCGCGATTTTTCGCGCCGGGCGACGCTCCACCGCGATTCGGCCATTATTGACAGGAATGATTTCCTGTTGCTGCATAATTGCTTGAACCGGAACAGGATTTCGGGACAGAATTATGCGGCAGGTTAAAGGTGCTGCGGCGTCCTTCGCGCGTCATGTCCGACGGCAGGCGCCGTAGAGGAAAAGGTGAAGCCAATGAAGAGGCTAGCAATCATTGCCTTGTCGCTGGCGACGGCGCTGACCAGCGTCCCGCCCGCCATGGCGTTTCCTACCATTGTCGTGCCGAAGATCGATGTTCAGGAGGCAGAGCCGGTCCAGTACAGGCGCTACCGTGGCGGCTATCGCGGCGGCTACCGTGGTGGTTATCGCGGCGGCTATTACGGGCATCGACGCCATTACGACGATGACGATGACGAATTGGGCTGGGCGCTCGGCGGGTTAGCGGCCGGCGCGATCCTCGGCGGCCTGTTGGCGCAGCCGAGGTATTACGGCCCAAGCTACTACGATCCTGGCTACTATGGCTCGGGCTACCCGGCCTATCGCCCGCGCTACTATGGTGCGCCGCGTTATTATCGCCCGGCCTATGGCGGCAATGCGCACACGCGCTGGTGCTTTGCGCGCTACCGGTCCTACAGGGCTTACGACAACACGTTCCAGCCCTATTACGGCCCGCGCCAGCCCTGCGTCTCGCCCTACTATTGACGGCGAGCCTGCGTGAGGCGATCTCAAGCGCCGTGCGCCCTTCCGGGCGCGCGAAGGTCTCGGTCGCGACGGTCCGAAGCTTTTGACGCCCGCGTCATCGAGCCGGAAGGAGCCTTGAAGCGCCGCCGACTTGCGGCGCTGCCGGATTCCGGTGATGAGCGCAGGAAGAGGGCGTTAGTGGCTGCGGCCGGGCAAAAAAACCGGCCACGCGGCGGACGGTAAATGGTCATCGTCCGCGGGCGGTTTTTACCGCACACCTCATTCCCGTTACTCGGCGCGTCGGCGCCTGAGCGAGTCCTTTGGCACCGGACGCGCGGCGCCATAGGGCGAGCGGGCGCTTTTCCGAATCGTGCGTCCTTTCGCCGGCAGATGGTATAAGGTGGCGCGTTGGATCATTTCCTCCATGAAAATCGTTCCCTCTTGAGAGAAGGGAAAAGGTGAAGCCCGTTGAAGATTGCAGCCACCATCGCGCTTGTGCTTATAACCGCCGCCTCCAGCGTGCCGCCGGTCGCGGCCCAGACGACGTGCATCGGCATATGCCCGCCGCTCAGGGGCGATTACGGAAAGACCTACCGGAACAACCCCGGGGGTCCCTCCCGCCACGAGCTCTTCATCGACCGGGAGTACCGCGACTTCCTCAACAGGCGCTATCCGAGCTATGGCGGACGCTTTCGCGGCCAGCGCTACGACATCGGCATCGGCCCGGGCGCCATCGTCGGCGGCCCGCCGCCCGCCGCGCTCGACCGGGGCCGCGTGCGCCAGCGGCTCCGCTACGACGCCACCGCGCATGCCCGCTGGTGCCGCCAGCGCTACATCTCGTACCGGTCGACCGACAACACGTTCCAGCCCTTCGACGGGCCGCGGCGGAGCTGTGACTCACCGTATAATTGAGGCTGGGTAGACAGCGCCGGAGTGTGTTGCCGCCGGAATCGGGCGAGGCCGTTGAGGGAAGGGCGCCTCGCTTGCGACCTACGCGTCTAAATCGACTGCGATTCAAGCGGTAGCTGGACGAGGAGAAAATCCGGTGACCAGCGAAAAGACTGAAGGATACGAGCTCCGGCTGGAGCGCCTCCTGGATGCGCCGCGCGCGAAAGTGTGGCGCTGCTGGACGGAGCCCAGGCTCCTAGAGCAATGGTTCGCGCCGCAGTCCTGGACGACCGAGGTGAAGACGCTGGAGCCGCGCCCCGGCGGCACGTCTCACATCGTCATGCGCGGCCCGAACGGCGAGGAGTCCGACGGCGTCGGCGTGTTCCTGGAAGCGGTTCCGGAGCGTCGGCTGGTGTTCACCAACGCCTTTGCCCCGGGCTGGATCCCCTCCGCCCAACCGGCGGTCGTTCCCTTCATGACCACGATCGTCGAGATGTCCGATGAAGGCGGCAAGACCCGCCATGTGGTGCGCGCCCTGCACTGGACCGAGGAGGCGCGCAAACAGCACGAGGAGAGGGGCTTTTATGAAGGCTGGCGACAGACGACCGGCCAGCTCGAAGCTCTCGCCCGGACGCTCTGAACCGGCCCCCAAGGATAACGGAAGGCCGCACACCACGGTCGCCGCCGAGCCGGGCCTGACCGGTAGCGCCGCTTCAATGTTGCCCGGATCAAGTCGATGCGGCAGCGCACAATGGCGGTTGTCCTTGACGGCTCATTTTCATATAAGGGCACCACTCACCACGGACCCGGTGAAACTCCGGGTGGCTCTTCTGGCCGCCGATCCGCCAGACAACGCAACAGCATCAAATCCAAGCAAGCCGGACCTCCCGCCTGCGGCGATAGAGAGTGTTACAGCGACCTTTGTGCGTCCGAAAAGACGCATGGCGCCGTAGCGCAGCACTTTTGCGAAGAAAAATCATGAAATTGACAATTGCCAGCTACAAACGCGAATGGTTCTCCAACATCCGCGCCGACGTCCTTTCGGGCATCGTCGTGGCGCTTGCCCTGATACCGGAGGCGATCGGCTTCTCGGTCATCGCGGGCGTCGATCCGAAGGTGGGGCTGTTCGCCTCCTTCGCCATTGCCTGTGTTTCCGCCTTCGCCGGCGGCCGTCCGGGCATGATTTCGGCGGCGACCGCCGCTACCGCCGTGCTGATGGTCACGCTCGTCAAGGAGCACGGCCTCGAATACCTCTTCGCCGCAACGCTGCTGATGGGCCTCATCCAGATCGCAGCCGGCTTCCTGAAGCTCGGCCGGGTCATGCGCTTTGTCTCTCGCTCGGTCATCACCGGCTTCGTCAACGCGCTTGCCATCCTGATCTTCATGGCGCAGCTTCCCGAACTCGTCGGCGTGCCGCAGGCGACTTATGTGATGATCGCGGCGGGATTGGCGATCATCTATCTCTTCCCCTATGTCACAAAGGCCGTTCCTTCGCCTCTGGTCGCGATCGCCGTTCTGACCGGCATCGCCTACTGGACCGGCATGGATATCCGCACCGTCGGCGATCTTGGCGAATTGCCCTCGAGCCTGCCGATCCTTGCCCTGCCTCACGTGCCGTTCACGCTCGAGACGCTGCAGATCATCTTCCCCTATTCGGTGGCGCTGGCCGCGGTGGGGCTGCTTGAATCCCTGCTGACCGCCCAGATCGTCGACGACATGACGGACACGACGAGCAACAAGAGCCAGGAATGCATCGGCCAGGGGGCGAGCAACATCGCTTCCGGCCTCATCGGCGGGATGGGCGGCTGCGCCATGATCGGCCAGTCGGTCATCAATGTCAGTTCCGGCGGGCGAGGGCGGCTCTCGACCTTCGTCGCCGGCGCCTTTCTCCTCTTCCTCATCCTCGTTCTCGACGATCTCGTGCGGATCATTCCGATGGCCGCTCTCGTCGCCGTCATGATCATGGTGTCGATCGGCACCTTCTCCTGGCGCTCGATCCTCGATCTCGGCCGCAATCCGCTGCCGTCCTCCGTCGTCATGCTTGCGACGGTCGTAACCACGGTCGGCACGCACGATCTGGCCAAGGGGGTGCTCGTCGGCGTGCTGCTCTCCGGCGTGTTCTTTGCCGGCAAGGTCGCGCGCCTCTTCCATGTGCGCTCGACGGTCGACGAGAGCGGGAAGGTGCGCACCTATCATGTCGACGGCGAGATCTTCTTCGCTTCGACCGAGGCCTTCATCGCTGCCTTCGACTTCGCCGAGCCGCTCGAGAAGGCCGTCATCGATGTCAGCGAGGCGCATCTCTGGGACATCACCGCCGTCGGCGCGCTCGACAAGGTGGTGCTCAAATTCCGCCGCCATAACGTCGCCGTCGAGGTCATCGGCCTCAACGAGGCGAGCGCGCATATGCTCGACCGGTTCGCCGTGCACGACAAGGGTGAGGGCGGGGCACTGACGGCGCATTGAGCGGGCCGGCAACGGAACCCACATGGCAGTCGCGGCCCTTCCGGCTGGAAACCGGCGATGGCTGGCAGGTGGGTTCCTGCCGTGCGTTTTTCTTTCTTCGGGCAGTTTCCTGCTTGGAAACGCACCTTCTCCGATCGCCGTAGCGCCGCAAGCGTCCGGCGGAGGGCTCCAATGGCCTGCGTACCTGGCGGTGTGGTAAGGTCGCCGTTCGGCCCATCTGGAGAGGCCATCTGGAGAGTGCCATGACGGGTGCATCGACGTTCAACGCCAGCACTGGTGAGGGTTATGAGCTGCAGATGGGGCGTTGGAGCCGCCGGCTTGCTGTTCCATTTCTGGCATTCGCCGGGGCCTCGAGCGGTGAACGCGTGCTGGACGTCGGCTGCGGCACCGGCAGCCTCACGTTTCTATTGTCCGAGCGGTCCGACCTCGAAGCGATCTGCGGAATAGACTACGCGCCCGCCTACATCGAGCACGCCGCCCGCAGCAATTCGGATCCGCGCGTCTCCTTCCGCGTCGGCGACGCATGCGCTCTGCCTTTCCCGGACGCGGCGTTCGACCGGGTCCTGTCGCTCCTGATGCTGCACTTCGTTTCCGAGCCGCATCGGGCCGTGGCGGAGATGCGCCGCGTCGCGCGGCCGGGAGCGACGGTCGCGGCCACCGTATGGGATGCACGCGGCGGCTTCGTGGCGGGTCGCATGTTCCTCGATACCGCGGCTGCGCTTGATCCCACCGCTGGATTGCTTCGGGCGCGCGCCTGCACGCGTCCGATGACCCGGCCGGGCGAACTGGAATCGGCCTGGCGTCAGGCCGGCCTTGCCGAGGTCGAGACGGCAGAGCTTGCGATACGCATGGAGTACTCTTCCTTCGACGACTACTGGGCGCCATACCTCGGCAAGGATGGGCCGGGTGCCGAATATGTCGCGACACTCGATGACAAGGCACGCATGAGACTGCGCGATGCGGTCCGTTCCGCTTACCTCGACGGTGACGTCGATGGTCCGCGATCCTACATGGCGGTCGCCTGGGCCGTGAAGGGAATCGTGGCGCCCTGAGCCTGCGAAGCGCGCATGTGCTCGATCGGCTCGCCGTGCATGATAAAGGCGAGGGCGGGGCGGCGCAGCGCCCCCTCATTCCTGTGCTCGTCACAGGAATCCAGCAGCGGCCAAGTCCTTGGGCGCGAAAGACTCCGCTGGATCGCCAGCGCTCGGCCGTTCCAGGCCCTATTCCACGGTCCGGCTTCCGATGTGTCCCCCGCCACGTCCAGGCGCTGAATGCAAGTCATTCACGGCGCGGACGCGCCGTGGCTGGACTCCTGTGACAAGCACAGGAGTGAGGGCGGGAGAGAGCACTGTCGGCCGGTACGGGAACGGGAGCTCTCCGCAGTTCCGGACGGAAGCTGGAATTGCTTACAGCGCCGCGCGTCCAACCGGACGCGCAAAGATCGCTGTAGCACTTTGAATTGCTGCATGATTTTGTCCTTAAATCGATTCCGATTTAAGGAATCATGCAGGAGGCCGGACGCTCCGCCATCACCAGCAGCAGGAAGGCGGCGAGGTCTCGCCAGCGGGTGAACCGGGGAACGGCGTCGCAGGCCTCGGGCGATGGCTGCGGCTCTTCAATTAGCCTGATCCGGAACCCGGCCGCGGCGATCGCGTTGAGGTAATCGCCGATCGTTCGGGGAAAGCGCGGCACGGCGAACGGCACGACCTCCTCGTCTTTCGGACGATCTCCGAAGCGCCAGTGCTCGGTGAAGCTGGTCCGGTCGAAATAGTTCGACACGCAGAGCGCCACCGTGCCTCCTTCGCGATCCTTCTCCCAATGCAGCCCTGGCGTGATGAAGCAGGGATGAAGAACACTGAAGGCAATGAAGCCGCCGGGGCGCAGCAGCCGATGGGCCTCCTTCATCGCGCCTTCGAAATCGGGTCCGTCCATCAACGCCATGGTGGAAAGGACGGCATCGAAGGAAGCATCGGGAAACCCTGTGTCGGCGCTGTAGGACGACACCCTGTAGCTGATCCCCAGCGGGTCGGCCTCTTCCTCCCGGCGGGCGTGATCGATCAGCCGTTCGGAAATGTCGATGCCGGTCAGCCGGGCTCCCATCCGTGCGAGCCGCCGCGTGTTCGTGCCCTCGCCACAGCCGAAATCGATGACGTCAAGGCCATCGAGCGGCGGCAGGAATTCCTGAAATGCAGGGAAGGTGAAGCGGTCGCGGTAAACGTCGTAGCCACCCCGGACATCGCGCGTCCACTGATCGGCATTCGCGTTCCAGCGCGCGGCCACTTCGGCGTGAGACCCATCCGTCATTGCGCAACCTCCTGCTGCATGATTCCTTAAATCGGAATCGATTCATGGGCAAAGCCATGCGGAAATTCAAAGTGCCACCGGTTACGTGCCAGGCGGAGGCAGCGCGCTCCCAATCCGGCGAAGTGTCCACAGAAACAATGCAGTTTGAGGATACCCACCCGCAGGCGCTTCGGGTAGCGTGCGCATCAGGATTAGGAGGATACATGGGCCTATCAGATATTTTCGGTCGACTGGTCGCACTGATCGGCGCCGTAGCAATCCGTTTGCGGCACCAGGACGGTGATTCTCTGGAACCGGCCTATGGCAGCGCACCGAAAATCCCGAGAGCCAAGCCGCAGGGCATTCCGACCCTGAAGATGCCGACAGCCAGGGGATGGACAGCGGAGCAAGTGCCGATTGCGGCGGCCGGGCTCAAGGTGAACGCATTTGCGGCCGGGCTCAAACATCCCCGTTGGATTCACGTGTTGCCGAATGGCGACGTGCTGGTCGCCGAGGCACTGAGCGAGCCGGGGGGCATCAAATCCGCCTTCGACTACGCCATGTTCAGCACAATGAAGCGCGCCGCCGCAGTGGGCGCAAGTCCGAACCGCATCACGCTGTTGCGGGATGCGGATGGCGACGGCGAGGCCGAGACACGTACGGCATTTCTCGAGGGACTCAATCAGCCGTTCGGCATGGCGTTGCTGGGCGATACGTTGTACGTCGGCAACACGGACGGGGTGGTTGCATTCCCGTATGCAGCGGGCGACACGCGTATCGGCGCGACGGGGCGAAAGCTGACGGACTTCAAGCCCGGCGGGCATTGGACGCGGAGCCTGCTTGCGAGTCGCGATGGACGAAAGCTTTTCATCGGCGTCGGTTCGCTCAGCAACATAGGCGAGCGCGGCATGGCGGCAGAGGAAGGCCGGGCCGCCATCCACGAGCTTGACCTCGAGAGTGGCGAGTGCCGCATATTTGCCTCCGGCCTGCGCAACCCGGTGGGCATGGCGTGGGAGCCAACGACGGATGCGCTCTGGACGGTGGTCAATGAGCGCGACGGCCTGGGCGACGAAACGCCGCCCGACTATCTGACATCAGTGCGCGACGGCGGCTTCTACGGATGGCCCTATTGCTACTGGGGGCAGATCGTGGACGACCGGGTGCCGCAGGACCCGGCGATGGTCGCAACCGCACTGACGCCGGACTATGCCTTGGGCGGGCACACTGCATCGCTCGGCCTTTGCTGGCTTCCCGCCGGCACTCTGCCCGGCTTCCCGGACGGTATGGTCATCGGGCAGCATGGCTCCTGGAACCGCAGCACGCTGCGCGGCTACAAGGTTGTCTTCGTGCCGTTCGTGAATGGACGTCCAGCCGGGCCTCCGCGCGACATTCTGACCGGTTTCCTTTCGCCTGACGAGCGGGCGTCCTATGGGCGGCCGGTTGGGGTTACCATCGGCCCGGACGGCTCGCTGTTGGTGGCGGACGATGTCGGCGATGTGATCTGGCGCGTGACGGGCGAGTGAGGCTGAACGCGCAACGGGTGCCGCGCAGCGCAGGGGGGCGTTGCGCGCTTGTCAATCTTCGTCGCCGATAAAGCGGTATCCAACGCCCGGCTCCGTGCGGATGATCCTCGGGTCGGCCGGATCGCGTTCGATCTTCCCACGCAGCTGGCCTATGAAAACTCTGAGGTAGTGCAGGTCTTCGCCGTGCGCCACACCCCAGACCGAGGTGAGCAGCGCCTTGTGGGTGACAACGCGGCCGGCATGCCGCGCGAGCATGACGAGCAGGTCGTATTCCTTCGGCGTCAGCCGCAGCGCCTTGCCGTCACGGCTCACCAGCCGCTTGACGATATCGATCGTCAGTCCGTCGGCAGCAAGGCTCGTTTGGCCGCCCTCCATCTGGATACGGTGGCGCAACGCCGTGCGAATGCGTGCGGTCAACTCGCCGATGCCGAAAGGCTTTTCGATATAATCATCAGCACCGAGATCGAGTGCCGCAACCTTTTCGCTTTCCCGATCACGCGCCGAAAGAATGATGATCGGCACATTCGACCAGGCGCGTAAATTGGTGACAACGTCCTTGCCGTCCATGTCCGGCAGCCCGAGATCAAGGATAATCACATCGGGTACGCACGTCGCGGCTGCCTTCAGCGCCTCGCCGCCGGTGATCGCCTCAACAACTTCGTATCCGGCAGCCCCGAGGGCAGGGCGGAGAAACCGCTGGATTTGCGGTTCGTCGTCGACCACCAGAATGCGCGCAGCCTTCATCGCTACTCCTTCTCCGGCAGCTGATGCTGGGCTGCGGGCAGGCGCATGGAAATGCGCGTGCCGCGCCGCCGGACTGCAGGGCTTTCGGCCTTGATCTGCCCACCCATCGCCTCAATGAAGCCCTTGGCTATCGCAAGCCCGAGCCCCGTCCCGAGCGAGCGGCCGTCCGGTTTTCCCTTCCGGAAAAACTTGTCGAAGATTCGTTCGAGATCGCCCGGCGGGATGCCCTTGCCGAGGTCGGTCACGGCAAGGACCAGCTCGTCGCCCTCGCGTCGGGCGTAGATGCTGACCGGCTCATCGCCACCGAAGCGGTTCGCGTTGTCGAGCACGTTGAAGAGCACCTGGCCGAGCAGCACGCTATCGCCGCGTATGAACGGCAGATCGGCGGAGATGCTCGTTTCAAAGACGCGGTCGGGGAAATACTTTCGCGCTCGCTCCACGGCCGAACGAACGATATCCGCGACATCGACCCAGTCACGCTTGGCGTTCACCGTTCCCGCCTCGACGCGCGTCATGTCAAGCAGGTTGGCGACGAAACGCGTCAGCCTCTCGCTTTCTTCCTCGATCGATTTCAGCAGATCGTCCCGACTTTCGGCGGGCATCCGGTTGCCGAGCTGTCGAAGGCTCGTCACCGCGCCGGTGATTGTCGCCAGCGGCGTTCTCAGATCGTGCGACATGGAGGAGAGCAGCGCGGCCCGAAACCTGTCCCCCTCGAGCTGCGCAGCCCGATCGAGGCTCTCGCGGGAAAGCCGCGCGCGATCGATTGCGATGGCCGCCTGGTCGAGGACCGGTGCGAGCGCCCGCTCCTCATCGGCGTCCAGTGGCCGGCCCTTTTGCAGGAAACCGCATACTCCGACAACACCGTGCGGACTGAGAAGCGGCCGGAACTGGAACGAGATGTTCGGCAGTGTTCCGGTGTCGTCGCCGGCTGCCTCGCTTTTTTCGAATGCCCAGCGTGCAGCCATCATGTCGGTCATTCCGAGCTCGGTGTCCGGCGGCCAGGCGGCCTTCAGGGCAATGTCGCCATCTTCCGGCACCAGAAGCACGGCGTTGCGCCTTAGCGTGGTCTGTATCTGGGTGACTGCGGCCCACAGCACATCCTCGGCATTGGCGGTACCGGAGAGCTTTCGGGAGAAATCATAGAGCGCCTGCATTGCCGCCGCGCGCCGCTGGGCCGCCTTTGCCTGGTCGCGCACGCGAGATGCCAGCCCGCCGGCAAGGATGGCGGCGGCGAGAAAGATGAAGAGGGCGAAGACCTCGTGCGGCTCGGCCACGGTGAAAGTACCGATGGGCTCAATGAAGAAGAAATTGTAAGCAAGCACCGACAGCAGTGCCGCCCCGATCGCCGCGATGTAGCCGGCATAAGTAGCCGAGATGAGCACCGCCAGCAGGTACAGAAGCGAAATATTTTGCAGAACAATGAAGCGCTCGATCAGCAACCCGATCACCGTGGCCGCTGCGGCGGAGGCGCCGGCGATGGCGAGCGCGCGCGCTGTATTCTTGGGAAGCGTCGGAAACCGCGGTCTCTTTGGCTTTTGAACCGGCTCATCCTTGTCGGTGACGAGGTGAATCCCTATTCCCGACGCCCGCGCCGCCAAGGCATCCGGCAGAGAGCGCCGGACAAGTCGAAGCGGGAACCGGTGGCGCCGCGTGCCGATGACGATCTGCGTCGCATGCTCCCGCCTGGCGACTTTGAGAATCTCCTCGACGAAATCGCTGCCTATGATGCGGCGCGTCTCCGCACCCAGTTGCTCGGCGAGCCGAAAGGTCTCGTCGAGCTGCCGCATCGCCTCGGTGTCTGCCACCTCATGGTCCGCCCGTTCGATGGAAACCACGATCCAGTCGGCGTTCAGGCCCGAAGCGAGCCGGCTTGCCGTCCTCACCACCTTGTCCGACAGCCGGTCCGGCCCGATGCAGACGATAAGCCTTTCGCCGGCCGCCCAGGGGCCTTCGATGGCGTTCTGCCGGAGGTAGTCGACCATCTGGTCGTCGACCCGGTCGGCGGTGCGCCTGAGCGCCAGTTCCCGCAGCGCCGTCAGGTTGCCGAGCCGGAAGAAACGGTCCACGGCGCGCTTGGCGTTGTCGGGCAGGTAGACCTTGCCCTCCTTCAGCCGCTCGATGAGCTCGGCCGGCGGCACGTCGACCAGAATGACATCGTCGGCGCGTTTCAGCACCGTATCGGGGATGCGCTCGCGCACCGGGACGCCGGCGATCTGGGCGACGACATCGGACAGGCTTTCCAGGTGCTGAATGTTGACGGCCGTCCACACATCGATGCCCGCGTCGACAAGCTCCTCGATGTCCTGATAGCGCTTTGGATGGCGGCATTCGCCGATATTGGTGTGGGCGATCTCGTCGACGACGATGACGCGCGGACGGCGGGCGAGCGCCGCGTCGAGATCGAATTCGGAAAAAGTGCGGCCGCCATGGACGACCTCGCGGCGCGGCAGCACCTCCAGCCCTTCGAGGAGCGCAGCCGTCTCGCCGCGGCCATGCGTCTCCACGAGCCCGATGACGATATCGGCGCCCTCTTCCTTCAGGCGCCGCGCCCGCAGGAGCATGGCATAGGTCTTGCCGACGCCGGGTGCGGCGCCGAGGAATACCGTCAGTTTCCCTCTGTTGCCCTGTTCCGCCAGCGCCAGCAGGGCATCGGGATCGGGGCGGCTCGTCAGCTCGCGGTCATTCTCGGGCATTCAACATCTCGAAGTCGCTCAGGCCCCGGACGCGTCCAGGGCGAGGTTCAGTTCTAGCACATTGACGCGCGGCTCGCCTATGATCCCGAAGAGGCGGCGCTCCGTTGTCCTCTCGACGAGAGAGGCGACGTCGGCTTCGGAAAACCCCCTTGCTTTCGCGACGCGGGCGACCTGGGCTCTTGCGAATTCCGGCGATATGTGCGGATCGAGACCTGATCCCGACGCCGTGGCGGCGTCGGCGGGAACATCGCTGCCGATGCCTGTGGCGCGGAGCCGTTCGATATCGGCGGCAACCCGCTCCTTGAGCTTGACGGATGTGGTGCCGAGATTGGAGCCGCTGGACGCACCGGCATTGTAGGCATCCGGGCCCGTCGCCGAAGGACGCGGCCAGAAATATTCTTCCGCGGCGAAGTTCTGGCCGATCAGGTCGGAACCGATGACGGCGCCATGCTTCAGGATCAGGCTGCCATTGGCCCCAGCCGGCATCAACGCCTGCGCAGCGCCGGTGATCGCCAGCGGATAGGCGAGACCCGTGATCGCAGGCAGGCCCAGGATGAAGACGAGGGCGGGGCGAAGTTGCTTGAACATGATCACACCAGATTGAGGTTGGAGACGACGACGTCGATGAGCTTGATCCCGGCGAAGGGCAGCACGAGACCGCCGAGGCCGTAAACCAGCAGGTTGCGGCGCAGGAGCGCGGCCGCGCCGACGGGACGGTATGTGACGCCCTTCAGCGCCAGCGGAATGAGCGCCACGATGATCAACGCGTTGAAGATGACGGCCGAGAGGATCGCCGACTGCGGCGAGCCGAGGCCCATGAGGTTGAGCGCGCCGAGTGCCGGATAGGTCGTCACGAACAGCGCCGGGATGATGGCGAAATACTTCGCCACGTCGTTGGCGATCGAGAAGGTGGTGAGAGAGCCGCGCGTCATCAGCAATTGCTTGCCGATCCCGACGATCTCGATGAGCTTGGTCGGGCTCGAATCGAGGTCGACCATGTTCGCCGCCTCGCGGGCGGCCTGTGTCCCGGTCTGCATGGCGACACCGACATCGGCCTGGGCAAGCGCCGGTGCGTCGTTGGTGCCGTCGCCGCACATGGCGATGAGCCTGCCGCCCTTCTGCTCCTTGCGGATATAGGCGAGCTTGTCCTCCGGCGTCGCTTCCGCGAGGAAATCGTCGACGCCCGCCTCGGAGGCGATTGCCGCAGCGGTGATCGGGTTGTCGCCGGTCACCATCACCGTGCGGATGCCCATGGCGCGCAGCGCTGCGAAGCGCTCCTTGATGCCGGGCTTGACGATGTCCTTCAGGTGGATGACGCCGAGAAGCCCGCTGCCGTCCGCCACCGCGAGCGGCGTGCCGCCGGTGCGGGCTATCCGGTCGACCGCCTGGCGGAACTCGACGGGGACCTTATCCTCAGTGAGGCCGGCGAATTTCAGGACCGAGTCCACCGCCCCCTTGCGCAGCCGGCGACCGCCATGGTCGACGCCGGAAAGCCGGGTTTCGGCGGCGAAGGGAATGATCGCGTCGATTCTCGCATCGGGCGCCCGCCGTCCGAACTCGCCGGTTGCGAGCGCGACGATCGAGCGGCCCTCCGGTGTCTCGTCCGCGAGACTGGCGAGCAGCGCCGCATCGGCAAGCTCCGCCTCGGTGACGCCCGGCACGGGCAGGAAATCGCTCGCCATGCGGTTGCCGAAGGTGATCGTGCCGGTCTTGTCGAGGAGCAGCGTGTCCACGTCGCCGGCGGCTTCGACGGCGCGGCCGGAGGTGGCGATGACGTTGAACCGCACCAGCCGGTCCATGCCGGCAATGCCGATCGCCGATAGTAGCCCGCCTATGGTCGTCGGGATCAGGGTGACAAGCAGTGCGGCGAGCACCGTGACCGAAAGCACGGTCGCGGAATAGCCGGCAAGGCCCCAAAGCGTGACGACGGCGATCAGGAAGATCAGGGTCAGGCCGGAGAGCAGGATCGACAGCGCGATCTCGTTCGGTGTCTTCTGCCGCTGCGCCCCCTCGATGAGGGCGATCATGCGGTCGACGAAGGTCGAGCCGGGCGCCGTGGTGATGCGGACCTTGATCCAGTCGGAAAGCACCTCCGTGCCGCCGGTGACGGCAGAACGGTCGCCGCCAGCCTCGCGGATCACCGGCGCCGACTCGCCGGTGATCGCGCTCTCGTTGACCGAAGCCACGCCTTCGATGACTTCGCCGTCGCCGGGGATCAGTTCGCCGGGCTCGACGAGGACGAGGTCGCCAACCTTCAGCATGGTGGCCGGGATCTCCTCCGTCTCCCGCCCCTCGGGGGACAGAAGCTTGCGTGCGGCGAGCTCCGATTTGGTGCGGCGCAGGAAGTCGGCCTGGGCCTTGCCGCGCCCCTCGGCGACCGCTTCGGCGAAGGTGGCGAAGAGCACCGTGAACCACAGCCAGGCGGCGATCTGGCCCGAAAAGAGCGGGCTTCCGCCAGCCGTGACGAGATCGCGGACGAAGATGAGCGTGACCATCGCCGCCACGACCTCGGTCACGAAGATCACGGGGTTGCGCACGAGCTGGCGCGGGTCGAGCTTGATAAAGGCTGCCTTTGCCGCCGGCAGAAGGATCGCCGGATCGACAACGCCCGCAGCCATTGCCTTCTTGGACATGGTGGTTTCCTTCAAAAGGTCTGGCCCGCGAGCATGGCGAAATGCTCGATGATCGGACCGAGGGCGAGCGCCGGGAAGAATTGCAGCCCGCCGAGAATGAGGATGGTGCCGATCAGGAGGCCGACAAAGAGTGGCGTGTCGGTCGGGAAGGTGCCCTTCGAGGCCGGGACGCGCGCCTTGGCGGCAATGGAGCCGGCGATCGCGAGCACGGGGACGGCATAGGCGAAGCGGCCGAGCAGCATCGCGACGCCAAGCGTCGTATTGTACCAGAGCGTATTGCCCGAAAGCCCGCCGAAGGCCGAACCGTTGTTGCCGGCGGCGGAGGTGAAGGCATAGAGGATTTCCGAAAGGCCGTGTGGGCCGACCGTGCCGATGCTGGCGACGGCCGAAGGCAGGACGGCGGAAATCGCCGTGAAGCCGAGGATTGCGAGGGGCAGGATGAGCACCGCGAACATCGCATATTTCATTTCGCGCGCTTCGATCTTCTTGCCGAGCAGCTCCGGCGTGCGGCCGACCATCAGGCCGGCGACGAAAACGGCGAGGATCGCGAAGACAATCATGCCGTAGAGGCCGGAGCCGGCGCCGCCGGGCAGAACCTCGCCGAGTTGGATGAGGAACATCGGAACGAGGCCGCCGAGACCGGTGAACGAGCCGTGCATGCCGTTGACGCCGCCGTCTGAAAGACCGGTTGTGACCGTCGCATAAAGCGCCGTCATGGCCTGGCCGAAGCGGACTTCCTTGCCCTCCATGTTGCCCTGCGCCGGATCGACCCCGAGCGCGGTGAGGATCTGGTTGCCGGCCGCCTCCGCCCAATAGACGACGCCGACGCCGACGATCAGGAAGGCGAAGGTAACGGCGATGAAGGCCCAGCCCTGGCGGCGGTTGCCGACGAGCTGACCGAAGGTGTAGAGCAGCGCCGCCGAGATCGACAGCATGGCCAAGATGTTGAGATAGTTCGATAGCGCCGTCGGGTTCTCGAAGGGATGCGCGGCATTGACGTTGAAGAAGCCGCCGCCATTGGTGCCCAATTGCTTGATCGCCTCCTGGCTGGCAACCGGACCGAGCGCGATCGTCTGCCTTACGCCTTCAAGCGTCGTCGCCTCTACGGACGCGCGAAATGTCTGCGGTAGGCCCATTGCCACGAAGGCGAGCGCCACGACGACGGCGATCGGCAGGAGCACGTACAGGGTCGCGCGGGTGAGGTCGACCCAGAAGTTGCCGACCGTCGACACGGCCGAGCGTGCGAAAGCCCTCGTCACGGCAAGCGCGATCGCGATGCCGCTCGCGGCGGAAACGAAGTTCTGCACCGTCAGGCCCGCCATCTGGCTGAAGTGGCTGAGCGTCGTCTCGCCACCGTAGTTCTGCCAGTTGGTGTTGGTGACGAAGCTGACGGCGGTGTTGAAGGCGAGATCCGGTGGCACATTGCCGAAGCGCTGCGGGTTGAGGGGCAGCAAGGCCTGGCA
Organism: Sinorhizobium psoraleae; assembly: GCF_013283645.1. Lineage (GTDB taxonomy): Bacteria > Pseudomonadota > Alphaproteobacteria > Rhizobiales > Rhizobiaceae > Sinorhizobium > Sinorhizobium psoraleae. Next base: position 644,586 of record NZ_JABEKV010000004.1, read on the forward strand.
TCTCAGGATCGCGTAGAGCGACACAAAGCCCGCCATGCTGAAGGCGAGCATGGACAGGGTGTAGGCGAGCCAGCCCTGCTCTTTCGCCGGATCGACGCCGGCGGCGGCATAGAGGCCGCGCTCGACGGGACCGAAAATCGGCGAGAAGACGTTGCGCCCGCCGGAAAGGACCTCAGCCATGTAAAGCCCCAGCGGCTTGATGACGATCAGGACGGCGAGGAAGAGGAGGCTGATCTGCAGCCACCCGATGATAGTCATGGGAAATTCTCCGTGGAGGCGGGTCAGAAACGTTCGGGCCGAACGAGCGTCACGAGCAGGTAGGCCGCGAGCGCAATGGCAACGGCGAGGCCGATGAGGGCTTCGAACATCGAACCCTCCTAGAGCCGGCTGAGCGTGCGCGCGTATACCGCAAGCACGACAAAACCGCCGATGCTGGCGGCAACGAAAAGAACGTCGGACATGGGCATTCTCCGATTGTCTGTGACATCCGGATGATGCTCCTGCCTCGGGTCAAATATCGATTGGGATCATTGGGCGGCCGCGTAAGGGAAAGATAAAGAGCCGCAATGGGCGCGGGAGCACAATTACGTGCGGGCGCGGACAGGTAGGGCGCCATTTTTCCGTGAAGTAATTGATCCGTGAAGTAGAATTTGGCGGTGACGAGAGCATCTGTCGCAAAGTCAGGAATTTCGGGGCGCCTTTACTTCCGCGGGCTCGCCTGCCGGAGCAATGCCCGGTTTTGATCGAGTTACTTTCGTGCTAGAGTAGCCGAAAAATTCGGGGGCCATGTCTTGAAACGGGAGGAAGAAACATGGCTATTCAGGTCCCGACGGATTTCCGCCGTGTGATCATTGCCGCGTCGGTTGGAAACATTATCGAATGGTATGACTTCTATATTTTCGGGAGCCTGGCCGCGGTTCTGTCGGTCAAGTTCTTCGAACAGTCGCACCCGGTCGCAGCTCTGTTGAGTACGATTGCGCTGTTCACCGCGGGCTTCCTGATCCGTCCGCTGGGGGCGTTTCTCTTCGGCTGGATGGGTGACAGGGTCGGCCGCAAATACACGTTCCTCATCACGCTGAGCGGCATGGGGCTCGGCACCGGCGCGATCGGGCTGATCCCGACCTACGAGGCGATCGGCCTCACCGCCGCGTTCCTTCTCTTCGGCCTGAGGATGATCCAGGGCCTGTGCCTGGGGGGCGAGTATGGCGGCGCCATCACCTATGTCGCCGAGCATGTGCCCGACGAACGCCGCGGCTACTATACCGGCTGGCTGCAGACTTCGCCGACGCTCGGGATCGTGGTGTCGCTCGCCGTGATCATCGCGACGCGCACCTATTTCGGCAACGAGGTCTTCGACGCCTGGGCATGGCGCGTGCCGTTCCTGGTGTCGTTCCTGCTGGTTGCGGTCGCCATCTACATCCGGCTGCAGCTCCAGGAGACGCCGATCTTCGAGGAGATCAAGGCCAAGGGGCAGATGACGCGCAATCCCTGGAAGGAAGCCTTCCTCAGCTCCAACATCAAATATGTCGGGATCGCCACCATCGTGCTGATCGGGCAGGGGGTGGTCTGGTACAGCGGCCAGTTCTGGGCCCTGTACTTCCTGCAGCAGGTTTCCAAGGTGGATGCGCTGAGCTCCTCCTACATCGTCGGCGCAGCGCTGCTCATCGCAACGCCGAGCCTGATCTTCTTCGGCTGGCTCTCCGACATCATCGGCCGCAAGCCGGTGATCCTCGGCGGCATGCTGCTTGCGGCGATCACCTACTATCCGCTCTATCTGTGGCTCGGAACCGTGACGCAGCCCGACAACATCAACTATCCGACCGCGATCTTCATCATCTTCATCCTCGTCTGCTATGTCGGGATGGTCTATGGCCCGGTCGGGGCGTTCCTGGCGGAATACTTCCCCGGCAGGATCCGCTACACCTCGGTGTCGGTGCCCTATCACATCGGCAACGGCTGGGGCGGCGGCCTGGTGCCCTTCGTCACCTCGGCGGCCTTCGCGGCCACCAACAGCATCGGCTACGCGCTGATCTATCCGATCGCGGTGCCTGCCGTGTGCTTCCTGCTCGCCCTGTACCTGATGCCCGAAACCCGGCAGGTCAGCATATGGAACCCGGTCGAGCCTAAAGTGGGGTGAGGCTCGGAATTGCGTGGACTGATGGAGAGGATGGCGGCCCCATCCTCTCCGGAGCCTTCGCCTCCTGACCGTATTACAGCTTTGGGGCAGCCGCGATTCTCCCGCGCCGCAGACGCGGCGCTGCTGGATTCCTGTGACGAGCACAGGAATGAGGAGAGTGGGGGTGTGGCAGAGCGAAAGAAGCTGGCGCGGAGTGTTCGGCGGCCGGTGCGTCGATGCAGCTATTCGAAGTGCGACTGCATCCTTTGCGGCGCTGTAGCGGCAGAGCAATGGCCGCCAACGGCGCGTTGGTTTTCGCTGTCCCGGCCGGCGGCCGCGTTGTCTCACCTCGGCCGGGCGCTGCCTTCGTACATGAAGGTCATCGGCTTTGGTCCGGCCATGTAGCCGGTCTCGACACGATCGATCCGAAAGCCGGCGCCCTCGATCATCGAGCGGATCGGCCGGTTGAGGTGACAGCCGCCGCCGATGCGCCGCCAGATCGGCGTGAGGCAATTCTGGCACCAGCGCACGCCGCGGTCGGGCGACAGCCCGTGTTCGACAAACAGCAGCGTCCCTTCCGGCCGCAGCACGCGGCGCATTTCCGAAAGAGCCGCGTCGGCCCCCGGAATCGTGCATAGCGTCCAGGTCGTCACCACCGTGTCGACGCTGCCGTCGTCGAGCGGGATCGCCTCGGCGGAGGCTTCGATGAAATCGACCCGAACCCCGGAATGCGGCGCGCGGCGAGCCATCTCCAGGAGGCTCGGGGAGGGCTCGAGCGCCAGGACTTCCCGGACCGTGGTACGATAGAAAGGCAGGTTGAGGCCGGACCCGGCGCCGATTTCCAGGACACGGCCCGCCGCCGCGCCGATCACCCGCCGGCGATAGGGGTGCAGGCGGTCGTTGCGCATGGAACGATCGCAGAGTTTCGGCAGGATGACGTCGCGGTAGATGCCCATATGCGCCCCTCCCGTTCCAATTCTCCCGCAGGTTCCGCCTTCTGACAAGCCGGCGCCCGCAAAGCCTGTCATAACCGGGCAAGAGCGCCGACTACGCCCAAACAGGACGACATCCGCCCCCGAGGCAGGGACACAGGCGTCCCTGCCAAAGCCAGTGTCAGAGAGGCGCGAGCCGCGACACATTTCCTTGGAATTGGCGTCCGCTTTGCGCCGATGTCGGCCGTAGCCGCTGCCCGCAAGCAGACATCTGCGGCGACCATGCTGAAGGCCGTGGTTGCGCCATGAACGGACGTTCTTGGCTCACAAGTTCATTTCGCGGATGCCACAGAGGTCAATCCAACCCGTCAATTCAGGCCGGCACGGGCAAGTCCCTCGATCAGGCGCGCCCGATCCTCGGCGCGGACGAAAGAAGATGTTGCTCCGACCGCGTCCCGTGAGATGTCAGGGACTAGCGACTTGAGCCGTCCGAGCAAGTCCGTGGCAGCCTCCTGGTTGTCCAGAAGTCCGGCACAGGCCGTGCCGATGATCAGCGGAACCGCGTGGCCGGACCGCAAGCGATGCGCCTCCCGTGCATAACTCAATCCAAGCTCGTAATTCGCGCCCTGGAAGTAAGCCATGGCGTAGTAGAACTGAAAGTCGCCGAGAAAAGCCTCGCGCGGGCTCAGTCTGAGGGCGTAGTCGATGCAAGGAATGGCGTCCGCCGCGCGGCCCCCGTTGGCATGCGCAAGTCCCAACTGGCCGTGTGCAAACGCGGAGTTGGGGTTGATCGCGACAGCCTGGCTGATCGCCGCCATCGCCAGGACATTGTCACGCGTCGCAAAGGCTATCATCGCCTGCGCAAGGTAAGCCCACGGTTCCTTATCGTCCGCGGCAATGGCTTGTTGGACGATATCCCTGGCAAGGGCCAGGGCGTGTCCCATGTGCTCCCATCCCTGGAACGCGCGCCACACCGTAATCCAACCTTTCATGGCGAGTGCCTGGGCATAATCGGGAGCCAGTCCGATTGCCCGATCGAGCAGGGGGAGCATCTTCCGGCTGCTCTCCTCAGACAACTGGGAACACAGGAACACCGCCCGCACGACACATTCCCAGGCATCAAGGCCATGATGCGGCTTGGGGCTTTCGCGGGCATGCTCTGCCGCCAGGAGTTCCGGCCCGATGCGGCCGACGACGCTTGCGGTGATTTCGTCCTGAATGACGAAGATGTCGCCGAGGTCGCGGTCGTACCTCTCGGCCCAGAGATGGGCTTCGGAGGCCGCATCGATGAGCTGCGCGGTCACCCTCAGGCGGTTGCCGGACTTGCGGACACTCCCCTCGAGAACATAGCGGATCCCGAGTTCGCGCCCGATGGCGCGCACATCCACGGGCTTTCCCTTGTAGGTGAACATCGTGTTGCGGGCGATCACGAAGAAGCCCTTGAGCCTGGATAGCGCGGTGGTGATGTCCTCAGTGAGCCCGTCGCTGAAGAAGTCCTGCTCCGGGTCGGCGCTCATGGCGTTGAACGGCAGCACGGCAATGGATGGTCGGTCCGGAAGTGCGGGCCTGGGCGATGCCGTTCGTGCGGTCGTCCCTTCCAGAAGGGGGCGGTACAGTCGCACCGGCCGCTCCATGTTCTTGAGCGCGCGTTCGCCGACGTACTCGTAGTCGCAGTCAAGCTTCCCCTGGAGGTGATCGTACGCCGTGCCGGAAATGCAAATGCCGCCTGGATCCGCCAAGGTCTGGAGGCGGGCCGCGATGTTGACGCCATCGCCGTAGAGATCCCCATCAACCTCGTGGATCACATCACCGAGATTGACGCCGATCCGGAAGATGATGCGTCGCTCCGTTGGGATATCGGCCTGGTTCTCGGCAACGCCCTTCTGGATGGCGACCGCGCACGCGACGGCATCGACGACCGAACCGAACTCCACGAGCGCACCGTCGCCCATCAGCTTGACAATACGGCCCTGATGCTCGGCCAGCAGCGGATCGATCACCTCCCGGCGCAGAACCTTCAGGGCCGACAACGTCCCAGCCTCGTCATGTTCGACGAGGCGTGAATAGCCGACGACGTCAGCGGCCAGGATCGCGGCCAGCCGCCGTTCCGCTCTTGCAGTTGCCATGGCTGTCTCTCCCTCAGGAGATCCGCCGGATGAAGCCCAGGCGATTGACGCGACATGCACCATCCGGCTGCCCGACACCGCGACCGTGCTGGTTCATGATACCACTGAGACGGCCATGTTGCGACGCTTCACGAGAGTGCCGCCTTCAACAGGAACAGGATCCGCGAAGCGGTCACTGCAAAGGTCTGTTGCGGTCCAATGGAAGGACGGCGTCATTCGAAGGAAGGTCCGTTTTCGGGACTTCGAACCCACTGGCGAGCTGAACTTGCCGAAGCGGTTTCTTCCGTCGTTGCCGGTGGGAACAATCGCTCCGTCTCCAATTCTCCGCAGGTTCCGGCTTCTGACAAGCCGGCACCCGCAAGGCGAGGCACAGCGCCGCGGGGCAGGCGGCTTGGCGGGAGGCGGACGTCCGCGTGGCCGCTGAAGTTGCCGCATGTCTCATCATACGGCTTGACGTTCGACGTGAGGGGCGGCCGCAAGTGGGCGAAGCCCGCTTGTGAACGTTGCCTCGATGGAAGGATCAGACCTCGGGCTCGTGGCAAACCACTTCGATGTTGTGGCCGTCCGGACCAATGACGAAAGCCGCATAGTAGTTCGCGTGGTAGTGCGGGCGCAGACCGGGCGCACCATTGTCTTTGCCACCCGCCTGCAGAGCCGCGCGATAGAAAGCTTCGACTTGCTGGCGATTTTCGGCCGTGAACGCCAAGTGAAGATGCGCCGGCTTCTCCTCGGTTTGGTACAGGCACAGGGAAGCCTTCCCCTTTGGGCTAAGCTCGACGCCGTACGAAGGCGGCCCCTCCGAGACCACAGCTACGCCGAGCGGTTCGAGTGCCCTGAGGAAGAACGCCTTGCTCGCCGCATAGTCGCTGACTCCGAATTTGACGTGGTCGAACATGAGTCCTCCTGAAGTGTGGGTCCTCGCGAGGCCTAACGCGGTTTGCAGGCATGGGCAAGCGGACGTGCCTACTGAATGTTTCCTTAAATCCTAGCCGATTTAAGGATAAAAACATTCAGCAATTCAAAGTGCTACATGTGGAGCCTCAACAGGTTGTCCTCGCCAGGGAGCGTTTCGGCGATAGCTGGAGCGACCTTCGTGTTGGCAACTTTGTTGCGGCGGCCGCGAGAACATTGAGGATGCGCTGGAATTGGCGGAGCACACCGAGATCTAAAAATGTGCGGCCTCGCACCTAGCGGGGTCGTCGTCTCGGCACAAGCAGCTATGCGCCTTCATTCTTGCCATTTGAGGGACTATGCAGACTCCTGACAGCAGCATTCGGCCTAGTCAACCTTAGCGATGCTTGTGCGAAAGGGTGACGCACGCCGACAGACACAACATGTTGCGTCTTCGGCCGAAGCGAGACATCATCCGGCCGCCATGCCCGCCAACAAGTCCCAGCACTTCGTACCCCGTTGTTATCTCCGCGCTTTCTGCGCGGACGGTGAAGGCGCAGCCATCAATCTGTTCAACATGGCCCGTGAGCGGTCAATCGAATCGGCACCGACGAAAGGGCAGTGCGCAAAACCATATTTCTATGGGCGCGACGGCGCCTTGGAGCGTGCGTTGCAGGGGCCCGAAGGTGAATACGGCGAGATTATGCGGCGCGTCGTCGACGATCCCCATGCCGCGACACAGGCAGACATTCGACGTCTCCACACCTTCATGCTGTTGCAGTCCTATAGGAGCGCGGCGTGGATTGAGGGCGAAATCCGGCTAGCGGAGGCGGAACGGGCGATGGTGGCCGACGAGGCCACACCGGAGTTACTGGAAAGCCTAGTTATTACGCACGAGATGGCCCTTCAGCTCGCGCTGAACGCTTTCAGGAACAGCACAGGACGGCTCACCTACAGACGCGAATCATCCTCAATCGGACGGCGGTGCCATTCTTCACGTCCGATGATCCGGTGGTTTACAGCAACCGCTTCCACTTGCAAAAGGACGTGTTGGGAGGTGCGGGTCTTGGCAGTCCGGGCGCCATGCTGCTCATGCCGCTGACGCCGCAGCTCCTGCTGTTGTCATTCGACCCGGCCATCTACCGCCTAGAGAAAAGGCTGGGCGAACTTGGCGTCATCGACCGTGTCGCGGACGTGGCCGCCTTCAACGACCTGCAGGCGGTCCGTGGTCATGCGAATCTCTATTTCCGGAACTGGAGCGACCGGGCGCTGGTCGAGTCGACTTATCATAAGGCCAGGTCGCGCCGCAGGGAGAAGTGGTATGACGTGGAAACCCTGCAGGAGACAGCTCCGGGCAGCCATACCTTTGTTGCCGTAGCGAGCGGCTGGATACATCACCCTGACCGCAGGGAAATACTTCATACGCAGTGCAACATACCCGCGCCCGCCGCGTGGCCTTTGTTGTTGACCTACACTGAGCACGCTCGCCGCGCCAGACGCGGCGTCGACCAGGCCAGTCTGTGGGAATAATCCCCACGAATGGGAAGCCCCTGCCAAAGACCGTCATTCTGCTACCGGCCCACGATTGGCAACCGAACCTCGACCCTCTGAACGTCTGTCATCATTAGTTCCTCACCTGAACCTGCTAGTCGGCTTACGGCCCCAATTCCGGTCAACCTCACTCCGTCGAACGTCTCAGATGGGTCATTTGCGGACGTATGCACGTCTCCAGCTGTCACGAGCCGCACGATCGCTTGCCATCCGCGACGACTCGTAATAATTAAAGTTACATGAAACGCGACAGCCGCCTCTCGTCCGTCCTCCACGCGCTCCTGCACATGGCCGAGCATGACGGACCCATGACGTCGGAGACGCTTGCGGAGTGCATGAACACCAATCCCGTGGTGGTGCGCCGCACGATGGGGCTCCTCAGGGAGGCCGGGATTGTGGCCTCCGCGCGCGGGCATGCCGGGGGATGGACCATCACGGCCGACCTTGGCACCGTCACGCTCCGCCAGTTGCACGAAGTGCTGGGCGAGCCTGCGATCTTTGCCATCGGCAACCGCAACGAGACGCCGGACTGTCTCGTCGAGCAATCGGTGAACGCCGCGCTGGACGCGGCCTTCACTGAAGCCGAGGCGCTGCTGCTCGACCGCTTTGCCGATGTCACCCTCGCCGATCTTGCCGCCGACTTTGCCCGTCGGCACGCGGAGCGGCGCGCCAGAAAAGGAGTGGGTAATGCAAAATGACGTGATCGTCGTCGGGGGCAGCTATGCCGGCATGGCCGCCGCCCTCCAGCTTCTCCGTGCCCGGCGCCGCGTCCTCGTGATCGATGCCGGGCTCAGGCGGAACCGCTTCGCCAGCCACTCCCACGGCTTTCTCGGCCAGGATGGCGTGAACCCCGCCGAAATCGCGGCGAAGGCGCGGGCGCAACTCAGCGCCTATCCGACGCTGACATGGATCGACGGCCATGCGGAAGCGGCCGCGGGGAGCAAGGATGCCTTTACAGTCACGATGGCGGACGGCGCGCGGCAGGAAGGGCGGCGGCTGCTCTTTGCCGTCGGCGTGACGGACAGGCTGCCCGAGATCGACGGCGTGGCGGAACGCTGGGGGCGAAGCATCTTCCACTGCCCCTATTGCCACGGCTACGAACTCGACCGGGGCCGGATCGGCGTGATCGCGACCGGGCCGATGTCGGTGCATCAGGCCCAGCTCATTCCCGAATGGGGCGAGGTGACCTTTTTTACAAATGGCGCGGTGACGCTCGATGCGGCGGCCAGCGGCGACCTGAAGGCGCGGGGCGTAACGATCGAGGACACGCCCATCACGCGGATCGAGGGCCACGCCGACGTCCTCCTTGCGGACGGGCGGAGCCTGTCCTTTGCCGGGCTCTTCACCGCCTCGCGCAACGCCCCTGCGACGCCGATTGCCGCGTCGCTCGGCTGCGAGATCGAGGAGACGCCGGTCGGCACGCAGATCCGCACCGATGCCGCGAAGGAAACGACCGTTCCTGGCGCTTTTGCCTGCGGCGACGCGGCGCGCACGCCTCACTCGGTCTCGCTCGCCGTCGGCGACGGAGCCTGGGCGGGCGCGCAATTGCACCGGTCGCTGGTGTTCTGATTTCGGTGAGGAGCGCCCGCGGTTCGGAACAAGGGGCGGGGCCGGGGCGTTAACCGGGCCTCCGTCGCGTTTGTAGCTTCCCTACAGTACCACGCGTCTTACTTCCGAGAGACCAAGATGGCCATCCACTTCAATCATACCATCCTGTCGGCGCGCGACAGCAAGGCGTCGGCGGAGTTCCTGGCCGAGATGCTGGGGTTGCCGGCGCCGCGGCGCTGGGGGCCGTTCCACATGGTCACGACCGACAACGACGCCAATCTCGACTATATGGATACGCAAGGCGAGATCGGACGCCAACACTACGCCTTCCTGGTCGGCGACGCTGAATTCGACGCGATATTCGATCGAATCCGCGCACGGAACCTCGAATATTGGGCTGACCCCGGCCAGCGGAGGCCCGGCGAGACCAACGACCACGACGGTGGGCGCGGCCTCTATTTCGAAGATCCGAACGGCCACCTGCTCGAAATCATCACGCGCCCCTATGGCAGCGGCGGCTGGAATCCCTGAGCCTGGCGTAAACCTAGCCGTCCTCGATGCCGACTATGCGGTCGAGCAACGCCTAACGGATGCAGCCTCGCCTTGCTCCAGGAAATCACGCAGCCCGCTTCACCAGCCGGAACACGATTTTGGTCCCGGTGTAGTATTCGAGCGCGTCGGCGAAATCCGGCGTCCAGCCGTCCTCGACGAAGGGGATGAAGCCGTCATATTCAAGCTCGCGCCCCGACACCTCGAAGCGCACCCATCACCGTTTGCCGGCGGCGCTGGCTGCGAGAGGTCGGCTTGTCTTGCCGAAGCGCTCCACGAGCCACTGGATGAAGGCCTTCAGTCTGGCGCTCTGATGCCTGCCGGGCGGATAGACGACATGGAACGGCAAGGGCGGGTGGCTCCATTCGGAAAGGATCTCGACGAGTTGCCCCGACTGCAGATAGGGCATGAGGAAGGACTTGAGGTTTTGCCCCACACCTAGTCCCGCCAGCATCATCGCGATCTGGCCATTGTCTTCATTGGTCGAGAACTGCAGATCGCTGACGACGTGTCTGCGGTCGGGCTTCATGAAGACCAGCGGCTTCATCCTGCCGTCGGCGTGGGAGAAGAAGCCGACCTTGGCGTGCTTGCTGTCGAGGTCCTCCGGCGTCATGGGCGTCCCCATCCGCTCCAGGTAGGCAGGCGACGCGCATGTGACGAACTCGGCATCGAAGAGGTGCCTTGCGACCAGGGATACATCGCCGATTTCCCCGGCGCGGATGGCGCAGTCGACGCCTTCTCCCATGATGTTCGCGGTTCGATTGCCAATGCCCAATGCGATGGAGACGTGCGGATACCGCCGATGGAAATCCGGCAGATCAGGGATCAGAACATTCTGCGCGAAGGTCGGGTGAGATTCGATGCGAAGATGTCCTCTGGGCGCAAGCTTCTTGCCGCGCACGGCGCTGTCGGCCTCGTCGACCTCCGCGACCAAGCGCGCGGCATATCGGTAGTATTCCTCGCCCTCCGGCGTCACCACGATGCTGCGCGTGGTCCTGTGCATCAGCCTTGTCCCGAGATGTCTTTCGAGATCCGTCACAAGTTTGCTGACGGTCGAGCGCGGCACCAGAAGCTGATTGGCGGCTCCCCGGAAAGACCCTGATTCAACGACCCGCACGAACGCTCGCATCGCAAGCAACTGGTTCATCGCGTTTCTCCAAGTATGGGAGATTGTCCACGTTCATGGACAGATATGTCACGGATGAGCCATTTTGTTTCCGATTTCAATCACCAGCTATGTCCTGCTTCGGCCAGAGCGCCGATCAGAACTCCAGACTTCTGACAGGAAAGAGCGAGACCATGACAATCGATCCGAAAAAAATTTTGCGCCTGAACCTGCCGCAATGGCAGGGTGGGGACCACCCTGACTACAGAACAGGCGCGCGTGTCCTCGCGGCGATCGCCCCGGAAGCGCCGGGACCGGAGGAAACGGTGGCGGTCCCCGAAGCCCGTGACGATGTCAGGCCGGTCGAGCAGGGCATCGTTTCCCGCCGGCCGCTTCTCGATCTCATTGCTGCCGCCAGCGCGGCGATCGACCGGCACAAGCCCGACGCCGTCGTCACCCTCGGAGGCGACTGCCTCGTGGATCTCGCGCCGATCGCCTATCTCAGCGAGCGATACGGCGACGATCTGGCGGTTCTGTGGGTGGACGCCCACCCCGACGTGATGGGGCCGCAGCAGTTCAGAAACGCCCATGCGCATGTCCTTGCCATGCTGATGGGAATAGGCGATCCGGATTTCGTGGCCTCGGTGCCGAGGCCGGTGAAGGGGGATCGAATCCTTTATGTCGGCCTGACCGAGACCACGCCGTTCGAAACCGACTTCATCGTGAAGCATGGAATGGCGCGTCTCAGTCCGGAAGATCTGGCCGGCTCGGCGGAGCCGGTGCTCGCGTGGCTGCGTGCCTCGGGCGCGACGAAGGTAGCGGTGCATTTCGACCTGGATGTGCTCGATCCCTCGCTCTACGACTTCCTTCTCTCCCAGGATCCCGCCGCCGCGCCGGATGCCTTCGAAGGCATCGCGAAAGGGCGGATGCGCTTCGAGGAGGTCGCGGGGATCCTGAGAGCAGTGGATGCCGAAGCGGACGTCGTGGGGCTGGCGATCACCGAATACATGCCCTGGAGCGCGATGCAACTGTCGAAGTCGCTGCAGACGCTCCCGCTTCTCGGCGAGCGGTAGACGGGGTACGTCACGGGCGGGGCCGCGAAAGCCCCGCCTGTCCATGCAATTCCGGCCGGAAAGCCGTTGCACACTTTTCCTGGAGTTGCCCTAAATGGAAACCGGCCTCTCGAGCGATGGCCAGTCTCCAAATTTGCGCAAGTAGGCGCGGGAGAATGCCGCAGCGCTGCCGAATCCGACTTCCCGCGCCACTGCCTTCACCTTGGCCCCCTTGGATAGCTTCCGCCGGGCAATGGTCAAGCGCCATCCCGTCAGATAAGCCAGTGGCGTCGTGCCGACCACGTCGCGAAAAAGAGCCATAAAATGGCTTCGCGACATTCCTGCCGCGGCAGCAAGCTCTTCGCTGTTCCAAGAGCGGGTCGGCGCATCATGCATTGCTGCCAATGCGCGGTGCAACGCGGGGTGGGACAGGCCCGCCAGCAACCCGGGTCGGGTGGCCCCGCGGTCAATTGCCGAGCGTAAAATAAGCAAAACCATCACTTCGCAGAGCCGATTGAGTGCCGCGCTCCGCCCGCAACGGGATTCCAGGGCCTCTGCCAAGAAAGCGGCTGTCGTGTCGCGCAGGGCCGGTATGTCGTTGATCTCGACCCGGACTTGATCCGGCAAGGCGTTCATGAGCGGGTTATGCGCACCCTCGAAATCGACGGCTACAGTCACGAGAACCGGCGGCTCGGGCGTTGCGTCGCCACGCACACAAAGGATGACTTCTTCTGCGGGGCCTCCGGGTGCACCTACGACAAACAGCATCGCTTGGCCGTCGCTGGCACGGGCCGGCTCTAACGAGGCCGCCAGCTCGAACATGTCGAAGAAGGCTGAGAGGCGATCTCTTTTCGGGTGGGAAATCAGATTTTCGATCATGTTTTTCGGACCAACGATTGCTTCAGGTATGGAAGGTTAAAGGCCCGACGTCAACGCAGCAGCGTCGGCAGCATCACACCAATGGAGTTAATCAATGTTAATCCCGAGAATGCCGGCCCCTGGCCTGACGGTCAGAACTCTCGATCATGGAACCTTCGATCTCGCCAGCGAAGCGCCCTCGCTCATGACGCTGGTGTGCTTCTACCGTGGCCTCCACTGCCCCCTGTGCGCAACGTATCTGAAGGAGCTTGATCGACTGACGCCATCCTTCGCGGAACGAGGCGTCAGCACAATCGCCATAAGCTCCGACGGCGAAGAACGCGCCCGGCAAATGGCGAACAAGATCGGTGCCGAGCACCTCCGCGTCGGCTACGGGCTCCCATTGGGCGTGGCGCGGCAATGGGGACTTTACGTTTCGACCTCGCGCGGCAAGACGTCTCTTGGTATCGAGGAGCCCGAACTATTCTCCGAGCCGGGGATCTTTTTGGTTAAGCCGGACCAAACGGTTTATTGGCTCTCCGTGCAGTCCATGCCGTTCGCTCGACCCAATTTCGCTGAAATGGTGCAAGCGTTGGATTTCGTGATCAAGAACGACTACCCGGCACGCGGCGAGTATACCGGCGAGGTGTGATCCTCGCCTGCCGCTATCCGTCCCCCGCTCACGTCGATGGCATTCGGACGCCGGAACGCAGCTCTGGCGCATTAGACCTCGTTTCGGATCGTGCAACCTTCGGCGTGATCATTGATCGGGCCCATCGCCTGCATGAAGGCATAAACCGTAGTGGGGTGGCCCGCCGCGAACCTTCGGGTGCTTCTCCTCCGGTGAAGCGCGATCAATGCATCGGAGGGATTGACAGACCTCATAAATAGGTAGATCGGTCTACATAGTGGTTTTGGAGAGACGACGTGACCGGGAAGACGCCAGCCAGGGAGCGCCTGCTGAACGCCGCAGCCGAGCTGTTCTATCGCGAGGGTGTCGGGGCGACGGGCATCGATGCGATAACCGCCCATGCGGGGGTCGCGAAAATGAGCCTCTACAACAACTTTTCGTCCAAGGCCGATCTCGTCGAAGCCTATATGCAGAGGCGCCTCGATGAATGGAGGGAACTCCTTCAGGAGCGGCTGAGCCATGCGGCGACGCCTCGGGAGCGCGTGCTGGCGGTCTTTGATTCCTATGTGGACCATGCGGCCCTTGCCTATGCGTGGGGATTTCGCGGATGCGGCCTCCTCAATGCTGCCGGGGAACTCGCCGTAGGCGATCCCGGCCGGGCGGTCGTCGCCTTCCAGAAGGAAGAAGTGGAGCGGCTGTTCAGGGAACATCTTCTCGACATGCGGCCGGCGGCCGGCACCTCGATCGATGAGACGGCGCAACATCTCTCCTTTCTGCTCGAAGGCGCGATGTCCCGCGCCGGCCTCGAGGGGAATGACGCGCGGCTGAAAACGGCGCGCAAGATCGCTGTCTCGATTTTGGAACAGCTATGACGTCGAGGTTCCCGCGACGTCGGGACCGTGCCTCCTGCCACCAGAAACCGGATCCCCATCGATGAGTGAAGCTGTTGCCACGGCCCCGTGCCGTCCGAGGAGCGGAATCTCGGCGATTGTCATCCTCGTCATCCTCGAGGCGGCGCTGGTGATTTCCTGGAGCGCGGGGTTCGTCGGCATCCGGTGTGCGATCGACCATGCTCCGATCTTCCTGATCCTTCTGTGGCGAAGCCTGTTGTCCGGGCTGATCCTGCTTCCCTTCGCGCTCGCGATGGGCCCGGCGATCCGGTGGAAGGACGCGCTTCCGCAGATGCTGTTCGGCGCGCTCGCCATGTCCGGTTATCTCGCCGGCTTCGCGCTGGCGATCTCCCATGGCGTCCCGACGGGTCTCGTCGCCCTGATTACCGACATGCTGCCGCTGGCGGTGGCGATATTGTCCTGGCCGGTTCTCGGGCAGGCGCTGACCGCGCGCCAGTGGTTCGGCTCGTTTATCGGTCTTGCAGGCGTTCTGATCGCTTCGGGCTGGTCTCTCGACATGGGTGACGTGCCGCTCTGGGCCTACGGCCTGCCTGTTCTCGGCACGCTTTCGCTGGCAATGGCGACGCTGCTTCAGAAACGCAGCCCGACCAGTTCCATGCCTGTCTATCAGAGCCTGTGCATCCAGTGCCTTTCGGCATCGGCGATCTTCGCCGTGTTCGCCTGGCACGAGGGAGGCGTTCTTCCGGTGCTCGACGCGGGCTTTATCGGCGGCATTCTCTGGCTCGTCTTCGTGGCGACGTTCGGGGCGTGGAGCCTCTACTACATCGCGCTTCGGAAATCGTCTCCGGCGCGGGTCACGGCGATCCTGTATCTGAGCCCGCCGGTGACGATGATCTGGGCCTGGGTGATGTTTGGCGAACCATTGTCCTTTGCGATGGCAGGGGGACTGGTCGTTTCACTGTTCGGCATCATCATCGTCGCGAGATCGCAGAAGCCGGGTGATGCGGTTTAGCCGCATGGCTCTGCAGGACGGCGCTTGCAACACGGCGTGGCAACAAAGAGCTTGGCATGGCGTGTTCGGCGGCCATTGTGCGTCCGATCGGACGCACGGACCCCGGTATCTTGAACTGCTGCATACACCCGAACGCATTGACAGCGGTGACCTGGGGCGGAACACTCCGGGGCATGGCTTCTGCTTTCATCATCGGCGGTACCGGACAGATTGGCATCGCGGTCGCCAGGCGCCTGGCGGAGGAGGGCTGGGCGGTGCGGCTCGGTTCGCGCACGCCGCCACCAGCTGAAGGCCCATGGCAGCACGTCCCTTTCGACCGCAGCGCTCCAGACGCGCTGAAGACCGCGATCGGCGACGGTGCGGATCTATTGATGGACTGCATAGCGTTCGACGAAGCGGATGCGGACGGACTGCTCTCGGCGCAGGCGTCCGTTGGTCACATTATCGCGGTGTCCAGCGCGAGCGTCTATCGCGATGAGCAAGGCCGCACCCTGGATGAAGCCGGTGAGCGCGGCTTCCCGCGTCTTCCTGTTCCAATCCGCGAAGATCAGCCGACAGTTGATCCGGGCCCCGGCACCTATTCCACCAGGAAGGCAGCCATGGAGAGGCGGCTCCTCGATCGCGCGCAATGCCGCGCCACCATCCTTCGTCCTGCGGCGATCCACGGGCCCTACAGCAAGCACGCGCGGGAGTGGTGGTTTGTGCGCCGGCTGCTCGATGGCCGGCAGCGCATTCCGTTGGCCTATGGGGGGCGAAGCCGGTTTCAAACGACCTCGGTCGCCGCAATCGCCGAGGCGGTGGTGTGGGCGGTTGCAGGAGACAGGCCGCCGATCCTCAACGTCGCCGACGCCGACGCGCCGACGGCTGCTGAAATCGGCCGCGCCATCATGGCCGCGATGGGGCGCAGTGCCGAGATCGTCGGGCTTTCCGACGAGCCCTATCCGCCATCCGCCGGAATGAGTCCGTGGTCGGTCGCAGGTCCTTTCGTCTGCTCGAGCCTCGCGCCGAACGCCGGTACCTATGCGCAGACCGTGCGCGATGCGGTCATCTGGCTTACCGAGGCGACACGCGGGCGAGATTGGCGAAGCGTCCTCCCGCAGCTCGCTGCCTATCCCTGGGACCTGTTCGACTATGAAGGCGAGGACCGCGTTCTGAGTGCGGCGCGATGACCGGCGCGAGCGGTTTCAGGCGGCTTCCGAAAGCAGGCGCCTTGAAGAACTCGGCCAATTGAGTCCACACTTTCAAGATCAGGTATGCCTGACCGTCTATCCGTCCACTGCATGTTTTCTTAAACGATCTAAGGATAAAACATGCAGCAATTCAAAGTGCTACAGCGTCCTTTGCGCGCTTCACAAGACGCGCGGCGCTTCAGGTGGAGTGAACGCAATGGCTGATAAGTCATCCGTCAAATCAACGAAGGCCGCAAAGACGCCGGCGGCTGCGAAGGCGGCCAAGACGGCCAAGACCACGGCAGCCAAGGACGCCGCGATGGGCGCGAAGCCGACGCTTCTGTCAGGCGGCAACCCTCAGATCGCCAAGGCCGATGGCGATGCGCCCGTGCAGGCCTATATCGCGGCGATGCCGGGCTGGAAAAGCGACGTCGGGCGCCGCCTCGACGCGCTCATCGTGCGCACGGTCCCCGGCGTGCTGAAGGCGGTCAAATGGAACTCGCCGTTTTACGGAGTCGAGGGCCAGGGCTGGTTCCTGAGCTTCCATTGCTTCACCAGGTACATCAAGGTGACCTTCTTCCACGGTGCGTCGCTCAGTCCCGTTCCGCCCGTCGAGTCCAAGGACAAGAACGTGCGCTACTTCCACATCCACGAGGATGAGGAGATCGACGAGGAGCTGGTGGCGCGCTGGATCCGGCAGGCTTCGGAGCTGCCCGGCTGGGTGCCGTAACGCAAACGGCTCAAGTGCTGACGGCAGCGCGGTTGCGTCTTCTCGGACGCACAAAGATCGCTGCAGCAAGAAATGCGGTGTCGATGCCGGACCGTTTCACCGTTTTCTTGAAACAGTGAAATGGTCTAACTCTTTGGAACTGCGCAATTCCGGACGGAAGCACACTTTTCCTGGGATTGCTGTGAAGCGACGGGGAGCGACAACAAGATGAAGAAAGCGACACCCATGGAGAATGGAAAGAGCAGCTTGAATGAAGGAGACGCTTCTCCCTCCGAGCTGATAAACGCGAGAATCGAGGAGCTGAGTGACTGGCGGGGCGAGACGCTCGCGCGGATCAGGATGCTGATCAAGCAAGCCGATCCCGAAGTGGTCGAGGAGTGGAAGTGGAGAGGGGTTCCGGTTTGGTCGCATGCCGGAATCATCTGCACCGGAGAGACCTACAAGGCCGTGGTGAAGATGACGTTCGCCAAGGGCGCCTCGCTGGAGGACCCGTCGGGCCTCTTCAACTCCAGCCTCGAAGGCAACACCAGGCGAGCCATCGATTTCCATGAGGGCGAGAAGATCGACGAAGAGGCGCTGAAGGCGCTCATTCGCGCCGCCGTGGCGCTGAACACGTCGGTACAGGCTGCGCGCTCCAGGAAGAAAACGAAGAGCGCTTGAGGAAGGATAACCCGAGGTGCGTCGCTCACGTTTCCTCCTGGTTCGCCTTGCTACCAGCGAGCGAGCATGATGGTGGCATCCCTGCGCTTGTCACGGGCAGGAGGTGTTGTGGCGCAACTTCGGATGGAAAACCGGTACGCAATTTTCCCCGGAACTAATTCGTTTTAGCTAATAGACATTGCAATTCTGATTATGCAAAGTGATTCGGCTACAACTTTGTAGCGTCGACCATTACCCAATCCTTTTCAGTAGCAATTTAGAGCAGAGCCCCTGATAGAAGACTGGGGGCTCTGTTTGCTCATGCGCGCGGGTGGGCCTGCCGAAGGGCTTATTGCCCGTCGCAAGGAGCAGTCACGGTTTTTCCGGGTCGCCCTGCGTGGCGCGCAGGAGATTGTCGCGCAGCCTCGCCACGTTCCTCTGCACGTTCTCAAGGTCGTCTCCGAGCCCGGTGGCGTCGATCAGCGATGCGGCGGCATCGGTTTCAAGAAGCTGGCGGCCGGCGGGTGTCAGGGTCACGCGCACCTGCCGCTCGTCGTCGAGATCGCGGCGGCGCCGGATGTAGCCGACCGACTCGAGCTTCTTCAGGATCGGCGTCAGCGTGTTGGATTCCAGAAACAGCTTTTCGCCGAGCTCCCGCACGGTCTGGTCATCCTCCTCGGAGAGCGCCTGCAGGGCAATGTACTGGGTGTAGGTCAGGCCGAGCTCGTCCAGGATCGGCTTGTAGGCGCGACCAAAGGCGAGGTTCGCCGAATAGATGGCGAAGCACAGGAAATTCGAAAGCTTCGGGCCTTTGCCGCCGGCCTGCGGGGATTGGGGCGGCGCCTTCGTTTTCTTGGAAGTGGGCATATTCACGGGTCCTTGTTGTTCGATCCAGATATAAATCGGATCCGATTAAATTGGAAGCGCTTGACATCGGATTCCGTTTCGCTTATTTAACTCGCATCCGAATGAATCGGATCCGATCAAAATTGAACAGAAAGGATTTCGCCATGACCGAGAAGCTTCTTTTCACAGGTAAGACCCACAACACCGGCGGCCGTGACGGCGGCACCCGCAGCAGCGACGGCAAGCTCGACCTCAGGCTGTCGCAACCGCATCCGGCTGCGGAAAACCTCTTCGGCGCCGCCTGGTCGGCCTGCTACATCGGGGCGCTGGAGCTTGCTGCCTCCCAGCGAAACATCAAGCTTCCGGCGGGTACCGCGGTCGATGCCGAGATCGATCTCAACGTCGACGATGGATCCTATTTCCTGCGGGCGCGCCTCAATGTCAGCGTGCCGGGTATCGAGCGCGAGCTCGCGCAGGAGCTGATCGAGGCGGCGCACGGGATCTGCCCTTACTCCAAGGCGACCCACGGCAACATCGACGTCGCCACGAGCCTGGTCTGACGGGCCAGGGCCGCCGCAATTCAAAGCGTTCCAGCACCGTGCGCCTGAAAAGACGCACGGTGCCGTCCGGCACACTTGACCGACAACTTGCCCGACAGGGGCGGACGGGTCAGCGAAGGCTCTGTTCGTCGACGAGAATTTGATGGATCTCGATGCGCTCGGGCAGCGCAATGAGGAATTCGGGGTCGCGGTCGAGGTGGTGGACCTCGGTCGGCTCGCCCTTGGTGAACGAGGTCATGGCCTCCATGTCGGCCCAGTAGGAGATCGTGGTGAACCAGATCTCCTCGTCGCGATCCTCGCGGAAGAGCTGAACGCCGAGCGCTGTCTTCTCGAGCGGCGGGATGCCCTCGGCGAGGATGTAACGCTCGTATTCATCGGCGACATCAGGGCGGGTACGGCCGCGCCAGATGCGGGCGATGGTCGGCTTGGTCGGCATGGCATTCTCCTTCGTGCAGGCAGGTGCCACAGCGCCCCGGCGCCGGCCGGGACGGCGCGGCAGTCAGGCGTGGTGACGGGTGAGAAAGTCGCGAACGAGCGGCAGCGCCGCGTCGAAATGGGTTTCCAGGAGCCAGTGGCCGGCCTCCTGAATCAGATGCAGTTCGGCATCCGGCAGATCGCGGAGATAGGCCCGGGCGGATTCGGCGGGCATGTAGCCGTCCTCCGGTCCCCAGACGACCGCCGTCGGCGGACCATGGTCGCGAAGGTACGCCTGATAGCGCGGGAACCAGGCAAGGTTCGCCTCCAGCTTCTCCATCAGCCCGACCGCCACCTGCCGGCGTACAGCGCTGTCCATCAGGGGCCAGTGCAGCTTCCATAGGTCGGGCGGGACCCGTGCGGCCACTTCTTCGGATACCTCGCCGACGAACTCGGCGCGGAAGCCTTCCTCGCTCACCGCCTTCTCGAGCGGGCGGTGCTTCTCATCGCTCTTGTCCGCCCACCAGGCCTTGATGGTCTTGTACTTCGGGCCAAGCACATCCTCGTAGATGTCGCCGTTCTGGATAATGAGCGCGGCGGTGCGCTCGGGATGGGTGATCGCGTGACGCAGGCCGATCTGCGAGCCGTAATCGTGGAGCCACAGCGCATAGCGATCGAGGCCAAGATGGTTGGCAACCGCCGTCAGCACGCCTTCGTAGGCGTCGAAGTCGTAGCCGAACGAGGCCGGGTCGGGTGTATCGCTGTAACCGAAGCTGGGCCAATCGAATGCCACGGTCCGCCAACGATCAGCGAGCGCCGGCATGAGGCGGCGGAACTGGTAGGACGAGCAGGGATAGCCGTGCGGCAGGAGCAGCACCGGCGCGCCGGCCGGCCCGGCCTCGCGCAGGAACAGGCGGTGTTGGCCGATTGTCTCATGGCGGTGTTCGACGAAGCAGTTCTGCATCGGGCTTCTCCGCTGGGTGCACCGGCCAAACGCATTTAGCCGGTCCCGGTTCCGAGCGGTTCGCCGGGCATACGGAGGAGCGGCAAAAAATCGTTGTCAGGCGTCAGCAAGCCGACCGTCGCGAAACCACCACCGCCGACGCGGGATGCAAGCCGGAAAACCGCTGCGCACTTTTCCTCATCCCGCAGTTTTTCAGACGCGGGATGCGAGCCGGAAAACCGCTGCGCACTTTTCCTCATCCCGCAGTTTCTTGGACGCGGGATGCGAGCCGGAAAACCGCTTCGCGCTTTTCCTCATCCCGCAGTTTTGAGACGCGGGATGCGAGCCGGAAAACCGCTTCGCACTTTTCCTCATCCCGCTTGGGGATCAGCCGCGTCTCTCGAGGAGCTTCTTCGCCGCATGGGCGGCGGCCTGCGCCTGGAGCGGGGAGGCAAATTGACCCTCGGCCGGATAGGTCACGCCGCGATAGGTGAGCACGAAGGCCCAGCGGCCGTTTGCTCGCTTCTCGACCTTGATGGTGGCGTCGGGCGTGTTGTCGGCGTTCAAAGCAGTTTCCTCGAAAATTCACGTCGCGTCGGGCAGGGCCCATTCGCGCGTAACTTGCCCATTCGCGGGCGAAAGGCAAGACGGGAAGGGGCGGCATGCCGCCTTCATCGATGCTCCAACAGTACGCTTACGCCGGGGCGCGGTTTTTCTTCGCCCGATTTTCCATTTCTTAAGAAGAACCCATCAAGTTACTGCATGATTTCCGAGGTCGCGGACGATTTAAGGAATCGCACAGTAATTCAAAGCTTTACAGCGACCTCTGCGCCTCGGGAGAGACGCGCGGCGCTGTAAGGCGACGTGAGTGTTCGGAGCACATGATGGGCTACGATTGGACCGGCGAGAAAACCCGGCGAATGAAAATGTTGCGCGCCTGCGCCTATGCGGTGCTCTGCGGCGCCGTTGCCGCCTTCATCGTCACGGCGGTTGTCCGATGACCAATGCGGTGCGGTGCGTCTTTCCGATGCAGCAGGCAATGAAAAACCCCGCCGAAGCGGGGTTTCGTCTGGTTATTGCATGTAGATGACGCAAGTCGGCTTCACAGGATGAAATAATCCTTCGTCAGCGTGACAGCGTCGTCGAGATGGATCTTGAGGTCGGCAACCTTGTCGCCGTTCACGTCGGCATAGATGTAGGTGTCGGATAGGTGTTTCTCGTAGCGAAGCTCCCCCGCGACACCCTTGAAGGCCGCCGTGCCGACGAAGCTGAACGTCTGGTTGCCCGTCAGTTTGGTGCTGGCGTCGATGGCCGAAAGATCGATCCTGTCCTGCTCGCTCGTGAGAAAGTCGTAGATCGAATCATAGGACGTTCCGGCGGATTCGCTCGTGGCCTTGAAAACGAACCGGTCGGCGCCGGTGCCGCCGTAAAGCAGGTCGCGGCCGGCGCCGCCATAAAGCAGGTCGTTGCCGGCATAGCCCGCCAGCAGGTCGTTGCCGGTGCCGCCGGTCAGGCCGTTGGCGACGGCATTGCCGTAGAGCTTGTCCGCGTAGCTCGTGCCGATAAGGCTTTCCACCTCGGAATAGATGTCGCCCCTGGCGTCGTTGGTGTTTGCCGCAGCGCTCGTAAGATTGGCGACCACGCCGGCCGTCGCACCCGCATAGGAGACGGTGTCGGTGCCGCCGCGGCCATAGAGCCTGTCCGCACCGGCGCCGCCGATGAGCGTGTCGTTGCCGAGCCCGCCGTCGAGCGTGTTGGCGCCGACATTGCCGGTGAGCACGTCGTTGTAGCTCGACCCGGTGAGGTTCTCGATCGAGGAGTAGGCGTCGCCCCTGGCGTCGTTGGTGTTTGCCGCAGCGGTGGTGAGATTGGCGACCACGCCGAGCGAAGCGCCGGCGTAGGAGGCGGTGTCCGTGCCGGTGCCGCCATAGAGTTTGTCTCCGCCGGTGCCGCCGATCAGCGTGTCGTTGCCGTCGTCGCCGACGAGCGTGTCATAACCGGCGTTGCCGTACAACGCGTCGCTTCCGGCGAAGCCCTGGAGGTAATCGGCTAAGCCTCCGCCTTTCAGCACGTCGTTGCCTGCGAGCGCCGCGCGTATCACGGCTATGTCGTCGCTGGTTGTGTCCGTTGAGTAGGCAGCGTCAACGATGCTTGCAACCGAGATGCTGGCGCCGTCCATGTACAGGACCGGGATACCGTTGTAGAAGACTCCGTAGCTCTTGACGGTTCCGCTAACCGGAACGCCATAGTAATAGACGAAGCCGCTGCCCCTGAACTCTTCCGCGCCATCGCTGCCATAATACGCGACGAAGACCGTGGAGCTGTAGCTGTATGCGTCTGCATACAGCACCCCTTCGAAGTCGATTCCGCGCATGTCCAGGCCGTAGCCACTATTCACCGTAATTGTGACACCCATTTATCGCCCCTCAAAGAACCCAATAAACCAGAGGGTTATGGGGTTTTCTCGCCCGGGGCAACCTTAAATTTAATAGATGATTAACTACACCAGCGGTGCGGCTGGCGGTCTCGGTATTCCGAATAAAGTCGAGCGGAAACGCGATGCCCGGAGTTTGGGACGTCCGCTTACCGGCAATCAGATCTCCGTCGTAGCGGGTGCATTCAGGTACTTTCTGGAACTTTTTCCTAGCACTGCCAGTTAACTCACTCCACGTCGTCATCAGACGCGGAAGGGATGCTGTAACGCTTTGAATTGCTGCATGCTTTTATCCTTAACCGGGAAAACATGCAGTAGTTCGTCGAAAGAATGCGAGCGTTGGCATGGATTTGCAGAAGGCAGGGATGGCCAGGCTGCTCTTGGCAGCCCCTGAATTGCGAGACAGTCCTTGGATGATGCAGGATCTCGTATTCCTGCATCTGTGCGAGGTGTACGAGCATGCGTGCCTGCGGCGCGATGCCATGCGATGCTCTCCCGAGAAAGACGATGAGACCCTGCTCCGGTTCGAGGAGGAGTGCAGAGCCCTGCAGGCTGCGGCAGTCGCTTACATCCGCGAGCAGCGGAAATTTTCCGGCATTGTCTGAACGGCGACGTCGATCAGGGGAGCAGCGTTGCGATCATTAACGCCGCGACGAGAGCGAATGCGGCAACCACTGCGATCCACTCGATCATCCTGGCACGCCGGACAGGAATCATTGCCAGTCCTCCGTACTTTTGGGCGCATGCACTGTTGCAGGCTGCAAGGAAACGTTCGGCGAGCAAAAATGTTCATGTCACCGCTGCTCGACACGGCAACACGGCGATGAAATCTTCCACGCTCGGCTGCGACAGACGACGCCACAACACGATCGGCCGGAAGCGCCAGCGTGCTTTCCGGCCGATTGCTATGCGGATTCAATTCAAGGACTGGCTGCGCGGCGGCTATTCCACCGAGCGCGCGGGGCCGAAGCGTTCCATGACGAACGAGGCCTGGACGGCGGGGCCCTGGACGCGGTCTGTCTTTTCGAGTTTTACCGTCGGCATCCCGGTCGGCGGCGTGCGCTGCCAGGAGGTGGCGAGAAACAGGCCGGCGCCGGCAACAAATCCTAAAGCAACATAGATCCAGTGATTACGCATGACTGAAACTCCTTCTGTCGGAAGGCAAATGCGTGGAGGGCTTGTCTGGTTCCCCCGGTATCGGTCCGGGAGCCATGGGGTTATCAAAGACTAAAATATATGCGCCGCACCGTCATTTCTTGGCATTACAAGTATAAATATCTATCGGCTTGCCGGTTTTTCTAGCCTCGCTCACGCGTTTTTTACCGGCAGGTCAGGCAATGGCTTCCCTGGGCACGCGCATCGGCTCGCCATCGGCCTCAAAGGCGCGATCGCTCTTCCGTCGCTCTGCTTGCGGAGATTTCCACCAGTATAATCATGCCCAAGCCCCTTGAGCATCGACCCGTTTTCGATTGAAGCAGAGGGCTTTGTCTTATGCAAGAAAATTATAATATACGTTCGTACAACAACGGCTTGAGCCGGATTTGCGTGCTCGCGGCGTGAGGCAATCCCACGGCGACCAAGGCCAGGGGAGGTGCGGGCTGCGGGGTCTGGGCGGGCAAGGCGTGAGCGGCGGCGGGCAAAATTGCTGTCGCTAAATGGGCGATCGGAAGCTTTGTCCTTTGCCGGCTCTTGCAAGGGCGAGGTGAATCGGATTATTCCGTAAATCAAGGATAGGAATTTTGTCCTGACACGGCGGCTGCTTCGGCAGCCGTTTCGATTCCGGCGGCTGATTGCCGGATGAGCTTATCAAACCATCGTCAAACAACGGATTACGGCAGCCGCCGCGCGTCTCACGCTGCGGCGCGGCGCCGTATGCGGCCGGTGATGCGCCTGAACGGAACAGCGACCTTGAGGCGTCCGAAAGGATGCGCGGCGCTGCGGCCCTGGCGGCATCACCGGCCGCCCCGCAGCCGCCCGGCCGATCGCAAGGCGCAAGACGCTTGAACGACGTTGACACAGAGGCGCGACGCGACGGCCGGGCGGGCTGCGGAGAACGAGGAGAAGATAATGACCGACTGGAAACGTTCGTTGGGGCAGGGTTCCCCGGCTGACAAGGTTGAACGGCGGACGCTGGCCGCGTCCAATGCCAGCTACATCAGTCCGGAAGATGCGAGAGCCTACGCGGAGAGTTTGCTTCAAGGTGCCCTTTACGGCCGGAAGGCCTACTCTCCGGAGGGGCTTAGGAAGCCTCTTGGAAGGCTTTCGAAGGAGCCATGGAGCGATGAAGCATTTACGCCCGGCCCCCGAGTGGGACTGAGTGGTCTGCAGAGAAATCTGGAGGACGCAAAAACGGAGCTGAAGCGCCTGCTGCCGAAGGTTTCGAACCATGACGGCGTATCCGCCTTGAATGGCATTATTTCGTCGATACAGGCGACGCAGGACAGGCTGGACGACGATGAGCGGAAGAGAGTCTACGAGGAACCGTATAAAAGCGAGCCTCAACTGAGAGGTGAAGAAGGGTCGCCTTGGGACAATCCAAACCGGATGCGCCCTATCTCTTTGCGAGAGGCACTTTCCAAATGGGTCGAATGATCCGGCCAAATGGGTCGAATGATCCGGCCAAATAGGTCGATGATCCGGCTACCGCAAATCCTCGAGTGCGATGAAGAGCGTGCCGAATTCCACGCGACCCTTGTCCGCGAGCGCATCGGGGAGCCGAAAATAGAGCTTCTCGGCGTGTGGCGATCCTCCGCCGACGAAAACCTCTTCGGACCTGTTGGCGAAGACGCAGCAGGTGGCGGGGTCGTCGGGCGTTGCGCCCACGCTCAAGCGGTAGCTCTCGCCCGACAGAAAGAACCGAATGCGGATATCGTGCTCGCCGACTTTGAGCGTGCAAAGGTCGCCGGTGCCGCACCAGCCGGTCGCGTGTACGAAACTCTTGTCGTATTTCTGAATCCACGCCTTGACGAGGTAGCGCGGGTCGCCGGTCTGACCCTCTGCCAAGGCCGGGGAGCCGCATAGGGTGGCCAAAGTGGCCGTGGCAAGAACCTTCAGCATGTTGCTGCTCCGTGACATTGCTGCGTGCCGAGTCCGTATCCAGGGGGTTGCGGGTGGTCGCGAGCTAATCTGAGTCGCGATTCTGGCGCAATTGTGGGTAGCGAAGCGCGAACTGTTGCACGTTCGTTCGCGGGAACTCCCGGCGGATAGAGACGGATGCAAAAGAGGCGGTGCAGATGATCGACGACGATTTCTCGAGCATGCCTTCGGGCGAAGCAATCAACGACGTTGTCGACGAGACTAATGTCGGTCCTACGTGTGCCGCGAAGGGCTCGCGGACCCGGCTCGGCGGAGCCTTCCTCGAGGCGGTGCAAGCGGATTTCGAGGCGCATGGGGTCGACGTGATCGCGCGGCTGCGCGAGGAGAAGCCGGAATCCTATCTGAAGCTCCTGGCCTCGATCCTGCCCAAGGATCTGTCGGCAAATGCCAACGCGCTGGACGAGCTTACGGATGAAGAGCTTGTGCGGCGCATCCGGATGCTCGATCAGACGATCCGGCCGCTGATCGAAGCGCCGGCGAAGGCCAGCGCGGCGCGAAAACCCGCGCGGACGCGGCGCCCCGCGGGGCGGTGCCCCGGATCGGAGCGGGCCCGGGGCTGAATCCTGCGGCAATTTCAAAGTGCTGCAGGGAGTCTTTAATGTCAGGCGGACGTGTGGCGCTGCGGGTGGATCTGCGCAGATTGCTTCAGGATTTCAGCCTTAACACGCAGGTAGGATGAGGTGGAGGCCACCTCATCCCGATTGCATCAGCGCACCGGCGAGACACCGGCCGGAACCTTGGCCTCGCTGCTCGAGAAGATGATGACCGCAAACATCAGGACGCCGGCGAAGGCGATGAGCGAGGAAATGGCGACGACAGGCTCCATCGCGGCGTTTCCGGAAAGCATCAGGTAAAGCGACGGGATCAGCACGGCGACGCCGAAGGTGTAGACGACATACTGGATCATCGCCAGGCGCTTCTCGGCCTTTCGCGGATTGAGCGCGTGGTAGACGCCGAAGAGCGCCATGGTGACCCAGCCGAGCAGGTTGGCGTGGGCGTGGGCGCCGGTTGGCGCGTGATTACCCGAAATCGACATGTGAAGGCCGATCGAGATGCCGGCGATCAGGAAAATGATGGCGGTTTTGAAAAAAAGATTTGCGATACGTGGCATTGGTTCTCCCCCTCTTTTTGCCGAAGGAATTTTAGCACGTTCTCAAGGGTCTGAGAACGAACCGATAAAAGGATCTTTGGCGCGCCGGCGCTGTTACCGATGTTACATCCGAAATAGCGCCGCGCGGCGAGCGGGCGAGTGGGATTTACCTGACCGCCGGGCGTGCGGTTCGCCGGAACTTATTGCTCCGGTAGGCATTCGTTAGGAATGACAACCATCCGCTGCGGCAGCGCGTCCGCGCCAATAATTGCCGCGGCACGTTGCATTGCTGCAGGAATTCGTCCGCGGGTCGAATCATGCAGCGGAGGACCGCGACATGCTTGGAACCGTACTTCTTGTTATTCTGATCCTGCTTTTGATCGGCGCCATCCCCACATGGCCGTATTCGAGCGGCTGGGGCTATGGCCCCTCCGGTATTCTCGGCATTCTGGTGATCGTGCTGATCGTCCTCCTGTTGATGGGCAGGATCTGAGCGGGGGAGGACAGGCCAAGGCGCGAGACGCGCCGGCTACCAGGTTGCGCCGTCGATCAGCCGGTGGGGGATTTCCTCCCAGACCGAACGGTCGAACATCCGCATGTTGACGCCCATGCGGGTGCCGTCGCGCCCGCGCGGCGACCAATGGGTCGTGCAGCCGCAGCGACCGCAATGGTGCATGGTCAGGCTCGCGTCGCCCTGGACGTAGCCGACGAGCGTTTTGTGCTCGTCGCTGACCGTGACGTCGTTCACAGGATAATAGCCCCAAAGCGCGCCGAGCCGGCTGCAGAGCGAGCAGTTGCAATCGCCGAGCGTCTCGGGGCGGCTGGGAACGGTGATGCGCACCGACCTGCAATGGCAATGACCTTCGATCATGGGAATGCCTCCTTCCGTGACCCGGCTCGTCCAAGCATTGGCCAGTGCCAGTGGAAGCGCAAGGGGCTTCGAAGATTTGGCGAAGCGAGACCGGGCATGGAACCGAGGCTGGGGCCCGGACGTTTTCAGGGCAAGTACGAAGGCCCAGCGCGGCCACGGCGCCCGCGTGTCCTAGCAGGCGCGCAAAGGTTGCTGGAACATGTAGATTGCTGCATGCAGCAGGCCGCGCCAGAGCCCCGTCCAGCCGGGCCTTCCCGGACGGGGTCCGTTCACATCATCGCGGGATCGACGAGGTGATTTCGCCTGACACGGCGGGGACAGCGCCTGTGCGGTATTGGGACAGCGCGAAATGGAGAACACCGGCGACAACCAGCGAGAAGGTGAGAGCGGCTAACGAAGCGCCAAGACCTGTTTTTACCATGCCATACCCCCTTCAAGGGCCACGTTTTCGGCCCGTTGTCTTCAGATCGTGACATGGAGTTATTCTTGTGGCGCCGGTCGCTCTGTTCCCCGAGTAACGCGAAACATGGTTAACGGGCGGTTTAAGACCAATTCGGCCGGCGCGTGAAATGCGCTGCGCGCGCGGCGCGTGAGCGCAGCGCCGTTTGTTGCGGCGTCCTTTGCGCGTCGAGCGCGCGGCACACGCGGGTGGCTTATTTTGTGGTGACGCCGTGGTCGGGAGCGCCTGCGCTCGACCAGCAGGAGCAGGGTTCGCCGGCCGGACCGGTGCCATAGTAGCACTGCGTCTGGCGGGTCGTGCATTGCCGCGGGGAATTATCCACGACGGCGGCGGCCACCTTGGGGCGGCGCGTGGGCGCGGGGGCGTCGGCGATCTCGGTGCACGAGGACGCCAGCGCCGAGAGGCAGAGCGTAATCAATAAGGTACGGCTGATTCTCATTCCGATGGAATTTCCACGCCTGATCGCCAAAGGCAAGAGCCAATAATGGAACAATGCGCGAACCGGCGGGGAAAAACGTGTCAAACCGATCCTGCGACCCCCTGACCGCAACGCCTGAAGCCTCGTCGCGCCCCGAGCCCTCCGATCTGCACGCGCTGCTGAAGGAGCAGGCTGTGCTGATGGCGGAGCTCGACCGCCGGCGGCGCACCAATATTCTCGCCGGCTACCGGCCCTATGCCAGGCAGCGCGAATTCCATGCGGCGGGTGCCACCTTTCGCGAACGCCTGTTCATGGCCGGAAACCAGCTCGGCAAGACGCTGGCCGGCGCGGCGGAAGCGGCGATGCACCTGACGGGGCGCTACCCAAACTGGTGGGTGGGCCGGCGGTTCGACAAGCCGATCGTGATGCTGGCGGGCTCGGAATCCTATGAGCTGACGCGCGACGGCGTACAGCGCTTGCTCGTCGGCCCGCCGCTCAACGAGGAGGACTGGGGCACCGGCTTCATCCCGAAGGCGGCGATCCAGGCGACCACGCGGCGTTCCGGCGCCTCCGGCGCGCTCGACAGCGTGACGGTGCGCCATGTCACGGGAAGCACCTCGACTCTGCTCTTCAAGGCTTATGAGCAGGGGCGCGGCAAATGGCAGGCGAATACGGTCGACTATGTCTGGTTCGACGAGGAGCCGCCGGAGGACGTCTATTTCGAGGGGATCACGCGCACCAATGCGACGCGCGGATCGGTTGCCGTCACCTTCACGCCGCTCAAGGGCCTGAGCAGCGTGGTGGCGCGATATCTCATGGAAAGTCGCCGGATCGCGAGGTCATCACCATGACGATCGAGGATGCCGAGCACTACACGGCGGAGGAGCGGCAGCGCATCATCGACAGCTATCCGGCGCATGAGCGCGAGGCGCGCACGAAAGGCGTGCCGGCGCTCGGTTCGGGGCGCGTCTTCCCGATGGCGGAGGAGGCGATCCGCGTCGATCCCTTCGAGATCCCGAAGCACTGGGTGCAGATCGGCGGGCTCGACTTCGGCTGGGACCACCCCTTCGCGGCCACGGCCTGTGCCTGGGATCGGGACGCCGACGTTTTTTATGTGACGAGAACCTATCGTGAGCGCGAGGCGACGCCGATCATCCATGCGGCGGCGCTGAAACCCTGGGGGCCGTGGCTGCCCTTCGCCTGGCCGCATGACGGCTTGCAGCACGACAAGGGCAGCGGCGAACAGCTTGCCGCGCAATATCGCGGGCAGGGACTGGCGCTGCTTCCCGACCGGGCGACCTTCGACGACGGCACCAACGGCGTCGAGGCGGGGCTTTCCGACATGCTGCAGCGGATGCAGACCGGGCGCTGGAAAGTGTTTTCCACCTTGACCGACTGGTTCGAGGAATTCCGCCTCTACCACCGCAAGGACGGCCGGATCGTCAAGGAACGCGACGACCTCATCTCCGCCTCGCGCTACGCGCTGATGATGAAACGGTTCGCAAAGGTGAAGACCGATGCCGCGGCGTGGAAGTTCACGGATCGGAAGGTGGTTTGAGGGGGATGCCGACGAAGCGGCGGATGAGGGATTAGCCCACAGGGAGTAGAGATCCACGCTTCGTTCGCGAAGCGTTCCTTCGGCGTTCGTAATTACTTGAGCCGAGCGTTGTGTAAGCGGCGAGCAACGGGCGTGGCGAACTGCGCAATCGCGGACGGAATTGCTTCCAAATCTAGTTTTCCGGAATGATTGGCGGCGTGGTGGGCGGCTGTGGCGCTTCAGGTTTGAACGCGAGGATGCTCACCACCAGAGCGATGAGGATGAGTATGAGCGCCAGAAACGCGATGCCTGCCTTGTCCATTTCCCATCATGGGGAACCGAATGTGAGCAAATCTAGGCATGATGGGCTCGCGGGACGCAAAAGCCTCGTTTTCAGGTCCAGCCTGTCATTGCGCCTGGGTCTGGGCAGCCGGCAAGTAAACCTTGGCGGCGGCGTGCTCCTCGCTGGTCAAGGATCCTGCGAGTAGAAGATAGCCTGATATGGCGACCGCAGAGAGCAGTAGAATGCTCACGGGCAGGCCCGTCGAAGCGTGATATTCCGGTCCTCGGTAGTCTTTTCCAGCCATGATAACGAACTCCACTCTTGCACATACGACAACGTGCCATCTGCGCGGCTGGTTCCGGCACGATGGTTGGTTATGGATAACAAAGGTCGAGGCTTTGTAACGCACCGGCATTATACCATGCCGGTCAGCGTACGGCCGGAGATTACGGGTGATGGGCAGCCATCTGCCGCCACAAGTTCACTATCTGTTCGTAGCTATTCCTGGTAACGCCAGGAATCAAGGAAACATGCAGCGGGGTGGTCGCCTTTACCGACATCACTGCGTCAAGCGATCGGACTGGTTGATTTGATCTGCCGTTGGCGGCGTTTTGTAGCCGGTAAAGATGGTAGGCTCCGGTCGGAAGGCCCAAACCACCATGATGCTTATCGTGACGAGGATCAGAGAGAAAACAAGACGATGTGGTGGAGCGCTGGGAATGCAGGTTTCAGCATTCGTCGCCGTTGTCAGGTCAGGCATCTCTGGCAAGGAAACGCGCGAGCGGCTTCTTAAGTCCTCGCGGGCCGTGCGGCTCAGGAATGGTCGCCGCATGGCAACACGAGTGGGAGCGTAGCATGTTCTTTGCTTGCCGTCCCTGACCGTGGTCGCGGCAGCCTCAAATTATCAATTGCACGATATGGGAGAAGGGCGTCATCGCCCACTTGCCGCTATCGTCCTTCGCCGTCTTGTAGATGATGAAGTCCCGGCCGACGGTGAACTTTCCGTGCATGGTGATCTCATTGCCGGTCGAGAGAATTGCTCGAAGTTCGTTCGTGTGGCGTTGCTCGATTTGGGCACTGATCAGATCGGCGAGGACCTGATCCAGAGTATCCGGTTTCGTATCGGTCATTGGAAGCCCCAGAGCGTGTTGCGACAGGCAGGCTGTTGATGGCGCCATAAATCGAGGCGGTAGGCAAGGGTTACGCGGTTTCTCGAACTATCGCCATCCCATTCACGAGGAGGCGGCCGATCGCTCGCCAGCCTCTCCGCAACCATTTCGCAACGGCCGTTCAAGGCGTCGGCAATCGTTCAACGATGTCGAAGCGCTGGCATGTGCTGGCTGCCGGCACGATATCGAGGCGATCACCGATCTTGTAGCCGTCCTCCGGGACGCCCAGTTCCACGGCCGCTTCGCATTGATAGGTCTTTCGGTTGTGCGTCCTGGTGAATGAAATCGTGCCCACCGTGACAGTCTTTCGCCGGCCGGGGTCCAAACCTCGTTATCTGACGGCAATCACCTCGTCACGTACGCTCGTGACCGTTGCGACCGAATGCGGGAAACTGTTCACGCGCCATGCCCAGAAGGCAAGGCAAAGCGCGAGAAAGATCGCGGCGCTTCCGCAGAACGCGCCGTAAACGGCAAGGCTTATCGCCTTCCGGTCTTTGTCAACAATCTCAGTCATTTGTGCCCCCGCAACCGATGCGCAAGCTAACGGCTCGCGCAGGCCAAGCGCGCCGAGGCGAAGCCCCATGCGCAGGCGCACCATCACAACACAAACTGGACATCCCACCGCCCGAAAGGTTCTCCGATGGCTGCAATGACCGATGAACGCCTGGCCCCACTGGTCAGCCAACTGGTGAAGGACTGCGAAGACTATCGCGATACGCTCGCGGTCGATCGCATCAAGGCGATGGAATATTACGACGGCACGATGAGGGACGTGCCGGCGGACGCCAACCGCTCGAAAGTGGTTTCGCGTGATTGCCGCGCGGCGATCAAGAAGGTGCTGCCGTCGCTGATCCGCACCATCCTCGGCAACGACAAGGTGGTGGAATACGCGCCCGTCAACGAGGGCGACGAGGCGGCGGCGGAACAGGCGACCGACTACATCAACTACATCGTCTTTCCCGAAAGCGACGGCTACGACGCCGTGCAGGACGCGGCGCACGACGCCTTGAAGCTCCGCAACGGCGTGATCCGCTGGTGGTACGAGAACAAGATTTCCGTCGCGGTCTCCACCCATACGGGGCTCGACGAGACGGCGCTCGTCCAGCTCGTCGGCGATGACTCGGTGGAGGTGCTCGAGCAGTCGCAGACGATCGAAAAGATCCAGACACTCGAGGGCGTGATCGAGCAGCCGAGCTACAGCGTGAAGATCCGCCGAAAGGTGGAGCGCGGCACGCCGCGGCTGGCGGCGGTGCCGCTCGAAGAGTTCATGATCCATCCGGACGCGCTCTCGATCGAGGAGAGCCCGATCACCGGCATTGCCACACGCATGCGCCGCTCGGATCTCATCGCGATGGGGCATGACCGCGACCTCATCGAAGGCCTGCCGGCCTCGACCGGCGATAGCGGCCGCGACGACGAAGAGTTCATCCGACGGCGCGATGCCTTCGCCGCAAGGGATGCGGTGCCGAAGGCGCTGGAGGAGGTGGATTATTACGAGCTCTACGTGAAGGTCGACGCGGACGACGACGGCATTGCGGAACTGCGACGCCTTGTCTTTGCCGGCGGCACCGGCGCGGAGAACCTGCTTTCGAACGACGAATGGGACGAGGTGCCCTTCGCCGACTTGATCGTCGAGCGGCGGCCGCACCAGCGCGAGGGCGGCTCCGTCACCGACGACATGGCGGAAATCCAGCGGGTGAAGACCGTGCTGATGCGCCAGACGCTCGACAATCTCTACTGGCAGAACAACCAGCAGCCGATCGTCCAGGAAGGGGCGATCGCCAATCCGGAAGCCGTGCTCAACCCGAAATTCGGCCAGCCGATCCGCGTCAGCCAGGGCATCGATGCGCGCGCGGCGCTCGGCTACACGATGGTGCCGTTCGTCGCGAAAGAGTCTTTCGCGATGCTTTCCTATCTTGACCAGGAGGCGACAGACCGCACCGGCATTTCCGACGCCTCGAGCGGGCTTGCCCCGGACGCGCTTCAGAACATGACGGCGCGGGCGACGGCGCTGGTCGAGCAGGCGGGGATCGGCCAGACGGAACTGATGGTGCGCACCTTTGCGCAAGGGTTGCGGCGCGTGTTCAAGGGGCTGCTCAGGCTTGTCATCAAGCACCAGGACCGGCCGCGCACAGTCAGGCTGCGCGGCCAATGGGCGAGCTTCGACCCGCGCCACTGGAACGCCGAGATGGACGCGACCGTCAATACCGGGCTCGGCGCCGGCACCCGCGAGCGCGACATGATGATGATCCAGATGATCCAGCAGCTGCAGGAAAAGCTTCTGATGACGCTCGGGCCGGACAATCCTTATGTCTCGCCGGACAACCTCTACAACGGCATTGCCAAATCGGTGGAGGCGGCCGGGCTGAAGTCGCCCGATCTCTATTTCACCAAGCCGACGCCGGAGGAGATTGGGCGGCGGATGCAGGCAAGCGCCAGCCAGCCGAACCCGGAAATGCAGAAGCTGGAGATGCGGGCCAAAGCCGATGCCGAGAGGGCGCGGCTTTCAGCGGAGAACGACCGGCGGAAGCTGGAGATCGACCGCGAGCTGAGGCTTGCCGAGATCCAGCAGAAGGGTGCTCTCAAGCGCTACCAGATTGACGCGGAGCTGAACCTGAAACGCCAGCAGAACGCCGCGGAAATGATGGGCGGCGAGCCTCTGGCGGCGGCGCATATTGGGGGGATCCCGGGGTGAGGAGAATTAGCGACTTAGACGACTTTTGCGAAGCGCCGATGGGAATCGGCGGCGCCCTAGAACTGCGCGATTTCGGCGAGGGGGCGAGAAGCCACTTACCGACGTGGGGCCGCAGCGAGAGCCGGCATAGCTGGGGCGGCACTGAATTTGCCCAGGCTCGGCCGCCTGCAAGGCGCGGCCTCCCGGCAAGAACGCCGGCGCAAGAACAGATGGCGGATCAAATAGGGATCCTCATGGGGCAGATACGACACCTCAACCCCAACGAGGCGTTTCTGGAGCCGCCGGGCGGCTCCTCTTCCATTCAGGCGAGAGACAATTTGCAGCGGCGGCTGGAAGAGCTTCAAAGAGCTCAGACTGTGGATCCCCGCACCGGGCTACCCATTCAACGCTACATCCTCGACCCGAGAGGCAACATCGCCTTCGAACCGCTGGGAGGAAGTACGGTACCTGGCGCAAATCCTGTCGATACACACACGCGCTATCCGAATGGCTCGAACTATCACAGAATGAACCCGCAGGGGCATGGCTCCAGAAAAACGCCGCATGGACATGGACACCTGTTGGGCACTGGTACAGGCAAGACGTATCAGGGCCCTTCGATTGACATTTGGGGTAATGTGGTGCCGTACAACAGCCCTGATGCACATTGGCCGATGAGGTAAGAGAATGAAGCCCGACGAATTCCTGAACACGATCTACCTCGGCGACCGCGCCTGCAAGACCATCATGCTTGATGGTTGGAAGAAAGAGGTCAAAATCCAGGTCGACGCCATATCGCGGGTTCGCGGAGAGACCTGGGATTTCTATACGGCCGAAGATATTGAGGATGGCTTCTTGGTGTTCGAGGGGGTCGATTACATCTCATTCGATCCGCCTGGCATCATTCCGAATGACGATTTCGGTGATATCGAATTCCTGGGTTTTGACGACGGCCGATTCACGGTGATGATCAGTATGGGTTTTTGTGACGAAGCTGGAGTTTATGGTTCCGTGAAAACCAAAATCCGGGCGAAGGCGGTGGCCATCGAGAAGCCGGGCGAGGAAGATGCGCGGATTCGGGACTAGATTGGCGGCTGCAATTATCGGACGAGGCGAGTGCGCCTCCGTTGACCGTCCGGGGGCAAATCCTTAATCACCAATACGGAAGCCGTGCCTCAACCCAAAATCGGTCAGAGACTGGCCTACGATCCGGGCGGGGCAATGTCATCCTGGTGCCGGGACGGAACTTAACGCCATCACAGCGGCAACGTCGGGCGGCAGGATCCGACCGGTACCCAGACTCTCGTTATCGTCGCAACGACGAGGAATATAACGAGCGTAAATCTGCCGCAGCGAGGAGGCGAACGCGGAGTGGCCGTAGTCCATGCAGCCGTGGCGGCATTTCGGCGGAGGCCCTCGTCATCGGCGGTGCGTGCATTCGGGGAGTTGAAACATGTTTCTGGGCAGCGGCGAGTTGGAAGAGATCACGGCGTTTCGGCGCGCACTGCATCGTCGGCCCGAGCTTTCCGGCGCGGAGGCGGAGACTGCAAGGTCGGTCGCGGCGGCGCTTGAAGAAGCCGGCGCCGACGAGATCGTCACCGGGCTTGGCGGACACGGCGTGGCGGCGATCTACCGGGGGACCGGCGAGGGGCCGACGGTGATGATCCGCGCCGAGCTCGACGGGCTGCCGATCGAGGAGGTCTCCGACCTGCCGCACCGCTCGGAGGTTATCGGCAAGGGGCACCTCTGCGGGCATGACGGGCACATGGCAATCCTGATGGCGTTGGCGAGGGGGCTCGGCCGCTTGCGGCCGGCGCGCGGAAGGGCGATCCTCCTGTTCCAGCCGGCCGAGGAGAACGGGGCAGGGGCGGCGGCGGTGCTCGCCGATCCGAAGTTTCACGCGCTGAGGCCCGACTTCGTGTTCTCGCTGCACAATTTTCCCGGCCTGCCGCTTGGTCATGTCGCGCTCGCCGAGGGGCCGGTCAACTGCGCCTCGCGCGGCATGAAGATCACGCTTTCCGGCAAGACGGCGCACGCCTCCTCGCCTGAGGACGGGATCGCGCCGACCTTTGCGCTGGCGAAGCTCCTTAGCGGCCTGACCGCGCTTGGTGCTGGCGGGGCGCTCGACGAGAATTTCACGCTGGTGACAGTGACGCATGCGAAGCTCGGCGAGGAGGCCTTCGGCATCAGCCCCGGCTACGCCGAGATCTGGGCGACGCTGCGCACGCTGACGGACGAGAGGATGGCGGCGCTGGTGTCGGCTGCGGAGGTTCTCGTCCGCAAGGAGGCCGAGGCGGCGAAGCTCAAGGCGACGATCGGCTACGAGGACGTCTTCCACCAGTGCAGCAATGCGGCGCCGGCGGTCGACGAACTCAGGCGGGCGCTCGACGAGGAAGGCGTCAGCCATGATCCGGGCGCGGGCGCGCTGCCGATGAAGGCATCGGAGGATTTCGGCCTCTTCGGCCGGGTCGCGCCTTCGGCCATGTTCTTCCTCGGCGCCGGCGAAAACCATCCGCGGCTGCACAATCCGGATTATGATTTTCCCGACGCGCTGATCGGCATCGGCGCCCGTGTCTTCATGCGCGCGATCCGCAACCTGGCGGGGTGACTGCAGGCAGCAAGATCGTCGACCCGCGAAAGGGGATGCAATGAGATATGCCGTCCGTAAGTTCGCCCTTTCGTTCGCGTTCGCCGTTGCCAGTGCTGTGGCCGCGCTTTCGGCCGAGGTCGGGGCGGCCACAGGAACAAATCAAACGCAGGACGACAGCCTGAAGGAATTCATGGGCGCCAATCCGGATTGCCTGGAGTTCAACGACCAGTGTTCTTTCTGTGCGGTGGTGAACGGCGCGGCCGAGTGCTCGACGCCGCAGATCGCCTGTGTGAAGCAAAAGATCCGGTGCACCAAGCGGGCGGACAAATAGGCAAGCGATGTGCCGGCGTCGGCTGCCGCCTTGACCGGCGTCCGGACCGGGCGTGAATATAGCGGTGCATTTCATCGGGAAAATGGACCGACGGTTCAGCTACCCCTGGGGTTCCCTGGAAACGGCTCAACTCATCTGCTCGGTCACCGAGGTATGGCAATGGCAGGAAAGACGGAAATCGGCGGCGGACGGCACGGGCGGTTCTGGAGGACGACGCCCTGGGCAATCGCAGTGCTCCTGTTGCTGCTGCCCTGGCTGGCGATGCAGTTCACCGATGAAGTGAACTGGGATGTGACCGATTTCACTGTCTTCGGCACGATGCTGTTCGGTGCTTGCGGCGCCTGGGAACTGGCGGCGAGGATGACGAGCAATAGGGAGTACCGGGCCGCAGTCGGCATAGCGCTCGCGGCAGCATTCCTCCTCATATGGATAAACCTTGCCGTCGGCATCATCGGAACCGAGGATAACCCTGCCAACCTGATGTATGGCGGAGTGCTCGCCGTCGGGCTCATCGGCGCCGTCGTCGCGCGTTTCCAGCCACGTGGAATGGCGCGCGCGTTGATCGCGATGGCGCTCACTCAGGCGTCGATCGCCGTTATCGCGCTGATCGGCGGATTAGGCTCCACGGGGGCGAGCATCGTCCTGGCCGGGTTCTTCGTCGCGCTGTGGCTCCTGTCGGCCTCGCTGTTTGGCAAAGCGGCGCGGGCGCAAGCTTCCGCTTAGGTTCGCCCCGGCTACCGCTTTCATCCTTTGCGGTCCGAGACCGCGGTACGAGGATCGATGAGTCATGTTTGGCGACGTGTGGCGTCGCTCATCTTAGCAAACAGTGACGAAACCAGCATCCCGCCCGTCTCCATATGCGGGCGGGGCGTGGGCTTCGCGCAACAAGGAGAGTTTTATGTATCCTTTCTTGATCAAACGGCGACTGAAGAAGGTTGGCCGCAAGCTGGGTAAGTCTATGTTCAACGACACCCTCAACCCGGATGAAGCCTATGCGGATCGCATAGCGCGAGACTTCGGCATCGAATGGCACGATGCCCGTGATGCGTACCATCAGAATCCGGGGTTCTGGGAAGAGTCCTACAAGGAAGATCCGGTGGGTTCCCCCGGCGGCCCGGCAATGGCACCGTCGGAGCGTACGTCTCGACTACCTGCCGCGACTGTACCACCCGACGGCGTCTCTTCACCGGAGAAGAGCGGCATTTGGGATAAGCTGTTTCCCGGCAGAGTTTCCCTCAGGCGGGCGCAAGACGACTGGCGCGAATGATGCCAATGCGGGTCACGGAGAACCGCACGCTTTTCCTCGAGCTAGACCCCGCGGGTGAAGCTCAGATAGGCGACAAGGCAAAGCAGCCAGAAGAGCGCACCGGCAAACTTGCTCATGGTGGAACTGAGAAGGAAGCGGCCGGACGGAAGGCGCTTGAAACCCAGCCAGTTGAAGGCGATGTCGTCAGTATAGATTTCTTCGACTTTCACTCTACCGAAACTGACCAGCGGCACGACGATGCGCGCCGTCCGATGCAGGAAAAACTCGACGATGAGAAGGTCGAGGATATCGAGGATGAGGCCGACGACAGCATCGAACGCGAAGCCGATTTTCTTCATGTTTCAGGGACCCATTGGCGAAATTGCCGGATACAAACTTGATGCTCCAGCGGTCGTCGGGTTTTGAGGAACCTCTCCACAAGGACGATGCTGCGCATGCAAATGGGTAGTCCAGAACAAAACAGGAATCAATCCTGCCGTGTAGCGATTTTTTGGCACGGGAGCGCGCACGGCGCGGATCCTTCACGGGAGGCAACGTGACATGAAACCAGAGGAAAGGGCTGCCGCGGCGCGGGCGCTCATAGACAATCCGCTGTTCGATCGGCTGATGGACGAATTGGAAGCGGCGGCGATCAACGGCTGCATCAATGCGAAGACTACAGACCACGAGACGCGCGCGGCCTTTGCGGCGGAGGCGCGGGCGATCCGGAATTTCCGCGGCAAGCTCAGGTTCCTGACGGAGCAAGCCGGGGCCGAGGGAACGAGCGCGCCGGCGTAACGCGTATCATGGGCGGCGCGCCCGATGGCGCTTCGCCGTTGGCCGGTTTTATTGTCGGTTTGATTCAGGAAACCGATGTAGCCGTTTGAATTATCTCAAGGATTTCGCGAAGGGGCGTCTGCCGTTTCGCCGAGGTCCCTCTCTTTAGCGCATTTTGGGCGAATCCCACTTCGCCTGAAAATGCTTTGAAAGGTCATTCCATGATGAACGATAGTGCCAACCTGCCTTTCGGCGGGAGCAAAACCGTTGACGGATCGCTCGAGCCTGCAAGTTTCGACGACCTCGATTTCCGGGAGTTGCACGAGGCCAATCCGGACGACGAGGGTGAAGAGGCGTGGGGCGCAACGACCACGGAATACGCCGATGAGGATGACGATCCTGACACCCAAGGCGACGAGCCGGGCCTCGATGACGAGGAGCCGGCCAACGAAGCCGAGGATCTGGTCGTGACGCTCAAGGGCGGCGAGCAGGTTCCGCTTGAGGAACTGAAGCTCGGCTACATGCGCGACCGCGACTACCGCCACAAGACCCAGGACCTTGCCAATGGGCGCCGGGCACTGGAAACGATGAGCAGCCGTGTCGCGGCCACCGCCAACGCCGTTGCCGAACTCATCGCCGGCCAGATCCCGGACGAGCCGCCGGAGGAACTGAGGCTCTACGATCCGCAGGCCTATCAGCGCCAATGGGCGCTGCACCGGGCGGGGCTGGAACAGCTCTCCCAGGTGATGGCGCTTGGCGATGAGCCGGCAAGCGTCACGGCGGAACTTCAGGCCGCGGCGAACGAGGAGAGGCTCGAGGCGGAGAATGCCAGGCTTCTCGAAGCCTTCCCCGAGACGGGACACGACGAGGGGCGGCACGCCTTCTTCGCCGATGCCTTCGAGACGGCGCGCGAGCTCGGCTTCTCCGACGAGGAGGTGCGCGAGGCTGTCGACCATCGGCTTTTCAAGCTGGCGCACTACGCCCGGCTCGGCCTCATCGCCGAACGCTCGCGGGCGAAGGCCTTGCAGAAAGTGGCCGCGGCCCCCGCCGCAGCGCCGCGCATGAAGGCGAGAAACCAGGCGCAGCGCCACCAGCGCCAAAGTCGCGAGGCGATGCAGCGGCTGGCAAGGACCGGCTCGATCCGCGACGCGATGGCGGTCGATTTCGAGTAGCCCGCTCGCAGGGA
Source organism: Sinorhizobium psoraleae (assembly GCF_013283645.1). GTDB lineage: Bacteria > Pseudomonadota > Alphaproteobacteria > Rhizobiales > Rhizobiaceae > Sinorhizobium > Sinorhizobium psoraleae. The sequence goes on from NZ_JABEKV010000004.1 coordinate 685,271, forward strand.
GTTTTGCACGCCCCTCATCCGGCCTGCCGGCCACCTTCTCCCCGCCTGCGGGGCGAAGGAGACGCGTGGCGGTGCCTCGCCCAATTCTCCCCGCGTGCAGGGAGAGAGGGTCGGGCGAGGGGCAAGCCGGGCTGACACCGATCATTTCAACGACATCAAGGCTTTTCCCGCGTGAACTCCACGCGCGGGCGGCCGATCTCATTTTCACAGAAGGACCAGAAAATGGCAGTTCTCACCAATACGTTCCAGACCACCCAGGCCGTCGGCAACCGCGAGGAGCTTTCCGACGTCGTATCGCGCATCACGCCGGAAGATACGCCGATCTACTCGCTGATCGAAAAAGGCAAGTGCACCACCTATCATCCGGAATGGGAGACGGACGAACTGGCCGCGCCAGGCGCCAATATCCGCGAGGAAGGCGAGGAATACGCCTTCGGCGCGATCACGCCGCCGACGCGGCTCGGCAACTACACCCAGATCATGCGCAAGGACTGGATCATCTCCGCCACGCAAGAGGTGACGGCGGAGGCCGGCAACGTGCAGAAGCGCAAGTACCAGAAGCTGAAGAAGGGCGTCGAGATCCGCAAGGACGTGGAATTTGCGATCGCCGACACCAATGCCTCCGTCAGCGGCGCCACCCGCGAGTTCGGCTCACTCAGCACCTGGCTCACCTCCAACGTCTCACGCGGCGCCGGCGGCGCCAATGGCGGGTTCAATGCAGCCACCGGCCTGACGGTGGCGCCGACCGACGGCACGCAGCGCCCGTTCACCAAGGCGATCCTCGATACGGTGATGCAGCAGGGCTACCAGAACGGCGCGAACTTCCGCCATGTCTCGGTCTCGCCCTATGTCAAATCCGTGTTCGTCACCTTCATGTCCGACAGCAATGTCGCGCCGTTCCGCTATGCGGTTTCGCAGGGCGGCGAGCGCAACACCATCGTCGCGACGGCGGACTATTATGAAGGCCCGTTCGGCACGGTGATGATCCATCCGAACCGGGTGCAGGCGGTGAGCGCCGGGCTCGCGCGCAACGCCTTCTTCATCGACACCGACATGCTCTCCTTCCTGTGGCTGCGCCAGATCCAGGAGGACCGCGACGTCGCCAAGACCGGCGACGCCGACAAGGGCGTCATCATCGGCGAGGGCGCGCTGAAGGTGCACAACGAAAAGGGCCTCGGGGTTGCTGCCGATCTCTTCGGATTGAGCGACGCAAGCTGAGCGTAGCGGACTACTCCCCGGTTCCATCACCCCTGTCCAACACAGGGGTGATCATTGCAGGAGATGCAGATGGACAAGAGCAACATCAGGAAGCGCATAAAGCTCCACTTCGATGGAGAGCGCTTAACGGCGACCGAGAACGGCAGACATGCTGGCTCCTGGGCTGGGGTGAGCGGCAAAGAGGGTCTTCAAAAGCCGAATTTGCAGCACTTAGGGAATGAGGGCCCGATACCCGAGAGTGTATATTCAGTTGGACAACTGCAGTATCCGCCGGAAAAGGGTACTTGGGATCGGTTGTGGGGGCGCATGCACCACGGTACTTGGCCCGGTCTTGAAGCCGCGTGGGGGAACTCAAGAGCATGGCTAAAGCACAAATCCGGCGAGAACCCGGTCTTCCACTACCGGGGCAAAGACGGCTTCTCCATTCATGGCGGCGCCGAGGCGGGTTCGGCCGGATGTATTGATCTCACGGATCAAATGGATAGCTTCGCAGACTTTTACAGAAAAACGGGGTAGTCCGCGGATCTGATCGTGTCCTACCCCAACTACGACCCAGCATCGGACCCGGCGATCCAGTTTATACTAAGAAAGCAGTCAAGAGAGCAGCCAGAGATGAGGAGTCCGAGCGAAGAAAATCGATGGGAACCGGATCCAGCGTCAGAAACCCGACGTCCTTTCGGCGGTCTTTCGCTAAGGGATGCACTCAGGATTTTTGAGTGACGTTCGGCCTTGGTGCCAGCAGCCGGCTGACGTGTGAATATTTTCCTTCTCTCCTTGCGGTTGTTCCCGTAATGTTCTATTGCTTGGCGGATTTCGCGTAATTTTTGATGTCGGGGGCTGCAGAGGGGGAATGAAGAACTGGTTGCTGGGCACCCTCTATTTTTTTGTCGTGCTGTCGATCCTGGGCGGTGTGGCTTTAGGTGGCGCGATGCTTTGGTCCTCCTATCCTTATGGATATGAGGACCAAAGCCGCGCGGCCATTTGCAAGAGAAGCGCGGGGACGGCGCCCGAATGTGCGATGTTGCCAGAAAGCGCCGAGAAGGTGCTTGATGCCTTGCTTGCCTGTGACAACGACTTCTTCGAAGTTTTGAAGGAGGAAAGGGCGGCATTCGGCCGCGTCCCCGAGATTGTCCACATCAACAGGTACGGTTATCGCCGAACACACGTCGCTTTCGCTAAACCGATCGAAGCCTATGGTCTTCGCCTGACCGCCTACACGCAAGTCGCCGTCGACTCGGACCACGGATGGGCGCCGACGCAGTACGCTTGGGGGTTTCAAGTAATAGCGCTGCCAAAGGACGTCGCAAAGGCGATAGAGTTGCGGCGCCCGCAAATCGAAAAATTCAGAGAATACTATGGCGGGTGGCTGCAGGAGAGTGCGTTTGGAGCGCCGGTCAGCTTTATGATCCATGCCCGCCCGGATGAGCTCTTTCCGGGAACGTATCTCGAATGCAACGCGGGAGAGGAGGCTTCGGCGAAGATGGGGAAACTACCCCGGGTTTCGAAGCTTTTCCAGGTTTATGGCATGTGAGTTGTCCAATTTCCGAGGAAGGCCCGTCCCGCGCTGTTACCGGCGTAGACATGTCGACGCTAATGTAGCCCCTCTCTTACGCGAACGCGACGCGCTTTAGTGTCCACGCGGCGTGCCGGGTTGTGAATATATTCACTTTCTTATCCTGCGTGTGTCATGAAATGTTCTATCCCGCAACGATTTTGTAGAGGGGGCGCAAGACGCCAGGAGAACGCATGAGAAACTGGTTTTTGCGCATCCTCTATCTATTTGCTGGCGTCTTCGGGCTATTCCTCGTTCTGGGCGTCATGGTCTTCGCTACAATCGATCCATACTCGGACGAGGACATGAGTCGAGGCGGCATTTGTGAAAGAAGCGGAGATGTGGCACCAGAGTGCGCCATGCCGCCCGAGGACCCGGATAAGGTGCTTGACGCCTTGCTTGCCTGCGACGCCGGCTTCTTCAAGGTCCTCGCAGAAGAGAGGGCGGCTTTTGGGCGGACGGAAATTCAGCCGCTCGCCTACAACATGCTCGATTCCGAAGAGCCACGAGCAACTTTCGTGAGGTTCCGCGAGCCGGTGGAGGCTTACGGACTCCACCTGATCGGTTACCTGCAGGAGATGGATCCAAGCAACGTAAGTTGGGGTTTTCATGCGACCGAGAAGCCGGCCGACGTCGCGAGGGCAATCGAAGCACGGCACCCGGAGAAGGGCAGATTCAGCCAGCATGGCAACTCCTGGCGGCCGGAGGTATCGACGGCCAACGCGCCCCGCCAATGGAATCGTTATCAGCCCACCGAGCGAGGCCCTTCTTCCCGGAACGAGCCTTTATTGCCACCGCGCCCGGGGGACGGGTGCGATGGAAGAATTGCCCGATGGTTTCGATCTGTTACTGTCGCAAGGATTGGCAACGAATTTTGTCCGAAGGTTCGACGCGTTCACTGCTGCTGTCGAGAAGACGATTTTCGATTTCGCGCGATAATTGCGGTAATCGTTGGCGTCAGACCTGACGATGGCATCGGGGCGAAGTGGCTCCCCCGATTGAGACGTTGGAATTGCCCAAGATAACAAATGTGCAGTGCGGCGCCACCGCCGGCATGACCGGCGGCATGAATGCCCCGCCGGCACATCGCTCCTTGCCCGGCTATGAATATTCTCCGCGCGACTCTTGCGTGCGTTCTCTGTTTGTTCTACAACAAAAGGGTTGCGCGTTGGACTGTCAAGCGGCTCGTGGCACGGAGGGGGCCGGGCGGATGTTCGTTCCTGGGGGGCATCCGATCTGAAAGACGGCGTCGGCACACTGGCGATGGTCGCCGCGCAAACGGAAATGGTGTCTCACGCGTTTCCTGTCGGCCAGGGCACGGGCGATAGCGAGCGCGGAAACAAGCAGTTGAATTCATTTGCGTTGAGAGGAGCAATGTTGTTCAGGAGTTTCATCGCGGCCCGGGTCGCTCTCGTCGCACTCACTTTCGCCGCACTCACTTTCGCCGCACCGGCCTTTGCCGCGCCGGACCGGCTGCTCGATGCGCTGCTTTCCTGCAAGCCGGAGTTTTTCTCGGTGCTGAAGGAGGAAAGGGCGGCGCTGGGACCGGTAAGGATCGATTTCGATGAAGGCGAGAGCAACTCGCCGCACGGTCCGCCGCGGGAAAACTACTACAAGCAAATGGCGATCTTCGCAAAGCCGATCGCGATAGGTGGTTTCCCGATTATCGGTTATTCTCAAGACTACTCTGTTCGAAAAGGCGAGGCGCTCTCCTGGTATAATGTGTGGCTTCACGTTGCTTGGCCGCGGGACAAAGTTGTCCAAGCGCTCGAGGCACGAACGGGGATCACATTTGAGGAATCACGATATTACGACTGGAGGAGCAACGAGGCGAGGGAGGACGGTCGTGTATCACCGGAGTTCGCAGTTTCGGAAATGGATACCCCGGAGGGGCAGTCGATTTTGATATGTGACAGTGTTGGTGCCAACGACACGGAGGTCTTGCGGCTCCCCGATATTACGGAATTGTTTGGAGCGCCCGAACTGGGCCCGCTGCCGCTCGGCGACGCCGACCGGCTGATGAAGGGGTTGCTTTCCTGTACGCCGGAATTCTTCGATTTGTTGAAAGCCGAACAAGAAGCCTTCGGAGCGGTGCAAATTAGCCGCATATCTAGATGGGGCAAGAGCAGCGACCCGATTGAAACGCGGGTAAAGTTTCAATCGATCGTGCACGCGTGGGGACTCGATCTCACCGGCTATGTCCAAAGGGTAGATCGATCGGGCGGCAGGGAGAAGATTTCGTGGGGATTTGAAACAGCAGAATGGGTGCTCAAGCTCGAGCATACCATCGCAAAGCGCACCGGAAGCGTACACGTGGAGGGACAGGGATGGATGTTGAACCTGCCCACGGAAGCAACAGGCTACACGCCTTCACAGAGCTTCGCTATCGGTGATGCAGGTATCGAAGAGGGAGGACTCTTGTTCTGTTCATTCAGCTCGGGTGATTTTCCCGCGGCCGCCCTGCCTGAGCCCTCCGATTTGTTCCTGACGGCGGCGCGGTAGTTCAGAAAACTTACTGGTGCGTAGCCGCAATTGCGGCCGAGAGTATTTCCTGGAACTCCAGATTTTTCTCCGATCAGCCGACGGATTCTTTCGACAGTTGTGCAGTGGTGGCGGGCGACTTCTCAGGTCCTGAGACGTCTGGACCGGCCGTCGGCGCCTGCTCTGGATTCGTCGTTTCAATCCAATTGCTAAGGTGAATGAATGACCAAGCGAAAGTTAATGAATGCCGAAAGAAGCCTGAATTGGATGGGCTTCCCAGTGCAGAGCTATTCGATGCGCGACGCAATGGAGGATTTTGATGATCGTCCGACCGTTGACCTGAGGTGGATGAAAGAACTTGGCAACCGGGATAGCGGTGGCTCCCGTCCCTTTGCGCCGGACCATAGGCGGCTCGTCGAGCCAATGGCGAAAGCGCCGATGGATTATCGAGGAGCGTTGACGGAAACGACGGCATTTGGCAAGCGGGCGCAATTGCCGGCCGATCATTTTCAGAAGTTGAAGCCCACCGACATATTATCGGACAATATAGCCGCTCGGCTGAAGCGCGATTTTCAGCAAAAGCTGAAGATGAGCGAGGAGCAAGCTGCCGCCATCGTCGGAAACTCCGACCACGAGAGCGGTGGCTTCGGGCGAACCTTCGGCAACCTATGGCAGAACGGGCGTGTAGATAAGGACGCGTTTGGCTATGCGCAGTGGGACGGCAAGCGGAAGAAAGACTTCTTCGAGTGGGCGAGAGAGCGAGGATTGGATCCGCACTCCTACGAAGCCAACTATGGCTTCATGGAGCACGAATTCAAGAAAGGTGACGAATTCGACAATGGCAAAGAGCGCAGGGCACTCGCCGACTTCTATACGGCCGGGAACGTTGATGGGGCAACTGAACTGCTGGCTCGAGGGTATTTGCGTCCCGCCGACAAGAAGCTGCAGCTGCGTAAACGCCAGGCGGCAGCGAGAAACGCAATGAAGCTCCCGGACTACCAGAACGATATCCCTTATGACCATCCGCCGTGGCGAACGCCGGTCCCGGCGGCCCGCCCGGACTTTGATGGCAAGCCCTGGCGATATTGAGCGCGCATATCGAAACATCGTTAGCAAGGCGGTTCTTCGGAGCCGCCTTTTTCATTGGAGAAAGCAATGTCCGAAACAAAGAAGCCGGTGCCTGTCCGGCTGACCTATGACGTCTGGCTCAACGACGGCGAGCGGACCTCCGCCGGAACCGTCGTATCCTTGAGCCTCGGCGAGGCCAAGGCGCTGATCACCAACGGCAAGGCCGAGCGGGCCGATCCGCTGCCGGGAGAGTGACCATGGTGATCCGCGACGGCGAATGGAAGCTGTTCGACTATGATTTTCAGACCGGCCGCTCCGTCTGGGTGATGGAGGACGGCAACAGGACCCATTGGCGGACCGACTATCCGGTCGAGAACCTCGTCCGCCAGAACGAATTCACGCGCAACGCCACTGCCGGCAATGCCTTCGGCGAGTGGACGAAGGTCGCCTCGATCCCGCTCAACCTGGCGCATTCCGAAAACCTGGTGCGCGCGCATTCCGAAGGCGACGACCGCTATGTGAAGCGGTGGCTCAATGACGGCGACAACCACGCCTGGCGCAGCTTCGAGGGACATCTATGACCATATCCGACTATGCGTCGCTCCTCGTCGACGCCGGCGACTATTCCGGCCGCGACGAGATTGCCCACCTTTTCCCGCGCTTCCTCGTGATGTCCGAGCTCAAGCTCAACCGCGTCCTGCGCGTTGCCGACATGGAGAAGACAGTGGCGGTGCCACTGACCGAAGGCGAGGGCAGCCTGCCGGCGGATTTCCTGGAGGCGCGGCAGGTGCTTGCCGGCGACGGCCGGGCGCTGCGGGCGCTGCCGTTGCAGGAGCTCAGCGGTCACGGGACATCCGGCGGTCCGCCGATCGGTTACGCGATTGTCGGCAGCGCCATCAACGTGCGGCCGAAGGATGGCGAGGACATCCGCCTGACCTATTACGCGAAGATCCCGCCGCTGACGGCCGCCGCGCCACGCAACTGGCTGATCGAAAAAGCGCCGGACGTCTATCTCTACGCACTGGTCGAGGAGATCGCCATCTGGGAGCGCGATGCCGCCAAGGCGGGTGCTGCCGAGGCACTGAAGCGCCAGGCGATGGCGGCGCTGGGGCTTGCCGACGAGCGCCTGCGCTGGGGCAATTCCGAAATCGTCATCGGAGGGCTGACGCCATGACGCTGCTGACCGTGATCAACGAAGTCTCGGACATCGTCTCGCTCGACCGCTTCGACAGCGTCTACGGGACGAACGATCCGAATGCACAGACGATGGTGGCGCTGGCCGAGGAGGCGGGCGCGGAGATCGCACGGCGCGCCGACTGGAGGCGGATGCTGAAGACGCATGCCGTTTCCGGCTCGCCGGAGATGCTGCCCGGCGACTACCAGCGGCTGGCGCCCGGAGGACCGGTGCGGGCGGCGGATGGCCGCTTCTTCCGGCCGGTGAGCAACGTCGCGCAATGGGCCGTCATCGCTGGCGTCGCCTCGGCGGAACCCTATTGTCACCTCCGGGGCAGGGAGATGCTTTTCTCGCCAGCCGCTTCCGCCGCCGGCGCGACGATCGACTACGTGTCGAAGAACTGGGTGCTCGGCGATCCCTACGAAGAGCGCGATACGTTCCGGGCCGACGACGACACTACGCTCTTTCCCGAGCGGCTGCTGAAGAAGGGGCTGATCTGGCGCTGGAAGCGGCAGAAGGGCCTCTCCTTCGAGGATAACCTTGCCGAGTTCGAGGCGGATCTGCTGCAGGAGATCAATGCGGACAGGGGGACATCATGACGGAAGTTCGCATGATGACAGTTCGCCCTGGCCGCCTGCCGCAGACCAACCGCGGGCAGGCGAGCATCGGCCGGCCGCAGACCTCGCAATCGGTGACCTTTCCGGCGCCGAAACAAGGTCTCGTGACCACCGCCGACATGGCGTCGCAGACGCCGGGCTCGGCGACCGTGCTTACCAATTTCCTGCCGACCCTTGCCGGCTGCAAGATCCGCGGCGGCTCACGCAAGGTCGGGCTTGCGGCCGACGGCGGCGCCATCCGCAGCGCCTTCAAATACAAGTTCGGCAGCAACGAGAAGCTGTTCATGGCGACGGCAAGCGCGATCTACAACATGACCGCGCCGGCCGCCCCGCCGGCAACGACGGCAGCGGCGGTGAGCGGGCTTACCGGCGGTGACTGGTGCGCCTTCCAGCACACGACCGCCGGCGGCTCGTTTCTCGTCTGCCTGAACGGCGCCGACACGCGCCGCATCTATGATGGTACCACCTGGACGGCGACGCCGACGATCACGTTTTCGGATGCGACGACCATGGCTCAGCTCAACTACGGCTGGCTGTTCAAGAACCGCGAATTCTTCCTGAAGAACGCGACGCTCGACGCATACTACCTGCCGGTGAACGCGATCGGCGGCGCGGCGGCCGTGTTCCCGCTCGGCGGGGTGATGAAGAAGGGCGGGTCGCTCATCACCGGCTTTTCCTGGTCGCTCGAAAGCGGCGACGGCCTCTCGGATCTCTGCGTCTTCGTTTCGACCGAAGGGGAGATCGCGGTCTATGCCGGCTCCGACCCTTCGAGTGCCAGCGATTTCGCGCTGAAGGGCGTCTACCAGATCGGCAAGCCGCTCGGAAAGAACGCCTGGATCCGCGTCGGCGGCGACGTGCTGATTGCGACCTCGGACGGGCTGACGCCGATGTCGCAGGTGTTTCAGCGCGACCGGCAGGCGCTGAGCCAGGTTTCGGTCTCGCGACCGATCGAGGACGACTGGCGGCAGGCGGCAAACGCCACCGGATCCGGCTGGACGCTGAAACCCTGGGCCGAGCAGAACCTGGTCTTCGTTGCCTTTCCGGACAACAGCGTGGTCAGCGACAGGACATTCGTCTTGAATGTCTTGAGCGGGCGCTGGGCGACGATCAGCAACTGGCGGGCCAACTGCTTCGAGACGCTGCAGGGTGGGCTCTTCTTCGGCTCGCGAGAAGGCTATTGCTGGCAGGGCGACACCGGCGGCACCGACGACGGGCTCACCTTTGCCGCCACCTATCTCTCGCAGTTCACGCCGGCCGGACAATTCGGCCAGCGGACGGCGGCGACGATGGCGCACATGTATTTCCGCGCCAAGACGAAGCCGAAGGTACAGCTCTTCGCCCGCGCCGATTTCGACCGCACCGCGCCGCCCTTCGACCGGGTGACGGAAGGCGACGCGGCCTCGCCGGAATGGGACGTTGGCCTTTGGGACGTGGCGCGGTGGGACGGCGTTTCGGAAGCGCTGCGCTACGATTTTCGCCAGAACGTGCGCGCCAGCGGCGACATGCTGGCGGTCGGCTGCGTCATCACCTCCGGCGGCGCGGTGAAACTCGACATCGAAGTGGACCTCGCCACGCTGCAGGTGTCCGCCGGGGAGGCGAGCGCGTGATGATCATCTGGGGCGGGGCGGGCGACCCTGCGAAGAATGACGCGATCGCCGGCTTCGTCGCCGCCCATATCGACGGCTGCGAGAGAGGCTTTGCCGACTTCACCACGCTCGGCGTGACGGAGGAGGGCAGGCTCGTCGCCGGCGTCGTCTACCACAACTATTCGCCCGAAGCGGGCATCATCGAGCTTTCGGCCGCCGCCACCAGCAAACGCTGGCTGACGCGCCCGGTGCTGAAGGCCATGTTCGGTTATCCCTTCGACGAGATCGGCTGCCAGATGGCGGTGCTGCGCGTCTCCGAGGAGAACGCCGGCATGGTCGGGATCGCCCGGCGCTTCGGGTTCACGAGCCACCGCATTCCCCGCCTTCGCGGGCGGGAGGAGGCGGAAATCATCTTCACTCTGACAGACAACGACTGGCGGGCGCATCCCGTCAATCGAAGGTAGGTGTGCTATCGGAAAGTCAAAAGCTCCCACGCCCCCCGATCCGAAGGCGACGGCGGCGGCACAGACAGCGACCAATATCGGCACGGCGGTCGCCAACGGATACATGGGCAATGTCAACCAGGTGACGCCGGACGGCAGCCTCACTTACAGCTATGCGACGCAGAAATGGACCGATCCCTTAAGCGGGAACGTCTACGATCTGCCCGTGGCGACGGCGACGCAGAAGCTCTCGGAGATGCAGCAGAAGATCAAGGATCAGAACGATGCGGCGAACCTCAATCTCGCAACGCTCGCCACATCGCAATCGAGCCGGCTGAACGACCTGCTCGGCAAGCCGATGGACATTTCGAAGGCCCCGGCCGCCGGCGACCCTTCGAAGCTCCAGCTCCCGCAATACCAGCAGTTTTCCGGCGGGCCGGAGCTTCAAACTTCAATCGGCAATGCGGGCAACGTCACGCGCAGCTACGAGACGGATTTCGACACCTCGAAATACGAGAATGCGCTGATGGCGCGGCTCAACCCTGAGCTCGAGCGTGACCGCGCCGCGCTGGAAACGCGGCTTGCGAACCAGGGCCTGCAGCCGGGGTCGGAGGCCTATAACCGGGCGATCGACGAGGCGAACCGGACGTCCAACGACGCCCGCATCGCCGCCGTGCTGAACGCCGGCCAGGAACAGACGCGGCTTGCCAACCTCGCCAACCAGAAGGCAAGCTTCGAGAATTCGGCGCAGGCGCAGGCCTACGGGCAGGCGCTGCAGAACGCCGACTTCGGCAACAACGCCAGGCAGCAGATGCACCAGAACAGCCAGTCTGCGACGGCGGCGAACAATGCGCTCAAGGACCAGAGCTTCAATGCCGAACAGGCGCGGATCAACGCGCAGAACACCGCGCGCTCCAACTATCTCAACGAGCAATATGCGCAGCGCAACCAGCCGATCAACGAGATCTCGGCGCTGCTTTCCGGCGCGCAGGTGACGAACCCGAATTTCGTGCCCACGCAGGGGCAGTCGATCCAGCCGGTCGACTATGCCGGGCTGGTGCAGCAGAACTACCAGAACCAGATGGCGTCCTACAACGCCCGGCAGCAGGCAGGCGGCAACCTGCTCGATTCCCTGCTGAGCTTCCTCCCCAAGTCCGATCGCCGCGCCAAGAAGAACATCGAGAAGATCGGCAGGCTCAAGGGGCACAGCCTTTATGAGTTCCGCTACAAAGACGAGGCGGACTCCGGGCCGAAGCATATCGGCGTGATGGCGCAGGAGGTGGAGAAGACCCGCCCCGACGCCGTGGTACGCGGGCCGGACGGCATGCGCCGGGTGGATTATGGCCGGCTTTTTGCGGCGGGGAAGGGGCGGAAGTAGATAGCCTTAGATTTCATCTCGCGTTGTTTGGGAACCGAACGCGGCCGCTCGTGCAGCGGTCACAAGTACTAGAAAGGACTTTCAATGGATATGGGACCGCGGCCGCGAAGAAGCGATACGCCGCATTTGTTCGATCTTCAACAAACGATTGCAGACGCCGTGCGGCAGTCGATGACCATCGGCAAGGCACCGGCGACGTCGATCGATTCATTGAGCGCAGCGATGGACGCGGGCTTCCTTGATGAAGTTCGATCCGGAAAGGTCTCGACGGCGGAAGTTCGTGAGCGGCAGCGCCAACAGGAGGCGCTGAGGTTCAAGCGTGATGAGGCGCTTCGACGCAAGCAGGCCGAGTGGCAAGAGCGGAAGCGCCGGGAGATGATGGCAAGATTTGAAGAAATCGAGCGGTTGGAGGAGCGAGATCGCGTTGCAGCGATGGGCAATTTTGCGGAAGAGGGTGAAACCATCGGTAGCGTTTTTGGAGCCGTCGTCGGGCCTCTTGCGGGTCTGGCGAGCGCACCTTTCGTGAGCCCTGCCGGCGCCACCGTCATCGGAGAGGCCGCCGGTGAGGTTGGAAGCCGCGCCGGTGGTGCTCTCGGTCGGGCGATCGGCGAAAAAACCGGTCGCGGCGGCCCGAGAAACTACCAAAACTTCAACCCGATGGGCGACTTTACCGGTGACTATCGTCGGCGACGACCTGCCTTCGCCTTACCGGTTCCGGCGTTGACGGACAGGCAGAGCCACCTTCCGTGATTTGCGTGCCCCCTGCTTCCAGCTTACGGGAGCCTTCCTGCGCGCATTCAGTAAACCGAGATACGGCAAGAAAACCATTGGCGGCCTTTTCAATGTTGCCTATGGTTGTGACTCGATTGGCGTTCGCGCGAAATGGGCCGAAGCGAACATGGAGAGCTCGTCGGCACGACTTGTCGCAACGGAGCCGACGTTCCCGGGAGGAGTAATGAAGCATATCTATGTTGGCGTTGTAACTTTTGTTCTTTTGCAGTCGGCTCATTATGTCTTGCAGTACTTTGGCCTAAGGTTGTCCAAAGGTAGAGCTGCCTTGCTTTGGGCATTTGTTGGCGGCTTCTCCGCGGTGCTCGTTCGCTGGCTTTCCGCATGATCCGACACCTTGGCGGCGTCGAAGATTGGCTCCGATAACTGCGGGGAGCGGCGAAGGTCACGCAGCCACAATCATCACCATTTCCAATCTTTTTGGCGGCCTCCCATCGGGGGGCCTTTTTCATGGAGGCTATCTTGCCAAGAACAGGCGGAGTCTATTCCCCACCAGCCGGTACCAAGGGGGTGCCGAACACGACCATCCAGAGCGTTCCCTATAACGCGCTGATCGATGATCTCACGGCCGACGCCAATGCCGCGCGGCCGATCACCGCGGGCGGAACCGGTGCCACCAGCGCCAGCGCCGCCCGCACGGCACTCGGCGCGCAGACGGCCAGCGCGGCGCTGAGTTCGATCGCCGGGCTCGCGACCGGCGCGGACAAGACGATCTACACGACCGCGGCGGACGCCTATGCGACGACGGCGCTGACGCCGTTCGGTCGATCCCTGATCGACGACGCGGACGCGGCGACGGCGCGATCGACGCTCGGCCTCGTCATCGGCACGAATGTCCAGGCGTTCGACGCCGGGCTTCAGTCGATCGCCGGGCTGACGACGGCCGCTGACCGCATGATCTATACGACGGCGGCGGACACCTATGCCGTCGCCCCGCTCACGGCCTTTGCCCGCACGCTCCTCGACGACGCCGACGCGGCGACGGCGCGCTCGACGCTCGGCCTTGCGATCGGGACAAACGTCCAGGCCTACGACACCGGCCTCGCGGCCATCGCTGCGCTACCTGTCACGAACGGCAACTTCATCGTAGGCAACGGAACCACATGGGTCGCCGAAAGCGGCGCAACGGCCCGCGCCTCGATGGGGGCGGCATCAACCGCGACGACCATGACTGCCGGCAACGGACTGACCGGCGGCGGCGACCTCTCCGTAAGCCGCACGCTTACATTGGGCACCCCGTCAAGCATCACCAACGACACGACGAATAGCGTGACCAGCACCAGCCACACCCACGCGCTGGGGTTCACGGCGGCGGAGGTTTATACGGGGACCACGCAGGATGCGACGAGTCTGCCGATTGGCCATGTATTGAGTGCGTCCACGAATACATGGATCAACCGTAACCAGAGCGTCGGCATTTACATCTACACCGGCCAAGCGATGAGTTACGTCACCCAATACTATTCTGGTTTGGGAGCTCAATTGGCGGGCACATGGAGGGCGAGGGGCGTCGTTGCCGGTAACGATCAAATTCAATTGTTCCAGAGGACCGCGTGATGACTGAAATCTCCTTTGGAAAGCCGTCGCTTAACGCTGTGTATTCTGTGTATGCGACTGCCGAACACGGCGTCTTTGTACTTGACTGCAATGTCACCGACGCATTCGGTGAGACCTACGACGCAGTTCATTGTTATCGACCGGACGACTCTTACGGTTTAACTCAGCTCGCTGGGCAGTGGCTCGCGGACAACCCGTCATTTCCCGTGCAGCCGTATGTACCTCCTACGCCGGCACAAATTCGTGCGTCCATGTCGACCCTTACTGCGCGGCAGCTTCGTCTTGGTCTTCTGCATGCTGGGATTTCTCCCTCCCAGGTGGATACTGTCATCAACGCTTTGCCCACGGGACAGGCAAAAGAGAGTGCTCTGATCGAATGGGAATACGCGACGACCTTCTACCGAATGCATCCGCTTGTTTCCACGATAGGTGCCGCGCTGGGGCTAACTGACGACCAGATCGACTTGATGTGGAGCGCGGCGCTCGGTCTTTGATCTATACCCACATGTCTTGCCCTCCGTCTTCCGCGACCCGAAACCGATGCGGGAATTCTTCAGCGCATTAAAAGCGACCATCTGAGCCGCTGACGACCGCATTGCCCGTCGCGGCTGGATTGAAAGATCTGCCAACGTCCGATAGTTTCCCCGCCTCTTCTCCCGGTGAGGTTGTTAATGCCCCGATTCTCCATTGTTATCCCGTCACGCAATAGAGCGGACCTCGCTCTTAGTGCCCTGCAGAGCGTTCTTGAGCAGGACTTCCGCGATTTCGAGGTAATTGTCTCTGACAACTCCGACGAAGACGAATCCAAGGCGCTCTTCAGGGCACTTCAGCCGTTTTCCGCGGATCCGAGATTTCGCTACATCAAACCGCAGCGCCCATTGCCGATGACGGCTCACTGGGAATGGGCAGTTGCCCATGCGACCGGCGAATACGTCGGTATCCTCACCGATCGCATGATCCTCCGGCTGTATACGCTTTCGACCGTAGACGCCGTGATCGCTCACGGCAGCCCTAAGCTTGTCGCTTACGAGAGAACGAATCTCATTGAAACGGGAACTTCGTTCGCAGTCCCGCAAAAAGGCAGCGGCGCAGCACCGCTTGTGACAATCCGGAAAACGGCGCCAATCATCGAGGCCTTCAGCCGTTCGGACTTCAGTCCGATGGACACTCCCCGTTTCCTGAACAGTTTTGTTTCGGCGGCGTTTCTTGACCAGATCCGATCAGAGTACGGCTCTGTGTTTACCGGCGTTGCGCCCGACTACGGCTTCCTCATGCGCGTGCTTGATCAGGTTGATGAATTTCCCTTCATCGAAACACCTCTCTTGATCAAGCATTCCGAAGACCGCAGCAACGGCAAGAGCTTCACGCACTATAACCTCGATAAGGCTGGCAACGACTTCATCGCCTTCTCGCGAAGCGAGCAAGGGGAGTTTCTGAAATTCTCACCGGTGCCGGACGACCTCGTTATGATCACGAACGTGATGATGCGAGAGTACGAAATCGGCCGGCATAACCAACGCCGCGGCCATTTTCCGAACTTTGAGAAGCAGGCCTTTTATAACGAAAGCATGCGGCATCTGATCGTGTTGAAGCGCGAGGGGAAGGACGTTGCACTGCTTCTCGATCGGATGGAAAAATACCGAGCGGAAAACGGCCTTTCTCCATACCGACTTAGCAGCCGTGAACGGCGCAAGCACATCCGAGCCAAGATCCACAGGGTGCTCGGGCTTTCGCCTCGGAAAGGGAAGCCCAAGGTCGATGGCCCGACATTTCCAACAATTATCGATGCGCTGCGGATTGAGGCCCAAGAGAGGCGAAATCGCCTCGTCCTGCTGAACGAGGAACTGGTCTCGTTCGGCCAAGGATGACGGACGGATTGCAACGAGCCGGAGGCGTTGGCCGATGGCGGACCTCGGCTAAGCTGCAACCTCGAGTTCTGGAATTTCGGCCAGTTCATCCTTCAAAGCTGCCGCCGCGATCTTCAGGTCATAGCTCGCCTGCAGGTTCAACCAGAATTCGGGAGTCGTGCGGAAGAATTTCCCGAGTCGCAGTGCCGTGTCCGTAGTGACAGCGGTCTGTTCGGCTGCGAGGCGCTCGATCCGCGTGCGCGGAACCCTGAGCTTTTTTGCCAGGGAGCCTGCGCTCATATTAAGAGGCACAAGATATTCCTCCCGCAGGATCTCGCCCGGGTGGACCGGCGGCAAAATGGAACTCATGGCTCAAGCCTCCGCAGTTCGTACTGTTCAATGGTAATCCACGATTTCAACATCTTCGGCGCCTGCATCGGTCCAAACGAAGCAGATACGCCATTGATCGTTGATTCGGATCGAATGCTGGCCTTGCCTGTCACCTTTCAACGCTTCCAACCGATTGCCGGGCGGGGAGCGTAGGTCTTCAAGCGCAGCAGCGCTTTCAAGCATCGTTAGCTTGCGAACCGCCGATCGTAAGATTTCCTGGGGAAATCCCTTCGGCGCTCTCCCGGATGCTACTGTCCTGGTCGTGGCGTCCTTGAATGAGCGGATCACAGGCTATCCCTGAAGAGATGTATCATATCGTGATACATCTCTAAGTCAATCTATTTGTATCGTCTCGTGATACATCTTCCGCTTACCTGTACAGCGGGCGTTCCTAAAGGAAAAATCAAAATGCACAAAACCGTGCCTCCCGGCGCGGCGATTCTGCTTGACTTTATTCGGGAGACCGAGGTCGGGCGGAAAGACCGCGCGTCTTATGACGTGATCTATGCCAACAAGCAGAAGAGGCTGAGGCAGCCGCTGACGACCATGATCTTTGGCGATGTGGTGGACGCGCAAAGGTCGTGGTCGAAAAGCCATGGGTCGAGCGCCGCCGGCGCCTATCAGTTCATGCGGGCGACACTGATCGGCCTGGCGAGGGAAATGCCCTCCGTCGAGGAAACGGACATCTTTACGCCCGATCTGCAGGACCGCCTCGGCTACCATCTGCTGAAGCGCCGCGGTTACCGGGAGTTCGTGGCCGGCGAGCTGTCGTTGGTCGAATTCGGCAGGCGGCTCGCGCAGGAATGGGCGTCGCTTCCGGTTCTGGCCGACACCAGGGGCAATGAGCACGAGGTGAAGCGCGGTCAGTCCTACTACGCCGGCGATGGTCTCAACAGGGCGCTGGTGAAGCCGGAGAAGGTCGAAGCCGTGCTGCGCGATGTGCTGGCCGCGGCGCGGCGGCCGGCGAGGCTGGAAGAGGAAGGGGCCGCACCGGTCGTGCCGGGCGAACCCGCGGCGGTTCCCATGCGCCCGCCGTCGAAGCGCAAGGCGGTGGCGAGGTCCGGGCGCTTCTGGACGTGGCTGCTGACGGCCGGGGGCAGCATCGTCACGGGCTTGAAGGAGTTGAATCTCGTCACGCTCGACTGGCGGGTGCAACTCGTCATCCTGGCGGTGATCATCGGCTTTGCCGTCTATGCCATCTCCTCCATGCCCGTCGTGCGCGAGGCGCTGGGCCTCGAATGATGATGTTCTGGGGAAAGATCCTTGGCGGCGGGCTCGTCCTCGCTGCCATCTCCTGGGCCGTTCTCGAAATCCGCATGGACGGGGCCCAAGCGGTGAGACATGCAATCGAAAGGCAAAACAATGAAGCAGCGGATCGCGCTGACGCGAAGCGTCGCGCTTATGACGCCTGCCTTGATTCTGGCGGGGTGTGGGATTTCCGGACCGGCCGATGTGACGGGCCTGAGGCGCGTCATCGGCACTGATCTCCTCGGTGCCCGCGGCGCAACGCCGGCCGACCAGCGCCGCATAGACCGCACGGTCGTCGGCCTTTGTGCGGCGGCCCTATGGACCAGCGCCGAATGCGGCAGACATGGAGAGCGCGGAGATGATTGACGGGAGCGTTCACCAGCAGCTCGGGACGCTGATCGCCGAAGTGAAGAACCTGCGCGAGGATTTTCGGCGATCGGAGGACAGATCGGAGACGAGCCGCGCTTCGATGAACCACCGCATGGATGCGCTCTTCGCGCGGGTGGGGACACTCGAAGGGGCGCTGTCGCTCGCCAACGAAGACATTGCCGACATGAAGCCGGTGACCGAGGACGTGCGGAAATGGAAGCTGATGGGAATGGGCGCGCTCGGCGTCATCGGCATCGGCGGCGCGGCACTCGGGGTGACGTTTGCGGACGCGGCGAAACGGGTGCTGATGCTGTTGCGCGGCGGGTGAAATCGCTCGTGGCGACGCGCTTCGGGCCACTGCATCCATCGGCTGTCCATCGGCGCGGGACGCGGCGTCGGGTCGTGCGGAAATGTGAGGGAGCAATACTCCAGGTTGCGGCGTCTTGCGACCAAGCGTAGAGCGAGAACAGCCGCCTGCACTGGTTCAACATGGTTGTGGATATCAGTCCCGGATGGTGTTGCTTCCCTGAAATTCCCGGGTGCGATCAACGCGACTGCGGTTACCTTTCTGCCCGGGGGAGGACCAAGGGGATGGTGACTGTCGCCGACATCAATCTGACGTGGGTGGAGAAGCGGGCGGACGCTTATTGCGCCAAGCTTGGTGAGCATGAACTGGGCATCGTATTGAAGCGCCACGCGCGCGGAGACTGGGCCTGGACGATCTGGCACTTCAACGGATCCGGCAGTGGCGATTTCCATCACGCCGGGACGCTCGATGCGGCCCAGGCCGAAGTGCTGGCGGGCGTGAAGGACTGGTTCCGACAGGCCGGCTTTTCCTAAAACAAGGAGGAAATGCTCTCCGGCCGGTGCGACCCACTGCCTTCACAAAAGGGGTGGCGGCGGACCGCTCATATCAAAGACTCCGCTGCGAAGCTCCGCGTGGATGCAGCGACTTTGTGGCGGGTGCGGATACGGGAGGCCTGTGCCCATTCTGCGCCGCCGACCTGCCGGGCGGGGGCTTTAGGGAAGGTTCCCGGCGCGCGAGATCAGTCGAAGTTGAAGAAATCGTAGCGGTAGCGCCGGCTGACGAGGCGCAGCGAGCGGTCGGGCTCAATCACGTAGGTCTCATAGACGGTGCGCCCCGCGCGATCGTTGAACTGGTGCGGCACGATGCTGCCGATCGGCGCCTTGGTGAGCCTTGTCCGCGGCTGGCCGCCATAGGTAATGCTGCCGGGTATCGGCTCAAGATAGGGCGAATAGCCGAATGTGGTGGCCGTGGCCGTGCAGCCGCTCAAGCTCGAAGCGAGCAGGATGGCGGACAGCAAGGTGGGCAATAGCGCAGCCAGGGGGATCTTCATGGCTCTTCCTCGTCGCTCGATATCGCCTGCGAGGTGCCGGCGGCCTCGCAGGCTGTCAATCACGCCTCGTCCTTTGCGCGTCTGACGACAGCGCCGCGCGTCTTATCGGACGCGCAAAAGTCGCTGTAGCACTTTGAAATGCTGCGTGTCTTTGTCCTTGAATCGAAGTCGATTCAAGAGACATGCAGTAGACGCGCGGCGCTGTAGAAGGGCAAGAGGCCCCGCGTCTTGCAAGGGCGTGGGGCCTCCTGCTGTCGAACTCACGCGGAGGTTGGACTCGCTATTGCTGCCGGTTCGGTTCATCATCACGGGGAACCCTCGCTGGCGAGGGGCGTTCTGGTAAAGCGCCTCGGTGTGCGCCGGAACGCGGTGCGAGAGGCGCATAGCTTAGTGATACTCGAGAGGAGAAATCGAGATGTCACCAGAGTGGCCAATGTTCATTCTACAGTGCATCGTCGTCTTCGGCCTCGTCAGCGCGCTGTTCATTCGGTTCGGCGAGTAGCGAGCGCCACTCGCCTTCCATCCGCGGTACCTACTGGGCCGACCAGACCGCCAGCTCGTATCCGTCCGGGTCGGCGAAGTGGAAACGGCGGCCGCCGGGGAAGGAGTAGATCGGCTTGACGATCTTGCCGCCGGCCGCCTCGACCCGCCGCGCGGCCTCCTCCAGGTCGTCTGCATAGACGATGACGAGCGGCCCGCCGCTTCTGACAGGCCCAAGCGTCGTGAAGCCGCCGGTCAGGCGGCCGTCGGCGAATTCGCAATATTCCGGCCCGTAATCGGTGAAGGTCCAGCCGAAAGCGCGGCCATAAAAAGCCTTGCTCGCCTCGATGTTCGCCACGTTGAACTCGATATAGTCGATGCGGCGATCGTTGCCCTTGTTGCTCATGTGCGCCCGGTTCCTCCTGTTCGTTGCTTACCGCTCGGATTCCATGATGGACTTGAGCGTCGCGAGATCCTTTTCAACGGCTGCCGCATCGGCGGCGAATTGCTCGTCGTTCATGTCCGGTTGCCGCAGCAGGGTGAACATAACCTCGGCACCGTCGCCGTTCGGCACCACGCGCAGTGCGTTGTGGACTTTCAGACCGTTCTCGAGCGTCACCAGGTGATCGACGACGCCGAAGTCGTTGTGCGGTGCAAAGCGCACACGGGCGTTGCCCAGCGGACCGGGTGCGATCCATTCGTCGCCGTCGCGGGTGAGCCCCGTTGAAAGCCCGGCCGCCCAAAGCGGCATTTTCTCGTGATCGGCCATGAATGCATAGACGTCGCGCCAGTCGCGCGCGATCGATATGTGGATGATCCTGGCGGCCATGGTTGCCATGCGTTCACTCCCTTTGGCGCGCTATCGCTAACACGTCCCGCAACTGCCGTCTTGAACGAAACGGCCAAGCGTCGCTGCGTCGCTTTTCAACAGCAGAACCATTTCAGATCAAACTTTTACAGCGCCAATCTCAACTTGTTTCCTGGAATTGCGCTGAGACAGTTGCCTTTGGATCTCGCGTGGCGTCAGGGAGGTAAGCTGCCTCGTCTCCCGGGTAAGATGGGCCTGATCCGCATATCCGGCATCCATCGCAAGCATCGCCAGCTCTCCTTGCGACCGATGTCGGCAGACGGTGAAGAAGCGCTGCAAGCGAAGGATGCGGTCGAGGGTTTTCGCACCGTAGCCGAAATATTCATGACAGCGGCGTCGAAGCGTGCGTTCGCTGAGGCCGGTTTTCCAAGCGATGGCTCGAACAGGATCGGCTGCCGCCCCGCGCACTTCGTTCAAATGCTCGATGCATGCGGCGATATCCGGCGGAGAGGGTTGAACAGCCGCCAGGCGGCATCGGAGCGCAGCGGCAAGAACGACGAACCGCTCCGAAGCGCCACGCGCCTCCCGCATCTTGGCGTCGATCTCCCTAGCCTCGCGTCCCCAAAAGAAATCCAGCGGTAGGGTCTGGCCGGTGATTTCATGAAGCGGCACGCGCAGCCAGGGTGCCGCCGCGCCGATCCGAAAACGGGCGCCGAAGATGATCTCGCCTGCAGTGATTTTCGGACAAGCGGCGACCCTGTCGGGGCCGACGACCGCCAGGCCGCGGGACGTCCAGATGATATCGGCGCAGCCGTCGGGAACGACGGCGATGCGCGGCGACTCTCCTTCGGCGAACTGGTGTATCCACAGGCACTTCAGATGGGAGGCAAGCGGGGCCGTCGCCGGTCGTTCGAGATAGACACCCGAGCTTTGGGCCAAGCGGAGACCGGGGGCGTAGCGCGAGCGCCGAGCTGTTGGCTCCTGCTGCGGCCTGCGGAATGTGATCCCGTTCATGACTTCCGATCCGACTTGACGCATTGAAATGGCGCTCGCGTTTCTCTCCTTGAGTGTCGCCGAAATCGGGACGGGCGGCAACGGCCGCCTGTCGGCGGCACCCTACAGGGGGAATGAAAAGGCGCGCCAGAACCGGCGCGCCCCAAGTTCTGGAGCGCCGTGCGTTCGAATGAACGCGCAAACGACGCTCTAGCACTTTGATTCCAGAGCATCTTATCCGCTTTCGGTGATTCCACCTGAAAGCGGGATGCTCTAGTCGCGCGACCAGATCTCGCGATCGATCTTGCCCTGCAGCTCCGGATAATCCGCCGCGTGAAACACGGGAGCGAGTCCCTGCTTGCGCTGATCGAAATAGTCCTTGGTCAGCTTGGCGATCGTCCCGGAAAGAAAAAGGATCGCGATGAGATTAATCGTCGCCATGAATCCCATCGTAGCGTCCGCAGCGTCGAAAACGGTGCCGATGCTCTGATAGGCGCCCCAGACCACCATCGCCAGCACGGCGCAACGCATGACAGTGACCCCAAGCCGGTTTCCGCCGCCGAGATAGGTCAGGGCGTTCTCGGCGTAAGAATAGTTGCCAATGATCGAGGTGAACGCGAAGAAGAAGATCGCGATCGCGATGAAATAGGTGCCGGCTGCGCCGATATGGACGCTCATCGCGGCCTGTGTCAGTTGCGTTCCCGTAATGCCGGAACCGGGTTCCAGCGTGCCGGAAAGCAGGATCATCACCGACGTCGCCGTGCAGATGAGAATGGTGTCGATGAAGACGCCGAGCGATTGGACGAAGCCCTGAGAAGAGGGGTGATGCGGCACCGGGGTCGCGACAGCGGCGATGTTGGGGGCCGAGCCCATGCCTGCTTCGTTGGAGAAGAGGCCGCGCTTGACGCCGTTGAGCGTTGCCGCGGCAACTCCGCCGGTGATGCCGCCGGCCGCTTCCTGCAGCCCGAAGGCGCTCGAGATGATTGTCCAGATCACGTTCGGCACCAGCGCGGCGTTCGCGATGAGCACATAGACCGCCGTCAGCAGATAGGCGACCGCCATGAAGGGAACGACGACCTCGGCGACGCGGGCGATCTGCCGGATGCCGCCAAAGATGACAGCGCCGGAAAGAATGGCAACGGCGATGCCGACGGTCAGCTTCGGAACGCCGAAGGCGCCCTGGACCGCATCGGCGATCGAATTCGCCTGAACCGCGTTGAAGACCAGGCCGAAAGTGAGGATCAGGCAGACGGAGAAGATCGTCGCGGCCCAGGGGGCATTGAGGCCGTGGGCGATGTAGAAAGCCGGTCCGCCACGGTATTGGCCGTCCTCGTTGCGCACCTTGTAGAGTTGTGCCAGCGCGCTTTCCGCATAAGCCGTCGCCATGCCGACGAGCGCCACCATCCACATCCAGAAAGTCGCGCCCGGTCCGCCAAGATAGAGCGCGACCGCGACGCCGGCGAGATTGCCGGTTCCGACACGAGAGGCGAGGCTGACCATCAGTGCCTGGAAGGGGCTGATGCCGGCTGCGTCCTTGGTCCCGCCACTGCTCAAGACCCGAAACATCTCGCCGAAATGAGCGATCTGGGGAAAGCCGAGCCGAACGGTGAAATAGATGCCGACCGCCAGCAGACCATAGATGAGCACGTAGCCCCAGAAGATAGTGTTCAGAAAGCCGATGATCGTATCCATGCGGTCCTCGCTCCTTGATGTTTCGTCGATCTGGAGATGGCGCGTCGGGGTTAAATTCCCGTTTCGGTGGGTTCGACGCATGTGCGGCATTACGGCGCAAACTTGACGCAGATCAAGGTTTCGGGCGCGTAGATCGGGCAAAACATGGCCCGATCAGTGAGATATCCCGGGAATTTCGCATAAATGCGTCCTCAGCCTGTCACCAAAGCTGCATCCGTCGAACGGCTCGAAGCCGAACCGGTCAATGCCGCGCATGTGCGCAAACCGCTTTACGAAAAGCGCCGGAAGATCTTTCCGAAGCGCGCCGAGGGCCGCTTCCGCCGGTTCAAGTGGTTGGTGATGCTGGTTACGCTCGGCATCTATTACCTGACCCCGTGGATCCGCTGGGATCGTGGGGAGCATGCGCCGGACCAGGCCGTGCTTGTCGATCTCGCCGCGCGCCGCTTCTATTTCTTCTTCATCGAGATCTGGCCGCAGGAATTCTTCTTCGTCGCCGGTCTGCTCGTCATGGCAGGCTTCGGCCTGTTCCTCGTCACCTCCGCGGTCGGGCGCGCCTGGTGCGGCTACACCTGTCCGCAGACGGTCTGGGTCGATCTCTTCCTCGTGGTCGAGCGCTTCATCGAGGGCGACCGCAACGCGCGCATGCGCCTCGACGCGGGGCCGTGGACGCTCGACAAGATCTGGAAACGCGCCGTCAAGCACGCGACATGGCTGCTGATCGGGATCGCGACCGGCGGCGCCTGGATCTTCTATTTCGCCGACGCCCCGTCGTTGCTCAAGAGCTTCGTCATGCTCGAAGCGCCGCCCGTCGCCTACATGACGGTCGCGATCCTGACGGCGACGACCTATGTCTTCGGCGGTCTCATGCGTGAGCAGGTCTGCACCTACATGTGCCCATGGCCGCGTATCCAGGCGGCCATGCTGGACGAGAATTCGCTCGTCGTCACCTACAACGACTGGCGCGGCGAACCACGCTCGCGCCATGCCAAGAAGGCGGCGGCGGCGGGCGAGGTGGTCGGCGATTGCGTCGATTGCAACGCCTGCGTCGCAGTCTGTCCGATGGGCATCGACATTCGCGACGGCCAGCAGCTCGAATGCATCACCTGCGCGCTCTGCATCGACGCCTGCGACGGCGTGATGGACAAGCTCGGGCGCGAACGCGGCCTGATCGCCTATGCGACACTCAGCGACTACGCGTCAAACATGGCGCTCGCGACGAACAACGGCGCGACGGCGATCGACCCGACGCGCGTGCGCCATGCGGACGGCGCCTTCGTCGACAAGGTGCGTCAATTCAACTGGCGCATCGTCTTTCGGCCGCGCGTTCTTCTCTATTTCGGCGTCTGGGCGCTGGTCGGCATCGGTCTGCTCTATGCGCTGGTGTCGCGCGACCGGCTGGAGCTGAACGTGCTGCACGACCGCAATCCGCAATTCGTGATCGAGTCCGACGGCTCGGTACGCAACGGCTACATGGTCAAGCTTCTCAACATGATACCGGAGCAGCGGACGATCATGCTGACGCTCGACGGCATGCCCTCGGCGACGATGCGGATCGCCGGACAGGCGCCGGGCGATGGTCGCCGTTTCGCGGTCGGCGTCGATCCGGACAAGGTCACGGCGCTCAAGGTCTTCGTCACCCTGCCGAAGGAAAAACTCGCCGAGGCGGACGAGGGATTCACACTGACGGCCGAAGATCCGTCCAGTCATGAACGCGATGTCTATGAGGCCAACTTCAACCGTCCCGGAGAAGCAAGATGACAGAGGAACAGAGCGCGCCGCGGGGATTTACCGGCTGGCACATGCTGGGCGTGATGGGGCTTTTCTTCGGCACCATCATTTCGGTCAATCTGGTCATGGCCTGGAACGCCAGCCGCAGCTGGAGCGGCCTTGTCGTCGAGAACACCTATATCGCCAGTCAGCAGTTCAACGGCAAGGTGGCGAAGACGCGGGCGTTCGCGGCAAGCGGCATCGAAGGCGCGCTCGTCGCCGAACCGGGCTCCATCCGCTATGCCTTGACCCGCAACGGCGAGGCGGACCGGACGGCGGACAGGGTCGTCGCGGTATTCAAGCGTCCGGTAGAGGAACATGAGGACGTGCGTGTCGAACTCGACCGCGTTGGCCCCGGCGCCTTCGCCGCCGCGCGCGCGTTGAAGCCGGGCCAGTGGATCGCCGACGTGACAGCGATGGCGGGAGAGGAAATCGTCTATCGCCAGGCCATTCGCTTCACGGTGCCGGGAGAGCGCAAATGAGCTGCTGTGCCACAGGCGTCGAAGGCGCACTGGACATCGAACGGGCCGGGCAGGGGCTGCCTGCATCCGAGGAACTATGGCTTGCGAGCCGCGCGCTTGGAGACGGACTGCGCCAGACCGATCTCAGCGTACCCGGCGTCCACTGCGGTGCCTGCATCACGACAATCGAGGGCGCGCTTCGCACGCGGCCGGAGGTCGTGCGTGCGCGTGTCAATCTTTCGTCGCGCCGCGTTTCGATCGTCTGGAAGGAAGAGGTCGCCGGCATTCGCAGCGACCCGCGCGCGCTCGCCCGCGCTATCCGGGATTGCGGCTATGAAACGCATCTTTTCGCCGCGAGCGAAGAGGAGGGCGACGTCCTCATCAAGCAGCTGATCCGCGCCGTTGCCGTTTCCGGTTTCGCGGCGACCAATATCATGCTGCTGTCCGTTTCCGTCTGGTCGGGGGCCGATGCTGCGACCCGCGACCTGTTTCACTGGATCTCGGCGATGATCGCCGCACCGGCGATGATCTATTCGGGCCGCTTCTTCTACCAGTCGGCCTGGAACGCGCTTCGACATGGCCGCACCAATATGGATGTGCCGATCGCGCTCGCCGTGACGCTCTCCTACGGCATGTCGCTCTACGAGACGATCGGCCATGGCGCGCACGCCTGGTTTGACGCTTCTGTGACCCTGCTCTTCTTCCTGCTGATCGGCCGGACGCTCGATCATATGATGCGTGGTCGGGCGCGCTCGGCGATCAGCGGTCTTGCACGGCTGTCGCCGCGCGGTGCAACGGTCGTCAACCCGGACGGCTCGCGTGACTATCGCCTGGTCGACGAGATCAGGCCCGGCGAGCGCCTGCTTGTTGCAGCGGGCGAGCGCATTCCGGTCGACGGGCGCGTGCTCAAGGGCGCGAGCGACCTCGACCGCTCCGTCGTCAACGGCGAAAGTGCACCGGTCGCGGTGAGTGCTGGTGACACCGTGCAGGCGGGCACGCTCAACCTCACCGGCCCGCTGACGCTCGAGGCGACCGCGGCGGCGCGCGACTCGTTCCTGGCGGAAATCACGGGGCTGATGGAGGCTGCCGAAGGGGGCAGGG
This sequence comes from Sinorhizobium psoraleae, assembly GCF_013283645.1. Classification (GTDB taxonomy): domain Bacteria; phylum Pseudomonadota; class Alphaproteobacteria; order Rhizobiales; family Rhizobiaceae; genus Sinorhizobium; species Sinorhizobium psoraleae. The sequence goes on from NZ_JABEKV010000004.1 coordinate 711,648, forward strand.
CGCGCTATCGCCGCATCGCCGACCGCGCCGCGCGCTATTATTCGCCGGCCGTGCACCTGCTGGCGCTTCTCTCCTTCATCGGCTGGATGCTGGTCGAGGGCGATGTCCGCCACGCCATGCTGATCGCGGTGGCGGTTCTGATCATCACTTGCCCCTGCGCACTCGGCCTCGCGGTGCCGGTTGTTCAGGTCGTTGCCGCCGGCCGGCTTTTCCAGGGCGGCGTCATGGTCAAGGACGGATCCGCGATGGAGCGCCTTGCCGAGATCGACACCGTGCTGCTGGACAAGACCGGCACGCTCACCATGGGCGAGCCGCGGCTGATCAATGCGGGCGAGGTCGATCCCGCCGCGCTTGCGGCGGCCGCCGCACTCGCTCTCCATTCGCGCCACCCGATCGCAACGGCGCTCCACGAGGTGTCGGGCGCCGTGCAGCCGCTTGTGGGCGAGGTCCGCGAAATACCGGGCGCCGGCATCGAGGCAGAGACCAGCGAAGGCGTCTACCGCCTCGGCAGCCGAGCCTTTGCCTGCGGCGAGGCTGGTACGGCAGGCGGACAGGCGGAAGCGGTCCTGTCGCTCGACGGCCGTGAGCTTGCCTGCTTCCGCTTCGAGGACCGCTTGCGTCCCGCCGCGCAAGAAAGCGTCGAGGCGCTTGACCGCCTTGGGCTTACGACGGGCATCCTTTCGGGCGACCGCGAGCCGGTCGTCGCCGCCATTGCCCGCAGGCTCGGCATCGAGAGCTGGCGGGCGGAGCTTTCGCCACGCGGCAAGGTCGAGGCCTGTGCCGCTACCGCCGAAGGCGGCCGCAGGGTGCTGATGGTCGGCGACGGCATCAACGACGCGCCGGCACTGAGGGCGGCGCATGTTTCGATGGCGCCGGCGACCGCGGCCGATGTCGGCCGGCAGGCCGCGGATTTCGTCTTCATGCATCAAAGCCTTGCCGCCGTTCCCTTTGCCATCGAGACGTCGCGGCGCGCCGGCCGGCTGATCCGGCAGAATTTCGCGCTGGCGATCGGCTATAACGTCATTGCGGTGCCGGTCGCGATCCTTGGCTATGCGACGCCGCTTGTTGCCGCCATCGCCATGTCGACCTCCTCGCTGATCGTCGTATGCAATGCCTTGCGGTTGAAGGGGCTCGGAACCGCTTCGGTCCCGGCGTCGTCACCGCATGCGGCTGCCTTGCGACCGGCAAGGAGCATGCCGTGAAAACGCTCGTCTATCTCATTCCGATCGCGCTCTTCCTTGGCGGTTTAGGGCTTGCGGCTTTTCTCTGGGCGCTGAAGAGCGGGCAATACGAAGACCTGGAGGGGGCCTCCTGGCGTGTCCTCGATGATGGCGACGGCAAGCCTGAAAGAGAGTGATTTTACCAGGAGTGGCTTGTCGTAAATCGATTTGAGTGCCAAAAGAACCTCCGCCGCCGCATGTTCCATTCGCCCAATCCGCTCGCGGAGCGGGCTGAGCATGCGCAAAACAATATCGAGGGGCTATCCGCGCGTTGTTCCGACCACGGCGGCTCTTCTTTCCAACGGAGGCAATTACGTGTCACAGGCGGAAATCGGGCTTATCGGCCTCGGCGTCATGGGGTCGAACCTCGCGCTCAACATCGCTGAAAAGGGCAACAAGATCGCGGTCTTCAACCGCACGGTCGAGGCGACGCGCAAGTTCTATTCCGAAGCGGGCGAACTCAAAGGGCAGATTGTTCCTTGCGAGACGATCGAGGAGTTCGTTGCCGCGATCCGTCCGCCGCGCCCGATCATCATCATGATCAAGGCCGGCGAAGCCGTCGATCAGCAGATGGAGATCCTGAAGCCCTACCTCTCCAAGGGCGACATCATGATCGACGCCGGCAACGCCAATTTCCGCGACACGATGCGCCGCTTCGACGCCTTGAAGGGTTCGGACCTCACTTTCATCGGCATGGGCGTTTCCGGTGGCGAGGAGGGAGCGCGCCATGGTCCGTCGATCATGGTCGGTGGCACGGAGGAATCCTACCGCCGCGTCGAAAAGGTGCTGACCTCGATCGCCGCGAAATACGAGAACGACCCTTGCGTCGCCTGGCTCGGTGAAAACGGCGCCGGCCACTTCGTCAAGACGATTCACAACGGCATCGAATATGCCGACATGCAGATGATCGCCGAAATCTACGGCATCCTGCGCGACGGGCTGAAGATGAGTGCCGCGGAGATCGGCGAGGTCTTCGGTACCTGGAACAAGGGCCGGCTCAACTCCTACCTGATCGAGATCACCGAAAAGGTGCTCAAAGCCGCCGACCCGCTGACCGGCAAGCCGATCGTCGACCTGATCCTCGACAAGGCGGGCCAGAAGGGCACCGGCAAATGGTCGGTCATCGAGGCGCAGAACATGGGCATTCCGGCAACCGGCATCGAAGCCGCCGTTGCCGCTCGCAGCATCTCCTCGATGAAGGAGGAGCGTGAAGCGGCCGAGAAGATCCTCGGCCTGCCACCGGTCGGCGAGTTCACGGTTGCCGACAGGCAGGCTTTCATCGAGGATCTTGAAAACGCGCTGCTTGCCGCCAAGATCGGCGCCTATGCGCAAGGATTCGCGGTGATGTCGGCCGCTTCGAAGGAGTTCGGCTGGAACCTGCCGATGCCGACGATCGCGAAGATCTGGCGCGCCGGCTGCATCATCCGCTCGCAGTTCCTCGACGAGATCACCACGGCCTTCACCAAGGCTCCGGACGTCGCCAATCTGATCGTAACGCCCGCCTTCGCGGCGATGGTCAAGGAAACCGACGGGGCGCTCCGCCGCGTCGTTTCCGCCGCCGTGCTCGGCGGCCTGCCGGTGCCGGCGCTCGCCTCGGCGCTCGGCTATTTCGACAGCTATCGCCGCGGCCGCGGCACGGCAAACGTCATCCAGGCGCAACGCGACTTCTTCGGCGCCCATGGCTTCGACCGCGTCGATGGCGCGGATAGCCATCACGGCCCGTGGGGCAGCGGCCTGAACGCATAGCCGGATCGGCCTTCGCGGCCAAAGGGGGGCGACTTATCCGCCCCTCTTTCGATGCGGGCGCTGCAGTCCAGAGCTTTTGAAACGACGCAATTCCCCAGGGACTTGCTCTAAATCCCATTCAGAAAACCATCGATAAACCAGCATGAAATTGAGAGTGATCGAAGGCGGCAAGGCCAATGAATCCATGTCCGCCGATAGAGAGGCAAGCATTCGCGCCGAGGCGGAGCGGCGCATTGAGGCAACGGGCTACGAGCAATGGCGGGTTCGAAGCCTTGCGACCGGCGCGCCGATCCCGAGGCCGATCCAGTACCTGAAGATGCAGATCGAATTCGTCGCCGAGAAGCTCGAAGCGCTCAATCCGATTCCGGGTGATTTCACCGACGACAAATACCGGCCGGCCACCAGCACGTGAGGAGGCGCCTGTCGCGACGCCCATCAGCCGCGTCGATAGCGCGGACAGTTTGATCTGATCGGTTAAACCCATGCCGGCTAAGCGCAAAGCTCGCAGCTACGAGCCGATTTTCGGGACGCCGTCGCCGCAGGGGGCGTCACCTGGCTGGCGTGCTCTCGTAGATCGCCTCGCCGGAAACAGCATCCGTGACATCTATGCTTTCGCCCTGCACCTCGAGGGAGTGGCGGAACTTGTCGAGATTGCTGATCATTTTCGGCCGCGCCGCGATGATGTGATCGTAACTTTCCCACTCGCCGATCGAGCAGTAGGAACGGTCGCCGGTCTTGATGAGCGCCATTTTCCGCAAGCCCTCGAAATCGCGCCGAAGTTTACAGAACCAGTCCTCGAACTCGTCTTCCAGCCCCGGTTTCGTTCGGAATCGAACCACGTTGTATGCTGTCATAACACCCTCCCGGTTCGCATCTTTCAGAAGCGAGCATACCATTAATGGTGGAGGTTGTTCCATCACTCAATTTATCCGGGACCGGCTTGCCGCGACATCGCCAGCCGCGACATCGCCATTGTATGGTCGCCGGCCATGGAGTATCTGCCACTTCGGGCAATAACGCATCGAAGCGTGTAATCCCGGGGGTGATGGGCACAGGGCGGTCTCCAGGCCGTGGCGCCTAAAACTTCCGCGACTTCGACATGGGCCGCTGGAATTCCGGCTGGCTGAGGCTTTGCAGCGTTTCGGTCGGCTTGCCTTCGATGCGGCCGATCACGGCCCTGGCGAGTTCGCGGCCGGCAACCCGGATATCCTCGTACATGGTCATGACCTCCGGGCGCAGCCAGCGCAGGAAGTCGCTCGGCACCTTGGAGACCATGTCGACATCCTCACCGAGCTTTTTCCCTGCCGCCTCGATCCCGGCGATCAGGGCGATCGCGCCGGAGCCGCTGCCGGAAACGATGCCGTCCGGGGCGTCGACCGAGCGCATCAGTTGCTCGAAGGCGTCGCGGATCGCGACAAGGCTGTGATCGATGTTGACGTGATGGAAGCTCACGGCTTCCGCGCCGAAATCCCTGAGGGCGCGTTCGAAGCCGGTGCGCATGTGGGAATGGAAGGTCAGGTTCGGCGGCGGCTCCAGGAGCACCAGCCGGCGCTTGCCGCGCTCAGTGAGCCGGCGCACGGCCTCGTAGGCGAAACGTTCGTTGTCGAAGTCATGGAAGGGGTGGACGATCCCCATTTCCGTGCGGCCGTGGGTGGCGAAGGGCAGGTGGCGCTCGGTCATCAGCGTGACGCGCGGGTCGTGCGGTTCGGTCCGCGAGATGATCACCCCGTCGGCGGCACCGGTGTCGAGGATATAACGGATCGGTCCGAGCGGATCCTTCGTGGAACTGTAAGGGGTCACCACCAGATGATACTGCGTGCCGGCGAGGATTTCGGTGATGCCGACGACCATGGGGCTGGTGATGCCCATGATCTCTTCCTCGAGCGTCAGCACCAGGCTGATGACATTGGTCTTGCCGGTTCTGAGGCGCACGCCGGCGCGGTTCGGCTGGTAGCCGATCTGCTTGGCGACGAGGCGCACCCTTTCCTTGGTTTCGGCGCCGATATCGGGCGCGTCCTTCAATGCGCGGGAAACGGTGGTGATCCCGAGCCCGGTCATGAAAGCGATCGTCTTCAGCGTCGGCCTGGCGCCGTCCGGTGGTGGCGTTGTCGCTGGCTTGTTCTTCGTCTTGCCGTCCATTCCGTCACCAGCCCCGTTCTCCTGAGACCCATTGCGCGAACCATCGCTATCCGGACCTACTAGCCCGGATCCTCGACATCGATGCGACCACGCCTGTCCGCCCCGCTTTCCCGCCTTATATACGAAATGTAACGGGTGGCCATATTCGTCCGCGGCGTGTCGCGGATTGAAATCTGTAACGATACAGTTGCGATGTCGAGCTTTTTCGTTGCTGCGGTGCGAAGAATGTAACCATCTGGTTGAATCCCGCGTTCGCGACGCGACATGTTGCGTTTGCGAAGCTCACGCGAAACCAAGAATGGTGGGGCGTAATGCAAAGAGGCATGAAATCAGTAGTTTAATGTCGCTTCTTGATGGTGCGCACGGCTGCCTCTTGGGCCGATATCGCCCTGCGCCAGCGCGCTTATTATGCACGCATAGGACGTATAGAAAATTAAATCTGGAATTAACCGTTGTGGGTGTTGCGTCCGAAAATCGTTTGAACTAAGTTTTTACGGCAACGTTACAGTGAGGGAGGAGACTCATGAAATTGCGTTCTCTGGCTGCCGCTTTGGCGGCAACCGTCGTCTTGCCATTCGGCGCAGCCAATGCCGTCGATCTCGAGGTCACGCACTGGTGGACTTCCGGTGGTGAGGCCGCGGCGGTCGCCGAACTGGCGAAGGCCTTCGATGCGACCGGCAACAAATGGGTCGACGGCGCGATCGCCGGATCCGGCGGTACCGCCCGCCCGATCATGATAAGCCGCATCACCGGGGGCGACCCGATGGCTGCAACCCAGTTCAATCATGGTCGCCAGGCGGAAGAACTGGTGCAGTCCGGCCTGATGCGTGATCTGACCGATGTCGCTACGCGCGAAAACTGGAAGGAAATCGTCAAGCCGGCAAGCCTGCTCGAGTCCTGCACGATCGAGGGCAAGATCTATTGCGCGCCCGTCAACATCCATTCCTGGCAGTGGCTGTGGCTTTCGAATGCAGCCTTCAAGCAGGCTGGCGTCCCCGTGCCGAAGAACTGGGATGAATTCGTCGCAGCGGCGCCGGCGCTTGAAAAGGCCGGTATCGTTCCGCTCGCCGTCGGCGGTCAGCCGTGGCAGGCCGCAGGCGCCTTCGACGTGCTGATGGTGGCGATCGCAGGGAAAGACACGTTCGAGAAGGTCTTCGCCCAGAAGGACGAGGAAGTGGCAGCCGGTCCTGATATCGGCAAGGTCTTCAAGGCCGCCGACGATGCGCGCCGCATGGCGAAGGGCAGCAACGTCCAGGACTGGAACCAGGCAACGAACCTGGTCATCACCGGCAAGGCCGGCGGCCAGATCATGGGTGACTGGGCGCAGGGCGAATTCCAGCTTGCAGGCCAGAAGGCCGGGGTGGACTACACCTGCCTTCCGGGACTCGGCGTCAACGAGGTGATCTCGACCGGTGGCGACGCGTTCTACTTCCCGCTGTTGGAGGATGAGGAAAAGTCGAAGGCGCAGGAGCAACTGGCGTCGACCCTGCTGAAGCCGGAGACGCAGGTTGCCTTCAACCTGAAGAAGGGCTCGCTGCCGGTGCGTGGCGACGTGGACCTCGCGGCCGCCAACGATTGCATGAAGAAGGGGCTCGACATCCTTGCCAAGGGCAATGTGATCAAAGGCACCGATCAGCTTCTGTCGGCTGACAGCCAGAAGCAGAAGGAAGACCTCTTCTCCGAGTTCTTCGCCAACCCGTCGATGACGCCGGAGGATGCGCAGAAGCGCTTCGCCGAAATCATCGCGGCGGCAGACTGATAGCCGTCGATTGAAGGCCCCGCACATTGGCGGGGCCACCCCTCTTGCCATTCGGCACGACGAGTTCGCGCCGGGCACGCCTGTCGGTGTCTGGTTGGCGTCGGCGCGCAGGAGCATCCCGCTTTCGAGCCGAATTTCGGAACGCGGATAAGATGGTCTGGGATCAAGGTGTTCGGAGCGTTCGTTGTGCGTTCGGCTGAGCGCGCACCCGGGCAGGGGACGTCGCGGCGGTGAGGCGGTTGGCACCGTCCATCGAAAACATTTGCAGTTGCGGAGGAGCAAACATGACAGGCCAAACACGCGGCTCGGCTCGCCCGAATCAGTGGTTGCGAAACCTGAATGCGAAGATCGCCTCTATTCCGATGATCCTGACAGCCGTGGTCATCTTCCTCGGCGGCACGGCCTGGACAGTCCTTTATTCCTTTACGAACTCCAAGCTGCTGCCGCGCCTTTCCTTCGTCGGCCTCGACCAATATGAGCGGCTCTGGGCGGCGCCACGCTGGCTCGTCTCGATCGAGAATCTCGCCATCTACGGCGTCTTGTCGCTGATCTTCAGTCTCGTCATCGGCTTCGTGCTCGCTGCACTGATGGATCAGAAGATCCGGTTCGAGAATACGTTTCGAACGATAATGCTCTATCCCTTCGCCCTGTCGTTCATCGTCACGGGCCTGGTCTGGCAGTGGCTGCTTAATCCGCAATACGGAATACAGTCGATCGTGCGGTCGCTTGGCTGGACGAGCTTCAACTTCGATCCCCTCTACAATTCCGACATCGTCATCTACGGCATCCTGATCGCGGCACTCTGGCAGGGCACCGGGCTCGTCATGTGCCTGATGCTCGCCGGCCTGCGCGGCATCGACGAGGATATCTGGAAGGCTGCGCGGGTCGACGGCATCCCGATGTGGAAGACCTATGTCCTCGTCATCATCCCGATGATGCGCGGCGTCTTCATCACGACGCTCGTCATCATCGCGAGCGGCATCGTCAAGGTTTACGACCTGGTCGTGGCGCAGACGAGCGGCGGCCCGGGCATCGCCTCGGAAGTGCCGGCCAAATACGTCTACGATTACATGTTCCAGGCCCAGAACCTGGGGCAGGGGTTTGCCGCCTCCACCATGATGCTCGTGACCGTCGCCATCATCATCGTGCCGTGGGCGTATCTGGAATTCGGAGGAGGTCGCAAGCGTGCTTAATCTCGTCGACAACAACAGCACGGTTACCGAACACGAAGCGGTTCCCGACAGGATCTCGTCCGGTCCGCGCGGCGCCAAGCCGCGCCGGACGCTCTCTCGCCGCAACATCGTCGTATACGGCACGTTGATCGTGGTCGCTCTCTATTACCTGCTGCCGCTCTACGTGATGATCATGACGTCGCTCAAGGGCATGCCGGAAATCCGCGTCGGCAATATCTTCGCCCCTCCGGTCGAAATCACCTTCGAGCCCTGGGTAAAGGCTTGGGCCCAGGCCTGCACCGGGCTCAATTGCGACGGGCTTTCACGCGGCTTCTGGAATTCCGTGCGCATCACGGTGCCCTCGACGATCATCTCCATCGCGGTCGCGTCGATCAACGGCTACGCGCTTGCGAACTGGCGCTTCAAAGGGGCCGATCTGTTTTTCACCATCCTGATCGTCGGCGCCTTCATTCCTTATCAGGTGATGATCTATCCGATCGTGATCGTGCTCAGAGAAATGGGTGTCTACGGCACGCTGACCGGTCTCATCATCGTGCATACGATCTTCGGCATGCCGATCCTGACGCTCCTGTTCCGCAACTACTTCGCCGGCTTGCCGGAGGAGCTGTTCAAGGCGGCACGCGTCGATGGCGCCGGGTTCTGGACGATCTATTTCAAGATCATGCTGCCGATGTCGCTGCCGATCTTCGTCGTCGCGATGATCCTTCAGGTGACCGGCATCTGGAACGACTTCCTGTTCGGCGTGGTTTTCACCCGGCCGGAGTACTACCCGATGACCGTGCAGCTCAACAACATCGTCAATTCGGTGCAGGGCGTGAAGGAATACAACGTCAACATGGCGGCGACGCTGCTGACCGGCCTCGTGCCGTTGACGATCTACTTCATCTCCGGCCGGCTGTTCGTGCGCGGCATCGCCGCCGGCGCAGTGAAAGGATAAGCAAGCATGACCAGTGTTTCAGTCAGGGACCTGTCGCTGAACTTCGGCGCCATCACCGTTCTCGACAGGCTCAATCTCGACATCAATCATGGCGAGTTCCTCGTCCTGCTCGGCTCGTCCGGATGCGGCAAGTCCACGCTTTTGAACTGCATCGCCGGCCTGCTTGATGTCTCGGAAGGGCAGATCTTCATCAAGGACCGCAACGTCACCTGGGAGGAGCCGAAGGACCGGGGCATCGGCATGGTGTTCCAGTCCTACGCGCTCTACCCGCAAATGTCGGTCGAGAAGAACCTTTCCTTCGGCCTCCGGGTCGCCAAGGTGCCGCAGGCCGAGATCGACAAGCGTGTGGCGCGGGCCGCGGAAATCCTGCAGATCCAGCCGCTTCTGAAGCGCAAGCCCGCCGAGCTTTCCGGTGGCCAGCGGCAGCGCGTGGCGATCGGACGCGCGCTTGTGCGCGATGTCGATGTCTTCCTCTTCGATGAGCCCCTGTCGAACCTCGACGCCAAGCTGCGCTCGGAACTGCGCGTCGAGATCAAGCGGCTGCACCAGTCGCTGAAGAATACGATGATCTACGTCACCCACGACCAGATCGAGGCGCTGACGCTCGCCGACCGCATCGCCGTCATGAAGAGCGGCGTCATCCAGCAGCTTGCCGACCCGATGACCATCTACAACGCGCCGGAGAACCTTTTCGTCGCCGGCTTCATCGGTTCGCCGTCGATGAACTTCTTCCGTGGCGAGGTTGCGGCCAGGGATGGCCGTAGCGTCGTGCAGGTCGACGGCACCGCTTTCGACGTCACCGCCTATCCCGCGCGCACAAAATTGCAGCCGGGCCAGAAGGTCGTGCTTGGTCTTCGGCCGGAGCACGTCAAGATCGACGAGGCCGGGGCAGGCGATGCAGCGCATCAGGCGGTCGTCGACATCGAAGAGCCGATGGGCGCCGACAACCTTTTGTGGCTCACTTTTGCCGGTCAATCGATGTCCGTGCGCATCGCCGGCCAGCGGCGTTACAAGCCCGGCAGCGCCGTGCGTCTTTCCTTCGACATGGGCGTCGCGTCGATTTTTGACGCCGCCAGCGAAAATCGCCTTTAAGACCTGATATCGAGCCCGGCCACGTAGTCCGGGTTCGCAATCAACGAGAGCTACGCCGGCCTTCATCGCCCGGTCGTGAATGGATCGAAGGAAATGCCCGCTGAAACCTTGAACCGCGACGCCATCCGCATCGACTTGTCCGGTGACTGGCTGCTCGCCTCGACCGATAACAGCCACGCGCTCACCATTGCGCTTCCCGGCGACGTGCACAGCGCCCTTGAGCAGGCCGGCATCATCCCGGATCCCTATGCCGGCCGGAACGAGGCGGATGTGCAGTGGGTCGCGCAGAAGGACTGGGTTCTGGAGCGCACCGTCGTCATCGACGCGGACGATCTCGACGGCTGCTGGTACCTCGATTTCGAGAGCATCGACACGATCGCTACGGCCTTCGTCAACGATCGCTTGGTGCTCCAGGCGGAAAACTGCTTCCGCCGCTATCGCCCGGATGTGTCAAGCGCACTCGTCGTCGGCGAAAACCGCATCCGCATCGTGCTGCAATCCTCTATTGCCGAGGGCGCGCGCCGGCAGGCGGCACAGCCTTTCTACGTGCCGTATCATGAGGGCAACTCGCCGATCGCCAATGGCAACCTGTTGCGCAAGCCGCAGTGCCATTTCGGTTGGGACTGGAACATCGCCATCGCGCCGCTCGGCATCTACGGCTCGCTGGCGCTTCGCCGGTTGGAGACGGCGCGCATCGAGCATGTCACGACACGCCAACTCTGGCTCGCCGACAGTTCGGTCGACCTGCAGGTGACCGTCACGCTCTTTGCCGGTGAGCCGGGCATCGTGCCCGTTCATTTCGAGCTCGACGGCCTGCGGGAGCGCCTGGATTGTGCGGTCGCCGCCGGCGAAACCCGCATCACGCACGTCTTCACCGTCGCAGAACCCAGATTGTGGTGGCCGGCGGGCGGCGGCGAACAGGCGCTCTCGGTGCTCAACGTCGAACTGCCGGACGAGAGCGTGACGCGCCAGATCGGTTTCCGCACGATCGAGCTCGTCACCGACAAGGACGAGGCAGGCAGTCGCTTTGCCTTCCGCATCAACGGCCGCGATATCTTCTGCCGCGGGGCGAACTGGATCCCGGCGGATGCGCTGATGTCGCGAGTGACGCCGCGAGGGGTCGCGGATCTCTTGCAATCGGCTATCGACGCGAACATGAACATGATCCGCGTCTGGGGCGGCGGCTTCTACGAGCCCGACTGGTTCTACGATCTCTGCGACAGGCTGGGACTGCTCGTCTGGCAGGACTTCATGTTCGCCTGCAACCTCTATCCTTCGACGCCGGATTTTCTCGACAATGTCGCGGCCGAGGTGGACTACCAGGTCAAGCGGCTGTCGTCCCATCCATCGATCGCGCTCTGGTGCGGCGACAACGAACTCGTCGGCGCGCTGACCTGGTTCGAGGAAAGCCGCAAGGACCGCGACCGTTATCTCGTCTCCTACGATCGACTGAACCGCACGGTCGAGACGGCGATGAAGGCGGCGTGCCCGGAGGCGATCTGGTGGCCGTCGAGCCCATCGGTCGGCTATCTCAATTTCGGCGATGCCTGGCATGCGGATGGCGCCGGCGACATGCACTACTGGTCGGTCTGGCACGAGAACAAGTCCTTCGACAACTACCGCGCCGTGCGACCGCGTTTCTGCTCGGAATTCGGCTTCCAGTCCTACACCTCGATGCCGATCGTCCGGCAATTCGCCGAGGCACGAGATCTCAACATCGCTTCGCCGGTGATGGAGGCACATCAGAAGAACGCCGGCGGCAACGAGCGGATCGCCGGCACGATGTTCCGCTATTTCCGCTTCCCGAGGGATTTTCCGAGTTTCGTCTATCTGAGCCAGATCCAGCAGGGGCTCGCGATCCGGACCGCCGTCGACTATTGGCGTTCGCTGAAACCGCACTGCATGGGCACGCTCTATTGGCAGCTTAACGATACCTGGCCGGTCGCCTCCTGGTCGAGCCTCGACTATGGCGGCAACTGGAAGGCCATGCATTACATGGCGCGCCGCTTCTTTCAGCCGGTCGCCGTCGCCGCCATTCCTTCTGCGGACGGTAAGGAAGTCATCTTCTCGATGGTGAACGACACCGCCGAGGCGGTGACGATCGAACTTGAGACCTTCCTCGTTTCGCTCGACGGCGAGCGTCGCCCTCTGGTCGCCGCAGCCGGCGCCTGTTCGCCGGACCATGCCACCACGCTCGTCGCCGTCGCAACCGGCGAGATCCCGGAAGGGGCGCTCCTCTTCTGGTCGTTCGAAGCCTCCAACGGCATGCGCGGCGAGGGACATCATGTCCAGGGCACCTACAAGGCGCTCGATCTCTCGCCGTCCGGCCTGACGGTGGAGACCGTGCCGCTGCCGGACGGCGCGTTCGACGTGATCATCGCGGCGAGCGGTCTCGCGCTGCACGTGATGGTCGAGGCGGATATCGAGGGGCGCTATTCGGACAATGCCTTCGACCTGACCGCCGGCGAGACGAAGTCGATCCGCTTCACACCGAAGGTGCCGCTCCCCGCAGGTATCGTGCCGAGCTTCAGCGCCTACGACCTTGAATCCTGCCAGGGCAAGGGGTGATCCGGATGAAACGCAGCCACGTCAACGAAATCATCCGTGAAAGCGACGCCTTCATGCGCAGCCACGGATTCGTGCTGCCGCCCTTCGCCTATTGGTCGCCGGAGGAATTGAAGGCGCGGGTCGCATCCGACAGTCCCGCGATCTTCGAGGCGCGGCTCGGCTGGGACATTACCGACTACGGCAAGGGCCGTTTCGATGAATTCGGCCTCGTCCTCTTCACCCTGAGGAACGGTGCGGCGGCTAATCTCGGCACGGGCAAGGGCATGGTCTATGCCGAGAAGCTGATGATCACGCGTGCCGGGCAGGTCAACCCGCTGCACCGGCATGCGGTGAAGACGGAAGACATCATCAATCGGGGCGGCGGCACGCTGGTGCTGCAGATGTACAATTCGCTGCCCGACGGCTCGGTCGACGAGGAAAGCGACGTCGAAGTGGCGTGTGACGCGCGCCTCACCTGCCGGAAGGCGGGCGACCTCCTGAAGCTCGAACCCGGCGAGAGCGTCACGCTTCTACCCGGGAACTGGCACGCCTTCTGGGCGGAGGGAGGCGACGTGCTGATGGGCGAAGTCTCCACCGTCAACGACGATCTCACCGACAATTACTTCCGCGAGCCTGTCGGCCGCTTCTCCGCGATCGACGAGGACGAACATCCGCTCCACTTGCTCGTTTCAGATTACGACACCTGGCTGAAGGCAAGCGTTTGAAATGCCCGAAGTCGCTTCCAAGTACCCGTTCCTGCGCATTCAATGAGGAGAGTTTTGATGAAAGACGTCAGTTTCCAACTCTACAGCGCCCGCAATTTCCCGCCGCTCGCCGATGTGCTCGCGGCTGTCGGCGAAGCCGGGTATACCCAGGTCGAGGGGTATGGCGCACTTTACGCGTCGCTCACCGACGAGGAAGTCGCGGAGTTCAAGCGCGGTCTCGAACGCAGCGGCGTCACCATGCCGACGGCGCATTTCGGGATCGACATGCTGGAGCAGGAGCCGGCGCGGGTGCTGCGGATCGCCAATGCGCTCGGCATCAGGGCAATCTACTGCCCGTATCTGATGCCGGACCAGCGCCCGAGCGATGCGGCCGGCTGGCATGCCTTCGGCGCGCGGCTGCAAGCGGCCGGCAAGCCCTTCCGGGATGCCGGGCTCGACTTCGGCTGGCACAATCATGATTTCGAATTCCATGCGCTTGGCGACGGTTCGGTGCCGCTCGACCACATCTTTGCCGGCGGTCCCGATCTCTCCTGGGAAGCCGATATCGCCTGGATCGTGCGCGGCGGAGCCGACCCCTTCGCCTGGATCGCGAAATACGGCAGCCGCATCACGGCGGTCCATGTCAAGGACATCGCGGCGAAGGGCGAGAAGACCGACGAGGACGGCTGGGCCGATGTCGGCCACGGCACGATCGATTGGAAGGGACTGGTCAAGGCGCTTTCGGCAACATCGGTCAAATATTTCATTGCGGAACATGACAATCCCAGCGATTTCCGGCGCTTTGCGCAACGTTCGCTGGCTTCCATCCAATCCTATTGAGTGACGGAAAAATCATGAAGACGAAGGAACTTGGCGTCGGCATCATCGGATGCGGCAACATCTCCACCACCTATTTCAAGCTCGCACCGCTCTTCAAGGGCATCAGAATCGTCGCCTGCGCCGACATCAACCCGGCAGCGGCGGAAGCACGCGGCGCCGAATATGACGTGACGGCCCAGAGCATCGAGGCGCTGCTCACCAATCCGGAAGTGGATATCATCGTCAATCTGACGATCCCGGACGCGCATTTTCCCGTTTCGAAGGCCATCCTCGAAGCCGGAAAACATGTCTATTCGGAAAAGCCCCTGGTTCTGTCGCTCGAACAGGGCGAGGAACTCAAGGCGATTGCCAAGGCGAAAGGACTGACGGTCGGCTGCGCACCGGATACCTTCCTTGGCGGCGCGCACCAGCTTGCCCGCGATTATATCGACGCCGGCAAGATCGGGCGCATCACCTCGGGCACCTGCCACGTCATGAGCCCCGGCATGGAGATGTGGCATCCGAACCCCGATTTCTTCTTCCTGCCGGGCGGCGGACCGGTGCTCGATCTCGGCCCTTATTACATCGCCAACCTCATCAACCTGATCGGTCCGGTGAAACGCGTCGCCGCGCTTTCCTCGATGGCGAGCGAGACGCGCACCATCACCAGCGCGCCGCGCAACGGCGAGATCATCCCGGTAAAGACGCCGACCAACATCCATGCGCTGCTTGAATTCCAGAACGGCGCGACGATCACGCTTTCGGCAAGCTGGGATGTCTGGTCGCACCGCCACGCCCACATGGAGCTCTACGGCACCGAAGGATCGCTGTTCGTGCCGGATCCGAATTTCTTCGGCGGCACGGTCGAGGCAAGCGGGCGCGACAAGAACATCCGGCCTCTCGAAATGTGGGACCACCCCTTCGCGGTCAACAACTGGGATCACCCGCAAGGGCCGATCTCCAACTACCGCACGGCAGGTCTCGCCGACATGGCGAACGCCATCCTCAACGGACGCGATACACGCTGCTCGCTCGACCGCGCGCTTCACGGCGTCGACGTGATGGTGTCGATCCTGAAGTCCGGCGAGGAGGGGCGGTTCGTCACGCTCTCGACCACCTGCATGCAGCCGGCGTCACTCGGTATCGAAGAGGCACGCGCGCTCCTGCGTTGAGCGTGAGCAAGGCCCCCTCCCGGCCACCCTCCCCACAAGGGGAGGGAAGACCCTGCCGCACCGGGGTTCGAGGCGATCGAGCGCCGGTGCTCCGAGGCATACGCGATCAAGCTCCGCCCCCTTGTGGGGAGGGGGTGGGGAGGGGTATCAAGCCCCACCCGAAACGAAGGAACATCACACATGGCCTGGCAACCGGCGGAAAACCGATACGAGAAGATGAAATACAACCGCTGCGGCAGGAGCGGACTGAAGCTGCCGGCAATCTCGCTCGGACTGTGGCACAATTTCGGTGGCGACACGCCGCATGACCGCAAGGTGGACATGTGCCGCACCGCCTTCGATCTCGGGATTACCCATTTCGATCTCGCCAACAACTACGGTCCGCCGCCCGGATCGGCCGAAACCGCCTTCGGCGAAATCATGCGCACCGATTTCGCCGGTCTGCGCGACGAACTGATCATCTCCTCCAAGGCCGGCTATGACATGTGGCCGGGGCCTTATGGCGAGTGGGGCAGCCGCAAATATCTGATCGCTTCCTGCGACCAGAGCCTGAAGCGGATGGGCCTCGACTATGTCGACATCTTCTATTCCCACCGCTTCGATCCGGAAACGCCGCTCGAGGAGACCTGCGGCGCGCTTGATCATATCGTCCGCTCGGGCAGGGCGCTCTATGTCGGTATCTCCTCCTATAATTCGCAGCGCACCCGCGAGGCGGCGGCGATCCTCAAGGATCTCGGCACGCCATGCCTGATCCACCAGCCGAGCTATTCCATGCTCAACCGCTGGGTCGAGGACGACGGGCTCGTCGATACGCTTGAAGACCTCGGCATCGGTTCGATCGTCTTCTCGCCGCTTGCCCAGGGCATGCTGACGACGAAGTATCTGAACGGCATCCCGGACGACAGCCGCGCAGCGCAGAACCACTTCCTCAAGAAGGACTTCATTCGCCCGGCTATCATCGACAATATCCGCAAGCTGAACGGCATCGCCGAACGCCGCGGCCAGACGCTGGCGCAGATGGCGCTTGCATGGGTGCTGCGCGGCGGTCGCATCACCTCGGCTCTGATCGGCGCCAGCCGTTCGGCGCAGATCGTCGATTGCGTCAAGGCGCTCGAGAACGACACCTTCACGGCGGAAGAACTGGCCGAGATCGATCGCTATGCCCGCGAGGCCGATATCAATCTCTGGGCTTCGTCGGCCGAGCGCTGATCCAGCGAATGCGTTGATTTGCCTGGATTTTAGGCAATTTTAAACGGTCTCCGGCGTCTTGGACAAAAGTCGAAGATGGCGCCGGAAAACCGCTGCTGGACATGCATTAGTGAATATGTATGGTGCAGTGGTGCCGGTTCCGCTTGCGCGACATTTTCGTGTGCGCGGCCGGCAAAACGAGGAGAAATGAGCCCTCGACGCGCTGGAGCGGGCCGAGGACGAGTTCGACGGGAGATGTCGCGGAGAGCGGCCGCAACCGTCATGGCGGGAAATAGGGAGGAATTATGGATCGCCGTTCATTCATCAAACACGCGAGCATCGGCGGCCTGGGTGCGGCTGCCGCTACGGCGCTCGCATCGCCGGCCATCGCGCAGGCAAACCCGAAGATCAACTGGCGTCTTGCCTCGTCGTTCCCGAAGTCGCTCGACACGATCTACGGCGGCGGTGAGGTGCTGTCGAAATATCTTTCCGAAGCGACCGACGGCAATTTCCAGATCCAGGTTTTCGCCGCAGGCGAAATCGTTCCCGGTCTGCAGGCCGCTGACGCCGCTGCTGCAGGAACCGTCGAGGCCTGCCACACGGTTGCCTATTATTATTGGGGCAAGGACCCGACCTGGGCGCTTGGCGCTGCAGTGCCCTTCGCGCTCAACGCGCGCGGCATGAACGCCTGGCATTATCATGGCGGCGGTATCGACCTCTTCAACGAGTTCCTTGCGACCCAGGGCCTCGTCGGCTTCCCGGGCGGGAACACCGGCGTGCAGATGGGTGGCTGGTTCCGCAAGGAGATCAAGACCGTTGCGGACATGCAGGGCCTCAAGATGCGCATCGGCGGTTTCGCCGGCAAGGTCGTCGAAAAGCTCGGCGTCGTACCGCAGCAGATCGCCGGCGGCGATATCTATCCGGCTCTCGAAAAGGGTACGATCGACGCCGCGGAGTGGGTCGGTCCGTATGACGACGAAAAGCTCGGCTTCTACAAGGTTGCGCCGTACTACTACTACCCCGGTTGGTGGGAAGGCGGTCCGACGGTGCATGCCATGTTCAACAAGGCGGCTTTCGACGGCTTGCCGAAGAACTATCAGTCGCTGCTGCGCACCGCCTGCCAGGCGACCGACGCGAACATGCTGCAGAAGTACGATTTCCTGAACCCGTCGGCCATCAAGCGTCTCGTGGCTTCCGGCGCGAAGCTCAGCCCGTTCAGCGCGGAAATTCTGTCCGCCTGTTTCGACAAGGCGAACGAAGTCTATGCGGAGATGGAAGCTGCCAATCCGACCTTCAAGAAGATCTGGGACTCGATCAAGGCCTTCCGCGCCGAGTACTATCTGAACGCGCAGATCGCCGAATACAACTACGATACCTTCATGATGATCCAGCAGCGGAACGGCAAGATCTGAGCCGCGGTTTCATTGCTGAAATAAGGAAACCCCCGGAGCAGTGCTCCGGGGGTTTTCTCTTTTCTTCAATTAACGGAAGTCGGGTGAGTTTGCCCCTCACCCTGGCCCTCTCCCCGCATGCGGGGAGAGGGGACTGGCGGGCGCGGCGCGCGTCCTTCTCCCCGCGGGCGGGGAGAAGGTGCCGGCAGGCGGATAAGGGGCAAAAACCGGAAAAGCTTCTGCCGCTCTAGTTGAACGAAGGCGGCGCGCTGAGATCCGGCGCCGGCTTGTTCTGCTGGGCAGGTGCGCCGTTCTGCTGAGCTGGCGCACCGTTCGGCTGGGCCGGCTGCTGCTGGCCGCCGTCGAGCGGGCTGCCGCCCGGCAGTTGCAGGCCGCCCGGAAGGCCGAGACCGCCGCCGTTGTCGGGCAGTGTGAGCCCGCCGCCACCGGTTCCGAAGCCAGGAACCTCGATCTTGATGGTGGACGGATCGACGCCCGCGCCGCTTCCCTTGTAGTGCATGACCATCTGCGGGAACATGATCGTCAGCGCCACCATCAGGATCTGGATGCCGACGAAAGGCACCGCACCCCAGTAGATCTGCCCCGTGGTGACCGGTTGCGTCATCTTGCCGGTCACCTTGTCGAGATATGGCACCCTGGCCGCGACCGAGCGCAGGTAGAAGAGCGCGAAGCCGAACGGCGGGTGCATGAAGCTCGTCTGCATGTTGATGCCGAGCAGCACGCCGAACCAGATCAGATCGATCCCGAGCTTGTCCGCTGCGGGTGCGAGCAGCGGCACGATGATGAAGGCGAGCTCGAAGAAATCGAGGAAGAACGCCAGGAAGAAGACCAGCAGGTTGACCGCAATCAGGAAGCCGGTCTCGCCACCCGGCATCGCCGTCAGTAGATGTTCCACCCAGAGGTGCCCGTTGACGCCATAGAAGGTCAGCGAGAAGACCCGCGCGCCGATCAGGATGAACAGCACGAAGGCGGAAAGGCGTGTCGTGGCGGTGAGTGCCCCGCGGACGACATCAAGGTTCAGCCGCCCCTTGGCAGCCGCCATGATCAAGGCGCCGACCGCGCCCATGGCGCCGCCTTCCGTCGGCGTCGCGATGCCGAGGAAGATCGTGCCGAGCACGAGGAAGATCAGCGCCAGGGGCGGGATCAGAACGATGATGACCTGTTGGGCCAGCCGCGAAAGCGCATTGATCTTGAGCGCGCGGTCGATCAGAGCGACCACGTAGATGACCGCCACGCCGACCGTCGCGCCGAGTATGTCCGCGTTCTCGCCCTGCGTCGGAGAGAGGTAGACGTGCGCCGCATAGGCGATGCCGGCTGCGGCTATGAGGGCGATGATCAGCGATGTGACGCCCGAACCCAGCGTGCGGGCCTCCAGCGGCAACGCCGGCATCGAATCGCGCTTCAGGAACGACATCAGCAGGACGTAGCCCATGTACAGGCCCGTCAGCACAAGACCCGGGATGAGGGCGCCGGCATACATGTCGCCGACAGAGCGGCCGAGCTGGTCGGCAAGGACGATCAGCACCAGCGACGGCGGGATGATCTGGGCGAGCGTGCCGGAGGCGGCGATGACGCCCGAGGCGACCCGCCGGTCGTAGCCGTAGCGCAGCATGATCGGCAGCGAGATCAGCCCCATTGCGATAACCGAGGCCGCAACCACGCCGGTGGTTGCCGCAAGCAGTGCGCCGACGAAGATGACCGCATAGGCAAGACCGCCGCGGACGGGACCGAAGAGCTGGCCGATCGTGTCGAGCAGATCCTCGGCCATGCCGGATTTCTCGAGCACGATGCCCATGAAGGTAAAGAAGGGGATGGCGAGCAACGTGTCGTTGGACATCACCCCCCAGAACCGTTCCGGCAGCGCGTTGAGCAGCGGCCAGGAAAGGTTGATCGAATCCGAAAGCGGCGCAAGCTCAACGCCGATGATGAAGAACAGCAGGCCGTTCGCCGCGAGCGAGAAGGCAACGGGATAACCCAGCATCAGGAACACGATCAGCGATACGAACATGATCGGTGCCAGGTTGTCGGCAATGAATGCAATCACGGGCGCACCTCCGGACCTACAGCTTCGTCAAGCGGCGCGTGCGTCGGCACATAGGGGGTGGGATCGTCCATGTTTCCCGTCATGATCGCGATCTTCTTGATGATTTCAGAAACCCCCTGCAGGGCAAGCAGGATGAAGCCGATGAGCAGGATGGCCTTGGCCGGCCAGATGATCAGGCCACCGGCGCTCGAAGAGCCTTCGCCCGACAGGTAGGACATGCGGACGTAGGGTACGAGGTAGTAGAGCATGAGCAGCACGAACGGCATCAGGAAGAAGACGTGACCGAAAAGGTCGATCCGGTGCTGAACGCGGCGCGAGAAACTGCCGTAGACGACGTCGATGCGGATGTGCTCGTTCTGGCTGAGCGTATAGGCGGCAGCGAACATGAAGGCTGCGCCGAAGAGGTACCATTGCGCCTCGAGCCAGGCATTCGACGACATGTTGAAGATTTTTCGGATGACGGCATTGCCGGCGCTGACGAGCACGGCGACCAGAATGAGCCAGCCGACCGCCTTGCCGATATTCTCGGTGATTGTGTCAATCAATCGGCTGAAGCCGAGTAACGGTTTCATCAAGATCCTCCCCGCAGTGGCTGTTTTTATCTTTTGCCAAGCACAGCCACAGTGCCGATTTCAAGCCTCCTTTCAAGTCTGATGCCTGTTTTTCTAGGATAGCGGCGGGGTCTCAGACGAAAGTCGAACATGCGTCGGCAAAAAGTGCCCAAGAGTTAGGCACAAGCGCGTGGAGATCGCCGTTTGCTCCATACTGGCGCTCCACAGAATGGACACCGGTTTCGCCCATGCTCAGGCGATTCGGAAGCAGGACAATTCCGCCTGCTCCTTCCTGCACAGGAACCGGCGTGACGGGGCTTGAAACGGTTGGGAGTTTCGGGCTGGATGCGCACGCCGAGAATCTGGGGAGGATGCAAGACATGGCCGCGACTATCCGCAACCCGATCCTGCCGGGTTTCAACCCGGACCCGTCGATCTGCCGCGTCGGCGACGATTATTACATCGCAACCTCGACCTTCGAATGGTATCCGGGCGTGCAGATCCACCATTCGCGCGATCTCGTGAACTGGCGGCTCGTGCGCCGACCGCTGGAGCGGGCAAGCCAGCTCGACATGCGCGGCAATCCCGACAGCTGCGGCATCTGGGCGCCGTGCCTTTCCTATTCCGACGGGCTGTTCTGGCTGGTCTATACCGACGTCAAACGCTTCGACGGCAATTTCAAGGATGCGCACAACTACATCGTCACGGCCGAAGCCGTAGAGGCGACCTGGTCCGATCCGGTCTACGTCAACTCCTCGGGCTTCGACCCTTCGCTCTTTCATGACGATGACGGCCGCAAGTGGTTCCTCAACATGCAATGGAACCACCGCACGGAGAGCTTCGGCGGCGCGCCGAAGAGCCCGGCATTCGACGGCATTCTGCTGCAGGAATGGGACGAGCGCACGCGCCGGCTCGTCGGACCGGTCAAGAACATCTTCGCCGGGAGCTCGCGAGGGCTGGTCGAGGGGCCGCATCTCTTCAAGCGCAACGGCTGGTACTATCTGTCGACAGCAGAAGGCGGGACGGGCTACGACCATGCGGTGACGATGGCGCGTTCGCGCAGCATCGACGGGCCCTACGAGATGCATCCGAACGTCCATCTCATTACTTCGAAGGACCACCCGCAGGCCATGCTGCAGCGAGCCGGTCACGGCCAATATGTCGAAACGCCGGACGGTCAGGCCTATCACACCCATCTCTGCGGCCGTCCGCTGCCGCCGCAACGCCGGTGCACTCTCGGCCGCGAGACGGCGCTGCAGAAATGCGTCTGGCGCGAGGATGACTGGCTTTATCTGGAAAACGGCGGCACGGTCCCGGACGTCACCGTTCCGGCGCCGGGCCAGACAGGTGACGTCGCCGCGCCAAGAGTGATCGAGACCGATTTCGACGGGGCCGAGCTTCCCTCCGAGTTCCAGTGGCTGCGCACGCCTGTGGCCGACCGCATCTTCTCGCTGACGTGGCGGGAAGGGCACCTCCGGCTCTTCGGACGGGAAAGCATCGGCAGCTGGTTCGAGCAGGCGCTGGTGGCGCGGCGGCAGGAGCATCATTCGTTCCGGGCCGAGACCGTGGTCGAGTTCGCGCCGGAGACCTATCAGCAGGTGGCCGGCCTGACGCATTACTACAACCGGCACAAGTTCCATGCGTTGGGCGTCACCTGGCACGAAAAGCTCGGTCGTGTAGTCACGATTCTTTCCTGCCCCGGCGATTTTCCGCATGGCCGCCTGCAGTTCCCGGCGGGCAGTGGCGTCGCGGTTCCGGACGGACCGATCCACCTCTCGATGGAAGTGCGGGACAACGACCTGCAGTTCTTCTGCCGGGCAACGGAGCGCGATACATGGCAGGCGATCGGCCCGGTGCTCGATGCCGGCGTTGTTTCAGACGAAGGCGGCCGCGGGGAGCACGGCTCCTTCACCGGCGCCTTCGCCGGCATGTTCGCCTTCGACACCTCGGGCAGCGCACTGCCCGCGGATTTCGATCGGTTTCGTTACGACGCACTTGTCTGAGCGAATTCAATTTATAAGGAAACAATCATAAACGCCGATTATCATTACATAATTGTAATGCGGCGTTTCATATTCGGTTCAGGAAGGGAGTTCTAGTTTCGAGGGGCATAACGAAAGGAAGCCCCTCATGAAACGTCTCATCATTGCCCTAGTCGCCAGTTCCTTCCTGGCAAGCCCCATGGCTCTCGCCCAGCCGTCCGGATCCTTCGAGGTTGCGCAGGCGCATGACCGTTATCGGTCCAAGTCTGTCGACCGCCACGTACATAAACGCGTCGAGAAGACCGTTGAGAAGCGCGTGATCATCAAGAAGCATCGCTGGGCGCGTGGACACCGGCTGAGCCCGGCCGAGCGCCGTCATATGGCGTATGTCCGTGACTACCGCCGTTACAGGTTGCGCACCCCGCCGCGCGGTCAGCAATGGGTGCGCGTCGACAATGATTTCCTGCTGATCAGCCTTGCAACCGGGGTGATCGTCGGCCTTGCCGGCGCTTACTGAGACGGGAATGAAAGAAAGGCGGGCTTTGGCAGCCCGCCCTTCGCCGCCTTGGGAGGACGACTTTTGGATTTCGCAATTCCGGACGGAAACCGCTACACGCTTTTTTTGGAACTGCTTCAGCTCGCCGAAGCGAGGCAGGATTTCATCGAAGCGCCGATATTCTCCATCATCTGGAAATAGAGGCCCGGGCCTGCATCGAGCGTTGCCGCCTCAGGATCGAGCGTTCCGGATTTCGCCGGGGTGCCCTCGATGACGACATTGATCAGCTTCGGCTCGAACTGCGGTTCGGCAAAGACGCAGGTCGCGCCCAGTTCCTTGATCTTGGCACGGATCTCCGAAAGCCGTTCGGCGCCGGGCAGGACTTCGGGACTGACGGTGATGGAGCCGGCGACCCGGACCTTGTAGCGATGTTCGAAATACTGATAGGCGTCGTGGAAGACGACGAAGGGCTTGTCCTGGACCGGCGCGACCGTCTCCGCAAGATGCTTGTCCAGCGCATCCAGTCGTTGGTTGAGCTTGGCTAGATTGGCCTCGTAGGCGGCGGCATTTTCCGGATCTACTTCGGCGAGCGCCTTTTCGATCTCGGCGGCCATTGCCTTGGCGTTCATCGGATCGAGCCACATATGCATGTCGAACTCGCCTTCTGCATGGTCGTGCTCGTGGGCGGCTTCCTGTTCGCCGGCATGCTCTTCGTGTCCTTCGTGGGCCGCCTCCTCGGCGCCGTGATCTTCGCCTTCATGGCCCTCCTCGTCATGCGCCTCGAACGCACCGCCCTCGCGGAATTTCAGCTTCTCGAGGCCGGGCGCCTCACCGAGTTCCACCACCTTGGCGTTGCTGCCGAGCGCATCGAGCGGTTTGTCGAGGAAGGCTTCGAGTCCGTGGCCGACCCAGAACACCACCTTGGCCTCCTGCAGTGCCGCGGCATTCGAGGGCTTCATGTTGTAGGTATGCGGGGAGGCGCCGCCCTCGACGATAAGCGACGGTTCTCCGACCCCCTCCATGATCGAAGCGACCAGCGAGTGGACAGGCTTGATGGAAGCCACCACATTGGGTGCATCCGCCCAGGCGGGAGAGGAGAGAAGAACTGTGGATGCAAAGAGCAGGGCAGGCGTCGATTTCATCGGGGTCTCCGAGCTTAACAGGTTCAAAGTGTTACGCAGCCTTTGCGCATTGGATGTTGCGCAGCATCGCCATGTAATGTTATTACATCAATTGCGTTATGCTATAACGTGTGCGATAGCCACTGGCAACCATCAATCCGGAATTTTTTGATGCTGAATTTCCGATCGCCAGAAACGAGGCCGCTCGTCAGCCTCAACAACACCGGGGTCCGCCGAAACGGGCGATGGCTCGTGCGCGGCGTCGAGTTTTCGATCGGCCGCGGCGAGATCGTCACCCTCATCGGGCCGAACGGGTCGGGAAAATCGACGACGGCGAAGACGGCGATCGGCGTGCTGAAGCCGGACGAGGGATATGTCGAGCGGATCGGCGGGCTCAAGGTCGGTTATGTGCCGCAGAAGCTCGCGATCGACTGGACCTTGCCCTTGACAGTCGAGCGGCTGATGACGCTGACGGGTCCCTTGAAGGCACGCGAAATCGAGGAGGCGCTCGCCGCAACCGGCATGCTGCACATGGCGAAAGCGGAAGTGCAGCATCTTTCGGGGGGCGAGTTCCAGCGCGCGCTTCTTGCCCGCGCAATCGCCCGCAAGCCTGACCTGCTTGTTCTCGATGAGCCGGTCCAGGGCGTCGATTTCTCCGGCGAGATCGCGCTTTACGAACTCATCAAGCAGATCCGCAACCGCACCGGCTGCGGGATCCTGCTGATCTCGCATGATCTTCATATCGTCATGGCGGAAACCGACACGGTCGTCTGCCTCAATGGCCATGTCTGCTGCCGCGGCACGCCGCAAGCGGTGAGCCAGAGCCCGGAATATCTGAAGCTCTTCGGCCGGCGGGCAGCGGGCACGCTCGCGGTCTACAGCCACCATCACGACCATACGCACCTGCCGGACGGGCGCGTGCTGCATGCGGACGGCAGCATCACCGAAAGCTGCTTCCCGGGCGACGGTCATCATCACCATGAGGAAGGCGAGGACGTGCACGACCACGATCCGGACTGCGGCTGCGGCCATCACGCGCGGCTCCACGGCTACGAACAGCCGGAGAAGCGCGATGCTTGACGATTTCTTCATCCGCGCACTCGTCGCCGGCATCGGCATCGCCATCGTCGCCGGGCCGCTCGGCTGTTTCGTCATCTGGCGGCGCATGGCCTATTTCGGCGACACCATGGCCCATTCGGCGCTGCTCGGCGTGGCGCTGTCGCTGCTCCTCGAACTCAATCTCATGGTCAGCGTCTTTATCGTCGCTTCCGTCGTCTCGCTGCTGCTCTTGTTCCTGCAGAAGCGCGGCGCGCTGTCGACGGATGCGCTGCTCGGCATCCTCTCGCATTCGGCGCTGTCGATCGGCCTCGTCATCGTCGCCTTCATGACCTGGGTGCGGATCGATCTGGTCGGCTTTCTCTTCGGTGACATCCTTGCTGTTTCCGAGGCCGACATCGACATCATCTGGGGCGGCGGCATTCTGGTCGTCTTCGCGCTCGTCTATCTCTGGCGGCCGCTGCTTGCCTCGACCGTCAATCCGGAACTGGCGGAAGCCGAAGGCCTGCGACCCGAGAGGGCGCGGCTTTTCTTCATGTTGCTGATGGCGCTGGTGATCGCCATTGCCATGAAGATCGTCGGCATTCTGCTGATCACGTCGCTTCTGATCATTCCGGCGGCGACGGCGCGTCGCTTTGCCGGGTCGCCGGAGATCATGGCCGTGCTTGCCTCGGTGATCGGCGCGCTCGCCGTTGCCGGCGGGCTTTTCGGCTCGCTCCACTTCGACACCCCGTCGGGACCGTCTATTGTGGTTGCGGCGCTTGCGCTGTTCGTGCTGAGTCTCCTGCCGGTCGGCAGAAGGCTCGAAAGCGCTTCACATTTTCCGAACGGAGGACACCAGTAATGGCCACGCCGCAATTGACGAAAAACCAATCGCTGGTGATGGGAGCGCTGGCCCATTCAGAAGGCCCGATGAGCGCCTACACGATTCTCGACAAGCTGCGCGACCAGGGATTTCGCGCGCCGCTGCAGGTCTATCGCGCGCTCGACAAGCTGCTCGAATACGGCCTCGTCCACAGGCTGGAGAGCCTGAACGCCTTCGTTGCCTGCACCTGCCCGCATGACCACGAACATGATCGCGGCGTCACCGCCTTCACCATCTGCGAGGGCTGCGGCCAGGTGACGGAGTTCCACGACGAAGCGATCGAAGAGCGCCTTTCGGCGCTCGTGCGCGCGCAGAATTTCAAGACCGAGAAGACGACGATCGAAATCCGCGGGCACTGCGGGAGCTGCGCCGCCTGATTTGTGCCGGTGTGAGCGTCAGTCCAGCCGCGTGAACTGGGCGGCATAGCGCTGCCAGTTCTTCACGTAATGTTCGGCGGAACGCTTCAGCCGCTCGACCGCGGCGTCATCCAGCGTGCGGATCACCTTGGCCGGCGAACCGAGGATCAGCGAATTGTCGGGAAATTCCTTGCCTTCGGTGACGAGCGCACTGGCGCCGACGAGGCAGTTCCTGCCGATTTTCGCGCCGTTCAACACGGTCGCGCCCATGCCGATCAGCGAATTGTCGCCGATCGAGCAGCCGTGGATGATTGCCCGATGACCGATGGTGCAGCCTTCGCCGATCGTCGTCGGGAAACCGGGGTCGACATGGATGATCACGGCTTCCTGGATGTTCGTGCGCGCACCGATGCGGATCGGCTCGTTGTCGCCGCGCAGCGTCGCGCCGAACCAGATGCCGACATCCTCGCCGATTTCCACCTGGCCGATGACGTTGGCGTCGGGGGCGACCCAATAGCTGCCTTCCGCCGGCTTTTGCGGCCGCAGCGGTCCGAGTGCGAAGAACGGCATGCGTGTTTCCTTCCTGGCTACTGCATGTTTCCTCAAATCCCAGCCGATTCAAGGATAAAAACATGTAGGCGTTAGACTACGATGACCGAAAGCGCGGCGACGCCATCGACGCCGCAGGTGACGATGTCGCCGCGCCGAACCGGCCCGACGCCTGCGGGTGTTCCGGTCATGATCACGTCGCCCGGCGCAAGCGTAAAGGTCCCGGAAAGCTCGGCGATGATCTCGGGTACCTTCCAGATCATCTGTTCGAGATCGCCCTGCTGACGCAGTTCGCCGTTGACCTTCAGCCAGATGTTGCCGTTGACCGGATGGCCGATCGCTTCGGCCGGCACGATCTCCGAGACCGGTGCGGAATGCTCGAAGGCCTTGGCGGCCGCCCACGGCTTGCCGGCCTTCTTCGCCTCCGCCTGCAGGTCGCGGCGCGTGAAATCGATGCCGACGGCGTATCCATAGACGTGGTTGACGGCTTCCTCGACGGGAATGTCGGCGCCGCCGCTGCGCAAGGCGACGATCAGCTCCACCTCATGGTGCACGTCGGAGGAGCGCGGCGGGTAGGGGAAGTTCGCGCCCGGCGGCAGCAGGTTGTTGGGATTCTTCTGGAAGAAGAATGGCGGTTCGCGGTCGGGATCATGTCCCATCTCGATCGCGTGGGCGGCATAGTTGCGGCCGACGCAATAGACACGTCGGACCGGAAAGCCCACGAGGCTGCCGGAGATCGGCAGCAGCACGGGCGGCGAGGGCGGTATGACAGTTTCCATGAATCCCCTTCTACCGCGATTGACCCGGCAATGAAAATCGACCCTACCGCATGTCTCCTTGAATCGACCTCGATTCAAGGACAAAGACATGCAGCATTTCAAAGTGCTACAGCGACCTTTGCGCGTCTGATAAGACGCGCGGCGCTGTAGAGCAGACGCGCGAAACGCCGCAACGCCTTCGCGTGTCGATTGGACGCGCGGCGCTGCGGCGAATCTGGAGGTGAAGGTTAGCAGCCGGAACGGCTGCCGCAAAAGGCAAAGTATGCCGAGGGCTTGATGCGGTGGCTGCGATCAGGCGCAGCGCACATAGTCTCTAAGCTGGTCGCGGGTCAGAAACCGGCCGTCCGAGCGCGAATTGAGTTCCGGGTGGCTGTATTCGAGGCTGGGTACTTCGGGAAGTTCAAGGGCCTGGCGGACGGTCATGATGCCGATATCCTTGCGGCCGCTTTCGCGCTTCATGCTCACTTCGACTATGCGATAGAGATGGCTCTCGCTCATGGTGGCTCTCCCGTTTTATTTTTCCCTTTTGGTGTGGACTAAAGCTCTCCGAAATTGGTTTTTATGAGGCACCTCAGAATATAACCGCAAGAAATGAACGCTTCGCGACAGAAATCGGGCAGTTTCGCGAAGATTTCTGTGTCATTTCGAGATGCGCGGGAACGAAAAAGTAGTACATTTCCGCCTGTGGTCGCTTCGGTCGGAAACTAATCTATGCGCAGATAGGCCGGGGCCAAGTTACCGCGGAAACAAAGAACAACGTCTTCGCCAGTTCGCGCGATATCGTACACAACGCCGTGCGTCGATGCCTCAATGCGTCTCTAAATGCGCCTCCTTAGCGGCGGAAATAAAGAGTTTGCGGGCTTCTTCGACGGTACGGCGGCCAGCGATCGCAGCGCGACAGGCGCTGCGGGCGGCGACGTAGTAAGGTCCACGGTGGGGCCATTGGTCCGCCAGGCACCTGAGCGCGTCGGACGGTCCCTTGACCGTGCGCACGTCATTACCGGTCAATCCAAGTTCAATCGGATGGCTCCACAACACTTGATGCATGCTTCTCCTCCTTGAGATCATGGACAACAACGTCGTCAGCAGGGTCCCGGTTCCGCGCTCCTCGGACGCGCACCTTGAGCCAGGTGCTTCAATGTAGCGCAGGAATTACGGTTTGTCCGCTAATTTGCGGGCGTGTCCTTCCTTGGGGGCGCGACGTTCCCGCGGGGCGCGGGGCGCGTAGAATTCCTGGCCGAGGGGACTTCCTGCCGGCTGAGGAACTATCGGCCTTCACATGGGTTTTGTTTCGGCAAGCTCGGAGGGGAGCGCCTTGATGATTGCGCCGGACTTTGAGGAGCCGGAGCGGACTGCCCCCAATGAGTTATGCGTGGTGGATCGCGTGCCATGTTGACATGGCGCGCCGATATTCTGTCGCATTAGGAAAAGCAAAGATGTGGACGAAATCGCTTGTTGCCGAAATTCTCGGCGAACCGTCGCTGTCGCAGACCGCCGGCAGCAGTCTGGCACAATTCGAATGGAGGAACCGCGTCATCGTCATCTTCTCCGACCTGACGAACGAGAAGGCGGCGCGGCAGGAGAAGCTGCTTCTTGCCAAGCACCGCGAACTTGCACGTCATGATGTTGTGGTCCTGCGCGTGCGGGACGGCTGCGTCGTACCTCTCTACGGAGCCGGCGGCGACCTCGACGCACGCCAGATCCGTGAAGACCTCGACGTGAATGAGGTTCGCGACTTCACCGTCGTGGTCGTGGGAAGAGATGGATCGGTGAGACTTCACGCGAACGAGCCGAAAAAACCGGATGAATTCTTCGCTTTGTTCGAGGGAGGCAACGCGGCGCCGAACCGGCATGCGCCCGGGGGTTGAGGCGGAACGCGGCCGTGGAGGTCAATGCAACGTCCTTGAAACCGCTGCCGAGACGCCTTGCTTCATTTCGGCATCCAAGCGCATGGCCATCACATAGTCCTCGGTCAATTCCATCAGAGCCAGCGCGATCTCCTGCCACGTCCAGCCTTCGCTCTCGGCCAAGGCGATCAGCAGGTGGAAATCGTCATCCAGCGCGCGTTGGCATTCAAGGTCGCGGTCGGGATGATCGTGGCGGATGTTTTGTGCAAGCGCTTTAGGCATTGTTCCTCCTTACTCCGAAAAGGAACTCCGGGAGCATCCCCGTGGTTCCATCGTGGCGAGCCCTTTTCCTGGAGAATACGTGGCGGATGGCGGAATGGTTGCAGCTGCCGGCGCGCGGTTGGAAAAGCCGGCGACCCGTCACGCGAGCACCGGCAAGGTGCCCAAAGGAGTGTCGTTTACCGGCGGCAATCAGCGACGGCTGCAGTCTCGCTTTACCTGGATTTGCGCGGTATAAGACCTCGCCCTAATTCTGCACTGCCGCTCCGATATGGCTCCGGCCGCGACAGATCCGTCGCGGCGCCCCGGGGCATCGTGCGAACCGATGAGACGTGAGAGACTTGCCGTCAATGGCTGAAAATCCGGGAAAACCCCGATACTTCAAGGCGCCCATCTTCGCCGTGGCGCCCATGATCGACTGGACGGATCGTCACTACCGCTTCTTCGCGCGGCAGCTCTCGCGCCATGCGCTGCTCTATACGGAGATGATCGTCGCCGACGCAATCCTGCGGGGCGATCGCGAGAAGCTGCTCGGCCATGACGCCTCGGAGAACCCGGTCGCCTTGCAGCTCGGCGGCAATGATCCCGCGAAGATGGCGGAGGCCGCGCGGATCGGCGAAGCTTTCGGCTACGACGAGATCAACATGAATGTCGGCTGTCCGTCCGACCGCGTGCAATCGGGCACCTTCGGCGCCTGCCTGATGCAGGAGCCGGCGCTCGTCGCCGAATGCGTCGCGGCGATGAAGGCGGCGGTCAGGATCCCCGTGACCGTCAAATGCCGAATCGGCGTCGACGACCAGAACCCGGAACTGGCGCTGCGCGACCTCGTCGCCCGCGCGAAGGATGCCGGCACGGATGCCGTCTGGGTGCATGCGCGCAAGGCCTGGCTGCAAGGCCTGAGCCCCAGGGAAAACCGCGAGGTCCCACCACTCGACTACGGCCTCGTGCATCGGCTGAAGGCGGAGCACCCGAATCTTTTCATAGGCCTCAACGGCGGTCTTCAGACACTGGATCAGGCGCTCTCGCATCTGGATCGTCGCCTGTTGCCGCCCGGCGCGGCCAACGCCCCAGCCCTCGAAGCCGAAGCTGGGCAAGCGCTGGACGGCGTCATGCTTGGCCGCGCCGCCTATCACGACAGTGGCCTCCTGACCGCTGCCGACGGTTATTTCGCCCATCCTCTGACAGGTGCCGCGCCGGACCCGATCGAGCCAGACACCTTCTCCGATCGCCACCATCGCCTGTCGCTCGATTTCTGGGCTGGCGTGCGCGACGCGATGGCGGACTACGCCGCTACCCATATTGCCAGCGGCGGCCGGCTGATCCACGTCACCCGGCACATGGTCGGCCTTTTCCAGGGCTGGCCCGGGGCCCGGCGCTACCGCCAGATCCTTTCCGCCGAAGCCACGCGCAAGGGCGCCGGTCCGGAGGTGATCCACGCCGCCTTCGACGCCGTGTTCGAGGCCGCGACCGCAAGGCAGGCGGCGGAGTAGGGCGCGCCGGTCTCTTTTCGAGCCGACCTCTCCTCTCGTCTCTCATTCCTGTGCTCGTCATTCACAGCGCGTCCGCGCTGTGAATGACTCCGTTCATTGAAAGACGGATTCTCCCGGCGTTGCTCGCCTAAGTATCTCCCGCGCCCAAGGACTTGGGCGCACTGGATTCCTGTGACGAGCACAGGAATGAGGGAGCACAGGGCGCGGTCGCGCCTCCGTAAGCGCACCCAACAAAAAACGGCGCCTCTTGCGAAGCGCCGTTCTTCAAATTCCGTCGGAAACGTCCGGCTTAGAGAGCCTGGAGGTTGACGGCCTTCGGGCCCTTGCCCATGCGATCCGGCTCGGTGTCGAAGGCAACCTGCTGGCCGTCCTTCAGGGTTGCGAGGCCGGCGGCCTGAACGGCGGAGATGTGGACGAATACGTCCTTCGCGCCGCCGTCCGGCGTGATGAAACCAAAGCCCTTGTCCTGGTTGAAGAATTTTACGATGCCCTTGGTGGCCATGGAAGAAGTCCTTTTCCTTCAGTCTGTCTTTTTTGCCGCAACCCAACGCTTCAATATCACGTATCGGCTGCTGCAGGTAGTGCCCGCGCCCCCGGAGGGATGCGAACGGGTCGTCTTCAGTGCTATCGGCACTGAAAGGCGTCGAGTGGTCACGATATCGGGGAAAAGACGTCTACGATGCCGCTTGCGGCAGTCCCGGCGAATGGCCGGGCTCAAACGAAAGTCCAGTCTCCGGGATTGAAAACGCCCGAACGGTTTAGAAGTGGCAGTATTCGCGAAAAAAGGCAAGGGGAGAGTTTCCGGCTGCCGCGACACCGGCCGCAACGCCTTGCCTGCCGCCGTTTACGTGGTTTCCCTCGAAGGCGCGTCGATGAGGAAATGTCGTGGATTGCCTCTTTCTGACCACATTTTCGTCCCGACGCTCGGCTGCAACCGCCATGGGCTTGCTGCGGCCGCAGCGAACCGGTAGGTCTGAACCGGAAGGAATACGCAGTTGATGAACAGGTGCCCCGCGTGATCGATCCCTATGTCCTCCTCGGAATTGAGCGCGACGCCGACGAGCGGGCGATCCGGACTGCCTACCGAAAGGCGGTGAAGACCGCGCATCCCGACCGCGGGGGCGATGCCGAGCAGTTCGGCAAGCTGCAGGCGGCCTATGACCTGCTCAAGGATCCGGTGCGGCGCAAGGTCTATGACGACACCGGCTACGATCCGCAGCTAGCCGACCCCAAGGACCTCAAGGGCCTGATGATGCTCGAAACACTGGTCAACGATTTCATCCTCGACGAGCGCGAGCCCGGCAGCTTCGATCCCGTCGCGGCGATGCGGCGCAAACTCTCCGACGACATCGTCAAGAACCGCTTCCACATCCTCGAACTCGAACGCCACCGCTCGCGTGTGCGCAAGCATCTCGACCGCCTCGGCCGGCGGCCGGAGACCGACGTGCTCGGCTCGATGCTCCGCGCCCGCAGCCAGTCGATCGCCGAGGCGATCAAGAATGCCGAGGCGCAGATCGAGGCGATCGAGCAGGCATATCAGATGCTGGAGGGGTATTCGTATGAGCTGGAGGCGATCGAGGTGAAGGCGGCGGAGTAGGGCAGGGTCGTCTCGATTCAAACGCGGTAGAATCGTCCGTCTGGCTGCAGGAGCATGTTTCCGACCGCCGTTTCGTCTTGTGTCTTCGCGCAGTCGTTGCGTCGTTCGCTATGGCCCACTGCTTCAAGGCGGCCCTTCTTTTGATGAAATGCGATGCACGCTGGAGGGTGTGTTTCAAGACGGACAGCCGGGTGGTTACCGGACCAGGCCCGGCGTCAACTTCGGGACCCGCTCCAGCCGCTGCTTTTTTCGGAACGGTGATGAGCAAGTCGCGCCAGCCGTGATCGGCCGGCGCGACTTGCCTGTTCATCTGGCGTGGGCGTGGATCTCCCTAATCCTGATCGTCGGCGTCGCCGTCACCGCCGCCATTGCCGGGATCACGGTCACCGTCGTCCGGATCATCGTCGCCGTTGCCGGGGTCACGGTCATCGTCGTCCGGATCATCGTCGCCGTTGTCGGGATCGCCGCCGCCGTTGTCGGGATCATCGTCGCCGTTGTCGGGATCGCCGCCGCCGTTGTCGGGATCATCGTCGTCGTCGCCGGGATCATCGCCGCCGCCGGGACCGCCGCCACCGCCACCGGGACCGCCACCGCCGCCGCCGGGACCGCCACCGCCGCCACCGGGACCGCCACCACCGCCGCCGGGACCACCGCCGCCGCCGCCGGGACCACCGCCACCGCCGCCGGAGCCGCCGCCACCATCTCTATCGAAGCCTTCGGTGGAGGTCGTGGAGAAGGGGTTCCCAATAGCCGCCGTGGATAACGGCGGACATTGGTTGATTTGGTCGGTCGTCAGGATATCGGCTCTGTTCCGAGCCACGCAGCAGGCCTCGTAGTTCGCCTCTGTCAGGGGACTGCACTGATCAGCCGTGAGTATCGGCCCCTCGAGGGCTTGGGCGCGTGCGGTACCCGTTGCCGGTATTAAAAAACCGACCGACATCAGGGCCAGGCCGGTGCTCTTTAAAAGTACATCTCGGGTTTTCATGTTTCTCTCCCTAATTTAGTGAGCACTTAAATTCGCAACTCGCGGGAATGTTCCCTAAAAAATCAGGGGTTTTCGGAAACTCATGGCTGCGCGTCACTACCGGAGGTTTTCAGATGAATGAGAAGATCGCGTGCGCATGATCGCGCGTTTCTCACCCATGAACCGCGACGTGCTCGTCGATTCGAGATCGTCCGTGTTGCAGGCACAACATGGGGCCCTCGGTGCGGAACCGTGCCGGGGCAAGTGTTTTTGGAAGTAAGTTACAGATGTTCTCCCTCTTCCAGCGGGAGATGCCCGGATGGGACAGAGGAGGCGGCTCCGATTATCGGCGGCGCAGCGTTCATGCCGGCCGCCGCTCACGACCGCAGCTCGCCGACCCAAGAATCTTAAGGGTGTGATGCTGCTTGAGACGCTGGTCGACGACTTCATCCTCGACGAGCGCGGGTCCGGCAACTTCGATCCCGTCGCAGCGATGTGGCGCAAACTCTCCGACAATATCGCCAGGAACCGCCTCCATATCCGCGAAGATTATGCGCGGGCGTCGTTTGAGTTTAACAGGGCCAAGGAACAGAAAGAGGTTGCTGCTTCTTGTGCATACCGACTTTATCTTGACGACTCTGAAAGGCTTGCAAGCATGGAAGTACTTGATCCACCCACGTTGCTCCCCCTCATCGAGGAAGCGCTGGGAGCAGCGGCGGCCTTGCAGTAGTCTGCTCTTGATACCTTTGGCGCTGTCGACGGGGTGATCGTGTACGTACAGCCGACGCGCGTTTGCGGTAGATGCCTCGGGCTAAGGGGGAGTTGTTACTGTTACTAACTTCCCGGCCGCCCCGTTTTCCCTTTCGTCCGCCCCTTGCGTCGCTTCTCCTCCGCCGGATCCTCATAGGACCCCACACCCGGCTTCGCCCGGACCAGCGGCTTCTCCGGCACCTTCCCGGCCACCGGCTTTTCCGTCCGTCCAACGGTCATCTCGTCGAGCGTATTCTTGCGGAACAGCGATTGCTCGCGACCGGATTTGGCAGCGGGGACGGCCACGTCGCGGCCCATTTCGTCGAGGTCGGGTTTGCGGAAGAGGGGGCGTTCGGTGTCGGTGCCCGGGCCCATGTTGTCTAGCGAGGGTTTGGCGAAGTAGCTCCCGGATGCTTCGTCGGTGGTTGACGGGGCGGTACCCCCCTCTGTCCTGCCGGACATCTCCCCCACAGGGGGGGAGATTGCGCTGGGAGCGCCCTTGCTGCCTCGCTTGCCGCTCTCCTGCGACCTGGCCTCTTCTTTTGGTTTCCCTGTCGCGCCTTCGGCGCTCCGGGCCTCTTCCCGTGCCATCGGGTCGTCGAGGGCGGCTAGTTCCGCCGCCTTGAGGCGCTTGATCTCGTCGCGGAGGCGGGCGGCGGTTTCGAAGTCGAGGTCGGCGGCGGCGTCGCGCATCTGTTTTTCGAGGGCGTTGAGATGCGCCTGGAGGTTGTTGCCGACGAGGTGGCCGCCATCGGCAAAGCCCTTGCCGGAGATGCCGGAAATGTCGGCGCGGACGTGGTCGCGCTCGTAGACCGAATCGAGGATGTCGGAGATCTTCGCCTTCACCGATTCCGGCGTGATGCCATGTTCGAGGTTGTAGGCCATCTGCTTTTCGCGGCGGCGGGCGGTTTCCTCCATCGCGCGGCTCATGGAGCCGGTGATGGTGTCGGCATAGAGGATGACCTTGCCGTCGACGTTACGGGCGGCGCGGCCGATCGTCTGGATGAGCGAGGTTTCCGAACGCAGGAAACCTTCCTTGTCGGCATCGAGGATGGCGACGAAGCCGCATTCGGGGATGTCCAGGCCCTCGCGCAGGAGGTTGATGCCGACCAGCACGTCGAAGGCGCCGAGGCGCAGGTCGCGAATGATCTCGATGCGCTCCAGCGTGTCGATGTCGGAGTGCATGTAGCGCACCCGCACGCCCTGCTCATGCAGGTATTCGGTGAGGTCCTCGGCCATGCGCTTGGTGAGCACCGTGACGAGCGTGCGGTAGCCGGCGGCGGCGGTCTCGCGGATTTCTCCCAGCACGTCGTCGACCTGCGTCTTGGCCGAGCGCACTTCGACCGGCGGGTCGATAAGGCCGGTCGGGCGGATCACCTGTTCGGCGAAGACGCCGCCGGACTGTTCCATCTCCCAGCCGCCGGGGGTGGCCGAAACCGCGATCGTGTCGGGGCGCATTGCGTCCCATTCCTCGAAGCGCAGCGGCCGGTTGTCCATGCATGAGGGCAGGCGGAAGCCGTATTCGGCGAGCGTCGCCTTGCGGCGGAAGTCGCCGCGATACATGCCGCCGATCTGCGGAATGGTGACGTGGCTCTCGTCGATGAAGATCAGCGCGTTATCAGGAATATATTCGAACAGCGTCGGCGGCGGCTCGCCCGGCTTGCGGCCGGTCAGGTAGCGCGAATAGTTCTCGATGCCCTGGCAGGAGCCGGTGGCTTCCAGCATTTCGACGTCGTAGCGGGTGCGCTGCTCCAGCCGCTGCGCCTCCAGCAGCCGACCGGCGCGCTCCAGCTCGGCGAGGCGCTGCGTCAGCTCGTCCTTGATCGCCTTGATGGCGGCGTTCAGCGTCGGCCGCGGCGTCACATAGTGCGAGTTGGCGTAGATCTTCACCGACTTCAGGTCGCCGGTCTTCTGGCCGGTCAGCGGGTCGAACTCGGTGATCGCGTCGATCTCGTCGCCGAACATGGAGATGCGCCATGCGGCATCCTCCAGGTGGGCGGGGAAGATCTCGATCGTGTCGCCGCGGACGCGGAAGGAGCCGCGCTGGAAATCCATGTCGCGGCGCTTGTATTGCTGCGCCACCAGGTCGGCCAATAGTTGCCGCTGGTCGAGCCGGTCGCCGACATTCATCTGGAAGGTCATGGCCGTATAGGTCTCGACCGAGCCGATACCGTAGATGCAGGAGACGGAGGCGACGATGATCACGTCGTCGCGCTCGAGCAGCGAGCGCGTCGCCGAGTGGCGCATGCGGTCGATCTGCTCGTTGATCGAGGATTCCTTCTCGATATAGGTGTCCGAGCGCGGCACATAGGCTTCCGGCTGGTAGTAGTCGTAGTAGGAGACGAAATACTCGACCGCGTTGTCGGGGAAGAAGTTCTTGAACTCGGAATAGAGCTGGGCGGCGAGCGTCTTGTTCGGCGCAAGGATGACCGCCGGGCGTTGCGTCGCCTCGATCACCTTGGCCATGGTGAAAGTCTTGCCCGAGCCGGTGACGCCAAGCAGCACCTGATTGCGCTCGCCGGAGGTGAGGCCGTCGACGAGGTCGGCGATCGCCGTCGGCTGGTCGCCCGCGGGCTCGTAGTCCGATTGCATGCGGATGGCGATGCCGCCTTCGGACTTTTCCGGCCGGGCAGGGCGGTGCGGCGTCCAGAGCTTGCCGTCCTTGAACAGCGGGTTCCCGCTCTCGATCAGCTTGGAGAGCGCCTCGACGGTGGCGGTGACGCCGGAGCCTGCGGTCAACTTGTCGGCATCCTCCAGCGCGACATCGAGGCCGGCAACCGGATTGAGCCCGGCGGCGGCGCGCGTCTTCGGGTCGGTCGATCCGCCCATGGACGTGCCGCGGGCGGTCTTTCCGCTCACCGTTTTTCCGCTCACGCTGTCGGCGCGTTGCGCCTTCGCTCCGCGAGGGCCTCGCGTCAGCTCGGACGCCCGTTCGGGCTCGCGGCCTTCGGCCGATTCCTTCTTGGTAGCTGCCGCTTTGGACGCGGCAATTTCCACCTTTTTGCGATGCTTACCCGCCTTGGAGGCAACCTCGCGCTGGCTTTCGAAGGCGCTTGCTTCCGCCTCCGCCTCGAGCTGTTTCACCCAGTCGGAAACATTGCCTGACAGCGGCGTGCCGGAAAGCGGCGCCTGCGGGGCTTCTTCGAAACCGCTGGGTGCCGGCGGCTTCTTTCGGGGATCTTTCGGGGAATTTGCCATGGCCGGAATATGGACAGAGTCAGGTCGAAAGAAAAGGGGGAGTGAGTACAAAAGGGAAACGAAGCAGGTGTTTTTCCGGTGGCTTTGGTGGCCGCCGCATGCACGCGGCGATTGCGCCGCCACATGGGCTGTGCAAGATCGCTCGGGATCGGTTTCTGGAGGCAAGGGTGGAAACAACGCAGGAAAACACGGCCAGAACTGCTTTCGACGAAATCGCCCTGGCGCCGAGCGGCGAAACCCTGGCGAATGTCCGCGCCGCGGTGGAAGAATACAATGCCGCGAGGCTGCTTCACCAGGAGAAAGCGCGTCGGCGAAAATGGGGGATGCTTGGTCTTTACGCGGTGGCTTGTGCGACGGCGTTCTTTTCGCTCGATGAGCAGATCGCGGAGCAATACTTTGGCTTGATCTGCGTAACGGTGGTGATCGGGGGATTTGGCGTTCTGGCTTGGGCGCAGCATCCGGTGAGAAGGGCACGGCAGGCCTTGCGCGATCGAATTCTGCCGCAGGTCTTCGGGTTTGTGGGCGCCGTCGAGTATAGCCACGGTGTAAGGCCGCCGTTTTCACATGCCTTCGACAGCCTGAAGCTCGCGCTTTACGACAGCGATGATTACGGCGACATTATCACTGGCGTCTACGAGGGTACGAATTTTGCTGTTGCCGAGTTGAGCCTCCGCCACGGCAAGACGCCCGTTTTCCGTGGTGTCCTGTTGTGCGTGCATTTGAGCAAGGCCTTCCCCGGCCGGCTGATTGGAATCGAGCGTCCAAGCCTGCCGGAGCGTTTCGTCCGGGTCTTTACACTTGATCATTGGACCGTTGTACCGAGCGGCAGCCCCGAGCGTGACGGCACGCATGAATTTCGCTCCGACAACCCGGCAGCGGCCAAAGCAGTGCTGCGCGGGTCCCTGCTGAAGGCGCTGCAGCACCTTTCCGAGACGTGGCCGGCCGGTACCGTCCGCTTGG
This sequence comes from Sinorhizobium psoraleae, assembly GCF_013283645.1. GTDB lineage: Bacteria > Pseudomonadota > Alphaproteobacteria > Rhizobiales > Rhizobiaceae > Sinorhizobium > Sinorhizobium psoraleae. Next base: position 750,460 of record NZ_JABEKV010000004.1, read on the forward strand.
GGCTCGCGAGCAATGATTGCTTCCTGCTCATTCCGACGAAACACGACTTCTTCGAATTGCCTGACATCGGAGAGCAGATCGACTGTGAGCAGCATGTACTGCGAATGATCCGCGAACTTCTCGTACTGCTCGCGACCGCGAAACTCGCAGGCCAGATTGGTTGGGATGAGCTTTTACCCGGGGAGACCCTGGAAAGTGCGGATTGAGCACGGTGAGCCGCTTGCGGTGGCGATCTCGATCGGCTCATTCTCGGGCAAATGATTCGCGCTCTCCCGAGGTTTTCATGCCGTTCGCCATCAATCCCGCCTATGTCTGGCCGGTGCTGCTTCTGCTTGTCTCCAACGTCTTCATGACCTTTGCCTGGTATGGTCACCTGAAGTTCACGTCATCGCCGCTCTACATCGTCATCGTCGCAAGCTGGGGCATCGCCTTTTTCGAATACTGGCTGGCCGTGCCGGCCAATCGCATCGGCCATTCGGTCTATTCGGCGGCGCAGCTGAAGACGATGCAGGAGGTGATCACGCTCACCATCTTCGTCATCTTTTCGATTTTCTGGTTGAAGGAATCGATCGGCTGGAACCATGTCATCGGCTTCGCGCTGATCGCCGCCGGCGCCTCGTTCATTTTCAAGGGGTGAGGTCGGTTTGCAATGCCCCTCATCCGCCTGCCGGCACCTTCTCCCCGCAAGCGGGGAGAAGGGACAAGCGGCTCGCTCCCGATTCCCCTCTCCCCGCGTGCGGGGAGAGGGCTAGGGTGAGGGGCAGGAGCGCCTACGTTGGCGAAAGCGCAGACGGCTATTGGATGGCTCGTCGCGAGGCGGAATTTCGGCGCCATCAACTAAGCAGATCAAAAGCGCGATAGATCCAGATCAGTTGGTAGAGCAGGCCACCGACGAGGAAGATCGCATGAAACCGCCTGTTCGGCGTCCAGGCGGCGGCGACGCACAGGATGATGTAGGCCGCGTTGCGCAGCGGATATTCGAGGCCGTAGCTTTCGAAATGGGCTTTGCCCTTGAGCGCCGTATCGAGGAGGTCGACCGCAAAGGCGACTGCGAGGAAGCCGAAGAACCACGCCCGCCGCGACAGGAAATACTCCTCGTAGCCGGCATATTCGTCCAGCGAGGTCGGAAACAGCAGCACGCAGAGAAAGAAGTAGATGCAGGCGTAGAGACTGACAAAGAGGTAGACGCTGAAATCGATCACTGCGAGCGAATGCAGGTAGTATTCCCACCACCAGAAATGCAGCAGGAAAACGAACATGAACAGCACCCAGCCAAGGTGAATCCAGTAGACCTTGGTCTTGCCGGGGTGCTGGACGAAAAGTGCCACGCCGCTCAGGAGCCGCGCCAGACTGAGGCTGATGATCATGCCCATGACGATGCGAATATGGGAGAAGATCGCCGGATCTGGCGCGGGCGCATCCATCCGGTTGCCTATTCTTCCGGTACCGGCGTCGGCTTGCCGGTGGAATCGAGCGCCACCATCACGAAGATCGCGTCCGTGACCTTCTCCATGACATGGGAGAGGTAACGCTGTGCCCAAGCCTCCACCTTCAAAGTCATCGACGTGCGCCCGACCTTGACGATGTCGGTGTAGATGCACAGCGTGTCGCCGATCTTCACGGGCATGGCGAAGGCCATTTCCTTGACCGCCGCCGTTACCACGCGGCCCCTGGCGCGTTCGGCGGCGCGGATGCCGCAGGAGAGGTCCATCTGGGCCATGACCCAGCCGCCGAAGATATCGCCGGCGGCATTGGCGTCGCCCGGCATGGCGAGTGTCCGCAAGGTAAGCTCGCCGTTCGGCTTGATCGCGTCGGTCATTAGCTTGTCTCCCTGTTGTCGAACAAGATCTATCGCATGGCCGGCGGGCAGGGAAAGAGCACCGGCCGACAAATCCGCGTGGAGTGAGGCCGTCGTGAAGTGTTCAACCGTTTTCAAGTCGTTAATTGAGCACCGCGAAAATTAGTGATTCTTTGTTAGGGGCTTTGCAAAGACCTGCTCCTATCCTGCAGTCTCAAAGTGGAGGCTGGGGATGAGAAAATTTCGGATTTCGGCGCGTCTCTACGCGCTGGTCGGGTTCGCGCTGCTGACGATGGCGGCGGCGCTGACGTTTAGTCTCGTGCAGGCGCAGGACAGGCTCGTCGCAGAGCGCAAGGCCATGCTTGCCGCAATGAACGAGAACGCGATCACGGTGTTCGACGCCTATTTCAAGCAGGAGCAGGCCGGAACGCTTTCGCGGGAGGAGGCGCAGAAGCGAGCCCTCGAAGCGGTCAAGGCTATGCGCTATCAGGGCAGCGGCTATTTCTGGGTAAACGACATGCATCCAACCATGGTCATGCATCCGATCAAGCCTGAGCTTGACGGCGCGGACCTGACGGCCAACAAGGACCCCAACGGCAAGTATCTCTTCGTGGAATTCGTGAAGACGGTGCAGGCGCACGGCAAGGGTTTCGTCGACTACTACTGGCCGAAGCCGGGCGCCGAGGAACCGGTGCTGAAATATTCCCATGTCGCCGGCTTCGAGCCCTGGGGCTGGGTGGTCGGCACGGGCGTCTATGCCGACGATCTCGCCGCGATGTTCCGCGAGCGCGCCTGGCAGATGGCCGGCATTCTCGCTGCAGCGGCGCTGGCGATCCTGATGGCGGCGCTTGCGATCGTGCGCAGCGTCGTGCGGCCGGTCGAGAAGCTGAAAGTCTCGATGCAGGCGATTGCCGACGAGGATCTTTCCTCCGACGTGCCGGAAACCGATCGCGGCGACGAAATCGGCCAGATGGCCAAGGTACTGGTCGTGCTTCGCGATTCGGTGCGGGAGCGGCTCGAATTGCGCTCGCGCGAAGCGGAGCAGCAGGACAGGCTGAATGCGGAACGGAGCAGCAGCGAGGAACGCCAGCGTGCCACCGCCGAGGCGCAGGCGGATGCGATGGACACGATCGGCGCGGCGCTGGAGCGGCTGGCGAGCGGCGACCTGACTGCCGAAGTCGAGCAGATCGCTCCGGAATACGCCAAGCTGCGGAAAGACTTCAACACCGCTGTCGCGGCGCTTCGCGATGTCATCGGCGCCATCTCGCAGTCGACTGAAATCGTCCACGGCAGCGCCGGGGATATCTCGGAGGCAGCCAACAATCTGTCCCGCCGCACCGAGCAGCAGGCGGCGGCCCTCGAGGAGACCGCGGCAGCTCTCGACGAGATCACCTCGATCGTTCGCCATGCCTCGGACCGCGCCCACGAGGCGCGCGACATGGTCAACGAGACGAAGGCAAGCGCGGCGAAATCCGGCGGCATCGTTCGCAATGCGATCGACGCCATGGGGCGGATCGAAGCATCCTCCAGCCGGATCAGCCAGATCATCGGCGTGATCGACGAAATCGCCTTCCAGACCAACCTGCTTGCGCTCAATGCCGGCGTCGAGGCGGCGCGGGCAGGCGAGGCGGGCCGCGGCTTCGCCGTCGTCGCCCAGGAGGTGCGCGAGCTTGCCCAGCGCTCGGCCGGTGCCGCCAAGGAGATCAAGGATCTCATCAGCGCCTCGGTCAAGGAAGTGGGCGCCGGGGTGGAACTGGTGCGCTCGACCGGCGATGCTCTGATGGAGATCGAAACCCTGGTCAATCGCGTAAACGAGCAGGTCGCATCGATCGCGACGGCCTCGCGGGAGCAGGCGACGGGCCTACAGGAGGTGAACACTGCCGTCAACAGCATGGACCAGATGACGCAACAGAATGCCGCGATGGTGGAGGAAACCACCGCCGCAAGCCAGACGCTGGCGCAGGAGAGCCGCGAGCTCAAGGTGCTGCTCGAGAAATTCTGCCTGCAGGAAAGACATCGTCAGGCGGTTTATGGCAGGGCGGCCTGAGAGATAAGAAGACGTCTTGCAAAAACTGGCCCGCGTTCCAACGCGGGCTTTTTTGCATGCGGACGCGATCCTATCGGCGGTTGTATGCGAAGGCGCGCAACTCGCGGCACTTGACGTAATAGCGCGGGCCGGGTCAGATGCGGTGGCGGAGGGGATTGGCCGTGGCAGGTCGGTCGCTTGGGGCCCATTGATTCGATCCGGAGGGGATTACCTGTGTCGCTTCTCAAGCTTTTCATCGCTCGGCCGTCCGCTGTCATCCTGATGGCAATTGCCTTCCTTTCGGCCTGCACCGTCGTGGTGGAGGAACCGCGGCCCGGCCCGGGGCCAATCCGCCCGCCGGGTCCGCCAATGTGCACCATGGAATTCGCCCCCGTTTGCGGTGAGCGCGGTAACCGGCTCAGAACATTCCCGAATGCCTGCCAGGCGCGGGCCGACGGCTTCCGCGTGGTGCATCGCGGCGAGTGCCGCCCCGACAATCGTCCGCCACAGCAAGCCTGCACACGCGAATTTGCACCCGTTTGCGGTCAGCGTGGGCCACGGACACAGACGTTCCCGAATGCCTGTGTGGCGCGCGCGGAGGGTTTCCGGGTGATCGCGCCGGGCGAATGCCGCGGTGGCGGCCGTCCTCCGGAGCAGCAGTTCTGCACGCGGGAATTCGCCCCGGTCTGCGGTCTGCGCAGCGGGCGCATGCGCACCTTCCCGAATGCGTGCGAGGCACGCGCCGACGGGTTCAGTGTCATCCATGGCGGAGAGTGCCGCTGACGTCCTGTAAGTATCGTTGATCTGGATTTCAGGCCCGCAGTCGAATGGGTGCGGGCCTTTTCACGTATCGGCTCGCGGCGGTTCGTTGCCCTGATATGGGAGGTTTCCGGAAAGGCTTCGTTTACCGTGTTTCCATAAAGTGCGAACGAGATCCGGCTTTTTAAGCCGTGCGCCAGCTTGACGACACAGGCGGCAGCGACGGTTACGGCTGGGGCGGCGGCGCATCGACAACGCTTCGGCTTGTCGTGGATGAAGGCGGCAATGAGTATGGCGTATGTTTCTCTTCTCCATCGGCCGTTGACGGCGCTGGTGCTGGCCGCGTCCCTGGTCGCCTGCACGACCGACGTCCTCGCGCCTTCGGCCCGGGTCGACGGAGGCGCCCGCGTCAGCGCCATCGAGCCGGTGCGTGCCGATAGCCGCCCGCAGCAGGAAATGGCGGCGGCTTACCCGTCAGGTGAACCCGTTGCGGCGTCAACCGGGAGTGTCGTGCCCGCCGAGCCGAGCGCGCAGACGGAGCGCGGGCTGCCGATGATCGATAGCGAGCCGATGCCGACGGCGGAAGCGCAAACGGCAGGCGCCGGTCCGACGGCGATACCCGCCGAAGGCGTCAACATGGACGCGATGCTCGGGGTTCAGCCGGTCGTCGGACTTGCCGAGGAGCAGAGCAACGAGATTGCCGAGGGTAATGCCAGCCAGCCCGTGGTCGCCGGCATCGGTGAGGACAATATACGTCAACTCGGCGGATCCGCGGGGCCGGTGCCCGTATCCGAACCGAACGTCGATTACGACCCCGACCTGCCGCCGTTGATGCCGGGACAGATCCCGGCAGAGGAAGCGAAGCAGCCGCGTTACATGGAACGGCAACGGGTCGTCCAGCCCGCGCAGGAACCCCAGCAGGTCGCCCTCCTGCCACGCGCGCGCAATCCGCTTTCCGCGCCGGAATACACCGGCGAAATGCCACGCGCGGAGATCGCCTGCCGCCAGCGCCTGAAAAAGCTCGGCGTCGTCTTCCGCGATGTCGCGCGCATCAGCAACGGGCCGTCCTGCGGCATCGATTATCCGATCGAGTTGAGTGGCCTCTCCGGCGGTATTGGCGTGAAACCGGCGGTGAAGCTCAACTGCCAGGTGACCGAAGCCTTCGCCAAATGGGTCAAATACGAACTCGCACCGTCTTCGCGCTACCGCTACTGGTCCGGCGTCAAGACGATCAAGCCGCTCGGCGGCTACTCCTGCCGTACGATGAACTCCCGACGCGGCAATCCGATGTCCGAACATGCGCGCGGCAATGCCATAGATGTCGGCAAATTCATTCTGAAGAATGGCAAGGAGATCGACGTCCGCAGGAAGGGCTTCTTCGCCTTTCGTGAACGCGGCCTCCTGAAAGCCGTGCGCTCCGACAGTTGCAAATATTTCAACACCGTGCTTGGCCCCGGCAGCGACCCGTTCCACAAGGACCATTTCCACTTCGACCTGAGGACGCGCAAATCCGGCTATAGGCATTGCGACTAGAAAGCCGTGCGTTCAAGCGAGCGCATAAGGCAGCTCCAGCGACGATTGCAGGCGGAAAAAAAGAGGCCGGCGGGGAAGCCGGCCAAACCCGGAGAATAGGGGGAGACTCCGGAGTGCAAATCACGGGAAGCGAGGGCTTCACGCCAGGTCAAAGTGATTGAAAAGCATCACCGTTTCATGACAGTGATAGGCAAGCAGTCCTGATCCGGATTGTTCTTTGCCGGATTCCAGCCAAATCGAGTTTCTTCATGCCGCCAGTTTCGGAATTGATGATGTTTGCACTGGCGCTGGCGGCGGCCGGCGTCGTCGCCGGCGTGCTCGCCGGGCTTTTCGGTATCGGCGGCGGGGCCATCCTCGTGCCGGTCTTCTATCAGGTCTTCGGCCTGCTCGGTATCGATGACGCGGTCAGGATGCATCTTTCCGTCGGCACGTCGCTCGCGATCATCGTTCCGACCTCGGTCCGGTCGTTTCTGGCGCATTATCGCCGCGGCGTGGTCGATCTCGACCTGTTGCGCAACTGGATCGTGGCAGTGCCGCTCGGCGCGATCCTCGCTTCGGTGATTGCGGCCCATGTCGGCAGCGAGACGCTGCGTCTGATCTTCGCGGTGATTGCGCTCGCCTTGGCCTTCCGGATGATCTTCAACCGTTCGAGTTGGCACATCGGCACGGATCTGCCGAAGAATCCGGTCAAATGGCTGGTCGGAGTCGCGATCGGCATTCTCTCCGGCCTCATGGGGATCGGCGGCGGCGTGCTCAACAACACCTTCATGACGCTGCACAACCGACCGATACACCAGGCGGTCGCCACGTCCGCCGGCGTTGGCGTGCTGATCTCCATCCCCGGCCTGTTCGGCTATGTCTGGGCGGGGTGGGGCGAGGCGGGCCTTCCGCCGCTTTCGACCGGCTTCATCAACTGGATCGCGGTGGCGCTGATCATCCCCATAACCTTGCTCGTCGCGCCGCTCGGGGTGCGGCTTGCCCATGCCATGGACAGACGACAGCTCGAGGCGGGATTCGGGATTTTCATGGTGCTCGTCGCCATCCGGTTCTTCTACAGCCTCTACGGCTGAACGGAACGAAACGTCACGTCTTCAATGAGTTGTGCACTTGGCCACCGTCGCGCCGCCGGTGGCGTTTTGTTTGCTCAGGTCCACAATATATAATGTACTTAATCATATATTATATGACTTTATGGAGGCGATCATGCCTGCAAACCTCATTGCAAAACCGGAGGTCAAAGGCTTCTACGAGTGCCGGACGGGAAGCATCCAGTATGTCGTTTCCGATCCGGCGACGAAGCGCTGCGTGATCATCGACCCCGTGCTTGATTTCGACGAGAAATCGGGAGCGACGGCGACGGTGCAGGCGGACCTGATCCTCGACTACGTCACCGGCAACGATCTGACTGTCGATTGGATCCTGGACACCCATCCTCACGCGGATCATTTTTCCGCCGCAGCCTATTTGAAGGGAAAGACCGGCGCGCCGATCGCGATTGGCGCCGAGATCCGCCAGGTGCAATGTCTCTGGAAGAAAATCTACAATTGGCCGGAGTTGGCGGCGGACGGCTCGCAGTGGGATCATCTCTTCGCCGATGGCGAACGCTTTTCCGTCGGTTCCATGGAAGCCTATGTCATCCATTCGCCGGGACACACGCTGGCGTCCGTGACCTATGTCATCGGCGACGCGGCCTTCGTGCACGATACGATCTTCATGCCGGACAGCGGCACTGCCCGGGCCGATTTTCCGGGCGGGGATGCGCGTCAGTTGTGGCGCTCGATCAATGCCATCCTTGCCCTGCCGGACGAGACCCGCGTCTTTACCGGCCATGACTACCGGCCGGATGGCCGCGAAGCACGCTGGGAAAGCACGGTCGGCGAAGAAAAGCGCTGCAATGCGCATGTGGTCGGCCTGACGGAGGACGACTTTGTTCAATTGCGCCAAGCGCGCGACAAGTCGTTGCCGATGCCGAAGCTGATCCTGCATGCGTTGCAGGTCAATATTTGCGGCGGTCGACTACCGGAGCCGGAGTCGAACGGTGCGCGCTACCTGAAGTTTCCGCTGAATGCGCTGCTGGGCGCGGCGTGGAACTGACGGGAGAATGACGATGGGTACCGTGATGAAATTGCGAAACGTGCGCCCGGACATGAGCGTGCGGGCCGGTGAGGCGGCGGCGCTGTTGAAGACGCTCGCCAACCAGAACCGACTGATGATCGTCTGCACGCTTGTCGAAGGAGAACACTCGGTCGGCCAGTTGGCGGAGATGCTTGGCATCCACCAGCCGACCTTGTCGCAGCAACTGACGGTGCTGCGCGAGGCCGGCATCGTGGCGACGCGGCGCGACGCCAAGCAGATCTTCTATCGTCTCGCCGAGGAAAAGGCCTCGCGGCTGGTGATGGCGCTTTACGAGATCTTCTGCCGCGAGGGCCGGAAGCGTTAACTGCTGACCATCGGAATGCGCTTGCAGGCGGCTGCTGATCGGCCTTTTCGCGGCGGTGCTGATGCGGGCGAACGCTCGCCGCGATATTCATGGATGGGAATGACTTGCGCCCTGATGGCGCCAAACTGCCTGGCGCGTTGCGCAGCCAGGCGACGTAGCGGTTCGCTAACCGCTTTGTCGAAAGTGCCGCCCGCGCCTGCGATAATCGCCGCGAATGCGATCGGTTTGCGGTGTGTCGCAGGGAATTTTGCCCTGCATGGGCTGCAATTCCCTGCGAATTGGCCCATATAGAGCGGCATCCTGCCACTCCTGCACCATTTCCCGGATCCCTTCGCATGGCGCCCATCGTTTCCGTTTCCAATCTCTCGAAGACCTATGCATCGGGCTTCAAGGCGCTGAAGGGCGTCGATCTCGATATTGAGCAAGGTGAAATCCTTGCGTTGCTCGGGCCGAACGGCGCAGGCAAGACGACGATGATTTCGATCATCTGCGGCATCGTCAATCCAAGCGGAGGCGAGGTCACCGTCGGCGGCCACGACGTCGTGCGCGACTTTCGCCAGACGCGGGCAATGATCGGCCTTGTGCCGCAGGAACTTACCACCGACGCCTTCGAGACTGTGTGGAATACCGTCTCCTTCTCGCGCGGGCTGCACGGCAAGAAGCCGGATCCCGCCCATATCGAGAAGGTGTTGAAGGATCTGTCGCTCTGGGACAAGAAGGACAACATGTTGCGCGAGCTTTCGGGCGGCATGAAGCGGCGCGTGCTGATCGCGAAGGCGCTCTCGCATGAACCGCGGGTGCTCTTCCTGGACGAGCCGACGGCTGGCGTGGACGTCAATCTGCGCAAGAGCATGTGGGACGTCGTCAGGCGGCTTCGCGCTTCAGGCGTGACGATCATTCTGACCACGCATTACATCGAAGAGGCGGAAGAGATCGCCGACCGGATCGCTGTTATCAACGGCGGGGAAATACTGCTGGTCGAGGACAAGGCCGCGCTGATGACGAAGCTCGGCCGCAAGCAGTTGCGCGTCGATCTCGCCCAACCGTTGGACCGCCTGCCCGATACGCTATCCACCTACAACCTGACGCTCGAGGGCGACGGCAACTGTCTGATCTATGACTACGACACGAGCGCCGAGCGGACCGGTATCACCTCGCTGCTCGCCGCGCTTGCCGAAGCGGGAATCAGGCTCAAGGACATTTCCACGCGACAGAGTTCGCTGGAGGACATTTTCGTCGAGATCGTGGGGGCAGAGCGATGAACATCGAGGCAGTCAAGTCGATCTATTTCTTCGAGATGGCGCGTACTCGCCGCACCCTGCTGCAGAGCGTCGTGTCGCCGGTCATATCCACCTCGCTTTATTTCATCGTCTTCGGCGCGGCGATCGGCGCACGTATCCAGGAGATCGACGGCATCTCCTATGGCGCCTTCATCACCCCCGGTCTGATGATGCTGACGCTTCTGACGCAATGCATCGGCAACGGTTCCTTCGGCATCTATTTCCCGAAGTTCACCGGCACGATTTATGAAGTGTTGTCGTCGCCGATATCGATGGTGGAAATCGTGCTTGGCTATGTCGGCGCGGCGGCAACCAAGGGGCTCATGATCGGCACGATCATCCTGGCGACAGCCTCGCTCTTCGTCGATCTCTCGATCGCCCATCCCTTCGTCATGCTGTTCTTCTTCGTGCTGACGGCGGTGACGTTCAGCCTGTTCGGCTTCATCATCGGCATCTGGGCCAAGGACTTCGAACAGCTGAACCTGATCCCGATGCTGGTCGTGCCGCCGCTCGTCTTTCTCGGCGGCAGCTTCTATTCCATCGACATGCTGCCGCCGTTCTGGCGCGCGGTCAGCCATTTCAACCCGGTGCTCTATCTGATCAGCGGCTTCCGCTGGAGTTTCTTCGAGATTTCCGACGTCAATCCGATCGCGAGCGCCGTCATCATCGTCGTCTTCCTGACGCTCTGCATGGCGGTGCTGACCTGGATCTTCCGGACCGGCTACAAACTTCGTAACTGACGGTCGGACTAGAGCGCCGTGCGTTCAAGTGAACGCACAAAGGACGCTCTAGCACTTTGATTCTAGAGCATCTTATCCGCTTTCGTGATCCACCCGAAAGCGGGATGCTCTAGTCGCGCAGCCTGAGTTCGTCCGCGCGCATCTGGAGGAAGTCGAGGGTCGAAATGAAGCTCATGCCGAGAAGGCTGCGGTCGAGCCTTCCCTCCGCCGCGACCATTGCGCGGATATTCCGGCGCTCGATCGGGCCGATGGCGATGTCCGACAGAATAACCGGGGCAGCGAGCGCCCGGCCATTCGCAGTCATCACCGTCACGGTGTAGCTGAGGTTCGCCGGATCGAGGCCGATCCTTTCGGCGTCTTCATAGGTGAGCGCGACACTGCTCGCGCCGGTATCGACCAGCATGCTGACGCCGTGGCCGTTGATCCTGGCGTCGGCGGCGAATTGGCCGTCGAGACGGCGTTGCAGCACAACCTCCTGCTGCCCCTCGCTGTCGGTAATCACCATCGCCCGTCCGGGCATCAGGCCTGTCAGCAGCCTGTCTCCGACCGACCGCAGTTCGAAACGGTAGACATAGACGGAGACCAGCGCGAGGGCGATCAGGAACCAGATGAAGATCTGGCGCAAGCCTTCGCCCAGGCGTCCCCGGCTGCGCAGGATGCCGGCGCTGAGCAGCGTGGCGAGGGCGCCGAGCGCAACAAGGCGCCCGAAATCATCATTGTTGATGCCGAAGGTTTGGCCGCTCTCGTGGTTGATGATCAGAAGCGCAAGGCCGATCGCGAGGATTGCCAGCAAAAGTATCAGACGATTCATGCGCCGCTTCGTTCCCGCGCCATGCGCGACCGGCGTGTCTCGCGCCGCGGCTTGCGCTCCACCGTATCGAGCCGCGCGGGCAGGGCCGCCATGATGCTGTGCCGTTGCGCGTCGGTGTAGAGCGTCCAGGCACCGATCTCTTCACGCGTGCGGCCGCAGCCGAAACAGTAGCCGGTTCTTTCGTCGATCGAACAAACGAGAATACAGGGGGATTCCATGGTTCAGGGCTTACTCTGTTTTGTGCCGAAGTGGTTCGCTGCCAGTATCCCGTTTTCACTCGGACCTGCTGCATGTTTCCTAAATCCTAGCCGATTTAAGGATAAAAACATGCAGCAATTCAAAGTGCTGTCCTTTGCGCGCCCAATCAAGACGCGGCGCTCTAAAACAATATTGGCGTTTCAGATCGCCAGCGCAAGGGCGCCGAGAATGGCGATCTCGGTCAACTGCTGGGTCGCGCCGATCGTATCGCCGGTATGGCCGCCGAGTTTGCGGGACGCGATCTTTCCAAAGGCCTTTACGGTGAGCGCGAAGGCGGCAAGCGCGAGCAGCACGGCGATGGTGGGAACGCCGGCCGCATAGAACAGGAGCAGCGAGAAAAGAACGGCGGATCCGAGCGCTGTAGACGTCGCGCGCGGGTCGGGCGTACCGGCCGATGCGGCCACTCCGTCGCGGCGCGCAGCCGGCAGGCGCGACCAGTGCCAGACCATGGCGCCGCGGGTCAGCGCGCTTACTGCGAGGAGCGCGAGCCCCGCGTCGATCGGCCCGAGCAGCGGCAGGAAGGACGCGAGCGCCGAGACGCGCAGGCCGACGGAAAGGATCAGAGCCAATGCGCCATAGGTCCCGACGCGGCTGTCCTTCATGATCTCGAGCGCGCTTTCGCGGTCGCGGCCGCCGCCAAAGCCATCGGCGGTGTCGCCGAGACCGTCCTCGTGCAAGGCTCCGGTGACGAGGGCTTGCACTGCGATCACAAGGAAGGCGGTGAAGAGTGAACTCACGTGAAGCGCCATCAGAGTTGCCGCCAGAACGGCCGCGGGCAGGGCGATCAGCATGCCGGCGAAGGGAAAGGCGCGCACGACACGTTCGAGCCGCCCGTCATGATCCACGAAATGGCGCTGCGGCATGGGAATGCGGCTGAGGAAGGCGACCGCCCTCGCCACGTCGTCCCAGAGATCGCCGATATATGTCATTGCCCCTCCTGCGACCCCTCTGCAGCGCCGCGCGGCTTACGCGCAAAGGACGCTGTAGTGCTTCGCTGCATGTCTTATCCTTAAATCGACTAAGGAAACATGCAGCAGGCCGAATCGTCGCGCCTCGCCCGATCATGCTCCGGCGACAGCATCTGGCGCAAATGCCGTTGCCGGACGCGGTCCCAGGCTCTATGACGTGCGCCAACCGACGCTTCTTACCTGCAAGGATTCTCCATGAGTGCCAGCGGCCTTCCGTTCGATGACTTCCGCGAATTGTTGCGCAACCTGCCGGGGCCGGACTCGGCGGCGCTCGTGGCCGCGCGCGAACGGGACGGGCAATTGACGAAGCCGCCGGGCGCGCTTGGGCGTCTCGAGGAAATCGCCTTCTGGCTCGCCGCCTGGACCGGCCGCGCGCCGGCAGTCACCCGGCCGCTGGTCGCGATCTTCGCCGGCAATCATGGTGTGACCCGCCAGGGTGTGACGCCCTTTCCACCGTCGGTGACGGCGCAGATGGTGGAGAATTTTGCCGCCGGCGGCGCGGCGATCAACCAGATCTGCATCAGCCATGATCTTGGCCTCAAGGTGTTCGATCTCGCGCTCGACTATCCGACCGGCGACATCACGGAGGAGGCTGCCCTTTCCGAGCGCGACTGCGCGGCGACCATGGCCTTCGGCATGGAAGCGATCGCCGGTGGAACCGATCTCCTCTGCATCGGCGAGATGGGTATCGGCAATACGACGATTGCGGCTGCGATCAACCTCGGCCTCTATGGCGGCACTGCGGAGGAGTGGGTCGGACCGGGAACGGGTTCGGAAGGCGAGGTGCTGAAGCGCAAGATCGCCGCGGTCGAGAAAGCCGTGGCGCTCCATCGCGACCACCTCTCGGATCCGCTCGAACTGATGCGCCGGCTCGGCGGACGCGAAATCGCGGCGATGGCCGGCGCGATTCTCGCCGCGCGCATCCAGAAGGTTCCCGTAATCATCGACGGTTACGTCGCAACGGCGGCGGCGGCGATTCTCAAGGCCGCGAATCCATCGGCACTCGATCATTGCCTGATAGGCCATGTCTCCGGCGAGCCTGGACATATGCGCGCGATCGAGAAGCTTGGCAAGACGCCGCTGCTGGCACTCGGCATGCGGCTTGGCGAAGGCACGGGTGCCGCGCTTGCAGCGGGCATCGTGAAGGCGGCGGCCGCCTGCCACAGCGGCATGGCGACCTTCGCCCAGGCCGGCGTCAGCAACAAGGGGTGAGTGGTCCGCGGCGGCAAGGTGGCAAATCGATTCCGAATTCGTGGAATCCTGCGGCAGCCTTGTTCTTGGCGCGACCACGTGCCACCGTTGCTGTCGATTGGCCGTCCGGCTCGGAAAGCTCCATCCTGGAGGGCTTGATGCGAGCGGGCCGCTCTCCTATCCAAAGGGCATGCGATCGGCGGTGGGCCTTGACCCGGGCTGCCTTGCATTCGCCTCAATCGCAATGTCGTAGCTGCCGCAGTTTTGAGCTGTCGAGATAAAATGGACGTCAACAACACCAATCCCCGTAACGCCAAGCCCGGACCTGTCGGCAAGCACACCGGTATCCGGCACCTCTTTGCTGCCGCCAGCTATTCTCTGGGCGGTGCGAAGCGGCTGATCGGGGAGGCGGCGTTCCGGCACGAGCTCATCGCTTTTGCGATTGCCATGGTCGCCTTCGCCATCGCAGGCGCGACGCTGTTTCAGTACGTCGCGATGGCGATTCTCTTCCTGCTGATGATGGCCTTCGAGGCGATCAACACGGCGATCGAGGAGATCGTCGATCGCGTCTCGCCGGAAATCTCGGAAATGGGCAAGAACGCCAAGGATCTCGGATCCTTCGCCTGTCTCTGCCTGATCCTGGCCAATGCGGCCTATGCCTTTTACGTGGTGTTCCTGGCCGGATTCATGAACTGAAGCAGGCGCAGAGTGCGTAACCGATCAGGCGAAGCTCTTGCGGCGCCGCGCAGGGGCGGGGACATCCTCGACTGGCGGGAGGCTCTCGAGCACGCGACGCGGCGGGAGGATGGCGATCGCTTCCGTTCCTTCACGGAGCTTCGAACGCAGGATGAACTGGCCGTTGTGCTTGGCGAGGATCGCCTGAACGATCGGCAGGCCGAGGCCGGTGCCCTGTTCGGCGCTCTTGATCGCGATCGAGCCCTGACCGAAGGCGGAAAGCACGATCGGGATTTCCTCTTCCGGGATGCCCGGACCGTTGTCCTTGATCGAGAGATATTGTCCGCCGCCGGCGGTCCAGCCCACCTTGACGGTGACCTCGCCGCCCGACGGAGTAAACTTGACTGCGTTCGAAAGCAGGTTGAGCGTCACCTGGCGTATTGCTTTCTCGTCGATCCACACGGCAGGCATGCCCAGCTCGAATTGCTCACCGATGGTGATGTTCTTCGACCGGGCGCGGAGCTGCACCATGCCGATGCAATCCTCGGCGATGTCGACGAGATTTACCGCCTCCTCGTTGAGGTCGTATTTGCCGGCCTCAATCCGCGAGAGGTCGAGGATCTCATTGATGAGATTGAGCAGGTGCTCGCCGGACCGGTGAATGTCGGACGTATATTCCTTATAGGTCGGATTGCTGAGAGGCCCGAGCACTTCGGTCGACATGACCTCGGAAAAGCCGAGAATGGCATTCAGCGGCGTGCGCAGCTCATGCGACATCGAGGCGAGGAAACGGGATTTTGCGAGGTTGGCTTCCTCGGCGCGCCGACGGGCTTCGTCCGACATGGATTTCGCGACTTCCAGTTCCGCGATGAGGTCGTCCTTTTCCGATTGCATGGAAAGAATATAAACGTTGGCGCGGTTCATCCGGCCGGTCATGAAGAGGAGGAACACGAGCGAAAGCGAGAGGATGCCGGTGAGACCAATGTCGACGGGGTTGCCGACCGTCACCGACGAGAAGGCGAGCGCGCCGACAACCGGCAGGAATGTGTAGAGCAGGGCGTTGCGCAACAGGAAGGTGCCCATGGCGGTCGCCGCGAGCGCAACCAGCAGGGTGGTGCCTTCGAAGAAGCCGAAGCGGATATCGCCGCAGGAGGCGCAGTCCTGGATGGCGAAAATCGCCCAGCAGAGCCCCATCAGCACCTGGCCGATCAGGAAGCGCCGGCGCCAGACGACAACCTTATCGGGGCCGATATCCTCCCGCTTCGCCTTGCGCGCAAGGAATACCATGACCGCATGGGCCGACAGCGCCATCAGGGCCCAGGCGGGGATGCCCAAGTCGCCGGTAAGATAGACGCCGGTGGCCGCAATCAGCGCAACAAGCAAGGGCAGGGCGATCGCGCCATGCAGGACGGAGTCGATGTGGAGGAGAAGCATTTCCCGCTCGAAGCCGGACGGAGCGGACGAGCCGGTTTGCAGCCGCGCGCGCGTCGCCCGGACGGTCTTCGAAACGGCCTTGTTTCGATGACTGCGCGACTTGTCGACAATGATCTTATCTGTCGATGTGCTGACGACGATACTCATGCTCTTGATCGAGGGATTGTGTCCAGCTTGCAGTCTAGGATGCAATCCTTAAGAAGTTGCTGCCCGGCATGAAGGAATTGAAAACCATTGTGGCGCGATTGCGTTTTTCGGGAGGCGGAACGAAGTTGGCGGTGTCGAGTTTCGAGGTGCGTGCGTGAGACCAGGGAACCGGAAGTTCCGGATCATCAACGGCACGGGAGCAAAGCCCCCCGCGCCGGGACGGCGGTTCGGATTTGGCCGGCCAGCGGGTGCCTTGCCGAGAAAACGCGCCGATGGGCGAGGCGGAATGATCGGTGGTTGGATGTTCCTCCTTCTGCTCAGCATCGGCGCCTATTTCGCGGCAAAGCTACCTCCGCCGGAACAGACGGTGACCGGCGAACTGCAGGGCGCAGCCTCGGCAAGCGACGGCGACAGCCTGAGGCTCGACGGACGGCGCGTGCGGCTTGAAGGCATCGACGCGCCCGAAATCGGCCAGACCTGCCGGCGCGGTGACGTCACATGGGACTGCGGCGCCGAAGCGCGTCAGCGCCTGAGGGCGCTCACCAGCGGACTTGCGACCGCCTGCCGCCTGCATGGCCACGACCGCTATGGCCGCGATCTCGGCGTCTGCGAGGCGGGGCAGCGCGATCTCGGCCGCGAGATGGTTCTCTCCGGCTACGCGGTCAGCTATGGCCGGTACCGGGACGAGGAAGAGGTGGCACGAGAGGGCCGCGTCGGTCTCTGGGCCGGTGATTTCGTTCGGCCGCAGGCGTGGCGCCGGTCGCATGGTGGCGCGGAGGAGACGCCGCATGAAGCGAGCGACCGGCTGGATCTCGCTTTTCAATGGCTCGAGGAGCAGGCCCGGGCGATTTTCAGGAGGATCGTCGATGGCGGATAGTGGCGCGCGTCACCTTGAGGAACTGCGCGCAGCGATTGCCTCATGCCGCATCTGTCGCGACAGTCCGGCGCGTGGTGACGAACATCGGCTGCCGCACGACCCGCGGCCCGTGGCTGTCATTTCGGATTCGGCGCGGATATTGATCGCCGGCCAGGCGCCGGGACTGCGGGTGCATGGGAGCGGTCTGCCCTTCAACGATGCTTCGGGCGATCGGCTGCGGCAGTGGCTCGCCGTCGACCGACCGACATTCTACGACCCGAAGAAATTCGCGATCGTCCCCATGGGATTCTGCTTCCCGGGATACGACCGCCACGGCAGCGATCTCCCGCCGCGGCGCGAATGTGCGCCGCTCTGGCGGCAACGGGTGATGGACGCCATGCCGCAGATCGAGCTGGTGCTGGCGATCGGCCATTATGCGCAGCGCTGGCATCTCGGACCGGATTGTCCAGCGTCTATGACCGAGACGGTGCAAAACTGGCAGCGATATGTCATGCGCAACAGCGGCCCGGCCGTCTTGGCACTGCCGCATCCGAGCTGGCGCAACACGGGTTGGCTGCGGAGAAATCCCTGGTTCGAGACGGACCTGCTGCCGTTTCTGCGTGCCCGCGTCGCTCTGTTGATTGCCTGAAACAATTTTCTTTATTTTCACGAAATCCACGTTATGAAGGGAAAAATATTCGAGAGGACCTTTCATGGATCGCCTAGACCGCAAGATCCTGCGCCTTCTGCAGGAAGACTCGACTCTGGCCGTTGCCGACCTCGCCAAGAAGGTCGGACTTTCGACCACGCCTTGCTGGCGGCGTATCCAGAAAATGGAAGAGGATGGTGTCATCCGCGGCCGGGTCGCTCTGCTCGATCCGGTGAAGATCAACACCAAGGTGACGGTGTTCGTTTCGATCCGCACCAATTCGCATTCGATGGAATGGCTGCGCCGTTTCTCCGAAGTGGTCGCCGATTTTCCGGAAGTGGTCGAATTCTACCGCATGAGCGGCGACGTGGATTACCTGCTTCGCGTCGTCGTCCCGGACATTGCCGCCTACGACGCGTTCTACAAGCGACTGATCGCCAAGATCGAGATCCGTGACGTGTCCTCGGCCTTCGCCATGGAGCAGATCAAGTACACGACCGAACTACCGCTCGATTACATGGTGATCGACCAGGCAAAGTCGAGCGAGGAATAACCGCCCGCCTCAGGCCGGAATGCCGAACCGGGCACGCACGCGATCGCTTTGAAGTTCGCGCACGGCGTCCTTCCCGACCCACCTTGCCGCACGGCTGTCGCTTGCGGCGAGCTTTTCCGCCAGCGCGCCCGCCGGTCCATGGCAGGCGGCGCTGCGTTTGCCGATCTGCCGTAGCGCCCAATTGACCGCCTTCTTCACGAAATTGCGTTCGTCGCCAGCATGCGCCTCGATCAGCGGCAGCCAGGCGACAAGCGCGGCATCCGGCTCCTGCTTCAGGTGAACCGCCGCGGTCGCGATCATTGCGAAAGCGATGCGGCGGACGAATTCCCGCTCGTCGGCGGCGAATTCCGGAACGAGCGTCCGCTCGAAGCGGGCGGCGACAAAGAGGTCGGCGACGGTATCGGCAAGCTCCCAGGAGTTGCAGTCAGCCGCCCAGTCCCGCGCCTCTTGCAAGGCGAGCGCATTCGGGTCGGCCGTGAAGACCGCGAGGAGACGCGCTTCGCGGATGTCCGATTGCCAAAGCTCCATTGCCCGGCCGTGGTCGACCTCCACTTGCCGGGCGATGCGATGCAGCTCGACATTGGAGAGGCCGAGCGCGGTTTGCGTGGCGATGCCGAACCGCGCCATGCCGGCCACGTTTTCCTTCGAGCCGAGCGCCCGCATGTATTCGATGATTTCGCCAGCTGTCGACGAGGGCGAAATCGTCATTTTTCGAGACGGGCCAGCAAGGACGAGGTATCCCAGCGATTGCCGCCGAGCGCCTGAATGTCGGCGTAGAACTGATCGACGAGCGCGGTCACCGGGAGCTTGGCGCCGTTGCGGCGCGCTTCGGCCAGCACGATGTCGAGATCCTTGCGCATCCAGTCGACGGCGAAGCCGAAATCGTATTTGCCGGCATTCATCGTCTTGTGGCGGTTCTCCATCTGCCAGGACCCCGCGGCGCCCTTGGATATGACGTCGATGACCTTCTCGATGTCGAGGCCCGCCTTCTTGCCGAAGTGGATGCCTTCGGCGAGTCCCTGCACAAGGCCGGCAATGCAGATCTGGTTGATCATTTTGGTGAGTTGGCCGGCGCCGACCGGCCCCATCAGGCCGACCATGCGGGCATAGACTGCTATCACGGGCTTGGCTCTGTCGAAGGCGTCTTCGTCGCCACCGCACATCACGGTCAGGACGCCGTTTTCGGCGCCAGCCTGTCCGCCGGAAACCGGCGCGTCGATAAAATGCGCATTCTTCGCGTGGGCCGCCGCATAGAGCTCGCGGGCGACCTCGGCGGAAGCCGTGGTATTGTCGATGAAGACAGCGCCCGGCTTGATTGTTTCGAAGGCGCCGTCCTTGCCGATGGTAACGGAGCGAAGATCATCGTCGTTGCCGACGCAGGAGAACACGAAATCCTGGCCGTCGGCTGCATCCGCCGGCGTCGCAGCCGTGCGGCCACCGAACGCGGTCGCCCACTTTTGCGCCTTCTCTGCGGTGCGGTTATAGACGGTCAGTTCGTGTCCGCCTCGGACCTTGAGGTGACCTGCCATGGGGTAACCCATGACGCCGAGACCGATGAATGCGACTTTGGCCATTTCCTGCAGACTCCCATTTGCTTCGGAGCAGGTGTAACCGATGGCCGGCGTGCATAAAAGAGCCGGGATGCGTTCGCCGTCGCATCCGCTGGTTTCACGCCCCTCGTCTCAGGGCTTGAAGCGGGCGACCACCAGCTGCCCGGCGATCGGCTCGCCTTCCTCCATGCGCACCGTGATATCACCGATCTCGATGATTTCGAACCCGGTCGCCGTCAGGCGATCGCGCAGGTAGGCTTCCGAATGGGCGAAGCGCTGATGCGGACCAACCTTGTAGTCGCGGCCGGCGAATGCTTCCGCGGGAAGCGTTTCGCTGGAGAAGATCAGCAGACCGCCCGGAACGAGATTGTCGACGGCACCGAAGAACAGCGCTTCGAGCGCTCCCATATAGGGCAGCACGTCGGTGGCGACGATCAGGTCGAAGGGGGCTTCGTCGTTATCGTCCAGGAAATCGACCGCTTCGGCGACGTAGAGCGTCTCGTAGAGATCCTTTTCGTGGGCGATCTCGACCATGTTTTCGGACAGGTCGATGCCGGTGATGTCTTCCGCCATGTCGCGCAGCGCGCCGCCGGTCAGGCCCGTGCCGCAGCCAAGATCGAGAACGCGCTGGAAGGGTCCGAGTTTCAGAGCCTGCAGGCGCTGGCGAACGAGCAGCGGTACGCAATAATCGAGCTGATCGACGAGGACGTTCTCGAAGACGTCGGCGTGCTGGTCGAAAAGCGTCGCGACATAGGCGTCGGGTGCCTTCAACGGCGTTTCGCCGCGACCAATCGATGCGAGGCGAACGGCAGCGCCGCCGTGATCCTCCGGGTCGAGTTCCAGCACTTCCGCATAAGCCGCTGCGGCCGCGTCGAGGTTGCCGGACTTCTCCAGCGTAAGCGCGCGATTGTACGCCTCCGCCAGGGCTTCCTCGTCGATTTTCTTGCTCTGTTGCGTCATGGGCGCTTCTTACGACCGTCCACAGGCTTTGGCAATCCGCCTTTCGCCGTGCGCTCCTGAGATGACGACTCATTCATCGAACGGCGTGCCTGAAACAAAAAACGAATATTTAGCGTTCGGTAAAAAATGACAATGCGCAAGCTCGACGGGATTTATCCGCGGCTGGAAAGGAGTCATCATCCATTCAACAACGAAGACCGGAGGAAATGCCGATGTCCGCTGAACTGAGCCCGCTGACATTGGAAACGGAAACCGAATTGCCGGAGCGGCAGGGGCCGCCGCTGCCGCAGACGACGCAAGAGACGATCAACACGATCGTGCACTATTATCGCGGCGAAATGGGGCGAATGGCCGGATGGCGGGACCGCATCGACCGCACGTCGAACTGGGCGATCACCGTTGTTGCGGCGATGCTTTCCGTATCTCTGTCGACGCCGTCCTCGCATCATGGTGTCCTGCTGTTCGCAATACTGCTGATAAGTTTGCTGCTGTTGATCGAAGCGCGACGTTATCGCTTCTTCGACGTCTATCGTGCGCGTGTGCGCCAACTCGAGCGTGGTTATTTCGCGCAAATTCTTGCGCCGGAGGGGATGCCGAGCCTCAAATGGTCGGCCTCGATTGCAAAAAGCCTGCGCAAGCCGGCCTTCCTGATGAGTTACCGCGAAGCCGTCTATCGGAGGCTCCAGCGCAACTATTGCTGGATGTACCTGATCTTGCTTTTGGCCTGGGCGCTGAAGATCTCGTCGCCGAAGATTTCCTCCAACGGCGAACCTTTCGGCCACGTTCGTTCCTGGGCCGACGTGACTGAAAATGCCGCGCTCGGGCCGCTGCCGGGCTGGACGGTGATGATCGGGGTCGCGCTGTTCTACGTCCTTGTTCTTTACGCGTCGCTGCACAAGGAACATCACGAGGGCGAACTCGCTCACGGCGAGGTGCATGTCTGACAGTGCGCATAGCGCATCGATGATGTGTGCATTTGTTGCTGTCATCAGAAATTGTCGTTTGCGGTCAGCGAAAATGACTGCTTCAACTGCATCCGCTCTCGGGGCAGCTTCGGCCAGGGAAGCATGCTTGGTTTGAAATCAACGCGACTTTTGCGCGCCCGGCGCATGCCGGAGACTACGGCGTCGAGCATCCTATCGGACGCGCAAAGGACGCACTCTGAATGCTGCATGTTTCCTTGAGCCGGCTACGATTTAAGGAAACTTGCAATAAAGGACGAGAAGATGAGTGGAGAGAAGGTAGCGATCATCACCGCAGGCGGCTCGGGCATGGGTGCGGTTGCAGCGCGAAGGATGGCGGCGGAGGGATATCGCGTCGCGATCCTCTCCTCATCCGGCAAGGGGGAGGCGCTGGCGCGCGAACTCGGCGGCATCGGCGTCACCGGCTCGAACCAGTCGAACGACGACCTGAAGCGCCTGGTCGACTCGGCCTATGACACCTGGGGCAGGGTCGATGCGCTGATCAACTCGGCCGGCCATGGGCCGCGCGCACCCGTATTGGAGTTGACCGACGAGGACTGGCACAAGGGAATGGAGGTCTACTTCCTCAACGCCGTGCGGCCGACCCGGTTGGTAACACCGATCATGGTCGAGCAGAAATCCGGCAGCATCGTCAACATCTCGACCTATGCGGCCTTCGAACCAGATCCTTTGTTTCCGACGTCGGGCGTCTTCCGTTCCGGTCTCGCCGCATTCACGAAGCTCTTTGCCGACCGCTATGCCGCCGACAACGTCCGTATGAACAATGTTCTGCCGGGCTTCATCGACAGCCTGCCGGAGACGGAAGAGAGGCGTAACCGCATTCCAATGGGACGCTACGGCACGTCGGAGGAAGTCGCTGAATTGATCGCGTTGCTCGCGACCGATCGCGGCGCCTATATCACCGGCCAGAACATCCGCATCGACGGCGGAATCACGCGTTCCGTGTGACGCCGGCAGGAAACCATGCCGGCGCTCAGTGGAGAATGAACTCTCCCTTGAGCGCCCGCCATTCGCTGGCGGATATCAGCTTGCGATGCACATAGCGCACTGAATGCAACGGGCCGTCCAGTTTCTCCTGCCAGAACTTCAGGAAGTGGCGCATCTCCGGAAACTCCGGCGCGATGTCGTAATGTTGCCAGATATAGGTCTGGAGGAAGGTCGGATGGTCGGGCATCCGGTAGAGAATCTGGGCCGTTGTCAGGCCATAACCCTTGAGCTGCAGCTCCATCTCACTCGTCATCAGGACCTCACTTCTCGCAAAGGTGGTCTCTATGATGAAACGCTCGATCTATTAATCAAGTCTTAATATTCGTATCGAAATGAGATTTCCTGCGGAATAACAAAGGCTTGTCAGCACTCGCTGATCAGTGCTGCCAAGCCTTTGGAGGAGCGGTGATCCTGCTCCACACCGGCCTCGGGCAACGCGGAAGGCAGCCAAGAGACCGCTGCAGTGTTGGCGTTGCGCTATCGCTTCAGATGCCGCGTCAGTCGTGCCTCGAACCAGGCCCAGATATTGCGCAGCAATTCGACCATCAGCAGGTAGAGAACCGCTGCCCAGACATACATCTGGTAGTCGAAGGTGCGGGAGAAGGCGCGGCGCGTCTCTCCCATCAGGTCCAGGACGGTGACGATTGCAACGATCGCCGAGCCCTTGATCATCAGGATGATCTCGTTGCCGTAGGGGCGCAGCGCGACGATCATCGCCTGCGGCAGAATGATCTTGAAGAACGCGACGCGCTGCGGCAGCCCAAGGGCCGCGGCGCCTTCGTGCTGGCCGCGTGGTACGCTCTGGATGGCACCACGCAGGATTTCGGCCTGGTAAGCGGCCGTGTTCAGCGTGAACGTAAAGAGCGCGCAGTTCCAGGCATCCCGGAAGAACCACCAGATCCCCACCGCTTCGAGCTGCGGACGGAAGCTGCCGAGGCCGTAATAGACGAGGAAGAGCTGAGTGATCAGCGGCGTGCCGCGAAAGAAATAGACATAGGCATAGGAAAGCCAGGACCAGATCTTGTTCTTCGACATGCGCCCGAGTGCCACCGGCAGCGACAGGATGGCGCCCATGATGATCGAGGAGATCACGAGCGTCAGCGTGACGCCGAGACCGGACAGGAAACTCGGTCCGTATCGCGAGAATTTCTCCGGGTCCCAGCCGTTGACGACGGTGAGGAAGATGCCGACGGCAAGCGCAAGCCAGATGCCGAGCGTAACGCTGCCGATGAAGCGCGAAAGCGTATAGGGCTTAGGCGGCGCCGGTGGCGGTGCCTGCGGTGGAATCATGGTTTCGGCAATGCTCATCGGCTCATCTCCGCGCGTTTGGTCCAGCGTTCGAGCGCCGAGAAGGCGACGGATGAAACCATCGCCAGGACGAGGAAGAGGATACAGGCGATGCCGAAGAACTCGAACGCGTGCTTGGTGACGCGGGCGGCGACGCCCGTCTGGCGGAGAATGTCGGGCAGCCCGACGACCGAGACGAGGGCGGTATCCTTGAGCAGCGCCATCCAGAGGTTGCCGAGGCCTGGAAGCGCGATGCGCACGAGCTGCGGCAGGATGATCAGTCGCATCGTCTTGCCGCGATGGAAGCCAAGCGCATCGCCGGCCTCATATTGCCCGTGCGGAATAGCCTTGAACGCGGAGAGCAGCACTTCCGAGCAGTAGGCGGAAAAGACGACCCCGAGCGCAATCATGCCTGCAACGAAGGCGTTGATCTCCACCGGGCCCTCGTAGCCGAGGGTCGCAAGGAACTGCTGCACGAGGATCTGCATGCCGTAGTAAACGATGAAGAGCGTCAACAGCTCGGGCAGGCCGCGAAAGATCGTCGTATAGATGTTGGCCGCAAGGCGCAGCGACTTCTCGTTCGATTGCTTGGCAAGCGCGATGAAGAAGCCGACAACCAGCCCGACTGGGAGGGTGGCGATTGCGAGGCTTGCAGTGACAAGAAATCCGTAGGCGATCTCGTCGCCCCATCCGGCGTCGCCGCACGCCAGAAGCGTGCCGGAGCCGAACCAACGAAATACTCCGACCGGACCGCAGAGCGGATCGATGATCGATCCGATCCAGGCGAAAACGGAGAAAAGGGCGGCGAACAGTCCGCTCATGCCAATAAATTCCCCTTGCAGCGTTCTTTTTGGCGTCAATGACGCTTATTTTCGAAGGTTCTTGTCAAACAAAAACGGCGGAAGGGCAAGCCATCCGCCGTTGCATTTTTTGCATCAACCGAGATTTCCCCGGCATGATCGGCACGAAAATCGAGCCTGCTGCATGTTCTCCTCAAATCGCAGTCGATTTACGGACAAAACATGCAGCCATTCAAAATGCTACAGCAACCTGTGCGCCAGAAGAGGCGCACGCGCTGTGGTGTCGTCGATCAACTGCCGTAGACGTCGAACGGGAAGTACTTTTCGTTGATTTCCTTGTACTTGCCGTTTGCGCGGATGGCTTCGATCGCCTTGTTGAGCTTTTCGCGCAGCGCGTCGTCGCCCTTGCGCACAGCGATGCCGGCACCTTCGCCGTTGATGACCGGGTCGATCGGCAGCGTGCCGAGCAGCTTGCAGCAGGCGCCGTCCTCGGTCTTCAGCCACTCCGAAAGTACGACGACGTCGTCGATGACGGCGTCGACGCGGCCATTGGCGATATCGAGCTTGTATTCGTCGGCGGTCGGGTAGAGTTTCACCTCAGACTCCTTCATATGCGCTTCGGCATAGTTGGAGTGGGTCGTGGAACCCTGAGCACCGAGCGTCTTGCCAGCGAGTGCGGCCTCGGTCGCCTCGGTGATCGGAGAGTCCTTCGGAACGACGATCGCCGGCGGCGTGTTGTAGTACTTGTTGGTGAAGTCGACCTGCTGCTTGCGTTCGTCGGTGATCGACATGGAAGCGATGATCGCGTCGAATTTCTTGGCGATGAGCGCCGGAATGATACCTTCCCAATCCTGGGTCACGAAGGTGCACTCGGCTTTCATTTCTTCGCAAAGCGCCTTTGCGATGTCGACGTCGAAACCAGTCAACGAGCCGTCCGATTCGAGAACATTGAAGGGCGGGTAGGCGCCTTCCGTGCCGATGACGACCTTTTCGCCTTCTGCCATGGCGGTGCTGGCCATGAGCACGAAAACGGCAGCCGATGCGGCGGCTGCCAACCGTCTGGAAATACGCATGATTATCCTCTCTGTTGGCTGACACCCGGTTTTTTCTTGTTCGCGGATGCCAAATAGGGCCGGGGCGTACGCCTCGGTTGGCGGGATATTCGTACTTCTCCTGCAAAAATCAACTGGAAAGCGCCATGGCCAACCGCGAACGGGGGATCACGCGCCGCTCGCCCTTGGGAGGGAAGATGAACGGCCCGTTCAGCGGAGGTTAATGTAGCCTCCGATAGGCCTTGAAGCGGAACCGATCCGCGACTGCAGCGTTGCGAGTACGACATAGACGAACACAAAAAAGTCGGAAACCGCGGATCATGGCCCTTTAGGTGCAGGCTTGCGGCCGTGACAGGTCGACTGGACAGGACGCGCGGCAAGCTACGGGACCTCCCCAATAAGAGGAAGGAAGACAATGTCGATTCGATCCAGACTTTTCGCGACAGTAGCCCTGCCGGTATTCGCGGCGAGCTTTGCCGTTCAGCCGGCACTTGCCGAGAGCCTGATGGCGCCGTTCGAAATTGCTCAGGAGGGCGCGGAGGAGCCGTCGCCCGAGGAGTTGCTGCTTAAGAAGCGCAGAAAGCAGCGTGCGGCCGAAGAAGAGCCCCAGGGGCAGGCTGAGGAGCAACAACGCCAGGCCGAGGAAGAGGCCCCCGTCCGCAAGAAGCGCCGACAGCAGGCCGAGGAACAGCAACCCGCCGCTGAGGAGGCTCCGCGGCAGGCTGAAGAGCAGCAGGCTCCGAGGCGCAAGAAGCGCCAGCAGCAGGCTGAGGAACAGCAACCCGCCGCCGAGGAGCGCGCTCCGGAGCAGGCCGAGGAGCAGCAGGCTCCCAGGCGCAAGAAGCGCCAGCAGCAGGCAGAGGAGCAGCAGCCCGCCGCCGAGGAGGGTGCTCCGCAGCAGGCCGAGGAGCAGCAGACTCCAAGGCGCAAGAAGCGCCAGCAGCAGGCTGAGGAACAGCAGCCCGCCGCCGAGGAAGCTCCGCAGCAGGCTGAAGAGCAGCAGGCCCCAGCGCGCAAGAAGCGTCAGCAGCAGGCTGAAGAACAGCAGCCCGCCGCCGAAGAGGGTGCTCCACAGCAGGCCGAGGAGCAGCAGGCTCCGGCACGCAAGAAGCGCCAGCAGCAGCAGGCTGAGGAAGGTCAACCCGCCGCCGAGGAGGGCGCTCCGCAGCAGGCCGAGGAGCAACAGGCTCCCGCCCGCAGGAAGCGCCAGCAGCAGGCTGAAGAACAGCGCCAGACGGATCAGCCAGCCGAACAGATTGGTGAAGGCGAACAGCCCGCTCCTGGCGCGGAAGCCCCGGCGACGGCAGAGGGTACCGGCGAACGGCCGCGTGGCCAGCGTGCTCCGGAAGTGGTCGATGAGCGCACGGAGGAAGAGAAGGTCAAGATCGCCAAGGACCCGGCGGCGAGCGACGACACAGTTGTGCTTCCGGTCGAAAACGGTGCGGCCGTTCTCGACAGCGACAAGGATGCCGACAATGTCGGCGGCAACCGTGCCCGCGAGGCTCGGCGCAAGCAGCGTGAGGAATTGCGCGCCAAGGAAGAAAGCGTAGCGCCTCCGACCGACGATGCCGCAGCCCAGGCGAAAATATCGACCGAGGTCCGGGAACAGATACCACAGAGGATCGAGGCCAATCTGAACGAGGAAGGACAGCGCATCGAAGAAGCGCCGGTCTTCGCCGTGCCTGAGACGACCAACATCGTCAACAACACCGTGATCAACAACACGACGAACAATGTCACCGAGGTGGAAGTGGTTGAGGAGGTCGATGACCGCGTGATCCTCGGCGTTGGCGACCGCATTTTCGTCCGCGGTGACGACCGGCCCCGTCTGCGGCGCGATTCGGAGGAAACCTTCTACGACCAGCTGCCGCGCGACCGCGTCCGTGAGACCATCGTTCGTCCGGGCGGCTATCGGATCGTCACGGTCTACAACCGCTATGGCGATATCGTGCAGCGCTCGCGTATCGACCGCGACGGCAACGAATATCTGCTGATCTACGCGCCCGAGTACGAGGAGGATCAGGACCGTCCGGCGATCGTCGACGTCGGTTACGAACTGCCGCCGATGCGCCTCACCATTCCGGTGGAGGATTACATCGTCGACTACGCCGATGATCCGGACCGGGATTACTACGAATTCCTGTCCGAGCCGCCGGTCGAGCAAGTCGAGCGCGTCTACACGATCGATGAGGTGCGCAACTCCGCCCGCCTGCGCGACAAGGTTCGCCGTATCGACCTCGACACGATCCACTTCGAGACGGGCAGCGCCGAGGTGTCGATGTCGCAGGCCAAGACGCTGCGCGGCGTCGCGGATGGCATGTCGAAGATCCTCGAGAAGGATCCGGGTGAAACCTTCTTCATCGAGGGCCACACGGATGCCGTCGGCTCGGACCGCTCGAACCTGGTTCTTTCCGACCAGCGTGCGGAATCGGTCGCGGTGCTCCTCAGCGAAGTCTATGGCGTCCCCGCGGAAAACCTCGTGACCCAGGGCTATGGTGAGCGCTTCCTGAAGGTGCGCACGCAAGATGAGGAGCAGGAGAACCGCCGCGTGACCATCCGCCGCGTGACTCCTCTCGTGCGGCCAGTTGCTCAGCGCTGACGACAGCCTGCTGCCACTGCTTGATGAAACGGGGCCGGGAGACCGGCCCCGTCTTTATGTATGGCGCAGGAAACCGTGATGTCGCTGGAGAAATGAGTTCGGTCCGGAGGTTCAGCCCCGCAGCCCCGTAACCTTTTCGACGAAGTCGGCGATTGTGACCGTATCGTCGAGATCGAAGACCGGCAGGTCGGTGTCGGTCACCGGATGATCAGCGGCGATGGCGACGATATGCGGGTCGGTCGGCGCCAGCGGCTGGCGGTTGGCTGATTCCAGGCGGCGTGCTTCGATCTTCGGGATCGGCTCGCGCTTGTAACCTTCGATCAGTACGAGATCGCAAGGTGCAAGCCGCGCCAGGACCTCTTCGAAGGACGGTTC
The DNA here is from genome assembly GCF_013283645.1 of Sinorhizobium psoraleae. GTDB lineage: Bacteria > Pseudomonadota > Alphaproteobacteria > Rhizobiales > Rhizobiaceae > Sinorhizobium > Sinorhizobium psoraleae. Next base: position 779,171 of record NZ_JABEKV010000004.1, read on the forward strand.
CGGCGCACCACGCAATTCATGCATGATCGCGAATCGCGTCGAGGAGACGATCGTCACCTCATGCGCGCCGGCCTCCCGATGGCGGTAACTGTCGGCGCCGACCTTGTCGATGTCGAAGTCGTGGTGGGCGTGCTTGATCGTCGAGACGACATAGCCGCGCCGCGTCATTTCGCTGACGAGGCGGACCATGAGGCCGGTCTTGCCCGAATTCTTCCAGCCGGCGATGCCGAATATCTTGGGTTGTTTCATTGTTTGCGATCCTTGAGGCGTTGCAGCCATCCTTCGGCCTCTCGAAGCTCTTCCGGCGTATTGATATTGAAGAAGGGGTCGAGCGGACCAGCCTTCGTGTCGACCATCGGAAAGTCTACCGTTGACGACGGATGGCGCGCAATGAAAGCGCGTGCGCGCAACTTGCTGTCGGTGCGGATCCAGGCTTCCAGATCATCGGCGATTGCGATCGGCCACAGCGCAATCAGCGGATGCATCTCGCCGTCGGAACAGGCGACGGCAATCCTTCCCTCCAGGTCGGGCGCGGCGGAAAGCCGGGCGACGAGGTCATCGGGGAAAAACGGTGTGTCGGCCGGCACTGTCAGCACGTGGGCAGCATGTGGTGCGGCCTGCGCGGCGTGGCGCATGGCGGTCAGGATGCCGGCGAGAGGGCCGAAATAGCCAGGCACCGTGTCGGCAACCACGGCAAGACCGGGAGGCAGGTCGATGCCGGGAGCGGCATTGAGGTTGAGCGCAATAACGTCCGCTTGCGGGGCGAGACGCTCGACGATGCGATCGAGCATCGTTCGGCCATCGAGCACGAGGCCCACCTTCGGCCTGCCCATGCGCGAGGACCGGCCGCCGGCGAGGATGACGGCGGGCGGGCGCGGCGGTGCTTCTGGCGCATTCATGGCCATCGACGCGTTCCTCTATTCGAGAGGGCCGGCAAGGGAGCGTTGGGCAACGGCCTTCCTGCCGCGCAGGCTCTCGCGATAGAATGTGTAGAGGCCGGAACCGACGATAACGGCGACCCCCGCCAGCATCCAGCTATCCGGCGTTTCCGAGAAGAAGAAAATGCCGATCGCGACCGACCAGAGCAGGCTTGTGTAGCGGAATGGCGCGATCACGGAAATGTCGCCGTCACGCATCGCGAGCACGATCGTCTGATAGCCGAACATCAGGAGAATGCTGGCAATGGCAATGTGGGTGAGCGACGTCGCCGACATTGGCTGCCAGCCCCCGAACGGCACGATAAGCACAGCGCCGACGAGCGTCGTAATCAGGGCCGTGGTGACCGTGATGAAGAGCGACGGCACGTCGCTGCCGATGCGGCGGGTGCAGAGATCACGCGTCGCGGTGCAGAAGACGCAGGCGACGACGGTCAGTGCTGCCGTGGTAAAGCCTTCCGGTCCGGGTCTCAGCACGATCAGCACGCCGACGAAGCCGATGGCGATCGCCGCCCAGCGGCGCCAGCCGACGGGCTCGCGCAGGAAGAGCGCCGCGCCGAGCGTCACCGCCAGCGGCAACGCCTGCATGATCGCCGAGGCGTTTGCGAGTGGTAGCTGGCCGAGCGCGGAAATATAGGTGATAGACGCCAGCGCCTCCATGACGATGCGCAGGATGATCGCCGGCCGCAGGATCGTTCTGATCGGGCGAAACGCACGGAAGTGGACGGCGATGACCAGCACCATCACCGTGGTCAGAAGGCCGCGAACGAACATGATCTGGCCGGTATTCATGGCGCCGGTCACGGATTTGACGAGGGCGTCGTTGCAGGCAAAACTGACCATTGCAAGGCACATGAAAACGATGCCGCGGAAATTGGCAGATGAATGCATTCGTCTTTCCTGGTGGCCTCGGCCGAGGCCAATGCCGTGCTTGGCGGGAAGAGGCGAATCCGTCTGGCGAGATGCGCGCCCCATGGCCAAGCATTGACCGTCCTTTCGCGCAAACTCAAGCATCGTTTGTACAAAATCGCCCCTCCACAGGAGCGGTGAGCCGTGCCGACGCAAGATTCCTGGCTAGGCGCCACCGTGCCGCGCTTCCGACGAACATTCGCTGAATCTTAAGTTTCGCTGCCTATCGTCCCGATGATTCCGCAATCCAATCGCATGAAGCGATCGGTGGAGACGGCCTTCAAATCTTTTTGCGCCGTTGATCCGCGACGTGCCCGCTGGAGCCTGGGAGGTGCTTCGCCGGCATTTCACACCGCTTCCGTCAAGAGAAGCCACCGTGCGGGCATGTTCCTCATAAAAAAGAACCCGGGGTCCGCAATGTCTATGATCGATCGCCTCTTACAGCGCCTGCGTATCGTCACAAAAGTCCTCCTCTTCGTGGTTCCGCTCGTGGCCCTGATCGCCGGGATCGGTCTCGTCGGTTTCTTCACCGCCCGCACGCTCAACGGGCATATGACCGTGACGCGCGAGACCATCAATAATCTCTCGGATTTTCAGGCGCTGCGCAGCGCGTTGCAGGCCTTCGCTGACAGTCCGAGCGAGGAAGCGCGCGATGTCCTCGTGAAGCAGATCGATGAGCAGGAGCAGGGCGTCAGAACACTGGAAGGGCTGTTGGCACGCGAGGCGGACAGGGCGCAAATCGCCTCTGTCGTCGCCCTTGGCTCTCAGATGCGCAGCCAGACCGACAAGCTCTGGTCGGTAAAGATCGAGCAGGACACGGCGACGACGTCGCTCGAGGCGGCGCTCGCCGACATGACCGAGAAGGGCAACGGCGCCTACAAGCAGATCGATATCATCCGGACGGAATCGGGAGAGAAGGAAGCCTTTGCCAAGGCGCTGCTCTTCGATGCGGCTGCCTATCAGGGCGTCGCCGAACGGATCAAGAAATTCCGGCTGCCGGTGACGATGGCCGTCAATCCCGATGCCAAGATCGACCAGGCAAACAAGCTGCTGCCGCATCTGCTGAAGCAGATCGGTGAAGCCGAGAAGATCGCCTCCGAAAAGGTGCAGAAACCGATCGGCGAACTCAAGGCGCAGGCGCTGAAGATCCAAGCGATCCTCGCAAGCGCCGAGGAAAACGAGGCGAAGAAGAACGCGCTCGTGCCGATCCTCAGCAAGCTCTCGAAGTACGAGGCCGATTTTGCCAAGGAAGCGGTCAAGAATTCGGACACCGCAGCCAAGCGCTTCGTCGGGATGGACGAGGAAATTTCGACACTCAAGACGCTGATCGCTTTGATGAGCGATACCTTCAAGGGGCTCGACAATACCCGCTTTCATATCAGCGAGTTGCACCGTTCGCTCGACGCGGCGAGTCGCGACCTCGTGATTGCCGATATCAACGGCGTGCGTGAAACGGCCCTCAAACTTTCTGAGCTCGGCGGCAAGAATGCAGCGCTCCGCGACCTGCCGGCGAAGCTTGGCCCCTCGCTCGACAGCATAGACAAGGGTACGGCCGCATTGATCGATGTCGGCGGCCGCTGGCAGGCCGCCAAGGGCGAGGCCGCGACGCTCGTCGCCGATGCAAGCCGCACGCTTGAAAGCTTCGTCAGCAGCGCGCAGGAAGCCGGGAAGCAGGACAGCCAGCGCTCGGCGACCGTCTCGATCATCGCCATGGTTGCCGGAACGCTGCTTTCCATCATCGGTGGCCTGATGCTGGTCGAGACGCTGCGCGGCCCGCTGAAACGCGTCACCGAAACCATGACTCGGCTCGCCAACGGCGACCTCGAAGTGGCGATCGAAGGCCGCAACCGCGGCGACGAAATCGGCGACATGGTGCGCTCGGTCGCCGTCTTCCGCGACAACGCACTGGAAAACGTGCGGCTGGAACGCGAGGCGGAAGCCGCGCGGACCCTGTCGGCCGCGGAGGAGGCACGCCGCTCGCAGGAACGCGCGCGCATCGAAGCCGAGCAGATGCAGGCGCTCAATGCTCTTTCCGACGTTCTTGCCCAACTTGCCGCCGGCAACCTCGAAGAAGGCATGGCGGAGGATCTGCCTGCGGACTACGTGATCATGGCACGCACCTACAACAACGCCGTCGAAGCGCTGCGTGCGACGCTGACGGATGTACGCCTCGTCACGGAGGAGATCACCGGCGGTACCGGCAATCTCTCGGCCTCGGCCGACGATCTTGCCCGGCGTACAGAGCAGCAGGCGGCGGCGCTCGAGGAAAGCTCGCGCGCGCTCCGTCAGCTCACCGAACTCGTCCGCTCGACCGCCGAAAGCGCGCGCAGCACGACCATATCGGTCGATGAGACGAACAACTATGCCCAGCATTCCGGCCAGGTCGTCGCCAAGGCGATCGATGCCATGGCGGAAATCAATCGTTCGTCCGAGAAGATCAGCACGATCATCGGCGTGATCGACGAGATCGCCTTCCAGACCAACCTGCTGGCGCTGAACGCCGGGGTCGAGGCGGCCCGCGCCGGCGAGGCGGGCCGTGGCTTCGCCGTCGTTGCCCAGGAGGTGCGCGAACTGGCGCAGCGTTGCGCGGGAGCGGCCCGCGAGATCAAGGGGCTCATCTCGGCAAGCTCCGCCCAGGTGCGCAGCGGCGTCGCGCTGGTGCAGGAGACAGGCGACGCGCTGGCGGTGATCAACGATCACATCGCCACCATTCACCAGCTCGTCAGCAATATCGAGGCTTCCGCAGCGGAACAATATACCGGTCTCAGCGAGGTCAATTCAGCCGTTCACGAGGTCGAGCTGATCACGCAGCAGAACGCTGCGATGGTCGAGGAGAACACGGCGGAAATCCACGGCCTGCGCCGGCAGGTCGAAGCGCTGAACGAGAAGATCGAGCGTTTCAAGACTGGCACTGGCGGGCTGAGCGATCAGAGGCAGCTTCGTTACGGCTCGACCTACGCTGCCTGACCTATGTTGAAAGCAGAAGGCCCCGCGGTCGCCGACGACGGCGGGGCCTTCTGGTTTTTCTGGTTTTGGGAAAGCGTCAGCCGCCGGTTACGCTCATGTGCCGTGCGACGGCCGGGCGGTTGTGTTCGCGATCGATGATGAAGTCGTGGCCCTTCGGCTTGCGGGAGATCGCCTCATCGATAACGCGGGAGAGATAGGCATCGTCGTCGGTGGTGCGCAGGGCCGCACGGAGGTCGGCGGCGTCGTTCTGGCCGAGGCACATATAGAGGGTGCCGGTGCAGGTGAGCCGGACACGGTTGCAGCTTTCGCAGAAATTGTGCGTCATCGGCGTGATGAGTCCTAGGCGGCCACCGGTCTCCACCACCTCGACGTAGCGGGCAGGGCCGCCGGTCTTGTAGGCAATATCCTTCAGCGTGAACTGGGCTTCGAGACGCTCGCGCATCTCGGACAGCGGCAGGTAGTGGTCGGTCCGGTCCTCGTCCACTTCCCCCATCGGCATGGTCTCGATCAGCGTCAGGTCCATGCCGCGCCCGTGCGCCCAGCGCATCAGTTCGGGAATCTCGGCATCGTTGAAGCCCTTGAGCGCGACCGTATTGATCTTCACCTTCAGGCCGGCTGCCTGAGCCGCGTCGATCCCCTCGAGTACCTTCGAAAGCTCGCCCCAGCGGGTGATCTGGCGGAACTTGTCGTGATCGCGGGTATCGAGCGAAACGTTGATCCGCCGAACGCCGCAATCGGCAAGTTCCGCCGCGAATTTCGACAGCTGCGACCCGTTCGTCGTCAAGGTCAGCTCGTCCAGGCGGCCAGCGTGTATCTCCTTGCCGAGTTCGCGCACGAGGAACATGATGTTCTTGCGCACCAGCGGCTCGCCGCCGGTGAGCCGGAGCTTGCGCACGCCCTTCGCAATGAAAGCGGAACAGAGCCGGTGCAGTTCCTCGAGCGTCAGCAGATCCTTCTTCGGCAGGAAGGTCATGTGCTCCGCCATGCAATAGGTGCACCGGAAGTCGCAGCGGTCGGTGACCGAAACGCGCAAGTAACTGATGGTCCGGCCGAAAGGATCGACCATCGGCGTCTTCGAGCTGTCAAGCGGCTGTGCGCCGGTTCTGTCAATGGCGGCAGTGTTCAAGGTTCTTCTCCGAGCGCTTCCAATGTCGGGGGCAAAAACCCTCGCGTCAAGGCGCATACTGTCGCAAATTTCGGTGAAGCGGCATTCGGTCCCAGCGGTATCTCCTTGATGAGGCGTATTTGCGCCCGAAAGGGCTGGGAAGATTGAAAATGTTTCGGCTTTTCCAGAATATTTCTCCTTTTCGGAGGTGGAGACCTGGTCAGCCGGGTGCACGAATCTGGTAGGTCCTGGGCCTGAACTGGGGTAGTGCTCAGCGGATGAATGCGGAGTGAGCATCATGAGTGAATTCTGGCCGACCGAGCTGCGCGTATCGAAAGACCGCCACCGCCTGACTGTCGCATTCGACGACGGCGCTTCCTTCGACCTGTCGGCGGAGCTTCTGCGCGTGCTTTCGCCTTCGGCCGAGGTGCAGGGACACGGGCCGGGCCAGCGGGTCACCGTACCCGGCAAGCGCAATGTCCAGATCATTTCGGTACAGCCGACCGGCAACTATGCCGTGCGCATCGGCTTCGATGATTTCCACGACACCGGCATCTTCACCTGGAGCTATCTGCGCGAATTGGGAGAGAAGGGTCAGGAACTCTTCGCCGCCTATGAGCAGGAGCTGGCCGAGAAGGGCATGTCGCGCGACAAATCGGAAAAGCCGCGCTGAGCGGCGTCGATGCGCTCAGTCGGCGTCTTCCTTTAGCAAGACGGCGATGATGCGCTCCATCGACTGCGCGACCGTCATGCAGTCCTCGATCGGCGAACCGGTCAGCGACTTCTCGATCAGCGCCGTCTGGATCTCCATTGCATCCTCTGTGAGCGTACGGCCGGCCGGCGTCAGCGAGAGCCGCAGCACGCGCTTGTCACGTTCGTCTCCCCGCCGTTCTATGAGGCCGCGCTTCTCCAGTTGCGGTAGCAGCATGCTCATGTTCGAGCGGCCGACGAGCAACTTGCGGGCGAGTTCCTGCTGCGTGATGCCTTCGAAGCGATAGAGATTGATCAGGATGTCGAGATGCGGCGGCTTGATGTCGAGGTGGACGAGCTCCCGCGTCAACGTCTGCTGCATCAATTGGCAGGCACGGGCAACGGCGACCCAGCTTCGAAAGCGCGGATGATCCCAGGGGAAGTGATGATGTTCTGTTGTCACTTGCTTTTTGTTCATCGTTGTACAATTATGTTCAAAATTGAACATTTCATGAGAGTTTCACTATGGCATCCTTCGGGATCAAGGTCATCCGTACCGCACTGAAGGCGGTGTCCGCCGTCTCACCCGAGGCTGCCGGCAGGCTCGCCTTCAGAATCGTCTGTCTCACGCCGGGCCGCAAGCCGAAAAGCGGCAAGGAGGCGGCCTTGCTGAAAGCGGCGGCGCCGATCATGGAGCACTCGCGGAAGGTCACTCTGTCCTTTGCCGGCGGTTGGGTCGTTGCCCACCACTTCGCGCGGCGCGTCGATCCGGACGGGCCGCGGATCCTGCTCGCGCACGGCTGGGGATCGCGCAGCGACTATCTCGCGACCTTGATCGATGGCCTGCTCGCAGCCGGGGCGGAGGTGGTCGCACTCGACTGGCCGGGCCACGGTGCGTCGCCGGGACGGTCGCTGACCATGCCTCAGGCGGTGAGGGCGATCGATGCGGCCTGGCGCCACTTCGATGGCTTCGACGTGGCAGTCGGCCATTCCTTCGGCGGCGCGAGCCTCGCCTGCGCGGCTGGCGCGGTCGTGTGCGACGTGCCCGCGCGTGTGCCGGCAAAAATGGTGCTGATCGGCGCGCCAAGCGAAATGACCTGGCTCTTCAATGGTTTCGGCAAAATGATGGCTCTCGCGCCGGCGGCCCAGGCGGCATTCGAGGGCATGGTCGAACGCCTCTCGGGACGCCGGGTCGATGCCTTTGATGCGGCCCGCATTCTCGGCATGCTGAGGAAGCCGGTGCTCGTCGTCCATGCGGAGGACGACAAGGAGGTTTCCGCCACCCATGCCCGCCGCTACGGCGCGGCCGGGCCGAACGTCGAGTTGTACTGGGCGAACGGCTTCGGCCATCGCCGCATCGTTTCCGCGGATCCGGTCATCGACAGGATCAAGGCTTTCCTTAACGAAAGTAAAAAAGGTGCTCACCTGAGAAGAATCGCCTGATGCTGTCATCAGGGCGTCATGCTATCCATCGAAAGCGCGTGCAAGAGCAAGCGTCACGGAGGATGAAATGACGGTCATCAGCACGGTCGAGGAACTGAAGGCACTCTACGGCGACACGAGCGAAGCATCGGTGGTCAAGGTGACGAAGACGCTGACGGCCGAATACCGGCAGATGATCGAGGCGTCGCCCTTTGCCGCGCTTGCGACCGTCGGGCCGGAGGGGCTCGATTGCTCGCCGCGCGGCGACGATCGATGCGTCGTCCGGATCGCCGACGAGAAGACCGTACTGATGCCTGATTGGCGCGGCAACAACCGCGTCGATTCTCTTCTCAATATTGTCCGCGATCCGAGGGTGGCGCTGATGTTCCTCGTTCCCGGATCGAATACGACGATGCGCATCAATGGCACGGCCGTCGTCAGCGTCGATCCGGCGCTGACCAGTTCCTTCGAGGTCGACGGCAAGCATCCTCGCAGTGTCATCGTGGTCACGATCGAGGAGGTTTATTTCCAGTGCGCGCGGGCGCTCATCCGTTCGCAGCTCTGGAACCCGGATCGCTTCGTCGATCCGGCATCGCTGCCGACGCCGGGCACGCTGCTGAAAGCCGCAAAGGCCGATTTCGACAACGAAACTTACGACCGGGAATGGGCCGGACGCGCCGCCAAGACCATGTGGTAAGCGCCGCCGATCATTCGAGGGCGCGGCAGAACGCGGCTTGCATGATCACGGCGCCTAGCGGCGATAGATCAGCCAGTTGCGGCCGGAATCCTTGCGCATTCCTTCCTCGAAGAGGACCGTCCGGTTTCGCCCGGCATTCTTGGCCGAATAAAGAGCGATATCGGCCTTGTTGTAGAGATCGACCGGATCGTCCGCTTCGGTCGCCATGCAGACGCCGACGGAGAGGGTGATTGGGCCGTAATTAACGCCGGTCCTGGAATTCTTGAAGGGCGTGCCGGCAAGCACGGTGCGGATTCGGTCGGCCGCCTGCAGGCATTCTTCCTGGGTGCAATCGCTGAGAATGATGGCGAATTCCTCGCCGCCGGTGCGCGCGACGAACGCCTCCCGCCGCAAGTTGGCGCGGATGACATTGCCGACGGTGGCAAGAATCTTGTCGCCGACGGGATGACCGAACGTGTCGTTGACCTTCTTGAAATGATCGATATCGGCGACGAGCAGGCCGGTGAAGTTACGCACATGTTCGCTGTTGTAGACGGCAGCCAGGGTGTCGTCGAAGGCCCGCCGGTTGGCAAGACGCGTCAGCGAATCGGTGTTGGCGATGCGCTTGTATTCATCGAGCTCCTGCCGGATGACCTCCATCTCGAAGGACTTCTGGACGACGTTCTGAACGCGCTCCTTGCCCTGGTTCATCGTGTCGACGGTCGCTTCGGTCAGGATGCCGATGGCGTGGCGCAGAATGTCGGCGCTCGCGGCGCTCTTGCTGGTCATGTTGAGATAGGCTTCGTCGAGAACCTTGTTGTAATTCTCGAGCGCATATTGCTCGTCCTTCAAGAGGTTGACGAGCTCGGTCAGCTTGGCGGCAAGCGTGTTATGCGCCCGCTCGATGCCGTTCGGATGGTGAATATGGCTGAAGTATTGAGCGCCGATCGCGTCCAGTTCTTCCTGCGTCGCCCGGCTGCCAAGCGCCGCAAGCTCCTTGGACAGTTGCGGGTTCGAGCCGAGATAGGCCTCGTAATAAAGCTCGTAGTTGCGCGGTATCGGCGCGACCCCCATCATCCGCATCGCGTGGGTGACCTGCGCTGCAATATCGGGCGTCGGCGTCTTGTTTGAGGTTGCCGTTTGCATATGCAAACCTCCTTAATTTATCCAATTCTAAATTCTGGTGATTTTTAGGGGGAAATGATTTGTGAAGTCTTAACAATTGCTTGAGCGCATCGAGACAATTCGACCAATTTCGGTCTGATGCGCCGAGTGCCGCGATATGCCGGCGGGGGATGTTGCCGCGGCGCCGTAAACAGGGGCCGCGGCAATCGACATCGATCAGGCAGGGCTGATCATCGTTTCCGGACGAACGATCGCGTCGAACTCTTCGTTCGTCACATAACCGCCGCCGACGGCCTCCTCGCGAAGGGTCGTGCCGTTCTTGTGCGCAGTCTTGGCGATCTTCGCGGCATTGTCGTATCCGATCTTCGGCGCCAGTGCGGTGACGAGCATCAGCGAGCGGTCGAGCGCCGCCTTGATGTTGTCTTCGCGAGCCTCGATGCCGACGATGCAATTGTCGGTGAAGGAGACCGCGGCGTCAGCGAGAAGCTGTACCGACTGAAGGAAGTTGTAGGCCATCAGCGGATTGTAGACGTTGAGTTCGAAATGGCCCTGGCTGCCGGCGAAGGTCAGGGACGCATGGTTGCCGAACACCTGCACGCAAACCTGCGTCAGCGCTTCGCACTGAGTCGGGTTGACCTTGCCCGGCATGATCGAGGAGCCGGGCTCGTTCTCCGGCAATGACAGCTCGCCGAGGCCGGAGCGCGGACCGGAGCCCAGGAAGCGGATATCATTGGCGATCTTGAAGAGTGCGGCCGCGGTGGCGTTGATCGCACCGTGGCTGAAGACCATCGAATCGTGGGCCGCGAGCGCTTCGAACTTGTTCGGCGCGGATGTGAAGGCGATGCCGGTGATCGCGGCGATCTCTTGCGCCACCTTCTCGGCAAAGCCGACCGGCGCGTTGAGGCCGGTGCCGACGGCAGTGCCGCCCTGGGCGAGCTCGCAGAGACCGGGCAGGGTCATCTCGATGCGCTTGATCGATGAGGCGACCTGCGCGGCATAGCCGGAAAACTCCTGACCAAGCGTCAGCGGCGTCGCGTCCTGCGTGTGGGTGCGACCGATCTTGATGATGTGGTCGAAGGCCTTCACCTTTTCCTCGAGCGCCTTGTGCAGGTGCTTCAGCGCCGGCAGCAGGTCGTGGATGACGCGCTCCGCACAGGCGATGTGCATGGCCGTCGGATAGGTGTCGTTCGAGGACTGGCTCATGTTCACGTGGTCGTTCGGGTGAACGGGCTTCTTCGAACCCATCACGCCGCCGAGCAGTTCGATCGCCCGGTTGGAAATGACCTCGTTCGCATTCATGTTCGACTGCGTGCCGGAGCCGGTCTGCCAGACGACCAGCGGGAAATGATCATTGAGCTGGCCGTCGATGACTTCCTGCGCGGCCTTGACGATCGAATCGCCGATTGCCGGGTCGAGGCGGCCGAGCGCCATGTTGGCACGTGCCGCCGCCTGCTTGACGATGCCGAGCGCCCGGACGATCGCGACGGGTTGCTTTTCCCAGCCGATTTTGAAGTTGCCGAGCGAGCGTTGCGCCTGAGCGCCCCAGTAGCGGTCGTTCGCCACTTCAATGGGGCCGAACGTATCTGTTTCGGTGCGGGTCGATGTCATCGTGATACCTGCCTTCGTCTGCGGTTCATGAAGCCGAGGCGAGAAACGTGTCTCAGCCGGTCGTTCCACCCCGGTGTGCCGGGCATCTCTCTGCCCCGGTCACACAAGCTTGTAAAGGGGCGGCAAGTGCATCGCAGCGCCTACAATCGTTTGAATTGTTGCACCGCGGCAATTGCTCTGCTTCCGGCTGTGTCGGCTGATCCGAGGGGTCGCGGTCGCAGGGGTTGTGACCTTTCCGTCACATTGCGCGTTTTCCTTTTGAGGGGACGACTGTGCCCCGGGAAATATTGAGACGCGCGCGAGGAGGGAAAAATGAAATGCGAATCAATTTTTTATGACGCTTCACGCATCTTCCGAGGGATGTGTTTTGGGACAGGTTTTGGCGGGTGTCGGCCGCGCGGGGGCCGGGCGTTTCCTTTTCATTCACCATCCTTTTCTATAAGTCGGGGAGCACGAGGGCGTGGCGAGAATCTGGCAGCGGTCGAATTCGGCGGCAACGCGATACGGGGATCTATGTTCTAATGAAAATTATCAAATCGGCAGCGATTGTGGCGCTCATGACCGGGTGTGCGGTTGCAACGATCGATGTGCAGCCGGCATCGGCGATCACCCTGATGGACTTCATCCGCGGCGGCAAGAAAAGAACGTCGCCGGAGCGCGCCCGGCCTGCCCAGCCGCTGCCGGGCGTAGGCATGATGGTGCCGCAGCAGATCGACCCGCGAACAGCTGCCAAACCGCCGCGCGTCACCGGGCCGCGGTACTATAGCTATAAGCCCGAACCGCTCCGCCGGATTGCCACGGACCGCTTGCTCGATCCTGTTGTCACCGGCTCGGTGCAGAACGGCGCCTTGCCCCCGATGCTGCGTCAGCCGCTTTCGGATGCGCGGCAGTTTCTTCCCGAAATCAACGTCCGCGCCACGGCCGATGTCGCGAAGGCGGTCGAGAACTACTATGGCGCACGGACGGCCTTCGTGTGGATCGATGGCACCGGCGTCAGCGCGCGCGCCAAATCGGCACTTTCCGTACTCGCGCAAGCCGCCAAGGTCGGCCTCGACCCGCAGGACTATGCGGTTGATGTGCCGTCCGACACCTTCGATCGCGGCGACATGATCGCTCGCGAAAAGGCGCTGGTGCAGTTCGAAATAGCGATGTCCGTTGCGACCCTGACCTATGTCCAGGACACGGTGCGCGGGCGCATCGATCCGAACAAGATCTCCGGTTATCACGACTTCAAACGCAAGAGCGTCGATCTCTTCGCCTTCCTGGACAAGCTGGCGGGAAGCGATGATGTCGCGGTGTTGCTCGAGAGCCAGAATCCCAAGAGCACGCAATTCCTGGCGTTGAAGGCGGAATTGGAACGTCTGCGCGCGCAGACCGATGCGACGCCGCGCGTGGAAATCGCTGCTGGTACGCTCCTGAAGCCCGGCCAAAGCAACCCGGAACTCGCCAATGTCATCGCCGGCATCAAGCTCAAGGCGTCCGAAACGCTGAAGGCTGAACACTCCGTCGTGCTTGCCAGCTATAGCGGGACCCCGGACTATACGCCCGAACTGGTGTCCGTCGTCGAAGCCTTCCAGAAGGAGCACGGGCTGAAGGCCGATGGCGTCGTCGGCCAGGCCTCGATCCGCGCGCTGACGGGCGGCGACACGACCGCCAGCAAGATCAACAAGCTCGAGATCGCGATGGAGCAGGCGCGCTGGCTGCCGGACGGATTGGGCAGCCGCTACGTCTTCATCAACCAGCCGGCCTTCACGGCGTCCTATGCGGACCAGGGTGTCGAGCAGTTCTCCATGCGCGTCGTGGTCGGTTCGAAGACGAACCAGACCTACTTCTTCCAGGACGAGATCCAGACAGTGGAAGTCAATCCCTACTGGGGCGTGCCGCAGTCGATCATCGTCAACGAGATGCTGCCGAAGCTGCGCAGCGATCCCGGCTATCTCGACCGCATGGGCTATCAGGTCGAGGTGGGTGGCCGCGTCGTCTCGTCGTCCGCCGTCAATTGGTATGCATCGACCTCGTCGATCGCAGTGCGCCAGCCGCCGAGCAGCGACAACGCGCTTGGCGAACTCAAGATTCTCTTCCCGAACGCCCATGCGATCTACATGCACGACACGCCGTCGAAGAGCTTCTTCAAGCGCGACCAGCGGGCGCTCAGCCACGGCTGTGTTCGCCTCGCCGATCCCCGCCGAATGGCGGCCGCTGTCCTCGGCGTCAGCATGGACGAAGTCGGCAAGGAGATTGCCACGGGGCACAACCGGGCTCTGCCGGTGCCTCAGAAAGTGCCGGTCTATGTTTCCTATTTCACGGCATGGCCGAACAAGGATGGCAAGGTCGAGTATTTCAACGACGTCTATGACCGGGACATGTACATGAACCGGGCATTGGAGGCGACGCGCAACACGCGACGCGCCGAAGGTTAGAAAGGGAAGGGCCGCGCGAGCGGCCCTTTTCATTTGGGCTTCCGGCCGATTACCGTCTCGACCAGATGTGGCGTCAGTTCATCGAAATGCTGGATGATGCGATCGGGCGAGAGGCTTTCGATCGGCACGTCGGAATAGCCGAACGGTACGGCGATCGACGGAACGGCAGCGTTGCGGGCGACCAGGATATCGTTGAGGCTGTCGCCGACCATCACCGCTCGTCCCGCGATACCGCCGGCATTCGCGACCGTCGAGAGGAGGTGCTCGGCATGCGGCTTGCGCACGGTGAAGGTGTCGCCGCCCGAGACGGCCGCAAATCGGTCGAGCAGGCCGAGCCCTTCAAGCAGGCGTCTTGCCAGCATCTCAGGCTTGTTGGTGCAGACGGCGAGCTTAAGCCCGGCATCCTGCAGGCGGTCGAGTGCGGCGACCAGCCCCGGATAGGGAACGGATGTCCCCGGCATCGAGCCGTGGTAGAAATCCACGAACTCCTTCATCTGCCAGACAAGGTTCTCTTCGCTGAGTGCCTTGCCGCGTAGCGCAAACGTGCGCTCGATCATCGCACGGGCGCCATGACCGACGAGATGGGTCAGGTCGGCATAGGTGACGGGCTCGACGCCGGCCTGCGTGACGGCGTGATTGAGGCTGGCGACGAGGTCCGGAGCGGTGTCGACAAGTGTACCGTCGAGATCAAAGACGACAAGGGGAGGAGACACTGGGAACCTCGCGTTGGCGGAAATCGTAATGCTCGGGTAGGCGAAGTCCGCAAGAAAAGCAATGGCGCGGATCAGCGCAGCCGGCTTCTGGATTCCGGCAGAGCTCTCTTATTTTGACTTTTGTTTGCGGCGGCGGGCGTGTAAGTGTCTCAGCGGAAATTGGACAGTGGCTGGCCTGCATCGGCCCTGCCATCTGCGCGATCATGAGGGAGCGAGTGGCGCATGGACGCCCGCCAAATGAAGATCAGGGCCGCCGCTGCGGCGCTCGAATATGTCGAAAATGGCATGCGGCTTGGAATCGGTACCGGTTCGACCGCCGAAGAGTTCGTCCGGTTACTGGGCGAAAAGGTTGCGTCGGGCTTTCAGATCGTCGGCGTGCCGACGTCCGAGCGCACGGCCAGGCTCTGCCTCGAGCTCGGCGTGCCGTTGAAGTCGCTGGACGAGCTGCCGGAACTGGATCTCACGATCGACGGCGCCGATGAGGTGGATGGAAAGCTTCGATTGATCAAAGGCGGGGGCGGGGCGCTGCTGCGCGAGAAAATCGTCGCCAGTGCCTCTGCGCGGATGATCGTCATTGCCGACGAATCGAAGATTGTCGACGTGCTCGGCGCCTTCAAGCTGCCGATCGAGGTAAATCCGTTCGGGCAGGTCGCGACGCGGCTGGCGATCGAGAAGGTGGCATCCCGGCTGGGATTGACTGGCGATATCGCCGTTCGTGCCTCGGGCGACGGCCCCTTCATGACCGACGGAGGACACCTCATTCTCGATGCATCTTTTGGCCGTATTCCTGATGCAGATGCGCTCGCGGCAGAGCTGAATGCCATCCCCGGGGTGGTCGAGCACGGGCTTTTCATCGGGATTGCGTCATTGGCGATCATCGCCGGTCCGGAGGGAGCGCGTACCCTGACGGCGTCCTGAGCCGATCCGACGCTTCGATGAGGCTTTGCGGACGGCGCAGAAAATAGGTTTCCGCACATATCTGCCTGGCGGCGGCAATCGGCCGGGCGACATGTGCCAACACAGGAGCATGGATAAAAATGAACAAACTCACAGGTCTTGCCCGCACGTTCGCAGCTGCTGCCGTCCTCGTTTCGGTTGCGGTTCCGGCAGTTCGCGCCCAGGACGTGTCGGAAGATCAGATCAAGGCAGCCCGCGCGACCATCGCTGCGCTTGGCGTGACCAACACTTTCGACAACATTCTGCCGCGTCTCGCCGAACGCCTGAAGAATACGCTGATTCAGTCCTCGCCCAACCACCAGGAACTGATCACTGCGACGGTCGACGAGAAGGCGCTCGCTCTTGCTGCCCGGCGGGCGGACCTGGAGCGCGAGGCCGCTACCATTTACGCCAAGACCTTCTCGGTCGAAGAACTGAACGCGATCACCGAGTTCTATGCCTCGCCCGCCGGCAAGAAGCTGCTGAACGACGGTCCGATCGCTTCCCGCGAGTTGCTGAAGGCAGCCGATATCTGGGCCGCCGGCGTTTCGCGCGACCTGACCCAGGAGGCGACCAAGTCGCTCGATACGACCATCGGCGGCGCACCTGCAGCCGACGCTGGTACCGCCGCGCCGGCGCAGCAGTAATGCCGCAAGGCCGGCGACAGATCGATAAAGCCCGGAGCAATCCGGGCTTTTCTTTTTTTGCGCCGCAAGACTATATCAATGGCGAAGGGTGAGGCGGGGTTCGTGCCTTCCATCCTCCGATCCGACATTTTCGACTGATACGATTTTCACACCAGGAGCTCGCCATGACCGCTTTCGACTATGACCTCTTCGTGATCGGCGGTGGTTCGGGTGGCGTCAGAAGCGGGCGGCTGGCAGCGGCGCTCGGCAAGAAGGTGGCGATCGCGGAGGAGTTCCGTTACGGCGGCACTTGCGTGATCCGCGGTTGCGTACCGAAGAAGCTTTATGTCTACGCTTCGCAATATTCGGAACATTTCGAGGATGCGGCGGGCTTCGGCTGGACCGTTGGCGAAAGCCGCTTCGACTGGGCGAAGCTGGTTGCCGCCAAGGAGCAGGAAATCACTCGTCTGGAGGGCCTCTACCGCAAGGGGCTCGCCAATGCCGGCGCCGAAATGCTTGATACCCGCGCCGAACTCGCGGGACCCAACGCGGTGCGGCTCATGGCGAGCGGCAAGACGGTGACGGCCGAGCGAATCGTGATTGCCGCCGGCGGCCATCCGAGCCCGCACGAAGCGCTTCCGGGGCACGAGCTCTGCATCAGCTCCAACGAGGCTTTCGATCTCGCCGAACTGCCGAAATCGATCCTGATTGCCGGCGGCGGCTATATAGCTATCGAGTTCGCCAACATCTTCCACGGACTGGGCGTTGAGACGACGCTGATCTATCGCGGCAAGGAAATTCTCTCGCGCTTCGATCAGGACTTGCGGCGCGGCTTGCATGCGGCGATGGAAGAGAAGGGCATTCGCATCCTTTGCGAGGATATCATCCAGTCGGTATCGACCGACGCGCAAGGCCGACGCGTCGCTGAGACGATGAAGCACGGCGAGCTTGTCGTCGACCAGGTGATGCTCGCGCTCGGCCGCGTGCCGAACACTGCGAGGCTTGGTCTCGAGAATGCGGGCGTCAAGGTCAATGAACGCGGCGCAATCATCGTCGATGCCTTCTCGCGCACGAGCGCACCGGGTATCTACGCGCTCGGCGATGTGACCGACCGCGTACAACTGACGCCTGTGGCGATCCATGAGGCGATGTGCTTCATCGAAACGGAATACAAGAACAACCCGACCTCGCCTGATCACGACCTCATCGCGACGGCCGTCTTCTCGCAGCCGGAGATCGGCACGGTCGGCATGACGGAAGAAGATGCCGCGCGGAAATTCGATGAGCTCGAAGTCTACCGCGCCGAGTTCCGCCCGATGAAAGCCACGCTTTCGGGGCGCAAGGAAAAGATGATCATGAAGCTTGTGGTCAATGCGGCCGACCGCAAGGTGGTGGGCGCGCATATCCTCGGGCACGATGCAGGCGAAATGGCGCAACTGCTCGGAATTTCGCTGAAGGCCGGGTGCACCAAGGACGACTTCGACCGCACGATGGCCGTCCACCCGACGGCGTCCGAAGAACTGGTGACCATGTATCAGCCATCCTACCGGGTCAGAAAGGGCGAAAGGGTCGCTTGAGCCGCTTGAAGGCGGCAAAGCGGCCGCCGATGTTTTCTGGTAGAATGGCTTTTCAAGCCCCATGTTAACGTTTATAAGCCGCATCCGCGAAGTCATCGGCTCGGGGCGGGCGCGACGGCTTGGATCATCGAAATCCGAATACCGGGCGGTTTGAATGCCGCCGGCGCTACGTGCGCGGGCCCCCGCGTCAGACAACAGGTGATGGAAATGGCACAGACTTGGACTCCGAACAGCTGGCGGCAGAAACCCATTCAGCAGGTGCCGGATTATCCGGAACTCGCAGCGCTCGAGGCAGTGGAAGCACGCCTGGCGAAATATCCGCCGCTGGTCTTTGCCGGCGAGGCGCGGCGTCTGAAGACTGCTCTTGCCAATGTTGCCGAGGGCCGCGGTTTCCTGCTGCAGGGCGGCGACTGCGCGGAAAGCTTCGCCGAGCACGGCGCAGACACCATCCGCGACTTCTTCCGCGCCTTCCTGCAGATGGCCGTCGTTCTGACCTTCGGCGCACAGCAGCCGGTCGTCAAGGTCGGCCGCATCGCCGGCCAGTTCGCCAAGCCGCGCTCCTCGGGCGTCGAGAAGCAGGGTGACGTGACGCTGCCGAGCTACCGCGGCGACATCATCAACGGCATCGAGTTCACGGAAGAGGCCCGCGTGCCCAATCCGGAGCGGCAGATCATGGCTTACCGGCAGTCCGCCGCGACGCTGAACCTGCTGCGCGCCTTCGCAATGGGCGGCTACGCCAATCTCGAAAACGTGCATCAATGGATGCTGGGCTTCGTCAAGGACAGCCCGCAGGCAGAGCGTTACCGCAAGCTCGCCGACCGGATCTCCGAGACGATGGATTTCATGAAGGCGATCGGCATCACCTCGGAAAACCATCCGAGCCTGCGCGAGACCGATTTCTTCACCAGCCACGAGGCGCTGCTGCTTGGCTACGAGCAGGCGCTTACCCGCGTCGACTCGACCTCCGGCGACTGGTATGCGACCTCCGGCCACATGATCTGGATCGGCGACCGCACCCGTCAGGCCGACCATGCCCATGTCGAATACTGCCGTGGCATCAAGAACCCGCTCGGCCTCAAGTGCGGCCCGTCGCTGACCGCCGACGGCCTGCTGGAACTGATCGACCTGCTCAATCCGGCAAACGAGGCAGGCCGCTTGACCCTGATCTGCCGTTTCGGTCACGACAAGGTGGCCGAGCATCTGCCGCGCCTCATCCGCGCCGTCGAGCGCGAGGGCAAGAAGGTCGTGTGGTCCTGCGATCCGATGCACGGCAACACGATCACGCTCAACAACTACAAGACCCGGCCCTTCGAGCGGATCCTGTCGGAAGTCGAAAGCTTCTTCCAGATTCACCGTGCGGAAGGCACGCATCCGGGCGGCATCCACATCGAGATGACCGGCAACGACGTCACCGAATGCACCGGCGGCGCTCGTGCGCTTTCCGGCGACGATCTTGCCGACCGCTACCACACCCATTGCGATCCGCGCCTGAATGCGGATCAGGCTCTCGAACTTGCCTTCCTGCTCGCCGAGCGCATGAAGGGTGGCCGCGACGAGAAGAAGATGGTCGTCAACGGCTGACCGGAAGAGTGTAGTGCTACGGCATGTGTCCTTAAATCGAGTGGATTTAAGGACAGGAACATGCAGAGATCAAAGTGCCACTGCGACCTTGGCGCGTCTGAAAAGACGCACGGCGCTGTGGTTCAAAATTTCTGAACGACCAGCGCGTCATCTGAATTTGACAGAGCCGGGCCAGCCGATAAAGCTGGCCCGGCTTTTTTTCGACTTGGAAATGGGGATGGGGGACAGAATGGAGACTCATGAAGGCGGCTGCCTTTGCGGCGCTGTGCGGTTCAAGACGCGCGGGAAGCTCAGAGAGATCATCTTCTGCCATTGCTCGCAGTGCAGGAAACAGACAGGTCTCTATTACGCCGCCACGAATGTGCAGAACAGCGACATCGATGTCGAAGGGGCGGACAATGTCACCTGGTATCGTTCGAGCCCGGAAGCGCAGCGCGGCTTTTGCCGGTCCTGCGGATCGGCGCTTTTCTGGAAAGCCGATGGACTCGACTATACGTCGATCCTTGCAGGCACATTCGAGACGCCGACGCGGCTCGAACCCGGCTATCATATCTACTGCGCGGACAAGGGCGATTATTACGAAATCGACGACCGCTTGCCGCAGTTTGCCCAAGGGCGCGGTTGACGGGACCAGCCTATGGAGCCGGTTCCGTGGCCGCCCGCTCGAAAGCGCTCGCCAACGCTTCGAACTTGACGGCCTGCCAGAAGACATACTCGTCGATCAACTGTTCACTCAGCCAGAACCGGCCCCGCGTGCCGTCATCAGGCCTGCCGATGAAGCCGGACTTTTCTGCGTTTGAAAACAGCCGGCGGACATGGGTGTTCGATATCAGGTAATGCTCGGCGAGCGTCGCCAGATTGACGTTGATCCAAACTTTTCCGTCGACCGGAACAAGGCTTGACGGGCGCGCCATCAGGTCATCGAGCAGTATGCCGCCAGACTCCGACCAGACGAAGACGGCAACCCCTTGTGGAGGCTGCGTCCATTTCCTGTCAGCGAGGAGGCGCCGGGCCGCAAGCGGCTGAGCACGTTCAAAAATGGCCATATCGGCCTCTATGCGTTCCACCCTGGTTCCGCCGTCCAGCAGGTCGAGCGTCGTCATCTGGCTCTTGAACCAGAGCTGCATCGCATGCTGGCTGATTTCCGTCGGCTCAAGCGGGCGCGTCCTCCTCGTCCGCCCGCCGTTGGTCGGGCGGAGCATTTTATAGGCGACCAATTCGGCAAGAAAGGCTGTCGCGGTGTTGCGGCTCGCACCGCCGGTATCGCGCATCAGCTTCAGCAAGCGTGCCGCCGTGACGCCAGAGTCGGGATTGTTGCGGTCGCGTTCGAGGTGGAGCGCATAGGCCGCGTGGGTCAGCATCCACTTCTGGTGGGCCGCCACCATGCGTGCGACGCGGGGGAAGAGGTCATTCACCGCTATCAGGTTGCGTGCACCGACCTGCAGGACCGACCGAAATTCCGGGTTCTGCAGCAATGCCTCCACCGTGAAACCGGGTGGGCTCTTTTGCTCGACGCTTTCCTTCCCCGCAACCTGCTGCATCTGCACGCATGTCCCCAAGGGCGCTGCATCGGAACATGGCAATCGACGCGTGTTCCGGGGCAACACACAGCTCGCTCTGGTCGTTCACTAGCATTCCTACCTTGCGCCGAACGTGCAAGTCCGTTGTTTTGTTCAGACGAAATTTCCGCACGCCACGCCCGCAGTGGCGGCAGTTTGCCGATCGACTGGCTGAACACGCATCACGTTCACGCCGGCCATGTCATCGCGGCCAGTCGCTGCCAATGCCTGTCATTGGACCAGAACCGGTCGCTGGCACTTGACGCCGGTGACGCGCACATCGGCCTCGCCGACACGGACGCCGACCAATAGCAGCAGGTTGTAAAGCAGCTCGTCGACGGGTGCAGTGACGGAGCCCAGCGTCTGCGCCAGTGCCTGCTGCAGCAATGCCGGCGTTGCCAGCGACAGAGGCCCCACATGGATCTCGGCGTTCAGGTTGTTGAGCAGGGTTTTGGTGGTCGAGGTGAGAATATCCTTCGTCGATACGCTCTTGATCGTCCGCGACACGACTTCGTTCGGGCTGAAGCTCAGGCGCGACGCCTGAAGGTTCTTGGATTCGACATGGGCGATGGCGTCAATCTTGAGGACGGTCGCATCCACGAGACGCGCAGGCGTCACCCTCGCATCGGAAGAGAAGCTCGCGAGGACAGTGGGGTCGACGTCGCCGATGGCGATTTCGGCGATGCCGGGCACTGCATCGACGACAACAGCCGCGTTCTCCGGCGTTCGGCCGTAACAGCGAATGTCCGACAGCTTCGCTTCCGCATGGGCAAGCTCCACATAGATCGGCAGCCGGATGCGGATTCCGGCGAGGGCTGCGAGACCATCGACCCCGATCTCGACGGCAAGGCGCGTCTGTGCCGTGCGCACGGCGGCTCCGGGGGCGCCCAGGCGGTGGCTCGGGGTTTCCACCGGCGGTTCGCCGATCGCGAGCTTGACCTTCGCCGACGCGATACCCGGAAGACCGGCAACGGCATCCAGGGCAACCTGTCGGTCGCCATTGGCGATCGCTGCGGCCGCGGAAACGAGCTGCAAGGCGCTGACCTTCATCGCCCAATCCGATCCGGCATCGACGCTCAGGCTCTTCTTCGGGTCGATATTGAGGACCTGGGCCAGCGTGAAGGTCTGATTGTTGTCGGCGGCGGCGAGTTCGATCGCTTTCAGAGCGGAGGTAACGGTGCCGGACAGACCCTGCACAAGTCTCATCGACGCGAGCAACTGCGGCATCGTCAAATCGGCCGTCAGCACGTCCTCGTAGGATGCAGCGGTCAGGTTCAGGCGGGTGGCGATTATCTTCAGGAAAGGCTGGACATCGATATCGGCATCGATCAGCGCTTCGTAGTCCATCACCTTGAGCGAGACGGTGGTGCCAAGCATCTGTCCGAGAACGGCGTTCAGCAAGCCGCCATTGAGGCTGGCAAGTCGGGACCCCACGGAAAAGGCCGCGACCTTGGAGCTGGCAGCGGTACCCGTGACGCTCAGATCCGGCGGGCCGCTGAACATCGCGGCGAGGTAGAGGTCTCCCTTCTTTTCGAGAGTGACCTGGACCGCGTCGGCGGGGACCGCGTCCTTCATGAAGCGTTGGGCCGCAGCGATTGCGGGATCGGGGACATACCGGCCGCGTACGATGGTCGCCACGCCCTTGGCCGCAGTCTCGACGTCGTTCGGCAGCACCTTGCCGTCGACCGTCATCAGGCCCGCGGATGTCGATACGGCGTAGTCGAGGCCGTTGTTCTTGAAGTGGGCCAGCACGGCGTCATCCGCCGAACCGACATTGGCGGCGGCGGCGATTGCCGCGAGGTCGGCCACGGATTGCATGTCCTGCTTTTGCAGCGTGAGATAACCGTAATCGACGCCAAGTGCCATGGACGTGATGACGAGCGGCATCACCAAAGCGGCCGAAATACCGACGTTAGCGTCTCTGGCTTTCATGAAGTGGCGCATCTGCGCTGTCCTGATCGGCATTTCAGATGCCTCCCACGCGTATTGTCGCGTAACGCTCGATCTGCTCGCCCGGCAGCGCAAAGGTGAAAAGACTCCAGATGGGGAGGTCGCTCGCGTCGTATTTGATCGTGACGGTGAATTGGTTGGCGTTGTTTTGGTCGTCGCGGACCGTCACGTTCATCTGCGAGGACTTGATGAACGTCTGGTTCATCGTTGTCGTGCGGATGTAATCGATCGCGAGCTGTTCCCGTTCCTCCTCCGAGAGGCCGGCGATCGCCGTGCGCGCGGCATCCGCGGCGATCTGCTGAATCGAATGCGCTGCGCTCAGATAGATCCCGTAGGCAATCAGGGTCAGCACACACATGAAAAAGAGCGGTGCTATCACCGCAAATTCTATCGCGGCAGCGCCCTCACGGCGGCCGAGTAGACGCTTGAGAACCGACATACCAGCAGCATCTCCCCAGTTGCGTACCTTCAATCTCCCTGCATTTTCAGGTTGCGCGTCAAACGTTAACTTAACTCCCATAAGTTGTACACCTCTCCGATGGTTCACGGAAAGTTTAAATTTTACGTTGAATTAGAGATAATGCATGTTGATGCGATGCGCCGCGGACAGGCCGCTCCGCAGAGGAACGCTAGTTGTCGGTCCATTTCCGCTGCGAACGGCAACGCTTGGACTGCGCTATCCTGTGACTGAGTTTGGCAAGGTCGAAACGCGGTGCGGCGATCTCGCGAAGCAGCACGTCATTGACTTGTGGTGAAGCACGACCAATTCGACCTCGGTCGCGAGAATGGCGACCGGCGAAAGCGTGAGAGGCTTCGTCAGCGGCCGAGGGAGATTGCGCCTCGGCCGTCGAGATCTCAGGAGCCCACGGGGAAGAGTTCGGCGTGGGACTTGAAGAAGCGTTCGGTGCTGTACCGCTTGCCGAACATCATGTCGTGCTGGAGGAAGCGGTAATCGCGCAAGGACGCGGGTATCTTCGGCTGCCGCGACCACTCGGCAATGTCCTTGCCGTTCTTGCGAACCACCATATAGCGGTCGAGGATGCGGTACTGATCGTAAACCTTACCGAGGAAGCCGGTGTAATAGGGGTGCTCGTAGCCGGCCTGCTTGAGGATCTGATAGGAAAGGAAGGCCGGGCTGATCGTTCCGATGTTCTTCTTCGGGCCGGTCTTGTTCGACCAGACGACGAGCGGCGTTTCATGCTGCGCCTTCATCTGCTCCTTCGTACCCTTGCGCGACGCCGTCACGTCGTTCATGTAACCGGTATTGGTGTAGACGGTGTTGAGCGGCGGCAGATGATCGCCGAAGAGCACGATGATCGTCTCGCGGTCGCGGTTCTTCGCCCAGTCCATCAGCATTTTCAGGCTGTCGTCCGCTTCCTTGATGCCCTGCGCATAGGTAGCGAGCACCTGGCGGTCACTTTCGGGGAGATTGCCTTCGACCTTGATCGTGTTCTTCGCATAGCGGTTCGGCTCATAGGGGCCGTGGCCCTGCAGTGTCACCGTAAAGAAGAAGAAGGGGTCCTCCATGGCATCCGCCTGGCGCATGATTTCCTTCGTCAGCGCTTCATCCGAAGCAAAGATGCCGCGCTTCTGCATCACCGGCAGGTTCTCTTCCGACCGGAACGTGTCGAAGCCAAAGGCCTTGTAGACGGCGGTGCGGTTCCAGAACCAGCCCTGGAAGGGGTGGATGGCGCGCGAGACATAGCCTTCGCTGCGGAAGAAGGTCGCCAGCGAGGGGATCGGGTTGCGGATATATTGCTGGTAGGGAATGCTGCCATAGGGCAGGAACGCATTCGAAAACCCGGTCAGCGCCTCGAATTCGACATTGGCGGTCATGCCGCCGAACTCCGGCGAGAAGACGTTGCCCACCTGCATCTCGCGGACCGTCGGCATCGGGTCGGGCGAAAGCTTCACATTTGGAAGACGGGTCGGATCCCAGAAGGATTCGCTCATGAGCACGATCACGTCCGGCTTTCCGCGATGCGTCGTTCCGGCAGGCGTCGGCTTGACCGGAATGCGGTCGATCGCATCGGCCATATAGCCCGCAGGCGCGTTGACATTGGCCATCGGCAGGTTGATCGCGAAGGCAAGCGCAAAGCCGTTGTGGCGATAGTTCTCGGTCTGGTCCCACATGATGGGAATGACCCTCAGCCGGTCGCGGATCCACGAGAATTGGTTGTAATCCATGATCTGCCAGAAGGCGATGAGCAGGGGCAGGGCGAAGGCGGCGCGAACGATACGCTCCTTGCGCGTCAGCTTGGGGAAGTTCCGCCACGCATAGCGCAGGAGCAGGCCGATAACGGCGACCATGGCGATCAGCCCCAGGACGACGCCAAAGGCGGTCCACGGCCGGTCTTTAACGAGAACCGGCATCAGCTCCATGATTTGCCGGCCGAAGAGAAAATCGGTCGGATAAAGCGGATCGGAGAGGAAGACTTGCTTCTGTTGGCAGACAAAGGCCGGAAGAACGGCGAGCGGCACGACCAACAGGCCCGCCTTGTGCTCGCGGCCGAACAGCGCATCGATTGCGAGCAGAACGAGGAAGAATGCCGCAACCGTCGTCCAGGCCGGACGCATGGGATCGATGAAATAGGCGACGGTATCGGCAATGGATTGGCGTACGATCAGCTCGATCGCGAACACAAGCGCTGCAGCAATGAAAAGAGAGAGGAACGCGCTGCGCGTGCCGGCCAGTGTCTTGGCGCTTCTGACGGAGGAGCCAGACCTATCGACATAGGCCTGGGAGCGTCTCGCGGCGGCGGAATCGATACTGGCCAAGAGCTTCTCCAATTTCATAAATCTTTCGTCCAACTGTCATACGACTGTCATCTTGAACGGGGGATGAATGGGTAAACCAGCTTGGTTGGTTGCAAGTTCCGCGCGCGGCAAAAGATCGTCGTCTCCCCGCGTAAGGGGCGGGAAACGCAGAATTTTTCGGAATTTTTAAGTTGATTGCGATTGGCTGTGGGTTTTTTGTCGCGGTATGCGATAGAACATGCCGTACGTCAGAAAGTATTCGCTGAGAAAAGACCGACAGGCCCGCTCATGACTGCACAGAATGCCGTTCCCTCGACGCTACGGATCGCCGTGGCCCAGCTCAATCCAACGGTCGGCGACATCGCCGGCAATCTGGCGAAGGCACGCGAGGCGCGCGCGGATGCGGCGCGCCAGGATGCCGATTTGCTGGTGTTCACCGAACTCTTCATCTCTGGCTACCCGCCCGAGGATCTCGTGCTGAAACCTGCGTTTCTGAAGGCCTGCTTGCAGGCTGTCGAGAAGTTCGCCGCTGAAACGGCTGATGGCGGGCCGGGCGTCGTCATCGGCTTCCCCCGTCAGGCCGGAGCGCTCCGCCATAATTCGATCGCCGTCCTGGATGGAGGCAAGATCATCGCGATCCGCGACAAGGTGGATCTGCCGAATTACGGGGAGTTCGACGAAAAGCGCGTGTTCGACGCCGGAGGAATGCCCGGTCCCGTCAACTTCCGCGGCGTGCGCATCGGCATACCGATCTGCGAGGATATCTGGGGCGATCTCGGCGTCTGCGAGACCCTCAAGGAAAGCGGCGCCGAAATCCTGCTTTCCCCGAACGGTTCGCCCTATTATCGCGGCAAGGTCGATGTCCGCCATCAGGTTGTCCTGAAACAGGTCATCGAGACCGGCCTGCCGATGATCTATGCCAACCAGCTCGGCGGACAGGACGAGCTCATCTTCGACGGTGCGAGCTTCGCCTTCAATGCGGACAAGTCGCTGGCCTTCCAGATGAGCCAGTTCGAGGAAGCGGTCGCGGTCTCGGAATGGAGGCGAGGCGAAGACGGATGGGCTTCGTCCAACGGGCTCAATTCGCGCATCCCGGAAAGCGAAGAGGCGGATTACCGCGCCTGCATGCTGGGCCTCAGGGACTACGTCAACAAGAACGGCTTCAAGAATGTCGTGCTCGGCCTTTCGGGCGGCATCGATTCGGCGATCTGCACGGCGCTAGCGGTTGATGCACTTGGCGAGGAGCGTGTGCGCACGGTGATGCTGCCTTACCGATATACGTCGCAAGAATCGCTGAAGGACGCCGAGGCCTGCGCCAAGGCGCTCGGCTGCCGCTACGATATCGTTGCCATCGAGGAGCCGGTCGAGGGCTTCCTCAGCGCGCTCTCGGATGCATTCGAGGGCACCGAATCCGGGATCACGGAGGAGAACCTCCAGAGCCGCACGCGCGGGACGATCCTGATGGCGATCTCCAACAAGTTCGGTTCGATGGTGGTCACGACCGGCAACAAGTCCGAGATGTCGGTCGGCTACGCCACGCTCTATGGCGACATGAACGGCGGCTTCAACCCGATCAAGGATCTCTACAAGATGCAGGTCTATGCCCTTTCGCGCTGGCGCAACAGTGCGGTGCCGCCGGGCGCGCTCGGGCCTTCGGGTGAAGTCATCCCGCAGAACATCATCGACAAGGCCCCATCCGCCGAACTTCGGCCGAACCAGACCGACCAGGATTCGCTGCCTCCCTATCCGGTGCTCGACGACATCCTCGAATGCCTCGTGGAGAAGGAGATGAGCACCGAGGAAATCGTCGCCCGCGGGCATGACGAGCCGACGGTCCATCGCATCGAACACCTGCTTTACATTGCCGAATACAAGCGCCGACAGTCGGCTCCGGGCGTGAAGATCACCAAGAAGAACTTCGGTCGCGACCGGCGCTACCCGATTACCAATCGCTTCCGTGACAGGGGGTAGTGATGCGCAGCTCGGTGGAGATCTTCGACATCGGCAGCGGCGAGACGCGCGTCGTCTGGCAGACCGAGCGGCTGGTCGAGGCGCCGAATTGGTCGGCGGATGGACGCTATCTCATCATCAACGGCGATGGCCGGCTTTATCGTCTTGCGCTCGATGGTTCCGAACCGGTTGAGATCGACACCGGCTTTGCCCGGGAGTGCAACAACGACCATGGTATTTCCCCGGACGGGCAAACACTCGTCATCAGCGACAAGACCGAATTCGGCAAGTCGGCGATCTACGTCCTGCCGATCGAGGGCGGTTCGCCCCGCTTGGTGACGCCGAACCTGCCGTCCTACTGGCACGGCTGGTCGCCGGACGGGCGGACACTTGCCTATTGCGGCATCCGTGACCAGGTCTTCGACATCTACACGATCCCGGTCGAAGGCGGCGACGAGCGTCGACTGACGATGGGCGAGGGCCGCAATGACGGACCGGACTGGTCGCCGGACGGGCGCTGGATCTATTTCAATTCGAGCCGCACCGGTCGCATGCAGATCTGGCGCATTCGCCCTGATGGCAGCGACGTGCAACGCATCACCGACAGCCCTTATGGCGACTGGTTCCCTCATCCTTCGCCTGATGGCCGGCATCTTCTGGTGCTTTCCTACGACGGCGATGTCTTCGATCACCCGCGCGACCTTGACGTCAGGCTGCGCCTGATGGACCCGGAAGGCGGCAATGCGCGCGTTCTGTTCGAGCTCTTCGGCGGGCAGGGGACGATGAACGTTCCGAACTGGTCGCCGTCGGGCGAGGCATTCGCGTTCGTGCGATATCAGCCCGAGTGACTCCCCCGCAGCATGGACGCCGCCTCAGGCAAGCGGCAGATTGTAAGGGGTGATCACCTCGACCGCGGAAAGGCGTTGGCTTCCGGAGGCGGCGGGGGTCGCTCCTCTCCCCATGATGGCGCGAAATGCCGTTCGCGCGTCCGTCCTCAGGTCGTGATGCAGGACGAAATGCACGCGTCCGTCCCTCAGGAGTTCCAGATTATCCTGATCGAGGTCATGAGCAATGAAGATTGAGCAAGTGCGGTCGAGCCGACGGAAAGCGGCGAGCACGGCCCGGTTTCCACTGATCGAATAGGCGGCGTTGATCTCGGGATGGCACGTTAGCGCCTCAAGGGCGAGGGCGCCGGTTTCCTCGTTCTTGCCGTAACCCTCGCTGATCTCGACGATGCCGATCGAAGGGTAGCGTGCGCGCAATATCCGGCGGAAACCAATCTCCCGTTCTTCCTCCCCGCGGAAACGGTTGCTCGAGATCGTGACCAATACGGTCGCCGCCTGATGGGCAAAGCGCTCGCCGATCAGATAGGCGGCGGTCTCGCCGGCCGCGCGGTTGTCGGCACCGGCATAGGCCGTTCTGGCGGAGTGGGGCAGATCTGTGACGAGCGTCACCACCGCAATCCTTGCGCTTTCGAGCCGTGCCACGGCAGCGGTCACCTCCGGCACATCCGGTGCCTTGAGGACGATGCCATCGGTGCCGCGCAGGCGGATTCGGTCGAGCAATTGCGCGATCTCCTGCGACCGCATCGTTTCCGCGAAATGAAAACGGCAGCGGAAGATCGTCGGCATGAAGGTCGTCGCTTCGCTCTCGAAAGCGCGTCGCACCGCCTCGGTAAAGCGCTCCGGCGCTTCCATGACCACGTCGATTGCGTATTTCCGCCCCTGGAGTTCCATGCCGGCCTGTTTCTCAAGATCGCGGATCGCCGCCTTGACGCGGGCTATCGTCTGCGGGCGAACGCCCGCCCGATCATTGAGCACCCGGTCGACCGTGGCGGTGCTCACCCCTGCCTGGAATGCGATATCCTTGACGAGAAACGGGTGCGCCACGCCAGGGCCTCCTGATGGTTTTTTGATGGATTCCTGCTCTATCTCGGAATTGGGCGATACGTATAGTCGGTAAAGTGGTTTGTGAGGAGAATGCCCGATGAAGACCGACAACACGGCGAGGAGGCGCGTCGAACACGTATGGCTGACGGAGGATTCCTGCGGTATCGAGGCGTTTCGCGTCGAGGTCGAGCGCCGCACCAACCCGGCCGACTATCCGCATGCGGCCGATTGCCAGAAGAACATCCTTATCTACGACAGCGCCAGCCTTATTGCCGCTTGCGCGACGGACGATGGCCGGCGCGCGGCCCTGGCGGAGATTTGCGAGGCCCTTGCAGAAGGACCGGGCGTTGCCGTGTTCAAGCTCGCCTTCGCTGATACGAGCGTCATAGATGAGGCAAGCCGCATCTTCGACGACATCATCGAGGAGCAACACCGCACCAACAGCGGCGGTGGAGACCATTTCGCCAAACCGGGCGCCAACGACCGGATCTGGAATTCGCTGGAGAAGCATTGCCTGCGCTCTCCCGAAAACTTCGCGGCCTACTACGGCAACGCGGTCATCGCCCTCGCCAGCGAGGCCTGGCTCGGGCCGAACTACCAGATGACGGCGCAGGTGAACCGCGTCAATCCGGGCGGGGCCGCGCAATCGGCGCATCGCGACTATCATCTCGGCTTCCAGACGTCGGCGGTCATCGAGCGATATCCCGCGCACGTGCACAAGCTCTCACCGGTGCTGACGCTGCAAGGCGCCGTTGCCCATTGCGACATGCCGCTCGAAAGCGGGCCAACCTTGTTCCTGCCCTACAGCCAGACCTATGTGCCCGGCTATCTCGCGCTCAAGCGACCGGAATTCAAAGCCTACTTCGACGAGAACCACGTCCAGCTTCCGCTTGAGAAGGGCGATGCGGTGTTCTTCAACCCGGCGCTCTTCCATGCCGCCGGCACCAACCGCTCGGCCGACATCAAGCGTGTAGCAAATCTCCTTCAGGTCTCCTCCGCCTTCGGACGCGCAATGGAAACAGTCGACCGCGAGCGAATGTGCGGCGTGCTCTATCCCGCCCTGAAGGCGCTCGCCGCCGACGGGAAGCTCTCAGTCGCCGAGATCGCCAATGCGATTGCCTCCTGCGCCGAGGGTTACTCGTTCCCGACCAATCTCGATCGCGACCCACCGCTCGGCGGCCTGGCACCGAAGACGCAGGCACAGCTGATGCATGAAGCTCTCGCGGCGGGTTGGGACACCGGGACCTTCGTGGAGGCACTCGCCGCGCAGACAGCGAAGAAAAAAAGCTGAGGAAGGCCCGAGAGTTAAGGCTTCGGCCGCTGCGGGTGGAGCCTGAAACTGCAATCTATCCAAGGAGGATTTCATGAGCACGGATTATGGTCGTCTCGATGGCAAGATCGCCATCGTTACCGGTGGCACGCAAGGGCTCGGCGCGACGATTGCCGCGCTCTTTGCCGAACGGGGCGCGACCGGTATCGTCATCTGCGGGCGCAATGCCGCGAAAGGCGAGGCGAAAGCGACCGAAATCAGCAAGGCGACCGGTA
The DNA here is from genome assembly GCF_013283645.1 of Sinorhizobium psoraleae. Lineage (GTDB taxonomy): Bacteria > Pseudomonadota > Alphaproteobacteria > Rhizobiales > Rhizobiaceae > Sinorhizobium > Sinorhizobium psoraleae. Next base: position 810,111 of record NZ_JABEKV010000004.1, read on the forward strand.
CCAAGGTGGTCTATGTCCCGGCCGATCTCGAGCGGGTGGAGGATGCCCGCCAGGTGGTCGCCACTTGCGACCGGGAGTTCGGCCGTGTGGACGCACTGGTGAACGCCGCCGCGATCACCGATCGCGGCACGATACTCGACACGACGCCGGAACTCTTCGACCGCATGTTCGCGATCAATGTGCGCGCGCCCTTCTTCCTGATGCAGGAAACCGTGAAGATGATGCGGCGCGAGAAGATCGAGGGCACCATCGTCAATATCGGCTCGATGTCGGCCAAGGCGGGCCAGCCCTTCATCGCCGCCTATTGCGCGTCGAAAGGCGCCCTGGAGACGCTGACCAAGAACACGGCTTATGCGGTTCTCCGCAACCGCATTCGCGTCAACGGGCTCAACATTGGGTGGATGGCGTCGGAGGGGGAGGATCGCATCCAGCGCGAATATCATGACGCACCGGCGGACTGGCTGGAGAAGGCGGCGGCGAACCAGCCTTTCGGCAGGCTTGTCGATCCGGCCGAGGTCGCGCGCGCCTGCGCCTATCTCTCCTCGGCGGAATCGGGCCTCATGACCGGTTCGGTGATCTGCTTCGACCAATCGATCTGGGGCGCCTATGACGGCTCGCCGCATCCGTCGGCGCCGCTCTGATCACCATGCCGCTCTGCGTTTGCCAGGCGAAGGCGTCGCACAGGCGAGGCGTTCGCTCGTCTTGCCTTTCGCCGGCGGCTGTGTCCATATACGGCCGCCAGGTGCCCGCTGCGGCGGGAGAATCGGGAAGCCGGTGCAAGTCCGGAACGTGCCCAACGCTGTGATGGGGACGGTCACGCCAAAATAAGGTTCTGTTTTGTTGCAGGGCTTTGCCACTGAATCTTGAAGCGATTTGGGAAGGCGGCGCGGCTGGATGATCCAAAGTCAGAAGACCGGCCTGGCAAGATAGACCGGCCCCGCGCGGACGGCGGGAGGTTGTGCATTGTTGGGGATCGAACGATGCGACCTGACCCGATTGGCTGTCTTGCGGCGGCCGGAGCCTTTTCGCCGGACGAGCGTGCCGCCGTCTATCGCGCCATCGAAACACGCCGCGACGTGCGGGACGAGTTCCTTCCCGATCCGCTGCCCGACGAACTCATTGCCCGACTGCTTGGTGCCGCCCACAGCGCGCCTTCGGTCGGCTTCATGCAGCCATGGAACTTCGTGCTCGTCCGTCAGGAGGAGACGCGCGAGAGGGTCTGGAAGGCCTTCGAGCGCGCCAATGAGGAAGCAGCCCTTATGTTCTCCGGCGAGGCGCAGACGAAATACCGCTCGCTGAAACTCGAAGGTATTCGCAAGGCGCCACTCAGCATCTGCGTCACCTGCGATCGCACACGCGGTGGAGCGGTCGTGCTTGGACGAACGCACAATTCGCAGATGGACGTCTATTCGACCGTCTGTGCGGTCCAGAACCTCTGGCTCGCCGCACGTGCGGAAGGTGTCGGCGTCGGTTGGGTCAGCATCTTCCACGAGCGGGAGATCAAGGCGATTCTCGGCATACCCGAGCATATCGAAATCGTCGCCTGGCTTTGTCTTGGATTCGTTGATCGGCTCTATCAGCAGCCGGAACTCGCGGTAAAAGGATGGCGTCAGCGCCTGCCGCTCGAGGATTTGGTCTTCGAGGAAGGGTGGGGCATCCAAGGATGAAAACGCGCTTTGTTTCAACGGGATAAACGCGATACCTGCACCGTTGTGGGAGTAGGCAATGCGGTGTCGGCGGGCGCTCGAACACTGGATCTGCGGCAGAGCGATTCAATTGCCCTGGACCGGCTGGTAACCCGGACCGAGCGGGTTCTTGAGATCGATAGCGCTTTCCTCCTGCGGCAGGAACGCCGGGCCTACGACACGGACCTTGCTGTTCTTCGGATCGTAGGGCCGCTCCTGCACGGGCTTGGCTTGCGCCGAACCCGCGGCCGGCTTCCGGTCGCTGTTGATGGTGATGACTGACGGTTCGCTGCCCATCGTGCCGAGATCCGTAGCCGGACCTTTCGGGATCTGGCAGCCACAGAGCCCCGGTGCACCGACGTCACGCGCGCGATAGGCAAATGCGGTCGGCAACTCGGTATACGGCCTGCCGGTCGAGGCCGAGACCATCTGGTCACTCTCTTCCGTCGCGAGGGCGTGGTAGTAGAGTTCCGTCTCCGCACCGGGGCAGCGTGCCTGGCAAAGTTCGGCATCGCGCGCAAAATCTGCCGGCGTTGCATTTGAAGAGATCGGGAAAAAGGCACCGTCGCAGGTCCTCACGCACATGGTCCTGAGACTGCCGGCCGGCTCTTCGCTGAGCAACGGAAAATCCTGCATTCCGGCATCGTCGTTCAGCAGCGGGTAATCTTCACTGTCAGGTGGGAGATCCCGGAGGATGTTGCGGGGGAGATCGGTGTCGGCGCTGGCGAATTCGTCCTGCCCTTCGACCGGCTCCGCGCCCGCCTCATCCTGGCAACCGTTCAACTCCAGCGCTGCGAGAATGCGCCGGCGCGCGTCGCCCGTGTCGCCCGATATCAGCGAGCGGCGGTGCGCCTTGAGCCTTTGAAGATTATCCTCCATGCGGGCGATCGTCTCATCGAGCGCGGCGCATGCCTCGTCATTGTCGCCCCCGATCACGACGACACTGCCGGTGTTGCACTCCATGCGACGGCGCTCATTTTTTGCCCGACGGAGCTCGATGTTCTGGCGGGAGACGGCGCCGGTGAAATCGCGCAGGTTGGCTCTCGGGGTAACGATTGTCGAAAGATCGATCAGTCGTGCGTTCAGGCGTTCACAAACGGGCGAGGCCGACGCGCCGTCAGCCATCGCCAGCAGCGCCGGGAGCAGGAGCACCGCCATGCGTTTGAAGTTCCGGGACACGACACTCCGGGACACTGGCTCTCGTCTCTTTCTGCAATCCGGCGCGATCCTTTTCAAGGACGTCGGAAACTCCGTTTTCCCTATCATAAAGGGCTGCCGTGACAGTGCAACGTCAAGGCGGAGTCTGCGTTAATGACAACTGCAGCAAAAGAGAAGAGGTCCGGACCGCGGAGCGGCCCGGCTACTGCATGTGTCCTTAGATCGTAGCCGACCTAAGGACGAAAACATGCAGCAATTCAAAGTACTACGACATATTCTTGCGCGTCTGATACGACGCGCGGCGCCGTAAGTTCGTCAGGCGGCCCGTGCGGTTTCGAGCGACATCGGGCGCTCAAGCACGGTTCCGTCGATCGCGGCGACATGCTTCATGGTATCGAGCAGTTCCCGCGTCACTTCCCACGCCACGGCCACGGCATAGACGGAGCCGATCCGGTGCGGCTCGGCAATGCGTTCTCCCGGGCACCCCATGCGCCGGAACATCCTTTCCAGGAAGACATCGGTGACCGTGACGATGTGGCTGATGCCGGAGGCAAGACCGAGTTCGCCGACGCCGCACATGAGTTCTGCGGCGGCGACCGTCACCTGGTTCGACGAGCGGTCCTGCGAGATATCCGGATCGATGCAGAAGCGGCTCGATTCCCAGACGGAGGCGCTGCGGATTTCGGGATTGTCGCCGAGCAGGATCGGGAATGTATCATCCAGCATATTCGGCCCAAGCGTCGGCAGCAGCCGCAGCGATCCGCGCAATTTTCCGGTTTCCGGTGAGTACGACATTACATAGAGAGGGTTCGCCTTGTCGTAGTGGTCGATTTCCCACTCGCCGTCGGTCTTCACGTCCCATTTGAGGAAGTCATGGAACACGCGCTTGCGCAGCCGGAACATTTCGTCGATGGCCCGCGGGTGCTGTCCGCGAGCGTTGCCGTTCAGAATCCTGATCATCTTTCGCTCCATCGTTTTTGCGCGATGGGCAGATGCTGTCAGGCTCAAGTGACACATGTAACTGTCTATAGTGACAGTTTAAATGCGGATTTTTTCCCACTAAATTTGCGGGGGTTTGGTCCGAGGTCTGACGGGTAACCGTGTGACCGAACCCGTCAGATCGTGGGGATCAGAGCGTGGCGAACCGCCTGCGCCACGGCCTGTGTATTGGAGACGACGTTCAATTTGCGGCGCGCATTGGTCATGAAGAAGCGGACTGTGCGCTCGGAAATGCCGAGGATCGTGGCGATTTCCCAGTAACTCTTGCCGGCAGCCGACCAGGTCAGCACTTCGGTCTCGCGGCCTGTCAGGCGCATGTCGCGCTCATCGATTGCGCCTGCCATGGCGGCATGTTCCAGCATCGACGCATGGAAGAGGTTGGCGGCCAACTGGAAGTCGCGCAAATGGCAACGCCGGTAGGCGGACCATTCCGCCGGCGACATATTGGCGTTAATTGCGAGGAGCGCCATGCGTCCTGCGGGTGACGGCAGCGGCAGCGCGACGCCCTCGGTCGAAAGGCCGATTTCCTCGGCTGCGTGAAAGAGCGGTTCGCATTCGGGAAAGCGCCGCCGCGCGGTCGTCCATTCGACAGGTCTTACGCCGCCAAGCGCAAGCCGCAGGATTGGGTCGATCCGGTAGAGGCCCTTCGAGAGATAGATCTCAGCGGCATAGGCGCCGAAGGTGTGGTGCAGTCGGCAGACCTTCAGGCCGTCGGCAAGCGGCTCCGCTTCAAGGTATAACAGATGCGCGATCTTGAAGGTCCGGCGCATCAACGCAAAGAATTGCTCCGGTTCGGCGCAGCCCCCGTACTCCACGATGTCCAGTAGATCGAGGACAGCCTGTTGATCAGTCATGCCGCAACACCGAATCTTGTCCTGCAACAAGCATGGTAAGGGGGGCATGCTTTGTCTAGTGTAATATTTCGCAAACGCTGCAACTGCTACCCCCTCCTCAATCCAAGGTTGAATTTCGACTGGAGTAAACGCCGGACCGCCCGATTGGCGGCCCGGCGGAGTATCTGTCCGCTATACCGGATGGCTCGCCTCCACGACCGCAAGTGCGGCCATGTTGACGACGCCGCGCGATGTGACGGACGGCGAAAGAATGTGTGCCGGCAGCGCCGAGCCGAGCAGGATTGGCCCGACATGGAGGCTGTCCGTCATGGTCTTGACCACGCCGAGCGTAATGTTGGCTGCGTCCAGATTCGGGAAGACGAGCAGATTGGCTTCGCCGTTCAGCGTGCTGTCCGGCATCACGCGCTGGCGGAGGATTTCGGAGATCGCCGAGTCGCCATGCATCTCGCCGTCGACTTCGAGGTCGGGCGCGAGTTCACGCACGAGATGCAACGCCTCACGCATTTTCGAGGCGCTTTCGGAATCGCGCGAACCGAAGTTCGAATGTGACACGAGCGCTGCGCGCGGCGTGATGCCGAAGCGGCGGATTTCTCCGGCCGCCATGGCCGTCGTCTGCGCGATCTGCTCGGCGCTCGGGTTGTAGCTCACATAGGTGTCGGTGAAGAAGGTTGCACCGCGCTGCGAGATAAGCAGGCTCAACGCCGAGAAATCGAGAACCCCGGACCGCTTGCCGATGATCTGCGAAACGTCGCGCAGGTGCTTGCTGTAGCGTCCTTCGACGCCGCAGATCAGCGCATCCGCTTCGCCGCGCTTGACCGCAAGGGCGCCGATCACAGTCGTGTTCGTGCGCACGATCGTGCGGGCCGCTTCCGGGATCACCCCGCGGCGACCTACGAGGGCGAAATAGTCGTCGACATAGTCGCGATAGCGCGGGTCTCCCTCGGGATTGACCACCTCGAAATCGACATCCGGACGGATTCGCAGGCCGTAGCGCCGAAGACGCGTCTCGATGATCTGCGGACGGCCGATCAGGATCGGCTTGGCGGTGCCTTCCTCAAGCAGGACCTGGGCGGCACGCAGCACCCGTTCATCCTCACCCTCCGCGAAGATGACGCGGTTCTTCGTAGCGTTCTTGGCCGCCGCGAAGACCGGCTTCATGATGAATCCGGAGCGGAAGACGAAGCGGTTCAATTTATCGAGGTAGGCGTCGAAATCCTGAATGGGGCGGCTCGCGACACCGCTTTCGGCCGCCGCCTTTGCAACAGCCGGAGCGATGCGCAGGATCAGCCGCTGATCGAATGGCGAGGGGATGAGGTAGTCGGGTCCGAAGATCGGCGTTTCGCCCGTATAGGCGCGCGCGGCGACGTCGGAAGGCTCCTCGCGCGCCAGGCCGGCGATTGCCCGAACGGCCGCCATCTTCATCTCTTCATTGATCGTGCGCGCACCGCAATCGAGCGCGCCGCGGAAGATGTGCGGAAAGCAGAGAACGTTGTTGACCTGGTTCGGGAAGTCCGACCGGCCGGTGCAGATCATCGCGTCCGGGCGCGCCGCGCGCGCAACTTCCGGCATGATCTCGGGCGTCGGGTTGGCAAGCGCCATGATCAGCGGCTTCTCGGCCATCTGGGCGAGCAGTTCAGGCTTGAGGACGCCGGCCGCCGAAAGACCGAGGAAGACGTCGGCCCCACCGATGCTGTCGGCGAGCACACGGTTGTCGCTCTCCTGTGCGTAGACGGCCTTCCACTCGTCCATCAGCGCCTCGCGACCCTTGTAGACAAGGCCCTCGATGTCGTGGACCCAGATATTCTCCCGTTTGGCGCCGAGCGTGACGAGCAGGTTGAGGCAGGCGAGCGCCGCCGCGCCCGCACCGGAGGCGACGATCTTCGCTTCGGCAATATCCTTGCCCGCGAGTTCGAGGCCGTTCAGAACGGCGGCGGCGACGATGATCGCGGTTCCATGCTGGTCGTCATGGAAGACCGGTATCTCCATCTTCTCGCGCAGACGCCGCTCCACCTCAAAGCATTCCGGCGCCTTTATGTCCTCGAGATTGATGCCGCCGAAGGTCGGCTCCAAGGCCGAAATGACGTCGACCATGCGCTCGACGCTCGGCGCATCGATCTCGATGTCGAAAACGTCGATGCCGGCGAACTTCTTGAAGAGCACGGCCTTGCCTTCCATGACCGGCTTGGAGGCAAGCGGGCCGATGTTGCCGAGGCCGAGAACGGCCGTGCCGTTGGAAATCACCGCGACGAGATTGGCGCGCGCCGTGAAATCGGCGGCTGTCTCGGGATTGTCCTTGATGGCGAGACAGGGCGCGGCGACGCCGGGCGAGTAGGCCAGCGCCAGATCGCGCTGGTTGCCGAGCGGCTTGGTCGGCTGGATTTCAAGCTTGCCCGGGCGAGGATAGCGGTGGAAGAAAAGTGCCTGCTGGTCGATATCTCCGCTCGCCGGAACCGATTGGGATTTCGCTTTTTCGCCCGTATTCATGCCTTGCATTCCTCTTTCTTGGTCGAGGCCTTTTGGCATGAATTGCGGGCGGCGTACAGTTTTCGCCGCGGTTCTTTTGCGGCGCCCGGATTGTCGCAGCACAGCCCGTGTCATCTTCCTGAAACACGAGTCTGATTTTGACGGGTTCAAAAGGCTCAACCAAGACGAGGCTCGCATGACCGCGGCATCGGTATCCCAACAGAACTCGGTTCGGAAACTGCGGACGCTCTTCATCTCCGACGTCCACCTGGGCTCGAAGGCAGCCAAGACCGACTACCTGCTCGATTTCCTGCGCCATCACGAGGCGGAAACGATCATCCTCGTCGGGGATATCGTCGACGGTTGGCGCCTGAAGCGCAGCTGGTACTGGCCGCAGCCCTGCAATGACGTTGTCCAGAAGCTGTTGCGCAAGGCGCGCAAAGGCTCCCGCATCATCTACATTCCCGGCAATCACGACGAATTCATGCGGGATTTTCCGGGCGTGCATTTCGGCGGCATCGAGGTGGCGCAGCGTCACATGCATAAGGGCGCCGACGGGCGTAACTATCTCGTCCTGCACGGCGACGAATTCGACGTCGTGGTGCGCAATGCGCGCGTGCTCGCCTATCTCGGCGACTGGGCCTACGACATGGCGATCGCCATCAACATCGGACTGGCGGCGATTCGCCGTCGCCTTGGCATGCCCTATTGGTCGTTCTCCTCCTGGGCAAAGCTGCAGGTCAAGCATGCCGTGAATTTCATCGGCGAGTTCCAGAAGGTCGTTGCCGAGGAGGCGCGCCGCCACGACGCACAGGGCGTCATCTGCGGCCATATTCATCACGCGGTGATCGAAGAGATCGGTGACGTCCGCTACATCAACACCGGCGACTGGGTCGAAAGCTGCACGGCGATCGCCGAACATTACGACGGCAGGATGGAGCTTATCACCTGGCACCGGATGGGCGGCGGCCTGGCCGAGGTGGAAAGCTCGAGCGAGGCCGAAAAGATGCTGGCGCAGGTCCTCTCGCCACAGGCCGCCTGACCCTTAGAGGCGCGGGGCCGAATGCGAGGGCAAGTTTTCCCTCGCTTTTTTCCGAGACGCACCTGTGGCGAAAACTAGCTTATGGTGGGCGGCGACGCGGTTGTGCTAGAGATGACCCACAGCCATCAGGTCACTCCATGATTCCCTCATCCGCGCCCCCGAACGTGGGGCCTCCGCCGCGCAAGTTCGCGCTCCGCATAGCGCTGCTTTTTTGTGCGCCGTTGATCGTCAACGGCTTTGCCATGCCGTATTTTCCGGTCTGGCTCAGCACGCTGTCGATGACCGACTTCGAGATTGGCGTCGTTCTCGCCGTCCCGATGTTCATTCGCGTCATCACGGCACCGCTCGCGGGCTTGCTTGCGGATAGGATCGGCGAACGGGTGATCGTGCTGATCTGGTCAGCCGTCCTGTCGCTCGTGACGGCCTTCGTTCTTTTCTATGCGCACAGCTTCTGGCCCGTGCTCATCATCTACGCGCTGCAATCGGCGGTCTATTCGCCCTATGTGCCGATCGTCGAAGCGATCGCGCTTTCGGGCGTGAGGCGTTGGGGCTTCGATTATGCTCACATGCGCGTCTGGGGATCGGTGGCCTTCATCGGTGCGACCATGCTTGGCGGCTGGATGATCGGCAGATTTGGTGGTCCAATGGTGCTGCCGGCGATGGCCGCTGGCTTCGGACTTATGGTCCTGATGGCCCTTTTGGCGCCGCGGGTCGGCCGGCCGCGACGTCCGTCGCCGATCACGGCGCTGACCGAACCACCGCCGCAATCGCTGCGCCAGCCCGACCTGCAACTGCTCCTGATCGGCGTCACGATGGTGAACAGCAGCCATGCGATGCTCTTCGCCTTCTCGGCCATCTATTGGCAGCATATCGGCTACAGCGGCACGCAGATCGGAGCGCTCTGGAGCGCCGGCGTGGCAGCCGAGGTGCTGATGTTCGTTTTCGCCAAGGCCATCATCCGACGCTTCAGCGTCTGGGCGATGATCTTCTCCGGCTGCGGGCTTGCCGTCGTCCGCTGGCTGATCTTCCCGATGGACCTTGGCTTCTCCGGCTATTTCGTCCTCCAGTGTTTCCACGCCTTCACCTATGCGATCATGCATACGGGCATGCAGCACAAGCTGGTGGAGAGGGTCGCGGAAGAGCAGGAGGCTTCCGCCCAAGGCCTCTATTTCTTCTACACCGGCTTCTTCACGGCGATTTTCACGTTCTTGTCCGGTTATTTCTATGCCTGGTTCGGCGTCGACGGCTTCTATTCGATGTCGGCGGTCGCCTTCATCGGCTGCTGTTTCGCCTTTGCCGGCTGGTATCTTCAGCCCCAGAGGTTGGCCTCAGGCGGAAAGACGAGAGAAGCTTCATAGCGCAGGCCAGGCTTGCGATCTTCCGCAAGCAGGAGCGGACCGTCGAGATCGACGAAATCGGCGCCCTGAGCGACGAGCATTGCCGGCGCCATGGCAAGCGAGCTGCCGACCATGCAGCCCACCATGATCTTGAGCCCGAGCGCCTCGGCCGCGGCGCGCATGCGAAGCGCTTCGGTCAATCCGCCTGTCTTGTCGAGCTTGATGTTGACCGCGTCGTAGCGTCCGGCAAGGTTTTTGAGGTCATCGGTCCCATGCACGCTTTCGTCGGCGCAGACCGGAACTGGGCGCGTGATCGAAGCGAGCGCCTGATCCCGGCCTGCCGGCAGCGGCTGCTCGACGAGAGCGATGCCGTTTTCCGCGCAAGCTGCAAAATGGGCGGCGAGATTGTGCTCCGTCCAGCCCTCGTTCGCATCGAGGATGATGCGGCTCTCCGGCGCCCCTTGGCGGACGGCGCGGATGCGCGACGTGTCGTCCGCCGTGCCTACCTTTACCTTCAGCAGCGCGCGATGCGCGTATTTTTGCGCCTGCGCCATCATCTCTTCCGGTTCGCCGAGGGAGAGGGTGTAGGCGGTCGTCAGCGGGACGGGAGCGGAGATCCCGGCCAGTGCATAGGCGGGCGTGCCGCTTTGTTTCGCCTCCAGGTCCCAGAGAGCGCAGTCGACCGCATTGCGGGCGGCCCCGGGCGGCATGTCCTTCTGCAGCTCAGCGCGCGTCAATCCGCTCTCGATCGACGGACGAACCGCCTCGATTGCCGCCAGAACCGATTCGAGCGATTCGCCGTAGCGGGCATAGGGTACGCACTCCCCCCAGCCGCTTACCTCGCCGTCGCTGATCTGGCAGGTGATGACGCTCGCGGTGGTCTTCGAGCCGCGAGAAATCGTGAAAACACCGGCGATCGGAAAGTGTTGGACGGTTGTTGTCAGGAAATGTGGCATTGGATCTTCCCCGCCGGGCCTTATGGATGACATCACAGCCATCACCCGCTATGACGTTCTGCGTTTTAGAAGCGCATTGGACAGTGTATCTTTTCAGCCGCACAAAGGTCGCTGTACGACTTTGAATTTCTGCACGATTTTGTCCTTAAATCGAATCTGGTTTAAGGAATTGTGCAAAGGCCAACCGAGAAGACCAGGATCACGTGACGCGTTCCCCATCCAAGATCGCTGCAGATGTCACGCTCGACGAGGGCGCGAGGGAGCAAGGCAAGCGCTACGTCTTTAGCGGCAACTGGCGGCACGAGACAGCCGAGGCGATGGCCGCGAAGCTGAAGAAGCTTGGGCGTCCTTCCGGCGGGCGATATGAGTTCGATTTTTCGGGCATTACGGCGATGGATACGGCCGGCGCCTGGATCATCCGCCGGTTCATGAACGGCATTGCGGGCGAGGCCGGCGCGGACGTGCATTTCGCGAGCGGCGGCCAGCGTTATGTCGAGCTCGTGCAGGCTCTGCCGGAAAAGTTGCGCTCCCCGGAACGCGACACCACGAGACTTCCGCTTTTCCAGCGACTGTTTGCGCCGATCGGCGAGGTAACCGTGTCTATATGGACCGACACGGTCGCGGCGATGTTCATCCTCGGTTCCGCCGTCCGCGGCGCTCAGTTGAAGCTCGGGCGTCATGCGGGCGTCTCGCCCGCCGCAATCGTCCACCAGATCGACCGCATGGGCGTCATGGCGGTGCCGATCATCACGCTCATGTCGTTTCTGATCGGCGCCATCATTGCCCAGCAGGGCGCCTTCCAGCTCAGGTCCTTCGGCGCCGAGATCTTCGTCGTCGATCTTGTCGGCATCCTGCAGCTGCGCGAAATCGGCGTGCTGCTCACAGCGATCATGATCGCCGGCCGGTCCGGCAGTGCGATCACCGCCGAAATCGGCTCGATGAAGATGCGCGAGGAGGTCGACGCGCTGAAGGTTATGGGCCTCAGCCCCGTCGGCGTTCTGGTGTTCCCGCGCCTGGTGGCGCTCACCATCGTGCTGCCGCTCCTGACGATCATCGCGAATTTCGCGGCCCTGACCGGCGCGGCGCTCGTTGCCTGGAGCTATTCAGGCATCACGATCCCGACGTTCCTGGCGCGGCTGCAGGAAGCTGTCGATTTCTCGTCGGTGGCGGCGGGTATGATCAAGGCGCCCTTCATGGCGCTGATCATCGGTGTGGTGGCGGCTGTAGAAGGCCTCAAGGTCGGCGGCAGCGCGGAGTCGCTTGGGCGGCGTGTGACCTCGTCGGTCGTTAAATCGATCTTCGTCGTCATTCTTATCGACGGGTTGTTCGCCATGTTCTACGCGGCAATCGACTTCTGAGGCAGGCGGCATGGTTGAAGCGGCAATGGAAAAATCGGAGGAAGCGGCGGAGCGGCGCGAAGCCGTGCTTTCCGTTCGTGACCTGACGGTCGGTTTCGGCGATAATATCGTTCTCGACAAACTCAATCTCGAGGTGTTGCGCGGAGAGATCCTCGGCTTCGTCGGGGCTTCCGGTACGGGCAAATCGGTACTGATGCGCACGGTGCTCAGGCTTTTGCCCAAGCGGTCCGGTACGATCGAGATCCTGGGCGCCGAATACGAGAAGATGAGCGAGGCCGACCGCATCGCGCTCGACATGCGCCTCGGCGTGCTGTTTCAGCACGGTGCGCTTTTCTCCGCGCTGACGGTGCGCGAGAATATTCAGGTGCCGATGCGCGAGTATCTCGATCTGCCGCAGGATCTTATGGACGAGCTTGCACGGCTGAAAATCGAGCTGGTGGGCCTCGCGCCGGAAGCGGCGGAAAAGTATCCGTCTGAGCTCTCCGGCGGCATGATCAAGCGCGCGGCACTTGCGCGTGCTCTTGCGCTCGATCCGGATCTCGTCTTTCTCGACGAGCCGACCTCGGGCCTCGATCCGATCGGTGCGGCGGAGTTCGACGAGTTGATTGCCAAGCTGCGCGACACGCTGGGATTGACCGTGTATATGGTGACGCACGATCTGGACAGCCTGTTCTCGGTCTGCGACCGGATTGCGGTTCTCGGGAAGAAACGCGTTCTGGTTTCCGGCACGGTTGAGGATATGCTCGCCTGTGAGGAGCCATGGGTGAAGTCCTATTTCCGTGGCAAGCGGGCGAGGTCGATCGTTCGCGAGCATGAGTGATGCTCGCACGGCGCATGGTGGTGACAAGCTTCGGACAAGCCCGTTTGTCGAAGCAGTATGAATGAGCGGCTTGAAGTCGCGAAGGTAGTCGGAGCCAATGGAAACCAAAGCGAACTATGCCATTGTCGGCTTCTTCACGGTGTTCGTCATCGCGGCCGCATTCGGATTCGTCTACTGGATGTCGCAGTACGGCCGAAGCGGTGAGATGGTCGAGCTCGTGGTCAATATACCGGGCTCGGCCAACGGCCTGTCCGTCGGCTCACCGGTGCGTTTCAACGGCATCAATGTCGGCACCGTGCGCAACCTCGCGATCGACGCGAATGATCCGCGCTTTTCGATTGCCATCACCGAGGTTTCTACGGACGCGCCGGTGCTCAAATCCACCAAGGCTACGCTCGAAGTGCAGGGGCTGACCGGTGCCGCCTATATCGAACTCAGCGGCGGCAACAAGGGCGACGAGAACATCCTGAAGACCGCTATCGAAAAAGGGACGCAGGCGCACATCCTCGCCGACCAATCGAGCGTTACCAGCCTGCTTGCGACCGCGGACCAGATCCTCGACCGGGCGAACAACGCCATTGGCGACATACAGGGCTTCGTCACGGAAGTACGCGGTCCGCTCACCACGACGATCGGCAATGCCGAACGCTTTTCCAAGGCGCTTGCCGACAATTCCGGCGCGATCGACGACTTCCTGAAGAGCGTCGGGGAGCTCTCGACGACGGTCAGCGCCGCGTCCAAGAAGCTCGACACGACGCTTGCCAGCGCCGACGCGTTGATCAAATCGGTGGACCCGAAGAAAATCGATCGCATCGTCAGCAATGTCGAGCAGGTGAGCAACGACCTCAAGGCCGCCTCCGGCGGCGTTTCGGAGACGATCGCCACCTTCAGGCGAACCGTGGAAACCTATCAGGAGGTAGGCAGGAACGCCCAGCAGACGCTGAAGCGCGTCGATACGCTGGTCGCATCGGTCGATACCCAGAAGGTCGAACTGGTCGTCAACGACATCTCGGCCGCCAGCGCCGATGCTCGCAAGACCGTCGCCCAGATATCCGATTTTGCGGAGAAGATTTCCGCACGGCAGGAGGATATCGACCAGACGATTACCGATTTCACGGAGATGTCGAACAAGCTGAACGCGGCGTCGAACCGCGTCGACGGCATTTTGGTCAAAATCGATGGCTTCCTCGGCGATGCGGACGCGCCGTCGCTTTCCGCCCAAGCGCGTTCCACGCTCGAGGCATTCCGCAAGATGGCCGACAGCCTCAACGCACAGATTGGTCCCATTACAGAAAACCTGAGGCGCTTCTCGAATTCGGGGCTGCGGGACGTGGAGGCACTCGTCACCGATACGCGCCGCACGGTGCAGAGCCTGGAGAATACGATTTCAACCTTCGACAAAAACCCGCAAAGACTGCTTTTCGGGGGCGAAACGGTAAAGCAGTATGATGGCCGCACGCGACGGTGATTCGCGCGTTGATCGAACGTTGCAAGCGGCATGCACCCGACGGGTTGGGCTGGAAATTGCGCCGGAGTGGATGGGGATATTGGCAGTATGAATTTGCGGGGGCTGGTAGTTGTGCGTAGGGGGAGGGTGACCCGGTCCGCCGTAATCTTCTCATTGGCAATGGCACTCGCGGGTTGCGGCACGCGCGCAGCCGTCAACGACACGTTCAGTCTCGCATCGTCGCCCGTAGTCCCGGGACAGGCATCGACCAGCAGGCAGATTCTCGTGCCCGAGCCGACCGCGCTCCAGACCCTCAACAACGATCAGATCGTCATCCGGCTATCCAGATCGGAACTGCAATATCTCGCCAGGGCGCAATGGGGCGACCGGCTCCCGAGGATGGTGCAGGACAAGCTCGTCCAGACCTTCGACAACACCGGGAAGGTGGGGGGCGTCGGCAAGCCGGGCCAGGGCCTTGCAATCGACTACCAGCTCATCACGGAGATCCGGTCCTTCGAGATCTCCACAGAAGGGGCGGACACGGCGGTCGTCGAGATCTTCGCCAAGCTGCTCAACGATCGCGACGGCACTGTCCGGACGCAGCGCGCTTTCCGTGCCGGCGTGCCCGTGCGGGGCGCGAACAGCGCAGCCTTCGTCGCCGCCCTCGACGCAGCCTTTGCCCAGGTCGCTGCGGAGATCGTCAGCTGGACGCTCGCGTCCATCTGAACTCCAGTCCACGTCTTCGCCCCTCCGGCAGTTTGGTGATGGCTCGATCCGGGGCGGCGCTTAGCCCGTGCCGCCTTTCGAAAGCTCGATGTGGTTGATCACTTCGGCAACGCCCTCGACCGCCTTTGCCGCTTCCTCTGCGCGGACCATTTCCTCCCTGGTCGCCACCGTTCCGCCGAGCACTGCGGTATTGCCGGTGACAGTGACGGTAACATCAATGGCGTCCAGTCCAGGCGAGACCGCGAGATAATGCGCGACGCGGCGTTCGAGTTCAGCAGGATGCTCGGCCGGTTGTCTCTCCGGCTCGTTGCCGAAGAATGTCCGTTTCTTGAAAATCATGCGCCGATCCTTCTCTCTTGCGGAAAGAACGCCGGCCGCGGAGTTTTGTTCGCTCGGCCTTGTTCGACGCCCGCGGCGCTGCTGTTCGCGTCACGGCCAGCGCACGACCGGGGGCAGGGAGGAGAGAATCGATTCGACGTTCCCGCCGGTCTTGAGGCCGAAAATCGTGCCGCGGTCGTAGAGCAGATTGAATTCGACGTAGCGCCCGCGGCGAACCAGCTGCTCGTCACGATCCTCTTCCGTCCACGGGGCGTTGAAATTTGCCCGGACGATTTTCGGATACACGAGAGCGAAGGCCTTGCCGACATCGCGTGTAAAGGCGAAGTCCGCCTGCCAGCCGCCCAGTTCATCCGGCGAATGCAGCCAATCGTAGAAGATGCCGCCGGTGCCGCGCGGTTCGTTCCTGTGTTTGAGGAAGAAGTACTCGTCGCACCATGCCTTGAACCTCGCGTGATCGGCGACCGTGTGGCGATTGCAGGTGATTTCCATCGCCCGGTGGAAGAGCAGGGTGTCCGGGTCGGTCATGACGCGCCGGCGATCGAGAACGGGCGTGAGGTCGGCGCCGCCGCCGAACCAGTGGCTCGTCGTCACGACCATGCGGGTATTCATGTGCACGGCGGGGACGTTGGGGTTCACCGGATGGGCAATCAGCGAAATGCCGGACGCCCAGAAACGCGGATCCTCGCTGGCGCCGGGGATCTGTTCGCGAAACTCCGGCGAAAACTCGCCGTAGACGGTGGATGTGTGGACGCCGACCTTCTCGAAGACGCGACCCTCCATCATCGACATGCGGCCGCCACCGCCGGCTCCGTCCTCGCGCAGCCAGTCCTTGCCGACGAAGCGGCCCGGCGGCTGGTCGGAAAGCGGTCCGGTCAGTTCATCCTCCAGCGTCTCGAAGGCCGCGCAAATCGTATTGCGTAGGCTTTCGAACCAGGCTTTCGCCTCGGCCTTCTTGTCTTCGATGTCAGCAGGCAGGCCCTGCGGCAATTGCGGTCTTTCCATGGGAATTCATCTTCCATTCGCGGCCTTTCGCGCGGGAAAGCCGCCGATTCGAGTGGTTTCGCCACAGTTCATATTTTTGCCCAGATGGCAACGGCGCGACCTTACCAACAGACTAGCGCAGGAATAGGCCGAGATTAGAAACGATCTCGCCAATCCGGGTCGCCCGCGGCGTAGGACGGCTTCCGACGAGGGCTGGCAATCGCGCGGCAGTCATCCTATCTTCCCTGTAGAGGTATGGCCCATGGCAAAAATACCCGCAGGACCGCCGCTTGAAGGTTTGCGGCGTCAGATTGCCCGGCACCGCCGGGAGAACCCCACGCGGAGCGACAGGCTCTTCGTGCGAGAGACGTTCAGGCTCGAGCGAAGCGCCGCTCGCGCCAAGGCGCGCGAATGGTTCGAGACCTGGCCAAAGGCGGCCTACTGGACCGAGGTGGAAAGCTGGCGCCAGCTCGACGGCGATGAGATCGAGTTCACCATGCGCCGGCTGCCAAGCGCGGACTGATCGCCACCGAACTTCGCTTGGCATTTACGATGCCTCCGGCGGTTTTCATTTGCATGCCACGACCGCTGTGCGCCCGCGAAAATAAGCGGCACCCCGGGGAAACATGATCGCCACAGCGCAACCTTCGCGCTACAAGTGGAGGGCGTCTCGTCCGAGCCGCCCCGTCCTCATTCACCACCCGTTGTTTTCCATGCTCGTCTTTCGTTCGGTCGTCGTTCTGTCGGCAACGCAAATCATTGCCTGGGGCGCCATGTTCATGGCCATTTCGGTGACAGCCGCCGAAATGGCCGGCCATCTCGGCCTGAACCGGTCGAGCGTCTATCTCGGCCCGACCGTCATGCTGGTAGCGATGGCGTTGTGTTCGCCGCCGCTTGCCTCAATCTATGCGCGACATGGAGCGCGGCGGGTATTGGCCCTTGGCTCGATTTTTGCGGCGCCTGGACTTTGGCTGCTTGCGGGAGCGCAGGGACCGTTCTCCTACTTTGCCGCCTGGATGATCCTTGGCATGGCAGGTGCGGCGACCCTTACAACCTCCGCCCATGTCTTTCTCAACGAAATAGCGGGTGAGGGGGCCCGGCGCGCTATCGGTGCGCAGATGGTCGCCATGGCACTCGCGCCAAGCCTCGCCTGGCCTGCCACCGTCTATCTGGAGGCTCTGTTCGGCTGGCGCGGCACTTTCGTGCTTTATGGCGCGGTGATGCTGCTTGTCTGCGCGCCGTTGCATTTCTTCGCCCTGCCAAAGACTGCGGCAGGTGCCGGCGCGCTCAAAACCCCTCCGCCAGAGGCTTCCACCCGTCATCAAACAGGACACAACCGGCTCGTCACCGCGCTGATTACAGCCGCCGTCGCGCTGAACGGTTTCGTCACCTGGGGCTTCCAACTGGTGGTGATCGATCTTTTCCGGAGCTTCGCCGTGCCGGATTATCTCGCCGTCGGCTTCGGTTCGGCGATCGGTTTTATCCAGCTGTCGGCACGGCTTTTCGATTTCCTTGGCGGAAACCGCTGGGACGGCCTGACGACCGGCCTGGTCGCGGCAGCCGTCATGCCTCTCGCGCTGTTGGCATTGATTCTCGGCAATGGAGCCGAGTGGTCAATCATTCTGTTTCTCGCGCTCTACGGCCTGTCGAGCGGCGCCATGTCGGTCAGCCGGGCGACGATGCCGCTCGTATTCTTCACGTCAGGACACTATGCATCGGTAATGGCGCGCCTCGGTCTTCCCCTCAATCTCGCCTTCGCGGCAGCTCCGCCTTTCTTCTCGTTCATTCTGGGCGAAGCCGGAAACCGGTGGGCGCTCGCAATTGCGCTCTTCTGCTCCTTCGGCACGCTGGCAAGCATGGTCGCGCTTGATCGCATGAGACCGGCTCGGCGTTAATCCGCTCCATCCATCGGATCGATCAGACGCGGGCCTGCTCCTTCACCGCCGAGCATATCGTAAGGGTTGCGCAGGGGACACTCGCGCATCGAAAGGCAGCCACAGCCGATACATCCCGTCAGACGGTCGCGAAGCGCCGTCAGCTTCGCGATACGCTCGTCCAATTGATGCCGCCAGGTCATCGAAAGTTTCGCCCAGTCCTCGACCGTCAACGGCCGGTCGTGGGGCAAGACGGAAAGCGCTGATTGGATCTCGGCCAGCGGAATGCCGGTGCGCTGGGCGACCTTGATCACGGCCACGCGCCTGAGCACGGCGCGCGGATAGCGCCGCTGGTTGCCGCGGCTGCGGTTGCTTCTGATCAGCCCCTTGGTTTCGTAAAAATGGAGCGTCGACACGGGAAGACCGCTGCGTTCGGCGACCTCGCCGACGGTCAGTTCCCGCGCGAAATCACCGGTCCTGCCTTTTTCCATGGGATGCTATTGACCTCAACTATGGTTCAGGTTCTATAGCATGAGCTCCCTGATAGCGACAACAAGGAGCTGATACCCTCATGACAGAGAAGATGACCCTTGCCGTGATCTACGGCAGTGCGCGGCAGGGCCGATTCTGCGATACGGTCGCCAGTTGGCTCATCCGAGAAATTTCGACATCCAGCGTCTTCAGCCTGACGATCATCGATCCAGTGAGACTGAGGACCTCCCGCGGTACCGAGAAGGCGGCCGATCCGGCCGAATGGATGGAGCGAAAGGTCGCCGAGGCGGATGCCTTCATCGTCGTCACTCCCGAATACAATCACGGCTATCCGGCCGCCCTGAAGGAACTGATCGATTCGGTCTACGAACCGTGGCATGCAAAGCCGGTTGCCTTCGTTTCCTACGGCGGCGCATCCGGCGGCATCAGAGCCGTCGAGCAGCTCCGCCAGGTCTTCGGCGAACTTCATACGGTCACCATGCGCGACGGCATAAGCTTTTCGAAAGCGTGGTCGAAATTCGATGCGGCCGGAAACCTTTATAAGCCCGAGGAAATGCGCGCGCCGTTGTTCCTGATGATGGACCGGCTGACCTGGTGGGCCCGCACGCTGAAAAACGCACGCAAGACGACGCCGTACAGCGAGATCGCGGCATGAGCGGTCCAACCTTCCATGCAGCCCCTGCCGCGCAGGGGGTGCTTTCTGCCTCAACGAGGGCCCGCAATTTGACGCTTCTCTGCGTAAGCGCGTTGACGATCATGTCGGGCGCCACGATCTCCGCATCCTTGCCCGGCATCGAGGCCCGCTTCGCGGAAGTCGAGGGCGCTGCGCTCCTCAGTCGGCTGATGCTGACGCTCCCGGCGATCTTCATCGCCGGGCTCGCGCCCGTGGCCGGCGTCATTGCCGACCGGTTTGGCCGGAAGCGCCTGCTGCTTCTTTCGCTTGTCATCTTCGCGTTGGCCGGATCGTCCGGCCTCGTCCTTGACAGCCTTCCGGCCTTGCTCGTCGGTCGTGCGGTGCTCGGCATTTCCGTTGCGGGCATCATGACGACGGCGACTGCGCTGGTCGGCGATTTCTTCGAGGGCGCCGCACGTGATCGTTACATGGGATTTCAGGCCGCCTTCGTCGGCATCGGCGGCGCCTTCTTCCTGTCGGGAGGCGGCCTGCTCGCCGACCTCCATTGGCGCGGACCTTTCGCGATCTATTGCCTGGCTTTCGCGCTGTTGCCGGCAGTCCTGTCGCTCATTCCGGAACCGGCCGGGGCCGAGGTTTCCCGCGTGGCGGACGTCAAACCGGGACCGGGTCACGGCTTCGCGTTGCCGCTTGCCCTGGTGCTGCTGGCGGCGGGCCTGCACTTTGCGATCTTCTACATGCTGCCGACGCAACTGCCCTTTTATCTGAAAAGCCTCGGCATCGACCAGCCGAGTCGTGCCGGCATCGCGATCGGAGCAGGGCAGGTGGTCGGTGTCGCGGCGGCGCTTTCCTTTTCGCGGGTGAGAAGCCGGATCGGCCGGATGGGCGTCTTTGCCCTCGGTTTCGCGGCGCTCGGCGCCGGCTACCTTGGATTGGGAAGCGCCCAGTCCTATGCAGGCATTCTTGCCGCCACGGCGATAACCGGAATCAGCATGGGGCTGATGACGCCGAACCTTTCAGCCTCATTGCTGGCGATCGCGCCGCCGGCGCTGCGCGGCCGACTTTCGGGAGCCCTGATCGCCAGCATCTTTGCCGGTCAATTCATATCGCCGCTCGCAAGCCAGCCGCTGGTGCGCGGCTGGGGCTATGCGGCCGCCTTTACGGGCGCCGGCATATTGCTCGGCGCGCTCGCCTTGGTCTGCCTGGCAAGCCGGATGCTGCTCGTCGTCCGGCTGCGACAACAAGAGGACAGGGCATGATGCTTTTCGCGGCCCGGTCAGCCTGGCTCGGTTTGGCGGATGGCTTCGCCGACGATCATGGCGGCCGAGATGGCGATATTGAGCGAACGCTGGCCTGGCGCCATGGGGATGACAACCCGCCCGTCGGCGCGCTCGTGCACGTGATCCGGCACGCCGGCGCTTTCGCGCCCGAACAGCAGGAGATCGTCCGGGCGGAAGCTGAAGCGCGTATAAGGCTCCGCCGCCTTGGTCGAAGCCAGCACGAGGCGTCTGCCGGTGGTCGCCCGCCAAGCTTCGAAGCGCTCCCAGCTGACGTGGCGGGTGAGGGTGACGGCCGCGATATAGTCCATGCCGGCGCGCTTGAGATTGCGGTCCGAAAGATCGAAGCCGGCCGGTTCGATGATGTCGACCGCAAGGCCGAGACAGGCCGCAAGCCGCAGGATCGTGCCGGTATTTCCCGGAATGTCCGGTTGGTAGAGCGCGATGCGGAGATTATTCATGGGCTTTCACCGGAACGTGATGGGGCGCAGAAAAGCAGCGGGTTGTATGACAGTGAATTGCCCCACGATCCACCCATGGCTTTGCGGTTGAAGGATACATTCTACATCGCTGCTTTTGCGCTCGCTAATCTGTGCCGTATCGGCAACAGCCGATATGGCGATCACAAAATGGGCAAGAAAATACCCGCGACAATCTGGCGCGGGGGCGCGAATAGGTTTAAAGCTCGCTCATCTTCAACGCGAACCGATGGAGGCATGCATGCATATTCCGATGACGACACGCCTCTGGGCCGGGTCCTTCCTGGTCTGACCGGTTCCGCGCCCTTTCTTTCCATCGATCGATTGACGCGCGCTCCGGTTCTCCGGAGGTCGTAGCTCGCTTTGCGGGTCCCATTTCCGGTTTCGACTTTTCAAGATAAGAATGCGGGGCGACCCGCCTTCCTTCAAAATACTCTGAAGGAGCTCGAGAATGTTTGGCTGGTTTGAATCCCGCCTCAACCCCTATCCGGCGGAAGCGCCGACGCTTCCGCCAAAGGGCCTTTTTGCCTTCTGCTGGCACTACACGAAGCCGGCTGCTCCCTGGCTCGCGATCATGTCGGTCTGCACCATGCTGATCGCAATCGGCGAGGTGGCGCTGTTCCAGTTCCTCGGCAACATGGTCGATTGGCTCTCCAGCGCCAACCGTGAAACCTTCCTGGCGGCCGAAGGCGGCAAGCTCTTCTGGATGGCGGCGCTGATCCTCATCGGTCTGCCGGCTCTGGTCGCGATCGATTCATTCGTCATGCATCAGGTGCTGCTCGGCAACTATCCGATGATCGCCCGCTGGCAGATGCACCGTTACCTGCTGCGCCAGAGCATGACCTTCTTTGCCAATGAGTTCGCAGGGCGCGTGGCCACGAAGGTGATGCAGACGTCGCTCGCCGTGCGCGAGACGGTGATGAAGATCCTCGACGTCTTCGTCTATGTCGTCAGCTATTTCGCGACGATGCTGATCGTCGTGGCGGCAGCCGATTGGCGGCTGGTGACGCCGCTCGCCGTCTGGCTCGTGGTCTACATCTTCATCGTCACCTACTTCGTGCCTCGGTTGCAGAAGATCTCGAAGGAGCAGGCCGACGCCCGCTCGATGATGACGGGCCGTATCGTCGACAGCTACACCAACATCGCGACGGTCAAGCTGTTCTCACATGCGGGGCGCGAGGAAACCTACGCTCGCGCAGCGATGGACGAGTTCCTCGACACCGTTCACCGGCAGATGCGGAAGGTCACGCTGTTCCATGTGTTCGTCTACACGAACAACAGCCTGGCGCTTTTCGCGATCAGCGCGCTTGGCATCCACCTGTGGCTGACGAGCGCGATCTCGGTTGGGGCAATCGCCATCGCGATCGGCCTTGCGATGCGCATCAACGGCATGTCGCAGTGGATCATGTGGGAGGTGTCGGCGCTGTTCGAGAACATCGGCACGGTCTATGACGGCATGGGCATGATGACCAAGGCGCATGACATCGTCGACCAGCCGAATGCAACCATGCTGAAGGCCGACAAGGGCGCGATCAGCTTCGACAATGTTCGCTTCCACTACGGCAAGGCGAAAGGCGTCATCGACCGGCTGTCGCTCGACATCCGCCCCGGCGAGAAGATCGGCCTCGTAGGACGGTCGGGCGCCGGCAAGACGACGCTGATGAACCTGCTCCTGCGCTTCTACGACCTGGAGGCCGGCGCGATCCGGATCGACGGAAAGGATATCTCCACCGTCACCCAGGATAGCCTGCGCTCGCAGATCGGCGTCGTTACGCAGGACACCTCGCTGTTGCATCGCTCCATACGCGACAACATCGCCTATGGGCATCCGGAAGCGAACGATGCGGACATCATTGCCGCGGCGAAGAAGGCGAACGCCTGGGACTTCATCCAGGCGCTGGAGGACAACCTTGGCCGGCGAGGCCTCGATGCGCAGGTTGGCGAGCGCGGCGTCAAGCTCTCCGGCGGCCAGCGGCAGCGCATTGCGATCGCTCGCGTCTTCCTCAAGGACGCGCCGATCCTGATCCTCGACGAGGCGACATCGGCGCTCGATTCGGAAGTCGAAGCGGCGATCCAGGAAAACCTGTTCGCTCTGATGGCCGGAAAGACGGTGATTGCGATTGCACACAGGCTTTCGACGTTGACCGAGATGGATCGCCTGGTGATCCTGGAGGCCGGTCGGATCGTCGAAACGGGCTCGCATGACGAACTCGTGGCCAAGGGCGGGCTTTATGCCGATCTCTGGTCGCGCCAGTCCGGCGGCTTCATTGCCGACGACCTGGAGAAGGAAGAAGCGGCGGAGTGATCCGCCGCTCCATTGGCCCATTGGCAACAAGCGGTTAAAGCGGTTTTCTCGACAGCGCCGCGCGTCTCCGGCGCGCAAAGGACGCCGTAGCACTTTGAATTGCTGCATGTTTTTACCTTGTATCGCTACGATTCAAGGAAACAGGCAGCCGCCCGTTCGGGCGAATAGCCGTGCGAATTCACGTATTTGTAATGTAGCCGGCATCGGAAATCGTTTGCCGCCGTTTCACAACCACCTATATCGGGAAACATGCTGCGGGCCATCGTCACCACCTTTGAGAACTGGATCAAGCCGTTCGCGCCGCGGGAGAGCCTGCAGCCGCCAAAATCGCTGTGGGGATTCGCCTGGTTCTACGCAAGCCAGGCAAAGGGACCGTTCTTCGCCATGGCGGTGCTCGGCGGTCTGGTGGCGATGCTGGAAGCCGGGCTTTTCTATTTCGTCGGCCGGCTGGTCGACGTCCTCGACACTGTTCAGCCGAACGCCGGGTGGAGCGGGTTGATTTCCGCCAACGGACCGGAACTGCTCTTCATGCTGTTGACGGTGCTGGTGTTCCGCTTTCTCGCCGTCGCGCTTGCGGCACTCGTCGAGGAACAGGCGATCATCACCGGTTTTCTCAACCTTGTCCGCTGGCAATCCTATGTCCATGTCGCGCGCCAGTCGCTGACCTTCTTCCAGAACGACTTTTCCGGCCGCATCGTCACCAAGGTCTGGTCCGGCGCGCAAGCCACGAGCGACCTCATCGTCTCGCTGCTGCAGGTCGTCTGGTTCATCGTCATCTACACGGCCTCGACCATGGCGCTGATCGCGCAGCTCGATTGGCGGCTCGCTGCAATGGTGGCGTTCTGGATTGTGATCTTCCTTGCGCTTGCCCGTTATTTCGTTCCCCGGGTGCGCAAGCATGCCCGCGAGACGGCCGAGATGGCGTCGATGCTCAACGGTCGTATGGTCGACGCCTATTCGAATATCCAGACGCTGAAGCTCTTCGGCAGTGACGAGGAGAACGACCGCTATATTCGCGCCGGCTTCGATCGGTTCCAGGGAGCGGTGATCCCCTTCACGCGGTTGCTGACGGCCGTGCGGTCATGTTTGGCGCTGTTGTCCGGTCTGATGATCACGGCCATCGCCGTCTACTCGATCCATCTGTGGCTCGCCGGCTCAGTCAGTTCCGGCGCGGTTGCGTTCACGCTTGCGCTGGTGCTGCGCCTCAACATGCTGCTCGGCCGCATGATGTCGCAGTTCAATGCGATCATGCGCAACATCGGCACGATCCAGAATTCGGCCGAACTCGTATCGAGGCCGATCGGCCTCGTCGATCGGCCGGGCGCGCCGAAGCTCGTGGTGAGTCAGCCGGAGATCCGCTTTCAACATGTCACGTTTCACTATGGCAAAGGCAGCGGCGTCATCGACGATTTCTCGCTGGTGATCCAGCCGGGCGAGAAGGTGGGCATCGTCGGCCGTTCGGGCGCCGGGAAGTCGACGCTCGTCAACCTTTTGCTGCGCTTCTACGATCTCGAGGGCGGGCGCATTCTGATCGACGGCCAGGACATCGCCGCGGTTCGTCAGGAATCGTTGCGCGCCCAGATCGGCATGGTGAGTCAGGACACCTCGCTTCTTCACCGGTCGATCCGCGATAACATTCTCTTCGGCCGGCCTGGCGCCACCGAGGCGCAATTGATCGAAGCAGCGCGCAAGGCGGAAGCCTACGATTTCATCGTCAACCTGCAGGACCAGCGTGGCCGAACGGGCTTCGACGCACATGTCGGCGAGCGCGGCGTCAAGCTCTCCGGCGGGCAGCGACAGCGAATAGCGATCGCCCGCGTCATGCTGAAGGATGCGCCGATCCTGGTTCTCGACGAGGCGACCTCGGCGCTCGACTCCGAAGTGGAGGCGGCCATCCAATCGAATCTGGAGCGCCTGATGGAGGGCAAGACGGTGCTCGCGATCGCCCATCGACTGTCGACGATCGCCGCGCTCGACCGGCTCGTGGTGATGGACCGGGGGCGCATCGTCGAGGACGGTACCCATGCGGAACTGATCGCCCGCGGCGGGCTCTATGCCGACCTCTGGTCGCGTCAGTCGGGCGGTTTTCTGGCGCGGGAAGAGGCGGCAGAATAGGGCGGCCATACGCCGCCCGCCGACCGTCTGCGACACCGTGCCGGAAACCACCTGCGACCCCGTCAAGTCCTTGTGCCAATTGGTCGCGCTTTTCCCCGCGACAATCTGCCCACATGCCCTTGTCAAGGCTGGACATAATTTGCGATCAAGCATAGAACGCGCCCGATTGACGGGGAATCTGCGTGCAGTGTGTGCGCAGAATTTTCCGGGTTCTGGTGTTCGGTCTATGCTTGTCTCGGCAAGCCGGGTAGGGCGCCAGCGAGTTGCTAGGGCGTGGTTCCTCGGCTCGGGCGAAGGCCTGAACAGGAATCTCGCCGGGGCGGATGCGGTTTCCGCAACATTGCGTGAGAGGATGGTTTAGCCGTGAGCGAACACGACACTTCAAGCGAGACCTTGGGCGAGCCCACTCGCCGCGACTTCCTTTACCTGGCCACCGGCATGGCTGGCGTCGTCGGCGCCGGCGCGGCCGCCTGGCCGTTCATCGACCAGATGCGTCCGGATGCATCCACACTTGCGCTCGCTTCGATCGAGGTCGACGTTTCAAGCCTGCAGCCCGGAATGTCGCTGACGGCGAAATGGCGCGGCAAGCCGGTCTTCATCCGCAACCGCACGGACAAGGAAGTGGAGGACGCCAAGGCCGTTCCTCTGGAAGAGCTCAAGGATCCGGTTGCGCGCAACGCCAATCTTGCTGCCGACGCCGCGGCCAACGATCTTGATCGCTCCGCCGGCGAGGGCAAGGAAAACTGGATCGTGATGATCGGCTCCTGCACCCATCTCGGCTGCGTTCCGCTCGGTCAGGCGGGCGATTTCGGTGGCTGGTTCTGTCCCTGCCACGGCTCGCACTACGATACGGCCGGCCGCATCCGCAAAGGCCCGGCACCGGAAAACCTCCCCGTGCCGACCTTCTCGTTCGTTTCCGACACAGTTATCAAGATCGGTTGAGGGGACTACTGATAATGAGTGCTGATCATTCAACCTACACGCCAACGACGGGCATCGAGAAGTGGGTTGATTCCCGTCTTCCGCTGCCGCGCCTCGTTCACGACTCGTTCGTCTCCTATCCGGTTCCGCGCAACCTGAACTACGCCTACACCTTCGGCGCCATGCTGTCGGTGATGCTGATCGTCCAGATCCTGACCGGCATCGTGCTGGCCATGCACTACGCGGCCGAAACCTCCGTCGCCTTCGAGTCGGTCGAAAAGATCATGCGCGACGTCAACCACGGCTGGCTGCTGCGTTACCTGCACGCCAACGGCGCGTCGTTCTTCTTCATCGCGGTCTACCTCCACATTGCCCGCGGGCTCTACTACGGCTCCTACAAGGCGCCTCGTGAAATCCTCTGGATTCTCGGCGTCGTCATCTATCTCCTGATGATGGCAACCGGCTTCATGGGCTACGTTCTGCCTTGGGGCCAGATGTCGTTCTGGGGCGCGACGGTTATCACGGGCTTCTTCTCGGCCTTCCCGCTCGTCGGCGAGTGGATCCAGCAGTTCCTGCTTGGCGGCTTCGCCGTCGATCAGCCCACGCTGAACCGCTTCTTCTCGCTGCATTACCTGCTGCCCTTCATGATCGCCGGCGTCGTCGTCCTGCACATCTGGGCCCTGCACGTCACTGGCCAGACCAACCCGACCGGCGTCGAAGTCAAGTCGAAGACCGACACCGTTTCCTTCACGCCCTATGCGACGCTGAAGGATGCGCTCGGCGTATCGGTGTTCCTGATCGTCTACGCCTGGTTCGTCTTCTACATGCCGAACTTCCTCGGCCACCCGGACAACTATATCCCGGCTGACGCCCTGAAGACCCCGGCACACATCGTTCCGGAATGGTACTACCTGCCGTTCTACGCGATGCTGCGCGCCATCACCTTCAACATCGGCCCGATCGACTCCAAGCTCGGCGGCGTCCTGGTGATGTTCGGCTCGATCATCGTGCTGTTCTTCCTGCCCTGGCTCGACACGTCCAAGGTCCGCTCGGCCGTCTATCGTCCGTGGTACAAGCTGTTCTTCTGGATCTTCGTCGCTGATGCCATCATGCTCGGCTGGCTGGGCTCGCGCCCCGCAGAAGGCCTCTATGTCGTGATGTCGCAGCTCGGCACGCTGTACTACTTCGCCTTCTTCCTCGTCGTCATGCCGGTTCTCGGCCTGATCGAAACGCCCAAGCGCATTCCGAACTCCATCACAGAAGCGGTGCTGGAAAAGCAGAATGCAAAGGCGCAGCCGGCAACCGTGCGCGCCTGATCAGAACAGTGATTGATAAGGAACCCACAACAATGAAAAAGCTTGTTACAGGCATTCTGTCACTCGCTGTGGTCGCCGGTCTCGGCTTGGGCGTCGCCGTCGCCCAGGAACCGGCAGGCGGGGAGGAGCACGCCACCAGCGGCACGGCTCACTACCCGATCCACAAGCCGGAACAGCAGGACTGGACCTTTGCCGGCCTCTTCGGCCACTACGACAAGGGCCAGCTGCAACGCGGCCTCAAGGTCTACACCGAAGTCTGTTCTGCCTGCCATTCGATGGAACTGGTGGCATTCCGTACGCTGGAAGATCTCGGCTATTCCGACGCCCAGGTGAAGGCTTTTGCGGCAAACTACGAGGTCCAGGACGGCCCGAACGCGGACGGCGAGATGTTCAGCCGCAAGGCCATTCCGTCGGATTACTTCCCGTCGCCTTTCCCGAACAAGGAAGCAGCGGCCGCCGCCAACAACGGGGCCGCTCCGCCGGACTTTTCGCTGATCGCGAAGGCGCGCGGCATCGAACGCGGTTTCCCGCAATTCGTCTTCGACATGTTCTGGCCCTATCAGGAAGGCGGACCGGACTACATCCACGCGCTGCTGACCGGCTATCAAGAGCCGCCGGAGGGCCTCGAGGTCGCCGAAGGTACGCATTACAACCCGTACTTCGCCAACGCGGCAGCGCTCGCTATGGCCCAGCCGCTCTCCGACGACCAGGTCACCTATGACGACGGCGCGCCGCAGACCGTCGATCAATACGCCCGCGACGTCTCGGCATTCCTGATGTGGGCCGCCGAGCCGCACCTCGAGGATCGCAAGCGCACCGGCTTCATGGTCATGGTGTTCCTGCTGATCTTCACCGGCCTCATCTACCTGACGAAGAAGTCGGTCTACGCAAACAAGGAGCATTGATCCGAATCCGGCAAACGCCGGCTCGATCATCCGCGAAACCTAGAAGGCCCCGGTTCATTGATCCGGGGCTTTTCTTTTGCTTGCACGACATCCCGACATTGCCGGGCTCTCACCATTCTGGCGCATTCCCACACCCGGC
The DNA here is from genome assembly GCF_013283645.1 of Sinorhizobium psoraleae. Lineage (GTDB taxonomy): Bacteria > Pseudomonadota > Alphaproteobacteria > Rhizobiales > Rhizobiaceae > Sinorhizobium > Sinorhizobium psoraleae. Next base: position 838,730 of record NZ_JABEKV010000004.1, read on the forward strand.
CGCCAAGCCTCGGCGTGCAGCGATGGCCGGACCTGCTGCATGGTTCTTAAATTGGTATCGATTTAAGGATAAATCTTGCAGCAATTCAAAGTGTTACAGCGACCTGATCTAACCCCTTGAAATGACGTTCCGGACGGAGGACCGTTAAACACTTTTCCTTGAATTGCTCGAGCGTGCGGCGTTCAATCGGGTACTGTCCATTGCGGGTTCCAGGCGATCTCCCAGAGATGGCCGTCCGGGTCGTGGAAATAGCCCGAATATCCGCCCCAGAAGCGTTCTTGCGCCGGATTGGTGATGACCGCGCCGGCACGCTCAGCCTGTTTCATGATCGCATCGACCTCGACCTTTGATTTGACGATGTGCCCGATCGACACCGCACCGAGCCGTGTTGGCGTCGCGGTTATGTTCGCGTCCTTGGCAAGCGAAGCTGTCGGAAACAGTGCAAGGATCAGGTCTTCGCCCATGTGGAAGAAGACCACCGCGCCATCTTCGAATTGCTGCCCGACAATACCCTCCGTCGGCAATCCCATTCCGTCACGATAGAAGGCAAGAGACCTTTCGAGATCGCTCACGCCGAGGGTAAGGACTTTGATCCGCGGTTTCATGTCCACCTCCTGCACCGCCGCGCGTCGAGAGCAATTCCAGGAGCGTGTTTAACGGTTCCGTGAGGAATTGCCTCGCTTCAAGGAGTTAGAGCGTTCATCGCTTCAACAAAGTGCTGAACAGCTCTAATCGGACGCGCAAGGCCTCCCATGTAGCACCTGAATTCCAGCATCAGTTTATCCTTGAATCGGATCTGATTTAAGGGACCGTTCAAAATGCTTCGGGGAAGAGCCGTCTGCTTGCGCCGCTCAGTCATAAGCTTCTACGCGCCATAGAGATGGCGCGCTGCCGGTCTCACCTGATGCCGCGGCCCAAAAGAACGTCGCGTGGCGCGTACGCGACGATTGGGCTGGAGACCAATGCCATGGCAACATCCCCGGCGCTGAAGGAGCGATCCGCCTGAATTGCACGGGCATGGTCAACTCCGTGACACCGCATCGGTCGGCGTGTTCTGGCACCACCTCAGTGGCCGCTTGGGATATCACGGATAAGAAAACGGCCCCGTCTTTCGACGGAGCCGTTCTCATCAGGATTTTTTGGCCGGATCAGTTGAAGCGACCGGCCGCGTGGGCGAGCATCGTATAGACCTTGCCCGTATCGGACGTCAGATAGGTCTGCGTGATGCGCTTGTCCGGATCGTTCCGCGCGACATCGGCGAGCAGCTTCTCGAAATCGGCAATGTAGCGGTCTACCGCCGTCCGGAACTCCGGCTCGCGGTCGTACTTGCGCTTGATCTCGTCGAACGTCTGCTGTCCCTTGAGGGTGTAGAGCCGGCGGGTGAAGACATCGCGTTCGCCGCGCTGATAACGCCGCCACAGATCCACCGATGCGTCGTGGTCGATGGCCCGGGCAATGTCGACCGAGAGCGAGTTCAACGACTCGACCACATGACGCGGATTGCGGGTATCCCCGGCGCGCACCGCAGGCTGGCTTTCGGCCGGCCGCTGGCGTGCGGTGGACGGAGCTTCCTCACGTGAGGCTGCGCGAAGCAGATCACGCATCCACCCGCCACCTTCCTCGGTGCGGTCTTCCGCAACGTCCTGGCGCGCTGGCGGTTGCGGCCGCGTTGCCTGCTCCAGTCCAAGGCTTCCACGCAAAGCGGGAGCCGGAGCCGGGGCGGGAGCCGGAGCCGGGGCGGGGGCCGGCGCTGGAGCCGGCGGCTCGCGCCGCTCCTCCGCAACGGTTTGCTGCACGGCAGGGCGCGTGGCGGCGGGGGCCGGAGCATTCGAGACGGCCTGCTGGCGAACCGGCTGCGCGACCTCGAGCTGCGTGGAGGACTTGCCGATGATTTCGGAAAGCTCCTGCAGGGCCTTGATCTGCTCGGAGACGGCGCGCCGCATCATCGAGGCGTTCTCCTTTGCCTCTTCGGGCAGGTCGAAGGCGCCGCGCTTCAGCTCCTCGCGGGTCATATCGAGTTCCTTGCGGATCTCGCTCGCGGAGCGGCGGATATCGTCGGTCGCGCCGCTGAAGCGGTTGATCGCCTCGTCGATCGCCTGACGGACAGCTTCGCGCAATTGCGTGGCGACGCCGTCGGACTTCTTGCCGCTTTCGGCGAGCATGCGCTCGATATCGGACACCGATGCTCCAACGCTGCCGCGCAGGCGCGATGCCACTTCCTTCGAACGTTCCTCGGCATTTGCGAAGGCGCCTTCGATCGAGTGACCGGCGTCCTCGCCAGCCTTGGCGATGGCGCGGCGAAGGGCTTCCGAAGCGCTGAGCGCGCGGCCCTCGACCTGCGAGAGGGTCTTGTTGACGTCGGCGAACGAGGTCTCGACGCCGGAGCGCAAGGTATCGGCAATCTGTCGGGTCCGTTCCTCGGCGCGTGCGAAGACACCTTCCACCGAGGCGCCGGCTTCCTCGCCGGCCTGCGCCAAAGCGTTGCGCATCGCTTCGGCAGCCTCGTTCGCGCGCTGTTCGGTGCTCGAAAGCAGCCGGCCGACGTCCGAGAAGGACGACTGGATGCCGTTGCGAAGATTGCCGGCGACCTGGCCGGAGCGCTCTTCGGCACGCTGGAAGGCGCCATCGACGAAACCTTCCAGTGCCCGCATCGTGCGCTCGATTTCCTCCGAGCGCTGCACCAGGCCGACGGAAAGCGTCCGCAGCGCATCCTGACGCTCTTCAAGCGTGCTGACCAGGTTCGACTGGGCAGCCGCCAGCAGATCGGACGCCTGGCCGAGAACCTTCGAATGGTCCTCGAAGCGGCCGACGATCCCGCCGATCTGCGAGAGCGTCGAGCCGGCGATGTCGGACAGCTTGTCGACCCGGCCTTCGATGAGGCGCGTGGAACTGGACAGCATGTCGGAAGCCTGCCGCGTCGTTTCCGAGAACTTCGATGCCGTCGCCTCGAGGCGCTGATCCATGTCGCCGAGATTGCTGCTTGCCTGGTCGATGACGGTCGCGATCGCCGAATTGTTGGCGGCGAGCTGGTCGATGAGGCCCATCGCCGTCGACTGGAGACGGTTCTCGACCATCTTCATGGCCTTGGCCGTTTCTTCCGCGCGCAGCGTGATGGCGTTGAGCGTTTCGTCCGTCCGCTCGGTAATCGCATTGATGAGCGCTGCGTTTTCAGCACGCAGGCGATCCGCGCTTTCCTGGGTGAGGGCTGCAATCCGCTCGGCAGCCTCCTTGCCGGTTGCCGCATACTGCTCGATGACCGGACGTGCCTGTTCATCGAGGAGGCGAGTCAGCTCCTGCGAGCGGCCGGCGAGCATAGAATTGAGTTCGCGGGTGCGTTCGTCAAGCGTGCTGCGGATGGCCTGGCCGCGGGCATCGAGCGCCTTCTCCGCATCGGAAAGGCTCTGCTGGATGCCCTGGGCGTGATTCGCAACCTGGTTATGGGTGGAGGCAAGCCGCGCCGTTGCCGTGTCCGCGGCGTCGGTGACCGAGCGGACGAGATCGGCATGGCGGGCCGCGGTAGCCGATGCGGTCTGCTCGATCGAGGTCGCGAATTCGGCGTTGCGGGCGGCAAGCGCGTCGGCGAAATCAGCGCCGGCCTTGGACAAGAGGTCGGCCGAACGCGCAGCTTCCGCGTCGAGTTCCTGCGCCGCATTGCTTACCGCACCGCGCAAGCTGGTGACGAGGGCGGCGGCCTTGCCTTCGATCGTCCGGCTGACATTATCGAGGCCGATGTTGAGAGCACGGTCCATCGTGCCGAGCCGCTCTTCGATGCGACCGGTACCTGCCTCGATTGCCGTGGAGATGCGGACTGCCGCAGTCTCGCTGATCCGATCGATCTCCCCGGCGCGCTCGCCAAGGCTCTCGGCGATCCGCTGTCCGGCATTGTCGACAATGGCGTTGACACTGCCGACACTGTCGCGAATTCGCTCTTCGAGCGAGCCGAGGCTTGTTTCGATGCGAGCCCCAGTGTCGTCGACGATCGCGTTGACATTGCCGACGCTGCCGCGAATGCGCTCTTCGACGGCGCCGAGCCGGTTCTCGATGCGGACACCCGTATCGTCGACGATGCCGCTGACGGTGCCCACAGTGCCGCGAATGCGCTCCTCGAGCGAACCAAGGCTCGTCTCGATGCGTGCTCCGGTTTCGTCCACGAAAGCGTTGACGCTGCCGGCGCTGCCGCGAACGCGCTCTTCGAGCGAGCCGAGGCCGGCTTCGATGCGGGCACCCGTATCGTCGAGACGATTGTTGATGCTGTTGACCGAAATGTCGACGCGATTGGTGAGCGTGTCGGCCGCAATGCTGATCTGGTCGGCCGTCTCGGCAAGGCGCTCTGCGATGTTGCCGGTGGTGGAGCGCATGCGCGCGTCGAGCGCTTCGGCGCTGCGGTCGATGACGCCGGCAATCGACGTCTGGCGCTCCTCCAGCGACATTTCAAGCATGCTGGCGCTGGTCGCCAGCGTCGTCGCGATCGCCAGGGACTGATCGGACAGCAGATCCTCGAGCTGTTCGCGGCCCTGGCCGACAGCAAGGTTGATCGCGTGAATACGATCGTCGAGCGTCGCGCGGATCTGATCATGCGTCGTCGTGAGCGTGTCGCGCAGATGCTCGGTCTTGCCGGAAAGCGCCTGTTCGATTTCGGCGGCCTTGCCGGCGAGCGAGGCGGTCGCCTCTGACGTGCGGGCCGTAAGGGCTTCCGCGATTTCGGCGCTGGTACCTGCCAGTGCTTCCGAGATCTTGCCGACACGCCCGCTCAGATCTTCGGCGATGCGCGCGCTTGTGTCGGTCAGGGTATGGGCGATCTGGCTGACGCGGCCGCCAAGGTTCTCGGCGACTTCGGACACGCTCTGCGAAAGCTTGTTTTCAATATCGCCGACACGGTCGGTCATTGTTTCGGCAACAGCCATCGCGCGGAACGTCAGGTTGTCGGCGACGTCCTCGACGTGACGGCTGAGCGAGTCGGCCATTTCGTTGGCACGCGCCGACATGGTCGAGCTGATTTCAGTCGCCCGTTCCGAGAGCACGCTGTCGAGCGCTGCGGTCTGGCTGCCGAGCGTTTCGGTAATGGCCTGGCTGTGCCGCGACAGCACGCCGTCGAGCGCCGTCGTCTGACTGCCGAGCGTTTCCGTGATTAGCTGGCTGTGCCGCGACAGCGCGCCGTCAAGCGCCGTCGCCTGACTGCTGACCGTTTCCGTGATTACCTGACTGTGCCGCGACAGCACGCCATCAAGCGCCGTCGCCTGGCTGCTGACCGTTTCCGTGATTGCCTGGCCGTGCCGCGATAGCACGCCATCAAGCGCCGTTGTCTGGCTGCCGAGCGTTTCGGCAATCGCTTTGCCGCGATCGGAAAGGAGGTGTTCCAGCCGATCGGCAGTGCCGCCGACAGCGCCTTCGATGACGTCGAGGCCGGAGGCGAGCGCCGACGACAGGGCGGCGGTGCGTTCCGAAAGCGTGTTGTCGAGACGATGCTGGCTTGCCGCGATCGCGCTCGTGATCTCGTCGGTCGACCCGGTCAGCGTCTGTTCGATACGGGCGTGGGCGGATTGCAAACCATCGATGAAGGCCGATGTGCGCGAATCGAGGCCCTCGGTCAGGCGCTGTTCGCTCGTCGTCAGGGCATTCGCAAGCGCATCGGCGCGTTGGCCAAAGCCGTTCTCAATGCGCTCCTGCGCCTCGGTAAGGGCGCCCATGAGCGATCCGGTCTTTTCGGAAAGCACGCCGTCAATGCGGCTATGGGCGTTCCCGAGGAGATTGCTGAGTTCGGACGTGCGGTTGCCGATCGTCTCCTCGATGAAGTCCTGCGTCGCACCGAGTGCGGTTGCGAGCGTCAGCGACTGGTCGGACAGGGCGGAACCTAGCTTCTCCACGCTGCTGTCCAGGGCGCTGCCAATTGCCTCGGAACCGCCGCTGACGGTCTCGTTGATCCGGTGCAGGCTTTCCATCAGCTTGGTATCGAGCAGGCTTGCCCGCTTGTCGAAGGCGCTAGCGAACTCATGGAAGCGCTCGTCGAACGCTGTCGCCAAATGGCCGACGGTGGTCTGCAGCTTCTCCTCGAAGAAACCGCCGCGAAGGTCGAGATCCATGATCGCGTCGTCTGCGCTCGACTTCAGGCTCTGCCTGAAGCTTGCGCCCTTTTCGTCGAGGGCGGAGTTGAGCGAGGCGAGCATGTCGTCGAGCCCGCCGGAGATTGCCTGCTGGCCGACACTGAGGCTCTCGTTGAGGTCGCGGGTCCGTGCGATCAGCGTTTCATTGAGCTGGCGCGCGCGCTCATTGAGTGCGGCGTTCAGCTTCTCGGTATTGGCGTCCAGCGTCGAAGCGCGCGTTTCGAACTGGCTGAGCAGATGCTCGCCCCGTTTCTCAATCGTCTCGCTAAGCGCATCGAGCCGAGCATCGAATTCGTTGCTGAGCGCGACACCCGCAGTCGTCAGTCCCGAAAGGAGCGCATCGGTGCGGGTAGACAGCATCGTGCTGATGGTCTGCAGCGCGTTTTCTGATCTTTCGCTGAGGGTGGCGGCACGCGTATCGATCAGCGAGGCGAAGGCCTCGCCGGAAACAGCAATGCGCGAGGCGATGTCCTCGCTCGCCAGTTCCAGATCGTCCTTCAGCTTGGTGTGCGCACCGGCGATCGACGTGCGTATCCGGTCGGCATGTCCGATGATCGCTTCCCGCTCGAGCCCCAGTTCCTGCACCAGGGTGCGAACGCGAAGCTCGTTTTCGCTGTAGCTGCGCTCGAGCGCATTGACCTCGGAGTGCACGAGAGTTTCGAGCTCCGTCGCGCGGGCGATGGTCCGTTCGATGCCCTCGTTCATGGCCGAGACTTCGCGACGGACAGCTTGACCGACCGTCATCACGCGGTCCGCGGCCGTCGTTTCCGGTTCCGCCAGACGCAGGGCGACTTCCGCCATCGAGCGCGCGGCGTTGCGCAGGTCCTGCGCTCTCGCGATCATGATGGCAAACGAGAAGAACAGCATCACGGGAAGGGCGATGCCGACAAGTATAGCGATTACGCCCGGCGTGGCGGCGAGATCGGCGAGCGAACGGATCTGCCAGATCTGCGGTGCATAGAGGAGGTGGGCGACGGCGACGCCGGCGAAGGCCCAAAGCAGCGACACCAGCGCGGCGGTACGGATTGCCGCGCGGCTGGTGCGAACCTCGAGGGAACGCAGCATCGCGGCTGGCGACCGGCGCGTATCGTCATTTGCCGGCGAAAGCGGCGGTTGCTTCGGAGCGGGTTCGGGCGCGAGGCTGCGCACCGCCTTCGGCGCTTCCTGCTGCGCCTTTGGAGCCTGCGCCTGCTCGGATGGTGCGGCCGCCTGCTTGCTGGGCTCGGACACACTTTCCTCCGGTTCATCCAAGGAAGTCTTGTCACTCAGAGCCGACTTAAGGTCGTCAAAGTCGATTTTCAGAGCCGCTTCCAGTGCCTGGAACGCCTTCTCATCGATCGACTCACTGCTCTTTTTCGTCGCCATAGGGATACGCCTCACTACTATTGCCCGCCGATGGCCATCTCCGCGGCGCCAAACAGGCGATCCCGAAGACATCCGAAAACAGGGCGGTGACGGCAGGATATGCGCGTCACATCTGCGCAAGGCCCTGTCTGATCACCCATTCCATTGCCTCGATGGATAGCCGGAACTAAGGCCTCGCGGCACCGAGCACAGAGCTTATCCACCGGAAGAGTTGCCACTTTCGTACGCAAACACGTTCCTGACCGTATCGTAGTGACACATTAGCCAGGTTCTTACAATTAAGCGCAATCGGCATTCATTAAAATCCTAATGATTTCTTAACAAGACGGCCGCCTGCCTGTTGAAAAAGCCAAGGAAATCAGCCGGTTTAGCGAGCGTTAACCATTTCCTCAGATTCCTGCATCTATTGCGTCGCGGCTTAAGCCGATGGCAGCGCCGCCGGCCGATGATCCACGTGTGCGCGAAGCCGTGCAACACGCACCGGCGAAAGCGGCACCCAATAACAGGAAACTGGCCCATGGCGGCACTCAAGATAGCCTTCGAGACACCGGACAATCCGGGAAGCTCTCCCTCGCCCTGCAGAAAACCCATCGACTTCGCCCAACTCGGCAGGCAGACAATGGGGGACAAGGAACTGGAGATCGAAGTTCTGCAGCTTTTCGCGCGCCAGGCGCGGCAAGCGGTAAGCGAGATCGCCGGCGGCGACGCCGATCGGCGTATCCAGGCCGCGCATCGGCTGAAGGGTGCGGCACTTGCTGTCGGCGCCGCCGATGTCGCTGAGGCCGCCGCCGCGATCGAGCAGAAACCGGCGGACGCCAGCATTGCCGGCGCGCTCGGCGCTGCCGTGCTCGAGGCCGAGCTTTTCATTCTGAAGCTTTGCCGCTGACTCAAGTCCCTCTTTGTAGGACTTCCGTGTATTTGACGCCATTCGTGGCAGTGCCGACGAGCATGTGCCACGAGGCACGACCGGCTGTTGTTGACTGGCTGGCCAATTTGTTGGAAGAACGTGCCCTGAATTTGCGCCGTCGACCGCCTGTCGCTGCAGGAACTTGCGTTGGCGGCCAGTCCTGCCAATCCATTCCGGAAAGAGAAATGACAAAACTTACGATCGTAGCCTTTGACGGCACGCGCCACGAACTCGATGTCGAGAACGGCTCCACGGTCATGGAGAATGCGGTTCGCAATTCTGTGCCGGGTGTCGAAGCCGAATGCGGCGGCGCCTGCGCCTGTGCGACCTGTCATGTCTATGTCGACGACGCGTGGGCGGCGGCGGTCGGCGCGCCGGAGGCAATGGAAGAAGACATGCTTGATTTCGCCTATGATGTGCGCCCGACGTCACGGCTTTCCTGCCAGATCAAGATGAGTGAAGCTCTGGACGGGCTGGTGGTCCATGTTCCGGAGCGCCAGGCCTGACCCCCGAGCTTTTTGCAGCAGCCACTTCCGCTCAACGCACGACCGCAAAAAAAAATGCCTCGCTGGTCGCATCGACAAGCGAGGCAAGGAGGGCGTATCGCAAGCAGATGAGGGAGGGAACATCTGTTGCACCAGGACACGCCAGGAGAACCTGTTTTTGCTTCATTGCTTCGCGTTATATGAAAAACGCTTCAGCAACGACGCGAAACTCGAATAAGATCGTATACGAGCACAACGTCTTACTACCGATCCATAGCTAAACGTCCATCTCGTCGAGAGGTTGAACTTTAATTCTACCGCTCACTTCATGGTATGAATATAGCTGAGTCGGCGCCCCACTGCCATCGTTAGAATTCGCCAATAAAATACCGTGGGTTTTGCGCAGCCGCCTTGCGCACTTCCAGGTTATAGTCATCCTGTTCTTGGGGGCGAGTTTTTGCTTCTTGAACAAAGCGGCAGTCGCGCTTGTCAGTGGCGGCGTGAGGCGAGCGTAGAGCGGAGTGGGAGCGGCCTTAGCGCCGCTCTTTGATGCTTTCCAGCCGGTATTGCAGCAGCCGGATCATGCGGCGATCGAAGTTTGCGGCCTCCGTCCGGTCAAAGCGTGCCTGATCCTTGTCGTGGCTTTCGACTTCGGCTGCGCTTGTTCGAGCCACTTTGGCCTGCATGCGCTCGCAATCCGCTTCTGGCTTCAGCGCCATAAACGCCTTTTCCATCTGGCGCGCGTGATTACGGGCGATCTCTGCATGCCGCTCCTCGTGGCGCTTTATGTCGCTTGCCAGCGTGTCCCAAACCAAAGCGAGGTCGCGCCCTGCCTGCTTGCGATATTTCCAACGCGGCAGGATGATGCGCGTGCTGAGCGTTACGCGCGCGGTCCCGATGGCGCAACGCCCGCTGCGGCTGACATAGGTGATCGTGCCGCCGAACTTGATCCGTGTGGCTCCCGGGTGGCGCGCGCCCGTGCTTGTCATCACGGGGCCGGCCGCAGCAAGTGCCTTGTCGAGTTCGGCGGCCGTGCGGCCACCAATCGAGAAATAGGTGAAGGTCTTGCTGAACACAGTTTCTCCCGCGGCGCTGCCCAGCGGAAGGCCGACGAAGAACGCGACAAGCGCGGCTTTCAACGGAAAGCGTACTCGGTACATCGATGCGTGGTTCTCTTTGGTTGAACTTGGTTCAAGCTTGGGGCATAGCCAGCGTTAGCGCAACACAAATCGACCGGAGATGGCGTTCGGGGCGCTCGGAGTTACGTGAAGAAAGCTTCGCAACCATTTGATATTGAACAGGCTGAACTATTCTTGGTGAAGCCAGTGAATTATAGCGCGCTTCTCCGCATCGCAGGATCATGGGAACATGACGAACAATCCATTTCAGATGTCTCGTTGGCAATTGGCGCATGGACGCAGCCTCGAACTCGGAACGCGTGGCGTTTTGATGGCGATCATCAACGTCACGCCGGATTCCTTCTCCGACGGCGGGCATTTCGTCGACCCCGCCGCGGCCGTCGCCGCCGGACTGCGCTCGGTCGAGCAGGGCGCGGAAATTCTCGATATCGGCGGCGAATCCACCCGCCCGGACGCAGAACCGGTAACTGCCGAGGAGGAGCAAGCGCGCATCCTTCCGGTGATCGCTGGGCTCGCTCGCGAAACGAGGGCGATCATTTCCGTCGACACCTACCGCGCCGAAACGGCACGACTCGCCGTCGAAGCGGGCGCCCACATCGTCAACGACGTCCACGGGCTGCAGCGCGAACCGGCGATCGCGGATGTTGCAGCGGCAACGGGGGCAGGGCTCTGCATCATGCACACGGGCCGCGACCGGCAGAAGCTCGACGACGTCGTCGACGACCAGTTTCATTTTCTGGATCGATCGCTGCAGATCGCGTCCGAGGCCGGCGTCGCGCGGGAAAGGATCGTGCTCGATCCTGGTTTCGGGTTTGCCAAGGACACGAATGAAAATCTCGAACTGATGGCGCGTTTCGCGGAGTTGCATCGTTTCGGCCTGCCGATCCTGGTCGGAACGTCGCGCAAGCGCTTCATCGGTGCGGTCACGGGACGGGATGCGCCGGCGCGTGACATCGGAACGGCGGCGACGACGGCGCTTCTCAGGGCAGCGGGCGCTGCGATTTTTCGGGTGCATGATGTCGCAATCAACAGGGATGCACTGGTGATGGCGGATGCTATGCTGGCCGCAAAGAACAGCTGACGGGACATGAAGCCATGACTGCGACCTACATCATCACTTTGAAGAATTGCGCTTTCTTCGCCCGCCATGGCGTGCTCGACGAGGAGGAGTTTCTCGGACAGCGTTTCTTCGTCGATGCGGAGCTCGAAGTGGAGCAGGGCACGGCTCTCGCGGAGGACTGCATCGACGACACCGTGCACTACGGCATCGCCTTCGCGGAAATCGAGAGAATCGTCACCGGCCGTCGGCGTTACCTGATCGAAGCGCTCGCGCTCGAGGTCGCAAAGACGCTTTGCGCGCGCTTCCGCCAGATCCGGCGGGCGAAGGTTTCCATCCGCAAGCCGAACGCGCCGGTCCCGGGCGTTCTGGACTACGTGGAGGTCACGGTCGAGCATGTCGCGGAATAACCCCTGGCGGCATGCGACGCTCGGTCTTGGCGGCAATCTCGGTGATCCGCCACAGGCCATGGCGGAAGCATTGCGCGCGCTTGACGCGAGACCGGACTGCAGGATCACCGCGGTATCGCGGCTCTACAGAACACCGCCATGGGGCAAGACCGATCAGGCCTGGTTCTTCAATGCGTGCGCCGCGGTCGAGACGGTGCTCGATCCCGAGGCACTGCTCGACACCTGCCTCGATATCGAACGGGCGATGAAGCGGGTCCGCAAGGAGCGCTGGGGGCCGCGCACGATCGACATCGACGTGCTGACCTTCGATGGCGTGAACTCAGCGAGCGAAAAGCTGGAATTGCCGCATCCGCGCATGACGATGCGCGGTTTCGTGCTGATGCCGCTTGCCGACTTCGCAGCCGACCTTTTGATAGAAGGGCGAACCGTTCGCGAATGGCTGGGCAATGCCGATGTCACCGGAATTGAAGTGGCGGATGGCGACCCCGATTGGTGGCGCAAGCGCAACTGAATTTCTTAGGCAAATGAAAAAAGCCCGGCGTCAAGGCCGGGCTGTATGCAATTCATTTCAGCGTTGCTACTTGATCGAGCCGACCGCGATGTTGTCCATCTGACGGTTCAGGCTCACGCCGATGACCGGGACCATCGTCTCCTCGACCTTGACGGAAATCGTGATGTTCATGGTTTCCGCGTCCTGCAGCCGGGCGATCATCGCGCCATTGAGCTGCTTGCGGTTGATCCCGACCACGACCTTGTCCTTCGCAACGTTGCCGGAAACGACGTCGAGTCCCTTGCCGTCGGCGCCGTCGAGAAACTTGCCGGTATAGCCGTTGCCCTTCTGCGTGATCATCGCAGACATCGGCTGCTTGAAGACACCGACCCGGCAGAAACCGTCGAGCTTGATCCCGACATCTTTGCCCGATGCGGGTTCGCCGGTGAGGTCGCAGGTGAATTTCGTACCCTTGTACTTGCCGGCCACGATCTCGCCGGGACCTTTCCACTGGCCGGCTACCTTCTCGAAAAAGGCCTTGTCGCGGGCGCCGGACGACGCCGGCGCCGCAATGCCGACAGTGGCAGCAAGCGCGAAAGCGGCAACGCCGCGAACAATCAAAGAAGGGCGCGAGAACATAATCGATCCTTGATGGGTCAACGTCCGAAACTGGTAACCACATTTGCGCTGAAATGGTTAACGGACGGTTTCTTTGTGGCTCATTTACATGCCAGTTTTCTGGGTCCGCGCCACATGGAGGGACCGTTTGCGGCTCACGCGTGTCTCACCGGAAATTGCGGCATCCCCGCGCAGACGTGTTCTTGAAACTCCTTTGCCGCCTGTTACGTCATTGTCATATCGCGGGAGGGTCCCGAACATGGCGACAGCGATAGACAAGCAGCATGATGGCGCCGACCGACAGACGATCCGTCGGCATGGCATCGCGACGCGGATCACCCACTGGACATGGGCGATCGCGTTGTTCTTCCTGCTGCTCAGCGGCTTGCAGATCTTCAACGCCCACCCGTCGCTTTATATCGGCGAGCAGTCCGGTTTCGCATTCGACAACAGCGTGCTGTCGATCCGCGCCGTCAGGGGAGCCGACGGCGAAGTGCAGGGTGTGACGACCGCCTTTGGTCGGCGCATGGACACCACGGGTTTTCTAGGCGTCAGCGGGCCGGAGGATAGCCGTGCCTACCGGGCGTTTCCGGGCTGGCTAACGGTGCCCTCTTACCAGGATCTTGCGACCGGCAGGGTCGTCCACTTCTTCTTCGCCTGGCTGTTCGCCGCCACGGTCCTGTCGTGGTTGGTCGCGAGCCTCATCAATGGGCATCTGCGTCGTGATATCCTGCCAACCTTCTCGGATATCAGCGGCTTGCCGCGCAGTTTCGCCGAGCATCTGCGTTTCCGTTTTCATCATGGCCGCTCTTACAATGGTCTTCAGAAAATCTCCTATGCCGTTGTTCTTCTGATCTTTTTCCCTCTGATGATCCTCACGGGGCTGACGATGTCGCCGGGAATGAACGCCGGCGCGCCCTGGCTAACGGAAATCTTCGGCGGCCGGCAGACTGCGCGTACCATCCATTTCGTCGTCATGCTGTTGCTCGTCGGCTTCTTTGCGATCCACATCTTCATGGTCCTTGCCGCCGGGCCGATAAACGAAATCCGCTCGATGGTGACCGGACGGTATCGCATCGACCAGGAAGCGACAGAAGGAGGACCCGAACGATGAGCCGGATCATCATCGATCGCAGGCGGTTTTTGACCGGCGCCGGTATCGTCGCCTCGACGATCCCTCTGGTCGGGTGCGACGCGCTGGACGGCATGCTGTCGAACGGTGCGACCGTCCGCGAAACAATGGCCAAAGCGAATGACCTGACCTATCGCGTCCAGCGCTTCCTGATCGGTGCCGACAGTCTCGCCAAGGAATTTTCGGAGAGCGAGATTCGACAGGGGCAAAGGCCGAACGGCTCGACGGATCCGACGGACGCCACCTACGTCGCCCTTCGGGACGGAGCTTTCGCAGACTACCGACTGGAGATCGGCGGGCTTGTCGACCGGCCGCTGAGCCTTTCGCTCGACGAGTTGCGCAACATGCCATCACGCACGCAAATCACCCGGCATGACTGCGTCGAGGGCTGGAGTTGCATCGCCAAATGGACAGGTGTTCCTCTCGCCGCCGTCCTGGATGAGGCGAGGGTGAAGCCGGAGGCTCGCTACGTTGTGTTTCGATGCTTCGATACGATGAATCTCGGCCTCTCCGGGGAGGCCGCCTACTACGAGTCCATCGATATGCTGGATGCGCGCCATCCGCAGACGATCCTTGCCTATGGCTTGAACGGCGGGCCGCTCCCGATCGCGAACGGCGCACCTCTGCGCCTGCGCGTGGAGCGCCAGCTCGGATACAAGATGGCGAAATACCTTCGCTCCATCGAACTCGCCTCCGACCTCGCGGCCTACGGCCAGGGGAAGGGCGGTTTGTGGGAGGACCTCGGCTACGACTGGTACGCGGGCATATAGCCGAACAGGGGCCGCAACCATCTACCGCCAACTCCCTGCGATCAGCTCTCCGATCGTGACGCGCCGGGCGCAAGATCGGAAAGGAAATCACCGATTCCCGGTCGCTTCAGCGCGCGAAACGGCATGGGCCGGCAGAGGTCCATCGCCGCTATTCCGATACGCGCGGTCATCAGGCCGTTGATGACCCCCTCGCCAAGGCGCGCGGAGAGTTTGGATGCAAGGCCGTGGCCCAGGACCTGTTGGATAAGGCTGTCGCCGGCAGCAATGGAGCCGGTGACGGCAAGATGTGCAATGACGTCGCGCATCAGCCGCAGCATGCCGAGCGTGCCCGGCCGGCCACCGTAGAGCTCCGCCATCGTGCGGATCATACGGGCCGATTCGTAGAGGACATAACCGAGATCGACGAGTGCCCGCGGACTGACGGCGGTCACGATCGACACGCGCTTCGACGCCGCCAGGATAAGCCGGCGCGCCTCGCGGTCGAGCGGTGTCAGCAATTCCCGCTCGGCCAATTCAATCAGATGAGGACCGTCGATGATCTCGCCCTCGGTTTCGGCGAGTCGCGCCCGGCCTTTCGCCGTGCGGGGATTGGCAGCCAGCAGGTGGACAAGCCTTGCCGTCGCGGCACGTGCGGTCTCGGTGCTGGCAGGAGCTTCGCCAACATCTTTTTTCAACTGCTGTATCGCCGTGAGCTGCATCATCCCGAACAGTTCGCGCACGACGACGACCAGGAAGGCGAAGGTGCCGATCGCAACGACGGCGATTGCGCAGTAGCCGAGCCAATCCGCACGGGAAAAAAGATCGCGGAGCAGACGATCGACCCACAGTCCCAAGGCAAGCGAAAGCAGTATCCCCAATGCGCCCACGGCGACCTTGCCGAAGGAAAGCCGACGACGGCGCGGGCTTGCTTCCGGCAGGTTGAGTGCTTCGATCGCCGCAGTCGTCTCGATAAACGGGTCTTCGGCATCGGGCGTCATGACGATTTTGTCGCTAAAGCTAGCCGGCGCGCGCCGTTGCTGTTGCTGTCGCTCCGCGCGTTCGGCCTGCTCGTCAGGGTCGACGGAAAAGGCGGCGGGCTTGCGCCCGCGGTTCTTGAACTCGTCACTCATGCCAGGCGATCTCCGAGCAGGAACTGCATCGCACGGTCGAGCCGGATATGCGGCACCGAAAGTTTCAATCCGCCGCGCGTCTCTTCCAGATGCGGTGGGCGGAAGCGCACGAAATTCAGCTCAGGCATCGCGGGCTTCGCCTCCGCAGGTTTCGAAGTTTGAGAACGACCATCCGTCGCCTCGAAAAGAACTTCAGGATCTTGCGGTAAGTCTCCAGGAAATATCGCTGCCTTTCTTTCTCCATCGAACATTTCGCCATTGATCCTCTCGCCGGCGATCGGCGTGCCGACGATGACCGGCAACGCGTGACCATCATGGCTTACCGTCGCCTCGCGCGTCGCGCGGACGGATGCAAGCGCCATTACTTCAAGCCCTGCGCCACTCATACCGATGCGTTCCGCGGCGCGGCTGACGAGCCGGGCAGTGATGCGTTCGAGCCGGTCGTGGCTCTCGTGGTGCAGGTGGTCGGCCTTGGTAGCGGCGATGAGGACCCGATCGATCCTGCGCGTAAACAGGGACGAGAGCCAGGAATTGGTGCCTGGCCGAAAGCAGGCGAGCACGTCGGCGAGTGCCTGTTCCAGATCGCTCAGCGCTTCCTGCCCGCGATTGATCGCCTGCAGGGCGTCGACGAGCACGATCTGGCGGTCGAGACGGGCGAAGTGCTCGCGGAAGAACGGGCTTACGACATGGGTCTTGTAGGCCTCGTAGCGGCGCTCCATCATCGCCCAGAGCGACCCTTTCGGCGCCCGACCCGCGGGCAGATCGGGAAGCGGCGAGAAGGTCAGCGCCGGCGAGCCCTCGAGATCGCCGGGCATCAGGAAACGGCCGGGCGGCAGTGTTGAGAGGGATCGGTCGTCAGCCTTGCAGGCCTGGAGATAGGCCGTGAAGCTTTCGGCAAGCCGGCGGGCGCTGCCTTCGTCGGCTGCCGTTGTGGCGCCGCTCACCGATGCCAGCGCCAGCCATTCGCGCGATAGGCTCGCGCGTGTGCCGGCGCGCGCTCGCTGCACGGTGGTCTCGCTGAATTGCCGGAAATCCTGCGCAAGCAGGGGCAGGTCAAGCAGCCATTCACCCGGATAGTCGACAATGTCTATCGAAAGCCGCCCGGGCGAGAACATCCGGTTCCAGCCGCTGGCGCTTTCGTAATCAAGCGTGACGCGCAGCTGCGAAATCGCCCTCGTCGAATCCGGCCATACCCGATCTCTCACGAGGGCGGCGATATGGTCCTCATATTGGAAGCGCGGCACCGCATCATCCGGCTGCGGCTCCAGCCGCACCTTCGAGACCCGCCCGGATCGGATGGGTTCGAATACCGGCAGGCGACCGCCGTTCAACAAGTTGTGGACGAGCGACGAAATGAAAACGGTCTTGCCGGCGCGCGAGAGGCCGGTGACGCCGAGGCGGACCGCAGGATTGACGAGTCCCGATGCCCGATCGGCGAGATTGTCCAGCGCAATCAGGGCATCATCTTTGAAGCTGCTCAAAAGGGGCGCCAATTCTATCCGTTCCTCGGGATTGATCCGTCATTCAGCTTGCCGGCAACCATCAAAGAGCGCCGCATATATGTGCCAGCCGTCGTCGCGATATAGGAAATCTTTCCGCAAACACAACGCCGTAAGACTGATTTCGGCAATCGTCCTTCGGCTCGGGCGGGAGCTTTGGTCACGATCTACCCGATTCCTCCGGCGCGGCCAGCAACAGTGTCGACAGCGTGGCCAGCCACCTGACGCCGGCGCCCGGAGGTGCTGAAAAGTCGATAACCGCCAATCCCGCCGGCGGATAGCCGTCCGCAAGAACCCTGTCCGCAGCCTCGTCGCCGAGGAGACGACGAAACAGCTCCTCGATCATCGGATTATGACCAATGAGCATCAGCGAGGACAGGCTGGAATTTGCTTCGAGAAGCTCGGCGTAGACG
Source organism: Sinorhizobium psoraleae (assembly GCF_013283645.1). GTDB lineage: Bacteria > Pseudomonadota > Alphaproteobacteria > Rhizobiales > Rhizobiaceae > Sinorhizobium > Sinorhizobium psoraleae. Next base: position 856,225 of record NZ_JABEKV010000004.1, read on the forward strand.
TTCATCGATCCCGTATAGAGCGCATCGATGTAACGAAGATCGATGTCTTCGCCGAGCGTGCGACGGAACGGTTCGGCGGTCTGGCGACACCGCACCGCGGTCGAGCAAAGGATCAGATCCGGTCGGATGCCTTGATCGGCGGCGCTCTGGGCGATCAGCTCCGCCTCGGCATAGCCGATATCGTCAAGCGTGCGGTCGAAATCCCGCTGACCCGGCAGCGCCCAGCCCGAGCGGGCGTGGCGGAGAAGGAAGAGGCGAAATGCCGGGGCGACGCGATCTTGCATATATCATCCGGGGGCGGCCTGGGCGCCTGAGGTTGGAGGCATCTCTCTCGGCCGGGTCCAGACGCGAGTCCGGCGAGACGGGTACCTTGTCCCGCTGTCGCAGCAAAGATCAAGCCGTCGGCCTAGGTTTTTCGCGGATCGCAGCCCTCTTGAACTGACGCCCGAGGCGCACCAGATGTCGCAATCTGAAATGTCGCAGGCATCGGCCGGCGGTTCGCGGGCAGACCGGCCGAACGTAATCCGCGATCAAGATTTCGTGTGTAATTTTGATGAAATATTCGCCAGTTAGCCTGAAATGCAAGCATTGGTAAAATGCGGTCGAGTGTCTGGCACAAGGCTTGAATCGTAGCTTCCATAGGTCTATACACCGCCGCAATGAGATGTTCTTCAGGAGAATCGCGTTGAGTGAGAAGATCGATCTTAGTACCTTTGTTCTCTCCGAGGACGAGGAATTCATGAATGCCAACCACCGGGCGTACTTTCGTGCAAAGCTGAATGCCTGGAAAAATGATATCCTTCGCGAAGCCCGCGAGACACTGGACCACTTGGCAGAGGAGAGCGCCAATCATCCGGATCTTGCGGACCGAGCTTCTTCCGAAACAGACCGGGCCATTGAATTGCGTGCCCGGGACCGGCAAAGGAAACTGATCGCCAAGATCGATGCTGCGTTGCAGCGGCTTGACGAAGGCACCTACGGTTACTGCGAGGAAACGGGCGAACCGATCGGTTTGAAGCGTCTGGACGCCCGGCCGATTGCAACCCTCTCGATCGAGGCGCAGGAGCGCCATGAACGTCGCGAGAAGGTCTATAGGGACGAATGACGGATCCAGGATCTTCCTGATCTGAAAAAAACGGCGCGGTTTATCCGCGCCGTTTTTCTTTGTAGGTGCTCGGGCCAGGATAGCTTCGAGTAGATCCGGATCGTCCTGATCGCTCGCTGGCAAACGGGAAACGCCTCAGGCGTTTCCTTGCCCTGCCGTTCTCATGGTTTACGTCCGGCGGAAATGTCGGCGAGCATCCGTTGCATTTCCTCTTCGATCGTCGGCTCCGTGCGGATATTGTCCGGGGTACCACCGAGCAGGGGTTCCTGGCGGCCGCCCGCAGTCGGTCGGCTCCCGGCTTGCAGTCCTACCGAAGGCGCCAGCCGCTGCAGATCGCCGCTGATTTCCGCGTCGAGAATCCGCTCGAATTCCGAAACCCGGTCCGGTGTGGCCGGTTGGGCCGGCATCGCCTGTGTCTGCATCACCGGCGCGGAAGCCACTTGCGCAGCGCCCTGTTGCACTGGCGCCGGCTCCCGACGCGGTGCCGCTGGAAGCACCCGCTCGCGGGCCACGTCGAAAATGCCCTCGGCACGTTCTATGGCGGAGACGGCGGGACTCGCGGGCACGGGGGGCGAAACCCTGGCAGGCGGCTGTTGTTGGAGTGGTTGCGCGGCCGTCGCCGGTCTTTGCTCTGCGGCGAGACGGATCGGCGGCGCTGGCTCCACTCGGGGAGCCGCTTGCGGCTGCTCCTCGGCGCGCGCAACCTGCCGCTCCGGCACGGTAGCGGCCGCTTCCACCGGCATCGGCGTGGGCGCCGAAACGGGCCTCGGTTCAGGTCGGGGTGTCGCCTTCGGCACATCCGTGGCCTTCTGCTCCGCAGCCGGGCCGGCGCTCGCCTGTGCCGGCGATAGCTCCGGTGCAATCCGACTTTCGATGACAATGTCGGTGGGGCCGCCGATCATGATGAGGTGTTCGACGTCGTCGCGGCGTACAAGCACGAGCCGGCGGCGCGCGTCGACGGCCGCCGCGTCGAGGACGGCAAGCCTGGGCTGTCTGTTCTTACCGCCGCGCACAAATGGGGAGGAGGGTCTGTGGCGCATGATCCAAAGCACGGCGGCAAGGCACAAGAGCCCGACGGCAACGGCTGCGGCGGCGATGATGAATCGGCTGCCGTTGTCCCCGACAAAGGTTTCCATCATAGGCTGAACTCCTTCTGCCGTCCCCGGATGTCAATATTTGACGGCTTTTTTCGGGCCGGTACAAGCTTGCGTCCGACATTCCCTGTGAATTGACCAGGATGCTTCCGCAGAGACGCTTTTTGCTGTTATCTCTGATTGTTAAAGATGATTCCAGTTCGATGATCCGGACGCGGCAAAGGCATCTGCCGATTTCGCGAAACTTTGGTCGGACGCCGGCGACTGCATGATTCCTTAAACCGGAATCGATTTTGGGGATAGATTATGCAGCCATTCAAAGGATTGCAGCGAGCTTTGCGCGCCTGAACAGGAAGCGCGGCGCTGTTGTAGATGTACAGGGTGGTCGCGCGCGGCCGCAGCGGCAGGTGAGGACCCGATGACGAAATTGCGGCAGTCAGGTGACTACCAGATGCCGGTTGTTGACCGCGGCGTCCGGCCGGGCACGGTCTTGCGGATCATCCTGCTGGCGATTGTCCTCACCGCGTCGGCCGCCGCCTTCGTCGTCTTCAAGAACCAGCTCGAGAACGAGATCGTCCTTGGCATCCTCGGCGTGCTGGCGATGGTCGGCATATTTTTCCTGGTATCGTCGGTGATCGGTTTCATCGAGGTGATGCCGCAGACGCGTCCCGACGAGCTGGCGCGCGCTTTTCTCGATGCCCATGAAGATGGGACGATCGTCACCGACCGCAGGGGGCGCATCATCTATGCCAATGCCGCCTATGGCGCTCTGACCGGCGCAAAGAGTGCCGGCGGCATTCAGTCGCTCGAGACCATTCTCTCCAGAAACCGTGAAGCGACCGAAGCGATCTATCGGCTCACCAATGGCCTCCATGAAGGCAAGAAGGGGCACGAGGAATTCCGGCTGCTGAAGCCTCTCGCAAATGGTGCATCGATCGGTTCAGGCGCCCATTGGTTCCGCCTGAAGGCGCGCGTGCTGCCCCTGGAGGACAGCGAAAGGAATCCGCTCTACCTCTGGCAGATCGCCGACATCACGGCCGAGCGCGACGACCAGGAGCGTTTCTTCAAGGAGTTGCAGAACGCGATCGACTATCTCGACCATGCCCCGGCCGGTTTCTTCTCCGCCGGACGCAAGGGCGAGATCTTCTATATAAACGCCACCCTTGCCGATTGGCTCGGCATCGATCTCACGAAGTTTCAACCGGGATCGGTCAGCATTGCCGATGTCGTCGCGGGCGAGGGCCTCGCGCTCATTCAATCGGTCCAGGCGGAACCGGGCCTCAAGAAAACGAAAGTGCTTGATCTCGATCTGCGCAAGGCCAACGGGCAGAGCCTGCCGGTGCGCCTGATCCACCGCGTCTCGTCGACCCGCGACGGCGCGCCTGGCGAGAGCCGGACGATTGTCATGTCCCGTGAAGACGATGACGGCGATCAGTCGGCCTCGAATGCAGCCATGCGCTTCACGCGCTTCTTCAACAACACGCCGATGGCGATCGCCTCTGTCGATGGCGACGGACGGATCCTGAGGACCAATGCTCCGTTCCTGAAGCTGTTTGCAGGTGTCGTTTCACAGGACGACGTCGAGCGCGGCGCACTGATCGAAACGGTCGTGCACGAGTCCGAAAGAAACCGCCTTCAGGACGCGCTTGCGGCGGCAAAGGACCGGCAGGGCGATATCGCGCCGATCGACGCCTTGCACCCGAAGGACGAGGGGCGACATTTCCGTTTCTACGTCAACGCGGTGATCGACCAGAGCGATCAGGCGCCGGAGGAGGCCGCGATCATCTATGCGCTGGAGATTACCGAGCAGAAGGCGCTCGAGAACCAGATGGCGCAGACGCAGAAGATGAATGCCGTGGGCACGCTTGCAGGCGGTATCGCGCACGATTTCAACAACGTGCTGACCGCGATCCTGCTTTCCTCCGACCACCTCCTGCTTTCGGCGCGACCAGCGGATGCGACTTTCGCCGATCTGATGGAAATCAAGCGCAACGCCAATCGCGCCGCCGTGCTCGTGCGGCAGCTGCTCGCCTTCTCGCGCAAGCAGACGATGCGTCCGACAGTGCTCAACCTCACCGATGTCATCGGCGACCTGCGCATGCTGGTGGACCGGATGACCGGCACCAACGTCAAGGTCGAGGTCGACTACGGCCGCGACCTCTGGCCGGTGAAGACCGATCTCGGCCAGTTCGAGCAGGTGCTGCTCAACCTCGCGGTCAACGCGCGCGACGCCATGCCCAAGGGCGGAACGATCACGCTCCGGACACGAAATCTACCGGCAAGCGAGATTGCGGCACTCGGACGACGTGAGCTGCCGGAGGACGACTTCGTCATGGTCGAGGTTTCCGACCAGGGCACCGGCATTCCGCAGGAGATCATGGACAAGATCTTCGAGCCCTTCTTCACGACGAAGGAAGTAGGCAAGGGCACCGGCCTTGGGCTTTCTATGGTCTACGGCATCGTCAAACAGTCGGGCGGCTACATCTATCCGGAGTCGGAAGTCGGGAAGGGCACCACCTTCCGCATTCTGCTGCCGCGCCATGTGGAGGAAATCCGCGAGGAAGGGGATTCGACGGCAACCGAAGCGCCGATGCCGGCAGTCAGCAACCTGGTCGTGGCGGCGGCGCCCAAGGCGGAACAGGAACCAACGGATCTCACCGGCGATTCCGCCGTCGTGCTGTTGGTCGAGGACGAGGAGGCGGTCCGCCGCGGTGGCAAGCGCATGCTCGAAACGCGCGGTTACACTGTTCACGAGGCCGGATCGGGCGTCGAGGCGCTCGACATCATGGATGAGCTCAACGGCGCCGTCGATATCGTCGTCTCGGACGTGGTGATGCCGGAGATGGACGGACCGACGTTGCTGCGCGAACTGCGCAAGAAGTACCCGGACCTCAAGTTCATCTTCGTATCGGGATACGCAGAGGACGCTTTTGCGCGCAACCTGCCGGCCGACGCAAAATTCGGTTTCCTGCCGAAGCCATTCTCGCTGAAGCAACTGGCGGTGGCCGTTCGCGAGATGCTGGATTCCTGAGCGAGCTGATAAACTGGAGCAATCCAGGAAAGTCTTTAACGGTTTCCCGTTCGGAACTGCGTCGTCTCAAAGAGTTGGATCACGTCACTCTTTCAATGAAACAAACGATCTAACGGCGCTCATGAAAAAGGCCCGGTCCAGCGCCGGGCCTCCTTGTCAGCCAACTGAAGTCACTTCGCCGTCAGCGCAACTGCGATTTCGGCGGCCAGACGCGCATTGTTTTCGACGAGCGCGATATTGGTTTCGAGGCTGCGGCCTTCGGTCATGTGGAAAAGGTTATCGAGCAGGTAAGGCGTCACCGCCTTGCCGGAGACCTCGTCGCTCGCGGCATTGTCGAGCGCGCGGGTGATGTAGATTTCCATCTCTTCGCGCGGAATTTCGCTCTCTTCGGGAACCGGATTGGCGACAAGCATGCCGCCGTCGATGCCGAGCAGGTCGCGCATCTTCTGGAAATTGGCGATCGCGGCGGGGCTGTTCAGCATCAACGGACTCTTGATGCCGGAATCGCGTGACCAGAAGGCCGGGAAGGTCTCGCTGTCATAGGTGACGACCGGAACACCCCGGGTCTCCAACACCTCGAGCGTTTTCGGAATGTCGAGAATGGCCTTGGCGCCGGCGCAGACGACGATGACGCCGGTGCGGGCGAGTTCATCGAGATCGGCGGAAATATCGAAGCTCTGCTCCGCGCCGCGGTGAACGCCGCCGATGCCGCCGGTGGCGAAGACGCTGATGCCGGCGCGCGCGGCAGCGATCATCGTCGCGGCGACGGTCGTGGCACCGGTGCGACGCTCGGCGATGGCGAAGGCGAGATCGGCGCGCGACAGCTTCATCGCGCCTTCCGTCTTCGAAAGCGCCTCCAGCTTCGCGCTATCGAGGCCAATGTGGAGGACACCGTGGATTACGGCAATCGTTGCCGGAACTGCCCCCTGTTCACGGATGATCGCCTCGACGCTCCGGGCCATGTTGAGATTACCGGGATAGGGCATTCCATGCGTGATAATCGTCGATTCCAGCGCGACGATTGGCGCTCCGCGCGCCTTGGCGGCCGCGACTTCATCGGAATATTCCAACGGCAGGGACGGGGAGGAGGGCTTTGTCATGATCTTTCCCTTTAATCGCGATGTGTCGGGCTGAATCAGCCGGGATCGCGATCGCTTCTAACAAAGTTGGAACGAGGTGTGGCCGGCAAGCCGCCTGGACCTTTCCTCGCTCGGAGCTCGGCTGTCATTTCTCATGACAGCATTTGCGGAGCCGGCACAAGGGCCAGCGCCAGTTCGAGATTGCGCGCGGACATCTCTTCCGAGACGGCGGACGGCGAACGAAGCGTTATGTTGGCGGCGGCAATGCCGTGGCGCAGGCATCTGCCGAGATCGAGACCCGAAAGCCGCGCTGTCAGGAAGCCCGACGCCAATGCGTCGCCGGCTCCGGTGACGTCCGCAAGCGCCGGAAGGGCGGGCGGTACAACGAGGCAGGCCTCTTCGCGGTCGAAGGCGACAGCAGCGCCGCCGCCATGCGTCACGACGCCGCCTGCGAGGCCGGCCTCCCGCAACAGCGGTGGCCAGTTTTCGGGCTGGCCGGCGTCAGTTTCGGTCAGGGCACGTGCTTCGGCCTCGTTCATGAAGAGAAAATTCAGTCCCGTCAGACATTTCCTGAAGCGGATCACCTTTGCCGGCGACACGGCGATGCCGGCAACAAGCCGGCCGTCGCTGGAGGCCGGGCTGACCAGCGCGGCGAGCGTTTCTTCAGGCAGATTCGCATCCATCAGCACCAGGTCGCTTGCCGCCAATATTTCGCGCATTGCGCGCTGTTGCAGCCGGCGCGGCGAAAACAACTGGTAGAGATCCATGTCGGCAAGCGCGATGACGAGATTGCCGTCGTTTTCGAGGATCGCGGTATAGCTCGGCGTCTTCCGGTCGAGAAAGGTGAAAGCGCAATCGATCACACCCGCCGCGGCCGCGGCCGCCGCCACCATTTCGCCCGCGGCGTCGCCGCCACGCGGGCTGATCATCCGCACGCAGTGACCAAGGCGGGCAAGGTTTCTCGCCGCATTGAAGCCGCCGCCGCCTGCTTCCTCGAACCACCAGCCGGGATTGCTCGCGCCGGGAGCAGTGACGCCGCGGATGCGGCCGCGGCGGTCGATGTGGGCGCCGCCGAATACGGCGATTTCCCGTTGTTTCATAAAAGCTCCTCTTTGGGCTGCTTCAATCCAAAATCACAGGCGCGGCACGGTCGCGAATCGCACTGGCATCGCCAAACCTGACCGCGGTCCGGTATGGCCTGTGGAAATGTGGTACAATGTCCGTGAACAAGAATCGAACGCAACGAAAATAATCATTACCATTCAATTGGTTGCCACTCTGTTGCCAAAGCGGAACAAAACATGTACAAAAACTCCTGCGGCGGCTTCATTGCCTCGATAGCTCCAATAACCTAAAGGTGGGACCAAATGGCACAAAACTCTTTGCGGCTCGTAGAGGACAAATCGGTGGATAAAAGCAAGGCACTTGAAGCGGCTCTCTCCCAGATCGAACGGTCGTTCGGCAAGGGATCGATCATGAAGCTCGGCGCGAAGGACAGCGTAATCGAGATCGAAACTGTTTCGACCGGTTCGCTCGGCCTCGATATCGCGCTCGGCATCGGCGGCCTGCCGAAGGGGCGCATCGTTGAAATCTATGGTCCGGAAAGCTCGGGCAAGACGACGCTGGCGCTGCAGACCATTGCGGAAGCGCAGAAGAAGGGCGGCATCTGCGGCTTCGTCGACGCCGAACATGCGCTCGATCCGGTCTATGCACGCAAGCTCGGCGTCGATCTCGAAAACCTCCTGATCTCGCAGCCGGACACCGGTGAACAGGCGCTCGAAATCACCGACACGCTGGTCCGTTCCGGGGCGATCGACGTTCTCGTCGTCGATTCGGTTGCAGCCCTCGTGCCGCGCGCTGAAATCGAAGGCGAAATGGGCGACAGCCTGCCGGGCATGCAGGCCCGGCTGATGAGCCAGGCGCTGCGCAAGCTGACCGCTTCGATCTCCAAGTCCAACTGCATGGTGATCTTCATCAACCAGATCCGCATGAAGATCGGTGTCATGTTCGGTTCGCCGGAAACGACGACGGGCGGCAATGCGCTGAAGTTCTATGCATCGGTGCGCCTCGATATCCGCCGCATCGGCTCGGTCAAGGAGCGCGAGGAAGTCGTCGGCAACCAGACCCGCGTCAAGGTCGTCAAGAACAAGATGGCGCCTCCCTTCAAGCAGGTGGAGTTCGACATCATGTATGGCGAGGGCGTTTCCAAGACCGGCGAGCTCATCGATCTTGGCGTCAAGGCCGGCATCGTCGAGAAGTCCGGCGCCTGGTTTTCCTACAACAGCCAGCGCCTCGGCCAGGGTCGGGAGAACGCGAAACTTTTCTTGCGTGACAATCCCGATCTTCTGCGCGAGATCGAGATGGCTCTGCGGCAGAATGCCGGCCTGATCGCCGACAAGTTCCTGGAGAACGGTGGACCGGAGAGCGATGACGACGGCGACGCAGCGGCCGAAATGTAAGATCTGAGGCGGCAAGTTTTAAATAGAGCCGGTCGTCCCTCGGACGGCCGGTTTTTTGCTGCCGTCTGGACAGCGTGATAGACGGAAGATAAAAGCCTGTGGTTCCGGCGGCTGAGGGCGTTGGTGGGCGCGACTGTCACGGACAGACGCGGGGTTTGAGATGGCGGTGCGCGGCCCGAAAAGTGCGGTCGCGACCGGGAATGGTGCACAGATAGGACGCAAAATGAGCGGCGTGAATGAAATTCGGTCGATGTTTCTCGACTATTTCCGCAAGAACGGCCACGAGATCGTGCCGTCAAGCCCCCTCGTGCCGCGCAACGACCCGACATTGATGTTCACCAATGCGGGCATGGTGCAGTTCAAGAACGTCTTCACCGGCCTGGAGCAGCGCCCCTATTCAACGGCCGCGACCGCGCAGAAATGCGTGCGCGCCGGCGGCAAGCACAACGACCTCGACAACGTCGGCTACACGGCCCGGCACCACACCTTCTTCGAGATGCTCGGCAACTTCTCGTTCGGCGATTATTTCAAGGAACGCGCGATCGAGCTTGCCTGGAACCTCATCACCAAGGAATACGGGCTAGATGCCAAGCGCCTGCTGGTGACTGTCTACCACACCGACGACGAAGCCTTTGGCCTCTGGAAGAAGATCGCCGGCTTCAGCGACGACCGGATCATCCGCATTCCGACCAGCGATAATTTCTGGGCGATGGGCGATACCGGTCCCTGCGGCCCGTGCTCGGAGATCTTCTACGATCACGGCGAGCATATCTGGGGCGGACCGCCCGGATCGGCGGAAGAGGATGGTGACCGCTTCATCGAGATCTGGAACCTCGTTTTCATGCAATACGAGCAGATCACCAAGGAAGAGCGCGTCGACCTGCCGCGCCCGTCGATCGATACCGGCATGGGACTGGAACGCGTTGCCGCCGTCCTCCAGGGTCAACACGACAATTATGACATCGACCTGTTCCGCGCATTGATCGCTGCTTCCGAAGAGGCAACCGGCGTCAAGGCGGAAGGCGACCGGCGCGCAAGTCACCGCGTCATCGCCGACCATCTGCGTTCCTCCGCCTTCCTGATCGCCGACGGTGTGCTGCCCTCGAATGAAGGGCGCGGTTATGTGCTGCGCCGCATCATGCGCCGCGCCATGCGCCACGCACAGTTGCTCGGCGCGCAGGAGCCGTTGATGTGGAAGCTCCTGCCGGCGCTCGTCGAGCAGATGGGCCGCGCCTATCCGGAGCTCGCCCGCGCCGAAGCGCTGATCTCCGAAACGCTGAAGCTGGAAGAGAAACGCTTCCGCAAGACGCTGGAGCGCGGTCTGAACCTTCTTTCCGAAGCCTCGGCAGATCTTTCCGAAGGCGATCAGTTCAACGGCGAGACTGCCTTCAAGCTCTACGACACCTATGGCTTCCCGCTCGACCTGACGCAGGACGCGCTGCGCGCCAAGGGCATCACGGTCGACACCGACGCTTTCTCCGCAGCCATGGAACGGCAGAAGGCCGAAGCGCGAGCCAACTGGGCTGGGTCGGGCGAAGCCGCGACCGAGACGATCTGGTTCGAACTCAAGGAGAAGCACGGCGCGACCGAATTCCTCGGCTATGACACGGAGTCCGCCGAGGGTGTGATCCAGGCGATCGTTCGTGATGGCGCGGTGGTCGAGTCCGCCGCCAAAGGCGAGAGCATTCAGGTGATCCTCAACCAGACGCCTTTCTATGGCGAGTCCGGCGGCCAGATGGGCGACACCGGCGTCATTACGACCGAGACCGGCAAGCTGATGGTCACGGATACCCAGAAGCGGGGCGAGGGGCTTTTCGTCCACTATTGCGTCGTCGCCGAAGGCAGCGTGAAAGCCGGCGAGGCCGCGGCGCTGACCGTCGATCATGCGCGTCGCACCCGGCTTCGCTCCAATCACTCCGCGACCCACCTGCTGCACGAGGCGCTGCGCGAGGTGCTCGGCACGCATGTGGCACAGAAGGGCTCGCTTGTGGCACCGGACCGGCTGCGCTTCGACGTGTCGCATCCCAAGCCGATGACCGCCGAGGAATTGAAGGTCGTCGAAGAGATGGCCAACGAGATCATCGTGCAGAATTCGCCGGTGACGACGCGGCTGATGACCGTCGACGATGCGATTGCTGAAGGCGCAATGGCACTCTTTGGCGAGAAATACGGCGATGAGGTCCGTGTCGTCTCGATGGGGCAGGGCGTTCGCGGCTCGAAGGCAGGGAAGCCGTACTCGGTGGAACTCTGCGGTGGCACGCATGTGTCTGCCACGGGCGATATCGGCCTTGTGCGGATCGTTTCGGAAAGTGCGGTCGGTGCCGGTGTGCGCCGAATTGAGGCACTGACCGGCGAGTCGGCTCGCGTCTATCTCAACGAGCAGGATGAGCGCGTTAAGACGCTGGCGTCCGCGCTCAAGGTCCAGCCGGCGGACGTTCTCGGGCGGATCGAGGCACTGCTTGATGAACGGCGCAAGCTGGAGCGGGAATTGACAGAGGCGAAGAAGAAGCTTGCGCTCGCCGGCGATGGCCAGAACGGCTCGGCCGATGCCGCCCGCGACATCGCAGGCGTCCGATTCCTTGGCAAGGTCGTTTCCGGCGTCGAGCCGAAGGACCTGAAGAGTCTTGCCGATGACGGCAAGAAAACGCTCGGTTCCGGCGTTGTCGCCTTCGTCGGTGTTTCCGGCGACGGCAAGGCGAGTGCGGTGGTTGCTGTAACCGACGACCTCACTTCGAAGCTCAGCGCCGTCGACCTCGTACGCGTCGCATCCGCCGCACTTGGCGGCAAGGGCGGCGGCGGACGCCCGGATATGGCCCAGGCCGGCGGTCCGGACGGCAACCGTGCAGCCGAAGCAATCGAAGCGGTCGCCGTAGCGCTCGCCGGCTGAACGGATCCCGGATGAACGGAAGAAAGGGCGCTGCGGCGCCCTTTTTCATGCGCTCTTTTCACTGCGGATGCTCGCGAGCGCCGCCTGGACCGAAGCGCGCATGATGACGCGCGGCGGACGAACGTCGTGCTGGCGGAGCGTGCGGCGGACCTGCGACCTCGCACCGGTGATGATGAAACGTACGCCCGTCCGCTCGGCCTTCCGCAGCGTCCCCTCGATCACATTGGCGGCGGTCGAATCCATGAAGGGCACTTCCGAGCAATCGAGTATGAAATTCCGGCGCTGATCGGCGATCCGGTCGAGGACGGTGCCGACGGTCGCCGCCGAACCGAAGAAGAAGATGCCCGAAATCCGATAGATCACCGTATCAGGGTCATCCGCAATGGTAGGATGTTCCACCTCGCCATTTTCCTGCTTCATGGCCTCCAGCGGTTTTGTTTCTCCGACCGAGATGCTCTTTGCCATGCGGTCGATGAAGAGAACCGCGCCGAGGGCGAAGCCGATCACGATGCCTTCCGTGAGTTCGCGGAAGACGACAATGATGAAAGTCGCGAGAAGGACGACCGCGTCGCCGTAGGAGGATCGAAGGAGTGCCGTGAATGCCGGCTTCTCGATCATGTTCCAGGCAACGATGGCAAGCACGCCGGCCAGCGAGGCAAGCGGGATGTAGCTTGCAAGCGGCGCGGCGAGAAGCATGAACAGAAGGAGAAAGACCGAATGCAGCATGCCGGAAACCGGGCTCGTTCCGCCGGCACGCACATTGGTCGCCGTACGGGCGATCGTCCCGGTGACGCAGATGCCGCCAAAGAGCGCCGAGCAGACATTCGCGATCCCTTGCGCGATCAGTTCCATGCTCGAGCGATGCCGCCGGCCGGTCATGCCGTCGGCGACGACGGCCGACAGCAGTGACTCGATCGCGCCGAGCAGTGCAAACGAGACGGCATCCGGAAAGACGGCGGCTGCCTTCTCGAGCGATAAAGGCGGCAGCGCCGGCAAAGGCAGGCCACGCGGAATGCCGCCGAAGCGCGTGCCGATCGTTTCCGCCGGCAATTGCAGCAGAGCGACGAAGGCAGAAGCGGCAGCGACGGCGATCAGCATGCCGGGCCAATGCGGCCGCAGCTTTCGCAGCGCGAGAATGATGCCGATCGTCAACGCCGCCGTCAGAACTGCTGCCCAGTTGACCGTTCCGGCGGCAAGTCCAAGCGTCGCAAGCTTCTCGATGATGGGCCCTGGCTCGTGGCCGCTCAGAGTGAGGCCGAAGAGATCGCGCAATTGGCTAGCGAAGATGATCACCGCGATCCCGGCGGTGAAGCCCACGGTCACCGGATAGGGAATGAACTTGATGTACTTGCCAAGCCGCAGGTAACCCGCGGCAACGAGCATGATGCCCGACATCGCCGTTGCAAGCAGCAGGCCGTCGAGACCGTGCCTGGCGCCGGTTGCAGCCACGAGCACGATGAAAGCGCCGGCAGGGCCACCGATCTGGACGCGGCTGCCGCCGAGGAGCGAAACCAGAAAGCCGCCGACAATCGCCGTGTAGAGACCGCGATCGGGCGTCACGCCGGACGCGATCGCAATGGCCATGGACAGCGGCAGCGCGACGATCGCGACGGTCAGCCCGGCAAAGGCGTCCGCCTTCAAGCGAGCGCGACCGTACCCCTCTTTGAAGACGCTTACCGTTTTGGGGACGAGAGAATCGGGCATCGTCGAGATTTTTCCGGATCCCAATATTGGGGGCCAAGCGTGCTGGACACCATCAGACTATCTGAGTCGTTACGCCGGACAAGCAGACGCGATCGAGCGCTTGATATCCGCAGGATTTGTCCAATCGATCGATGCTTAATTGCTTTCGCGAATGATGCCCCAGCGCCGCAGGCCTTCGAGTACGCCGTCGGCATGGGAGCCGCGGGCGAGAAGGTGCCGACGCTGATGCGCAACCGCCTGCCGTAGCTCGGGGAGGGCATTCGCGACCACCACGCCGCGGACTTGCGGCAGGCAGAACATCTCGCAGTCGTTACCGGTGTCGCCGGCAACGACCACCTCGTCGAAGCTCAGCGAAAGTTCCCGGCATATCCAGGCAAGCGCGCCGCCTTTGCCGCCGGCACGGGGCAAGATGTCGAGGTCCCGGCTGCTGGAATAGATCAGTTTCACGTCCAGGCCGGCGCTCGCCAATTGTCCTGCAATGTCCCGGAGCCGATCTTCTCCGGCATCGGGCAGGTTCCAACTGGCCTTGTACCTGGATTGGTCCGCGTCTGCCTGGCGCCTTGCCCCTTCGATCGCCTGCATGATTGCCGCGACGGTGCTCGGATCAAGCGGCGGCCCAAGCTGCTCTGTGAAGGCGCGCAATTCGCGACGCACGAGTCCATCCGCTATTGTCGTGCCGACGCCGCCGATCATGTAGTCTGGTGGGGGCAAATCCTTCGCGTCGACGAGCGCGGCGATATCATCGACCATTCGCCCGCTGTTGTAGACGAGAAGCGGCCGGTCAGCCGGGCGAAGAGCCCACCACGCGGCGCGAAACCGTTCGGCCGCTGCAGCATCGCCGAGTAGCGTGCCGTCGATATCCGACGCCAGCAGCTTCACGCGCTTTTGTCGCATCTGTTCCACCGTTCGTTCTGTCTGATTTTAGCATGACAGCCCGGTACGCAAAAACCCGGCGCGAGGCCGGGTTCCTGAAGCGAAATCGGTGAGGCGCCCTTAGGCAGCCATCGCCTTCTTGAGGTTCTCGTCGATCTTGTCGAGGAAGCCGGTGGTCGACAGCCACGGCTGGTCCGGACCGATCAGGAGCGCAAGATCCTTGGTCATGAAACCGGCTTCGACCGTCTCGATGCAGACGCGCTCGAGCGTTTCGGAGAACTTCGCGAGTTCGGCGTTGCCGTCGAGCTTGGCCCGGTGGGCAAGGCCGCGAGTCCAGGCGAAGATCGACGCGATCGAGTTGGTCGAGGTTTCCTCGCCCTTCTGGTGCTGGCGGTAGTGGCGCGTAACCGTTCCGTGCGCTGCTTCCGCCTCGACCGTCTTGCCATCCGGCGTCATCAGTACCGAGGTCATCAGGCCGAGCGAACCGAAGCCCTGCGCAACGATATCGGACTGAACGTCACCGTCATAGTTCTTGCAGGCCCAGACATAACCGCCGGACCACTTCAGCGCCGAAGCGACCATGTCGTCGATCAGGCGGTGTTCGTACCAGAGCTTCTCCGCCTTGAACTGTTCGGCGAACTCCTCGTCGAACACCTTCTGGAAGATATCCTTGAAGCGGCCGTCATAGGCCTTGAGGATCGTGTTCTTGGTCGAGAGGTAGACCGGGACCTTGCGCTGCAGACCGTAGTTGAACGAGGCGCGGGCGAAATCGGTGATCGATTCGTCCAGGTTGTACATGGCCATCGCAACGCCGGCGCCGGGCGCATCATAGACGTCGTGTTCGATCGTCTGGCCGTCCTCGCCGACGAACTTGATCGAAAGCTTGCCCTTGCCCGGGAACTTGAAGTCGGTGGCGCGGTACTGGTCGCCGAAGGCATGACGGCCGACGATGATCGGCTTCGTCCAGCCGGGAACGAGGCGCGGCACGTTCTTGCAGATGATCGGCTCGCGGAAGATCACGCCGCCGAGGATGTTGCGGATCGTGCCGTTCGGCGACTTCCACATCTTCTTCAGCTTGAACTCCTCGACGCGTGCTTCGTCGGGCGTGATCGTCGCGCATTTGACGCCGACGCCATGCTTCTTGATGGCGTTGGCGGCGTCGATTGTCACCTGGTCTTCGGTCGCGTCGCGGTTCTCGACGCTGAGGTCATAATATTCGAGATCGAGGTCGAGATAGGGATGGATCAGCTTGTCCTTGATGAACTGCCAGATGATGCGAGTCATCTCGTCGCCGTCGAGCTCGACGACCGGATTGGCGACCTTGATCTTTGCCATGGATATGCCTCGTAGCTTTGCGGGACATCGGACGAGATGCCCCCGGTGGGAGAAATCCAGAGCCCTATAGCATTGTGAACCGGCAAGGCAAAGCATGCTCGGCTGAAACTTTGGATGGAGGAAGGACCGGTGTTTCTGTCCGTCGGATCCGGCGCCGGCTAACGCTCAACTCGGCCCGCAGTTGATTTCCATACCGCGGAGCGGCTCACATTATTGATAGCCGTCCTGCGAGCGGTGAACGGTGGCCTTTAAATTCTTGACCGATTGTGCGAGGGAAACGCCGAACAGAAGGCGAAGGCATAGGCAATGGCAGGTACCAACAGCGAGCGCGAACTCTTGACGGAAGGTCCCGCGATCATTCTCGCTTATCCGCAACTCGGCGAGAACATCGGCATGGTGGCGCGTGCCATGGCCAATTTCGGGCTGTCGGAACTGCGCCTCGTCAACCCGCGCGACGGCTGGCCGAGCGAAAAGGCGCGTTCGGCAGCAAGCCGCGCCGATCATGTCATCGATGGCGCCAAGCTCTACGGCACGCTCGAGGAGGCGATCGCCGATCTCAACTTCGTCTACGCCACCACCGCCCGCGACCGTGACGGCTACAAGCCCGTGCGTTCGCCGATCATCGCGGCGCGCACGCTGCGCCAACGATTCAAGGGCGGGGAGGCGGTCGGCATCATTTTCGGCCGCGAACGCACTGGCCTCACCAACGAGGAAGTGGCGTTGGCCGACGAGATCGTGACCTTTCCAGTCAACCCGGCTTTCGCCTCGCTGAACCTCGCGCAGGCCGTGCTGCTCATGTCCTATGAGTGGATGAAGACCGGCATGGAATCGGAAGACGAAACGTCCTTCCAGGCGATCGGGCAACGTCCGGCGACCAAGGAACACCTGCAAGGTCTCTTCGACCATCTGGAACAGGCGCTGGAGGCACGCAATTACTTCCGCTCCGCCGACAAAAAGCCGAAATTGGTCGAAAATCTCCGCGCTGTTCTGACGAGACCATCCTTTACCGAATCCGAAATCCAGGTGCTGCGCGGCGTCATCTCTTCGCTCGATCGGTTCACCCGCGAAAATCCGCGTGGCTCCGGTGCGCCGGCGGGGCGCAGCAGGAAAGTGCAAGGCGGCGGTGACAACGAGTGAACTGAAACCCATACTCGTCTTCGACAGCGGGATCGGTGGGCTGACGGTGCTGCGCGAGGCGCGCGTGCTGATGCCGGAGCGGCATTTCATCTACGTCGCTGACGATGCCGGTTTCCCTTACGGCGGCTGGGAAGAGGGGGCGTTGAAGGAGCGCGTGATCACGCTCTTCGGCGAACTGCTCGCCGCGCACCATCCGGAAATCTGCATCATCGCCTGCAACACCGCCTTCACCCTTGTCGGAGCGGATCTACGCGCGGCCTATCCGCAGATGACTTTCGTCGGCACGGTTCCGGCGATCAAACCGGCGGCGGAGCGGACGCGTTCGGGGCTGGTTTCGGTTCTGGCCACACCCGGCACGGTCAAACGCGCCTATACGCGCGATCTCATCCAGTCCTTTGCGTCGCAATGCCACGTGCGGCTCGTCGGCTCGGAAAACCTGGCGCGCATGGCGGAAGCTTATATTCGCGGCGAGAAACTCGACGACGAGGCAGTCCTAGCCGAGATCGCGCCATGTTTCGTCGAAAGGGACGGGGAGAAGACCGATATCGTCGTGCTCGCCTGCACGCATTACCCCTTCATGGCAAACGTTTTCCGGCGGCTGGCGCCTTGGCCGGTCGATTGGCTCGATCCGGCAGAGGCGATTGCGCGGCGCGCCCGTTCGCTCGTGCCGCTGCCGAACGGTTTCGAGCCGTTGAACGGCGAGGACCCGGCGATATTCACCAGCGGCAGGCCCGACTTCGCCACGCGCCGTCTGATGCAAGGCTTTGGACTGACGATCAGGTAAACATCTGTGGGTTTCGCCCATTGCGCCGAGCAAAGCGCCTGGAAGGGTGCTAGACGCTGATACGTGCCCACGGTTGTCCCGTTGGGGCAGAATGCATTCTTTGATGAGGTACGGATGAAAGTCGGCATCGACATGGGAACGACGTCCGAAGGGACTTCGGCCTCGCTCGATATCGAAGAGCTCCTGGCGACGCGCCTCCTGGTGCAGGGCAATTCCGGCTCCGGGAAGTCGCATCTCTTGCGGCGCCTGCTTGAACAGTCCGCCCCATGGGTGCAGCAGTGCATCATCGATCCGGAAGGTGATTTCGTCACGCTCGCCGACAAGTTCGGCCATGTGGTGATCGAGGGCGAGCGCACGGACGCGGAGCTCATCGGCATCGCGACGCGCATCCGCCAGCACCGCGTCTCCTGCGTCCTTTCGCTCGAAGGGCTCGATGTCGAGCAGCAGATGCGCAGCGCCGGCGTCTTCCTGAATGCTATGTTCGATGCCGATCGTGAATACTGGTATCCTGTTCTCGTCGTCGTGGACGAGGCGCAGATGTTTGCGCCATCGGTCGGCGGCGATGTCTCGGAAGATGTCCGCAAGGTGTCGCTTGGCGCGATGACCAATCTCATGTGCCGCGGCCGAAAGAGGGGGCTCGCCGGCGTCATCGCCACGCAGCGCCTGGCGAAGCTCGCGAAAAACGTCGCGGCCGAGGCCTCGAATTTCCTGATGGGGCGCACCTTTCTCGACATCGACATGCTGCGCGCCGCCGATCTCCTGGGCATGGACCGCCGCACCGCCGAGATGTTCCGCGACCTGAAACGCGGCTCTTTCGTCGCGCTCGGGCCTGCGCTGTCGCGTCGGCCGCTGAAGGTGACGATCGGCTCCGTCGAGACCTCCGCCCGCTCCACCAGTCCGAAGCTGATGCCGCTGCCGGAAGCGCCGCAGGACGTCGAGGACCTGATCTTCACGCCGGATCCCGAAGAGTTGACGCGGCCGATCGTGCGCCGGCCGGCTCCGCAGCCACGTCCGGCGACCGATATCCTCGCCGAACTGTCACGGCCACGCCCAGAGCCCTTGGCAACGGTCGAAATCAAACCTGCCCAGTCGGAAATGTCGCAGGAGGAGCGCGAAGCGCTGCTCGACAGCCTGTTCGCCGAGATCCTGGCCAATCCGGACGCGGCGTTCCGGCCGGACGCCGAACTCTTCCAGGACTTTCTCGTTCGTTGCCGTATCCGCCGCGTACCGGGGCCTGCACTTTCTTTGAGCGCCTTCCGCCGCAAGATGGCCGTCGCCCGGTCCGGCGTCGATGCCGAGACGGCTGCGACAGAGACATGGGCATCGGCGCTCCGGCTTGCCGACCGCGTAACCGAGGATCTGCAAGCGGTGTTTCTGATGATGGCGCAGGCGGCAGTGCGTGGCCTGCCGTGTCCTTCCGACGCGATGATCGCGCGGGCCTACGGAACCCATTCCGCCCGCCGCGCACGCCGGCTGCTCGGCTATTTCGAGGAGCACGGACTCGTCGTGGTGCACGCGGATTTCTCCGGCAAGCGCATCGTTGCTTTCCCCGATCTCGGGAGCGAAACCGCGCCGGGCGATGCAAACGGTCCGGATATCGGGAATGCCGAACGCACAGCCGCTGAGTAAGCGTTCTCGCGAAAGGCCGCATGCGTAAAACTTTCCGCTTTTACGTTGACAAATCAGCAATCGGTGCGTAAAGACCCGCCCAACGCCGGGCAGCGATGCCCGGTGTTTCATTTGACATGTCCCGTGGTTTCTTGCGTCCGCGTGATCGTAAGAGGCCTGTCAGAACTCCCAAAATGGGTTCAGAGGAGGGCGTGTTTCCTTGATCCGGCTTGGCAACAAGCCGGTGTAACTGATTGAAAGGAAATGCGATGAGCAAGCGCGAATCGTCCAAGTACAAAATTGACCGCCGCATGGGCGAAAACATCTGGGGCCGTCCGAAGTCCCCGGTCAACCGTCGTGAATACGGCCCGGGCCAGCACGGCCAGCGCCGCAAGTCCAAGCTTTCCGACTTCGGCGTGCAGCTGCGCGCCAAGCAGAAGCTGAAGGGCTACTACGGCGACATCCGTGAAAAGCAGTTCCGTGCGATCTTCGCCGAAGCTTCGCGCCGCAAGGGTGACACTCCGGAAAACCTGATCGGCCTGCTGGAATCGCGCCTCGACGCGATCGTCTACCGCGCAAAGTTCGTTCCGACCGTCTTCGCTGCGCGCCAGTTCGTCAATCATGGCCACGTCAAGGTCAACGGCGTCCGCGTCAACATCGGTTCCTACCGTTGCAAGCCGGGCGACGTCATCGAAGTCAAGGAAAAGTCCAAGCAGCTCGTTTCGGTTCTCGAATCCGTACAGCTCGCTGAGCGCGACGTTCCGGACTACATCGATGCCGATCACAACAAGATGGTCGCGACCTATGTCCGCGTTCCGGTTCTCACCGACGTTCCGTACCCGGTCGTCATGGAACCGCACCTGGTCGTCGAATTCTATTCGCGTTAATCCGGGGCTTTTGCCTTGAGCTTTCGAAAACCGCCCGGAGACGGGCGGTTTTTTTGTACGAAGATGCCGATCAATCAGTGTCGAGGAATGCCGCATGCCGGAGCAAAAAGCGCCGCAAGACCTGCAGGCGATCATCGATGACATTTACCGTGAACTGACGCCGCGCCTCGGCGAGGGCAAGGTGGCCGACTATATTCCGCAGCTCGCACGCGTCGATTCCCGCCGTTTCGGCATGGCAATCGTCACCACCGGCGGTGAGATATATCGGGTCGGCGATGCGGAGATGCCGTTTTCGATCCAAAGCATCTCCAAGGTGTTTACGCTGACGCTGGCGCTTGGCAAGCACGGCGAGAATATCTGGCACCGCGTCGGGCGCGAACCGTCGGGCTCGGCCTTCAATTCGATCGTGCAGCTCGAGCACGAAGGTGGCAAGCCGCGCAATCCCTTTATCAATGCCGGCGCGATCACCATCAGCGACCTTATCCTTGCAGGCCACACGCCCAAGGAGCTGATCGGCGAAATCGTGCAGTTCGTCCGCTATCTTGCCGACGACGACACGATTGTGATCGACCACGAGGTAGCGCGCTCGGAGACGGCAACCGGCTTCCGCAATGTCGCGCTTGCCAATTTCATGCGTTCCTTCGGCAAACTCGATCATCCGGCCGAGCATGTACTCGGCGTCTATTTCCATCATTGCGCATTGGCGATGACCTGCGCGCAGCTCGCCAAGGCCGGCCTGTTCCTGGCAGCCGGCGGCACGAATCCGTTGACGGGACATTCCGTCGTTTCGCGCCAACGCGCACGCCGCATCAATGCCCTGATGCTGACCTGCGGTCACTATGACGGCTCCGGCGACTTCGCCTATCGGGTCGGCCTGCCCGGCAAGAGCGGCGTCGGCGGAGGCATTCTGGCCGTCGCGCCAGGCAAGGCTTCCGTCGCAGTCTGGTCACCCGGGCTCAACGAGAACGGCAATTCGCTGCTGGGTTCGCTGGCGCTCGAAATGCTCGCCGCGCGCACCGGCTGGTCCGTCTTCGGTCCTTGATAATCCCTTTCAAAGCCGTTTTCCCTTGATCTTCGAGGCCGGACAGGGCAAGTGCTGGTCCAGGCTTCCGGGCGCCTTGCCTGCATATTCCGAGACCATTGCCATGGAACTTTCAGCATCGTCCCAGTACGACACGGTGAACATTGCCGCGGACGACGAAGAGACCGGGTTTGATGCTCATCCGCTTTTCGCGCGGATGCCGTCCTCGGTTTCCTTCAATAAGCTCCGCAAGCGCCTGCTGCGGCAAACCCGTCAGGCGCTCGACGATTTCGACATGTTGAAGGGTGCCAGACGCTGGCTCGTCGGCCTTTCCGGCGGCAAGGACAGCTACAGTCTGCTGGCTCTGTTGATGGATCTGCAATGGCGCGGTCTGCTGCCGGTCGAGATCATCGCCTGCAACCTCGATCAGGGCCAGCCGAACTTTCCGAAGCATATCCTGCCGGACTATCTGAGCTCGATCGGCGTCAAACACCGCATCGAATACCGCGACACCTATTCCATCGTAAAGGAGAAGGTGCCGACCGGCGCGACCTATTGCTCGCTCTGCTCGCGGTTGAGGCGCGGCAATCTCTATCGCATCGCGCGGGAGGAGGGGTGTGATGCCCTCGTCCTCGGCCACCATCGCGAGGACATTCTCGAAACCTTCTTTATGAACCTCTTCCATGGCGGGCGGCTCGCGTCGATGCCGGCTAAGCTTCTCAACGACGAAGGCGATCTCATGGTGCTGCGGCCGCTTGCCTATGCAGCGGAAGACGATCTAGCGAAGTTCGCGGCGGCCATGGAATTTCCGATCATCCCCTGCGACCTCTGCGGCTCGCAGGACGGTCTCGAACGCAATGCGATGAAAGCGATGCTTGCCGACCTCGAGCGGCGCATGCCCGGCCGCAAGGACACGATGCTGCGCGCGCTTGGCCACGTGAACCCGTCGCACCTGCTTGATCCAAAGCTTTTCGATTTCCAATCCCTTTCCCCGGAGCCCAAAGAATGAGCCAATCCGTCGACATCGCCGCACTCGCCAACCTTCTGCAGGAGGCGGCGGTCAAGGAAATTCTGCCGCGGTTCCGCAATCTTGGCGCCGGCGATGTGCGCATGAAGTCGGAGGCGATCGATCTCGTCACAGAAGGCGACGAAGCAGCGGAAAGGCTCATCAAGGCCAAGATCGATGCGATCGCGCCGGGCGCTGTTTTCATTGGCGAGGAGTCCGTTGCCGCTGACCCGGCACTGCTTGATAAGCTCGCCGATGCCGATCTCGCAATCGTCGTCGATCCGATCGACGGAACTTTCAATTTCGCCGCCGGCTTGCCGCTCTTCGGCGTCATGGCAAGCGTGGTCGCCAAGGGAGAGACCGTCGCCGGCATCATTTATGATCCGCTTGGCAACGATTGGGTCATTGCCGAGAAAGGGGCTGGCGCCTGGCTGTGCCGGCCGGACGGATCGCAGGAGAAATTGGCGGTGACTGCGGGCGTGCCGCTCGAGGCCATGGTCGGCGGTGCTTCGACGGCCTTCTACAAGGAAGATGACCGCCGGATCGTCATGGGCAATTTGGCCAGGGTCAGGATCGCCACCAGCTACCGTTGCGCGGCTCATGAATACCGGATCTTTGCCGGTGGTCATGTACACTTCCTGATGTACCAGAAGCTGATGCCGTGGGACCATCTGGCCGGCACGCTGATTGCCGAAGAGGCGGGCGCCTATGCGGCGCGCTTCGACGGCTCCCGCTATCTGCCTGCCCACACCAATGGCGGCCTGCTTCTGGCGACCGACAAGGAGAGCTGGGAAGCCCTGCGGCGCGAGGTTTTCACGGTCTGAGCGATTTCGCACGATCACAAAAAATGGAAAGGCCCGCCCGGATGGTCCGAGCGGGCCTTTCTTACATGTGGCCGCCGCCTCCGTGATCATGCGCCATGTCCTTGTCGCCGGGATGCGTGAAGAGCTTGCCGTTCTCCGCCCAAAGCGTGGCGAGAATGGTGAACAGGCCGAACAGCGCAAAGCCACCGAACAGGGGCTGCAGCGTGCCATTGAAGAGCTGGCCGACGGCAGCGCCGAGTAGTGTCCCGCCCGTGGTCGAGACGAAGCCGGTGATCGCGGTTGCCGTCCCTGCAAGGTGCCCCATCGGCTCAAGGCTGATGGCGGTGAAGTTCGTGGCGATGACGGCAAAGAACATCAGCAGGATCGAGAAAATCAGGTAGCTGATCGCGAAGGCCGGCGTGCCGACGAGCGACATCCCATAGCCGATTGTTGCAAGCAGCGTGAAGAGAACCATGGCAGCATGCGAGATGCGGCGCATACCGAAGCTTCGGACGAAGAAGCCGTTGGCGAAATTGGCAACTGCAATCCCGCCCGCCGTCGCTGCAAAAGCGATCGGCAGCCAATCGCCAAGACCGTAGACCTCTCCGAAGACCTGCTGAACGCTGACAATGTAAGCACAGATCACCGCGGAGAAAAGCGTAAGCCCGATCATGTAGCCGCAGGTTATGCGGTTCGTCAGTACCGTGCGGAAGCCGGAGAGGACGGCGCCGACCGAAAGCGGCAGGCGCTCCTCCTGCGGCAGGGACTCCTTCATCCGGGTCAGTGCCCAGATGAACAGGACGGCACCAATGCCGCCGATCAGGATGAAGATCCAGTGCCAGCTCGCAGAGACGATCACCAGTTGCCCAAGGGAAGGAGCGACGATCGGAATGATCATGAAGACGATCATCACGTACGACATCACTCGCGCCATTTCACGGCCGCCGAAACAGTCGCGAACGATGGCCATCGTCGTGATGCGGATGGCGGCTGCACCGACACCCTGCACGAAGCGCATCACGAGCAGCGCTTCGAAGCTCGTGGCCTGCGAGGCGGCGAACGAGGTGAGCGTGAAGAAGGCCAGGCCGCCGAGCAACACGATGCGCCGGCCGAAGGTGTCGGAAAGGCTGCCGAAGAAAATCTGCGACAGGCCGAATCCGAGCAGGAAGATGCCAATGACAAGCTGTGCGTCGTTCGCATTTGCGACGTCGAATGACTGACCGATGCTCTGAAGCGCGGGCAGCATGCTGTCAATCGCAAGCGCGACGCTGGCGGTCATGAGCGCGATCGTCACGATGAACTCGGCGAAGCCCATATGGATGCGTCCGGCGCCCGAGGCACTGTCGACATACGCGGCTTGTTGGGGAATGGAAGATTTTTCTGAAACGGAGGACATTGTTGAATATCCGTGAGAAGAGCTTGAGAGGAGAAATCGGACCGGCGGGTGGAGGAAGCGGCTGACGCCTCCACGCCGCGTTTCAGGCTAACCGGCCGGGTTGTGCGGTCTGAAAAGCAGGCCGCCCTCGGCGATCAGCACGAATGCGACGGCGAGAATGGCTACTGTGAAAAACCCCGCGGCAAGCGGCGTCACGGTGCCGTCGAAGGCCTGACCGATAAATGCACCGATGATCCCGCCGCCGATCGTCTGCGTGAAGCCCAGGACGGAGGACGCGGTTCCGGCCACATGGCCGAGCGGCTCCATCGCCATGGCGTTGAAGTTCGCCGCGATCAGCCCGAACTGGAACATCGTCGCTGCGTGCAGGATAATGAAGAGCGGCAACGGCAGCGGTCCCATCAGCGACACCGACAGCCAGATGAAGCTTGCCAGCGTGAAGCCCAGAAGTGCTGCGTGCGAGAGAGCGCGCATGCCGAATCGCTGAACGAGACGCGAATTGGTGAAGGAGGCGATCGCCATCATGCCGGCGAAGGCTGCGAAGACCGCCGGAAACCAGATCCCGAGACCGTAGATGCCGACAAGGATCTGTTGCGCCGAGTTGACGAAGCCGAAAAGTCCGCCAAGGAGAGCGGACGTCGCCAGCGTGTAGAAAAGTGCCAGCCGGTTCGTCAGCACGATGCGGAAGCCTTCCAGTATCACTGAAGCCGTGAAGGCGCGCCGGTTAGCCGGCGCCAGCGTTTCGCGAAGGCTGAGGGCTACGGGGACGGAGATCGTCGCTGCGAACAGCGCGATAACGACGAAGATCATGTGCCATTCGGAGAAGAGCATGATCAACTGACCAATGCTCGGCGCGATCACGGGAACGATCATGAACATCATCATGACCAGAGACATGATCTCCGCCATCTGACGGCCGCCATAGACGTCACGCACGATGGAGACAGTAATGACGCGAGTTGCGGCCGCGCCGACGCCCTGCACAAAACGAAGGAACAGGAGCGCCGTGAATGTGGGCACGAACACGATCGCAAGCGCGCAGAGGCCGTAGAGCGCGAGCCCGCCCAATAGCGGCCCTTTCCGGCCCAGGCGGTCGGATAGCGGGCCGAAGAACAATTGCGCAAAGCCCATGCCGATGAGGTAGGCGGTGATGACATACTGCCGATGGTTTTCATCGGCGACCCCAAGGCTCGCGCCGATTTCCTGCAATCCCGGCAGCATGATGTCGATCGAGATCGCGTTGATCGACATCAGCATCGCCATCAGCGCAATGAACTGGAACTTCGTCAGTCCCGAGAGGGTGGCGGTCTGATCAATGGGCCTGGTCATGTCACATGTCCTGCTGATGGCCGCGGGCGGGCATCGGAATCTAAAACTGTATTTGCCCTCCGAACGCGAGAGCACAACGCCTTGAATTTTCGCACTATTCGGACAAGAGCCGAGATTGACCCGAGCGATGCGATCGGTGCTTTCCGGATCATGCCTCCGGAACTGGCTGACGTTCGACGGCCAGCGTGGCACCGGCCGGCGTGTCGGTGGTGGTAGGACGCGCTCCCGCGTCAGAACGAGCCGCGAGCGGAGGTCCGGGCGAGCGGCACCCGCTCTGTGGCCCTTTGGTGGAACCATGCACGTCGCAGGGCAGCTGATGTCCGGCTATCCAGAACGCTTCCGACGACCGGAAATTTGCCCGCCCGCTCAAGAAGCACATTAGAAATTAGACAATCGAAATGGAGCGTCAGAATCAAAAAAGGCGGTCGCCCGCCTTTCCCGATATTTCAGAAGACGCCGCTCGGGTCAGGCGGCACCCTTCACGGAAACACCCTGTCCCTGAAGATGCGACTGCAATTCTCCGGCCTGGAACATCTCCCGTACGATGTCACAGCCGCCGACGAATTCGCCCTTCACGTAAAGCTGCGGAATGGTCGGCCAGTTGGAATAGTCCTTGATGCCCTGGCGAAGATCCGCATCGGCAAGCACATTGATGCCTTTGTAGTCGACGCCGATGTAATCGAGGATCTGGACAACCTGGCCAGAGAAGCCACACTGCGGAAACTGCGGCGTGCCCTTCATGAAGAGAACGACGTCGTTCGTCTTGACTTCGTTGTCGATGAAATCGTGAATTCCGCTCATTTTGTCTTCCTTCCTGCGCCGGCTTCAAGGACCGGATGTCGATTGGGGCTTAGATAGCATGCGTGCGGGTGATTTTCACCACCCAATCACAACAAATATTGATGGCCCCTCAAAATGTGGCTTCGATACCACTCGGCCTAGGCGGACCGGCGGCGCAGCTTGTTCCTGGCAGCCGCCGTGCGGCGACGGCTCACCTGTTTCTTCGCCGGTTTGCGCACGGCGGCTTCGATGATCTCCGCGAGCAGGCCGCCCGACGCGGCTTTCCTGGTCCGGCGCTTCGTCCGCTTCGTCGTGCTACGCCTTGCGCCGGTCTTCTTCAGGATCTCCTTCAGCGCGCTGTCAACGACACCGCTGACAAGCTCCTTGATCAGGTCCGCCATTCCAACTCACTCCGGCGCGCTGGTCTGGAGGGCGAGTGCGTGGAGCACGCCACCCATATTGCCCTTCAACGCGTTGTAGACCATCTGGTGCTGTTGCACACGGGTCTTGCCGCGAAACGCTTCGGCCACGACTTCGGCGGCATAATGGTCGCCGTCACCGGCCAAATCGCGGATCGTGACCTTTGCACCGGGAATCCCGGCCTTGATCATGTCTTCGATATCGCCTGGTGTCATGGGCATGATACGCCAACTCCCTTTTATTTTCTGCGCCGGCAGCACTGCCGGCGCCTTTCATGTTTTCAGGGAACCACGATTCAGGTGCGGAAAGCAAATGCTGAATCGGCTCGTTCAGGAAGTCTTCGCGCCTAAATCCCGTCGCGTGAAAAAGAATTCACGCACAGGCTTAGGTCATTGTGTTCATGCATATCGTTATCGCAAAACCGCTGCACACTTTTGCGCGACATGCATCAATTGTCCGGCGCAAGATCGCCGCCCATGTAATCGGGGAACCAGGATTCGTGTGCCGAGCACAGGTCCTTGATCGCGACCGCTCCTGCGTCACCGAGCTTGACGGCATCGCCACCGGTCTTGCCGATGACCGCGAGCGAAACGCCTGCAGCCTTCGCTTGCTCCTGCACCGCGTCGAAATTGCCGGCAGCAACGGTCACCACATAACGACCCTGGTCTTCGCCGTAGAAAACCGGAATGGGGTCATGCCCCGCCGGAGCATCGACCGTCGCCCCGATTGCGGACGCCATCGCCATTTCCGCCACCGCGAGGGCGAGGCCGCCGGAGGAGCAATCATGCACCGCCGTCACAAGGCCGGCCTCGATCAGACCCCGAACGAAATCGCCAACCTTTCGCTCATGCGCGAGATCGACATGCGGTGCCGGACCATCGGTGCGGCCATGGATGTCGCGCATGTAAACCGACTGCGCGATGTGGCTGCCCCAGCTTTCCGGCGCTCCGGCAAGCAGGATCGTCTCATCTGCGGCGGCAAAGCGGATGCGCGCCATCTTCGACCAGTCCTTGATAAGGCCGACGCCGCCGATGGTCGGGGTCGGCAGGATCGCCTGGCCGTTGGTCTCGTTGTAGAGCGAAACGTTGCCCGAAACGATCGGGAATTCGAGCACGCGGCAGGCTTCGCCGATGCCTTTGATCGCATGGACGAACTGGCTCATGATCTCCGGACGCTCTGGATTGCCGAAGTTCAGGTTATCGGTCGCGGCAAGAGGCAGCGCACCGGTTGCCGTGAGATTGCGCCAGCACTCGGCCACGGCCTGCTTGCCGCCCTCGAAGGGATCCGCCTCGACATAGCGGGGGGTCACGTCGGAGGAGAAGGCCAGCGCCTTCGTCTCATGACCTTCGACGCGGACAACGCCGGCGTCGCCGCCCGGCAGTTGCAGCGAATTGCCCTGGATCAGCGTGTCATATTGCTCGTACACCCAGCGACGCGACGAGTTGTTGGCGGAACCGACAAGCTTGAGAAGCGCTTCGGCGACGTCCGTCTGCGGGATGTCGTTGGTGGCGAGCGGCGAGGGGGCCGTTGCCGGCATCCAGGGACGATCGTATTCGGGTGCCTGGTCGCCGAGTTCCTTGATCGGAAGGTTTGCCACTTCATCGCCCTGATGCAGGATGCGGAAGCGCAAGTCGTCGGTGGTCTTGCCGACGATCGCGAAATCGAGGCCCCACTTGACGAAGATCGCCTTGGCTTCCTCTTCCTTGTCCGGGCGCAGCACCATCAGCATGCGCTCCTGGCTTTCGGAAAGCATCATCTCGTAAGCCGTCATGCGCTCTTCGCGCACCGGCACCTTGTCGAGATCGAGTTCGATGCCGAGATCACCCTTGGCACCCATCTCGACCGCAGAGCAGGTAAGGCCCGCCGCGCCCATGTCCTGGATCGCAATCACCGCGCCCGTCTGCATCAGTTCGAGGCAGGCTTCGAGCAGGCATTTTTCGGTGAAGGGATCGCCGACCTGCACGGTCGGGCGCTTCTCCTCGATCGACTCGTCGAATTCGGCCGACGCCATGGTCGCGCCACCGACGCCGTCGCGGCCGGTCTTGGCACCGAGATAGACGACCGGCAGGCCGACACCTTCCGCCTTCGAATAGAAGATCGCGTCGCTCTTCGCGAGGCCGGCGGCAAAGGCGTTGACAAGAATGTTGCCATTGTAGCGCGCGTCGAACTCGACCTCGCCGCCGACCGTCGGAACGCCGAAGGAGTTGCCGTAGCCACCAACGCCGGCGACGACGCCGGAGACCAGATGGCGGGTCTTCGGGTGGTCCGGCGAGCCGAAACGCAGCGCGTTCATTGCGGCGATCGGGCGTGCACCCATGGTGAAGACGTCACGCAGGATGCCGCCGACACCGGTCGCTGCTCCCTGATAGGGTTCGATATAGGAAGGGTGGTTGTGGCTCTCCATCTTGAAGACGACGCAGTCGCCGTCATCGATGTCGACAACGCCGGCGTTTTCGCCCGGCCCCTGTATGACGCGCGGCCCCTTGGTCGGAAGCGTCCGCAGCCATTTCTTCGAAGACTTGTAGGAGCAATGCTCGTTCCACATCGCCGAGAAAATGCCGAGTTCGGTGAAGGTCGGCTCGCGCCCGATAAGGCTCAGGATGCGATCGTATTCGTCGGGCTTAAGCCCGTGCGACGCGATAAGGTCCGGGGTGATGGGGCGGGTGTTGGAAATCGTCATCGTCGACCGTCAATCCTTCGGGCGGCGCGCAACCCTTCCAAAGGGACACGGCGCGTGTGAACCGCAACAGACACAACTGCATGTGTCCTCAAATCGCAGCGATTCAAGGACGAAACATGCAGCAACTCAAAGTGCTACAGCGACTTTTGCACGTGTGATAAGACGCGCGGCGCGCTGCAGGGGCGCTTTGCGGCTTCTTTAGCCTATGCTGCGGCGCGGCGCGACAGAAAAATAAGCTCGATCAACAGTGCGCCGGAACGGGCATCGGGAGCCGGCGGCGGGAAATTCGTGCTGTCAAAACTTGTAGCCGAGCATCAGGCCCGCACGTGTCAGGCCATCATTGGGGCCGTTGCAAAGATCCGCATTCGAGGCATGTTCAACGGTGGCCGAGAGATTCCAGTGGTCGTCGAAGCGGTAGCCTGCGGCCGCATATTCGCGAAACAGCAGACGGCAGCCGAGCTTCGGTCCGCTCGTGCCGTCATCATTCAAGTCACCGTCATGAACCGTGGCGCCGAGGCCGAGTTCGACGAAGAACCGTTCGGTGAGATCGGCATTCCAACTAAGGCCTCCGTAGACCTCGTTCACGCCGCTCGACGAGGTTGCGATCGAGGCGCCGGCATGTACGCGCGGCCTCAGGATCTTTTCAACAATACCGGTGGCGCTGTCGGCTGCGAAAGGATCAAAGAAGATCGTGAAGGACGGAAAGACGCCGCTTTCGTGATTGTCTCCGTTGCCAATCGACGCCGTCGCACCGAAACGCATCTCATCGAAAATGCCTTCCGCCGCCTTCGTTTGCGATGCCCCAGCCGCGAGCCCGGTCGAAAAGATCAAGGCGACGGCGAACTGGTAGACCCTGCCCCGACCGGCGAACGAGCGTGGACGCGTCATGCAGAAATCCTTCAAGCCGAATCAATCTTACGCAGCACACGGAACGACAGTAGATTGCCGTGGCTTGCGCGAAAGTCATCTTCAAAAAAGTGATTTAATCGAAACTGTCGTAACCGGTGCGGCCGCTGTCGAGCAGTCGCTTGAGGATTTGAAAGCCTCTCTGCACGTCGGACCGCTCAGGCGGCGAGGAGAAGCCGACGCGGATGCGGTGGAAGACACGGTCGGCGCGCCCCGCCTTGAACTCATCCTCGTCGTCGATGAGGACTCCTTCCTGCAGGGCCGCCTGTTTGAAGGTTCCCGAGAGCCAGGGGTCAGGCAGCTTCAGCCAGAGGAAGGGCACCCTCGGGTGGGAATTGAACTCGAAACCGGAGAAGACTTCGCGTGCCATCGCTTCGCGCGCGGTAATTTCCTCGACGGCGCGGTTGCGCAAGGCGGATGCGGCGCCTGACAGGACCAGCCGAGCGCAAAGCTCGGCGAGAATGAAGGGAAGACCGCCGCTTACCATCTTGTGCGCGATGCGGATCCGCTGGCTGAAATGCGGTGGGCAGGCGACCCAGCCGCCCCGCACGCCGGCAGCCACGGACTTCGACAGGCCTCCGACGAGGAAGGTCCGCTCCGGCGCCAGCTCCGCCATCAAGGGCAACCGATCGCCCGTCATCGAACCATAGACCTCATCCTCGACCAGCCAGACGCCGTATTTTCGCGCGATCTCCGCGACTGCAAGACGCCTGTCCAACGGCATGGCGACGACAGTCGGGTTCTGGGCGCTCGGCATGAGAAAGGCGAGTTTCGGATGTTGCTGGGCGCAGACGCGCTCGAAATCGTCCGGAATCAATCCGAATTCGTCGCCTTCCATCAGCGCTGTCCGCCGGCCGATCAGGCCCGCACTGCGGCTGACCTGTGAATAGGTCAAAGTCTCGAAAGCGATCCGATCACCGGGGGAGGTGACTGCCGAGATCACGGCGATGACTGCGGCATGAGCGCCGAGCGTCGGCACAATGCTTTCGGGCACGGGGCGGAAGTTGCCGCGTGCGAGCCATTGACAGCCAGCCTCGAACCAGTCGTCCGGGAAATTGCGGGCATAACTCGCAATGTCTCCATGGTGCTCGCGGCTGATGTCGCCCAGCAATTTGGCCAGAATGTCACCCTGGCCAACGTCCGGCGCAGCGGTGCTGTCGAAACGCAACTTGCCCGCCGGCGCATTGATCGGCCGCGTTCCAGCCAAGGACGTCGTCAAAGGATCGGCCTGTTCGGGCGGACGGCTTTCCGGGCGGTCGAGGACATAGGTGCCGCGGCCGACTTCGCCGCTGACGAGGCCTCGTTCGCGGACGATGTTGTATGCCCGGCCGATCGTGCCGATCGTCACGCCGATGTCAAAGGCAAGATTGCGCTGCGGCGGCAGCTTCGTCCCCACCGGCAGGGCGCCGCTGCCGATTGCCTGTTCAATCTGATCGGCGATCCGGGCGTAGAGGGGGCCTTGGCCCTGCTGTATATCGGGCAGCCAAGTTGTCATAGTGACAATTATCTATATTGCCTCAAGTACCGTGTCAATTATCTCAAGACAATGAGATCAATCCAGACAAAGGCATCTACAATGAGTGCAATTGATACAATTGAATCTCTACACGATCGAAGA
The DNA here is from genome assembly GCF_013283645.1 of Sinorhizobium psoraleae. Taxonomy (GTDB): domain Bacteria; phylum Pseudomonadota; class Alphaproteobacteria; order Rhizobiales; family Rhizobiaceae; genus Sinorhizobium; species Sinorhizobium psoraleae. The sequence continues at coordinate 888,164 of NZ_JABEKV010000004.1, forward strand.
GTGGATGTTATCAGCAGCGGCGATGAAAGGACCTTCAGCATCGCGGCGCCGGCGGGAGAGGGGGTATTTGCCAAGCTATGGTATCTCTATTGCTCCCTGGCAGCGAAACGGCGAAGCCGGCTCGCGCTGGAAGAATTGAGCGCATATCAATTGAAGGATATCGGCGTTAGCGAAGAGGAAGCACGCAGGGAAGGAGCCATGCCCTTCTGGCGGTAAAGCACTCCGCAGCGCCGCGCGTCCTTTCAGACAACTAAGCTCACGGTAGCGCTTTGAATTGCTGCATGCGGTGGCAGGCGGTCCGCGCCGCGCTCTGTTAGCTGCAGCCTTGCCCGCCGGCGGCCCAGCGCCGGACATCCGTCGTCATGCGCGCGCCCACCGGTTCGCTGAGAAGCGGACCGAAAGCCTGCAGGCGGGCAGGGTGCCCCTCTGCCTGGACGACGGCAAGCGGACGCGCCTCCGGCGACTTGCGCGGTACGATCAGGATGCGCGGGCGGCCGGAGAAGGAATTCAGCTCCGGTGCGAGGCGATAGGCCTTGAAGGCGGCATCGCCCGACTTGAACCAGCAGCTATTGGCACCGAGCGCCACGCGCTCCATCGTCGGGAGAGCCGCGGTGCTGGCAGCTGGCGCAGCTGGCGTCCTCGACTGGCAGCCTGCAACGAGCGCAAGGCTGGCAACGGCGCAGGCAAGCGCGGAGAAGCGTGCGAAGGAGATTGGATGCATCGGCGGTCTCGATCGTCGGTCGGTGGCGGGAGGCCGTCTTTTATCAGGGTGAAGGTTAAGCAGCGATTACGTCAAGGGCGGAGGCGAAAATGCCGCGGCCGTCCGAACCGCCGTGTGCCGCTTCAATCAGGTTTTCCGGATGCGGCATCATCCCAAGCACGTTGCCCTTCGCATTCATGACGCCGGCAATGTCGTTGATCGATCCGTTCGGGTTGGTGCCTTCGGCGTAACGGAACACCACCTGACCATTGCCCTCGATCGCTTCGAGCGTTTCGGCGTCGGCGAAATAATTGCCGTCGTGGTGGGCAACGGGGCTGCGGATGACCTGTCCCTTCGAATAGGCGCGCGTGAAATCCGTGTCGGCATTGGCAACTTCGAGCTTGACCTCGCGGCAGACGAATTTCAGCGAAGCATTGCGCATAAGCGCGCCGGGCAGGAGGCCCGCTTCAACCAGGATCTGGAAGCCGTTGCAAACGCCAAGAACCTTCACCCCCTGATCGGCCTTCGCCTTGATCGCCTGCATCACCGGCATCCGCGCGGCAATCGCACCACAGCGCAGGTAGTCGCCATACGAAAAGCCGCCCGGTATGACGATCAGGTCGACATCAGGAATTTCCGTTTCCGTCTGCCAAACGGTCACCGGCTTGTGGCCGGAGATCTTGGTGAGCGCCGCGATCATGTCGCGATCGCGGTTGAGACCGGGGAGTTGGACGACGGCAGACTTCATGGGACGTACATACCTTGCCTTGGCCTCGGCGCCTAAGCACTCCGAGGCGGTTTCAATGCGCAGTGGAAACGCTGGCTGTCAATCCGGCTGGAGCCGCTTAAAAGGACTTGAGGAGGCGACCAGCCGATCACCAGCGAAGCCATTCCCCCACCGTCAGGCGAGGGAGATGGTGTAGTTTTCAATCACGGTGTTAGCCAGCAGCTTCTCGCACATGGCCTTGAGGTCGGATTCCGCTTTGGCCTTGTCCGCCGTTTCGATCTGCAGATCGAAGACCTTGCCCTGACGAACCTGGCCGATGCCGTCAAACCCGAGCGCACCGAGCGCACCCTCGATTGCCTTGCCCTGAGGGTCGAGAACGCCGTTCTTGAGCGTCACGGTTACACGTGCTTTGATCACTTTGCTTATTCCCCGAATTACTTGACCAACACCGGACCGGAACCGCGCGGCGGCTCGTTTTCGTTGATGATGCCGAGGCGGCGCGCCACTTCCTGATAGGCTTCGACGAGACCGCCCATGTCGCGGCGGAACCGGTCCTTGTCCATCTTTTCCTTGGTTTCAATATCCCAGAGACGGCAGCTATCGGGAGAGATCTCGTCGGCAAGGACGATCCGCATCATGTCGCCTTCAAACAGGCGTCCGCATTCGATCTTGAAATCGACGAGCTGGATGCCGACGCCCAAGAAGAGGCCGGAAAGGAAATCGTTGATGCGGATGGCAAGCGCCATGACGTCGTCGAGTTCCTGCGGGCTTGCCCAGCCGAAGGCGGTGATGTGCTCTTCGGACACCATCGGGTCGTCGAGCGCGTCGGCCTTGTAGTAGAACTCGATGATCGAACGCGGCAGCACGGTGCCTTCCTCGATACCGAGGCGCTTGGCGAGCGAACCGGCGGCGACATTGCGCACGACGATCTCGAGAGGGATGATTTCCACTTCCTTGATCAACTGCTCGCGCATGTTCAGGCGGCGGATGAAATGCGTCGGAATGCCGATCTTGTTCAGATGGGTGAAGATGTACTCGGAAATCCGGTTGTTCAGCACACCCTTGCCGTCGATGACATCATGCTTCTTCTTGTTGAAAGCGGTCGCGTCATCCTTGAAAAACTGGATCAGCGTGCCCGGTTCCGGACCCTCGTATAGGATCTTGGCCTTGCCCTCGTAGATACGGCGGCGACGATTCATGGATTTTATCTCTGTTGGTTGGTGGCGCTCTTGGGTCGCGCAATTGGAATTTTCTCAGCGGGTCCATATCTGAAAAGAACGCATTTCACAATCGGCGTATCTTCCCATCCCCCGATTTAGATTAGGGTATCATGAAAGTCACCAAAGACGAAAACTTCGCATTGCACTTTCAGTGGTGTTTTGGTTTATGGCGATAACTGTTTCCGGCAAGGAATTCTGAGGGAGATTAGTTTATGACAACGATGCAGGATCGCGAGAAGGGCTTCGAAGCCAAGTTTGCGCTGGACGCAGAGCTGAAGTTCAAGGCGGAGGCGCGCCGCAACAAGCTGCTCGGTCTTTGGGCCGCAGGCCTCTTGAACAAGGCCGATCCGGAAGCCTATGCAAGGGAAATCGTCACTGCCGATCTCGAGGAACGTGGCCACGAGGATGTGGTACGCAAGCTCAAGGCCGATTTCGATGCAGCCGGCATCGCACAGTCGGAAGACGAAATCCGCTTGCGGATGCTCGAGTTTCTCGCCCAGGCGGTCGAGCAGCTTCAGAACGACTGATCTCGCAATCCGCGAAAGTGACGCGACGCCGCCCGGCAGCAAAAATCGGGCGGCATTTTTTATGCTAAGGCCTGTACATGCAGTAATTCAAAGTACTGCATCACCGCATCCTGCGGGCATCTGAAAATCCGCGCGGCACGTTAAAACCGCCTCTGGCAAACGTCTCGAAATCCTGCCGGTTCATTGGCTTCGCCAGCACGTAGCCTTGCAGGAAATCGCAGCCGAGATCGGCGAGAAGCGCCGCGTGGGCCCAGGTTTCGACGCCTTCGGCGACGACTTTGATATTCAATGAATGGCCGATGTCGATAATGGCGCGCACCAGCTTTTGCTGTTTGCTGCTTTCCGGGATCGGCCCCACCAGTGCACGGTCGATCTTCAGACGCGCCGGGTTGAGCTTCAGAAGCCCGATGATCGAAGCGTGGCCGGTACCAAAATCATCGATCTCTATATCTATGCCGAGGTCATTGAGAGCGGCGATCGTTTCTGCAACTTCATCCTCGAACTCGTCGAGAAAGATCGATTCGAGCAATTCGACCGACATGACGCCACGGGGGATGTCCATCTCCCGCAGGTCGGACACGAGCTGAGGGTCGCGCAAGCGGCGTGAGGAAATATTGACCGAAATCTTGGGAACGGCGAGCCCCTGCCGCTGCCATGCGCGGAAGTCGGCATAGGCCATTTCGACGACCATCCGGTCTATTGCGGCCAGAAGATTGATATCTTCCGCGACCTTGAGGAATTGCACGGGCGCCAAGACCCCGCGTTCCGGATGGTCCCAGCGCACCAGGGTTTCGACGCCCGTGATCTCCAGAGTGCGGGCGTCGAACTGGGGTTGGTAAAAGGGAACGAACTGCCTTTTTTCGAGGGCTTCGCGGAGCTCGTCACCGATCCGCTTTGCGGTCAGGATCTGGTTCTGCATCTCGTCGGAAAAGAGCTCGAACCGGTCCCGGCCAAGGCTCTTGGCGCGATAAAGCGCGATGTCGGCGTCCATCAGGAGCTGCCTGGGATCGGTCAACCTGGCTTCGTCCAGTGAGACGCCGATGCTCGCGCCAAGGCGGCACAATTGACCGGCGTAGGGGACGGGACGGCGGAAGGCCTGGATGATGCGCCCGGCAAGCTCTGCGAGCTGCGTTGTATCCCGGCCGCTGCGACACACGATGACGAATTCGTCGCCACCGATACGCGCGATGAAATCGTCTTTCTCGGCATGTGACCTCAGCAAGGTCGCCGCATGAACGAGCATTGCGTCGCCGGCCTGATGACCGAGTGTATCGTTGATCTGCTTGAAGCGATCCAGGTCGATATGAAGAATGGCGTTGACGACGCGCGCTTCGGTCAGGATCCGATCGAGATAGCGGCGGTTCGGCAAGTCCGTCAGATGATCGTGAAGCGCGTTGTACTCGATGCTGACGCGGGCAGCCTCCAGTTCGCAATTGCGCGCCTCGGCGAAGGATTTTGCCCGCCTCAGTTCCTCCTGCAGGGCGATGTCGTCGGTAACGTCCCAATTGGCGCCAACGAGCCTCCTCGCGCCATTCAGGTCGGTGTGGAAAGCGGCGTTCGAGCGGATATGGCGAACGACGCCATCGGGCCTTATGATTCGGAATGCGTTGGTGAAGGGCGTGCCGCTGGCAATCGCGTCATTGACGCGCTTGATCGCGGCGGCCTTGTCCTCCGGGTGCAGAAAGCTTTCCCAACCGGCAGACGAGGGCGCTTCGCCGGTGGGCTCAAGGCCATACATTCTGAACATGGCTTCGTCCCAGTGCGAAACGCCGGTATCCAGATTGTGCTCGAAGACGCCGATCCTCGAAATATCGAGCGCCAGTTGCAGGCGACGCGAAACTTCCTCGAGGCGGGCCTCCGCCTCCTTGCGCGCCGTAATATCGGTATCGGTGCCGATGATGCGGCACGGCTTGCCGTCGGCGTCGTAAGCGACCGACGCGCCCCGGCTTTCGATCCAGATCCAGCGCCCGTCCGCGTGGCGCTCGCGATACTGGAATGTGTTGAACCGGGCCTCGCCCGAATCCTGACGCTCGATGCAGGCAAGAACGTGCGCGCGGTCATCCGGATGGACGTTTTCAATCCATTTTTCCAGCGTCCCATCGACCTCTGCGTCATCCGCCAAACCACGCAGACGTCGCCAGGTCGAAGAATAGAACAGATTGCCGGTTTGGAAGTCGTGGTCCCAGACACCTTCCAATGCGCTGTCGAGGGCATATTTCCAGCGCGTTTCGTCCTTGCGTAGACTGCCGATTTCCGAAACCAGGCTGTCAACCGGGAGCATCGCCAGCAACGTCCTGGCGTCGGCTCCTCGCGCTGCAGGCAGAGAAACCCGCGAGACGAGCATGGAAAGCGTGGCGGACGCACCGAGAAACCGGACGACCGCCGGCTCTTTCGATTGCTGCGTTTCCTCGACGTGCACGACTGCTGGAAGATCTTCGCCATGAACAAACGCGGCAACTGGTGCGCCGGCAAGTTCTTCGGCGGTCCGCCCAAGCATCCGGAGCGCGGCGGCATTGGCGGCGCGTATCACATCGCCACTATCAACAAGAATGACGCCCGCCGGCAATTGATCCATTGCGGCCGGTGCCAAGCTGTCGTGTGTCGTCGGCCCACTGCCGGTATCGATTGGTTCCCGCGGCTCGGTCACTTATCCCGGATCCTGAGAGTTGCCAGCCGATCATGATGCGCAGCAATGAAATTCGGATTAATGCTGCGGGCGGTTTCCATGCCGCTTATGGCTGCAGCCGGCTAAGGAACTGGGCAAAGACCATCGTGCCCTCGGGCCACGGGCCGTGGCCGGATTCGGCATTGATATGCCCGGCTTCGCCGGCGTCGACCAGGAACGAGCCCCAGGCGTTGGCGATGTCTCCGGCGTGTTCATAGGATCCGAAGGGATCGTTGCGGCTTGCCACCATCAGCGACGGGAAGGGCAGCGGGTCGCGCGGGTAGGGGCCGAAAGTCATCAGATGCTTCGGGCGGATCTTGGGATTGGCGACGTCCGGCGGCGCGACCAGGAAGGCGCCCGCGATCTTCTTCGCGCAATGCGGCAGAGCGTGGATCGCCGTGGCGATGCCCAGGGAGTGCGCGACGATGACCACCGGCTTCTTCGTGGCATTGACTGCCTCGACCATCCGCGCCACCCAGTCCTCGCGCACAGGCTTCGACCACTCCGCCTGCTCCACGCGGCGCGCCGTCGAAAGCTTTCGCTCCCAGCGGCTTTGCCAATGGGTGGGGCCGGAGTTGGTGTAGCCCGGGACGATCAGGATGTCAGCTTCTGAAACCTTCATAATTGCCGCGATTTGGAGGTGAAAAGCGCCGAAGTCAAGGCGCAGGCGACAGAGGCTTCATTTTCTGTATAATCGAAATGCCGGTCGCGGTTGACAGCGGCTAGTTTCGCCGTTGTCGCGTCCGTGGCCGCTCTGGTTCGTTGAGGAGTGTGAGCCATGACAACCTTCCATGTCCTGTCGGGGGCGAATGCGAGCGTCTCGCATCCCGGTATACGAAAGATTGGCATTGCGGATGTGTTCGATGCGTTGCGTCTCGGCCTGAATGATTTTCGCGAGAAGCCGTCGCATTATGTTTTCTTGTGCTTGATATACCCGATCGCCGGTGCAGTACTGATAACCTGGAGCGCGGGCGCAAACATGCTGCCGCTGCTCTATCCGCTTGCTTCCGGCTTCGCCCTCATCGGTCCTGTCGCGGCAATCGGCCTCTACGAGATCAGCCGGCGCCGTGAATTGGGCATGGACGCCTCATGGCCGCACGCTTTGCGGCTTCATCGCTCGCCGGCGCTGCCTTCGATTCTGGCGGTCGCCGCCGTGCTGTTCGTTATCTTCATTGCATGGCTTCTGGTCGCCCAGGCGCTTTATGAGATGATTTTCGGAACCGTGCCACCGGCTTCCATTTCCGCCTTCTGGAACAGCGTTATCGGCACCGAAGAGGGCTGGAACCTCATTCTTATCGGCAACGCCGTCGGCTTCGTCTTCGCCGTGGTCGTGCTCTCGATCAGCGTGGTTTCATTCCCCTTGCTGCTTGACCGCGACGTCGGCGCCGTCGCCGCCGTCGAGACCTCGATCCGGGCGACGCTTACCAATCCGATACCGATCGCCTGCTGGGGTCTCATCATTGCAGCCGGCCTGGTGATCGGCTCGATTCCGGTCTTCGTCGGCTTGGCCGTCATCATGCCGATTTTCGGCCACGCCACATGGCATCTCTATCGGAAATTGGTGGAACCGGACACGACCGGCCGCCAAGCCTGAACGGGATGACCGTCAACAACGCGGTGACCTTGCATCGATCCAAGATCACCGCGATTGTTGTTGCGTGAGTTCATCGATCGCCGGCCCGAAACGGCGGCTGTTATTGACGGAAGAATTTATAGTAGGACGAAATCTGCGCCGCGGTGTTCGACGAGAGCTTGAGCTTGATGCCGATCTTGTCGCCGCGGTACCAGCGAACTATCCCAGTGAGAAAGCCAAGCTCCTCACTCTGGATCGTGACTTCCTGCCCGGTTTGCGCGCCGATGTCGAAGAGGAGCTGGAAGCAGATACCCTCGTCGGAAAGATCTCTGACAATCCCGTTGCTCGACCCGAATTTGCAGGTAACTTTGCCGGTTATCTTCGTCTGCGTGCGCGGTGATGTGCGCTGAACACTGTCCCTGTAAGTCATGGCTTCCTCGAAAACCCGATTAGACAGGTGCCGAGGCTTGCACACTACTTCTGAACAACTTGCTAAAATATCGCCCGCACTCGAACAAAATGCATCACATGCGGGCGTTGTCTTCCTACGGCAACGTCACCGTGTACGACGGGGCCAAGCTGCTGCCGCATGGAAAAGACATGCAGCAGTTCAAAGTGCTACAGCGTTCTTTGCGCGCCTGATAAGACGCGCGGCGCTGTCGTACGCATCAGCCAAAGACGCGTTTAAAGATCGTGTCGACGTGCTTGGTGTGGTAACCGAGGTCGAATTTCTCGCGGATTGCCTCTTCGGAAAGTGCGGCACGGACTTCCGAATCGGCCAGCAACTCCTCGAGGAAGTCCTTGCCCTGTTCCCAGACCTTCATAGCGTTACGCTGAACGAGCCGATAGGCATCCTCGCGCGAAACGCCGGCCTGGGTAAGCGCGAGCAGCACGCGCTGCGAGTGAACAAGGCCGCGGAACTTGTTCATGTTCTTCATCATGTTCTCGGGATAGACGAGCAACTTGTCGATCACGCTGGTCAGCCTCGCCAAGGCAAAATCGAGCGTGACAGTTGCGTCCGGCCCGATCATGCGTTCGACCGAGGAGTGCGAGATATCGCGTTCATGCCAGAGCGCAACGTTTTCCATGGCCGGCACGACGAAAGCGCGGACCATGCGGGCGAGACCGGTGAGGTTTTCCGTCAGCACCGGATTGCGTTTATGCGGCATGGCCGAGGAGCCCTTCTGGCCCGGGGAGAAATATTCCTCGGCTTCCAGCACCTCGGTGCGCTGCAGATGGCGGATCTCCGTGGCGAGACGTTCGATCGACGAGGCGATAACGCCAAGCGTCGCGAAATACATGGCATGGCGATCACGCGGGATCACCTGCGTCGAGACCGGTTCCGGCTTCAGGCCGAGGGCCTTTGCGACATGCTCTTCGACCCGCGGATCGATGTTGGCAAAGGTGCCAACAGCACCGGAAATCGCACCGGTCGCCACCTCTTCGCGCGCGGCCAGCAGGCGCTGCTTGCAACGATCGAATTCCGCATAGGCAAGCGCCATCTTGATGCCGAAGGTGGTGGGCTCGGCGTGAATGCCATGCGACCGGCCGATGGTGACCGTGTCCTTGTGCTCGAACGCGCGGCGCTTCAGCGCTTCGAGGAGCTTGTCGATGTCGGTGAGCAGGAGGTCCGTCGCACGAACGAGCTGCACGTTGAAGCAGGTGTCGAGAACGTCTGACGAGGTCATGCCCTGGTGGACGAAGCGGCTATCCGGCCCAACGAATTCCGCAAGATGGGTGAGAAAAGCGATAACGTCGTGCTTCGTGACGGCCTCGATCTCATCGATACGGGCAACATCGAACGTTGCCGCGCCGCCCTTTTCCCAGATCGTCTTCGCCGCATCCTTGGGGATGACGCCGATTTCGGCGAGCGCATCGCAGGCATGTGCCTCGATCTCGAACCAGATGCGGAATTTCGTTTCCGGCGACCAGATGGCCACCATTTCCGGCCGGGAGTAACGGGGGATCATGGGCTTCAAGCTTTCGTTCGACAGTGGAGGATGGCTGTGCCTCTATCAAAGATGGCGATCAAGCTCAACGCCGTTGGCGCACATCCGATCGCGCAAGCCAAAGACTGGCAGCGACAAGAGCGACAATACCGAGCGGCAGGTAGAGCCGAACACCCAGGACCAGAAACTGGTAGAGCGCGGCGAGCGACGTGAACAGGAACTGAAGGAGCCACGTGCGCGTTCCAGTGTCCGCATGCCATTGCGCATAGAATATCCGATAATCGAATGCGAAGAGGCACGCCGTCGTGCCAACCGTGCCCGCGATAAGGCACAGAAGAAAGGCCGCAAAACGGGTCTCGACCGCCCGACCGTGTGCCGAGAAACGTGCCGCAAACAGCGAGGGCGGCCAAGCCAGCAAGCCGCCGAGCGAATAAAGCAAGAGGATATCCGTGAGGTGGAAGGCCACCTCGGTTCCGCGCAGCCAAAGCGCCAGCCACGCAGATATCGCCATTGCCAAGGCCCACCCCGGAGCACCGATCAGCACTTCCCGCGTTTTGGGACGGGAGCGCACAAACCGCGATCGTTTCGACAGTGCGACATCCGAAAAGAGCGTTGACGATCGGGCGGCTCGCTCCTGGCTCGTCATTTGGGAAGCCGGACTGGCAACGCAATCCAGCGGCCATCGGTCGACCCCTCGAAGCCGAGCGATTTGACCAGGACCATCACCACGTGGACTTCGGATCCGTCATCATGGACGCGGGTCACGACGCCACCGATGCGATAACCCGTCGGGCAGCGGCGGCTTCCGGGATGCGTGCGTCCTCGTGCAAGACGTCCGTTGCAGGTTTCCCGGCCTTCTCCGTCATCGTCAGGCGAAAGCCTTTGACCTCCTTCAAGAAGCTGCTGCACACACCTTGCGGTTCGAAGCTCTTCTCCTCGAGCTTCAACTTATAGGTCTTGCGGAACGGTTCGTCGGCTGGGAAAGCATCGTAGATCAGCGTATGCGCCGCGCTGCTTCCTTCGGTTACAGGATTGTAAGCGGCCAAGATCCCGGGAGCATCCGACAGACGGTAAGCGTCTATCAGCGGCGCGGCACGGTGGTGGGCCTCGCGGCGCGCTTCATGCAGGGCGCCACCGTCTTTCTCGATCACGGCGCGGACAGGTGCACCGGGGAGAAAGGTGTCGTTGCGCGTATCGAGCACGTAGATCGTCGAATAGGGAAAGCCGGAACCGTCCTGCACGCCGTATTCCTCGAAGGCGAAGACATTGCCGTCGGGCGAAAATCCAATCGGCTGCAAGGCGGCGTAGTCGCCAGCGCGCGCGTCAGCGCCCGCAACCGTCGCGGTTGCCAGAAGCGTACCGAGGATTACCGCCGCCGTGCTCATCCGCGCGCCTGCTCCGCCGACTTGCGGATCGCCTCGATGGCGGCGCGATAGGTTTCGACGGAATCGCCCTTGAAGACGGCCGAGCCGGCAACCAGCACATTGGCACCGGCTTTGACAGGCAGCGCAGCGGTCTCCGGCGTGATACCGCCATCAACCTCGATCTCGATCGGCCGCTTGCCGACCATTGCCTTGATCCGGCGGATCTTCTCCTCGGTGGCGTGGATGAATTTCTGTCCACCGAATCCCGGATTGACCGTCATCACCAGAATCAGATCGACCGTATCCAGCACATATTCGATGGCGCTTTCCGGGGTCGCCGGATTGAGCGAAACGCCGGCCTTCTTGCCTAGAGACTTCACCGTCTGCAGCGAGCGGTGCAGGTGGGGGCCGGCCTCCGCATGAACCGTCAGGATGTCGCAACCGGCCTTGGCGAAGGCTTCGAGATAGGGGTCGGCAGGTGAAATCATCAGATGACAATCGAAGGTCGCATCCGTATGGGGACGCAGCGACTTGATCACGTCCGGGCCGAAGGTGATGTTCGGCACGAAATGGCCGTCCATGACGTCGAGATGAATCCAGTCGGCGCCGGCATCGACGACGTCGCGAACCTCCTGGCCGAGCTTGGAGAAGTTGGATGCCAGAATCGACGGGGCTATGCGAATGGGATGGGTCATGACAGGCTCCGATGTTTCCCGCGCCATAGCATCCCGGCGGTTCGCAAACAACATCTCGCGAAGCCTTGCGACTCGGCGCCTCCGCTATTGCGCCCAGGAAGGCATCAAGTCGTTCTCGGCCGCAACCGCATCGTGGACACCGCGTGCGATCGCACGCGCCATCGTCGAGGCGGCAGCCGCGCTGAGATCGATGAAATCCTCAAGCAGGGGCGCCTTCGCGCTCGCGCCAGTCGCGAGCGCGAAGACCAGGTCGCCGTCAAGCGGTGTGTGGGCCGGCCATAACGCGCGGGAAAAACCGTCATGAGCGGCGATAGCCAGCCGTTTCGCCTCCGCCTTGCTGAGGATCGCATCGGTGGCAATGACGGCGATCGTGGTATTCGCAGCGGCCGATTGCCTTTCACGGAACTTGAAGCGTGCAACCGCCGCATCCTCCGGCAGAGGATTGGGGTAACCGAGACCGCCGAACTCGCCATCCAGTTCGAAGGGGGCCGCCCAGAAATGGCGCGTATTGCCGATTGTCGCCGAGCCGAGCGCATTGACGGCGACGAGTGCGCCGATCGTGATGCCATTGGCCAGCAGCGTCGATGCCGAGCCGAGGCCGCCTTTGAAGGTGGCCGTGCGTGCGCCCGTGCCGGCACCGGCCGTCCCTGTCAGAAATGCGACACCGGCAGCCCGCGCGGCGTCGTAGCCGAGGTCGCGATAGGGCGAAAAGCGCCCCCAATCCTTGTCGCCGCCATTGACAAGATCAAAGAGAATTGCCGCCGGAACGATCGGAATGCGATGGGGACCGACGTCGAAGCCGCGTCCCATCTCGCGAAGGGCCGCCTGTACGCCGGAGGCGGCGTCCAGACCGAAGGCCGAACCGCCCGAAAGGACGACGGCGTCCACCGTCTGAACGGTGTTTTCCGGCGCAAGCAGATCCGTCTCCCGGGTTCCCGGAGCACCGCCCAGGACCTGGACCGCCGCCGTTGCCGGCTGCTCGCAAAGCACGACGGTGACACCGGACTTCAGCCGGTGGTCCTCGGCATTGCCGACCAGCAGTCCGGCGACATCTGTAATCAGGTTGTTCGGTCCCTTGCGCATCAGTCCGCACCGCCTGCGACCGTGGCAGCGACGAAGCGGCCGTCCCGCCACTCCATCAGCCTGTAAGGCGTGTCGGTCCTCTCGTGGCTGCCGTTGAATTTTATCGGCCCGAGGATCGTTGCGTAAGGCCCCTTCAGAAGCGCCTCGGAAAGCGCGCTGTCATCTTTGGCAGCCTGGTCCTTTGCCTGTTCAAGGAGCGACATGGCGGCAAAGGCCGGCAGGACATAACCTTCGGGTTCGGTTCCGCTCGCACGCATCGCCTTGGCGACGGCTCCGGCTTCGGCCGACCGAGACGCATCCGGAACAGTCACGGCAAGCACGCCGTTCTCCAGCGGCACGTCGAGGTCGGCGGCGTTCAGTACATCGCCGCCGAGCAGGGTTATCGGGACGTTTTCAGCCTTCGCGTCGCGCGCGATCACGGCGGTGTCGTAGCGGTCGCCTCCGGTAAAGACGTGGGTGGCGCCACTCTTCGCCAGTCGACGGACGAGGCCGACCTGTTGCTCCTGAGCCGGCCGATAGGTATCGGTGAACACGGGCGTCACCCCAATCTCGGCAAGTGCGCTGCGAACACTTTCGACGAGCTCCCGGCTGTGAATCGTCCCGTCGTCGATGAGCGCGAGCGGTTTGCCCTTCCAGTTTGCGACGATGACGTCGGTGACCGCCGCGGCTTCGGCCTTTCCGCTTGGCGCCAGGCGATAGAACGGCCACTTTTTCTTGAGCGCGTCCTCCATCAGGATGTCCGAGCGGACACTAAGGGTGATGGCGGGAATGCCGGCTTCGGCCAGTGCGGGCAGGGCGGCTTCAAGACTCTCCGTGCAGAGAAAGCCGATCGCGGCCTCCGCGCCGCTTCCCAGCAGCGCCTTCGTCAGCGCCTCGCCGCCGGCGGGATCACAGCTTTCGTTGATCGGGACAATCTGGCTTCCACGGTCATCTGCCTGAAAGGCGGCGCCATCAGCCATCTGCTTTCCGAGCATGGCGAAAGGCCCGTCTGCGGGAGCGACGACGGCAACCTTCAAGCCCGCCGCAAGGGCAGGGGAAGCCGATAACAATCCGGCGGTGACGAAGCTCGTAACAATCGATCGAAACATGTATTTTTTCCCGCAACGACGCCATGTTTTAAGGATGTGTTTCTTTCCGTCAAAGGAAAAGATCACACGCCGCAGCGCCGCGCGTCTATCAGGCGCGCAAAGATCGCTGCTGAACTTTGCGTCCCTACATGATTTTGTCCTTAAATCGATTCCGATTTAAGGAATCACGCAGCGAGAGCTTGTTATTCCGATCACGCCATCGCCATGCCGCTGATCCGCAAGAATCTCGCGCGGCCGGGTTTCATATTTTCCGTGAGAGTCTATGTATGTGCAAGACATCGATCCGGAGAGAGATGTGTTGGAGAAGACACGGCTGGACCCCATAAGTTATCGCAATGCGATGAGCCGCATGTCCGCTCACGTGCAGCTCATCACCTCGGCTGATGGGGGCGCGCGGCGCGGCGTCACGATCACTGCGTCCTGCTCGGTGTCCGACGAACCGCCGACGATTCTCGCCTGCCTCAACGCCGCAAATCCGCGCAACGATATCTTTGCGCGCTCCGGTGCTTTCGCGCTGAATCTTCTGGGTGCGCCGCACAGGACCCTGGCCCATGCTTTCTCCGGCCGTGATCAGCTCGACATGGAGCGGCGCTTCGCGCTCGGCCAATGGATGCAGCTCACCACCGGCGCGCCGATTCTTGCTGATGCAGTCGCCGCCTTCGATTGCCGCCTCATCGAGGCCAAGATCATGGCGACCCATCTCATCCTCTTCGGCGAAGTCGTCGACATGCGTCTCGGAGAGAAGCACGCACCGCTCATTTATGTGGACCGTGGATACCACACGCTATAAGTTTTTCCCCGACCGCGGAGGAAACATGGCGAAATACGAAACGGGAAAGCTGCCGCGATCCATCGATGAGACGATGGCGATGCTGGAGGCGCAGGACTACCTCGCCGGAACCGCGCTTGCGACGGTGCTTTTCCTGGCACTGAAAATGAAGCGCCCGCTGTTTCTCGAAGGCGAGGCAGGCGTCGGCAAAACCGAGATCGCCAAGGTCCTTGCCCGTTCCCTCGATCGGCCGCTGATCCGGCTGCAATGCTACGAAGGGCTCGACGTCTCGTCGGCCGTGTATGAATGGAACTACCCGGCGCAGATGCTGGAGATCCGTCTCTCGGAGGCGGCCGGCATGGTCGACCGCCAGAGGATCGAGGGCGATATCTTCTCCGAAAGGTTCCTCATCCGCCGCCCGGTGCTGCAGGCGATATCCGGCGGAACGGGACGGGCCCCCGTATTCCTGATCGACGAGCTCGACCGCACCGACGAAGCTTTCGAGGCTTTCCTTCTGGAGGTGCTTTCCGATTTCCAGGTCACCATCCCGGAGCTTGGAACGATTAGGGCGGACGAACCGCCGATCGTTATCATCACGACCAACCGCACCCGCGAGATTCATGACGCCTTGAAGCGACGCTGCCTTTATCATTGGGTGGACTATCCCAAGGCCGCGCAGGAACTCGACATCATCCGGCGCAAGGTGCCCGGCTGCAACGCCGCTTTGTCGCGCGAAATCGTCGCCTATGTCCAAAGATTGCGGGCGATCGATCTCTTCAAGAACCCCGGCGTGGCGGAGACGATCGATTGGGCGACGGCACTCACCGAACTTGACCGGCTGGCGCTCGATCCGGAAACGATCGCCGACACACTTGGCACGCTGCTCAAATACCAGGACGATATCGCCCGGATCGAGGGCGCGGAGGGGCGCAAGCTGCTCGCCGAGGTCAAGGCCGAACTGCTGGCGCAGGGCTGACCGTGATGGCGGGCAATCACGTCGATCGCACAGCAGTTTCGCCGATAACGTTGGGCGACGGCAAACTCGCCGACAATATCGTCTTCTTTGCCCGTGCGCTGCGAAGGGCGGGAATGAGAATAGGTCCCGCCGCCATTGCCGACGCCATCGATGCCGTGAAGCTGATCGGGATCGGCTCCCGCAGCGAATTCTACGCCGCCCTGCAATGCACCTTCGTCAAGCGCCATGAAGATCAGGCCCTGTTCGACGAGGCATTCCGGCTGTTCTGGCGCTCGCGCGATCTTGTCCAGAAGATGATTGCGCTCCTCTCGCCCGTGGCACCGGAGCGGCAGGGCGAACATCGGACCAGGCGCGCCGGAGAGGAGCGCCTCCGCGACGCACTCCTTTCCGGAAGGGATGATGCCCGTTCGCCGCGCGACGAACCGGACGTCGAGGTCGATGCTCGCTATACGGTCTCGGGTCGAGAGCTCTTCCGCAAGGCGGATTTCGCGCAGATGAACGCCGCCGAGATCGCCGAGGCCAGGAAGGCATTGTCGTCGCTGATATTGCCGCTGGATCGTGTGCGGACCCGCCGCTTTCGCCCCGCTCGCCGGCCGGTGCGCATCGACCCGCGCGCCACCATGCGCGACGCCATGCGCTTCGGTGGCGAATTGATTCTCCCGCGCTTTCGTGAGCCGCGCCTTGTCCATCCGCCGCTCGTCGTGCTTGCCGATATTTCCGGTTCGATGAGCCAGTACACGCGGATTTTCCTGCATTTCCTGCATGCGCTGACGGAACAGCGGCATCGTGTTCACACGTTCCTCTTCGGGACGCGGCTGACCAATGTCACGCGCCAAATGCGCAACCGCGATCCCGACGAAGCGCTGGACGAATGCGTGGCCGCGGTCAAGGATTGGTCCGGCGGCACGCGTATCGGCGAAACGCTTCATGAGTTCAACCGGCGTTGGTCACGCCGGGTGCTCGGGCAGGGCGCCATCGTCCTCCTGATCACCGACGGCCTTGAGCGCGATGATACAGCAGAGCTGGAAATCGAGATCGATCGTCTGCATCGCTCTTGCCGGTGCCTTATCTGGCTCAACCCGCTGCTGCGCTTCGACGGATTTGAGGCGCGGGCCCGGGGTGTGCGAGCCATGCTGCCGCATGTTGACGAATTCCGGGCGGTGCACAATCTTGAGTCCGTGGCCGAGCTGGTGAAATCGCTGTCCAGACAAGGTGCGCAAGACGCCGATCCGCGGCGCTTCCTGGTGCGAGAACGGCATGAAACAGCTGCGCTCGCAAACGATCGGTCCTGCTTGCTTGGAGAACCGGAACATGTCGACAGAGCGTAACGTCCTCGATCCGCTGGAGATCGCCGAAACCTGGTACCGTGGCGGGCGCAAAGTGGCGCTTGCCACTGTCATCGAGACCTGGGGCTCGGCACCGCGACCAGTCGGCAGTCATCTCGTCATCGATGACGAAGGAAACTTTCAGGGTTCCGTCTCCGGCGGCTGTGTTGAAGGCGCGGTCATCGCCGAGGCAATGGAGATCATCGAAACGGGAGCCCCGAAGATCCTCGAATTCGGCGTTGCCGATGAGACTGCATGGCGCGTCGGCCTTTCCTGCGGCGGCCGCATCCGGGTCTATGTCGAAAGAATTGAAGGCTGACGATGGAACGCTCAACCCTTCAGGCAATCAATGCGGCGCGGGCCGCGCGACGGGCGGCTGTCGTCGTCACCGATCTTTCGGACGGCACGAGTCAGGTCTTTCCGGAAGGAGCCAAATTCCCGCCGGAATGGGACAGCGTGATCGTGCAAGCGTTGCGTTCGGGGCGCGCGGGCGTTACGGCGGTGGAAGAACGATCGCTGTTTATCAATGTTCATCTGCCGCCGCCGCGCATCGTCGCCATCGGCGCCGTTCATATCTCTCAAGCACTTGCCGGTCTGGCTGCAGTTGCCGGATTCGACATGGTGATCATAGATCCCCGTACGGCGTTTGCGACGACGGAGCGCTTCGGTAACGTCGAACTCCTGGCTGAGTGGCCGGAAGACATTCTGTCTTCAAGGCCACTCGACCGCTACACGGCGCTTGCCGCGCTCACCCATGATCCGAAGATCGACGATTATCCCATCCGGGCGGCCTTGGAGGCGGGTTGCTTCTATGTGGGATCGCTCGGCAGCCGCAAGACCCACGCAACGCGCGTCGAAAGATTGACGCAAGCTGGCGTGCCCGCGGAGGCCATTGGTCGTATCAAAGCCCCGATCGGCCTTGATATCGGTGCGGCGAGCCCTGCCGAAATCGCTGTCGCCGTCCTGGCCGAGATCATCGAAGCCTTGCGCCGCCGTGATCCGGCTGGCCGGGCAGGAGGTGCAAGATGAAGTTCGGTCCGGTGCGGCTTGCCGATGCCAAGGGCGCTGTTCTTGCGCATGCGATGAAAACCGAAACGCTGAGACTGTCGAAAGGCCATCGCCTGGGCCAAGCGGACATCGCGGCGCTTGCCGAAGCCGATATGAAAGAGGTCATTGTTGCCCGGCTCGATGCGGACGACCTGCTCGAAGACGAGGCGGCTGCGCGGATCGCCGCAGCGATCGCTCCCGACCACCTGCGCTTTTCGCAAGCGGCGACGGGGCGGGTGAATATTCACGCCACCATTTCCGGTCTTTTCGTGGCAAATCGCGCCATCGTCGACCGACTGAACCGGATCGATCCGGCGATCACGCTCGCCTGCCTCGCCGATCACACGGCGGTCGCATCGGGCGACATGGTTGCGACGATCAAGATCATCCCGCTGGCGGTGCCAGAGCACTTCGTCGCGCAAGCCGAGGACATGCTGCGGGCCGAACCGGCCTTCGAGGTCAAACCCTTTGCACCGCGTCGGGCGGCACTGATTGCAACCGAGTTGCCGTCGCTCAAGCGCCAGGTCATGGACAAGACCCAGGCCGTTCTCGCCGCTCGACTCTCGCGCTCCGGGAGCCATCTCGTCGCTGAATGTCGTGTGGCGCATTCGGAGGGCGCCGTCGCTGCTGCCATAGCCGATCTAAAGTCGACTCATGATCTGATCATCGTTTTCGGCGCGTCTGCAGTCGCCGACCCGGACGACGTGATTCCGTCAGCGATCCGCCAAGCAGGTGGCGTCGTCGAACATGTCGGAATGCCGGTCGATCCTGGCAACCTTCTCGTTCTGGGCCGAATCGGCGAAATTCCCATTGTCGGGGCGCCAGGTTGCGCACGCAGTCCCAAAGAGAACGGCTTCGACTGGGTTCTCGACCGGCTGCTTGCCGGCGAATGGCCGAACTCGCAGGACATAACCGGCCTCGGTGTCGGCGGCTTGCTGAAGGAAATTCCGACGCGGCCGCAGCCACGGGAGCTAAGCATCAGCCCACCGCGTGGTCCGGCACGGATCGTGGTTCTGGCTGCGGGCCGGGCAAGCAGGATGGGTGTCAGCGGCGGACACAAGCTGCTGGCCGAATTCGACGGGGTTCCACTGGTGCGGCGCTCCGTGGAAACGGCGATGGCGGCCGATGCCGGGAAGGTCGTCGTCGTAACCGGATACCGCGAAGCGGATATTCGCGCTGCACTCGACGGCCTGTCCGTTACGCTTGTCTCCAATCCGGACTACTCCGTCGGCATGGCCTCGTCGCTGGTCGCCGGCGTGACTGCGCTTGGAACAGAGGCCGGCGGCGTTCTCGTGATGCTGGCCGACATGCCGGGCGTGACTGCCGATCATCTGTGCAAGATGATCGAAGTCTTCGACAACGAAGGGAGGCAAGCGGTCGTCCGTGCAGTTTCGGAAGGCCAGCGCGGCAATCCGGTCATTTTGCCGAGAGAGACATTCGCCGCAGTCAGGCAACTCGTCGGCGACGTCGGAGCACGGCATATCGTCGAGCGGTGCGGGCTTCCGGTCGTCGATGTCGAACTCGGCGAAGCGGCGCGCATTGATCTCGACACACCGGAAGCGATTATCGCCGCAGGTGGGGTTCTGAAGGAGTGAAGGATGGATAACGCGGCGATCGAGGAGATGTTCGAAACATTGGGGCCGGTCACGATCCGCCGCATGTTCGGTGGCAAGGGCATCTATTTCGAAGGTGTGATCTTCGCGCTCGAGGTCGATGGCGAAATCCTTCTGAAGGGCGACGCCGAATCAGCGCCGGAATTCGAGCGGGCGGGCAGCCGCCAATGGGCTTACGACGGTAAGGGGAAAACGGTGAAGATGCCCTATTGGAGCATTCCCGATGCGGCGCTGGATGATCCGGACGAGATGGCCCGCTGGGTGAGAATCGCTTACGCGGCGGCACTCAGGTCGAAGAAATAGGACATGACGCGGGCAACATAGATCATTTCATTGTTGAACCAATGAAATGATCCAACGCTTTGAAACTACATTTCCTGGAATTGCTCTAGCCGAGGGCCCGAACGGCATCGGCTGCGAAACGCGACAGCGGCTGGGGTAGGGCGGAAAGATCGAACCAGCCGATGTCGGAGAGCTTGTCCGGTTCGGTGAGATGTGGTTCGCCGGAAAAATCTTCCGTCACGTAGATGAGCGAAATCCAGTGCTGCTGGTCCGCTTCAATCACCTGCTCGCTGATGCAGAGAAAGCGGGTCGAGTGGATCGAAAGGCCGCTTTCCTCTTCCGCCTCCCGGCGCGCCGCACTTTCGGCGCGCTCCATATGGTCGACCTTGCCACCGACGATGTTCCAGTGGCCGGCCTCGGGCGCCTTGAGCCGCCGGCAAAGAAGGATCTTGCCGTCGCGTAGAATCGCGAGACCGCAGCCAACACCGGGGAAATCGACGCCGGGAAGAGCCATGAGGCCGAAGGTCAGGCCTTACCGGCGATCAGCATGAAGGCCGGGATATCGTCCCCGAAACCGATCGGCGTCGGGCCGTCGTCGTGATCGCGGCGATGCCGGTTGCGGCGGTCGCGATTGTCGTCGTTGGCGGCATTCTGCGCGCGCCCCGGCCGATCGTTGCGGCCATTGTGACCGTTGTGACCGCGCCCATTATCTGCATTGCGTTCCGGTTTCACTGCTTCCGCCCTTTCTGCAACTGGTTCGAGTTCAGCCGCACTATCGGCATGGGCGGTATCGGATCTATGTTCGGAACGGCCCCTGCCGGAACGTTCCACATCTTTTTTGCGATCCTTGTGGCGATCACGGCCGCGATCCTTGCGGCCGGTATCATGGCTTTCCATTGGTTCCGGAAGCTCGGAAAGGTCGCCGTTCAGCCATTCGACCTTCTGGCCGATCAGCTTCTCGATGGCGTCGGCGAACTTGGTGTCGCGTTTCGTGACGAGCGTGAAGGAGGCGCCGGAACGGCCCGCTCGGCCGGTGCGACCGATGCGGTGAACATAATCTTCCGCGTGAATCGGGACGTCGAAATTGAACACATGGCTGACGTCCGGAATATCCAGCCCACGAGCCGCCACATCCGAAGCGACGAGCAGCTTGATGTTGCCGTCCTTGAAATTGGCGAGCATCGCCATGCGCGAGCGCTGATCCATATCACCGTGCAGCGCGCCGACGGAGAAGCCATGGCGGTCGAGCGAACGGAAGAGATCGGCAACATCCTTCTTGCGGTTGCAGAAGATGATCGCGTTCTTCAATTCGTCCTGGGCCCGGATCAGGTCGCGCAACACGGCACGCTTTTCATAATCCTTGGCGTGCGCGGCGACGAACCGCTGGGTAACGGTGGTCGCAGTCGAGGAGCGGCGAGCCACTTCCACACGCTCCGGGTTCTGCAGGAAGCGATCTGCAAGCTTCTGGATTTCAGGCGGCATCGTCGCCGAGAAGAACAGCGTCTGGCGGGTAAAGGGAATAAGCTTCGCGATGCGCTCGATGTCCGGAATGAAGCCCATGTCGAGCATCCGGTCCGCCTCGTCGATGACGAGGATCTCGACGCCTGACATCAAAAGCTTGCCACGCTCGAAATGGTCGAGCAGACGGCCGGGAGTGCAGATCAGAACATCGGCTCCGCGCTCGAGCTTGCGGTCCTGTTCGTCAAAGGAAACGCCGCCGATCAAAAGCGCGATGTTGAGCTTGTGGTTCTTGCCGTATTTGTCGAAGTTTTCCGCGACCTGCGCGGCGAGTTCACGCGTCGGTTCGAGGATCAGCGTGCGTGGCATCCGGGCGCGGGCGCGACCCTTTTCCAGAAGCGTCAGCATCGGCAGAACGAAGGAAGCCGTCTTGCCGGTTCCGGTCTGTGCAATGCCCAGAATGTCGCGACGCTGCAGCGCTGGAGGGATGGCGCCAGCCTGGATCGGTGTCGGAATTGTGTAGCCCGCATCGGTAACTGCGGAGAGAACTTTTTGGCTCAGGCCAAGGTCAGCAAAATTGGTCAAAGGGGAAACTGTTTCCGTTCCGGTTCAATAGAACACTAATCGATCGATGGAAAACGCGCCATCACGTGGCGGCGCTCTTAAGCCGAAAGGCGCCGAAAGTCAAGAAATCCAGCACGTTGAAGTAGCGAAAGGTAAACGGGCGCGAATCTGCGCGTTTCTTGTCAAGCGGGAGGAGACAATGCTCGTCCTTGCTAGCATCAAGTCAGATAGCCAGCAAGCTTCGTGCCGGCACTGAGAAAACGCATTGGATCGACGGCCTGATCGTTCAAGCGGACTTCGTAATGCAGATGCGGACCCGTCGAGCGTCCGGTGCTTCCGGATTTGGCAATGACGTCATCCGCACGCACATGGTCGCCGACATTGACCAGGATCACCGACAGGTGGGCGTAGCGGGTGACGACGCCGTTACCGTGTTCGATCTCGACCATGTTGCCATATCCGCCCGTCGTGCCAGCGACAGTGACGGTCCCAGCGGCGGCAGTGCGGATGCGCGTCCCGGTCGATACTCGAAAATCGATGCCGGCGTGCAGCGCCAGCCGCCCGAGAAAGGGATCCAGCCGATTGCCGAAATTGCTGGTGATATCGCTGGCGGGCGCCGGATTTGCGAGCGGCAGTTTCCTGGCGGCTTCGCGGGTCCTCTCCAGTTCCAGAAGCGCGCTATCGAGTGCGGCAAGCGATTTCCCGAACGGCTCGTCGTTCTGCGGTTCGACGAAAGGGCCGCCGATCGCGGTTCGATCGATCCCGCTCGCGGAAGCAGCTGTCGTGCCGGCCGGCAGCGCGACGCCGGTGCGCTCGACGATCGTCCTGATGGCTTCGGACGCCCGGGCCGCGTCGCTTCTCAGGCGCTCCATGCGCACCATGTGATCCCGTTCAACATCTTTCAGCGAAAGCGTGACCTTGGAAAAGATCCGGTCCGCCCGGTCCGAGACTGTTTCCTTGTCTCGGCTTTCAGGCAGGAGGGGCGCATAGGTGAGGGCAGCAAGACGCATCGGCGTTGCGTTGGCCTCTCCGCGCATCCCCATGATTTCCTCGATTGCCTCGACACCGCCATGCGCATCTGCAGGCTTCTCGTAGGCGAGTGGTTCGACCACCGGGGGCACGTCAGCGCCGAGACCTTCGGAAGCATCGGCACTTCTTGCCAGAGCACCGAGCCTGTCTCTGCGCGACCAAAGGGCCGACTGTTGCTGCAGGAGTTTCTCGACTTTTTCCTCGACGACCTGCTGGTCCAGCAACTGCCGACTCGTCACCCGGTCCACCTGCGCCCGGAGCGCCGTGATTCGGTCTTCGTACTCGTGCTGCATACGAGCCTGCCGAGCGATCGTGCCGCCGATCAGGTCGTCGCGCAGAACCAGATAGGTGGTGGCCGCCAGATATCCGATGCCGAAAACCCCGACAACGGATGTGACAAGCGCCGCCATCCAGGGGCGAACGGTCATATGCCGCACCTTGTCGCCGCTCGCCAGAATCAGCACGTGGCTTCGCCTGCTTTTTCCGAAGGCACGACTTGCCGGACGAACAGACACCACATCACCCCCACCAGGTGCGAATTGCTTCGCATTGCTTGAGGGTGATTACACTTTATTAGGGTTAACAAATCATTGAGCGAAGCGTCTGGATCAGATGTTCGTAGACGATGTCATCGACCGGTAGAAGGACGGCGTCAGACCGGCCTCTGCGCGCGCGACATCGTTGAACGGAGCCTTCAGCGGGCCGCGAAAGTTCGCACGCACGAGTGCCTGGAACGTTGCGGCGGGATCCTTCCTTTGCCGGGCGCAAAGGAAGCGGAACCATTTGGCGCCGACTGCAACGTGACCCTTCTCATCCTCGTAGATAACATCAAGAACGGCAGCACTCTCGTGATCGCCGGTTTCCCGCATTTTCGCCTGTAAAGCCGGCGTGACGTCGAGACCGCGCGCCTCGAGTATGAGCGGCACGACCGCAAGGCGTGCGGTCAGGTCGTTGCGCGTATCGTGTGCGGCCTGCCACAGGCCGTCATGCGCGGGCAGATCGCCATAGTCCGCACCAAGGTCGTTCAGCCTCTGCCGCACCATGCGAAAATGTTTCGCCTCCTCGAAGGCGACCTGCATCCATCCGTCGAAGAAGGAATTGGGCACAGGTTCGGAAGCAAAGCGGGCGACGATATCGAGCGCCAGATCGACGGCGTTCAATTCGATATGGGCGATGGCATGCAGCAGGGCGATGCGCCCCTTCAACGAACCGAGCGAACGCCGCTTGACCTGCGTCGGGGGCGTCAGCAAGGGCCTGTCCGGACGTCCGGGCCGCTCGGGAACAGGACGATCTCGCGGCGAGCGCAACGACAGCTTTCTCGCCTGCCAACGTCGAGCCGCCTGCTGCGCAAGCTCGGTCTTGAGACCGAGGTCTGACGCGCGGATCGCCTCGACGGCAGCGCCCCGCAGGCTATGGAATTGCGGAAGGTCGGTCATCCGTCGCTCCTCATACTCCATGTTTCCTTAAATCGGAGCCGACTTGAGGATAAAACATGTAGCAATTCAAAGTGCTACAGCGAGTTTTGTGCGTCTGAGAAGACGCACGGCGCAATAGTTCAAAGCGCCTTTGCGGCAGCCAGAACCTCGCTCGCATGACCCGCAACCCTGACCTTTTCCCAGACCTGGTTGATCGTCCCGTCCGGATTTATCAGGAATGTCGTACGTTCGACGCCCATGTATTTGCGCCCGTAGAGGCTCTTCTCCACCCAGACGCCATAGGCATTGACGACGTTCTTTTCTTCGTCCGCCGCCAGCGTGACGGTCAGATTGTGTTTCTTGGCGAAGCGATCGTGCTGCTTGACCGAATCGGGCGAAAGCCCGATCAGAGCGACACCCGCCGCCGCGAATTCGTCTGCGAGGCCGGAGAAGGAAATCGCTTCCTCGGTACAGGCCTTGGTGTCGTCCTTGGGATAGAAAAAGAGCACCACCGGCTTTCCGCGAAGAGACGAGAGCGAGATCGAACCGCCGCCGTCGCGAGGAAGCTCAAAATCCGGGGCGACATCACCTGGTCCCAATCGTGCCATGATTTAACCTTTCTTACGCCAAGTTTTGTGGACATTCGGCAGGTAGGGCATATCGAAAATCGACGACCGCCGTCCAGCGGATTTGTGATAGATTTGACACGTGCCGGACGGGCTTCGTGGCTAAGCCGGTGTTCCGTCGTGTTAAATGGGGCGATGGCGGGCCTTTCCACAGCATCGGCAGGGTCGCGTGGTGACTTGGCTCCGCGAATTGTGATCTACATGGGCGAAGAAGAGGTCCGGCCCTTGGGCGCGGCGACTGACCTTACAGGGAAAAATAAAATGCCGCACTTAGGTGGAGGGCGCCCGCACCGATGAGCGAGATCCGCGGCGAAAGGGTTTGCTTTCGCAAGGAAGACATCATCGCGCTGCACGAGCTGCCTTCGGCGCAAGCCCATGAACCGGTTATCGTGCATGCGCCTCAACCGGGCGGCGCCTTGCGTCTTCTCGGTAAGATCGTACTGTGCTGCTCGCTTCTCACTTTTGTCGTCGTAGCATCGCTCATCGCCGTCATCGAAGGCGGCCTGGTCGACGGGCCGCTTAACGCGCGGGCGCGCACCGCGTTGAATGCAGCCCTCGGCGAGAACTACAATGCCGATGTCGAGAGCACCGTTATCCGGATGACGAGTGGCGGCGCGCTCGCCTTGAAGGCGCGCGGGGTCACGCTCAAGGAAAGCGGGTCGGGCCGCCACCTCGCCAGACTGGGCGCAATCTCGATAGCGCTCGATCCCTTCGCGCTGATGACCGGACGCATCGCGGTGTCGCGCCTCGAGGCGGAAGAAGGCCAGCTCGATACGGGCCTGTTGCCACGCGGCGAACCGATCGATCTCACCACGATCCGGATCGCCGATGTCGGCGATGCACTCGAGGAGTTGTTCGCGCAGGTCGACCGCATGTCGCGACTGACCGCGGGCAGGGCGACGCAAACCGTGCTGCTGTCCGATTTCAGCCTGTCGGTCACGGGAGCGCGTGGTCGCGTCGTTCCCGTCGAGGTGAAAACATTGGAGTTTACCCACGACCCCGACAGTTCCATGCGCGTTGATGGAACCATCGCGATCGACGGAGTAGACGCCCAATTGACCGCCAAGGCGCTCGGAGCGAATGGTCGCATCGGCGGCTTCGAGGGGACCGTCAGCGCTCTGCCGCTCTCTCCCTTTCTCCATCACGGCAGATCTGCGAACGAAGAGGCCTTCGGCATCGAGGCGTCGGCGGATGTCAGCCTGAAAGCCACGCGCGCGGCTGATGGTCAGAAGCCGGAATTGGAAGTCGGCGTCAGGACATCGCAAGGTTCGTTCCATGCCGGTGGCCTTGTTTCCGTTCTCAATCCGTCCGAACTGAATGTCTCCTATGACTTTGGCCGCGCCTCGGTCGAAATATTGCCGTCCGTCGTCAAGATCGGACGCTCGAGCTTTCCTTTTACCGGTGCCCTGATCGATCTCGACAAGGTTGCCGAGGCCAGCCAAAAGGGGTTCGCGGTCGACCTTCTCTTGAGGAATGCGAGTACGGACCCCGAAGACATCCAGGAGCACCCCCTTGCCTTCGACGCCAAGGCAAGCGGACGGTTCGAGGCTGGCAGCCACCGGCTGATTTTCGACCAGCTGGCGATTTCAAGCCCGCTCGGCTCCATGGCAGGTTCGCTTTCCCTCGCCTTCGGCAAGACGTCGCCGCAAATCAGCTTCGTCGCACTCAGCGATCAGATGCATTCCACCGCCGTCAAGCAGCTGTGGCCCTGGTGGCTCGCCAAGGGAGCAAGACGATGGGCACTCGGCAATCTCTTCGGCGGCACGGTGACCGACGCACGCATCGAGGTTTCGATACCGGAGGGGAGGATCGCCAACAGTAAGGGCGATCTAAGGCTCAACGAGGATGAGCTCAACATCAACTTCGCAATCGACGACTCGCGTATCAACATAGCCGGCGACATCCCGCCGCTTCGCGACACTTCGGGGCATTTCACGCTCAGCGGCGAGCGCGTAGTCGTGGACGTCAAGCAGGGCGCCGCCTATTTTCCGTCCGGTCGCTCGGTCGCCTTGAATGGCGGCGACTTCATCATTCCCGACGTCTACGCGAAGCCGCTGATGGCGGAAATGAAAATCGAGGTCGGCGGACAGGCCGACGCGATTGCCGAGCTTGTCGCCTACAAGCCGATCCGCGCGCTTCAGAAGACTCCTTTCGTGCCGGAGGATTTCACGGGGCCGATGACGGCCTTGGTCGGCGCCCGGTTCGGCCTGATATCGGATCAGAGGCCGCCATCGCCGCTCTGGCAGGCCGAGATGCAGCTTCAGGACGTGACGATCAACCGGCCCGTCTCCGGCCGTTCCATCGCCAATCTGGCGGGAACGATGCGGATCGACAACGCTCAGGCGGTTCTTCAGGCGGATGCCTTGATCGACGGTTCCAAGATGCGGATCGCCCTGACCGAACCGGTGGACAGCAAGGCGAACGTGAAGCGGACGCGCGAAATCTCCGGAACGCTCGACGACGCCGCCCGGCGGAAGATCGCTCCGGCCTTGTCCGGCATCGTCAGCGGGCCGGTCGGTGTCGACGTTTCGCTGGCGGAAGACGGCAGTCAATCCGTCAAGGCGGACCTCGGCAAGGCTTCGCTGTCGCTGCCGTGGATCGGCTGGAGCAAGGGAGCCGGCATCCCCGCAAAGACGCAATTCACGATCAAGGCAACCGATGGCGTGACGGAGATCGGCGATTTCGACATCGCCGGCGATGGGTTCGGCGCCGCCGGTAACCTGCGTGTTGATGAAGCAGGCCTTGCGTCAGCTCAGTTGAGCGGTGTGCGCCTTGCGAACGGAGACAATTTCGCCGTCACCATCGATCGGAGCAAGGGCGGTTACACCATTGGCCTGACCGGTGCGGCAGCGGATATCAGGCCGGCGCTGCTTCGAGCCAAGGCAGGATCCGGTTCTGCCGACAGCGGCAATATCAAGGTCAAGGCCCGGCTTGACCGGGTCACGGGCTTCAACGGCGAAGTCTTGTCCAATGTGAATTTCGTCTATTCCACCCGCGGGCAACAGATCGAAGACATCGACTTGTCGGCCTTGACCGGGAGCGGGCAGGCGGTGGTGGCCAAGACCGCCAAATCAGGCCCCGACAATATACTGGAGCTGACAACCGGCGACGCGGGGGCGCTGGCGCGCTTTGCCGATATCTATCGCAACATGCGCGGCGGCCTGATGAACCTGAGGCTGCGCGACCGTGGCGCACGTTCCTGGCGCGGCGCCGTTGATGTGCGGAAGTTCTCGCTGGTCGGCGAACAGCGGCTGCAATCGATGGTCTCGACGCCGGCCGGACAGGATGGCCGCAGTCTCAGTCAGGCAGTTCGGCGCGATATCGACGTGAGCACGGCGCGGTTCGAGCGCGGCTTCGCTCAACTCTTCCTGGATCAGGGCACGATCCACGTCGAAAGCGGTGTCCTGCGTGGTGTCGATGTCGGTGCGACATTCCAGGGAACCGTCCGCGATGCGCGGGACCGGATGGACATGACGGGTACATTCATGCCCGCCTACGGGCTGAACCGGCTGTTCGGCGAGCTGCCGCTGATCGGCGTCCTGCTCGGCAACGGCCGCGATCGCGGCCTGCTCGGCATCACCTTCAAGCTGACCGGGCAATTCACGCAACCGCAGCTTACGATCAATCCGTTGTCGATCATCGCGCCCGGCGTCTTCCGCAACATCTTCGAGTTCCAGTGAGGAAGCCGGCCGGGATCACGGTGCTCTTGCCCGAAGCAATCCGAAGCATCCAATAGGCAAAACGCAAGTGGGATGGGAGCGGCGCTTCCCATCACACTCAAGAAGGTTTTGGCGTCACCCCGATGCGGCTCAGGCCGGCCGCACGAGGATGTGCTTTTTCTTGCCGAGCGACAGCTTGATGACGCCGCCGGCGATGTCGTCATAGGAAATGACCCGACGTTCGTCACTGATCGCTTCGTCGTTGATTCTCACAGCACCGCCCTGGACGTGGCGCCGGGCTTCGCCGTTCGAGCCCGCAAGGCCGGCGCGCACGATGAGCGTCAGCAACCCGACGCCGGCCTCGAGTTCGGGTGCGGGGACTTCGATCGACGGAAGGTTCTCGGCAAGGGCGCCTTCCTCGAAGGTCTTACGCGCCGTTTCGGCTGCCTGCTCGGCGGCCGCCCGCCCATGCAGCATGGCGGTGATTTCCGTCGCGAGAATCTTCTTGACCTCGTTGACCTCGGAACCGCCGAGCTCCGCGAGACGGCCGATCTCCGGCATGGGCAAGGTCGTGTAGAGCTTCAGGAAGCGCACGACGTCCGCATCCTCGGTATTGCGCCAGTACTGCCAGAAATCGTAGGCGCCGAGCATATCTGGGTTGAGCCAGACGGCGCCGCTCAACGACTTGCCCATTTTGGCGCCGGACGCGGTTGTCAGAAGCGGCGAGGTGAGGGCGTAGAGCTGCGGCGTGCCCATGCGGTGGCCGAGATCGATGCCGTTGACGATGTTGCCCCATTGGTCCGAGCCGCCCATCTGCAGCCGGCATCCAGTCCGCTTGTGAAGCTCCACGAAGTCATAGGCTTGCAGGATCATGTAGTTGAATTCGAGAAACGACAGCGACTGTTCGCGATCGAGCCGCATCTTGACGCTGTCGAACGAAAGCATGCGGTTCACCGAGAAGTGGCGGCCGACATCACGCAGGAATTCGAGGTAGTTGATGCCAAGCAGCCAGTCCGCATTGTTGATCATCAACGCGTCCTTCGGACCATCACCGTATTTCAGGTAATTGGAGAAGACCGTCTTGATGCTAGCGATGTTGGCCGCAATCGTCTCGGGCGTCATCAGTTGCCGCGCCTCGTCCTTGAAGGATGGATCACCGACCATGCCGGTGCCGCCGCCCATCAGCGAGATCGGCCGGTGCCCGGTCGCCTGCAGCCAATGAAGCATCATGATCTGGATCAGACCGCCTGCGTGAAGGCTCGGCGCTGTGGGATCGAAGCCGATATAGGCAGTCACGGTTTCCGTACGGAACAGTTGGTCGAGCCCGGCATCATCGGAGGTCTGATGGATGAAACCGCGCTCGCTGAGCGTATGGAGGAAATCGGACTTGAACTCGGACATGACCTGTTTCTTTCGGCTGGGTAGGACGTCTGCGGGCGGCGTTTATCATTGTTTTATCGAAAGTGCACGTTTTTGGTTGGCGGGCATTTTGTTATGAACGCAGTGGCGGAACGAGGAATAGTGCCTGTTTTCTGCCGGCATCGATCAGGCAACCGCCGCGGAGGAAATCAATGGGAAAGCTCTTGACGGCAATTGGCCTGATGAGCGGCACGAGCATGGACGGCATCGACGTTGCGCTGCTCCGGACCGACGGTGAGAGTGTCGTGCAGCGCGGCCCCTCGGCCGGATACGCCTACGACGCGCGTTTTCGGGCACGCCTGAAGCAGGGACTCGATGAGGCGAAATCGATCGCCATGCGGGTGGAAAGGCCGGGGACGCTCGCCCAACTGGAACGCGACCTGACACTGCGCCACGCGGAGGCGGTCAGAACATTCCTGCATGAAAACAACCTCTTGCCGGAAGACATTGATGTAATTGGTTTCCACGGCCAGACGGTCCTGCACCGCCCCGACGAAGGGTTGACAGTGCAGATCGGCGATGGAGACTTGCTGGCGCGTGAAACACAAATCGACGTCGTCTACGACATGCGGGCCAACGACATGGTGCATGGCGGCCAGGGGGCGCCGCTCATTCCGGCCTACCACGCCGCATTGGCGCGCGGCTTGTCGGAGCGGCAAGAGGTCGGCGCGCCCGTCGTCTTCGTCAATATCGGCGGTATCTCCAACATCACTTTCATCGGTACCGATGGACGAATCGTCGCCTACGACAGCGGCCCCGGCAACACGCTGATCGACCAGTGGGTCGAGGCCCATGCAGGCATTCCTTATGACCAGGGCGGAATGATCGCGAGCGAAGGTGCCGTGCTCGTGGAACTTGCCGAGCGTTATCTTTCCCATCCCTTTTTCACGGCACAGAAACGCCGCTCGCTCGATCGAAACGACTTTGCGCCGCCCTCGGGCGCGGACGCAAGCCTGGAAGACGGCGCTCGCACACTCGCCCACGTGACCGCCGCGGCCATTCTGAGATCGGCCGCACATCTTCCCGAGGCGCCGGCGACCTATGTCGTCTGTGGCGGCGGCCGCCTCAACCCGATCATTATGAAGGATCTGACGAACCTTGCCGATACGGCGCATGCCCGGGTGCTTGCCGCTGAAGCGCTGGAATTGAACGGCGATTCGATGGAAGCCGAGGCTTGGGCTTATCTGGCCGTGAGATCGTTGCGCGGGTTGCCGTTGACCTATCCCGGAACGACGGGCGTCGATCGCCCCGTGAGTGGTGGTCGATTGGCGTCAAAGGTGATCGATGCCGACGCAGAGCAAGGGTGAAGGTACATCGAACGGCCACAACGACCGCTTCACACCTTTCCTTGTTCTGCTCTAATTATTTCTTCGTACACCGCCAGTAGGATACCTTTGGTGTGTGAGATTTGTGCGGATCCGTGATTCGCAATCGGAACTGTTCGGAAGCTATCGAATGGGTGGTGCGATTTCCCTTCTGGCGGTGAATTTCATCGTCGCCCAGATATTCGTGGTCGCATTTCTCATCATTGCGGCAAAGAGCCGCTCGGGCCGGCCGGCGATCTGGATAGCCGCCTGTTTCGCTATCGCCTCCTTGTCGGCGGTGTTTGAAGCCGTTCTGCCCTTCAGCCCGTTTCCCCGCATACTCGCGATCAGCGCTTTCGCCAGCGTCCTCGGCGGCTTCTGCCTGCTTCGCGTCGGACTCGGCCTGTTTTATCAGGTGCCGGTCAGGCCTGCGGCGCTGGCTGCTTTCTTCATCGCTTCGGTCATCGTCGATCTCCTGATCTACGACCTTCCGCGCGGCACCTTGGAGCACGCCTTTTTCTACCAGATGCCTTTCTTCTTCATTCAGGCGTGGTCCGCCTCGGCGATCGTCCGCTCGCGGCGGCGAACCTATGCAGACCGGATCCTGCTTGGGCTCCTGGCTTTGAGCGCAGCCTACTATCTCGTGAAGATCTACGCGGCGATTGCGGCAGGCGCCGGAAGAACGGCAGCCGATTATCTCACCAGCCCGTTCGCGCTGATCTCGCAGGCGCTCGGCGCCATGCTGATCGTCGGAACCGGTCTCGCGATGCTTGGCGTCATGGTCAAGGACATCATCGACGACGCTCGGGCCAGCTCCGAAATCGATGCCCTCTCCGGCCTCTACAATCGCCGGGGCTTCATGGAGCGTCTCGGTCCCATGCTGGAAAGGCGCGGTGCGGCCCATCCCGGCGCGCTCATCCTTACCGACCTCGATCATTTCAAGCGGGTGAATGACACCTACGGCCACCACACCGGAGACGAGGTGATCCGGCGATTTTCCCGCCTGCTTCTCGATCTGATGCCGAGCCGCGCCGTTGCCGGGCGTCTCGGAGGCGAGGAGTTTGCAGTGTTTCTTCCGCTGACGGGCCTCTCGGATGCACGTGTCCTTGCCCACGGAATCTGCGCGGCGATTGCATCGATGCGGATCGAGGGCCTGGCTGAAACGGTGACAGTCTCCGCCAGCTTCGGCGTCACGGCGGTTGCCGTAGGCGAGCCGCTCGAATTGGCCATGCAACGGGCGGACAAGGCTCTCTATGCCGCCAAGGCCGCAGGACGGAACAGGGTGGAGTCCGCCGAAACGCCGGCACATGTGGTGTCGCCCGCGGTCCCCCACTGGGTTGGCCGGAGCTAGACGCTACGCATTCTCAGCGATCCTCGCCCGCCGTAATGCGTGCAAGGAACGCTTCACCACCGTCGATCTGTCAACGGATGCGCTTGGCTGCCGGTTCCGGCGTCAATTCGCCGTTGAGACGGCGATCGAGATAATCCTCGCACTCAGCCATCAGGTTCTCGATCTGGCCATTGAAGAAATGATTGGCGCCGGGCACGGTCTTGTGCGTAATCAGGATGCCCTTCTGAGCCTTGAGCTTGTCGACGAGGCCGTTGACGTCCTTCTCGGGGGCTACCTTGTCGGAATCACCGTTGATGATCAGGCCGGACGAGGGGCAAGGGGCGAGGAACGAGAAGTCGTAGATGTTCGGCTGCGGCGCGACGGCCATGAATCCTTCGATTTCCGGGCGGCGCATCAGCAGTTGCATGCCGATCCAGGCCCCGAAGGAATAGCCGGCAACCCAGCAGCTCTTCGAATCGGGATGCAGGCTCTGGACCCAATCAAGTGCGGAGGCGGCGTCGGAGAGTTCGCCCGCGCCGTGATCGAACTCACCCTGGCTGCGCCCGATGCCGCGGAAGTTGAACCGGAGCGTCGTGAAGCCGCGCTTCTGGAACATGTAGAAAAGCTGATAGACGATCTGGTTGTTCATCGTGCCGCCGAACTGGGGATGCGGGTGCAGGATGATGGCGATCGGGGCGCTCTTCTGTTTCGAAGGCTGATAACGGCCTTCAAGGCGACCGGCTGGTCCGTTGAAGATGATCTCGGGCATTGGCTCTCCGGGAATGTTTCTGGTTCAAATCGCGGTTTCAGTGCCGATCTGTCTTGACGAAAGCAGTCAGGTTTTCTAAAACCTAGTTTAGAACCGTTCAAAACTTCGGTGCGGGCATTCCGCCATGTGCTTCGTCTCATAAGGCAAGCGGCGCGGAAAATTCAAGGAAAATGCAACGGCGCCGATTGTAACGGCCGAGCCACTTGTTCTAGCGAAGGAAACGATGTCGGGACCGCGCATTTATATGGACTGGAACGCCACGGCGCCGCTTCTGGCCGAAGCGCGCGAGGCTTTCCTGTCCGCGGTCGACCGCATAGGCAATCCGTCGTCTGTTCACGGCGAGGGTCGGGCGTTGCGCGCGCTTGTCGAAAGCGCGCGGCGTGACGTCGCTGCGCTTTGTGGCGCGCAAGCCGCCTCAGTCACCTTCACCAGCGGCGCCACCGAGGCCGCCAATATGGTGCTGACCCCGGATTTCCGCATGGGGCGGACGCCGCTCCGGATCGCCAAGCTCTACGCCTCGGCTATCGAGCATCCGGCAGTACGCGAGGGGGGGCGTTTCGCGCGCGAAGATGTTTGCGAGGTGCCGGTGACGGCTGCCGGCGTGATCGATTGTGCTGCGCTGCAAGCGCTGCTTGCTTCCCATGATCGCCAGACCGGGCTGCCGATGGTCGCCGTGATGCTCGCCAATAACGAGACGGGCATCGTCCAGCCGATCTCCCAAGTCGCGGCCATCGTTCGCGCCCATGGTGGCCTCCTGGTGGTCGATGTGGTGCAGGCGGCCGGTCGCTTGCCGTTGTCGATCGAGGCGCTAGGCGCGGATTTCCTCATCGTTTCATCGCACAAGATCGGCGGCCCGAAAGGTGCGGGCGCGCTCGTGGCGCGTGGGGAAGTCATGATGCCTTCGGCGTTGATCCGTGGTGGCGGACAGGAAAAAGGCCATCGTTCGGGTACGGAAAATGCGCCGGCGCTTGTCGGCTTTGGAGCGGCAGCCCGTGCTGCCGCCAACAACATAGAAGAGCGTATGGGCGCCATTGCCACCTTGCGCGATCGGCTCGAAGCCGAAATGCAGTCGTCCGCGCCGGATGTGGTCATCCACGGGCGCGATGTTTCTCGTATCGGCAACACGAGCTTCTTCACGCTTCCGGGTCTCAAGGCCGAAACCGGCCAGATCGCCTTCGACCTCGAAGGCGTGGCGCTTTCGGCAGGATCGGCTTGCTCCTCCGGCAAGGTCGGGCAGAGCCATGTGCTGACGGCGATGGGTTACGACCCCCGCCAGGGAGCGCTGCGTATTTCGATCGGCGAGGCGACGACGGAGGCTGAAATCGAGCGTTGCGCGACAGTGTTCGCGAAAGTGGCGGCCCGCCGTCGCTCGACCGGGCAGGCCGCGTGACGCAAGACGATGAACGAAATTGCGGAAAAGCAATTTTCCGCTTGGCAAACGGGGTGAAAAGCGCCTTTTAGCCATTACATAAGCGGTGCGCAAAGTTCGCATCGTATTGACAAGCTGCCGGACCTTGGATCCGGCAAGATTGGAGAACGACATGCCTGCCGTGCAGGAAACGATTGACCAGGTCCGTCAGATCGACGTGGATCAGTACAAATACGGCTTCGAAACGCATATTGAGATGGACAAGGCGCCGAAGGGCCTGTCCGAGGACATCATTCGCTTCATTTCGGCCAAAAAGAACGAACCGGAATGGATGCTTGAATGGCGTCTCGACGCCTATCGCCGTTGGCTCACGATGGATGAGCCAAGCTGGGCGCGTGTCCGCTACCCGAAGATCGACTTCAACGAAATTCACTACTACGCCGCTCCCAAGGGCACGACGGGGCCGAGATCCCTCGAAGAGGTCGATCCGGAACTGCTCAAGGTCTACGAAAAGCTCGGCATCCCGCTCAAGGAGCAGGAAATCCTTGCCGGCGTGCAGAAGTCGAAGATCGCCGTCGATGCAGTGTTCGACTCCGTTTCGGTCGTCACCACCTTCAAGGAAGAGTTGAAGAAGGCCGGCGTGATCTTCATGTCGATTTCGGAAGCGATCCGCGAGCATCCGGATCTGGTCAGGAAGTATCTCGGCTCGGTCGTTCCGCCGACGGATAACTTCTATGCGACATTGAATTCCGCCGTCTTCACCGATGGTTCCTTCGTCTACGTGCCGAAGGGCGTGCGGTGCCCGATGGAGCTTTCGACCTATTTCCGCATCAACGAGAAGAACACGGGCCAGTTCGAGCGCACGCTGATCATCGCCGAAGAGGGGGCCTATGTCTCCTATCTCGAAGGCTGCACGGCGCCGCAGCGCGACGAGAACCAGCTTCACGCCGCGGTCGTCGAGTTGGTCGCGCTCGACGAGGCCGAGATCAAGTATTCGACGGTGCAGAACTGGTATCCGGGCGACAAGGAGGGCAGGGGCGGCATCTACAATTTCGTCACCAAGCGTGGCGATTGCCGCGGGAAGAACTCCAAGATCTCCTGGACGCAGGTCGAAACCGGCTCGGCGATCACCTGGAAGTATCCGTCCTGCATCCTGCGCGGCGACGGTTCGCGCGGCGAGTTCTATTCGATCGCCGTGTCCAACGGTCACCAGCAGGTCGACTCGGGCACCAAGATGATCCATCTCGGCAAGAACACGTCGAGCCGCATCATCTCGAAGGGCATCGCCGCCGGCGTTTCGGACAACACCTATCGCGGTCAGGTTTCGGCCCACCGCAAGGCCGAGAACGCCCGCAACTTCACACAGTGCGACTCGCTCCTGATCGGCGACAAGTGCGGGGCGCATACGGTGCCCTACATCGAGGCGAAGAATTCGACCGCACAGTTCGAGCATGAGGCGACGACGTCCAAGATTTCCGAGGACCAGTTGTTCTACTGCCTCCAGCGCGGCATTCCGGAGGAAGCGGCGATCGCGCTGATCGTCAACGGCTTCGTCAAGGAAGTCATTCAGGAACTGCCGATGGAATTTGCGGTCGAAGCGCAGAAGCTGATCGGCATCTCGCTGGAAGGCTCCGTGGGCTAAGGCCTCGACCACCTATCGAAAAAAGCGCGCACGGGACTTGCGCGCAAAAAAATTATTCGCTTCCGAAGAGGACGATTGAAAATGCTTGAAATCAAGAACCTGCACGCACGCATCGCCGAAGACGGCACCGAGATCATCCGCGGGCTGAACCTGACCGTGAAGGCAGGCGAAGTCGCCGCCATCATGGGACCGAACGGCTCGGGCAAGTCGACGCTGTCCTACATCCTTTCGGGCCGCGAAGACTATGAAGTGACCGAGGGCGATATCCTTTATAACGGCGAAAGCATCCTGGAGCTCGATGCTTCCGAGCGTGCGGCGAAGGGCATCTTTCTCGCCTTCCAGTACCCGGTCGAAATCCCGGGCGTCGCCACCATGCAGTTCCTGAAGGTGGCAATGAACGAGCAGCGCAAGTATCGCGGCGAGGACGAACTGACGACGCCGGAATTCATGCGCCGCGTCAAGGAAGCCGCTGCCGAGCTCAAGATCGCTCCGGAAATGCTGCGCCGGCCGCTGAACGTCGGCTTCTCCGGCGGTGAGAAGAAGCGCGCGGAAATCCTGCAGATGGCGCTGCTGGAGCCGAATTTGTGTGTTCTCGACGAAACCGACTCCGGTCTCGACATCGACGCGCTCAAGGTCGTGGCCGATGGCGTCAATGCGCTGCGTTCGCCGGATCGCGCCGTTATCGTCATCACCCACTACCAGCGCCTGCTCGACTATATCGTTCCGGATACCGTCCACGTCCTCTACAAGGGCCAGGTCATCAAGTCGGGCGACAAGACGCTGGCGCATGAACTCGAAGCCAAGGGCTATGCGGATCTCATCGAGGCGGCAGCCTGACGCCTGTTGAAGGAGTGTTCGAATGAATATGCAACAGGCTATCAAGATGACGGCGGCCGAAACGGCGCTCGTCGATGCCTATACCGCGCAGATCGGCGATCTGCCGGGCGATGGGGCCGTGCTGTCGCTCCGCGATACGCTCGTTCATGAGCTGCGGACGGCCGGATTGCCGACGCGACGCATCGAGTCCTGGCACTATACCGACCTGCGCACATTGCTGCGCGCGGTGCCTGCCGCCGATGCGTCCGCCTTTGCCGACAGGGTCGAGGCCGTCGTTCCGGGCTCTTCCGTGCTTGCGGTTCGCAGCGGCCAGGCTGACCTCAAGAGCCTTCCCAGGGGTGTAACGGCACGATCCTATACCGAGAGCCTGCTCGACGGTTCGGCTGTGGTAGGCCTCACCGTGCTCGGCGCGGACGATGCCATCGGCCGGATCAATGGCGGGCTCGTTCGCGGCGGTCTCGAAGTCACGGTCGCCGAAAATGTCGAACTGGAAGCGCCGCTCGAGATTCAGGTCGTCCAGAGCCACGGTCAGGCGCACACGCGTTTTCCGGTGTTCTTCGGTGCCGGCTCCAAGGCGACGGTGATCGAGCGGCACCTGTCGACGAGCGCGGAAGCAAGCTTCGTTTCCACTGTGAGCGATGTGACGCTTGCCGAAGGCGCCGATGTGATCTGGATCATTCTGCAGCAGCAGGGCATGGCGGACACGCATCTCGGACAGATCCGCTTCGACCTCGGCAAGGACGCCAAGCTGCACCTCTTCGTCATCAATGCCGGCGGCAAGCTGGTGCGCCAGGAAATCCACGGCAAGGCGAGCGGCGAAGGCGCCGATTTGACGCTGCGCGGCATCAACCTGCTTGGCGGCGAGAGCCACACGGACGTGACCTTCACGCTCAGCCACGACGTGCCGCATACGACCTCGAGCGAGATCATCCGCAACGTCGTCTTCGACCGGGCGAAGGGCGTATTCCAGGGCAAGATCCTGGTCGCCAAGGACGCGCAGAAGACCGATGCGAAGATGTCGTGCAACACGTTGCTCTTGTCCGACGACGCCGATTTCTCGGCGAAGCCGGAGCTCGAAATCTTCGCCGATGACGTGCAGTGCGGTCACGGCGCAACGGTGATCGATATCGATCACACGCAACTCTTCTATATGCTCGCTCGCGGTATTCCGGAGAACAAGGCCCGCGCGATGCTCGTCAACGCTTTTGTGGCCGAGATCGTTGAAGAGCTGGAAGATGACGAAGAGCTGGTCGAGGCGCTCGAAGGCATAATCTCGGCCTGGCTGGAAAAACACGCCTGATTGGACAAAGACATGGAACACACGGTGCCGGTGCCGGCCTACGACGTCGAGACGATCAGAAAGGATTTCCCGATCCTTTCGCGGATGGTCTATGGCAAGCCACTTGTCTATCTCGACAACGGTGCATCGGCGCAGAAGCCCCAGCTCGTCATCGACGCCGTGGCTCATGCCTATTCCAATGAATATGCCAACGTCCATCGCGGCCTGCATTTCCTCTCCAATGCCGCGACGGAAGCCTACGAGGCGGCGCGCGAGAAGGTTCGCCGCTTCCTGAACGCGCCATCGGCTGAAAATATCATCTTCACGAAGTCCTCGACCGAGGCGATCAATACGGTTGCCTACGGCTACGGCATGCCGAAGCTCGGCGAGGAGGACGAGATCGTCATCTCGATCATGGAGCATCACTCCAACATCGTACCCTGGCACTTCATCCGCGAAAGGCAGGGCGCGAAGCTCGTCTGGGCGCCGATCGATGACGATGGCGCGTTTCACATCGATGACTTCGTCAAATGCCTGACGGAACGGACAAAGCTCATCGCCATCACCCATATGTCGAACGCTCTCGGTACGGTTGTGCCGGTGAAGGAAATCTGCCGCATCGCCCGTGAGCGCGGCATTCCGGTACTCGTCGACGGCAGCCAGGGTGCGGTGCATATGCCGGTCGATGTTCAGGACATCGATTGCGACTGGTACGTGATGACCGGCCACAAGCTCTACGGTCCGTCCGGCGTCGGCGTGCTCTACGGCAAGATGGATCGCCTGAAGGAGATGCGCCCCTTCATGGGCGGCGGCGAGATGATCGAGGAAGTAACCGAGGACCGGGTTACCTACAACGATCCGCCACATCGCTTCGAAGCCGGTACGCCACCGATCGTTCAAGCGATCGGCCTCGGCTACGCGCTCGACTACATGGAACAGATCGGCCGCGACGCGATCAGGGCGCATGAGGCGGATCTCACCGCCTATGCGCGCGAACGCCTGTCGGCGGTCAACTCGCTCAGGGTCTTCGGCGATGCGCCCGGCAAGGGAAGCATTTTTTCGTTCGAGATCGCCGGCATTCACTCGCACGACATTTCGATGGTGATCGATCGTGCGGGCGTTGCTGTTAGAGCGGGGACACATTGCGCTCAGCCGCTCTTGAAACGCTTCGGAGTCACCTCCACATGCCGTGCGTCTTTCGGCCTCTACAATACGCGGGCCGAGGTCGATGCGCTTGCGGATGCGCTGGATCATGCGCGGAAGTTTTTCGCGTAGGGCGGGACGGGGAAAAATATGTGCGGTTTTCCGCCCGTATCCCGTTCTGACTTGTTGAAATCGATCGTTCATGATTTTGGGTCAATCGATCCAAATCATGGTGATCCAAGGAGGCCGATATGAGCCTGGACGCAACGGAAGAAAAGATCGATGTCCGCGAGGGTATCGTGCATTCGGCCATCCCCGCCGAAGAACTGGCGCGCCTCAGCGATGACATCATCGCCGCTTTGAAGACGGTCTACGATCCGGAAATCCCGGCCGATATCTTCGAACTCGGGCTCATCTACAAGATCGACATCGAAGACGACCGGACGGTGAAGATCGAGATGACGCTGACGGCGCCCGGCTGCCCCGTTGCCGGAGAAATGCCGGGTTGGGTCGAGAACGCCGTCGGTGCCGTCGAGGGCGTTTCGGGCATCGAAGTGACTATGACCTTCGATCCGCCGTGGACGCCGGACCGTATGTCGGAAGAGGCGCAGGTCGCGCTCGGCTGGTACTGAGCCTCATATTGATCCGTTAAGAGACGGGCATTACATTAGATTCTGGAAGGCGCCGGGCCTTTACCCCGGCGACGTGAAGGAGAAGAAGCCGATGGGCTTTGCCATAATGAACTTGACCGATGCCGCCGCCGGCCGCGTGCGGTCGATCGTTGAGAATGCTGGAGGCGATGCCAAGGGCATCCGCGTCAGCATCAAGAAGGGCGGTTGCGCCGGCATGGAATATGCCGTCGATCTCGTGACCGAGCCTAACGGCAAGGACGACCTGGTCGAACATCTGGATGCAAAGGTCTGGGTCGCTCCCGAGGCCGTGCTTTACCTGCTCGGCACCCAAATGGATTTCGAAGTGACGCCACTGCGCTCCGGTTTCACCTTCAACAACCCGAACCAGACGTCCGCCTGCGGCTGCGGCGAGTCCGTCGAGCTGAAGCCGGCCGATCTGGCGGCGCTTGCGGCGAAGGGCGATGCCGTGGTTCGCGCGAACTAAGAGTTCACGCAACCGCTGGATTGAAAGCCCGGCTTCTCGCCGGGCTTTTTCGTTGCTGTTCGAAGCCGTCCTTGCTCGATAAGCTCGTCTCAGAAAGGGCGGGGTGTGCGAAGGCACACTCCGCCGCGTCATTTCATTCCGCCGCTTCCGCGTAACTTTCTATCGGCGGGCAAGTGCAGACGAGGTGACGGTCCCCGTACACATTGTCGACGCGGTTGACCGGCGACCAGTATTTGTCGACGCGGAAGGCGCCCGGCGGGAAGCAGGCCTGTTCGCGAGAATAGGGTCTGTCCCAATCGCCGACGAGGTCTTCGACCGTGTGCGGCGCGTTCTTCAGCGGATTGTTGACCTTGTCCATACGGCCTTCCTCGATGGCGCGGGCTTCCTCGCGGATCGCCAGCATCGCATCGCAGAAGCGGTCGAGTTCCGCCTTGGTTTCCGACTCGGTCGGCTCGATCATAAGCGTGCCGGCGACCGGCCAACTCATGGTCGGTGCGTGGAAGCCGCAGTCGATCAGACGCTTCGCGACATCGTCGACTGTTACGCCCGCGCTGTCGGCGAGCGGGCGCGTGTCGATGATGCACTCATGCGCGACGCGACCCTTTGCCGACTTGTAGAGCACATCATAAGCACCCTTCAGTCGCGCGGCGATGTAGTTGGCGTTGAGAATCGCCACCTTGGTCGCTTGGGTCAGCCCTTCGCCGCCCATCATCAGGCAGTAGCTCCAGGAGATCGGCAGGATCGAAGCCGAACCGAAAGGAGCCGCCGACACCGCGCCCTCATGCCCGTCCGTTTCCGGATGGCCCGGAAGGAACGGGGCAAGATGCGCCTTCACGCCGATCGGCCCCATGCCCGGGCCGCCGCCGCCGTGCGGAATGCAGAAGGTCTTGTGCAGGTTCAGGTGGCTGACGTCCGAGCCGATGTCGCCCGGCCGGGCAAGGCCGACCATGGCATTCATGTTGGCGCCGTCCATATAGACTTGGCCGCCGTGCTTGTGGACGATCTCGCAGACCTCGCGGACGTTCTCCTCGAACACGCCATGCGTGGATGGGTAGGTGATCATGCAGCAGGAGAGATTGTCCGCATATTGCTCGGCCTTGGCGCGGAAATCGTCCATGTCGATTTCACCGATGTCGCTGACCTTGACGACCACGACCTTCATGCCGGCCATCTGCGCGGACGCAGGATTGGTGCCGTGCGCCGAGGTCGGGATCAGGCAGACGTCGCGATGGCCGTTGCCGTTGGCGATATGATAGGCGCGAATTGTCAAAAGACCGGCATATTCACCTTGCGCGCCCGAGTTCGGCTGCATCGAAATCGCGTCATAGGCGGTGACGGCGCAAAGTTTTTGCGAGAGGTCCTCGATCATGTGGCGATAGCCGAGCGCCTGGTCCGCCGGAGCGAAGGGATGGATTTCGGAAAACTCCGGCCAGCTGATCGGCAGCATTTCGGCCGTGGCGTTGAGCTTCATCGTGCAGGAGCCGAGCGGGATCATCGCCCGGTCGAGCGCGAGGTCGCGGTCCGCGAGGCGGCGGATGTAGCGCGTCATCTCGCTTTCGGCGCGGTTCATGTGGAAGATCGGATGGGTCAGGTATTCGCTGGTACGCAGCAGCGGCTGCGGCAGGCGATAGCCCGGCTCGAACTCTTCCACCTTGAAGTCGCCGCCGAAGGCGCGCCAGACCGCCTCGAGCGTCACGGGCCGCGAGCGTTCGTCGAGGCTGATCCCGATCTTCGTGTTGCCGATCTTGCGAAGGTTCACTTCCTCCGCCACCGCCGTCTTCAGGATAATGCCTTGCAGCTTGCCAACCTCGACCGTGATCGTGTCGAAGAAGACGTCCGGCTCGACGGTGTAACCGAGCTTTTCCAGCCCCATGGCGAGACGCACCGTCTTCTGGTGGACGCTCTGCGCAATCGCCTTGATGCCCTTCGGGCCGTGGAAGACGGCATACATCGACGCCATCACCGCAAGCAGCACCTGCGCCGTGCAGATGTTGGACGTCGCCTTTTCGCGGCGAATGTGCTGTTCGCGCGTCTGCAGCGACAGGCGGTAGGCGCGGTTGCCACGCGAATCGATCGAAACGCCAACGAGGCGGCCGGGCATGGAACGCTTGTAGGCGTCCTTGACCGCCATATAGGCCGCGTGCGGACCGCCATAGCCGACCGGGACGCCGAAGCGCTGCGTCGAGCCGACAGCGATATCGGCGCCCATTTCGCCGGGCGATTTTAGCAACGCCAGCGCCAACGGATCGGCGGCAACGGCTGCGATCGCGCCTTGCTCGTGCAGTTTGGAGATCAGCGCCGTGAAATCACGGACGTGACCGTAGGTGCCCGGATACTGGAAGATCGCGCCGAAGACATTGGCAGCATCGAGATCTGCGAAGGGATCGCCGACGACCACTTGCCAGCCGAGCGGTGCGGCGCGGGTCTTCAGAAGGGCGATCGTCTGGGGATGGCAATTCTCGTCGACGAAGAAGGTTTTTGCCTTGGACTTCGCGACGCGCTCGGCCATCGCCATGGCTTCGGCGGCGGCCGTCGCCTCGTCGAGCAGCGAAGCGTTCGCGACATCGAGGCCCGTCAGATCGCAGACCATCGTCTGATAGTTGAGCAGGGCCTCGAGCCGGCCTTGGCTGATCTCGGGCTGATAAGGCGTATAGGCCGTGTACCAGGCCGGATTTTCCAAAATGTTGCGCTGGATGACCGGCGGCGTAATCGTGCCGTAATAGCCCTGGCCGATCAGCGAGACGAGTTTCTGGTTGCGGTTCGCCGTTTCACGCAGCTTGTCGAGCGCCTCGCGTTCGGTCATCGGCGTGCCCCAGACTAGCGGCGTCGTTTGCCGGATCGCCGGGGGAACCGTGTCGTCGATGAGGGCGTCAAGGCTCGGATAGCCGACGACCTTCAGCATCTCTTCCATTTCCACGGGCGAGGGGCCGATATGACGCCGATTGGCGAAATCGTAAGGCTTGTAATCGGTAAAGGTGAAGTCTTTCGGCATGCTCATCAGACGACGAGCTCCTTGTAGGCCGCTTCATCGAGAAGGGCGTTGGCCGCACTCGGGTCGGCGAGTTTCAGCTTGAAGAACCAGGCCGCACCCTGCGGATCGCTATTGACGAGCGACGGGTCGTCGACGATCGCCTGGTTGACCTCGATGATCTCTCCGTCGAGCGGACAATAGACGTCGGAGGCCGCCTTGACGGATTCGACGGTCGCGGCCGAATCGCCCTTGGCGAAGGAGGAGCCCGCTTCCGGCAGTTCCACGAAGACGAGATCGCCGAGTTGCCCGGCGGCATGCTCGGTGATGCCGACGGTCGCGACGTCACCTTCGATCTTCAGCCACTCGTGTTCTTCGGTGAATTTCAGCATTAGCGCGCTCTCCTGATCAGCGT
This sequence comes from Sinorhizobium psoraleae, assembly GCF_013283645.1. GTDB lineage: Bacteria > Pseudomonadota > Alphaproteobacteria > Rhizobiales > Rhizobiaceae > Sinorhizobium > Sinorhizobium psoraleae. Next base: position 932,109 of record NZ_JABEKV010000004.1, read on the forward strand.
TTGTAGGTTTGTTTGACAAAGGGCAGGGCGGCGACGGCAAGCGGCAGATATTTGCCGCGCACCTCCGCAAAAAGTTTCGTGCCGTTGCCGGCGTGGGCCGCGTCGACGTAACCCATCGCTATCGGGCCATCGACGCTGGGGCCGAAGCCGCCGGAGGTGACAGTACCCACCGCCATATTGCCCTCGGCATCCGCAAAAACCTTGGCCCCGCCGCGAACGGGTGCGCGACCTTCGGGCTTCAACCCGACGCGGCGGCGCTTGGCTCCATTGGCGAACTCAGCGAGGATGCGCTCAGCACCGGGGAAACCACCGGCGCGATCACCGCCCGCGCGGCGGCTCTTCTGAATCGCCCATTCGAGCGCCGCCTCCACCGGCGTCGTGCCGGTGTCGATGTCGTTGCCGTAAAGACAAAGGCCCGCCTCGAGGCGAAGCGAATCGCGGGCACCGAGGCCGATCGGCATGACGTCCGGATGTTCGAGCAGTCGTTGCGTCACATCGACGGCCGAGTCGACGGGGATGGAGATTTCAAAACCGTCCTCGCCGGTGTAACCGGAGCGGGAGATGATGCAGGCGACGTCGTGTAGATCGGCTTCCGCCACGTCCATGAAACGCATGGCGGCAACATCGGCCCAGAGCTCGCAGAGCACGGCTTCCGCGCGCGGCCCCTGCAGTGCCACAAGCGCGCGATCATCGAGCATTGTGACGTCGCAAGTATCGCCGAGACCGTTCTTCAGGTGTTCGAAATCCGCATCCTTGCAGGCGGCGTTGACAACAAGAAAGAGATGGTCGCCGCGATTGGTGATCATCAGATCATCAAGGATGCCGCCTTCATTGTTTGTGAATAGGCCATAGCGTTGGCGGCCCTCTGCCAGGCCGAGGACATCGACCGGCACCAGCTTTTCGAGCGCCAGCGCCGCGTCCTCGATGCGGCCGGACTTGGGCCGGACGACGACCTGGCCCATGTGCGACACGTCGAAAACGCCCGCTGCGGCGCGGGTGTGCAGATGTTCCTTGAGCACGCCATCCGGGTATTGCACCGGCATGTCATAGCCGGCAAAGGGCACCATGCGCGCACCGAGCGAGAGGTGCAACGCGTGCAGCGGCGTGTGCTTCAAATGGGAGATCTCTTCCAAATCCGGCCTCCAGGTCTGACGCATCTCGCGCCGGCTCACACTACCGGCGTCGAACGCCGACAATTTTGAGCCCCCTCTGTCCCTTTGCCTGAGATTGTTATCCCTTCGGCGAGCGTAAACGCTTCTCTCCAGAGTCCTACCGGCACCTTGCTGGTCCTTTGGCCTGAGAGTTTCCGGGGCGGTTGCTCCTTCGGCACCGGACTAAACCGGCTTCTCCCAACAAGATCGTTCCCAGATAACGGCGAAGCCCGGATTTTGGCAAGAGCCTATGTCGCGACCAAACACATTTTTGTCGCCGTGGCTTCATCATTGGCGATAGCGGCCTGCGGCAATTCGGCCTTTGCAATTCCTCCCGGTTGGGGGTAACCAAGAGCCGACCAAGAGGGGACTATGGCAAGGCGCGTGGATAAATGGCGGATTGCGGTGCGGGTGCTCGCCGCCTTTGCGCTCGTTTTCCTGTCTTTCGCCCACAAGCCGGCTCTCTCCAAAGCACCAAACCCGGCGGTTGCCGCCGATTATCTGCTGCCCGACGGCACATTCGCGGATATCTGCTTCGGCACGGAAGGCATCGATCATGATACCGGACAGGACAAGTCGTCCGGGATCGCGCCCATTTGTGAAGCCTGCAGGCTGGCCGGATCGGTGCTGCTGCCGGCGCCGCCCGAACAAGGCGCGCCCGCCGAAAACGGCAACTGGCTTGCCAAGACGCCGATCGGCAACGCCGAAGTGGCGCGTGCTCCCCAGCGGCTGCTGCCGCCGTCACGCGGACCCCCAACATTCGTCGTAACCTTCTCCTGACGCATTCCATTTTTCATCGGCCGCCGAGGCGGCATTGACCACGAAGGCCCGAGGCTAGAGGCCGCGTGGCTTGGAGATTACGACATGACCAAGACCAGATTCACCCTGCTTGCCGCCAGCCTCTCGCTTGCCGCCGCAGGCACCGCGCATGCGCACGCTACCTTCGAAAACGACAGTGCGCCCGTCGAAACGACATTCAAGGCTGTTCTTCAGGTCCCGCACGGCTGCGACGGCAAGGCGACGACGGAAGTGCAAGTGAAGCTGCCGGAGGGCTTTGTCTTCGCCAAACCGCAACCGAAGCCCGGCTGGGAACTGGAAATCGTCAAGGGCGATTATCAGAAGACCTATGACAATCACGGAACCAAGGTTTCGTCCGGACCGGTGGAAATTCGCTGGAAGGGCGGCGATCTGCCGGACGAGTTCTACGACACCTTCATCGTACGAGGCAAACTGTCCGGCTTCGACAAGGAGACGGTTCTCGCCTTTCCGACAACGCAGCTTTGCGGCACCGAGGGCAAAGTGGTTTGGGATCAGGTGGCGGCCGAAGGTCAGAACGCCCATGAACTCAAGAGCCCGGCGCCGACCATAACCGTGACGCTCGCAAGCGGCGAACATGCTCACGGCGGGCATGGCAAGCATCAGATGGCCGGCGGTCCGATCGAGGCCGGTGACCTCGAAATCTCCGGCGGCGCCGTCAAGGCGATGCTGCCCGGCGCAAAGGTCGGCGGTGGCGGCCTTGTCGTCAAGAACACCGGCAGCTCCGACGACCGGCTCCTCGCTGTCGAAAGCCCGGCCGCAGGGCGGGTCGAGCTGCATGAAATGCGGATGGAAAACGAGGTCATGAAGATGCGCAAGCTCGAGGGCGGGATCGCCATTCCGGCCGGAGCGACGGTCGAGCTCACGAGCGGCAGCCTGCACCTGATGTTCATGGAGGTGAAGAAGCCGTTTGCCGAGGGCGACACTGTTCCGGTGACGCTCACCTTCGAAAAGGCAGGCAAGGTCGAGTACGTGCTGCCGGTCGGCGCCGCCACGGGCGGCCACAAGCACAAATAGGATCCGGCTCGACCGTCAGACGCCCTGAATGAACCGATCGAGGATCGCGGCAATCTCGTCGCCGCTTTCCTTTTCGTCGCCGGCGGGCTCGTCCTGCCGGCTTCCCCGTTTACCGCCGCGCTCTTCGTTCTGCATGTATTCGAGATAGCAGCGCAGTGCTTCGGCCTGTGTCTGCTGCGGCGGGCGGCCGCCGGCGCTGATCAGCATCAGGCCGAGAGGCAGGGCGCCTTTCACCTTCGCAACCAGTTCCGGCGCGCTCTGTTCCTGCCGACGCGCCGAAAGCAGCGTGATCACCTCGTCGGTCGGGCCGTCGCCGCGCACCCGAGCGGATGGCTTGACGGCTTCTGCCGCGTAGGCGGCCGTTGTCGCGGAGATGGTGACGACCTGGGTCAAGATGTTCCGCCTCGTCAGCGCTCGATGCGCCTTCCTTCAGACCTCAACTATCCTTCTTCTGTGGCAGATTTCGCTTGCGAGCCGGTGAAATCGGGCCGGGGAATTTTATGCAAATCTTAACGTTTGCGGCTTTCGGCGCGGCCCGCGGAAAAAATACGTGACGCCACATGCGCGAGAACATGTCGAAGAACCGGCTGGCGATCCAGCCCGTTCTCACGACTACGGGATCTTCGTCTCAGCGAAGCTCTTGGGCCCTGTCCTTGCTCAACGGCGAGAGCGGCTCAAAGACTAAGGCGGAAGAGGTCGAGGGGAGGCGACCACATCCAGGTCGCCCGCTGCGATGGGCAGCCTCGTTCGCGAGCAAATCTTTTTCTATACCTTCGGTTGAGCAACATAGTACAATCACAGTCGCAATGAAAAAAGGACGCCAGATCCTGCGCAAATGCAAGAGCATCGGGGGACGTCACTCAGCAGGAAAGGACGAAGGGTCAATGCGCGTGATCGTGTTATTGCTAGCGCTCTCTGTACTGTGCGCGTGCTCGCAAACCGGAAGGTCCACCACCATCGACCGGTACGAACGCGGGGAGGGGGACTATTATCCGGGAATCGTTCCGCCGACTCCATTCTAGAAATATTTCCCGAACCTAAGGGAAAGTAGAGTAGCCGCAAAGGAAACCTCGTGAGCGGGTCTTTCTGCCCCGCTTTGCTGCGTCGATTGAATGGACGTGCACGCTCACTCCTGCCGCACGGGAGGGTGCCGGCAGACTGCGGAGCGATACGTCTCCGGCCAGTCATGGCTGCGCCGGTCGCTGAGCACGTGAAAGAATGGCTCGTGGTCACCGGCAGGGAATTGATCCCGCGCCAAGGCCGGAATATCAATGATCGTCAATCCGTTAGCAAAGGTACGAGGCCTATGCGCAAGATCCTGTTGTTGCTCGCAGTCGTGACTCTCGCGGCGTGCTCGAAGACCGTCCATGTCGGCGGCGAAGGGGAGTATTACCAGGGTATCGTCCCGCCGCGCTGATTGCAGCGGCCTCCTGCCTGCCGTTGACGGCGACTGGTCCGGGCGCTCACAGCACATATTCCTCGTAAACAAGATCAATAGAGATTGCGGATCGCGAACAACTCCGTCGTCAGGATTTGTGCGTGCGCGTCTTGCGTCTTTTTCCAAGGGAAGCGTCGATCGATGGCGCGGCCCGTTACCCGCCGGGCGGCCAGTCCCTGCACCCCCCCCCGCCAGAGTCTCGCCGAGATAGCCGCGCGCCTTGGCACGAGGCCGTCACACATGTCTTAGGTACGTCCCGTTACCTATGTCGCCGGGTCGGACAATGAAGCTTTGGTGGAGCCGAAGGGAGTCGAACCCTCGACCTCCGCAGTGCGATTGCGGCGCTCTCCCAACTGAGCTACGACCCCAGCAGTTCAAGTGTATAAGAGAATTCGGCGGGACGCGCCAGTGTCTTCGTGACCGCACGTCAAGGCATTAAATCTAAACGGATGATCGTGTTCTGGACGTGGCAGGAACTAGGTCATTAGGTCATGACCACGTCGCCTTAATCGATTTCCGGGCGACGGTCGCCAGCTCCGGATGCGGCTGTATCCCTCGCGCCCGCTCTCCGTGATGACAATCCCGTTGTTCTTCTGCAAAGCATTCCGGGCGCCGAAGCGCCCGGAAGGGATCGTCGTTTTTGCCTTGGCGACGGCGACTTGATTGATTGAGGGTGTCGCGTCCACCGATACATTGCCCCAGGGAGGTTTTTCCGGATTGGATTCATTGATTTTTTTCGACCGAATCCATTGTAGTTTTCCCTGGTCCAGCCAAAATCTGCCCTTGGGGCATAAAAAAGCCCGGCCTGATGCCGGGCTTCTGATCGCTCTCTCGATGATTATCGCGTGAGTTCGTGCGTCTTATAGAATGTTGTGCCGACCGCCGCCTTTTCGATGGCCGGGTGAATTCCCGCTGCCTCAAGCTGTCGCTTAGCGACCCCGATGTTAATCCCCCGTTCTCGCGCGTAGTGGTAGAGAGATGTAAATTCTGACTTAAAACAGTTGATCACCTCCGGGCGGACCACCTTCTGAGGACATCTGTTTCTAGGATTAATAGCGACGTCCGCTTCAATGAAGCCTAAACCAATAAGACCAGTCAAAGTCCGATCGGTGATCGCAAGGAGCTTTTGGGCTTCCCTTAAGCTCAGAGCCCCGTGATCGGTGAGACTCGTAAGTCTTGCGATCTCTCTGGCGTCGAACCTAAAAGCTTCGATCCCACGATCGCGGGGGTCAATCGCAACGACCGTTAATTTGCCGTCCAGCAATAGATCCAGGATTTCGGCGAATCTGCAGTTGGCTCGTCGAGCGGTTTTCGGTAAGCGGTGTTCTCAGGCCACGGGCTTGGTTTCTGGCTTGTCGGCGTAGGTCCA
>NZ_JABEKV010000040.1 GCF_013283645.1 Sinorhizobium psoraleae
TGTCGATGGCGGTTGAGACGCGCGGATAGATGGCGCCGAGAGGGAATTGATGCGGAATTCGGCTCGGGGTGGTGCTGAACGACGCTGATGATCTGAATTGGTTGGGGATGAGAGCGCGGGATGCGTCGATAGGAGCCCGGAGGGCGACTGAGGCGCATCCCGCGCTGCGTCCGCGCATGCTACATGTGCGGAGCGCCGCAAACAGACATCGACCCACTACCACGTAACTCGATGTCCTATCCCAACGGGCCGTGTGAGGGGACTTGCAGGTCCCCGGGCACGGCTGCCGACTGGTTCACGGTGTGCGCCAGCATAATGGCATTGGCGCATTCCGTCGAGCTTTTCCCCGCAATCCCGACGGCGTTCCGAGAGGTTCGCCGTCGCCATGCAAACCGGTCGTTTCTTTCTCTGCGCACGTTGCCGCTCACAGGTCTTGCTTTGCCGGCATTGCGATCGGGGTCAGCGCTTTTGCGGTTCTGAATGCGCCCATGAAGCCCGCCGCGACAGTCTGCGTGCGGCGGGGCGGCGCTACCAGAGCAGCCGCCGGGGCCGCTTTGCGCTCCCGCCGATATCGCCAGCGCTGCAAAAACAACGTGACGCATCAGTCTCCACCTTGTCTGCCGGATGGTTCACGACTGAACGCGCCCCTGATCGACGGCACCGTCGCACTGGACGACGTCACCGCTGAAGCGGTGCCATCGATCTCTCCGGCGCCGCGCTGCCGGCGCTGCAGTTGTCGGCTGCCGCCGTTCTTGCGCGGCGGCTTCGTGCGCCGTCGAGGGGCAATGTCCGTCAACACGACTATGGAGACCCAACCGATGACCATATCCGCCGAGAAGGAAGCGATGATCCTGCGCCTGTACCACGTCGAGAGGTGGCGCTGTGGAACGATCGCCACGCAATTGCATTGCCACCACACGACGGTCTTCCGGGTTCTGAAGGAGGCCGGTCTGCCCCGCCACAGGCCGGTGATTCGTCCCGCCGAGATCGACCAGTATCTGCCGTTCGTCCAGCGGACGCTTGAGACATATCCAGACCTGACCGCCAGCCGCCTGTACGGGATGGTGCAGGAGCGCGGCTACAAGGGCTCGGCCTCCCACTTCCGGCATATGATCGCGCTCCACCGTCCGCGCAAGGCTGCGGAAGCGTTCCTGCGTCTGCGCACCCTGCCGGGCGAGCAAGGCCAGGTCGACTGGGCGCATTTTGGTCACATCGAAATCGGCAAGGCTCGCCGCCCGCTGATGGCCTTCGTCATGGTGCTGTCCTATTCGCGCGACATCTATCTGCGCTTCTTTCTTGATGCCCGCATGGAAAACTTCCTGCGCGGCCACGCCGGTGCGTTCAGCGCCTGGAATGGTTTGCCCAGGGTGCTGCTCTACGACAACCTTAAGAGCGCTGTGCTTGAGCGTCAGGGCGATGCCATCCGGTTCCATCCGACACTGCTGGCCTTCGCGGGCCATTATCGCTTCGAGCCCCGTCCCGTCGCCGTGGCGCGGGGCAACGAAAAGGGCCGCGTCGAGCGCGCCATTCGTCACATCCGGGAGGCCTTCTTCATCGCCCGCAAGTTCAAGGACCTCGACGATCTGAATGCCCAGGCCGAACAATGGTGCCGCAACCAGGCCGCCGACCGGCCATGCCCCGAGGACCGGACGATGACGGTTCGTCAGGTGTTTGCGCAGGAGCAGCCGATGCTTCTGCCATTGCCCGCCAACCCGTACCCCATCGAGGAGCAGATCGCCGCGAAGGTCGGAAAGACACCCTATGTCCGCTTCGACCTGAACGATTACTCGGTTCCCCATACTCATGTCCGGCGCACGCTCACCGTGCGCGCCGATCTCGCCCAGGTCAGGATATTCGATGCCGCCACGATGATCGCCAGCCACCGCCGCAGCTACGACCGGGGCCAGCAGATCGAAGACCCCCGGCACCTCAAGGCGCTCGTCGCCGTCAAGCGCGAAGCGCGCCAGCATCGCGGCCTCAACAGTCTGACGCACGCCGTGCCGGCCTACCAGAAACTGATGATCCGGGCCGCCGAGCGCGGCGCCAATATCGGCGCGATCACCAATGCCATGCTCAAACTGCTCGACCTCTACGGCGCCACCGAACTCCAGGCCGCCGTCGAAGATGCCTTGCAGGCCGGGGCCTCTCATTCGAGATCGGTTCGCGCCGTGCTCGAACGCCGCCGGATCGCGCGTGGCGCTCCACCGCCGGTCGAAACAAGGCTGCCAGAGCATGTCCGCAAAAAGGATACGGTCGTGCAGCCCCACAAGCTCGACCGTTACGATCAACTCACATCCGCAGGCAACGACGATGAATAATCCCGGCATCCTGTTCAACCGCGCCAGGGCGTTGCGCCTCAATGGCCTGATCGCCCACTGGGACGAAATCGCCGACGCGCCGTGGCTGGCCGCTGTGCTTCAATGGGAGGAAGAAGAGCGCGCCGACCGCTCATTGCGGCGACGCATGCGCGCCGCCAGGCTTGGCCACTTCAGGCAACTGGCCGATTACGACTGGAAATGGCCGCGTCGTATCGATCGCGCCGCCATCGAGGAGCTGATGACGCTGTCCTTCGTGAAGGAGGCCGCCAACATCGTCTTTATCGGCCCTAACGGCGTCGGCAAATCCACGCTCGCTCTTAACGTCGCCTACCAGGCGCTGGTCGCCGGCCATTCGGTCCTCTTCCGCACCGCCAGCGAAATGCTCGGAGAACTCGCCGCCATCGACAGCGATTCCATGCTCCGCCGAAAGCTGCAGTACTATGCGGCGCCCGATGTCCTGGTCATCGACGAGGTCGGATATCTCTCCTATTCCAACCGTCATGCCGATCTGCTGTTCGATCTCATCAGCCGCCGATACGAGAAACGCTCGACCATCGTCACCACCAACAAGCCCTTCGCGCAATGGTCGGAGGTCTTCCCGAATGCCGCCTGCGTCGTCAGTCTGGTCGATCGCCTTTTGCACCATTGCGAGGTCATCGCCATCGAAGGCGATTCCTACCGCTTCAAGGAAGCCACCGAACGCTCGAAGGAGCAGCGTCAACAACGCACCAGCCACGCCACCGACGAAAAGGAGCCCACAGCATGACCGGAAATCCTCATCAGCCGTCCGGTCTCGGGCGTGGAATCCAGTTCATCGTCAATGCCGAATGGACACCCGAGCAGGCAGGCGCCGTCTTCGAACTCCTCGACGATCTGCGAGACTGCATCTGGAGCCGTTACGCTCCCCACATCCAGGAGTTTGTCCGTCACCAACAAGCCCCTGACGATCAGCCCCCTTCCAAACCAGCACGGTAAAATCGGCCACGCTCGTTGCTCCAGCGTCACGATCCATTCAACCCGGCAAAACTAAAAGCGGCCTGGAAGGCCGCTTTCCCATTCCTCAATCCTCGGCGCCATTTTTGCGCGCTTTCTCACAGCCGTTAACA
>NZ_JABEKV010000041.1 GCF_013283645.1 Sinorhizobium psoraleae
GATCAACCTCAGATCGCTGCAACTGAAAAAGCGATGGGGCGTGGACGTCGCATACAAAGAATCGAAGATCGCGCCAAGATCGGTGCGGATAGCGGCAGGCGCCGCAGATCGATCGGCTACAACATGCATGATTGGCCTCCACAGAGTTGTTGGTCAGCAACCCCACTCTGCCAGAGCGCAGGACGCTATCCACCACCGTCATGGGATCTTTGATGGGGCATCCTTGTCTTCCGAATCAAAGGATGCGCTATGGGCCAGGTTCTTCATGGGAGCGCCTCGACGACTGAGGCGGTCCGTCGAGCGATACAGCATAGTCAAGAGAGCCTGAGGACGCTTTCCAAGCGCTACGGGATCAATCCAAAGATGGTTGCCAAGTGGCGGGAGCGAACATCGGTCGCGGACCTTCCGACCGGCCCGAAGGAGCCGAGGTCGACGGTCCTCTCCGTCGAGGAGGAAGCGGTTGTCGTTGCTTTCCGGCGCTACACGCTGCTGCCGCTGGATGACTGCCTCTATGCGCTGCAGCCGACAATCCCGCACCTGACGCGCTCCTCGCTGCACCGCTGCCTGCAGCGCCATGGCATCGGTCGTCTGCCGGATGTCGACGGCGACAGGCCGGCGAAGAAGAAGTTCAAGAGCTATCCGATCGGCTTCTTCCACATCGACATTGCCGAGGTGCGCACCGAACAGGGCAAGCTGCACATGTTCGTTGCCATCGACCGCACCTCGAAGTTCGCCTTTGTCGAACTGCACGAGAAGGCCACCACCGCCGTCTCACGCGAGTTCCTGCTGCGCTTGATCGCAGCCGTCCATTACAAGATCCACACCGTGCTCACCGACAACGGCATCCAGTTCACCACACCCGGTGCTGGCGGCTCGGCTGTCCCGCTGATCAAGGAGGCGATCGCCAATGGCGAACGCTTCTGGGCCCATGCCTTCGAATACACCTGCGCCACGAACGACATCGAGCACCGCACGACCAAGGCAAAGCATCCATGGACCAACGGCCAGGTCGAGAGAATGAACCGAACCATCAAGGACGCCACCGTCAGGCGTTTCCACTACGAGAACCACGACCAGCTCCGCCAGCATCTCGCCGACTTCGTTTCCGCCTACAACTTCGGACGCAGGCTCAAGACGCTCAAGGGCCTCACCCCTTACGAATTCGTCTGCAAGGCGTGGGCGTCGCAGCCCGAACGCTTCACCCTCGATCCGCTCCACCAGATGCCGGGACTAAACATCTAGGCTTGCGCTGGTACTGTCCGCGGAGGATCGGCGTCATAAGATTCCGTCGTCCGCGGACGCCTGCCCGGGGCCCTGTTCCAGCGGCTGCTTCCGCGCATCTACGCCGCCGGCGAAATCGCGGCGCGACGCAGACGGCTGCCCGCCTGAAGCCGTCGGCCCCGATCAGCCATTGAAGTGCGAGACCCTGTTCGGCTTGCTTCCGGAATGCGCTGTTTCGAGCCTCGCTCCTCAGCTCGATGACGTGACAGCCGATGGCCTAATCATCGCTGCCGATTCCGCATAATTCGGCGCTCCAAATAATTGCGGTGATGCGCTATCGTAGACAGTCGAGCGCGCCACTCGGCGGTGGCGTCCAGTCCGAGCTCCGGTCATGACTCTCGACAGCCCGCTCTATATGTCAGTTGTCTTCTCCGGCACAAAAGCGAACCTGATAACCAGCAGTCCTTTTGGCTTCTGAGGTTTTCTGGTTTCAGCACAACGTCAAACAGTCGCTAACGGCGTAACGGGCGAGCCCACAGCGCCAGGAAGACACAGCGGCGCTGCAGTCAAGAGAAAATATCGTCGTTTTTGTTGCCTCATCCATCTGGCGCATTCAGAAAGATACCAGAGCTCCCCCAGAGCAATCCCGAGCTTGAAGAGGCACAATTCGTGAAGTGGCCAAGCGGCGTGTTTATCATCATCGGTTGCCCGCGCGGTAGGTGCCTCTATCCCGATATTGTCCGAGATGAGCGCGGTAAGCCCGGTTTCATCAATCCAGTTGAGCAGGCGTTGATCGCGTCCATCGAGTTCGGCGCAGCGGGCAGGATCTACGTCAGATCGGCAGAGCTTGCCAGCAGATGAGACGACAAGGTCACCAAAACCTGAGTAAAAGCACACGAGATCACCAGGCTCGACCTGAATGTCATCCGCGTCGAGAATTCGCATGATATCGTCATAACGAATGACACGTCGGCCGTGGCCGAAGTGGTGACATAGATCAATCATCACGCCGCGCCCCTGCAGGCCAACTCGCGCCATTGTGTCTGCACCGAGTCGGCTCGTGCGTGCGGTTCCCGTCACAGGATCTGGCGTAATCACATCGGTGCCAGCGCGCCAACCATTGTAGTATAGAGGCTCGGCGACACCATCCCCATCGGCATCGAAACTCTGCCCCACATGCGCGAAGGTGTCCCAATGCGTAGAGTATTGCGTCGCTAACGTTACCGCATCGTCACTGATGATGTCGGTCGCCCCTGCCTTCTCCTTGGCCAGCGGATAGTTGTAGTTGAGCGTACCTTTATTGTCGCGCGGTAGAGCGATCAGTCGTGGCGGAGATCTACGGGGATCCACAATAGTGCCCCCAGGTAAATTCAACGGAAGACTCAAGCAGAATGTCAGTCCCTGTTCCACATAACCGACCGCTCGCTTGCGCGCGGTCGGCGTAAGAAAATTGAGCCGCCCCAACTCGTCATCGTCACCAAAGTCGCCCCAGTTGGAGTCTTCGGGTCTTCGCTTCCAGCGGTTAGGCATGGCGGGCTCCAGATCTCCGATGGGTCGTGGCTTTTCCGCACGGGTACGCCGCAACGCGGCTCCTGACGCAGCGCTGACACTCCACATCAGTTGGTCTACTCGTAGCCATCGGTCGGATGCGGCACCACATCGCGCCACCGCCCATCGCCACGATGCTTGGCTCGGCTGAACAAGCTTCAGAATAGAGACTCGGGGCGTCCGCCGCTATTGCGCGCTCACGCGTTCCGCAAATACACGCGTGACGGACTTTGAATCCGCGCCATTCAAGCACACGATAACGTGGTGTTGCGATCGAGAACGCCAATCCATCGAGCGCGAGCAGAAGCGTGAGCATTTGGCCGAGGCGGCCGGCTTCAGCACTGTTACGACCGTTTCTAAGACCGTTTCGGATCGTCGGTTTTGGTGCAGGGTCTCGTCTGGGGCGAACCGCGAGAGCGCGTCGCGCAAGGTGCCATGCCGTCGCGCCGATATCCCGAGTGTGAAACATTCTTCTGGGCCAAACGGACTTACGATCAGTGCATAACTCGGTCGGGCGTAGGAGCGCACGTGCGGAGACCCATTTTCGTGTGAACGCCTCCTGCGACCGGCTCAACGCCTGAGTCTTGTGCCGCACTTCTT
>NZ_JABEKV010000042.1 GCF_013283645.1 Sinorhizobium psoraleae
GGGTGAGTGAGTGAGTCGAAAGTTATGTATCGCAGGCGGTCTAGGGAATCATCGCTGCAGCGGCCCGTTGCTATGCCTAATTCGGGCCGTTTGTTGCTTTAGAGACCTGGAAGATTTGCAACAGGAAAGTCCCTGTAGCTGGGCCCAAAAGACCGTTCTGTTGCTTTTGGGACGTCTTGGTGTGAGCCATTGACGCTGATGCAACGGCCGATGATCATCGTTCCATCGCACTAGGATTCGCCGAGATGGATTCTGATCAGGGCAACGCAATTAAACCGAATGTTTCCGGCCCACGCCCCAAACTCCACAATTGGATGGTCGAGCAGCGTGAGTATGAACGGCAGGAGCAGAGACGTGGGCGACGACATGCATATGAATCTGTCGACCCCCGCCGAACGGCTCTGATCGTGATCGATATGGTCCCGTTTTTCGTCGAGGAAAGCGGCTACTGCAGAGGTATACTGCCCAACATCATTCGTCTCGCAGACGCCCTTCGCACCTCTGGTGGCACTATTGCGTGGGTTGTTCCGGGTTCCGATCAACCTCATCCCGACCTCACACGGGAATTCTTTGGCGAAGAGGTAGCGGAGATATTTAGGACGTCGGGCGGGGCTGGCCCGATATCGGAGAGAGTGTGGGCTGGCCTATCTCCGCAAGCGGAAGACCTGTATTTCGAGAAGACCGCCTATAGCGCGTTTTTCCCTGGCTCTTCTGACTTGCCATCAGTTCTTCGCGCTCGCGGCATCGATACAGTCCTGATCACCGGAACCTTGACGAACATCTGCTGTGAGTCCTCGGCCCGAGACGCCTGTGCCAGCGGCTTCCGGGTAATTTTCATAGCTGACGGGACGGCCGCCAGGCGAGACCAGGACCACAACGCAGCACTCCACAATATCTATCGGAGCTTTGGCGATGTTCGGCCGACAGATGAAGCTGTCAGCCTCTTGTCTGCATAAAACGGGATGGGTGCCACTTCGACGGCTGCTTAGGGCTTCTCTGTCAATGTCTGGAAAGAATCTGGAACTCCTACTACTCCATGCGCTGCCCTTGGATGGATCGATGTGGGCCAACCAACTCGACCTCCTGCCAAGGGCGACATATGCGCCGACGCTTTATGGTTTCGGTGATCGCGTGGAGGATTGGGCTGCGGAAGCACTAAAACTCCCCAGAGGCAACCAAGTCATCGTCGTAGGTTGCTCAGTTGGTGGCTCATGTGCTTTGGAGGTTGCGGCGCTCGCCCCGGAGCGGGTTGCGGGATTAGTCCTTATAGGGACAAAGGCTGCGCGACGGCTAGACCCGGCGTTCCACGCAATGGCCGTCCAAACCCTTCGGAAGCAGGGGCTAGAGGTTGCGTGGCGCGAATGGTGGGAGCCCGCCTTTTCGACAACGGCTTCCCCCGCGATCATCGCTGAAGCGGAGCGCATCCTCATGCGCCAGCCGCTTGACGATGTGACGCGAGGCGTTCAGGCATTTCACACCCGCCAAAGCCGAGATGATGTCCTTTCGACATTTCCGGGCCCAGTGCACGTGGTCACGGGTGCAGACGACGTCCTGCCTGGATTGGCGACCAGCTCCAAGCAAGCCGATCTAGCCCAGAACGGTTGTCTGCATGTCGTCCCCGAATGCGGGCACTATGTGCCGATGGAACGACCGGAGGCGCTAAATTCGATAATCCGTCAATTGATAGATCAGATAGCGATGTGAGTGAGTTGCTTGGCGCGTGCTCGTGCGCTCGCTTCAACGTGGTTCACGCGGTTAAGGTATGTCTTCGCCCGAGCTATTGGGTCGTGGAGATACTGATCTGGCCCAAGCATCTTGTTGTCATTGAGATCGCGTCTATCGAGCAGATTGAAGCTGACACGTTCGAGGCGGCAATTCCATCCTTCCGGAGATCGGTTCGCCCATCCGTTCGTGTGGTAGGTCAGCAGTCGGTTCCGCAGCGAGTAGCCGTGGTGGTCGAAAGCAATTACGCCATCGGTCACGAAGATATGGTTTCCGGCGAAGCCTTCGCCGGGGATGATGCGCTCGGCATAAAATCCAGGAAGGGGTGCCTCCTTCAAAAACACTCCGGCGAGAATGGCACATGCGCCATTTCCGAAGAAGATGCGGTCAGGCAGAGCCCAGCGGCGCACGGGGTCCTTCTTTATGCCAGGCTTCAATGTGTACATAGCGGATGCCCCCTTATGCCGAGTTAGCAATAGCCTAATACCGAAAGGATGACTCTGGGGGCCGTCACTCGGAACCGATCTGAGTCGTGACAATGCGGACAGACAGCTTCGGTATCCGTCGAGTAGGCTGACTTCACCAACCTTCCGCTGCTGCTTTTTAGAGCCTCATCAATTTGAACGGACGCTTCAGCGTACGTCAGAGGATCAATCTCCCGGCGCTGATCCCGCCAAGCTTTTTCGACGCGATTCATATCAACGATCTGCCTCGCGCGGGCATGATCGTCAGCACATTTCGGTGAAACTGAATCGCCCCTGCTAAAGCACATCATTTCCGATGCAATGCGACAGGCAAGGTCTTCGACAGCAACCACTTTGATCGGCAGATCGCCGATCATTGCGGGGCTGATCCGCTCCAGCGTAGCGCCACAGGCGCTAAACACGTCGATCCGTACCCGCTGCTCCGGCTCCACAAGCTGAATGGCCAGCTTCCCTGTCGGCCGATGCGGATGCGCATGGCTGATCAGGAATGCCGACGCGAGAGCGGATGGCAATGTAATCGAATCCGGAGACAACAAGGTCGATGTCATTGAACGGCCGCCGACGCCCGGTTTCCGAACCAAGAGCCGGTTCCAACGCCATCCCGCCTGTCACAGCGTAATCCAGCCCGCAGGCGTTCAACTTCTGGAGCACATTCAAGACCCGTTCGGCATCAGGCACTTCGAGAAACGGATCAAGTCGGAGGTGCATCGTGATTTTCCAGTCTCTTCGGCCGTGGAACTGGCTCAGCGATTCCAAGCCTGGTCGATGGCCGCTCAGACGTCAATTAAATGCCGTCGAACTGCAAGCCGTGCTCGCGATCCAAGGATTTAGGAGAAGCGGAGACAACCTCGTTGATGTGATCGATATCGCCGACGAGCACCACGGTCTCGACGCCCCGACTGATGGCCGTATAGAGCATGGTGCGGTCCAGAAGCTTGGATCGGACCACGGGAATGATCACCCGCTTGAATGCCGACCCTTGCGCCTTGTGAACGCTGATCGCCCAGCCATGGGTGAGCTTCTCAAGGTCGGCGGTCGTGACCACATCTTCAGCGCCGTCGTCGAACTTCACCCAGGCACCCTTCTGGTGAGGTTTCATTACGACGCCGAG
>NZ_JABEKV010000043.1 GCF_013283645.1 Sinorhizobium psoraleae
GATCAACCTCAGATCGCTGCAACTGAAAAAGCGATGGGGCGTGGACGTCGCATACGGAAGATCATGTCCATCGGAATGCGCGATTGGGCGCATCGGTCATGATCCGTGCACGTTGGTATTATGCCGCGGAATTTGCTGAGGATTTCCTTGTGTCGGCTGAACGGCGCATATCTGATGCGGTAGACGATATGCAATCTGACTACACACCTCCTCGCTCGGAAGCTTCGCCGATTAAGGGTGGTGATACGATGTCCTCGCCTTTAGTCGGGCTTTTCCGGGATGTCGATGCTTGACGACCTGAAGGACCTGCGAATGTACGCGTGGCTGAACTTCGACAAGGACGCAATTCCTCAGCACGAAATCGTCGTGGACAAACCTCGCACACTTCTGTCTCGTTGCCGAAGGCCGAGCTGATCTCCCAGGGTTGCCTGTTCGAGAGAGCGGGCTACGAATTCGCAGCTTTCTATGTGCTCGGCTTGGAAAATAGTACAGCTTCAACAACCGCCGTAATGAAGGAGAAGCCCAAGACAACCATCATGGTTACGGTCATCCCGCCGGGGAGTTCGCCGACAGTGAGGTTTCCCTTGGTGTTCCCCAACCAGCTTTTGGCGACCACTACCCCTAACGTCGCAACAAACGCTCGTCGAAGCATGTATTGGGCACGGAATAGAAATATGAATGCTATGACTGGTATGCATCCGGCTAAGACGGCAGTCACCAGCCAGAACTTGCTGATTTCGCTCCATGGCAATGCGATGAGTGCAATCACCACGCATGCACAAATAATAAGAGAGCTGACGATTATCTTCGCCAGCCCGCTCTTGTCGTTTGGGGTTGCGGGAGTCCGTGCACGTTGCAAAGCCCTTTTCAGCCAAGCCTTCACGCCTTTTGGTGCTGGCGTTGGGCTGATGTGCCTGACAACAGCCATTAGACTGCCCTTACTAAATCCACATGGACCGGTCTGTCACGAAACATCTTGCTACCCTTTCAGTCGTTCTTGATATAGCGCCTCAAGCGTGTTCATCGCGACTACGAATGTATCGCACTCGCGAGCAAAGTCAAGATCATTGTCTGTTTTATAGGCATCCAGGACATCCTTTATGTCTTCTTTGACTGCGAACGGGGCACCCCCTGCAAGTCGTCCGGCCCAATGGCCGACCCATTCATCGTTCTTGAAAATGGAAGCAGCGCAAATTGCGTTATAGTAGTTGATGATAAAGGACGGCAGAATCGCAGCCGCCTCATCGAACCGCATAAACGCCATTTCGATTTGGGACTGTCGCATGAGTGCGAGGCCGAGATTGTTGGTATATGTCGCCAGGAACAGGGCTGGCGTGTCGTTTCGGATTTCTCGCGTTAGATTGAGTGCCCGTTCAAAAACGTCGGCAGCTCTCGCATATTCTGCCTTATAGTACAGGGCGATGCCAAAACTACCCAGCACATAAGGCTGGGTCTTCTTCGGGATGAAATTGAAGTCGGATTCATATTTGGTACGGTTTTCCAGGATGGCGTAGGCTTGATCATAGTCGCGCCCGGCGATCAGAGATCGCACATCCTTATACCAGTCCGGGATATCCCGCTCCTCAATGCCCTCGATTTCGATATGAGGGTTCTTCCTTTGCTCCTCTTGAGCTGCCGCACGGATTTTGTCCAGCAAGCCGACAAAAGCCAAATCATCCTTTTGAGCATCCACAAGCTCGCGCATGGCCTTCAGCACTTCAGGACCGGGCTCGCTCGCGTCACTCAGGTATCGTTGCACCTGCTTCTCACTAACCTTGAGGTTCTCTGCCAGCATTTTTCGCTCCGCGTGGCGAAATAGGAGCTTGAACATTAGCAGCGTTTCATTCTTCTTAAGCTCTGCCCTACTCTTGAAGAATCGCATTTCACCCTCACGTCAAGTCATCTGAGCCGATGGTTGTGGACATCAAAAATGTCCGCGACGACTGTAAACTTCGACATCATCCATGTCAAATGCCGAGATGCGGTCGAGTCGCCGACCCAATGTGAATGTCTGCAGTCGACGACATCTCGCGAGGCATTTTGTCCCGGCCGGAGATGCCCGGTTCCCGATAATTTAGCCGCACCAGGTTCTGGCAATCACTGAGTTTTGGCTGCAAAACGATTGGCCTTTCTGCACGTCGGACCGACTGAGTTGCCGTTCGGCGCCGCCGCTGGGATGGCAAAGATAGCCCTCAAAGGATAGACGCAATTGGAAAGGGACGTAGCTGGCGATCTTGCGCAATTTCTACCGCATTGAAGACAAGGACTGGGTCAGCAAGGGGGCTCAAGACGCGGAGAGCCTGATCAACCTGATGCCCGCCTCAGGTTTCCTTGGATTGAGCCGCGTTGGATTGCTAGGCGCAAATGTTGCGATACCGGTGATCCCGGCACCTAAGCCAAAGAATCGAAACCAAAATTGATTGCGCTCCCTAGGTTCGTCGCAATGACCCTAGCGAGCTATTGATTACAAGCGCTAGCAGCGCGATGAACCGTAGGGTCTGAATCTTGGTGGGACCGACGCTGGCGTAATCAGCGCCAGGCCCTGGCGACTTGTCCACCCACTTACCATTGATGGCTCCTTATCATGTAGGGTAGAGGCAATCTACCCAATTCGATATAAACGCGAAACGCCTTCCCACTGCACCTCTAGCTTGTCGGAAATTGCTTTCTACGTCAAAGTCCGTTCGGAGGTTGGCATGCGGAAGCGGTATTGGATCATATGGGCAGTTGTCTTCTATGCCTTTAGTCGGCTGATGGGTGGTGGGTGGGGACAACGTCGGTGTCGCGAGCGTACCCTCTATCTCTGAACAGCGAAAACAGCCCCAGCCGATCAGCATCGAAACGTCAAAATCGGCTCCCGAGATCGCGTTGTCTGAGGCAAACCCTGCAGATGGGCAAAAATCGAGCGACAGGAGCCAGCTCAAAGCTATCCGCCGCGATTTGTCACCGGAAACCGCGTGGCGTTTCGGTCGGGACCATCCACTGGCGACGGCATCATTGATCGCTTCGACAATGGGCGAGAAGTTCGTCTAATCGAGCAGTCGGGCGATTGGTCCCATGTGCGGGACCAACTCACCCAGCGGGACGGGTGGATGGCTTCCCGGTTTCTAGGAGACCTGTGCGCGGGTGTGTGGACCGAAGCGAACGACTGTGATTCTATCACTCTGAACAATGGATTGAGGGATTCGAATGGGACGTCGACGCATAGGTCAGGAGAAGTTCGGCTT
>NZ_JABEKV010000044.1 GCF_013283645.1 Sinorhizobium psoraleae
AAGCGATCCTCGACATCTTCGCACGGCCACCGCCGCTCCGATGCCCTCACTGTGAGATGCTCCTCACAGAACGCCGCAAGCCAAAGGTGCCAAAGTAGTGCTAGGTTCCGGACTCAATGAGACACACCAAATGATTGGTGCAACCGCGGCCATGAGTTTCGCGCGAGCTTGTCGCATCTCGTGGTGATGCGCCGCCAGTCCTTGAGCCTGCAGAACATCCGTTCGATCAGGTTTCGCCGTTTGTATGCGCTTCGGTCGAAGGATGGACGCGTCTGCGCGTAGCTTGTTGGGAATAACCGGATGCTGCCGCGCGCGAGCAGGAATTTCCGCAATCCGTCTGCGTCATAGGCGGTGTCGGCCGCACAGGAATGCAGCGGTAATGCAGTCAGCAAGGGGACTGCGACGTTACATCGCCGCGCTGGCCTGGCGTCACTTCGAACCCCGATGGCTCTGCCAAGGCTGTCGCAAACCGCGTGGATTTTCGTGCTTCTGCCCCCGAGAGACCGCCTGATGGCCTGCTTCTCCGCCCCCTTTTCCACCGGCCGCCGCGCGAGCGCCTTAGCCGTGGTCGAATCGATGCGTGGAAGTCGTCGCCCGGGGGAGGGACGGCAACGCTTCGAACAGCTTGCGCCACATCTTGCGCCGCGACCAGCGCTTCCAGCGATTATAGATGGTGGTGTAGGGACACAGATCGGCGGGCAATGCCGCCAGCAGCAGCCGGATTTCAGGACATGAATGATGCCGCTGAGAACGCGCCGGTCCGCCCGGGCCGCGCCGGGTTGGCTCTCGACAAGCAAGACGCGATCGATACAATTGTTGGTCGTTTAGCCAGAACTCGTTCGCCATGATCACCCCTCAGCCTCGCCAAGTGAGAATCACGTTTCAACACAAATTCATGTGCTGATTGAGTACGGACCTTAGGGCACGTTCGTCAGAAGCATTGTAGGCCATGCGTGGGCTGGTATCGGGGCTTGTCTGAATGAAGCGTTCGCCTTTTCCGTTGATCTTAGGGGTTTAGTCTTAGTGAAAATCCAGTGCGGCCCGAGACTTTGCAAGCTACCCGGATGGACTGACAGCACACGCGGTTGTCCGTCATCACGCGCTCGGACTCCGCGGATAGCAAACACGCGATTGCCCCTCTCGGTAGGCGACAGCTCCCGTTGCGCTGGTCCGTGCCACCGGCGGCAGTCAAAAATGTTGTAATAGATATTTAACGAAATTTTATAGAAACTTCGCATCCGCATGGCGCTGACAATGGTACGCTCCGAGAAATTTGAGGTAGGCACAGCTAGGAAACTGATCGGTTGCATTCTCACGCCGCAAACGTCGGAGCTAAAAGCCAATGGCAAAAAGAGCGCTCATCCTGGTCGAAGGTGGTGCACGTGCTGGACTGTTATACGTCCAAGCGGCGCAGCGTCTTGGCCTTCATCCAATTATGCTGTCAGCTAATCCGGCTCAGTACGACTATCTTGCGGCGGAAAGCATTGAGGCAATTCGGGTCGATACAGATAATCTCGATGCCCTGATCCGCGAATGTTCCCGGCTACGGGCGACCTATGAAATGGCTGGGATCACAAGCGTTGGGGACTCGTTCTATGCGACAATTGCCAAACTCTGTCAGCATTTCCATCTACCGGGACCGAACCCCGCATCGATCGAACGATGCTGCGACAAATTCGCTCAACGTCAGGTCCTCGCGAAGGCCGGAATTCCAACGCCTGCCTTTCACTTGGCGGCGAATGCAAAGGACGTAGAAAGATCTGCAGTGGAGATAGGGCTCCCAGTGATTCTTAAGCCAGTCACAGGCAGCGGCAGCCGCGGTATTCGATTGTGCCGTAACAACGATGAGTTAGCCGAACATACGACCTATTTATTAGGCGCGAGGCACACATGGCAGTCTTCGCCGAAGATTCTGGTCGAAGAGTTCGCACAAGGTCCCTATTATAGCGCTGAGATCATGGGAAATAGGGTCGTTGGAGTTGGCACTGGTGACTGCGGCCCACCACCGCATTTCGTCTATCATGAATTCACCTATCCGGCAGCACTGATTGATGACGAGCACGATTATATCGCCGATGTTTCGCTACGCTGTTTGCGAGCTCTCGGTCTTGGCTGGGGGCCATCGAATGTTGAGCTTCGATGGACGATACGTGGCCCAGTCGTCATTGAAGTCAATCCACGTCTCGGTGGCACGCCGGGACTTCAACTTGTTGAGTTGGCCTACGGTGTCGATCTCGTCACAGAGCACATCAAGCTTGTGATCGGAGATGAATGGAATTTGCGCAGAGGACAACCGCACACTGCGGCTGCGCGAATCCTGGTTCCCGACCGCGATGGCACTCTCGATTGGATCGAGGGCGTCAGTCGGGCGGCTACTGTGGCAGGTGTCGCCGACGTCAAATTTTATGTTGAACCCAAGACGCCGATCATTAGGAAGGGCGACGCCCGAGATTGGATCGGACATGTCATCGCAGTTTCACCCAGCCTTGCTCGGACCCAGGCGGTACTTCACCATGCTGTCGGCTTAGTTGACTGGGCGATTACGCCATTTCCGGCCGTTGTCCATAAGGACAACTCGCCGCCTCATACCAACGAGCATTGAACCGCTTCGGGTTTGCCGGAGGCTCCAACTTCTGAGAGAGTGGAGACCTCATGAGCAAGACAACGAACAAATTTTCACCGGAAGTCCGCGCCCGAGCTGTGCGGATGGTTTTGGATCACCAAGGCGAATATTCCTCGCGATGGGCAGCCGTTTCCTCGATCGCCGCCAAGATCGGCTGCACGGCGCTGCGCGCCGGAGAGGCCGAGGTGTTCTCGAACACCTGACAAAGCGAGGACTGACGCACGTAGAGGAATGCATCACGCCGCAGATGGTCGACGTCAACCTTCATGGCGATGTCAGTAGACATGGTTCCCTCGGGTCTCTGCTGCCAGCACCATGTTGGCGAGCATGTGCACGAGCTGGCGATCGTGCACTGCGGCCGAAGCCGTGGGCCGTGGTTCCGACCGCCGATGCGTCG
>NZ_JABEKV010000045.1 GCF_013283645.1 Sinorhizobium psoraleae
AGCCTGACCTGTGACGCCCTCGGCGATCAACTTGACAACCGCGATTAGAGAACCTCCCGGGACACGATCAGGGCGGATGCAAGGGCGGCGATCTTCTCTTGATTCACATCACCCGTGTAAACGATTTTGATTGTGCTCACTGACGGTGGAGAGGAGGCGTCGCTCATCACCCGAAGCGTGGCAGCCTGCAGCGGTGTGCCAAATGTCGACAGGAAAACGGTGGCGAGCAAGCATAGTGAAGTTCGTCCCATAGCCCATTCCTCTTTTATGTGGATTTGCTAATAGAATTCTTTGTGTGGAAGCTCCTTGAAAGGCATTTATACGACGAGTTGCCTTGCAGCTTCCTGGTGATCGATCGCGTCGCGGATTACACCTATGTTGGTTTCATACTTTTGAATTTTGTAATATCCTTCGTGCAGGCAATTGAAATAAAGGCTCTTAAGGTACTTGGCGCTTCTGAACCTTAAAAACTCGTGATACAGCTCGCCTGGATCGGCGGCGAGAATATATTTGATTTGGCGAGCGGTCATGTGATGATTTGGCTCCGCAATGATTCGATTCAGGTCTCTGATTGACTTAACCGCGGCAAAATTTATCTCCGACTCTATGTCGGGCCTATCGCCGGTATATCGAGCAAAATATAGGAAGAATGTTTTATTCTTGAGCTGTTGTTCGTGCATGAGCTCGACTAACCTGTTTTCGTGGGTACCAGTGATCTTCACGTCGTCGACAAACAGAAGACAACGACCTTCGAAATGTTGCGCGTTGAAGTAGAACCTATCAGCGGCGATCAATGACTTGCGATGTTCCCGTGATAGGAGTCCGTAATCGTTCACGTAACTGATCTTTCGTGGAACAGTCGCATATTCCACGTGATTGCCTTTGGCATCAACAATGTGGCTGTTGAGGCGGTTGAGCAGATGCATCGTCATTATAGTCGCTGCGTTCGGAACAAAGTTGTATGGAGACGAAAGCATCAGGCAGCGGCTGTCCAGTAGCGCCGATGCGTTTTGTTCGAAGAACGCATCTGCAACCTCGTATCCCATCTTGCGCGCTGCTTCGTCGCAGCCGAATTTCAGACGTGAATATTGCTCCGCTCGAAAGGGTGCATCCTCGATCGACTGAAATTCATGGAGCGCAAACTCCTGAAATTGCTTCATTCACCACCTCTCGGATGTCTTCAGGTCTTCCCAGCAGGGCGCCATGCATTCCGGCGCTCTGCGCACCATGCAGATCGCAGATCGCGTGGTCACCCACGTGCAGGATGTTGTTGGCCGCAAGGTCAGACGACTTGATGATTTTGTTAAAGAAGGCTTTCTTTGGTTTTGCATATCCAAGCAGATCGGAATAAATTCCGAACCGAAACACGCATCCAAACGTGCTCTCAAGAAAATCGTGCACCAATCGGCCGCTGATAAAGCTCGAATTGCTACCAAGCGACAGCGCATATCCGTCTTCAACCAACGCGTGGACTAGCGTCACGGTAGTATCCAAAACAATTGGTTTGCACTTTTCAAAAATGTCCTCGAATGCCTTTGCGATGCCGCTCGGATCTTTGTGGACATTGCAATGCATCATGAGCAGACGGATATTTTCGAACAGGGATGGAGCGTACCCTGTTTCGATCGCGTGTTGGTTCACCCACTTCTTGACCTCGGCGTAGGCATTCCTGACAGCTGCTTCTTCTTTATCGAAACAGGCCGCGAGAAACTTGGTCCTCATCGGCGCATGGTTTGGGTTTGCCAATACGAGAGTGTTCCAGACGTCGAAAGAAATGTGACTTATCAACTTGCCTTTCCTCCGGTCTTTAAGGTGCTCGGAGGACGTGCATCTGCGGTCGGTCCGCAGCCGTCTCGGCGTCACGCGCATATCGGGCGCGAGTCCAAGACGAATCGGAATGCCCATATCGACAATAGGGATGGGCGTGCATCGGGAGATATCGCCCTGCCGGTGCGGCCCGTGTCTGAAGGTGGGTTGTGGCAAACTAACATATGCGCTTTGTCTTTCATTAAAATGGGCGCGACGGCGCTCGACACCTGAATGTCCGGGCGATATCCACCGGTTTATGGCTGAGGATCAGCAAACGTCGTGCCAACCGCGCTCGGACGTCTCGGGAGGGGATTTGACCCGTGTTTACAAACGGTTCGCATGATTGGGATAGCGACGCCGCCAAATAACGCTGCGTCGATAACCGCACAATTCGACAGTTGGTGTCGAATTTCGGACATTCCTTCATATGTGGAACGCCTTGCGGTGCGCATGGAAAAACTCGTCGTCAGCCATGGAAGATCATCCCGTTGATGGCCGCGGCTGGGCACATCAAGCATAATCAGCGCCCGCGGATATTAGCGTAACCGCCATCTGCAAGCGCGCAGCCGAAGCGCACGCCGCGCGAAGCGTTCCTGCCAGCGCCGCACGCTGGTCATCGACTTGCCGGTCGCCGCGTGATCTCGACGGCGCCGACGCCATCGGCACTCAACAGGATGATCTCGCCAGTGTTTCTGCGGCGTATTGCGATCTCTGATCAGCCAGACGTTGGCAACCGGCCCGCGGGACCGTGACGGATATTCCTGTGCGCATGCGCCGCGCTCGCAAACGATGTTGCAAATGGGGAATCTACCAAGCCGGCCCCTTATGCCAGGCGCAAACCACCAAGGTGTGAGCGTTCAACAGATTATCCATGCGGGCCCGTGCCAGAAAGCCGAGGCCGTCGAAGCTTCAGTGATTCTCGGGTACCAATGAACGTCCCTGAGAATGGCCGGCTCAGCTGCGCAATCGAGTAATCGCGCACAGCGTCGTTGTCGAAGGACAGAGGCCACGGCCGTGGCCGCCGCCTTCGGGTCTGCAGAAAGACCGTTTACAAGTGGGTGAGGCGCTATCGACGGAGGGCTCTGCCTCTCTCCCTCTCTATCTACGGCCGTAATCGTCCATTTAGAAACGGTAGGTCACACCTGCGCCGATCAGCCACGGATCCATTTTCGCCTTGCCCTTCAGCGGACCGAGAACCTCATGGTCGGCC
>NZ_JABEKV010000046.1 GCF_013283645.1 Sinorhizobium psoraleae
CGCCAACTACTTCAGAGCTGCAGGATATGACCCGGATTGAACAGGATCTGCTCTAATTGTCGGCTTCCTGACAAAGCCGGACATGAAGCGCTGACGATCAGAGCGGTTCCATTGATTTTAAACGGCTTTCCTGGGTAGGCACGACACTTGCTTCGCCGAGCAAAACTCAGCATGGCCTCGATTGAGCAGGATACCCCGATGAACAACTACCAAACATGCAGACGTCACCGTGAGATCTCTGCGCGACCTCTGCGAGCGTAACGGCCCTCCGCTCGGAACCAGCTTGGGGCAAGAATACGAGATGTGTTAATGAATATGTGTGCTGGAGCTATATTTATATCATTTGACGCCGTTCCTATATCAGGAATTATTGTTGAAGCGTTGAAGGTAGCTAAGAGGCTTGCGCGAAAGGGGATCAAATCCTATCTGGATCTTGGCTATGACATAAAAATAGATAAAGGAAAATTCAACAAACCTTACGATCATGAACAAGAGCGTTATAAAGATATATTTACTCTGGTTCGTGTGGATGATATTAACTGTTCCACACTATAATGTGGACTTCATTGAGCGCTCGCACAACATTCTGATAAGCGGAAAGACGACGTCGTCTTCCGAAGAGCAGGAAGAAATCGTCCTTGCAATTAACGAATCGTCTCGACAGCTTTCCTATCGAATTGTTCAGCTATGGGAGAGGCTGAATATCAGACATGTGATTGTTGAGAATGGCACACTGCCAGAAAATATAATCTTCACCAAAGCGCTTTATCTCGCGATCGACGTTTACGGGAAACGTCATGGATTGGGAAATTTCGTTATCTGGCGCGACCACGATTTAATGTGGAATAGTGAAATGACGGCGATGAAATACGGCTCAGCACCGTATCCTCACGCCGTAAAGCCTGCCGAGTCCAAACATATAACATACGTCACGCTGAATAATCGCTTGAAAAATAAGCTTGAAGCGTGGTGCCATCATGAGGTGGAAATCAAGGTGAAGAGGAATACCTATGATTTCACCAGGCAGGGAAACTATACGAACATCAGGGATAAACTGTCAATCCGTGACAACGATGTTCTGATTGCCCGCACTACACGGATTATTCCTCAAAAGCGTATTGACAGAGACATTCATCTAGTCAATCGGCTCAACCAGCTTTTTCTTCAGAACGGTATCGACCGTAAAGCTTTTCTGGTTGTAGCAGGCGATTCTCATGAAGACCATGTCCACTACCAGGAACTGAAAGCCTTAGGAAAAAAGTTAAACATTGGCCCGTTTATTAAGTTTATTGGCTTGCTTCAGCATGAAGATACGTGCTCGCCGGAGCATAAGAACTCTATTGAAGATTTGTATTACTCCTGCGACCTGGTATCATTTCTTACGTCTTGGGATTACGACAGTTACGGCAATCCCATTGGCGAAGCGATTAGCTTCAAGCGCTGCTACATCACTACCAGCTATGAATATTACTCGGAGGGCTATGGTCAGTACGGATTTGAAGCGCCCGTTATGGCGATATCAGAGAAGCGAGATGGCCTGCCTGATGAGGCATTTGTTAATGGTCTTTATGAGTTCCTGAATAACAAGCAACTAATGAATGACGTTGCCTGGAAAAACGTCGGTATTGGTAGTAAAGTTCTATCGAATAGCATAATTGATATTCTTGAGCCGTAATTCGTCCGGAGGATATATGCGCGACAATATATTTGTATCGGTTGTGCTTCCGGTTTATAATGAAAGCGATCGTATTAATAATGTACTGCTCTCTCTGCTTAACCAGAAAACACTTTTCGGTATGATTACGCATGAAACATATGAGCTCATTATTGTTGATAATAATTCGACAGACGATTCCATTGAAAAAATTAATGCCCTCAACGCCCGAAATCCACTCATGGATATCCATATTATCAAGGAGACCATTCAGGGCGTCTCGTCCGCCAGAAAACGTGGCATGGATTACGCCTCTTTGCGCTCAAAAGCCCGTGACAGCCGCCTGGGCGTTCAAAAGAAACATTACATTGTTTCGGCTGATGCGGACTGCACGGTAGACCCTTACTGGCTGCACGCGTTGATCGAGAAAATGGTGGAGGAAAATGGCGATCTGGGCACGTGCAATTACTATTACAACGAAGAATCCTTTCGCCACCGCCCCAACCTTTTCCGGGAAATGCAAAAAACGCTGCGCTGTCGTGACATGTCGTTCTCGTTATTGGCGGACCGATGGCTGACTGTTTGTACCAGCGAATCCATGAAATTAAGCACGAATCCTGCATTATCGACTTCAAACCGATCCACGCTTACAAAACCCCGGCATATCGGCTTTATTTTGAGTTCCGTAACGAAATTTTCGGTGCCTTGCGACGCGCTGTTGGTGAAGATATCGGTTTTCCCCCGCAGTTACCGGCGTGCTTCGATGCGGTCAAGCCCGAAGATTTCGAGCGCTTTGTCTACTACTTCTGTGAAGATCGTGAGTCTGGTGAAGCTCATAACTACTTCGCTAACGGCGGGGTATTCTGATGAGCGGCGAAGCCCTGAACTCGCTGAACGATGTCGATACCAACTATCCGGTGCCGCGCGTATACGATTTTCTCTCCCGCCCGGAGAACAGCGCATTTCTGGAGTATGTGTTTAAGGATCCGTTCGGTTGCCACGTTTTTCCCGGTGATATTTCCGGTTATCCGCTCGATGCTTTTTTCGAAGACATGGACCGCGATATCAAGCAGGCAAAGCAGATCCACCGTAAGCGCCGTCTCCGCCCCATTGGATAGGCTGTATTTTGAGGCTGGCCGGGCGT
>NZ_JABEKV010000047.1:0-1093 GCF_013283645.1 Sinorhizobium psoraleae
GTATGCGACGTCCACGCCCCATCGCTTTTTCAGTTGCAGCGATCTGAGGTTGATCTACGGGCCGTCAAATGAGCTCACCGAAGAGTACCTGACGAGCTCATTGTAAGGCCTTGATGCGGGCGGCATAGGCCCATGGCATCAGGGCATCGATGTCTTTGGCGAGGTGGCCGTTTGCGAGGCGGGTGAAGAGGTCGCACAGATAGGCGTAGGGCTCAACGCCGTTCATTTTACAAGTGCCGATCAGGCTGGCAAACCGGGCCCAATTGCGGCCCCCTTCATCGTGCCCCGCAAAGAGCGCATTGCGGCGGTTCATGGCCGGTCGGCGGATCGCGTTTTCCACCAGGTTGGAGTCGATATCGACGTGGCCGTCGCCCAGAAACAGCCGGAAGCCGTCCTGCCGCGTCAGCATATAGGCCAGGGCTTTTCCGAGGTCAGACTTGCGTGAGACGCGCTTGGCTTGCGCTGCCAGCCAGGTGAAGAACTCGTCCACCAGCGGGAGGGACAGGTCCTGTCGAACTGCCCGGCGATGTCCGGGATCTGAGCCCCGGATACTGTCTTCGATCTTGTAGAGCGCGGCGATCTGCACCAGCGCCTCGTCGACGATGGGCGATCCACTCTTTGGCGTGGCCTTGATCAGCTTTCTGCGCCCGTGCGCCCAACAGAAAGCCAGCTTCAAGGGATCGCCACCCATCCGGTCCGACGTGGCGAGGTGAGAGTAACCACCGTAGGCATCCACCTGGATTGTGCCGTTGAACCCGTCGAGGATTTCAGCGGCATATTCGCCTGTACGCCCGGGCCGGTAATGGAACACCACGCCCGACGGCGCGGAGCCATTCCAGCCGCGATCGTCACGCAACACGGCCCAGAGATAGCCGGTCTTCGTCTTGCCTCGCCCCGGATCCAACACCGGAGCCGTGGTCTCGTCGACATAGAGCCGCGTGCTTTCCCACAGCAGCCGTTTTGCCATGTGGTCGACCACCGGTGCGATTTCGCTGCCCGTGCGCCCCATCCAATCGGCCAGGACCGTGCGGTCGATCGGCACCCCGTGTCGCGCCATGACCTCGGCCTGCCGGTTGAGCGGCATATGTTCGGA
>NZ_JABEKV010000047.1:1099-2698 GCF_013283645.1 Sinorhizobium psoraleae
GGAGACGGCAATCTCAGCCAGAAGGGCTTCCGTCGGCCAGCTCCCTTCCAGCAGATGCGCTGGCGCTCTGGCCTGGATGACGCCCGTTCGACCCTTGGGGCAGGCGTATTTCGGGCGGATGGTGACGATCACCTCGTAGCGCGCCGGAATCCGGTCGAGCCGTTCCGTCCGGTCTTCGCCGATCCGGACCATGTTGCCGCAACCGCAGGGACAAACGATGCTCTCGGGCTCGATCACTCGCTCGACCCGCGGCAGGTGTTCGGGCAGTGCACGGGCCTTACGCTCCTTGCGAGGAACGGCCTTGTCCGGATCGGATGCGCTGGCTTCGATCTTTTTCTCGACGGCGGCGATCCGCGCCTGTGTTTCGGCAATCGCCGTTTCAAGGTCTTCCAGCGCCAGTTCCATCTGCGCCGGATCGAGCTTTTCCGATTTCGGCCCGAACTTCGTGCGCCGATAGTCGTGAACCTGCCCCTCAAGCTTCTCGATCAGTTCCTTCAGCTCGGTGATGAAGGCGTCCCTTTCGGCAACCACAGCCTGCTCATGCTGACGTGCAGCACGCTCGACCGACAGTTCGAACTGCATCGCCGCAAACGCCTTCACCACCTCTGGCGGAAGGTCCGGAAACAGGCTGAGATCAAGGGGCGACGACATGCGGTCTTATAGCAAGACAGCACAAAAAATCCAAATAAAACAATGCAAAGGCAGCGGGATATTCACCCTGCCGCCGACGGCGCGATCACCCGTTGCGCCATGCATCGCCGCCAGTCGAGCCCCTCGAATAACGCTTCGTATTGCCCCCTGGAAAGACGCATCGTCCCATCCTGCACCTTGGGCCAGGCAAAGCTTCCATGTTCAAGAATTTTGTAGGTCAGCACCATGCCGGTGCCATCCCATACCAGGATTTTCAGACGATCACCGCGCTTCGACCGGAAGATCACCGTCACCCCGGAATGCGGGTCGAGCTTCAACTCGGTCTGCACCATCAGAGCCAGCGCCTGATGCCCGCAGCGGAAGTCCACCGGCCGCGTTGCAATCAGGATCGGCAGTCGTTGGCCCGCGACGATCATGCCGTCCCTCGCATGGCGCGCACCAGAGCGGCCACACGTTCAACCGGCACATCGCCGGGAACCCGCATCACAACGTCCGGGCCGATCGTGAGCGTCAAGACTGACGAAACCGCCTCCCGCAGTTTCGGCGGCGCCAAAACATTCACCGCCTCGCTCGGCTCTGCCGCAATCGCCAAAGGCACAAATGCAGGCTCGGCATCGCCGCTCTCCGACAGGCCCGGCATAGACTCAAAAGGCAGCGTCAGAATGCCCTCGCGCACTTGCCGGCGCCACAAGGAAAGCTGGTGCGGAACAACGTCATGACGGCGCGCGACATCAACAACTCGAACACCAGGCTCAAGGCTTTCCGCCACGATCCGCGCCTTCACATCATCTGGCCAACGCCGGTTTCCGCCGCGCGGCTCGACAACTTCGTAGCGCCCAACAAATCCATCATCTGCCATGCAAATCTCCAGATAGTCCTGGAAACCTTCTCGCACGCCCGGCCAGCCTCAAAATACAGCCTATCCAATGGGGCGGAGACGGCGCTTAC
>NZ_JABEKV010000048.1 GCF_013283645.1 Sinorhizobium psoraleae
GTAAGCGGTGTTCTCAGGCCACGGGCTTGGTTTCTGGCTTGTCGGCGTAGGTCCAAGGCAACAGGTCGTCGAGCTGGCTGTTCGGGTGGCCATTGACGATCTTGGTGATGACGTCGGTCAGATAGGCAAGTGGCTCAACGTCATTGAGCTTTGCCGTTTCGATGAGCGAGGCGATGGTCGCCCAATGTTCGGCCCCGGCATCGGAGCCCGCGAACAATGCATTCTTCCGATTGAGGGCGATCGGCCTGATAGAGCGTTCGACGGTGTTGGAGTCGATCTCGATACGGCCGTCGTCGATGAAGCGTGTGAGCCCGTCCCAGCGCGAGAGCGTGTAGCGGATGGCTTCGGCGAGCTTGGTCTTCTGGCTGATGAGCGAGAGTTGCTCGGTCAGCCAAGGCGCGAGGCTGTCGATGATCGGGCGACTCATTGCCTGCCGGATGGTGCAGCGTTCGTCGTGAGTGAGGCCGCGGATATCGTCCTCGATCTTGTAGAGTCCTGCGATGCGCCTGAGCGCTTCGCTAGCGATGGGCGCGGGACCGGCGGCGGCCAGTTCATAGAAGCGCCGCCGGACATGGCTCCAGCAGAATGCCAAGGAAACGCTGTTGCCGGCGGCGAGCGCTCGATAGCCCACGTATCCGTCAACCTGCAGGATGCCGACGAAGCCATTGAGATGCGCCATTGGGCGTTCGCTCTTGCGATCGGGCGCATAGACATAAGCTACACCGGGCGGGTCGGCTCCCTGCCATGGCCTGTCATCGCGAGCATAGGCCCAGAGCTGCCCGGTCTTCGTCTTCCCCCGACCCGGATCGAGCACTGGGGCGGTCGTCTCGTCGGCGAAGAGCTTGGACGAGGCCTTCAGATGCTCGAGCAGCCTTTGATGAACCGGGCGCAGGTGCCAGGCGGCTCGACCGACCCAGTCGGCGAGTGTCGAACGGTCGAGATCGATCCCCTGTCGCTTGTAGATTTGAGCCTGCCTGTAGAGCGGCAAGTGGTCGGCATATTTGGAGACCAGCACCTGGGCGACGGTCGCCTCGGTCGGAATGCCACCCTCGATCAGCCGCGTGGGAGCCGGAGCCTGGACGACGACCTCTTCACAGGCACGGCATGCATATTTGGGACGCCGCGTTACCAGAACACGGAACTGCGCCGGAACGCTGTCGAGCTTCTCGCTGACGTCCTCGCCGATCCGGTGCAGGCCATTGCCGCAGCAGGGGCAGTCATGGCTCTCAATGTCGATGACAACATCGAGGCGCGGCAGATGAGCGGGAAGAGCACCGCGGTTTATCCGCCGCTTGGCGACGCGTTCCCGACGCAGATCGCTCGATGCATGCTCTTTGTCTTCCAGGCTCTCCGCCTCGACCTGCTCGGCTTCTTCGAGCCCAAGGAGAAGCTGATCCTCTGGTAGAGTCTCGGCGCGACGGCCGAAGCGGTGGCGCTGCAATTCCTTGATGATCTGCCGCAGCCGAGCATTCTCCGCCTCGCGCGAAAGCACCATGGCTTTGAGCGCGTTCAGGTCGTCGGGAAGCTCGTCGGCCGTCATCGTCATGGCACGACAACAGCACACTTCGACGCCCAGGACGAGGGTGTTGATGGGGCTGATTCAATTGGTCGCGGCGGCTATCCAGCCTTCTCCGGGACACGCGCCTCGATCGGCGCATGAACGCGCTTCCAATCCAGTCCCTCGAACAATGCCGAGAACTGAGCGGCCGTCAGGCGCATCGCACCGTCCTGCATCCTGGGCCAGTGGAACTCGCCATCCTCGAGACGTTTGGACACAAGGCACACGCCGCTGCCATCCCAGAAGACGAGCTTGATCCGGTCCGCGCGCTTGGCCCGGAACACGTAGATCGTGCCGGAGAACGGGTCAGCACCCATCTCGGCCTTGACCAGCGCCGCCAGGCCCTCCGCACCTTTGCGGAAATCGACGGGCCGGGTGGCGACCATGACCTTTACCGCTCCCGACGGCCCGATCACGACCGTGCCTTCACGGCCTGAATGACGGCGGCAATCGTAGCGGCGTCCGCGCCGGATGCGATCCTCACGATCGCCCCGCCGATCTCCAATTCGATTGCGCTGCTACTCGACTTCTTTCTTGAGCCACGCACTCGCTCCGGTTCTTTTGCGTCAAGCATCGCAGACGGCACCAGGACCGCTGGCGCAAACATCGGAACGTCTTCGACGACAGGCGCAGCACCGAGCGGCTTGCGAGCGAGCCGACGCCAGGTGAACAATTGCTGCGGGGTCAATCCATGACGCCGAGCCACGGAGCAGACCGTCACGCCTGGCTCATAACTCTCCGCGACGATCTGCGCCTTGCGCTCGCCGCTCCACTCGCGCCGCCGACCGCTGCCCGTGAAAACCTCGAAACGGCGCGCTGGCTCTTCATCGCTGGATGTAAGCGTAAGCTGTGAAATCGACATATGTCCAAGCCCTCGTTCGGGCTCAACATCGTCAATCAAACCGTGATCCGGAAGGTGGGACCAAAACAGCGCTTAC
>NZ_JABEKV010000049.1 GCF_013283645.1 Sinorhizobium psoraleae
AAGCGATCCTCGACATCTTCGCACGGCCACCGCCGCTCCGATGCCCTCACTGTGACATGCTCCTCACAGAACGCCGCAAGCCAAAGGTGCCAAAGTAGTGCTAGTGGGTGAGGCCCGAGCCGGAGTGCTTCAAGGTAACCCGGATCGTGAAGTTTCGCCAGGATCGGCACCACTTTGTCCGGAACACGTTCAGGGGGCGCGACAATGCGGACATCGGGCGATCCCTCCAATCCGGTCCGGATCGCGTTTATTCGATCCTGCACCTCCCTTGAAGGCGTGATTGTCCCCGTCGCATTGGCGATCAGGCCCCTGGGGCTGGGTAAAGCGGGCGTCATGTGCACTGTCAGCCAGGTCACATAAGCCTCCGTCGTCGCCGTTCTCCCGCTGATGTGAAGCCCATGCTTTCATAGAATGCAGCGAGCCTATCGGCGTCAGGGCGGTCGGCCAAGGGAAAAGACACCTCGACCATGGGCCACTGCCGCGCTCGCGCTTCGCAGTCTAGGGCGGTGAGAAGCCGTCTCCCATGTCCAGCCGAGCGATGGCGCGGATCAACCCAGAGCTCCTGCAGGATGCCATAATGGCCTGAAGCCCTGATTGCCGTAACATCGGAGACGGCCGCCTGGGAAGCACGCAGAAATGCAGGGGATGATGTCCTCGGGCGACTGGAGTTCGCCACAGATGGTGCTGACTAACTGGTGGACGGTCTTGTAACTTTCTACGTGCATAAGGCTTGGTACATGAACGCTTCCGGTGCGGCAGATCCGTCCGAGATCATTCCGCATTAGGTCCACTATCATGAGATTCTCGGCACGGCTCTTCTCGTCCAGGCGCAATTTTTCTGCGATCCGCTGATCTTCCTCCGGAATTTCGTGTCGAGCCGCAGTGCCCTTGATAGGCCTTGGACCAGGCGTTCGCGCTGTCGTGGATGGCGGAATATGACCAGCACGCCGAATGGGAGAGATCGGAAGCGGATGGCTCCGCTTGCGGCGACGGGACGGACGACTAGCAAGGTCCTGGCCGAAGTGATTCTGTTCCGCTGCGGCGGTATGTTTTGGTGTGGTGATCATGCGACGTCTTCTCTGGTCGGTCACGTGTTTGCGGATGACCGTGCATGTACCGGGCCAAATGTGAAAAGCTTTTATAGGCAGTCGGGTAGATCTGACTCAGCTACGTTGCGTATCCGACATTGTCGGGAACTGGACAAGCCGAACGCGAAGCGCTCGGGGCTTGTTACGATACGTGGCGAAGGGGATATGATACGCCTCGAACTGGCGCGAGACCTTCGAGGACGCCGGATTACTTGGATCGTAGGTTCTGTGGCGGAAGGTGAGAGCGGTCATCACACGGATGCCCGGAACTGTCATCAGCCGGCGTGTGACTTCGTCTTCAGGCGAGATGCCGCACCTGCCCATCAAGCTTCTCCGGTTCCACGGCAGACTTGCTTGTGAAGTCAGAAGCGCCTGAACCAAATGGACCGATCCAGCGGCGTGGAGATCGCGATCACCGCGGACCTGCGCCTGGTCGACCTCAGCGGTATGCCGTCAGGACGGGTGTGCGGACCGAATCGTTCGGGTACAGCACCAGAATCCGACCAGTGGTCGGTGGCGTTCACGAGCACCCGCCCCAATCTGATGGCATCATCTTTCCCTCTCGCCTCAACGGCGCGACCAATCTCGCAATCTGCGATCGGGCCATGGGACATGGCCACGCTTGGCCTGTCGTACGCCATGGAGGGCGCCGCCCAGTTGATGTCGGGCACGCAGGTGCAGCACGCGCTCGATCTCGGCATAGGCGACACGCGCTTTGAGGTCGGCGGCATCCTGATCTCGTCATTTGACCTTCTCGCCCCGGGCATAGCCCGCGGCGATTGTGGCGGGCTTGAGCGCATTCTTCTACCTGGATCGGGCTGGCGTTTCGCGCCGTCACCGGCGACCAGCACTTGCCGTCGCGCTGCAGCCCGGTCGCAGGGCTGCTGTGGGACGCCGGCCTAGGTATCCATCCCTGGTGGACAAGGCGGTGGAGAAAATCCTGCGCATGTACCCGCCAGG
>NZ_JABEKV010000005.1 GCF_013283645.1 Sinorhizobium psoraleae
CTCGCGCCTGAAGAGTGGTGAAGTCGATGCCTTCATTGGCAGCGAAATCTACTACTCCATGGCCGAACAGAACGGCGCCAAGGATCTGATCAATCTGCAGGACTACAATTTTCCGATCGCAGGTTCCGGGGTGAACGTCGACCGCGCCTGGCTCGCCGACCACCGCGAGGAGACGGTGAACTTCCTCAAGGCGATGATCGAAGCCTATGCACTGATGAAGAAAGACCGCGAACCCTGATCCGCCCATCGCTATGCGACCTACGTCATGGAGGGCGCGGCTGTGACGCGGGCCGCATCGCAACGCGAATCTTAGGCCAGGCGCTCGCACGGCTCGTGTTGGCGCACAGAAGTCGTTGCGTCAAACCAATGCGATGGCCGCTTTCGGTCCGAGGTAACAACTGCCTCTATGACCGGCAAGAGGGCGCAAACCTGCGGTCCCCGCGCAACGAATGGCAGTCCGCTTCGGGCTAAATCGAGATCGCCTGCGACGCCAAAGTCCGCGGCGGTCGAAGGGAGCCGTACTTCACGAGCCGCGTGCACGGCTTGTTGCGAGGATGTTCACGTTCTGGGCCAACGAGATCGCATAATGTATCAACAGGAACCCACGTTGCGGGCCCGAGTTCGCATGAAAGCGGGACGCGACGGAGTGCGCTGCGGCTCTGGATTCTGTCATGCATGTGCATTACATTGCCCGTGAAGGAGATTAGCGCATGGCTTCAAATGCACTTGTTCAGACTCGGATCGATGCCGACGTCAAAGAGCGCGCCACGGCAGTTCTGGAAAACATGGGCCTGACAGTTTCGGACGCCGTTCGAATTCTGTTAACCCGGACAGCGAATGAAGGCGCCCTGCCGCTGGAGCTTGTCTCCCACAGCGAAGCTCACGACGCCTGGTTCCGCGCGAAGGTATTGCAGGCTCTCGAGGACACGCGCCCTGATCTCGATGACGCCGAGGCCGATGCGCGCTTTCGCGAGCGCCGGGAGGCCGCCTTGCGTAAAGCAGGGGCGGGTGACCGATGAGGCTTGTCTGGGCGCAATACGCGCTCGACGATCGCGAGACCATCTTCAGTTACATTGAACGAGAAAATCCGAGTGCTGCGGTCCACGTGGACGAAGAGATCGTCCGCGCCGTACGCCGTCTTCTTGACTTTCCGGAAAGTGGTCGCCCTGGCCGGATTGCCGGGACTCGAGAGCTTGTTATCCCGCGTACACCTTTCATTGCAGCCTACACTGTGATGGCCGACAAGATTCGCGTTTTGCGTGTTTTGCACGGCGCCCAGATGTGGCCCGTCGAGTTCAATGACGAATAGACGCAATCCGGCACAAGTTTCGAGGGGTCTCAAGTTCTATTCCCTTCAAGGCGAGGGATTCAGAGTTTCCGAAGGCGCCAGTCCATCGGTGCGCCACTGATCGTCTGGAATCGCGTGGGACAGGGGTCGTTCAGCTACCCGTTCGGAACGAGCGACTTGCGTCCAGAAGCGGTCATTCGCACGGGGTCGATGGCTTGCAGACTTGCGGCCGTTTGCCGTCCGGCAGCCTTCAGGCGTCGCAACCGCGAAAGCGGACACAGCCGCGGCAGCACAGGGGCTTGGTCTGGTCGCAATCGGGTCGACAGTGCTGGGAGCAGCCGAACGTAGCGTTGCTCCTACGCACAATGGAAGAGATGCCACGGCCAACCCGCTGGGTGAATTTTGACAGGCGTATTCGCAGGAGCGCTACGGACGCCGAGGACCATGCGGAACCTCTCTCCAGACTGCCCTCGCATGATCCTCATGCACTGCCCGACCTTCAACTCACCTTAGGGTTTAGCTGGGGGAACCAGAGGATTGAGCGCATTGGCAAGCTCGACGGCCATCCCTTGGTCCAGCTTCCCGAGGACGATACCGTTTACGTTAGCGGTCCGTCCGGTGTGCATGTCGTGGACCGACCATTGCTTCCCTTTGACCTGCATCGGGGTATAGCGGGGGTTGATACGGATCCGCATGGATTTTCCTTTCGGTTGCCTGAGGAGAGTATGAGGGATCACCTTGGCGAGCGGTACCCGGCCACACGCATAGCTGCCATTCAAGGCTTTCCCTTAGGCCACGTTAGGGCTCCCCGTCTGGTGGCATCCGCGAGGTTGAGCAGATCGAGCACGTCATCGGCTTCTTCAGCGGTTAGCCGCATCGCGAGACTATCGTCCAGCACAGCGGGCAGCCCGGTGAACACGTCAATGACAGTGCAGGTCCCGTCTACTTCTCGCCTTAAGTCGTATCTCCGGGTGATCATGGCGGACAGCTTAGGAACACCAGGAATGTTTGGAATAAATTTATGAGCGGGGGATCGGATTGGCGGCTCGCGCGATGGTCCCCTTGCCCCTTCAATCTCCTAACAGTCGCGCCCTCCGCCTTCCTTCAGGTCATCATTGAGGCCACAGAAACAGACTACGCCGTTGGTTTTGTTGAACAACGTAGGGGTTGACGATCCCACAAGTCATGAGACGAGCGATAGGGGCTCTTGAGGTGCATTGAAGGAGCTTTGACGTTGGAATGTTCCGGCGTCTGTCCTTGGCTTTCGCCGACAACGGCGCACAAGAGGTGCACGATCGGCATCGATCGCGCAGAAAGACAAGCCGAAGCGCAGGACCTACAGGAGGACGAGCGTGCAGACGTCAAGAACCGCGACGACGATCGGCCGATCGAAGAAAAGGACAAGGCGCCCGCGAATGTGGATGCTGCTGCTGCCGACCAGCGGATCGAAGCTCGCGAGCAACGTGATCAGCAGCCGATCGACAACGGCACGCGCGCAGCTCACGAGTTGGCGTCCACGGTCGATGCTACAAATCGCCTACAAGATCGGCTAGATAAGGATAAGAAATCCTCTCAGCGCAGCGGAGAAACGACGCGGACAGATCCCGCCCAACAGCATATTGCTCGTCTGGACGAGCTGGAGCGGGAACAAATGCAACAGAGGGAACGCGACCGCGATGACCGGGACCGTTAAAGGACATGCTGAACGATAATAGGCAACAGTACGTCATCCAGAGCAATGATCCCAAAGGCGACGAATGGTTCGGCAAATTCTTCGGCGCCGTCGTTTTGTTCGTGTTGTTCCTTGCCGTCTTACGATATGTCCATGAATCTGTCATGGCCTGGTACCGCGACACGATGATCTGGCTGAACGCCGCCGCG
This sequence comes from Sinorhizobium psoraleae, assembly GCF_013283645.1. GTDB lineage: Bacteria > Pseudomonadota > Alphaproteobacteria > Rhizobiales > Rhizobiaceae > Sinorhizobium > Sinorhizobium psoraleae. The sequence goes on from NZ_JABEKV010000005.1 coordinate 3,170, forward strand.
AGCTATGTGGCAGACTTCTGGCCCTTCTGAAGCTCCCGTTCTTTTTTCGAGATCGGCGTCAATCGCGCCGATCTTTTCGCCGGACCTGACTGCTTCGGGTCGCGCCATGCGGTCTACTAGGTGCCCGTCCAACCACCGTTGTATGGCGGAAACCGGCCATATCCCCGTCGTGTGAACGTTGCCTTGGCGCTTAGGGTGTCATTTCGCCCCCTTCCGGAATCGACCCCATGCTGCTTGGGGCCTCCGCCCTCCAGAGACGGCGGTGGTCGGCGTCGACCCTCCTTCGATAACGGGGGTCAGTTTGCAGCCGCCGGCCTGCGATACGGCGTCGACTGCGTCGGTCTGTTCGCGCCGATGATCGTGCCGGCGTCGGGCGCGAGGAGATTGGCCCTTCGCGCGCAGGCAACAAGCGCCGTGCGAGCGATCTCGGCATCAATCTCGCCCGCAAGTGCCGCTTTGCAGGCATCGAGCGCGATGGCGTGGGTCGGATTCCGCTTTGACGGCGGCCATTCATTCAGCCAGGTGTAGGCCTCTCTGACGCCGCGGATCTCGGCCGGAAATCCGAGACCCACAAAGACTGACACTGGGTGTCGAAAATGAGCTTGCTCCATCGTTCTCCTCCATTCACGCGACGTCAACCCTGTGGGTGGCGAAGCGCCCGGTAACTGTCATGCCCTGACCTCCTGACGCTGGAAGACGACGTAGGCCAGGGTGAACAGCAGGATCATCGCAGCAACCAGTCCCGCGAGCTGCGGCCATACGACCAGCAGGCTTTGCACGGTCGGTAGCGGTGCGCCGGCGATCGCGCCTTGGACCTGATCGAAGAACAAGGGGCCCACCGATCGCGCCGCGGGGTTTAAGAGCATCCCGGTGATTTCGCCGTAAAGGGTCTGAGGCGAGAACCTGCTGACGGCCTGCTGCGTTTCGAACTGCGTGACCACAGTCATCGGATCGAGCCGATCAATAGGGGCCAGCACGCTTGCAAGCAGCGGCGCGACCATGTCCCAGAACACCGCGAACACTAGCCAGACCGACAAGGCGGCCAACGCCGAGGTCGCCGGCGAGCGGATCAAGGTCGAGGATGCGATCGCCAGTGCCAGCCAGACACCAGCATAGGTAAGCGTCGCTGCCAGATAGGCGACACCCCGCACGATGTCGGCGGCCGACGGAGGCAGACCGAGGAACAGGATGCCAAGGCCCGTCATGAGCAGCCAGAGCGTCAGAAGCGCGATTGCGATGACAAGCAAACCGCCCAGGAACTTTCCGAACAGCACCGCATCGCGGTAGATCGGCTGCGCCAGGAGCCGGCTCATCGTTCGCCGGGCGTATTCGCCGTTGACCGCGTCGAAACCCAACGCAATCGCCATCAACGGCAACAGAAAGCCAAGCAGGGCGGCGAAGGATGGAAGCGGTTCGCGCGTCTCCGTCAACAGCTTCAGGAACAGGAAAGGATCCTCGGCAGTGGTTTCGGTGATGCGCCCAATCGCGCCATAGACGGCGCCGATTGCGGTGAGCAGCACGAGCAGCATGATCAGATGCATTCGCGCGCTGGTCATATGATCGGCCGCTTCCTTGAACGCGATCGTTGCCGTGCCTTTAAAGGGTGAGCCTTCACGTGTCATGGACAACCTCCCCGAAATACCGATTATAGGCTTGGTCGAGCCGAGCGCGGCGCAGGTCCAAATTCTTCAGGGAACCGCCAGCATCGACGACGAGGCGGGCGAGCTCCGGGCGGACATCGCGTTCGGCTTCGACCAGCCAATGACCCCGGCGGCCAGCCACGATCGACTTCACGCCCTCGGCCGACGTGCCTAGTTCGGAAAGGTCGATGCCATCGGCCTCGACATCGATGATGAAGGCGCCTCCACCGATCTTATCGGCGAGCTCTTCGATGGTGCCGAGGAAACCGATCCTGCCGTTGCTGAACAACGCGATGCGATCGCAGACCGTTTGCACCACGTTGAGCATGTGCGACGATAGCAGGATCGTCATGCCGTCGCGGCTCAGCGCCCGGATCAGGTCGAGCAATTCCTGGGTGGACTGTGGATCGAGGCCGGACGTCGGTTCGTCCAGGATGGCGACGGGGCACTTGCGCATCAGAAGTTCGGCCAGGCCGAGCCGCTGACGCATGCCACGGGAGTAGGTGCCGACACGCCGGTCTGCGACCCCAGCCAGCCGCACCTTGTCGAGCGCCGCGGCAATGTTTTCCCTGGCAAGCTCGGCAGACATGCCGGCAAGGCGAGCGGTATAGGCGAGGTTTTCTCGTCCTGACATGCTGTCGTAGAATCCGACGGCGTCAGGCAGATAGCCGACCTCTCGCTTTACCTCGAGCGGCTGGCGCAGCGGGTCCTTACCAAGAATGTGCACGCTCCCCTCGGCCGGCTCGGTCAAACCCAGCAGCATCAGGATCGTGGTCGTCTTGCCGGCGCCGTTCGGTCCGAGCAAACCGACGACTTCTCCGGCACGAACCGACAAATCAACTCCGGCGACAGCCACGGCGGAGCCGTAGCGCTTCACCAGTCCTTTTGCCTCTATGACCGTCGTGCTCATCGCCGTCCATACCTCATCACCGCCAGGCCGAGGACGAGCACCGCGGTTGCGATGACGCCAAGCCCTGCCATGCCCCAAATCGTCGACGTGTTGACGGTGACGCGAAACTGAGCCGACTCGGACACCGGTCCGCCGCTCGCGCGCACCGAGACCATGTAGTCGCCTGCTATTGCCTTTTCAGAAGGGGTAATCCTGACGTTCACCTGTCTCGTAGCATCCGGCGCGATCAAATCGACGCGCTCGGGCTCGAATTCGACTTTCCAGCCCGACGGGGGGCTGGCCGACAGTTCAATGTCGGTCGCAGGCGCACTGCCATTGTTGGCGAGCGTGAACGGGAAGCTCGCCTCCTTACCGGCCTCCGCCTGCCCGGAGAGGCGTTCCTGTGGGCCAGACAGGGTAACGTCCGGCTGGCCGGTTACTTCGATACTGAGCTCGGTCGTAGCGCTGGTTCCACCACCCGCTACCTCGACCAAGACCGGATAGCGGCCGGCCGGCGCTGACCTCGGCGGCGTGATTTCCAATGTCAGGTTCTCGCTCGCCCCGGCCTCGATCGGCAAGCCGGTAATCTCTTCCGAGCCATAGCCGCGCTTGAAGCGTGACTGAAACCCCTTGGGCACATTGGCAGCTAGACTGAACAGGTTCTCTTCCGCGCCGTCATTGGTGACTTCAATCTTGAAACTGAAGGTGGAACTGGCCGTACCTCTCAGCGCCGGCAGCTCGGATATCAGCTCCAAGCCACCCTCCGCCGCCTCCGATAGTTTCACCACAAGGAGAAGCTCGGCGGTCTGGTTTGCGTATCGCGCTTTCACGTTAATCGGAACGCGCTCGCCGCTAGCGCCCTCGGGAGGCGTCAGTTCGAGGTTAACTTCCTGTGTCGCATCTGGCGCCACCATGACAGCAGAGACCTCGCGGTTGCCGCCCTTCAGCGACCATTTCCAACCATCGGGAATGCCTGTAACTTCAAGTGACGCCCGCTGCGGCGGCAGATTGGCATTGCGCAGCGTCAGCGGAATTGTTTCGGTTTCTCCCGGGCGGATCGCCAGTTCCGGATGCGGTGTCGTGAGCCAGAAGCCGGTAAGCTTGACGACTTCCTGTCGCTGGTCCTGAGCAACAGCCGGTGTGCATGCAAATGTCGCTCCAAGGGCCAATGCTGCTGCAGTGATCCATCGAGCAATTGTCCTCATCTCATTCTCCCTTCGACGTTCGATATCCATGCGCGCGGCGACCCTAACCGATCACCAGAAACAGTTTTGAGCCGCCGCGAAACAGATCGAGCGCAATCGTCCCGCCGGCGTCCTTTAACGCCGCGGCGAGCTCCGCGACGGTCGCGATCGGCTGGCGATTGACGGCAACGATCACGTCGCCCGCGCGCAAACCCGATCGCTCTGCTGCGCTTCCATCCTCAATGTTGGAGACAACCACATTACCCGCCGCATCCTGGAACTGCGCGCCCTGCAGGGAAGCGGGTATCGCCTCGGCCTCAGCATTTGCCTCGGCCGGCTCGACGCGCATTGTTACCGTTTTGGGAACCCGATCGCGCATATATTCGATTTCGACTTCCGATCCGACCGGAGCCAGGCCGACACGATTGCGGAGATCTGCCGAGCCGGTGATTTTGCGATTGTTGACGGCGAGGATGACATCGCCGGCTTGGAGCCCGGCCTGGGCCGCCGGCGAATTCTGCTCAACGCTTCCGACGACGGCGCCGGAGCTCTCCTCTATGTGGAGCGCTTCGGCCAGGTCCGGCGTCAGATCCTGAACGGAGATGCCGATCCGGCCGCGCCGCACTTCGCCATGCTCGATTAGTTGCTCCATCACTGCCGACGCCATCGCGATCGGAACCGCAAAGCCAATGCCGACATTGCCGCCGGTTGGCGCTATGATCGCGGTGTTGATGCCGACCAGCAGGCCGGCCGCAGTGACCAGCGCGCCTCCCGAGTTGCCGGGATTGATCGAGGCATCCGTCTGGATGAAGTCCTCATAGCCTTCGACATTGATGCCGCCTCGGCCAAGGGCGCTGACGATTCCGGAGGTGACGGTCTGACCAAGCCCAAACGGATTGCCGATCGCGACTACCGGGTCGCCGACACGAAGGGCACTGGAATCGCCAAACGGAAGCGCCCTCAGCTTGTCCGCGTCGATCTTCAGCAACGCTATATCGGTTGCCTCGTCGCTGCCGACCAGTTCAGCGGTGAAGCGGCGGCGGTCCTTCAGGGTTACCGCAATTTCCCCGGCGTCCGCGACAACGTGGTGATTGGTGAGGATATAACCTTCATCCGCGTCGATGATGACGCCGGAGCCGGCGCTCAGCCGCTGCTGCTGCTGCTCCGGAAGCTTGAAATAGCGGCGGAAGAAGGGATCGTTGTAGAGAGGATTGGTTGCGGCGGGAGCGCGCGATCTCACCGCGATGTTGACGACCGCCGGCGTGATCTCCTCCAGGACGTCAGCGAGGGATCGTTGAGTGGCTGCCGAAATGGCGGGCTGCGGCTGCGCCGCCGGGAACGGCGCAGGAACCATAACGAGGACGAGTGCGGCGAATACGCCAACATATTTCGACGAACGCGTGATCATTTTTTCCCCCGATTCTTCAGATCCTCCTTCGAAGCGGATAGGCGGGCCTCGGGTCCAGCCTCGTCGGAGCCTCGTCTAGGGCTCCTGCCAACCTGCTCCAAACCATATTCGAACGCCTGGCCCATCGAGGGCCGAGGCATCAGTTCACAGGTCCACCAAGGGGTCCGCGCCCGTCGGGCGCGGACCCATCGCTTTCGTCAGAAGTCCATGCCTCCAGGCGGCATCGGCGGAACCGGCGCCTCCTTCTTCGGCTTCTCGGCGACCATTGCCTCGGTGGTAATCAGCAGGCCGGCGACCGAGGCAGCATCCTGCAGCGCGGTGCGGACGACCTTGACCGGATCGATGACGCCCTGGTCGTAAAGATCACCGAATTCGTTGGTCTGGGCGTTCCAGCCGTAACCAAATTCGCTTTTCTCGCGAAGCTTGCCGACGATGATCGAGCCTTCAGCACCCGCATTTTCCGCAATCTGGCGTACCGGGGCCTCAATTGCACGGCGGACGATCTCAATGCCGTGTTTCTGATCGGCGTTCTCGGTCTGAACACCATCCAGCGCCTTGACAGCTCTCAGCAAAGCCACACCACCACCAGGCAGAACGCCCTCCTCGACCGCCGCCCGTGTGGCATGCATCGCGTCATCGACGCGGTCCTTGCGTTCCTTGACCTCGACCTCGGTCGGCATGCATCGCGTCATCGACGCGGTCCTTGCGTTCCTTGACCTCGACCTCGGTCGAGCCACCCACGCGGATCACCGCAACACCGCCGGCGAGCTTGGCGAGACGCTCCTGCAGCTTCTCGCGATCATACTCCGAGGTGGTCTCCTCGATCTGCGCCTTGATCTGGGCGACACGGCCCTGGATCTCCGCCTTCGAGCCTGCGCCGTCCACGATCGTCGTGTTTTCCTTCTCGACGACAATTTTCTTGGCGCGGCCAAGCATTTCGAGCGTCACATTCTCGAGCTTGATGCCAAGATCTTCGGAGATAGCCGTTCCGCCTGTGAGGATCGCTATATCCTCCAGCATCGCCTTGCGGCGATCGCCAAAGCCTGGGGCCTTGACGGCTGCGACCTTCAGGCCGCCGCGCAACTTGTTGACGACGAGCGTCGCCAGCGCTTCTCCTTCAACATCCTCGGCGATGATGAGGAGAGGTTTTCCGGATTGAACAGCGGCTTCAAGAACCGGGAGCAGTGCCTGCAGATTGGACAGCTTCTTCTCGTGGATGAGCACATAGGGCTCCTCCAGCTCGACGCGCATCTTGTCGGGATTGGTCACGAAATAAGGCGAGAGGTAACCGCGGTCGAACTGCATGCCTTCCACGACCTCGAGCTCCGTGACCGCGGTCTTGGCTTCCTCGACCGTGATGACGCCTTCATTGCCGACCTTCTCGACCGCCTCGGCGAGGAACCGACCAATCTCGCTGTCGCCATTCGCCGAGATCGTCCCCACCTGCGCGATCTCATCGTTTCTGGTGACTTTGCGGGCGTTCCTTCGCAGCTCCTCGACGACAGCGTCCACCGCTTTGTCTACGCCACGCTTGAGGTCCATTGGGTTCATGCCGGAGGCGACCGCTTTTGCTCCTTCCTTGACGATCGCCTGCGCGAGAACCGTTGCCGTGGTCGTGCCGTCACCGGCGATGTCACTGGTCTTCGACGCCACTTCACGCACCATCTGGGCGCCCATGTTCTCGAACTTGTCCTCGAGCTCGATCTCCTTGGCGACAGTGACGCCGTCCTTCGTGATCCGCGGAGCGCCGAACGACTTGTCGAGCACCACGTTGCGGCCCTTTGGGCCCAACGTCACCTTCACAGCATTGGCGAGAATGTCGACGCCCCGCAGCATCTTCTCGCGGGCTTCGGTGTGGAACCTCACTTCCTTGGCAGCCATTATTCTACCTCCTTCAATTCGGCCCGGCTCTCAGGCGACCTTCTTCGCCGCGGCTTCTGTCTCGATCACGCCCATCACATCGGATTCCTTCATGATCAGAAGCTCCTCGCCATTGAGCTTGATTTCTGTGCCGGACCATTTGCCGAACAGGATGCGGTCGCCGGCTCTGACGTCGAGCTCGACAAGCTTGCCGCTGTCGTCGCGCGCGCCCGGGCCGACGGCGATGACCTCTCCCTCCTGCGGCTTTTCCTTCGCCGTGTCTGGAATGATGATGCCGCCGGCCGTCTTTTCCTCGGCTTCAATGCGGCGGACCAGGATACGGTCATGCAAAGGACGGAACGTCATGTCGCTCTCCTCATCGACAAACAGGTTTTTAGAAAGTCCTCCGCGCCGCATTCATGTCGCTCTCCTCATCGACAAACAGGTTTTTAGAAAGTCCTCCGCGCCGCATACGGAGCGAATCCGACGCGGGGCGCCGAGCCTTTCGGCATCGCACACAAATCGATCTGGTTTCTGATTTTTCGAGTTTCAAGAGGGCGGCACGAATTTTTTAGCACTCGATACTGGAGAGTGCTACCGGCATGAATTCATAAAGCTATCGCGTGCTGTGCCGTTTGAGTGCTTAGATTGACAACCCTCGTCCGCGGCCTCTCCTAGACGAGACTCGGGATAGCCGCTTCGCCTCTTGACGCCACTCGATTTGATCCCCACTTCATTTTGGCCGACCGCCAAAATGGGGTCGGAGTCAGGGAGCGCCGAGCTTCTTGGCGTTCCCTCGTATCTATGTTGCTCTACGGAGGATGTAGCTATGAGAACAGACCTCGACTTTTCCCCCTTCTACAGGTCGAGCATCGGCTTCGACCGCTTCTTCGACCTGCTCGAAAACGCCAGCCTCAACGCCGACAACTGGCCGCCCTATAACATCGTCAAGCTTGGCGAAGATGCGTACCGCATTGCTATCGCGGTGGCGGGTTTCGCCGAGGACGAACTGACGATCACCCACGAGGCAAACATGCTCGTTGTCAACGGCGCGAAGTCGGAGGACGAAGAGGCACAGTACCTCCATCAAAGCCTCCCTGTAAGGCCGTTTATGCGGCGATTTGAACTCGCCGATCATGTGATCGTCGAGGGCGCAAAGCTCGAAAACGGACTGCTCGTCATCAACCTCAAGAAAGAATTACCTGAGGAGATGAAGCCGCGTCGGATCGCCATCGAAACCGAGGTGACGAAATCGGCTTCGAAGCAGATCGAAGGGGATAAGGCAGCCTAGACGGCGCACACCGCTCAAACCTCGCCTGTCGCCGGGCAGGCGAGGGGAGGGAAACTGCGCCGAACCAAGAGGAGAGAATGAAACGAAGAAAGGATGAAGCCATGAATGTACGTGACCTGATCCCGTGGAATCGTGGTAGCAGCCAGGTTCCAACCATGTACCGCGGCGACATGGATCCGTTCCTGTCGCTGCACCGCAATGTCAACCGTCTGTTCGATGAAGCCTTCCGCGGCTTCGGCCCGCCGTCGTTGTTCGGTGGCATGACGCCCTTCAATGGATCGTGGCCGACCGTGGAGGTCGAGGAGAACGACAACGAGATCCGCGTTATAGCGGAGGTTCCGGGCATCGATCCAGACGATGTCGAGGTGCTTCTGGACGATGGTGTGCTTACGCTTCGCGGCGAGAAGAAATCGGAAACCGAAGACAAGGACCGTCGCTTCAGCGAGCGCTACTATGGACGCTTCGAACGGCGGCTGGCTCTTGGTGGCGAGGTCGATGAGAACAAGGTCGCCGCAACGTTCAAGAACGGTCTTCTCGCAGTGACATTGCCGAAGACCGAAAAGGCGGGAACTAACGTCAAGCGCATTACGATCGACAGCACCAAATGATACCGACGCCAGCCGGCGCGGAATGGGCCGGCTGGCAGTTGGCGAGCGAGCAAGGGACGACGTCGATGACCGGGCCCCTGAAGCGGGACGTGCAAACGAACCGTGCTAACCGGAAGTTCGAAGAGCATGTCGACTTGCGCCCTACGATCGACATCAACGGATCGCAAATGGGCGGTGATCGTGTCGCGCGTATTTTTCTGCCGTCACGCTCGGTGATGACTTCGGCGCGCGTCTCGAGGCAACCTTGGTTGCTGGTATTCGAACAGCAAGTCCCGCCCGTTATCGACTATCTGATGGGCTACACGGGCGGGAGTGACACGCTGACTCAGGTCGAACTGCGTTTTCCATCCCGCGATGCCGCCATTGCCTACGCCGAACGACACAAACTGGATTACATCGTCGTGGACGACAGGGGGCGTGACCTGTAGTTTTCGAGTGAGGGAGCGTGCTTAGCTTCTCCATCGATGCTCGAGGGCAGGCTTCCCCTTTCAGTCCCGTCGCTTGGCGATCGGCAGAAGGCCCCCGCTGCGGCGGCCTTCATAACGCTTACCAGCTCTATCGAAACGCTTTGAGGCGATGGCTAAAGCTCTGGCGCGCCGCCGAGCAAATTCTCGCAAGTGCGGGGCACTTAAAGCGCCAGCCCACTTTAGCCGTTCTAGGCTAGCGAGCGCTGACCGCCAGCGCCCGTCTTCGTCCCGAGCGGTCCGTCCGCGAGCGTCGACATGCCCGCATCTCGGCAGGCCTCGATGAACGCCTCGCGCGCGATGGCGACTGGCGTCATTCGGTTCAGAGCACGGCGGCACGTTTGAACCGCCCGGTTGTATTTTCCGCCTCGATCGCTCGCCCAATCCTCTTCGAGGAAATCGAGCACATCGTTCACAGAAGCGAAGACCTGGGGCGCCCCGTCCTTCATGCGAACGGTGACGGGAGTCATCCAGACCAATTCCGGGTTGAGCATAGTGTCCTCCTTTCGCATTCACACCGGATGAAAAGAAGTGAATAAAATATCGGCGCGAATAAGCGGATTTCAAGCTCGCAGAAACCAACAGCCGTGCTGACAATTCATGCCCTAATTTGGCGCAAGATTTTGAACAGCTCCGCTCCAGCCTCCATGAGAGAGGAACTCGGGCGAGAGGTGGCCTGGAGGATGCCTGCCAGTTTAATTTCCTACCATAAAAGGCGCTTTGGGCAGGGCCTGTCCGTCCGGATGCTCGCAGTTCAGCAGTAGCGCCGAGGCCGCATGCAAGGTTCGTGGCGCACTCTCTTCCGTCATCTTCTCGACCGCCGAATCTCCCATCGGCTTCACTAACGCAATGCGAGAAACATCCTCCAGCGCAATCTACCCCTGACCTCCTGCAGTGCCGACGCGAGCTCGGCCGCCGTTCGTCACTGGTCGCCGGTTTACGGCGACGATCACGTCTCCGGTCTCAAGTCCGGCCCACGCTGCGGCGCTACCTTCGTCAACGCTGGCAACGACGACGTTACCACCCGGATCTTGGAAATGCGCGCCTTCGAGCGCCCCGCGGCATGGCGCCAGTGTTGTTGTGCGCGCCCTTTGGGCTCGACTTGGAGCGTGATTGTCTTGCGGCTTCGTCGATCTCGGACCGACCGGAGCGAGACCTACCCGATTGCGCAGGTCGGCCGAGCCGGAAATCGGATGTTTGTCGACCGCAACGATTACATCTCCGCCTGAAGTCCTTCCCGGGCCGCGAGGGGTGTCGCGTTCGACGCTCCCGACCACTGCGCCATGGGTTTCGCTTATGCCGAGCGCTTCGGCGATGTCCGGCGTCAGCTCCTGGATCGCGACGCCGACACGGCCTCGCCGTACCTCACCGTGCTCGATCAGTTGCTTCATCACGTCCGACGCCATGGAATCGGAACGGCAAAACCAATGCCAACATTGCCGCCGGCCGACGCGATGATGGCGGTGTTGATACCACCAGCCGCCTATCCGTCGTGACCAGAGCGCCGCCGAAGTTGCCGGGATTGATCGAGGCGTCTGTCTGGATGAAATCCTCGTAGCCTTCGACATTGATGCCGCTGCCGCGCTGGCGATGCCCGAAGTCACCGTCTCTACGCCCGCTCAAGCGGGAGGGAACCACCGGAGAGGATGGGCAAGATCGACTGGAAACCCCATATTGAGCTTGCCATAGAGGCGCGCTTTGCGACTCAAATACTCAGCGCAGGTCAAGTCGATGGAGGTCATCGGTGACTGACGATCCATATCAGATTCTGGACGTTCCGCGTACGGCCACACAGAACGACATTCGAAAGGCCTACCGCAAGCGCGCAAAGGAATTGCATCCGGACCTGCATCCCGGCGACAAGAAGGTAGAGGCTCAATTCAAGGCACTGTCGGCAGCCTACCGTCTACTGAACGATCCCGAGCAGCGCGCCCGTTTTGACCGCGGCGAGATTGATGCTTCCGGGGCGGAGCGGCCCCAGCAACGTTTCTACAGAAACTTTGCCGACGCGGATCAGGCCAGCCGGTATACGTCGGCGAGCGGCGCTGGCGAATTCGAGGATCTGTCCGATATCTTCTCCGATCTGTTCGGCCGTGGCCGGGGAGGGGGTGGTTTCCAAGCGCGGGGGCAGGACCTTCATTACCAGTTGGAGGTCGAGTTCCTGGACGCCGTCAACGGCGCCCGGCGCCGCATCACCCTTCCCGACGGGAATACGCTCGACTTGAACATTCCGCCCGGCACGCGTGATGGCAGCACGCTGCGGCTGAGAGATAAGGGAGCGCCAGGAATTGGCGGCGGGCCGCGCGGAGATACGTTTATCGAAATCAGTGTCCGTTCTCATCCGGTTTTCCAGCGCAAGGGCGACGACATCGAGGTCGATCTGCCAATTACCCTCTACGAAGCGGTGCTCGGGGCAAAGATCGAGGTGCCGACCGTCTCCGGACGGATATCGATGACCGTGCCGAAAGGGTCGAACACCGGCGATGTCCTGCGTCTCAGGGGGAAGGGCGTGAAGACTGGACATGGCCCCGCTGGCGATCAGCGTGTCAAGCTGCAGGTGGTTTTGCCCGACAAGGTAGATCCGGCTCTCGAGGCTCTCATGGAAACCTGGCGCCGGGCGCATCCCTATGATCCGCGCGATACGCTAAGGAGGGCCTCATGAGACTGACAGAGGGGCAGGTTCTCGAACTCTTCCGCACTCTCACGGCCAGACAGTTGCGCCAGTGGGTGCGTCGCGGCTGGATCGTTCCGTCCCAAGTAGAGAGCGGACCGCTCTTCGATGATGTCGACATCGCTCGAATTCGCCTGGTTTGTGAACTCCGGGACGACATGAACGTCAATGATGACGCCGTGCCGATCATCCTCGCGCTGTTGGATCAGCTCTACGGGTTGAGGCGAGAGCTCAGAACGATTGCCAGCGCCCTGCGGGGTCAGTCCGATGAGGTCCGTCAGGATGTCAGGCGGGCCCTTTCGGTCATCGTGACGCGACAACCATAGTGAAGTTGGCATCGTCCTTCACTGATCCGCCTTCCGAATTTGTCCATGTTGCGTCGGCAACTTGCCCGGTGCCCCGGCCGTGGTGCCGAGCCCTGAAGGCGGTTCACTTGCCGGAAACGACTCGATCCCGGCGAGCAAAACCGGATCGACGATCTCGTCCGATTCGCTCGGAACGGGCGTCGCCTCGCCGCATATGCTCCTGCGAGACTCGCCGGCGACCGCGAGCGAGCTTTGTACCGCGTGCGTCATGTTCAGCTCCATACTCAGTCTTGCAGATATGCCAGAGGGTCTGCTGGGAGAATGCCCGCCGCCGGGGCGGCGGGCATGAGAGCCGGGCCAAACGGTTAGGCAGGAGCATGTGGGTTCTGCCGTTCGTCCCACAGTGCCCAAGCCGATATCGCCGCAACGAGCAGGCCCAGGACCACGTGTGTCCACATGGCATTCACATTCGCGGCGAAGTCGAGCAGCCACGGCGAGACCACCAGCCAGATCCCGATCACCATATTTGCCCATTCCTCCCACTCCGAGAACGCAGTCAACGTGGCGAGCGCCAAAACACCGATGACGACACCAACGATCCACGCGTTCCAAGCGGCCATGAACTCACCAGCGAAGCCCCTGACCCACGGCGAGACGAAAAGGGCGACCGCGAGGACGAGGTTCATCCAGTCCTGCGGCTTTTTTCTTTCCATCAGCGTTGCCATCACAACCTCCACGGATGACGAAGTTGAACGAAGTTGCGCCTACTCAAGCAGGCGCAAAAATTAGATAATTAGCGGAAAATTGCTTTCAATACCGGATGTCGGAGGGATGAACGATTGCCTTGCGAGCGCGGGTCGCCATTTTCCTCGACCGTGCCCGCTTCCTGCGAGACGTTCGTGAATTGTCAAGCAAGGGAGTTCAGCCATGGGTCAAACCACACCTCACAAACAACCCGTCAAAGTCGAGAAATCGGCTCCGGCCGAGCGGGCCATTTTCCCTGTTCGAAAATCTTCGTCGAGAGATTGCCCGAACGCATGCGCGCGTTCGGTATGCCGGCATTCGAGAGAGCCGCCTCGCATATGTCTCCGGTGGTCGACGTGATCGAGTCGGACAAGGAATACAAGATCACCGCCGAGATGCCTGGAATGGACGCGAACGAGGTCGAAGTGAAGGTCGCAAACGGCCTGCTTTCGATCAGCGGCGAAAAAAGGAGGAAAAGGAGGAACGCGAGAAGGATCGCTTTGTCTCGGAGCGCCGCTACGGCGCCTTCCAGCGGGCCTTCCAGTTGCCGCCCGGCGTCGATGCCGACAAGATCGACGCCACCTTCGCGAAAGGTGTCCTGACGGTGCACCTGCCGAAGACCGCTGAAGCGATGAGCAACGAGAAGAAGATCACGGTCAATGCAGCGTAAGCGTTGCTCTGAGGCCTCACTGGCACGCCCTCGACGTCAGGACACTGAGCCCCGCGCGGCGGCTTCCGCTGCGCGCGGCCTCCAGCCGGTCGAGAACGGCTGCTGCGACGGGTTGTTTTGCTGCGCGCCCCCTTGAGCGTGAACCATGTGTCTGGAGGGCCTGTGAAACCGCTGGAGTTGCAGTCTGAGCGCCCCAGAAAGAACAGGAACGCAGGCCCTGAATCCCATCAGGGCGAGGGAACAAAATCGCCGGTTCCTGGCTGGACAGGTCATTCCTGACGAGGCGAGGAAATCGACGCTTTCGAAATAGCGGCACAGGCGGAAAACTGCACCGCTTCCTCATCCGGCTAAGCTGGTCGGGCAATCCGGTGTGTGCCCGCGTGCTCGCCCGCTAACTCCCGCAATTCGTCTTCTGTGATCGTCTCGCGTTCCAGCAGGAGCTTGGCAGATCGCTCCAGCAGCGGACGCCGCTCTTTGAGCAGCGACACAGTGCGCTCGAAGGTTTCGCCTACGATCGTGCGCACCTGCTCGTCAAGAATGGCCGCGGTCGCTTCGGAATAGTCGCGCTCGCTCGAGCCATAGAGCGGCTCGGGTGTCAGGAGCGAGCGCCGATCCCGCTCGAGCGCCACGTGGCCTAGTTCTTCAGTCATGCCGTAGCGCGCGACAATGGCGCGGGCTATGTCGGTGACCTTGACCAGGTCGTCGGCGGCGCCGGTCGAGAGATGACCGAAGACGATCCATTCGGCGGCGCGACCGCCGAGCAGCACCGCCATCTTGTTTTCGAGCTCTTCCTTGGTCATCAGGAATCGGTCCTCTGTTGGGCGCTGAATCGTGTAGCCAAGCGAACCGATGCCGCGCGGAATGATCGAGACCTTGTGCACCGCATCGAGGCCGGGCAAGCTCATGGCCATCAAGGCATGCCCCATCTCGTGATAGGCAACGATCTCGCGTTCCCTCGGATTGAGCAGGCGGTTGCGCTTCTCCAGTCCCGCGATGATCCGCTCGATGGCATTGTTAAAGTCCTCCATGGTTACCGCATCGGCTTTGCGCCGCGTGGCGAGGAGGGCAGCCTCATTGACGAGATTGGCTAGGTCCGCGCCGGTGAAGCCGGGCGTGAGTGCGGCGATCTGCTCCGGCTGGACATCCGTCGCAAGCTTCGCCTTCTTGAGGTGCACGTTGAGGATCTGGATGCGGCCCTGCTTATCAGGCCGGTCGACAAGCACCTGGCGATCGAAGCGCCCGGCTCTGAGCAGCGCCGGGTCGAGAATTTCCGGCCGGTTGGTCGCGGCAAGCAGGATAAGGCCGACCGAGGAATCGAAGCCGTCGAGTTCCACCAACAGCTGGTTCAAGGTCTGCTCCTTCTCGTCGTGTCCACCGGCGATTGGGCCGATGCCCCGCGCACGGCCGAGTGCATCCAACTCATCGATAAAGACGATCGCCGGCGCCTTCCCGCGGGCCTGCTCAAAAAGATCGCGGACCCGAGCCGCGCCGACACCCACGAACATTTCGACGAACTCGGAACCCGAGATCGAAAAGAAGGGCACCCCGGCTTCACCAGCGACCGCTTTCGCAAGCAGTGTCTTGCCTGTGCCGGGCGGCCCAACCAGCAGAATGCCCTTCGGCATGCGGCCGCCGAGCCGGCCATAGCTCTTCGGGTCCTTCAGGAAGTCGACAATTTCCTTCAGCTCGTCTTTGGCTTCGTCGACGCCCGCAACGTCCTTGAACGTCACCCCGGTGTCCTTCTGCACATAAATTTTGGCTTTCGATTTGCCGATCTGCATCAGCCCACCGCCGACGCCGGCACCGAAGCGCCTCAGAACGAGCATCCAAATGCCGACGAAGATCACCGCTGGCAGGACCCATGAGAGGATGTCTCGCAGGAAGGTGCTTTCGATCCGGCCGGTCACGATGACGCCATGCTCCTGCATCTGCCGGGCAAGGTCCGGCTCGACGCGTGTGGTTATGAACATGGGCTTGCCGTCCTGCGGCGTCTTGAAACGTCCCTGGATGAACTGATCTGAGACCGCGACCTCTGCGATCTTGCCTTCGTCGAGATAAGATTCGAACTGGCTATAGGGGATCTGGGCCACCTGTGTAGCGGTCGCGAAGATGTATTGGAAAGCCATCAATGCGAAAAAGGCCGCGACCCAGTACCAGATGTTAAACTTCATCTGCTTGTTCATTTTGGTGCCCCTTGTGGCCGGCAGCGTCTTTCGCATCAGAGGGTTCGATACCGAAAGAAACCCAAAGCGCCGTCCCGGCAAGGAAACGCCGCCCGCTTGCCGGCGGTTCCCTCGAACTTCCTGCTTGCGCAGAAGCCGTGGCTTGTGCCGCTGTTCGGTACCCGGGCCTCGGTAGGCCTGAGGAAAATCTCGGGGCCGTGTCCGTGACGCTCGCGGGCGACCTCAAGGAGATCGCACGGGAGCAGCCGCAATCAATATTGCAGGCGCTCGCTACCTGGAAGAGATGCTCGGCGCTCCGGCCTGTGAAGGTGCAAGCCTTTCCGGTTTGGTCAGAGGCCCTTCGAGCTCTTTTCCAGGCTGTCCGGAACATTATTTGTTCGGTCACTTGCGGCGAGCCCGACCGAGCCAACCGTGGGCGAACAGACCTCGGTGTGCTTAAGGGATTGAAACTCACCCTTCGGCGGCCGCAACCAAGTCAGACGTTCATCGCCTTCACTGCAGATGACAGCTTTGGGGTCGTTCTTTGCATTCCCGTGAATAAGAAGGCACGTCATCCCCTTGGTGTCATTGAAGCAAGCAGCAGGCGAAACCTAATCCTGCAGCTTGAATTCAGCAGCGAACTCGGCGCCGTCAGGATGGAGCGTCAATTCGGACGTGCCGTCCAGGGAATGGCTAAACACTCTCTCCAACACTTGCGAGCCGTAGCCCTTGCGAGCGGGGGCGGTATCGATGTCGCGGCCGTTCTCTCGCCAGCGAAAACTGATTAATGTTCCATTGCCCTTTCTTCGGTGTGCCGTCCAAGTTACCTTCAACCGGCCTTCGGGCGTGGCCCAGGCACCGTGTTTTACCGCATTGGTGGCCAGTTCATGGATCGCCATGGCGAACGCTTGTGTAGTTTCACGCGATAGCGTGACGACTGGGCCGTCGAGTTGGTAGTTTTTTCCCTCATGGCCGCCCTGGGCTTCCAACTCAAGGCGCAGAACTTCAGCCATGCGGACATCGTGCTCAGGTGCGCGCATCAGCAGGTCCTGGGTCCTGGAGAGGGAGCCCAGGCGAGTTGCAAACCTGTCGCGAAACTCATCAAGAGATTGACTTTCGTGCAAACTGCGATTTGCCAGCGCGTTCACGCTCGAAAGGACGTTCTTCACCCGGTGATGCAGCTCGCCCATCAACGTCTGTTGCTGCGCCTCCATTCGACGTTGTTCGGTGACATCACGTATCGCCAGCAGGATCAGGTCGAGATGATCGAGACGGCGGCCATTGAGGAGCATAATGCGCCGTCCGATCGTTTCGAAGTCGTGCTCTACCTCGACATCATCAAAGGCATTGTTGTCGGGAAGAACGTCCTCCAGGAGCTCCCTCAGTTTCGGAATGTCCCATTGCCGATTTCCAAGTTCGTACACCAGCCGGCCTTCGGTGTGGGCCGGGGAGACCTGAAACAGATCATAGAAGGTCTGGTTCGCCCTGATGACTTTCAGATCCCAGCCGAGCACCAGGAGTCCTTCGCGAACGCTATCGATCAGCTTTTCCAGGAACTCTCGATGTCCTTCGAGTTCGAATTGGGTCTGCTCGGCTTGCGTTCGATCAGAGACTGTCAGCAGGATCAGTTCCGGACGCCCGTCATCGTCGGTTATTCTTCGTGCGTTCAGGATCATCACTCGCCTGCCGATATCGGGAAACTTGTGCTCGATCCGGTAGCCTTTCACCGTCGTGCGCTCGGGCAGGACCTGCTCCAGCAGCCTCCGCAATTCGGGTATGTCCCATTGCCCATTGCCCAGCCGGTATATCGGCTGGCCGCGGGTCTCTTCGGCTGTGACGCCGAAGGTTTCGCAGTATGCGGAGTTGACGTCGGCAATGGTGAGATTGGAAGTGAGGATCAGCAGCGGCTGATCAAGCGTCTCGACGATCGCTTCGGCAAGCCCCGCCAACCCGAAGCGCTGCCTTGCGTCACCCGCACTTCCCGCGCTGTCGCTCCCATCGATCATACGAACAATGTGGCACCTATTCCGCGAGAGTCTAGATATTTGTGGGAGCACTAAGATCTTGCGGGCTTGCCAGAGCTCGTGTGCTGCTTTGGCAGTAAGGACCGGAAATTCCGACCTCTACCTGACTGGCCGCTCAGGGCCGGCACCGGAACTCTCAGCGTTATGGGCGAATGGCAGCAACGGGTGGAAGGAGTTCATTCGTCTCGCTCAACGGAATGAGCAGGGTGCGCCATGAGAGGTCAGTTCAGGCTGGAGTCGCGGAGCCCGGCGTTCCTACGCCGTGACTCGTGATCACGCTGTTTCCGCCGATCTGCGAACGAGCCTCTGCATTCCCAGCACGACGCTGAATAGGCTATATACGCAATGTGAGGACGTCGTTTCGACCGATTTCAGGCTAAGCCATGAATCAGGAAATCCGACTTTTTGGCGCTGTTGCGGTCCGACCCGCCATCCTGGCTCTCATATCTCGGTCTTCGAAGCGGCGACAGGATACACCGTCGCGGTCAAGTTCGAGCTCAATCCGACCGTAAAGAAGCAAATTGAAGCCGGGGAGCCTTTTGACCTCGTCATCATCAATCCGCATATGGTTCACGATCTGACCGCCCTGAGAAAGATCAAGAGGGGGAGCCAGGTAGCGTTTGGCCGAATAGCAATGGGCGTGGCAGCCAAGGCAGGCAGTCGACCGCTCGACATAAGGTCCGTGGAAGCGTTCGAACACGCATTGAAGAACGCCAGATCAATCGCCTACGCCGTTGACGGAACCAGCGGCGGCTATTTCTCCGGTTTGCTGGAGCGCCTGGGAATAGCGGACGAGGTCAAGCCCAGGCTGGTCGGCATACGAGGAGGGAAGACAGCTCTGGCTGTAGCCCGTGGGAAAGCCGAGTTGGCGGTCGTTCCCGTGAGCTCAATTCTCGCCGCTGCTCCCGATGTCATGCTTGTCGGCCGGTTTCCGGCGGAACTCCAAAGTTACATCGACTTCGCAATTGGCATCAGCGCCGATTCAAGGGACACAGAGGCTGCCAAGCAACTGTCCGCGTTCCTGATGTCGGCTGAGGTCGATGGCACCTTGGCGGCAAAGGGCGTCGAGCGCCGCTAAGGGCATCCTTGATAAGCCGCGATCGGCTCACGGGCCATGGCAACCTCGTGCTAGTGCCAAGCGTCCGCTCTGGGGCCGGAAGCGGTCTCCTCACAGCTATTCGGCCGGCATGTCGTTTGGCATTTAATCGTAAGAATGCGCCCGTTGCGGCAGGTCGGGTCTTCCTCACTTTGTGTGGTGGCGATTTTGGTCGAGAGGCAGCATGCGTGCCCTTTCGAGAATGTGCGCGAAGCCGCGCTCGCCACGATCTGGTACGAAAGTGACGCATTCAACGCCTATCGCGGCGAGGACTGGATGCCGGACCTGTGCCGGAGTTGCGAGCGCAAGAAGGTGGACTTCGGCGGCTGCCGTTGCCAGGCGATGGCGCTTGCCGGCGACGCCAGCGCAACCGATCCGGTGTGCATCCGCTCGCCGCTTCGCGATCGCCTGACGCGCGACGCGGATAAGCTTTCGACTACGCCAGCGGCGACGTTAACCTATCGCGGTCGTTAAACGCTCTTGGGCCTCCGGCGCCTTTTGGGCGATTGATCCGGTCCGGCAAGCCATACAAAGAGCACAGCTCCACAAGCAACGTGCCAGCGTCCTTTGCGCGTCTGATAAGACGCGCGGCGCTGTAGGAGATCACTTCGCCGTGAGACTTCGGCTCCGGCTTGAAACAAGAATGAGCCGCACCAATTCCCCAGCAAATTCAGCTTGTATTCGGAGGGTGCCGATGGACCTCTTTTCCCGTAAAGCCGGATTTCTCGCGCTCGCGTCGGCCGCCATGCTCGCCTCCGGCCTGGCCCTTGGCCCGGCGCGAGCCGAACTGCTCGCCCGCGTTCCCGCCGCGCGCGAAATGGCAGTCTGCGGCGACGTGTTGTTTGTCGGAACGAAAGGTTCCTCGGTTTATGCCGTGCCGTTGTCCGGCGGCCGCGCCCGGCGGGTTGCCTCCGGATTCTCCGCTGCGAACGGAGTCGCATGCTCCGGCGGTCGTTTGTTCGTCGCTTCGCGGGACAGCATAACGGCGTTCGATATCGGGCGTGGGGGTGCTCTCTCCGGCAGGCGCGATATTCGCCGAGACTTGCCGAATTCGGGAGCCCATAGCTTTCGCTATATCGCCGTTGGCCCTGATTCCCGGCTCTATGTCTCGTTCGGATCGCCTTGCAACATTTGCTCGCCGCGCGGCCTGCAGGGCACGATCGTCAGCATGAAGCAGGACGGGTCCGACCTTCGACGAGTCGCCTGGGGTGTGCGCAATTCGGTTGGCTTCGACTGGCGCGGCGGCACCATGTTCTTTACCGATAACGGCGCCGACGGAATGGGCGACGATGTTCCGCCCGACGAGTTGAACGCGCTTAGGCCGGGCGGCTTTTACGGCTTTCCCTATTTCGGAGGCCGGGTCCGGCTCGAAGGGTTTGAGGACGCCCGGCCACCCGCTCGGCAGATTTCCCCGGCGTTCAACTTTCAGGCGCATGTCGCCGCCCTGGGGATCCATTTCTTCCGCAGCCTCGGCGGTGACGCTCTGGTCGCCCAGCACGGCAGTTGGGACAGGTCGGTTCCCGTCGGGTATCAGGTCGTGCGGGTGCGCTTCCAGGGCGGTCGCCCGGTCTCGGCGGCGACCTTTGTCAGAGATGTCGGGCGTCCCGTGGACGTCAAGGAAGCGCCGGACGGTTCCGTCCTCGTATCCGACGACGCCGGAGGTGCGATTCACATATTCAGGCGATGACGCCCGATGATGCCTTCAGGACTCGTTGGCGGCTTGGTTGCCCGGATGAGCGCTTCGAGATAGCCGGTCCAGGAGGGCGGACCGCGGGCTTGCTCTATCGCCACATGCCACGCATGCGGGCTCCAACATCGACCCGGACCTTTCGTGTTTCTCGCTCACCGGGAGCCGACGGTTTGGCGACCGGCCAGGCGGAGCATTCGAAGAACTGCAAAAGCGTTGCCGGAATGAAGCGACTTCTCGACGCATAGACGTGGCGATCACCCTGGGCATTCTGCCCATGCG
Organism: Sinorhizobium psoraleae; assembly: GCF_013283645.1. GTDB lineage: Bacteria > Pseudomonadota > Alphaproteobacteria > Rhizobiales > Rhizobiaceae > Sinorhizobium > Sinorhizobium psoraleae. Next base: position 24,155 of record NZ_JABEKV010000005.1, read on the forward strand.
TGAAAAACCGCTGCGGCGTGACAAGATGCAGGCTGTCCTTGGCGCGGGTCATCGCGACATAAAGGAGGCGTCGCTCCTCCTCGATCTCGGCCGTCGAGCCCACGCCGAGATCGGAGGGAATGCAGCCGTCGACGCAGTTCAAGATGAAGACCGACTTCCATTCCTGGCCCTTGGCCGAATGGATCGTCGACAGGATAAGATAATCCTCGTCGAGAAGCGGCACGCCGGATTGATCACTGGTGGCATCCGGTGGATCGAGAGTGAGTTCGGTCAGGAACCGTTCCCGCGATGGATAACCGCCTGCAATCTGCTCGAGCTGCAGGAGATCGGCCATGCGCACCTCCGCATCCTCATGAATGCGATTAAGGTGCGGTTCGTACCAGTTGCGCGCTTCACCGATTTCGGCCGGCCATGCGGTCTTTCTGCTGCGCACGCGCTGGAGCATGTCGACAAAGGTAACCCAGTCATCTCCCGAGCGCGGCGGAGCGGGAATTTCGGCGAGCGCCGTCAAGGGTTCGGGGTCGGCGGCCATTGCATCGAGCACCCGGCCTGCCGTCTGTGGACCGACGCCGGGCAAGAGTTGCATCAGCCGGAAGCCGGCCACGCGATCGCGGGGGTTCTGGGCAAAGCGCAGGACCGCCAGCAGGTCCTTCACATGCGCGCTGTCGAGGAATTTGAGGCCGCCGAACTTGACGAAGGGGATGTTGCGCCGGGTAAGCTCCACCTCCAGGGCGCCGCTGTGATGGGAGGTGCGGAACAGTACCGCCTGCTGTTTCAAGAGCGTGCCGCCTTCGCGATTTTCCAGTACCTGCTCGACGATATAGTTGGCCTGGTCGGCTTCATCGCGAACCGTCACCAGCCGTGGCCGCTCGGCGGACTGGCGCTCGGTCCAGAGATTCTTCGTAAAACGCTCGCGGGCGAGTTCGATGACACTGTTGGCGGCAGCCAGGATCGGCTGCGTCGAGCGGTAGTTCCGGTCAAGCGTGATGATGTCGGCCGCCGGAGAGAAGGTTTGTGGAAAATCGAGAATGTTGCGTACGGTCGCGGCACGGAAGGAGTAGATCGATTGTGCATCGTCGCCGACGACGGTCAGGCCGTGGCCATTCGGTTTGAGTGCCGTCAGGATCGTCGCCTGCAAGCGGTTCGTGTCCTGGTACTCGTCGACGAACACATGGTCGAAGCGATTGCCGATTTCTTCGGCAATCACGGGCTCGCTTACCATCTGCGCCCAGTAGAGCAGGAGGTCGTCGTAATCGAGGACGTTCTGCGCCTGCTTGGCCTCGACATAGGAAGCGAAGAGTTCGCGCAACTGTTTTTCCCATGCCATGCACCACGGAAAGGAGCCGCGCAGCACCGCATCGAGCGTCTGCTCCGAGTTCACTGTGCGCGAATAGATTGCAAGGCAGGTGCCTTTCGTCGGAAAGCGGCTTTCCGTCTTGGAAAACCCAAGCTCGTGCCGGACGAGATTCATCAGGTCGGCTGAGTCTTCCCTGTCATGGATGGTGAAGTCCGGATCGATGCCGATCTCCGGGGCATGATCGCGCAGCAATCTCGCCCCGATGCCGTGAAACGTGCCTGCCCAGGCGAGTGCGTCAGCAACGATGGCGGCCTTCTCGCCAAGTACCTGCCGACAGATGCGCTCCACTCGCCGGCTCATCTCGGCTGCCGCGCGTCGCGAAAATGTCATCAGGAGAACCCGGCGCGGATCAGCGCCATTGACGATCAGATGGGCGACGCGGTGCGCCAGCGTGTTGGTTTTGCCGGAACCGGCACCGGCGATGATCAGGAGCGGTCCACCAATTTTCCCGTCTGGCAGGCCGCCGCCATGCTCGACCGCATTGCGCTGCTGATCGTTCAGTTTCTCAAGATACGCCGTGCTCATCGGCCCCCGCTTTTATCGCTCCGATTTTCACGGGCGAATCCCTACCATCCCTTCAATAGCGCATTCGACCGTTCCTCCTGAAGGAGCCTCCCTCCGGTTGACCGATTCGCGACGCAAACGGGAACGAATAATGAACCTAACAGCCGATCCAGCCGTTGCAAAGCCAAGTGGGCGCCGTTTCAGCGGACAAAATCCATACGCCGCCTTTCGCGATCGTGGGGGCATGTTCCACAGGGCGGGGTGGCCGATCGCGCCGGTATGGTCTATGGAAGGTCACGCGAGCCCGCGGCCAAGACCGTCTTGCCGGGACGCTTGGCACAGCATGCAATTCATCCCTCTGGTTGGATAACGGGAATGCACTCACGTGGCATGGTCGAGAGGATGCGGTTCGGGCAGTCGCTGATCAGGTGGCGGGTCGATGGCCTCTCGGCCTATGTTTTCGCAGCTGCGGCCGTCATCGGTCTTTTTGCCTTGAGATTGGCGCTCAGGGAACTCATCGGCGACACCGTTACTCTCTCTTCGTTCATTCCCGCACTCCTGCTCGTCGCAATGATCGGCGGCCTTAAACCGATAGCCTTCGCGCTCGGGCTGTCGCTACTTGCTGCAATATCGGTTCAGTGGATCGAGAATGCGCCCGGACCGAGCGTTGGCGAAATGGTCGTCTTCGCGTCGACAGTGCTCCTGATCGTGGCTCTCGGGGAATTGGTCCAGGCGGCAAGACGCGCCATCGACCGGACGGAAGCTGCCGTACAGGCCCGCGATGCGCACCTCAGATCGATATTGGATACGGTTCCGGACGCCACCGTGGTCAGTTCCACGAATGGCACCATTGTATCCTTCAACGCCGCCGCCGTTCGGCAGTTCGGATATGTCGAAGAAGAGGTCATTGGTCAGAACCTGCGCATATTGATGCCGGAACCCTACCGTCATGAGCACGACGGATATATGCAGCGGTACCTGACTACCGGCGAGAAGCGCATCATCGGAATCGACCGGGTCGTCGTCGGACGGCGGAAGGACGGATCGACATTTCCGATGAAGCTTGCAGTCGGGGAGATGAAATCAGGCGGAGAACGGTTCTTCACCGGCTTCATCAGGGACTTGACGGAGCGGGAAGAGTCGGCCGCGCGGCTTGAACAGATCCAGGCTGAACTGGCGAGACTGGCCCGTCTTAACGAGATGGGTGAAATGGCTTCGACGCTTGCGCACGAGCTGAACCAACCGCTGTCGGCGATCGCAAACTACGCCCATGGCTGCACAAGGCTCTTGCGTGACATGGATGCCAATGTGGCAACGAGGATGCGTGGCGCGCTGGAAGAGATCGCTGGCCAATCCCTGCGCGCTGGTCAGATCATCAAACACCTCCGGGAATTCGTCACGAAAGGCGAAACGGAAAAGGCACCCGAAGACATCCGCAAACTGGTGGAGGAAGCCGGCGCGCTGGCTCTGGTCGGCTCCCGCGAGAGCGGCGTCAGAACGGTATTCGAATATGTGCCCGGTGCCGAAATGGTGATGGTCGATCGCATCCAGGTGCAACAGGTGCTCATCAATCTGATGCGCAACGCGATCGAGGCGATGCGCCACGTCCAGCACCGTGAACTTACAGTTCGAACGTTGCCGGCGGATCCGGGCGAGATTGCCGTCGTCGTGGAAGACACGGGCGGAGGCATTCCTGAGGAAATTGCCGGCCAGCTTTTCAGGCCGTTCGTCACGACAAAGGCAAGTGGAATGGGCATAGGCCTTTCGATCTCGAAACGCATCGTCGAAGCGCATGGCGGTGAAATGACCGTCTCGAAAAATGCCGCCGGAGGGGCTACTTTCCGGTTCACGCTTCCCGCCTATGTGGAAGAACGGATCAATGGAAATGACTGATTACACCGTTCATATTGTCGACGACGAAGAGCCGGTCAGGAAGTCGCTCGCGTTCATGCTGACGATGAACGGCTATGCTGTGAAAATTCATCAATCTGCTGCCTCCTTTCTTTCATTCGCACCGAATGTCCGCAACGGAATTCTCGTAACCGACCTCAGAATGCCGGAGATGTCCGGCGTTGATCTCATCCGCCGTCTCGGAGATCTGAAAATGAGGATACCGTCCATCGTGATCACCGGACACGGCGATGTTCCGATGGCGGTCGAGGCGATGAAAGCGGGAGCATTGGACTTTATCGAAAAACCCTTCGAAGACTCGGTGATCATCGAGGCGATCGAAAGGGCATCCGAACAGCTGAGCGTTCCGGAAGCTGACGTCGATGAAATCCGCGATATTCAGGAACGCCTTCACACGCTGAGCGAGAGGGAGCGCCAGGTGCTCTCCGCGGTGGTGGCAGGCTTGCCGAACAAATCGATCGCCTATGACCTGGACATCAGTCCCCGCACGGTCGAGGTGCACCGCGCCAACGTCATGGGCAAGATGAAGGCAAAGAGCCTTCCGCACCTCGTTCGTATGGCGCTCGCGGCGGGCTTCGGGCCCTCGTAATCGTACAGTGTTGATCTCGCGCAATGCGCCGCCTGCTCGCGGCCTTTAAATGGCGGCTCATCGGCGGGCATGTGCACGCCAGTTTGCGCGGGACTGTAAGTTGTTGGCTGACAGAAGCATTGTCGTCATTGCACCGGACCAGGGTCTCCGGCGGTCCCTGGCGTTCGCGCTCGAGGTCGAAGGATATTCGGCCGAGTCATACGACGCCTTGTGGAAGGCCGAGGGTTCGTCGAGGGCTTCGCTTTGCACGATCGTCGATGACGAAATATTGAAATCCGAGGCGCAGGCCGCGCAAGCCCTGCAGCGTCTAGGAGGACGCGTCATCCTGCTCGTCGATGGAATGTCGCCACTTCAAGAGCATGACGGCACCATCATCTTAACGAAGCCGATCAGCGGCTCTGATCTTCTGGGCGTCGTGAACAGCCTGGCCGCGATTGCGAAATAGTCGGGCGGGCAGAAGCGGCGCACTCCGTCCCCCGCTCTACGTACTCGGCCTAAGTAGTTTCCCTTAGTGATCTAACCGAATTTATCGCCGGTGCCCGAATTGGCAATCTCCCTCCGAAACGATCAGGGGACAAGAGATGTACGCCGCTTCCCAACCTACAGAACAGAGCTTTCCGCAATCCGACAGCATCGCAACCGCCGGGATTCCTGGACCCCATCTTGTTGCGACTTACAGGTCCGGCCAAGAGATCTACGCCGAGGGCGACGCGGTTGAAAAATGCTACCAGGTCGCCACCGGAGCGGTGCGGGTATACCGCCTGCTCTCGGACGGTCGGCGACAGGTCGTATCCTTTCACCTCGCAGGGGAAATGTTCGGCTTCGACGCGGGCGCAACTCGTCGCTTTTTTGCCGAGGCGATCACAGAAACAAGACTGGCGGTTTTCGGCCGGCGTCCGATGCAGGAGCATTCGCGGGAGCTTCTCGCTCTTGCCTTGGCCGGCATGGCGCGCGCCCAGGAGCACCTTCTGGTAATCGGCAGGCAATGTGCGGTGGAACGTATCGCCGCATTCCTACTGGACCTGTCAAACCGTCAGGGGGGCATCCGGCAACTGAGATTGCCGATGTCACGGCAAGACATCGCCGACTATCTCGGCCTCACGATCGAGACGGTATCGCGGGTCATGACCAAACTGAAAGATCGCAGTGTCATAGCGCTGCGCGACGCAAGAACCGTCGATATCAAAAGGCCGGATGCGCTTCGTTCGCTTTGCAACTGATCCATGCGATCCCGGTGATCACTCGAGACGCTCGGTCGTCGAGCCCGAAAAGCTTGCAGCTGTTTGCGTGAGGACAAAGACGGGCAGGCTCAACTTCTGCACAAGCGGATTAGATGCCGCGATCATGGACGCAAGAACCGGCTCCATCGCCTTGATGGCTTTGAAGTGATTCCGGCAAGCAACACCTGTCAAGGAACAGATCATGACCGGAATAAGCCTCGACGACACAGTCGCGACGATCGCAGCAGAGTTGCCTGGAGCGGCGGAACTCTTCCGCCGTCATGACATCAGCTTCTGTTGCGGTGGCAACGTGCGGCTCTCGGAAGCCGCCGTAAAAGCCGGCCTCGCTCCATCGGAGCTTCTTTCGGAACTGGAGGCTCTCGTAAAGGCGGCAGGACGAGATGCACCCGAAGAGACATCGGATCTCATCGGCCATATCCTCGACAGATATCACCAAACGCACCGCGCGGAGCTCACCTGGCTGATCCCGCTCGCCCAGAAGGTGGAGCGGGTGCACGGAGGGCACCCGTCGGCACCGATCGGCCTTTCCCAGGTCCTGGAGCGTCTGCGCGACGAACTCGAGAGCCACATGATGAAGGAAGAGCAGATCCTTTTCCCGACCATGCAGAGTGGCGGCGGCGTGGGGATCGCGCATCCGATCGCGCAGATGCGGCGTGAGCATGAGGAGGAGGTGGAACACCTACGGACCATCGAGCACGTAACCCATGGGCTTTCGCTGCCGCCAGGTGCCTGCGGCTCGTGGACTGCGCTTTATACGGGTTTACGCAAGTTCGCCGACGATCTGGTGACGCACATGCATCTCGAGAACGCCGTGCTGTTTCCGCGCTTCGAACCTCAATCCCGGGGGGCCGGTTGACACAAGCCGTTTCTGGTTTGCGATCCATCTGGCAGGCGCCATACCGGCCCCTGTTTCTGCTCGCCGGGCTGTGGGCGCTTGTCGCTCCAATCGTCTGGATTTTCCCGGAAGACATTGCGCCGGACAGGGGCGCGTGGCACAGCCGCGAGCTTTCGTTCGGCATGGCTGGCGCTGCGGCGGGCGGCTATCTCCTGACAGCGCTGCCAGCCTGGACGAAGAAGGGCCCGGTTCCGCCCGGCTTCACCATCGTCGCCTCCTGTCTTTGGTGCGTCGCCCGTTTGACGGCGGCGCTCCCGGAGCATTTGCCGTTCATCGCAGAAGCAATCGGGGCATCCGCCTATTTCGCGTTCCTGACTGCGGTATTGGCGCACGGAGTCGGCTCCTCAGGAGCCTGGCATCGCCTCTGGGCGCCGCTCGCCACGGCCGCGCTTTGCATGAATGCCGTGCTCTCCCTCTATGATGGTCTCAGTCCGGCGAGCCGTGCACCGCTGCTTTATATCGTCTTGATAACCTTGATCGGCGGCCGCGCCACGTCTGCTTTCACACGCCGGTGGCTAGGCGCTCGGCATCTCCACCATCGCGATCGGCCGACGCTTTCGTACTTGGCGATCGCGGCCATTCTCGTCGCCGCTTACTTCAGTGGTACCCGTCAGCAGATATCATCGGGTCTCCTGATGACGTTTTCGGGCACTTTGCTGCTAATGCAAATGAAGGAGTGGCAAAGCTTCAGGACCCGGCGCTATCCGGCCTTGTTCATCCTGCACATCGCCTTCGCCTGGACCCCGGCAGCGCTCATTCTAAGCGGCCTTGCAGCCATTTTTCCCGACTGGATCTCGCCCACCGCAGCCCTGCATGCACTGACCATGGGCGCGATGGGGACAATGATGGCTGCCTTCATGATGCGGTCGGCCATGATTCGCGATGGAGAGACCCTTGTCCTCAATCGGACCATGGCTTGTGCCTTCTCGCTCATATCTCTCTCAGCGCTGCTGCGTATTCTCGGGGGCTGGATGAGCGGGACGTATCTCGATCCTATTGTCGCTGCCGCGATCTGCTGGATGACGGCCTGGGCGCTTTTCTTGGCTTGCTATTTGCCGGCAATGAGCGGAGCTGTTCCCAAGCCTGTGTTCAGTGCCGCAATCGGCAGCGAGGTTGTGCTCAGCAGTGGGATCACGACCTCTGGGGGCGAGGCGATGATAGCGGTAAACCAAGCTCGCAAGGAAGCAAGCCATGTACGTAGAGCGATATCAAAATGGGGACTTCATCTTGGACTCCGCCGAACTCGCCGTTCGTTTCGGCCTGTCCAAGGACGACTTGCGCCGGAACTTCAGGAAGGGTCTGGTAACGAGCATGGTCGAGCGCGGTGAGGGCGAGGATGCGGGCACCTGCCGTCTAAGCGTGAAGCTTGGAAATCGCATATGGCGCGCAATCCTGAACAGCGAAGATCGGGTTGTAAGCGAAGAAATGACTTTTCGACGCCCAGATCGATAAGGTCGGATTTGCGTGAGAGCCCTGTGACGAAAGCTTCCTTTCGCACGGCGTGAAACCATGTTCCACGACACCGAATTGATCACACTTCTGCCTGCTTTCAGCGGGCCTCGCCTTCATCGATGACCTGAGGCGTGTAAACGGCCGTCTGTGTTCCTTGGTCCAGTAACGCGCCGCCAATCGCCAAGTAGGTGAAAATGGCGCATATCGCGAGGAGTAAGACGCCGATCAGGAAGGTGGGTGCCGCACGTCCTTCGGGAGCATTGTAGTCGTCTCGGTCGAACATTTTTCTCTCCCATTATCTTTAAAGGAGAACGTGTTCGTCCTTGACGAGTTCCCTCGCGGCCGGGATGGCGCGCCGATCGAAGGCCGTCAGGTTGCGGGTATCGCTTAAAAGAAAAAGCCCCGCTCGGTGGCGGGGCAAGTGACGCACCCAGTTGGCTCATGGATGCGGGGAAGATGTAGCCCCGATGGGAAGCTACGGCGCGACGCTAACCCTGCGTCGCGCCGCACGGAAGGTCTGATTCCGCGATTCCGGTACGCCTTCGCAAATATACTGACGCGTGGTTTGAGCGAATTACGCGGATGCGTGCTCTGGCGCTGCGCCGCTGCGGCCGCACGGAACCGGGCGTATGCTCGCGGGTTTGATCGAAGCACAGGACGGGAAGCGAACGAGGAATTCATGGCCAGCAGCGAAAAGCTGGAGCCGCGACATCCGTGAACGCTGTCCGGGAATCCGAACATGGCCGAGGAAAAGACGTCAATCTTCGCGTCCGGTGCCGGAGGCTTCGCCGGGCTGGAAAGCCGGGCACGGACCGCCTCTCGACCGAACGTGAGAAGGAGTTCTTGGAAATGGGAACCAGCGATCGCAACGACGGCAGGATAGAGACGAAGGCCCTCATCGCCGCCGCCATCAATGAAGTCGAAAGACAGGCAGGCGAAAATCCCTCCAGGTTGCGTGTTCAGCGAACGGGCGACAAGCTCTCCATCAATGGAGAATTCGATATGGCCGCACTCGTGATGGTGGTCGTCGGCTCGATGGTGGGCACCCCCTAGATCATTTCAACAGTGAACGCGAAAATTGCGCATGCCCGTCGGGGGAATGCGGTGCGGTAGTGATGCCCTGCAAAACAGTGGACCATCGTCGTTATCCGCGACCCGCCCGATCACGCGCGCTGACGCGCGGCAGAACCGATGCGCCGAAGGCTTCGATGAACTCGAGCTGATTGCGGCCGACGTTGTGAAGGTAGATCTCGTCGAAGCCAGCCGCTATATCCTCTTCGATCCAGGCGACGTGCCGCGCAAGATCCGAGGATATTCTGACGTAGGCGTCGAGATCTTCCGGCCGGACGCTCCTCGTCGCGGTCTCGATGTCGCCGGGGGTCCGCAGCGTTTCCGACTGGAACGCGCTGATCGCATTGCTCCTCCATTGGTCAAACGCGTTCTGCCTCGCCTCGTCGTCGCTACGCGCATACGAAATGTGCACCTGGAGATAGAGCGGCTTGCCGGCGCCGCCGCCGCGCCTGAAGGCCTCGACGATTGCGGCGAGCTTGTCTGGCGCCTGGTTGACGGTGATCAGGCCGTCCGCCCATTCTCCCGCCCATTCCGCAGTTTCACTCGTCAAGGCCGCGGCAATCAACGACGGTGCGTGATCGGGTAGGGTGTAAAGCCGCGCCTCGGATACGGCGATGGGTGCGTCTCGCGTGACCGTGCGCCCGGCCCAGAGCTCTCGAATGACGTCGACGGCCTCGCGGAGCCTGGCTTTTCGCTCCGCCTTGTCGGGCCAAACCCCGCCAACGACATGCTCGTTCAGGGCTTCGCCGCTGCCGAGCGCGAGCCAGGCGAGGCGTCGCGGAAACATCTGGGCGAGCGTCGCCCCGGCCTGGGCCGTTATCGCCGGGTGGTACCGCCAGCCGCAAGGAACGGTAACGAGACCGAGGGATCGCTGCGTCGCCTGAAGAGTTGCGCCAAGCCACGCCCAGGCGAAACCGCTTTGGCCCTGGCGCTCGCTCCAGGGCGCCAGATGGTCGGAGGACATGAGACAATCGAACCCCGCTTGTTCTGCCGCCTGCGCCCAGCTCAACAGGTCGCGGGGGGTGAATTGCTCATGAGACGCGTGATATCCGATCTTCGCCATCTCAATCCTTCCTTCCCGAATGCAGCCATGTGTAGCCGAAGCGATCGAGGTCGATCGTCAGATGCTGCCCGGCAAGCTCGACCTCCCGATCGCTGAGGATATCGGTCAGCTTGGCGTCGATGGCACCAGGCAGTTCGAGTTCTGCCCGCCGCCGTTTGTCCGACAGATTGTGCAGCGCCACGAGCAGTTCAGTGCCGTCGGAATAAGCCAGAGCGAACAGCGCGGCATCTCCCGCGGGCAGCAGAACCGGCCGGCCCTTATGAAAGAGATCGTGGCGTCGGCGCGCGAGGATCATCGTCTTGACACGGTTCAGAAGCGAATGCGGGTCGCTGCGCTGACGTTCGACATTGATCCGCTTGTAAGAGAATGGCCCTTGGGAGACAGTCGGCTGAACGAGGTTTGCATGCGCTGACGTGGAAAACCCGGCGTTTGCCTCGTCGCTCCACTGCATCGGAACGCGCACGGTCTCGCGGCCGGGCCGGGAAAGGTCATCGCCAAGACCGATTTCATCGCCGTAGACAAAAACCGGGACGCCCGGTGACGACAGAAGCAGGCTGAAGGCGAGTTCGATTCGCGCCTGCTCTCCTTTGAACATCGGCGCAAGGCGCCGCCTTATGCCTCGACCGTAGATCCTCATATCCTCATCGCGGGCAAACGCAGCGTAGGTTTCCTGCCGAACGGCCTCCGACTGACGCGCCACATTGAGTTCGTCGAGGTTGCGGAGGAAGTTTGCCCAGCCGCAGTGGGGCGGCGGTTCCGGCGCAACCGAGAGCGCCTGGCAGATGACATCGGAACTCTGCCGCGCAAGACCCGCGACAAAGGCGCCACTCAGAATGAAGTTGAACAGGAGGTCGAGCTTTCCCTCGCCGAAATATTCGCGAAGCTTTTCCGGCGCCAGGTCCGCTTCGCCCAACAGGAGCCCGCCAGGGCGCCTGGCGTCGACCAGCGCGCGCATTTCTCGCAGAAAGCCATGGGGGTCCCGCGGATCCGCGTGTTCGATACCCGTTTCGCCGATCACGAAAGGCGCGGCATCCACGCGAAATCCATCGACGCCCATCGAAAGCCAATAGTCGACGACCCGGAGCATTTCGTCGCGCACCGCCGTATTGGCAATGTTCAGATCCGGCTGGAAATGTCTGAATTTATGGAAGTAGTAGGCTTGGGCGAGTTCATCATAGCTCCAGACGCTGTCTTCCTCGCCGGGGAAAGCGGTTTTGTTGTCCGGATCAACGGGGGGCGGATTCTCGGACCAGACGTAGTAGTTGCGGTAGCGGGATCTGGGATCACGGCGTGCCGCCTGGAACCACGGATGCTCATTGGACGTGTGATTGGCGACGAGATCGATGATGACACGAATGCCCTGTTCGCCGGCCGTGTGCTGAAAGTCGAGGAAATCGTCGAGCGTGCCAAGCGGCGTGTCGATGGACAAATAGTCGCTGACATCATAGCCGTTGTCGGCGAATGGGGACTTGAAAAACGGTAAAAGCCAGACGCAGTTGATGCCGAGCTCGTTTAAATAGGGCACCCGCTCTCTCAGGCCGACGAAGTCGCCTATTCCGTCGCCGTTGCCGTCGGCGAATCTGCGCACGTCGATGCCGTAGATGACGGCGCTCGCGAACCATGGTGCGTCTTTCATCGATGTCTCCTTCGTGAAGAAGTCCGCGCCGCATAAGCCGCGGTCGCCACGGCGTTGCGCGCTCGTGTGCCGCCGTCGAGGCGGGTGAACTGGACCACGACGGGCACATCCGCATCGATGACGGCGCCGAAGGCCTCGTCCAGCGGGAGGGCCTCGGGAAAGATCAGATCGTTGAAGCGGATGTGGCGGACCCGTCTTGGCGCGATATCCAGTTCGTAGGGCCCGACCGCCGGACGGTCCGCATAATGGATGTGCATGCGTATCCTCGCCGCGCTGTCGGAGCAGTTGAGCACGGCGAGCTCGTCGCGGCTGGTGAATTCGGGCTCGGGGCCGTTGCTTTCGAGAGGAATGTGTCCTCCGGCTATCGCCCATCGCTTTTTGCCGAATGCTTGCATGCATCCTCCTAACAGCCCAGAAGCCCGCGCAGGTAAGGCGTCAGAAAGCGCCCCTCGGGGTCCATCTCCTGTCGAAGGGCGAGGAAACGATCCCACATCGGGTAAAGAGCCCTGAGCTCGGGTGCTCGCAGGCTGTGCTTCTTCGCCCAATGTGGCCGGCCGCCGTGGTCACGCAGGATCGGTTCAAGATCGAGAAAGAAGTCCCAGTAGGGCAGGGACGCGTTCTGGTGAAGCGATATGCTTACGGAATCCCGCCCGTGCGCTTCGCTGAGCCATGTGTCGTCGCCCTTGATGTAGCGGTAGAGCAGACGCCAGCCGACCGAACGGCGCCATCTTTCCTTGATCCGCCCGCGCAACGTCCTGAGGCAAGTCGGTCCCGCCTCGGCAGGGACGCAATACTCCATCTCCTCGAAACGGTAGGGCAGATCACTGTGCTGCGGAATGACCTCGTGTGGGCTGCCGATTTCATCCTTGGCCAGCCGGGCGAAGGCGCTGTAATCCTTCTCCTCGCCGGGCGGGTTGATGCAACGGAGCTTCACCTCGTCGGAACGGGGGTACCAATAGAAATCGAAATTCCTGTTCTCTCGGGCAAGCTGCTCGAGTGCCTCCATGCAGGGCTCGAAGGCCAGACACCATTCCTGGCGGTGCAGGTCGTGCAGCGGGTCGAGCTGGAGCGTGGCCCAGGTAAGAATGCCGAGCGTTCCGAAGGAAACACGAAATGCCCGCAGAAAATCCGGCTCCTCTTCAATCCCGAATGTCCTGATCTCTCCTCTGGCTGTGACGAGGCGGCCGCCAATCAGCATCATCGACAGATTATAGAGTCCTCGGCCGGACCCATGAGTGCCGGTTCCGATCGCGCCGCCGACGGTCTGGGTTGCCACGTCGCCGAAATTCGAGAGCGTCAAGCCGGCGGCCTCAAGTTCCTTGCTCAAGTGCGTGAGCTCAGAACCGCTGCCGACCGTGGCCAGATGGCGTCGCGCATCATGCTCGCGCAGACCGCGGATATGGTCGAGGGAAACGAGGATATCGTCCGTGACGAAAAGCGCGCTCGACGAATGGGCGGACCCGATCGGCCTTATGGTGCGGCCCTGCCTCGCGGCCGCACGCACGAGTGCCGCGACGTCCTCCTCGCTGCCGGGCACCTCCACGCGCGACGGCCGAAACCGCAGGCCGCCCGACCAGTTGTGAAAATCCTGGTCCAGGTTTTCCGAAGTGGCACTCCACGGTGTGTTTGGCATCCTATTCCTGGCAATAGGCGATGGTGCTCAAGAGAGCGTGATCCGGCCGGCGGGAGTCGAGCCGCGTCTGCTGCACGATGATCGGCACGTCGGACTCGATGACGCAAGCATAGGGCGTATCTCGCGGCACACGTTCCGGATCATCGAGATCGTTGAAGCGCAGATGCACGGTTCGACGGGGCGCAATGGCAAGGCGATAGGGACCGGCCGGTTCCCTGTCGGAAAAGAACACTGTGATTTCGATATTGGCCGGAATTTCGCCGGCGTTCAGAATGCACGCGCTTTCATGCGAGACGAGCGCGGGGTCGTCGCTAGCGCTGGAGGAAGGAATATACCCGTCGGCGATTGCCCATCGCCTGCTGCCCATCGCCTGCATCATCCTCAATCCTTAATACAAACTTGTGTCGACGCTCGCTCGAGGCCAGGCGGCTTCTACGGAATGCCCGGCAAGTCCGCCGTGTTCTCGTCCGGCGCCTGCTGCGTCCCCTGCGGGTTTTGATCGGCTGCGGCATTGCCCAGCGGAGAGTGCTTGAGATTTTCTTCGATCTTCTCGTGGCCCGGGGTTTCGGGCAGGGCGGCACGGAAATTGCGGGCGTAATCTTCCGGCATCTTCGGCGGCATCAGCGGCTCGTAGCGATCGACCAGCGCCTGAATGACCACCGGGCCTTCGACGGCGAACGCCTGGTCCATGATCTCTTCCAACCCGTCGAAAGACTGGATCGTGAAGCCGCGGGCACCCATGGCTTCAGCAGCGGCGGCGAAATCGATCGGAGGCAATTCGCAGGCGAATTGCGGATTGCCGAGAAACATCATCTGTTCCCAGGCGATCTGGTTCAACATGTCGTTTCGGATTACCAATAGTTTCAGAGGGATCCGGTGATGAATTGCCGTTGAGAGTTCTCCGAGCTGCATGGCGAAGCCGCCGTCGCCGACCACCGCATAGACCGGGCGGCCCGGCAGCGCGATGCCCGCGGCGATCGCATAGGGCAGGGCCGAGGCCATCGAAGCGAGAGCGCCCGATACCGAGAACATGTGGTCTGCGCCCAGATCGATATGGCGAGCGGTGAGTTCGGTGTTTTGCCCGGAGTCGCACACAAGAACACCGTTTGCGGCGATGCGCTTGCCGAAGGCACCGACTACCGGCTGCGGCTTCAGGGGAGAGCTCTTGTCTTCTTCCATAGACCTCAGTTCCCGCCGCCAAACCTGAGTGGCCTCCTGGGCTCGCTCGAGGAACGATCGGTCCGACTTCCGTTTGAGCCTCTTGTTGAGCATCCGCAGCGTCTCGTTTGCCTCGCCGACCAGGCCGACTTCCACCGGGTAACGCAGCCCGATGCGCTGCGGGTCGTGATCGATCTGGATACCGGCAGCCGCATTCGGCGCCGGATAGTATTCGATATAAGGGAAAGTCGAGCCGACGATCAGCAACGTATCGCATTGCTGCATGATGTCCTGCGATGGCGCCGTGCCGAGTATCCCGATGCCGCCGGTCGTGAGCGGATCGCCGTCGGGCAACACGGCCTTGCCCAGCAAAGCCTTCGCGACGGGCGCGCCAAGCAGGTCCGCCGTCTCGCGCAGTGCGTCTCTCGCCTCCAGGGCGCCGCGGCCTGCGAGGATTGCGACCTTCTTGCCTGCATTCAGAAGATCCGCCGCTCTTGAAAGATCGCTTTCGAGCGGGACGAGCCTACCGGCGAAATTGCGGCTCGGCATGTGTCCCGGGCGATTACGGCGTGAGCGCCCGCCGTCGGCCATTCGCTCCTGTACATCGTTGGCGATCGAAAGATGCGCCACCCCACGTTTCGAGAGCGCCGACCGGCAGGCAAGGTTGGCGAGATTTTCCATATGCGCGGCGTCGTTGACCTGCGCATTGTAGACCGCGACGTTGTCGAAGACGCGGGTCAGATCGACGTCCTGCTGCGAAAAGGTCTCGATCAGGTCGTGATACTGCATGCCGGTGATTGCCAATACCGGCATCTGGTCCAGCTTCGCGTCATAGAGCCCGGTCAAGAGGTTTGTGCCGCCGGGGCCCGACGTGGCGAGGCAAACACCGAGCCTGCCGGTGAATTTGGCATAGGCGCATGCCATGAAGGCGGCGGATTGCTCGTGGCGGACAGAAACGAAGCGGATGCGATCCTGCCGCCTTCTGAGCGCCTCCATGATGCCGTTGATGCCGTCTCCGGGCAGGCCGAACACGACGTCGACTTTCCATTCAATCAGTGTGTCGATGAGAATGTCGGCAGCGTTCGGCATTGTTTGCCCCTCCTCCGCTAGCAGCAAGAACGTGATTTTGCGGGTGTTCGGTTGAAGGTTCGGACCCTTCTAATCTCGCCCCCAGGGAAATGTTCCACCGGCAAGGCCTTGTCCCGTGGCAATGCCGGGGGAACAAATCGCGCTTGAAAAGTATTCATTTTCAGTCGCCACGCACCGGGATGGAAAGATTGGTCTGGAAAAGCGTGTTTACCGGAAGCCCCGCCGGCAGATGGCGTGGGGCACGCCGACCGATCATCAAGGAAGACGAGAATGTCTGGCGCAGTGCGCCGGCGCGGCGGCTGGCCTTCCTCATCGATGCAGCCGCCTATTATGCCTGTCTCGAGCGCACGCTCGGGCAGGCGGAAGAGCAGATCTGGATCACCGGATGGGACTTTGATCCGCGCATCAAATTGCGGCCCGCCGATCCACATGCCGAGGCGCTCGGTACCATGCTTGAACGCCTCGCCGCGCAACGACCAAACCTCAAGATCCGCATTCTCGTATGGGCAATGGGGCCGATCTATTCGGGAAAGTCGCTGCGGCTGTTTCGCAAACAGAAATGGGCTTCGCATCAGCAGATCGAGCTTAGGTTTGCGAGCCATCGCGCGCTGCGCGGATCGCATCACCAGAAGCTCGTCTGCATCGACGACAGCATCGCCTTCGTTGGTGGCATCGACCTTACTGCCCGGCGCTGGGATCAGCCGGAGCACGCGGCCGAGAGCAAGCTGCGTCGCGATCCGGACGGTAAACCCTACGATCCGGTGCACGATATCCAGGTCGTGTTCGAGGGTGAGGCAAGCCGCGCGATAGGGGACCTCTGCCGCGCCCGCTGGAAGTCGTCCGTCGGCGAAGAAGTGGAGGCTCCCTGTTCGAAGGCTGTGGCGTGGCCGACCCGCACGACGCCGGTCCTGGAGGATTGCCCGGTTGCAATCGCCCGCACCGAGCCTGCCTCCGACGAACGACGAGGGCGGCAAGAGGCGCTGCGGCTTACACTTGATGCCTTGCGCAGCGCACGCCGCCACATCTACATCGAGAGCCAATATTTCGCCTCGCGAAAAATAGGCCACGCGCTTTGTGAGCGACTGCGGGAGCCGGAGGGACCGGAAATAGTGGTCATCACCACGCACAGCTCGCACGGTTTCCTGGAACGCATCTTCATGGGTGGAAATCGCGACCGCCTCACTCGATTGCTGAAGCAGGCCGACCGTTACGGCAGGATGCGGGTCGGCTACCCTGTGGTGCCTACGGCCGACGGATCCGAACAGGAGGTGATGATCCATTCCAAGGTGGTGGCGATCGACGACCGATTTCTTCGGGTCGGTTCGTCCAACCTCAATCATCGTTCGGAAAGTCTCGACACGGAGTGCGACGTCGCCGTCGAAGCGGCCAGCGAGCAACACCGAGCCGCACTCGCCAGGATCCGCAACAGACTTCTGGCAGAACATCTCGACGTCGAAGCAAGTGAGGTCGAAGACACGTTACGAGAGACAAGCTCCCTCGTGGCCGTCTTCGACAGGCTGAACGCGCGCCGGCGCGGCATACGTCCCTTCGATGGTGTCGACGACGGCGGTGCGACCAGTCTTGTCTGGGGCACCGGGCTCGTCGATCCGCGCAGACCGATCAGGCCGTTCTATCGCCTGCATGTACTGCTGAGACGCTGGGGTGGTCAGGTCTTCGCCTTGTTCGCAAGGCTTCTTCCGTCATCCTGGCGGCCAAACTCAGCGATCGACAGCGAAATCAAGCCAAGTGGCAGCGGCAGGAAGAAATAGATAGCCCGGAAGGCGATCAGCGCGCCGACATTCGCCGTCTGGCCGAGCAGAAACGCAATCGTCGCTTCGAGCACGCCGATACCCCCTGGAACATGGCTGAAGAGTGCGGCCACGTTCGCACCGACATAGGCCGTCGCCGTGTCGAGGAAACTTGGGTCTCCGAAGGTGAGCAGCAACTGATGCAGGCATGCGCTGACGCAAAGGAAATTCGCCGTGCCGACAATTACCTGGCAGGCCGCGATCCGAGACGAGGGCAACTTGAAGGTCCAGCGAAAGACGCGAACCGAAGCCCGGAGAAAGTGCGCAAGCGCCACATAGCCGATAGTGGCTGCAATGCAGGTCGTGCCGAGAAGGAGTGCGGCGGTTCTGGAGAATCCAGTGATGCGCGCGGCACCGCCCGGCATGATCAGACAGCAGAGGCCGGCCAATGTGACGAGGCCGAGGCCGACGGTGATGCCGCAGAAGAGGATGACCTTTGCAACTTCTTCGGCACTCAGCCCCCAGCGCGAATAGAACCGATACCGGATGGCACCGCTGCTCAAGGCGGCCCCGCCGACATTGTGGCCGATCGAAAGACTGGTGAACGAGGCGATGGCAACCTGTGGATAGGCAAGCTCGCGCCCGACATAGCGAATGGCAAGCGCGTCGAAGAGCGTCAGGCAGAAATAGGAGAGAAAGACAAAACCGATGCCCGCCAGCAGATGTCCGGCCGGAATCTGCATGATCGAGCTGACGATCGCATCAAGGCTCTGTTGGCTGAGAGTGCGGTAGATCAGCCAGCTCGCCAGGCCAATGGCGGCGGTTATCAATAGTCTTACTAGGAGTTTCCTGAACATCTGTCCTGTTCCTGTGCGTAACCACCGGAACGAAAAGCACGTGCCGCGTGTTCCCGAATGCGGGACCACTCTCGAAATCTGATCATGCGACGGCGGATACGATTCCTCACCTATAACGTCCACAGTTGCTTCGGTATCGACCGGAAGCTTGACCCTGCTCGCATCGCCGCCGTGATCAACGAATGCCGGCCCGACATCATCGCCTTGCAGGAAGTCGACGTCGGTCGCGCGCGCAGCGGCGGAATAGATCAGGCTCACATGATCGCCACGCATCTGCAGATGGAGGCGCAGTTTCACCCGGCTCTTCATTTGGAGGACGAAAAATATGGCGATGCCGTACTGACGGCGCTACCGACGCGGCTGGTCAAGGCGGCCGCCCTGCCTTCCTCCGGCGAACCGCGAGGAGCGCTCTGGGTGGAAATCGACCTCGCCGACGTCAAGCTTCAGGTCATCGTAACCCATCTCGGGCTTCGCGGTTCTGAGCGCCTGCGCCAGGCAACGACCCTTTTGGGGCCTGGGTGGCTTGGAGCAGTGGAGGAAGGTTCCCGCGTGCTTCTGGCAGGCGACCTCAACGCGACTGCGCGTTCCACTGCCTACAGGCTGCTGGCCCGACAGCTCAGGGACGTGCAACTCCTGACCAACGCAAAGCCGCGGCCGACCTTCCCCTCGCGGTTACCGCTCCTGCGGATAGATCACGTCCTTATTGGCGAAGGAATAGGCGTGGCTGCGTGCAACGTGCACAACAGCGCCTTGGCACGCGTCGCTTCCGACCATCTTCCGCTCCTCGCAGAGCTGGATGTCGATCTTCAAACCGACGAACGGAAACACTGCGAGACGATTGAAGACAATGCGCCATGAAATCGCGCCGCAGCAAACTGGACCATTGCCGCGGAGCTCGGCGATCAAATGTCGAATGGCAGGCGCTTGACCGCGCTCACATGACCAGTTGCCCGGCCATGTCCTTGGTGAGCAATTTCTGCTCCTCGCGCACCTGCTTTGCCGTTTCGGCGGCAACATCAGAGCCGATCTCGGCAATGCGTGCCGCTTCGTCGGAATAGTCGAGAAACGCATTCTGCCAGAAGCTGCAACAAAGGTCGAAGGCCTCGTTCACATGGTCCGGCGAGGACAGGTCATCAATGAGTTTCAGATCCTGTTCGCTTCGGTTCTTCAGGAAAGCCAGCAACTCGACCTGATAACGCAGCGTCATCCTCAATGCCTCCGCCTGGAGGCGTCCCATCGAGAGAAGGTATTTTGCACCATCGGCCATCGTCGGCCAGCTTGGCGATGGAAAGGTCGTCGTAGGGCTTGCGATCATATTTGGCATCGACACGACTCCTCGTTCACAGGCTCGTCATTCGGTCGGCAAGACGGCTTCTCGATCGGTCAGCCGCATTGCCAAAAGCGCAGAAGGGATAGAGCCATGAGTTTAAGGTGAAACGCTCGGCATTTCGAAAGAAAATTAGGCCCGCCGGTTCGTTCGATCGTTGATCCGCATCAACCTACGTCGATGGTGCAGGGTCTCATGATCCCCGGTGTATACGGGCCGGGCCGCATGTGGACGTCGCAGCGTTCGAACGCTGGAGGGAAACCGCAGTCGCTTTGGGCCGACTCCGTTCGTCGCCCGATTTGCGGAACCGAGGATCGATCGTCGGTGCCGGTCGAACTGCTACCATCAGTTCGTCGCGGGCCGGTTTAGCTGGACCGCGTGGCGACCCAGCTATGCCATTCATCCTCGCTGCCGTGGAACACGTTGAGGTCGATCCTGCCGTCGACGCCGTGCGAGAGGCCGGAGCCGGAATATTGCCAGAAGAGCCATTTCCGTCCCGGATAGACCTTGGAGGGGTGGGCGGCCACCGAACGCAGCCAGAAAGGATGGTTCGGGAACGCGCCCTTCAAATTGTCGCGATAGAAATCCGGCGCGGTGTAGATGATCGGGCGCTGGCCATAGTGTCTTTCCAGTTTGTCCATGAAGACCTGCATCTTTTCGAGCACCCGCTCGCGCGAGGGGCGTCTTTTGCAGCTCGATTCACCGTTCCACTCGACGTCGATGACCGGCGGCAGGGCGCCTGCTTCTCGCGGCACGTTGCGGATGAACCAGTCGGCCTGTTCGCCGGCGGTCCGGCACCAGTAGAAGAAGTGGTAGGCGCCGCGTTTCAGCCCGGCTTCCTTGGCCCTGCGCCAGTTCTTCTTGAACATCGGATCGAGATGGTCGCCGCCGTCGGTCGCCTTGATATAGGCGAAGTTCGCCCCCTGTGTCCGCAACTTCGCCCAGTTTATGTCGCCCTGCCAGCGGGAAACGTCGACGCCGTGCACCGCAAGTTTCCTCGGCGAGCTTCTGCCGAAATTGATGGGCTTGGCATCGCGGAAGCGGTGACCGTAGATCTGCGCGCGTGTCCGTGGTGCCGCGCCGGCTGCCGGGTTTTCCGGGGTGAGCAGGGCGATCGGTCGTTCCGAAGGAACGGGCATGCCAGCTGTTCTGGCCACCGGCACGAATGCCTGCGGCTGCGGAGCGGGACCAGCCCACGCCAGCATTTCCTGTGGCGGGGCCGCTTGCGAAGCGGCCGTGCCGACATTCGCGGCAGGCATGGGACTGGGCGACCGGGCAACGGAGCTTGTCGTCTCCTGCGACGGTTGCTGAGCGGCAACCCTATCCCGATTGGAACTGAACCCGCAGCCCGACAAAACGAGGCCGGCAAGGAGAACGACTGGCACAGCTGAAAGACGCATAGGGACCCGTACGCAAGACTATCGCCGACAGCGGAAAGCGCCGTCGACCCCACTGATGGGAATTGCTAACGGAAAATTACCAAAAAAGACTGAATCCGATCTTTGCCGACGTTGGATTTTGTTCTTCTCGAGCGAGGGAACGGATCGCCCCGATCTGGTGGAATACTGCGCGACAGGCCGCCTTGCTCAACGGTCGCGTGAAAGCCGTTTCGAGCATGAGTTGTTTGCTCCAGCGCAATGATCTTCGAACATTGGGTGCATAAAAGGTGAGGGAAGTATAACGCCGACTGGCTCGTTCCCCGGAAGGAAAACAGCGAATGCAATGCCTCAGATTGTTCCCGCTTGCATCGATCGGCCTCCTGCTTGCGGGCGTCTCGTTGTCGTCCGCGGCGGAATATCGGATCGGCGAACCGTTGCTTCGCCACGGAATGGAGATCGCTGCCGTTTACCTGCAGCCGATCGAAATGGAGCCTCCCGGCATGATGATGCCGGCGGTGGAGGCCGATATCCATCTTGAGGCCGATATTCACGCTGCGGCGGACAACGGGAACGGTTTTGCGGAAGGGGACTGGTTGCCCAATCTGCACGTCGAGTACCGGTTGACCAAAGTCGACGGTGGCGAGGAAACGGCAGGTTCATTCATGCCGATGGTGGCGAGCGACGGACCCCATTACGGCGACAACGTCAAGCTCATGGGGCCGGGCAAATACAGACTTGAACTGACCATCCACTCGCAATCGCACGACGAGACCGCCCATTTCGGACGCCACGTCGACAAGGAGACCGGGGTCGCTCCATGGCCCGAGGGATTTTCCGTCGACTATGAATTCACCTATGCCGGCGTGGGGAAAAAGGGCGGTTACTAAGCCTGTCCTGCTGTGCGAACGGGGCGACCGATCTTGACGGTAGCCGCTGCCCCGGTAGCTGGGGAGGCCGCGCGCATACGCATCGCCGCGCGGCCTTTCCGCAGCCCGCCATAACGACACCAGGAGGAACCATGGCGCCATTTCTGCGCGCCTACTCGGCCTACAGCCGCTTTACTGTCGGAGAAACACCCGGCTTGGTTAGCCACCGAACGCCACTATCGGTTGCGCTTTATCGAGCCTGTCGCTCGGGCGCCAGACCGCTGCTGCGGACAAACCGGGCGAATCCGTGGAACGTCGTATGACCACGCCCGTCTTCCTGTTGCGGCCGCAGCAAGATGTCTGGCAGCGGATCGGTGACTGGCTGGCAGAACGCCAGCGGCAAATCCGTTGGGTTCAATGGAGCGTCGTTCTTGTCTATGCGGCGCTGCTCGTCGTGCCGGTGCTTCTGCCTATGCCGGGCAACGCGGCGCATGTCTGGGACGATTTCACCCGCTTCGCGCAATTTGCGTTCTGGGGCATATGGTGGCCGATGGTGCTGCTTGCGACAGCGCTCGTCGGTCGCGTGTGGTGCGGGCTCCTTTGCCCGGAAGGGGCGATTTCTGAATTCAGCAGCCGACATGGACGCGCAGGCGGCATACCGCGCTGGGTCAAGTGGAACGGCTGGCCGACAATCGCCTTTGCCGGCACGACGCTCTACGGCCAGATGGTCAGCGTTTATCAATATCCGAAACCCGCGCTGCTGGTACTCGGCGGCTCGACGCTGGCGGCGGCTGTGGTGGGTTATCTCTATGGCAAGGAAAAGCGCGTGTGGTGCCGCTATCTCTGCCCCGCCGGCGGAGTCTTCGGCCTGCTCGCCAAACTCGCGCCGCTTCATTTCCGCGTCGATCAGGAGGTCTGGCAGCAGAGCCAACGTGTCGGGCTGAACCCAGGCGTGGTGAACTGTGCGCCGCTGGTGCCGCTGAAGACGATGCGCGGCGCGAGCGACTGCCATATGTGCGGTCGGTGCAGCGGATTCCGCGGGGCGATCCGGCTCGCCCACCGTTCGCCCTCTCATGAAATCGTGCATGTGGCGGGGGAACATCCGAAGCCGTGGGAAACGGTGCTGATCGTCTTCGGACTGATGGGGGTCGCCGTCGGCGCCTTTCATTGGACCGGGAGCCCATGGTTCAATGCGACGAAACAATGGACTGCCGAAAGGCTTGTCGAAAGCAACGTGCTGTGGCCGCTGGAGATTTCCCCGCCCTGGTGGGTGCTCACGAATTACCCCGAAAGAAACGATGTGCTGACGCTCCTCGACGGGGCGACCCTCGTTTTCTACGTGCTCACGACGGCGCTCGCCGCCGGGCTCGCGATCACATTGCTGCTCTCGATCGCGACGCTGTGCCTCGGCCGCTGGAATCCCGGACGATTTCATCACCTGGCGCAGACGCTCATCCCGATTGCAGCCGCCGGCGTCTTTCTCGGGCTATCCGCATTCTCGGTCACGCAGCTTCGCATGGACGGAATCGATCTGCCTTGGATCGACTACGCGCGCGTGGCCATGCTCATCGTTGCGAGCGGCTGGTCCGGCGCCCTGTTCTGGCACGTCACCGGCCTCTATTGCAGGGGTAAAGGCCGACGCCTGATGGCGCTTGCCAGCATCGGCCTCGCCATCGCGACCGCCAACACGGGCTGGTTCCTGTTTTTCTGGGGTTGGTAGCCGGCCGCCATCGGCACGCATCAATTCGAGCGGGCCGCACTTTGCCGTGTGTCGCCGCCAACGACCGGTGCCGTGCTCTCGCGCACGACAAGCTCGACCGGCAGCACGGTTTCGATATCGACGTTCGGCGCATCGGCATTCATCAACCGCAGCAGGATGTTTGCGGCCGCACGCCCGGCGCCGTGCTGCTGGATCCTGACGGTCGTGAGCTTGGGGCGGATGAGTTCCAGAAGCGGCATGTCGTTGAAGCCGGTGACGGAAACCTGGCGAGGACAATCGATGCCGCGTTCGCGCAGTGCCTCGATCGCCCCGAGTGCGAGACGGTCGTTGGCGCAAAGCACTGCGGTGAAGACCTCGCCCGAAGAAACCAAGGCGGTCAGGCAGCGGCGGCCCTCCTGTTCGTCGAAACGGGTGGCGGTGACGATCAGGTCCTCATCGATGGCGGCCGCAAGATCATCCGCGGCCTTTCGGAACGCGGCGAGGCGCAACTGTCCGGTCGAAAGATCCTGGGGGCCGGCGATATGTGCGATCCGCTCATGGCCGAGTTCGCGGAGATGCCGCAGCATCTGGCAGATGCCGGCGTCCTCGTCATTGATGACATAGGGTATGTCGGAAAACTCCACCTTGCGGTTGAGGGTAACGACCGGAAGCCCGTCCTGCGCCGCCTTGGCGATCGAAGGGTCGCTTCGCAGGACCGCCGCATGGATAATGCCATCGACGCCGCGATCGCGCAGAACATCCAGCAGGCGGGCCTCCCGGTCCCTGTCGCTGTCGGTATTGACGATGATCGAGGCGTAACCGAGCGGCTCGAGCACGCTTTCTATGCCGCGCAGGATCGGTGGGAAAATGAGATTGGTGATATCGGGGATCATCACCCCGACGCTCATCGTCCGGTTGGTCCTGAGACCCGCCGCGATCCTGTTCGGCCGATAACCGAGTGCGTCCGCGGCCGCCTGGATGCGTTTGACGACCTCTTCCGTGATGTTCTTGCGCTCGACCGGATCGAGCGCCCGCGAAACGGTCGAGACATGGACACCCGTCTCGCGTGCTATATCCTTGAGGGTAATTCTTTTTTTCAGCATTTCCTGGGCCCCGACATGGGACGCCATTCTACAAGGAGGCGACGAATAAGCAATCGATTGCACAATCTTCCTTGACGCTTGATAAACGTCATGTTACCCCTTCTGCGCAATCGTTTGCACGCGGATTGCCTTGAGTGACGCAATCTCGGGTGGCGGGCCACATCGGCGGTCTCGCGGGAGAGAGGAGTTCCCGCAGAGGAATGAGCCGTGTGTTGCCGGCTTTCTTTTTGGCGACGCGTGCAATCGATTGCGTGCAGTTTCGTGATGGAGAAGGAGGAGCATCAGTGAGACTTGGAAGAACTCGAAGAACTCTCGGAAGGTTTTTGGCGGTAACGACCGCCCTGGCTCTTGCGACGGCTGCGCAAGCGCAAACGCTGAAAATCGGCGCGTCCTTGCCGATTACCGGTGGCCTGTCGGTCAGTGGCGAGAAGCACAAGCGCGGATATGAACTCTGCACCAAGCTGATCAACGAAGCGGGGGGCATTCTTGGCCGTCAGGTCGAACTTGTGGTCAGCGACAACCGCTCGGACCCGGCGACCGCAATCAACCAGTATGAGCGTTTCATCAATGTCGACAAGGTCGATGCCGTTTATGGCACCTTCTCCAGTCGGCTGACCTTTCCGGTCGGCAGCATTCTTTCCAAATACAACATGGTTCACGCCGTTCCCTCCGGCGGCGCCTTGCGCATCTACGAGCAGGGATATCGGAACCTTTTCTATTTCCAGGTCAGCGCGGCGGAATACACCGGCAGGGACGTAGTCGCCGTGATCAAGGACCTCATCGCTGCTGGCCAAGGCCCGAAGACCGCGGCAATCGTTTCGGCCGACGACTTCTTCGCCAATGCAATTGCGGCGGGCCTGCTTGGCGAGAAGGTCAAGGACCCGGCAACCGACAAGGAGATTGCCGATCTCGCACCCGGCTATCTCGCAGACGCCGGCATCGAGGTTGTCATGCAGGAGAAATGGCCGGAGGAAGGTTTCAACGACTGGCTGAACCTCGCCAATTCGATCAAGCGCTCCGGCGCCGAGATGATCATAGGCCTTACCGCGTCGGCGGAAGAGGCGGTTCAACTCACTCGCAGCCTGAAAACCGTCGGCGCGACGCCGAAGCTCGTCTATCTGAGCCAGGGCGCACAGACGGAATTTATCGAGGGTGTTGGTGAGAATGCGGCCAATGGCGTGATGATCCACACCACCTGGCATAAGGACGTGCCTTTCGAAAGCACTCTTGCCGGCAAGCCCTTCAGCAATGCCGATTTCGTCAAGACCTTCGAGGCGGAATACGGCGTGGAGCCGGATGAAGACAGCGCCATCCCATTCGCCGTCTGCCAGGGGATCGAGCAGGCGATCAGCGGCGCCGGCACCACGGACAACGCCAAGATGGGCGAGTGGCTGCATGCGCGCACGAAGGAGGAACCGGTTCGCACTGTACTTGGCCGTTTCTCGTGGGATGAGCGCGGCCTCGCCAAGGACAAGTCGCACATCATGACGCAGTGGCAGGATGGCAAGCTGAACTTTGTCTATCCGACCGGCGAGTTCGAAGGCGTCGTTCCATTCAGCTATCCCAAGGCTGGCTTCTAAGCGTGTCCGGATGTGGCCAAGAACCCGCATCCGGACGGCAAGAAATCGTCTCGAGGAAATGGAGGTCGGGCCTATGCTCGAAGTGAAGAATCTTTGCAAGCATTATGGGGGCATCAAGGCCGTCGACGGTGCGACATTCACCGTTGAAAGGGGCTCGATCACAGCCCTGATCGGACCGAACGGTGCCGGCAAGACGACAGCCTTCAACTGTATCAGCCGCACGGTCACGCCGACATCCGGCGAGGTCTGGCTCGACGGCGTGCGGATCGATCAATTGCGGCCGCACAAGATCACATCAAAGGGCCTCAGCCGCACCTTCCAGATCTCCCGCAACCTCTCGGACATGACGGTCATCGAGAACGTCATCGTGCAGTCGCGGGTCGATGGCATCCGCGGCCTGCTGCGACCGGCCATGAGCGCGGAAGAGAAGGACAAGGCGATGACGATCCTCGACTTCCTCGGCATCACCCGCATCGCCTACGAAGACGGCCACAATCTCTCCTACGGCCAGAAGAAGCTGATGGATCTGGCGGCACTTTTGATGTCGGATCCGAAGATCATCCTGCTCGACGAGCCGGCCGGCGGCGTAAACCCCTCCTTGATGGAAGAGATCATCGGCCACATCCGCGCGCTCAACGAGAAGGGCCTCACGGTTCTTATCGTTGAGCACAACATGGACCTGATCATGCGGCTCTCCCACAAGGTGGTGGTCATGGCGCAGGGCCGCGTGATCTGCGAGGGCCCGCCGGAGGTGGTGCGCAAGGACCCGCACGTGCTCGATGCCTATCTCGGCGGTGTTCTCGAAGAGGAGGCTGCCTGATGACCGAGCTGCTTCAAGTGACCGACATCACGGCGGGCTATGGCGACGGACCGGCGATCCTCGATGGCGCGCATCTTACCGTCGAGCCCGGCAAGGTCCATTGCATCATCGGGCCGAATGGCGCAGGCAAGTCCACGCTGCTCAAGTCCATCTGCGGCATGCTGACGATCCGCAAGGGCGATGTGGTTTTCAAGGGCAAGCGCCTCAATGGCATGCGTCCTGACCAGATTCTGCGCGAGGGCGTCTGCTTCGTGCCCCAGGAGCGGGCGCTGTTTCCCAAGATGACCGTGCGCGAAAACCTGCGCATGGGCGGCTTCATCCTCGATGACCAAAGGGAGCTCGAGCGTCGGATCGGCGAAATCCTCGAGCGCTTTCCCATCCTGCGCGAGCGCGCAGACCAGCATGCCGGGACGATGTCGGGCGGCCAGCAGCAGACGCTCGCCATGGCCCGCACGCTCATCATCAAACCGGCAATCGTCATGCTCGACGAGCCGTCGCTCGGGCTCGCGCCGAAAGTGATCCAGGAGATGTTCGACATCATGAAGATGATGTCGGCCGAAGGCGTGACGGTTCTTCTGGTCGAACAGAACGCGCTTATGGGCCTCAAGAATTCCGATTGGGGCGTCGTACTCGATCTGGGCCGGACGCTGTTCGAAGGGCCGGCCGCCGACGTGCTCGCCGATCCGCGCATCCAGGAACTCTACCTTGGCGGCAAGAAGGCCGCCTGAAGGGGGAAACATGGCAGACATACTCCAGATATTGATCCTCGGCCTGGCGCTTGGCGGCGTCATCGCCCTGATGGGATCCGGCCTCTCGCTCGTCTTCGGCGTCATGCGCATCGTCAATCTCGCGCATCCGTCGCTGATAATCGCCGGTGCCTATATCGCCTACTGGGCCTTCAAAGTCCTTGGCATCGATCCGATCGTGATGCTGCCGGTGTCGGCGGCCATCTTGGCGGCGGTCGGCGTCCTCCTCTACCGCCTGATGTTCGAGAAGGAGACGAAGAGCGCAAAATACTCGGAGATGACGGTGCTTCTCACCTTCGCGCTGGCGATGATGGCGGAGGGTGTGCTCGGCGGCCTGTTCACCAACACCCAGCGCGTGACCTCGCCCGATTACGCGACTGATGCCTTCTTCATCGGCGACGTCTTCATTCCGAAGGGGCAGCTCTATGCAGGGGTGTTGTCGCTCGCGATCATCGCCGCGCTCACGCTTTTCCTGAAATATTCGCGCCTCGGTTATGCAATCCGCGCCACCACGCAGAACCGCGAGGCGGCAGAGCTCCTGGGCGTCAATGTCAACTTCATCAGCATTCTCGCCTTCGCGATCGGCATCGGTCTCGCCGGCGCTGCCGGCTCACTTGTCAGCTTCGTCTTCAGCTTCTTTCCGGCCAAGCACTGGGAGTGGATCGCGATGCTGATGTCGGTGGTCGTGCTCGGCGGCATGGGCAGCATCCTGGGGACAGTCGTCGCTGCACTGCTGCTGTCAGTCGTGGCCGCCTTCGTCGGCACGTGGATCGGCGCCACCTGGTCGACGATGACTTTCTTCCTCGCCCTTTTCCTCATCCTGCTGATCCGGCCCCAGGGGCTGTTCGGCGAAAAACCGGAGATGGCATGATGACCGTTACTCTTCAGCAATCCAGCGCCAGTTCCGTCCTCAAGGCACGTCGTGCACATAACGAGAAACTCGCCCGCAAGGCCGACCAGACAAGAGCCACATGGTTTCCCCTGGCGCTGTTGGCGATCCTCGTCGCGCTGCCGCTCCTGCAATTCGTAGGCAACTACAACTACGTGCTTCACCTCGTGCTGTTCACCGCCTCCTATGTGGCGATGGCTTCGGGATGGAACATCCTCGGCGGCTTCGCTGGCTACGTCTCGCTGGGTCACAGCGTGTTCTTCGGCGTCGGTGGCTACTTCGCCGGCATGCTGCTGGCGCGCTATGGCATCTCGACTATCATCACGGCGCCTCTTGCCGGTCTCGTCGCGGCTGTTCTCGGCTACTTGATCGGCCTGATCACGCTCAAGGTACGCGGACCAAGTTTCATCATCTCGTCGATCGCGCTTCTGATGATCGCGCGCATCCTGTTCGACAACTGGGAATTCGTCGGCGGCGCCAATGGCCTGACCCTGCCGACCAATGACCTGCCAGTGCAGTGGGCAAAGCTTCCCTATTATTACGCGATGATCGCAATCGCGGCCTTCACGGTCTGGGCGACCTATCGCATCAAGCATTCGAAGTTCGGTCTAGGTTTAAGGGCGATCTCGAAAGACGAGATCAAGGCGGAAAGCGCCGGCATCGACACGCGCTTCTATAAGGTCATGGCTTTCGCATTCTCAGCTTTCTTCGTTGGCATGACCGGCGCGGTCTGGGGCGAATATCTCACCTATCTTCGCCCGAATATTTTTCTCTTGATCCTCGTTTCGGCAAACCTCGTGCTGATGTCGATACTTGGAGGGAAGGGCACGATTGCAGGGCCTGTGGTCGGCGCCATCCTGATCGTCGCGCTGAACGAATTCTTCGTCGCCACGATGGGCGCCTCTGAGATCAACATTCTCGGAACCGGCCTGGTGATGGCGGTGGGCCTTATATTCTTCCCCTTGGGGCTGATCGGCACGCTGGCGAAGAAAGGCAAGCTGCCACGCGTGCTCAACTGGGATTAAGCGCCGGCGCCGCCGGAGCGACCGTTCCTGAACATTACGGATTGAGCCTTGCCCGAACGGCGAGAGGAGGATGTCATGTCTGAATACGCACTTTACAACGCACCCCAGTCCACCTGCAGTCAACGGGTGCGCTATGTGCTCCACGCCAAGGGCAGGACCTTCGAGGAGCACAAGCTGGACCTTTTCAGGGGCGACCAGCTGAAGCCTGAATACCTTGCCATCAATCCGAACGGGTTGGTTCCCGCGCTCGTGCATCAAGGTGCGGCGGTGATCGATTCCTCGGTGATCATGGAATATCTCGAAGACGTCGTTGCCGATTTCGCGCCACTGCGTCCGCGTGACCCGCTCGCGGTCGCACGGATGCGGGCAATGATGCGCTATATCGACGAAGTGCCCACGCCGGCCGTGCGCGTGCCGTCCTATAACTTGGCCTTCCTGCCCCATTATCAGGCCATGACGGAGGAGGAGTTCCTGGCGGTCTGCGAGAGCAAGCCGCTGCGCCGCGAGTTCCTGATGAAAATGGGGCGCACCGGCTTTCCGCAATCGGAAATGGACGAGGCGCTTGCGCGTCTTCGACGCGGCATCGACCGCATGGCACGTTGGCTCAACGAAAGCGGCGGACCATGGCTGATGGGCGACGATCTTTCTTTGGCGGACATCGCCATCATGCCGGTCATCGTGCGGATGGATGACATCAATCTCGGCCGCCTGTGGGCCGATGCTCCCGAGATCGCCGCCTGGCTCGATCGCATCCGCGCGACCGAAGCCTTTCCCAAGACCTATTACCACGGCTCGCTGCTCACGGAGAAATATCCACATCTCCAGGCCTTGAAGGCAGCGGCCGCCTGAACGCCGGCAAACGACAGGAGAAGCAGGATGCAACACATAACAGTCGAGCCGAAACTCATCGAAACCGTCGCCGACGTGACGCCGACCGTATTGGCCGCGATGTCACGGACGTCGAACCCGCGGCTCAAGCAATTGATGGAGTCGATGGTGCGTCATCTCCATGAATTCATCATCGAGACACGACCGACCGAGGAGGAGTTCGAATACGGACTGCGCTGGATCGCGGCACTCGGCCACCACACTCACGAGACCAACAACGAGGTCGTGCTCGCAGGAGATGTCCTCGGCGCTTCGACGCTGATCGACCTCATCAACAATAACGGCATGCAGGGCGAGACGATGTCGGCGCTGCTCGGCCCCTTCTATCGCGGCCAGGCGCCCGTTTGCGAATGCGGAGACTGCATCGCGCGTTCCGAAACGCCCGGCCCGACGCTCTATTTCAAGGGTACGGTCACTGGCGTCGATGGCAAGCCGGTCGCCGATGCGAAGCTCGATGTCTGGCAGGCTTCCCCGGTCGGCCTCTATGAAAATCAGGACGCGGAGCAGGACGATTTCAATCTCCGCGGTGTGTTCCGCACCGATGCCGAAGGGCGCTTTCACTTCACGTCGGTGAAGCCGGCCGGCTATCCGGTTCCGACCGATGGGCCTGTGGGCGACCTGCTGAGAGCACAGCGGCGCCACCCGATGCGGCCCGCCCACATCCACTTCATCGTCTCGGCGCCGGGCCACAAGACGTTGATCACCCAGATATTCTCCGATACGCCGCAGGCGCTGGTGACGGACGTTGTCTTCGGAGCCAAGACCCAGATCGTCGGCAACTTCGTCGAACATACGGAGCAGCATCCCGACTACCCGGAAACGCCGCTGCCTTTCTACACCTGCGAGTACCAGTTCAAGCTGCTCGAGGGCGAACCGAGCTATCCGGTTCCGCCGATTTCCGGCAGCAAATCGTGAGGGCATCGATAATGCGCTTGTCTGATGCCCTGAAGGGAAAGGTTGCAGTCGTCGCCGGCGGGTCCGGCGGCATCGGGCGGGAAGCCTGCCGCCTGTTCGCCGAAGCCGGCGCCCGGGTCGTGGTCGGTTACCGCTCCGGAAAGGAGACGGCGGAGGCGATCGTCGCAGCGTTGCCGGGCGAGGGACACGTAGCCCTGCCTGTCTCGATCGAGGACTCGTCGAGCATCAATGCGTTTCGGGACAGGACGCTTGAGACCCTTGATCGCGCCGACATCCTAGTGAACACGGCCGGCGTGACGAGCCCGGTCGCCCATGGGGATCTCGAAGGCCTGACCGATGGGCTGATCGACCAGATTTTCGTCAACAACTGGCGCGGCGTCTTTTCGACTGTGCGCGCCTTCGCCCCGGCGCTGAAAGCGCATCGAGACGGGCTGATCGTCAACGTCTCGTCGATTGCCGCCTTCACGGGGATCGGCTCGAACATCGCCTACTGCGGCGCAAAGGCGGGCTTGGACATCATGACCAATTCGCTCGCACGCGCGCTCGCACCGGACATTCGCGTCATGGCCGTTTCCCCCGGCGTCGTCGATACGGAGTTTGTTCCCGGCCGCGGCCAGGCGTTCAAGGAGAAGGCTGCCGCAGCGACCCCGCTCAAGCGGCTGACGACGCCCACCGACGTCGCGGAGGCAATCCTCGCCTGCGCCACACATCTGAAATTCTCGACCGGCGCCCGGATCGTCGTCGACGGGGGGAGGCACCTTTGATGCAGCCGAAAGTCATCATTACCTGCGCCGTCACGGGCAATCTCACGACCAGGGAAAACCATCCCGGCCTGCCGGTGACCCCGGAAGAAATCGCCAACTCCTGTCTGGAAGCGGCGGACGCTGGTGCGGCCGTGGTTCATATCCACGTGCGCGATCCGCAAACGGCGAAGCCATCCATGGAGGTCAAGCATTACCGCGAGGTGATCGAGCGGATCCGGGCGAAGAACGATGCGGTGATATTGAACGTCACGACCGGACCGGGCGGGCGCTATCACCCGAGCGACGAGAACCCCGCGGTCGCCGGGCCCCGTACGACGCTGATGCGCCCGGAACGGCGCGTCGAACATATTCTCGAATTGAAGCCGGACATCGCGACGCTCGATCTCAACACGATGACCTTCGGGACGGAAGTCGTGATCAACACGCCGGGTAACGTGAAGATCATGGCCGACCTCATCAATGGGGCCGGCGTCAAACCGGAGCTTGAGGTTTTCGATACCGGTGACATCCAGCTTGCGCACGATCTCCTGAAGGCGGGCGTGCTCAAGTCTCCAGCGATGTTCACGATCGTTACCGGGGTAAAATACGGCCTGCCTTCGACCGCCGACGCCATGGCGCTCGCCGTACGGATGTTGCCGCGTGATGCGGTGTGGACCGGCTTCGGCGTCGGCCGCATGTCCTTTCCGATGGCCGCCCAGGCCTATCTGCTCGGCGGACACGTCCGCGTCGGCCTCGAAGACAACTCATACATCGCAAAGGGCGTGCTCGCGAAAGGCAACGGTGAACTCGTTGAGCGGGCCTGCGACATCGTCGGGAAGCTGGGCGGCCAAATCGCCAATCCGTTCGAAGCACGAGAGATCCTGCAGTTGAAGGCCTGAGCGGCCGCATCCATGAAAGGGGAAGACCATGAATATGCTGACTGACACGAAGGCCGCAAAGGCGTTGCGCGTTTCGCAAGCCTCTGCCGATCTCGACAATCTGCTGATCGACGTCGTCGACGTCAGCGTGCCACGCCCCGGACCGGGGCAGGTGCTGGTGGAGATCATGGCGGCGGGTGTCAATCCCAGCGATGTCAAGGCCTCGCTCGGTCACATGCCGCATGCGGTCTGGCCGCGCATTCCCGGGCGCGATTTCGGCGGCATCGTCCGGGAAGGCCCGAAATCGATGATCGGAATGGAGATCTGGGGGGGCGGCGGCGAACTCGGCATCAGCCAGGACGGCAGCCATGCCAGATGGATGGTGCTCGACCAGAAGGCGGTGCGCGAAAAGCCCAAGAATTTCACAATGGAGGAGGCAGGGTCGATCGGCGTGCCGTTCATTACGGCCTATGAAGGTTTGCGTGAGGCAGGCGGCGTCCAGCCAACCGATGTCGTCCTCGTCTGCGGCGGCAACGGCAAGGTCGGACAGGCGGCGATCCAGCTTGCGACGATGGCTGGCGCCAAGGTCTTCGCCGTCGAGTACAACGACCAACCATTGCTCGGCCATATCAATGCGCCGGTTGAAATGCTGAACAGCGGCTCCGACGACGTGGCGGCGATCGTTCGGGAAAAGACCGGTGGCCACGGCGCGGATATCGTCTTCAATACGGTCGGCAGTCCCTATTTCGAGATAGCCAACAAGGCGATGGCGAAACAGGCCCGGCAGATTTTCATCTCCACCTTCGATCGAGCCGTGCCGTTCGACATCTTCAACTTCTTCCGCGGCCGCCACAAATATATCGGTATCGATACCCTGGCACTTTCCTCAGTCGATGGCGCGCGCATCTTCGACCGGCTGAAACCGAAATTCGAGGAGGGCCTGCTGAAGCCTTTCCCGATCAATCCCGCCACCGTCTACGGCTTTTCCGACGCCGCCAAGGCCTATGCCTCGGTGCTGCGCGGCACGCCGGAACGCGTCCTCCTGAAGCCGTGAGGTTTTGCGGATGCAGGTGACCCTCTATCGAGAGGCGAAGCCCTACGAGGCGGCGGAGCATTACGACATGCGCTGCCTTCGTCTCCAGGGGAAGGAGGCGACGGACACAGATACGATCTGGGTCGGTCTGTCGCATCTTCTCCCAGGGGCGCGCACATCGCTGAAGGATGCGCCCGTCGAGAAGATCTACGTCTGCGTTGCCGGCGAGGTAACGATCGAGACGCAGGACGAGACGGTAACGCTAGGATATCTCGACAGTTGCCGTCTTGCGCCAGGCGAGGCGCGCGCTGTCGAACCGAACAAATGCCCCAGCATCGGTGCTACTTGCGATGCCTGCGTGAAATGGCCTCAACGCATCAAGGAGCAGCCGGCTCGGCCGCCGGCTGCTCACGCCGAAGGACTGTGTGGCCGACAGATCGATCAAAAAGTCGAGAAGACCACCATGAGCACTGCGGCCCAGAACAGGGCCGATAGTTCAGCCGCTACGAGAAACCCAATAGTGGTGTCACTCATATGATCCTCCTTAGGCAAACCTCCATTGCCAGGAGGAACTATAGGGGACGGCTGAAGGTTCCGCTACCCAATATCGTGCGGACTGCCCACGGAGGCATTTCTCCATTGGATCACGTGAGCAGCGAATAGATCAGAGCGCCAACGGAACCCCAGAAACCAATCATTACCAGCGACATCGCGAGAACGAAGATCTTAGTCACGGCAAAACTCCACAACCTTTACGCAGGTGGGAACAACTACCGCAGCGCTAAGCGCTTGGTATCGGCACTAAGTCTGAGAAGAGTGGGACTATGGTCTGACATGCCCCTTCGGAGGGGGTCGCCTCATCGACCCAGACACAGCGGCATGCTGAGAACGTCTCGGTATGCAAAATCTGGAATGAATGGTTTTCCACCATTTCGATTTTCCGCCGCAGACAACCCGCCTATTCTCCAATGGTGTCAGGACAGCACTGCGGAATTGCCATGATCGATATCGGATCCCCGCAAATTCAAGACGATGTCCCGTCGAGCACTGTTCCTTCTACGCCCTCGTCGTTGACCGACCAGAACGCTCACAGATATGAAATTCAACGGAGACCACATGCCTCACGCTCAACCGACGCCCGGTAAG
This sequence comes from Sinorhizobium psoraleae, assembly GCF_013283645.1. GTDB lineage: Bacteria > Pseudomonadota > Alphaproteobacteria > Rhizobiales > Rhizobiaceae > Sinorhizobium > Sinorhizobium psoraleae. The sequence continues at coordinate 59,396 of NZ_JABEKV010000005.1, forward strand.
ACGCTTCTTTCGCCGCCCGACCATACGCTCATCATGATCGACTTCCAGTCGCAGATGGCGTTTGCGACGAAGTCGATCGACGCGACGCTTCTGCGCAACAATGCCGCGCTGGTCGCCCATGCCGCCGCCGGCTTCGGCGTATCGACCATTCTCACCACCGTCGCCGAGAAGAGCTTCTCGGGCCCGATGTTCGACGAGATCACGGCGGCCTTCCCCGGCAAGGCGATGCTCGACCGCACATCGATGAACACCTGGGAAGATGCTGCGGTGATCGAGGAAGTGAACGCGATCGGCAAGCCCCGCATCGTCTTTGCCGGTCTCTGGACAAGCGTCTGCATCGTTGGTCCGACGCTCTCGGCGCTCGACCAGGGCTTCGAGGTCTACATTATCACTGACGCTTGCGGCGATATCTCCGAGGAAGCGCACGAGCGCGCCGTCGAACGCATGGTTCAGGCCGGCGCCTGCCCGATGACTTCGCTTCAGTACCTGCTCGAACTGCAGCGCGACTGGGCGCGCGGCGAGACCTATGAGATGACAACCGGCATCGCCAAGACGTTCGGCGGCGCCTACGGCCTCGGCATCACTTACGCCAAGACGATGTTTGGCGCGTCCGAAGGACACTGACCTCTCCCAAGGCAGGGCGCGCCTGCCGTTCCGTCCGCAGCAGGCAGCGGACGGAACGGCCCTTTAATGACGGAAGGACGTTGTCGATGAAAACGTCTTTTCTTTCGCTTGGGCCGGGGCCATCTGCCGCAGGGCAGGGGGTAGACCTGCCGGCGCCGGCCTGCGGAGGCAGTGTGCGGCCCGAACTGCCGCACGCACCTGGAGTGTAATCTAACTCGTTGCAACTACGCCATCCCGGGCGCAAAACCGCTACACGGTTTTCCTGGAAATTGCCCTAAATTAGGCGCGCTCCTCCCAAATCTTCGCCAACTCGACGAGCGTCCTCACACTTTTGTCCATATCCTGGCGGCTGATCCATTCGAGCGGCGAATGAAAGGCATGTCCGCCAGCGAAGATGTTGGCACAGGGCAGGCCCATATACGACAGCCTCGAGCCATCGGTGCCGCCGCGAATGCTGCCGCGCACCGGCACCATGCCGGCGCGTCGGATCGCCTCCATGGCGTTCTCGACAATCTCCGGATGGCGATCGAGGATCGCCTTCATGTTGCGGTACTGCTGCTTGACCTCGAACGTGTAGCTCGAACCGGGAAAGTCCGCCATCACGCCATTCACGATGTCTTCGAGCATCGCTTCCTTGACAGCAAGGCCGGCCTCATCGAAGTCGCGGACGATGAAGCCAAGCGTGGCTTTTTCCATCGAACCGGTCACGCCGATCGGGTGAACGAAGCCGTCTCGGCCCGCCGTCGTCTCCGGGGCAATGTCCTTCGGCAAGCGGTCGATGATCGCGCCGGCGATCTTGATGGCGTTCTCCATTTTTCCCTTGGCGAAGCCGGGATGGATCGCGACGCCCCGGATGGTGATTTCGACGCCGTCGGCCGAGAAGGTCTCGTCCTCGATATGGCCGGCCGTTTCGCCATCCACCGTATAGCCGAATTCTGCCCCGAGCTTTTTCAGATCGACCTTGTCGACGCCGCGGCCGATTTCCTCGTCCGGGGTGAAGAGAAGCTTGATCGCACCGTGCCGGACGTCCGGATTATCGACGAGGAATTGCGCAGCCGTCATGATCTCTGCGAGACCGGCCTTGTCGTCGGCGCCGAGCAGCGTCGTTCCGTCTGTTGTGATGATGTCGTTGGCGATCTGGTTGCCAAGCTCCGGATTATCGCTGACGCGGATGACCTGCTGCGGATCGCCTGAAAGCCGGATGTCGCCACCGGCGTAGTTTCGCACGATTTGCGGCTTGACGTTGGCGCCGGTGAAATCGGGCGCGGTATCCATGTGCGAGCAGAAGCAGATCACGGGCACCGGCTTGTCGACATTCGACGGGATCGTCGCATAGACATAGCCGTGCTCATCGAGATGCGCATCGGTGAGACCGATCGCCATCAATTCCTCGACCAATATCCGCGCGAGGTTCTTCTGCTTTTCGGTAGAGGGCTGCGTCGATGACTTGGGATCCGACTGCGTGTCGATGACGACATAGCGGAGGAAGCGATCGGTAACGGTATCGGTCATGGCGGGTCCAATCTGTTCGTCAGCGTTGGGACCGCTATAGCCTTCGCCAGCCTTCCCGTGAACGCATTTTTTGTCGAGCGGCGGGTGCTCTACCGAAGCGAACTACAGCGCCGCGCGTCTTATCAGACGCGTCAAAGGCGTTGTAGCACTTTGAATTGTTTCATGTTTCTGTCCTTAAATCGACTACGGATTAAGGAACATGCAGTAGACGTCACGCGCCCCAGATGACGGACTGCTCATGCCGCTTGATGAGGTGCTTGAGGTTGTCGAACCCCGTGCGAACATGCCGGGCGAATTGGTCCACGGCGGGCGTGCGCGGGGCGTCCGAGCGTTTGAGCAATCCGAGTGCCCGCTCCGGATGGGGAATAGAGACCGGCAGTGCCGTGATGGATTTCTGGCTCCGGAGCGCGAATACGACACTGTGGGGCAGGATCGTCAGCGCGTCCGCAGCTTTCATGTAGTTGACGACGCTCATCAATGAGCCGCCGGAATAGCGGATCTTGATCTCGGTCGCGCCGAAGGAGAGAAGCATGCTGCGCAGATCGGCAAGCAGCGGGCTGCCCGGCGGCGGCGCGATCCAAGGAAACTCGAGCAAATGAGCAGGTTGCGGCCGTCGCTTCATCAGCAGCGGATGCGTTACCCGGCACGCAATCACATTGCGGCCCGGCAGTATCTGCTGGAACTCGAGCCCCGATCCTTCGTCCAGGATATCGATTGGACAGATGGCGAGGTCAATCTGATCGGCTTTGAGTGCCGCGCGAAGATCGGGAAAGTAGCCGTAGCTCTGGTCGATGCGGACGTCGGGATAAAGGTTCTGGAATTCCGCGATCATGCCGGCAATGAGGCCGTCCATGAAAAAAGGCGTGCCTCCGAGACGCACAACGCCGCTGTGGCCGACGCGGAAGCTTTCGACGGTATCGGAGGCCTTGCGCGATGCTGACAGCATGATCTGGCCGTGGTCGGCCAAGGCGCGCCCGAGCGGTGTCGGCTGCAATGGCCGGCGGCCCTTGATGAAAAGCGGCTCGCCAACCCGCCTTTCCAAAAGGGCAAGGGTGCGCGAGACGGCGGGCTGCGATAGCCCGAGCAGGGCCGCACCCTCTGTCACGCCGCCGGCCTTCACGACCGCGGCGAGCTGAATCAGATGGCGTTCATCGAACTTCATAGCATTTGGTTATATTAAATCGGAATAAAATCATCAACGCCTTTGCCGTCCTGGGTTAGCTTCTTCAGCAACAGTCGATGTCTTGGAGGAGAGTATGTCGTCGGGGCCACTGGCGTTGAATTTCAGCGAGGCAAACTCGTCCGAGATTTTTGCGCAACGACTTCCGCAAGTAAGCGACAAGCGGTTGCCGCAGGCTCTGGCGGCGGTTGTCATGCACCTTCATCAAGTCATCAGGGAATTGCGCCCGACCCCGGCGGATTGGCGTAACGTCATCGCCTTTCTGACCGACGTCGGCCATGCCTCGGACGAGCGCCGCCAGGAATGGGTGCTGCTTTCCGATCTGTTCGGTGCCTCGGCGCTTGTCGAGGAAATCAATTCGCGTCGCCCTAAGGGCGCGACACCGAATACGGTTCGCGGCCCGTTCTTTCGCGCCGATGCGCCCGAACTGCCGTCGGGCAGCGACATCTCGCTGGATGGCATCGGCGAAAAGCTCGAGGTTTTTGCCCAGGTGCGGGACCTCGATGGCCATCCGATCGCCGGCGCGGAAGTCATCACCTGGCAGGCCAATGCCGAAGGCTTCTACGAGAACCAGCAGCCCGATCTTCAACCGGAATTCAATCTGCGCGGCATCTTCGAGACGAACGAGGAAGGCGGGTTTTGCTACCGGACCGTCAAGCCTTCCGGCTATCGCGTGCCCGATGATGGTCCAGTAGGCAGGCTCCTGCGGCAGGCGGGATATCCGCTATGCCGCCCGGCCCACCTCCACTTCATCGTCAGGGCGCCCGGCTTCGAGACGATCACCACGCATGTCTACGACGCAAGCGATCCCCATCTCGGCGAGGATGCAATCTTCGGGGTCAAGGAGGCGCTTGTTCGCGAGTTCAAGCGGCTGGATGGGAAAGGGGCGCCGGCCTGGCGGCTCGATTTCACCTTCGTGATGGCGCGCGCAAGGCAAGGAGCGGATGCATGAACCGCAATTTCGTCTATAGCGGCAGCCCAGCTCATATCGTCTTCGGCGAAGGCAAAAGCGCTCAGGCCGGGGAATGGGTGGAAAGAATCGGCTGCAAGAAAGCGCTCGTGCTCTCTACGCCCCAGCAGCAGACCGATGCCGAAGTGCTGGCGGAACGCCTCGGGCCACTCGCTGCCGGCGTTTTTGCGGGCGCCGTCATGCACACGCCGGTCGATGTGACCGAGAAGGCGATGGAGATCGTTGCACGAACCGGCGCCGATTGCGTCGTTTCGCTCGGCGGCGGCTCGACTACCGGTCTCGGCAAGGCGATCGCCTATCGAATCGACCTGCCGCAGATCGTCATTCCGACGACTTACGCCGGCTCGGAGGTGACGCCAATCCTCGGGCAGACCGAGGGCGGGCGGAAGACGACCGTGCGTCATCCGAGCATCCTGCCGGAGGTCGTGATCTATGACCCAGCGCTGACATTGGGACTGCCGGTCGGCATGAGCATCAACAGCGGTTTGAACGCGATGGCGCATGCGGTAGAGGCGCTTTACGCTCAGGACCGCAATCCGATCTCGACGCTGATGGCGGTCGAGGGGCTTCGCGCCTTCGAGACGAGCCTGCCGAAGATGGCCGAGGCTCCGAGCGATATCGAGGTGCGCGCCAACGCCCTTTATGGTGCCTGGCTTTGCGGCACAGTGCTCGGCACGGTCGGCATGGCGCTGCACCACAAGATCTGCCACACGCTTGGCGGCACCTTCGACACGCCGCATGCCGAAACGCATGCAATCATGCTGCCGCATACGGCCGGCTACAACGCGGCCGCCGTTGCGGAACTGCTGGCTCCGATCGCCGAGATGTTCGGTGGCTCGGTCGGCGGCGGCCTTTGGGACTTCGCCAGGAAAATAGGCGCTCCACTGGCGCTGAAGGACCTCGGCTTAGGCGAGCCAGATCTCGACCGGGCAGCGGAGATCGCCACGGAGAATCCCTATTGGAACCCGCGCCCGGTTGACCGGCGATCCATTCGTGACCTGCTGCAGGATGCCTGGGAGGGCAGGCGGCCGACACGCTGAAAACACTCTCTGGAGGAGAGGGAAATGGGAGGAGGAACTATGTTTACGAGGCGTGATTTCTTGAAAACCACGGCGGCGACGGGGGCGTTTGCCGTCACGTCCGGACTCTCCATGCCGGCGATCGCGCAGAACGCGCCGGTCAAGCTTGGCTATGTCAGCCCCCAGACCGGGCCGCTCGCCGCCTTCGGCGAAGCCGACAAATTCGTCATTGACAGCTTTCTGGCGGCGACCAAGGCGATGGGCCTCAACTACGAGGTTGTCGTGAAAGACAGCCAGTCGAACCCGAACCGTGCAGCGGAAGTCGCCAAGGAATTGATCGTCACGGACGAGGTCAACCTCGTGCTGGTCGCGTCCACTCCGGAAACGACCAACCCGGTCGCGACCACCTGCGAGGCGGAGGAGATGCCTTGCATTTCGACGGTCGCTCCATGGCAGCCATGGTTCATCGGCCAGCAAGGCAATCCGGGCGACCCGAGCTCGTGGAAGCCCTTCGATTATGCCTATCACTTCTTCTGGGGTCTGGAAGACGTCATTGCCGTCTTTACCAATATGTGGGCGCAAATCGAGACCAACAAGCAAGTGGCCGGCCTCTTTCCCAATGACGGCGATGGCAATGCCTGGGGCGACAAGACGGTTGGCTTCCCGCCGGTCCTGGAAAAGATGGGCTATGCGCTCACCGATCCCGGCCGCTACCAGAACATGACGGATGATTTCTCCGCGCAGATCAACGCCTTCAAGTCCGGCCGGTGCGAGATTGTCACAGGCGTCGTGATCCCGCCGGATTTCACGACGTTCTGGAACCAGGCGAAACAGCAGGGTTTCGCGCCGAAGATCGCCTCTATCGGCAAGGCGCTTCTGTTTCCGCAAACGGTGGAGGCGCTCGGCGATGCCGGTCACAATCTCTCGTCGGAAATCTGGTGGACGCCGAGCCACCCGTTCAAGTCGTCTCTGACCGGCGAGAGTTCGGCCGAGATTGCCGGAAACTTCACCAAGGCCACGAACCGGCCCTGGACGCAGCCGATCGGTTTTGCGCATGCGCTGTTCGAACTGGCGGTCGACGTCATGAAGCGGGCGGCCGACCCGACCGACGGCGACGCTGTCGCCGAAGCAATTGCCGCCACAAGACTTGATACCCTCGTCGGGCCTATCGCCTGGGACGGAAAGAACCTGCCGCCTTTCGCTGCAAAAAATGTCGCGAAGACACCGCTCGTCGGCGGCCAATGGCGGCTCAAGGACGGCGGCGGCTACGACCTCGTGATCACCGACAACAAAACGGCGCCGGCCATTCCGGTCGGCGGCAAGATGGAGCCGATCGCCTGAGCTACAGGCGGTTACCCCTGGCCACCGGCCGACGAGGGCTGACACGCCGTATCTGTGCGGCGTCAAGCAACCATTGGATGCGCGGCGCAAGATGAACTGCCGGGCCTTTGGTCGTTTTCGGAGTGAAGCGAATGGCAATTCTAAGACTTGAAGAGGTGTCGAAGAAGTTCGGTGCTCTGACGGTCGCCGAGCAGATCTCCTTTGCCGTCGGCGAGGGCGAAGCGCTCGGCATCATCGGGCCGAACGGCGCGGGGAAGTCGACGCTCTTCAACCTCATCAATGGCAATATCGCGCCCGATAGCGGAACGATCCACTTTTGCGGTGCGGACGTCACCCGCGTGCCGCCGATGGCGCGCTGCCTTTCAGGAATGGGGCGGACATTCCAGATACCGCAACCGTTCGAGCAACTGACCGTCTTCGAAAACCTGCTCGTCGCCGGTTCCTTCGGCACGCGACGACAGGAATCGGAAGTCTCCGATCGCTGTGCTGAAATCCTTGTCGATACCGGTCTGATCGACAAAGCCAACGTGCTCGCCGGGGGCCTGACGCTCCTGCAGCGCAAACGGCTGGAATTGGCCCGCGCGCTCGCCACCGAGCCGAAGCTCCTGCTTTTGGACGAGATTGCCGGCGGCCTCACCGAAGGCGAGTGCCGCTCGCTGGTCGCCACCATCCGCGCCATCCACGCCAAGGGCGTCGCCGTGATCTGGATTGAACACGTTCTGCATGCGCTGAACTCGGTCGTCGAGCGCCTGCTGGTACTGCATTTCGGCAAGGTGATCGGCATCGGCAAGCCGGACGAAATCATGGCCTCGCGGCAGGTGCGCGAAATTTATCTGGGGATCGAGATCTGATGGCGCTGATCGAAACAAAAGGGCTGACCGCCTTCTACCGCGATTTCCAGGCTCTTTTCGGTGTTGATATCGCCGTGGACGCGGGTGAGACGATTGCCATCATTGGCGCGAACGGTGCCGGCAAGACCACATTGATGCGTTCCATTTCCGGGGTTCTCGCCAATGAGCCGGGAGCGATCCTCCATAACAACGAGCCGATCGGCGCCCTTCCGGCGCCCGACGTCCTTGCCCGCGGCATCGCCATGGTGCCGGAAGGGCGCAAGCTCTTTCCGTCGCTGACGGTCGAGGAAAATCTGCTTGTCGGCGGTTACGGCCGCAAGGCTGAGGGGCAGTGGACGCTGGAGAGCCTCTATGCGCTCTTTCCCGTTCTCAAGGAGCGTCGGCAGAGTCCGGCAACGGCGCTCTCCGGTGGCCAGCAGCAGATGGTGGCGATCGGCCGGGCGCTTATGTCAAATCCGAGCGTGCTGCTTTGCGACGAAATCAGCCTGGGTCTCGCGCCGGCGGTCGTGCGGACCATCTATGCCGCTTTTCCGCGCATTCGCGCGAGCGGCGCGTCCATCGTCATCGTCGAACAGGATATCGGCCAGGCACTGAAGGTTGCCGACCGCGTCTATTGCATGATGGAGGGACGCATCACGCTCTCCGGTCGCTCGTCGGAGCTTGGTCACGAAGAGATCCACAAGGCCTATTTCGGAGCGGAGCGCCATGAACTGGCTTGATACCATCCTCCAAGGCGTGTTGCTCGGCGGGCTCTATGCGCTTTTTGCAGCCGGCTTGAGCCTCGTCTTCGGCATCATGCGGCTTGTGAACCTCGCCCATGGCGACCTGATCGTGCTCGCCGCTTTTGCCATACTCGTGCTGACTACCTCGCTTGGCGTCAGCCCCTTTGTCGGCGCCCTCATTGCCGCGCCGCTGATGTTTACCGCCGGCTGGGTGCTGCAATACTTCCTGCTCAATCGCACATTGGGCAAGGACATCCTGCCGCCGTTGCTCGTGACTTTCGGGCTGTCGATCGTGCTGCAGAACGGACTGCTCGAAGGATTTTCCGCCGATAGCCGCCGTGTCTCCGCCGGTAGCCTCGAATCCGCATCGATCGCGCTTGGGCCGGTCAATGCCGGCGTCATGCCGCTGACGACTTTCCTTTCCGCCGTTGCCGTCATCGTCTGTCTCAACCAGCTCATTTACCGCACCGCCGTTGGTCGCGCCTTTCGCGCCACGTCGGATGATCCGGTGACGGCAGGTCTGATGGGCATCCGGCCGCAACGGATATTCGCGCTTGCAACCGGCCTGGCGATGGTCGTGGTGACGATCGCCGCACTCTATCTCGGCACCCGTGCCAATTTCGAGCCGACCTCGGGGCCGGCGCGCCTGATCTACGCCTTCGAAGCAGTCATCATCGGCGGGCTCGGCTCACTCTGGGGCACGCTTGCCGGTGGCGTCATCCTGGGGATCGCGCAGACGGTCGGTGCCGCGATCAACCCCGAATGGCAGATCCTCGCCGGGCATCTCGCCTTTCTGCTGGTTCTCCTTTTCAAACCGCGCGGCCTTTTCCCGCGCGCCGTGGATTGAGGTGCATCGATGTCGCTCGTCGTTCCATCCTGGCAGGTCGAAACCCGAACCAAGGCATCGGCGCCCTTCGCTCTTGCAGCTGCCGCAGCGCTGGCGCTCGCCTTCGCGGCGCCATTCCTCGTCTCACGCGGGGCCGTCCAGGATCTGTTCTTCATCCTGACGATGCTGGTGCTCGCGCAGAACTGGAATTTGCTTGCGGGTTACGCCGGGCTGATTTCGGTCGGCCAGCAGGCTTTCGTCGGCTTCGGCGCCTATGCGATGTTCGCCTGCGTGATCCTGCTCGGCGTCGACCCGATCGCTGCAGTGCTGATCGCGGGCGTGCTTTCGATGCTGCTGGCGATACCGACCGCGTTCTTCACGTTCCGACTGCAGGGGCCGTATTTTGCGATTGGAACCTGGGTGATCGCCGAGGTCGTCCGTCTGTTGCTGGCGCAGTGGAAGGCGCTCGGCGGGGGAACGGGTACGTCGCTGCCGCGCGACGCGACCCGCGACATGATCGGCGTCGGCTTGATGCGCGACGTCTTCGACATGAAGGCCTCGGAAGCGGGCGATGCGCTCACCTATTGGCTGGCACTGATCCTGATGGTGTTGACCATCGGCTTCGTCTACAGGCTGCTGTGCAGCAAGCAGGGTCTCGGCCTGGCGGCGGTGCGTGACAACGAGCAGGCGGCGCGCGCCGTCGGCGTCAATGCGCGGCGAATGAAGGCGCTCGTCTATCTCGCCGCCTCGTTCATCACCGGCGTTGCCGGCGCGCTGATCTACGTGCAGAAGGCGCGCATTTCGCCGGACGCGGCCTTTTCGGTCATCGACTGGACGGCCTACGTGATCTTCATCGTCGTGATCGGCGGCATCGGCACGGTCGAGGGGCCGATCGTCGGCGTCATCCTGTTCTTTTTCCTGCAGAATCTCCTTGCCGGCTACGGCTCCTGGTATCTCCTGATGCTGGGCCTGATCGGCATTCTCGTCATGCTTTTCGCGCCGCGCGGTCTCTGGGGCCTCTTCTCGGACCGCACCGGCATCCAGCTTTTCCCGGTTCGCCGCCTGCTGAGGGGCGGATCACTCAATCAAGCGCATAAGGGAGGGCCTCATGGCTGACATCACCACCGACGTACTCATCATCGGCACCGGGCCTGCGGGATCGGCCACTGCCGCGCTGCTTTCGACCTATGGCATTGAAAACGTGGTGATCAATCGCTACCGATGGCTCGCCAATACGCCACGCGCGCATATCACCAACCAGCGCACGATGGAGGTGCTGCGCGATCTTGGCCGTGACGTCGAGGACGAGGCCTATATGTTCGCCGCCGAGCAGGACCTGATGGGCGAGAACGTGTTCTGTACGTCGCTTGCGGGCGAGGAGATCGGCCGCATGAAGAGCTGGGGCAAACACCCGCTCAGCCGCGCCGAGCACCAGCTGTCTTCGCCGAGCCATATGAACGACCTGCCGCAAACCTTCATGGAGCCGCTCTTGTTCAAGACGGCATGCTCACGCGGCACGCAGGCCCGGATGTCGACGGAGTATATAAGCCACGTGCAGGACGCCGAGGGCGTCACCACCACCTGTCTCGACCGGCTGACCGGCAACGAAGTCACGGTCCGCTCGAAGTATCTGATCGGCGCCGACGGAGGTAATTCGAAGGTCGCGGAGCATGCGGGCCTCACCTTCGAGGGCAAGATGGGCGTTGCCGGCTCGATGAACATCCTGTTCGAAGCCGATCTCTCCCGATACGTCGCCCATCGTCCGTCGGTGCTTTATTGGGTGCTTCAGCCAGGCGCCGATGTCGGCGGCATCGGCATGGGCCTCGTGCGCATGGTGCGGCCCTGGCACGAATGGCTGATCGTCTGGGGCTACGACATCAATGAGCCGGCACCGCAGGTAGAGGAGGCTCACGCCAAGAAGGTGGTCTGCGATCTTGTCGGCGTGCCGGACCTGGAGCCACGGATCAAGCAGGTCTCCACCTGGACCGTCAACAACATGTACGCGACGACCATGTCCAATGGGCGCGTGTTCTGCATGGGCGACGCGACGCACCGCCATCCCCCCTCGAACGGGCTCGGCTCCAACACGTCCATCCAGGATGCGTTCAATCTCGCCTGGAAGCTTGCCTTCGTGCTCAAGGGCAAGGCCGGCCCAAAACTGCTCGACAGCTACGGCGCAGAGCGCGCACCGGTCGCCAAGCAGATCGTCACGCGGGCCAACAAGTCGATCGAGGAGTTCGGCCCGATCTTCAAGGCGCTAGGCCTGCTCGATTCGATCGACCCGGTGAAGATGCAGGAGAACATGGATGCGCGCTGCAACAACACGCCGGCCGCGGAAGAACAGCGCGCGGCGATCCGCAAATCCATTGCCGACAAGGTCTATGAATTCGATGCCCACGGCGTCGAGATGAACCACCGTTATCGTTCCGATGCGATCGTGACCGACGGGCAGGCAGAGCCCGCCTTCACGAAGGATGAGGAACTGCACTTTCAGCCGACGACATGGCCCGGTGCGCGGTTGCCGCATGCATGGGTATTCTCCGGCGACGGGACCAAGGTCTCGACTCTGGACCTGACCGGCCACGGCAAATTCACGATGCTGACCGGCATCGGTGGCGAAGGCTGGGTCGAGGCCGCCCGTGCCGTCGGCAGCGAGCTCGGCATCGAAATTGCTGCCCACGTGATCGGCCCGCGCCAGCATTGGCAGGATTTTACCGGCGACTGGGCGAACGCGCGCGAAGTGCGCGATAGCGGCATCGTGCTGGTGCGCCCGGATCATCACGTCTGCTGGCGAAGCAACGTGATCGCCGCCGACCCGGTGGCTGAGCTCTATCGCGTCATGACGGCGATTCTGGGCAAGTGAGGACCACTATGGAAGCGCATGAAAGAGGCTTTTTCACCGAAGAGAACTCCATCGAGGTCGTGACCGGCCGCAACCAGAACGCCAAGGATGCGCGGCTGAAGCAGGTGATGGAGGTCGTCATTCGCAAGCTGCACGAGGCCGTGAAGGAAATCGAGCCGACGCAGGAGGAGTGGCTGCAGGCGATCCTGTTTCTGACCCGAACGGGGCAGATGTGCAACGAGTGGCGCCAGGAGTTCATCCTGCTGTCGGACACGCTCGGGGTTTCGATGCTGGTGGATGCCATCAACAACCGCAAACCTTCCGGAGCTTCCGAAAGCACAGTGCTCGGACCCTTCCACGTCAAGGGAGCTCCGGAACTTGAGATGGGCGCCAATATCTGCCTCGACCACAAGGGAGAGGACCTGTTCATCCAGGGCCGGATTCTCGACACGAGCGGCAAGCCGATCGCCGGTGCGGTGCTCGATGTCTGGCAGGCCAACGACGAAGGCTTTTACGACGTCCAGCAGCAGGGCATCCAGCCGGACTTCAATTTGCGCGGCGTGTTCCGCACCGGGCCCGACGGACGGTACTGGTTCCGGGCGGTGAAGCCGAAATACTATCCGATCCCGAACGACGGGCCGGTGGGGCAGATGCTCGACTATCTCGGCCGCCACCCCAACCGTCCGGCGCATCTGCATTACATCATCAAGGCCAGTGGCTTCGAGACGCTGATCACCCACATCTTCGATCCGGACGATCCCTACATCAATTCCGACGCAGTGTTCGGCGTGAAGGAGAGCCTGCTCGCGGAGTTCAAGCGCACGCACGACCCGGTGCGTGCGAAGGAATACGGCTTCGAAGAGGACTTTTGGGAGGTGGAGCACGACTTCGTGCTGGCGCGCGCCGGCGAAGCGCGCAGTTGAAGCAGAGGGTGGCAAGCCTTGCGGAAGGGCTTGCCGCCTCTCTCTCTGCGTCAGGTCAAGCGCCGTCCGTCCGCAGAGAAAAGCCGTCGCTTATTATCGTCGACCGAAAGCATTATCGTGCTGCCGGCATTGACCGCCGGCCCCGAGCGATACTCGGCAATGAGCGGCTGGCCGTCGGCAAGCTGGCAATAGAGATACTGGGTGCCGCCGAGATATTCGGCAAAATCGACCTTTGCAGGAATGGATTCGGCTCTCCCGTCCGCGACGAAAAGATGTTCCGGCCTTGCTCCGAAGAAAACCTTGTCTCCGATTTGCAAATTCTCCGCTGCGATCGGCACGGACATCTCGCTTCCCGCAACGCGAACGCGTCCATTGCCTAGCCATATGGCACCGAGCAGGTTCATGCGTGGCGAGCCGATGAAGCCCGCGACGAAGATGTTCGCGGGATTCTCATAGACCTCGCGCGGCGTCCCCTCCTGTTCAACGCGCCCGTCCCGCAGCACGACGATCCTGTCGGCGAGCGTCATCGCCTCGGTCTGGTCATGGGTCACGTAGATCATCGTATTGCCAAGCTCGCGATGGAGTCTGGCGATTTCGATGCGCATCGAGACACGCAACTCCGCATCGAGGTTGGAAAGCGGCTCGTCGAAAAGAAAGACATCGGGTTTGCGCACGATCGCCCGTCCGATGGCGACGCGCTGGCGCTGGCCGCCGGAAAGCTGGCCTGGGCGACGGTCGAGCAGGTGGTCGATCTTCAGGATCGCGGAGGCGGCTTTCACGCGCGCGTCGATTTCGGCCGTCTCGGTGCGCGCCATTTTCAGACCGAAGGCGAGATTTTCGCGCACGCTCATATGCGGATAGAGGGCATAGGATTGAAAGACCATCGCAATGCCGCGGTCGGATGGATCGAGGTCGGTGACGTTGCGGCCCTTGATCTCGATCTCGCCATCGGTGACCTCCTCGAGGCCAGCAATCATGCGCAGCAAGGTCGACTTGCCGCAGCCGGACGGGCCGACGAAGACGACGAACGAGCCTTCCGCAATCCTAAGATCAATGCCGTGGATAACCTCCAGGCTGCCGAAGCTCTTGCGAATGTCCGTCAATACAACTCCCGTTTCGTTCATGCCTTCACCGCCCCAATTCACCGGCGCGGATCCAGACGAGCATCTCGCCGGGCGTGCGGTTGTCCCAGAGATGATAGGGAACGAAACGGGCGGTCGCCCGGTTCATCTTCGGCGGTGTCGTGCGATAGAGCGTGGGTCCCCAGTCATCCGCTTCATCGCGGGCGACGGGAATGTCGAGCGCGACTGCCCCTTGCACCTCAGCGATTTCTGCAGTCTTCGCGTTCGAGACATCGGAACCAAGCACAATCCCGTTCAAACCCGCGCCGTTGTCGGTTGCCTCTGCGCAGTAAACGAGCGGCCCGCGCATAAGCGCGACGCGCCCCGTATCCTGCCGCACCTGCGGATTGGCCCAGAGCGCGCGCGGCGTCAGCGGAATATCGAGTTCGACACGGTCACCGCTCCTCCAGTTACGCTCGATGCGCGCGTAGCCGTCGATTGTCGCCCCCGGGAGATCGATCGCCTCGCCGTTCAGTTTCAACGTGGCGCCCTCTGCCCATTCGGGAATGCGCAGCGACAGAGAGAAGCGGACCGGATTCTGCGTCGTGACGTCGAAGCGGATGGCCCCCTCCCAGGGATAACGGGTCTTCTGCGCCAGCTCGACCTTCACGCCGCCGATTTCGAAGCGGCCCTTGCTCTCGCCGTAAAGATGGACGGCGATTTCGTCGTCTGCCACGGCGTACATATAGGAGCCGATGGAGGCGAGCGGGCGCGAGATGTTCGGCGGGCAGCAGGGGCAATGATGCCAGCTCCAGCGATGGTGCTTGCCCGCGCTTTCAAGCGGGTTCTCGTAGAAGAAAGTTTTCCCGTCGAGCGAAAGACCAGCCATGGCGCCGTTGTAAAGCGCCTGCTCCATGATGTCGGCATAGCGCCGGTTCGGGCCGCGCCCGAGCATGCGGCTTGCCCAGAAGACGAGACCGACGGAGGCGCAGGTCTCGGCATAGGCGCTTTCGTTCGGCAGGTCGTAATAGTCCGTGAAGCCTTCGTTCGACGCCGCCGGTCCGATGCCGCCAGTGACATACATCTGCTTGGTCGTCAGGTCGTCCCAAAGGGTTTCGAGTGCCGCGGTAAGGCTGTCGTCGTTATATTCGGTCGCGATATCCGCCATTCCGGAATAAAGGTACATCGCGCGCACGGCATGGCCGACGACCTTCTTCTGCTCCCGCACCGGCAGGTGCGCCTGATTGTATTCGTAGGTCTTCTGAATGAACTGCTTTGGATCGCGGCCATCGCGGATCGCTTCCTCGGTGAAGAAGTGAGGCTCTCTGCCGCGCTCGTCGATGAAGAACTTGGCGAGATCGAGATATTTCTTCTCGCCCGTAACGCGGGCAAGCTTTACCAGCGCGAGCTCGATTTCTTCATGGCCGCAATAGCCCGGCAACTGCCCTTCGCCATGGCCGAAGACCTGGATCATGTAGTCGGCAAAGCGGCACATGACGTCGAGCAGCTTGCGCTTTCCCGTCGCCTGGTAATAGGCGACGGCGCCCTCGATCAGGTGGCCGGCGCAGTAGAGCTCGTGGTGATCGCGAAGATTGGTCCAGCGCCGGCCGGGCTGGACCCGCTGGAACCAGGCGTTCAGGTAACCGTCCTTGTCCTGCAGCTTTTCATACATGTCGACGATCGCATCGACACGCGCCTCGAGCCTGGGATTGGGCTTCCGGTAGAGCGAATAGGCAATGGTCTCGATCGATTTTCCGAGATCGCTGTCCCAGAACATCTGCGTCGAGCCCGACCAGGCCTGCAGCGGAATGACGATGCCAGGGCTCGGCTGGTCGATGTCAATGGCCCTGAGCATGCCGGCCTCGACGCAGCGGTCGAGCAGGACTTCGGCGGTGGATTCGCAGATCGCGTCCTGGCGGTCGCCGAAAAGCCCGTGCACTTCAACGCTCGGAACAGGGAGTGGGCGGAACTGGCGATCGTGTCGGGGTTTGTTCATGGCTTCATCCGTTTCTTGGAGTTCATTTCACCGCGCCGGCCATCAGCCCGCGCATGTAGTAGCGTTGCAGGAGCAGGAAGACGCCGAGACAGGGCAGGGTCATGACGGCGACACCGGCCTGAACCGCGCCCCAGTTGACCGCGCCGAGGCGGCCGGCGCGCACTGCCATCATCAGGACGGGGAGCGTGTATTTCTCGTTGCTGGACAAGAGCACGAGTGCTGCCAGGAATTCGTTCCACGCATTGAGGAAGGCGAAGATCGCGACGGTCGCGATGCCCGGTAACACCAGCGGCATCAGCACCCGGAAGAGCAGCTTCAGGTCTCGGGCGCCATCGATGCGGGCTGCCTCCTCGATCTCCTTCGGTACCGCGTCGAAGGCGTTGCGCATCATGAAGACAGAAAAGGGAAGCTGCAGCGTCACATAGACGAGCGTCAGTCCGAAAAGCGAGTTGTTGAGTCCGAGCCTGGCGAGGATGATGAAGAGCGGTGTCAGGATCGACTGGAACGGGATCATCAGCGTGGCGATGATCAGCACGAACAGCACGTTTTTCAACGGAAAGCGGTAGCGCGAGAAGCCGTAGCCCGCGAGCACACTGACGGCGACGGTCAGCGCAACGGTTGCGAGCGACACGAGCAATGAATTGAAGGTGTGCTGCCACACACCGGCGCCGAAGGTGTCGAGCGAGCTGTAGGAATCAAGACTGATGCCGTTCACCGGCCATGGCGGCAAGGGTGGCAGACGGGCCTCGGTGCCATGCCGGAACGAGGCAAGCAGGGTGATGGCGAAGGGCGCCAGGAAGAAAAGCGCGATCGCCACACCGGTTGCGTGATAGGCCGATTCTGCCCGGAACGCCTTGCGTTCCCGGCGCCGGCGGGAGAGGCTCATGGAGGCGTTCATCTTGGAAAGGGTCATGGGCGATCCTCGCCGACGCGAAGCAGCCGCAATTGCATGACGCTGATAACCACCAGGATGGCGAGGAGCGCGATCGAGAGCGCCGCGCCGTAGCCGAGATTGAAGGACACGAAGGACTGGTTGAAGATGTAGTAGACGACGGAGATCATACGGTTTTGCGGCCCGCCGCTCGTCATGATGTAGAACTGGTCGAAGGCAAGGATCGAGCCTGTCACTGAAATGATCAGCGCAAGCGCGATCGTTCTGCGCATCAGCGGCAAGGTCAGGTATCGGAACCGCTGCCACGGGCCGGCGCCATCGATGCGGGCGGCCTCTGTCAATTCGGACGGAATTGCCTGCAGACCCGTGAGCAGGATGATCATGGTGAAACCGGCGATCTTCCAGACGACCATGACGATGATCGTGAAGAAGGCGCTATCGAAAGTCGCAAGCAGGTTGGGGCTCTTCTCGACGAGCCCGAGCGCCCGCAGGGCAGGGCCGATGAAGCCGCTGTCGACGTTCGCGAGCCAGACCC
Organism: Sinorhizobium psoraleae; assembly: GCF_013283645.1. GTDB lineage: Bacteria > Pseudomonadota > Alphaproteobacteria > Rhizobiales > Rhizobiaceae > Sinorhizobium > Sinorhizobium psoraleae. The sequence goes on from NZ_JABEKV010000005.1 coordinate 76,690, forward strand.
AGAGCAACGACGCCGAGGCGAGCCCGACGACGACGGGCAGGAAGATGATGGTGCGGTAGGCGCCGACGAAGCGTCGGTGCTTCTCGACAAAGATCGCCAGCGGGAAGGCGACGGCGAAGATCGCGATCGTCACGATCACCGTGTAGTAGGTGGTGAAGCGCAGTGCCGAGACGAAGCGCGCGTCGTTCGCCATGCGGAAATAGTTGTTGAAGCCGATCCAGCGCGGCGAACCGAGCAGCGGCCAGTTGTGCAGGCTCATCCACCCGGTAAACAGCACCGGCATGACGAAGAAGACGATGACGAGGGCCATCGCCGGGGCGATGTAAAGAAGTCCGCGCCACTGCGAGTGGCGCCGTCTTCTGCGCACGGGCAATGCTTTTCCTGGGCCAGGGCCGGCCATCGCAAATTCTCCGCCTGTTCAAGAAAGAGGGGTCGCAGGACTGCCTCCGACCCCGGTTCCACTTTGCGATCACTGGCCGGTGTCGATGATCGACTGCATTTCCGACTGGGCGTTCGAAAATGCCCCGTCGACATCGTCGCCATAGATTGCCGCATTGGTGAAGGTTGCCCACGGACCGTTGGCGCTGTTGATCAGATCGTTGAATTGCAGCGTGTAGGGCGTCTTGGCGACTTCGATCGCTTTGATGCCCACCTGCATGCGCGGATCGAGACCTTCAAGCACCTTGTCGGCGATATCGCCGCGGGTCGGCAGGCTGCCGTATTTCGCCATGATCTTCTGGCCGTCCATCGAATAGGTGTATTCGAGGAATTCCTTCACCGCGTCGATCTTCTTCGTGCCTTTGGTGATGACGAAGTTGTCGCCGCCGGCAAAGGATGACGTCCCGCCGTTGACGCCGGGGATCAATGTCACGCCGAAGTTGATATCGGGGTGTTCGGTCACTAGCGTGCCGATGGCGAAGGCGCCAAGGCTTTGCTGGCCGATCTTGCCGTTTGTGAAGGTCAGGAAGTTTGCGCCGTTGTCGCTGGCCGCGCTCGCCGGGACGAGGTCCTTCTTGACCATCGAACGATAGATATCGACCGCCTTGCGCATTTCCGGCGTGTCGAGCGTCGCGATCTTGCCGTCGGCGGAAAGAATGTCGGCGCCCGAACCCCAGACGAGCGGGGTGAATGTGAAGATCATGCAGCCGCCGCAGCCGCCGCCGGAGAAGTAGAAGCCGTAGATATCGTCACCGAGCGCGCGGATCTTCTCTGCATTGGCTTCGATCTCCTCCCAGTTTGCCGGCGCCTTCTCCGGGTCGAGGCCGGCCTTTTTGTAGAGGTCCTTGTTCCAGGCGAAGATCGAGGTCTCGACGGAAAGCGGCAGACCGTAGATGCGATCCTGGTAAGTTCCAAGCTGGACGTGCGACGGCGAGAGTGAATTGAAGTAGGGCAGTGCCTTCGCCCAGTCGGTCAGGTCCTCGAGCTGGCCGGCGGCGGCAAAGGCCGGCGTGTAGATAAGGTCGAGCGAAAGGGCGTCCGGGGCCTGTCCGCCCGCGATCGCGGTCGCATATTTCTGCACCAGTTCGGAGAACGGCACTTCGGTCATGGCGACCTGGTTCTCGTGACTGGCATTGTAGGCCTCGACGACCTTCTTGAAGGACTCGCCGATGCCTGAGCGAACCCACATTTCGATCTTCTCGGCGGCCGACGCACCGGACGCCAGGCACAAGGTAATGATGCTCGTTGCTGCCAATAGACGCTTGATCATGGCACTCCTCCCGTTGTGGCGCCTCCTCGCGCCGTTTCGTTATTCCGTGGGGCTCATGCCCCCGCATGATTGCCGGACAACCAGCCGGCAGGGCAATTTCCTCACGCCGGGCTCGACGGGTCTTCCTTCGGCGAGCGCAAGCACCGTGAGGCCGGCTTCCCGGCCGAGTTCCTTCAACCCCATGTCGATCGACGTCAGTGGCGGCCGCGTTTGTGCCGCCAGGATCTCCCAGTTGTCGAAACCGACCACCGACACATCTTCCGGAACCCTGACGCCGCGCTCGCGCAATGCGTCGACCACGCCGCGGGCGATCTGGTCGTTGCCGCAGAAGATGGCATCGGGCTTCTCGCCGGGCCGATCCCAGATCGACCCGACAGCTTCATGGCCCCAGCTTTCCGCCCAGATACCGTAGAGGACCGGCTCGGCATCGCCGGCCACTTCGCGGTAGGCGCTGGCGCGCTCCCGGACCGAGAAGAAATCCTCAGGTCCCGTGATATGCGCGATCCGGCGGCGCCCTAGCTTTGCCAGCCATTCAACCGCAAGACGCGCGCCCTGCGCATCGTCCGACCGCAGCGTCACGCTGTTTTCGCTTCCTTCGGTAAAGGCATAGACGACCGGTACCGGCAGGCTCGACAGATCGACGGGCAAGCGCCGATCCAGGCGCTTACCGGAGGCGATGATGCCGTCGACCTGCTTGTCGAGCATGGCGTCGACATGGATCTGCCCCAGCGCCGGATCGTCTTCGATGGCGCACAGGAATACCGACACACCGTGATCGACCAGCGCTTCGGAAATTCCTGCCATGACCGGCAGGGTGAAACGTCCGTAGGTATCGTTCGTCAGAAGCCCGATGGTGAAGCTGCGCTTGCTGAGCAGCCCGCGCGCAAGAGCATTCGGCCGGAAGCCGATTTCCCCGGCGATGCGCTTCACCCTCTCGCGCGTCTCGGCACCCATGCGTCCGGTGTTGTTCAACGCCTTCGAGGCCGTTGAAATACTGACGCCTGCCGCCGCAGCCACGTCATGAATGGTCACGCGTTTGTTGGCCGGACTATCCAGAGAACCCTCCCGTGTTTGAGAAGAGAAAACCTTTTCTCATGCAGTCTGTCAACAGAAAAAAGGTTTTCTCATTAATGGCGGGCCGACCGCGCTCGTGACCGTGCCGAGATCAGCAAGAAGGCCGCGACAAGGACGATCGAAGCTGCCGGCACCGCCGCGCCGCGATCCTCCATCGCCAGCAGGGTCAGGCCGCTGAACGCGCACCACAGGAGCGGGACCGGCAGAAGCAGCCAGAGACGTTTTCCCCTGATCGCCAGCACGGCGCCAAGCGTCGTGATCGCGGTCGGATCGGGCATCAAACCGAAGGTTTCGGCGGCGGCCAGCGAGCGCGTCGCCAGCAAGGGAAGAAACGGGTGAACCAACAGGCCGAAGAGGGCGAGAAACATCCCGCCGTAGCGGCGCCATCGGCTCACGGACAGGACGTCATTGCTGGCACGCAAGCTGAGCAGCGCCAGAAGCCCGGCCTGGAGAAAGAATGCCATCGCTGCGTAGGTCGCACCCCAGTTTATGGTTGCATAGCGAAGCCAAAGGAACTGCCATGCGCAAAAAGCCCAGGCCGCGGCAAATACCGGCAGAAGCGCAATCCGCGCATAGCGTACATGCATGGCTGCGAGAACCATGATCGCCAGCGTACCGGTCACGAGGACGAGCTGAAGCGGCCAGAAATCTTGGTTATAACGCTCGACAAGGCGCAAATAGACGCGCGGAGAGAACATCAGGAAATCGGCAGGCGTGTAGGTCCACCAATCCGACATCCGCCGACCTCACCACGCATCCGTTCGATAGCATTGGACGAGGCCGGCGTTCACAACGCCTCCACATAGTCGAGCATGCGACGCCGGATCGCCTCGTCAGGCAGGACGCCGCCGCCCGCTTCAAGATTCTCGCGCACGTGGTCGACGCGCGTCGTCGCCGGTATGGCACAGGTCACCGCCGGATGCGAGACGATGAACTTCAGCAGGAACTGCGCCCAGCTCCGCGCGCCCGTCTCGGCAATCCATTCGGGCAATGGTTCGTCATCGAGTTGGCGGATCAGGCTGCCCTGGCGGAATGGGCGATTGACGATGACCGCGATGCCCTTCTCCTGCGCCAGCGGCAGAATGCGCTCCTCCGCCTCGCGGTCGAGGATATTGTAGGTGACCTGAACGAAATCGATCGGCTGGCTCTCCATGATGCGCGTGATTTCCTGATGCCTTCGCCCTTCCGAAGTGGTGATGCCGACGTAGCGCAACTGCGCTTTCGCTTTCATGTCGAACAGCATCGGCAGATGCTCTTCCCACGAAACGAGATTGTGGACCTGCATGAGATCGAACCTCTTTACGCCCCAATAGGCACGGGAGGCTTCGATCTGCTCCGCCCCGCTTGTCGGATCTGAAATCCAGACCTTCTCGGCTGAAAACAGGCGATCGGGGTATTTTAGCTTTTGCAAGCCGTAGCCGATGGTTGGCTGCGAGGAGCCGTACATGGGAGACGAATCGATCATGCGCCCGCCGCCCTCGAAGAACGCCGCCATCACGGCAGCGCACTCGTCCTGAAGCACCGGATCGTCGCCGACATTGAAGGTGATCCAGGTACCGAGTCCTATCACCGGTATTTCCTCGCCGCTCGAAGGGATCGCCCTGCGGGTGACGCCTGCGACTTCGGCAGGGGCGGGTTGCCCTATCAGCGGCAGGGACACGCCCAATGCAAATCCCTGAAGGACGCTTCGTCGTGTGAACCTCATCGAGGCACCTCCTTTCCGCGCTCGGCAAGGGGACAAAAGCATAAACATTATACTCGTCAGATCCGGCGAGATCATGGACCGCTGCGGCTGAGGCCAGAAACCACGAAGTCGTGAAGAGAGGGGCAACGGCTGGAACATGGAAGGCGTTTCGGGACTTTCCGCTTGTTCAGCGCGATTCAAGTCCTTATTTGACGTTGACCGTCATCGGCTGGAGCGTCATGGGGCAGAAACTTCCTCGTCATGCGATCTGGCTTCCGCCCGTGCAGCCCAATATCTTTTGAGCAATGCAACAGTTCGTCAAGGCGCCGAAGAGAGAGATCGGATGGGGCATGCCGACGTCGGTTGCCCTGCATCTGGCGCTTGCGTTCTTGTTGCTTTTTCGGTTGCCCGAAGCACCGGTGGAGCCCGAGAAGGAGCAGAGCGTCAACGTAGAGCTTGTTCCGCCACCGCGCCCGAAAGCGAAAGAAAAGCCGCCTGCAGACCCGGCCAAATCAGGCGCCAAACCATCAGCCTCACGGCCGCAGGCGTTCGAATCCGCTTCAGCGCGCGCCGATGTAAACGAAGCACGGCAATCGGCGCCGAAGCAGGGCGAGACGCAAGACGCTCCGAAAGCCGTCGAACAGCCGAAGCCGGGGCCACCCAAACCAGAGACTGCCGCGCGCGAAATGCCCGAAACCCGACCGGCGCCTCAGGTCTTGGCGACGCGGCAACCCGACGCAGCCAGCGGGCAAAGCGAGACGGAAGCGGCGTCCCTCGAAAGCGTGCCGGTCCCCGCGCAAAGGCCGCTGCAGGAACAAGGCGAAAAGCAAGAGGCCGCGGATCCGGCGGGCGCCAATACCGACCAGAAATCCGGCGAGCTCGTTCCGGCGAAGGAACTCTTCTCACCGAACGCGCTTTCGAACCCGCGCGTCAAGCAGGCGCTGGGGAAGCTCCCCGTCAAGAAACGCATAGTGCAGATCTGCAGCATCGAGGCGCTGGAGCAGGTGCGCAGCCAAAGACCGGGTGCCTTTCCGGACATGCTCGTTCCCTATGGTCCGACAGGTGGGATTATTTCGACTTCGGCGCTCACCGCCCGGGGTGGCGCCTACCGCAGCAAGGCGAACTGGTACAACGTCGACTTCAAATGCGAGGTCGACGCCGATGCGACGGCGGTGGTCTCCTTCAGCTTTGCAATCGGCGGCGCGGTGCCGAAAAGCGAATGGGACGCGCGCCAGCTACCACTGAATTGAGGTGGGCGGAGGCGACGGCGCGGTCGGACACTCGCGCGAAAGCAACAGGGCCTCCGTTTCGGGAGGCCCTATTTTCAGCTTACGGAGTTTGCTTCAGGCGGGACGCTCGCCGGCGCTCGGCCGCCACTTGATCAGCCGATTTTCGACCATGTCGAGAAGGCTGTCGATGATCAGCACGAACATTGCCAGTATAATGATGCCGGCAAACACACCAACTGCATCGAAATTTCCTTCGGCCTGAGCGATCAGGTAGCCGAGACCGGCAGAGGCGCCGAGATACTCACCGATGATGGCGCCAACGACCGCGAAGCCGACGGAGGTGCGCAGCGAGGACAGGATCCAGCTTGCCGCGGCCGGAAAATAGACATGGCGCAGCAGGTCCGACCGCTTTGCCCCGAGAATGCGGGCGTTCGACAGAACGACCGGGTTCACCTCACGCACGCCCTGCATGGCGTTGAAGAATGTCACAAAGAAGACGAGCGTGACGGCGAGTGCCACTTTTGACCAGAGGCCGAGGCCGAGCCACAGCACGAAGATCGGGGCGAGGACGACGCGCGGGATCGCATTCAGACCCTTGATGAATGGATCGAGAATGCGAGCCGTCCTGCGGCTAAGTCCGAGCCAGACGCCGGCAGCGACGCCAAGGCCCGTGCCGATGAGATAACCGAGCACGGTCTCTGTCAGCGTGATCGTCACGTGGCGGTAGAAATCGGTGTCGGTCACCCAGGACATGACCTGGTTGAAGATGTCGACCGGTGCCGGGAAGAAAAAGACATCGATCACGCCGGCAGCGACGCCAAGTTGCCAGCCGCCGAGAATGACGGTCAGGAGGCAGAGCTGGATCAAACGTTCAGTCATGGCGTTCATAGCTTTTCTCCACTTCGCCGCGCAGTGACGCCCAGATGTTGCGATAAAGGTCCATGAAGCGTGGATCGAGCTTGATTTCCGCCACGTCGCGCGGTCGGTCGAGGTCGACCGCGAAGCTGTCGATGACGTGACTGCGCGGCCCGGCCGCCAGAACCACGACGCGGTCACCGAGTGCGATGGCCTCTTCGAGGTCATGTGTGATCATCACGACGGCGCGCCGCTCTTCCTGCCACAGGCGCAAGAGTTCGTTCTGCATCAGATGACGCGTGTGGATATCGAGCGCTGAGAACGGTTCGTCCATCAGAATGACCTTTGGCCCGGTAATCAGCGCCTGGGCCATCTGGACGCGTTTGCGCTGGCCACCCGACAACTGATGCGGGTAGCGGTGCTCGAAACCCTTGAGGCCGACCTTGGCGAGCCAGGCCATGGATCGTTCACGACGCTCGGCAGCGTCAACGCCCTTGAACATCGGGCCCAGTTCGACGTTTTCCAACGCTGTTTTCCAAGGAAGCAGCGCATCCTGCTGGAAGAGATATCCGATATCGTTCTGGACGCCTTTGACCGCCGCACCATCGATCGAGACCGCACCGCTCGCGGGCTTCAGGAGGCCAGCGATCGCGTTGAGGATTGTGCTCTTGCCGCAGCCCGTCGGGCCGACGATCGCGAGAAATTCACCATCGGCAACGGTAAGATTGACATCCTGAACGGCGACATACGCGCCGAATGACATGGTGACCGCATCGATCGACACCATCGCCTTGGGCGTTTGCCGACCGACAGCATGCGGCACGGGTTTCACGACAGCCAACGACATGGCTTCCTCCTCATCAGTTCGCGACATCGTGCGGCACTTTGCCGATGAAGTCGTTGGTATAGGTTTTCGATAGATCGATATCCGTGGCTGCGACTTTCTCGTTGAAGCTCTTGAGAACGGCGAGCGGCGTCTTGACATCCTCGTCGCTGAAGCGGCCGTCGGTCGAGAAGATCGCCTTCGCGTTTTCGACGGCTTTTATGTAGGTTTCTCTATCGCCCGAAATGAATTCTTTCGGGAGCTTCTCGACGATCTCCTCGGCCGAGTGATTGTTCATCCACTCCAATGCCTTGACAGTCGCGTTCGTGACCTTCTGGATCGTCTCGGGGTTCTCGTCGATGTAGTCCTGGGTGGCATAGAGGACGGAGGTGGGATAGGTTCCGCCGTAGATTTCCTTGGCGCCTTTGTCGCTGCGCGCATCGATGAGGATCTTGCCGACGCCCTTGGCTTCGATGAAGGTCGCCGCCGGATCGTAGTTGACGAGCAGATCGACCTTGCCCTGTTCGAGTGCGGCGACGGCTGCAGAGCCGGAGCCGACGCCGATCAGCGAAACGTCGTCCGCCGACAGATTGTGACGCTGCAGATAATAGCGAACGAAGAAATCGGAGGACGATCCGGGCGAAGTGATGCCGATCTTCGCGCCCTTGATGGTTTCCGGCTTTGCCGGGTCAAAGGTGGCATTCTTGCCGCCGGCAAGGACAAGGCCGGAGTTGCGCGCGAGTTGTACGAAGCCGACGACGGCTTTGTTCTGTGACTGCATCTGAATCGTGTGGTCGTAGAAGCCTACGGCAATGTCGGTCGAGCCGGCTACCAGCGCCTGCAACGTTTTCGAGCCACCGGAGGCAAAGTTCTCGACGGTCACCTCAAGACCTTCCCGCTCGTAAAGTCCGAGACCCTGAGCGACGGGAAAGGGAAGGTTGTTGAGATTGTACGAGCCAACGCTGATGCGAACCGGTTCCGCGAAGGCGGATCCGGCAAACGCAACGGTGGCCGCGAGGGCGAGCATGAGCTTCCGCATGATTGTTCCTCCAGGTTACGTGGTGCCCTCCCGGCAGCCACTTCAAATTATGCCGCGCAAAACAGGCGCTTGGTAGGCTTTGCGAAGACGTGCCCTTCGAACAGGCGTCGCGCGGTTCGCAAGATGCCGGCGACTATCTTTCCGTCCCTCTCTTGCAGCTTCACATCGAGGTGGCCGCTTGGGTGTTCGATCGACAGTACAAGCGGGGGCGCGCGCAAGCCGGTCAGCCGGGAAGCCACGGTGTTTCTGGCGATGCAGGCCGTCGCTATCCCGACGGCGCCGGTGGTGGCAAGCGAGGGATGACATTGGTGCGGCATGAAGTACCGAACATTGAGGTCGCCGTTTCCCTTGGGCTTGCTGACCAACACTGGCTTCGGGGTGACCTGATCGCTTACGTCGCCCATGCCCATGCGCCGGCCGGCCTCCATCCTTAACGCTTCGATCCGGCCGAGCGCGGACTTATCGGCATTGAGTTCAGCGGCCGTTTCGTTTCCCGTGGCGCCGATCGCCTCCGCGTCGAAAAGGACCATGGGCATGGCGCAGTCGATGCAGGTCACCGCGATGCCGTCGATGTATTCCAGAGATTGTCCGGTCGGGAACAATTTTCCGGTCCGCGCTCCGGCGGCATCCATGAACGTCAGCGCGATTGGTGCGGCCTTGCCGGGAACACCGTCGATCGAAGCGTCGCCAAGATAGGCGACCTTGCCGTCCGGCGTCGGAACCTCTGCCTCGATCAGCTTGCCGGTGTTCACATTGTGAATACGGACGAGGGTCGTCGCGCCTCGCGCTGAAACCAATCCTGCTTCGATCGAGAAGGGGCCGACGGCGGCGAGCATATTGCCGCAGTTCGGCGACGTGTCGACCATCTGCTGATCGACGCGCACCTGGGCAAAAAGATAGTCGACGTCGGCGCCGGGGACGGTGGAGGGGCCGATGATTGCGACCTTACTGGTGACCGGATTGCCGCCACCGATGCCGTCGATCTGCAGGGGATGGCCCGAGCCCATAACTGAAAGCAGGATCTGGTCCCGCTCGGCCTGATCCGCCGGCAGATCCGACGCGAGAAAGAACGGACCTTTGGAGGTGCCGCCTCTCATCAAGACGCAGGGTACGGAAATCAGGTCGTTCATCGCCAAAATCCATGAGACTTATGTTTACGCCGTATCAATGATCGGCTTTATTGCATTTAGCGGCGATGCGATTGATATGTGAAATGCAAAGTTTAGGAGAATTGATCCGATATGAGCATCAATTGCGAGATTCTCGACCTGAGAGCATTTCTGAGTGTGGTGGAACTGGAAGGCTTCCACAGGGCGGCAGAGGCGCTCAATGTTTCGCAACCAGCCCTGAGCCGCCGCATCCAGAAGCTGGAGATGGCAATCGGTGCGCCCCTGCTGGAGCGCACAACGCGGCATGTCTCGCCGACGGCGCTCGGAACGGAGCTGATACCGCTGGTACGTCGGATGCTCGAGGAATTCGATGGATCGCTCTTTGCCGTCAGGGACGTCGGTGTGCAACGAAGCGGCCTGGTGACGATCGCGTGCCTGCCGACGGCGGCGTTCTACTTTCTTCCGACCGTCATCAGGCAGTTCAATGCCGAATATCCGAACATCCGGTTTCGAATTCTCGACCTTCCGGCGACTGACGGCCTGCAGGCGGTGGCTCGGGGCGAGGTCGAATTCGGCATCAACATCATGGGCACCTCCGACCCCGACCTGATCTTCGATCGGCTGGTGGAAGATCCCTTCGTGCTCGCGGCGCGCAAGGACCATCCCCTTGCCGACAGGCAAGAGGTCGGCTGGGGCGATCTGGAACCGTTCCGGCTGATCACGGTGCACAGGTCGAGCGGCAACAGAACGCTGCTCGACGCCGCGCTCGCACGATCCAATATCAAGCTGCGCTGGTTCTACGAGGTCACGCATCTTTCGACCTCGCTGGGGCTCGTCGAAGCCGGCCTCGGCATTTCCGTGCTGCCGCAAATGGCCACGCCGCAGGGCGATCACCCCTTCCTCGTCACTCGACCGATCCGCACTCCCGAAATTTCGCGAACGATCGGCGTCGTTAGGCGTCGGGGCGGGACGCTTTCTCCGGCCGCCGAGCGTTTTCTCGACATGTTGATCGGGACGTGGAGAGTCGAAAGCCGTGTACCCGAAGATCGGCCCCCTGCTACCTCCTGATTGCGTAAAGCATCATCCAAGCTATCACTAATGAAGCACTTATGAGGAAAGCGCGCAGTGTGATAGGATTGATCTTTGGGAGTAATTCCGGTTCGGGGAGGCGCCGGATAAAGTTTCAGTTGCCATAACCCGTGTCGAGTCAGTGTCTCCGCCATGCCGGATAGGGTGAGGTCCTCCTTCGAAAAAGCGGCCTCTGAATAATAACTCGGAATGGGAGGTGTATGATGGTTCGTAAACTGTTTCTCACCTTGGCTGCCGCGGCGTCCGTCCTCGCGATCAGCGGAGCCGCATGGGCCGATATCACGATCCTTGTGCCGTCGGGCAGTGAAGGCGACGGTCTCAGAGCTGCGGCGGCGGATTACGCGAAGATGAAGGGCACGAAGGTTGAGACCGTGCAGGCGCCCTATGCCAACGTCTTCGAGCAAGGTGCCAATGCCGGCGCTACCAAGTCCGGCATCTTCGACATCGTCCTGATGGACGATCCGTGGATTCCGTTCTTTGCCGAGAACGGGCACCTGGAGGACTTGACGCCCTTCTTCAAGAACGCCGGGTTGGAAGGACCCGACAACGATTTCCTGTCGAAGTCGCTCGCAATCTGCCGCAACCCGTACAATTCCGGCCCTTATGTCTGCCTGCCCTATGTCGGAAATGCGCAGATGTTCTTCTATGATGCTTCCAAGTACAAGGAAGCCGGCGTCGATGCCCCGAAAACCTGGGACGACGTGCTGAAGGCGAGCAAGACGCTGACGGAAGGCGGCGGCGGCCGCTATTTCGGCTACGTCTTCCGCGGCGGTCAGGGCAATCCCGTCGTAGCCGATTTCATGCCGATCTTCTGGTCCTATGGCGCCGATCTTTTCAATGCCGATCGCACCAAGGTCACGATCGACACGCCAGAAGGTGCTGCCGCCATGAAGATGTTCATGGCGCTACGCGATGTCTCGCCGAAAGGAGTGGAGAGCTACAACGCGAACGAGGTCGGCACGGCACTCGCCGCGGGCACGTCCGCTTCGTCGATCAACTGGCCGAACTGGGTCGCGACCTTCGAGGATCCGAGCCAGTCGAAAATGGTCGGCAAGATTTCCTATGGGCCCATTCCGGCTGGAACAAAGCCGGGCAGCTCGGAAATCGGCCACTGGACCATGGGCATCATGTCGGCGTCGAAGAACAAGCAGGAGGCCTTCGACTTCATGCTCTGGGCGACGTCGCCTGAGCAGATCAAGATCTCCGCCGAGCGCGGCAATCCGCCGGTCCGGGCCTCGGTCTTCACCGATCCGGAACTGACCAAACAGGAGAAGTTCCGGCATTATCCGGTGCTGATGGAGGCGATCCAGGCTTCGACCCCGCGTCCGCGCCATCCGAAATGGCCGGAGATAGAAAATGCCTTCGGCATAGAGCTTTCCAAGGCCGTCGCCGGCACGATCACGCCGGAGGAGGCGCTGAAGAACGCGCAGGCGGCGGTCGAGCAGATCACCGGCCTAAAATAACCGGCAATCCTGTGTGGACGGGGCGTTTAGGCCCCGTTCCCATCAGGGGACGGCCGCCTTGATCAAGAGGTGAGTCGAGGTCTGCGGGAGAGACCGATGTTGAAATCCGCAAACGACGGTACGTTGACTGCGCAGTCTCCGCCGGGCGGCCCCCTGGAGCGGTGGGCGGAGCGCCATCTGCGCTACCTGATGCTCGCGCCGACCGTTCTGATATTGCTGGCGCTGACCATCTTTCCAAGCGTCTACATGTTCTACGCAGCGGTTCACAAGATCAGCCCGAACCCTGATCTGGCGTGGGAGTTCGTCGGTCCCGGTAATTTTGCGCGGCTTCTGTCAGACGCACAGTTTCACGTCGCGCTCCGCAACACGGTCGTCTTTACCGTCGTGGCGGTGGCGGTCGAGTTTCTCCTCGGTCTCGGCCTGGCCTTGCTTCTCGACAAATTCATCCGCCGGCTGACGTTTCTGAAAACGGTGCTGATGATTCCGATGATGCTGCCGCCGATCGCGGTCGCCATCACCTGGAAACTGATCTACGAGCCTCAATTCGGCGTGCTAAACGAAATCATGTACCGCCTTGGTCTTCCCTTGCAGGCGTGGGCGGGCGACGTGAACCTTGCGATGTTTTCGATCATCGTTGCGGACGTCTGGCAGTGGACACCCTTCATATTCCTATTGATGCTGGCGGGCCTCGCAAGTCTGCCGGTGGAACCCTACGAGGCGGCAGCACTCGACGGCGCCTCGTCCTGGCGGCAATTCTGGGATCTGACGCTGCCCTTCCTGAAGCCGGTCATCGCCATCGCGCTGCTGCTGCGGGTCATGGACGCGCTGCGTCTCTTCGATCTGGTCTTCATCCTGACCGGCGGCGGCCCAGCCGATCGCACCAAGGTGTTGAGTCTTTACATCTATCAGGTCGCTTATCGTTTCGCCGACCCTGGCTATGCGGCGGCGATATCGCTGTTCGTCCTGTTCGTGACGATCATTCTCAGCACCTGGTTCATGAAACGCATGCGGCTGGCGGATTGATGACGATGACCACCAGAACCCTCCATAGACGCAGCCGCACGAGGGAGGTGATCACCCGCCTGGCGGCCTACCTGGCGATCCTCGTTGCACTGATCCTCACGCTTTTTCCGATCTACTGGATCGCCGCCAATTCATTCAAGTTCGATATCGACATTTTCGCCGTGCCGCCGGAATGGCTGCCGCGGAACCCGACACTGAAGCACTATGACGAAGCGTTCATCCAGCGTCCTTTCCTGCGCTACGCATTGAACAGCTTCCTCGTCGCAGTCGGGACGACGACCGTTTCCGTGGTTTTCGGCACCATGGCGGGCTATGCGCTGGCACGGTTCAATTATCCGTGGCAGTGGCGCAAGCAGATTTCGTTCTGGATCCTGTCGACACGCATGATGCCGCCGATCGTCAGCATCATTCCGCTCTATCTGTTCTTCAACTATTTCGACATGCTGAACACGAAGTCGGCACTCGTCATTGCCTACACCGCCTTCAACCTGCCGTTCGCGACCTGGATGATGAAGAGCTATTTCCAGGACCTTCCGGTCGAACTGGAGGAGGCCGCGGTCGTCGACGGCGACACGCGCTGGGGCGCCTTCCTGCATGTGGCCTTGCCGCTCGCCAGACCTGGGCTCGCTGCAACCGCCATCTTCTGCCTGATCATCTCGTGGAACGAGTTCCTGCTGTCCCTCATCATCACGTTGACCGAGCAGTCGCAGACGCTGCCGATCGGCATTGCCGGGCGGGTGACGCAGTACAATACCTATTGGGGCGAGATCAGCGCGGCCGGATTCATGGCCTGTGTTCCGATCGTCATCTTCGCTTTCATCGTTCAGAAGCATCTCGTCCGAGGGCTTTCCCTTGGGGCTGTCAAGGGTTGAGCCATGGCGTCCGTCACGTTCAAGAACGTCTCGAAGAAGTTCGGCGAATTCGTCGCAATCACCGACTTCAACCTCGATATCAAGGACAAGGAATTCCTCGTCCTGCTCGGACCTTCCGGTTGCGGCAAGACGACGACCATGCGCATGGTCGCGGGGCTCGAGGAGGCGACGTCCGGCGACATCTACATCGACGCGGACCGCATCAATGGCGTGCTGCCCAAATATCGCGACGTGGCGATGGTCTTCCAGTCCTATGCGCTCTATCCCCATCTGACCGTCGAGCAGAATATCGGCTATCCGCTGAAGATCCGCAAAGTGCCACCTGCCGAGAGCAAGCAGCGGATCGTCGAGGTGGCGCGGCGTGTGGAACTGGACAGCCTGTTGTCCCGTCTTCCGAAGGAGCTTTCCGGCGGTCAGCGACAGCGCGTGGCGCTCGCCCGTGCGATCGTGCGCACGCCGCGCGTCTTCCTGATGGACGAGCCGCTCTCCAATCTCGATGCCAAGCTCCGCACCCAGATGCGCGCGGAACTGAAGCATCTTCAGCATGAATTGCAGGTTACAACGATCTACGTCACTCATGACCAGATCGAGGCGATGACGCTCGCCGACCGCGTGGCGGTGATGAACAAGGGCGTGATCGAGCAGCTCGGAACGCCGCGGGAAATCTACAACGATCCGCGCACGCTCTTTGTTGCGGGCTTTATCGGTTCGCCATCGATGAACCTCATTCCCGGCGAGGTGAGGGATGGCGTGTTTGCGAGTGCTGGTCTCAGGGTCGGCGGGCTCGGCCGGCTCAGCGTCTCCCATGCCGTTCTCGGCGTCCGCCCGGAGGACGTCCACGCGGCCCGGGTCGACGATCCCGACCTCAACCTGGTTGCGCCGATCTATTCGGTCGAACTTACCGGAGACAGCACGCTCGTCAGCCTGCGGCTCGCTGCTCGACTCATGACGCTTAGGGCCGACAAGAATTTCACCGGTCAGATCGACCAGCGGATCGGCGTCAAGGTTGCGACGGATCGCGTATTTCTGTTCGACGGGGAGACACAATCCCGTGTCGATATCTAACCTTTGCGCCGCGACCGTCATCATCGCCATGACGTCCCCCGCGGCTGCGGCCGATAGAGGCCCGATTAATGGCAATCCGTTGATTGAGATCCCCGCCGGCCCGTTTGTCTTCGGTCGCGACGACGGTCCCGAAAACGAGCGCCCGCGCCGGGTGATCGAGGGAATGGCATTCTCCATCAACCGCACCGAGATCACGAACCGGCAATACCGCCGTTTCGTCGAGGCGACCGGGCATCGCGCGGCCTTTTATGCAAATCACCCGATTCTCGGTCTGGACGACAGGCCGGTGGTCGGCGTGAGCTGGGAAGACGCCGTGGCCTTTTGCCGTCACTACGGCCTCTCGCTGCCGTCGGAGCAGCAATACGAAAGGGCTGCGCGGGGAACGAAGGGGGCGCCATTTCCCTGGAGCGAGCGGGCCGGCAAGGCGGTGCCGGCCAACTTCGGCACGGATAGCTGCTGTTCCGGCGATGCACGCGACGGCTATCCTATGACCGCTCCGGCGGACGCCTTTGCCCACGGTGCGAGCGGGGAGGGCGTGCTCAATCTCGTCGGCAATGTCTGGGAATGGACCAGCGATGTCTACGCACCCTATGAGGGCGGTACGGAGGCGGTGAACGTCGGACCGTATCGCGTGCTTCGCGGCGGCGCCTGGAATAGCGATTCAGCCCATCTTACCACGACCTATCGCCTCGCCTATGATCCGGAATTCCGTTTTGCAGCCAATGGCGGCTTCCGATGCGTTCGCTCCAAGCCCTGATCATCGCGACGGGTCTTCTGTTCCTCGCAGCCGGCGCAGCTGCCGAACCGATAGCCGCGCCCGGCTATAGACTGGAGACAGTCAGCAAGCCGGGTGCTGTTTTCTCCGGCCTGTCCCGCGACCGTGAGGCGCTGCTTGTCACCGATCTCGCCAGCGGCCGGCTTTACCGGCGTGAGCCGGATGGTGTCCTTGTCTCCTTCGGTCCGGCCTTTCCGCACGGCCTCGATGTGATCGGCGACCCGACCGGCCCCTACCGCGTCACGCGCGTCGGCGATACTTTTGTCGTGGCTCAAGGGTGGACGCCGGTCGATGCCGGCGAAGGTCCGCTTGACCATGCCCTCGTGGCGATCGGCGAGGACGGCAACCCACGCGTGATCAGCAGCGATTTCTGGAATCCGTTCGACTTCGCCGTTACGAATGGAACCTACTACGTCATCGACTCCGCACGAAATAGCGTCGAACGCGTGCAGGCGGACGGTCGAAAGCAAACGGTCATGACCTTTCGCCGCGTGAAGCAGGAAACGACGGCCTTGCGGCAGCTTTCTCCGACGGAGTTTACCGAAGAGAACGGTTACGAAGTCGATGCGGTGCCGACCGGCATCGCTCTTCGCGACCGGCGCATCCATGTGGCGCTATTCGGCGGATTTCCTTTCCTCGACGGCGCGGGAAAGATCGTTTCCACCCCGGAGACGGGTGAAACAACGGTGCCGCGGGTCGATGTCGAAGGCCTGAACGCGCCGGTGGCAATCGCCTTCGATGCGGATGGCGGGATGCTTGTCCTCGAGCATGGTCGTTACGACCAGAAGGAGGGTTTTCTGAAGGGGAGCGGTCGATTGCTCAAACTCGATAAGACGACGGGCGCCAGGCAGACCATTCTCGATGGGCTGACACGGCCCGTCTCCGTCCTCGTCTGGGACGAGCGGCGGCTCGTCGTTTCCGAGCTTGCCGGTAATCTCCACTTCCTGACGCGGGAACCGACGCCATGACGCTGACGAGCACTCAGGCATTCCTTGCCTGGTCGGCCGTAAGCGCCTGGTCGCGCGTTCCCGAAACGATGATCTCCAGCACCTCGTGCTCGTCCGTGTTCCCGATGTATCGGTCGCCGACATACTCGCCGCGCTTGAGCACCATGACGCGATCACCGACAGCGAAAATGTCGACAAGGCGGTGGGAGATGATGATCTGGGCGACGCCTTGCCGCTTCAGTTCCAGCATGGTCTCGAGCAGCCGTTCGGTCGCCATCACCGATAGATTGGCTGTCGGCTCGTCGAGGATCACCACGCGCGGCTCGAACGAGATTGCTCGCGCGATCGCCACCGATTGCTGACGGCCGCCCGACAGGCTCTCGACCTTCTGATAGACCGAATTCACATCCACCTTGAGCCGCTTCAACACGCCCTCGGCTTCCGCATACATGCGCCGCCGGTCGACAAAAAACCCCCGGCGCGGCCAGCGGCCGAGAAAGATGTTCTGGCCGACGTCCATGTTTCCGCAAAGGGCGAAGTCCTGGTAGATCATCTCGATGCCCGCCGCGCGGCTTTCGTGCGGGCTCTTGAAGTGGACCGGCTTTCCGGCGACCAAGATCTCGCCGGCGTCGCGCTGGTAGGCGCCGGTCAGAATCTTCATCAGCGTGGATTTGCCGGCCGAGTTGTCGCCGACGAGGCCGAGGATCTCGCCCGGGTAGAGCACGAGGTCGACGCTTCTGAGCGCCTGCACCGCTCCGAAGGCCTTTTCGATACCGCGCATCTCGATAATCGGAGCACTTCTGGGGCTATCGGGCATGGCTGGTCTCCGGGGCTCGCTGGCGCGCAAGACGCTCGCGCAGGCGGCCGAACAGGTTGGCCTGGCGAACCCAGATATCGACAAGCACTGCGACGATCAGAATGCCGCCGATGAAGACGTTGATCCAATGCTGCGGCATGCTGAAGCCTTGGACGTTGAGCTGCAGCAGCGCCCGCACGAGTGTGATCACGGCCGCGCCGGCGAGCGCACCGATCATCGTGCCGTAGCCGCCGAAGATCGAACCGCCGCCGATGATGACTGCAGCGATCGCATCGAGTTCACGGAACTGGCCGGCCACCGGGTTGAAGCTGCGGAAATAGGCGACGTTGATGATCCCGGCCATGGTCGCGCAGAGGGCGGCCAACAGCAGCGAAAGTAGCCGCACGCGATTGGTGTTGATCCCGGCATAGGCGGCGGCCCGGATGTTCCCGCCCGTGGCGTAGACCTGCTGACCGAACGGCGTGTAGGCAAGGACGACGCCGGCGACGAGCGCCACGAGGAGCATCCAGATCGTCTGCACGCTTACGACCAGGGCGACAGTGCGCAGAAGCCCGTCCGGCAGCACGATCTGCATGTGCAGGAGGATGTCATTCACCTTGCGGCCGATGAGGTTGTAGCCCTCGGGCCAACCGGTCAACTGCTGGCCGGCGACGAACCAGGCGGCGAGGCCGCGGGCGATGTAGAACATGCCGAGCGTGGCGATGAAGGCCGGCAGCTTGAAGCCGACGGTCACGACGGCATTGACGAGGCCGGCGGCCATCCCCGCCAGCAGGCCCATCGTCACGGCGGTGACCGGGTCGGCGCCCAGCACCTTCAGGAAATAGGCCGCGGTACTGCCGGCAAGGGCGAGCACGGCGCCGACGGAGAGATCGATATCGCCGGCGGCGATGACATAGGTGAGCCCGACGGTGATCAGCGCCAGCTCGGTGTAGTTGAGCATGATCGCGAAGGTGTTGGAGAGATTCCACCAATAGTCGGGCCTGAGCGCAAGGCCCGTCAGCCACAGGACGGCAGTCAGGATGATCGCGAGCGCATCCCGGCGGCCCAGAAACCGACCGAGCACGGTGGTTGACGGCGTCACGTCCGTCGCCATCGCCCCCTTTGTCTGCACGCCCTCGAGCGCCACACCTTCCATTTCGTAGGCGGGCGGCGGTGGCTGGCCGCGCAGCCACGCCCAGAACCGCGCCGCAAGCTGGCGGCGAATGAGGTGCGGCTCGATGAGCACCGCAATGACGAGGAGCAGCCCGAGGAACACCAGCACGGCACCTGCAGGCAGGGTGTACCGGGCGTTGACGGCGATGCTCTCGCCGTCGATCACGACGGTACGCGTGATCGGCCAGCCTTCACGCAGCACCTTGTCGATCAGGACGACGACAGCGGTGCCGAGGCAGGAGCCGATGACACGGCCGCGGCCACCAAGGATCGACGCGCCGCCGATGATGACGGACGCGATGACGGTAAGCTCCCAGGTGACGCCGTAAAGGGGCGTCACACCCTTGTCCTGAGCCGCGGACAGGAGTGCCGCAAGGGTCGCCGAGAGCGATGAGATCAGATAGGCCCGGATGCGCACCCAGTTCGTCGGTATACCGGCATAAATCGCCGCTTGCTCGTTGCCTCCGGTGGCGAAGGTCTCGTAGCCCCAGCGGGTTTTGGCGAGCACCAAGGCGCCGACCGTGGCAACGATGGCGAAGATGACGATCTGGTTGTTGAAGCCGAAGACGTTGCTCCCGCCGAGGTGGAAGAAGAGCGGGTAATCCCTTGCTTTGCCGGAATAATAGATCGCCTGGCCGTGCGTCAGCGCCAGCACGAAACCGCGCCCGATGAAGAGGATCGTCAACGTGGCGATGAACGCCGGCACCTTCAGAACGGTGACGAGCATGCCGTTGACGAGCCCGATCAGCGTACCCAGTAGTATGCAGACGATCACCGACGTCGCGATGTCGAGATTGAGAAAGCTCGGCGCGAACAGCCGGGCGAAGATCACGGCGATCAGGCCGTAGGTAGAACCGACCGAAAGATCGAGATCCTTGTTGGCGATGACGAAAGTCATGCCGACGGCGATGATCCCGACGCGGGAGGTGTCGCGCAAAAGCGCGTGAAGAGCACCCGTCGATCCGAAGAAGGCCGGATTGACGAGCGCCCCGCCGAGAAAGAGCAGGGCGAGGAAGATCAGAAGGCCGGCTTCCCAGCCGCCGACCAGCTGCGGTGGTGCACGGCCGAGCGATGCCGTCGTGGTGAGCGCCATGGAGTTCCTGCGATTCTTGCTGTCATCACGATGCGGGAGAGCTTGCGCCCTCCTGCATCTGCTCAGATGCACACGCGGGCATCAGTTCTCGAAACGCTTGCCGACCTTGGCGACCGTTTCCTTGGTCACGAGTTGGGCACGCGTATCGAGATTGGCGGCCGAAATGCCACGGTCGATCTGCAGGTAAAGCTGCATCACCGGCCAGAAGCCCTGCAAGAACGGCTGCTGCCCGAGCGAGCCGGTGAGGTTGCCGGCAGCGATGCCTTCCTGCTGGGCCGGGCCAAGGTCGAAGCCATAGGCGCAGAACTTGTTCGTCCACCCCATCTGTTCGACGGCCTTGACCAGCGGCGGCGTGAAGACGTTGTTGGCGGTAAAGGCGCCGACGACGTCGCCGCGCGACTCGAACAGCGACACGAGCGCATTGACCGGGTCGTTCGGGTTCGTGTCGATGCCGACGTTTTCCGGGCCGGCGTCGACCTTGAAGGCGTCGAGCTTGCCGGCATCCTTCAGCGTCTTGACGATCGCGTTGAAGGCGGCGGTAACGCGGTTGTTCACTTCGATGTTGCCCATTGCGGTCGACGACGGCAGCAGGATCGAGCCCGAAGTGGCGCCGCTGTCGAGCACGCATTTGGCCAGCGCCTCACCGCCGATCGCTGCTGCCGAAGCGTCCTGGCCTGTATGGCTGATGCTGCTTCGGTTGAGGATCGTGCCGTCGAAGGAGTTGGTCGTGGCGACCGGAATGCCGGCGGCCTCGGCGGCCTTGACGATATCGTTGTATGCGCCGGCCTGCGGTGTCGTCATGATGATCCCATCGATCGTCGGGTCCTGTACGATCTGGTTCAGGATCTCGATCTCGCGGGCGGGATCATCCACCGGCGATTCCGAACCGAGCAGCAGGATGGTCGCGCCGATCATGTTGCCGGCGACCTTGGCTCCGACATAGACCGGATCGAAGAAGCCGTTGCCGGCCGTGTGGGTCACGATGGCGAAGGTGAGATGGCCATCGGCCGAATGGAAGTTCTTCGTTTCCGGAGCTTCCTTGGCGGCGTCATCGAAGCTGTAGCCGCCGACTGCCTTTTCGACACTGCCGGACTGGGCAAAGGTGTTCTGGGCGCAAAGGGATAGCGCCGCGACCGATGCCGCGCACAATAAAACTCGCCTCATGTTGGTCCTCCCTTGCAATCACGGGAGAAAGCCGTTCGGGCGCGTGACTGAGAGGGTCCGAAAGCTTCCTCCCATCTGCCAAGATGCTAATATTCTGCGCATTCCGGTCGAAGTAAATGGTGAACTCACCAAATTGTCGTATTTATTAGGGCGGTAGACCGGTTTCGCGAGATAAACGCCCTGGCGCTGTCGACGCCGGCGGGCGCCCCCCCATCGCCGGCGTCGACTGCCCCTCGAACTTCAATGCGCTGAAAGCCCGAAGAGCGCCTCAGCATTGCGGAAGCAGATCTTTTCGAGGTCCGCCTTGGGAAGGTCGAGCGTGTTCAGGATTTTCAGCGTGTCGCGGATATAGCCCGGGCCTTTTTCCGGATCGAACGGCGAGTCGGACGCAAAGAGGATGCGGTCGCTGCCGTAAAATTCCAGGCCGCAGAGCGTCGCTGCGCGCGAACCGAAAACGGCGGTGTCTGCGTAGAAATCCTTGAAATAGTCCAGCGGACGCTTCTTCAGCCGCTTGAGCACGAGAGAAAGATCCTCGTCCGAGGTCCGCTTGCCGAGCTGGTCCCAGCCGGGGCCGACACGTCCTTCGAAATAGGGAACCATCGCTCCCATGTGGTGGGCCAGCACCTTGAGGCCGGGAAGCCGGTCCATGAAGCCGGAGAAGACGAGCCGCGCCATGGCGGCGCTGGTCTCGTAGGGCCAGCCGAAGGTCCACCAGATCTCGTATTTCGATTTGTCCTCCGTTGCATAGTCCGGCATGGACGAGTTCCGTGACGGGTGGAGCAGTACCGGCTTGCCATGGCGGGCAGCGGCTTCGAAGATCGGGAAGAAACGCTCCTCGTCGAGCGGCGCGCCGTTGACGTTGGTGTGGATCTGCAGGCCGTTCGCGCCGAGTTCGGTGAAAGCCCGCTCGGCTTCTCTGACGGCCGCTTCGGGAGCGTTCATCGGAAGTGCGGCGACGAAGCCGGCGAACCGGTCCGGGTGTTTCTCGACGAGTTCCGCCAGTCCGTCATTGCCGAGTTTGGCAAACTCCGTCGACAGCTCCGGGCCGCCCATGGCTTCGAGCGGCGGCATGCCGAGCGAGAGGATCTGCGTATAGTCCTTGAACTCGTCCATGACACGGAAGCGGGCTTCGAGGTCATGTATGCAGGGAATGCCTTGCATCCGGCGACCGATATCCTTGCCGGCACCGTCGAGCTGCTGGATCCTTTGCCAGAGCGCTTTCGGGAAAAAGTGATTGAACGCGTCAATATAGTGCATCGTGTTCCTCTTGCTGCGATTTGGCCTGGTGGCGCCGAGGGTCAGCCGCGCTTCAGGCGCCGGACGAGATAGGCGAAAGTGGCTTTGAACATTTCTTCGCGGAACATGTGCCGGCGCTTGGCCTTGACGTCCTCCGGCTTGCCGAGCGCCTTGGCGCCGCCCGCCGCCTCGACCCAAAGCTGCATCATGCAGGCGGTTTCGAGCGAAAGCGCCAGGTAGATTGCCTGCTCGATGCTGGCGGCTGCGGTGACGATGCCGTGGTTCTGCAGCAGCATGGCGCCATGACCGCCGAGCGTCGCGGCCACCGCGCGGCCGCGTTCGGCCGTGGTGATCAACTCGGTCGTCTGGGAAAAGACCGGCAGTCCTTCGGAGAAGATCGATCCGGCGTGGCCGATCGCCTGCAATGGCTTGCCGAGTGCAGAGAAGCTGACGGCGTAGGGCGCATGCGTGTGGACGACGGCGTTGACGTCGGGCCGCGCCCTTAGCACCTCCGAATGGATATAGACCTCGTTGTGGCGGCCGAGATCACCGGCGACCTTCTCGCCGTCGAGACCGACGGTGATGAGGTTGTCGGGCGTGATTTCCTCAAGGCCAATCTTCGAGGCCTTCATGTAGAAACGATCCGGCGCATCCGGCACGCGCACCGAAATATGGCCCCGCGTCCAGTCGCCCTGTCCGGCCTGTTCGAGGATTTTGCCGGCCTCGACCATTCTCTGTTTCACGTCCTCATGCATCGTCTTCTGCTCCGATGGCTCATTGCAAAGGAAAGGATTGCCGCCGGCGAGGAGGTCTCCGCCGCTTCGGTCTTGCGGGTCGCAGGCGCTACACACGGTGCTTGTCCCCCCGCTTGCGGCCTTGCGACACGTCGAGGAAGAGTTCGCAGAGCGGCACCTTGCGATCGATCAGGCCCTGTTCGTATGCATAGCCGACGACCGTTTCGAGCGTCCTGCGGTTCTGGCCGTCGAGGCCGTAGGCCCAGGGGTCGTCGCCGAGGATTTCCTGCTGTTCCTCCCAGGCCTCGCGGTACCAGGCGAGCGGCACGATGCGCGGATTCTCCATGCGCCGCATCGCGATGCGCTTTGCCTCGTTGAAGGCCTGAAAGAGATTGATCGGCACCCAGGGATGGCGCTCGACGATCTCGGGGCGGATGCCGAGAACATGCATGATGGGGAAAATGCCGGTTCGGCTGTAATAGGCGATCTCCTCCCGCTTGTAGTCGGGAAAAAGCCGGCCGACGCGGGGATCGCGCCTGACGATGGGTTCGATCAGGTCGGGATGGAGGAGCGCGTCGATCTCGCCGTCGAGAAGCATCTGCTCAACCGACTTGTCGTCGGGAAGGCGATGAAGCCGGAGCCCTTCCGGCGGCGTGAAATCGACATCCTCGTCCAGTTCGGCATACCAGTCGATCGACTTGTGCGGGACGCCGTACTCGCTTTCGAGAAGTCCGCGCAGCCAGAGCGTCGCGGTGACGAGATAGCTCTTCACGCCGACCTTGCGACCGATCAGATCCTTCGGGTCGCGGATTCCACTTTGGGTGTTGGTGAAGATGAAGCCGTGGCGAAAGCGGCGGTGCAGAAAGACCGGGATCGCCGCGAAGGGCAGCCCCTGTGCCTTCGCGGCGATGTAGGATGATAGCGAGACTTCGGCGACGTCGAACTGGCCGTTTCTCAGAAAGCGCCAGTGACGCGTCGTGGAGTCCATCTCGGTCAGGATCGTGAGTTCGATCCCGTCCGGTCGCACGCCTCCCTCCTTCAGTGCCCGGACGATCTCGTAATCGCCACAGGCCAGCGTCAGCTCAATCTTTTTCGTCACCCGTTCCTCCCACTTCACGCGAGCTGCCCTGCGGCATCACCTAATGCACCATGCGCCAAACATCGCTGGAATGTCCAGCAGAGTCTAAGAATTTCTCGTAATGTGAGATTCTGTAATTTTCAGTTTGACGGACGAAACAATCTGACAGTACAAGTTTGTCATCCCTATCCGCCGGTGCTCGTTGTGTCGAAGCTGTGATCGATGTCGGTTTGCCGGGGCTGGTTGTGTCGCTAACAGAACTGATGGAATCTTATCATGCGCGAAACGGACATCCTCATTGTCGGAGCCGGACCTGTTGGGGTGACACTTGCGATCGACCTCGGCCAAAGGGGCGTGCGTTGCACATTGATCGAGAAGAAGGCGGGGCCGGAGTTTCTGCCGAAGATGGAGCGCTGCAACGCGCGAACGATGGAGATATTCCGGCGCATGGGGCTTTCCGAGCGGATCAGGGCGGCCGGTCTCGACGCTTCGGTTCCGATGGACGTCTATGTTGTGCTGGCGATGAACGAACCACCGCTGTTGCGACTGCCTTACCCATCCGTCGCCGAGTCGCTTGCGGAGATCGCGCTGAGCACCGATGCCTCGCAACCGCTCGAAGCCTATCAGCTCATCTCGCAATATACCTTGGAACCGCTGCTGAAATCCGTCGCCGAAAGCCTGCCCAGCGTCACCGTGCGCTACGGTTGCGAGTTCCTGTCGCTGGAGCAGGACGAAGGCGGCGTCACGGCACGGACCGCGGATGCGAAGGGTGCGATCGAACACATCCGCGCCAAGTACCTGGTTGGCTGCGACGGCGGCGCGAGCCCCGTACGCAAGCAGCTCGGCATCAAACTGCGCGGCGAGGGGAACCTTCTGCATCTGCGCCAGGCGCTCTATTACAGCGAGACACTTTATGACCGCATCCCGATCGGGGGCGGCCCCGGGCGCGGGCGGCACTATCATGTCGCCGATGGGCAGGCGACGTTCCTCATCATGCAGGATTCGACCAAACATTGGACACTTCACGCGGTCGTCGAACGTGACGAGGACATGGCCCAGCAGTTCGAAAAGGCCGTCGGTGCGCCGGTCGACTATACAATGCTCTATGTCGGGCAATGGAAGCAGAATCTGCTTCTGGCGGATCACTACGGCACCGGACGGGTCTTCCTCGCGGGAGACGCGGCGCACCTCGTGATCCCGACCGGGGGCCTTGGCATGAACACCGGCGTCGGTGACGCCATCGATCTCGGTTGGAAACTTGCGGCGATGCTGCAGGGCTGGGGCGGGCCCAACCTCCTGCGCTCCTACGAGATCGAGCGGCGACAGGTGGGCGATCGGAATGTCGGCGCGTCGCGTTATGCTTCGCTCGGCCGACGCAAGTGGCGCTCTGAGTACCGGCCGGACATCCGCGACGCGACGCCGGCGGGCCAGGCGACACGCGACAATCTCGCGCGTGTGGCAGATGTCGAGCAGCGCAAGACCAACGAGATGATCGGCGCCGAGCTCGGTTATCGCTATGTCGGCTCGCCAGTCATCACCGATGAGCCCGGAGGACCGGAACACCTCTTCCGCGAGTACCATCCGACCACCTGGCCCGGTGCCCGGCTGCCGCATCTCTGGCTCGATAGCGGCGAGGCGGTGCAGGACCGCATCGGCCAAGGCTATACGCTGCTGAGGCTCGGTGGTACCGGCGCCGACGACGGCGCTCTCGGCAAAGCTTTTCGCGCTCGCGACGTGCCGTTCGCGACGGTCGATATCGCCGAACAGAGGGCGCGCGATATCTACGGCTACAATCTGATCCTCGTGCGTCCCGATATGCATGTGGTCTGGCGTGGGAACCAGGCGCCGGAAGATGCGGCCGCACTCGCGGCCATGGTAACAGGCCACTGAACGGCAAATGCCGCGAAGCCTCCGAGGCTTCGCGGCAGGTGTAAACAGCAGTCGATCGCTGTGCTCAATCGCGGTCGAAAGCTTCATGGCCGAGACCGAGGCTCGGGAAGACCAGCGACTTGATCACCACCGGCACGGCGCCGGACGTCTCGAGCATAGCGCCGATGTCGATGAAATCGAACTCGTCGAGTTTGATGCCGTCGATGGAGACGAGTTTCGAGACGCCGGCTTCCTGTTTGCAGTGCATCCCGACAAGGCCGCCAATATCGCCTTCACCGACGAGGATCAGCGGATGACCGCTGTGAAGGATCGGAGCTAGCCCTTCGACAATGCCGCGACAGAAACCGTCGAGCCGTCGGTAGCTTGCCGAGCCTTCCCATTCGTAGCAGACGGCCACCGCACTCTCGCCGTCTGTGAGATCGAGCCGTGCCAAGGCCTCCCGCACCGCTTCGGCAATGGCGTCCGCGTCGATCTCCTCGCCGAAGACGAGCGCCGGCTTGATGACCGGCACGTTGCGCACGGGCAGCATGTCGATCGGGTCGACGTAGATCGTGCTGCCGCTCACTTGCACCGTATATTGCGAGGCGCCGACGACGGTTGCCCGAATGCCTTGCTGCGGGCGCTCCAGCCGCGGAGGCCAATTGGCGAGACGTTGTCGAAGTTCGACGGCAAGAAGGGGACCAAGATCGCTGAAATCCTGTTCCGTGTCCGTATAGAGGAATTCGGAAACACCGCCCGAGATCATCACGATGTCGGGCGTTGGACCGGTCGGCAAAGGCGGCAACCGGTGAAGATCGGCGGTTTCCCGCCGTATCTCGCCGCCCTGCATGGCCTCGAACAGCAAATCGATCATCGAGGCGGCGATGCTTTGGGCATCCTCGGCCGTCAGTATCGCGCCGAGTTCGATCGCGACCCCTGCGCGACGCGCAAAGTAATAGCCTGCCTCTTCAATCCGCGTGATGCGGCGGTTGGCGTCGAAGGCGATCACGCGTGCGCCGATATCGATGGCGCTGATATTACGGATTGCGCCGTCCTCGCAAAGAGCGAGCTTGGAGGTGCCGCCGCCGATATCGACGTTCAGCACCCGTGCGCCTTTTCCGGAGCGTGCGACTGCGCCCGAGCCGAAGGCGGCGAGCGTCGTTTCCAGCCCGTCTCCGGCACTGACGACGACGAACTTTCCGGTCTGGGCGGAAAATATTTCACCGATCGCACGCGCATTGCGGCGGCGGACCGCGACGCCGGTCAGGATGAGCGCGCCAGTGTCGATCGCCTCCGGCTTGAGGCCGGCGGCCTCGTATTGGTCGGCTATAAACGCCCCGAGCGCCTCGGCATCGATCTCGTTGTCTTCGGCGTAAGGCGTCAGCAAGACCTCGGACTGGTGCAGCAGCGTGCGCTCGACCACCATGTAGCGCGTGTCGAGGCGTTCGAGCACGATGCGCGAGAAGGCGAGGTGAGATGTCGACGAACCGATGTCGATTCCGACGCTGGTCAGCCGGATCTCATCCTCGAGTTCCATGCTGCGGCCGACATTCGAAAAGAATATCCGGCCGCCCTGTTGTTCTTCCTCCAACATCGCTCCGCCAATCAGACGACCGTCGACATCTTTTTGGTCGTATCGGTCGGCTTCTCATACCACTCGGGCTTCATGCGGATCTCCACGCCGTTCCGCTTGAGATGCGCCTCGTATTCGTTGCGGATAAAGGGGTCTTCCATCCAGTAGGGGATGGCCGTGCCACCTTCGTTGACGTCGATCGCCGTGTAATCCGTATGATTTTCGCCAGGCGCGCCAGGATCGCGGCCGGGATTGTGCGGGCCGAACCAGGCCATCAGGCGGAATGGTTCCTTAGAGACGCTGAAGTGCTGGTGATACCAGCGGGCGCCGCCGGGCGCCGCCGTCACCATGCCGAACGGGCCGTAGTCGAGGCGGCGTACCTTGTCGGCGTGGCCGTCCTTCCAGGGGTTGACGCCGTATTGCTCGGGCCAGGTGTAGGTATAGCCTTCGCCCTTCAGGCAGATCAGGATCGCCGCCGAGGTGTGGGCGTGTGCCTTGGAATAGCGGCCGTTCTCGTGCTGGCCGATCCAGTAATAGAAGGTGTTGTTGGTCATGAAGGGCTCGACGCGGCGGTAGCCGGGCGAACGCCGATTGTCGAGCGGCAGTTCGCAGTTGACGGCGTCCGGCAGGAAGTTCGTGCGCCGCATGGCGAGACCGCGCACCGGATCGGGCTCGATCTCTTCGCGATATTTGTAGAAGTCGTCGGCGCCTGAGAAACGGTCGCGGAAGACGTAAGGGTTGTTGAAGACGGCGTCGGCGTTCTGGAGCTGGTTGAGCACGTTTGGCGCCGTGGTGCCGCCGAGCAGCAGCGCAGGACTGTTGGTCGCATTGACGATGCGGTGCCATGCATTCATCGGGATGGAGAACATAGAGCCCTCCTGCCACTCGAAGACATGCTTGCGGCCTTCGCCTTCGAGCCAGACCTCGGTGGAGCCGCGCCCCTCGACCACGATGTAGATTTCCTCATACATGTGCTTCTCGGCGTTGAGTGCGCCGGCGGCGGGGACCTCGACGAGGTGGCAGCCCCATTTGGTTTCGGTGCCGTAGAGCTGGATGTAGGTGCCGTTGCCGCCGGTCCGCTTCCACGGCTTCAGCGGCAGGTTCTTCACGCTCGAGACGCCGAGATCGCGAAAGACCGGAATGCCTTCCTCTTCCATGAACTGGTCATAAGGCGTCGGCTGTTTCTTGAACTCGCCGAAGCCAGCCTTCTTGGTGCCAGCGGGCTCATGCCAGTGGGTACCGGTGCCGCCGCCAAGTGGGTCCTGATGCATTCCTGTCTCCTCTCGGTTGTCGCAGTCGGGCAGGGCGAGCCGCGCTCGCGGTGGGGATGCATATCTGCTCCGGATTGCCCGTTTCAGCCAAACGCTAACAGACGGAGGGAATGACGGTAGTGCGTTTTCGGAAAGGCCTTCTTTCCGATCCGAAGTCTGCGCAGCGCTTGGCGAGCCAGGCGAACGCGCCGAGTGCCTCGCTTAGCTGCGGGCGATAGTCTTGGAGATGATGCCGGCACAAAACACGACGCGCTCGGCGACATCCTCGATCATTTTCGAATTGGTGCGGGAATCCCTGAGTGTCAGGCTCAGGCTACCGAGGATCTCCGAACGGCTGTCGAAGACGGGCGCTGCCACGCCGGTGACGCCGGGGGTTACATCGCCAGTCGTACTCACCCAGCCCCGCTGCCTGTGCTCCTTTAGCGCGCCCTTAACTTCCTTCAGGTTCGTGCCGAGGCCGGCGGCAGCAAACTGTTCCGGTACCAGGCCATAGAACTTGCGCAACTGATGGTCAGGCAGATAGGCAAGAATCCCGAGCGATGCGGCGCCGTGAAGAAGTGACCGCCTGCGTCCGCGTTCGTAGTTGCTGTGGATCGTGTCCGTGCCGCTTTCCTGATGGACGCAAAGCACGTCGAACCGGTATCGGCGGCAGAGGAGGGCGATGCCACGGAACTGGCTGGCAAGCTCCTCCATTACCGGGCGCGCCGCCCGGATGAGCACGTCGCCCGTTCGGATCTTGTAATCCAGTTCGACGATCCGCGGCCCGAGCATGTAGCCGACAGAAGGCAACGACGTGAGAAGGCCCGCGTCCGTCAGTGTCTTCAGGTAGCGATAGAGCGTCGAACGGGTATAGCCGAGCCGTTCATGCATCTCGTCGAAGGTGACGGCAACGGCGTCCTCGCCGCTGTCGAAAAGATCGAGAATTCCGAGCATCTTTTCGTGGCTGTTCAAGCGGCGGTCCCCCGCAGGTCAGCAGGAAAGAAGCTGAAAAGAAGGGAAAGTCGCGAAGGCAGACCGATCACGGATGGCGACATCGATACTCGTACTCGAAGCTCAAGAGCCGGCGGGGCGGCCCGGTTTGCGCGGCGGACCGGGGTTCACCGGTCCGCCAATGTGGGATTCGCGCACATCTTGTGCCAGCCACATGCTTCCTTCAAGCAGCAATTTCTACGGCCGGTCGCCCGACCTCATCCTCGTTTCTCAGCGGAGCTTGGTCACGCGTTCCACGCTTCGGGGAAGATGCCGTCCCGGATGGCGCCGCGGGCGTAATAATTCCAGAGCTTGCGGATGTGATGTCCGCGCCTGAAACCATGGGAGAAGGACTCGATTTCGCCTTCCGTCAGCGGCTTCAGCTTGCCGATAGCGGCGGCACGATAGGCGGCCTCGGCGTTCTCGACGAGGTGCAGCGAATCGATGAAGACGCCGCGCACCGTTTCGGCGGTAACGATCTGCCCATGTGCGCGAATTTGCATGGCGTGGTGCGGTCCGAGCGTCGCAACGATACCCCGACCCCTTTCGGCATCGTCCACATGGGCGGGATCCGGATGGACCGGAATACCGCTCTTCCAGCGGATCGCGTGGTTCTTGAAGGGCAGCAGCGGCACGTCCTCGACAAGCGTGAAGACGTTCGTCACGTCGTGATGGAAGTGTGCGATCGAATTGACGTCCACTCGTGCACGATAAATCTCACAATGAAGGAATACTTCGGACGGCGGCTTGATGTCGGTCGGGCCAGACACGACCTTGCCGTCGAGGTCGCAGACCAGGAGATCGTCAGGGGATACTTCGGCGCGACTCTTCTCCTGCGGCTGGATCAGAAAGGTGACGCCTCCCGGCAACCGGGCACTGACATGGCCGCTATACTCCAATATTTTCAAGCTGTTGAGCAGCCGCGTACTCATCGCGACATCGAGGCGCAAGGACGCTTCGGATGGCGCGTCCGCTGCCTCCGCGGCCGCCGCACTGTCGCTCTTCTTATGAACCTGCATGAGTTCCTCCGTGAGATAGAATAAATCTCACATTATACGACTTCTTTGTTTTCGCAAGCGCGTCGGAGCGTCGGTCACCGGCCGCGCACAAAGCGCGAGCGGCGTCAAACCTCGATCGTTACGTTCTCTCCCTCGATCACCACCTTGTAGGTTTTGACCGGAATCATGCAGGGCGGCGTGACCACTTCGCCAGTGCGGACGTCGAACGCGCCGTTGTGGAAGTCGCACTCGATCGTGTGGCCGTCGAGGTAGCCCTCGGAAAGCGATCCCGGGCCGTGCGTGCACAGGTCGTCGGTAACATAAAACACGCCGTTGACGTTGAAGACGGCGAGGGTGAGGTCGCCTTCCTCAACCCGTATCGCGCTGTCCCAATCGACGTCGCTCGTGGAACACAGCCTAATTCTGGTGCTTGCCTCGGCCATTCCTGGCTCCTCCTTCGTTGCGTTGCAGGCCCGCTTGACGGGACGGTCATCAGATTGTACGTTGCTTAAAGAGAAACGGCGTTCCGCATAAAGGAACACACAAAAGATACCTGATCGGTCGAGAACGTCAACCCGCAATTCGGAAAAGCCCCGAGGCGGTCGGAAAAGGGGAGTGGCGGCGCAAATCGACGCACCGCCCAAGCGGTCCGCAACATGGAGGAAGTGAAAATGCTCAGGAAGGAACAGAACGATCTTCTAACGCAGTCGGGCCCGGGCACGCCGATGGGCGACATGTTTCGCTGTTATTGGATCCCGGCGTTGCTCGCGGAGGAACTGCCCGACAACGATTGCGCGCCGGTCCGCGTGAAGCTCCTGAGCGAGCGCCTGCTCGCCTTTCGTGACAGCGAAGGCCGCTACGGGCTGATCGACGAATTCTGCGCCCATCGCGGCGTCTCGCTCTGGTTCGGGCGCAACGAGCAAGGCGGTCTGCGCTGCCCCTATCACGGCTGGAAATACGACCACACCGGCCAGTGCACCGAAGTGCCTTCCGAGCCGAAGGAAAGCGGCTACTGCGGCAAGATCAAGCTCAAGTCCTATCCGCTGATCAAGATCGGCGACATCCTGTGGACCTACATGGGGCCGGCTGAAAAGCAGCCGCCGCATCCCGAATGGGAGTTCGCGCTCGTTCCCTCGGAACAGACTTTCACATCGAAGCGCTGGCAGGAGTGCAACTGGCTGCAGGCGATGGAGGGCGGCATCGATTCCAGCCACGTATCCTGGCTGCATAGCGGCAATCTCAACAGCGACCCGCTCTTCAAGGGCGCGCGCGGCAACAAGTACAACATGTCGGATGCGAGGCCCTTCTTCGAGGTAACCGACAGCGCGGGTGGTCTGTTCATCGGTGCCCGACGGAATGCCGAAGAAGGCCATTACTATTGGCGCGTCACACCCTGGGTCATGCCGTCCTTCACGATGGTTCCGCCACGCGGCGACCATCCCGTTCATGGTCACTTCTGGATTCCGATCGACGACGAGAACTGCTGGGCCTGGAGCTTCGACTATCACCCCGTTCGCGCGCTGACGAAAGAGGAACGCCAGGCGATGATCGACGGCAAGGGCATCCATGTCGCCTATGTGCCTGGAACCTACCGGCCGCTCGCCAACAAGGACAATGATTACCTCATGGACCGCGAGGCTCAGCGCAAGGGCCTCACCTATTCGGGCGTCGAAGGCATCGCGATGCAGGACGCCTCGCTGCAGGAAAGCATGGGGCCGATCGTCGATCGCAGCAAGGAAAACCTGGTGTCGACCGACAACGGCATCATCATGGCACGACACCGCCTGCTGAAGGCCGCTCGCGCATTGCGTGACAAAGGCGTCGTTCCTCCGGGCGTCGATCCGGTTCATCACCGCGTCCGTTCAGCTGCGATCGTGCTGCCGGTCGATAAATCCTATGTCGATGTCGCCGACGAGGCGTTGACCGTGATCGAGGGCAAGGCGCAGACCAGCGTTTGAGGCGGGGGCCGGGACACGGGATCCCGGCCGCTCAGTCGTCGGGATCCGTGTATTCGCCAGCAGCTCGTTCTAATGAGGAGAAATGTCATGCAGCTCGGACTGAGCGAAAGTGCGCGCTTCGCCACCGCGGAGGAAGCACGTTTCCGTATCGCATACCCGAATTCGCGGCCACGCAAGTCCCGTGTCATCGCTTTGGATGAACCGAGTGTGGCGATGCTGCGCACGCTTGCCGACATGCCCTGGAGCGGCGCGCATTTCCTGCGTTACGTCAACGCAAAAGGGGCAACCGATTCCCTCCACATGCTGCCGGTCGACGCAGTCCTGGAGGACCTTGAAGGGAAGAGGGTCAGCCTCGCCGACGAGCTCGCCGATGCCGACATCATCGTCATGGTGACGACAGCCGGTACCGCGGCTGAGGCTGCAGAAGTGATCGGCAACGCCTGTTTTGTCCGCAACAAGCTGGCGACCGGACTTGTGCGCAACGCCGAGGGTATCTCCGCGGAGGATCTGGCACGCACGCTGACGACCATGCGTCCCTTCGCGGCGATGCTGGTGGTCTCCAACGGCGACGAATATGTCGGCGAAATGCTGAGTGCGCTTAGGGTTTGAGATCGGCAGGGTGGTGATGTGAGACCATGGCAACTGTGTTATGGACGAGCCGTAACTCTCGCGATGAAACGGACAATCACGCCATGAACGCACCCACCAAACCACCCGCGCGCGGAGGAAAAGGTCCCGCCGGCAAGCGCAACCGCCTCTCGTCAGTAACGACGGCGATCCGTCTCCTGAAGGCTTTCTCGGAGGACGAGGCCGAGATCGGCGTCAGTGCGCTGGCGCAAAGGCTGAAGGTCGCAAAGAGCACGGTCCATCGTTTGGCGGTGACGCTCGTAACCGAAGGGTTGCTCGAGCAGAACCCGCAAACGGAACGCTATCGGCTTGGCGTCGGCCTTTTCGCCCTCGGCACGCTTGTCCGCCGGCGCATGGATCTCTCCAACGAGGCGAGACCCTATCTGTTCGACCTGCGCAAGCTGACGGGCGAAACGATCATTCTGGGCATCCCCTCCGACGGCGAGGTGATGCACGTCTATGACCTGGAGAGCCCGCAGGCCCTGGCGATGAAGTCCGATCTCGGCGCGCGCAAGCCCGCCCATTGCAGTGCCGTCGGGCGTGCGATCTTCGCCTTCGCCCCGGAACCGGCGATTGAGCGGATGCTTGCCGGGCCACTGCAGCGGCGAACGGCGAAGACGATTACCGATCCGGTACGCCTGAGGGAGATGCTGGCCGAGGTTCGGGAGCGCGGTTACGCCATCGAGGACGAGGAAAGCGAACCCGGAATCCGCGGCATTGCCGCTCCGGTGCGCGATTCGACTGGCGCTGTCGTCGGCGCGGTCGGTATCGCAGGCCCATTGCAGCGGCTGTCTCTCGAGGCGCTTGAAGGCTTTTCGCCGGCGCTTCTCGAAGCGGTCGCGGCTATTTCATCCCGCCTCGGTTACACGGCGGCTTTTCGAGAGAGATACGACCTAGGGAGTTGAACATGCCGGCAATTGCACTCAAGGGAAGCGACGTCGAATGGAATTGTGCCGATGGCGACACGATCATGCGCTCGGCGCTGCGCGCGGGCCTCGGCTTTCCCTATGAATGCAATGTCGGTTCCTGCGGCAATTGCCGTTTCGATCTTCTCGAGGGTGAGATCGAGGAACTGCGCCCCGATGCGCCAGGTCTCAGCGACCGCGATCGGGAGCGCGGCCGGCGTCTCGGTTGCCAGGCCCGGCCGCTGACGGACTGCGTCGTAAAGCTCCGGCTGATGCCGCAATATGAAAGTCGCTTCCCGCCGGTTCGGCAGGAGGCGGAATTGACCGAAGTGCGCGACATCACGCACGACATCCGCGAGTTTCGTTTCCGGCTGGATAAGCCGGCCCGCTTTCTCCCCGGCCAATATGCCCTGCTGGATCTTCCGGGGGTCGAGGGTAGCCGTGCCTATTCCATGGCCAATACGGAGAACGAGGCGGGCGAGTGGCACTTCCAGATCCGCCGCGTTCCGAACGGCGCGGCGACGGGCAAGCTGTTCGACGGTCTCGCCATCGGCGAGCGCATCGGCGTCGATGGTCCCTACGGCATGGCCTATCTGCGGACCGAGTCGGACCGCGACATCGTCTGTCTTGCCGGCGGTTCCGGTCTTTCGCCGATGATATCGGTTACCCGCGCCGCGGCCGTGTCGCCGCTCCTTGCCGGGTGTCGGCTCGACTTCGTCTATGGCGGGCGAACGGCGCGTGATATCTGCGGCAGGGACATGCTGGCCGAACTTCCCGGCTTCGGCTCGAATATCCACTATCATCCGGTCGTCTCGGGCGCGGACGACGATGATTGGGACGGTCATCGCGGCTTCGTGCACGAGCTTGCGGCAAAGCTTTTCTCCGATCGCCTTCCCGAATGCGAGGTCTATTTTGCTGGTCCTCCGCTGATGGGGCAGGCGATCCAAAAGATGCTGATTGACCTCGGCGTGCCGCCCGCCCAGGTTCATTTCGACCAGTTCTATTGACCGGTGAAAGGCTCGCATCAGAATGCTTGGACATGCAATGAAGCTCCGCCAGCTTGCCTATTTCGTCAAAGTCGTCGAGGTGGGCAACATCACCCGGGCAGCCGAGCAGCTCAACCTCGCGCAGACCGCGCTTGGTATCCAGATTCGCAATCTCGAGGACGCTCTGCAGATCCAGTTGCTCGATCGCCACTCGCGCGGCGTCAGCGCAACGCCCGCGGGCATGCTGCTGTACGAGCGCGCCATCGAAATTCTGCAACGGCTCGAGGAAACGCGCCGGGACCTGATCGCACTTGGCGGTGAGCGGCTGCGCATCAGGTTCGGTGCGACGCCGAGCATTCTAAAGCTGATCGGGACTGAACTGCTCGTTGCCGCCAACGCGCAGCTGCCCGGCATCGCGCTCCATGTCGTGGAGGAACTGAGCTTCGTGCTTGCCGACGCGCTTGAGCGCGGCGAGCTCGATTATGTGCTTGCTTACGATATCGAGGAGAACGCGGGTATCCGGCGCGTCGCGCTGATGGAGGAGGATCTCCTCCATGTGTCGGCGCCGAACGGCGGGGAACAGGGTAGCGATATTTCCTTCCGGCAGGCGGTCGCCGGTGATCTCGCCCTGGTTTCGAACCGCGACATCATCTGGCGGCGGGTGCACGAGACGGCTTCGCGTCTCTCCGTCGACGTCAAGATCACCTACCAGGTCCAATCCAACGAGGCGATCAAGGCGCTCGTTCTGCATGGCGTGGCGCAAAGCATCATGCCTTACGGGATCGTCGCGGAGGAGATCAAGACGGGCCAGATCATCGGGCGGCGCGTGGACCGGCCCGCTGTCAAGCGGACGCTGTTTCTCGCTCACCCGGCGCATCGAGGGGTGGCTGACGAAAAGCCTTTCCTCGCGTTCATCGACAAGATGGTCGACCGCCTGGTGGCTGAGGTCGGGCCTTACGCGCACCCGATCGATCGGCTGGTTCCCGCCGAGCAAGCGTATTCTCTTTGAGCAAGCCAATAGGTTTTATCTTGGACATTTGACGGCGCGCATTCGATGATCGGCGCAAATTGGATGTGAAAAGGGCGGGAAACGGTGGAGGAGCCGTCCGGGATTTTCGCTTGTAAGTCGCGGGCTTGCGCTCGGCCAACCCAAGCTTTCCTGTCCCCGGTATTGCTAGGGAGACTATTCTGACTTCGTCGCTTCGTTTGTCGTTCGGTTGCTGGAACTACGACCGGACACGCCCCCTCATGGACAGAACGGTCGCGCCCGATGGGATCGATCTCGTCTATCTCAACATGCCCGTGGAAGAGACTTTCTTTCGCATGCTGCGGCATCGTGAATTCGACATCGCCGAGATGTCGCTTTCGTCCTACGTCATGTCCTGCTTTGCCGAGACACGTCCTTTCGTGGCGATCCCGGTCTTTCCGTCCCGTTATTTCAGACATTCGTCGATCTACGTGAATGCCGCGGCCGGCATTCGGGAGCCGAAGGACCTGATCGGCAAACGCGTCGGAACGCCCGAGTATCAGATGACCGCCCCGGTTTGGATACGCGGCATCCTTTCCGACGAGTACGGCGTCAAGGTCGATGACGTCACCTATTATGCCGGCGGTGAGGAGCAGCCGAACCGGCCGGAAAAGCTGCCGCTCGATCTGCCAAGTCACATCCGCGTCAACCGCATCGGCCCGACGCAGACGCTATCGGCCATGCTGCGCGACGGCGAGATCGACGCGCTCTACACAGCGCGAAAGCCTTCTTCCTACGAGGGACCGGCCGGCCGTGTCCGGCGTCTGTTCGAGAACTTCGTCGAGATCGAGCGGAGCTATTTCAAGCGGACCAGCATCTTTCCGATCATGCACACGATCGTCATTCGGCGGGAAGTCTATGAGGCGAATCGCTGGATCGCACAATCGCTCTACAAGGCCTTTGCCGAAGCGCAGGCGCGCGTCTACCGCGAACTCGAAGAGACGGCGGCATTGAAGGTCATGTTGCCCTGGTTGAACGCGCACGTCGAGGAAGCGCGTCGACTGATGGGCGACGATTACTGGAGCTACGGTTTCAAGCAGAATCGGGAGACACTCGAGACATTCCTCCGCTACTCCTACGAGCAGGGACTGTCGAAGAGAAAGCTTTGCGCGGAGGAAATCTTCGCGCCGGAGACGATGGAGAGCTTCGTCATCTAAGGCCGAATCGACGCTTGTCTGGCAGAGCGGATCCTATTGGATTAATTCAACCCGAATAAGCCGTTAGCGGAGTTTATGAGAGGCACCCCCTGCCATGCGATCGCTGCATGGCAGGGCTGTTTGCGTTGGTCTTTTTATTGTTGCGTTGCGGTATTAGATGCAACCGGTATGCAACGGAGAGATGATTGAAATGACAACGCTCGCAGCACGCCGTCCGGCTAGCGCAGAATGGGTTCGCAGCATGTTCGGCGGGTTCATGGAGGGCATGAGCCTGGTCAGTGCCGCGCACGAGTGCGCAATGGCGACCAGGGAGCGACGCCGCCCGTCAGCCGCTGCCCTGCAGACACTCGGCATCGACGAGGTCGCCTTCGGTCGCACCCTCAGGCGCCGCTAACGCGATCAGCAGCGAAGAGCGCGGGGCCGCACGGTTGGAAGTGACTTCCTGCGACGGCCGCATTGTTTCTAAGACAGCGTGAACGGGCCGCTCGTTGGAGCCGCCCGTTTTTTGTTTCTTGCGTGGATAGCTTCCCTGCCTCGCAGGAACCGTGCTTACAGAACGCCGGTCATGATGCCCAGGCCGGCGAGTGCCATGGCACCTCCGCCGAGTTGCGTTGCGACATGGGACTTGGCGCCAAAGCGTCCAAGGGCAAGGCCCAGTCCGATGCCGACGAGATGCAGCAATGCCGTTGCAGCCATGAAGCCGAACGCATACTGAACGCCCGATGCATCCATCGGCATCTCGGCGCCGTGGGCGTAGCCGTGGAAGACAGCGAAGAGGCTGACGACACCCATTGCCGCGGCAGTCGACGGGCTCCAGCGAAGCGCGACTGCCAGGCCGAGCACGATCACCGATGCCGCGATGCCGGTCTCGACAAACGGCACGGCAATGCCCTCGGTCCCCAGAGTACCGCCCGCGGCCATCATCAGCACGAAGCTCGCCGGAACGAGCCAGAGGGCGCGTCCACCGAGAATGGAGGCGAATGTGCCGACGGCGACCATGGCGAGGAGATGGTCCAGGCCGCCGACCGGGTGCATGAAGCCGTGCGCCAGGCCGCCTGCCTGGCCGACGCCGGTATGGGCATGGGCGATGGCCGGGAGGGTTGCAGCGGCCAATGCCAGCAGACCACTTTTGATTGCTGCTCTCATCTTTCAGTTCCCTTGATGTTGCGAACGATTCTGCAGATGCCAACCGCTCGGTACCTGTGCGGATCTCATTGGGGGCGAACCTGCTACGTTGAAAATCAACCATCTCAGCACGAAAGTAAATTTTAATCTCTTTACGTGCGCATTAAGTTTTTTTATGCTTCACGAATGAAAAATATCACGTTTCGGCAGTTGAAGTCGATACGCGCGATCGAGGCACACGGTAAGGTCGTCGGCGCCGCGAAAGCACTCGGCTTAACCGCGCCGGCGGTTACCTTGCAGTTGAAACAGATCGAGGCGGAAGCCGGCGTCCAGCTCTTCGAGCGCATGGCCCACGGGATGTTTCCGACGGAAGCCGGACACGCGGTCCTTGCTGCTGCGCGCGATATCGAGGAGCGCCTTTCGCTGCTGGAAGCGGAGCTCGACGCGTTCAAGGGCGTGAAGCGCGGGCATATCGCAGTTGGAGCGGTTTCCACGGTCAAGTACTTCGCAAAACCGATGGTCGCGGCCTTTTCGAGGGCATATCCCGACATCGACCTCGAGCTTTTTGTCGACCGCCGCGCCGAAACGGTGGAGCGTTTGAAGAACAGAACGATCGACATCGCGCTGCTTGGGCGCCCGCCGCGGGAATTCTCGGTGCGCGCGGCGATATTCGGAGAGCATTCGCTGGTCGTCGTCAGCGCGCCCAATCATCCGCTTGCCGGGCGGCAGGGCATTTCCAAGGCGGAAATCGCGCGCGAGCATTTTTTCCTTCGCAGCCCCGACTCCGGGACGCGCATCTTCTTCGATCGTTTCATGAGCGAGATTCCAGGAAGGGTCGATGGCCCCAATACGGAAATGGAATCGATCGAGGACATCAAGCGCGCGGTGATGGCTGATACCAGCGTCGCCTTTCTCGCCGCCCACAGCGTCGCCGCGGAGGTCCAGGCCGGCGAACTGACGATCCTTGATGTCGTCGGCCTGCCGATCCGCCGGCAATGGTTTGCCGTCAGCCGGACAGATCGCGCGATGACCCCGGTCATTGCCGCCTTCGAGGACTTCCTCGCGACCCAGGGGAAGGAATTTCTGCCTGATCTCGTGGCCGCGGAGGATGCGGCCCCCTGATCTTCGGGAGCCGCTTTGTGCTTATCAGCCGTTACGCGACGCTTCTGCCTGGCGGAGGAATTCGATCACGCGCGCGTTGGTGGCGGCGGAAGTTTGCTCCAAGACAGGGACGTCCCAATACTGCGATCCGGGGATGCATTCCTGGAGGTATCGCGCGGCCGATGTCGCGTGAGAGGCGTCGGCCCCAGGAATGATCAGCGTCGGGATGTTCAGGCGCAACAGGTCCTCCGGTTCGGCGCCGGGCGAGGTATCCCTGTCGAGCAACGTTCTTGGCATACCCGCGAGGATCGCCTTGTAATGATCGACATTCTGCCGGACATAGCGCTCCGCGAACTCCGGATCGTGCCTGAGAACCGAAACCCATGGGCCACCGCGAGGATCGGCACCGAAAGCCTTGTTGCTCTCCTTCGCCAATGCGACGACCGCCTCCAGGTTATTCTGATGGACGAAGGCCAGGTGCTCGGCGAAGCGCTGGTGGCCCGCGATGCGGTAACGTGCGCCGCCGACCGGCCAGAAGAGCACCATACCGAGCACGGATTCGGGAAGCTCGGCCGCAAAGGCGGCGACGACGCAACAGCCCATGCAGCCGCCCATCAGATAGGCCTTGTCGATGCCGAGATGGTCGAGAAGGCCCTTGCCCTGCCTGACGTAATCCGACCAGGTGACCCGCTCGACGCGGCCGCCGGACTGGCCAGTCTCGCGCCGGTCGAAGGTGATGCAGGTAAAGTGCTCAGGCAATTGTTCGAGGAACTGGATCTCGGCATAGATGCCCTGCGTTCGCCATTTCTCGATGGTCGCATCAAAGCCGCCGGGCGAGTACATGAGCAGCGGTGGTCCCGAACCAAGGACCTCGTAGCGCGTCGCGATGCCGTCGATCGTTGTCAGTGCCATATTCAATCCTCCTCGAAACGGCGCATCATTCTTTACAAAGCCGATAAGCGCGCCACCGGACAGTGCCTTTGAAGGCACCGTGACGCGTCGGAGCAACCGGCTCCGGAACGTGTCGCTCCCGGCAGGGCGCACCAGATCACTGATTTGGGTCGGATCGACCTAAATCAGTGATCGATTCTGACAGGTCAGAGCGGGATGCGGCGGGAAAACCGCTCACACTATCCCCCGCTCTAGACCCCGCCGCAGCCGAGCTTCTTCAGACTTTCGTCCACCCAGAGCTTCGGGTCGAGCTTGCCGGCGAACGTGTTGGTTAGCGTTTTCGCCTCAGCCTCGTTTTTGGCTTTCGCCTTGGCGTAGACGTCCTCGACCTGGTCGAACGGTACGCAGACGAGGCCGTCTTCGTCGCCGAGCATGAGATCGCCCGGCTCGATGATCATTCCGCTAAGGGAAATTGGAACGTTGATCTCGCCTGGTCCGTCCTTGTAAGGGCCGCGATGGGTGATGCCGGCGGCAAAGACCGGGAATGTATTGGTCTTGATCCAGCCGTAATCCCTGACGGCACCATTGATCACGACACCGGTGACGCCGATCGCCCTTGCATGGGAGAGCATGAGTTCGCCGACGAGGGCGTTGGTGAGATCCCCGCCGGCGTCGACCACGATGACGTCACCCGGGCCGGCCATCAGCAGCGCCTTGTGGATCATCAGATTGTCGCCGGGCCGTGTCTTCACCGTGAAGGCCGCGCCGGCGAGCACGCCGGAGGCATGAAGCGGCCTGAGGG
Organism: Sinorhizobium psoraleae; assembly: GCF_013283645.1. Lineage (GTDB taxonomy): Bacteria > Pseudomonadota > Alphaproteobacteria > Rhizobiales > Rhizobiaceae > Sinorhizobium > Sinorhizobium psoraleae. Next base: position 117,978 of record NZ_JABEKV010000005.1, read on the forward strand.
CCGCCCCGCCCGCCGTCATGCGGGACATGACGTCGCTGACGTTCGCCACCGGCAGCTCACGAAATTTTTCGATCATCGCCGTGCCGACGCGCTGCTGCCGCTCGAGGACCCTGAATCCAAGTGTCATCTGCTTGTTCCTCCCTTGATCGCTACGGCTCACATCCACGGCATCAATGATGCATGGATGACATCCGGTACGCCCTGCCCACCGACCGACTTGATCGCCAGATCGGCGTCCTTCAGGCCGAAGCGGTGCGTGGTGATCTTTTCGAGCGGGAAGCGGTTCGATGCGATCTGATCGAGCGCCAGCTCGCAGGCGAGATAGCTGTGACCGCGCGCACTCTTGATGGTGATCGCCTTCGTCGTCACCTTCTCGAGCGGGAAATTCGGGAACTCCTTCATCTCGCCCTGGACGAGGATGGTGCCTGCTTTTCGCTTCAGCGCCTCGACGCCGAGCAGGATCGGAATCGTGCCGGCGCCAGCCGTGCAGTCGAGAGAGATGTCGACACCCCTGCCGCCGGTAATCTCCATGATGCGTGCAAGCGGATCCTCCTGCTGCACGTCGATGACGTAGTCGGCGCCAAGTGTCTTCGCGACCTGGAGGCGGGCCGCGTCCTTGGAGGTTCCGGTGACAATGATCAGCGATGCGCCCGCCTGCTTGCAGACAACCGTTTGCGACAGGCCCTGCTGGCCCGGCCCCTGGATAAGGACTGTGGAGTTATAGCCGACGCCGGCATCGAAGAGCGACCATTCAACCCCATTCGCCATCGGCGTGACGAGGCCCGCGAGCTCCGGCGTTACGCCCTTCGGCACGCGGTGGACGACGGCGTTCCAGGGGAGATAGACATATTGCGCGAAACCGCCCCAAAGGTGCGGCGCGCGTTCGGCCGAGGTGTAGCCGTAACGAATGCCATCAGGATTGTTGCGCCAGTCGGTGTTCTCGCAATGGCGATATTGTCCCTGATGACACCATTGGCACTTACCGCACATGACATAGTGCTCGACGAAGACGAGGTCGCCTTCCTTGAAGCCCTTGCGACGCGTGAATTCGCGGCCCGCTTTGGCGATGTAACCGATGTTCTCGTGCCCCATGATCGTCGGCGCGTTCGTCGGCGGGCTCTTGAAGAGCTTGACGTCCGTGCCGCAGATGCCGGCGACCTCCATCTTGAGGAGGGCTGCATCCTCCGGAACGTCCGGCATCGGGAATTCGCGGATTTCCATCTTGCTCGGACCGGTGCGGACCGCCGCGAGGACCTGTTCTGGCATGTTCACTTTCCTTTCGAATGCTGCGTGGCCGTTCGCATGCGCGGCATGCGAATACGGTCAGGCCTGTTTTTCCGGTTTCGTTTTTGACAGGAGCGGCCACGCCGCCCTATGTAACGGGAGACCGCTTCCGGCTCAGGTGCCGGCGCGACTGGTTCAAAATCATGCTCAAGACCGCCGCTTCGAAACCCGAACATCTCGCCGCCGTCCGCCAGGTGAAGGCCTGGACGCGCGAGCGTTTCGCGCTTGCCGACGATGTCGCGATCATGGTGTCGGAAATCGCTTGCGGCCTGCCGGGTTGCCCGCCGCTCGAAACGGTTGTCGCCTTCTGGACGGCACCCGACCGGCGTCACCAGTTCAAGGTATTCAAACGCGCGGTCGAGGTTCGGGAGGACGATCTGCCGCCGTCCTGGATGAAGAACGCAATCATCTCGGACGACGACGCGTCCTGCTGCTGAAGCGGCCCAGCGGGGGGCCGGCGGGCAGCGGTGGATTATGGGTGAAACGCCTCCCATGGCGTGTCACGCTGCCCGCGCCGGCCGCCCGCGCTTTGCGAGCTGGGCATCGAGTCTCGGATAGACGCGGCGGGCGTTGCCTTCGAAAATCTTGTAGCGGCTTTCCTCGTCGAGCGTTTGAAGCTGATCGATGTAGCGCTTCGTGTCGTCGTAGTGGTGCCCCGTTTCCGGATCGATGCCCTTGACGGCTCCGAGCATCTCCGAGGCGAAGAGGATGTTGTCCGCCGGGATGACCTTGGCCATCAGTTCGATGCCCGGATAGTGATAGACGCAGGTGTCGAAGAAGACGTTGTTCAGCAGGTGCTCCGAGAGCAACGGCTTCTTCATCTCCTGAGCAAGCCCGCGATAGCGCCCCCAATGGAATGGCACCGCGCCGCCGCCGTGCGGGATGACGAATTTCAACGTCGGGAAGTCCCGGAAGAGATCGCCCTGAATCAATTGCATGAAGGCGGTGGTGTCGCCGTTGATGTAGTGAGCGCCGGTATGGTGAAAGCACGGATTGCACGAAGACGTCACGTGGATCATCGCCGGCACCTCGAGCTCGCAGAGCTTCTCATAGAGCGGGTACCACTGCCGGTCCGTGAGCGGCGGATCGGTCCAGTAGCCGCCTGATGGATCGGGATTGAGATTGACGCCGACGAAGCCCAATTCGTTGACGATGCGCTCAAGCTCGGGAATGCAGTTCTTCGGCGGTGTGCCGGGATGCTGCGGCAATTGTCCGACCGCGGCGAAATTGTCGGGCAGCAGGCTGCAGATTCGATAGATCAGGTCGTTCGACATCGCCGACCACTGCATGCTGATGGCTTCGGTTCCGACGTGATGAGCCATGCCGGCGGCTCGCGGCGAAAAGATCGTCAGATCGCTTCCGCGTTCCTTCTGGAATTTGAGCTGCGGTTCGACCGATTTCAGCAGCATCTCGTCGGTGATGCCGAGGTCCGACGACAGTGGCCGTCGCATCGGATCTGCGAGACCGGCGAGCTGCTTGTCTCGGAACTGGTGGAGCGCCTGTGGCTCCGTCGTGTAGTGTCCGTGAATGTCGATGATCATTGCGGCATCCTTGTGCTGCAGCGGGCGAGGGCGGCCTCGTCCGCTTCTTCGAGCCTCAAATTGAATGGAATAGTTCGTCCACGTCGTAGACGCGCGGTGTGATCTGCTGCTCGGCCGAATAGGCAAAGGCGAGCTGCAGCGATCGGCGGTTTTCTTCCAGCCCGTAAGGCGGAGGCGGTGCCGCTCCGTCGGCCTCCGCTACACGCCGCGACTCGTCGAACAACTCCATCAGCTCGCCGGCGAGCCACGGGTGCTCTTGCATAAGAGACGTCTTGACCGTCAGCACGTGGTTGATCGGAACGATGCCGGTCGCGGCAATCCAGTCTTTCGCGGCCCTCTCGGCATCGGGGATGACGCTGCGGATCCCCACCGGATCCACCTCGCGCTCACCCATGATCGCGGACAGCTCGCCTGTGAGCATCAGTGGCCGTAGGGCCATCTCCGATTGATTGCGCACCGCGATGGCCGGGTCGTCGTATTCGCTGAGATGCGCATCCTCCATGGTGACCCAGGTGATGCCGTTGAGGTCGACGCCGTACTCATGCTGAAGGACGCCCCGGACCCAGACGCCGGACGTCTGCGCATAGGCGCGCACGCCGACCTTCGTGTTTTCCAGGTCACGCGGTCCATCGATCTTCGCACCGACGGGACAGACGAGGTTGGTATGCGGCAACCGGCTCCAGAGCGGTACGGCGAGGCCGGTGATCGGCTTTCCATAGTGGTGCGCGAGCAGATGGGTGACGATCGCCATTTCCGAAAGATCGAGTTCTCCGCCGCGCACCATCGTACGGAACGCCTTTGGCAGCGGATCGAATTCCTGGAACTCGAGCGTTACACGGCTCGATCGGACCCTGCCGTCCTTCAGGGGCTTTACGTGATCGTGTTTCCCGACCGCGGTCCGTAAAACCAATGGTTCGGCCATCTGCGTGTACCCTCCCTTCAGGTGTTCCTTTATGCGGAACGATGTTCTGATTTAAGTATCATACCGTGAATCACCTTGCGGTCAATCGCGGCAGGACGATTTTTATCTTTCGTCAGGTTCCAAGGGTGACGTCGGGCAGCAATGGCGACGGCCGAGGTCCTCGGCCGCAGTCGGGTGCGCCCGCGAGACTTGAACACGCATGGAAATCGCGTGAGGTTTCAGGCCATTCCGGCGAGGCTCAGCAGAAAATAGCCGACACCGACCACGGCAAGGAGGGGATAGGCCCCGGTTTTCGTCGTCAACAGGACGGCACCCGCGCCGAGGGACGTTGCCAGTTCGAGCGGCGTGAAGCTGGCCGACTGCGCGACGGTGAAGACGCCGGCGAAAATCAGGCCGACGGCGACGGGGGCGAGGCCCTTTTCCGCCGCCATCGCCCAGGCAGAGCGGCGATGGCGTTGCCAATAGCTGCCCAAAATGCAGAGCAGGACGGACGAGGGAATGAATATCGCGAGCGTTGCGAGGATCGCTCCCCAAAGGCCGCTGACCTCCCATCCGATCAGCGCTACGATCAAGGTGCCCGGCCCGGGAGCCGCGCGCGAAATAGCGTAGAGATCGGTGAACTGCGGACCGCTCAGGAGTTGCAGAACATCGACAGTCTGATGCTGGAGGCTCGCCACGATCGTCTGGCCGCCGCCGAAGGAAACCAGCGACAGAGGGATACAGAGCAGAATCAGACCGAGCAGCTTGTCGTCAACCACGCGATTTCTCCCGTTCGATCCAGAATGTTGCGGCAACGCTGACGGGAATGGTGGCCGCAACGACGGCGACCAGGGACCAATGCAGGACGCCAACCATCAGGAAGACGGACAGCGCCATTAGGATGGGCAACGCATGCGCCTTGAGCCGGCGGGCGGTTTTGATTCCCATCGTCAATGAAGAGGCGATGCCAACGCAGGCAAGTCCCCGCAGCACTGCCTGTGCCTCCGGGTGGGACCTGAGTTGCTGGTAAGTGACGCTCATCACCAGGATCACCGCGAAGGCGGGCAACACCATGCCGAAGAGGGCGATGCAGGCGCCGGCTATCCCGCGCAGTCTAAGACCGATATATACGGCGAGGTTGACCGGATTGGCGCCCGGCATGATCTGGGCGACCGTCAGCGTCTTCAGGAATTCCTCGTCGCTCAACCAGGCGCGGCGTTCGACGATCTCACGATGGGTCCAGCCAGCCATGCCGCCTCCGAAGGAGGAGGCGCCGAGCCGCAGAAAGGAAGCGAGCAGGGCAAGAGAGGTCACGGTCTGCTCCTTCTCCATGCCGATGTCGCCGACAGGTTTGTCCATTGGTGCTCCGAAGCCGCAATCTCCCGCTCGGCAGTCGGCAAGAGCGGGGAGAGCAAATGATAGAGGTGCGATTGGCGCGACACGCTTGCCCTGCGCTTGCGTGAGACCGTCGGATGCTAGTGGCGCAAACTCCGGAAAGTCCATGCTATTTCGCCTTAGCGTCGCTTTAAGAAAAATTTATCGACGCTATCCGTCCACGTGACGCATGTCTGGCGAGAGGGCCAGTTGAGGCCGGTCTTGCCTGACCAAGTCACAACCATAAAGGTGGCGGAGATAGCAGTTCAATTAAGATTACTATGTTCTAAAGAACAGAAATAAAAGGAATATCAAGTGGATAAACGTGGGGTTGCAGGTCGCGGCAACAGCGTCCTCGATCATGGTGCCGATTTCTGTCCGCGCAAAAACTGTTGGACTAAGCATAATTTTTTGCTTTGGACAAAGGTCACAGCGATGGCACTAATGAAAACCACGCGACAGGCAGGGGCCAGCACCAATGCTGGTAATCGCCCTGTCTGCAGGAGGAGTTCGCAAGTGATTGCCCGATGGAGCCGCGATTTGATCGGCGGGAACTCCATTCCACGGGAGGATTGGAACCAGAAATGATCGAGACTATGTTCGGGGCGCTCTTCAATCTTGTGAGCACCCCCCACACCATGGGTCTCATGCTGATCGCAGTCGTCTTCGGACTGCTCGTTGGCGTGACGCCCGGCATCGGAGGCAAGCTCTCCATCGCCATGGCGATTCCGTTCGTCTATGGCATGGACATGGTGGCAGGCGCCGTTTTCCTGCTGACCATGCACGCCGTCAACGGCACCAGCGGCCAGATATCGAGCATCATGTTCGGCATCCCCGGCGATGGGGATGATGCGGCAACTACGCTTGACGGTTATCCACTCGCCAAGCAGGGCCAGGCGGCGCGTGCGCTCGGCGCCAGCATTACCGCCTCCGGTGTCGGCGGCATCATCGGCGCCGTCGTATTCGCCGTGATGATCCCTGTGCTGGAGCCGGTCATCCTGATGTTCAGCCCGGCCGAGTTCTTCCTGATTGCTCTTCTCGGCATCAGTTTCATCGCTTTTCTCGCGAGCGGGAGCAAGATCGTCAAAGGCCTGATTGTCGGCTTCTACGGCCTCATGCTTTCGACGATCGGCATGGATCCGATCACCGGCACGCCGCGCTATGCAGGGGACATGCTTTTCCTGTGGGACGGCGTTAGCTTGGTGACCGCGGTGCTTGCGATGTTCGCCGTGCCGGAAATGCTGGCACTTGCCACCAAGGGCGGTGCGATCTCGGCTGCACCGATGGACAAGGCCTTCTCGTACCGGCAGATGTTTTCCGGTGTCATGGAAGTTCCGCGCCACTGGTGGCTCGTGGTCCGCACCTCGGTTATCGGCTCGGTCATCGGCATGATCCCCGGTCTCGGCGGCTCGACCGCGGCATGGCTCTGCTACGGCCATGCGGTACAGAGCTCGAAGACGCCGGAGCGGTTCGGCAAGGGTGCGATCGAAGGCGTCATCGCACCGGAAACAGCCAGCAACGGCAAGGAAGGCGGCTCTCTGCTTCCGACGCTCTTCTTCGGCATCCCCGGCAGCTCCGGCATGGCCGTGCTGCTCGGCGCCTTCCTCATCCTCGGCATCCAGCCGGGCGCGATGATGGTTACGAAGCATCTCGATCTTGTCTGGACGCTGATCTGGGCACTGGTCGTGGGCAACCTCATTGCCGTCGCCATGCTGCTCGTCGTCTGTCGCTGGATCGCGGTTCTGACCTTCGTCAACGGCCGCATGCTGGCGCCCTTCATTCTCGTCTTCGTGACGATCGGCTGCTTCGTCAGCGATGTGCAGTGGCAGAATCTCGTGGTCCTCGTGCTCTTCAGCGCGATCGGCTACGGCTTCCAGCGGGCCGGCTGGCCGCGCTCGCCATTCGTCATCGGCCTCGTTCTCGGCGGCCAGGCGGAAGCCTCGCTGCACCAGGCGCTGCAGTTGTGGGGTTACTCCTTCTTCCTGCGCCCGATGTCCCTGGTCCTCATCGGCATGATCGTCGCGCTGATGATCTACGCCTTCTATCGCAACTTCCGGTCCGGCAATGGCCAGCCCAGCGTGGAGGTCAACACGTGAAGCACCTTTCCTTCAGCACATGGCTCACCATCGTCATGCTCGCCTTCTTCATCGTCATGGTGGGCCTCTCGATGGAGTTTCCAGCCAAGGCGCGCTTCATGCCGCTGATCGTCGGTCTGCCGGCCATTGCGCTCTGCCTCGTCCAGCTTGGCATCGACTTGATGCCGTCGTCGAAGAGCGCATTCCACAGTGCGCCGCGCGCCGGTGTGGCACATCAGGCCGGTCCGGAGCCGGAACTGCCGGAATTCGGGCCGCACACGGTCTCGCAGGAGATTCTGATGTGGACCTATTTCGTCGCCTTTGTCGCGGCAATCCTGGTCTTCGGTTTCTACGCGAGCGTACCAGTGCTGCTGGTAACGTTCCTCCGTCGGGAGGCCGAGGCGTCGTGGCGGTTCGCGTTGTCGCTGGCGGCAGTTGCCACACTGGTGCTCTACCTGATGTTCGGTGCGCTACTGCACATTCAGCTCCACCCCGGTTTCGTGACACCCTGGTTGGTGCAGGCAATCGGGATAGGGGCAGCCTGACCGAGGCCCATGAGGAGGCGGTTTGAGACGATGCGGGCGCCCTTCGGGGCGCGCGCCCAAACGAAACACCAAACGCATGGCAAGGATGGTTTCACGTTGGCAGCGCCACCGTGAGCGGGACTGGTTTGCCGCTCGCAGACGCTGTCGGGAAACGGGGGCCTCCGAAATCGGGCGGCTTATGCCCGGAACGTAACGGGAGGAAACAATGGGAATGCAAACACTTCGCATAGCGGCATCGGGCGCGGCCGTCCTGTCGGCTTTCTGGCCGGGGCTTGCCTCGGCCGAGGACGGGGTCGACTTCTTCAACGGCAAGACCGTCAACTATATCGTCGCGACGGCGCCGGGCGGCGTCTATGACACCAACGGCCGCCTCGTCGCGCAGTACATGCAGAAATATCTGCCGGGCTCGACCTTCGTCGTGCAGAACATGCCGGGCGCCGGCCATCTGCTGGGCACGAACTACATCTATGCCTCCGAACCGGACGGTCTTACCTTCGGCACCTTCAATACCGGTCTGCTCTACGGTCAGCTCAGCGGCGACCCGAACATCAAGTTCGATCTGACGAAAATGTCATGGATCGGGAAAGTCGCATCCGACCCACGGATTATTCTTGTCACCAAGGAATCGGGGATCGAAAGCTACGAACAGCTGAAAGCCCTGAAGGAGCCGGTCAAATTCGCGACTGCGGGGAAGGGAAGCGCCTCGATGATCGAGGCGACGATGTTCGTCAAGGCGCTCAAGCTGCCGATCCAGGTGGTTTCGGGCTACAACGGCAACGAGGATCAGCTCGCAATGATGCGGGGCGAGGTCCAGGGCGTGATCGGGTCTCGGTCGGAATTCCAGCAGTTCGTCGATGAGGGCAAAGGCCGCTTCATCGCGCAGGTCGGCGGCACGGAGACGGACGTGCCGCAACTTTCCTCGATGGTCGATGACGCGACGGCAAAGCAGGTTGTCGCCCTGATCGAATCACAAAGCGGGATTTCGCGCCTTTCCGCCGGCCCCGCCGGAATTCCGGAAGATCGCCTCAAGGCTCTCCGTGATGCCTATGCTGCTGCGACATCCGATCCGGAATTCATCGAGAAGGCGCGTGCACTCGGTCTTCCGGTCGATCCCGAGGTCGGCGACGAAGTCGGGACGCGAGTCGAGAAAGCTTTGGACCAGGCGCCGGAGGTCATCAACGTGCTGAAAGAGGCGCTGAGCGAAGGCTGATGCGGGCTACATCCCGATGACTTTGGGTCGAACCGACCCAAAGTCATGAACGTGATCGATTCTAATAAGTTAGACCGGGATGCGGGCGGAAAACCGCGCACACTTTTCCTCATCCCGCTCTGGCGAAATTTCAAGGTTCAACTGGGAGGAAAATCAATGAAATGGCAATCAATTCGCATGGCTGCTTGCGCCACTGCGGCTCTGCTCACGATCTCGTCGGGCTGCGCCTGGGCGCAGGAGGGCGCGGAATTCTTCAACGGCAAGACGATAAACTATATCGTCGCGACCGGACCGGGCGGCGGCTACGACACCAATGGCCGTCTCGTGGCGCAGTTCATGCAGAAATACCTGCCGGGCTCGACCTTCGTCGTCCAGAACATGCCCGGCGCAGGCCACCTCATCGGAGCGAACTATATTTATGCTTCCGAGCCGGACGGCCTGACATTCGGTACCTTCAACACCGGCCTCATCTATGGGCAGCTCGGCGGTGACCCCGGTATCAAGTTCGACCTGGCGGATATGTCCTGGATCGGAAAGGTCGCCTCCGACCCGCGCGTCATCGTCGTGAGCAAGGAATCCGGCATCGAGAGCTACGAGCAGCTCAAGGCTCTGAAGGAGCCGATCCGGTTTGCTTCCGCCGGTGTCGGCAGCGCCTCCACGATCGAGACCACGATGCTGGTCAACGCGCTCGACCTGCCGATCCAGATCGTTTCCGGCTACAACGGGAGCGACGACCAACTCGCCTTGCGCCGGGGCGAAGTGCAGGGGATCATCGCCTCGCGCTCCTCCTTCCAGCAGTTCGTGGATGAGGGCAATGGCCGCTTCATCGCCCAGATCGGCGGCTCGGAGACGGACGTGCCGCAGCTCTCGTCGCTGGTCGACGACGAAGAAGCCAAGAAGGTCGTTGCGCTGGTAGCCTCGCAGAGCAACATTTCGCGGCTTACGGCAGGTCCGGCCGGCATCCCGGAAGACCGGCTGAAGGCGCTGCGCGATGCCTACAAAGCAGCCACGTCCGATCCGGAATTCCTGGCGAAGGCACAGTCTCTCAGTCTGCCGGTGGATCCGAAGGTAGGTGAAGAAGTCGCGACAACGGTCAAGGCGGCCCTGGATCAGACGCCGGAAATCGTCGAGTTCCTGAAGCAGACCCTTCTGTCGCGTAACTGAGCCTTGCGGCGTTACGGGCGGCGGTCATGCCGCCGCCCGTTGGATTGGCCTGCCACCACCCACGCGGCCGTCATCGCCGGCACGACGGGCCGGCGCCAATTCCTTAAATCGGAGCCCATTTAAGGAGAAATACACAACTAATCAAAGCGTTACACATGTTTTTGCACGTCTGAAAAGACGCGCGGCGCCGTAGCGCGGCAAGCAGGTCCTGAGGTGGAAAATGAAAATCGGTGTCGTTGGAACGGGAGAAATGGGCCTCGCGATGGCCGGTCACATGCTGGAAAAGGGCTTCGAGGTTTCGGCCTTCGACGTCAGCGCCGAGCGACTGGCGACTGCCGAGGCACGCGGCATCGCATCGGAGCGAAGCCTCGATGAACTGGCTCGTTCGGCTGATGTCTTTGTTCTCGTCGTTGCAACCGATCAACAGGTTATCGATGTTTGCGAGGAGCTTGCAGTCAAGGCAGCCGACGATGCGCCCATCGTCGTCGCAGCGACGATCAGCCCGGAGACGATGCGTGACCTTGGTCCGCATCTGAAGGCAAAAGGCAAGCGTCTCGTCGATGCGCCGGTCGTCTACGGCGCCGCCGGAGCGCGGTCAGGCACGCTGCTTTCGCTCTGCGGCGGGACGGAGGAGGACGTCGAGCGCGTTCGCCCGGCGCTGATGAGCTACAGCCGCGATGTCGTGCATGTCGGACCGCTCGGGGCGGGGCAGATTGCGAAATCCTGCAACAACCTGCTGCACTGGATTCATTGCGTCGCCAATTTCGAAACCCTCCTGATCGCCAAGCGTTACGGCATCGACGCGCAGCGCATGCGCGAGATTCTGCTGGCCTGTCCCGGCACGAATGGCACGCTGGCGCGCTGGGATTCGACGCGTTTTACATGGCAGGAGAAGGACATGGACGTCACCCTCGAGCTTGCTCAGAAGGCCGGGCTGATGCTGCCGCTCGCCGGTCAGGTGGATCAGATTATCAAGACATTGAAGGCGGACGACGTGAAAGCCCTGCTCTACGGACCCGAGGCGACCTATCTTGGGCGGACCGTGAGACCGCTCGCGCCGTCGGAGGGCGGTCTCGCCTGATCGGTTGCGCCCTTTGGTATCTCCGGCGAGCGCAGTATCGGGAAAACGCCTTTTCCGAAAACACACTACCGACGCCAGTTCAAAAAACTCATAGTTCGCGCCGAATGCGGAACGACAAAGCCAAATGAAAGTGAACCAGATGGCCAGTACTGTTGATACAAAGCCGCTCAGTGGTGAACCAGTTGCGGTCCCCGACCCGGGCAATACCAAGTTCCTTGTCGATCCCTATAAGGATTGGTCGAAGGGCGAGGGCATCCCGATCCATTTCGATCTCGGGCACGATCTGCTTGCGCTCGAAACCGGACCATGGGATCGGTATGATGCGCGCGGCTGCTTCGCGCACACCCACGGCATGGGCGACTTCATGGCGAACTACGTCATCGAGGTCCTGCCGGGCCGCAAGACACGCCCGGTGAAACACCTCTACGAAGCGTTCTTCTATGTCCTGTCTGGCTATGGCTCGACGACCGTATGGCTTCCGAACGGCGAAGTCCGCACCTTCGAATGGGGGCCGAAGGCGCTCTTCGCCATCCCGTTGAACTGCCTCTACCAGTTCAACAACGGTTCGGGTGTCGACACCGTGCGCCTCTCCTGCACGAACAACGCGCCGCTGACCATCAACCTTTACCACAATCTCGATTTCGTCTTCGACAACGACTTCGCTTTCAAGGACCGCATCGGCCAGACCAAGCATTTCGAAGGCGAGGGCGCGCTTTATTCCTATGGCCTGGAATCGGCGCGCAAGGTGCAGAACATCTGGGAAACCAATTTCGTCCACGACCTGACGAGCTTCAAGCTCTATGAATTCGAGGGACGCGGCAAGGGTTCACTCAACGTCAATTTCGTGCTGGCGGACGGAACGATGCATTCCCACGTTTCGCAGATGCCGGTCGGCCGCTACAAGAAGGCGCATCGCCACGCCGCAGGAACGCACGTCCATGCCGTCGACGGCGAGGGATACTCGCTGATGTGGTACGAGGGAGACTCCGAATTCAAGGAGATCCCTTGGCGCCACGGCTTCATGTATACGCCACCGTTCTGGATGTATCACCAGCATTTCAACACCTGCGAGCAGCCGGCGCGCTATGTCGCCTGCAGCCTCGGCAGCCGGCGCTATCCGTTTATCTCGTTGCGCCGCAAGAGTGCGGAAGGGGGCGGAGCGACTTCGGTCAAGGACGGCGGACGGCAGATCGAATACGAGGATCAGGATCCGCGCGTGCATCGCAAGTTCCTCGAGGAACTGCAGAAGACCGGCGTTCCGTCGGCCATGGGCGACATCTTCGATGAAGCGGCTATCATGGCTCTGCCGAAGGAAAGCCTGACGGGCGTCATCCAGACGCCGATCCTGGCCGGTCCCGCGACGTAACGCACGGCGCGGATCAGGGCGGCCGGGTGGGCCCGGCATCACTGCATGATTTCTTGAATCGGGCCGATTAAGAACAAAATCATGCAGCAATTCAAAGTGCTACAGCGATCTTTTGCGCCGCTTGAAGAGGCGCGGCGCTGTGGCGAAGGAGGAGTTGCGGGTGCACGATCTCGATTTCGACCACGAGCATGACGATCTGTCCGACAGCGAACGTCAGCAGATCGCGGATTGGCTGTGGAAGCAGGAAACTGTCGATCTGTTGACGGTCGGCATCGATATCGGCAGTTCCACCTCTCACCTGCTGTTTGCAAACGTCGTCCTGCGGCGGGAGACGGACGATCTTTCCAGCCGGTTCGTCGTTGTCGATCGGCGGGTGCTCTGGCGCTCGCCCATCCTCCTGACGCCGTTTTTGCCTGATGGGACGATCGATGCGCATGAACTGTGGCACTTCTTCGAGCACTGCTATCATGACGCCGGCTACAAGCGCAGCCACATAGACACCGGCGCTGTCATTCTGACGGGCGAGGCGATCAAGCGAAAGAACGCGCGGGCGATTGACGAAATCTTCGCAAATGAATCGGGCCGTTTCGTCTGTGCGACCGCCGGCCACAAGCTCGAATGCATGCTCGCAGCCCATGGTTCGGGCGCGACGGCGCTCTCGAAGAAAAGGGATGCCTGCAGCCTGCATGTCGATATCGGTGGCGGCACGACTAAGCTAGCCCTGATTGACAAGGGAGAAATTGTCAGCGTCGCGGCGTTTGCGGTAGGAGGGCGGCTGCTCGCTCAGGACAACCAAGGTGCATGGTCCCGTGTCGATGATTCCGCTCGGATCGTTGCCGAGGAACTTGGGCTCGGCACCGACCCCGGTACGATCGCTGACGCCGGGAACCGTCGCGCCATTGCGAAGCGCCTCGCGGCAATCGCCGTAGATGAAATCCTCGGGGGGCCGCTTGATGCACTCGGCCATCGCCTCCTGCTGACCGAGCATCTCGAGCGGCCGGTTCAGCCCGCCTACATCACCTTTTCCGGTGGCGTCTCCGAGTACATTTTCGACTACGAGCCGAACGACCATGGCGATATAGCGCGGGATCTCGCCAACGAGATCATGGCGCAGCTCAAGCCGCGCATCGAAATACCGGTCGTCGATGCCGGGCAGCGCATCCGCGCGACCGTCATCGGTGCCTCGCAATTCACCGTCCAGGTAAGCGGCAAGACGCTCTACATGAACGGCGCCGACGCGTTGCCGAAGCACAACATCCCGGTGGTCCATCTCGGAAAGACACTTGCCGAAGACATCGATCCGGAGGAAATCGCCGCCGCATTTCGTGAGAGTGCCGACAGGCAGGATCACGATGTTAACGCGATGACGGCGCTTGCTTTCTCCTGGACAGGGTCGCCGGACTACCAGCGCCTGCTCGCCGTGGCCGAGGCGATCAAGATGGTTGCCGCGCCAGAGGGCGAGCGCAAGGAGTTGCTGGTGCTGATGATCGATGGCGACGTCGGCCAGACGATCGGCCGCATCCTCGACCGGGAGCTCGGTATCCAATCTCACCTGATCTCCATTGACGGCGTGCGGCTCAAGGATCTGGATTTCGTCGATCTCGGCGAGTTTCTCAACCCGCCGGGGGTCATTCCCGTTGTTATCAAGTCGCTGCTCTTTTCTTGAATTGTCCCCGGCGCAGAGTTGTGCCAAGACGCCGGAGATGATCAAGTCTTCCGACATGCCGAGATCGAGTTTTGACGGGCTCGATCTCAACGACATCGTGATCTTCACGCGCGTGGTGCAGCATGGCAGCTTCACGACCGCCGCAAAGATCTTTGGAAAGTCGCCGTCCTATATGAGCAAGCACGTCTCCCAGCTCGAGGAGGCGTTGAAGCTGACTCTGCTCAACCGCTCGACGCATGCCGTCTTTCTCACCGATGCGGGTAGCGTCTTCTTCGATCATTGCACGCGGATCCTCGCCGAGATCGACGCCGCGAAAGCGGATGCGAGCGGGCTCAGCAGCGAACTGATAGGCACCCTGCGGGTTCACAGCACCCCCGGCGTCGGTCAGGCGCTTGTCGCTCCGGCAATCGTCGATTTCAACGCGCGATATCCTTCGATCAAGGTCGAGCTCACCGTCAGCGCCTACTCGGTGAACCTGATGGAACGCGGCGTGGATGTCGTTATCGGCAGCCGCGATTTCGATGACGACGAGTCCTTTCACACCGGTCTCTTCGAACGCAAGCTCGGACCGGCGCCCTACGTCATTTGCGCCGCGCCATCCTATTTCGCCGAGCGGCCGAGACCGATGAAGCCCGCCGACCTTCGAGAGCACAACTGCCTCATCCACACGACGCAGAAGCCCGACCCGCGGACCTGGAGTGCGCGATTTGACGACGACGAGATTACGGTCCAGGTGGACGGCACGTTCCACTCGAATTTCGAGAGCGCGATCCTGCTTGCGGCCCTCCAGGGCGCTGGCATTGCGCGTCTTCCGCATTACAGCGTTGTCGACGAAATTCGTGCCGGGAGGCTGCTTTCCGTCTTTGATGGCGAGATCGTCTCGCACCGTGTGATCAAGGCGTTCTATCCGCGCAGCCGCTTCGTGCCGAAGAAGCTTCGGGCTTTCCTGGCGATACTGGAAGCCCGGCTCAAGGATGCAATGCGGCCTGGCGCCGAATGAAGCCGGGACTGAATCGGAGGGAATTGCCTTGGATAAGAAGAAGCCGACTGTCTTGATGATCATGGACGGATGGGGCTGGCGGGAAGAGATGGAGGGCAATGCCGTCCTGCTTGCGAAGACGCCGAACTTCGATCGCTTGCGGGCAACCTGTCCGCACGCGTTCCTGACGACGCATGGTCCCGCGGTCGGCTTGCCTGAGGGGCAGATGGGCAATTCCGAAGTGGGGCATCTGAATATCGGGGCGGGGCGTATTGTCATGCAGGAACTGCCTCGCATCGACGCCGCGATCGCCGACGGCACTTTGCGCGATCTGCTTGCTGAGAGCCGGCTGCCTGACACGCTCAAGCGGGCGGGGGGCGTGTGCCATATCCTCGGGCTCGTTTCTCCGGGGGGCGTGCATTCGCACATGGACCATGTCGCGGCGGTCGCCCGGGAGCTTGCGAGCCTTGGCGTGCGGCCGATCGTTCACGCGTTCACCGACGGCCGCGATACGCAACCGGGGCAGGCCGCCTTGTATCTTCGCCAACTCACTGAGAAGCTTCCGGATGGTGCTCTTGTCGCCACCGTCAGCGGCCGTTTCTTCGCGATGGACAGGGACAGCCGCTGGGATCGGGTCAGGCTCGCCTACGAGGCGATCGCCTTGGGCAATGGCGGCCGTTTCGCGACGGCAGAGGACGCAATCGACGCCGCGGCCACGCAGGGCAAGACGGACGAATTCATTCCGCCGAGCGTCATCGGCGACTATGCAGGTATTCGGGACGGCGACGCGATCCTCTGTGCAAACTTCCGGTCGGATCGTGTCCGCGAGATCCTGTCGGCCCTGATGCTTCCGGACTTTGATGGCTTCGAGCGTGGGCGGAGGCCGCAACTGTCGATCGCCATTGGAATGGTCTCCTATGGATCGGAGCTCGACCCATATATGCGTACCTTGTTTCCACCTCAGCGTCTCGATGACGGACTGAGCGAGACGGTCGCGAAGGCAGGGAGGACGCAAGTCCATCTCGCAGAAACCGAAAAATACCCGCATGTGACGTATTTTCTGAACGGCGGGCGCGAGGCCGCATACGAACACGAGGATCGCATCCTCGTACCTTCGCCTAAGGTGGCCACCTACGACCTGCAACCCGCCATGTCGGCTCCGGAATTGACGACGAAGGTCGCTGCGGCGATCGAGAGCGGGCACTACGACCTGGTGGTCGTCAACTTCGCCAATCCGGACATGGTTGGTCACACCGGCAAGCTGGAGGCGGCCATTGTTGCGGTGGAGACCGTTGATGCGGCGCTCGGCGAAATCGACGCTGCCGTCGCCCGCGCGGGCGGGTCGATGCTGGTGATCGCCGACCACGGCAACTGCGAGATGATGATCGATCCCGAGAACGGAGAGCCGCACACGGCTCACACCGTAAGTCCCGTGCCGGTCATGCTGTCGGGCTCATCGCGCGACATGCGCCTACGCGATGGTATTCTCGCCGATGTCGCGCCCACTATTCTTGCCCTCATGGGGATCCGGCAGCCGGAGGCGATGACGGGCCGTGTACTTTTCGCGGATCAATGATCTCGCCTGCGGAAAAGACGTGGCGGCGCGGCCGGCCAAGTGAACTTTGCGCCGGTGCATCGGCCAGTTTGCGTTGAGCGGATAATACCAGTATAGCTCCAGCTGGTGCCTGAAGGAAATCCACAGGCGGCAGAACTGGCATGGAGCGGCAATGGCAACCGATGTCTTCGTCGAACTGATAGGCAAGGAACTCGCCGATACGGCGCCCGGGCCGCCGTTGTACAAGCGATTGAAGGCGGCGATCGAGGCCGCGATCCGCTCCAATGCCTTGAAGGCCGGTGCAGTCCTGCCGGGTGAACGCGTCATTGCAGACGCATTTTCCCTGTCCCGCGTGACCGTGCGAAAAGCGCTCGCGCTGCTTGAGGAGGAGGGGCTCCTCAATCGCCGGCATGGCTTCCGCACGGAAGTCGGTTCGCGCGTCGAAAAATCTCTGTCGACGCTGACCAGTTTTTCCGAGGACATACGCGCACGCGGGCTGACGCCCGGATGCATATGGCTTTCCAGGCAGATAAGCCGCCCCTCGCCGGCCGAGATGATGGCATTGGGGGTCGCGGGCAACGCCAGTGTCGTCCGCATGAAACGGGTTCGAACCGCCGATTCTGTGCCGATCGCCGTCGAGATTTGCGCCGTTCCGGTTCGCTTCCTGCCGTCGCCGGATCTGGTCGGCGATTCCCTTTACGAGGCATTGGAGACGCGGGGTTTTCTGCCCCAACGCGCGATCCAGAGAATGCGCTCGCGAGCAGCCAGCGAAGAGGACGCGCAGCACCTCAATTGCGCCCCCGGCGCTCCGTTGTTGATGACCGAGCGGCGCTGCTTCCTCGCGGACGGACAGATCGTCGAATATTGCGAGACGCGCTACAAAGGCGACGTCTACGATTTCGTGTTCGAACTGCAGCGGTAATACCAGTCACAAACTGGTTGTAATCTGGTATTTTCCATTTATCGTGATGCCGAAACGGAGTGTCACGATTGCAGCGCGAAGACATAAGGAACGGCCTGATCGTCTCTTGCCAGCCGGTTCCGGCAGGCCCGATGGACAAAGCCGAATTCGTGACCGGGTTCGCAAAGGCGGCGCTCGACGCCGGCGCCCGTGCGTTGCGGATCGAGTCCGTCGCCTACGTCGGAGCCGTGCGCTCTGCGGTCGCCGCCCCCATCATCGGCATTGTCAAACGCGACCTTTCCGAAAGTCCGGTGAGGATCACGCCCTATGTCTCCGACGCCGAGGCACTCGCGGACGCCGGCGCGGACGTCGTTGCCTTCGATGCGACGGACCGGATGCGCCCCGCCGGGGTTGAGGATCTGGTCAGAGCGGTAAAGGCAAAGGGCAAGCTGGCGATGGCCGATTGCTCCTCGTTGAAAGATGCCGAGCGCGCCCTCGCCGCGGGTGTGGACTTCGTCGGCACGACCCTTTCCGGATATGTGGGTGGTCCCGAACCGGTCGCCCCCGACATAGATCTCATTGCGGCCATGCGGAAGCTCACACCCTATGTCATCGCCGAGGGGCGTATCCGCTCGCCGGAACAGGCAGCAGCCGCTGTAAAAGCCGGCGCCTATGCGGTGGTCGTGGGCTCGGCCATCACCCGCACGGAGCACGTAACTTCGTGGTTCCACGAGGCTTTGGCAAAAGCTTATGGCAAGGCGGAGGAGAGGGCGGCGGAAACCGTGCTTGCGATCGACATAGGCGGCACCAAGACGATGGCGGCGCTGGTGAAAGGCGGCGCGATTATCGACGAGATCGTCGTCCCGACGGCACGCGAAGCGGGGCCTGACTCATGGCTTGCGGCCATCGCCGACAAGACGGGCCACTGGCGCGACCGTTATGTCCGCGTCGGCTTTGCGGTAACAGGGCTCGTTCAGGATGGGCGCTGGTCGGCGCTTAATCCGGCGACGCTCGGCATTCCCGACGACTACCCTCTGGCTGAGAGGGCGACGCGCCTTTTCGGCAAACCGGCCATCGCCATGAACGACGCTCAGGCGGCGGCTTGGGGAGAATTTAAATTCGGAGCCGGCTCCGGCGGAAACCTTGTCTTTCTGACCATCTCGACCGGAATTGGCGGCGGGATCGTGATCGACGGACGGCCGCTATCGGGATTGGCAGGTCATTTCGGTCTCATTCGTGGCCCCTCGCAGGGGCGGTCACCGCTTGAGGACGAGACATCCGGCCGCTGGATCGCCGCAGAGGCCCTGAAGGCCGGCCATGAGGCGAACGCCGCCGAGGTATTCGAGAAAGCGAGACAGGGCGAGCCATGGGCACGAGCGATCGTTTCGCAATCGACGCTGCGCGCGGCGACCCTCTGCCGCGACATTCAGCTGATGCTTGATCCGGACCAGATCGTCATCGGCGGCGGCATCGGGCTTGCCGCCGGCTACATCGATGAGATGCGCGATCATCTGAAAGACATTGCGCCGCGTCTCGCTCCTCGTCTCCTGGCGGCCAAGCTCGGCAGCCGCGCGGGCATTATCGGCGTCGCCGATCTCGCGGGAGAGGGCGGGTAGCGACGCTTCGCATGCATTCGAACTGTGAAAAGATAAGAAAGGGAACAACGATGAAACTGAACAGGACGTCTTTTTCGGCTGTGGCCGTTCTTCTCGCAAGCGTTGCCCTGCCGGGCATGTCCCATGCAACGGTCACAGTTCTCGGTTGGCCGGGCGGTTCGGAGGAGACCGCGCTCCGCGCGACCGTCGAAGCCTATAATGCTCAGTCCGGCGTCACCGATGCCGACAAGGTCGAACTGCTCTTCTTCAACCGAGACGGCTTCTTCGACAAATTGCAGGCGGACATGGCGGCTGGCTCGGATGCCTTCGATGTCAATCTTGTCGCGACCTATTCGATTGGTCGTTACGCGCCCTACATGGAGCCCGTCGATCTGGGTACCGGTGCCGGCAAGGTGTTCGGCGAGTCCGTGCTGAAGACGATGCAGTTCGACGGCAAGCAGTATGGCGTGCCGACCGATCTGTCCCTGCACTTCATGTACTACCGCAAGGACTTGGTGGACGCGTTGATGCGGGACGATGCGGCCAGGAAGAAATATGCGGAGATCGCCAAGGAGCATCTCGGCAAGGACCTCCAGCCGAAGGATCCGGACAGCTGGACCTGGGACGATTGGGCGGCGACCACGCTCTATTTCAGCAAGCAGGTGAATTCCGAGAGCCCGGTCCGCTACGGTACAGTGCTGCAGATGAAGAACCTGCTTTTCAACATGATGGTCTTCCAGTCGCTGCCGCGTTCCTACGGTGCGGATTGGATGGACAAGGAGGGCAACGTCACTGTCGATTCCGACGCCTACAAGACCGGGCTGGAACTTTACAAGAAGCTCTATGATGCAGGCGCTTCACCGAAGGATTCGCTGAGCTACGAATATGCGGAGACGAACGCGGCCTATGGTTCCGGCCAGGCGGCGACCGCGCTGCAATGGAATGCCGCCGCCGCTGATTTGACCAATGCGGAAAAGACGCCGGCGGTTGCTGAGGTCACCGGGATTGTCGCACCGCCGGCAGGTCCGGATGGCCGCGCCGACCACATCCATGGATTGGGCCTCGGCCTTAACAAGAACGCCAAGAACAAGGAAGGTGCCGTCAGATTCCTGAAATGGCTGGCCACCGAAGATGCTGCTCTGCTCTACGCCCGCAGTGGTGGTTCGCCGGCGCTTGCCCCGGACGTGGTTGCCAAGGTTTCAAAGGAGCGGCCGGACCTCGTCAAGCTCGGCGAATTCGCCAGCAAATACGGCTACGTCATGAACGGCGCAACCTCGGCAAAGGCGCTTTCGGTCTACGAACTGCAGGCGAAGGAATTCACCGGCTATTGGGCCGGCCAGCAAAGTCTCGAAGATGCACTGGCGCACACCAAGGCCGGTATGCAGGATCTGTTGAAGAAGTAATTCCCAGTCGGGCGCCGGGCGACAGCTTGGCGTCCGGCGCACTCGATGGATGGAAATGGCTATCGTAAAACGCGCCGAAGGCAGGGCGTATCTCACGCCGCTCGTGGGCTTCCTGCTGCTTTTCCTGGGGTTTCCGGCGGCGGTCAATCTTGTCTATTCGATCTCGACCGTTTCCTTTGAAACATTGCGTAGCCCCACTCTCAGCGGGTTCGGCAACTATGCGGCGGTCCTCGCCGATCGCGAGTTCTGGGGCGCTGTCTCGTTCTCGATGCGCTTCGGCATTCTGACGGCTCTCGCGGAATGCCTGATCGGGCTTTTCCTGGCCGTCTTCCTCACGCCGCTTCTGGCGAAGCGCTCTTATCTGATGGCACCCCTGATGCTGCCGCTGATGGTCGCGCCGGCAATGATTGGCCTCATGTATCGGCTTGTTTTGCACGAGTTCGCTGGCCCGGTGCCTTATTATCTGTTCGAATGGCTCGGTGATAGCCCGGCATTCCTCGACGTCGACAACGCGTTCCGTACGCTGCTTGTCGTCGAAATCCTGCAGTGGACGCCGTTCGCCTTCCTGCTCTTTTACATGGCCTACGCCGCGATACCGCTCGAGGTTCGCGAAGCCGCCTCGCTTGATGGTGCGTCGGCTCTGAAGGCGCTCTGGTGGATCGAGCTGCCTTTGATGATGCCGACGCTGATGATTGCCTTCTTCATCCGTTTCATCGACGGCTTTCGTGTCTTCGACAACGTCTATGCGCTCACCGGCAGCGGGGCCGGCGGATCGACGACCTCGCTCTCGATCTACATCTACCAGGCCTTCTTCAAAGGCGGGGCGATCGGCAAGGCCGTCGCGGCATCCGTCGTCCTTTTTCTGGCGTCGCTTGCGGTGCTTTATGGCCTCAACTGGATAACGGGTCGCAGGAGGCGCTGACCGATGCTTAATCTGCTGCGCTGGCTCGTTTTTTCGATCGCCGTGCTCGCGATGAACTTCCCTGTCATCGTGACAGTGATCACGTCATTCAAGAGCGCGCGCGAACTGTCGTTCAACCCCGGGTTCTGGATCGGCGAACCGACACTTGAAAACTACACGCGAGTGCTGGGCGAGACCGATCGGTTCAACATCTACGGCTATCTCTTCAACAGTACGGTTGCCTCGCTGATCGGTACGGGGCTGGCGATTGCGCTCGCCTTTCCGGCTGCTTACGCCATCGCTCGGAGCGAGACGGGAAAGCGCACGCTGCTGCCGCTCATCATCAATCTGCGTGCCGTACCGCTCATCATTTTCGCGATCCCGCTTTACATGATGTACCAGTGGTTGGGGCTGCTCGATACGCAGCTCGGCCTCGGTCTGATCCTGACGATCGTCAACACGCCGCTGGCGCTCGTCATCCTCGTCAACGCGATTTCCGACGTGCCGGCGGAGCTGGACGAGGCAGCGAAGATGGACGGCGCCAGTTCCTGGCAGGTCATGCTCATGATCATCCGCCCGATCGTGCGACCGGCCCTGGTCACGACCTTCATCTTCGGGTTCATAACGGCCTGGAACGAATTCCTCTTCGGCCTGATGCTGACGACGAACCGAGCGGTTCCGATGACGGTCGGAGCATCGTTCTTCTTCGCCGCGAGCGGGGGCGGCGTGCAATGGGGCACTGCCTCGGCCGTGATGGTGCTCGGCGCATTGCCCCCCGCCTTGCTGGGCCTGTTGATGTACCGGCAGATCTCGGCGTCTTTGACTGCCGGTGCCGTGAAGGGCTAGGCACGCGCTTGCGCGCGCCCACTCGACTGCTCAACCCGGATCGGCGCCGATTGCCTTCAGGGCTGTGCGGGCTACTTCGAAATCCTGCTCGCTCGTGCCGGAGCCGACGCCGATGGCGCCGGCAAGTTTGCCCCCGAAGCGAATGGGCAGACCGCCCGGAAGATGCGTCACCCCGCCCTGCGATGCGATTCCGGCGGCAACGCCGAACTCGACCGGCATCGCGCCAGTCGGCCCGTTGATCGAGGCCGCGGTGCGGGCCTTGGAGCGGGCAGTATGCATGCTCAGATATTTCGCGCCGTCCATGCGGATGCTGGCGATCGTCTCGCCGCTGGCGTCGACGACGAAGACGCATTGCGGAACGCCGATGCTTTCCGCGTGACGCACTGCCGCCGCAAGGGCATTCATTGCGCCTTCGTGGGCAAGGCTGATCGTCTCTTTGTAATTTGTCATCGTTCTCTCCCTGTTTTCGTCACGACACTACAACGGGGCGGGAAAGAGAATGCTCGTGTTCGGCGAAGCACTTTCGCTGTCGGGGAATAAGTCGGAGTGCCATGTTGCGCGGGGCGAGCAGAGACTGGGCTTGTTGTGGGCGAGTAGGAAGGTTGAAGTCATTACGTCATGGCGCTGTCGGCCGGGGGCCGTCTGCAGCGCCGCACAACGAACCAGACAGGCGTCACCGTTGCGCGGTATGATGTTGTGAAACCATGATGACAAACACGAAAAGGATAGGGACCGATGACGCCGATGGAGCAGGATGCGCGACGGCTTGAAATGACCGTTTTGATGACGCCGGACATGGCCAATTTCAGTGGCAAGGTCCATGGCGGTGCGCTCTTGAATCTGCTCGATCGCGTTGCCTTTTCCTGTGCTTCGCGCTTTTCCAAGCAATATGCGGTGACCTTGTCCGTTGACCAGGTGATCTTCAAGGAGCCGATCCAGGTGGGCGAACTGGTCACCTTCCGCGCATCGATCAACTATGCCGGCCGGACCTCGATGGAGGTCGGTATTCGCGTGGAGGCGGAAGATATCCGTGCCGGTACCCGACGGCATACGAACTCGTGCTATTTCACCATGGTCGCCGTGGATAGCGCAGGCCGCCCGGTGGAAGTGCCGCAATGGCGTCCCGAGACGGCGACCGACCAGCGCCGGCATCGCGCGGCCGAGTTGCGCCGGACGCTGCGGCGCGAGTTTGCCAACCGTCTGGAGGCGGTGGCGCAAACCGGCCGCGACGTGGAAGGGGCGCCAGGTTGAGGCGGGGCGCCGGTTATTCTTGTGATGATCGGTCAATTCCGCCGCACGAGCGATCTTCTGCCGCGAAATGATATTGGGCTTATCTCGCACGGAACGGGGGCGCGAAGCTGACCTACGATGCGATCATCTGGCTCAAAGAGCGGGAAGTAGTTCGACAGGCAGCGAGTGGATGATACAAAATCCCACGCGCGTGAAGAGCCGGGGCCACATGCGGGCCCCGACAAACAGCCCTGGAGACCAAAACACTTTCGTCCCGGCCGAACGGTCGGGCTGATCGAATAATCCGGCGACATCCGCTCTGCGGCAGGCCAAGCTGGCCGCTTAGCCATGAGCCCGCAGAGCGTTGCCGGCTCGCTTCAACCGACGAAGATCGCGCGCAAACGCGCGAACAGGCCTGTCTGTTTTCCCGCGATCGCTGCACGGATGTGACGGGCTGCCGTGGCAGCACTCACCGTGGCACCGAAGTGGCAATAGCAGATAACCCTGTGCAATTGCTCGTCGCTCAGTTCGAAGAACCGCTTTGCTTCGCCGTAAGTGTCATTTTCCAATCCGGCTGCGCGCAGGACAGGATCCTTGAATGCGACCGAGATCGGCGAGTCGTCGCCGCGCATGGTCGCACGCACTCTGGCCGGCTGATACTCGGTCTCGTGCAGCGTCGAGAGGTGGCGGTGGGGGATTTGTTCCAGGAGTTCCGCCCAGCGTTCCAGACGCTCTGCGCGCGTTGTCAGCCGGCGTGGGAAATCCTGTTTGACCTCGGCGACGATCTGCAGTTGGTCGAGTGCATGGTGCTTCATTTTGGCCTCCATTCAGACGATAGTTGCTCCGCCCCAGTTCCGAATTTAGCCCGCTATAAAGGTGACTCTTACGGGTGCCGAAGTCCAATCACGATATGCTCTGGGGAGCCGCTTTCACCAAAATGTGCAGCCTTCACAACGATGTGGCCGTGGTGCGAGACCGTTTTGCGCGTGTCCGGTGATATTGCCGAGCAGCTACAACCGCGCGCCGGTTGCGACCGGCGTGCGGGGTTTGATCGCCGCGGCGTGCTACGCGCCGAACCCGCCGTCGATGGTGTGGAGCGCGCCGGTCGTGAACCCGGCTTCGGGACCGGCGAGATAGGCGGCCAGGCCGGCGACTTCCTCCGGGCGACCGTGGCGCTTGATCGCCATGAAGCTGTGCATGAATTCGCTCATCGGACCGTCCTCCGGGTTCATGTCCGTAGACGTCGGACCGGGCTGGATGACATTGACCGTTATGCCCTTGTCTCCGAAATCGCGCGCGAGGCCGCGGGCCATGCCCTGCACTGCCGACTTTGTCAGCGCATAGGCGGCTCCGCCGGCAAAGGGCATGCGGTCGCCGTTGACCGAACCGACGATGATGATACGGCCGCCATCGGGCATCTGCCGCGCGGCCTCGACCGCCGCGTGATAGGGCGCGCGTACATTGACGTCGATCATACGGTCGACGGCATCCGCATCGACTTCCAGCGGATCGCCGAGGACGAGCGATCCAGCATTCACGACGAGCACGTCGAGCGCGCCTTGATCCCTGACGACCTTGGTGACCGCATCACGGTTCGCGGCATCGGATTGAATTGCGATCGCGCCCGTTTCCAACGCGAGTGCCTTTGCTGCTTCGGTTGAGCCCGCGTAGGTGAAAGCGACGGTCGCGCCTTCACCGGTAAAACGACGGACAATGGCCGCGCCGATACCGCGGCTACCACCTATGACGAAGATTTTCTTGCCGCTGAAATTTGCCATGGTTCGCTCCTTGAGAAGAAATGTAGTAAACGCTACATAACGAGTATTCCACGTTGGCGCAAGGATTTTGTAGTGACTGATACAAAAAATGTGAAATCGCGCGGGAGACCCCGTAACTTCGACGTAGACGAAGCCGTCGGCAAAGCGCAGGCGCTGTTCCATCAACGGGGATATGACGCCGTCAGCCTTGCCGATCTGACGGGAGCCCTGGCTATCAATCCGCCGAGCTTCTATGCCGCCTTTGGCAGCAAGGCCGATCTCTATGGGCGTGCGCTGGAGCGTTATGCGAAAACGGAGGGGCTGGACTTCGATCGTCTGCTCGCGCCGGAAAAGCCGCTGAACGAAGCGCTGGCGGACCTGTTCGATGCTGCGGCCGTTGCCTACACGACACATCCCGAGGCGACCGGCTGCCTGGTTATTGAAGGTGCGCGCGGCGGCACGGATGCGGTCGCTTGCGACAAGGCAAAGACGCTGTGGCGTCGGAGCCGGCAGGTGGTGCGCGATGTGATCGCTGACCGAGCGGCAGACCGCGCGGACGAGATCACGGACTATGTGATGGCGGTCCTGGCGGGCCTCTCGGCAAGCGCCCGCGACGGTCTCGGTGCCGCCCGACTGCGCGCAATCGGGCGCACGGCATCGCTGGCCTTCATGTCCGACAAGGCGCGATGAGTCTTCTCACGGCCCTCAACCGTGCTCTGACTGCGTCGCGGCGATGAAAGACTCGGCTACTCTGCCGTGCGCAGCCCGGAGACGTTGACAGACCGGTTCAGCTGTCCGATACAATGCGGGCATTCCGAGGGGAGCACCGAGCGGTGCTGAGATGGCGATGAGCCGAACCCTTGAACCTGATCCGGGTCATGCCGGCGTAGGAACGGGAACACGGGGCTTTGACGGCCTCCAGCCACGTCTTCGCGAGTTCCCGGATCTCCGTGATATTCCGATCTGGAGACCGACCGATGATGCACTCACCTTTCTTACCCCTTGTCGCGGCGAAAATCCGATGACGGCGATCGTACTGACGATAGCCGGGTCCGACTCCGGCGGCGGCGCCGGCATTCAGGCGGATCTCAAGACCTTTTCCGCCCTCGGTGTCTATGGCGCCAGCGTCATAACGGCGGTCACGGCTCAAAACACGAGGGGCGTCACCGCCGTCGCCGACCTTTCACCGGAAATCGTCACAGCACAGATCGATGCGGTATTTTCCGATCTAGACGTGACCGCCGTGAAAATCGGCATGGTCTCACGTCGGGAAACAATCGCCGCCATCGCCGACGGACTGCGTCGTTTCGGCAAGCGCGCCGTTGTGGATCCGGTCATGGTGGCGACTTCGGGCGACCGGTTGCTGCAGCCGGATGCGGTCGCGGCCCTGGCGGAGGAACTCTTGCCACTGGCGCTTGTCGCCACTCCAAACCTACCGGAAGCCGCGTTGCTGACTGGCCGTTCCGTCGCCGAGGATGAAAAGGAGATGGCGCGGCAGGCCGAAGCCATTCTCAAGAGCGGCGCCCGCTCGGTTCTGGTCAAGGGCGGGCACCTGCAGAACGGCGAGGCCACCGACCTCTTTTTCGACGGCAACGTGATTACTCGCCTCCCGGCTGCGCGGGTAGAGACGATCAACGATCACGGCACGGGCTGTACGCTTTCGGCAGCGGTCGCGGCCGGCCTCGCGCTCGGGCAGCCACTGACGGATGCCGTACGCGCCGCCAAGGCCTATCTGCATGCTGCGATTTCCGCAGCGGATGCCTTGGCCGTGGGCAAGGGACGCGGTCCCGTGCACCACTTCCACAGCTGGTGGTAGTAGCCGCGAGACGTCGTCGAAACTGCACCCGCCCGCAAGCCGCTCCGGACGCCGCGGTGTCGCGACGGTTGCGACTCAAACATGATTTCCATGGTTAATGGGCTCGACGGCGCCGCGCGTCTTATCAGACGGCGGCTCGTTCCCTGCGGAGTTTTTCCTGTTTCATGCGCTGGCACTCGCTGTGCTGGCGGTCGTGGTGGCCCTGATGGCGCTGGCTGGATCGTCGGGCTCGATCGAAAGCCGTCACGATGATTTTTCGCCGCTGCGGAAATCCGAAGTCAGTCAAAGTCAGGTCGCTTCCCGGTTTCGATGAAACCGACGGCAGTCCGCACCTGCCTTCGCAGATGCGGACGCGAGCCATGAGCTAAGCTGCGGGGCGGTTCCCGTCGATCGTATGCTCGACATAGTATTTGCCGTAACGATGCCGATATTTTTCCACACCGCCGAAGTCGCTGTACTTCGAAAGCTCGTCCATGTCGGTCTTGTTGAGGATAACCCCAAGCACCTTTGAATTGATCTGCGGCTCGGAATGCAAGACGTCGCGCACCAGTCGGGACGGCGTTCTTCCCCATTCGACAACGAAGATGAAACCGTCGGCAAGGGGAGCAAAGGCCTTCGCATCCACGACGGGTGCCAGCGGCGCGAGGTCGACGACCACGTAGTCGAACGAGCTGCGCGCGTTCTCGATCAGGTTTGCCATGGCAGCCGATGCGAGCAGTTCGTGGCTTTGATGCGGTTGATGATGGGACGCCTCGCCGCCAACCGGGAAAATGGCAAGCTTGGTCCGCTGGTCGACCTTGATGCCGGCGGGCCAGGTGGCCTCTCCCATCAGCGTCTCGACGAGCCCCGTGCGCGGAGCGGGCGTGATCATCTGGGTGAGGCCGGGCTTGCGTATATCGCCGTCGATCAAGAGCGTCCGCTTGCCGCTTGCGGCCAACAGCGCCGCGAAGTTTGCGGCGACGACGGATTTCCCCTCGTCCGGAACCGCCGAAACGATCCCGATCACACGGCTTTCGTTGCCGTGCAGCATGTGATCGCAGGCGAGCTTGGCGTTTCGGAAGGTTTCCGCAAAAGAGGATTGCGGCGCATCGAGGACCATGCGCGACAGGCGCTGGAATTCCACCGTCCCTTCGGGGATCGCTTCTGGTTGCCTGTCGGACGCAAAGCGCGTGCGCACGAGTTCCGCAGATTTTTTCGTTCGTATGCCGACCAGCGGAACATAACCGAGCGACTTGTGGCCGAGGATGGTGCGCACGTCGTCTTCAAGACGGAAGGTTCTCTCGCGGAACTCCTGGAAGGCGGCGAAGGCGCCACCGGCCATCAAGCCGAGCACGGCGGAAAGTGCAAGCGTCAAGGTCTTCTTCGGGCTCGATGGGGCGGTGGGAACCCCGGCTTCGGAGATGACCCGGGCCTTGGCGATCGGGAAGGAGCGTTGCTGCGCCGCCTGCTCGTAGCGGCCGAGATAGGACTCGTAAAGCGTCTTGAGCGCCGCCGCCTTCTGTTCGAGCTCCCTCAAATGAACAAGCGACTCGCTGGCGTTCGTGTTCCGGCCCACGACCCCTTCGATGCTCTCGCGCAACGACGACTCGCGTGAGCGGGCGACTTCGTATTCATTCTTGTAGCTTGCCGTCAGTTGCTGCAGTTCCTGATAGATCTGCCGCGCGATGTCGGCCTGCTCGGTCCTGAGCGATACAGCCTGCGGGTGGTCCTCGCCAAAGTTCTGGGCGACCTCCTGCTCGCGTTTGCCGATGGTGAGATAGCGGGCCCTGAGATCGCGGATAACCATGTTGTCTCCCTCCTTGGGAGAGATGGTCGCGTTGTTTACGGCGGTCTCGGGCCCCTGGTCGATAATCGACTTGAACTGGTTGTAGCGCGCGGAGGCGGTGGCCGTATCGGCCTGGGCGACGATGAGCTGGCTGTTGAGGTCCGACAGTTGCTGTTCGGACATCAGTTCACCGCGCGCGGCGGTCAGACCGTTTTCGCTCCTGAACCGCTCAACCTCGAGTGCTGCCGCCAGCGAGCGCTGCCGCAGATCCGCGAGGCGTTCCTGCAGCCAGACGGAAGCCCGTTCCGTCGCTTCGAAATTGGCGTTCAACTGATCGGTGAGATAGGCTTCCGCATAGCCACGCACGACGGTAGCGGCAAGCAGGGGATCGCTCGACTTGTAGGCTAGTGCGACTACGGAGCTTCGCGATACGCGCTCGACCGTCAGGGCCTGCTGGATCAACGCTGCTGCCTTCAATCGCCGGCCATTGCGTGCCGCCTCCTCCGAAACCACGGGACCGGACGAAAAGAGGCCGGTCGCTGTCCTCAGCCACTCCTTTACGATGGCAACCGGCGAACGCGGCGGATTGATGATCGTCTCGTTCTCGGAAAGGTTCAGCTTGTCGACAACCCGCAGGGCAAGCTCGCCGGACTTCAGGATCTCCACGGCGCTTGCGATCTGGGTGTCCAGCATCTGGCTGTTTGCGGGCGTTGGCTCTTCCTCGGCAAATTTGGACAGATTCTCGTCAAGCAGAATCTGCGTCATGGAAGTGTAGATCGATGTCGCAAACAGCAGGTAGGCGACGCCCAGCATGATGAAGAGGACAACAAAGGCCGCAACCAGCTTGGCCCTGCGAACGACAATCGCCAGAAGTCGATCAAGATCGATAAAACCGTCGGCTTCTTCCTCGCGGGGCACGATGCTCAAGGGGACACTTCTCTGTTTCATGGGGGCCGCTCTGTTCATTTTTTTCTCCGGTCCGTGCGCCGGCGGCTCCAGGAGCCGCCGGGAAACATTTGCTTATGCCGCTCGGATGCGGCTTTCGTGAGACAGGACAATCTCGCGAACGGATTCGAGCACCATCTCGCCGATATCCGCGCGGTTGAGCGCGAAAGCGACATTCGCCTCGATGAAGCCTTGCTTCGAACCGCAGTCGAAGGTTCTGCCCTCGTAGGGATGGGCGTGGAAGGGCTGTGTCGTCGAAAGCTTCAGCATGCCGTCGGTCAACTGGATTTCGTTGCCCGCGCCGCGCTGCTGGTGCGCGAGAATGGAAAAGATCTCCGGCTGGAGAATATAGCGCCCGTTGAGATAGTAGTTCGACGGTGCCTCTTCCGGGGTAGGCTTTTCGACCATCTGCGTTACCGCGAACCCGTGCCGAACCGTTCCGCCCTTGCCGACGATGCCGTATTTGGGCGCGTCCTCGGGGGCGCATTGCTCGACGGCGACGACATTGCCTCCGACTTCCCGATAGAGATCCATCAGTCCGGCCATGCAGCCGCGTGCGCCGAAGGAGAGCATGTCGGGAAGCAGAAGCGCGAAAGGCTCGTCGCCGATAAGGTCGCGTGCGCACCACACCGCGTGGCCGAGACCAAGCGGGGCCTGCTGGCGTGTGAAGCTCACGGAGCCGGCGGTCGGCAGCATGCTTTCGAGCTCGGAAATCTGTGCTTTCTTACCCGAACGCGCCAGCGACGAGATGAGCTCGGGCGTATCGTCGAAGTGGTCCTCGATTGCCTGCTTGTTGCGGCTGGTGACGAAGACGATGTGTTCGATACCGGCCTGACGCGCTTCGTCCACGGCGTATTGAACCACGGGCCGATCGACGATCGTCAACATTTCCTTCGGCACGGCTTTCGTCGCGGGAAGGAACCGGGTTCCGTTTCCGGCAACCGGAATTACTGCTTTTCTGACGGTCCTGATACGGTCCATTGTATCATCCTTTGCTTGTGTGAGGGCTCTCGCCGCCCAGCGGGGATCGTTCAGCCGCCACCGTCATGGGGGCGGTCTCTGCGGATCGCGCCGCAAGGCGGCGCAGTCGTACGGCGATCGGCATGTGCAAATGCCGAAGCGCAAGGGGGTCGGCGAGCGCGGCCTTGAGCGCGCCGGCCAACGATCTTTTTTTCAACTGCTCGACCAGCAGTAGAAACGAGCGCGCCTGGTGGAAGCCGCGGGTACGCTTGCGCTGCATCCTTTCCGACAGGACATCGAGCGGATAGCGGCGCAGGAACGCTTCATCTGCGGACATCATGGCGTCGATATGCTCCAGCTTGAGCACGCGTGAGATGGAACCCTCGCGGATATGATAGATGTAGCCGGCCGAGGGTTCGATGGCGCAGCGGCCGCCGGAGGCAAGGGCGGAGGCAAGCAGAATATAGTCTTCGCCGATCCGGAGCGTCTCGTCGAAACGAAGATCATGCTCCTCGAGGAAGCGCCGCTCGAAGACCGGCTTCATGTAGCCGAAGTTGTGCTGCGAGCGAAAAATCACGTTCGACCCGATGAAGGCGGCGAGTGTCAACAGCGGCTGTCGAGCGAGCTCGGCCTCCGAGAACATTCTAACGCTGCGCCCATCAAGCGAAACGACGTCGAGATTGTCGACGACGACCTGGGCTCCGGATTTCTCGGCGCGCTCGATCATTCGCGCCAGCCGATCCGGCCTTACGGTGTCGTCCGAATCGAGAACCGCGATCCATTTGCCGCGCGCCGCTGCCAAGCCCACATTGCGGGCCCCGCCGGGGCCGCGATTGTGCTCGAGCGCAATCAGCCGCACCCTCGGATCGCCGATCGTCGAAACAATGCCCACCGTCCCGTCCGATGAACGGTCATCGACGACAACCACCTCGACGGCAACGCCTTCCTGGCGAAGCGCGCTCTCGACGGCGCGGACAATCGTGTCCGCGGCATTGTAGGCAGCCACAACAAAGGTGACGTCCGGAACGAACTCGCTCATGCCGACGTCACTCCCGTTGCTCCATACTGTTCGAGTTGCTTGTGACCGAGAAGCCCGCTCACGACGCCGGCGTGCATGATCGCGCGCAACGCAAAACGATAGCGATGCACGGGAGAAGGCAGGAAAAGCAGGGCCGCCAACGAGCAATAGACCGACTTGGCAGACGCCAGAGCCAGGTTCCACGGCTGCCGTGAACCGTTTGATTTCTCCGCCAGCAGGCGGCCGTGCGTCTGGCCGGAACGAAAGCGACGCTTCGAAAGCCATGAGAGGGAGGCGCGTTTTTCCGGAACCGGCTCATCGACCCAGGCCTCCGAAGCAAAAGCGATGGTTCCGCCGGCGTCATGCATCGCGGCGAAAAAGTCCGTGTCCTCGCCACCGCTCTTGCCGAGTGCGAGCTTGAAGCGGCGGCCATTAAGCGCAGGCGCTCCGATGTTCAGCAGGACGTTGCAGGTATAGCCGGTGCGAATTTCACCGCCGACCCAAACGGGCCGGGTCGAATGAAAGTCGCCGCGACGCATCCAGGCAGGTGCCGACGTGCCATAGGTGGCACGGACAGGCCCCAGAACCGCATCGGAGCGGGTCGTGCGCGCCGCTTCCAGCAGGCTTACCAGCCACTCTTTCGAAGCGGTCTCATCGTCATCGATGAAGGCGAGAAAATCGCCTGTGCTGCTGTCGAGGCAGGCGTTGCGTGCGAGCGAGATGTTCGACGCCGGGCAATGGACATAGGTCAAGTCGAAGGGCATCTCCGCTCGGAGAGCCTCCACGAGAGGTTTTGCGCTGGGTTCGATGTCGTTGTCCGCGACAATGATGCGGATCGCGGCCCCGGCAGGCACCGCGATTGCGCCGAGCGAACGAAGCGTCTGGACGAGCTCCGGCCGCCGAAAGGTGCAGACGGCAATATCGATCCGCACCGGCGAGACTTTCTCGGTCGCTGTCATCATGGGATCACCCGAAACCGTCGCAAGTCGAGAAGCTCGCGCCAGAAGCCGGCCGACCAGGCGAGGTGCATGACCATGGCCGAGATCGCGGCCAGCGGCCCATAGGGATTTCGCTCACCGAGCACCATCCATGCTCCATAGCCAAGGCACGCGAGTGCCCAGACACCGAACGGGATGACGGCGATCCAGTTGACGACCGCAAGCAGCGCCCCGACTGCCACGGGTGCTACCGCCAGCGGCAACAACTGCCGCAAGCCGGGCATGGCGCGATGCTTCAGGAAGTTCTTCGCCCGGCCCCGGCCATAACCGAAATATTGCCGGAAGAGCGGACCAACCTTCGCGCGCGGATAGTAAACCATGTTCGTCTTGTCGGTCATCCAGATACGGTAACCGGCTTTTCCCAGGCGATAATCCAATTCGGCGTCTTCGTTGTGGCTGAAGGTCTCGTCATAACCTCCGACCGCCTCGAAAGCGGCGATGCGCATGAGCGCATGGTGTCCGTGGTCGGCCCAATGGCCGGTGGCGCCGGCTCGATGCTTGGAGCCACCGTTGCCAAGCTTTGAGTTCTGCGCGAAGGCGGTCGCCTTCTGAAAGGTGCTGACGCCGACGGTCTCCATTGCCACGACCACGGCGTCGGCGCCGGTCGCCAAGGCCTCTTCGACGAGACGCTGGCAATAGTCGTCCGGGTAGCTTCCGTGCGCGTCGATGCGGATCAGGTAGTCGAAGGAGGCTCCAAGTTCCGAAACGGCGCGGTTGATCGCGGCGCTCTGTATGCGCATCGGGTTATCGAGGAAAAGGACACGCTCGTCCTCGGCTGCAAGACGGCTCGCAATCTTGCGCGTGCCGTCGGTGCTGCCGCCGTCGACAATCGCAATCGTTGCGTTCAGCGGCCCCAACGACGGCCGCAGCTTCGTGACCAGTCCCTCGATGTGCTCAGCCTCATTGAGGCAAGGAATGACGATCAGGCTGGATGTCAAACAGTCGGTGTTCATAGCAATCCACCCTCGTTGTGGCGGGGCTGCGGCACGGCCGGCGTCGGCATCGTCTCAGGCGTTTCGGCGGCGAGCGCCGTGAGGCGCCGCACCAGTGCCTCGCAGTCCGTACGATCGAACACCCAGGTTCCCGGGTTGCATTGGGCGACACCCTCAGTCGCCTCGATGTATCGATCCGGCGTCATCGGACCGAGCAGAGCGGCCAGGCTCTCGGCGTTGGCCTCCTCCAGCACCAGCCCAATGCCCCGCACCGAGAGAAAGCGCGCCGTCTCCGTGCCTTTCATGGCTATCGGAACCCGCCCGTAACGGCATCCCTCATAGAGGCGGTTCGGCAGCAGCCATGCGGAGTTCTGGCCTTCCTCGAAGAAATCGATCGCCCAGGTGAAATGGACGCCGCCATAGATGTCGGCGAGATCTTCGGGATTGCGATAGGCGCCCTCGAAGCTCATGAAGGGCTCATTTCGGACGAACGCGTCAAAGTCCTCGAATTCGGAGTAGGCGGGCCGGCCGCGGAGAACGATTTCGAAGCGGCCCTCCATCTTTCGCGAGAAGTCGGCAAGCAGCGCCAGCGACTTGCTGCAGCGCAATGCCCCAAACCAGCCTATCTTCCACGGTGGACCGGGCACGGGGCATTGCGCCGAATCGGCGATCCGATCGGCGGGGCCATCGATTTCGAGGACCTTGTTTTCGAGAAGCAGTGCTGGTGCATCGAGACCCGAGAGCGGGCGAAAATAGTGCTCGATGAAAGCCGGCGAACTGGTGATCAGCCAACGTGCGTCGCGTCCGAGGTGGGCTTCGGTGGCACGCAGCGCGCGCCCGACGACGTCCTTGCGCAAGAGCAGCCGGTGTATGTCAAGGCATTCATAGACAATCGGGACCCCGCCGCCGAAAAGCGCCACGGCGCGCTTGGCAACGGCCAGCATCTCGAGGTTGCGGGCGATGATGAGGTCGGGCTTTCCGACATTCGCCAGCTTGCTCTTAAGCGAAAGGCAGGCGGAGGCAATCGCTCCGATCCGTTGCGCGAAGCGTCCGTCGGCTGTCACGCCGAGTTCGATCGGCTCAATGCCATGCGTCGCGGCGAGCGAATTGACGTCGCGGCGAAAGCCGGCAAGCGTCACCTTCGCGCCACCCGCGACAAGCGTCAGAATTCGACGACGCACCGCAGGATCGGCAAGGTCCTGTGCCAAATAAAGTATCTGCAGCATGAAAACATCCGTTTCCGTGCTCAGCCCCGGCCGAGCTTAGTTCAGTTTCTTGTGCATCGCAACATGTTGCTGCATATGCTCAATACTTGGTCAAATGCTCAGAAATCACTCACTCAAACGACATGCGACCGACTCGGCGAACTGGCATTCGTCGCCGGGGGCCGTGAAAGCGACGCGGTCGACTTGGAGCCTTGTCGGCTCCATGTAGGAGAATGTGCCCATCCAGTCCCTGAGGGTGTCCGTGCCCCAGAGACTGAAGAATATCTTCTGCGCGTTGGTCGGGATCTTTTTCGGATCCGTGACCTCATGGACCAACTCGCCGTTGACGTAATAGCGGATCCGCTCCTTCTCCCAGACAAAGGCATAGTCGTTGAAGCCCTGGTTGGCGCCACCGGGAACATCGGCAAGATGTTCGTTGCCACCCTTGGCTGAGACATATTGATTGAGCTGGACCTTTGCCGGGTTCTTGCCGAGCACTTCGAAATCGATTTCGTCGTGCGGCTTCTTGTCGGCCGGACCGATATAGGTGAAGAAGGCCGAATTCAGCCCGGAACCGTCCGCTGTCTTGATCCGTGCTTCGTAGGTGCCATAGCCGAAGCGCTTGCGGGTCTGAATTTCACCGCAGACGAAATTGCGTTCGCCTTGCTTGCCCTCTTGAAAGACCAGCTCCAGTATGCCGTTGGCTATTTTTACCTGCTTCTTGGACCAGGTGCAATTCTGGTGAGGACCATTGTTCCATCCGTCCGAGACATACCAGAAGCCGGTGTTCAGTGTGTCGAAGTCGTCCATGAAGGACGCGCCGTTGGCGCCCGTCTGGGCGGTCGCGGTTCCGGCGAGGCTCGCAAGCGGGAGTGTGACGAGTGTGAGGCGGCGCAGACGCGCATAGCGGTCGGGTGTCATTGTCATTACCTTTGTTGCGGCGAATAGCTTGCGTGCCCGCCATCTTGTGCCGGAAGCGCCATTCGCCCGGAACCTGATCGGCTTCCCGCCAGGACGCCGAGCAGATCGGTTGCCAGTCGCTTCACTAGATCGTGGCAAGCGACCAGGACTGCGATCATCAGGATCGGCATCGTGAAGTCGGAGAGGGGGTAGTCTGCAAACCTGCTGCCACTCCAGAGCAGACCTTCACCGGGATGGAAGAGGAGCCAGTCCAGAAAACCGTAAGCGCCCGGGAATGCGCTCGTTTGCCGATCAAACGGGACGTGCACGAACACGATGCCGCAAACCAGCACAATGCGCAGCAGATCGACTCGCGACGAAACATTCGCGTCCATACCCACGATGTCAGTCACTCCCTATCTGGCAGCGCCTCGGCGGCAGCCGTTTCAACAGAGCAGTCTTGAGCTCGTAGGAGACAAACTAGGGCACGGGCGAAGAAAAAATATGGCAGTGCAACAGAAAAATGAAACGAATCATGTTGCACTGCACCTAAGGAGCGAATCCTAAAAAAACCGGCGGCTACCGCCCCATGCCGCCCTTCTTCAAAAAACCTCGGATTCGCCGCATGTTGCAGAAATTGTGCCCTGCAAAATTCTGGGGCAATCAAGGGTTGAGTCCCGGAAATATGTTTTTTTTAATTGAATGTTTTTTTTCGAGAATAATCTGGCCTTGGAGCGAGGACGCGACGAATTGCGGCAAGGTTTGGGCAGCTTTGTAGCATTCGATCGAAGGTAAAGCCCGCAAGGCGACAAAGCCGTTGAACATGCTCGGATATTTCGCCGGTCCTGTTATGCAAGCCCGCCTTACCTTGTGGCGGTTACGCGACCTCGGTGCATAGTGGGCGCTGTGCAAATTGCCGTGCCGCGGAGCTGCCTTTCGCGATCTACATCGCCCTTTGAATCGCTACATGGTTTTAGGCTACGGAAACATAGAGTGGCGCGGCGTATGTCAGACGCGCGAAGGCTCACTCAGGCGGGTCAATCATCGTCCTGCTTTGCGGAAACGGTGTGCGCTTCGTCCTCCAGCAGCGGTCTGGCACTGTTCTCCGCATTGCCGTTTTGCTCGGCTGCCGCAGCCCTGTTCTCCGATTTCAACGAAGGCATCAGAAGCGCTGCAATGATGCCCACGGGGCCGAGAACGCAACCAATCAGCAGCCAGCGAAGACTGTGGCCGCCCCTGAGCGCGGCCACGACCGCGGTCACGATGCTGCATAAGATCCAGATTTCAACGATCATTGATTTCGCTTGCTGCCTTCACAGGTCGGCTTTCGGTTCACGCGTCCGGCCAGCGCCGGACATGACCGGCCGAACTGACTGCGCCAAATTCCGGCGCCAGCCGAGCGGGCGGTGGCCTGCGCGTCAGCATAAGCGCCCTTGCTGTGTTCTTCCCGGTCAATGGCATTGCCGGTCTCCACGAGCCAGCGGTTCACGTCTTTGCCGTCGGCGCGAAAGCAGGTGCCGACAAAACGGCCGTAGCGATCGCGCTTGACGAGGTCGCAGCGCGTAGGGCGGGCCGCGGCCAGAAACGCGTCCAAAGCAGAAGCCGCATCCTTGCCACATCGGAAGTCTGAGCCTTTCTCATCCGAGCAGACTTGCCAGCCTTCCGGTGCGTCGACACCACTGAACTGGATGCGCTCGCCGGCGATTTCAATGGTATCGCCATCGATAACCGACGCGTGGCCAACGATCGGCTCTGCTCCTTGCGCGCTGTTGGCCATGACCAACAGAACCAGGAAAAAATAAACTTTTCGCTTCGTTACTGGAGACACGGCGCTGCAACTCGATTTCGCTCGGCGCTGAAAAGCGGGAAGTCTGCCGTCGAAGGCCGCTGCCGCCATCTCAAAGCCGATCATGCGCCGTTCCCGTCCAGCCTCGTTGGCTGTCACACTAACTCAGGTGCCTCGTCGTGCGTATCCTGCAAAACTGGGGGTGAGTGGCCGTGTGAGGCTTTTTACCGCTGATTGAGCAGTTCTGCAGGACGGGGCCGGGACGTGAAGCGCAAGGGTGAGGCGCTCAGAAGACAAATATGTAAAGCAGGATGATGACGACCAGGGGAACACCCATTAGCCACAGAATGATGCCTTTCATACCGCTCACCTTCATTTCGTTGCTGTTGAGGCGGTAACGCGAAGGCCGAAGAAGCGTTCCTTTCCGGCATGCAGGCAACAAAAAAGGCCGGGGCAACCCGACCTTTCCTCTTCGCTGCTCTACCCTGCCAGTACATCCGTGGTCAGCGGCATAAGCGCAAAGCCTACCTGCAGGTCAGGCGATCTCGCCGACATCTGCACAGGCAATTTGTTGAGCGGGATGTGGGAACTCCAATGGAGGATTGCAAGGTCTGTCACGTCTAATCTTTTTCAAAGCCACTCTACGTAGGCCACGATCCGGCGCGCTGCCTCGCGAGCGCGGCGTTACGGACTCTGTTGAGCTTTGCCGCTACTCCCCGGCTCGATCATGGGCGTTTCAAGCAGGTAGCGGATGGCACCTGAGCCGCCGAGTGCGACCGGTGCCGACGATTGACGCGGCCGAAAGCGCTCGGTCTTGTCGGCAAGGATTCCGCCGACGATCGCCGGGAGCGCACCGGGATTTTTGAAACCATAGCCTATCGCGCGCAAGTAACCCGCCTGGTTCTTGAGATCGAGAAAGTGGCGCAGTTCGTAGCGGTCCCGGATGTGGCGCTCATGGCGACGGATGGCGGTCGCGGCATCGGCGCTCAATGGACTTTCGGTAAGGATCGCCCGGTCCGCCTCGTAAAGTCGCTTCAAGTCGTCCGTGCGGTGGCTACCGCTCAACGAATTGCCACGTACGACGGCGGCATAGCCGCAGCTGTGGATGATCTTGTAGCGAGCGCCCTTGGCCAGTGCTCTGGCATAAAGGTCGTAGTCTTCGCCGAGGCGCAGGTCTTCCTTGTAGCGGAGCCGATGTTCATCGAGGAACGAGCGTCGCATCAACGGCTTAAGGAAGCCGATCTCGCCGCGACGAACGCCGCGCCGGGAGATATTGCCCTCTACGAAACCGATAAGATCGAGCAGGCGGGGACGGGGCGTGAAACGGCCGATCCTGCCGTGCGCTGTGTCGGCCTGGCTTGCGTCGATGAACGCGATGTTGTCTGCAATGAAGTCCCAGTCTTCCTCTAAGAGGAGCTGACGAAGTCGACCAGGGAAAAAGAAGTCGTCGGCATCCAGCACGCCAAGAACCGGCGATTGCGAGATTGATATCGCATGATTGCGTGCGGCGGCCGGACCGCGGTTTTCTTCGAAGCGGACCACCTTCAGTCGGCCACTTCCGTCGTCCGCCGCGTGTGCGGTGCGGGCAGTGTCATCGGTCGAACCGTCGTCAATGATCACGACTTCGGCAGCTTCCGGTTCGGCAAGCGCGGAGGCGATCGCCCTGGTGATCGTGTCGGCGGCGTTCTTTGCGGCAATGATAATGCAGACGTTCGTCGGCGCGGCTGCGGTCATACTGGCCTCCAGCAGGTGATCGAGATGCGTCGGTGTAATGCAATTTCCACCAGACCCGCAAAACATGTCCGGCGATCATGTCGCAAACGCGTCAAGCTCGAAATTTTTTGCAGTGCGGCAACGCAGCGGCTGATGCGGCCCCCGAATTGCTGCCTTGATCAGAGGCGATCGACGGAACCGGAACCTAGCGGTTGGAGTGGCCCGCGCGGTTCAAACGGCGGATCGAAACCTTGCCTGTTTGCTTGTCATCGGAAGCAGGTTCGACCGGCACCTTGCCGGTAGATAAACTGCGCCGGGCCCGAGCCTCCTTCCAGACCAGGAAGACGACGGCGATGAAATATCCGACTTGCATCAGCACGGCGCAGATCAGTGTCTGTATCGCCGCCGATGTCAGTGAGCCGTTCAGGATGTAGGTTGCGATGGCAAAAGCCACCAATGCGCCGATCATGCTGGCAAAGACGCGTGGTGCGAACATCCCGCTACCCCGCCTTCGGATTCTTTATGCGAATGACCATCGGACTCTTACGCCTCTCCTCCCACTTTTTTCACTATATTAGTGGTCTCTTTTCTCTTCAACATGCAAAGCAGAACTTTGTCGCTACTGTTTTTTACCGCGAAAATCTTTCCGTCACGTTCACTGCGCGTGAGAGGGCGAATCACGTTGGAGTGATCATTCCTGGAATACAATGGGTGGTTGTGTCGCTGAAAGAAATGCAACAAAACTTGTGGAGATCGGGTACGAACTGGTTCGTTTGCGGACCCCTAAATTGAGAGGGGTATATGCGAACTCATTCTGATCGCTGCATCTTTTGGCGCTGCGAAAGGAGTTTTCCTGATCAACTTTTGTTACAAGTAGTGTTCGTAAAGGTCGAGAAAAATGTGCACTGCAAAACTATGGTGCAATGCAAAAAATCGAACCGGATCGAACGTTTGTCAATTTCGTGCCGGCGCCGCTGCCGCCCGTCCGAGTGAAACAATGATAGGATCGCTGTAATACTTCGCGATCCGCAAGAGTTACGCGCCGCCAATGTTTCAACATGGCGGCCTTGTGACAAATTATCATGATTATAAGTTGCGGATGTTTGTAATTAAATTTTAGTAATAGTGCGTGCGCCCAAAGGGTTAAAACGCTCTGGCGAGGGTGCCCGCGGAGGCGGCCTTGTTTTTGCCTTCAAAAAACAAAATCTCACCATACACTCGCGCTAGATGACCCGCGTCCTGCGGGACCGACACTCGCAAAACGTAAATGGAGTCACCTCTATGAAGTCCGCGACTCGCTCGGC
Source organism: Sinorhizobium psoraleae (assembly GCF_013283645.1). Lineage (GTDB taxonomy): Bacteria > Pseudomonadota > Alphaproteobacteria > Rhizobiales > Rhizobiaceae > Sinorhizobium > Sinorhizobium psoraleae. The sequence goes on from NZ_JABEKV010000005.1 coordinate 158,694, forward strand.
CACTTCGCCGTTTTTCATCGCACAAGAGACCGGGGTCTTCCGGCCGATAGGTGGCATATCAAAACGAAGTTTTGACGTTGCCGCGGCATCCTTGGCTCTTATCTTCTTCAGCCCGCTCTTCCTGCTCATCATGGCGCTCGTTAAGCTCTCTGATGGTGGGAGTGTTTTCTATGGACACCGCCGCATCGGCCACAACGGTCAGGCCTTCAAGTGCCTGAAGTTCCGGACGATGATGGAAAACGGCGATCGTGTGCTGAAGGACTATTTCAAGCAGAATCCATCCGCCTACGAGGAATGGCGCACGACCCGCAAGCTCCAGCACGACCCGCGGGTTACCGCTGTAGGCAGCGTGTTGCGCAAGCTCAGCCTCGATGAATTGCCGCAACTTCTCAACATCATTCGCGGCGAAATGAGCGTGGTCGGCCCGCGCCCGGTCGTCGAGGACGAACTCGAGCTTTATGATTCGGCTGCCGTCTACTATCTGCGTTCCCGGCCTGGTCTGACCGGCCTTTGGCAGATCAGCGGCCGCAATGACGTATCTTACGAGGCCAGAGTGGCCTTCGATACGCAATACGTCCAGAACTGGTCGCTCCTTGCCGACCTTGCCATCGTCGTCAAGACGATCCCTGCCGTCTGCTTCTCACGCGGCAGCTATTGAAATCTTGGCACTGACCGCATGGTCGAGACAGTGTCAGGCATCAGGAAATCACGAAAATGCAACCTATCAGAATTTCGGGGACATTCGCCGTCTCCCAAAAGCTTTCCTGCTTCGCGCGTGTTGCGCTGATCGCGGTCATGGCCGTGGTAGGGGGCGCGGCGGCACAGGCCGACGAATACCGGCTCGGCGTGATGGACAAGCTGCGCGTCCGCGTCGCCGAGTGGCAGACTGCCGAGGGCGCCGTCCGCGACTGGTCGGCCGTCAGCGGCGACTATACGATCGGTGCATCGGGGAATCTCTCTCTGCCCTTTATCGGCGACCTGCCAGCCTCGGGCAAGACGACAACGGAAGTCGCTGCCGAGATCGGCATCCAGATGCAGAAGCTCTTCGGCCTGCGCGACCGGCCTACGGCGTCGGTCGAAATGGCGCAATACCGCCCGGTCTATCTTACCGGCGAGGTGGAGACTCCGGGCGAATACCCCTATGCGCCGAAGATGACCGTACTCAAGGCCGTCAGTCTCAGCGGGGGATTGCGCCGCGCTCCAAGCGGCCAACGATTCGTCCGGGACTACATCACCGCGAGCGGCGAATCCGCCGTGCAGGTCTCCGAGCGCAACAGGCTGCTCATTCGCCGCGCCCGGCTTCAGGCTGAAATCGGCAAGCGCGACAAGATCGAATTGCCCGACGAACTCAAGAACGCCGAGGGGGTTGAAAAGCTGCTTGCCAATGAGACGGCTTTGATGCAGTCGCGCGACAAGCGGCAGGAGCGGCAGCTGGCAGCCCTTGCCGATCTTAAATCCCTTCTTCAAAGCGAGATCGAGTCGCTTGCGAAGAAATCCGAGACCCAGGCGCGCCAACTCGAACTCGTCATGGAAGACCGCGAGAAGGTCGACAGCCTCGCCGAAAAGGGGCTGGCGTTGAGCCAGCGCAAACTCGCGCTCGAACAAAGGGTCGCGGACGTGCAGTCGTCGCTGCTCGACATCGACACCAATTCGCTCAAGGCAAAGCAGGATTACAACAAGGCGACGCAGGACGAGACCAATCTGCGCAACGATTGGGACGAGCAACTCGCCCAGGAACTGCAGAACACCGAGGCCGAGCTCGAAACGCTCTCGCTGAAGGTCGGCACCAGCCGCGACCTGATGGCCGAGGCACTGCTGCAATCGGCCGAGGCGGCACAATTGGAAGAGCAAAACGCCGAGGCGAACATCACCTATTCGATCATCCGTGAAAAGGATGGCACGCCGACGGAGATCGCGGCGAGCGAGAATACCGAGGTGCTGCCCGGCGACGTCATCAAAGTAAGCGCCGCGCTGGCGATGCGGTGAGTTCACCATGCGGATTTCGAAGGCGAGCCTCGTCAGCCCTGGGGTGAATCAGCTTTACGGCGCTGTGGCCGTGGCGCTGTCGTTGTTCGTCTTCGCCTATTCGCCCCGCTTCGGGCAGGTTTCGATTCTGCTCTATTACGCTTTGTGGCTGCCGCTGGTCCTCGTCGACTACCGCAAGGTTCTTGGCAACTACGGCAAGTATCTCTGGATCTTCGCCTTCACCATATTTGCCTGTCTTTCCTTCTTCTGGTCGGCGGCGCCGGCGATGACGATGCGCACCGGAGTGCAATATCTCAGCCACGTCGTCTGCGCGCTGATTGCCATGCGGACGATCGATATCCAAACACTGACGCGGGGAGGGATCGCCGGCGTCGCCATTGTCCTGCTCTATTCGCTGCTTTTCGGCGTCTATCATTACGATCCGCTGGACGGCACGTACAGCTTCGTTGGCGCTTTTGCATCGAAGAACCAACTGGGCTTCTACGCTTCGCTAGGCATCTATTTCGCCTTCGTTGCTGTTTTCACCCTTGGCGAACGTGGTTTCTGGATGGCGGCGGCGGGCGTCGCCGGGCTGATCTCTGCCTATTCTCTGCTGGCTTCCCAGTCGGCAACTTCGGTCCTGACGGCTGCGGCAATCATCAGCCTCTGCCTCGGAATGCGGGTGATATCCGCCCTGCGGCCCTCGAGCCGCAAAGGGCTTTTCGTCGCCGCGGCAGTGTTCGGCATCGTTGCCTCCGTGGCCGTGGTCTATGGCGGCGGGCTCGACCTGGTGCTCGGCGCCTTCGGCAAGGATTCGACCCTTACCGGCCGAACCTATCTGTGGCAGCAGGGCATCGAAGCGGCCGCGGCTGCGCCGATCGTCGGGATCGGCTACCAGGCCTATTGGATCCAGGGATTTTCGGAGGCGGAACGGCTCTGGGAGGAGTTTTACATTACCGCGCGCTCCGGGTTTCATTTTCACAATACCTATATCGAGGCGATCGTGGAAACGGGGGCGATCGGCCTCCTGTTGCTGACCACGATCCTGCTCACGACCGTGTTCGGCCATCTGAAGCGGCTGCTTTCAGAAGACCGCGATCCGGATTCGCTGGTGCTCTTCGGCATTGCAATGCTGCTTCTCATCCGATCCTTCGTCGAGGTCGACATTCTCAACCCGTATCACGTCGGGTCGTTCTTACTGTACTTTTCGGCGGGCAAGCTGACGATCCCGCGCACGCGACCGACCACGAACTGGCTCTGGCCGGAAGACGGGCGTTCCACAGCCTACAGGGTTCGTTTCAGCGCGTAATACTGCGTCACGGGGGCGCTCAATGAAAACGATCCACGGGGCCCAATACCTGCGCGCGGTGGCAGCGCTCGCGGTGGTGATATTCCACGCGGCTGAAAAGACCGGCCATCATTTCACGATCGGCGCGGCCGGCGTTGACGTCTTCTTCGTCATCAGCGGCTTCATCATGTGGGTCATCAGCGATCGCCGGCCCGTCACACCCGCAAGGTTCGTGATCGATCGCCTCCGGCGAATCATGCCCGTCTACTGGATGGCGACGATGGTCATGGTCGCCGGAGGCGTCGCGGGGCTTTTCCCGAATATGGTTTTATCTGTGAAGCATGTGCTCGCTTCATTGTTCTTCGTGCCAATGCGCTCTCCGAGCAATGGCGAGATATGGCCGGTCCTGGTGCAGGGCTGGACGCTCAATTTCGAGATGCTTTTCTACGCGGTCTTCGCGGTCTCGCTGCTGCTGCCGCGAAACTGGCGCTTGCCGTCGATTGCAGGCCTGTTCTTCCTGCTGGTATTGGGCGGACTGGCGACCAGTATCGACAATCCCCTGATGCTGACTTATACGCGACCCCTCATCCTTGAATTCGTGGCAGGCATGGTCATCGGCGAGTTCTGGCTGAAGGGTAGGGTGCCGCCGCTCGCGGCCGGCGTGGCGCTGATCGCCTGCTCGCTCGGCGGCTTCGCACTTATCGGCCTTCTCCGACTGCCGTTCGATGAATTCACAGTCGGCCCGTTGGCGACGATGCTTGTTGTCGGCGTCCTCTCAGCTGAGGCTAGCGGACGTGTCCGTTCGATGTGGTTGCCTAACCTTCTCGGCAACGCCTCCTACTCGATTTATCTTTGGCACACTTTCGCGATTTCCGTGGTCGCCAAGGCCGCTTCCATAGTCAGGATCGATGCCGACTTGTCGATGGCCATTTGCGTGCTTTCAGGCATCCTGATCGGCATTGCCGGCTATACGATGCTGGAGCGCCCGTTGCTTCATCGAAGCCGCATACAACCGGCGGCCCAGAGCTTGGCTGGGTAAGTCAGCAAGTGCTGAGGCGCGGCATGTTCCTCGGACGAGAACATGCCGCAGCGCTTGGTGCAGAAATCAGGCGCCTTGATTTCTGCGCGAGTGCCAGTTCCAGGCGGACTCGGTGATCGCCGCAAGGTCATATTGCGGTTGCCAGCCAAGCACCGCGCGAGCCTTGTCGTTGTTGGCGACCAGCGTGGTGGAGTCCCCTTCACGCCGCCCGGCATAGCCGATATTGAACGGTCGCTTGGCGACCTTTTCGATCGCGCTCAGAAGCTCCTTGACCGTCGTGCCGGTGCCCGTGCCAAGATTAAGTTCGACGCTCTCGCCGCCATCTAGCAGATAATCCACCGCCCGCACATGCGCATCGGCAAGGTCGAGGACGTGGATATAGTCGCGCACGCAGGTGCCGTCGCGGGTATCGTAGTCGGTTCCGAACACGTTGAAGCTTTCCCGCCGACCGAGCGCCGTGTCGATCGCGAGCGGGATCGCGTGGGTTTCCGGTTCGTGCCACTCGCCGATCCGCCCCTCGAAGTCGGCGCCCGCGGCATTAAAGTAGCGCAGGATCACGGAACGCAAGCCCTTGTAAAGACCGTAGTCCTTCAGCGCCTGTTCGCAGATCCATTTCGTGCGCCCGTAGGGGTTGATCGGCGCTTGCTTGTGGGTTTCGTCCATCGGCACGCTGTCGGGCAGGCCATAGGTGGCGCAGGTGGACGAGAATACGAAGGCGTCAATCCCGGCAGCGAGCGCCGCCGACAGCAAGGTCAGCGTACCGATGACATTGTTGTCGTAGAACGCGGCCGGGTCCTTTACCGACTCGCCGACTTCGATCATCGCCGCAAAATGCAGGATCGCGCGCGGCCGATGTCGTGCGAGAACGTCATCGAGACGCTTGCGGTCGCGAATGTCGCCTTTTTCGAGGACACCCCATTTGACGAATTCTTCATGCCCGTTCGAGAGGTTGTCGTAGACGATAGGCTGGTAGCCTTTGTTGGCCAGCTGGAGGCACGTATGGGAGCCGATATAACCGGCGCCGCCGACGACAAGAATGTTGTTGTTCTGCACAGGCAACCTCGAGAATCACATCTAGTTTCAATAGGGACCGCTGCACGGTTTGCAACGAATAGCGGCGAAATTCCCAGCACATTGTGAAAGTTCTGCAACGGACGCGCATTTTCAGACAGCGCAGCCGCCTTGCGACAGGATGTGGCGAACGACTGTTGCAAACCGGCTGCACCTTGCCCGCAGCGACACCGAAATACAATATCCGCGCTTGGCGCTATGGCCGTATTCAACTATAAGGGGTCTTCCGGTGATCAGAATCAGGGAGGCTAAGATGACAGTTTTTTCCATCTCCCTATCGGGCGATCCAATATTCTCCGTGTGACATGGGGCGTTTGCGCTTCCGATCGCAGTTTAGGGGATTGGCTCCGTCCGGTGCTCTCCGCCTTGGAGACCGCGCCGATTCATTGATGCCGCACCGGTTTCGCTTTCCCTGACGGCATTCCTTTCGTGACCTAGATTTTGAGGCCGGTGCACCGTCACCGGGCAATTCATATGGCTTTTACTCGTTTTGTCGCACGCGACCGCGCGTTCCGCAGCGTCTTCCGCTTTTGCTGGGCCCATTGGAAGAAACAGCCGGCGCGGCTTTCGGCGATCCTCGGCGCCGTGCTTCTCTCTACGCTTGCCGATGTATTGACGCCGCTTTATTCCGGCAGGCTCGTCGACGCCGTCGTCTCAGGCGCGCCGACCGATGAGATTGCCTGGAACGCGGCTGTTGCGGCCTTCCTGATGCTGATGGCGCTGTCGCTCGGCGCGATCGTGCTCAGGCACGTGACATTCATGGGCATCGTCAGCCTGACGCTGAGAATGATGTGCGATATCGCCTCGGCCGCGTTTCATCACATTCAGCGGTTTTCCAGCGACTGGCACGCCAACAGCTTCGCCGGCTCGACGGTGCGCAAGGTGACGCGTGGAATGTGGGCGCTGGATCTCTTGAACGATACGCTGCTGGTGGCGCTGTTCCCGTCGGTGATCATGCTGGTGGGGTCGACAGCGCTGATGGCCTGGTACTGGCCGATGATGGGCGTGATCATCGGGCTCGGCTCGTTAGCCTTCATAGTGACGACGGTCGCCCTTTCACTCGGCTATGTGGCGCCGATGGCGAGCCTTGCCAACAGTTGGGACACGAAGCTCGGCGGTGCGCTGGCTGACGCCGTGAGCTGCAACATCGTCGTCAAGGGGTTCGGCGCCGAAAGTCGCGAGGATCAACGCCTCGCCAGGGTGCTCGGCAAGTGGCAGAACCGGACCCGCCGCACGTGGACTCGTGGAACTGTAAACGGCACGACACAGGGCGCCATGCTACTCATATTGCGCGCGGCGGTGATCGGTTTCGCCCTGGTATTGTGGGCGAGGGGGCAGGCGAGCGCCGGCGATATCACCTTCGTGCTGACCTCGTTCTTCATCCTGCAAGGCTATCTGCGCGAAGTCGGCATGCACATCCGCAACCTGCAGCGCTCGATCAACGACATGGAGGAGCTTGTCGACATCCATGCCCAGCCGCTTGGCATCGAAGACCGGGCCGGCGCGAAGCCGATCCGCATCACCGACGGCAAGATCGAGTTCAAGGATGTGACCTTTCACTACGGCGCGCACCATGCACCGCTTTATGACCGCTTTTCGGTAAGCATCCGCGCCGGCGAGCGGGTAGGCCTCGTCGGGCATTCCGGTTCGGGTAAGACGACCTTCGTCAAGCTGATCCAGCGCCTCCACGACCTGAAGGCAGGCGAGATCACGATTGATGGGCAGGATATTGCCGGCGTGACGCAGGCGTCGCTCCGCCAGCAGATCGCCATCGTGCAGCAGGAGCCGATCCTGTTCCATCGTTCGCTTGCGGAAAACATCGCCTACGGGCGGCCGGGAGCAACGCAGCGCGAGATCGAGGAGGCGGCGAGGCTTGCGAGCGCCCACGACTTCATCGAAGCTCTCCCGAAGGGCTACGGCACACTCGTTGGCGAGCGCGGCGTCAAGCTCTCCGGCGGCGAGCGTCAGCGCGTCGCCATCGCCCGGGCATTCCTCGCAGACGCGCCAATCCTGATCCTCGACGAAGCGACGTCGAGCCTCGATTCCGAATCCGAGGTGCTTATCCGGCAGGCGATGGAGCGGCTGATGATGGGACGCACGACACTGGTGATCGCGCACAGGCTGTCGACGGTGCGCGCGCTCGACCGCTTGCTTGTCTTCAACCGTGGTCGTATCGCGGAAGAGGGCGATCATGACACGCTCATTCGACTGAAAGGCGGCATTTACCGCGGCCTCTTCGAGCGCCAGGCGTTGGAGCTCACCAAGGGGCTGGTCCTCAGCGACGGCTAAGTAGCCCTCATTCGCACGAACGGGCCGGCGGTCGCAGCTCCTGCGATCGCGCACTCGTCCGCATCGCCTCACTCACAGGAGTCGAGCGAACATAAGCGAGCGCCATGTTGCGCCCATTCCTTGATCAGGCGCCCGTCCGGCCGCGAGAGCGCGGCCGGACGGGCGAGGGTGCGCCGGTCATGAGCCAGACGGGATCCGCCCATGTCATGCCAGTAACGATATGTCATTCCTGTCGTAGCAGTCGCATTCACTTGCGCCACAAAACCATGCCGCCGTGATGCAGGGTATTTTTGTCAACGAAGTCGCCATCGGCGGTAAAACCCGTATCATCCCAATATTCAATATGGGACCCTGTCACTTCGTAGCGGCCTTCATAGGCGCGTTCGCGTGCACCCCGCGCCTCGACATAGCGCCCGTTCGGTAGAAGTTCATGGCGGATGTAACCGTCTTCTGTGACCCACATGCCTGTGTAAGAGTTCTGTGTCACCTTCTGCTCCTGAGATTGCGATTGGGATGCGGTCGATGCCGGCGCTGCGCTCCGGTTTTGGTCTCGTGTCTGCGCCACGGCCGGGGAGGCAAGTGCAGCCATGGCTGCCGGGATGATTGCAAGTAAACCGATACGCATGTTGGTTTCCTTTGACCGAGGCGTCAGGTGCGGCGAGCCACGGAGGCTCCGCCGAAGATGAGTTGCTGAACCAAGGGGCGCTCGACGAAACGGGCCGGGAATATGGGGTCGGGGGCGCTTACCCGATTCAGTCGATCGAGATGCTCTGGCGACAGCACTAGGTCCAATGCGCCCAGATTGTCCTCGGCCTGGGCGACGGTGCGGGCGCCCATGACGGGCGATACGACCGTGCGGTTCGCAAGTGTCCATGCGAGCGACACCCGGGATGCTGTCGAGCCCATCTCTTCCGCAACGGCGCGAACCTCGTCCGCGATCTCGATCGAGCGCTCGGTGAGATGTCCCGAGGAGGCGATTACGCCCTTACGGGTGGGAGACACGGCTGCCTCCCGTGATTCCTGAACGTCCGATCGGGCGTATTTGCCCGCCAGAACCCCGCCTCCCAACGGCGACCAAGGGAGCACGCCGAGTCCGAGTGCTGCGGCCATCGGCATGAGCTCATGCTCGACAGTGCGCTCCACGAGGCTGTATTCGATCTGCAGCGCCACGAATGGCGACCATCCGCGCAGATCGGCGAGCGTCTGCATTTGAGAGATCCGCCATGCGGGCGTATTGCAGATACCGAGATAAAGAATCTTCCCCGACCGAACGAGGTCGTCGAGGCCCCGCATCACCTCTTCAGGCTGGGTCGTAAAGTCCCATCCGTGCAGGTAGAAAAGCTCGATGCGATCGGTGCCGAGTTGCCGGAGGCTCTGCTCGACGGATCGCATCATGTTGAGGCGATGGTTGCCGCCCGAATTCGGGTTGCCGCGCTCGCGGGCCATCGTGAACTTCGTCGCAATGACGAGCCGCTCACGCTTCTCGCCGATGAATTCTCCGAGGAAGCGTTCGGCGGCACCGTCGGTGTAGTTCACCGAGGTATCGATGAAGTTGCCGCCCCGATCGACGTAGAGATCGAAGATGCGACGGGCTTCGGCTATATCGGCGCCCCACCCCCAATCCGACCCGAAGGTCATGGTGCCGAGGCTCATGGGCGAAACACGCAAGCCCGAGCGTCCTAACAACCTGTAGTTATCGAGTGTCATTCTGGTCATCTCCAAATTCCAACGAGCCGAACGTAGAGACACTCAAAGGAGCGGACAATTTGCCCAATCATGACTATGCTGGTAAGCTGGGATAACCAATGGCTGTCGACCTGACCGGTATTTCTGTTTTTCTGGCCGTCGCGGAGGCGCGAAACTTTCGCGCGGCCGCCGAGCACCTGGGTATCACCCGGTCGGCGGTAAGCCAGACGATCCGACGCCTCGAGGATCGGCTTGGCGTTGCGCTCTTTCAGCGCACAACGCGCAGCGTCAGCCTGACAGAGGCAGGCGAGCAGCTTTACCAGCGCGTGGCACCAGCCATTGCGGAGGTCGGCTCGGCTCTGGGTGCAACCGCGGATCGGGATACCGCCCCGAGCGGCCTCTTGCGACTGGCAGTGTCTTCGATTGCGGAACGTTTCATTTCAGGACCACTGCTGGCGAGCTTTGCGAATGCCTACCCTGCGGTCCAGATCGACGTGACCGTTACCGACGAGGAATTCGACATCGTGGCCGAAGGATACGATGCGGGGGTGCGGCTTGGCGAAGTGATCGACCAGGACATGATCGCTATCCCGGTATCCGGCGAACAACGTCAGACCGCAGTTGCCGCACCCTCCTATATCGAGCGCTTCGGCCGGCCGTCGCATCCATCCGAATTGGCGCAGCATCGCTGTATCGGCTGGCGTCCTGCACCGCAGACTGCGCCTTACCGCTGGGAATTCAGTGAAAACGGACGCGAGTTCGACGTCGCAGTCAATCCTCAGATTACCACCAATGATATGTGGCTGATGATCCGAACGGCCTGTGCAGGGGGAGGCATAACCTTCGGCATGGAGGACACTTTCAGCCCCTATGTCTTGTCCGGGCAACTGGTGCCTCTCCTCCAGGAGTATTGCCCGCCGTTTGCCGGCTTTTTCCTCTATTTTCCCAACCGTCGGAACCTTGCCCCGAAGCTGCGCGCCCTGATCGAACACGTGAGGCGGCGGCGATAGCCCGGCGGTCCGCGGTTCAAGTGGCCACGCATGCTCGCAGACGGCGTGACCGCTGGTAGCGCTGCCTCTTCGGTGGATGCGCCAGGCAGCTACACCGGACGTCATGGATACTGCCATGGTTTGTAGGTTGGGGGTGCGATCCAGCCTCCTGGACACCCAGCTCGAGGCGGCGCCAGAGGCGCTCAGGGCGGGATCGACTTCGCGTCGTCACACAGGTATTCACAAGTCGTCCCGTTTGCCCTAAAAGGCCCGCAGGTAACACTCCGGTCGCAGCCTACCCGGTCAAAACAAGGACACCTGTCATGAAAACCATTGTGATCTGCTCCGGCGGATTGGATTCTGTTTCGCTTGCGTACAAGGTGGCGGCGGAACACGAACTTGTCGGACTGCTGTCGTTCGACTACGGCCAACGGCATCGGAAGGAACTGGATTTCGCTGCCGCCTGCGCCGAACGTCTCGGCGTCTCTCACCAGATCATCGACATCCGCGAGATCGGCCGCTCCTTGAGCGGTTCGGCATTGACCGACGATATCGACGTGCCGGACGGGCACTACGCCGAGGAAACGATGAAGGTGACGGTGGTGCCGAACCGCAACGCCATCATGCTCGCCATCGCCTTCGGCGTTGCTGCCGCCGGCAAGGCAGACGCGGTCGCGACTGCCGTGCATGGCGGAGACCACTTCATCTATCCCGATTGTCGGCCGGGATTCATCAGCGCCTTCCAGACCATGCAGAACCACGCGTTGGAGGGTTATGCCGAGATCAGCCTCTACGCACCGTACGTCAATGTCTCGAAGGCCGAGATCGTCGCCGACGGGGTGAGGAATGGAACGCCATTCGCGGAGACCTGGTCCTGCTACAAGGGCGGCGTGCGCCATTGCGGCCGCTGCGGCACCTGCGTCGAACGGCGCGAGGCCTTTCATCTCGCGGGTTTCAAGGATCCGACCGAATACGACGACCCGGATTTCTGGGCAGCCGCCACCGGCGCCTTCTCCGCCGAGGAGGTGAAATGATGTTCCGCATCACCAAGGAGTTCCATTTTTCCGCCTCGCATCAACTGACGAGCCTACCGGCCGAACATCAGTGCGCTCGGTTGCACGGGCACAACTATGTCGTCGAGGTCGAGCTTTCGGCGGAAACCTTGAACGAACATGGTTTCGTCCGCGACTATCATGAGCTCGCGCCGTTGAAGCACTACATCGACGAGACCTTCGATCACCGGCATCTCAACGACGTTCTCGGCCACGACCGGGTGACCGCGGAATGCCTGGCGCAGCACTTCTACGACTGGTGCAAGGCGCGGCTTCCGGAGACGACCGCGGTGCGCGTCAGCGAAACTGCCAAGACCTGGGCGGAATACCGGCCATGACCTCCGACAGATCCGCCGAGATCCGCGTCAGCGAGATTTTCGGGCCGACGATACAGGGCGAGGGCGTGCTGATCGGCCTGCCGACGGTCTTTGTCAGGACCGGTGGGTGCGATTATCGCTGTTCCTGGTGCGACAGTCTGCACGCGGTCGACAGCCGCTACCGCGACGAATGGCGCGCGATGTCCGCCGAAGAGGTCTGGCGGGAGATTACGCGGCTCTCCGGCGGCAAATCGGTGATGGTTTCGCTCTCCGGCGGAAACCCGGCAATCCAGCCACTTGGCGAACTCATCGCTCGCGGCCATAGCGAAGGCTATCGTTTTGCGCTCGAAACGCAGGGGTCGGTTGCCCGGGCCTGGTTTGCCGATCTCGACGTGCTGGTGCTGAGCCCGAAACCGCCGTCAAGCTCGATGGAAACGGACTGGCAGGCGTTCGACGCTTGTCTCCGGATGTCTGAGGGCAGGCCGCAAACGGTGCTGAAGATCGTCATCTTCGACGAGGCGGATTATGCCTATGCCAGAGCGACGGCCGAACGCTATCCGCATCTGCCCGTCTATCTCCAGCCCGGCAATCACACGCCGCCGCCTGCCGATGACGACGACGCGACCATCGACATTGATGGCGTGATGGAGCGCATGCGCTGGCTGGTCGCCAAGATCACCGAAGACCGCTGGTTCGAGGCGCGCGTCCTGCCGCAACTGCACGTGCTGCTCTGGGGCAACAAGCGCGGCGTCTAGACCATTTCACTTGTTTCGTTGAAACAGCGAAATGATCGAACCCTTTGAAACGACGCGGTTCCGGACTGAGAACCGCTACGCGCTTTCCTGGCTTTGCATGAACCCGACGGAGTGTCCGTCAAGGCGCACCGCTGGCCGCCACCTCCTTCTCGTGCGCGCTGCCACCAAAGCGAATAGGCTTGAGAACCGGTCCTTCGGGATCCTTCACGAGATGAATGACGCGGGAGAAGAGGGCGCCGTTCCGCGGTGTGCGGCCTATCTTGACGACGGCAGTCTCACGGAGGTCGTCTTCGAAGATGGATAGGGCCAGCTTCATTGCCTCCCCATCCATCGTCTCGAGCGCTTCGTCGAGAATCACCCATCGCGGCCGATGGAGGATAAGCCGTGCGAAGGCGAGCGAACGTTGTTCGTCATCGCTGAGTTCGCGCTCCCAACGCGCTTCGCGATCGAGCAGCGTGGTCAGCTGATCGAGTCCGACTTTGGAAAGCGCTGCAACGAGGCTCGCGTCCGAGAAGGCACCGGCTCGCGGATAGGAAAGCGCGTCACGCAGCTTGCCGCGCGGGAAATAGGGCGAGCGCGGGATGAATGCCACCATCTCGCCGGCCGGCATACCGACGCGCCCGCCTCCCCATGGCCAAAGCCGTGCAAGGGCCCGGAACAGCAGCGTTTTTCCCGCGCGGGGATCGCCACTGATGATCACGCGCTGACCCGCGCCGATCTCGATATGCGATTCGGCAAGCCTGGTGCTTCCGCTCGACGACGCGACCTCGAGATTGTCGAAGGTCAGCTTGTTTGTGTCATTCTCGACGAACTCGATCCGTTTTTCCGCATCATGCAGGACGTCCGTCATGATCAAGGCGCGGCGAAAGGCGGCAACGCGCAGAAGCGTCGCCCGCCAGTCGGCGATGGCGCTGATATTGGCGACGAACCATTTGAGCGACGTATGAACCTGGTTGAAGGCGCCGACGGCCATCATCAGGCCGCCGAAGCTGATTTCGCCGGCGAAATAGACGGGCGCGGCGACCAGGATAGGCGCGACGACCGTGACCCACCCATAGCCGTCCTGGACCCATGCAAGATTGATCTGGGCACGGTAGATGTTGCGCATGGCCCCGAGCACGGTCGCAAGGTCGAGCTCCAGACGCCGCCGTTCGCCGGTCTCGCCTCCAGCAAGCGATATGGCGTCGATATGTTCGCTGGCATGCATCAGCGAGAAACGCAATTCCGCCTCGCGCGCGTAGCGGTCGCCATTCAAGGTGATCAGCGGCCGCCCGACAAGCCAACTCAGCCAAGATGCCGAGCCAGCGTAGAGAATCGCTGCCCAGACCATATAGCCCGGAATCTCGAGCGAGTAGCCGCCGATGTGGAAAACGAAGCCTGCTGAAAGCGCCCAGAGAACGCTCACGAACGACGTGAGCAGGATGGACGACTGGAGAAGCCCGAAACCGAGGTCCGTGGTGAGATCGGCAAGATGGCCGGCGTCTTCCTGCATTCTCTGGTCCGGATTGATGCCCATTGCGCCGGAGTTGGCAAGCCGGAAGGCGCGCAGCGGCCGCATCCATTCGTTGATCAGGTCGAGCGTCAGTCCCTCGCGCAGCTTCAATCGCACCATCTGGTTAAGCCATTGCTGCGTGACGTTGAGCACCAGCAGGCCACCGGCGATGCCGACAAACAACAGGAGCTGATAAAAAAAAGCGTCGAGATCGCGCCGCTCGATCGCGTCAAAAAACGGCCGGTTCCAGCGGTTGAGGATGATCTGTCCGATCGCTGTCGCGATGATGATCACGAAGCTGCCGGCCGTGAGCCACAGGATTGTCTTCAGCAGCGGGGACGCCATGAAGGCGTGGCGCATCATGGCGAACTGGTCTCGGAGGGTCGTGCCCTCCGCTCCCGGGGGCTTGGGTGCTACGCTCGCTCCGGCTTGGTTCGTCATCTTCATTCCTTCCCTTCAGAAGGGCAGCCCATCAAAGCCGTTCAGTTATTCCAGGCCAGGCCATTGCCCAGCTTGGGCACCGCCATCGTGTTGAAGGATCTTGCGGTCGCGCTGGCCCCGGTGAGGGAGACAATTCCGTCGGATGCCGTGTCAAACCGGCGGCGCCGGTTTCAGGAGGCAGCGGCTGTCTATTCCGCGGAGCACCGGGAAATTCGCTGCCGTCGCGATATCGCGTTTCAGCGTCGAGCAGCAGCCTATGCAATGCAAATACGCCACTGAAGATCTTGAGGTGCTGAAATGCAGCGAAACTAAAAACGATCATGCTTCCAGTTTATGGCCAACGGCGCGTGCAGGGAACAGGGTTTTGCTGGGCGGGGAGTGGATCTCTCGCCCTGTGGATAAAGCAAATCCCGTGAGCGTGCCCCCGGCGAGCTACAAGCGTTCGATTTGATCGAAGCGAGGCGAAGCCGTTGAGGTACGTTTCGCCGTATGGTGGCTTGTCTATGTTACAGTGATGACATAAAACGTTACCGCCGTCGCCAAGGCGCCTGTCGCCCCCCCTCAACATCGAATTTACAAAAATTCAATGCCAAGAGAAGGAGACATTTATGTCCATTTCACTCTCCAGTTTTGACAACAAGCAAGCCGCTGCCGTCGTCGGCAACGACGTTGCCGCCCGCGTCAGGGCCGCTCGTGAGGCCGTCGGCTACAGCATCGAAGATCTTGCTGTCACCTGTGGCCTTGCCAACGTCGAAATCAGTGAAATCGAAAGTGGCTTGGATAAGAATCCAGCAAAATTAAAGCGTATCGCATCTGCATTGCAGCTGCCGTTATCGGACTTTCTGACCGTAGAAATTTGACGGACAAGCCGACCGGTCTCGCCGTGCGGGCCGGTCGGAAAGTCTCGCGTCCTCTCTGCGCAACCTATAGTCGCCCGTCTCCAAACTTCCTTTTTCCTTCACCAGGCTCAGCGGTACGCCGCCGGGGCGCCTCCCTCGCGCGACTATGGTGCGCCGCAGCGACGAATTAAGCTTGCCATGTTTAGTAGAATGTATTTCACTCAACATATTGCTCAACATGAGGGAGTGACCGTGCTGGGCATTCATCGAAGGGAGAATTTTCCGAAATCGGCTTCTCGCCGGTTCCTGCATCTGGGAGGAATACATGCGGAAGATGATGAAGGCCCTGATGGGCATGTCGTCGGCACTCGTGCTGTCGGCGGCGCTACCGGGAATGGCGAAGGCGGATGAATTGACGCTTTGCTGGGCGGCCTGGGATCCGGCAAATGCGCTGGTGGAATTGTCCAAGGACTTTACCGCCGCAACCGGCACGACGATGAAGTTCGAGTTCGTGCCGTGGCCGAACTTCGCGGACCGGGTACTTAACGAACTCAACTCCGGCGGCAAACTCTGCGACGTGCTGATCGGAGACAGCCAGTGGATCGGCGGTTCGGCCGAAAACGGCTATTACGTGAAGCTCAACGATTTCTTCGACAAGGAAGGAATCAAGATGAGCGATTTCGCAGAGGCCGCGGTCAATGCCTATTCCACCTGGCCGAAGGGTACGCCGAACTATTGGGCGCTGCCGGCGATGGGCGACGCCAATGGCTGGTTCTATCGCAAGGACTGGTTTGCCAAGCCCGAACTGCAAGCGGAGTTCAAGCAAAAACATGGCCGCGATCTCGGTCCGCCTCAGACCTGGGACGAGTTGAAGCAGGTTGCGGAATTCTTCACCGGCCGGGAGATCGACGGCCAGAAGGTCTATGGCACAGCGATCTTCACGGAGCGCGCCTCCGAGGGCATCGCCATGGGCGCGACGTCCGCGCTCTATTCCTATGGCTTCAAATACGAAAGCACCGCCGGCAAATATGACATGGAGGGCGCCGTCAATTCAGCGGATGCCGTCGCAGGTCTCGAAGCCTACAAGGCGCTTTACAAGTGCTGCCAGCCGCCGGGATACACCGACAGCTACATGACCGAGGGCCTCGACGCCTTCAAATCCGGTCAGGTCGCAATGGCCATGAACTGGTTTGCCTTCTTCCCCGGTCTCTACAAGGACGAGAAGGTCGGCGGAGACAAGATCGGCTTCTTCGTCAATCCTAAGCAGAAGGTTGCGGCATCGACTCTCGGCGGTCAGGGAATGTCCGTCGTTGCCAATACCGACAACATGGACGGCGCGCTCGCCTACATCAAATGGTTCGCTCAGCCAGACGTCCAGAAGAAGTGGTGGTCGCTCGGCGGCTATGCCGTTCACAATGCGGTGCTGAACGATCCGTCCTTCAAGGACAGCCAACCCTTTGCTGCCGACTTCCTGCTCGCCATGAACCAGGTACAGGATTTCTGGCAGGAGCCGTCATACGCCATCCTCTTGCAGGCCATGCAGAAGCGACTGCACGACTATGTGGTCGCTGATCAAGGTACGGCACAGGAGGCCCTGGATGCTTTGGTCAGTGACTGGAAGGAAATCTTCGAGGACGAAGGCAAGCTCTAGATCACGCAAAATCGCAATACGTGATTGATTTTAGTGAGTTAGAGCGGGATGCTGGCCGAAAACCGCACACACTTTCCCTCATCTCGCTTTGAGTTTGCGATGAAATGGTTCTCCCAGGAAGGTGGCCCGGACGTCGTCGTTCGGGCCGCCATGACCGGCGCCCGACCCCTTGCTTCATTCAGGTGATTTCTGTGACTGATGCCCCTTCCACCATCGCGGAGCGATCAGCCGAGGTTCTTGCCCGCTCCACACCCATAGTGATCGCAAGACGCGTTCGCGGCCTTTCGGACCGCGCCATCGCCTGGCTGTTCATAACGCCAACGATTGCACTGCTGCTCGCGATAAACATCTTTCCGCTGATCTGGGCAGTCTACCTGTCCTTTACGAATTTCCGCGCGAACCGGCCGAATGCGGAAATCACAGGCGTCGGCCTGCGCAACTATCAGCGCGTGTTGAATGATCCCGATATCTGGATCGCGATGCAGACGACGGCACATTTCGTCTTCTGGACCATTCTGCTGCAGACGGTCATCGGGTTCTCACTGGCCTATCTCATCGACCGCAAGTTCCGCGGCCATGCTTTCTGGACGACGGTGATCCTGATTCCGATGATGCTGTCGCCCGCCGTCGTCGGCAATTTCTGGCGGTTCCTGTACCAGCCGCAGATCGGGCTCTTTAATTATATCGTCTCGTACTTCTCGGGTATTCCGCCGTCATCCTTCGAGATGCTCGGCTCTGTCTTGCTGGCACCATGGGCGATCATCATCGTCGATACGTGGATGTGGACGCCCTACGTCATGCTGATCTGTCTCGCCGGTCTCAGATCGATACCGGACTATATCTACGAGGCGGCGGAGGTCGACCGCGCCTCGGCCTGGCGGCAATTCTGGTCGATCACCGTGCCGATGGCCTTGCCCTTTATCATGCTCGCGGTGCTTTTTCGCGGCATCGAGAATTTCAAGATGTTCGACATGGTCATGCTTCTGACCGGCGGCGGGCCTGGTTCGACCACCGAGGTCGCGTCGATCACGCTGAAACGGGAGGCGTTCGAAAGCTGGCTGACCGGACGCTCCTCCGCTTTCGCGATCATCCTTTTCGTCGCGGTGTTCGGCCTTGCCAACATCTATGTCAAAGCCCTGAACAAGGTGAAGCAGAGATGAGTTCCGTCAACGCAGCCCATTCCGTGGTCGAGCCGACACCGACCAGCAAGCGCATCGCCGGCGCGATCGTCATCCTCTATGCGCTGGTGACGATGGTCCCGCTCGCCTGGATCTTCCTCACGAGCATAAAGTCGCCGCCGGACTCGATCAGCTATCCGCCGAAGATCGTCTTTAGCCCGACGCTCGAGGGTTATTGCAACCTCTTCACCACGCGCACCCGGCAGACGCCGGACTATATCCAGTCGCTTCCGCCGCCGACCGGCACCTGCGACGAGATCACCCGCAGCCGCAACATGGTCATTGCGGGGCCTTCGAACTACTGGCCGCGCTTTGGCAATTCGTTGGTCATCGCCTTCGGCTCGACCTTCCTTGCCGTCTTGCTCGGGACCTTTGCAGCCTATGGCTTCTCGCGGTTTCGCGTGCCCCTTGCCGACGACCTCCTGTTCTTCATTCTCTCGACCCGGATGATGCCGCCGATCGCGGTCGCGATCCCGATCTACCTGATGTACCGCCAGTTCGGCCTTTCCGACACGGCGCTCGGGATGATCCTGCTCTACACCGCCGTCAACGTCTCGCTCGCCGTCTGGCTTCTCAAGGGGTTCATCGATGAAATCCCCCGCGAATACGAGGAAGCCGCAATGATCGACGGCTACACGCGCCTACAGGCCTTCTGGAAGGTTGTCCTGCCGCAGGCCACCACCGGAATCGCGGCGACGGCGATCTTCTGCCTGATCTTTGCGTGGAACGAATATGCGTTCGCGGTGCTGCTGACCTCGGGCTCCGCCCAGACGGCGCCGTCCTTCATTCCCACCATTATCGGCGAGGGCGGGCAGGACTGGCCGGCGGTTGCCGCGGGCACGACGATCTTCCTGATGCCGATCCTTGTCTTCACCATCATCCTGCGCAAGCAGTTGCTGCGCGGCATTACTTTCGGAGCGGTCCGCAAATGACGAACCACCGGCAAACCACCAGTCCGTCCCAGCAGAAGCGACCGTTCTTCATACGGCGCGGCCCGATGGAGAATATCGCGACGGTGCTGATCTCCGCGGGGTTTCTGATGCTCTTTCAGCCATTCCTGCTGGTGCTTTACACCTATTCGCTTGCGGCCCTGCTCGCCGGCACGGTGATGTTCATCATCGTTTCGAAGTTCCCGGAGTGAACGATGGCCGAGATCAGAATTGTGAATCTTCGCAAGCAGTTCGGCGAGTTTGCTGCAGTAGAGGATTCGAGCTTCACGGTGGCGGATGGCGAATTTCTGGCGCTGCTCGGCCCCTCGGGGTGCGGTAAGACGACCACGCTCAGAATGATTGCCGGGCTCGAACTCCCAACCAGCGGCAAGATCTTTCTTGATGGCGAGGACGTCACATTCAACCGCGCCAGTGCGCGCGACATCGCCTTCGTGTTTCAGCTCTTCGCGCTCTACCCGCACATGAACGTGCGCAGGAACATAGGCTTTCCGCTCCTTTCCCAAGGTCTGCCCAGGGCAGAAATCCGCGCCCGCGTCGAGGAGACCGCAAGGCTGTTGCGCATCGACCATATTCTCGACCGGTCGGTCTCGGGTCTCGCCGGCGGCGACCGGCAGCGCGTCGCGCTCGGAAGGGCGATCATCCGTCGGCCCAAATGCTTCCTGATGGACGAACCTCTCGGGACGCTCGACGCCGAGTTCCGCGAGGTTATGGTCCATGAGTTGCGCGAACTGCACAATCGTATTCATGCGACAACGGTCTATGTCACCCACGATCAGCACGAGGCCATGGCCATGGCCGACAAGATCGCTGTGATGAACCACGGGGTGATCGAACAGTTCGGCACTCCACAGCAGATCTACAACCGGCCGGCATCCATGTATGTCGCCGATTTCATCGGCTCGCCGCCGATGAATTTCATGCGTTTTACCTCCGGGCTGCAACGGGGCATGCGATCGGTGGTCCTGAACGGCGTCGATGTCGCCGTGCCAGAAGTGGCTGAGGACGTGTCGCCGGGCGAGTTGGCCCTCGGCGTCCGTCCGGAACATATCCGCTTCAGCGACGCCTCTCGTCTTCGCGGCGCGGTCTATGGCAGCGAGTATCTCGGCACGAACCAGATCGTCGCGGTCGAAACCGCCTCCGGCATCGTCAAGGCGCGCGTCTCGGCGGACCGCAGCTTCAGGCTCGGCGAAACCGTGGGCCTGGAATTCAATCCCGCAAAACTTGCCGTTTTCGACTGCCGATCGGGCAGGGCGATAGCGTCATCCCTCTACGCGGAGGCCCGCAATGGCTGAAGTCATCCTTCAAGGCATCGCCAAGACGTTCGGCGACGCGGCCGCTGTCGACGATCTTTCGCTTACCATCAAAGACGGCGAGTTCGTCGTGCTGCTTGGGCCGACGGGGGCGGGGAAGACGACGGCGCTCCGCCTGATTGCCGGTCTCGAGCGGCCTGACAAGGGGCGGGTGACGATTGCCGGCGCGGACGTCGGCCGGCAATCGCCGGCCGAGCGCGACGTCGCCTTCGTCTTCCAGCAATATTCGCTCTATCCGCATTTAAGCGTCTACGACAATCTCGCCTTTCCGCTGCGCTCTCCCGCCCGTCGTCTGAGTAGCGACGAGGTGGACCGCCGGGTGCGCGAGGTGGCGCGCATGGTCCGCATCGACCACAAGCTCGAAAACCGCTCGACGAGGCTATCGGGCGGCGAGATGCAGCGCGTCGCGATCGGCCGCGCACTTGTGCGCCGGCCCGCCATCTACCTGATGGACGAGCCGCTTTCGTCGCTCGACGCGAAGCTTCGCGCCGAACTGCGGCTGGAACTGAAGCGAATCCAGAAAGAGTTGAACTCCACGCTTCTCTACGTCACTCACGACCAGGTCGAGGCGATGACGATGGCGGATCGTATCGGCATTCTTTCGGAGGGCCGTCTCATTCAGGTCGGCACGCCCAGGGAGATCTACGCGGATCCCGCCAACCTGCACGTGGCAGCACGCCTTGGCCAGCCACACATCAACCTGCTGCCCGTCGATCTGCTGCCCGGGGCCTCGGCGCCGACCGGTGCGCGAACGGTCGGCGCCCGGACCGAGCACCTGGAGATCGCAACAGCCGGGGCGGCAAACGCGGAAGTGGACTGGATCGAGCATCTCGGCGATCAGAACCACCTCCACATCCGCGTCGAGGGCCACAAGATCGTGACGCTCGCCGACCCGTACCTTTCGGTTAAGCCGGGAGATCGCGTCAATCTCACACTGAAGCAGCCGCTTTATTTCGGGACCGATGGCGAGCGGCTCCGATGAACTTAAAGAACGACATGAACATTCAAGGCGAACAGGCGGGAAAAAAACAATGAAGCACTTTTTCAACCGAAGGGAAAACATCGTTACCGAAGCGCTGGATGGTCTTTTGCAGACGGCGCCGGTCGGAAGTCTCGCCCGTCTCGATACCTATCCCGACATCAAGGTCATCCTGCGCGGAGATTGGAATAAGGATCGTGTCGCGGTGTTATCGGGCGGCGGCGCCGGTCATGAACCATCCCATGCCGGATTCGTCGGCCGCGGCATGCTGACGGCTGCCGTGTCGGGCGAAATTTTCGCGTCTCCGAGCGTCGACGCCGTCTTGACGGCGATCCGAGCGGTGACGGGGCCGATGGGCTGCCTTCTGATCGTCAAGAACTATACCGGTGACCGGCTAAACTTCGGACTGGCGGCCGAGAAGGCGCGCGTCGAAGGCTTCCGCGTCGAAATGGTGATCGTCGCCGACGATATCGCGCTTCCCGATCTTGCCCAGCCGCGCGGAGTCGCCGGAACGCTCTTCGTTCACAAGATCGCGGGATATCTCTCCGAAGGAGGCGCCGATCTCGAGACGATCGCGGCCGCTGCCCGTTCGGCGGCCGACAGCATTGTTTCCCTCGGCGTT
The DNA here is from genome assembly GCF_013283645.1 of Sinorhizobium psoraleae. Lineage (GTDB taxonomy): Bacteria > Pseudomonadota > Alphaproteobacteria > Rhizobiales > Rhizobiaceae > Sinorhizobium > Sinorhizobium psoraleae. Next base: position 180,607 of record NZ_JABEKV010000005.1, read on the forward strand.
TCGCTCTCATCCTGCTCCATACCCGGTCAGGCCCATTCCGAGCGGCTGGGCGCGGATGAGGGCGAACTCGGTCTCGGCATCCACGGCGAGCCGGGTGCCGAGCGCATTGCGCTACAAGAGGCGCGGAGCATCGTCTCCACGATGTCAGAGCGGCTTTCTGCCGCGCTTCCGGGCGACGGCGACTATGCGCTGCTCATCAACAATCTCGGCTCGGTGCCGCCGATCGAAATGGGATTGATCGCCCACACCGTTCTCGCCTCCTCGCTTGCCGAGCGCGTAAAATTGACGATCGGTCCGGCGCCGTTGATGACCGCACTCAACATGAACGGCTTCTCGCTGTCGCTGATCCGGCTCGACGCCGAGCGGGAAGCGGCGCTCAGATCCCCGGTCGCACTGCATGCCTGGGTCCCCGCCGTCGAGCGGCATGAGGTGGTCGTCGTGCCGGCGGTTGCCGTGCCGGGCGCCCAACTGGCGGAGGCGAGCCACGATTCTGCCGCAGACCGACTGATCGCCGCGATCTGCGACCATCTCCTTTCGCTGGAAGCGGAATTGAACAGCCTCGACGCGCGAGCCGGCGATGGCGATACAGGTTCGACCGTGGCAACGGGATCGCGCAGCGTGTTGGCCCAGATCGCGCGCCTGCCACTGACGGATATCGCTGCGACGCTCTCTTCGATCGGCAGCATCCTCAGCACGAGCATGGGTGGCTCCAGCGGCGTGCTGTTGTCGATCTTCTTCACGGCGGCCGCCAAGGAATATTCCGATACGAGAGATATGGCGAGCGCGTTGCTTGCCGGCCTCGACCGGATGACGTTCTACGGCGGAGCGGGCGTCGGCGACCGGACAATGGTGGATGCTCTGGACCCGGCATTGCGGGCGTTGAAGGCCGGCGGACTGGCAGCGGCGGCCTCCGCTGCGCGCGCCGGCGCGGACGCGACCAGGACGATGAAGAAGGCGAGAGCGGGACGGGCATCCTACATCGGAGAGCGAGATCTGGAGGGTGTGCCCGATCCGGGGGCGATGGCGGTGGCCGCCGTGTTCGAGGTTGCCGCAGGTCTGCGCTAGCGCGAGTCCGGGAAAGTGTATACGTCCGGAATTGTGTGGTTTCAAAGCGTTAGATCAATTCGTTGTTTCAGTAAATGAGCGAAACGATCTATGCTGCGACGAGAAAGGCGGCAGCGGCTTCCATCCATGCCGCTACAGCAAGCGACGGGAAGAACCGCGATGTTCGTCGAGCCGAGAAAACAGGCGCTGATAGGTGGGCTGATCGACGTCTGCCGCGCCGTGATCACGGTGAATGCCGATCATCTGTCGGAACTCGACAGGGCGATCGGCGATGGTGATCACGGCACGAACATGCGTCGCGGCTGCGAGGCGGTCTACGCCGAGCGCGACCGGATCATGGCTCTTCCCCTGCCGCAGGCGCTGGAGCAGATCGGCTTCACTCTCGTCATGAATATCGGCGGCGCGGCCGGTCCTCTCTACGGGACGCTGTTGATCGAGATCGGTCGTCAGATGGGAAAGAACGGTGAGCAGGCGGATTTTCCGAGCGTTCTGGAGTACGCGGTTGATGCCGTCGCGCGACGCGGACGGGCGGCGGCCGGCGACAAGACCTTGCTCGACGTGCTTTACCCGGTTTACACCGAAGTGCTAAGGCGCTCGGATCTGGCAGGCATTGCCGAAGAGGCGGAAAGGTCGGCGAAGCTCACATTCGGCATGAAGGCGATGCGTGGCCGTGCCTCGTTTCTTGGCGACCGATCGATCGGTCACGTGGATCCCGGCGCGATGAGTTGTGCACTCTTGACGGCGGCGGTCTGCCGTTTCTTGAAGGAGCAAGGTTCGGCATGAACCCGAAGTCTGCAAATGTCGGTATCGTCATCGTGTCGCACTCGCCGCTGGTCGCCCAAGGCGCGGCCGACATGGTGCGGCAGATGGTTGGCGATTGCGTGCCGCTTGCCTGGTCCGGGGGCAACGCCGAGGGCGGGCTTGGCACCAATGCGGCCGGCATACTGGCGGCAATCGAACAGGCCTGGTCGGAAGCCGGTGTCGCCGTTTTCGTTGATCTCGGCGGAGCGGAGACCAACAGCGAAATGGCGATCGAATTGCTCGGGGAGCCCCGCTCGAAACGCGTGGTGATCTGCGATGCGCCGTTGGTCGAGGGAGCCGTGATCGCCGCGGCCGAGGCTTCCGGCGGCGCCGCCCTCAGTCGTGTCATCGCGACCGCGGAGGAACTCTCGCCTTGATGGACAACAGGCCGCGAAAGGAAACGAAGGAGGTGGTGGAGGTGCATGGCTACTGCCAGACGGAGATCGAGGTAACGCACGGTTTCGGGCTGCATGCACGTCCATCCGTTACCTTCACCCGGCTGGCGAAGTCGTTCCCGTGCACGGTCGAGATCGAGGTCAATGGCAGTGACGTCTGGCTCAACGGCAAGAGCATCGTCAAGATCATGGGAGCGAAGATCCGGCGGGGCTCGGTCCTGAAAATCCGTGCACACGGGTTGCGCGCCGCCGAAGCCATCGTCGCGCTGAAGGCGCTGATCGAGCGCAATTTCGACGAAGAAAAGAAGCATGGCCGAACCGCTTGAAATCGCGGGAATTTCTGCCTCTCCGGGTGTCGCTGTCGGGCCGGCTCATCTCTGCGCCCAGATGGCGCCAGTCGCCGTCGAGCCCCCCAACACGTCCGCAGTAGAGCGTCAGGACCTGCAGGGGGCCATAGCGGCGGCCATTGCGGAGCTGTCAGCTCTCGCCGAACGCTCGGACGAGGAAAGCGCCGGCATTCTCGATTTTCAGATAGAAATGCTGCTTGATCCGGCACTGATGGAAATGGCGGAGGAGCGGCTGGCCGCCGGAGACAGCGCAGCGCTTGCCTGGGTCGGAGCGCTGGACCTCTATATCGCCGGGATCGCCGAGGCGCCCGACGAGCAGGTGCGGGCACGCGCAGTCGACGTCATCGATATTCGCAATCGGGTTCTGGGTGCACTCACGGGCAGACCGATCGGGGATTTTCCTCCGGGATCCGTTTTTGTCGGAAAGGACCTGGAGCCCAGTCTTTTTCTTGCCCACGACTGGACGGACGGCGGCGGCGTCGTGCTTTTCGATGGCAGTGTGTCCAGTCACGTTGCCATGCTGGCCCGGACACGTTCGATACCGATGGTGGTGGCAACGGGGCCGTTCGAGATCGATAGAGGCGAACGGGTGCTCGTGGATGCCACCGCCGCGACCGTAATTGTCGCCCCCGACGACACGCACATTCGCAAGACGGAAGCGAGGGCGGGGTCCACAGGAGCAGCCGTAAAGCTCGATGCCGGCGGATTGGCACGAACCATCGATGGCGCCGAGATCCGCCTGTCGGCGATCATCAACGACCCGGCGGAGCTCGCCGTCGTCGATGCATCGTCGTTCGCGGGCATCGGGCTGATGCGCACGGAGTTTCTGGTGGGTTCGCCGGCCGATGCCCTCAACGAGGAAAGGCATTACGCCATCTACCGTGAGGCGTTGCGCTGGGCCGGCGCTGCACCGGTGACGATCCGCATGCTGGACCTTGGCGGTGACAAGACATTGCCTGGAATCGGCGGCAAAAGCAGCGATTCTTTCATGGGCCTCAGGGGTGTTCGGCTGTTGCTGGCGCGGCCGGAACTCGCTCGCGTGCAGGCGCGCGCATTGCTGCGCGCCGCCGCTCACGGCAATCTCGAGGTCCTGTTGCCGATGATCACGGTTCCGGACGAAATCGATGCCCTGCGTGTGATCTTCAAAGAAGAAGCGGCCGATCTCCTGCGTCGAGGGATGCAAACACGCATGCCGGAGATCGGCATGATGGTGGAGGTTCCGGCGGCAGCCTTGACGCTCGATGGCTTCTCGAACGCGGCCTTCTTTTCCTTCGGAACCAACGATCTGGCGCAGTACGTAATGGCGGCGGCAAGGGGGAGTTCGGCAGTTGCCGGGCTTTATGATGCGGCTGCCCCGGTGGTCTGCCGCCTGATTGCGCAATGTGTGGAACGCGCCAAGGCTATGAAAAAGCCGATCGGCATCTGCGGCGAAATGGCTTCCGACCCGCGCCACCTTCCGGCTCTGCTGGCCGCGGGGCTTCGCCACTTTTCCGTGGCGCCGAACTGTATCGCCGACGTAAGGTCGGCAATCGCCGGCTTGCGGTCGGACGGCCTGCCGGCGGCGGAGAGAAACTGAATGTCTCGTGAGACGGTCGAAGACGCCATGACGGCTTATAAGACGATCCTGGCGCAGATCATCGACAACCGCCCGTCGGGAACCCGTCAGCGGTTGGCCGCAGCTCTCGGCAAGCATCGAAGCTTCGTGACGCAAATAACGAGCCCCGCCTATCCGACGCCGCTGCCCGCACGGCACCTCGCGACCATCTTTCGGGTTTGCCACTTCAGTCCCGGCGAGCAGGAACGTTTCCTTGAGGCCTATCAATCCGCCCATCCCGGCAAGTTGCCGGATTTCGGAAGCACCGAGAAGCTACGCCAGCTTTCGCTGATTGTTCCCGACTTCGGAGATGAAGCCAAAAACCGCCTGTTCGACGCGGCGATCGAGGAACTCGTCCGCAATATGGCAAAGCTGGTCGGAACGGTGGATTAGCGACGTGCGATATGGTTGAGTGTGTCGCTGCCGGGAGCGGTTCCACGAGGCGCCTCGCATGGAAGTACGCGGGCACGCTTCCCTCGGCTGGAACAAGCCGAAAGGGAATGATGCCAAAATTTCAGAGTGTTGCGGTGGCCGCGTCTGAGGGGACGGGCGCCGTTGGAGGGCACGATGAAGAAGTTCATGAATAGCGCCGAGACGCTCGTTGCCGAGAGCCTGGCGGGCTTCGTCGCGGCTCATGAGCGCCTGGTGGCTTTTGGCGCCGACGGCAAGTTCGTCCGACGCCGGACTCTTCGTCCCGGCAAGGTCGCTGTCATTTCAGGAGGCGGGGCCGGGCACGAGCCGATGCATGTCGGCTTCGTTGGACTGGGCATGCTTGATGCCGCATGCACGGGCCATGTCTTCACGTCGCCGACGCCCGATCAGATCGTCTCGGCGATCCGCGAAACGGACGGCGGCGCCGGATGCCTGCTGGTCGTCAAGAATTACGATGGCGACGTCATGAATTTCGAGATGGCGGCAGAGCTCGCCGCTGCCGATCACCAGGTTGCCACTGTGATCGTCCGCGACGATATCAATCCGGACGGATTCCGTCGCAGCCAGGGCAGGAGAGGGGTCGCCGGAACCCTCGTCGTCGAAAAATTGCTTGGCGCAGCGGCGGAGGCGGGCTGGCCGCTCGATGATCTCAAGCTGCTCGGCGAGGACTTGGACGGGCGCATCCGCACGATGGGGGTCTCGTTGCGCGGCGTTAGGGTGCCCGACACTCAACGCGAAACCTTTGCGCTCGCGGAAGATGAAATGGAAATGGGCGTCGGCATTCACGGAGAATCGGGGCGTGCGCGCGCCAAATTCGCAACGGCAACCGAGATCGTCGCGATGATCCTGGAGGCGATCAGGTTGGATCTTTCACCGGAAAGGAACGACCGCCTTCTGCTTTTCGTCAACGGCTTTGGCGGCACACCGGTGTCGGAGCTCTATCTTGCGTACAATATCGCTCGGTCGCTCTGCGCCGATTTTGGCCTGGCTGTGGCCAGATCGCTGGTCGGGACCTACGTGACGTCGCTGGACATGGCCGGGCTTTCGGTGACGATTGCGCGCCTCGACGGGCGTGAGCTGTCGCTTTGGGACGCTCCCGTCGATACGGCTGCGCTACGCTGGGGGCCGTAGTTGCGGCATGGCGGCGGGTCACTTCGCAGCCAAAAGGTTTTCAACCTGCCTGATCAATTCAGGGCCGTTGAACGGTTTTGCCAGGCGAGGCAAGGCGCGAAACCGCTCCGGCAGATCCGACGCCGTATAGCCCGTCAGCAGCAGGACGGGCACCCCGCGCGCCAGCAACTCATCAACAAGCGGATAGACGAACTCGCCGCGCAAATTCAGGTCCAGTGTGGCGATTTCGAAGTTCTGTTCGCGTGAAGCATCGATCGATCCCTGTAGCGTCGTGAACGGGCCCACGACGACGTAGCCGGCCGCGATGAGGTCATCCTCGATCTGCAATGCCACCAGAAATTCGTCTTCGACGACGAAGACCCGGCATCCCTCGGCTCCAGTCATTCGGTTCCCCCGGGATAGGGCACGTCGATCGCGCAGTTCAGTCCCTGCGACGCGAATTCGAGGCGGACATCGCCGCCCAGATCGGAAGCGAGGACACGTTCGAGAAGCAAACGGCCAAAGCCGTTTCGGGTCGGCACCGAGACGGAAGGACCACCCGTCTCAATCCAGCGGATGCGAAGCCGCTTCTCCGTCGGATCGACGACCCAATCAACGCTTACGCGGCCGGCCTTCACGGACAGCGCCCCATGCTTGGCCGCGTTGGTGGCGAGTTCATGTGCTGCCATACCAAGCGTAAGGGCATGTTTGGGGGGCAGCGTCGTTGGCGGACCATCGAGAGAGATGTTGTCCACGTTCTCGTTTCGATAGGGAGCCAGCTCGTCGGAGAATATGGTTTGAAGAGAGACGCCCGACCATCGCGATTCCGCAAGTCGGGTATGCGTCTGTGCCAGCGCCCGGATGCGTGCATCGAACGACCGCTGCGCATCATGCGCATCGGGGTTCGTCGAGAAGGATTGCCGCGCGATCGAGTTGACGGTGGCCAGCGTATTCTTGACGCGGTGGCTGAGTTCGGCAACAAGAAGGTCCCTCTGCGCCTCGGCTTCCTTCCGCTCCGTGATGTCCATGCAAATGCCGGCCAGACGCTCGCCCGTGCCGCCGTCTGCGGGCGAGAACCGGCCGAAAGCCTCCATCCAGCGTATCGTACCGTCTGCGAGGAGAATGCGGTAGGCGACATGGTAGTCCTCCCGCGTCTCCAGCGCCTTCTCTATCGCCTGCTCGACGGCCGCAAGATCGGCGGGATGAATATCGCGCTTGAAGGCGGCGAATGTCCCTTCGAATGTTCCAGGATCGACCCGGTGAAGCTTCTCGAGGCCGGGTGACCAGATTACCCTGCCGGTCTGCAAGTCCCACTCCCAGGCGCCCATCCGCCCGGCATCCAAGGCCATCTTCAGCCGACGCTCGCTTTCCAGCAGCGCTTCCTCTGCCTGTTTGCGCTCGGTAATGTCGACGAAGGCGGCCACGGCGCCGGTCTGTTCCCCAAGCGGGTTGCGCAAGGGGGTGGCGTTGCCGAGCAGATGGCGCGAGGTGCCGTCATCGAAGCGGATCTCCTCTTCGAAGTTTTCGACCTCTTCTCCGCGCGCCGCGCGCTGCACGGGCATTTCATCGGGCGACAGCATCCTGCCCCCCGAAAAAATCCGGAAATGAGAGGGCTGTTCATCAGGCGGGGCCGAAAACGAGAGGTTCGAATCCGGCGGCAGGTGCAGAAGGTCGTATGCACTTTTGTTCCCGTCGATGACACGGCAGTCAGACGTTCGTGTTATCCATATGGGGGTCGGCACGGCTTCCATGATGGCCTGCAGTTCGGCTGCGCGAGCCCTTTCGTTGGCTTCGTTGCATCGCAGCTGCTCTTCCGCGAGCTGCCTCGCCCTTTCGGCTCGGATGCGCTGGATGCTGAAGCCGAGCTGTCGCGCGATCGTCAGCGCGAGGCTGATTTCCGTTTCAACGAACACATGCGGCCTGTCGTAATAGGCCATGAACTTTCCGACTAGCCTTCCCTCCGTAATCAAGGGAATGAACCCGAGCGCGGCAATGCCTTCCGATGCAATTGTCGCCCTGAGTTCGTCGGAAAGCTCGGCTCTCGTGACGTCTTCAACGAAGATGGGGTCCGGGTCCTGCGCTTCCGGGGTCCATGGAGAATGTCCTTCGACGGCGCGACGGTAGTGGTCGGACAATCCCCGCCAGGCCACGAAGCGCATTCTGTCGGACTGGTCGAACAAAAGAATCGACGCGCGACTGCAATTGAGTGCCGCGCGAATGGCATCCAACGCCGCGTCGTAGACCTCTTCGATCCCCTTGGCGCGATGAAGCTGTTCAGTGAGTTGATAGAGCGAAGCCTGCTCGCGCAGGCGCTTTTCCATCGTCTCTTCGGCTTGCTTTCGTTCCGTGATGTTGCGGGCGATCTTCGATGCGCCGATTACGCGGCCTGTGGCATTACGAACGGGCGAAACGGTGAGCGAGATGTCGACAAGGCTCCCATCCTTGCGCTGACGCTTCGTTTCGTAGTGATCGACACGCGCGCCACTGCGGATGCGCTCAAGGATCCGAGGCTCCTCGTTCTCGTGGCCCGGTGGCATGAGAATGGTGATGGGTTTCCCGATCACTTCATCCGCGGTGTACCCGAACAGACGTTCGGCGCCGTTGTTCCAACTGGTGATAATGCTGTTCAGATCCTTGCTGATGATGGCATCGTCGGAGGACTCGACGATCGCTGCGAGATACCGCGAATCCTGTTCGGCCCGTCGATGGCTCTCGGCTTCGCGCTGGCTCACGAGCAGCAGATGGGCGTTGTCGATCGCGATTGCAGCGTGCGCGGCGAGGGCCTCGACGGCATCCTCGGACTCCGTTGAAAACACCCCCGGTTCGTCATGCCCGAGAAACAGCCCGCCCAGCACGTCGCCAGACCGGGAAATGACCGGGACGGCCAGGTAGCTGACGATCGGGAGATGGCCCGGTGGCATCCCGAGGTGAGGCTTGCTCAGACCGTACTGCGGATGTTTGCGGATATCGTCGCTCCTCACGACACCGTGGCCGCGGAAGGTCGCGGCAAAAAGGGCCGTATTGCGTGGTAGCCCCAACCGTTCGAATGCTGCGCGCGGTGCGCCGGATAACGTATAAAGCTGGAAATGCTCGCCGGCTTCATCGGTGACACGGTAAAAGAACGCGCCATATTTCGCGCCGCTCAGCTTTGTAGCGCTGTCCGTGACGGTTTGGATGATGTGTTCCAGATCGAGGTCGCTGGAGAGCGTTTTAGCGATGCGGCCGAGTGCTTCCAGCCGCTCGGTCTTCGTGCGCAGAATAGTTTCGGAGCCTTTGCGTTCGCTGATGTCGACCAGAAGATTGATTGCGCCCGTCAACGTTCCCGACTTGTCAAAGATCGGTGTCGGATACGGAAGGACCGGAATCATCGTTCCATCCGGCCGTACGACAACAAGCTCGTGTCCCCTGATCGCCCGCCCTTCCTTCAGCGTCTGGGCCATCGGACATTGATCATGCGGGAGATTTGAGCCGTCGGTGCGACGCAGTTCCCAACTGATGCACCAACGGTCCTTGCCGAGTCGGGGTTCTCGTCCGGCGAAGTCGGCGGCCGCCTGGTTGAAATAGGTGATGATGCCCTCTCGGTCCGTGGCGTAGACAGGCATCGGCAATGCGTCCAGCACCGCCCGAAAATCAGGCGAATCCAAAGTGCCGATCTTACTCTCCAAACTTTTCGGCAGAGCCTCCGCGCTGCTCATAGGTCCCTCCGCAAGCGCTCGCTGACCCCCAGAAACGCGGCGCGAGCAGGTTTGTTCCGGATCGGCAGTCATCAGCTTGCCGAACCCCCAAGGTCACACGGTAGATCCTCGGCGTACCCGATGTTAGGTTCCCCCGCGGGTGGAGTGACGACTGTCAGGACCCGTGGAGGAGATCGACCAACAAACCGGAGACGTTTTTATGAGCAGAACTGTGCTGAACGCCGTGGGCAAGACGCTGTATTACAGCGGAAACTCAACGGCGTGGTTTTCCGCCACCGGATCGGGACCCACACTCTACGGGACGTCCGGCAACGATTCCATGTGGGGCGACAGTTCCGTCAATGTCACCATGATCGGCGGCAGAGGCGACGACATTTATTATCTCTATTCCGGGATCAATCGCGCCTACGAGGCAGCCGGCGAGGGTGTCGATACGATCAACACCTGGATGAGCTACACGCTCCCGGACAATTTCGAGAACCTGACCGTTACCGGCAATGGACGGTTTGCTCTCGGCAACGATGCCGACAACATCATTACCGGCGGTTCCGGCAGCCAGACGCTCGATGGCGGTGCCGGCAACGACGTGTTGCGAGGCGCGGGCGGCGCCGATATCTTTGCCTTTACGCGCGGCAACGGCAGCGACCTTATCACCGATTTCAATTTCGACGATATCGTCCGCCTCGAGGGCTATGGATTTACATCCTTTGCCCAGGTCCAGGCCAATCTCAGGCAGGAAGGCGCCAATTTGCGGCTCAGCCTCGCCGACGGCGAGAGCCTGGTTTTCGCCAACACTACCGCCGACCAATTGCAGGCGAACCAGTTCAGACTGAGCCTCGATCGCTCCGTGCTGACGCAGACCTTCTCGGACGAGTTCAACACGCTTCAGCTTCGCAGCGGCTCGAGCGGCGTCTGGGACGCGAAATTCTGGTGGGCTCCCGATAAAGGAGCGACGCTCTCCGAGAACGGCGAGCTTCAATGGTATATCAATCCGGCCTATCAGCCGACCGCCGCGGCCAAACCGTTTTCGGTCAACAACGGCGTCCTGACGATCACTGCAGCACCGGCGTCCCCGGCCATCCAGGCCGAAATCAACGGCTATGACTACACCTCGGGCATGCTGACGACCTACTCGTCCTTTGCCCAGACCTACGGCTATTTCGAGATCCGCGCGGACATGCCGGACGACCAGGGCGTTTGGCCGGCCTTCTGGCTCCTCCCGGCCGATGGTTCCTGGCCACCGGAATTGGATGTCGTGGAAATGCGCGGGCAGGATCCGAACACCGTCATCGCTACCGTCCATTCCAACGAAACCGGCTCGCAGACCAGCATTGCCAGCGCCGTCAAGGTTGCCGATACCAGCGGATTTCACAAGTACGGAGTGCTTTGGACGGAAGAGGAGATCGTCTGGTACTTCGATGACGCCGCGATCGCGCGTGCCGACACCCCCTCGGACATGCACGACCCGATGTACATGCTCGTGAATCTCGCCGTCGGGGGCATTGCCGGCACGCCGACCGATGGCCTCGTCGACGGGGCCGAAATGAAGATCGACTATATCAGGGCCTATTCGCTCGACCCCGACTGGCAGATCTGAGCGGCAGAGCCGCATGGGCGGAGACCGGCATGAAAAGCTGCCGGCCTCCGCCGGATGCCCTACTTCTGAATGCAGGTGTCGACGGTATCCTTGGTGCATTCGTCGAGACCGGTGAAGACCGGATCCTCGACCGGCTTGCCGGCGATGAGGTCCAGCATCACCGAGGGCGCCTTGTAGCCCATTTCGAAAGGCCGTTGCCCGACAAGGGCCGTCACCAGGCCCTCGCGGGCGATCGCGACTTCCTCGCCAATGGTGTCTGCGGCGCCAATGACGAACTCGTTCTTGGCGATCTTGTCGGCCATCGGCTTGAAGAGGTCACGATAGGGTTGCGGCGCGCCGAACAACGGCCAACCACCCATGATGCCGAAGGCGTCGAGGTCCGGATTGGCTGCAAGGATATCGGTCATCGCCTGGACGCCCCTGGCGCCGTCGTCATTGGTGAAGACCGGGCAGCCGGCGACTTCGGTCCAGCCGCCTTCGCCCTTCAGTTCTGTAAGCCCCTTCTGTCCGGTCAGCGCGTCCCGCATGCCCTGGGCGCGGCGCAGAATGTTGTCGGCGCCCGGGTTGCCCTCAATCGTGCAGATCTTGCCGCCGTTCGGCTTGGCCTTCTTGATGTACTCGCCGATGCGTGCGCCCATCAGGTAGTTGTCGGTCCCTAAATAGGTCTTGCGTAGCGCCGAATCCTCCTCGGCGAGGTCGGCATCAAGCGTCATCACCGGAACCGACGGGTTGGCGGTTTTCAGTGTCTGGGCGATCAGCTTGGCGTTGGAGGGCGAGATGGCGATGGCGGCCGTTTCGGCCTTGCCCAACATATCCTGGACGATCTGCGCCTCGCCGGCTTCGTCCGACGTCGATGCCGGACCGGTGTAGAAGCACTCATATTCCGAATCCGGGTTTTCCTTGTTCCACTTCTGGCAACCCTGGTTGATCGCCTCAAAGAATGGGTTGTCGAGGCCCTTCACGACGATGACGAGCTGTTTCTTCTGGGCCATGGCCGTTCCGGCGCTGAGTGCCAAGACGGCAACGGCAAGCAATAGTGCCTTCCTCATTCCTTCCTCCCTTGAAACAAACGGACACCCATGTGCCCGCCACACAGATCAACCCGGATACCAGACGATGCGCGGGTCATCCCGTGAGCGCTCGTACTGCCAAGCCGAATCGATAAGCCTTTCCATGTCGTAGTCGGGTCGCCAGTCCAGCAGGTACTTCGCCTTGCTGTTGTCCATCCAGTTCGAGTGAAACTGGCTTGGGATGTCGACGGAAGCGAGGCTGCGGGTGTGGGCGAGATAGGCGGCGACCTCGCCGTAGTCGACGGGCCTATCCATCGAGATATTGAAGAGCTGGCGCATCGCGCGTGGATTGTCGATCGCCGCCAATATGGCGGAGACCAGATCATCGACATGCACGAAATTGCGTTTCAGTGGCCGCCCGTCGGCATCGCGTATGAGTGGTACGGTGCCGTCTTCGGCATAGCGCTTCGCATCGGCTTCGGGAACCAGGTTCTTCCACACCGGGCCGCCGAACACGTCGTCGCCGAAGGACAGCGTGTACTTGAAGTCGTCCTTTTCCATGATCCACGGCGCGCGAAGGCAGCAGCCGTTGAGGCGGTATTGAATGCCGAACTGCTCCAGCATCACCTCTTCCAGCACCTTCGACAGCGCGTAGCACCCGGGATACGCCTGATGGGGTGCCTTCTCGGTAATCGGCCCGTCGTGACGGTAATAGAAATGGCCGATCCCGGCGTCGCCGCCGATGAGGATGAACTGGCGCGCCGCGGCGCTTGTCCGGAATTCCTCAAGCAGCCAGAACAGCCCCTTGACCGTGACGTCGATGATGTCCTCGGGCGTTTCCTTGCAGGTGGCGAGATGCACTACATGGGTGACGTCGGCGAGTGCTTTTGCCACGACGTGCCGATCGGCAATCGATCCACGCAACACCTCGACCCTTTCGGTTTCCGGGCACAGACGATTGTGGCAAAGCGCACGGATGCGCGCCTTGGAAAATCGCGGATCGTCAAGCAGCCCAGCGATGAAGTGCCGCCCGACCTTGCCCGTTGCACCGGTAACAAGGATCAGCATGCTCTTGCTCCCCTTTCTACAGCTAATATCCGCGCGCTTCGCTCGTCAACGAGTATTTGTAATACAAAATGGATTCTTGGCCGGGTGGAGCGAATGAATCGCGGGACAATCGATTGACGCTATCGTAAGGTTTTGCGTAAATTCGCTTGATCGCACGTCCGGGAAGAAATCGGAAAAGCGAGATCGCGACGGCTCCGGATCCAAGGTGGGGTTTCGGAGCGGCCGCAAGCCTGGAGCTAGCGGGAGGATAGAAGGCCGTGGCGGTCCTCGAACTCGCCAACATTTCCAAACATTTCGGCGCCATCCAGGCGGTCAGTGATATTTCGCTTTCGCTCGAAGCGGGAGAAGTGGTCGGCCTCATGGGCGACAACGGCGCCGGCAAGTCCACATTGGTCAAGATGATCGCCGGGAATTTTCGGCCAAGTCACGGCACGATGCACCTGGACGGCGCGGAGCTCGTGCTTCACCGACCCGTGGAGGCGCGCCAGCATGGCATCGAGATCGTTCACCAGGATCTGGCGCTCTGCAACAATCTGACGGCCGCGGCGAATGTCTTCCTCGGACGCGAACTGCGGCGCGGCCTCGGCCCGCTGCGGATCCTCGATCACAAGACGATGTACAAGCGCGCCGGCGAAATTTTCAGGGAGCTGAAATCGGAAACGCGACCGCGTGATCTCGTGAAACAGATGTCGGGCGGTCAACGGCAGGCGGTGGCAATCGCCCGCACCATGCTCTCCGAGGCAAAGATCGTGCTCATGGACGAGCCCACCGCGGCGATTTCGGTTCGGCAGGTGGCGGAAGTTCTGAACCTGATCCGGGAACTGCGCGACCGGGGCATTGCCGTAATCCTGATCAGCCACCGCATGCCGGACGTCTTCGACGTCGCCGACCGTGTCATCGTGATGAGGCGCGGCAGGAAGGTTGCGGACAAGCCGATTGCTGCAAGTTCACCGGAGGAAGTCACCGGGCTCATCACCGGCGCGATCGAACAAGTCTGAACGGGACTACAGCGCCGCGCCTCATCGGACGCGCGGCAGCGGCCAAAAGAAACGAAGGTCGACAATGGCAACGACGCTGGAACGGACGATGGAAGAGAGGCAGCAAACCTGGCCTGCGGCGTTGCTGGCCAGCCAGACTTTCTGGGTGCTGATTGCCGTCATCCTCGCCTGCATATTCCTGTCCTTCGCAACCGACTCCTTTGCGACGGCAAAGAACCTCTACAACATCACCCGCAACGTGACCTTCGTCGCGATCGTCGCCCTCGGAATGACGTTGGTGATCATCACGGGCGGTATCGATCTGTCCGTTGGATCCGTGCTTTGCCTCTGCAGCATGGTGCTGGCCGTGGTCATGCACGCCGGCTACAGCATCGAGGTCGGCATCGCCGCCTCGATCGGGACCGCGCTTCTGATCGGCGCCTTCAACGGCGTCATGATCGCTTATCTGGGATTCCCGCCCTTCGTGATCACGCTCGGCATGCTGTCGATCGCACGCAGCCTGGCGATGGTCGCGTCCAACAATACCGTCGTCTTTCAGTTCGGTCCCGATCATGACGCGCTGCTGGCGCTCGGCGGCGGTGCATGGTTCTTCGGCATCGCCAACCCAGTGCTCTACATGATCGCGCTGGCGCTCCTCACCGGTTTCGTGCTGCGCTGGACGAAATTCGGCCGTTACGTCTTTGCCATCGGTGGCAATGAACACGCGGCTACACTCACGGGCGTACCGGTCAGAAGGATCAAGGTTACCGTTTATATGATCTCTGCGCTCTCGGCCGGGATCGCCGGTATCATTCAGACCGGCTGGCTCGGCGCCGTCACGACCAACATCGGCGCGGGGATGGAGCTCCAGGTCATTGCGGCTGCCGTCATCGGCGGCGCCAATCTCGCCGGCGGCGTCGGCACGGCGTCCGGGGCATTGATCGGTGCGGCGCTCATCGAAGTGATCCGAAACAGTCTCGGCCTGCTCGGCATCAATGCTTTTTGGCAGGGCACCTTTATCGGCGGGGCCACGGTGCTTGCTGTCCTGTTTGACCGGATACGCAACTTCCGACAGAGCGAATAAGCGCTCCTCGCGTCAACCCTTGAGCAGGATGCGCCGCATCTCCTCCATTGCAGCGTCGAACTGAGCATCCCGTCCTGCCGCATAGGGCAGGCTGAATATCACCGGGATATCAGGATCGATGCCGCGGCCTTCGAGCCGCAGACCGTCGTCGATGACGGCATCCGAGACTGCCAGTTCCAACAGGCTGTCGTCGGGCAGCAGATAGGCGCGGCCGGCGAGCAGAGCGCCGGCCGTTCGCGTTCCGACCAGAGGGATCCCGTTCGCCTTCAAGGCATAGGCGAAGAGTTCCAACCCGCTTCTGGCACCTTCATCGATGATCGCGACCACCGGCCGGCGCCAGCGCACATTGGCCGGGGTCTCCTTGCCATTCCGATTGATCAGCCGGAACGTCGGCGTGTCGCCGACGAAAAGCTCCGCCGCGTCGGGCGGACCGCCACCCCAACGGCCGCGCAGATCGACGATCACACCATCGGCGTCCTTGAGGCGTCCGTTGGAAAGCTCGCGGGCGACAATGTCCAGGCCGTCGGGAGCAGAGAGCGTCCATAGTCGAACGTAACCGATCCGCCTTCCATCATGCTCCGTCACCGTTACGCTGTTCTCAATTGCCTTCTCGAATGTCCGCAGCGGCCTCAGCCGTTCGACCATTACCTTGACGGTGATCGGCGCAGCGTCGGCATGCCGCCGCAGCCGCACCTCGACGTTTTGGCCGATCTTGCCTTTAAAGGATCCGATTTCATCATAGGGCGCGCCATCGACTGACAGGACCTCGTCGCCGACGAGAATTCCGGCGCGGTCGGCCGGCGAGCCATCGTAGACGTCGCTGACGAACCGCTGGCCGTTGCCTCGTGCGATCATGCCGATGCCCGCATAGTTAGCGTCGCCCTCCGGGGGGAACAATCGCCGCATGTCGTTGCGGACGGCAAAGCGGAATATGTCGATGAGCTCGTAATAGTCGATGCTATCGCGTTTGAAGCGGGCCGTATGCGAGGCATCGAGGCTGGCGAGGATCGCCTCGACTGCCCTGTCGACCTGCGCCTGTGAACTCTTGGCAGTCACCGGCACGTCTTCTACCGCGCGGCGCACCGTTGCAGCGAACCGGTCAAGCGCCTCCTTATCATGAAAATTGTCGACCACGAGTTGGACGGCGCGGTCGAAGACCGGATGTCCCGACCGTGGTGGGTCAACGCCGAAGGCTTGCCCTGATGTAAGTAGGAGCAAAAGTATGAGAGGGAGGGAGCCGACCGTCCTTGCGCGCATGGGCCGATTTCCGTTTCTGTTTCGACCAGTATCGGCGAAACCGCGGCCGGATTGCGACGTCCGCCAACAACATTCCGTGAGCGCCGCGCCTATGCCGCAACGTTTCGCCGATTATCGCGAGGCGCATTACGGTGCCTTCGCGCGAAACAATCGGCTGGCGGAACAACGCACGGATGGGCACTGTTTCGGTAGCCTGTCGCAACTGGAAGGACGGATCATGATCCTGTATCTGACAGCCCTTGCTTCGCTTTTGCTCACAGCGCTCAGTCTCGGTCCGTCCTTTGCCCATGTGTTGGAGGCGCCACCGCGGCTGACCGTCTGGTCGCCCGAACTTTGGCGTGAGGCGACGGTCTTCAACGGCCAATTCGAACTGTTTGCCAGAATTGGCAGCCCGCTCGACGTCGGGGCAATATTGATGGCGGGTTTGCTGACTTGTCTCCTTGCGAAGGAGCGGCCCGCATTCTGGTTTGCCTTGGCGGGCACCTGCCTGTTGGCGCTTGGCCTCATGGCTTGGTTTACAGTCGTTGCGCCGGCCAATGCCGTATTGGCTTCCTGGACGCCGGGTCCCGTTCCGGCCGACTTCGCGTCCATCCGATTGCGATGGGAGACGGGACACATGGTCGTTGCGGCAGCAAAACTCTTGGCCTTCGCATCGATAAGCATGGCAGTGTTGGCGCCGCGATTTCCTGCTCGGCACACCTGATCCCGATCAGGCTAGAGCGCGACCACCATTGCAAGGAGGACCAGGCTGATCAAGCCGAACGCCGCCCGCGCGACATGAGAGAATTCCCACCGGTCACGCAGATACGTCCAATCCCGGGTTGCGGAATCAGCAACATCATGTGAAGCGCCCAGCGAGAAGAAGTCGGCGCTCATACCCCTCAATTTGACGTCCTTTAGCCAAAAATTGTTCACCGGATGCGTCAGGATCTAATAGATCGCCTGCATGGCCAATAGTCCGATGAAGGCGGCGGCAATCAGCCAGAAAGCCAGCGTCAGGGGAGGCGTCAGGAAGAGGAGAACGGCACTGAGCACGAGGCTCGCAGGCTCGGCCGCGCCACCGATGGTGAAGCCGGGATAGTAGATCGGCTGAACGGCGAAATACTGTTCCTTGCCCAATCTGAGCTTGCCTGGCAATTCAAGCGCGTGCGCGAGCGCAAGCGCCATTGCAATAGCCACCACGGTGATCGTCAGAACCTGTAAGGTGAGGAGCATCGCCGAACCCCATTCGATTTCCGAGGTCGAACGTTTCAGCCCATGTTCGGTTCCGGCGCCAAGTTGCCTGAATGTTTCAAAGATGGGTGTAATCAGACTTGTCCCGGCGCAGGTGGCCAAACCGGAAGCTGCCTGGGGCCGCCGCGCGTACCATCATCATTTCGCCGATCGTCTCATGCGTCATGAGGCCGACGAGATGGTCCGAGCCGTCGACAACTGCAACGGCAGGGGAACTGGCCTGCTGCATCAGCCGCAGGCTCTCCTCGAGGCGCTTGCGATAGTGGATTCTGGGAACGTCACCGCGCATCGCGCTGACAACCGGCGTCTCGGCTCCTCTTTCCTTCAGTGTCCGGATCATGTCATCGCGCGTCAGCAGCCCCTCGAAGCGGCCGGTGGCATCGACCACCGGAAACTCGCGCTGCGTCGTTGCAAGCAGCATCTCGATCGCCTCGTCGATGGTCGCCGACCGGTCAAGCCTTGCGAATTCGGTGACCATGACGTCCGCTATGAGCACGCTCCCGGAAACCGCGCGGATGTGCGCGTTCTGCGCTTCGGCCGTCGCCGCAAGATAGACGAAGATGGCGATGAAGATCAGCAGCGGGTTATAGAACAGCCCTATGAAACCGAAAACGAAGGCGAGACCTTGGCCGATTGCCGCGGCGATCTCGGTCGCCCGCGCCCAGGTGAGGCGCGAGGCGAGGGCGGCGCGCAGCACGCGGCCTCCGTCCATCGGAAAGGCAGGGATCATGTTGAAAAGCACGAGAAAGACGTTGACGCCGGCAAGCCTTGCGAGAAAGCTCCTTCCGGGGTCTTCGACACCTGCCATCTGCTCCATGCCGACCGATCCGCCGAGCGCAAGAAAGATCAGCGCCGCGATCACGACATTGACGAGGGGGCCGGCAATGGCAATTATAAATTCCTCGCGAGGTTCCTCGGGCATGCGTTCGAGACGGGCCACTCCGCCGATCGGCAGCAGCGTGATATCCGGCGTCTTGATTCCGAAATAGCGCGCGGCGGCAATGTGCCCGAACTCGTGCAGCACGACGCAGACGAAGACGGCAATGATGAAGAAGATGCCTTCCCAGGCGGCTGGTGCGCCGCCAATCCGGTAGTGCATCAGCCATATCCAGATGAGCAGGAGCGCGAAGGTGACATGCAGCCGTATGGCCGTGCCGCCAATCGTTCCAATCCTGAGAGACCAACCCATGCGCGTTCCTGCGTGCTGCTGCCGGTAAGCGGCCGTCCTCTTCGATGAACTCGCATATCAGGCCGAGGTTCCGACAATCACTATGATAGTCGATCACCTCGGCATCGCCATGGCGAAAGGGCCAACGGCGGCTGACGGTTGGGCCAGTTCAGAGAATTTTCAATAGGCGCGCGGCGGCACGAACAGGCAAATTGTTTTGCTGCGCTCTTCACCGGCGGCGGAGCACCAGTGGTAATAACCGTCCGGCGAGATGCGCACTCGTCCGTCGGTGTAGGGAAGCACTTCTCCGGTGGCTTCGATGATATAGCCTTGCGGGCGTTCGCTTACTGCCGTCTGGGTAATCTGCCGGCAATCGATATTCGAGCAGCAGGAGTTCGGGTATTTCCATCCGCTGGGGGCGTCATGGGCAAAGGCGGTCGTTGACAGTCCGAGAAGGGCAGGGACAAGGAAAATTCCGCGCATTGAAATCTCCTTTCAGGAGGCGGCCGCCAATCCTCCGACGAGGAGACTGGCCGAAGCCGATGATTGACTTACGTGTTCAAACGCCGGAGTTGCGGAAATGATCCGTTAGGGCCGCCGGCAGGCTCCAAATCCGATGACGATGACGCCAGCCGAT
The DNA here is from genome assembly GCF_013283645.1 of Sinorhizobium psoraleae. GTDB lineage: Bacteria > Pseudomonadota > Alphaproteobacteria > Rhizobiales > Rhizobiaceae > Sinorhizobium > Sinorhizobium psoraleae. The sequence continues at coordinate 200,077 of NZ_JABEKV010000005.1, forward strand.
CGCGTGCCGCAGGCGTGCCGGGACACTCAGCGCAGGGGGACGCGGAACGTGTCGCTCTCGCCTTCGACAAGCTCCAAGGGCCAGACCTTGTTTGCAGGTGCGTCCGGATAGTGACCCTTGAAGGCGGGCATGGCAGAAAGCAGGGTTTCCGCCAGCGCAATGCCGAGATCACGCAGCGACAGGCGGAAGCAGGTGAGCGGCGGTGAGAGAAAATGCGCGTGCGGGCTGTAGCGCCCGATCACTGCGATGTCGCGCCCCGGCTTGACGCCTGCCTCGGAGAGCGCCTGATAGAAGCCGATCGCGATCGTCTCGTTGATCAGCACGATCGCCGTCGGCGGCTTGTCGAGCGCGAGCAGATCGCGAGCGATCTGGTAGCCACCTGCCTCGTTTGGCGTAGAGCGGAAGATCAGGTTCTCTTCCAGGGGCAGGCCGTGTGCCGCCAGCGCATCGCGGCAGCGATCGACGAAGATATAACCGAGGTTGACGTCGTCATGCGGCCGCGTGACGGCGATGCGGCGATGCCCGCGGGCCACCAGACGATCGATAGCCGCCTGCGCCATGCCCTCGAAATCGAGATCGATCCAGGGCTGGCCGGCATCCGTCAGGCTTCGACCAAGCGTGACGAAGGGAATATTGCGTTCGGCGAGGAATTCGATCCGGGGATCGCGCCTCTGCGTAGACGAAAGGATCAATCCGTCGGCGAAGCCGCGCGCCACGACCCGGCGCAGGTAATCGCTCGGATCCTCCTCCGAGGAGCAGAGCAGGGCGACGAGATCAAGCTTGTGCCTCGCAAAGACGGCCTGCACGCCATCGAAAACGCTCATGAAGAACGTGTCACCCTGGCCGGTAATCTCCGTGCCGGTCTGCATCATGAAGCCGATGATGTTGGTCGTTCCCTGCCTGAGGCTGCGGCCCGACTGGTTCGGGACATAACCCAGTTCGGCGGCTGCCTCGAGCACGCGCTTACGCGTCTCGTCGTTGACGTCAGGCTTGCCGTTGAGTGCCCGCGAGACCGTGCCGATGGAAATATCGAGATGTTGCGCAAGACGCCGAATTCCCTTCATCCCGACCGTGACCCTCCGTCATTCATCCACCGTCTCCGAATCCCTATTGACATGTTTTGGAAACTCCGCATAGTTTCGTAAACGTTTACGGTCGCCAAACCAAGGCGATTTCGTAGACTTACGGGAGGAGAAACGTGATTTTGCGCGCAGTTCTGTGCGGGTGCGGAGCTATGGCCAAGGGTTGGCTCAAGGCGATCGCCGCAAACCGCGAACTTCAATCTTCAATCCGCATCGTCGGGCTCGTCGACGTCAACGCCGATGCAGCCCGCGGCCTCGCGGCGGAGTTCGACATCGCGGGTGCGGTCACCGGCTCCGATCTCGACGCGGTCTTGAGCGAAACCAAGCCAGACGTACTCTTCGACATCGTCGTACCGGCCGCCCGCCACGAGGTGGTCTCCATCGGACTCCGGCACGGGTGCCACGTACTGAGCGAAAAGCCGATGGCCACCTCGCTCGCCGCCGGCCGCGAACTGATCCGCCTTGCGGGCGAGGCCGGCAAGGTTCATGCCGTCGTTCAGAACCGACGGTTCATCTCCGGCGTCCGCCGCATCCGGCGCTTCGTCGAAAGCGGCGCGATCGGCGAGCTGACCGGTCTTCATTGTGACTTCTTCATCGGCGCGCATTTCGGCGGTTTCCGCGAAGAGATGGACAACGTTCTGCTCCTGGACATGGCGATTCATACCTTCGACGCCGCGCGCTTCATCGCCGACAAGACGCCGCTTGCAGTCTATTGCCACGAAAGCAATCCCCGCGGGTCCTGGTATGCGCATGGCGCGGCCGCGAATGCCATCTTCGAACTGTCTGATGGCGTGACCTTCACCTATCGAGGCTCATGGTGCGCGGAGGGGGCGAATACGAGTTGGGAAAGCCAGTGGCGGATCATCGGCACCGGGGGCACGCTGCTCTGGGACGGCGCAGAAAGCTTCCGGGCGAACAGGGTCACCGGCAGCGAAGGGTTCCTGCGCGAACTTGTGCCGCTCGAGGTTCCCGAGCCGGTCGATCAGGCGGAAACGCATGGCCACGCCAGCGTGATCGCCGACTTTCTCGCGGCCATCCGGTCCGGCGGAACGCCGGAGACGGCAAGCGACGACAATATCAACAGCCTTGCCATGGTCTTCGCGGCGATCGAGAGCGCCCGCACCCGGCAGCGCGTGACAATCTGAACGAGGTATCTGATGAGCAATCCAGCCAAATCCATCCGCATCGGTACGATGGTCAGCGCCACCAAAGGCGACGCCGCCAAACGCATCGGCCAGATCGCCGACATGGGCTTCGAAAGCTTCGAGCCGTTCTTCTGGCAGACCACGAACGGCCAGGACCTCGCTGAACTCGGGAAGCGTTGCAAGGACGTTATCGGCGATCGCGACATCACGATCTCGACGATTGGCATGTTCGGCAATCCGCTCGAGGAGACCGACATCGACCTGCAGACGCTGCAAGGTTGGAAGGATTGCATCGACAATGCGCATCACTTCGGCGCAACCTGCGTTGCAGGATTTACCGGCCGCATCCGCAATCGGCCACTTACCGACAGCCTGCCGCGCTACCGGAAGATCTGGCGGGAGCTCGCCGCTCGCGCCGCCGACAAGGGCGTGAAGATCGCTTTCGAGAATTGCGCCATGGACGGCAACTGGGCAACCGGCGACTGGAACATCGCCCACAATCCGGATGCCTGGGAACTCATCTTCAACGAGACCCCGGACGACCATATCGGTCTCGAATGGGAACCTTGCCACCAGATGGTCTATCTGATCGACCCTCTGCCACAGATCCGCAAATGGGCTCAGAAGATCTTCCACGTTCACGGAAAGGACGCGACGATCCGTTGGGACGTGATCCGCGAGCACGGCATCTTCGGCAAGGAGAAGTTCGTCGTCATGCGCACGCCCGGCTTCGGCGACAGCAACTGGACCGACATCATCTCGGAACTGCGCCTTGCCGGCTGGTCCGGTTCGATCGACATCGAAGGCTGGCACGATCCGGTCTATCGCGATGCGCTCGAAATGACCGGCCAGGTCCACGCGCTCAACCACCTGAAAACATGCCGGGGCGGCGATTTCGTCACCGATCCGGTCTGAGGCATGCCTGACCGCCGGCATGGAGGATGCCGGTCGCGGGACAACAAAGGAGGAAATTATGGGCTTCCGCAGATATGCAATTCTGGGCACCGTCGCCCTCGGCACTTCGCTGGCGGCGTTCTCCGCCAGCGCGGAGGATGTGACGATCAGTGTTTGGTCGCTGGATCGAGACATTCAGCCGGCGCCAAATCTGATCAATGATTTCAACAAGCTCAACACCGGAATTAAAGTCGAATATCGCCAGATCCAGTTCGACGACGTGGTCAGCGAGGCGATGCGCGCCTATTCGACGGGGCAGGCACCCGACATCATTGCGGTCGACAATCCGGAGCACGCGCTCTTTTCGTCGCGTGGCGCGTTTCTCGACCTCACCGACATGATCGCGAAATCGTCGGTCGTGAAAATCGAGAATTACTTTCCGGGGCCGCTCGCCTCGGTGACCTGGGACGGAAAATATTACGGGATTCCGAAGGCGACCAACACGATCGCGCTCTACTACAACAAGGACATGTTCAAGGCCAAGGGCCTTGACCCCAACAAGCCGCCGCAGACCTGGGACGAACTGGTAGAGACGGCGCGCAAGCTGACCGACCCGGCCGCGAATGTCTACGGTCTGACTTTCTCGGCCAAGGCCAATGAAGAGGGGACGTTCCAGTTCCTTCCCTGGGCGCAGATGGCCGGCGGCAGTTATGATGCGATCAACTCCGACGGAGCGGTCAAGGCGCTCGACGTCTGGAAGAAGATCATCGACGAGAAGCTGGCGTCGCCGGATACGCTGACGCGAAGCCAATGGGATTCGACCGGTACCTTCAATTCGGGCAATGCGGCGATGGCGATCTCCGGGCCATGGGAACTGGATCGAATGATCGAGGAGGCGAAGTTCGACTGGGGCGTGGCACTCCTGCCCGTGCCCGAACCGGGGGCCGAACGCTCCTCGGCTATGGGCGACTTCAACTGGGCGATATTCGCCAACACCGAGCATCCGGCGGAAGCCTTCAAGGTTCTCGAATATTTCGTGTCGCAGGACAACAGGATGTTCAAGGACTTCGGGCAATTGCCGGCACGCTCTGACATCACCATTCCGCCGACCGGCGAACCGCTGAAGGACGCGGCGCTGAAGGTCTTCGTCGAGCAGCTGAAATACGCCAAGCCCCGCGGTCCGCATCCGGCATGGCCGAAAATCTCCAAGGCGATCCAGGACGCGATCCAGGCGGCTTTGACCGGCCAGATGACTTCCAAGGAAGCGCTTGACCAGGCGGCCGAGAAGATCAAGGCGGTCCAGGGTTGAGACAATGCCGCCGCCCCGGCTTGCGGAGCGGCGGCAGGCATTCACCGGCGGATCGCAATGTCCGCCCGAGTTTCCTCCCGAAAGGCGATCTCCGGCTTCGGCCGGGTCGCCGGCGGGAGAGGGGATCGCCATGAAGAGAATTCTATCCAGTATCACGGACGGCAAGGGCTTCGACATCGGCCTCGTCGCGCTGCCGCTCGCTTTCCTGTTCGTCATGTCCGGGTTGCCGCTCGTCTACAACGTGGTGATGAGTTTCCAGGAAGTGGACATGTTCAGCCTCGGCAGCTTCGCGCGGCCCTTTGTCGGCTTCCGCAACTATGTCGATCTGTTTTCGCAGCCCGAAACCCGGCCGATTCTCTTCAATACGGCGCTCTTCGTGGCGGCCTCTATCGCCGGACAATTTGCGATCGGCTTCGGCCTCGCGCTGTTCTTCTGGACCAATTTTCCCGGCGCCTCGTGGCTGCGCGGCCTCTTTCTCGTCTCCTGGGTAATGCCGGGGCTCGTCGTTGGCGCCATCTGGAACTGGATTCTTTCGGGCGACTTCGGTGTTCTCAATTTCCTCCTGAGGGAAACGGGTGTCATTGACGGCAATATCTTCTGGCGCTCCGATCCGAATTATTCGCTCTGGGCCGTCATCATCGCCAATATCTGGCTCGGCACGTCCTTCAACATGATCCTGCTCTCCGTCGGGCTCTCGGGCATACCGAAGGATCTCTACGAGGCCGCCGAGCTCGATGGCGCCAATGGGCTTCAACGCTTCTGGACGATCACGCTGCCGATGATGCGTTCGACGATCGGCGCGATCATCGCGCTCGGATTGATCTTCACGCTGCAGCAATTCGATCTCTTCGCCGCGATCACATCGGGAGGACCGAACAACACCTCGAACGTCACGCAGTATTGGGCCTGGGATCTCTCCTTCCGCCAATACGACTTTGCCAAGGGCGCAACGATTTCGGTGATCATGATCGTCTTCGTTATGTTCGCCTCAGTCGTCTATGTGCGATCCACCCGTCATGAGGTCAGGGGATGAGCGAACAATTCCGCAATCGACTGATGCTGGCCGTGGCACTGGTGCTCGCCGCCATCTATCTCTTTCCGCTCTACTGGATGTACATCACGGCGTTGAAGTCCGGCTCGGCCATGTTCGCGACACCGCCGAAATTCTGGCCGAGCGAGCCGCAATGGGGCATCTACGGGGATGTCTGGCAAAGCCGCAACATGGGGCGCTATCTCTGGAATTCGCTGGTCATCGCCTTCGGCGCCGTGGCGCTGATTTCGGTGCTCGGCGTCGGCTGCGCCTATGTGCTCGCCCGCTACCGTAATGTCTGGGTCGATATCGGCCTGTTTCTCATCCTCATGCTGCAGGTGCTGCCGGCCTCGCTGATGATCACGCCCATCTTCGTCGGCTTCTCGCAGTTTGGCCTGCTCGACACGCCGCGCTTCGCGGTCATCCTGGCGATCGCCGCCAAGAGCATGCCGTTCTTCGTGGTCCTCGTCAGGGCGACTTTCATGAGCGTGCCGATGGAGCTCGAGGAGGCGGCCCTCGTCGACGGCAATTCGCGTATCGGCGCGTTCTTCAACATCGTCCTGCCGCTGGCGCGCAACGGTATTCTCGTCAGCGCGATCCTCATCTTCATGCAGGCCTTCGGCGAGTTCGTCTATTCGAAGTCGATGATCCAGGACATCGAACTGCAGCCCGCCAGCGTTGGCCTGAATTCCTTCATGGGGCCGAACACCAACGAATGGAACAACATCATGGCCTATGCCACGATCTATGTGACCCCCATTCTCGCAGCCTTCATCCTCTTGCAGCGCCGCATCGTTTCCGGCCTCACTTCGGGAGCCCTCAAATGAACCTCCAGATCGAACTCAACGGCGTCAACAAGTTCTACGGTGCCTTCCACGCGCTGAAGGACATCAATCTCGCGATAGAGGAGGGGACCTTCGTCGCCCTCGTCGGCCCATCCGGCTGCGGCAAGTCCACCCTGCTGCGTTCGCTCGCCGGCCTCGAAAAGATCTCGACCGGCGAGATGAAGATCGCCGGCGCGCTCATGAACGACGTTCCGCCGCGAAAGCGCGATGTCGCCATGGTCTTCCAGTCCTATGCGCTCTATCCGCATATGACGGTCGAGGAGAACCTGACCTACAGCCTGCGCATCCGCGGCGTGAAGAGGGCGGAAGCGCGCAAGGCTGCGGAGGAAGTGGCGGCAACGACCGGGCTCTCGCATCTGATGAAGCGCTATCCGCGCGAACTCTCGGGCGGCCAGCGCCAGCGTGTCGCGATGAGCCGAGCTATCATCCGCCACCCGAAGGCATTCCTGTTCGACGAGCCGCTTTCAAATCTTGACGCCGCCCTTCGCGTCCACATGCGCAAGGAAATCCGCGCTTTGCATGACCGGCTCAACGCAACCTCGGTCTACGTGACGCACGACCAGATCGAGGCGATGACCATGGCCGACCATGTCGTCGTCATGCGCGACGGCATCATCGAGCAGCAGGGCCGGCCGCTTGATCTCTATGACCGCCCGGCCAACAAGTTCGTTGCGGGCTTCATAGGCTCGCCCGCTATGAACTTCATACCGGCGAACGTCGGCGAAGATGGCGCTCATGTCGCTCTCGACTTCGGCAAGACGCAGGCGAAGCTCGCGCTCGGGCGCGGCCTGCCGCCGGGATCCTCCGTCACTGCGGGTATCCGGCCGGAGCACATCAAGGTCGTTGCCGAAGGGCAGGGCGCCTTTGACGTTCCCGTCGGTTTCGTCGAGTCGACCGGTTCGGCCACTTTCATCACCTCGGCAACGCAGCCGGAACTGACGATCGTCGAGACCGGCCGCGGCGGAGTCGGAAGCGGCGATATCATCGGCCTTGCGATAGATCCGGTGCAACTGCACCTTTTCGATACCGCGACAGGCAAGCGGATCGAACCGGAAAATGGGCGCATAGGCATAGAACCGCCGCGGCATCTCCACCTAGCCGGCCATGCGAGCTAGCATCCGGCGAAGAGGGCGGTCATCTCATCTGAGAAAGCCGCCCTAACGCTTTGTTCTTTCGTGCGTCCATGCGCGTCGCGCTTTCACGATCCGCTATGAAGAGGGGCCTTGCCTTCCGCGAGGTTAAGCATGAGCCGATCCTGGCCGACGCGGATCACGTTCTCCATCGCGCTTCGAGCACCATCTTCGTCACGGCGCTGGATCTCCTCGACGATCCGGATATGCGCCATCGCGACGCGATCGATTTCGGCCTCTTCGGGGGGCGGGCTCGTCAGTTTGAATACACCGATCAACGCCGCTTCGATAAGGCTCCCCACGGTCCGCATGAAGGGATTGAGCGAGGCCTCCAGCAGCTGCAGGTGGAATTCAAGGTCGGCATGCACCAGCGTCTGGGCACTGTGCCCGGCATCGCCCATGGCGACGGCAAGCCGCATCATTTGGCTGATGTCCGCGTCCGACGCCCGTCGCGCTGCGAGCCCGGCAGCATAGGGTTCGAGGGCCAGTCTCACCTCGCTGAGGTGATGCAGGAAATCCCGGTCGACGCCGACATTGAAATGCCAGGAGAGGACATCGCTGTCGAACAGGTTCCAGTGCGAGCGCGGCATAACGCGAGTCCCGATGCGGGCACGCGGGAAGACAAGCCCCTTGGCCGCAAGCGTTTTCATCGCTTCACGCAAGACGGTGCGGGATACTCTGAAGCGCGCCGCAAGCTCCGTGTCGCCCGGAAGTATGTCGCCAACGGCAAATTCGCCGCCGACGACAGCCTGGCCCAGTTCGTCGACGACGTGCTGATGGCTCGTCCGCTTTCCCGACTGTTTGACGAAGGTTCCCGGCGGCATCTCAGACGGCCCTCGGCTTCTCACGCGCGTTGCCGGTTGTCGCGCGACAGATGGATGATCCCCTTCTGCAGGAGGATGAAGGCGAAGAGCAGCGCTCCGATCAGGATCTTTGTCCACCAGCTGGAGAGCGATCCGTCGAAGGTTATGTAGGTCTGGATGAGGCCCTGAATGAAGATGCCGACAAGCGTTCCGGCAACGAAGCCCGATCCGCCGGTCAGCAGCGTCCCGCCGATGACGACGGCGGTGATGGCGTCAAGCTCGACGCCGACCGCGGCAAGCGAATAGCCGGCCGACGTATAAAGCGAGAAGACGATCCCCGAGAGACCAGCGAGCAATCCCGAGAGCGCATAGATACTGACGGTCGTGCTTGCAACAGGGACGCCCATGAGCTTCGCCGTCGCCGTGCCGCCGCCGAGCGCATAGACGTTCGTGCCGAAACGGGTCCGGTGAGCGAGGAGGATGCCAACGGCGAAGACGAGCAGCATCAGTCCGCCGATAAGCGTGATCCGCCCTCCGCCCGGCAGCTTGTAATAAAGGCCCTTCAATGTCGCGTAGAACGGATGCTTGATCGGAATGGAATCGATCGAGAGCACGAAGGCCATGCCGCGCGCAAGGAACATTCCGGCAAGCGTCACGATGAAGGCGGGCATTTCGAGATAGTGGATAATTGCCCCCATCAGTGCGCCGAAGAGCGTGGTTGTCATAAGGACCAGCGCGAAGGCGACGAGCGGGTGCATGCTGGTATGCTCCAGCACCACCGCCAGGAAGACCCCAGTGAAAGCGATCACGGAACCGATCGAGAGGTCGATGCCGCCCGAAAGAATGACGAAGGTCATGCCTACGGCCGCGATGCCGAGGAAGGCATTGTCGGTCAAAAGGTTCCCGATCACCCGGGTGGAAAGAATGTTCGGATACTGAGCGGCGCAGAGCGCATAGCTTAAGACGAAGATGAAGATCGTCGCCGTAAGCGGAAGATATTTCTGCTTCATTTCGCCTCCCGCTCGGTCGGTTTGGCTGCTCGTCCAGGGATGGCGAGGAACGCAAAGACGGTGCGAAAGCGCGGCGACTGAAGCACCAGGATAAAGACGATGATTGCCGCCTTGATGATGAGGTTGAACTCAGGCGGAAAACCGGAAAGCAGGATGCCGGTATTGATCGCCTGGATGATGATCGCTCCGAACACCGATGCGGCGATGCTGAAGCGGCCGCCAAGGAGCGAGGTGCCGCCGACCACGACTGCCAGAATGGCGTCGAGCTCCAGCCAGAGTCCTGCATTGTTGGCATCGGCCCCCCTGATGTCGGCGGCAGCGATAATGCCGGCAATCGCGGCGCACAGGCCGGAAAGCACGTAGGCGGCAACCAGAAGCACCGGCGTGAAGACGCCCGACAACGTGCTTGCCTGACGATTGACACCGATCGCTTCGATCAGCATCCCGAGTGCGGTCCGCCTGACGAGCAATGCGACAAGGATTCCGAAGACCAGCCAGACGATCACCGGCATCGGTAGACCGGCGAAAGAACCGCTCCCGATGAAAATGAGGCCAGGATCATTGAAGGTGAGGATCGCGCCCTCGGTGATGAGCTGGGCGATGCCGCGCCCGGCGACCATCAGCACCAGCGTCGCAATGATCGGCTGGATGTCCAGAATGGCGACAAGGATCCCGTTCCAGATGCCGCAAAGGATGCCGACCGCGAGCGTGACGAGGACTGTCTCGGCGAGCGAATGGCCGGAGGTGATGAAGGACGCGGCGACTGCCCCGCAAATCGCCATGACCGCGCCAACGGAAAGGTCGATGCCCTTGGTGGCAATGACGACGGTCATGCCGATGGCAAGCAGAACCACTGGTGCGCCGCGATTGAGGATGTCGATCAGGCTGCCGTAGAGACGGCCATTCTGAATTTCCAGGTTGAGAAAACCGGAAAAGGTCATTGAAATCGCAGCGAGAATGGCGGTGAGCGCGATCAGTTGCGGCAGCAGGCGCGCAAGATAGGTCCTGACGATAGTTGTCACGATGCCCTCCGCTCGTTGGCCGCAGCAATCGCCTCGACGATCTGATCGGCGGTAATTTGCTCGCCGTCGAGTTCGGCCACGTGGGCGCGGTCGCGTAGGACGACGACCCGCGTGCTGTAGGCGACCAGTTCTTCTATTTCCGACGAAATGACGATGAGCGACATACCTTTCTCACGCAGCGTTTCGATGAGCCTGACGATCTCGGCATGTGCGCCGACGTCGATGCCGCGCGTCGGTTCATCGAGTATCAGGAATTCGGGCTCGGTAGCCAGCCAGCGGGCGAGTATTGCCTTCTGCTGGTTGCCGCCGGAAAGCAGTTTGATCGGCTTTTCTCGGTCGGCGGTACGGATATCGAGCGCCCGGATATAAAGGTCGGCCAGCCGGTTCTGCTCTGCGCGCGAGATCGGCCGCGTCCAGCCGCGCCTGGCCTGTAGGGCCAAGACGATGTTCTCGCGCACGGAGAGGTCGCCGACAATGCCGGCGGTCTTGCGATCCTCCGGACAAAAGCCGAATTTCTGGCGGATGGCGGCACGGGGCGACGATAGCTCGACAGGGCGGCCGTCGATTTCTGCCGTGCCACTGTCGGCACGATGGGCGCCGAAGAGGACTTCCGCCGTTTCCGTTCGCCCCGAACCGAGCAGGCCGGCTATGCCGACGACTTCACCCGCCCTGACGTCGAGATCGAACGGTTCGATACGCCCCCGCCGGCCGTAGTTTCTGAACCGGTAGCGCGGCTCGCCGCCTGCAGTGTTCGCGTGGGCCGAATGGATCTCGGCCGCGAGTTCGCGACCGATCATCATCGCGATCAGATCGCGCCGGTCGAGGTCGGCCGCGTCGCGGGTTCCGACGAGGCGGCCGTTGCGCAGCACCGTTATGCGGTCCGAAATTTCGTAGACCTGCTCGAGGAAGTGGGTGATGAAGATGATGCCGAGGCCGCGTGCCTTGAGGCGTCGGACGATGCGAAAGAGCATCGCCACCTCGTGCGCGTCGAGGCTCGCTGTCGGCTCGTCGAGGATCAGCACCTTGCCTGAGAGGTCGACGGCGCGGGCGATGGCGACGACCTGCTGAATGGCGACCGAATAACTCGCAAGCGCACGGGTGACATCGAGCTCAAGCTCGTATTGCGACAGCAGTTCGCGCGCCTTGCGGTTCATCGCCCGGATATCGACCATGCCGAAGCGGCGTGGTTGCCTCCCGAGAAACAGGTTCTCGGCGACGCTGAGGTTCGGCAGCAGGTTCACTTCCTGGTAGACCGTCCCGATCCCCAGCCGCTGGGCATCGAAGGTATCGCGCGGGTCGAGTTCGGCCCCGTCGAGCAAGATGCTGCCGCCGTCCCGGTGATAGGCGCCGGTCAGGCATTTGATGAGCGTCGATTTGCCCGCGCCGTTCTCTCCGAGAAGCGCGTGAACCTCGCCCCGCCGCAGATGAAAGTCGACCTTGTCCAAGGCCTTCGTTCCGGGAAAACCCTTGTCGATCCGGACCGCCGAAAGAATGTTCTCGCTGCTGGTTTGCATGGATTCCGTCTCTGGACTACCGCCTGCTTGGCAATTGGGCGGGGACGCCGCGTCTTGGCGGCGTCCGCTCCTGTCTCAAGCCAAGCGGGTATTCCTCTCCGAAGGCATAGGCGGCCCGCGCGCATCCGTCGTGGCGGGCCGCAAGCGAGATCAGTAGCCGAGGCCCTTTTTCTCCTCGTAGACCTTCATGGGATCGTCAGCCTGGGTATAAAGCTTCGATTCCGTCTGGATCCATTTCGCCGGTTCCTTGCCGTCCTTCAGGTAGGCGGCGAGGGCGTCGAAGGCCGGACCGGCCATGTTCGGGGTGAGCTCGACCGTTGCGTTCGCTTCACCAGCGGCCATCGCCTGGAAGATGTCCGGAACGGCATCGATCGAGACAACGAGAATGTCCGTGCCCGGCTTCAAACCGGCTTCCTTGATGGCCTGGATTGCGCCAACGGCCATGTCGTCGTTATGGGCATAGAGCGCGCAGATGTTCTTGCCGCCGCCTTCCGCCTTCAGGAAGCTTTCCATGACTTCCTTGCCCTTCGTGCGGGTGAAATCACCGGTCTGGCTGCGAATGATCTTCAGGTTGTCGTGGCCGGAGAGCGCCTGTTCGAAGCCCTTCTTGCGATCGATCGCCGGCGACGAGCCGGTCGTGCCCTGAAGCTCGACGACGTTGCAGGGCTTGCCGGCAACCGTATCGGCAAGCCACTTGCCGGCGACGTTGCCTTCATGGACGAGATCGGAGGTCACAGCCGTCAAATAAAGATCGTCCGATGCATCGACGGTCCGGTCGAGCAGGATGACCGGAATTTCCGCATCCTTCGCCTCCTGCAGGACTTCGTCCCATCCGGTGGCGACCACCGGAGCGAGAAGAATGGCGTTCACGCCTTGCGCGATGAAGGAGCGAATAGCCTTGATCTGGTTTTCCTGCTTCTGCTGCGCATCGGCGAATTTGAGGTCGATGCCACGCTGCTCGGCCTGCTGCTTCGTCAGCGTCGTTTCAGCCGCGCGCCAGCCGGACTCAGATCCGATCTGGGAAAAGCCGACGACGAGCTCCGCAGCCGATGCGCTGCCGAAGGTGCAGGCGGCAAGGATCGTTGCACTCGCAAGTGCCTTTGCAAATTTCATGATTTCCTCCCAAAGAAAGCTGCTCTCCATGCAGCTGCAGAGAAAAAATCATATTATATTACTTTTGTAAACTGACGTTTGAAATTATCGAGCGTGTTCGCGCCAAATTCATCGGTTCGTCATGCGCTTGACGTCGTTAAAGCGTTGCCAGCGCGCGGTTCGACAATGTTCCCGAATAGAGCTGTCGGATGCTCAGCTTGTTTTCAAGCGCGATTATGATGTCCTCGCTGAAATCCACGCCGCAAAGCGCGGCGATCTCCGGGAGGGCTCCGGGACTGTAGACATTGATTTCCAGTATCTTGTCGCCGACGATGTCGAGGCCCACCAGGAACATGCCGTCTTCCACCAGTTTCGGACGGAGCTTTTCCGCAAGAGTCAGAATTTCCGGCGTGACCGTTGCCGCTTCCGGCGTGCCGCGGGCATGCATGTTGGAGCGCACATCGCCCTTGGCCGGCACCCGGCGGAGTGCGGCATAAACACCATCGCGCGCCAGTGGCCGCCCGTTCATGAGAAAGAGGCGGACGTCGCCGGCCGTGGCTTCGGGCAGGTAGGTCTGGGCGATAAGGTACCCTTCGCCGCTGGCAACTTCGAATATCTGGTTGAGATTGGCTTCTTCCCTGGAACTGATCTTGAAAACGTTCTTGCCGCCTGATCCTTGTAACGGCTTCAGGATGACGCCGTCGGGATGCGCATCGATGAAGCCCCGAATCTCCTCGATGCTCCGCGAGATCAGCGAGGTGGGGCGAACAACCTCCGGAAAGCCTTGAAAATAGAGCTTGTTCTGCGCGGCCGCCAATCCGGTTGGGTCGTTGACGACGATCACGCCGCGATCAACCGCCAGGCGCCCGAAATTCACGCCGGCATAAGCCGCCCAGGAACGTCGTTCTGCGTCCTCGGACGGATCGTTGCGCAGAAAGAGGACATCGATTTCATTGACGTCAATCGTCCTGATCTTTGCCCGCTCGTCCTTGAGCGCGTTCAGCAATGTTTCCGGCTTCTTCGGCTTCGGACCATGCAAGGTCGTGGCGCGGACCAAAAGGCTGTCGTCGGAGCGCAATACGAAATCCCCTGGCATGACGTAGCAAACGTCGTGCCCACGGGCGAGCGCGGCGAGCGCAAGCCAAGTTGTCGTGTAATAGGTAGCCTCGCCCTCGATGGAATTGACGAAAAAGGCGATGCGCATGTCCGGCTCCTAAGGTTCGACCATGTCGAGTGGCGACATTCCCGCACGCGCTCTGGAGAGGCGTGACGGCGCTTCCGGATAGTCTAGGAATATAGGGTGAACCGCCGGCACACCAAGCAGGCCACGGGCACTCAGTTCCTGCATTACGCCAAAATGCGAAGCGGCGATCTTTCCCATCCAGAAGGGTTCCAGGGCGCCGTCAGCCGCAAGATGGGTGAGGAGTTGCAGAAGGCCGCGCAGGTAAATCGCATCCTTGGCCAAGCCCCCGCCGCGATAGACGCGCAAGACGACGTTGAAGGCATCCGCCCTCAAGAAACCATGGTCCTCGACGAGCAGTCGATAGGTTTCGGGCAGCGACGCGCCATCTAGCATTGCGGCGCAGGCAACGACGCGGGCGGCGATGAGACGCAGCCGCTCACCGCTCATGCCGCTCGTCAGGAATTCCGCAAAGACCGCCAGCCCCTCCTGCATGCCCTCGTATCCGGCAAGGCCTGACCGGAAAAGCCGCAAGCCCTGCGCCGAACCGTTGAAATAGGTCAGCAGGTGCACGCCGATTTCATGGCTCAAGATCGGCTCGACGCGCTCCGCTTCCATGGCGGTGCTGCGTGCAATGAGGAGGTGGCTGCCCGAAACCAGAAGACCGGAGGGAAGATCGTCGCGCACTTCCACGGACGCGTCGAAGCCAGCATAGCGGCGCCGGTATTCGGCAATCATCGCGCGCGCCTGTTGCTCGACGAAATAGCAATCGGCGTGTCGTTCCGTGACGCGTGCCTGGCCGCCTGCACTGGCGCTTCCATCGCCGGCCCGAGCAAGAATGTCCCGCGCTACCCGCAGGAGCTCCGGTTCGACGGGACCATAGAGCGCGCGGCCGAATTCGATGAATTTTGCGGTTTCCCGGGCCGAAAGCAACGAAAGCTGAAGATCCAGTTCCTGCTGCTTTTCGCGGTAGAGCTGGTACAGCACCGGGTCTTCAAGATGGTCGAAGCTGATGGAGAAGAGTTTCTTCTTTGCCGCCTCGACCTGCAGCGTCAGCGGCCGATAGAGAAAGCGCGGCGCTCGCCGGTAGTCGCCTGCGGCAAACTCGCTCCAGGCTGCGTCGGCATTGATCGGGGTCACGGCGAGCAGGAAGTCGAAAGTCGAAGCGACCTCGTCGATGCTGCGGTCGGTGCGGACCACGGCATCGATGAAGGCCTTTCTGCCGAGCGCCCGATGCGTCGAGATATTCACGCTTTTGGTAGCCCCGACGAACGCTGCGAGGGCTTGCAGGCCGGCATCGAAAATGCTTGCGATGAGGCGTTCACGAAGCTGCGGATAGATGTTGCCGGATTCTCGCTGCCGATAGATCGGCGCGAACCGAACGCGAAGATAGGGAAATGGCAGGTCCATCCCATCGGCTTCACGAAGTTCGACACGCGGCGTGCGGAACTTTGCTTCGGTCGCTTCGGCGGCATTGGCAAATGCCTTGGCAGCAATCCGCGCGGGCCCCTCCGGGCTTGCCGTGACCTCGATCTTGAATGGCGGAAGGTACGGTGCGTCGTCGGTCAACAGTTCGTCGCGCGCAAGCTCGCCCATTTCGAGGACCATGAATGCACCGAAACGCCGCTTGAGCAGCGTTCCGATGGCTTCTATGACCGAAATGGCGATCTCGGCCTCTGGTGCAATGAGGTAGGACGCATTCGCTTGCGCAATCTCGCGGGCCACCGGACCTTCGTCGTCGCCGGAGATGTGCAGGCAAAGAAAGGGAAGCGCGCGGTCGATATGCAGTCGGCCGCCATCCGGAAGATCTTTTCGTACGGCCTTGCCGGCCTTGATGCTCGCCAGCGCCTCGGCGAGCCAGTCCGGAGTGTCTCCGGTATCCGTGGAAGCGGGCGCGACGGAGCGTTTCATCGATCTGCACCCAACGTGCTCACAAGCAAAGGCAGCGTCGACGAGACAAGCTTCCTGATCGCGCCAAGCGCCTCCAGGTCCGGCTCGCCCGTCCATTCGTCCATGAAGAATTTCTTGAATTCGACGGCAATCGCGCAGCCCGTATCGGGGTAGCGCTCATGGATGAACCGAGTTTGTTCGCCTCTACCCTGAAACGCGATGTTTTCCCGCACATCGAGCCGTCGCCCCTGGCATTCGGTGGAACGCAATGCCTCGACAAAAGCATCCACCACACGGGCCCATTTCACGCGATCCATCGAAGACGTGCCGATGTTGACCTCCGGCGCGACTTCCGTTTTCGCCGCTTCCGCTTCGGGGCCGTCGCGCCGGTGGTTGTAACTGTGCACGTCGAGAACGACGAATCGTCCATAGCGCCGTTCGATCCCCGCGAGCAGCGCCTCGAGCATGGCATAATATTCGTCATGCATCGCCAATGACGTCTCTACCACCTCGCGTGGCGGCTCGTGGTTCCAGACCTTGAGACCCCATGCCTGCTCCGGCCGCGTGTAGATGGCACCGCTGCGTGGGCGATTGATATCGACTTCGAATCGCGAACGATGAACGATGATCCGGTTCGGGAAATCGCGGATGATGAACTCGGTGAAGGGATCCTCCTCGCGCAGCCGCTCGACGTCCGAAAGGGCAAGGAGGCCTTTGGCCGCACCACGCACGACATGACCATTGTGAATGGCGGTGGCGACGACAGGCGAGTCACCGCGATGCTGCGTCCACCATTCGTGGTAGAGAGGCTCCGTTGACACCCCACTGGGATAATCCGGCATCTTCATCTCTCATCGGTTCCGCGGCCGTATTGCGCGTATCGGTGACGTGCCTACAATTCAAAAACGAACTTTTCTGTTCCCACGTGTGGGCGCAAAAAAAGCGCCGGCGGCGGCGCAGGATGGCGCCGCAAACGAAAAGCAGTACGGCTCACGCCTCATGCGCGATTGATCGTCGGCAGCAGAAGTTGCACCTCGCGCTGTCTTTCCGGCGCAAGTATTTCGACGTTCTTTTTCCAGAACGCCTCGGCGGCGGCCGGCTCTGGCTCCCAGTTCCGGACCGATGTCTGGTTATCATCGATGACCACCCGGCGATGACCGCCGAGGCGCAGATATTCCTCTGCCAATCTGCGAGCGTCTGTCTGTTCCATGGCTCTCACTCCAGGTTGTTCCCGGAAGTCGGCTCGGCGGCGCCTCGCCGGACACTGCCTATCCGTAACGTTCCTGGCGCGCGGACGTTCCCGGAGCGCAGGTCTTCGGCGTATGAGGCGCCAGCCCGCCGAAGTCTATGTATTTATACGCGCTTCCAGTCGTCGATGCGAGAACGAAGGAGTCGAGACCGATCGCGAAGAGCGCTGGAATGCCACCGTCGCCGCGTCGGTCGCAGTCACGGCCATGCATCCGAGCGTCGCCCAAGCGCATGTCGATTACCTGAGGGCGGCGGGGCTGGACGAGCTCGAAATTGCGGATGGTAGCGGGGTTTAGGCCCGCGGCCGCTGCTCGAAGATTTTCTGGCTTGTGGTTGGGCGAATGACGACTGGGAGTCTGAGTTTGTGTCTGAGGCGCTTGAAAAAGGCACGCCGCACTAAGAGGTGCAGCATGCCATTGGCGATGGAGAATGAAAAACAGCGCAGTTGCAAACGGCGGCCCCTGCCGATCACTGCTGGCCTACTCCGCCGGCTGCGGGAGCTCGTCGCTAACATGCTCCGCTCTCTCTGCAGCTAGACTGGGCTGCCCCAAGGCTACCGTCGCCACGGTCGCCGCGCCGGCCGCCACTGATACCCAGAAGCCGTTCTGCGCACCAAAATTGTCCACCACCCATCCGGACACGAATGCGCCGAGCGCCATCCCGATTCCGATGCCAGTCATCACCCAGGTGACACCCTCGGTCAGCATCGAGTCCGGCACGCGGCGCTCGATCAATCCAAAGGCGGTGATGAAGGTTGGCGAGATCGCAATGCCGCTGAGGAATACGGCGAGAGCGAGCGACGGTACGGATATGCCCGCCGCAAGAAGCGGCAAAGACGTGACGGCAAGCACACTGACTGCGATGAGCAACTGGCGGTGCAGCGGCATTTTGGGGTTGAAAGCGCCAAGGATGAGCCCGACCACGAAGGAGCCGACTGCATAGACGCCGATCACCAGACTTGCTGCACTCGGTTGGCCAAGCTCCTTGGTGATCGCCACCGCGCTTACTTCGGCCGTGGCGAAGATCGAGCCGACAAATACAAGCGCCAGCGTGATGATCTGTACGGGGCGCCGACCGATTGCCGAGCCCTGTGCAGTCTGGCCCTGCGCAATCCGCACTTTTGGTTCAGTCGAACGTTGCAGAAGGAAGGCTGCAGTTCCCAAGGCAAGGAAGAGCGTGCTGATCAGCATACCGGCCTCAGGAAAAAGCGCGACCGCCAACCCTACCGAGAGCGATGCTCCCGCAATGTAGACGAGCTCGTCAGCGGCAGATTCGAATGCGAAGGCGGTGTTCAGCTCCGGCCGGTTACGGAAAAGCTCCGTCCAGCGAGCACGTACCATGGCCGGTATGCTCGGCATGCTCGCGGCGAGGAACGCGGCGATGAACATGGTCCACTCCGGCCATTTCTGGTTTGCTGCCAAAATAAGTGCGAGGAATGACAGGGCGGAAATGATCGTGGTCGGCGTGACGACGGCCGCCTGACCAAAGCGATCGACAAGCCTCGATATCTGCGGTGAGACAAGCGCGTTGGCGAGAGCGAAAGTGGCCGAGACGGCCCCTGCGAGCCAATACTCGCCATGGGTTTGAGAGAGCATTGCGACGATCCCGATCGGGGCCATCGCGATCGGCAGTCGTGCGAAGAAGCCCGCGGCCGAAAAGCCTTTGGCGCCCGGCGCGGCGAATATTTTTCTGTATGGATTTGACATGCGACGCTCCTCTAAGGCGCGCCACTTACATACGTGGCGTATGCAAACAGGTAATTGCATACGGCGCGTATGTCAATTAGAATACGCCGCGTATGTAAAAAATATACGCATCGTATCCGAAAAGGACATTTATGGTCAGGCCACGCAAGGAAATGATTGCCGAAACCCGTGCCAAGCTGATTGGAGCGGCGCGCCGGGCATTCGGAACGATCGGATACGCGGACTCGTCAATGGATGATTTCACCGCCGAAGCCGGTCTGACACGCGGTGCGCTCTATCACCATTTCGGAGACAAGAAGGGCCTGCTTCAGGCGGTAATCCAGGAGATAGACGCGGAAATGACGGCGCGATTGAACAAGGTGTCAGCCGACGCGCCGACGCGGTGGCAAGGCTTCGTCGCGGAGAACGTGGCCTATGTCGAGATGGCCCTCGAACCGGAGATCCAGCGCATCATGTTTCGCGACGGCCCTGCCGTTCTCGGCGATCCGTCGATGTGGCCCAACGCCAATGGCTGCATCGCCGCGGTCGCGCGGACTATCAGCGCCCTGAAGGCCGAAGGTTTTATTGTAGACATCGATCCCGAGGCAGGTGCCAGGCTCATTATCGCAGCGAGCAGCGGAGCAGCGCAATGGATCGCCAATTCCGATAATCCAGCGGAAACGTCCAAGAAGGCGGTGGGCGGCTTCCGCGTCCTACTCGAAGGTTTGCGCGCCCCAAAATGACCAGTCTCCGCCGCGCTATATGAGTTCAGGACCAGGACTGCGACCGGCAGCGCTGCGCATCTTGTCAGACGCGCAAAGGTGCAGGTTCCATTCCTTCACAGCACCAGGCTCCGGCTTGGGCTGTCCCACGATCTGCTGCGGCCGCTTCGGGTCGACTTCAGCCGTGCCTCGCATCGAGGATAGGCAACTCATCGATATTCCACCCGCCTCGATGCCGGGGGTCAAGGCGAGATGATGCGCGTCGACAACGATGTTGCTGCCCTGCGCAAAAGCCTTTTTCTCGAAAGGAAGGAGGGCCTGGGAAACAAGAGTTCGCGCAGACATAAGCCTCACGATTCCAGAAAACCTTCCCGTGCATGTTGCCATGCGGTCGTATTTTGTTAAGGTTTGTAGTTCGGTTCACCACCGCTGAGGTTGTGAAAAATGAGAGGTTTGGCCTCGTCGAACCGCCGGACTTGTGAACGGGTTAGCGTGGTCCTTCTCGGCGGACACGTGAAGCGCGGGTTCGACATTGGGGCCGCTGCATTGGGGCTCATCTTCATCAGCCCATTATTCCTGCTGGTTGCCTGCCTTGGCAGATTTGCAGACGGCGAGCCGGCCTTTCAAACCCATCCGCGAATTGCCCGACGCGATAGCCTCGCCAAATGCCAGGCTTGCCGCGCGACGTCCGGGTGCGTCGGCCGCTTGCCGGCGATCGACCTGACGGGCAGGGCTATGCAGCAGTCGTTGAGGCCGCGTCCCCATCCACTCTGTTTAAAAGGCTAGCGAATGGTCCTGGACCTCCGCCCCGAACAGGTAGCTGGAGAGCATTTCGATGTCGTCGTGATCGGCTCAGGCTTTGGCTCAGCCTTTTTTCTTCATGGCTTTTTGAAAAGCCGCAAAGCTCGGGTCCTCCTGCTCGAATGGGGCCGCCACAACTCGCATGCGTGGCAACTTGAACATGGGGCCAATACCGACCTCAAGGATGAGCAGACCTACAGGAGCAATTCGACAAAGCCGTGGAACTACACGATCGGTCTCGGGGGCGGAACGAACTGCTGGTTTGCGCAAACGCCCCGGTTCCACCCGAATGACTTCAGGCTGAAGAGCCTCTATGGGATCGGCCAGGATTGGCCGATCAGCTACGATGATCTCGAGCCTTTCTACTGCCAGGCGGAAACAGTGATGTCCATCTCGGGAGATCCGGATATGGACGCGCTCATGCCGCGTTCGATGCCTTTCCCGCAGCCGCCGCATCGCATGTCGACGCCCGACCGCATGATGAAAACGGCGCAGCCCGATCGGCATTTCGTCATGCCGACGGCACGGGCGCGGGTGGCGACGGAACAGCGTCCGGCATGCTGCGCATCGCTTCGATGCTGGCTCTGTCCCGCGGATGCTAAATTCACCGCAAACAACGGCCTGATGCATGTGTTCGAACACCCGGACGTGTCCGTTTGCCTCGGCGCGGAGGTCCGCCGGCTGGACCACGCCGCCGGCGCGATCAGCGGGCTGACATTCCGCCATGACGGTAAGGAGCATGTCGTCACCGGCGACCTGTTCGTCCTCGGAGCCAACGGAATCCAGAGTGCGGCCATCATGCTCAGATCCGGTCTCGATGGCGAATTCGTGGGGCGCGGTCTTCATGAGTCCTACGGCTGGAACTTCGAAGCCTATCTTGACGGCATCGACAATTTCGATGGCAGCACAATAACGACGGGACTGAATTACGGCCTCTATGACGGAGAGCACAGGTCGGAGCAGGCCGCGGCGCTCGTCTATTTCGAAAATCGTTGGCAGCACGGCTTGCGGCCGGAGAAGGGGCGCCTGCGGCAGACGCTGCCCTTGGTGATCGTCGCCGAAGACCTCTTGGATTCGGAGAATTTTGTCAGCCTCGACGAAAACGACAACGCCTTTGTCAACTACAAGGGACCGGCCGATTATGCAGTGCAAGGCATGGCACGAGCTCGCGAAAAGCTACCCGAACTGCTCGGCCCGTTGCCCGTGGAAAAGATCATCGTTCACGGGCTGCGGGGGACCGAATCGCATGTTCAGGGCACGCTTCGCATGGGCAAGTACGCAAGCGAGTCCGTCGTCGATCGCGACCTCGTCCATCACGACTTCCGAAACCTGCTGGTTGTCGGCACGAGCACCTTTCCCACTTGCTCCTGCGCCAATCCCAGCCTGACCGCGGCAGCGCTCTCGCTGCGAGCCGCCAGTCGAATTGGCTGAAGGAGGGGAGAATGAAGAGTATTTCGAGACGAACGGTGCTTGCCCTGGCAGCCGGCGCGCTTGCGTCGACAGGTCTCGGCTACGCCGCCGCGCGCTCGTTGTCCGACGCGGACCTGGTGCGGGCCACGCTCGCAAGATATCTCGGTGATCTGAACATGTCGGACGATCACCTGCGCGCATTCATCCTGGAATTCCAGAAGCGCAATCCATGGGATTTCCCGACCGGGAAACTGGCGGACGCAGCGACACTTCTTGAAAGGCTGTATTTGGGAGACATGGCGCGCCCGCTCCTGCCCGGCAACGCCTTGATGCGGCTGGAGCGGTTCGAACGGCTGTTGCTGGCCGATTTTCATCTGCTCACAAATTACGCCTGGCGGAGCGGGCGCGACGATCCGATTACCTATTCCGGGAGCCAGCACTGCGTGAACCCGTTTGCAAATTTCGAGTCGGTTTAGCCTCGGCGCAGCAGCGCCCCTAGTGAGGGCAAATCAAATGCAGTATCGATCGATTGCCGATATGAGTGCCACCATAGCCAAGAACCTTCACCGTTTGCCGGGTGACATCGATCTGGTCGTCGGCATCCCGCGGAGCGGGATATTGGCCGCCAACCTCGTGAGCCTGACGGCAAACATTCAAATGACCGATCTCGACAGCTTCATGGCCGGAAAGGTCTTCTCCTGCGGGATCACGAAACGGTCAACCCTCTTGGAACGCCCATTCGATGAGATGCGCCGTGTCCTGGTTCTTGACGACAGCATCAATGGTGGCAGCGCGATGAGGGAAGCCAGGACCAAGGTGGCAACGGCGGGTATAGCCCGCGACAAGGTGATATTTGCTGCCGTATACGGCACCTACGAGCGTTACGAGGAGGCCGATCTCGTCTTCGAGGTCGTGCCACAGCCGCGCCTGTTCCAGTGGAACCTCATGCATCACAAGTTTCTTGAGCAGAGCTGCGTCGACATCGACGGTGTCTTATGTCTCGACCCGACGAACGACGAAAACGACGATGGCCCTGCCTATCTGCGTTTTCTCGCGGAAGCGTGCCCCCTTCATGTGCCGACGCGCAAGATCGCCTCTCTGGTGACCAGCCGGCTGGAAAAGTACCGGCCCCAGACGGAGGCCTGGCTCGCGCGGCGGGGCATTCAATATGGCGAACTCGTCATGCTCGACCTGCCGAGCAAGAAAGAGCGGCAACGCTTGGCCGCCCATGGCCGCTTCAAGGCGGACATCTACCGGCGTTCTGACGCCATCCTGTTCATCGAAAGCGAACACGACCAAGCCGTTAACATTGCAAAGCTCTCGGGAAAACCGGTGCTCTGCCTGGAGACGCAAGAGATGATCACACCGGCTTCAGCACTGGTGCGCGAGCGGCTGAAGGAGGCCAAGACCGCTGAGGGAAGGCATGCGATGTTGAAGGCAGCCGCGCGAGTGATGTTGGGCGAAAGAGGTTACGAGGCGTTGAAAAGCCAAGTGAAAAAGGCCGGCCTGATCTGGCAATGAGCGGCTGGCCGAAGTACGGCAAGTCATCGCATCGCACTTCAACGCAATCGCGCGATGCGCTTTTACGCCTTTGTTTTCAAGCAAGTCATCGTCCCAAGACCGCTGCGCACACTTGGGTGCCATGCACCGCATTCAGGGCCTGGTTTGTCCCCTTCCAGTCGGCTTGGCGGCTCTCGCAAGATTAACAGCCTCCCGCAGCGAGGTGCGGCCGAAAGGAAAGAGAAGTGCGATCGCAACAGTGATCGTGTAGGAGAGAAATGCGGCACCCAGGATCGCGAGGACCGCGTGGTCCGGCAGAACTGGTCTCATGAGCCATACGACCGCCAATGCCATGTGTGATCCCAGCACGAAGGGGCTTGCGGCGCGGATCATGTCGCCGACTTTCAGGGGACCTTTCTTGCCGACATAGATCCAGAGGAAGGGTGTCCGCAAATATTCGCTTGCCGCGTAAACGATCGCGACCCCCAACGCGCCATGCGGCAGCCCGATGACGAACGCCAAAGCCGACGTCGTTGCCGTGACGATGCCCCAGCGCATGAAATCTCCCGATCGGCCCTGGCTGATGAACAGCCAGCCCGCCGGATTGTTGAGAGGCTGCAGCAGGCCGGCAAAACCGAGCGCCCGGAAAATATCGGCGCTCTCCCGCCACTGTTGCCCGAGCGCGAACGGAATGAGCACATCGGCTATCGCCACGGCGGCCGCAACGCCCGGGAGCGTAACGATCAGCATCAGCGGCATCACCCGAAGATAGGCGCTGCGGTATCGGTCAGGCTCGCCGGTCAGCCGTGAGAGCGCCGGCACCATGACTTTCGAAAGCGGATTGGCGATTTGACTTAAGGGAAACAGCAGAAGCTTGTAGGCCCGATCGTAGAGCCCCAGCTGCGCTTCGCCCAAGTACTTGCCGATCAGGATATTGTCGAGATTGCGGGCGAAGAAATTGGCGAAGTTGAAGCCGGTGATCCCGGCGCCGAAGTTGAGCAAGTCGCCGACGCCTTCCACCTTGCGCGGGGTGCCTGGCCGCCATCGCGAATTCGCCCAATAGCAAAGCGTCGGGAGAACCGCACTCGTGAGCGTGCCGGCGTAAAGAGCCCAGTAGGATCGATCGATGATCGTCCAGGCGACGGCAGCGCAGAAGCCGGCAATCGCGCTGGCGATTTCGATGAGCGCGAGCCGGCGGAAGGCCATGCGGCGGTTGATAAGGGCGAGGTGCTGGGCTCCGAGACCGTAAGCCACGATCTGCAAGGCCATCGCGGAGATAAGCGGACCGACCCGAGGCTCGCGGTAAAAGGCGGCGATCAGCGGCGCTGCCCCGAGCATCAGGCAGGCGAGCGTAACACTGACGACGACATTGACCCAGAAGAGGTAATTTACCTCATCATGCGTAATGGCGCTCTTTTGCACGGTCGCCTGGGTAAGGCCGAAATCCTGGAAAAGCGCGATAAAAGCCAAGACCGGTGCGCACATCGCCACGATGCCGAAATCCTGTGGCGAGAGGAGGCGGGAAAGGACAATGACCGAAAGGATCTGGGTCGAAATCTTGACGGCCTGAGCCAGTCCCGTCGCAATGGCGCCGCGCCCCACGGACTTGCGGAGCGTACCTTCGGGTGGATCGAACGCACTGGCTTTCAAATCCTTACCCTCATACCGGTTTCGGTCTACGAGCACCCTGGAATATCGAGATATCTTTCGCCACGCAACGGGAAGGGGCGATTTCCGCCCTCAGGTCCGTAATGAGGCGGCGGGCATCTTGCGTTACACGCTCAGATGGCCGCCGCGACCCTGACGCGGCCAGGGAATGGGCCGCTCTCAAAGCCGCGCAGGCGACATTTCGACGCCTCGGGATGCGGGCCGACGATCGTCTACGGGCAGAATTCCCCATTTAAAACAAGTTGCTGATATTAAACTTCTGCGCGTGGCCGAAATTGGTCGGCCGTGACATGCCCGCGACTGAACTCAGGCGGCAATGCACTCCTGGGTCGCACAAACGTCGCGAAGAGTTAAGGTCGGGGACGACGCGAAGGAGTTTATTAAATACTACAGCGCCGCGCATTCATTCAGATTCTGAAAATGTCGCTGTAACACCTCGAAACTGCGCATTGTTCTGTCCTTGGCTTTCGATTCAAGGCATTACGCCGAAGCTTGTTCCCCGAGGACGATTAACAGTCATTTGAACTGGAATTCATGATGACGGTAAGCGCGATACCTTTCTGGAATTTCGGCCAGAGTAATCCCCCCCGTGTCAAAGAGTTGGCTTACACCTATGACGGCCTGACCGCATTCACGCCCTTCTGGGCGCTGGCCGCGATTTTCAGCATCGCCGGCGATACCCACGGCCTCATCGGATACAAAGGATCTGCCTATATGGCCCTGAGCTGGGCCGTCGTTCTGTTCAGTCTGTTGCTTCTCCTCTACCCACGGCGCACCGGGTTTCTGTTGGCGCTGGTCGCGCTCTCGCTGGCGCTATACGCCCTTCGGCTGCCTGTCGCCTCAAACAACAAGACGATCGCTACCGTCATGAACGGTGCCATCCTGCTCAGTGCCGCCGTGCTCTACGTGAAGGCGGGCCGTCGCGGATCCATAGACCGCGTGGCCCTTTACGACCAGATCCGGGTCGTCGCGCGTGCTCTGCTCGCGATCATGTACTTCTACGGCATCTTTCATAAGATCAACACCGACTTTCTCGATCCTGCCGTCAGTTGCGCTGTGGGACTCTATGTGCCGCTCGCGCGCCCGTTCGGACTTGAGGATAACTTGTTCGGCCGATATCTCGCGATTTACTCCACCTTTGTTATCGAAGCGATCGCCATCGTATCGCTCTATTGGAAACGCTATTTCGCCGTCGGCTTCATCCTTGCGCTGATCTTCCACTACATCATCCCGATCTCCGCCTATTCATGGTACATGGATTTCTCCAGCCTGGTTTTTGCACTCTACGTGCTGAGCATCCCGACGCCCGCCAGCAAGATGCTCTATGGTATCTCGCTCGGCGTCGCCAATGCACTGCGTGAAAACTTCGGACGGATCGGGACGCTCATCCCTGGCGTCTCATTGCTGCTGACGGCGGGCGCCGTCGTCATGATTTTGACCCTTGCCTTCCCGGAACGCTCCTTCGACATGATCGTCCATTCCATATGGGTCCTGGTCTGGGCGGTCGCTGGCGGTGCCGCGATGGTGGTGCTCACCTATGTGGCGCTTTGGAATCTGCCTTGCGAGAACGTTTCCCCGCCCCGCCAGCCGGCCTGGATCTACGCGGTGCCGGCCTTGTTCTTCATTTCCTGTCTGTCGCCCTATGTCGGGCTGAAGACCGAAAGCTCGATCAACATGTTCAGCAACCTGCATACCGAGGCCGGGCAGACCAACCATCTGCTCTTTTCCAAGCCGCCATATCTTTTCAATTACCAGAACGAAGTCGTGAAAGTCGTCGAGGCTTCCGATCCGCACTGGGTGCGCCAATCGCAGGCCGGCAATTTTCACATCCTGCACGACCTGAAGCGGCAGTTGCGATGGAATCCGCAAGCCTGGGTGACCTATGTGCAGGAGGGTGCCACGGTGACACGGGCAACAGCAGCAAGTCTCGCCGCTGAAATGCCGAACATACTTGAACGCAAACTGCTGATCTTCAAGCTGGTGGATTTCTCCCGGCCGAAGGTTTGCACGCATTGAAAGCGCACCACATTCGACGCGCTCATCCAGCGCGGTCTACGTCATTTTCTGTCTATGCCGTCTGCCCTTGGCGACATGGACAGAAGTGCTCTGGTTCAACCCAATTCCTGAACGCGATCACCAACCGTTGCTGGCATCCGGCGACCGATCAAGATCCGTTGGAAGCAGCGGTCGGCCGCGCATACGCAGCGTGACGCGGCGCCCGAATTTGAGCATGGGATAGATGAGCCGCGCGGCCGTCCTGTTGGAAAGAACTGCGCGGTTGAACCAGCCGAATAGCGACGAAGAGGAACTGAGTATCGCCAAAAGGTTGACGGCCTCGTCGCCATGGTAGACGCGATCGTCGAAGACGAAGAGCATTCCTTCATTCAGGTCGTAGCCCTGACGCTGGAAGGTCGCCACGCGCGGATCGCCGGAACGGGCGTCGACCAACTCGACCGCGCCCACAGTCTCGCGCAAGCGCATGAATCGAACATAGCTTTGGCAGAAGATGCAATCGCCGTCGTAGACGATGAGCGCCGGTTTCGCCGCTTCCTTCATTGTTTCACCGGGTCACTGCCAAGATCTGTGGGCGGCTCGGCGACATCGCCCAAGGAGCATTCGCCGTAGAATGTGCAGCCCGAAACAACGGGCAGGTTGGCGAGCGCGTCGAAGACCCCGACAAATGCCAGTGCGATGATACCGATGGCGATCAGCTTTTTGTAAACAGGCATGTCCTGAAGCATTCTGGTTCGTTCCCTGGCCGGGTTCACGTCATCTGACTTGCTTCGTTGACGACCAATGGACACCGCTCGATAGGTGCGACCACGGCTTTATCACCACGGTCCCAGCGGGCCGTCGCCAATCCTGTGCAATGCACAATGTCTCTCGCGACGGGTCAAAAATCAAGAAAATTCTACCTCAGAGTTGCGCCCCGGGCCAGCGTGCGCAACCGAAGGATGCTTAATGGATCATCTCGCGCGACCGGCGAGGCTTCGCCTCATGCGATCGACGCTGATCGACAGCGAGCCATGACCCAGGAACCATGGCGAAAGAATCGTCGACGACTTGAGGAGGCGATAGACGACGTAAGGCAGCCCGACGGACAGGGCGATGAGAGTCAACTCGGAGGTCACGCCTGAATCGCGCAGCGTGAAGTGAACGAACTGGTGACCGAACATGATGACGAGGGAAGCCTTGCCGAGCTCGGCAACTGGGGCGACCGGAGTGTTTCGCGCAGTGACCAGTTGAATGAGGTTGAGCACGGTGACCGAGATGGCCAAGGCGAGCAGCAGACCGAGGATCGGTGGACCGAACTTGGTGTTTTTCATCGTCACCGCAAAGTCGACGCCCGCCGAAGCCAACGCGATTGAAATGCCGAACACGGCAATCGCGGCCACGGCAATCGCACTCGCGGGGAAACTGCGCTCTCGCAGGACATGTCCAAACCAGAAGGCGCCTATGGCAAGCGGGACGTTGGTCAGGGCGAGAGGAGAGCGAACCTCCGGCCAATAGGACTGGATCACATAGGCAAGGACGACGCAGCCGGCGACGAAGATCAGCATCGCAAGGTCGGTCGGCCCGGCGGTTCTGAGCGCGACTTCGTTATAGAGAATCTGCGTCGCGAAGAGACAGGTGACGAACCAGAAGACGCCGAGCTCGCCGGTCAGGTATCTTCCGCCCAGGATAGCGTTCGTCATGAGTTCCCTGATTTGCCAGGGCGCCGGTATTTCGCCTCGAAGGACGTCGACGAAAAGCACTCCGGTGATGACGAGGCCGAGAAAGGCAACGTACGGGATGAGCAGCCCGCGCACCCGCTTCGAAAGCAGGACCTTTCGGTCGGACACCGTGAAGAGATAGCCGGAGATGACGAAGAAGAACGGCATGAAGAAGAGGGAGATCGCGAAATAAATCGCAGGTGCCCATTGCCATTCGCTGTGGAAGAGGACGTGGGCGAGAACGACGAAAACGATGCCCACCCCCTTGGCGACGTCGAGCCAAGTCTGGCGCATTGCGAGCCTCCAATGCCGTGATCGACCGAGATCGGCCTGTCGGCGTTTTCGGATCGCGGCATTGTGCAGCGTTAGGCGGAGTTGACCAACCCCAAAATGGCTCGGGACAGGCAATGCCGACACGAACAGGAAGTCCTTCACGCGGGAAAGGGCCGAAGCAAAAACGCCCTTGAGCGCCAGCATGTCACTGTCAGAGGACCGCAATAGTGTCGCTGCCGTTACCGTTCGGGCGGCAGTCTGATGGTGGCGTCACCGCGCATTTGACTCATTCAAGTTACCGTGAAAGCTGCCGGCCGCGCCTATTTCGGATACCGCCATACCGCAGAGTACCGAAAAAGTTCGGCGCAGTGCGCCGACGTCGACGGTCGATCTCGCCTGCAACGGGCTGGGGCGATGAGTCGAGCGAGTGTCTGGCGGCGATTCTCAACCACAGCGGACGGGTGCGCCCGGTCCGTATCATCGAGAATACTGGTTCCCAGCCCGACGCCTATTGAGAATCCCGCCGTGCGAGATCGCCTGCAAGCGTTTGACGCTCTCCCAAAGAAGTGAGGCTCAGGCGTGAGCGAGTGAGGTGGTCTGTTATCGAGACGGCGGGCCTGAAGGTCGTCTCCTTCTCACGGGCTGACCAGCGGAGGCGGAAAAAATCCGCCTCCGCTTGGTGCCTCTGACGCTTGTCTCTTCCAATGCGTCCCAGAC
Organism: Sinorhizobium psoraleae; assembly: GCF_013283645.1. Classification (GTDB taxonomy): domain Bacteria; phylum Pseudomonadota; class Alphaproteobacteria; order Rhizobiales; family Rhizobiaceae; genus Sinorhizobium; species Sinorhizobium psoraleae. The sequence continues at coordinate 229,760 of NZ_JABEKV010000005.1, forward strand.
AACCGCAACTCCAAGGGTTCCGTGCGCCGAGATTACTGACCGCGGCCCACGAGAGGGCGAACCGTGAAATGTCAAACTGAGCAGCGAAAACTCGAGGGCACAATGAAGAACGGTCGATGCAGGCGAGGGGGGAGCTAACGTCCTGGACAGCATCAGCCGGTGTCTCGACGATGTTTCTGTTGACCCGGTGTATTTTTCTAATATCCGAGCCGTGTGCGAGTGATGCCGAGCTGCGAGCCTTCGTTGACCATATGCGATGGGCGCTCGCACTATGAGTACACCTAGCTAGCGGATATTCCCCACCGGGGAACAAGCAGGACGCGCGGCCGTTTCCATGATGGCCGAGAGCATCACGACTGAAACTTGGTCGAACATAGAGCCTTCCGTGTCTTATACGCTCGTCAGGCTTTGAACGCGCCATGGCCCAGTGATTCAGCACGGAGGCTTGAGTGGAGGACTTCCTATTGTTCGCAGTCGTCGGGTTCCTGGCCCAGGCAGTCGATGGCGCGCTTGGCATGGCCTATGGCGTGATCTCGTCGACGGTGCTGCTGACTTTCGGAGTGCCACCGGCGCAGGCGTCTGCTTCAGCTCACGCGGCGGAACTGTTCACCACCGCGGCTTCCGGATCGGCCCATCTCTATCACCGCAACATCGATTGGAAACTGTTTTGGCGACTGATTCCGTTTGGAGTAGGCGGTGGCATGGTCGGTGCCTTCGTGCTCACCTCGTTTGAAGGCGATCAGGTCAAGCCATTCGTCACAGCCTATCTCGCGACAATCGGGAGTTGGCTTCTCTACCGCTCCTTTCATCGCATCCCCACAAACCCTGTGAGACTAGGAATCGTGGCGCCCCTCGGTGCGGCTGCCGGGTTTCTCGACGCGGCGGGCGGTGGGGGCTGGGGGCCGGTCGCGACCACAGGGCTTCTTGGCGCCGGTGGACAGCCGCGATTTGTTATCGGCACGGTCAGTGCGAGCGAATTCCTGATCGCGCTTTCGGTTTCCGTGAGCTTCCTTGCTGCGATCGTGACGGGCCATTGGGAGGTAGGTGGCGAATCCCGCGCCTATCTAACGTCTGTTGCCGGGTTGATCCTTGGGGGTGTTCTGGCCGCACCGCTGGCGGGATGGATGGTCAAGGCATTGCCGGAAAAAATGCTTCTGCGGCTTGTCGGATCTCTGATCACGCTCTTGGCCGGCTATCAGACTCTGGAACTCACTGGATTAGTCTGACGATCGCCGCGCGCGGACGATGATGGGGTTAGGGGCAAGCATGATCGGGTCATCCGCTGGCGGCCGATGGCGCGTCTTTCCGATCGACAATTCTCGGTCGAAAACAGCTCCAAATCAGGTGCAGCCTACCCGCCAAAAGCAGTGCATCCGCCCGACAATGGGAAGGGACTCACGCCTTCAGGGTGCCCTTCGTCGCGTCGCCGCTGCCTAGCCGCAGGGTGCTCTGACCGTCGAAGAAGTGGACATCGGCGGAAGCGAAGGCGAGGCCGATCTGGTCGCCGGGTGCGAGGCTGACGCGCTCGCGAAGCAACATCGCCAGCTGCGCTCCGCCGAGCTCCACCAGGAGGTGTGTTTCGTCGCCGGTCGGCTCCACGATCAACACCTTGGCGGCGGGGCCGGCGGCGCCGATTTGCAGCTTGTTGGGCCTTATTCCCGCGATCGCCGGTCCTCGATGGGCCAGATTGGCGGCGGGAATGACGATGCCGCCTGGAGCTCGGAATGTGCCGTCGACGACCTCGCCTTTGATGAAGTTCATCGAAGGACTGCCGATGAAGCTCGCCACGAAGAGATTGCGGGGATGATCGAAAAGCTCGAGCGGCGTCCCTATCTGCTCGACATTGCCGTCGCGCATCACGACGATGCGGTCGGCCATCGTCATGGCTTCGATCTGGTCATGCGTCACGTAGATGCTGGTGGTGCGCAGGCGCTGGTGCAGACCTTTAATCTCGGCACGCATCTGCACCCTGAGCTTTGCGTCGAGATTTGACAGGGGTTCGTCGAACAGGAAGACTTCCGGGCGGCGGACGATGGCCCGACCCATGGCGACGCGCTGGCGCTGGCCGCCCGAGAGCTGGCCGGGGTAACGTTCGAGCAGACCCTCCAGGCCAAGCATGGTAGCCGCTTCGCCTACCTTCTTCTTCTGCTCGTCCTTCGGGAGCCGGGCGAGGCGAAGTGCAAAGGCCATGTTCTCGGCAACAGTCATATGCGGGTAGAGCGCATAGTTCTGGAAGACCATCGATATGTTGCGGTCCTTCGGAGCGACCTCGTTGACGATATCTCCTCCGATCACGACCGCTCCGTCGGAGATTTCCTCAAGACCCGCGATCATGCGCAGAAGGGTGGACTTGCCGCAGCCCGAGGGGCCAACCAACGCCACGAACTCGCCGTCGGCGATCTCTGCCGAGACACCATGGACGACTTCCAGCGCACCATAGCGCTTGACCACATTCCTGATTTCGACGCTGGCCATTTCAGCCTCTCGCTTTCTTCATTGCCGCTTCCATGTTGTGGAATGGGCGGCGATAGGTCGGCACCCGGTCCGCGACATCCGGGAACTTGCCGAAGGGCTTATGCGGCTCCGCCTGGTACCAGAAGGCGACGGAGGAGATATCGTCGGCGCGGCGGTTGGCGTGACCATGTTCGATCGTCACCCGAATGCTCTTCTGGAAGATAGCGGGGTCTTCGATGTGCCAGCGGTAGAGCGTGACCGGCTCGGTCCAGTTGGGGCCGCCGGCCGCGATGATGCCGTGGTAGGGCGCGCTATAGTCCTGGGTCGGGCACCAGGCGGTGTTGAAATAGTCTTCCGTGCCCGTGCCGTGCAGGGTCGGCGGCCAGGCATCATTGGCGCCTGGTTCAGATTCTGGCCGCGGTTCGATCAACGCCGCTTTCGGACCGATGCGCGGGTCGGGCTTGCGAACCGTATCCGGCACCGACAACCCCTGCTCGCCGTCGATGAAGATCATGTCGTCGCCTTCGCCGTACCAATCCCAGACTTCGGACCGGCGCCGCGAATAGACGCTGTAGAGTACGCCAACGTAATGGCCGCGCCCTTCGGCTTCGAGGATCGTGTAATTCTGCCGACCGTCGACGTTCTCGCCGCCGAACAGGAACTGTTCGTTGGTCAGCCCGGCTTCGCTCATACCTGCCGGCCGTGCCTGGCGGTAGTGTGCGTGGAAACGGCCCATGTCCTCCTCGAGGACGTCGTGAAGCTCGAGGTCGATATAGTAGTAGAAGAGGAGGTCGTGTTCCGCCTCGTTGGTGACAGTGAACTTCATGTGCGAGCCGAAGGGCATCGGGAAGTAGCAGTTGAAGGCCTTGCCGTCCTCCGGGCTCGCCTGCATCGGCAGGCTGGCATAGTTGGCGGTGCGGGCGTGGCCCATGCCGAAGAGGTCGCCGATAGGCGCCTCGATGCTCGGCTCCGTCTCCCCGTCCCAGTAGGCCCTGAGAACGATCTTGCGGAGGAAATCCTCGCTCTCGCATGCGAGCGTCGCCCAGATATGGGTGACGATGCCGGCGCCTTCGTGTTCGCCGATCACCGCCGTGGTGCCGGGTTCGATGTGCAGCCTGTCGTCGTTGCCACCGGTGCGGTCATGGCTGGAGAAGCGGCGCGTTTTCGCGTTGCGCAGCTTCGCGAGACCGCGAAGGGGCGAGAGGCCGGCATTGGTCATTCGAATTGCTCCTGTGTAAATCGCTCGCAGCTCACTTGAGGCCGCTGGTCTTAAGGGAATCCATGATCTGCCTCTGGAAGATCACGAAGAGGATGAGGGTCGGGATGGCGACGATAGTGGAAGCGGCCATCATGTAGTTCCAAGACGCGGAATACTGGCTCTTGAAATTCGCAATGCCGAGCTGGACGACCCAGAGATTGGGGTCCGAGGTGATCGTGAGCGGCCACAGGAAGGAATTCCAGTTGGCCAGGAAGAACAGGATCGCTAGCGCCGACATGATGGGGCGGCTGAGCGGGAGGATGACGCTCCAGTAGATGCGCCAGTAACCCGCGCCGTCTATGCGCGCCGCCTCCTCGATCTCTTTCGGCAGCGACAGATAGTACTGTCTTAGAAGGAAGATGCCGAAGGCATTGAAAATCGCCGGGATGATCAGTCCCACGTATGAGTTGAGCATGCCCATCGCTTTTACGATGACGAAGAGCGGTACGATGATCACCGGCAGCGAGACGAGGAATGTCGAGAAGATCGACAGAAACAGTACCTCGCGGCCGGGAAATCTCAGTCGCGCCAGCGCATAGCCGGCCATGGTGTGGAAGAACAGCGCCACGATCGTGACCGTGGCCGACACGAGGAAGCTGTTGACCATGTAGCGGATGAACGGAACGCCGGTCAGCACATAGATGAAATTGTCGAGCGTCGGCGCCTGCGGGATGAGGTTCGAAGAGAACGACTCCGCCGCCGGCTTGAAGGCGATCGACACCATCCAGAGGAGCGGAAAGAGCGTCATGAAAGCGAGGATAGCCGTCACCACCATCCACAGACCTCGGACCAGCGTGACCTGCGAGCGGGAGAAATAGGGCAGGGGGCGCTTACTGCTCATGATTAAAACGTCCTCCGCGGGTCAGAGCAAAGAACACTGCCGTCACGAGCATGAGCGCCACGACCAGGATGGAGGCCATGGCAGCTGCGTAGCCGAAGGCGCCGAAACCGAAAGCCTGCTGATAGATGTAGACGATCAGCACCGACGTGGCGTTGGCAGGCCCGCCCTTGGTCATGACGTAGATGATGTCGAAGGCCTGTGCGCCCGCGACGGCCGCAACCATGGACACCATGACCACGAAAAAGCTCGTGGGTTTGAGAAGCGGCAGCGTAATGAACCAGAAGCGGGCGACAGGGCCGGCCCCGTCGATCATCGCCGCTTCGTAATATTGCCGGGGAATGTCCTGCAGACCGCCCAGGAAGATCAGCATGTAGAACCCCATCAGGAACCAGACGCTGACCAGGACGATGGTGATGAGCGCGAAGTTGGGATCGCCGAGGAAAGAGAAGCCGCCCATGTCGAGCGCGGCGGTCAGCCTGCTGATCACGCCGATCTTGTCGACCACCATGAATTGCCAAACGAGCGCGACGACCACGAGACTGACCATGTGCGGTGCAAAGAACATCGAACGCATGATGGCGTTGAAGCGGTCGGTGCGCTGCACGAGAAGGGCAAGGCCCAGCCCGCACACATAGAGCAGCGGGACCAGCATGATGGCGTAGAGAGCGGTGACCCTCGCTCCCTTCCAGAACAGCGGATCGTTCCACATGCGGAGGTAATTCTTTACGCCGACGAAGGAATAACCGCCGAAACCGTTTACCTCGAAGACGCTGAGCACGAGCGATAATGCCATCGGCACCCCGAGAAAGACGAGCAATCCCAATGCATCCGGCAACACGAAGAGGTAGCCCGCGATCCACTCGCGATGCTTGGCGGAAAGGCGGGTTCGGCCGGCGTGCCTGCGCCGCGCAGCCGTTTCGGCAATCGTTGTCATGACGTCATGTCCAGCTTGCTGAGGCGGCCGCATCATGTGCGGCCGCGGTTTGGCCGTCAAAGGATCGGTGCGCCTTGATAGCTCGAAAGAAACGCGTCGAGCTGCTGAGAGGCGGCCGTCGCCGTGGCTTGCGGATCGGCGCCGCCCAACTGGGTCTGCTGGATCGCATCGGAGATGATCTTGTAGACCTCCGGTGGAACGCGTGGCTCCGCACGGGTTCCGGGATGGATCTCTTCGGCGAATTTGCCGATCATACCTGTCGAGAAGGCCCCGCCGCCAGCCTTCAGCGCGCTGTTGCGCGGCGGCATGTCGGATTTGCCCTTGGTGCACCAGGTGGCGACCCGGTCGACAGAGCCCTGATTCATGGAGGCGAGGGCCCAGGCGCAGAATTCGCCCGCCGCGTCGGAGTTGCGGCCCTTGGCATTGGCGACGAATGCCCATCCGCCACCCACGGTCACATATTTGCCGTTCGGCGGCGTCGGCAGCCGGAAGACGCCATATGGGAAATCCTTGGCATTGCTCTGAAGCTGTGAAATGCCCCAGATGCCGACGTTCTGCATGGCCACATAGCCGGATGCAAGATTGGCGATGGTGTCATGTCCGCCCGCACCCATGATCTGTCTGGGCGCCGCGCCACTGTTGATCGCATCCTGCCAGAATTTGAGCGCTTGCACCGTTGCCGGTGAATCGAAGCTGCTCTTGCCGTCCGCCGTCTGGAATTCGCCGCCGCCCTGCCAGAGGAAGGGATACCAAGTGAAGTTCTGGTAATATCCGGGCTGGGTCTCGAACATCACCCCGAAGCGCTCGGGAGTCGTGAGCTTCTTGGCGACCTCCAGCAACTCCTCCCATGTCTTGGGAACGTCGTTCTCGTTGAGGCCGGCCTCCTCGAAGGCCTTGACGGAATAGTACATGGCCATCGGCTCGACTTCCATCGGGATGCCGAAGATCTTGCCGTCCACCATGCGGTTGGCGATGACGCTTTCGGGAAAGTCCGCCTTGGCCGCCTCGTCGATGAAGGGCGTCAGATCCTTGAGGACGCCGCCATTGTAGTAGCGCAGGAAGTCACCCGGCGAAATGATGAAGATGTCGGGCCCTTCGCCGGAGGCAAAGGCGGTGGCCAGTTTCGGGCCGCTGATATACTCGGAGTTCGGAATGAACTCGAGTTCGATCTTCTGCGGATGGCTGTCGTTCCAATCCGCGACCGTCTTCTCGAACCATTCGACCTGGCTCGCCACCGGTCCGCCGGGTGCGTAGAACTGCCAGAATTTCAGCGGCGTTTCCTGTGCCCGCACCGCCAGACGGTTGATGTAGGGAAATCCACCGAGGCCGACGACGCCGCCGGCTACCGCCGCACCGCCCTTAAGCAGGCCGCGGCGCGTCAGTCTCGGAAAAACCTTCTCTTTGTCACTCATTACTTCCTCCCGGTTTTGCTGGTAAACACCCCCGGCTCCTCTCCGGGGGCGGCTTCGTCTTACGCCGTATCGAAGGCGTGAAGGATGCAGGGGATCACCTCGGAGCGAGGCGGCCCGGAATACTCGCCCGACAGCCGTTCGAGCAGCATGGCGGTTGCTCGGTGGGCGAGCAGCGAAGGGGTGTTGCCGACACGCGCGATCCGCGGCCGCACATATTCGAGCTGTGGCTGATCACCGAAAACGGCAATCGCAACGTCGTCGGGAATGCGGACGCCGCGATCATGGAATTCAGCGATCGCTCCAGTCGCCATGAGATAATTGCCGAAAAAAATGACTGAAGGCAGGCGATCGCCTTGTGTCGCCAGCAACCAGTCTACGGCTTCCTGGCCCGACGGGCTAAGATAGGTGCCTTCGCGCCGCAACTCGGCGAGCGGTTCCACGCCGTGGTCGCGCAGTCCCTGTTCGAAACCCGCCGCCCTTGCCATGGCCTCGGCAAAGAAGGACGGGCCTGTGACATGGGCGATGCGCTTGTGGCCTTTCCTGGCGAGATAAGCGCCCATCTGATAGCCGCCGCCGAAATCGTCGATCTTGACGCTGTCGACGGCTGCATTTGGCAGATCGCCGATGAAGACGGTGGGAACGTCTATGCCGATCAATGTGTCGTGCATGCCATGCAGGGCAAAATCGCCGACGATCAACCCGTCAATCCGGCGGTTGCGTATGTGTCTCAGATATTGCTGGCTATGTTCCTGCGAGTGACCGCCGGGAACGTCGGTGTTGAAGATGAGAAGATCCAGCCCCGTCGCCTCGAGATCCGATTGCGCCGCTTTTACGAGTTCCGGATAGAACGGGTTGCGGATATCCGGGATCAGCATTGCCACCAGGTTGGTCCGCCCCGTGCGCAGGCTCTGTGCCTGGGGGTTCGGCACGTAACCTAACTCGGCTATTGCCGCTTCCACTCTCCGACGCATTTCGGCCGACACGCGGTCTGCATGATTCAACACATGAGAGACCGTGGTCAGAGATACGCCCGCTCGTTTCGCGACTTTGGCAATCGTTGTCATGGTTTCATTGCATAGACGATTACAAATCGTTTTGCAAATCGTTTTGCAAAACGATTTGCAACGCGCGAATACGAAGGCGAAGGCAGGCGGCCTGTCTTCCGGCAGAAGGTTATGGGCGCGTCATAAGGTGGATCCTTCATTTGGCGCCACGCATCGCGGATCGAGGCAGCTGACGAAGGTCACGATCAATCATGACGAAAGTCATATTCGCTTAACGTCGGCTTGCGCTTAACACAGAGACGGCGGCCTCGTTGGGCAGCTGCCAGCCGATGAAAATCGTCACGCCGCAGGATAATCCAGCGGCACGGGAGCAGGGCGCGGTCTCCGCTTACGGTAACTTCATCACCGTGCTCATCAACTTCCTGATCCTCGCCTGGATCATCTTCCTCATGGTCAAGGCCGTAAACCGCGTGCGTGCGTCGATCGAGAAGGAGAAAGCACCGGCACCTGCCGCACCGCCGCCGCAGGACATCCTGTTGCTGTCCGAAATCCGCGATCTCTTGAGGCGCCGGGCGTAAGCTTGGGGAAGGGGCGCAGGGGCGCCCCTCGTACCGTTCCCGCTTCGCGCGTGCGGGCTGGCGACGGTCGCTCGGTCGTCTGAAACACCTCCGAGGGCCGATGCATCACAAAAATGGAGGAGAAAGAGAGGGGCAGATTGGAGATCGCGCCATTCGTCTCGATGAGGACGGTAAGGGGATCGGGTGCCGAGACCGATTTGATGCCGCTCACATAGGAGCGAAAGCCGCCGCTTGGCAGATTGAGGAAGTTCCGGATGCGCTCGATCGTGTAGGCGACGTCATCCGCAGTGAACTCCGAACCGTCATGAAAGCGGAAGTTGTCGCGGAGCTTGAACTCCCACTGCGTGTCGGACAATGGCCGCCAGGAGGCCCCATCCGGTCAAATAGATTTCAGGGGTGAGCGAGTAGGTACCGCGAAAACCGGCCAAGCCGTCTACCCAGGTCGCGTCATCCGTTCTGGAAACCCCGTCGAGGAGACCGCTGCTGAAGGAGAGCTCGCTTTCGACGGACCAGACGCGCAGGCCGGCCGCGATATCGAGGCGCGCGGCGTTGTCTTCGTAGATCGCGTATCCGGCTCCGAGCAGGCCGGCAAAGATCTCGGACGAGAGTTCGACATCGTCGGCAAGGATGCCCCTGGGCGTACCGCTTTGGCCCGAGATCTTAGAATACATCACATCGGCGAAAATGCTGTACGGTGCGTACCGCGCCTCCCCGATCGCCATCGCGCCGAACTCGAGATGGTCGAAGATGTCGCTGAAGCTCGCATCGACATGAGTCTCCGGCAATCCGAACTGCGCGACGTCTCCCGACAGTCCCGTTGCCCAGAAATAGGGTGCGAAGGAAAACGTCCAGCCGGTGTCGGTGGTCCTCTCCTGAATCTCCGGCGTCATCGGCGAATAGATGTCTGCCGCCAGCGCATGATTGACGACAAACAAGCTGCCGGCGGAGGCCAGAGCTGGAAGGAGGCAAGGCTTCATGATTTCCCCCAAGTGTTCGTTGCTGCGACGATTACGGGGGTGGACACCTCGTTTGCGGCATCCAAATCGAGCCCTGAGCCTTATGAAGCAGGCGCTCAAGAGCGAACCAGCCCGAGGCGGCGCGCTTCGTCCAGCAGCGCCCTAACGGAAGACGGCTGCCACTTCCGGCCGCCACGTGGCGGCCGCTCATGCATCTGGTCCAATTGGACGGCAATGTCGCGCAACGACAGATCAGGATCGGCGATCGCAATTCCGGCAACGAGCCTCATCAGCTGATCCTCGGGCGGCCGGCGCGGCGAACGGGTAAGCAGTTCCGGTTCCGCGAGCTTTTCGCGCACCATCCGACGAACCGCCCGGCGCAACCGTTCGTTCCCTTCGATCGGCATCTCGACATCACGAGAGCTGGTGGTCCCAAGGATTGATGATGGCAACGCCGGCACCTTCGAAATCCGCGACATTGCGCGTCGCCAATGCCGCGCCGCGGGAACGGGCGATCGCGGCAATCTGTGCGTCGAACTGGCTGATAGGGCGGCCGGCTTTGCGCCGCTCCACGGCCAGCGTGGCATAGGCGTCTGCAGCTTCGCTGTCGAATGGCAAAATGCGCCCGGCAAGATCCTCGCGAAAGATCGGGACGATCGCCGCCTCGAGGTCGCGCCGGCGGCGTCCATCCGGTAGAAGCCGCAGTCCATAAAGGATCTCGGCTTCGGTGACGGTTGTGGTGAACACCGACGTCGGCGGCCGCTCGGCGAGCCATGCCTCGACAGCCGCGGACGGCGACGGTGTCAGCAATTCCGATAGCACGTTGGTGTCGAGGATGATCACGCGGAGAAGTCCGGCGCTTCGCGGATCGCCTCCCGTGCGGGGGTTTCGAGCGTGATGCCGCCGGTCGGTGCGATGCGGGCGCGAATGGCGGCGGTGAGATTGTCCGGTTGCCGTTCACTCGTCGACAGCGCCACGCGCAGGATATCGCGGGCCTCGGCTTCCATTGACCGTCCGTGTGCGGCGGCGCGCAGCCTGAGCCGCTGCTTGAGACTGTCATCGAGATTGCGGATCGTCATGCTAGCCATCGCAGGCGCCTCCGTTCATCATTGATTGCAATTTAGTCATTGATTGCAGATGTTGCAATGCTCGTCCGCTCGCCCGGCAAGAGCACTCAAGCGCCTAGCTTTGTCGCCTTCAGGGACTCGTCGTCGGTCAGAAGTACGGCGAGCTGGTCGCGGCGGTCGAAGGGCAGGATGGCGTCGAGCGCGTCGAGCTCTTCGGCACGGCGGTGCAACGCTTGGCTGTCTGAACCCGCCACTCTATGTTTGTTGACCACGGAACACAGTCTCCGATCATCCCGGAAAAGGAGCATGAAAATGACCTCGACCGCGACCGCCGCGGCGGTTTCCAAGAATTTCGGGGCCTACCAGGATGCCGCCGCGCGCGAGCCGGTGATCATCACCAAGAATGGCCGGCCACGCACTGTGCTCATCGCTTACGAGGACTATCTTAGGCTGTCGCGGCGCGACCGTCGCTTCGAGGCGATCGCGGAGCTCAGCGACGCCGATCTTGCCGCGGTCGAGCAGTCGGAAATGGAGCCGGGCCTCGATCATCTCAATGCCGAGCTCTGACCGCCAACCATGCTGCCAACTGAAATGCTTGCGGCGGCTTCTGGGGGTGCAACGGATGCAATCTCATGCCGCCTCGATGTCCGTGCGCGCGAAATCATCACCTTTAAAGAGCAGCGGTTCGTTGCGCGCCCTGGCCAACGCATAGGAGAAACAGTCCCCATAGTTCAGACCTGCCGGATGTCGGCCTTTGCCGTAGCTGCGCCAGGCTCGCCTTGCCACCGCGATCTGTTCCGCGTCGACGGCAACGATTTCGACACCCGCCTTGTAAAGCCACAGATCGAGCTCCGCGGCACCTGCCTCGCCAAGGCGCGCCTCGATGACGATGGCGAGTTCAAGGACTGTCGCGGCGGAGATGAAGCGCCGTGGAGCGTCGACGACTTTTTGTTCGTAGGTTTCTGCTTCCGGCTCGTTGAAGGCGATCGCGACGATGGCGGAGGTGTCGATGACCATCAGTTGGGGAGCCCGTTTTCGTCGTACCCCAAAATCTCGTCGGCGGAGCGGCTATCGAGCACCGGCAGCTTCGCCCAGCGTCTGCGGCTAGCGGCAAGCTCCTCGAGGAGAACATCGCGATTTCCCGCGTTTGCGAGGCGCCGCAGCCGTTCCTCCAGTGCCCGGCGGGTCGCCATGGTAATGGTTTCACCGGTTTTCTCGGCCAGTGCCTTTGCGAGGCGTTCCGTCTCTAGATCTTTAATGCTGAGCGCCATTTCTGGTTCCTTGGTTCCTAATTATCTATATTCTACCTCGTTCCGGCGTGGGCGCAAGCGCCTGGATGGCGTAGGACCGGCTCACGTTTGCGCGCGGAATCGCTCCGGTCGGCTGTGATTTGGGGCGAGCTTAGGCGATTTGCGACTCGAATCCATTACTATCGATACTTGATCCCTATCGATAGTGAGGTTGCCATGGATAGCCTTGACAAAGCTCGATGGGTACACGGAAAGCGAAACCGATCACGCCGACATGGAACGACAATGGCCTCAGTTGAAGGGTCAGTTCTTGATCGACCGTGACGGCATCGTCCGCTGGACCAATATCGAGTGCGCTGCCGAGGGCTTGACTGGAGTGGGGAAATTTCCTTCCGTCGATGAAACCCTTACCGCGGCACGGACCCTGCTGCATCCCTGAATGGCGGGACGGGTGGCCGAAGCCAGAGCACAACGCCGCCTCGAAGCCTCTTGCCGCTGACGTCGCCGGTTATTCGCGATCGGTTCGCGCCAATGAAGCGGGAGCGGCGTTCTGCGGGGGGCGAGACACCGCTCCGTGCTAGAGTCGCACAAGGGATGCGACGGTATTAAACGCGGACCCTCTCAATCGGTTCCTGAAGGCGGTTTTGTTTTCCCTGCCTCCCCAGCGTTATTTTCCTCATCATTCAACTGTTGCAGGAGATCGACGAACTTCAGTGGCAGCGGCTGGACTTGGAACACGGGCAGAGATCGGAGGAAATCGATGTTGCGGTCGGATGTCATTATCCGCCGGATACGCCTCGCCAAATTTGTGTGGCGCTTCGTCATATCGCCCGTCCAAAGGGATGAAACATCGTGGGTAGAGTATGGTTCCTCCAGAGCACGAAAAAGGCCAGGAATCCCCCCGTAGTGGAGGCGATTTACTGCCGTTCCTCATCACCATCGTGTAACCGCTGAAACCTTCTCCACCCGCCGCCCAACGACACGACTGTGATTGTTGACCGCCACATTTCCCCGGCTCTTTTGGTGCTATCTTGAGGCACGCTATCTCAGAGAGGATCAATCCATGTGGCTCGAACTGCACGACAGCAATGGACCGATTTTCATCAATATGGACACTGTTACGCACTTCCATCGGGTAGAGGGCAAGCGGCGCACCACTCTCGTCACCTTCGCGCCCAATAACGGGACCTGCGTGATGTTCCAGGTTAACGAGTCACCTGACGAGATCATGGACAAGATCAGCGAATATTAACGCAGATCGACCAGATCCGGCCGGCACGCGTGACCAAGGGTTGGGGGCGCCGTCCGATCGGGCTACTGAAGCCCCGTGTAGCGTTTTTTCGTCGTCTATGGCTCGATCGATCGCCTCGATGCTCATCTGAAATTCAATCACGCCGTTTGCAGTTGCCACGATCTCCAATCCTCGCATCTGATGGAATACCTTTTCCCACAGCCGTAATCGGCCAGCCTCGTGTCGAAACACAAAGCGTCGAGAATTCGCGTTTCAAGCGGTCGCAGCCTTTCACGGCTCCACTGATCTGTTTTCCGTACCAAGCGAAGCGAAGCGCAACTGCGTGGCGAGAGCGTCTGCCTCACGCTCTCACAAAACGATAAGCGTTGTCCTTACGCTCCGCGTATCCGACGCCCGGATAGCTCCAGTGGTAGCCGAGCATCTGGATCTTCTCGGACGCCGCGCGATCCAGGAGCCTTTTCCTGCTCTTGAGCGCGATCTGGGGATTCGTGTCGAAGCCGAAGTGCCAATCCGGGTGTGCGAAGAAGATGACGTCATTGGTGCATGCGTCTCCGGTGACCAGCAGATTGCCATCACCCGCCAGCTCAATGGAGACATGTCCCGGTGTGTGCCCCGGCGTATCCACGACCTGCATTCCGGGTACGATCTCTTGCCCCGGTTTCACGATAGTCAGCCTGTCCTTAACCGCGAATAGGTCTCGCTGCGCGCCGCGCGCGAAGTCGTGCAGGGCGGTTGGCGTATGCGTCTCGAAGGCCTTGTCGGTCCAGAAGCTCCATTCTGCCTCGCTGACGAAATACTCCGCATTGGGATAGAGAACCTTGCCGTCGGAGGTGGACGTCGCGCCCGAGTGATCGGGATGGGCATGGGTGAAGACGACCTTCGTTATGTCCACCGGTTTAATACCGAGGGTCTTGAGGTTGGCCGCCAATCTCCCGGCGCTTGCCTGGAAGTTCGTTCCTGAGCCGTTGTCGATCAGTATTAGGTCGCCTCCATGGCGGATGAGTGGAATATTGGCCTGCACAGGCGCGCCTTGCGCATCGCCGCCGAGCGTCTGAATTATGACCTGCCGCTCCTCGGGCGTGGCGTCCGGCAGGAGTATTTCGGCCGGCAGTGTAATGAAGCCATCACTGACGACGGTGATGTCGAACGCGCCGTGCTTGAACCGATGGAAATCGGAGGCGTACACCGCTGGCGGGAGCATGGCGGCCCCAGCCGCCGCGGCGGTGGCTGAGAGTAGGTCGCGACGCGTGAGAAGCACTGCTCTTGGATCGCTCATCTCGTCTCTCCTCCCGGCCGATATCGCGCAGCCGCATGTTTCAGTGAGAGGTGCGGCCCGAGGTCGCGTCTTGTCCTTTCATGCTGCTCCCAGAGCTCGCTGTCGGCGAGCGAGGGGATCGTCACCACCTCCCCACGATCGAAGCCAGCTAGGGCCGCGTCCACCATCTCGCCCGCATCCATCATCATGTCCGCGGGGATCACGCTGATGTCGATGCCGGCTCTGTCGAATATCTCGGTGCGCGTGAAGCCCGGAAGCACGGCTTGCATTCGGACACCGTGCGGCTCGAGTTCTGCGGACAACGCCTGCGTCAGAGCGAGAACGAACGCCTTTGTCGCAACATAGGTCGCGTTGAAACGCTCGGGCATCAGCGCCACCGCGGAAGCTATGTTTATGATCGCTCCGTTGCGGCGGCGCGCAAAGGCGTTCGCCGCCGTCGCGTTGAGGGAATGCAGGACGTCGACATTGAGCTGGACCATCTTGCTGAGACCGTTAGGGTCCGATGCCAGCAAAGGGCCGTTCGGGCCGATGCCGGCACAGTTCACAAGCAGGGATATCCCGGCGTCCGTCCGAAGCTTCGCCACTACCCGTTCCAGATCGGCCGCGCTGGTGAGGTCTGCGATCAGAGGAGTGACGACCGCGCCGTGCTCGCCCGACAGGCGGTTGGCCAGTGATTTCAGGCGGTCGAAGTCACGGGCGACGAGAATGAGATCGTGACCCCGGCGCGCCAGGCGTTCGGCGTAAACCGCGCCGATGCCGGAGGAGGCTCCGGTGATAAGTGCTGTTCCTTGTGTCATTTTGCTTTCCTATTCGCCTTGAGTAACGTTGAGAGCGGTCATGGCACGGACGCCACGATGAGGAGAGCGCCGCCGATCGCTACGGCATCTTCGATGAGGGCAGCCGGAGTGTCGCGTCGGAACGCTGCGGCGAGTTTGCCTCGGGCGGCAGCGCCCCCAAGCGTCCCGGCAACCGCACCGAAGGTGCCAGCGAGTACGCCTCCGACGATCGAACCCCCGGCCGCGCCTACGGTGGCCCCGGCGAGCGCCCCCATGAGAATGCGAGCGCCGAATTGCATCGGCACTTTGCGGGACGGGGTGTTCGGGAGCTGGTCGGTCACGAGCTCGACGAGCGCCAGCGCCGTGAAAATCCAGGGCGTCCACCTGTAGCCCATGAAGGCGAGCGGCGTCCCGGAGACATCGAACCAGCCGAGGTGGGCCGCCCAGGCGACGGCCGCCGGGGCTGTCATTGCACGGAGGCCCGCGATGATGCCGATGAGCAGTGCAAGGACAGTTGTCACTCGTATTCCCCTCTCTCGATGCGTCTTTGTTGCCCTGTGGCCCAAACGGGAGCCGCACCGAAGCAATAGTCGGGGTGCGGCTCGCCTCGCCAAGGTAGTGGATCAGTCGCGGATGAAGTCCAGGAGGTCGGCGTTGATGATCTCTGGGTGGGTGGTGCACATGCCGTGAGGCAGGCCTTCGTAGGTCTTGAGCGTGCCGTTTTTCAGGAGCTTGACCGAAAGCGGAGCGGAGTCGGCATAAGGGACGATCTGGTCATCGTCGCCGTGCATGACCAGCGTCGGCACCGTAATCCGCTCGAGGTCTTCGGTGAAGTCCGTCTCGGAGAAGGCTTTGATGCAGTCGTAATGCGCCTTCGCGCCACCCATCATGCCTTGCCGCCACCAGTTGTCGATGACGCCCTGGCTGACCTTTGCGCCGGGCCGGTTGAAGCCGTAGAACGGCCCGGCAGGAACGTCGAGAAAGAACTGGGCGCGGTTGGCGACGAGCGCAGAGCGGAAGCCGTCGAAAACCTCGATCGGCAGGCCGCCGGGGTTTTTGTCCGACTTCACCATGACCGGCGGAACCGCGCCGATCAGCACGGCTTTCGACACGCGGCCAGACTTCGCCCGCGCAACATAATGCGCGACCTCGCCGCCGCCCGTCGAGTGGCCGACATGGACCGCGTCCCTGAGATCAAGCGCATCCGTCAGCGCCGCGACATCGGCCGCATAGGTGTCCATCTCGTTGCCGGACCAGGTCTGCGTGGAGCGGCCGTGGCCGCGGCGGTCGTGCGCGATGACGCGATAGCCCTTGTCCAGGAAGAACATCATCTGGGCGTCCCAGTCGTCGGCGCTCAGCGGCCACCCGTGATGGAAGACGATGGGCTGGGCGTCGCGTGGTCCCCAGTCCTTGTAGAAGATTTCCGTTCCGTCCTCGGTCTTGATGAACGACATGATTTGAATCTCCTTTGTAGATGGAGCCGCTCTCGCGGCGGTGAGTGAGCTATTGGGAAGAGCCATCGCGGCGAGCGCGACGCCTCCCGCCAGGAGAACATCCCGTCGCGTGGTTTGCGCCGTGAGTGAAATGGTCCGCTCATTCATGGCTGCGTCCTTTCGTTCCGCGCCTCTTCGACGGGAACAACGTGATGCAGCTTCACCCTCAAGACGAGTTAAGCGTCGTAAATCGGTGCAAATTGGAGCTGAGAAGACCCGCCGTTGCAAAACCTCGCAGCCGTCATCATGCTCGGCCTCGGACGTCGCTGTTGGAGCGGGAGAGCTGGGCTGTGGCTCGTGCGTGGCACGAAAAAAGAGGTAGTTCAGGCCGATCTCGCCATGAGTTCCCTGCGCTCGACCACTACCTTCACGAGCGCGTGCGCCGCCAGAACGGGCGACTGATCGCTGTCCCCGATAATGAGAAGGCCCGGTCCTGCGCCTTCAGGAGCGATGTCCAGTTGCTGGCCGGGGATGATCGCCACGGGCTTTCCGTCTTCCAGAAATGTTTTGATCAAGGGACCTGGACCGCGACTGTGCGTCTCCCAGACGGAGCCGGAAAAGCCGACGCAGAATGCGGCATCGAAGTCGTCAGCGACGATCTGCTCTAGGCTGAGCGTGTCGGCCAAATCGTCCCGCGCTTCCCGGTCAGACAGGAAACGCTGAACAAACGGCTCCTGGTTGGAAGAACCATGCCTAGTCTGGCCGACAAAAGCCGGGAAGCCGCCGAAAGGCGTCGCCAAGGCGACCTCGGCGGGGACTTCTTTGAACAGGTAATAAGGAGGGGCGACCTGTGGTAACCGAACTCCGCTGTCGAAAATCCCATCGCTGTCCTCGACCGCGAGGATGATGAGAAACCGAATGGGTGCATGACCGTCCATTGGCACTCTCCTCTTCCGTCGATCATGCACCGGCTGCGGAATACCGCCGAGTTGAAAGTTGTAAATCCATGTAAATGGACAGTCTTTTTCAAGTCGATATGGCCGGGGAAGCGCCGTCCTGAGATGACGAAAGAGGAGGGGAGGTGCGGAGGTGAGTCTCGTTGCGCGCTTTGACCTGGACAACGTCGGAGAGGCGATGGAGAACCAGGTCGCTGGCGATTCGACGTTCCCAGCCTGCCGCATTGTCCTGCCTGGCGGCTTCGAGGGCGGCTTGAAGACGCGCCAATGCCAGCGAGGAGGCATCAGAAGTTTGCTCTTCCAGGACGATGAGACCTCCGACGCGGTGAAGTTCGGGGAGGCACCACCGCTCTCCGGACAAAGCGCAGTGTGCAAGGGCGGCGTCGATGATCTGGAGCGCCTCGTCGTAGAGGCGTAATCGGGCGAGAGCCTGCGCCTGCACCGCCTGGAACATCGTCTGGAACAGCGTGAAGCCGGACTCCCGCAACACATACATGCTCCGGCGTATTTGACGGAGACAGTCGTCATAGCGCCCGGCTCGCAGATGAAGCTCCGCCTCGAAGCAGTCGGCGTAGGCGTGCCAGACGTCGAGGGACAGCGCCTTCGTGTGATCGCGTAGCAAGCGGATGTATTCCGCAGCCAATTCGTCCCGTCCCGCGAGCAACGCGAGAGGGCAAGCCGCCTCGGCCAGGACGTTGCTGAGCGAAAGATGGTGACGTATGTCGACGGCGTAGCGGACGGTCTCTTCCACCTCACGGAGTGCGGTATCCTCGTCGCCGAGAACCCAGAGGCAGCGAGCCAGAATAATCCTCGCGGTCACCCTCTGATCGAACTGGAACCGAACAGAGTGCCGCCCGCGAGGCACGTGCTCGTATTCGACAAGCATTTGCTGTAGCTGGTCCCGCGCCTCCTCGTGCCGACCGAGCCAATGCAGTGTCGCGCCGCGCATCCGCTTTCCAATGATTGCGTCAGCCGGATCTGAGGAGCGGGGGGCAAGCGCCGCAAACCGCTCGGTGAGTTGGAGACCCGAGCGCGGCTCCGCGCGGTTTATCGCGTCGACCCAGAGCGCCCAAAACGCACGAAGCTGGTGATCGACATCGCCAAGTTTTTCGGCAATTCCCAGAGCCGTCGTCCAGGCCGAGGTGCCATGTTCGCGGGCATCGGTGGATCGCATCTGCGGCCAGCCGAGGGCGGCATAGAGCTTCATCCTGCTTCGTTCGTCGAGATCGGGACGCGAATCCAGGTAGTTGATTGCAAGGGTTACCGCTGCCAGGCATTCGTCTAGCAACGACAGCCGGAAGAACAGGGGCAGGGCGGCGACCGTGAGGCGCACGCCGAGCAGCACGTTGCCAGCCGCCCCGAAGGCCCAGTCGAGGGCGGCGCGGAGACCAGGCACCTGCTGGGCGAAGTCCTGAGACCATTCGTTGGCCGACGCCGAGTACAATTCCTCTTCCGCAGCCTCGAGGAGGCAGCTTAGATAGGTCGCGAACCTCGCCATTGCGGTATGGGCGTCGCCGGATTCCAGGAGTCTCTCTCCCGCATAGAGGCGCGTCGTGTCCAGAAGCCGGTAGAACGGCGTATCGAAAGGCGTTTCTGCGACGAGGAGGGATTTGGCGACGAGGGCGGCGATAAGCTCCGCAGCCTCCGGGTCCGAGAGGACGGCGCTTGCGGCCTCGAGCGTGAAGCGCCCGCGGAAGACGGATAGCTCTCTTAGAGCTTGCTGCTCCTGTGGCAGCAGGAGGAGATAACTCCAGTCCATTGTGGCGCGGAGCGTCTGGTGGCGCGGTAGGGCGGTTCGCCGCCCTCTTGTAAGCACCTTGAAGCAGTCGGTCAGGGAACGGGAAAGCGCATGGACGCCGATCGCCTCGAGACGGCCGGCGGCGAGTTCGATGGCCAAGGCAATGCCATCCAGCCTCGTGCAGATAGCGACGGCATGCGGCGCGTCTTCATCGGTCAGCTCGTAACCACCGAGGCAGGCGTCCGCCCGCTCGACGAACAACTGGACGGCGGGCGATTTCAACGCGATCTCCGCAGTGGCTGCGGGCGACGGCAGATCGAGGGGCGGCAGACGATGGACGCGTTCCCCCTCGGCGCGCAGCGGCTCGCGGCTGGTGGCGAGGATACGCAGGTTTGTCGTGTCCGATAGAAGGTTCTCCGCGAATTCGGCGGCGCTGGCCACGAGATGTTCGCAACTGTCCATCACCAGCAGCATGTTGCGTGATTGCAGGATAGAGGCGATTTCGCGCATGAGGTCGTCGGTTCTGGCGAGGATGCCCAGTGTGGAGGCGACGACGGTCGGGATCAGGCTGCCGTTCCCAAGCTCCGACAGGTCGATCCAGAGGACCTCGTTGTCGCTCGCGGCTCTCGATACTACCGCTCTGGCGACGGTGGACTTCCCCATTCCTCCGGGGCCGGCGACGGTCACCAGGCGTCCCTTGCTAAGCTGGTCGGAGATCGCCGCGATAGCGGGCTCGCGTCCGAAGATTCGGAGCTCGTGACGCTCGGGCCGAAGCTTGTGAGGCACTGTCGCGGAAACGGCCGTCGGGCCGCGGCGCTCCACTGGGGCGATAAAGGTGTACCCACGGCCCGGTACGTTTGCGATGAATCGCGGCTCGCGCTGTGTGTCCCCTAACGCTTTCCTCAGTGCGGAGACGTGCACGCGGAGATTGGCCTCATCCACAAAAGTGTGCGGCCAGACCTGCCTGACAATCTCCGCGTTGGTCTTCAGCTCGCCGGGATGAGAGAGAAGAAACAGGAGGATATCGAGGGCGCGGCTTCCCAGCGGAACCACGCTCCCGTTCCGCGACAGGCTGCGCCTGGCGGGCACTATCGAGAACGGACCGAAATGGAATGCCTCTTCCACGTTAGTGTCCCTCTGCGAGAACGTGCAGGTTGAGCCCAGCGCGGCGGAGATGTCAAATGGCAAATGCCGGTCCAACGGTTTCCTCGCCATCGAGAACTTGCCGGATTCAAGAGGCTGCCTCTCAGGTTCCCCCGCTACCGCCGTTGCCGAAGTTGCGCGATCTTCGAAGCCATCAGCGCTACCAGTCAAGTTCCCGGAGGGGAACGCAAGTCGTCGAGAGCGGCAGCGCTGTTCAGGATCGTCAAAGGTGTTACACCGCAGGCCGCTTGGAAAGCTCACGGGCCAGATCGAGAAGCGCTCTCACGCCAGCCGATAGATTGCGGCGTCCGGGATAGTACAGGCAAAGCCCCGGATACGGCGGCGTCCAGTCTTCGAGGACACGGACAAGGCGCCCCGCCTTGATGTCCGGGAGAACTTCCTGTTCCATGGTGTAGCCTACGCCGGTACTTTCAAGCACCGCAGTCCTCACGATGCTGGCCTCATCGAGTGTGATTGGCCCCCGCACCTCGATTTGCAATGGTTCGCCGTCTTTTTCAAACCGCCATCGAAACAAGGAGCCGTCAGGCAGCCGAACGCGAATGCATCTGTGATTGAGAAGATCCGGAGGAACGATGGGCCTGCTATGCTGCTCGAAGTACTTAGGAGAACCGACCACGGCGTGTCGCTGAGGCCGGCCGAGCGACACGGCAATCATGTCGCTGGGAACGAGACCTGCAACCCTGACGCCGAGATCGAACCCCTCCTCGACAATGTCGACCAGTTTTCCTTCGGTGACGATATCGACATGCATGTCGGGATAACGGCGCAGGAACTCGAGCACGAGCGGTGAGATGATGGCGCGCGCCGCGAAGGGCGCCGCGTTGATCCGTATTGTTCCGGAAGGTGTCTCGCGTTGCGAGCGCACCGAATCCAGAGCGGCATAGAGATCCTGGAGCGAAGGCGCGACCTGCTGCACAAAGAGCCTGCCTGCATCCGTCAGCGACACGCTCCGAGTGGTGCGGTTGAACAATCGCACGCCCAACCCTGCCTCGAGCCTGCCTATTGTGTGGCTCAGCGCGGTCGTGGACATGCCGAGATCGATGGCCGCTGCGCGGAATGTCCCGCGCCGGGCAATTGCGATAACCGCTTCAAGTTCCTTCAGGTTTGCTTCCATTGTCCCGATCTGTTCAAGTCCGTATGCCGTTTTATCCCACTTATCTATGTAATGGTCGAGCGCTAATTAGTGGGTCAGCTCACGAGGAGAAACACGATGGATATGCCCGGTATTGTGAACATGTACTTCGACGCCGACAGCCGCAACGACGCGGATGCGCTGTCGGAAACCTTTGCGCCCGAAGCCGTCGTCGAAGACGAAGGCGCTCGCCATCAAGGCGTCGTCGCAATCCTCAAATGGTGGGTGGCTGCGAAGCAGGCGGCTCAGTACGTTGCTGAACCTTTGGAATCCACGGGAGACGGCGACAAAGCACTCGTCCGAGCCAAGGTGAGTGGTCAGTTTCCGGGGAGCCCGGTGACGCTCACCTACTCCTTTACCATTAAAGACGGCAAGATCGTCAGGCTGGAGATCCGGTGATGACCGAATTTCTCAACCTGAGAGGTAAACGAGCCCTCATTACGGCTGGAACGAAGGGTGCCGGCGCTGCGACCGTCAGCCTGTTTCGGGAACTCGGGGCGCAAGTGCTGACGACAGCGCGGGCGCGTCCAGAAGGCCTGCCGGAAGAACTGTTCGTCGAAGCGGACCTGACCACCGAGGAAGGGTGTGCAATCGTCGCCGAGGCGACGCGTCAACGCCTCGGTGGCGTCGATGTCATCGTCCATATGTTGGGTGGCTCGTCAGCGGCCGGGGGCGGCTTTTCGGCGCTATCCGATGATGACTGGTACAAGGAGCTGTCGCTCAACCTCTTCGCGGCTGTTCGACTGGACCGGCAACTGGTTCCGGACATGGTCGCCCGGGGAAGCGGCGTCGTCGTGCATGTCACATCCATCCAGAGAGTACTGCCGCTTCCGGAATCGACGACCGCCTATGCTGCAGCCAAGGCTGCGCTTTCGACCTATAGCAAGGCGATGTCGAAGGAAGTTTCGCCCAATGGCGTCCGGGTCGTCCGGGTGTCGCCGGGCTGGATCGAAACGGAAGCCGCGGTCCGCCTCGCCGAGCGTCTGGCGAGGCAGGCCGGAACGGACCTTGAGGGCGGCAAAAAGATCATCATGGACGGACTGGGCGGCATTCCGCTGGGGCGCCCGGCGAAACCGGAAGAGGTCGCAAACCTGATCGCATTCCTCGCCTCGGATCGCGCCGCTTCGATCACCGGTACCGAGTACACGATCGATGGGGGTACGGTGCCCACAGCGTAGGCGCCGGCATGCACCTGCAAATCAGGCGGGCGCGTCCCAGCCGCCGATCTGGGAATAGATCGCGTTGCGGAGATGACGCACGTCGCGGTTCAGAGCGGCTAACTCCTGCGGCATCCGGGTCGAGGCTGCAAGCAAGGTGTCGCTGAGACAGCCCGCCTTGTGCTGCAATGCGCGGCCTTCTTCGGTCAACGCGATCACCACCTGCCGCTCGTTGCTCAGGTTTCGGGTCCTGCGCAGCAAGCCGGATGTCTCGAGGCGCTTCAAGAGCGGAGTCAGCGTGCTGGATTCCAGGGCAAGGGCGTGGGCAATGGCGCCCACCGTTTGCCCATCTTCGCTCCACAACACGTTGAGCACGAGATACTGCGGGTAAGTCAGGCCCATCTCGTCGAGGAGGGGCTTGTAGGCGCGCTGGATGGCGATGCCGGCAGTGTAGATTGCGTAGCACAATTGGTCGTGCAAGGGCGGTGGATCGTTGTGGCGTTTGGTCATTGGGAACTCCTGTACGCATCCATATAGCTAATGATACCGCAAAAATAAATATCGCGATAAGAAACATCTTGACCCGCAAACCGATATGAGGCAGCTTACATAGATATCGCGATAATTGTTATCGCAATCAAAGAGAGAGCCATGGCGAACCAAACCGCAACAACCGTTACCGTTACCGTTATCGCAGCCGCATTGTCTGGCGCACTGCCGGCAAACGCCGCCGATCCCATCCCTGCACGTCAGGCTGTGAAGAACGTTGTGCTTGTGCATGGCGCCTTCGCCGACGGCTCAGGCTGGAAAGGTGTCTACGACAATTTGACCAAGCGCGGTTACCGCGTCACTATCGTGCAGAACCCGTTGACCTCTCTCGAAGACGACGTTGCCGCCACCAGACGTGCGCTTGAGCGGCAGGATGGCCCGGCTATTCTCGTCGGACATTCTTGGGGCGGAACGGTCATCACGGAAGCTGGCATCGATACGAAGGTTGTAGGCCTCGTCTATGTCTCTGCTCTCTCCCCGGATGCCGGCGAGACGACGGCCCAGCAATACGAAGGATTTGCTCCCGCATCGGAATTCGTCATCGAAACCACGAAGGACGGTTTTGGATATGTCAGCCCGGAAAAGTTCAAGGCTGGTTTCGCTCATGACGTCAGCGACGCCGATGTTGCGCTAATGAGGGATTCCCAGGTCCCGATCAACATGTCAGCGTTCGGCACGAAGCTCAAAAAAGCCGCCTGGCGCACCAAGCCCAGCTGGGCTGTGATAGCTACCGAGGACAAGGCATTCGACCAGGCCATGCTGATCCACATGGCCGAACGCATAAATGCGAAGATCACAAAGGTGCCGGCAAGCCACGCCCTGTTCGTGACGCAGCCGAAGGTCGTCGCGGATACCATTGATCAGGCCGCCAAGGCCGTCTCGGCGAAGAAGCAATGACGGGCGTAGCGTCATCCGGTCAATCCGCAATGCACCGATGACGCCGAGCAAGGCATGTCGAACCAGGCGCGGTGGGACCAAAGAGAGCACGTAAAAGGCCGCACGAACTCTCACTGAGGTTCTTTGTGCGCCTTCGCTCCTGGGATCCCCAGCACTTTTGCAATTTTTCCTCATTCCATTCACAGAGGTAGTCACGTGAAGCTGAATACTGATTACAAAAACGCACCGGAAAATCCGGCCATTCCGCAGCGCGGGGTCGGCGATGTTTTCGACTTCATCGTTTGCGGCGCGGGGTCCAGCGGCTCCGTTGTTGCAGCGAGACTAGCAGAGGATGGGAACGCGAGCGTTCTGCTGCTCGAGGCCGGCGGAGATGATGCGGCCGAAACCGTTACGAACCCTGGGCAGTGGCCGCTCAATCTCGGCTCAAGCCGGGACTGGAGTTTTGTCGGACAACCGGCACCTGGCCTAAATGGTCGATGCCTTCCTCTCAGCATGGGCAAGGGGCTTGGCGGCGGTTCGAGCATCAATGTCATGGTGTGGGCCAGAGGACACAAGGGAGATTGGGACCACTTTGCGGCTGAAGCCGGGGATGACGCGTGGGGCTATCAGTCGATCCTTGGCTATTATCGCCGGATCGAAGATTGGCGCGGCGCTCCGGACCCAACTCGTCGCGGGGTGGGAGGACCGGCATACGTAGCGCAGCCACAGTCCCCCCAGCCGGTCGCCGAGGCCTTGTTGAATGCGGCATCCGCCATAGGCATTCCCGTCTACGCTACCCCGAACGGTGAAATGATGGAGGGCCCCGGAGGCGCATCGATCGCTGAACTGCGGATCCGGGATGGCAAGCGGGAATCCGTATTCGGATCCTATGTTCGTCCGCTCATGTCGCGGCCAAACCTTACGGTACTAACCGACGCCCTGGTAACGCGCCTCATCTTCGACGGCCAGCGTGTGATCGGGACCGAGATTCTTGTCGATGGCCAGCGGCGTCAATTCTCGGCGCGTTGCGAGACGATTCTGTCACTTGGGGCGATCAATACGCCGAAAGTCCTGCTGCAGTCGGGAATAGGCCCGGAAGAGGAACTGCAATTACACGGCATCCCCGTCGTGCAGCACCTTCCTGGCGTTGGTCGCAATCATCAGGATCATCTTGCATTCGGCTGCACCTGGGCATATCGAAAACCGGAAGGCGTCGGTGGTGGCGGCTGCGAAGCAAAGCTCTACTGGAAGAGCGCCTCCCACCTCGGGCAACCCGACATACTTCAGTGCCAGTTGGAGTTCGCCGTCCCTTCACCGATCGAGACGGGTCTCGAACCGCCGGAACATGGCTGGACGATGTTTACCGGTCTCGCCCAGCCCAAAAGCCGAGGTCGGCTGCGGCTCTCCGGCCCGAATACAAATGACCCTATCCTGATCCAGCCAAATTCTCTCAGCGAGCCGGAAGACATGGCTGCCGCCTTGGCCGCGGTGGAATTGGGCCGCGAACTCGGAAATAGCGACGCCTTCACGCCCTTGGTGATAGGCGAGACGGCCCCGGGTGTGCGCGACAGATCAGGGATGATAGACTTCATCCGGCGTTCGGCCGTCACGTATTGGCATCAATCCTGCACGGCCAAGATGGGACGAGACAGCATGTCGGTGGTTGACAACGAGCTCAGGGTGTACGGTATCGACGGCCTTCGCATCGCAGACTCCTCGATCATGCCGCGTATCACCACCGGCAACACGATGGCGCCTTGCGTTGTCATCGGAGAGCGGGCAGCCGATCTGATCCGGAAGATGCATAGTCTTACGGACTTGAGCGGCGGCCTCGCTCGATCCATCTGAGGAGGTTTATGAAGACTCGGCGGCCAGCATACGTGCGCCGCCGAGCTTTTGCGCACGACGGGCCGACTGTTCTTATCGGTTCAAGGCGGACATCCGTGATTATCGTGAGGGTGGACCTTTGCGGAAAGTTTCTGTTTGGCGCAAAAGCGCGCAACGGAGTTGAGCACCATCTCGGACGTTTTTCAGTGCGGCTGCGGATGCGAGGGGAGGCCTCAGGCTTTATCGAGTTGTACGTTGGATAGTTGCAGCCAAGGCGGGTTGTCGGCGTACATCTCGCGAATGAGGTGCTTGATCTCTTCGATCCTCCCTTTTGCATCGTCGCGCCGGAAGCTCATGATGATCGGCGACGTGGCCTTCTCATCTTTTATGACGCGGTAACATACGTCGTCGGGTCTTTGCCGCTGCGAGGCTGTGGGAATGATGCACAAGCTCATTCCGGCCGCTACGATGCCCAGCGCGGTCTGGATTTCACGGACCTCTTCCACGCTACCAGGAGAAATGCCTTGCTCGCTCAACATGTTGAGGACCTCGTCGGCAAAGCTCGGACGCGGAACGGACGGATAGACGACCAGTGGTTCCCCCTCGAGTTCGGCAAGGGCGATCGGTTCGGTGGAAACCGATTTCGGATGCCCCTTGGGGAAAGCGACGACCAGTCGTTCCTCCCGGAGCGTCAGCCTCTCGATCTCTCTATCATTGAAGCGGACCCTGCCGAAGCCGACATCGATCCGCCTCTCCTTGAGAGCGGTCACCTGCTCGGTCGACATCATTTCCCGGATCTCGATGTCAAGATCCGGCCAGCGCTCGCGCATTCGGCGGACGAGGTCCGGGATGCCGCCATAAAGGGTCGAGCCGACGCAGCCGATGACGTAACGCTCCCGTCGAGATAAGCCGATCTTGCGCGTCTGCTCGCGCATGTGTTCGGTGCGAGCGATGATCTGTCCGGCCTGCTCGTAAAAGAAGCGGCCAGCCTCCGTCAAATCGAGAGGACGGTTCGACCGGTCGATAAGCAGAACGCCGAGCTCGTCTTCCAATTGCTGGATCTGCCGGCTGAGGGGCGGCTGGGCAATATGCAGAATCTCCGCAGCACGCGAGAAGTTCCGCTCGCGCGCGACGGCGAGAAAATAACGCAGCTGCCTCAGCTCCACGATTATACCTTTCAGGTATCAAATCCAACTTTTATAGTTTTGGACGGATTTCAAAGTGGACGCTAATTTCCTCGTAATCAAGGGAGGAAGATCTGGTGTCTACGGGAATCCGTATCAGCGCGATCGAAACAATTATACTCGATCTGCCCACCATCCGGCCCCACCGGCTGTCGATGGTGACCATGAACCGGCAAAGCATGACCACCGTCCGCGTCCGCTGCTCCGACGGCTTCGAGGGGCTCGGAGAAGGGACGACGATCGGCGGTCTCGCCTACGGGGCGGAAAGCCCGGAAGGCATGAAATTGACGATCGACGAGTATATCGCGCCGCTGCTGATCGGCCGTGACGCGACGCGCATCCAGGCAGCCATGGACCTCGTCGTCAAAGCGGTAAAGGGAAATCACTTCGCCAAATGCGCTGTCGAGGCGGCCCTGCTCGATTGCCATGCGCGCCGCCTCGGTCTGCCGATGTCGGAACTGCTCGGTGGCCGGCGCCGCGACAGCCTCCCAATCGCCTGGACGCTCGCCTCCGGCGACACGGCCAGGGACATCGACGAGGCGCAAGCCATGCTCGACCGGCGGCGCCACAAGGACTTCAAGCTGAAGATCGGCGTAAAATCGATCGAAGAGGATGTCCGCCATGTGGGCGCGATCCGCAAGGCACTGCCGGACATGGCCTCGATCCGGGTCGACGTGAATATGGCGTGGCGGGAGCGGGAGGCGCGCAATGCCATCCAAGCTCTGGCTGACGTCGGCTGCGTGCTGGTCGAACAACCGGTGCAGGGGATAACAGCCCTCGCCCGTCTGCGGCGCGCTTCCCCGATCGCGATCATGGCCGACGAGGTTCTGGTTGGACCTGAAAGCGCGCTCGAGGCGGCGACCGCGCGGGCTGCCGACGTGTTCTCGATCAAGATCGAGCAGGCCGGAGGGTTGTTTGCCGCCGCTCGGGTGATCGCAATCGCGGAAGCTGCGGGCGTCAGCGTTTACGGCGGCACCATGCTGGAGGGGCCAATCGGCACGATCGCCGCCTCTCAGTTGATGGCGACCGTCAGGGAACTGGAATGGGGCACTGAGTTCTTCGGGCCGCTGCTTCTGACTGAGGAGCTTTTGGAGGAGCCGCTGCGCTTCGAGAACTTTGAGCTCAAATTGCCAACGGGTCCAGGGCTCGGCGTGATGCTCTCCGAGGAAGCCGTCAATCGCTTCCGCAGGGATGGCAAGCAAGCTTCGACCTTGCGCGTGGTGGGGTGAACAATGCTTTTTCATGTGCGCATGAACGTGAACCTTCCCCATGACCTGCCCGCTGCCGAGGCGGCCGATGTCATCGCCCGGGAGAAGGCCTATTCGCAGGAACTGCAGCGTACCGGCAAGTGGCGGCATATCTGGCGGATTGCCGGTCAGTACGCGAACTACAGCGTGTTTGACGTCAGGGACAATGCGGAGCTGCACGAGGTTCTCTCGGGACTTCCGCTGTTCAAATTCATGGACATCGAGGTGACGCCGCTTCTCAGGCACCCCTCCGCGATCCGCGAGGACGATACCTAGAGCCTTCGTCAGCGGTGGTCCCGGGAGGACGGGAACCACCGCAGTTCAAAACAATCCAAGTGGAGGAATCGACATGAACGTGAAAATTTTCGACAGACCGGATATTCAGGACTTTCTCAAGGTACTGAGCGGTTTGGACAAGACCGACGGCAATCCGCGTGTCAAAGAGGTCGTTCATCGAATTGTGTCCGATCTGTTCAAGGCAATCGACGATCTCGATATCACCCCCGACGAATACTGGACCGGCATCGCCTGGCTCAATGAGATCGGCGCCGCGGGTCAGGCCGGCCTGATCTCGCCAGGTCTCGGTCTCGACCATTTCCTCGACGAGCGTCTCGACGCGATCGACGAGGCCCTCGGCATCGATAATCCGACCCCGCGCACCATCGAGGGGCCGCTCTATGTCGCCGGTGCGCCGGTTTCACACGGCTTTGCCCGCCTAGACGACGGCACCGACGAGAACGGCCACACCCTCATCATGCACGGCACCGTCTTTGGTGCCGACGGCAGGCCGCTGCAGGGCGCCATGGTCGAAGTCTGGCACTGTGATACCCGCGGCTTCTACTCGCATTTCGATCCGACGGGAAAGCAGGCGCCGTTCAACATGCGCCGCACGATCATCGCCGACGCAAACGGATGTTACAAGTTCCGGAGCATCGTGCCGCACGGCTACGGTGTGCCGCCGGGCAGCCCGACCGAGCAACTGCTTTCCGCGGTCGGCCGCCATGGTCAGCGCCCGGCGCATATCCATTTCTTCATCAGCGCCGATGGTCACCGCAAGCTGACGACGCAGATCAACATTGAGGGCGATCCGCTGGTCAACGATGATTTCGCCTACGCGACGCGCGACGGCCTGGTTCCGGCTGTCATCGAGCGGACCGACGAGGCCAGCATCAAGGCCAATGATCTGAGCGGTCCATTTGCGGAGATCAAGTTCGACATTCATCTTACGGCCATGGTGAACGGCGTCGACAACCAGGTCAACGAACTGCGCAGGCGCGCAGCCGCCTGACAGGCAATGCCGGCGGCCCGCGCGGGCCGCCAACACCCCTTACCGTCAGTATCGACACAGTTGCAGGGCAGCGCCGGTCGGCGCGCGCCTTCTGCGGGAGATAACCCATGTCTGCGATTATCGACAAAGCCCGGGACCTCGATCATCTGCTCGCCACTGCCGTGCAGGACGACAAGGAGGCCGGCATATTCCGCTGCCGCCGCGACATCTTCACCAACGAAGACCTGTTCGAACTGGAGATGAAGCACATCTTCGAGAGCAACTGGGTCTATCTGGCGCATGAAAGCCAGATTCCGGAGAACAACGACTACTACACGACCTATATCGGCCGCCAGCCGGTGGTCGTCACCCGTGACAAGAACGGCGAACTCAACGCTGTCATCAATGCCTGCGCCCACCGTGGCGCAATGCTGTGCCGGCGCAAGCACGGAAACAAGGGCAGCTTCACCTGTCCCTTCCACGGCTGGACCTTCTCCAACACCGGCAGGCTGCTCAAGGTCAAGGACGAGAAATCCACCCAATATCCGCCCCAGTTCGCGAAAAACGGCTCACACGACCTGAGGCGGGTGCCGCGTTTCGAAAGCTATCGCGGGTTTCTGTTCGGCAGCCTGAAGGAGGACGTGGCGTCACTCGAGGATTTCCTCGGCGAAACGAAGGTCATCATCGACCAGATCGTCGATCAGGCGCCGAACGGGCTTGAAGTGCTGCGGGGCAATTCGTCCTACATCTACGACGGAAATTGGAAGCTGCAGATGGAGAACGGCTGCGACGGCTATCACGTCAGCTCCGTGCACTGGAACTACGCCGCGACGATGGGCCGGCGCAAGGAAGAGGGTACGAAGGCGGTCGACGCCAACAGCTGGAGCCGCTCCGTCGCGGGCGTCTACGGTTTCGAGAACGGCCATATCCTGCTGTGGACGAACACGATGAATCCGGAGGTCCGTCCGATCTACAACAGCCGGGACGAGATCAAGGCACGAGTCGGCGAAGACAAGGCGGATTTCATCGTCAATCAGACCCGCAATCTCTGCATCTATCCCAACGTATTCCTTATGGACCAGTTCTCGACGCAGATCCGCGTGACGCGCCCGATCAGCGTCGACAAGACTGAGATCAGCATCTTCTGTTTCGCGCCGAAGGGCGAAAGTGCCGCGGATCGCGCGCTGCGCATCCGCCAATACGAGGATTTCTTCAACGTGTCCGGCATGGGCACGGCCGACGACCTCGAAGAATTCCGTGCCTGCCAGGCCGGTTACGCCGGCACGGCGGCGCTGTGGAACGACCTGTCGCGGGGCGCGCCGCTCTGGATCGATGGTCCCGACGAAAACGCAAGGAGGATGGGCATAGTGCCGCTTCTTTCCGGCGAACGCAGCGAAGACGAGGGGCTGTTCGTCCGCCAGCACGAATACTGGGCCAAGGTGATGTGTCAGGCGCTGGCCGCCGAAAAGGAAGGGGTCGTCGCATGAGCATTTCCTATGAAGCCGCGTGTGCATTCCTCTACCGGGAAGCGCGCCTTTTGGACGACCGCGAATGGGATGAATGGCTCACCTGCTATGCACCTGATGTGACCTACTGGATGCCGGCCTGGGACGACGACGATCAGCTCACCGAGGATCCGCAGACGCAGATCTCGCTGATTTATTATCCGAGCCGTCACGGCCTGGAAGACCGGGTCTTCCGCATCAAGACCGAGCGTTCGGGCGCCTCCACGCCGGAGCCGCGCACCAGCCACAACGTGACCAATGTCGAGTTCGTGGAGATCCGAGGCGACGAGGTCGACCTTCGCTACAACTTTCACACGCTCAATCACCGCTACAAGGTCACCGACCACTTCTTCGGCACTATGTTCGTCACGCTGCGCAGGAGCGACGACCGCCTGGTGATCTCGCGCAAGAAGATCGTGCTGAAGAATGACTACATCCGCCAGGTCATCGACGTCTATCACATCTGACGGCGTCGCCGGACGGCACAGGGACTGGTGAGGAGGGTTCCATGGCCAGCTACAGCATCGCTTTGAACTTCGAGGACGGCGTTACACGTTTTATCGAATGCAAGGACGGCGAGAAGGTTCTCGACGCTGCCTTCCGCAACAAGATCAACCTGCCAATGGACTGTTCCGACGGCGTCTGCGGTACCTGCAAGTGCCGCGCCGAGAGCGGCAGCTACGAGCTCGGCGACGACTATATCGATGATGCTCTGACTGCCGACGAGGCGGAGAGCGGCCTCGTGTTGACCTGCCAGATGAGGCCGTCCTCCGACTGCATTATTGCGGTCCCAACCACCTCGATCGCCTGCAAGACCGGGCAGCAGACCTTCGCCGCCACCGTCGCCGCTGTGGTGCCGCACAACGATGCGGCGATCGTGTTGGAACTGGATGCCGACGCTGAGGCACCCGCGTTCCTGCCCGGTCAGTACGTCAATATCGGCGTGCCGGGCAGCGGCGAGCACCGTTCCTATTCCTTCAGCACGGCGCCCGGCCAACAGCGCATCGGTTTCCTGATCAAGAAGATCCCCGGCGGCGTCATGAGCGGCTGGTTGGAGCGCGCCGAAACCGGGACCAAGCTCGAGCTGACCGGTCCCTTGGGCAGTTTCTACCTGAGGGAGGTCGAGCGACCGCTCCTGTTCCTGGCCGGCGGCACGGGGCTTGCGCCGTTCCTGTCAATGCTCGAGGTGCTGGCGCGCGAGAATTCGCAAGAGCGGGTTCACCTCGTCTACGGCGTCACCCGGGATCTGGACCTGGTTCTCGTCGACGAGATCGAGGCTTATGCAAAACGGCTCGCCAACTTCACTTGCAGTACCGTCGTGGCCGAGGAGTCGTCCAGCCACCCGCGCAAGGGCTGGGTGACCCAGCATATGCCGGCCGAGGCGCTCAATGGCGGCGATGTCGACGTTTATTTGTGCGGCCCGCTGCCGATGGTCGACGCCGTGCGTACCTATTTCGACGACAATGGCGTGAAGCCCCACAGCTTCCACTACGAGAAGTTCACGCCCAATGCGTCAGCGAAGGTGGCTGCATGAGCACGGCGCGTTTCGAAGGCCGTTTCGCGGGCAAGGTGCTGGTCGTCACGGGTGCCGCGCAGGGTATCGGTCGGGCCGTGGCGATCCGCGCGGCGGAGGAGGGCGGCCAAGTGTTGTTCGTCGACCGCGCCGACTTCGTC
This sequence comes from Sinorhizobium psoraleae, assembly GCF_013283645.1. Taxonomy (GTDB): domain Bacteria; phylum Pseudomonadota; class Alphaproteobacteria; order Rhizobiales; family Rhizobiaceae; genus Sinorhizobium; species Sinorhizobium psoraleae. The sequence continues at coordinate 262,527 of NZ_JABEKV010000005.1, forward strand.
GCCGAAGTGGCGACGGCGGCCGGCGAGAATGCCGCGGCTTTCAAGGCCGATCTCGAAACCTATGAGGGGGCGGCGGCGGCGATGCGGTTTGCGGCCGAACAGTTCGGCGGCATCGATATCCTGATCAACAATGTCGGCGGCGCGATCCGCATGCGTCCCTATGCTGAGTTCGAACCGCAGCAGATTGACGCCGAAATCCGCCGCTCGTTGATGCCGACGCTTTACTGTTGCCACACCGTGCTGCCGCATTTCTTCGCCCGCGGCGGCGGCACGATCGTCAACGTGTCCTCGAACGCCACCCGCGGCATCCATCGCGTGCCGTATTCCGCGGCCAAGGGCGGCGTGAATGCCATCACGCAGTCGCTCGCCATGGAGTTGGCCGAGCGCAACATCCGCGTGGTCGCAACGGCGCCCGGCGGGACGGAGGCGCCGCCGCGCCGCATTCCCCGCAACACGGAAGGCGACAGCGAGGCCGAGAAGGCGTGGATGACCGATGTCGTGAGCCAGGTGAAGCAGTCCAGCTTCATGAAGCGGTACGGAACCATCGAGGAGCAGGCCGCGCCGATCCTGTTCCTGGCGTCCGACGAGGCGTCTTACATCACTGGCAGCGTGCTGCCGGTCGCCGGAGGTGATCTCGGCTGAAACCATTTTTTCCATGCGTAACAACTCGGGGAGGAGTCATGATGCGCAACATCGATGTCAACGAAGCAATAGACAATACGCCTTTCGGGCCCTTCCAGTGGACGGTGGTCGCTCTCTGCGGGCTGCTGCTGGTTGTCGATGGCTACGACGTCTTCGTCGCCGGCACCGTGCTGCCGACGCTGATTGCTGAATGGGGCCTGAGCAAGCCACAGGCCGGCGCGCTGCAGGCATGGGCGCTGTTCGGCATGATGTTCGGCGCGCTCATTTTCGGCCCGCTGGCGGACAAGATCGGACGGAAGAAGGGCATCGCGATCAGTTTCATGCTGTTCACCCTGTCCACGCTGCTCACCGGCTTCGCCAATTCGCCGGAGCAATTCAAGATCTTTCGCTTCTTCGCCGGCCTTGGCTGCGGCGGGCTGATGCCGAATGCCGTCGCGCTGATGAACGAATATGCGCCGAAGCGCCTGCGCGGTACCATGGTTGCGCTGATGTTCTCCGGATATTCGGTCGGCGGCATGGTTGCGGCCGGACTCGGCATCGGCATGATCCCGCAATACGGCTGGAAGCCGATGTTCTTCATCGCCGCCGTGCCGCTGCTGATACTACCCGTCATCCTGTGGAAGCTGCCGGAATCGCTGGGTTTCCTCATCCGTCAGGGCAAGCAGGAGCAGGCAAAGCGGATCTACGGAAAGATCAATCCCTCCGCGCCTCTCGGCCACGACGACAAGCTGGTCTTCTCCGAGACCAAGGGCGCGTCGGCCTCGATCGCCGAACTGTTCCGTCACCAGCGTACGCTGCGCACGCTCATGCTTTGGGTTGCTTTCTTCTGCTGCCTGCTGCTCGTCTATCTGTTGTCGTCCTGGCTGCCGAAAGTGCTGCAGGAAGCAGGCTATGCCGAAAAGGCCAGCCTCTTGAGCCTGTTCTCGCTGAATTTCGGCGGCATGGTCGGAGCGATCGCCGGCGGCCGGCTGGGCGATCGGTTCGGCCTGCCGAAGGTGGTTGTCGGCTTCTTCATCGCCGCCGCCTTGTCGATTGCGCTGATCGGCTTCAACCTGCCAGCAGGGCTGCTGTTCCTGATGGTCTTCGTCGCCGGCGCCACGACTATCGGCACACAGATCCTGCTCTATGCCAGCGTCGCACAGCTCTACAATCTCTCGGTGCGTTCGACCGGGCTGGGCTGGGCCTCGGGCGTGGGCCGCATCGGCGCCATCGTCGGGCCGACGCTTGGCGGCGTCCTCCTGGCGCAGGACCTTCCGCTCCAGCATAACTTCCTGATCTTCGCCATCCCGGCGGCAGTCTCGGCTCTGGCGATGCTGGTGTTCGCGGTCAGCAATGCGCGGCGTGCAAGCGACGTGCAGCTTGTCCCGGCATAACAAAAGTGATCGGCGGCGGCCGCGAACAGCCTAGCGCGGCCGCCGGCGATTCCCATCCATGCTGACCTGCAACACGTGCTTGAAAGGCCGGTGTTCAACCCGCTTACGGCTTATAGAGGCATTCGCCCATGTCTTATCTCGATCTTGCCACCCATCGCCTCCACTATCGTATCGACGGCGACACGGACGGTAGCCAAAACAAGGCGTGGCTTATGTTCTGCAATTCGCTAGGCACCGACCTGCACATGTGGGACGCGCAGGTAGCCGGACTGTCGCGGGATTTCCGCGTGCTGCGCTATGATCGTCGCGGTCATGGACTGTCGTCGGCTCCACCGCCGCCATACTGTTTGTCCGACCTCGGCAACGACGTGCTCGCGCTGCTCGACGCGCTGGAGATAGAGCGGGCGCATTTCTGCGGTCTCTCTATCGGCGGCCTCACGGGGCAGTGGCTGGGTATCCATGCCGGAGAGCGCTTCGGCAAGATCGCTCTGTGCGCGACATCCGCGAAGATCGGTACCGCGGAAAGCTGGACCGCGCGAATGAACACCGTCCGGGAGAGGGGTCTGGCGCCACTGACCGCCGCCACCGTCGAGCGCTGGTTCACGCCCGGCTTCGAGGCAGTTGAACCCGGCACTGTCGGCAAGGTGCTAGACAGTTTTGTCACGACCTCGATCGACGGGTACATCGGCTGCTGCGCTGCTTTGGCCGGAGCCGACCTGCGGGAGGATATCGAAAGGATCGTCAACCCTCTGCTGGCCATTTCCGGCGATGATGACCCGGTGTGCCCGCCAGCCGACTTGGAAGATATTGCTAGCTGCGTGCTGCAGGGACGGTATCTATCGTTGCCTGGCCGCCATGTAGTTAACATCGAGTCTTCGCAAGCATTCAATGCGGCGCTGTTGGCGTTTCTCCGTTCCGAAGACAGCTTTGACAAGCAACTCGAGCAGGTTTGATCTCGGCGAGAGCTGCATGCGAGACAGTGTGTCTTTGGGCCAGGCTGGGGAGAGCCCCCTCCGGCTTCATGGATTTGCTTGCCCAGGCCGGTTCGAAGCGACCGTTTTCAAATCATTCTTTCGTTCCAGCGGTGAGCGCTTGCGGAAGACTTCCGCGGGCGTTCGGTAGCCCAGGCACTTCCGCGGCGTCGAGTTGAGCCGGTCGCAGATGT
>NZ_JABEKV010000050.1 GCF_013283645.1 Sinorhizobium psoraleae
TGGGGGCGGACATGGTAGCAGACCAGCGGGGCGTCCGGGTCGAACCGACAACTGCTCTACCCACCGACGCGGAAATTCTTGCGCAACTCGATCGAATTCGGTTCAGCACCGAGTTCGATGCGCCGGACCGTGCGCGCAAGTTCCTGGCGTACGTCATTGAGGAGACCGTTGCAGGCCGGGCCGACCGTATAAAGGCGTATTCGATAGCAACCGAGGTCTTCGGTAGAGATTCCTCTTTCGACGCTCAAACGGATCCAGCGGTGCGGATCGAAGCGGGCCGTTCGTCGCGCGCTCGAACGCTACTATCTCGTGTCGGGCCGCAACGACCCGATCGTGATCAGGATACCGAAAGGCGCCTACGTGCCAATGTTCGAAAGGCGCGTCGACGCGCAGAGCGCGGCTGACCTCGGTCCCTCTTTAAGCGCCAGATTGGATTCTTCCGTTCAACATTTTCGACGATGGATTTGGTTCGGAATTGCGGCGCTTACTTTTGCCCTTGGCGGCCTGGCAGCAAGTGCTCTCCTTCGCCCTTCTATCACTGCAGACCACGACGCGAACACCGGCCGCATTCGGCCTAACATCCCGAAACTGGTTGTCGCGCCGTTTGAGGATCTCTCCGGAACACCAGACTCGGCGATGATAACGCGAGGACTCGCCGACGAGGTCGTCAGCAAGATTGCCAAGTTCAAGGAGATCATCGTCGTCACCCGTGAAAACCCCGATGACTCGTCGGACACCGACGGCGGACCAGCCTATGCGCTGGAGGGGCGGGTTCGCCTCGATGGCGAAAGGCTTCGGCTCGGGATAAGACTCATACTACGGTCCGACGGGTCGGTGATGTGGGCAAACAACTATGACGAGAGCTTAGCAACGCATAAGATCATCGAACTGCAGGAGAAAGCCGCCGCCGCCGTGGCGACCGCCGTGGCACAACCCTACGGCGTTGTTTTCCAGGCGAATGCCACGCAGTTCACGCAGTCAACTCCGGACGATTGGGAAGCATATGCGTGCACCTTGGCCTACTATGGTTATCGCAGCGATTTGAACCCGCAAACGCATGCGTCCGTTCAGGAATGCCTTCAGCACGCGACCCGGCAATTCCCGAACTACGCTACGGCTTGGGCGCTTCTGTCAATGACCTATATCGACGAGCTTCGTTTCCGGTATCGTCTTGATCGGTCGTCCCCGGTGTCGCTGGAGCGGGCGATCGAGGCAGCGGTACGCGCCGTGGAACTGGATCCCCAGGACGTACGCGCCCTGCAAGCACAGATGCTCACTCTTTTCTTCCGGGGCGAAGTCGACGCTGCCTTGGCGGTGGGGGCGCGCGCATTTGCCATCAATCCTAACGACACTGAACTCGCCGGCGAATATGGTTTCCGGCTTGCTCTGTCGGGTCAGTGGCATCCTGGTTGCGAGCTCTTGTCGGAAACCGTCGCGCGGAACCCAGGCCCGGTAGGGTATTTTGAGGCGGCCTTGGCGGTCTGCGCCTATATTAGAGGCGACTACGTGGCCGCTGAGCGATGGGCGCACTTGGCCGACCTTCGCGCCAATCCGATTTATCGCGTCATATTGCTTGCCATTCTTGGGAAGCTCGGCAAGTCGGACCAGGCACACGAAGAAGAGAAATGGCTGAAAACGAACGTTCCAGGGTTCCTCGAGAACATCCGAAAGGAGGTCGCCTTGCGAATTCGTCGTCCTGAGGACCA
>NZ_JABEKV010000051.1 GCF_013283645.1 Sinorhizobium psoraleae
CGTGTGAACGCCTCCTGCGACCGGCTCAACGCCTGAGTCTTGTGCCGCACTTCTTCTTTTGATGGCGTGGCCATACGCACCTCTCTCAGCTCGATCGCCATGCCTTCGAAGTCGAATGTGACTTGAGAGTTGGCGAGCATTCATCTATCTGGTTCGCATAACTTGCAGCAGCTTGCTCACACTGGACAATTCTGCTGAATCGCCGTAATCCCCTCAGGGGACTCTGGTCCCCGTCCACGGCTTGTCGGTTGTGTCCGTTACCTTTTCGAGGATTCGATCGCACAGTCGCTCTATGTCACTAACTTCATGATCCGCCGTAATACACACCCGAATCCCTGCCTTTCCTTGTCCGACTGTCGGGAAGAACGTCACCGAGGTATAGAAGCCTCCTTCGAGAAGCTGCCTTGCAATTCCAATCGCCTTGGCCTCCGATCCTATCGCGATCATTCTGATCGGAAGTGAATTGCCTTGCTCGGCAGTTGTGACACGACGATCAAAGAGCTCGATGCGTTGCCCCAGCCGCCTCTGCCGCTGGCCGAGTTCTGCCGAGCGGTGAATCTTGCACGATCCAAGCGCCGCGCCAACTGACGCCAAATTGGCGGCCGCCGAAAACGCATGGGGAATGGAGTAGCGTCGAAACAGAGTCTCCTGACCGGCCGTTCCGAGCATCAAAATGCCGCCAGAAGCTCCGAATCCCTTACCCAACGAGGCTGCTATGATTGTGCGGTCACCTAACACTTGCGGAAACTGAGCGCGTGCAAATCCTTGGCCCTGGCGTCCGAACAGCGATATGCCGTGAGCATCGTCGATATAGAGAAAGAGCCCATAGCGTTCTTGGAGTTGGCGCAGTTCCTTGATCGGCGCATTGCCTCCCATCGAATAAACACCATCGCAAACATAGGCGACCACCGGATTTTCCCGGCACAAGCGGTCGAGAGCGTCAATGTCGTTGTGCGCAATCGTTTCCACCCGCGTTTCATCAGCGACCATCGGCTTATGATAGGCGAGCGAAATGTGCGCTATGCGATCGAACACAACGACCGGCTTTCTTCCGCCTGTCAATTGGCCCGAAGCAAGGATGGGCATCGCGCCCAGATTGGCAAGCATAACAGAGGAAAAGGCGAGCACGCGCGCGCAGAACATCTTCGACAGGATTGCTTCAAGCTCTGCCAGAAGATCGAAATTGAGCCGCGTTCGTGCGCAGGACCAGTGCAATGACCGATGCGCCTCGATCGCCTCGATCGCGCCAGCGACGACCATCGGATGATTGTCAAGACCAAGGTAGGAGCATCGCACGTAATCAATTACCTCCGGTCGACTGTCAAGCGGCCCGTTGCCCAAGATAACTGTGCGTCCGGTCGTGGAACGTCCTTGGACGGCCATGAGATCGTTCGCGTGGGCTGCATCGAAATACGGCCTGCTCTCATTGATCACGTAAGTGGTGTTCCGGAAGCGTCCGGTCGGGCGACCACCATCCACGGGAGCTATACGCTGTTGCATTCCATTCTCCATCTTGATCTGCCAAAACGCATCCGACCGCTCAGATGGAGTCGGCACAACCGAGCGGCTTGGGGCCGGAGGTTCTGTACAGATCTTACGGGCCAGCCAGGATCGTTCAAACGAACTAAACACTGATTTCGTCGCTTGGGCAGCTACCAAATCAGGTAGTCT
>NZ_JABEKV010000052.1 GCF_013283645.1 Sinorhizobium psoraleae
GAAGCAGAAAACCGCAAAATCATATTGCAAGAAAAGCGCCCTCAGCGAGCGCCTTTCTTGCAACACTGCACGCCAGGAAAGCGGAAATTACTACGTATTAACAGAGACGTACGGATAGTTCACGGGGGACTATGTCGAGCAGGTTCTCGTGCCGACCCTCACGCCCGGCGACATCGTCGTCATGGACAACCTGCCGGCCCACAAGGCAGATGGCATCCGACAGGCCATAGAAACCGCCGGCTGCACGCTGCTCTATCTCCCGCCCTACAGCCCCGACTTCAACCCGATCGAAAACGCCTTCTCAACGCTCAAGGCGCTTCTGCGGGCAAGGGCCGAACGCTCCGTCGACGCCCTGTGGAACACCGTTGGCGACATCGTCAAACTCTTCGAACCGCAAGAGTGTGCGAACTACTTCGCAGCAGCAGGATATGACCCGGATTAAAGTGGACGTGCTCTAGTGGACGCCGGAAGATGTCCCGGACGGCGGCCTCTATGCAAGCCTTTAGCGAAAGACGCATTGATCGCCCCAGCCCGGTTGACCGGGCTTATGCGTGGAGAGAGAGGCTCTCCTGCCCGGCTCTGAACAGGAGCCTTCCATGATCCCCATCCACTGCACTCCCGCCGATCTTGCCCCGGGCCGCCTTCTCATCCTTGGGTGCTCGGCAACGAAGAGACCGGATCCTGGCTATATGCCAGCCATCTATCGGTATGACGGCGCTCTCTGGCAGACGCTGCGCGTAACCGATCCAAGAGGCAGCACGGCCTGGGTCGCGTTCCTGTCGGCGCACTACGGCTTTCAGGACGCAGCCGTGCCGATCGCGGATTATAACGCCCGCCTCACCATCGATACGGGAATGCATCCAGGGGCGGAGATCGCGTCGATGTCCCGTTACGGCCGCGCCCCCTGCCACGATATCGCGCTCGTCGGCGGCCATCTCTACCTCGACGTCATGCGCGCACCGACTTCGTCCGCTTGAAGGGTGTGGTCGAAAATCCGCAAGTGACCGAAATCAACGGGCCTATAGGCATGATGAGGCGAGACCTCAGAGCGTGGCTCGAGCGTGGTGCCCAAAGCAAGCGCCGCTAGAGTGAGAGGCAGGGGAGCCCGGATGACCGGGCTCCAAAAGAGGAGAGAGTTCTCCCGCCCGGCTCTTCAGGAGCCATGCAATGACTAATACGCCGCCTCGCTGACCTCGACTCTTTGGCCTTCCCAAAACGCGGTGAATCTTCTGTGGTTGCCGCCCGTGATGCAAGAAGTCTTTGAGCCGAAGGTCATGTGATCGAGTGCGGTCTTCTGTGAGGCCTGTAGATACGGCGTTTTCAGAAGCACTTCATGCGCGAAAACTGGCTCTCAAACCGCGTCTTCAAGTCCTACGAAGACATCGTCGATCACTGCTGCGACCGCTTGGCGAAAGCTCGAAAGCCAGCCCTGGCGCATCATGTCCATCGGACGCAGAGAATGGGCCAATGAGTTTTGATCAGTGAGAAACCTTATAAGGAGACCTGTGCGCGGGTAGGTCTTCCGATTGAATTTGCTGTATTTTTCTCCGGATGGAGGAAAATGTG
>NZ_JABEKV010000053.1 GCF_013283645.1 Sinorhizobium psoraleae
TTGCAAGCGTTTTTTTCAAAACTGTCCAACCGGAACTGAGGCCAGCGCCGGTGAGCGAACGATGCAGGGGCCGAGCATCTGGATTGCGCGTGTGCCGAATGAGCGTTTGCCGGAAGCAGGGTCGTCTTCGCGGTCGATACACGGTCGCCGCATGATGGGGCTTCGCAGGTCGAGTGTTCCAATGTGGTTGACGCAATCCGCCGGTCAACTGCGGTTGCACCCCATCTTGCGGAATCACCGTACCCACGTCCCGGCAGGGACGTTCTGACACCGGCGCATCAGGACGCTGGCAGAAAGTATTCGGATCAGACCAGGCAGTCGTCGCAACACCTAGCCGTCGGTGGCATCCATTCCAACTGCCCGGTCAAAAAGCTGTCCAGTCTTGAGCATCGCGTGCATGGTGACAGATAATCTGCGCGCAACGGCGACCGCGGCCCGTTTGAAGCCCAGCCTTTCCCTTAGCTTTAACCCCCATCTGCGCAAACCGCTATCGGCACTGCTACGCGTGAGAATGACGGTTGCGGCTTCGAACAGGAGGCCGCGCAAATGGGCATCGCCGCGGCGCGAGATATGCCCGTCATAATCGACCTCACCCGATTGATACCGGCGTGTCGTTAGTCCCAGCCAGGCTCCCACGGACCGTGACTTCTTGAAGTTCTCAGGATCTTCAATGGCGGTCACGAACGAAGTTGCCGTGACGACACCAACACCGGGAACCGACATGAGTAGCCGGCACGATTGGCTCGCCCGCGCGACCGCAATCAGCTGCCTACTGAGCTCGGCCGCTTGTTCGCGCATGCTGTACCAGGCCTTCAAGAGTGGGAGAATGATCCGCGAAAGAGATTGGTGATCGTCCAGAAGCATACGAACATTGTTTCCGAAGGTTGCACCCTTGCCACCCGGCATGACTAAGCCAAACGTCTTCATCAAACCTCGGATCTGATTTGACAGCTCCGTGCAGATCGTCACCAACCGCGTTCGTGCCGCCACAAGCGTCCGGGCGAGCATGCTGTCGTAGCCTTTGACCCGGACTTCGCGGTAGAAGCCGACCTCAGCAAGATGCGCGAGGCCGTCAGCGTCATTCGCATCCGTTTTGTTCGCGGCCATGTCGAGCGCCGCCTTGGCATGCCGCGCGTCGATGCAAATCGCCGGAACCCCCGCATCGGTCAGCGCATGATAAAACCATATCGAAGGGGGACCAGTCTCAAAGACGACCCGTCTGGCGTCAGGCGCATGCTTGTGGAGCAACGTTACGATGCAGTTCGGATCGGATTTGCATTTACCCCGCCAGATCCTTTTTCCACCGCGCCGAATAGAAATGGCTGTCTCTTTCAGCGACACGTCAAGCCCGATATACTCTTCCATGGTTGTTCTCCGTTAGATGCCTGGGCCTGACTGCCAGTCGTGAGCCCGCACTTTCATCTTATCGGGGAACAGCCACCAGCTTCCATTGTCGGGACTGCATCAGGGGCGACTCGCTCCCGCGATTACCCCATGTGGTTGCCG
>NZ_JABEKV010000054.1 GCF_013283645.1 Sinorhizobium psoraleae
AGGTTCTCTAATCGCGGTTGTCAAGTTGATCGCCGAGGGCGTCACAGGTCAGGCTCATGGTTCTCTTCGAGGTCGGCACTTTGGCCGCCTCATCATGGCGTTGGATAGGCTCGGTCGACCAATGTTCTCTAATCGCGGTTGTCAAGTTGATCGCCGAGGGCGTCACAGGTCAGGCTCATGGTTCTCTTCGAGGTCGGCACTTTGGCCGCCTCATCATGGCGTTGGATAGGCTCGGTCGACCAATGTGGTGTTCGCGGTTGCCTGTATCAGACAGCATCGCATTCCTGGGATCGGTCTTGACCGCGCCATCGTCCTGACCGGACGATCTCGCTGATCTCAGCTGATCATGGACATCACTGTAATGATGCCAGATCGCCCGGCTCTTGCGATGACCAACGGAAGGGTTCACCCGATATCCACATTGCGTGAAGGATCACGGCCAGCTTTCGGGCTACAGCTACCTTAGCTTTTCGATAGCCGCCACGCCGCGCGATGCGTAACCCCCAGCTCTTCAAAGCGGAGAACCGCGGAATACGCGTCAGCAGCGCATTGGCTGCCTCATACAGGCTGCGTCGGAGAAAGTCGTCGCCCCGTTTCGAAACGCGCCCGGATCTCATCGTCTCACCGGAGGCATAGATGCGAGGTGTTAGACCAAGGTAGGCCCCGGCGCTGGACGATCGTTTGAATCGTGTCGGATCATCAATGGTTGCGGCGAAGCCGAGCGCAGTGATAACTCCCACACCAGGAACCGACATCAGCCGTCTGACGACCTTGTTCTGCCGCGCTATCAAGCGAACCTTCGCCTCGAGATGACGGATCTGCTCAAGGATGTTGGCACGTGCCCGCATCAATGCTTCCACGACAGCCTGGATTGTTGGCGACGCATCGAGCTCGCCATCGATGATTTCCTCGGCACGCTTGGCGAACCCACCAACCCGTTTGCCAAACAGGATACCAAAGGTGCGAAGGACACCTCTGATCTGGTTTTCCAGGTCGCAGCGGGTTCGCACAAATTGGCTACGAGTGGCAAGGAGTGCCCGAGCTTCGTGGCTTGCCGTTGACTTGACATGAACGCTCTTGCACCAACCCGTACGAACGATCTGCGCCAGGCCGATGGCGTCGTTGCGGTCCGTCTTGGCAGGCATCATCTTTAAGGCCGCATTGGCATGGCGAGCATCCATGCAGACGATGGGAACGCCGCGTTCCTTCAATCCATTCCATAGCCAGACCGACAGGGGACCGGTTTCCAGTCCTGCACGGGTTACCGCGAACGGCTCAAGCGCTTCACTAATCGCCTCTGGGCACGATGCCACCTTCCGTTCGGCAACAGTCTTGCCCTCCTCATCAACGATGCAGATTGAGGTCGTTTGCTGGCTGACATCCAGTCCGGCATAATACTTCATGGCGGTTCTCCTCATCGCTTCGGCACACTGAATACAGTTGACAAGGGACAGTGTGGAGAGCCGCCGCCTCGAAGGCTAGGCCCTGAGCGATTACGCTAT
>NZ_JABEKV010000055.1 GCF_013283645.1 Sinorhizobium psoraleae
GTTCCCACAACGTTCTTCAACTTGGCCAAAATCCCAGCTTCGAGCCGACAGAGCCTTCAAGGTTGTCGCTGTCGCACTCGCAAACAAGATCGCGCGCATCATCTGGGCTCTTCTCGCTCGAAGCGATAGCTATCGGGGAGCGAAGATGATCGCCCAGGCTTAGACATACGAGCTTTCCGGCCGACCAGTCGGAGAGGCAGGTAAGGTGCCAATTGTGATGACCCAACGGGACGACATCCCGAAGCAAATCAGACCGCAAAATCGCAAGCGCGTTACAGCGCGAGAAGCTGATTAGGCGATTTGCTCCGCGGATCTCGTCGTGGCCATGGCTGAAAGGCCAGAAAACAGGCCGGACATATGACCGCACCGTCCTTATTGGGGAAGTACATGAGGAAATATCTTGCCAAGCGGGCCGTTCCACATATGCAATTTTTGCCACCTTATGGACTACTGCTGGCCGACGTTGAACCTGCGGCTGACCGTTGACTTGTTCAGCCCGAGGATCTTCGCCGCTTTGCCGATGCTGATTTCGCCACTGGCAATCCGCGGCCGGATCTCCGACCACTGCTCCTCGGTCACCTTGAACTTCGGGCCGGCCTTCTGACCTGCCGCCTGGGCGGCCCGCCAGACCTTCGAGCGTGCGCTGCTGGATGACGTCGCGCTCGAACTGGGCGAAGGCGCCGGCAATCGAGAAGAAGAGGCGGCCGTTCGGCGTGCTCGTGTCTATCAGTTCGGTGATGGAGTGGAGACCGATCTCATCCTTCTGCAGGCGCTCGGCGACCGACAGCAGATCGTGCAGCGATCGCGACAGGCGATCGAGGCGCCAGATGCAGAGCGTGTCGCCGGCGCGAAGATAGCGAAGCGCGTCTTCCAGTCCGGGCTTGATGACGGCGCCGCCGCTGATCTTGTCGATGAAGATCCTCGAGCATCCCGCGGCCTTCAGGGCGCGGTGTTGCATATCGAACCGATGTGTCGACAGCCGCGCTCACCTCCAAACCAAGGGCGCGCAGCTTGGGTCGTTGAAATAACAGCGGCACCCGCATCAACTGGAGGTTCTCAACTGAACAGACCCACGCAAGCCTATCCAAAGCCAACGGCCACAGGACCATAATCTCTGTGCAGAGCCAATTAGGTCGGGCTTGCCCTTGCGACTGTTTTACCCCACGATCACTCCTCTAAAGGCGCGCCTTCCAAGTAAAAGGAAGGGTCATCTTCGGTAGAATCCGTCTCGACGCTTGCTTCAGTTTCAGCATAACTTGCCTCGACATCAGAATCGCTGTCCTCAACTTTGGAAAGATATTTGGTACCCCTGTCCGCTCGCTGCCACTTTCCCTCCTCGTTCTTCGTCCACACTTCGGGGATGCGAAGCACCGCAGGCTTCGATCGCAATCACAGTCGGCGGGCATTCCGTGAA
>NZ_JABEKV010000056.1 GCF_013283645.1 Sinorhizobium psoraleae
GCCCGGCCAGCCTCAAAATACAGCCTATCCAATGGGGCGGAGACGGCGCTTACGTTGCACATGGAAGAGTTCATGAAAAGGCGTACCGGCGTCTCCGGGGAGCGAGAAAGCCTGTGGCAGAAAACGGGGCGTGTTAATGTTAACAACGTGAGTTTCCCCGGGTTGGGTAAGCAGTATCAGATGCGCGAGCTGGTCGAACAGTATCTGTTGCCCGGTTACCTGGAACACCCGACGATGTATTTCTACCGAAATAACCAGCGTCCGGAAAAATGGAAGGGGTTAATCACCGACCTTGATACGCAGTACCCGGAGGTGGCGGTTGGCCTCGGCGGTAGCTCAAAATGCACCCGGGCCGAAGCCATCAACATTACCGGCTACAAACAATACAAGGAAGCTCTGGATAAAAACCGTCTGCCCATTGAGGAAAGCCGCGGAGTCTCCGCACTTCAGCAAGAAGTTAACGCCTTCAAAATGGCGCTTTCCACGCTGATTCCGGTGAATGACAATGTGTTCAGGCAACGTTTTGAAGGAAGAAGCTTTTTCGACAACCCGATTATCCGCCGCGCGCTCATCGCATTGGTTGATAAAGCGCTGGTCACCCTCGACGGGGATCTGGTCACCCTCACCCCCAACGGAGTAACGCTGGTCGAAGCCATAATTAATACCCAATTCGTAACAGCCCAAGCCTGAGGGAGCCAGAGCACGATGAGAGCGAGCTTGACGAAGTCGAGGAAGTTAGCTGCCAATTTGTCGTGAGAGCAGCAGCTGATTCATCAGTGCTTGGGCCAGCAGTGCGGACGGCGCAGATGCCGGGCGGGGACGCGCTGCCGGCGCGATGTAACAAGTATCTCATCTGATCGCGGGGTTCGGGTGGTAGTGAAACACGGCTTTTAGAATTGCACTCCGTAGTTCGGCTAAATCGTCAAACCTGACGAGTTTGGCGCGGCCCGCGATCAAGCCCGCAAAGTGATTTATCGCAGCGGGATCGATGCAGAGGTTTGAGATGTCTTCCAACACTCTCGCTACCGCTTCGGCGGTGGAGTCGACCAAGTCTGTAATTCGACGGCGTACCAAAGGTAACCCAACTCCGGCTTCCCTTCCAAAAGCCTGCCAACCATCGGCGTCCATCTCGGCGAGAGTGGCACGCTTTCCGATCCTCATGGCCATTTTGGTGAAAGGTCTGGATATGCGACGGTTGAAAGCAGGTCGCACAGCGGGGCCACTCTAGGTCCCTGCTCATCGTAGAGGAATGAGAAATTCTTGCCGTGAGCGTTGGCATTCCCGACGATAAGGTTAAAGATCGCGGCGTCCAGCAGCTTCAACACATCTTTCGCGGGGCGCGCTGATACGTAAGCGCCGTCTCCGCCCCATTGGATAGGCTGTATTTTGAGGCTGGCCGGGCGT
>NZ_JABEKV010000057.1 GCF_013283645.1 Sinorhizobium psoraleae
GGCGGTGGTATCAGATCGGTAGCGGCTGCCCCGGATGCGAAAAAAGCCGCACCCATGCCCGCGATCCATTTAAGCTACCATGCGTCATTCATGTTCATTTGGCGTCTCCTTGAACCCGCAATAATTTCAGCAATAACCGTTGCAAAGAAGACCGGTAGGCTGCGCGTGGCGGCGGCATGTTGATCGAGATCAAGCGTGGTCGGGAAAAGCCGGTTTATCGGGCGGAGAAGCCAATTTGTCACATGACGGTCCATTCGTCCTGTCGCTGCGATTTGGCCACTTTGAAGTAGAGATAGCTGGTCGAGGCAGCCTCAATGACCGCTGTTGCGGGCGACCGCTGTGCGCCCCCATGGCGGACATTGAGGCGGGCTGAGCGAAAGACTAAAAGCAGACCCCGCTTGATGGAGATTTCCGTTAGCTAGCCCGACACAGTGCGGAAAAGTCTGATAGCTGCGCCAGCGCAGGTGTGAAAACGGCAGTAGTAGGGCAGGCAAGCATAGAGGGCGCATCATGGTCTCGTCGCGCTTGAGGTCAACGAACGCCACTTCGAGCTGGTATTGCCGTATAGCGGCAACGTGTTCTGACGGATAATCTACGGCATCTTCGAGTGCGAGCCATTCCTCTTCCAAGTACACCTCTACGCCTATCGACGGCGCGGAAGAGAAGTCTTCGACGGGTCGTGACGGTATATTTTGAAGGCGGCTCAGATTGCCCAGCCTTGACGTCAGGTGTTGCCGAGCCTGAGACCATTCCGTCTCCAACCCGGCAATTTGCTTCTCCAGCTCAAGCCTCCGTCGCCGTCGATTGCCGACGTCGAGGTCCAGCAAGAATTCCATGACTCGCCTTCTGCTTCATCGCACTGCTGGATTTCGTTCCCCGGCTCTTCCGGCGCGTAGCATTGATAGAGACAACCATCTGTCGTAAAAAATTCTAAGCCCGCGTCTCCTCCGACCCTGTCCGGCACAATTTGCACGTTCTGTGCGCCATGACGCAGTTGGACTAGAAGGTGCGCGCGGCGTTGCCACGACTTACCGTCCCAATTTCTTTGATACGTTTGGTCAACGGGCCCGCCTTCAAAGGGCTGCTGATGGACTTTCTGGTTCAAGCTTTTCCCCGAGCGATTGCCAGTTTTCAGCATGGAAGCCCCGACCGTTATACTAGAGCCGAAATTCTAGTATAACGGGCTCCCAGCGATCGATCAACGAGTTCGATGTCCTGAGCAATTGGGAAACGATCGAGGCCGACCCTGCTCTGGATCTCATCGGCAACCTCACGGAAGCCGGATTTCTACAGGCAAAGACGGTTAAGTCGATCGGGCCCACCACGAGGAAGCCTCCATATCCTAGTGGACTGATCGAGACAAAAGAGTCCGTTTTTGATTCCCATCGCTCGTCGAA
>NZ_JABEKV010000058.1 GCF_013283645.1 Sinorhizobium psoraleae
TGGACAGCACCTCTGGATTTTTGAGCAACAGAAAGGTCGCAAAACTGAGGAGGCCACTTGTCGTTTCGTGTCCGGCAACGAGAACCGCTTCATGATCCTCTTCTGCCGTCGGACCGGTTGATGAGAGTTCTCTGCCCGATTGTTCGGGCCCTTGTGCGATCGATGTTCGACGCCTGGCATGATCTCCCGTTTCGCCGCACCGTAGGATCGAAGCTTGTCGGTGATCATCACACGCGGCGAACGGACTTGCCCTTTCAGAAGCTTTCGCATCAAGCGCTTTGCCGCTTTCGCATTGCACCAACAGGTCGAGAACAAACCCGTCCCGATCAACGGCGCGCCAAAGCCAGTGTTTCTTTCCACCGATGGTGATGAACTCGTCGAGGTGCCATTTGTCACCGAGCTTGCCGGCCGATCGCTTCCGGATATCATTGGCAAAGTGTCTGCCGAATTTCTCAGCCCAAAGTCGCACGGTCTGATGAGAGACGATGACGCGACGAGCTGCCAGCATATCCTCGACCATCCGCAGGCTGAGCGGAAACCGGAAATAGAGCCAAACGGCATGGGCAATCACCTGCGCCGGAGGTGCCGACGATAAAGAGGATTACGGGAAAATCTGGTCATGCCGCCAGGTCCCACATTTTGACCGATGCTCCGTTAACGTTACGGTGCCGCTGAAACTGCTGATGTCGATCCCCTCACGGTGGCCGTGGACCGCTATGCGACATTGCGGAAGTTTGCTCCGGCGCTGGCGAAGCACTTGAATTCAGGGCCAACCGTGGAAGCGCGCGGCGTGCAAAAGCTTCGGGAACTCAACAGGTCAGAAAGGCGCGATGTGCCGCCGGACGCGCCCATGCCGTTCAAGGAGGAATGGCGAAAGCTGGTGATCGACCCTGGCGGCAAAGATCAATCGCCGGCTGGAGAATCTAAACCAAGTGCAACAATGACGTGTGCAGGGTAGGGCATTACCATATTCGCACAAATTCGCCATGAAGACCTCCGCCGGTGTTGATGATGAGCCGCCGCTGTTCACGAGGTTGTTCTCGTCAAGGGCACTCGTCAGCTCGTGCTGGGCCTCGCGCGCCTCGCCCAAGTGCCGTTCAGACTGCACTGGCGCAACTTGTCGGGCTTGCTGCTCTTGCAAGACGGGGTGTTGCACCTGCAGCCCAGCTGCTACAAAAGCTTCCGCGGGGATTACGCACGCTCGTGCGGCAAGGGCTGCCCCAGTCGCACTTGCAGCGCCCGCCGATTGGCGACGAGGTGGTTGAGGTGCAGCGGCAGTTGGGGCTCTGACTGCTTTTCGCTCGCAAGGAGTTGAACCAGCTGGCGCGTGCCGTCCACCACGAAGACGCCGCAATCAACAC
>NZ_JABEKV010000059.1 GCF_013283645.1 Sinorhizobium psoraleae
AACCGGTCGGACCCGCCTCATAGCAAAAGTGAAGCTTGGCTCCGCGCTTGGAAAGCTTGTTGACCAGCGATGCCACAGACGCCGGCTCGAAAGAGATGTCGCCGAAAAACCGGACCTCGCCGTTGCGTTCTCCTTCGGCAACCGCCACTGAAATCTTCAACTTGGACGTATCCAAGCCGATGAAAATTACACTATCTTCTTTCATGGTTCGCCCTCGTTAAACTATGGGGCTCGGCTCTGGCTCCATCCAGAGCAACCCCCGAATTTAGTTTACCGCGGGGGCGGGCCACCTTCAGCCCACGAACATACGGTCTTCTGTAACGGGCCTCCGCGAGTCAATCCCTTATGAGCTTAATCCCTCGCCGAGTGCTTGCTTCTGTTGGGGTGGACGGCCCCCGAACGGCATCGAAATGTGCCAGAGTGAGTCGTTGTGAACTCAAGCAAAGGGAGCCGTCCGTGGACGAGATTATTCGTATTGGCATGGATACGTCAAAACATGTCTTTCAGTTGCATGGCGTTAACGCTGCCGAGCAACCGATCCTGCGCAAGAAGTTGCGCCGTAAGGAAATGGTGGGCTTTTTCACAGAATGCCCGCCGACTGTAGTTGCGATCGAAGCCTGTGGTGCTTCGCATCACTGGGCCCGCTTGCTGACCGCGCTCGGGCATGAGGTCAAACTGATCCCCCCGCAGCTCGTGAAGCTTATGTCAAACGGGGCAAAAATGATGCAGCCGATGCGGAGGCACTATGCGAGGCGATGAGCCGCCCGACCATGCGGTTCGTTCCGGTGAAATCGGCGGATCAGCAAGCCGTGCTGATGCTAGTCGGCATGCGCGAGCGCGTTGTTGCCGCACAAACGCAGCTTGCCAACACGATTCGCGGCTATGCGGCTGAGTTCGGGCTGACCGCCGGTAAAGGCATGTCTCATATCCCGCTACTGCTTGAGCGGATCATGATTGACGAAACCATTCCAGCCCTGGCACGCGATCTATTCGCATCTCTCGCTGACGAATTTGTGCAGCTAGAAGAGCGCCGGAAGGAAGTGGAGGCAAAACTGATGGCCTGGTATCGAAAGAACGAATACTGCCGTCGCCTTGCAAAAATCCCGGGTGTCGGGCCGATCGGCGCAGTACTACTGGTGATGAAAGCGCCGGCGCCGGAGTTGTTTGCGTCGGGAAGACAATTTGCCGCCTGGATGGGGCTGACGCCCCGGGACCATTCGACTGCGGGTAAGG
>NZ_JABEKV010000006.1 GCF_013283645.1 Sinorhizobium psoraleae
CGACGATGAAGGGCTGCGAGATGGTCTGACCGTATCCGATCGGCAGCGGCCGATCCCGATAGGCCGCACCGCGCAGCTCCTCGGGCACAAACAGGTGGCGCGGCACCTTCGCCATCGTCGCCAGCACCGCCGGATCGATGCCCTGGCCCTCGACCGCTGAGGGCGCTGAGCGGGCGTGCGATTTGATCGTCTCGATCATCGCTGCACGTTCGCCGGCGCGATCCTGAGCGGGCGCGGATGTCGAAACCACGGCGGCAGCGCTCGCCAGAACCGCGGCCAGTAACGCTTGGCACTGGGCTAGAGGACGCATGATCTCTCTCCCGGCTATCACGCAAGAGTATAGGGCGGCGGTGGCAATTTTGAACAAAGCTCGACCGGCTTTGCTGAGCAGGGTTGGGGAGGGTGCATCAAGGGCAGAAAACGGCCCGATGCGGACCATGGCATTCTGACGTGCAACGTCTCGCTCGGGCCAGAGCGGTCGTCGGCGTTCGTCTTGGATGCGCCAGAAGCGTTATCCCAAAACGGCCGTGTCCGCCCTCGACCCCTTGGTCATTCGCGGAGAACACCGGAATTTCCGGTGCCGGCCCAAACGAAACATCGTGCCTTCGCATCCAGCGAATGGGATGACGAGTATGGAAAGCGATGCACTGTTCGCATCGCTTCGTTCATGGTTCTCGTCATCCCCGCTCAAATCAGCCTGCGTTGCTCGGCACCGGCGTGTTGAGAAGCTGCTGCTCCCAAAGATACGCGATGCCGCTGCCGCCGAAGTGCTGGATGAGAATCTCGGTCAGCTCCTCGACATGCTCGGTGCGCGCCCAATCGCGTTGCCATTCGCCCGCCAGCGCCATCACGGTCATCACGTTCGCACCGGCCGCGATCATTCGCTGGATGGCAACTTCGTGAGACTCCTTCGAAATCCCGCCCGACGCGTCGGTGATCACGGTCACGTCCCAGCCTTCGCCGGCAGCCTGGATGGCAGGCATTGCGACGCAGACCTCGGTCCACAGGCCGGCGATGATCAGCTGCTTGCGGCCGGTCGCCTTGATGACGTTCACCACATTCTCGTCCTGCCAGGTGTTCACCCAGGTGCGATCGATGACTTCCTGGCCAGGGAACACGTCGGTGATCTGCTTAAAGAGAAGTCCACCGCGCGCCGCGATCACGCTGGTGAGAATGGTCGGAACATTGAAGGCTTTTGCCAGCTTCGCCAGCGCGGTCGTGTTGTTGACCACCATATGCGGATCATGGCTGTTCAGGTTCGCCAGCTGGTAAGGCTGATGATCGATCAGAACGAGGACGGAGTCTTCGGGGCGGAGTAGTGAGTCAAGGCCGTTACGAAAGGTCATGTATAAATCCTCTGCTGACGTTTTTTGCGTGAGATCGGTTTACCGGCAGACATGCGCTGACAGCGGCGCGCCGCCTGCGAAACGAACACTGTCATTCCCGGTTGTGATACGGTAGCCTTGCTTTGTGCCAAGCTGTGTCGCGAAACCAGGAACGCCAACGTGGACATCGAGGAACTGCGGACATTCGTGGAAGTGGCTGATGCCGGGGGTGTTTCGCCCGCCGCGCGGCGGCTCGGCGTCTCCAAGTCAATGGTCAGTCGGCGGCTCGTCCGGCTTGAAGCGGAACTTGGCGTCCAGCTACTTGCACGAACGACCCGCGGTGCGGCACTCACAGAAGCCGGGATCACATTTCGGGACCATGCAGCAAGAGTCTGTGCCGAGATCGACATAGCCAGGGAAACGATCCTGCCCGCCGGTGACCTTTGCGGCCGCTTGAGAATTGCCGTGCCGCTTTCCTTTGGCCCGACCCACTTCGCTCCCGTGCTCGCGGACATGGCGCGACGTCACCCCCAGCTCCACATCCATACGTCCTACAGCGACCGTTTCGTTGATCTCGTCGCGGAAGGCTTTGATTGCGCCATCCGGGTTGGCTATCTGCAGGACTCCAACATGATCGCAAAACGCGTCGGTCCGCTTTACGGAAGGCTGGTCGCAAGCCCGGAGTATATCAGCAGGCATGGCTCTCCCGAGACGCCGGAGGCGCTCGTCACCCACCAGGCGCTGATGCAAGGAACGGAAGCCTGGCAATTCATGGATGGCGACGAGATCATTACGGTTCATCCACGGGGACGCTTCAAGGCCGACAACGCACTGGCTCTCGCCGCCGCCGCATTGGCGGGGGTTGGCATAGCTTGGATTCCCGACGGCGTAACCCATGAATATGTGGCGTCCGGCGCGCTGGTTCCGGTCATGACACGCTATCCCCCGCCTCCGGCAGGCATATATGTCATCCGCCCGCCGGGGCAGCATCCCGCAAGGAAGATACGTGTCCTTACCGAAATGCTGATCGAGTGTTTCGAACAAGCTCCGGCACCCGTCGCGAGCCGGGAGAAGTAGCTCCAGGTGCTCCCCATCTCTCGTGTGGAGATCGCCTCTTGAGGAAGCGGGCCGGAACGCCGAAACATAAGGGACGGAGTCAGCTCGAAGCCGCTGGCAAGCCGCAGGAGGCGTCGACAAACATCTTGCCGACCAGATCCGCAACGAGCGCGCAATGTGCGAACCGGAGCCTGCTCCGGAAAGGAGGAACTTATGACGGAGAATATCGCTGAGAAGTCCTGCACGCCCTGCCGCGGCGGCGTACCACCGCTGACCAGGGACGAAGCCGCCGGCTATCTTTCGCAGACACCAGGCTGGGACCTCCTGGACGACGGGCACCAGATTCGCCGCAAGTTCAAGTTCGACGATTTCAAACAGGCGCTGGCCTTCGTCGACGAGGTCGGCCGGCTGGCGGAGGACGAGGGGCACCACCCCGACATCCGCTTCGGCTGGGGCTATGCGGAGGTCTCGCTGTGGACCCACAAGATCAAGGGCCTGCACGAGAACGATTTCATTATGGCGGCCAAGATAAACCAGTTGCCGAGCGCGTCCTGAATTTCAGGTGAGGCGGGCTTGCGAATGTCGGCCTCGCCAGCGCGCCGAACTACGGCGACCTTTGAAATGCTGGATGATTTCGTCCTTCGATCGATTCCGACTCAAGGAACCGCGCGAGCAGTGACATGGCACGGGACCTTACGCGAAGGTTCATCACGGTCTAAGCTTGGGCGTCAGGGTTTGATTGGAACCCCCATTCAAGGAGGAACTGATGGCCAAGCTTCTCGTGCTTTACAGAATGCCCAAGGACACAGCGGCGTTCGACCGATACTATCGCTCCACGCACATTCCCTTGGCGCGGAAGCTGCCTGGTCTCAGAAAGTACGAAATCAGCAATGGCGCGATCTCGACCCCGGCCAGCGCGGCCGATCTCCATCTTGTCGCTACACTTCATTTCGATTCGATAGCCGACATCCAGCGCGCGTTCGCGTCACCGGAGGGTCAGGCCACGGCCGGAGATTTGGCGAATTTCGCAGACGGCGGTGTGGATCTTTATTTCTTTGATAGCGAAGAGGTTTGATTCATTTGCACGGAAAGCCGGGGCACCGAGAAGATCCGCGAGCCAGTAACGGTGGCGGGGTCGGTTTTCGGTTAGTCGCCGACGAGGAAGGCGCGGCTGACTATGTTATAGTGCATGTTTCCTTAAATCGTCGCCATTTAAGGATACATGCAGCAATTCAAAGTGCTACGGCGCCCGTTGCGCGTCTGATAGGACACGCGGCGCTCCTGCATGTTTCCTTAAATCGTCGCCGATTTAAGGATAAAAACATGCAGCAATTCAAAGTGCTACAGCGTCCTTTGCGCGTCTGATAGGACGCGCGGCGCTGTAGTTGCGCAGCCGCTTCGATGGAGGCGTCCATGGTAAGCTTTCCAAATGAAACTCCTGAATATCGCGCCGCTCGCGAAAGGCTGCTGCAGCGCGAGGTGGCCCTCCGGCGTGAAATGGAGGCCGTGGCCGCGGAGATCCGTGCGCTCCCGCCGGGTGGGGCCGTTCCCGAGGACTACGAGTTCGACCACATTGGGGCCGACGGTGTTCCTGCCAAGATACGACTGTCGGAGCTGTTCCGGCCCGGTACGAACACCTTGATTCTCTACCACTATATGTTCCCGCGCCATCGCAGTGACGACCGGCGCGGTCCGAGCAATGGCCCGATGGCAGATCTTCCCCCTGAAGAGGGACCGTGCCCGTCCTGCACTGCATTGCTCGACAACTGGGAAGGGGCGGTCCCGCACGTCGAGGGGCTCGGAGCCAACATTGCGGCCGTGGCGAAAGCGCCGATCGAGCAGGTTGCGGCCTTCGCCGCGCATCGTGGCTGGCGCAATTTGAAGCTGCTCTCAGCCGCCAACAACAGCTTCAAACGCGATTACCATGGCGAGGACGACGACGGACAGCAGGTGCCGATCCTGACAGTGTTCCACAAAGGCTCGGACGGAGTGGTGAGGCTGAGCTGGGCCTCCGAGCTGTTGTTCTTGCCGCCGGAGCCGGGACAGGATCCGCGCCATGTCGGCACGGTCGAGCCGATGTGGACCCTCCTGGATCTCACGCCCGGTGGGCGGCCGAACGCCTACGAGCAAATCGAGCAGCAGTACTACTGAACGCTGCGTCGACGGGTTCTTGTCCGACCCCAGCGGTGCCGGTTGATCTCATCACGCCGGTAACCGCCCGCACGCCGTCAAGCAGCATTCATCGCGGCCCGGCCAGTGTGGGCGGCGCGACCGGGGCCGCCCTCACGCGACCGACCGTCGTCACTACCGGACCAAGCCTCGCTTATCGCTTGTCCGTGTCCTGGTTGCGCATCGCCGCCTCTCCGGCGTCCGACACCTCGACCCATTTCTTGTCGGGCGCGGCATCCGCGACGTAGCTGTCGTGCCAGTTCCACCACTTGTAGGTCGGCGTCTGGGGATAGCCCTCGGGCGAATCCTCCCAGACCTCCTGCCGGCCGAGCGGGGTGATGTCGAGGTAGTTCCAGGTGCTCCCCATCTGCTCGTCGCCGCGGTTGTTGATGAAGTAGGTGCGGAAGATGCGGTCGCCGTCGCGGTAGAACACGTTGGTGCCGTGCCATTCGTCCACGCCGAAATCGGCATCGAAGCTGTCGGTGATGGTGAACCACGGAATGTCCCAGCCCATCCGCGCCTTCAGCTGCTCGATTTCCGCCTGGGGCGCACGCGAGACGAAGACGAGGGTGGTGTCGCGGGCGTTGAGATGGGCGAGGTGGGCGACCTGGTCGGCCACCATGGAGCAGCCCCGGCAGGCGTGTTCCGGCCAGCCGAATACGCCCGGCTCGTAGAAGGCGCGGTAGACGATCAGCTGGTGCCGGCCTTCGAACAGGTCGGCAAGGCTCACCTTGCCGTTGGGGCCTTCGAACATGTAGTCCTTCGTCACCGCCATCCACGGCATCCGCCGGCGCTCGGCGGCGAGCGCGTCGCGAGCGCGGGTCAGCGCCTTTTCCTTCACGAGCATCTGCTGGCGGGCGGCCTCCCACGCCTCGGGCGATACGACCGGCGGGGTGTGCATGGTGCTTGATGTCGTCATGGCTTTGGAACCTCCAGATTTGCGCGAGCGGCCGCGCCTCGTGGCCGAGGCGCAACTCCATTCGCTGTTCATCGCTCGCTGGACAGTCTGGCAGCGGAAAACGGATCGTGCGAGTAACAAGTGTGTCGGTATTCCGACGAAGCCGCTGATTGCCGCCGCAGCGCGTGCGCTCGATGCGGGTGATCCGCGCCGCGCCGGCACGGCCGCTTACGGAACGCGATCCGAAACCGGCCCGTGGAACAAAGCTGGCCGCTGCAGATTTTTATGTTCATGAAGAACATGGTTTTTTTACCAGCATTTTTGGCAGCATCACTGGCATCGGGCGCTTGTGGCGCCGCCGGTGCCGAGGAGCTTCGGCCCGAAGCCGTCAACAAGGCTTCGCTCGCCTCCATCCCGTCGGAACGGCCGCCCAAGACCCCGCCTCGGCCGGAGCCCGCCATCGTTCGTCTGCAGGTTCTTCTCGACCGCGCGGGGGCATCTCCGGGCGTGATCGACGGCTATTACGGCGAGAATGTCACCAAGGCGATTGCCGGTTTCGAGGCGTTGCACGATCTCCCCGTCGATGGAAAGCTGGACCCCGAGTTCCTCGGCCGGCTTTCGGGCGACAAGCCCGTCATCGAGCCCCCCGTCATCGAGCCCTATGTCATCTCCGAAGAGGATGCCAGGGACCTCGTCGAACGCATTCCCGAAGACTATTCCGAACAGGCCGAGATGAAGCACCTCGGATATACGAGCGTCGCGGAAAGACTGTCCGAGCGGTTTCACATGGACATCGACCTCTTGAAGGCGCTCAATCCGGGCTCGGCATTTGCCGTCGGTGACACGGTGTCGGTCGCGATGCCCGGCGGCGCGAAGGAGGGCAAGGCCAAGCGGATAGAGGCGCGCAGGCGAGGGGGGCAGGTGCTGGCCTTCGCCGAAGACGGCTCGCCGCTTGCGGTCTATCCCGCCACGATCGGCAGCGACGAGACGCCATCGCCGTCAGGCACGCACAAGGTGAAAGGCGTCGCGCGAATGCCGCCCTACGTCTACAATCCCAAGGTGAACTTCAAGCAGGGTGACAACAGCGAGATTCTGACGCTGCCCAAGGGCCCCAACGGCCCGGTGGGAACCGTCTGGATCGATCTGACGAAGCCGACCTACGGGATCCACGGCACGCCGGAGCCGTCACACATCGACAAGTTCGGCTCGCACGGATGCGTGCGCCTGACGAACTGGGACGCGGAGGAACTGGCGGCGATGGTCAAGCCGGGGGTCATCGTCGAGTTCACGGATTAGATCATTCGGCCGCCGAATACTCCGCGCTATTTTTGCCGCGCCACGACAAAACCCTCCCTCATTCCTGTGCTTGTCACAGGAATCCAGCCACGGCGCGTCGGCGCGGTGAATGACTCGCTGGAGACGCGGCGGAGGAGATGCCGGTGGTGCCTCCAGCGGGCCATGCGAGGTCGCTGGCATCATCGATACGGCGGATTCTCCCGCGCCGCCGACGCGACGCTGCTGGATTCCTGTGACAAGCACAGGAATGAGGGGGCGTGGGTTGAACGCCAATGGCCACAAGCAACTGCCCGAATGCTCCGCACTATTTTTGCCGCGCCACGACAACACCCTCCCCATTTCTACGACAAGCACAGGAATGAGGGGAGCGTGGTTGACCGCCAATGGCCACAAGCAGCCGCCCGAATACTCCGTGCTATTTTTTGCCGCGCCGCGACAACACCCTCCCTCATTCCTGTGCTCGTCACAGGAATCCAGCCACGGCGCGTCGGCGCCGTGAATGACTCGCTGGTCCTCGAGAACATCCGAAAGGAGGTCGCCTTGCGAATTCGTCGTCCTGAGGACCAGCAGCACTTCATCGAGGGTTTGCGCGAGGCGGGTGTAACGATTCCGGAAGATTGAGTTTGATGCGGGGATACCCCCGGTCAAGTGCTCACGTCGGGCGCCGTATCCATGGATTTTATGCCTAGCCGTAACGGCGGCTGCCGTGCACCTCTTTGCCTACGATTTCCCTTATAATGGTCAGGGTTTCCCTCGCGGCTTCCTTCGGCGGCAGAGCCGTATCGGCAACGTTGCTCACCAGCTTTGTGATATCGTGATCGATACTCTTCTCGGACCAACGCTTGCCTTTAGCGATGGTGATGTAGACTGAATACGCGTGGTGCATCGTTCCGGGCCGTTCACCGATGATATGGAGAATTCCCCTGAAAGTGCTGGGATCCGCGTTTTCGAACAGCAATTCGCCGATGCGGTAGCCGGCACGCACCCTGCCGCTGGTGACCACTATGTTCTTATCGCTCATGGGGACACCCGCTTCGGCAAGCAACCTTCGCATCTCCTCGAGGTAGGGTGCAAGATGGCCGTCGTCCATAATTGCTTTGGCGTTCAGCCCGTCTGAGATCACAATCTGGCCCTTCGGCAAGTCGTCTCCCCAAGAGTCTCTTATTCTTGCGACTTCCCGAATTCCTTCCGGACTGAGCAATTCACCTGTATTCGGGTGGGCTATGTAATCGTTGCGGTCCTTGGACAAAGTGCGGACCGGCACGACATCGGGTATGACAGAAATAAACTCGGGAGTAAGTTCGGCCCAAAGAGACTGCTTCGCGTCGTCGTACAGACCCTTGACCTTAGCTGCGAGCGATGGATTGAGATCCCATAAATTGGCCCCATGGCCGGTCGCGAGGTCGACGCCCCTTTCTTCAACTTCCCGCATCTTCTGGCCACCCTCGACGTAGATCGCGTCTTTGGACCGTTCATCCCCCTTTGCGAGGCGGTATTGGTAGTATACCCAAAGAGGATCTCCGTAATTCGCGGTGTAACCGTTGTCTTCGCCAACTATCCCGATGCGCTTGTAGAAATCCCACATCGCATCATTGACCTTGAAGCCAAACTTGTCCCGCACTCGCACGTGATCCTGGAACGACGTGGTGAGATAGCTCAGCATCGGGTCGTTCTTGGTGGGCAGAGCAATCAGGTAGGCGGGGTTGGCCGGCATGATCTGATCCTGGCACCAATCCAAGTCTTCAAGGCTGACTGTCATGTGCAGCGTGGTGCAGATATCCAACCCGATTGTCAGCCCATGGAGCTTGCCCATGACCATATCTTCGAGGCAGCACCTGACCAGTTGTTCCCGGCTCTTGAAAACCTCCGGCCCAATAAAGCCGGCAACATCGTTGACATGAAGCCATGCGCCCTTGGGCTGCACCTTCGCGAGCTCGATGCCGACCGCCCTGCTGAAGCCGTACTTCCGCGACTCGAGCACCATCATGTCGACACCGTTGGCCGCGCCGTTGGTGAATTCGGAGCCTTGGCCCGTTTCGAAGTAAAGGCCATATCTCTCCCCCTCCTTCGCGCGTGCGTACCTCAGGATTTTCTCGTTCGTAATGTCGAAAATTTTGTTGCAGTCATCTGTCCCAGCGAGGCTCTGGAACATCGTGGAAACCGTTCCCGGAAAACCATCACTCACTTCGGATTGGACATCGATGTGTGCGAGCACGCACCACGGGATCACTTCCCCAAGCTCGAAAGCATCGACGATGTCCTTGAGCGCACGTTCAACCGCGACGACGCTATTTACAGTACTGTCCACCGGGTTCGTACCTATGACAATGTCGCCGGTCGCGTACGAGAATGCATCGAAGACCTGCCAGGCGATGTCGTCGGGATGGTCCGTGGGAGAATTCGGCTGAATTCGGGCCCCCATGTATCCCTTTGAACCCATCTTGGTGCCTGGCATCACATTGAAGATTTTCCGACTTAGGGAGATCAGCTCGTCATTGCTCATCAGTTTCGGGACCAGGCCGATTGTGTCGCTGGTCAGGCCACCCATAACGCCTTTAATCCTTTCTTCTGTTTCGGTGATGAGGAATTCCTTCAACTGGCCCATTGTCCAGTCTTTGACCTGTTCATACTGAGCTTGGTCCGTGGTCTGCCAAATCAGTTTCTGGAGGTCGTCCTCAAACAGCGGGCGCTGGTAGAGATCCTTGATCTTGGTATTTACAAGAAGAGCGCGAGCGTTTCTTCGATTTGCTTCATCCGCGGCTCCCACTCCAATTGCTTGATCTCCCTCCTTGAACTCATTCGCAGCGCCGATGACCTGCTGATAAGCAGCTTGATCGAAACCACCTTTTGTCCTGCCGATGTAAGCAAAGACATCCTCGCCGTGTTTCACATCATCGATCACGATGGTGCGTCCGCCAGTAGCGCTTTTGGCAATGTGGCTGTAGCTTGCGAGCGTGGCGGTGGCTCCCGCCATTACCAGGAGATCTCTTCTGGTAAGCCCGTCACGCCGATGAGAGAACAAGCGCTTGCTCATGGCCAATTCCTTTCTGTAGGAGGTTCAGCGCAATGGGCAATTTGTCGAACGGGCTTACCGCCGCGTGTCGATAGCCCCGCAAATCCATGTCGTGCGTGCCACCGGAGTTTCAGTTGCTTCATAGCCATCCACCCGTGAACCCGGCGCGCCTCAGTCCGACCACCAGCGGCTCGCAACGACGCATGATGTTCCACAAGAGGCCGGTCCTGTAATTTTCAATCATCAGCACGACGGGGCCTTGGTCGATCCCGAAGTGGAATGGACTGACCCACCATCCGGCCTCGCTGTTTTCCGCGGCATAGGTCTGGTTGAAAGACGGTTTGAACCCGTAAAGCCGCGTCATGCCGAGATCCATACGCGCAAAGTTGCGCACCGTCGGGATCACGATTTCTGGCGCAAATGGCAGTGAAGCGACGACCACCCACGGGGATACGGTTCCGTCATCCGGCCCGTATGGCGCACCGCGGGCGATGTAGTCGAAGAACTCCCTGTCGACTCCGTCTATGTGTCGTCTGGTCCAACCGGGGCCGTCGCTGGCCGTGAACCCCCAGCAGTATTCGCCATAGCCAACAAAGTTCAGTGGATTGCGGATGGCGTATTCCTGCTGGACAAAAGCCGCGTGCCGGCTGTTCTGGAAGTAGTCGCTGTTGTGCTCGCGCATGAATGCGTCACGGATGCTGCGAAAGTCGATCCACATGTGCGAAAGCTGGTGCGTGAAAAGCGGTCCCGAATAGAGCAGTTCGCGGCCGTAGAGGTTCCGCCACTCGTAGCTCTCGGTATACGCAGTATAAGATTCCGTCGGCAAAGGATGGGTCGGCGAACCGAGGCCAAGGATGTACAGGAGCAGGCCTTCGTCGTAGCCGCGCCATCGATGGGGAATGAACCGGTTTTCCGGCCGCCAGCCGTGGGTGAGCGTCAAGCCATGGTCGCAGGCCCAGTTCCAGTCCGCCCGTTCGTAAAGAGCGTTTGCCAGGCGGCGGATTTCGGCCTCTTCCTCCGCATCCTCGTCAAAAAAGGCGGCGACTGTCAGCGCTCCCGCGAAGAGGAATGCCGAGTCGATCGTCGACAATTCGCACTCCCACACCCGTCTGCCAGTTTCGATGTCAAGGAAGTGATAGAAGAAACCTTTGTAACCGGACGCGCTCGGATCAGGTCCCTGAGGGCACTCCAGGAGAAACTTTAGCCGTCGGCGCGCTATCTTCGCGGCGAACTTGCGAATGATGATGCCCCGCTCCACGAGCACGGGGATGGTGGCAAGTGCCATGCCGATCGCGGCGATGCTCGCGGGAGCGTCGACTTGCGTCTTGTCGCGAACGAGCCCGTTGTCCGGGTTGGTGCAATGCAGGTAATACAGCAGCGTCGTGAACTGAAGTCGAGCGAGATCCTGATCGGTCGGCATTCGGCTCAGCGCGGGATCGGTCGACAGCAATTCTGACATGACTACGCAACCGCCAGCTGGACGTCGTGATCTCGTCCGTCGTCCACAAGTGGAACGCTCCGCTCGGCGAGGGTCTCGCCGTCCACCATCAGCGAGCGCCGCGTGCCTCCAGGTTGGCCATCCCTGCTCACCTTAATGCGATAGGTGGCGGCTCCATATCGGAAGTGGACTTCATACACCGGCCATTCTCTCGGTATGCACGGCTCGATAAAAAGGTTCTCACCTCGCCTCCGAATGCCGAGGATAGCTTCCAGGCCAACGCGGTACAGCCAGCCGGCCGATCCCGTATACCAGGTCCAGCCGCCACGGCCGGTATGTGGAAATGCTCCATAAACGTCCGCGCTGACAACATATGGCTCGACCATGTACCGCTCCGTGTCTGGGGGCGTCAGGGCATGGTTGACGGGATTGAGCATGCTCCAGAGCTGAAACGCCCGATCGCCATCGCCCAACAATGCGGTTGCCCAGACGACCCAGGCGGCCGCATGGGTATACTGGCCGCCATTCTCTCGAATCCCGGGCACATAGCCCTTGATATAACCCGGTTGCAGAGGCCCCTTGTCGAAGGGTGGATCGAATAGCTGGATCAGCCTGTCTTCGGGACGAACGAGCCGCTCCCAAACCGCCCGCATTGCCTTGGAAGCGCGGTTGGCATCAGCAGCACCGGAAATCACCGCCCACGCCTGCGGGATGGCGTCGATCTGGCACTCATCATTGATGCGGGAGCCGAGGGGAGAGCCATCGTCGAAATATGCACGGCGATACCACGAGCCGTCCCAACCGTGTGCCTCCAATGACGCGCGCAACGCCTCCGTGCGCTCGCGGCACCAGACTGCCCGTTCTTCGTCACCCATTGCCGATGCGATCGTGGCAAAAGAGCTGAGCACAGTGAGGAAGAACCAACCGTTCCACACGCTCTCGCCTTTGCCCTCCGCACCTACCCGATTCATGCCGTCGTTCCAGTCGCCCGTTCCCATGAGCGGAAGCCCGTGGCAACCGAGACGAAGGCCCCGGTCCAGTGCACGGCAGCAGTGGTCATAGACGGTCCCGCTTTCCTGACTGACCCGCGGAACGCCGAAGCTTTCCTCCTGATCTTCATTGAGGAGCGGCGAGGTGATGAAAGGAACGCGCTCACTTAGAAGCCCATAGTCTCCCGTGGTCGATACGTAGTGCTGGACGACGTATGGCAGGAAGTAGAGATCATCGGTCATGCGGGTTCGCACTCCGACGCCCGAAGGAGGATGCCACCAGTGTTGAACGTCCCCCTCCGTGAACTGACGCTCAGCGGCGCGAAGGACGTGGGCCCGCGCCTCATCGGGCGCGCAATGCACCAGGGCGGCAACATCCTGGAGTTGGTCACGAAATCCGTATGCGCCGCCGGACTGGTAGAAGCCCGTTCGCGCCCAGATGCGGCAAGACAACACCTGATATAGCAACCAGCGGTTCATCATGAGATCAAAGGCCGTGTCTGGCGTGCGAACTGTAACCGCGCTCAGCCTCCGGTCCCAGTGGCGAGAGGCTACCTCCTCAGAGTGTCGGGCATTTCCTGGCTCGGCATATTCGCGCACGAGCCGGTGAACTTCGTCACGACTGGCAGCTTGGCCAAGCACAAACACCAGTTCGACGGTTCCGGCGGCAGGAATTGAAATTTCGACCATGAGCGCAGCGCAGGGATCGGCCAGAGTGCCGACCCTCCCGAAGAGAGCCGAGCCGTCCAAACCCACCGGCTGAAAAATTGAACCGTTTCGGCCGAGAAACTCACGCCGATCGCAGGTGAACGACCGCGGCGGCACGCTTGAGGCAACGAATGCCAGTTTCCCAGAGAAGGCATTTTCCCAGACGTTGCGCGCAATGACCGCACCGACGTCGCTGTCGAATTCACACTCGACGCTTGAGGACGCGTTCTCGCGCAACGTGCCAAGAACCCATTCGAGGAAATAGGTGGCGGTAAGGACGCGCGCTTCTGTTCCCTCGTTGCGGATAGCAAGGCGAACGATCTTCATCGGGTCGGAGGCTGGGACGTGAACCGTCAATTGGTGGTGCAGAAACCCGTGAGCGCCCTCGTAGCGGCTGTAGCCCTGCCCATGCCTGACCGCGATTGCAAAAGATTGGCCAAGTGGCAAGGCCGTCGGCGTCCAGAGCTCTCCGGTTTCTTCATCGTGCAGGTAGATGACCTCACTCGGAGAATCTGAAACCGGATCGTTCGCCCAGGGCGTAAGCCTGTTCAATTGGCTGTTGCCCGCCCAGGTATAGCCAAGCCCGCTTTCGCTGGTCAGGCAGCCAAACTCGCGATTGGCTATGACGTTGCACCATGGCATTGGCGTCTCGGCATCGCCGTCGGTGGCGATCACATACTCGCGCCCGTCTTGAGTGAATCCCCCTCGGCCATTCCAGAAAAGCAGGTCAGCCCCTACACCCCCGCGCTGCCTCTCGCGAGCGCCTCGAAGATGTGTCTTCGTTTGTTTTGGATCCGCGCGTGTCGTGGTCGACCTCGCCCCGAGCTGATCACCAAGATATCCTCGACTGCTATAAAGGACGACGCGCGCCGCAGCGGCGATTGCATCTGCTGAGCCGTTCGCAAGAGTGGCCGTGAACAAGACATGAATGCCTCCGGCCTTGCCGAGTATCCCTTTCACTTGGACCTTCGCCTTGTTGCTCAACTGCATGTCATCGTTAGCTTCGCCGGCGTGCAGAAGAACAACATCGAAAGGAAGGCCGCGACGGGTGATGAATGCGTGGGCGTCGATGACATCCTCAATGAGATGCTTCTCGTCCGTGTTATCAACGCGCAGTAGCAAGATAGGGAGATCTCCGGAAATCCCCACCGACCACAGGCTCTCCGTGTTCAGCCGTTCTTCGGCGACAGTGCCGCCATCGCGAAAGCGGGGATCAGAAAACGCCAAGCTTCCGGCGAGCCGGTTGTAGATGGCGACCTTGTTCGGAGAAAGATTCGAGGATGCAAGTTCCTGGACATAGCTTCCCATCGTCTCCGAAAACGCCCTGCCGGCCGCGTCGATGTTCGCAAATCGCTTTGCAATGGCTTCGGCCTGCTCTTCGATGTCAGCCGCGCCCGTCACGAATGCAACCCGCGCCGTTCCAGAGGGTTTTAGACGCACTCTTCTGCGTAAGCTGAAGACGGGATCGAGCACTGGACCCGCCGTGGCTGACAGGCGGCTTCCAGGTTCGAGTGCGCGGGGGTTCGATGGCGTCCGTCCTCGGCCGAGGAACCTGCAGCGATCGGTGTCGTACTCGACCGAAGGGTAGTCGTTTTCGCTTGAGGCCGAAACGTGCACCGCCCAGATCGGTTTTTCCGAGCCGCTACGTGGTCTACGCCGGGCAAACAGTGCGGCGGATTCAGCGTCAAACCAGGTTTCGATGAAAAGCTTGGCAAAGGCCGGATGCGCGCTGTCGGCGCGTCGTCCATTCAGGCAGATTTCAGAACAGCTCGTCAGCTCAAGTTCTTTCGCCGTGGTTCCCCTGTTGAATAGCCGGAGCAAACGCACTTCGGCATCGCAATCCGTTGCGACGCAAACCTCCCACCAGATGTCGATGTCCCCGGCCGAACAGCGAAACTCGGCGCGGTCACCGCGAAAGCCGTGCTCGTAAACGGCATCCGCCCGATAGATCGGTTGCCGGCCGATCGTCCAGACCTTTCCGTCCTCAAGATCTCGGATGTAGCAGAACTGGCCCCAGCAATCGCGCGTGCCATCTTCCCGCCAACGCGTCACATCGAGGCCGCGCCAAGATCCGTAGCCGGAACCAGCCTCCGTAACGAGTACGCTGTATCGACCGTTCGAAAGCAGGGCGGTGTCGGGGGGCACGCCTACAGGATGCGCAGCACTGACGTCTTCAATTTTGTCAATGGACTGGACCATCAGACTGATCCCTCAATCGATGCGGATGCGCTCCTTCGCCAGCTAGGTGTTGTCACCTTCCGTGGAAGTCGTTCCCCTCACCTGCTCCGCGCTCTTGATGCCCCATGTCCATCCGCTGATCGATGGCATGTCGTCGCCATGTTTCTCGATATATTCTCGATGCTCGATCAGCTTTGCCTGAATTGCCTGCTTGAAGTAGGCCGCGCGTGCACCGAGCTGCGGCAGCCGATCAATGACATCACTGACAAGATGGAAGCGATCGAGCTCGTTCAGGACAACCATATCGAATGGCGTGGTCGTCGTGCCTTCTTCCTTGTAGCCGCGCACGTGAAGGTTTCGATGGTTCGTCCTGCGATACGTCAATCGATGGATCAGCCAGGGATAGCCATGGAAGGCGAAGATGATCGGCTTGTCCCTCGTGAAGAAGCCATCGAAATCCCGGTCCGAGAGACCGTGGGGGTGCTCCTCCACCGGCTGCAGTTTCATCAGGTTGACGACATTGATGACCCGAACCTTCACCTCCGGAAGGTGCTCGCGCAGCAACTGGACCGCCGCCAATGTTTCGAGCGTCGGAACGTCGCCACAGCAGGCCATGACCACATCGGGCTCGCCGTCCCTGTCGTTGCTCGCCCAATCCCATATGCTGAGGCCCATGCTGCAATGCCGTACCGCCTGTTCCATGGTCAGCCATTGCGGTCCGGGCTGCTTGCCGGCCACGACGACGTTGATGTAGTTGCGGCTGCGCAGACAGTGGTCAGTCACGGAAAGAAGCGTGTTGGCGTCCGGCGGCAGATAGACGCGGATAACGTCGGCCTTCTTGTTGACGACGTGGTCGATGAAGCCGGGGTCCTGATGGCTGAACCCATTGTGATCCTGCCGCCAGACATGGGAACTGAGGAAATAGTTCAGTGAGGCGACCGGTCTGCGCCAGGGTATTTCGTTGCATACTTTCAGCCACTTGGCATGCTGGTTGAACATCGAATCTATGATGTGGATGAAGGCTTCGTAGCAGGAGAAGAATCCATGCCGGCCGGTGAGCAGGTAGCCCTCGAGCCAACCTTGGCACTGATGTTCGCTGAGGACTTCCATGACGCGGCCATCCGGTGAGAGGTGGTCGTCTTCCGGTCGGATCTCGGCCATGTAGCAGCGATCTGTGACCTCGAGCACGTCCTGCCAGCGGTTCGAGTTGTTTTCGTCCGGGCTGAACAGGCGGAAATTCCGGCTGTCCATGTTAAGCTTCATCACGTCCCTCAGGAACTTGCCCATGACACGGGCGGCTTCGACCGTCGTCGCTCCGGGGCGCGGCACCTCCACCGCATAGTCCCTGAAAGCCGGCATCTTGAGGTCGCGCAACAGCAGCCCGCCATTGGCATGCGGGTTGTCGCTCATCCGGCGACGCCCGGTCGGCGCCAGTGCGGCCAGTTCGGGTCTGAGGCGGCCTTCATCGTTGAAAAGCTCCTCGGGACGGTAGCTTTTCATCCACTGCTCGAGGATGTGAATGTGCTCGGGCCTGTCCATTTCGCCCATCGGCACCTGGTGCGATCGCCAGTAGTCTTCGCATTTCTTGCCGTCGATCTCCTGCGGGCAGGTCCAGCCCTTTGGCGTGCGGAAGACGATCATCGGCCAGGCCGGGCGTTTGAGATTGCCTCTGGTGCGGGCACCCTCCCAGATCTCGCGAATTTCGGTGACGGCCGTGTCGAGCACGCCGGCCAGTTGCTGATGAACGCTCTCCGGCTCGTCCCCTTCCACGAAAAAGGGTTTGTAGCCCATGCCCTCGAAGAACTTCCTGAGCTCCTCGTGAGGGATTCGGGCGAGGAAGCACGGATTGGCGATCTTGTACCCGTTAAGATGTAGGATCGGCAGGACACAGCCGTCACGAGCCGGATTCAGGAACTTGTTGCTTTGCCAACCGGTCGCGAGAGGCCCCGTCTCGGCCTCGCCGTCGCCAACGACGCAGGCAACGATGAGATCGGGGTTGTCGAACGCAGCGCCATAGGCATGGCTCAGCGCGTATCCGAGCTCGCCACCCTCATGGATACTACCGGGAGTTTCAGGGGCTACATGGCTCGGAATGCCGCCGGGAAAGCTGAACTGCTTGAAAAGCCGCTGCATCCCTTCGGTGTTCTGGCCGATGTTGGGGTAGAATTCGCTGTACGTCCCCTCCAGATAAGCATGAGCCACCAACGACGGCCCGCCGTGTCCCGGACCGATGATGTAGATCATATTGAGGTCGTCGCGCTTGATGATCCGGTTGAGGTGGACGTAAAGCATGTTCAGGCCCGGCGACGTCCCCCAGTGGCCGAGCAGGCGTGGCTTTATGTGGTCCCGTTTCAATGGCTCTTTGAGCAGGGGATTGTCGAGCAGGTAGATCTGGCCGACCGAAAGGTAGTTCGAGGCCCGCCAGTAGCCGTCCATCAGGCGGAGTTCCTCTGAGGACAGCGACGCCGCTGCAGGTGACTTGCCTGATGTTGTCTCGTTCATCGCTGCCTTCTCAAGCGAAGCCATCTGAACCTCCCGATCATAATGACATTCCTGAATCTTTCCGGCTTGCTGTGATGCAAGCTATTGCAGTCGCATGACTATGCGGCCGTCGATCTTGCCCGCTTCCATGCGGTGGAAGATGTCGTTGATGCTCTCGAGGCTCTCCCAGGAGAAATGAGGCTTTACCTTGCCTTCCGCCGCGAACATGAGCGATTCCTCAAGGTCCTGGCGGGTGCCGACGATCGATCCGCGCACGGTTATGCGCTTGAGGACGGTCTCGAAGACCGGCAGGGACATCATTCCGGGGGGAAGGCCGACAAGGGCCATCGTGCCTTTCGACCGCATGAATCCGAAGGCCTGCTCCATCGCAGCGGGAGAAACAGCAGTCACAAGTACGCCGTGAACGCCGCCGTTCGTGGCCTTCTTTACCTGCTCCACGGCATCGTCTGCCCTGCCGTTTATCGCGATGTCGGCGCCAAGTTGCTTGGCCAGCGCTAGCTTGTCTTCGAATATGTCGGCGGCCACGACGTGCATTCCCATTGCCTTCGCATACTGCACCGCCATATGGCCCAGACCGCCGACGCCCGAGATCGCCACCCATTCACCGGGACGGACTTCCGTTTCCTTCAGCCCCTTGTAGACGGTCACTCCCGCGCAGAGAACCGGAGCGGCGGCTCCGAATTCCAATCCATCGGGAAGCTTGCCGACGAACTCGGGATCGGCCAGTCCAAATTCCGCGAAGGTGCCGTTCACCGAGTATCCGGTGTTCGATTGCGACGCGCACAGCGTTTCCCATCCGGTCCGGCAATAAGGACAATAGCCGCATGCGGTGTGGAGCCACGGCACTCCAATCCTGTCACCTTCCTTCACTCTCTTCACGCCGGTTCCTACGGCTGAGACGAAGCCCACTCCCTCATGCCCAGGAATAAAAGGTGGCGTCGGCTTTACCGGCCAATCGCCATTCGCCGCATGCAGATCGGTATGGCACACGCCCGTCGCTTCATATTTCACGAGTATCTGGCCCGCCCCAGGAGTTGGAACCTCCATCTCCTCGATGGTAAGCGGAGCGCGGAACTGTCGAACGACAGCCGCCTTCATCATCTGTGCCATTTTTCATTCCCCTTCATCTCGTATGGTTTCAGAGACGCTCCTCGGGGTCGGGATGCACGCGGGTGCGTTATTGAGGGTAAGTATCCGGGAAATGCTCTACCACGCCCCGGACGCCGTGGACGCTTTCTGCCACGATCCGCGCAGCCCTCCGGCAAGCGGCGGTCTCGACTTTCCCCCAAAAGTGCACGATCCCCTCGGTGACCATGACTGTCACATCCATTCCTTCCAGACCCGTGTTCTCGCCGAGCCGAACAAGGATGCTGCGCCGAATGGCTTCGTCGCCCGCTGCCGTCTCGTCCTGCCTTGCTGAAAAAATTGCCTGCAACAGATCGGCGCGGCTGACGATGCCGACCAGTTCTCCGCCACGCATTACCGGGATGCGCTTGATGCCGCGTTCCTGCATGAGCCTTGCAACCTGCTTAACGGGCGCATCCTCCTCGATTGTAACGGGGTTGGCCGTCATGACGTCGCCAACGCGCCACGAGCATCGCCTTACAAAGGCATTGGCTCGGTCATCGGCTTCAAGCGCCATGTCGGCCACTAACACGGATGCTTCACTGCAGAGTTCCGTCCGCCGGATCAGGTCGCCCTCGCTGATGACGCCCAGCAAGTTACCTTCATCGTCAACGACAGGTATGCCGCTGACATGATGTTCAAACATGAGCTTGGCCGCCTGTCTGACGCTGTTGTCAGGCGACAGTCTAATGACCTTCGTCGTCATCACATCTTTGACAAGCATATATGCCAAACTCCAGGAAGCAGCCCTCGGTCAATAGCGAAACAAAGCTCAACCTGCTTCAAGCCATCCCACAAAAATCCCGAGCTAACTCAAGCGAATTCACGCCGGATGGTGCCTCCAACGTCACCGCCAACTTGGTCGAACGAGACGATAAACCAAAAAAAAGCGACCGGCATTGACCGCGGTCAATAAACACATCAACGGCTAGGAAGCGCACCCGGTCGCCTATAGTTGACAGAGATCAATGCTCGAAAGACAGTGTTGCTGTATGTGCGATCAGAGACTGGGACCGCTCTCCGTTTAAGCCGAGGAGTAGACTGAATGCCTCAGCCGACCATCCCGTCACTTGCAGACGCCCTCGCCTATTCGCTCGACGCCTGGCAGCGTTCTATCCTGTTCCTCGACGTCATGCGCGAGCGTGGTCAACAGTACAAGGAACACAGCGCGCAGACTGCTCCGCACGTTCTGAACTACGACGCGGAACTCGTCGTCGACGGTCGCACACTCGACAAACCCGTCAACTATGCGCTCGCCCGGATAATCCCGCCGGAAGGCGTCGTTGTCGATCGGCTGAAGCGGCCCTTCGTCGTCGTCGATCCGCGCGCGGGGCACGGGCCCGGTATCGGCGGCTTCAAGGCCGACAGCGAGATCGGCGTCGCGATGAAAGCCGGCCATCCGTGCTATTTCATCGGCTTCCTTCCTGAACCGGTGCCCGGCCAAACGATCGAGGACATCGCCCGCGCCGAAGCGATTTTCCTCGAGACGGTTATTGCCCGCAATCCGGACGCCGACGGCAAGCCTTGCGTGATCGGCAACTGCCAGGCCGGCTGGGCGGTGATGATCCTCGCATCGCTGCGCCCGGAACTGTTCGGTCCGATCATCATCGCCGGAACGCCCCTTTCCTATTGGGCTGGGGTCAAGGGACAGTATCCGATGCGCTATTCCGGGGGCCTGCTTGGCGGCGGTTGGCTGACGGCGCTGACCAGCGATCTCGGCGCCGGCATATTCGACGGCGCCTGGCTGGTCCAGAATTTCGAGAATCAGAACCCCGCCAACACGCTCTGGACGAAGCGGTACAATCTCTACTCGAAGATCGACACGGAGGCCGAGCGCTACCTCGGCTTCGAGCGTTGGTGGGGCGGTCATGTGACGCTGAACGCCGAGGAGATGCAGTTCATCGTCGATGAACTCTTCGTCGGCAACAAGCTTGCTGCAGGCGAGATCCGCACCTCCGATGGCACGGCCATCGATCTGCGCAACATTCACTCTCCGATCGTGGTCTTCTGCTCAAGGGGCGACAACATCACTCCTCCGCAACAGGCGCTCGACTGGATCCTCGACCTTTATGACAGCGTCGATGAAATTCGAGCGCATGGCCAGACAATCGTCTATGCCGTGCACGAGAAGGTAGGTCATCTCGGCATCTTCGTCTCAGCCGGCGTTGCCCGCAAGGAACACGACGAGTTTGCATCCAACATCGACTTGATCGACGTGTTGCCGCCCGGCCTCTACGAGGCAGTGCTCGAACCTGCGAGCGAGGTCGTGGACGGCAGGACACTGGTCGACGGTGAGTGGGTAATGCGCTGCGAAGCCCGAACGCTGGATGACATCCGCGCCCTCGGTGGGAATGATATCGAGGATGAACACCGCTTTGCCGCTGCGGCAAAGCTCTCGGAGATCAATCTCGCCCTGTATCGAACCTTCCTACAGCCTGCGGTCAGGGCCATGGTCACGCCGACGTTTGCCGAAGCCATGCGCCGCATGCATCCGCTACGCCTGCAATACGAGTTCTTCGGTCCGGCCAATGCCTTCATGACCTGGATAAGGGCGGCGGCGGAGCATGCCCGTGAAAACCGCAAGCCGGCAGCCGCCGAGAATCCGTTCCTAGCGCTTCAGGAGAATATGTCGCGGCAGGTCGTCGACGGCCTAGAGGCGTGGCGCCAAGCGGTCGAACGCCTTTCGGAGGAAACCTTCCGTACCGTCTATGGCTCGGCCGCCCTGCAGGCAGCGCTTGGCATCGACAGCAAATCCAACCGGCCTCGGAAACCGGCGAAGAGCCATCTGCACGATGAAGTCGTAAACCAACGGATCGCTTCGCTCAAAGCCGAGATCGCCGAGGGCGGGCTCCGCGAAGCTATGGCCAGGGCCTTGCTGTTCGTCGGGAAAGCCCGCGGCGGCGCCGACGAGCGGGGGTTCGAGGCTATTCGCCGGTTGCGCCGCGCCCATCCGAGCGCAAACCAGTTGACGCTTCCTCAGTTCAAGGCGCTGCTGCGCAAGCAGTACTTCATATTGCTGATCGATGAGGAAGCGGCGCTCGCTGCAATTCCGAAGCTGCTGCCGGAAGACCCCAATGAGCGGCGTCCCGCCTTGGATGTCCTGCGCGACGTGCTGGAAGCATCCGGAGCCATTACCGGGCCGGCCGCCGAGCGAATGCAGCGCATAGAGCGATTGTTCGGCTTTGGAAGCGAGCCGGTGCCGTTCGTGGCGCGCAAGACTCCACAGGAGCGCAAGACGTCCTGATCCAACCTGAGGGGACCCACAAGTGTCCGAAGTGACTGAACTGACGGCGGAGCCGTCCAAGTACGACCGCTTGATCGCCGCCGCGCAGGCCGAAACGCCCGCGGTGACGATCGTCGCCCATCCCTGCGACGAGACCTCTTTGCGCGGCGCCCTCGAAGCGGCGGAAATGGGGCTGATCAAACCAGTGCTCGTGGGACCGGAAGC
This sequence comes from Sinorhizobium psoraleae, assembly GCF_013283645.1. Taxonomy (GTDB): domain Bacteria; phylum Pseudomonadota; class Alphaproteobacteria; order Rhizobiales; family Rhizobiaceae; genus Sinorhizobium; species Sinorhizobium psoraleae. The sequence goes on from NZ_JABEKV010000006.1 coordinate 22,146, forward strand.
GAAGATCCGTTACGTGGCGGCGGAGCACGGACTTGAAATCGCCGACCGGGAGATCGTCGATGCACCCCACAGTCACGCCGCCGCGGCCAAGGCGGTCGCGCTCATTCGCGAAGGCAAGGGTGAACTCTTGATGAAGGGAAGCCTTCATACCGACGAACTCATGCATGAGGTCGCCTCCTCTGCCACCGGCCTCAGGACCGACCGGCGGATCAGCCACGTCTTTGTCATGGACGTCCCGGGGCATCCAGAGACGCTCTTCATCACGGATGCGGCCATCAATATCTTCCCGGACCTTGATGCCAAGCGCGACATTGTCCAGAACGCAATCGATCTCTGGGTGACGATCGGGCTCGGCGAGCCGCGGGTCGCGATCGTTTCGGCCGTGGAGACAGTCACCGCCAAGATCCCATCGACGATCGAAGCGGCGGCGCTCTGCAAGATGGCCGAGCGCGGCCAGATCACCGGCGGGCTGCTCGACGGACCGCTGGCGTTCGACAACGCGATCGATCCGGAGGCGGCCCGGATCAAGGGCATCAGCTCACCAGTTGCCGGCCATGCCCAGATCATTGTCGTGCCGGATCTGGAGGCAGGTAACATGCTAGCGAAAAACCTGACGTTCCTTTCCCATGCCGATGCGGCCGGCATCGTGCTCGGCGCGCGCGTGCCGATCGTACTGACGTCGCGAGCAGATTCAGTGCGGACGCGCCTCGCTTCCTGCGCGGTCGCCGCACTCTTCGCAGCGCGGCGCCGCGCCATGCAAGTCGCGGCGGTCTAGAGCCATGGACGCGATCCTCGTCGTCAACGCCGGTTCGTCGAGCCTCAAGTTCCAGGTCTTCGGCATCCAAGGCGCCAATCTCTACCGCCAGGTGCGTGGCCAGATCGGCGGTATCGGTACGCGACCGCGGCTGCAAGCGAAGGGTGCCGACGGGAGCGCGCTTGTCGATCGGAGCTACGCCGCAGAAGCCGTTCGCGATCTGCCAGCCGCAATCGCGGCAGCACGTGAATGGCTGGTTACGCTCGAGGGATTCGAGCTACGCGCGATTGGTCACCGCGTCGTGCATGGCGGCCCCGACTTCGCGCAACCCGTGCTGATCGATGCAATCGTCCTCGACCGTCTCGCTAGTTACCAGGATCTTGCGCCATTGCACCAGCCCAACAATCTTGCGCCGATCCGGCTTGCCATGGAGATCAACCCGGACGTGCCGCAGGTCGCCTGCTTCGACACCGCCTTCCATCGCGGACACCCCGATCATGCCGATTGCTATGCGCTGCCGCGAGCGTTTTACGATCAAGGCGTGCGGCGCTACGGCTTTCACGGGCTTTCCTACGAGTACGTCGCCGAGCACCTTCGCAAGGTCGCGTCCGAAGAGGCGTTCGGCAAGGTCATCGTCGCGCATCTTGGAAGCGGTGCATCGATGTGCGCGCTGCGCGACGGCCACAGCGTCGAGAGCACGATGGGCTTCACGGCGCTCGACGGCCTGCCGATGGGCACAAGGCCGGGCCAGCTCGATCCCGGCGTCGTGCTCTATCTCATTTCGGAGAAGGGCATGAGCGCCGACGCCGTCTCCGAACTCCTCTATCATGAGGCCGGTCTCAAGGGTCTTTCCGGCATCTCGAACGACATGCGCGAACTTCTGGCGAGTGATGACCCGCGTGCCTCCCTCGCGATCGAGCATTTCGTCCATCGCTGCAGACTCAACGCCGGCATGCTGGCGGCAGCGCTCGACGGCATCGACGCCTTTGTGTTCACCGCAGGGGTCGGCGAGAACTCAGCGCCGATCCGCGCGTGGATCGCCGAGGGCCTCGCCTGGCTTGGCGCGGAACTCGACCCGGCGGCGAACGACGCCGGCGCGGCGCTGATTTCGACTGCGGCGAGCCGCGTCAAGCTCCTGGTTGTCCCGACCGACGAGGAACTGATGATCGCGCGCCATACGCTGGCGCTCATCCGCAGCAGCGCTTCCTGATCAACGGAGATACACCCATGTCAATTCCCGCCGCGAAAGCCAAGTTGCTTGACGGCCGCAAGGGTCTCATCGTCGGCATCGCCAACGAACGCTCGATCGCCTGGGGGTGCGCGCGCGCATTCCGTGCTTTCGGAGCGGAATGCGCGGTCACCTACCTCAACGAAAAGGCGAAGCCCTATGTGGAACCGCTGGCGCGCGAGCTCGAGGCGCCGATCTTCCTGCCTTTGGATGTTGCCGTGTCCGGCCAGATCGAGGCGGTCTTCGAACGCATCGCAGAGACCTGGGGAGAGCTCGACTTCCTGGTCCACTCGATCGCCTTTTCGCCGAAGGATGCGCTCGGCGGGCGCGTGACCGACGTGCCGCGGGATGGCTTCCTGGCGACGATGGAAATTTCCTGTTGGTCCTTCATCCGCATGGCGCACCTCGCCGAACCGTTGATGAAAAGGGGCGGCACGCTTTTTACCATGACCTACCACGGCTCTCAGGTCGTGGTGGAGAACTATAACATCATGGGCGTGGCCAAGGCCGCACTCGAGAGCGCCGTGCGTTACATCGCCGCCGAGCTGGGGCCGAAGGGCATTCGCGTTCACGCGATCTCTCCAGGCGCCCTTGCGACCCGCGCCGCCTCCGGCATTCCCGAGTTTGATGCGCTACTGGAGAAGACGAAAGCGAAATCGCCGACCCGTGACCTGGTCGATATCGATGACGTCGGTGTTGCGACCGCGTTTCTTGCGCATGACGCCGCACGGCTCATCACCGGTCAGGTGCTCTACGTCGATGGCGGCTATCACATCATCGATTGACATCAGGCAGCCGTCTCAAGGGAAGCATTGAAGATCCGCTTTATGCCTCCGTTGTCCCACTTTCGCTCATTGTCCCGTTCCAGGCGGTAAGAGAAAGAGCGTGAGGGCGAATATGGCGTAAACGGCCAGGGCCATCACGCCCGCGTACCATGCCGCGTGCCCACCATTGGACAAGAGAGTTGCCGCCATAGTGGCGATTAGCATCATTGCGACCGCGCCCGGCCAGAATTGCAGGGACATCGGTTCCGGTCCTATGAAATAGCTGACGAGCACCAGGACAGGCGCGACGAAGAGAGCGATCTGCGCTGCACTGCCGAGGGCGATGCCGACGCTCAGGTCGGGACGATTGGCACGCGCGGCCGAGAAGGCACTGGTCATCTCCGCGGCTCTCCCCACGAGCGCGACGACAATAAAGCCGACGAAGGCGGGCGTCATCCCGAGATGCTGCGCGGCGACTTGCACGGAGCCTACGAATATCTCGCTGATCATCGCGACCAATAGCGCGACGACAATCAGCACGACGATCCCCACCGGAAGCGGCCATGATTTCTCGTCGACATCGGCATGGCCGGCACTCGCAAAGAGCTCCCGGTGCGTCCTCAAGGAAAACAACATGCCCAATGCATGGACAGCGATGAGAAGGACCGCCAATCCCAAGCTCAGCTTCTGAGAGAAGGCAACTGCGGGGGTCCGACCCACTTCGCTGATCAGGGAAGGAACCAGAATTGCGATCGTCGCCAGGAATAGCAGGCTCGCCTGGAAACGTGCGTTCACCCGATTGATTGCCGGTTTCGACCAGACTGCATTCGTCCCGCAGCATTACTGTGCCCGCTGCGGCTACGATTTGCGTCGCGCATCGATCATCGCCATGTGTCCAGCGGCAAAACGGCTCGACCGGTGCATCGACGATATTCGCGGACTGGATTCAATGAGTGGCTCGCCCCTCCGGCGGCGCCCTCGTTCGGCGTCTTCTGAGCATACCCAGCCGTGTTGGCCTTTATCCGAGGACGATCCTGACCAGCCTGTCCACATCGGCGCGCACGCGTTGTATCGAACGGCTTACAGGCGACCCCAGTGACCGGCTGATGGATGATTACGATGACGGGGCAGTTGGCCAGTGGCGACGTCTGATTCCGCCGGCGGGTGATCACAGCGCGCTGATTGGGCCGCTCGCGGATGCTCTCGTGCGAAAAAGGGGGCGGCCGATTGCGACCAACGACCGTTGGCCGACTGTGGACCTCGCAGACATGCTTAGAGCCTACGGCCAGAGCTAGTGGTGAAAATCGCGCCTGGTACCCGGACCGGAATGCCGATCTGAGTGGAATCGGGAATTTGGTGGATACAGTCCTGAAAGGCGGCGTTTGCGGACAGGAGCCGTCACTGCTCCCTGCCGCAACTCCTTCCTGCTGTCCCGGCGAAGATAAGTTCCGGCCACATCCTAAAACGGCCGGCTACGTCGTGCAGAAAGAAGGTTTGCGGGGCGTGGTCGTTTATCTTTAAGCGATTATTTCAGGTTCGGTATCAAGCAGTCGCTGCTCGGTTTCGGGCGATGATCTCTTCGCGGGCAAGCTTGTCGTCGGCTGCCATAAATTCCCGCATCAGGGCATTGCGATTGCCGGGCGCACGACAGCTCGATCGACCGGAGGAGGTGCCGCGCTCCTCTCGGACAAGGGCGGGTGAAAGCTCGGCGCCGCTCTATCCGCCGCGGGCAACCATTCGCGTCAGCGCAGCTCTGCCGCGATCGAACAGGACCTTTCCCCCTGACCTCCTGCCACGCGATGGCTTTGCTGCAGTCGCTCCCGGCACCGTCACAACCCAAAAATCCGGAACGACGCGCGGGAAACCGGGCTCACCCGGCCGCACCCGGCCCCTGCCCCCGAGTGTGCGGAAGGCCGAGCCGTAACGCTCGGCCGTCAGCAGCGGCACGGGACGGTCCCACTTCAGCATTGCGGCGATCAGCATGTCGGCCAGCGCCCAGGCCAGCCAGTTCGGCCAAACCCTTCGAAGAAATGCTGGGTTTTCGACCGCCCAGCCTTCTGTAGCCAAAAACACCTTTCCGGCCGGCCCAGGATCGTCGCCCGCAGCGGTAAGCAGCACGGCATCGCGCAGCGCCTTTTCGTCCTCGGTGCGGTCGATCAGACCCGCATTTCGCCGCCTGCTGCCGGCGCCAGAACCTTTCAGCCCTCCCCCCGGATCCGCACCTCGTCGGCCTCTACATCACCGCCTGCGCCTCCGGCACGGCGGAACGCGGCATGAGGGCCAATTCCGTCTCCACGATCGAGCGGCGCCTCTCGGCCATCGGCTGGAACTGCGCCCAGCGCGGCATGCCGCTCGACCGCGAGGATCGCGCAATTGCAACCGTGCTCGCCGGCATCCGCAACCGCCACGCCGCCCCGCCGCGGCAAAAGGAGGCCGTGTTGCCGGCAGACCTGATCGCCATGCTGGAGACGCTGGATCGCGGCACATTGCGCGGCCTGCGCGATCGCGCGATGTTGCTGATCGGTTTTGCCGGCGGCCTGCGCCGCTCCGAAATCACCGGGCTCGACCTTGGCCGCGACCAGACGGAGGACGGGCGGCTGGATCGAAATCCTCGACAAGGGGCTACTTGTGACACTGCGCGGCAAGACCGGCTGGCGCGAGGTGGAAATCGGCCGCGGCTCCGTCGACGCAACCTACCGGTCGTTGCCGTCGAGATCTGGATCAGGTTGGCAAGACTCGCCAAGGATCCCCTCTTCCGCCGTGTTACCGGAAAGGACAAGGACGTAGGACAGACCGCCTCAACGACAAAGAGGTCGCCCGCCTCGTCAAGGCGGCGGTACTTGCCGCCGGTGTTCGCGGCTATCTCAGCGAAGGCGAGCGCGCCGAAAAATTCTCAGGCCATTCTCTGCGCGCCGGGCTCACCTCTTCGGCCGAGGTTGACGAACGCTACGTTCAGAAGCAGCTCGGCCATGCCAGCGCCGAGATGACGCTACGATATCAGCGCCGGCGCGACCGCTTCCGTGTCAATCTCACCAAAGCAGCCCCTCCCCTTCCGGCCTGGCTAACTCGTCAGCGTCTGTGCTTGCTGTCCCGCAAAATATCGAGGCCACGCCGATACTTTTCCGCATCGCCGCCGGTTTGATCAACCTGCCAAAGATTGTCCTCCAGGTCGGCTTGCTTGACGGGAAGGGCTAAAGGATTGGAGGCCGCGCGCCTGACAAGCTCGTCGTCGGACTCGCCCGACCGCCGCGTCAAAGCGTCAACAGCAGATATGATCGGCGAAGGAAAGCCTTCCTCCTTTAGCCGGTCGAGCGTCCACCCTCTTCCCTTCTCAACGATATCATGGAGATAGGCGATCGTTCGTGCCTCGTCACCGGAAACGAGGAGCGCGACCCGCTGGCAGTGCTCGAAGTAGGGTCGACCAACTTTGTCTGCCTGGCCCTCATGTGCCTCGAGAGCGACCTGAATGGCATGATCGAGATGCTGCATGGCATCACGGCCCTTCGGTCTTCTTGATCTTCTGCCGCGACGGCTTTTCTCCCGTCGTTATCTCTACCTCCGGCACAGCGGGCTTGGGGGACGGTGCGTTGTTGGGCTTTTTCCTGGCACGTGGAGATTTTCCGCTGCCCAGATCTATATCGCCACTCCCTTCCGCACCCTGAAGTGGGGCAGCATCAGCCCGATCGACTTCGTCCAGCTCTTGCGGCGTCTCGTGGTCGCTGTTGCCACCCAATTCTTCGCAGGCTTGTTGCCAATGTCGCAGGTTCGCCCCCTCTTGACGCCCCTCGCTCTCCCAAATTTCGTAAGCGCGACGTCGGATCTGCTCGTGCTTGTTAGCGACCATGATGCTTTCCTCCGAAGGCAATGGGCTCGTTTCGATAAGATGTAGAGAGGATTGTGGTCGCGTCGATACCGTTCGTCACAGAGCCGATTATTTGTGGAATCCGGCAGCTGAAAGGCCCTCCCCGGCCAAGTATGAAGCCGTTAAGCCAATCTACGTGCCGGTTTTTCAGCTTAGAGCTTCAACTGAAATCGGGAAGTAAAAGCCACAGCGCGAGCGCGGTGCCGGCGTCGGACATGGGTCGCAGCAGGCTCTGGGCAATTTGCAAGCGACTGAAATCATTGTTAATACTTCTTTACTCGGAAGCTATTTCCCAATTATCTTCCGTCACCCGGACGCCGATCTCCGCGGCACCTTACTATCGATAGGGATCAAGTATCGATAGTAATGATCCCCGCTAACCTCGCCTAGCGACCAATGCATTTCCTCAATTAGTCCATCGCGACGGGCAGACTACGCAGTCATCTTTTCAATATTCAGCGGACCAATAAAGCAAATATTGTTATGAGTTTAAGAGTATATACTTCTATACTTCATCAGACCGGCGTGAGCATGGCCGCTATTATACCTTTCGAAGCAGACACCAATGGCCACAACTTCAGTGTCAATATTGGATGCAAGCGCATTCCGCACAGTCCGTGTCAATGACCTCGTTGGCCCGCTTGGTCCACAGATCACTTGCACCCTGCGACGCGGCACCGGAACAGGCCTGAACGGAGGGGATTTTTAAGTGGGCATGTTACAGCTCTGCATTCCGCGGACGTTGCCAGCCTGACACCCCACGAGAACTGCCGACGGTAGACGCGTCTGCATCTCATCAGGCCATCGAAGGCTGCTTCCCAGACTTCATGCAACCCGGCCAGCCAAAAAACCGCAGTGTGCGATGAACGCTTTCTTCACTTAGCGGCATCGATGTTCGTAGCAGCGAAGCGCTCACGGAGCCACTTCGCAGCTGGCCCGCAAGCGCGTTGCTTGTGCCAAATCATTTCCAATGCGACGGGAAACTGTCCGTCGCCAAACTGCAGCGCCGGAGTAACAAGATCCGGTGCATACGGTGAATATGCGATGACGTGGTCAGGAACAAGCGCCCAGCCGATGCCTTGCCTGACCAATTGCAATATGACCCACTGACTCTCCACCCACCAGACTTTCGCGGCCTTTCGCAAGCGTTGTTTTTCCGGACCCCCGTTCCGAACGGCAACCATGATCTGGCGATGGCGCTTGAGGTCCTCCCAGTCTACGAGAGCGTTCGCCAAAGGGTGATCCTTTGAGCACACCATTTTCAGCCGAACCCAGCCAAGCGTCCGGAATCCAAGCTCAGCAGGCGGTGCCTCCTGGCGCCACGTCACGCCAATATCGGCCTTTCCATCCATCACGAGGCGGCCCACGTCTTCCATCATCGGAAATAGGACCTCGAGTTCGACATGCGGAAAACAAGACGCAAATTCCGAGAAAACCACGCCCAATTCGCGGTCAGGGTAGAGCTCATCGATTGCGGCGACCAGGCGTGTCTCGACATGAGCCTCGAAGCTGCTGGCGACCCCGATCAGGTGTTCTCGACGGTCCAGGATCACCTTGGCTTCGAGCAGGAGCCGTTCCCCAGCCGATGTAAGTGAAGGAGTCCGCCCCGACCGGTCGAAAAGCTGGAGACCAAGATCCTCCTCGAGATTTGCGACTTGGGTGCTGACGGCTGACTGCGCTTTTCGCAAGGCACGGCCCGCGGCAGAGAACGAACCGTGTTCAGCGGCCGCAACGAAGGCTTCCAATTGATCCATGGATACGGACATCTATCTAGAATCCAGATACCACCTAACTTGCTTCACCCCATCATGCAGATAGAAACGGCGCGGTCAACGCAGCATGAGAACGGAAAGTTTCCATTTGGCCGGGGCTTTCCGTGCCGAATAAGTAATGGTGGCGGAGTGTGTGCGCGAACGGGCACCGATAGGCGAAGCATATAGGCGCCCTGCCGTGTCGGGGCTGTCGCCCATCAGACGAATTGCAAAGACAGCTTGTTCCTATCTCGGTTCTGCCAATTTCGTGGAGATGGAAAATGGATGCGAAGTCCGTAATCGCGAGAGCGCATATCAGGAATCAGGTTTTGACCGGGGGGCTTGCTGCCGGCTCGGGAATAGACGTAACGGAGATTGCCCAGGCCTTAAAAATCAGTGCGGTCCCCGTGAGGGAGGCGCTAATCCGCTTGGCGGAGCGACGTTTCATTCGCGGCGGTGCGAAGCAAAGCTATCACGTTCACAAGCCCTCGCAGCACGAACAACTCGATGCGCTCACGTGGGCGCGATCGCTCTTTCAGAAGGCGGTACGAAAATTCCTGCTGCGAGAGGACCGAGAGTTCCTGATCGCGAGCATTCAGGCCGCTGCGGCGGAAAAGGACGAACTCCATCCCTCCGTATTTTGTTTCCGTCTCGTCGACGCCATTGGGAAGTTCAGCCTTTCGGGAATCGAGTATCTTCTGTTCTCGATAGCACTGGACCATCTGTTGCTCACCCCGCCCATCGAGTGTGAGGCGGAATTCACCGATCTAAAGGCGATCGTCCATAGGATAATTGAGCTTATCGTCGGTGCCGGCGATGTCGAGGAGATCTCGACGCAGGTCAATCAGATGTCTTCCACGGTGGAGCGGATGATATCGCTTGCCCACACACAGAACGCAGCCAAACTCGTTTTCAAGGAGAGCTGAGTGAGGCAGTGCCTCTGCAAATTCCTGCACTCACCCGCTCTCCAGCTTCGACCGGAAGCCAAAGCCAGGGTGCTGTAACGACTGGTCCGGCATTGGCGCCTGAGCGTGACTGCTGAGATAGATCTCAACAAGCGCGTTCCCATCGGGCCGCGCAGACTTCGTGAGCACCGATCCGCGTTTTACCAGCCATCCTTCAAAAATCCGCTTTCCGGGACGGCACGGTCTCGCCACACGCCGACGAGATGGTGCGTCCCGGCGAGAACGCATTTCTCCACTTCCGGCGAGAGTTTGATGAAGTCCCGCAGAAAGATCAACGATCGGAGTTCGACCGAGAGGACGTGGTATGGAAGGCTCGATAGGTCCGCTCTCTCCCCATCCTGTATCTCATCATAGCCTTCCAGGAATGCGCTCCACAGTTCGGACTTGAGCGCGGACGGCTGTTGAAGACCGGTCAGCCACCAAGCGACGTTGGCAACATCTGCCACCGGATCTCCAACGGAGGTGTGCTCGAAATCGAAGAGCGTTACTTTGGAGCCGCTAAAACGGCCGTTCCCTGGCCAGGCATCGCCGTGTCGGATGGAAGTCTTGCCAGAGCTGGTCGGCTCGCCGCGATCTGCCCATTGGGCGGCCGCACGTTGGACCAGCGAAATCTCTTCCGCCAGTTTTGCCGTGGCGGTCAGGTGGGTTGCACGCTCCACTCGCTCGAACTTCTCGGTTACGGGAATGGCGTGCAGTTTCCCAAGCGCCCGCCCGAATTGCCTCAACCGACCGGCTGAATCATCGTACGGATCTCCCGCCGCGACGGTGGTCGCAATTCCATAATAGCGCTCGCCATCCCACACGAAGGCGGTTCCCGCATGTTTCGGACCCATGAATGGCTTTGCTGCGATGGATGGGTCGTGCCCCGCGATGCATTTCAAGATCATCGCCTCGCGTTTTAACTCGAGGGACGAGTGGAGACCTTCCGGGGACAGTCGAAGATAGAAATCGCCTTGCTCGCAGTGGCCGGCGAGAGTCTTATTCACTCCGTTGAGCACGAGTTCCAAATGAAGCTCACCCTGCCCCAGAACCTTGGCCAGGGTGCGCTCGGCATTACGGAGGTCTTCAACGTCACGCATGTGCGCTCTCCCGAAGGAAGGCTTCCAGATGTAAGATCGAGCAAATGTGGTGCAGAAGCTCAAAAGACTTTGTGTCGTAAAACCGCTCAACATCCGTTCGAAATTGTTGTGACAGGACGATGTCGAGGTCATACACCGCCATATCTCGCGCCAACATCTTGATTTCGTTTTCTTCCTTCAGCAATCCAGCAATGTCACCGTCAAGGAAATTTTCCTTCTGATAGTTCCGGAAGAACGGTGTCCTCGGGATCGAATGTTCGATGTAGGATAGGAGTAGCGCCTTTTCAAAGCGAAGCTCCAACGGCAGCGCGTGACAGAAGCGAACCAACGGGACGTTGCACAGCGGATAGAGCGGCCACAGGCCTTCTTGCATGACCAGCGGCGTGTGACGTGCCATAGCTGAGAGCGCCGATATCCTGCTCGGTGCCACCGCGACCGCGCTCCAGAGCGGTGCCTCAGCCAGCTCCCTCGCTGATTTCGTCAGGCAACTCAGGAACTGACCTTCGACGAAGCTCGGATCCGGCCCGACCGCATCCCGCAGCCGATCGGTTTCAAATTCCTCGCCTTGAAACGTCGGGAAGAGTTCGTCGCCGCCATGGCCACTGATGACAGTGTCTGCTCCGGCGCGTCGGGCACCAGCCCACAGCTCTTGGAATGCCGCGTAGTAGGATTCGCTCTGGTAGTAGAGGCTCGGAAATCGCGCCAGTTTCGCGTAACTCGGCAAGTAATCCCGCATCCATAAGAACCGGCAATTCGCGCGACACGCGGAGGTAACAGCGGCGATGCGCTCCTTCTGGCTTGCAGAAAGGCTTGGATTGGGCACGAGGATCGACAGATGACCAGCACCCTGCCCAACGCGTCTCGCAAACGACAACGCGACGGCCGCCGAATCGTAGCCCCCGCTCAGCTCAATCGCGGCCGCGGCTGGCACAAGCGCTCGAGTATTCCAGACGTCCTCCAACAACAGGCTGAACTCGGATAGAGCGCGTCCCTCGTCGATGTCGACGGCCGTGTCGATGTCGGGGTCTGGTGGTCCCGGCCCCGTTATCGTGGGCGAGCCGCCGTCCCAGTTGATGGCTGAACAGGGCGGCATCATGGCGACACCATGATAGGGGGTGCGGGTCGTATAGACCGCCCGATATGCAGCATGAATGAGAAACTGTTCGTCGAAGCGTTTGCTCGACCGACCACGAGCAAGTGTCAGGATGTCCCAGCTGCCCGTTAACTTCGTCCCCTCTCCGGAGACGTAGATCGGGCAGGTTCCGTTCGATCCCGACAGGAGCCTTACACGGGTCCCGCCGGCGCTGTAGGAGCATTCGATCGCGAAGAACTCGTTCGGAAATCCGACGATTTCGCGAAAGACCTTTTCGAAGGCTGCTTCCGACAACATCTCTCCGGAAGGAGGGATCGTGCCGGAGCCTTCCTGACTACCGCGTTCATAAACGACGATCAGCCAGCGGCCTTCGGCCAAGAAGAGCTCCATCAATATCGCTGAATGCGAAAAAGCTTCAACAAACGATCGATCACCCAAACGGCACATCGTCCCATTCAGGAGCGGCGCGCGGGGGCACTCATGCAGCTGCAGCTCGAAGGTGACCATGGCAAGCCTCCGCGCGCCAGTATCAGTAGCGGAAGCGGTTGCTGTCGCCCTGCATCACAAATTTGGTGGCGCGGGCTATCCGCTTGATGCGCTTCAGGGGCGCGATCGACCTGAAGGTGATCATGGTCTTTCCTTTCGATGACCGTTGCTGACGCCAGAATCTGCGGTTGCCCTCGCGATTATGTCCAAGTATTTCAGTTTATTTCTGAATATATCGGTATAAGCGGTTGTATTTGCACATACACCAGCCATTCCAGGGGTCTTGTCAGTGCGCGCGCTATAGCCGTCACTTCATTGCGCGGGACGTCGATCCGGTGGTCTCGAGGATCGAGCTTTAGCTTGCGGTTTTTTGGCAGGAGCCCCTGCCGAAGTAACGGGTTGCGTCCTGATCCGTTGAACAGCTCAAGACCAAGATCCTGCTCAAGATTTCCGACTGAGTGCTGACGGGCGACTGCGCTTGTCGCAGAGCCCGGGCCAAAACACCCGTGTTCCCGGCTGCAGAAGGCCTTCCGCCTGATCCATGCAAACGGCATCTATCTATCTAGCAGATACTATCTAACTTGATGCACCTCATGCTGCAGATAGAAAAGGCGCGATCAACACAACTCGCAGAAGGAAGATTTCAGCGTGTCCACTATGCGCACTTTCCCTGACCGAATGCGGCACGCAGTTCTGTTTGAGGGGCTCGGATTGGCTATTGTCACGCCAGTCGGGGCTTACGTGTTCGGCCAGCCGGCAAGTCACATGAGCGTCGTCGGCGTCTTCGCTTCGACCCTGGCGACGATCTGGAACTTCGGATTCAATCTCGGCTTTGACCACGCAATGCTGCGCCTCGTCGGTAATACGACAAAGACCTACGCGCTCCGGATCCTTCACACTGCGCTGTTCGAGATCGGCTTTCTGATCATGCTCATCCCCCCGGTCTCTTGGTATCTCGGCATGTCGCTCTGGGACACACTCGTGATGGATTTGTCGGCTTTAATCTTACCTATGATCGGACCTTCCCCTTGCCCGTTCATCGTGCTGCGGATGCTGCGCAGCGACGAGGCGGCTGCGTGCCATTCATGATGCTGCATCTTGGACAAGGGGCGCTTGTAGTTGACCAGCCGGTCGCCAAAACAACCGAGGACGAATGATGAAGTGCATCCAGGACCGTACTGCAACACTGACTGCTCAACTCGCTACCCGCATTGTCGCCAGTTATGTCGCCAGCAATCAGGTTTCGACTGGTGAGCTGTCGAGCTTAATTCACAATATTGGCGATGCGCTCGAACGATTGCGGAATGGAGGTTCGTCTCCAGTCCGGAGGCCTGCCTCACCCATCGACATTCGCAACTCCGTGACGCCTGACTACCTGATCTGCCTGGAAGACGGGCTGAAGTTTAAGTCTCTGCGACGGCACCTTTCAAAGCTCGGTCTCACACCTGACGAATATCGGAAGCGGTGGGAGCTTCCGGCGGATTATCCCATGGTGGCGCCGAACTATGCGTCTAAGCGGTCAGCCTTGGCGAAGCAACTGGGCCTGGGTAAGAGGCGCACCTAGGAAGCCGGGCCGGAGAGGTGCCGAGACCCACGTAGGAGAAGGCTACGCCGCAGGCCGGGGCTCTGGGAAACGGAAGGTTCAACGGTTCTGAAGCGAGTGCAAAGGACCGCGAGCGCTATCGCCGCCGACCGCTCTGCCCCTGCCGAAGCCACGCCTTGCATGTCGCAAATCCATTTGGGCAGGGACTCTGCGCCGACGGGAGAAAGAACATGCCTTTCGATATCCGCCAGCTTCGGCATGCAATCGCGGCTGCGGACTGTCGCAGCTTCCATCGCGCTTCGGAGGCACTCAACATCAAGCGATCGACGCTTAGCCGAAGCATCTTCCGCTTGGAGGATTGTTTAGGCGTAACGTTGTTCATGCGGACGCCTTCCGGGATTTCGCCCACCCGGGTTGGCAGGGAATTCATTCGCGAGGCGCGCCACATCGTCAACAAAGTCGATCAACTCGTTGCGGACATGCATGCTGCCGGACAAGGACGCGTCGGGGGCCTGACTATCGGCTATAATGTCCCCGTTTCTGCCGGGAACCTGCACGCTACACTGCTCAGCTGGCGCGAAAGCAATCCCGACGTGGAGATCGATGCCGTTGAAGCTCAACGCACGGATCTCGTGAACGGTCTCAACAAGCGCGCCGTTGATATTGCCATATTACCCGGCGAGGTAAGCTATTCTGAGATCAAACGGGCCGCCTTCTGGAGTGAGCGGGTGCTGGTCGCGATGGCGGCCGACCACCCGCTCGCTGCATACGAGTCGGTGCAATGGTCGGACCTGCGCGACGAAACTTTCTGGCTTACTGCAAATGATCCGGGGCCTGAGACTCGCGACATGCTATTGGGTCGTCTATCGGCATTCGGAGCGCGTCCAAAAATCAAGATGCAACCGGTCAGCCGCGAGTCGATCATGAACATGCTCGGCGCTGGGGTTGGCGTAACCATCACCTGCGAAGGCGCCGCTGGATTGCAGTACCCGAACGTCGTCTTACGGGAGGTTCGCACCTCTCACGGACTCTGCTTGATCGCATATTCCGGATACTGGCGCGAAGACAACTCCAATCCGGCGTTGAAGAATTTTCTTGGCTTCGTGCGCGATCGCTTTGCGCTGCCGTTTTGTCTCCCCTAGCGGCCATAAGGATGCTTGGCGGCATTCGCCTCCTGGACAGATCAGGACAGGACAGCCCTTGGGGTAGTGAAGGAGGAATGGTGGGATTTCTTATCAACCATTTAGTCTACGAGCAGGTGTGCGAGCAAATCTTCGCTCGCCCTCACTTCATTGTTGGGGGCGTTGCTGCCAAACCGTTAGCGCACGATATCGGAACAAGCGTCATGCCGGTTCGCGAGGCCCTCATCCGCCTCGCCCAGCAAGACGCGCTCGACAGCATTCCTTCGAAGGGATTCTTTATTCCTCCTCTCAAGGCGCGTTACATCGAGCAGGCATTCAATATTGCGCGCCACCTCGTTGCCAAGCAGGACAGACCCGCCTCGGACGACGCTCGAGCCGAACTGAAGGACGCCATCGTGCAGAACGTGCTACTGGCCTGGCATTGGGACGTTTTTGAGTGGGTTGCCGCACATTCAAGCTACAGTTCACTTGAGAGGGGGCAATGCGCTGATTTCGATAGTAAATTCCTTGCGGTGGCATCAAAGAGGATGGCGGAGGTCGATTGGACGATCGTGCGCTACATATGGGGCAAAACGATCCACTATCGATACTACATCTACAGCAACTTTGACCTCTACGCCGCCCCGGAGCCAAATGTAACCAGACAGCCCAGCCACTGGGACGAGGTCGCGTGCTTTGTCGACGAGGTGTTCAGGCGATACGCAAGCCTGGCCGGAATCGTCGCGGCATTGGCCGACGCCAACCCGCGCCCTTCGCCCTATATGTGATGGCAAATTACCGCTGCTCTATACGCATTCAGTTACGCCTGCCCGATCGTGTAGATCGACGACGTTGTCTGTATGATGGATCGTGCTCTTGCGATGGGTGATCGCCAGGACGGTCACTTCGCCTGCAATCTTCCGAATATGGTCCATGATAGCCGCTTCCGTGGTCTCATCGAGGGCGGAACTCGCCTCGTCCAGGAACAGAAACTTCGGTTCACCGTAGAGCGCCCTGGCAATTGCAATTCGCTGACGTTCGCCACCAGACAGCTTCAGGCCACGCTCCCCTACGATCGTTGCGAACCCCGCGGGATACTCTTCGATCCGATCGAGGATCGCCGCCTTTGCAGCGGCCTCGCGCAGTCGCTGCTCAATTATCGGCCGCCCGAGAGCGATATTGGCTGCGAGGGTGTCGTTCAACAGCATCACGTCCTGCGGAACAACCCCTACCGCTCCATACCAATCCTGGCGGTTAACATCGCGCAGGTCGACTCCGTCTACACGAATTTGACCGTTGCAGGGTTCGAGTGTTTTCAACGCAAGCCTGAGAACCGTCGATTTTCCCGAGCCGGTCTCGCCAGTGATGAAGGTAATGGCCCCCCGCTGGGCGACAAAGCCTACGTCCGCTATTCCACGCCCGTCTTCGTAGGAAAAGCTGACGTTCTCGAATTCGAGCCGTCCGTCGCCTGTCGCGAATTCGCCTCGCGCGGCAGTCAGATCACTCTCCTCCGGATATGCCCACATGTCGGCGAAGGGCCTGAATTGCGCATAGGATCTCATCAGGCTTTCGATCGCCGAACCAACCATCTCGAAAGGCTGGTTGAGTTGAATGAGGAGTGCATTGAACAGCACGATGTCGCCGACAGAAACGATCCCCTGTCGGTAGCTGGGCAGGAGAATGGCGAAGGTGACCGCGTACTGAAGCGCGAGAGCAAGACCGTAGATGCCTGCATAGGCGATCCGTTTGAGACAATAACCCCGCCAGTTGTGGAGGACCTCTTCAGCGCCGCGTCTGAACCGGTCACTCATCCATCCGCAGCTTGCGAAGTAGCGCAGAGTCTCCATGGAGGAAATAGCGTTACCCACCAACTGCGCATTGGCTTGCCCGGCCGTTGTCGCTTTTTCGAGATGCGGCCGCGTCCATTTGTTGGAGAAATACGTCAGCGGGATGAACACCGCCCCGTATACGAGGACGACAAGGACGACCCTTGCATCAATGGCGGCACTCAACACGGCCAGGGTCAAAGCAAGCTGCACCAATCCGGGTATGAGGGCCATCAAGGCCAGTTCCACCACGACGATGAGGGCTTGGGCCCCTTGCATCTGCGCGGACTGAATCTCCGCGGGATTGTGCTCAACGAAGAACCGAGGTGACTTCTTGACCAAGCGCTCGAAAAAGCGAGTGTCGGCGATGAAATTCAGATCCTCGGCGCTCATCGCTGCGAGGTAATTCACGATGCTTTGCAGCGCGAGCGAGAGCCCAATGACGACGGCGTAAATCAAAAGACCCGCAGAAATCGTCTCCAGCCAGCGATCAACACTCAGGCGATCGACAAGCCGCGAGAAGAGGTAGGGCGCGAAAACCGAGGCCAAAGACGCGCCGATCACGACGGCAGCAGCGAGCACTATCGTCTCCCGCGAGGCCTTCCAGAAGCTCAGAAGGATCCCGCCGAGCGGAGCCATCACAATGCGCCAGTCGCTCGGCTTTTCCGAAGTGGGCATCTCTAATGATTTCCTTCGGGCTAGCGGCGTCGACACGGGTCATGTCGCCACAAGCATCTGAAAGATGCCCGGACGCCGCGACTACGGGCTAACGTTAATAGGAAGGGACCCACCGAGCGTAATAAGCGAAATATACCTCGATTATAACGTACGACTGACACGGAGCGACGACGCCATCA
Source organism: Sinorhizobium psoraleae (assembly GCF_013283645.1). Classification (GTDB taxonomy): domain Bacteria; phylum Pseudomonadota; class Alphaproteobacteria; order Rhizobiales; family Rhizobiaceae; genus Sinorhizobium; species Sinorhizobium psoraleae. Next base: position 39,475 of record NZ_JABEKV010000006.1, read on the forward strand.
CGGCAGGAAACGTGCTTTATAGATGATGCGGCTGAGATGGCTTGTTGACGTTCTGGCAATATCAGCCGCCTTCACTCTGTCGTTCTGGTCTCCCCAACGTCAAAGAGCTGGTTTCGCCCTGCTTCTGCGCTTCAAAGATCACGCGGTGCGCGCATAACGACGTCCTCGCTTTCGGCCGTGTCTACGTTTGCCCCATCCAACAAAGCCACGAGCCGTCACCATCGGCTGGCCGTTGCACTCGTCCAAACGCGCCTTACCGCGGCCACTCGTGCTCAGAAGATAGATGTGACGACGACGCAAACACTGTGGGTCCCGGCCGTGAGTGATGCGGTAGGGCGTCTCGTAGGTGCGGATGCCGATCTCGCGGATTTGCAGCGCGCGACATCAAGCTCGGATGGTCTTGTGGCGTAGGAACCGCCTGCCTGAGCTTGCTCTTCGCCGCTGGGCGACGCGTCCTTGCGCGGGATGCCACTGGCCGGTGCAAGACAAGGCCCGTCCCAGGCTCCTTTCCATTGCGGCCCCTCGGTTCTCGCGCTTCTGCCGGACGGCGCCTTGCCGTCAATGGCCTGCCCGCGCCGGCCTTCGTGGGCGAGACGCCACGGCGAAGGCCCGTGTTGGCCATGACGGCAGCGGCCGATGCCGCCCGGCCTTTCACGCCGCGTCCTTCAGGACAGAGCAACGAAAGGAGAAAGTCATGGGACTCGACATGTACGCCTGCACTCTTCGCGAACCGCCTGCCGCGCCGGTCGACTTTGAAGTCGAAGAGGCCACGGCGCTCCACTACTGGCGCAAGCATCCGAACCTTCACGGCTGGATGGAGCGGCTCTACCGCGAGAAGGGCGGCAACGACGCGAAATTCAATTGCGTGAACCTTCAGCTAACCGCCGACGATCTCGATCGCCTGGAAACGGCGATCCGCGATCGTACCCTACCGCCGACCGAAGGCTTCTTCTTCGGCGTGTCCGACGGCAGCGAAGTCAACGATGATCTCGCCTTTGTCGCCAAAGCCCGCGAAGCGCTGGCAGCAGGCTTTGTTGTCTTCTACACATCCTGGTGGTAGGCACGCTGCACCGGGACGGTCGGACCGTCCCGGTTTTCCGCCCGTCGGGAGGCGCCAGGCGGGGCGACGGCGCTCGCTTGACCCGTTGCTCATGAAACTGACGCATCCCTCCTTATAGTTGCTATCTGGAACTGTCCCGGCAATCCAGCGCCAGTTTCCCGTCCCGGGAAGCCCACGAGGTGAGACTGAGCAGACTTCCGGCGCCGCCGGAAGTGCTTGATGCGACCTGTGCCGGGCAGCGGCTTCGTCCCGGCGCCGCTCGCGCCGTGAAAAGGTCGCAGTCACGACGACGAGATCGGTGTAGGTGCCAGCGGCGGGTGCCAGCGGCAACGGTGTGGTTAGTTGCCCTCCAGGGAATGCTGCAGCCCGGCTGGAACAGCTGGTAGGCGAGGAAGTTGGTGCCGCTTTTCATTTGTCGCACACCACCGCTGGCATTCTGTCCGTCATCGATGGTGATGGTGTAGTCCGTCTCGTAGGTGCAGCGGATCCCGACTTTGCCGAAGGCCCGCACTCCCGTCGAACTGGCCCGCGCTGCGGCGACAGAGCCCCAGGACCCGAAAATCGATATTTTCAAAGTTTTCGAACTGACAATTCTCCGGAACACCCGAGGTGACGGTGAAGTTGGTGACGATGGTGCCGGTCGGGTTGGGCAAGCCCGTGTCGCAGGTCGCATTGCCGGAGTTGAACAGGTACTTCGTTACGAGCTGGTAGGTGTTGGTGTACGGGCCGGGCCGCACGCGGTCCTGCTGCTGGCGGTCGAGATAGGTGAGCGTCAGCAAATTCTGCCCGCTGCCATTCGTAATCCACCCGCCGTTGCGCTCAAGAATCTTCAAGCCGCCGGTCGAAATGCTGCCGCCGCCGTCGCGGGCATAGCGGCGGTTGTACTGATCGGTCGTCTGCCAGGCGAGCCGGGAATCGGCATCCTTCGTCTGATAGAAGGCGTAGTCGCTGGGACCTCCTGGTCGCGGTTGGCTACTCCGACGTAAGCGCACAGCCGAACGTCTTTGAAGGGTACGTCGTGCAATTTGAGCGGCTCCTCGTGGCAGCGGATACCGACGCACAGAAGATGCAGCGACGGAGCGCGTCGGTTCCGGCGAGCCGAACCACGCATCTCCGGTCAACATGTTCGCAGACCGCCAACTTGCATCAAGAGCCGGTCCTAACAGGCGACACGGGCGCATCGCTCCCTCCTCTCTCATTGGCAAGGGACGGGACCGATCTCGGGCTGAGCGCCCATGTTCGGCATCGTAATCGAAGCTGGCCCGGCAAGTACCGGCCGCCTCGGGAAGCGTAACAGTGACCGTGTTTCGCCCTGCGAGGCCGGTCAAATAAGCCCGGCCGTCATAGCCGGCCACCGTGGCCTGGTCGGAGCCGTCAAGCTGAACGACCGACCCAACGGGTAGTGGCGATCCATCGGGGCCCGTCAGGGTGACGATGGCGGCCCCCACTTTCCTCACCCCGAAATCAACCACGGCCCCGGAGCGGTCGGCCGGCACCACCACCGTCTGTGTCGCTTCCGGCTGCATGTCGAGCGGCAGGTTGGTCTCCCCATTTTTTTGCCTTTAGCACAGCAGTCCAAGCCGCCTCTGGTCTACCGAGCACAACCACGACCTCTGAGAGCTTTGGTTCCCGCCCGCGCGTGTTTCGGACGCGCTGATCACGCATGCAGTTCCAAGCGCGCCCGTTCCGGACCCGGCCGGACGAACTGATGACGATCGCCAAAAAGATCATTGCCGAACTCGAAGCCGGTCGGTCTCCTAGATTCAGCCGTAGGGACCCGAGCAGCGGCGCGTTTCATGCCTCAGACCGGTTCGACACCTGCCTCTGCGGGCACTCGCCCGTACGCTCGTGCCGCATGTCCAGGTGCTGACGTTGCGCGTCGCCGAGCGGGATCACCGGGATCGACAGACTGCGCCCCCGATCCGTTGGACGCCAGTCACTCCACTGCGGCGTCAGTTTCACCACGGCGCCGGTTGAAAGCCGCCCACAGTCCTCATAGCGTCCGGTCCCCGCGCGCCGATCATGGCCGGCGCCTCCCGTGCTCGCCCGTCGAGGTGGGTCTCGGATGTGGCAGACGCTGCCGACCCTTCAACCCTGTTCCGCACCAGCACCGAGAACAGGGTGTGACAGGCCGGCCGATCGCGTCTGCCCCTGTCGCCTCGCCCTCGACGAAGAGGCGAACTTAAGGAGGTAGCCATGACCACGGATCACATCCCTCACACCCGGAACGACATCTACGAGCGCGTCACCAGCCAGATCATCGCCGCCATTGAGGCCGGCGCCGGCGACTACCGGATGCCCTGGCACCATGACGGATCAGCTATCACCACGCCGATCAACGTCGCCTCGTCCAAGGCCTATCGCGGCGTCAATGTCATAGCGCTCTGGGCCGCGGCACACATGGCGGGCTACCCTGCGGGCATCTGGGGCACCTATCGGCAGTGGCAGGAACTCGGCGCCCAAGTCCGCAAGGGCGAACGCGGCCACCTGGTCGTGTTCTGGAAGGTCGCCGATCGCCGCAGCGACGATCACGACCGGAACGGCGACACGGATCGCGATGAGGCCGGCCAACGCATGTTCGCTCGCAGCTACACGGTCTTCAACAGTGCACAGGTCGATGGCTACACACCGCCCGTGACGCCGGTGCTGCCGGAGGCCGAGAGAATCGAGCGAGCCGATCGTTTCTGTGCGGCGCTGGGCATCGACATCCGACACGGCGGATCACAGGCCTACTACCGCCCGTCTACCGACCACGTGCAGATGCCCGATTTCGCCTGCTTCCGGGACGCCGTCGCCTATTATGCCGTCATGCTTCACGAATGCGGGCACGCCTCCGGAGCCAAGCACCGCCTGGATCGCGATCTCTCCGGACGGTTCGGCTCGGCCGCCTACGCAATGGAGGAATGCACGGTTGAGCTATTGAGCGCGATGATCTGCGCCGATCTCAACCTCAGCCCCGAGCCGCGCCCCGACCACGCCCGCTATATTGCCTCCTGGCTCGAGGTGCTGCGCATCGACAAGCGCGCCATCTTCACCGCCGCCAGCAGGGCGCAGGAGATTGCCGATTGGATGCATGCACAGCAGACTGACGCCCAGCGAGACAAGCTCTCGGGTGCCGTATAGGCACCCCGGAGCTCACAGCGGTGTTCTGGTTCACGCGGTGGTCTCCATCGGCAACCCGGCGGCATTCCATTGCGTTAGCCCTCCCCGAGTTGGCGGCACGATGTGGCCGCGCATTTTCGGGGCCGCAACCGCTTCGACAGGGACAAAGTAGGACTGCAGCGGTAGGCGATCAGTTCGGGATCTTGACTCCCCGCACGATGAGAACATAATAAGAACATTCATCGGCGCTGCGGCGCGCCAATCCGACAGACTGAGGTCATGAGGACTGTCTTTGCAGTCGAGGGAGACGCGTGCCATGCGAACACTTAGGGATGAAATCGAAGCCGCCGTCGCCGTCGATCTTGCAGTCTTGGAGCCCCATCAGAGACGAGCCTACGCCGGGCTTGATCAATACCGTCGACCGGTCGAGGTGCGCGGAGTCCAGGAACTCGCCCGGAAGATCGCAGAGTCTTTTGGGGCTTTCGCGATTTTCGACGTCGGGACCGTGCTCCGCCGCGATTGCGCCTTTCGTGACCCAGACCCTTTACTCGGTTCCGATCGAGGTCCGGCGGGCGGCCTGTGACCGCGACCGGTTGAAAGCAGAGCGGGCGCGGAATGAGATAGCGCGGATGATCTCTGAGGCTCTGCTGAAAAGATATCACTTTGAGCCTCTGAAGCATGTGGGTACTTCCGGCCATCCCAATTGGGATCAGGCGTTCGAAGAACAGTTCGGCTCTTGCCGAGGAGAGCGTAAACATGAGTGATGAGGCGAGCACCACCGCCAACCCCCGGCCGGACCTGGCACTCTTCGTCCACTATTGCGAGAACCCAGGCTGCACGAAGTGGGGCAGCTTTGGCTTCGCAGTTGGACGGGCCGAGCCGAACTGGTTTTGTTTCGAGCACCGCCCGGACTGGAAAGCCCGACCGACCACCAGACCGTGTTGACGGCGCTGTTCGCCGCGATACCTTTGCCGCCGGGGAGGAAGGCCATGTGCGGACGCATCTACATCAAGAGCACGCTTGGAGACTTGCTGCGCAATTTCTCTTTCGCACAGCGCGGAGGCGTCGAGGGGCTCTCAAACCAGTTCCCGCGCTACAACGGCGCGCCCTCGCTCTACTATCCGATCATCATCAGAGATGTTGTTCGTGATCCGGATGTCTTCGGACCCACCTTCGTCAGCGCACGCTGGGGCTTGATACCGGGTTCGGCCAGGGAACAAAGGCCCGGCCACCCGCCTCCGGTCAACGCCCGACGCGAGGGCATTGCAACGAACGGCATGTTCAAGAAGGCCTATGCCAGCCGGCGCTGTCTCGTCCCGATCGACGGTTTCTTCGAGTGGAAGGACATCTACGGCACGGGTAAGAACAAGCAGCCCTATGCCATCGCCATGAAGTCGGGCGAGCCGTTTGCTCTCGCCGGTATCTGGGAGATCTGGCGCAATCCGCAAACCAGCCAAGACATCCGCACCTTCTGCGTGATCACCTGCCCACCGAACGAAATGATGGCGACGATTCATGATCGGATGCCTGTCATTCTGCACCGAGAGGACTATGAACGCTGGCTGTCGCCAGAACCGGACCCGTTCGACCTGATGAAACCGTTCCCGGCAGAACTCATGACCATGTGGCCGATTGAACGAAAGGTGGGCTCGCCGAGGAACGACACCGCCGATATCCTCGACCCAGCCGACCCCGTCCCATGAAGCCTTCGCATTTTCTGTTCGTCGCGGTCTCCCTCGGGATCGCCCTGCCCGTCCACTCTGCCGGTCCGATCATCGGCCGCGCCACCGTCATCGACGGCGACACGCTCGAAATCAAAGGCGAGCGCATTCGACTGCACGGCGTCGATGCTCCAGAGAGTTGGCAAACCTGCGAGGATGGCGACGGCGGCACCTACCGGTGCGGCAAGGAGGCAGCCTTCGCGCTCGATCAGTTTCTCGCCGAGTCCCGCCCTACGCGCTGTGAGTTCGTTGAGCGCGATCGGTATAAGCGGTTCGTCGGCGTCTGCTTTCGCGCCGACGGGCCGGAGGTCAATCGTTGGCTTGTCAGGAGCGGCAATGCAGTGAATTGGGAAAAATACAGCAAAGGCGCCTATGTAGGCGCTGAACAGCTCGCGCGTGCACGCGGAGCCGGCATCTGGCGCGGCAAGTTCCAGTTGCCGTGTCAGGCGCGGGCGGAGCGGGCCGGACAAGAGCCGGCTTGCTGACTGGGACCGAATGGATGCCGACAGAAGAAACGAAGAACGATCGTCGATCGATTGACCAGGAAATCGGAGCGCGGGTCCGGGCAACGCGAGAGGTGCTGGGCGTCAGCCAGCAAGCGCTCGCCGAGAAGCTCGGCGTGACCTACCAGCAAATCCAAAAGTACGAGCAGGGTATCAATCGCATCTCCACGGCGACGTTGATCAGGCTCTGCCAATCGCTGAACATCAGTCCGATGGAGATCATTGGCATGTATTTCCCGCTCGAGAGGCCAAGCGGCGACCGCATGGACCGATTGCAGGAGAAGCTGCTGACAGCTGAGCGAAAACTTGCCGGAGTCCGACGGGCACTGCGGGACGAATAGTGCCCGAGCTGGAGCGGGCGCGAAGCCTGTGATGCCGGGGACGGCGCCCGAGTCTCGAATCACCGACTGTCGCGATGTTCTCCTTAAGACCAGCTGTCAGTCCTCCCGCTCCCCTGCGACCTCTTCAATGGCCTGATCTGCCCGAAGGTCGGCTGTCACCTCGATCGCCTGGCACGCAATGGCGTGGCAGCGACTTTCTTCCCCTGGGCTTCGCCCATTCCTCGCGAAATAACAAAGTCGCCTCCGCGCCATCCTCCGCTGACGCTGCGGTCGCAAGCGATGCGTCGTCGCTCGCCTCCGGCCGAAAGATCGCCATCGAGACCGCAATGGCGCGGGCTCGAAACACCAGATCAAGGAGAACTACCATGACGACCATCGGCACCTTCAAGAAGTCCGGCAACGAATTCGTCGGCGAAATCGTCACCCTCTCGGTCCAGGCCAAGAACGTTCGGATCGCCCCCGAAGCCGGCAGCGTCGGCAACAACGCGCCCAGCCACCGGGTCTTCGTGGGTCGTGCCGAAATCGGCGCCGCCTGGACCAAGCGCTCCAACGAAGGCCGCGACTATCTCGGACTGAAGCTCGACGATCCGAGCTTTTCCGCTCCGATATACGCCAACCTCTTCAATGACGAGGACGGCAAGGGCTGGTCCCTCATATGGTCCCGTTCCAGCCGCCAAACCGTCGACTGAGCCCCACATCACCCTCGCCTCGCCCGAAACTCACCGGGCGAGGCGATGACCCTTAAACGACCGAATCAGTTCGCGCCAAACTGCTCTTTCTCAGGCGAATTGGGGCTACAATGCTTGCTCATTTCGGCGAAGAACGACTATTATAGCCGTAGTTGTGGCGCAGGCGCTCCCGTCAGTGGGAGGTGATCGTTCATGATCACCGCCCGCCAGACGCGGGCCGCACGCGCGTTGCTCGGTTGGAACCAGGAGACGCTCGCTGATAAGGCCCGAATATCCCTGACTGCACTCAAGCGCCTTGAGTCACCAAGTGACCTCAAGGTTTACGAGTCCACGCGTGATCAGGTTCGTCGCACGCTCGAGGCCGCCGGCATCGTCTTCATCCAGTCCAGCGATGGTGAAGGAGTGATGCTTGTACGTCGGAAACACACGAGCCGCGACTGACTTGGGATATGCCGAATTCAACTTGGCATGCAGATGTAAGGACGAAGGCCGGCGAACACGAACAATCGCGCCGCCGATCACTAACAAAGGCACGGTTTCGCAGGCGCGTCGATCAGACATTGTCGTCAGGCATGACCAGTTCGACGTGATTGACACCCAGGGCTTGGGCCAACTCGTAAAGCGTAATCACAGTTGGGTTTCGCCGACCGCGTTCGAGGCTGCTAAGGTATTGTTGGCTAAAGCCGGAACGTGCTTCGACCTCTTCCTGCGTCAGGCCTTGCTCCCGACGCAGGCGGGCGAAGTTACGACCGACCAGTTTGCGCATGTCCATGCGCCGGAGGATCGTAATTTACACACTTTAAGTTTATCAACTATAGTATGTAAATGTGGTCGGCGTGACGAGTACGGTGATCAGGAGGATTGAAGTGACCGAGCCATCTTTTCTGGACGAGCCGCCGCAAAACCCGGCGCTTACGACCTACGACCGCGAGCACATGAAACTTTACACGCGCCTTCTCGACGCCGCAGCGGACGGGGCCACCTGGCAGGAAGCCGCGGCAGTTCTATTCGGGATAGATCCACTACTGGAGCCGGTGCGTGCACGGAAAGTCCATGACGGTCATCTGGCTCGCGCCCGATGGGTCAGCGAAAGCGGCTACCGACAGCTTATCGGGGAAGGCAACCGCTGATGTTTTTTGTGTTACATGAAATGCAACACGTGGCCCCCTCGCGGGGACTTCCGCAAGGCAATTAGCCCGGGAATCATCCTCAGAGCGCATGCGGAAAGGTTGCATGCGCTTGGAGGAAGCGGATGCGCCCAGATACGTCACAATGGCGATCCTCATCGACATACGACTATGTCGATGACCTTTCTTGCCCCGACCTCGCTTGGGAATTCCTGCGTCGTAACCCGGGCTACCAGCAAGATTTCCTGGCACTGCAACAAACCACCGCGGACCGCAAAGCGCTCTTATTAGCGCTCCGTCAGCGATGGGGGTTGCAATTTCGCAATTGCGCCGACACTCAAAGCCACTCAAACGATCGTAACGTGGTCGCCGGAACTGAATACCGGCACAGTTCTGCTGACATCCACCCCCACCGTCCTGCCGACGGAGCAGAACCTCTTCCATCTGCTCGACCAGACCCAAGCTCAAACAGACGAGTTCGGCTCGTTCTCCCGCCTCGTCCTGCCTGACGGGGACGCGGTGCAGCTCCTGCGTCTCGCCGGGGTCGGGGCCGATCAACCCCTCGCCGCCCTCATTCCCCTCGATTTAGACGCGCTCGATCGGATCGAGGCGCTGCTTCGATTGGTCCAGAGTCTTTTGGGCCGACGCGTCTCAGAGGACACGCGTCTGACGCACCAGAAACGTCGTCGCGTGCGACGCATGCTGCAAGCCGTCGACGCGCGCACAAATGGCGCCAGTTACCGCGAAATCGCTGGTGTTATCTACGGACGAGAACGCGTGGCCTCCGAGCCTTGGAAAACCTCGGCTCTGCGTGACGCGACCATCGATCTCGTGAAGGACGGCCTCGCCATGGTCGCCGGCGGCTACCGAACCCTTTTGCGCCACCGCCGCCGCCGGTGAGGGTACCCTTCCGCAGGGGTGGGACTTTTGGCTTTCTTATCTTCGCACTCCCCTCCGCCGGGTGTTCTTCGCCACCCTGCCCTTCGTCCGCCGCTCACGTCCGGCGCGCCCCATCGACATCCACGGAGGCTCTACATGGCATCGAATACCGCCGGCTTACCGCCACGCTATCTGCGGACGCCCGAGGCTGCCCGGTTCCTGGGCTTGTCCGGCCGCACTCTCGAAAAGCACCGAACCTACGGAACGGGGCCGGCCTACAGGAAGCTCGGCGGCCGCGTGGTCTATTCGATCGAGGATCTGCAAGCCTGGGCCGATCGCGGCATGGTGACTTCGACCTCCGACCCAGGAGGCAGCGTCCTTCCGGCGAAGCGCCATAGCGCCGTCGCGCAGGCATACACCAGCCGCCAATCACGTTGAGGCCGCCCTCTCATGAAGCGACCGCGTCTCATTGCCCTCAGCGAACGGGCCAAGCTTGACCCCTTCATCGTCGCCACAGGCGTCGCCAGTCCGCGCGATCAGCGCGACCTCATGGAGCGCCCCTTCTTTTCGTTGGCCAAGGCCAAGCGGGTTACGCCAATCCTCTACAAAGCCGGGGACGTAGAGGTAGAGGTGTTTGCCTTAGCCGAGCATGGCATGGCCACGATATGGGACGCCGACGTTCTCATCTGGGCCGCGGGCCAGATCGTCGAGGCCGAAAATATCGGACTGAAGACGTCCCGCTTTCTGCGCTTTACGCCGTATCAGCTCCTGACAGCCATCGGCCGTGATACCGGAGCTCGCGAGTACAAGCTCCTCAAGGGCGCTCTGACACGGCTTCAATCCACTGCGATCCGGACAACCATACGGCAGGGAGAGCATTGGCGCCGGCATCAGTTCTCCTGGATCAACGAATGGGAGGAGTGCACCACACATGACGGGCGGACAGAGGGTATGGAATTTGTCCTGCCCGACTGGTTCTACCGCGGCGTCATCGACCGCTCACTCGTGCTCGCGATCGACCCGGCCTATTTCCGCCTGACCGGCGGCATCGAGCGCTGGCTCTATCGTGTTGCCCGCAAACATGCCGGCCGACAGATCAATGGTTGGATCTTCGAGATCGCTCACCTCCACGTGAAGTCCGGCAGCCTCGCTCGCGTTTCCGATTTCGCCTTTGATCTCCGGCGCATAGTCAGGCGACAACCGCTTCCTGGCTATCACCTGCGGATCGACCGAGATGGCCCGCGCGAGTTGTTGCGGATCCTCCCCGCCACTCGACCCAAGTGCCCTGTGGACGACGCTGTGGAACCACTCGGGACTTCGGGCGCAATGGCTATCGGGATTTCGGGCGCATCAACATCGGGATTTCGGGCGCATGGATCGCAACCAACCCTTTGGCCAGAAACGACCGTTCCCGGGCTTAACGTAGAATCTAACAAGGAATCTAACTTTCTTTCTGGCAGCGGCGATGTGGAAAGCACGTCCGCCGAACAACACCCGGACAATCGCGGACATCCTTGCGACGTCCAGACCTGTGAATTCCCAGCATCAATCGGAGACAACTCATGACCGGCACCGCGAAGCGCCGCGGGCGTTCGACGCCATTCGCCCGCACATCCGATAACCTGACCCGCGTCGAACTGACCTGGATCGAGAAGAAGATCGAAAACTGGATCCGCTTCGGCGAACCCGCGCACGAAAAGATGCTCAGTCGCAGCCGGCGTATCCTGTCTTTTCGCCCGGCGACAATATTTGCCTTTGTCCGCTGGGCGTCGAACGACTTCGGCACCATCATCTCGCGGATTGACATCGTTCGCACAGTTGCACCAGGCGAGGCTTACCAGACGCTCCCCTTCGTGCGGCCCGGCGGCGAGATTCTCCTCAAGGTCGAAGGCTGGCCGAAAGTCGAGCAGGTGCTTCGCAGGATCGATGCCATCGAGGCGCTCGACATCGCCGCGCCTGACGTCTCTCCGGATCACTGGCGTCACATCCATAACCGGTTAGCCGCAGGTCATGAGCCTCGCGCCTACACAGGCGAGCAACACCAGGCATACCTCCTGCGCCGGAAAACGACGTCATGACCCGCTTCGGTTATTTCATTACGGCGCATCTCGCGACGACCGCGATTTTGTTCACGTCCGTCTTCCCAATTCCGCTGAAGCTTGTCTGGAACGCGTCGGCCAGCGCGCCGATCGGTCTCTATGTGATCGAGGCTCCTGAGCAGCTCAAAGTGGCTGACTTGGTCGCTGTTTCTGCGCCCGAGTCGCTTGCAACCTTCCTCTCCGACCGTGGATATCTGCCGCGCGGCGTGCCGCTGATCAAGCACGTCGCTGCCCTGCCGAAGCAACAGGTCTGCCGCTTCGGTCGCATGATCATCGTCGATGGCGCGCTCATTGGCGCCGCGCTCAATCGCGACCGCCTGGGCCGCAATCTGCCCGTCTGGCAGGGCTGCCGCCTCATCGCTGATGACGAACTCTTCCTCATGAACTGGCAGGTCCAGGACAGCCTGGATGGTCGCTATTTCGGACAAATCCCAGCCAGTCTTGTTCTCGGCCGCGCGGTCACGCTTTGGACCAGCAAAGGCGGCTTCAGCGAGCATTAGTCGGTGCACTGAATCTTCCATCCTCACACATGAAAGGAGACTTCCATGCCCCAGATCGGTCAATTCTTACGCACGAACACTGGCTATGCCGGCACGCTGCGGACCCTCTCGCTCAACGTTGAACTCGTGCTTGAGCGCGCCGAGCCAACTGATGCCGAGAAGGCTCCGGACTTTCGCGTCCGCATCGGGGAAGACGGGCCAGAAATTGGCGCCGGATGGAAACGGACCGGCGAAAAGGCAGGCGAATACGTGACGCTGCTGATCAACGATCCCGCTTTCGCAGCACCGATCCGCGCCAACCTTTTTCAGTCTGGCGAGGACAGAAGAGCGTGGGATCTCTACTGGAACCGTCCGCAGAGACGCGCCGAGCGGAACTAAGCCGATGCATTTCAATCCATCGGCCCGCTTCACCCTCCCCGCACTCGGGCTGCCTCGTGGAGTCCGCCTCGGACGGCTCCTCCTCATTTCCGGCGTGCTCTCTGCTCCCACCATCGACGTTAGCGTCTCCGCGCAAACACAACCAGCAGCCGGGGATGCATACGCCGCTCACATCAATGAGGCGGCCCGCCGGTTCGCCATTCCGACGTCGTGGATACGCGCAGTGATGCGCGTTGAAAGCGCAGCCGAAGTTCACGCGCTTTCCCACTCCGGCGCCATGGGTCTGATGCAGATCATGCCTGAAACCTGGACCGAACTGCGTAACCGGTATCGTCTCGGCAACGATCCCTTTGATCCACACGACAACATCCTCGCGGGCGCGGCTTACCTTAAGGAAATGCATGATCGCTACGGTGCCCCGGGCTTTCTCGCCGCCTATAACGCGGGACCGGCCCGCTACGACGAGTACCTCGCGTCAGGTCGCGCCTTGCCGGAAGAGACACGCGCCTATATCGCGGCGATTGCTCCCCTCCTCGGCACCGGAGGTCTCCCGGTCTTCAACACGTCGAGCGCGGCGGATGAACCATCCTGGCGCCAGGCGCCGATCTTCTTCACCCGAACCGGCGTGGCGTTCGACGCCAAACCAATCCCGCAGCCGTCGCGCACCGACGGCGCAGAAAATATGGCATCACCGCGCGATTTTTCTGCGGCGAGACCGCGCCAGGACGGGCTTTTCGTTGCACGAAATGATTCAGGTGGTGCGCCATGAGCGCCACCTGAGCGAAGCGTATCCCTGAGGGGTCCGGCGCATATCGGCGGGCGTTGGTGTGGGAAGCCGCGGCCACGGACGGGCGATGGCAGGATAAAGGGCCGCGATGTGCAGCTTGGGACGGACGTGGTTTTTCAATGGCTTGCAGTATGAATTCGCGAGGTGCGCCGGGGCGCCACGCCTCGCTATATCAACGATTATCGCTTTATTTCAATACGATATGACGATGTGCGGAACTATTCCATGAGCGATGACATTGAATTCCGCATCCGGCCTGGCCGCATCCGCTCGTCGAAGGCGGAGCGTGCGCGCCCGTTCATCGCCCAGGCGCTTGCCGCTACCCAGCGCGCCGGGGGATTTGTGTCGCGCGGTGGCGCGATCAATTCCGGCCAACGATCTCACTTCGGCCGTGGCCGGCGCGCCTCCGTCCAGGCCAATCGCCTGATCACGTCGCGTTCGCGCGGCGCCGTCGTAAAGGCGCGCGTCGTCCAACTCCGCGGCCGCCGCGCACCGCTTGCCACTCACCTCGCCTATCTCCGCCGCGAGGGTGTGACACGTGACGGGGAGAAGGCGCGCCTGTTCGGCCCTGGTGGAGACGATGCGGACCCGAAGGCGTTCGCCGAACGCAGCGAGGATGACCGGCATCATTTCAGGTTCATCGTGTCGCCAGACGATGCGCTCCAGATGTCCGACCTCAAGGGCTTCACGCGCGACCTCGTCAGGCAGATGGAGAAGGATCTCAATACTCGCCTCGACTGGATCGCGGTCGATCATTGGAACACCGGGCATCCCCACATCCACCTGATCGTCCGCGGTGTGCGGGACGATGGCGAGAATCTCGTCATCTCGCGCAGCTACATCACGGAAGGGATGGGCGACCGCGGCCGCGACCTCATCACCCAGGAGCTAGGGCCGCGGACCGATCACGACATCCGCCAGACGCTCGAGCGCCAAATCGAAAGCGAACGCTGGACCAGATTGGACCGTCAGCTCGCGCGCGACAGCGACCGCACCGGCATGATCGATCTCGCACCCTATCCCGATCGACAGCCTGACGAGTTCCAAGCCCTCAAGATCGGTCGCCTGCGCAAGCTCGAAAGCCTCGGCCTCGCCGATCAGGTCGGCCCGGGCCAATGGGTCATCGCCGAGAATGCGGAAGCAACGCTACGCGAGCTCGGCGAACGCGGCGATATCATCAGACGTATTCATCGCGGCCTATCGGAACGCGGCATCGAACGCAGCACCGCCAGCTATGTCCTCGCGGGCGAGAGCCTCGACATGCCCGTCATCGGGCGGCTCGTCGACCGTGGTCTGGATGACGAGCTCAAGGGCACGGCCTATGCAGTAATCGACGGCGTCGACGGACGCACTCACCACATCAAGCTTCCCGATCTCGACGCGGCGGGCGACGGACCATCCGGATCCATCGTCGAACTGAGAAAGTTCGATGATGCTCACGGTCGTCGTCGTGTTGCCCTCGCTGTCCGATCTGACTTGAGCATCGAACAGCAAATCACGGCGAGTGGCGCCACCTGGCTCGACCGGCAGGCAATTGCTCGCGAACTGGTCTCACTTGGAACCGGCGGTTTCGGCGCCGAGGTGCGCGACGCGATGGACCGCCGAGCCGAAGTGCTCGTTGAGCGCCGGCTTGCCGAGCGCCAGGGGCGCAGTGTCATTTTCGCGCGCAACCTGATCGAGACCCTGCGCCGGCAGGAACTCGATGCGCTCGGAGAGAAACTCGCCACGGGAATGCACAGATCATTCAACAAGGCCGCTTCAGGCGAGTATATCGCCGGCACCTACCGCCAGCGCTTTTCTCTCGCCTCCGGCCGCTTCGCGATGATTGACGACGGTCTTGGATTTCAGCTCGTACCGTGGTCGCCCTCGCTCGAAATGCACCTCGGCCGCCATGTTTCCGGTGTCGCTCGTGGCGACGGCGGGGTCGATTGGGGCTTTGGCCGCCAGCGCGGGATCGGCCTTTAGCACCCGTCTTTTTGTGCCGGAGTTACTGAGCGACGGTGGAAACGAGGTGTCGACTAAGTGATCGTTTTGGGTGGATCAGTTGTGTTCAGAGGATCTTCACATCGCCGATTAGCTGGCCCGCGCCTTTCCCGTCGATTGTCGCTCGACCAAATGACAGGCGAGTTCCACCCGTCGCGGCGGCATAGGCAAACCGGAAAGCTTGTCGCGCAGGAGATCGAGTGCGACCGACCCGATCTCCCGCATCGGAATATGCATCGTCGTCAGCGGAGGATTGAGGAAAACCGCCTGAGGCAGGTCGTCCATGCCCATCACCGAGACATCGCCGGGTACCGAAAACCCCATTTGTTGAATGCCGATCATCGCGCCCACGGCGAGGCTGTCGCCTGCAGCCAGAACGGCCGTGAAATCCAGCCCGCGGGCCGAAATCCGCTGGGCAATAGCCTGCATGGCAAGCTCCGGTAGCCAGTCGTCGACGGGAACTATCAGATCATCCGTTGCCGGCAGTCCTTTCGCCAGCAGTGCATCGCGCCAGCCTTCGAAGCGCCGCTCGATGGTTCTCCGGCCAGGCCGCATGAGAAAGAGGATGCGGCTATGGCCGAGATCGATGAGATGATCGGTTGCCAGCCGTGCGCTCGAGCGGTTGCAGGGGGTGACGCTCGATAGCCTCATGAACGGGTCGTCACCGTTGAGCAGGACCACCGGCTTGTCGAAGTCGCGCGTCGCGGCAAGCATGCCCTCGTCATCAATGGTGAGGAACAGCAGGCCGGCGACCTGGTCGTCTTGTTGGGCCTCCTTCAGCACGGCCAATTCCTCGTCCCGATCCGCGATCGGACGGGTGACGATCTCAAGGCCGAGGGTCTGCGCACGATCCTTCAGCCCCTCCAGCACGTAGAGGGTGAACTGATTGCGCACATAGTCAATCATTGCCGCGCTCGATGCGGCGAGTATGACCTTCTGACCGGCGACCGCCGTCGGGATGATATAGTTCGCGTTCTTTGCCGCTTCGAGGACCTGATGGCGGATCTCCGGGCGAACACCTTTCTCGCCGGCCAGAGCGCGTGATGCCGTGCTGAGAGAAACACCGCATACCTCGGCGATGTCCTCGAGACGGACACGCTTGCTTTTCTTGCCACGCTTGCCGGACGGCGGTTTGGCGATCACTTCGCTGCTCCTTTTTCGCAATCATGAGAAAAATTTTCAGATTGCGCAAGAGAAAACCTCATGCCTTTATCTTCTCCGAGGAGCCGCGCAGGCGGTAAATATGGGAGGAACGTCATGGGTCCGAATGCCCGCGATATTCGCGTTGGTCTCGATCGTCTTGTCGCCGGCATGACCGGCCTCAGGCATGAGGGTCGTTTCCACGAGCCGAACCTCGACGGGACCGCGGGTGACTACATCAGCTTCGACAGTTGGGAATGGCCACAGGGCGTCGGTCTCTACGGCCTGATCAGGCTCTGGCTGTTCACCGGCCGCGACGATCTGCGCCAGCTCGTCGAGAACTGGTATGAAGCAAGGCTTGCAGCGGGCCTGCCCGAGCTCAACGTCAACACGACGGCGCCGATGCTCGGCCTCTCCGTGCTTTGGGCAAAGACCGGAAATCCGCGGTGGAAACCGGTGCTCGACGGTTGGGCGGACCGCGTGATTGCGGAAATGGGGCGCACGTCGGAAGGCGGCTTCGAGCATCATGTCTCCGACAAAGTCAACGACAACGAACTGTGGGACGACACACTTTATATGGTGGCGCTTTTCCTCGCCTCCTACGGCCAGGCGAGCGGCCGGCGTGAGCTCGTCGACGAAGCTTCGCGACAATTCCTCGTCCATGCCCGCTATCTCTCCGACCCTCAGACCGGCCTCTGGTTCCATGGTTGGACCTTCGACGGGCGGCACAATTTTGCGCGGGCACGCTGGGCACGCGGCAATGCCTGGATCACCGCCGGCATACTCGATTTCTTCGACCTCGCCGAGATCGCCAACCCGGTCAGGACCTTCCTTGAAGGAGTCCTTGTCAGCCAGGTCGACGCGCTTCTGCCGCTGCAGACCCCATCTGGCGCCTGGCGCACCCTTCTCGACGACTCGAGTTCCTACGAGGAGATCTCGGCCACCGCGGGGATCGGCTACGGGCTGCTCAAGGGCCATCGCCTCGGCCTCGGCACACCCGCCTGGCAGACTGCCGGCTTGAAGGCGCTCGAGGCGGTCATGAACAATATCGATGAGAACGGCACCGTGCTCAACGTCTCCTACGGGACGCGCATGGGCCATGATCTCCAGTTCTATAAGGACATTCCGATCCAGCCGACCGGCTACGGACAGGCGCTGGCGATCCTGTGCCTTTCCGAAGCCCTTCAGCATGTCGGCGCAGAAGGACAGGCGGCATCACGATGAGAGTTTTGTACGGGGCCGGCCCCGAGGACATCAAGGGCTACGATACGGAGCGTCTGCGTCGCGAGTTCCTGATCACGGACCTCTTTGCCCCGGATGCGGTTAACTTCACCTACACCCATGTCGATCGTCTGCTGATCGGCAGCGCCGTGCCGGTAGCGAAAATCCTGACCTTCGGATCCGGCGCCGAAATCGGCACGCCCTATCTGCTTTCGGCACGAGAGATGGGTATCGCCAACCTCGGCGGCAGCGGCACGGTCATCGTGGACGGGCAGGAATTTACCCTTCAAAACCGCGACGTTCTCTATGTGGGACGGGGTGCAAAGGAAATCACCGTAGCGAGCCAGTCCGCCGATGCGCCGGCGCGCTACTACATGAACTCCGTTCCGGCCGGCACCGACCTGCCCCACCGGCTGATCCCGAGGCAGGAAGCCAAGCCGCTCGAGCTCGGCGACGCCAGGCGGTCGAACAAACGCCGCCTCGCGATGTACATCCATCCGGAAGTGGCTCCCTCCTGCCTGCTGCTGATGGGCATCACGGATCTGGCCGAAGGCAGCATCTGGAACACAATGCCACCGCATCTGCACGAGCGCCGCATGGAGGCCTATTGTTATTTCGACATGGCAAGCGAAGACCGGATCATCCATCTGATGGGCCGTCCCGAGGAAACGCGCCATCTCGTCGTCGCGGACGGCAACGCGGTGCTCTCGCCCGCGTGGTCGATCCATATGGGTGCCGGCACCGGACCCTATGCCTTCGTCTGGGGCATGACCGGAGAAAATCAGGAATACAACGACGTGAACCCCGTGGCCGTGGCTGAGCTCAAATGACTGATACGACGTTCCACCTGAAGAAGAATCTCGCCGAGGGCGAAGCCATCCGCTACTGGCAGCTTGGCGCGATCGCCGAAGAGCGTTTCGACGTGCCGGACCAGCCGATGAAGGGCGAGATGGATCCCTTCTTCTTCCTGACCAAGCACAAGAACTTCATTCCCCACGAATATCCCTGCCGCACGATCTTTGCCGAGCGCTATCGCGGCAAGCGGCCGGACGTGCGCGGCACTTTCGAAGCCACGCGCTGGTGGTTGCCGTTCGGCTCGCCACGGCTCGATCTCTCCGGCTTCTGGTTCCGTCCGACGCGGCTGTCGACCTGGGCGCGGACCTATATCGAGGCGGCAACCGCCGGGACGGCGAAGGTCCGTCTCGGCACCTGCGGCGGCGCGGTCCTCTGGATCAACGATGCCGAAGCGGGCTGGATGGCCCCCTATAGCCGCAATCTCGAGGCTCGGGCCGAGTACGACCTGCCCTTGAAGGCCGGGCTCAACAAGATCGAGATCTTCTTCGACGACCTTGCCGAGCGCGACGCGCGCTACTTCTTCCAGCTCGACTACCTCTCGGGTCCCAAGGCCAGCGTGGCGCTTCCCGTTCCCTGTGAGAGCGAGGCGGCAAGCAGGATCGAGGACGTGCTCGACGGCATGCACTTCGACCGCCCCGCCTATTTCGAGGGCGACATCACGCTGCTTTTCGCCACACCACTCCCGGTTGACGTCGGGGTCAATATCACCGTCGAAGGCGATTTCATGTCGACCGAGCGTTTCGACCACGACTTCGTTCTGAAGGCCGGTGAACGGCGCCTCGTCATTGGCCCGGCCGAGCAGGCGCCAGCCGATTTCCGCCATTTTCGGATCACGCTCGATGCCGGCGGCTTCGTCGCATCGCGCTCGCTCGGCGTGGAGATCTGCCACGCCGGCCGACAGGGTGAAGCACCGTCGTCGCTTGCGGCTCGCATCACTGAAACGCTCGACGAGATTTCCGAATTCTCCGAGCGCGACACAGTGCGCGCCTTCGCGCGGCTGGCGAGCGGGCGCACGGGCGCGGACACCGACGCGATGATCGAAGAGATCCTGCCGTCGATCGAGGATTGCCACGACTGCGCCGATTTCTCGCTCGTGCCGCTGATCTGGTCCCGCACAGTCTGGGGCGAGGATATCGGCGAGCGGACGCGCGCCCGCATCGATCAGGCCATTCTCAACTTCCGCTACTGGATGGACGAGCCAGGCAACGATGTGCAGTGGTACTTCTCCGAAAACCATGCATTGCTGTTCCATACCTCGGCCTATCTTGCCGGCCACCTTCTTCCGGGCGCCACGTTCCGCCGCTCCCGCCGCAAGGGCGAGGAGCAAAGGGCAGTCGGCGCCGCCCGGGTGCGGGCCTGGCTCGACCATTTCGAAGCCTGGGAAATGGCGGAATTCAACTCCGCGCCCTATTTCCCCATCGATCTTAAGGGCCTGACGGCGCTTGCAGCGATTTCGCCCGATGCCGACATCGCCGAGCGTGCCAGGAAAGGTATCGTCCGACTCTGCGAGATAATTGCCCGCTCCGCCCACCACGGCATGATCACCGCCGCCCAGGGGCGCTCCTACGAACACACACTTTGCGCCGGCCGCTCGCTCGAGCTTTCGGCCATCGCGCGCCTGCTCTGGGGCAAGGGCTGGTACGGCCGCCGCGTGCACGCGCTGCCGCAGCTTGCCGTTTGCCTGCGCGATCACGGCCTCGTCGTGCCGGAAAGCCTGGCAGCGGTTGCCTGCCACCAGGGCGACGAGCACCAGGAATGGCGGTTTGCCCAGGGCGAAAACCGGTTCGCCGCGCTCTATCACTACAAGGGACGGAATTTCGCGATGGGCTCTGCCAGCCACTACCGCTGGCGCGAGTGGGGCTATCAGGAAACCGTTCTGCATCTCAGGATCGGCGAGCGTCCGGAAGCAGCGGTCTGGATCAATCATCCGGGCGAGACGATCCAGTTCGGGTACGGCCGACCCTCCTTTTGGGGTGGTTGCGGCGCCCTCCCTCGCGCGCACCAGTACAGAGGGTTGGCCGTACTCGACTTTTCGACTTTCGAGGAGCAGCCTGATTTCACCCACGCCTGGTTCCCGATCGCCGAGTTCGACGAGAGCGCAATAAGAGGCAAGCGCGCCTTCGCGCGTAGTGGACGCGGCGCTGTCGCCCTCATCGGCAGCGGTGACCTGGAACTGGTGCAAGTAGGCCCCTCGGCCAAGGTGGAACTGCGCCAGTACGGCCGCATGACACGCTGGATCGTCCGGGTCTGCGACGCCACCAGGATCGAATCCGTCGAAACGAGATTTGCCGGCCTTTCGGTGGAGGAGGCCGAGGAAGGCACGGTTGTCATCGATGACCCCGATTATGGTCGTGTGGTGTTCCGCAAGGATGGATCGACGTTGGCCGAGGGCCGCACAATCGCACCGCTGGATTTCCCGGTCGCCGGCGAGGTCGCCATGCTGACCGCAGGATGACGAACCGGGCGCCGGTCGGGAGAAACCGGCGCCGGTCCCAAAGGCGAGCGGGAGAAGGCTCGCGCATGAAGAGGAGGAGGAGAAGATAATGACCAAGACAGGGACAATGCTCGCGGCTTTCGCGGTTGGGCTTCTGACGTCCACGGCCGCAACGGCCGGCGACGTGCGCATCATGTGGTATTCGGACGGGGTCGAAGGCGAGGTCCTCAAGGATCTGCTCGACCGCTTCATGAAGGAGAATCCGGGAATCAACGTCATCCTCGACAACGTCTCCTACAGCGTCGTTCGCGAACAGTTGCCGGTGCAACTCGAGGCCGGAAACGGCCCGGATATTGCGCGTGTTACCAACCTGAAGGCCCAGAGCCAGCACTGGCTTGATCTTCGCCCGTTTGTTGGCGACCCCGCCTACTGGGACGCGAACTTCGGCGACCAGGCTGACTGGATGCGCCCGGACGGCTCCAACCAGATTTCCGGCTTCATGACGCAGATCACGATCGCCGGCGGTTTCGCCAACAAGACGCTGTTCGACCAAGCGGGTGTCGCCATCCCGGGCAAGGATGCGACCTGGGACGAGTGGGCGAAGGCGGCGAAGCAGGTTGCAGAGAGCCAGCAGGTGCCCTTCCCGATGGCGCTCGACCGCTCGGGCCATCGGCTTAGCGGACCGAACCTCTCCTTTGGAGCCAACTACATCGGTGCCGACGGCAAGCCGGCGCCGCTTGACGAAGGCTCGAAGGCCTTCCTCGAAAAGTTCGTCGGCTGGATCGCCGATGGCACCATGAGCAAGGACGTCTGGGTGTCGGCCGCCGGCTCCACCTATCGCGCCGCCGCCGACGACTTCATCAACGGCCAACTCGTCTACTATTATTCCGGCTCATGGCAGATTCCGAACTTCTCCACCAAGATCGGCTCGAACTTCGACTGGGTGGCGACGGGCAGCCCCTGCGGACCGGCGAACTGCACCGGCATGACCGGCGGGGCCGGGCTCGTGGCGGTCAAGTACACGAAGAACCCCAAGGAAGTCGCCAAGGTGATGGACTACCTCGCCCGGGAGGACATCGTGAAGGAATTCTCCGAGCGCACGTTGTTCCTGCCCGCGCATAAGGGTGTCGTGGCCAAGGGGCTCGACTTCAAGACCGACGACGCCCAGGCGAAAGCTGCGCTCGCCGAATTCATCGACGCAAGCAAGACGCTGTCCGATCTCGCGCGCAAGCTGCCCGGCTGGCACTGGTCCGATACGGTCTACGGCGCCCTCGTCACCCGCGTGAGCCAGGCAGCCGCCGGCGAGATGCCGCTCGACGAGGCGGTCACCCGCATCGATGCCGACATTGCGGCCAAGGTGAAGGACTCAGGCCTCTAGACACAGTCACCAAAACGCGGCCGACGGCACCAAGGCTCCAGGAGGAGCGCGCCGTCGGCCCCGCGCCATCCGCTCTCCACAGCACGTTGAAGCGCCAGAAACCGGGCTGTGCCGCAACTTATAGTCACTCGCTATCTGCGTCGTCAGGAAGGCAAACGATGAAGGCAGAAACTCCTAAATCGACCGGCTCCGGTTTCGGCGAAGCGATCATGGTCCCGGTCCGTCTCGCGATGGGCCTGGTCGATGCCCCCTTGCGTTGGGTGCAGCGGAAGTTCGGCCTTGGCGGCATGGCGGCCTTTTTCCTGCTGCCAAACATGCTGATCTTCGGCATCTTCGTGCTGCTGCCTTTCTTCATCAACTTCGCCTATTCGATGACCGGCGGAACGGCACTCTTCCTCGACGACCGAACCTTCGTCGGCACGGATCAATACACCCGGCTTTTCGACTGCTCAAACTATCTCGACCCGAATAGCTGCACCGAGGACACCTTCTGGACCGCCGTCGGCAATACTGCCTGGTTCGTCGTTCTCCAGGTGACGCTGATGATCCTCTTCTCGCTCGTCACCGCGCTGATCCTCAATCGCGAGCTGACGGCGCGCAGTTTCTGGCGAGCGGTCTTCTTCTTTCCCGTCCTTTTGTCCCCCGTCGTCGTCGGCCTGATCTGGAAGTGGATCCTGCAGCGGCAGGGCTTGTTGAACTTCGGGCTCTACGGCTTCGGATTCCAGCCTTATACTTGGCTCAACGACCGCAACTGGGCCTTTGCAGCGACGGTCGGCGTCTCGATCTGGGCGCATATGGGTTTCTATACACTGATCCTGCTTGCCGGCCTGCAGGCGATCCCGAAGGACCTCTACGAGGCGGCAGAAATGGACGGCACCCGCCCGGCGCGCGCCTTCTGGCGCATCACCTTGCCGCTGCTCATGCCCAACCTGCTCGTCGTCATCGTGCTCGTCCTCATCCGAGCCGTGCAGATCTTCGACGAGGTCTACGTCCTCACCGGCGGCGGTCCGGGCACCAGTACGCTCTATCTCACCCAATACATCTACGAGACCGGCTTTGCGACGCAGTTGCGAAACCCCGGCCTTGCCGCGGCCGCGTCGATCCTCATGGGCGGCGTGCTCATCGTCCTGACGCTGATCCAGCTTGGACTCGGCCGCTCCAGTGAGAAGAAAGGGAGCCGCAAATGAGCCGGATTGCCGCATTCATCTTCCGACGCAAGGGAGGCAACGGCTGGCACTGGACGGACATCGTCACCTGGATCTGGTTGGTCGGTGGCCTTCTCATCATGTTTGGCCCCGCCGTCTGGCTCGTCGGGTCCTCCTTCAAGTCGCCGGCGGCGCTCGCCGAGTTCCCTCCGACGCTCCTGCCCTATGTCACTCAGAAGGTAACCGTCGAAGGCTATGACAAGCCGCTCTATCTCTATGACGCGACGTTGCCGGACGGCAGCAAGGCGGTTCTGGCCGAAGTCCGCCGCATCGGCATCATCAGCCAGATGGTCGATCCGGAAAAACCCAGAGAAATCATCAAGGTCAACATAGCGCAGCGCACGCCAGTCAGGACCATGGCTTTCGCGACAACCAACTACACCGAGCCATTCATCCATTTCGACTTCGTGCGCTACCTCTGGAATTCGGTGTTCGTGACGGTGACCGCAACGCTGATCACCCTCGTCGTCAACTCGATGGCGGCCTTCGCGCTCAGCAAATACGAATTCCGTGGCCGGGCCGTCGCGATGCTCCTGATCCTCGCGACGCTAATGGTGCCGCTTTCCGTCATCATGGTGCCGCTTTATTCGATCGTCTCGGCACTCGGCCTCTTCAACAATCTCTGGGGCGTGATCCTGCCGACGGTAGCGACGCCGACCGGCGTGTTCATCCTCCGCCAGTATATGCTCACCATTCCCGACGAGTTAATCGACGCCGCACGCATGGACAAGGCTTCGGAATGGCAGATCTACTGGCGCATCGTCCTGCCACTGACGGCACCTGCCCTCGCCGTTCTTGCGATCTTCTCCGTCGTCTGGCGCTGGAACGACTTCCTCTGGCCGCTGATCGTGCTGTCGCGCAAGGAGCTCTATACATTGCAGGTGGGCCTGAGCATCTATTCCGGCGAACTCAACGTGCAGTGGCATTTCATTCTCGCCATGACGGTCGTGACCATGATCCCCGTCGTTCTGGTCTTCATCTTCCTGCAGCGCTTCATCACCACCGGCATTGCCGGAACCGGACTGAAATAAGGGGGGCACCATGGGCCACATCAAGCTCACCAACGTAACCAAGTCATTCGGCGCCGTCGACGTGCTTCATGACATCAACCTGGAGATCAAGGACGGCGAGTTCGTCGTCTTCGTCGGACCGTCCGGCTGCGGCAAGTCCACGCTCCTGCGCACGATCGCGGGCCTCGAAAAGCCGACGGGCGGCGAGCTTGCCATAGACGGCAAGGTGGTCAACACTGTGCCCGCCGCCGATCGCGGGCTCGCCATGGTCTTCCAGTCCTACGCGCTCTATCCCCATATGAGCGTGCGCCAGAACCTCGCCTTCGGCCTCGAAAACACCAGGATGCCGAAGGACGAGATCGCCGCGCGTATCGCCGAGGCGGCGCGCATGCTTGAGATCGAGCCCTATCTCGATCGCCGGCCCGGCCAGCTTTCCGGCGGGCAGCGCCAGCGTGTCGCAATCGGCCGCGCGATCGTGCGCCGGCCGGTCGCCTTCCTGCTCGACGAGCCGCTTTCGAACCTCGACGCCGAGCTGCGCGGCTCGACGCGCGCCGAACTTGCGGCACTGCACGCTCGCCTTTCGGCCACGATGATCTATGTGACCCACGACCAGGTCGAGGCGATGACGCTCGCCGACCGCATCGTCGTGCTCCGCGCCGGGCGGATCGAACAGGTCGGCACACCCCTGGAGCTCTACAACCGGCCGGCAAATCGCTTCGTCGCCGGCTTCATCGGCTCGCCGCACATGAATTTCCTCGAAGGTACGGTCGAAGCGGTCCCTTCACAGAAGGCGATCGCGACACTCGCCGGGGGGCATCGGCTGGAGCTTCCGATCGGCGCCGACATCGAAACGGGATCGCGCATCACCCTCGGCGTCAGGCCGCAGCACATCGCCCTCGGCGCCGGCGACAACAGCATTCCGGCAAAGGTCAGGCTCGTCGAGGCGCTCGGCTCGGAAACGGTGCTGCATGCCGACGTCGCCGGACAGAAGGTTCTGGTCGTCGCTCCCGGCCAGTACGACCTTTCGCCGGGTGCCGACATCGACCTGTCGCTATCGGCCGCGCCCATCCATCTCTTCAACGAAAGAGGGCTTCGCCTTGAACGCGCCGTTTGATCTTACCGGCAAGACGGCACTCGTGACCGGCGCCCGGACGGGCCTCGGCCAGGGCATGGCATTGGCGCTGGCACGGGGGGGCGCCAATGTCGCAGCGCTCGGCTCCTCGCCGATGCCAGAAACAGCAGAGCTGGTTCAGCAAGCGGGCGTACGCTTCCGTGCCCTGCAGGTTGACCTGTCGAAGCCCTTTGACGCAGCCGCGATTGTCGACGAGGTCGCAACGGCCTTCGGCGGCATCGACATCCTCGTGAACAATGCCGGCATCATTCGTCGTGCCGGCCTCCTCGACTATACCGATGAGGATTGGGACAGCGTCATCAATGTCAACCTGAAGGCTGCGTTCCTCCTGTCGCAAGCAGTCGCGCGGCACATGGTTGCGACCGGACGCGCCGGGCGGCTCATCAACATCGCCTCCATGCTGACGTTCCAGGGCGGGATCCGCGTCCCGGCCTATTCCGCTTCGAAGCACGGCGTCGCGGGCCTCACCAAGGCCATGGCGAACGAACTGGCCCTGCATGGAATAACTGTCAACGCCATCGCCCCGGGTTACATGGCGACCGACAACACCGAGGCGCTGCGCAATGACGCCGAGCGCAACGCCCAGATTTTGGCACGCATCCCTTTGGGGCGCTGGGGCAGCCCGGACGACCTGAGCACCGCGGTCCTCTTCTTTGCCTCCCCTGCCTCCGCCTATGTGACCGGTGCTGTGCTACCGGTCGACGGCGGCTGGCTGGTGCGCTAAGTGTTGCGTTGACCGGAGTACTGCTCGGGAATCGTGAAGACCGCATTCGCGCAAATCCACGCTTCCGCGACCCTGCTTACGAGGCGGCCATTGAACGCTAGGGCCATTGTTTGCCTCTTGATCTTGCTATCGTATATCCGTCTGTATCGGATCGCTATGGGTCAGATTTTCACCACTAGATCGTTGGCGCTCGGCTCTCTATTGACGAGCATACCCCGTGCTCGCACAGCATGTCCTCAAGGTCGCTGTGGCTCACAGCGCAGGCCATACCACCGAACCGTCCGCAGAATGATGCCGCGGAAATGCAACCCAGCCTCAAACACAGAAGGCTCAAATCCCGCGATCGCCGTATTTTTTGCTCTCCCAACTGACGGTGTCTAGGGGGTAAAGACCTCGTTGGCGGGGGAAGCCGAGCCGCCCGGCGTCGGTCCGCCGCCGATGACGAACATCCGGCCATCGACCACGGCCGCCCCCAGGCCGTGCCGCGCCGTCGGCATTGCTGCAAGGCGCTGCCAGTCGTCGCTCACCGGGTTGTAGGCCTCGACCGTGTTGAAGGTGCCCTGGGGCGCTTCGCCGCCAACCACAAGGATGCGTCCGTCGATGACGGCCGCAGCGATCCCGCTGCGTGGCGTCGGTAAGTCGGCGCGGCGTTCCCAGCGGTCGCTCGCCGGGTCATAGACCTCGTTGGCGGCGAGGTTGCTGGCATAGCTGCCGTCGATGCGGCCACCGATGGCATAAAGCCGCCCGTCCACCACGGCGACTGCCAGATGGTCGCGCGCGGTTCGAAGAGCCGCACGGCTCGACCAAGTGTCACTGGCGGGATCATAGACCTCATGCGCAGGCGTATTGCGCCGACTGTCTCCGGCGCCGCCGACGACGTGGATCTTGCCGTCGAGCGCCGCTGCAGCAAGCGCACCTCGTGCTGTTGGCATTGATGCCAGGCCGCGCCAGCGATCGTGCGCCAGATCATATTCATAGAGCGTGGCAACCGGCGTCCAGCCGTCAGAATAGCCGCCGACCACATAGAGCTTGCCGTTCAGGCCGACCGCCCCTGCATGATGCAGCGGCTGCGGGGGTGGCGCGCCGCGGCTCCACCGGTCGGCGCGCGGATCGTAGATCTCAAGCGCACTGGCCCCGGAGAAGCCACCGACCACATAGATCTTGCCGTCCAGTCCGGCGACGGCGACCTCGGACCGCTCGGAGGCCATCGGCGCGGCGCTACGCCACTGGCCGGCACCCGGCTGCGCCGTCGCCGCGCTGCTCAGCAGCAGCCAAACAAACAGGAGCGTGAGGAAGGGGTATGTTTGGGATAATGGCATATTGAGCCTCTTCGCCGGTGCCAAAAAATGGGCCAAAGGCGGGACACAGAGAACCATCCGCCGAAGAATACCTGAAAGGTTACGGCAGCCACAGACCCTAAGCTCAGAAAGCTCGGCTGGAAATCGCCGTTATCTCCTTGATCCGGCGTTCGGCCGTTTTCGCTGACTGGTCAAGCCGGTGCCGTCATTGGCGCGATGTGCACCGGCCGGCGATGGGCGCCCCAGTCACCCGGGTGCGGCTCGAAGATGCCGGGGCAAGGCGTGCCGCAGCGGTGGCAGAGGCCTTCGGCGTCGAGTGCCCAGGTCAACAGGCTGTACCAGTCGCGAGCGATAAGGCATGCGCCGCAGGCATGGCACCAGGTGCTGCCACCGATGTCATCATGCACGTTACCGCAGTAGACGTACCGCAGCCCGTTTTGGAGGCCGATCCGGCGCGCCCGTGTCAGCGTTGCGGGCGCGGTGGGCGGCTTGTCCATCATTTTCCAGTCGGGATGGAAGGCCGTGAAGTGAAGCGGTACATCCGGGCCTAGTTCTTCCATGATCCATTGCGTCAGGGCCTCGATCTCCGCCTCAGAATCGTTCTCGCCGGGAATGAGCAGCGTCGTGATCTCGAACCAGACGGAGGTCTCGCGCTTGAGATAAACAAGCGTGTCGAGCACCGGCTGGAGCTGGCCGCTGCAGACGCGTTGGTAAAAGCGCTCGGTGAAAGCCTTGAGATCGATATTGGCCGCATCCATGTGGCGGTAGAATTCGGTGCGTGGTTCGGAGCAGACATAGCCGGCCGTAACCGCGACGCTTTTGATCCCCAGCTCGCGGCACGCATCGGCCACGTCGGTGGCGTATTCATGGAAAATCACAGGGTCGTTGTAGGTGAAGGCAACGCTGCGGCAGCCGAGATCGGCCGCCGCCCGGGCGATCGCCGCGGGAGAAGCGGCGTCGGCGAGTGTGTCGATCGCGCGAGACTTGCTGATGTCCCAATTCTGACAGAACCGACAGGCGAGATTACAGCCGGCCGTGCCAAACGACAGGACGGCGGTGCCCGGCAGAAAATGGTGGAGCGGCTTTTTCTCGATCGGATCCGCGCAGAAGCCGCTGGAGCGACCGTAGGTCGTTAGCACCATCCGGTCGCCCTGACGGGCGCGGACGAAGCAGAGCCCCCGTTGCCCCTCATGCAACTTGCAAAATCGCGGACAGACGTCGCATTGGATGCGCCCGTCGGCAAGCGCATGCCAATAGCGGCCCGGCACAATCGACGCGTCATGCGGCTGCAATTCCGGGCGGACTGCGGTCGTGGCGTTGGGGATTGAGGACATGCTGGCATGATAGACCTGTCATGGTATCGTTCAATGGGTATGATGGACCGCTCCCGGGGGAGCACGTGCCCCCTCGGCGATCGCCGACGGCACGCAGGTCTGTGGGGTCGGTTCCGGCCAGCGCACTCGGTATCTTGACGCTCTCCTGCGGCTTGCCGGAACATTTTTGGCGGCTTCGGCTGCTCCGTGCCTTTGATGCCGTCTCTTATGTTTTGGCATTCCGGCCCACGTCCTCAAGGGGCGATCTCGATGGGGCTACCGACCGAAAGGGCAAGCTCGCGATCCGCGTCCGCGGTTGACGGCGACCTCGGCCAGCCCGTTCGAATTCTCGTACCAGAACGCGCCACTCGGCAACTGGGTACTGAACGTTCTGGCCCGTTCCAGGATGTGGCCGAGGGCCGAAAATCCGTAAACAGCACGATCGTGTGGCCAGCTTGCGCCTAAGGGAGCGGAGGGATGGGAGCTGGATCGGGGCCAAGGTCTTCGTCTCCCCGGCTCAGGTCTGGTACGCGCCCGGTAAGCGGACTCTGGTGTCAAAAGCCAAGAACAGCCACGAGCCCTTCGGGAGAGGCGACAGGAGAGCATGGCGTGCTTCGGCCCGAGGTCTTCGCCCTCGAGCAGCCGGTCCAGCCGCTCGGCCCCGCAATAGCCCAGGTCGTAGTAGGGCAAGGCGGCTGTGGTAAGCTCAGGCTTCCGCGCATGGGAAATCGTCGAAGCCGACGATGCTGACATCATTTGGGATGTTCAGTCCCAGGCACAAGGCTGCGCAGTCGTACCACCCGGCAATAAACCGCCGACCGGCTTCCGCGCCGCCTGATGATGCTCACCCAGTCGGTCGCGATCGCGCTCGCAGTTTTTCTGGCGGTCATGGTGCTGGGGGAGGAGCGCCGATCTGGGCCATCTCGCGGTGGCGGCGGGGCGTGGCCGACGCGCGGGCACATCCACACGGTCGTCAGGACGCCGAATGGCAACGACTACGGCAAAGACTTGCTGCGCCAGCACCACGACCTTCGGAACAAGAGTTGCTCGACATCGTACGCTAGGCTCGACGAAACATGAACTTCCGAGTTGGAACGCTTGAGAGAGAAGAGGATTCCAATTGACTATTCGGGAATTAACGTGTCGCGTCCGCTCGACCTGGCTCCCTCGCATGTGCCGCCAACTGATTCAGTTGCTCGGCTTACCCGCACTGCAATGCTGTTGGATGAAGTCCGACAGGAAGGTTGAAGCGTGAACACACCTCCGATGCACAGCGATCGCCTGAGGCACTTTCGAGAATGTCCCCTCAACAATGCGGAAACCTGGATTCTCTTCGCAGAAACGTGACAGGGACTCGGTCAATCCCGCAGCCGCATCGCACTGGGAGGATACAAGCATGTCCAGGGCGGAGGCGGGACTTTCGGTATGGAGGACAATTGCATTTCTAACCTGTCGCTCAAGCTGCTTTGTATACGCAGCGGTTCTTGCGGCGGCAATGCGCACCCCTTCGACGTCAACATGCTCCACGCTGCCTAGCGGGCTACCGTCTGACACCAGAAAGCTGGCGGTTACCGCGGTATAGGGGGGCGAGAAGGAGAACCTGTCGGCACGTGATGGATCGGAAGCAATGAACGCAACGTCCCACTCGTTGCCTTCGGCAGCCGCAAGAATGTCAGCGGCCGATCCGTATTGAACCAGCGACAAACCGCAGTCGAGTTCTGCCGCAAGTTCGATCGCGATCTGCGCGCTCGGCCCCGTTAGAGAGCCTGTCACTGGATCGAGTTGGACAAGTGCGGCATTCGACATGTTGACCGCCGCTCTGATGACTCCCGTCGGGGCGATTTCAGTGAGGAGCTCATCACGTTGCGACATCGTGGTACGCTCCCTGAGATGCAAATCGTGCCGCGAGTGCTTCCGATCCCCTTGCCAGAATAGCGACATCGACACCAACGGCAGTAAATAGCGTCCCCAGCGAGAGGCACCGTGCCGCGAACTTCTCATCCGGGGTAAGAATGCCCGCAGGCTTGCCCAACGCTTTCAGGCGTTCAATCGCGTCGACAATTGCGTCGACGACCTCCGGGTGGCTCGGTTGGCCCCTGTGTCCGAAACTCGCTGCCAGGTCTGCCGGTCCTACGAATATGCCGTCCACTCCCTCTACCGACGCAATCGACTCGAGGTTGCCAAGCGCTTCCCGCGTCTCAACTTGCAGCAATAGGCAAATTTCCAGTTCCGCATTTTGCGCATAGTTCGCAACTCGGCCGAAACGAGTGGCGCGCGTCAGGGCGGAAACCCCACGAATTCCATCCGGAGGATATCGCACGGCCGCCACGGCGGCTTTCGCCTCTTCTGCGTTCTGAACGTAGGGAATGAGCAGTGTCTGAACGCCAATATCCAGGAAACGTTTGATGAGAACGGGGTCGTTGATGGCCGGGCGGACGACTGGGGAAACGTCGTATGGTGCGACCGCTTGCAATTGCGGCAGGACGGTCAGAACGTCACCCGGAGAATGTTCCGTGTCGAACAGGAGCCAATCGAAACCTGAAGGCGCGACGATTTCCGCGGCGTAGTTTCCCGGCAGCCCACACCACAGGCCGATCTGACTTTGACCAGCAAGAAGCTTCTGCTTGAACCGATTGACAGGATGTTCCATCTAGCACCTCACACGAACGACACGCCGATGGAGCCAACAGGGCCATAGTCGGCCTGAATGACATCACCTTTCGCGATATCGACAGGACGCGTGAAGGAGCCGGCCAGGACTATTTGTCCCTTCTTCAGGCCACCGCCCACAGCATGAAGCTTGTTGACCAGCCACGCGATGCCGGCTGCCGGATGTCCCATGATCGCCGCCGACACGCCCGACTCCTCGATGATGCCGTTCTTGGAAAGAGTCGCTCCGACCCAACGGATATCAATGTCCATCGGGCGAATTATACGCCCGCCAACGACGAGGGCACCGAAAGCTGCGTTGTCCGCAATGGTGTCGGTGATCGCTCGAGGGACTTCGGTCCGGTAGTCGATAATCTCGAGCGCCGGGACAACGAACTCGGTCGCACGCATGACATCATATATCCTGGTGCCGGGCCCGACGAGATCCTCACCCATAACAAAGGCCAGCTCGACCTCGAGGCGCGGCTTGATAAACAAGTCAGCCCTGATCTGCGCTCCGTCGTTGTAAAGCGCATCATCAAGAATGCAGCCGTAGTCCGGCTCCGTCATCTTCGAAGCCATCTGCATTGCGCGTGACGTCAGGCCAATCTTATGCCCGACGATCCGTGCGCCCTTGGCTACCCTCGCCTCCGCCCACAAAGCCTGAATTCGGTAGGCGTCCTCGAGTTCGAGGTTCGGGTAGGTCTCGCTAGGTTGTACGATCGGCTTGCGCTCGATTTGAGCTTTGAGCAGCGCGTCTGCCGCGGCCCGGCGTTCTTCTTCGGTGATCATATCGTTTGCTCTGCTGATCGTGATTTATTTGATCGGGGAACGCGGCAAAACGGCTTCGCCGGGCTCCATGACATAGGTGTAGTCGAGCGAGAACCACGGACCAGGAATATCCGCTTCGGTCGGATGGGACTCCTCATGACGAATGAAGTCGCCGGTCAGCGCTGCCGTGACACCGAACTGAACATCGGAGTCGATGTTCGGGTCGCTGGGGTCGAAGACCTGGGAAATCAGCGTCTTGTATCCATGCTTGAAGATCAGTGCATGCAGGTGCGCTGGTCGGTACGGATGGCGTCCCTGAGCTTTGAGCAGGCGTCCGACCACGCCATCGACCGGTATCGGATACCCGACCATCTTGACGGTCCTGAACCAGAACCGACCTTGCTCGTCGGTCATGAATTTGCCGCGCAAGTTCATCTCGGCCTGGTCCGGGTCCTGGTTTTCATAAAGACCGACGGGAGATGCATGCCACACATCCACTTCGGCGCCGGCAATTGGCTTACCGTCGCGGTCAACGACTTTGGCATGCACGAACAAGGGAGTGCCCGGCGTCTCGGATCGGATGATCGATCCGCCATTTTCGACTCGCGGAGAGTTGAGGCGCCAGAATGGACCCAACAGCGACTGGGAGGTCTCAGTCTGTCCGCTGTCGCCGTTGTTCAGCAGACAGACAAGTGAAGACACGCCAAGAGAACCGGCCATCAGCACAAACTCGTTGTGGTGATCAGTATGCAGCTTCCCGATCTCATTCAGCATGGCTGTCGCCTCCCGAAACTCGACCTCCGTCAGTCGAACCTCGCGCACGAAGGCATGAAGATGCTTGACCATCGCCACGAGGATTTGTCGCAGGCGGGGGTCTTCAGTGCGATTCATCACAGCGAGGACGGCTGGCGTCAGATCGCTTTCAGTTTTGATCACCATGTGGGCTACCTCCCGATTTCCCCGACTATCCAAATAATCGATTATCTGTCAAGGCCGCCGTACATTCTCGCGGCGCCAATAAGCCGAAGGAAACAGGAGGTCGGCATACAACCCGTTGAATAAATTGCATATCGTCGGCGAAGAGGAATCTGAGGCTTAACTTTGTGCAGATTCGAGCGCTCTCAAGTTGACACGAATAATCGTTTATTGTATCGATCATCGACAATTAGTTCGGGGAGCTTTGGGAGGAACAATGGTACCGGATGACGACGGCGCATTTGCTCCGACGACAGAAGATGCTCCGTCGTCTTCTGGCTTTCTTGACGACGGCAAAAACACAATTGGGAGCCAGCTTGCATCCCGTCTTCGTGAGGCGATCATCTCCGGTGAGCTTCAGGCCGGCAGCAAGATCAATCTCGACAAGGCGCGCAAAACGTTCAACGTAAGCCTCAGTCCGCTGCGTGAAGGGTTGGCGCGGCTGATATCGGACGGCCTGGTGGAGTTCGAGGACAATCGCGGATACCGCGTTTCATCAATTTCCTTGGCCAATCTGGAAGAGGTCACCACCCTGCGCGAAGAGTTTGAAGTCTTTGCGCTTCGCGAGTCCATGCGGCTCGGCGATGTGGAGTGGGAGGGCAACGTCATGCGCGCGCTGCATCGCCTTAACCGCACCGAGCGTGACGCGGCTCGGCCAGAGACACTGGAGCGCTGGGAAGAGCTCCACCGCGAATTTCATCTGACACTCATATCTGGCTGCGGGAAGCCGATCCTGCTCCATTTCTGCAGATTGCTTCTTAATCTCAACGACCGTTATCGCCGGGTGTTTCTGACCCGCACGTCGGGTGACCGCAACGTCAGCCAGGAGCACAGTGAGATTGCTCAGGGAGCCGTCGCGCGGGATCTGGACTATTCGTGCGACATGTTGCGTCAGCATATCCACCGCACGGGAACCAATCTGCGCAATCACCTCGCGACAAAGGGGATCTTGTGATGACCGTCGCGACGCCAGGACCGGGCCTTGAACTGGGCGTGGCGCATTTTTCATCCATCGCGCTGCCGCCCAAGGAATTCGCCGTGATAGCTGCTCGGGCGGGTTTTGCGTCGATAGGCCTGCGTCTGCACCCCGCCTTTCCCGGAGCCCCTTTCTACGAGTTGCCGGTGGGCAGCCAGAGTGCCCAGGAGTTCAAGACAATTGCCGATGGCGAAGGCGTCAAGGCGTTCGATATCGAGTTCTTCGTGATCGACGAGAACTTCGTTGCGGCCTCCCACGAGGCGACCGTGGCAGCCGCTGCGAACATAGGGGCGCGCCGGCTGAGTGTTTGCGGCGATGATCGAGACGGCGGCCGTCTTGCCACAAACCTTTCTGAGTTTTGCGCCCTCGCGGCGCGATACGGCATGTCAGTCGACATCGAAAACATGGGCTGGCGGACGGTAAGAACCTTTCGCGACAGCGTAGCGGTCGTGAATTCCTGTGGAGCAGAGAACGCCGGTGCCCTCGTTGACGGGATTCACTTCTTTCGAAACGGAGCCTCGATCGACGAGCTTCGCGCAAATGCAGGGAAGGTAAAACACGTCCAGCTTTGCGACGTCCGCGGGCCCGCTCCCAAAACATCGGACGCAATGATCGCCGAGGCGAGAAGCGGCAGGCTCGCTCCTGGAGAAGGCGAATTGCCATTGAAGGACCTCTGGGCAGCAACCGAATACGGCGCTGCTATCTCGGTTGAAGTGCCACTCGTCGGGCCGGTGGACCCGGAGGCACATCTAAAACATCTGCATGACAGCGCACTGGGGATTTTGAAACCGGATCATTGATCCGGCGCCGACGCGGCGTAAGCCGGTCGGAGGGAGGAAGTCTTACATGACTTATACGTTCGATTTCGGTGCGGTCCTCGACCGCGCCCCGGAATTGCTATGGGGTTCGCTTGGAACGCTTGGCCTTGCGTTGGCCGGGATGCTCCTCGCACTCGTCATCGGAATCCTGGGCGTTGTTGCAAGGACTTCCAAGAGCGAGATCACGCGCACTCCCGTGATCGTCTTCGTCGAGGTCGTGCGTAATACGCCATTCCTGGTGCAGATCTTCTTCATATATTTTGCCCTTCCTCTCATGGGCATACGCCTCAATCCGACCGTTACGGCGATCATTGCCCTCGGCATCAATGGTGGGGCGTACGCAATCGAGATCATCCGAGGCGGGGTCGAGAGCGTGTCGCGCGGCCAGATCGAGGCCGGTTTCGCACTTGGACTGCACAAGGCGGACGTCTTCCGGCTCATCGTGCTCAAGCCGGCACTGCGGGCGATTTATCCCTCGCTCACAAGCCAGTTCATCATGCTGACACTGACAACGTCTGTCTGCACGTCAATCGCCGCCTACGAACTGACCTCGGCCGCTCAGCGCATTGAGTCTGACACCTTCCGCAGCTTCGAAGTCTATTTCACGGTGACCGCTGTCTACCTGGTTATCTCGACCCTGATGATGGGCCTCTTTGCCCTCATTTCTCGCCACTACTTCAACTACCCGACGCGATAGGAGGCAGCCATGGGTCCCATCGGCGAAAATGAATTCTTCTTTTTGATGCAGGGTTTGAAGTGGACCGTGCTGCTCGCGATCGTGGGCTTTATCGGTGGAGGGATATTCGGAATCCTGATCGCGCTGCTGCGCACCTCGAAGAAGAAGGTCGCCCGGACGATCACCGCAGGGTATATCGGCGTCTTCCAGGGCACGCCCCTTCTGATGCAGCTCTTCGTTGTCTATTACGGCGTTGCGCTGGTGGGCGTCGAGGTCAACGCGTGGATCGCGGTCGCAATCGCCTTCACGCTCCATGCCAGTGCTTTCCTGGGCGAAATCTGGCGCGGCTCCATCGAGGCTGTGCCGAAGGGCCAGACGGAAGCCGCCAGCGCCCTCGGTCTGCATTATGTCTCGCGGATGAAAGACGTCATCCTGCCGCAGGCCCTGAAAATCTCGATGCCGGCCACGATCGGCTTCCTTGTCCAGCTCATCAAGGGCACGTCGCTGGCAGCAATTGTCGGCTTCATTGAACTCACTCGCGCCGGTCAGATCATTTCAAACCAGACCTATCGTCCGCTGCTCGTCTTCGGGATCGTCGGCGCAATCTACTTCATCATTTGCTGGCCGCTCTCCCATGCCGGAAGTGGCCTCGAAAAACGGATGGCGAAAGCTGCCCGCTAACCGCTTCGCTCGAAGCAAAACTCTTGAGGAGGAGAATAAGCATGCATAACAATCGTCGGAATTTTCTCGGGCTTGCACTGGCAACCGTTGCCTTCGCAACCGTTGGCGCTGCCACCGCCTCTGCGGCAACTGTGGAGGAAATCAAGGCCAAGGGCACGCTTGTGGTCGGCATCCAGGGCGACAATGCGCCATGGGGGTTCGTCAACACAAGCGGCGTGCAGGACGGCTTCGACGCTGACGTCGCCAACCTTTTTGCCAAGGAATTGGGCGTGAAGGTTCAATTCCAGCCGCTCGCCGTTGCCAACCGAATTCCGGCGCTTACGACCGGCAAAGTTGACATCCTGTTCGCAACGATGGCGATGACGGAAGAACGCGCGAAATCAATTCAATACAGCAAGCCCTACGCCGCCAACACGATTTCGCTTTATGCCGCGAAGTCCGACACGGTTACGAAGCCTGAAGAAGTTGCGGGATGGGAGATCGCCGTTCCGAAGTCCAGTTCGCAGGATAAGGCAGTAACGGACGCCGTCGGAGCCACCGCAACGGTCCGCCGCTTTGATGACGACGCCGCTACCATCCAGGCTCTCATCTCCGGCCAGGTAAAGGCGGTTGGCGGCAACCAGTTCTATGGTCAGCGTCTGGATGCGGCGAGTCCCGGCACCTATGAGCGCAAGATTGACTTTCTGACGACCTACAACGGCGTCGGGACCCGTCTCGGCGAGAAGGACTGGAACGAAGCCGTCAACGCCTTCCTCGACAAGATCAAGGCCAATGGTGAGCTTGCCGCCATCACGAAGAAGTGGATGGCGATCGATCTGCCGCAGTTCCCGGAATCCATTCCGAACATCCCGTTCACCGTCAATTAAAGCCCAAATGGAGGGTTCCGTGCTCAATTCCGCAAACCATCAACCGACGCTGATTTCCCTTGAGGACGTGCAGAAGTGGTACGGCGCTTTCCATGCCTTGAAATCCATCAGTCTGTCGGTCCGCAAAGGCGAAAAAATCGTCCTCTGCGGGCCGTCAGGCTCCGGGAAATCGACGTTAATCCGCTGCATCAATGCCCTCGAAACGATCGAGGAAGGCAAGATCGTCGTCGAGGGTCAGGTACTGGACGGAAGCACCAAATCCGTCGATGCGATACGTCGCGAAGTGGGAATGGTCTTCCAGAGCTTCAATCTGTTCCCCCACATGACCGTACTTCAGAACTGTACGCTCGCCCCGATGCGTGTTCGAGGCACAAGCCGGACTGACGCAGAGCGACTGGCTCGAGAATATCTCGAGCGCGTTCGAATCCTTGATCAGGCGGAAAAGTATCCTGCGCAGCTATCCGGCGGACAACAACAACGCGTTGCCATCGCTCGCGCGCTCTGCATGGAGCCGAAGGTCATGCTCTTCGACGAACCAACCTCTGCCCTCGACCCCGAAATGGTGAAGGAAGTGCTCGACACCATGATCGGGCTCGCCCGTGACGGCATGACGATGATCTGTGTCACGCACGAAATGGGGTTTGCCCGTCAGGTCGCTGATCGCGTCATCTTCATGGCTTCCGGAGAAATCGTCGAAGAGGCCGAACCGGAGGTCTTCTTCAAGTCTCCCAAGCACCAACGCACGAAAACCTTCCTCGGCGAAATCCTGGCCCACCACTGACCTCCGAAAGCGATGCCCATGCACGACAAGAAATTCCTCGTGGGACTGATCGGTGCCGACATTCAAATGTCAAAGTCCCCGGCGCTCCACGAAACGGAGGCTCGACATCAGGGCCTCGATTACCGCTACGAGCTTTTCGACCTGGCCGAGCGAGGCCTTCCCGCCTCGGCGCTGCCGGACCTCCTCGACGAGGAATCGCGGCGCGGTTTTGCCGGGAGCAACATTACACATCCGTGCAAGCAGTCGGTGATCGCCCACCTCAGTCGCCTTTCCGAGGATGCGGAGATACTCGGTGCGGTCAACACCGTGGTCTTTCGTGACGGCGAGAGGATCGGCCACAACACTGATTGGTACGGTTTCTACGAGAATTTCCAGCGCGGCCTTCCGCACGTCGCGAAGTCGCATGCCGTCCTGCTTGGCGCCGGCGGCGCCGGTGTCGCCGTGGCGCATGCCGCAATCAAGCTCGGTATTGAGAGATTATCGATCTTCGACCAGGATTCGAAACGGGCAGAAACCTTGGCTGGGCAGTTGAACGATCGGTTCTCAAGGGATTGTGCTCGTGCCACAACGGATGTCGGCAGCGCCCTGCGCTCCGCCGACGGCCTCATCCACGCGACGCCGACGGGCATGAAGAGCCATCCTGGTTTGCCGATCGACGCGGAATGGCTTCTGCCACGGCATTGGGCCGCCGACATCGTCTATATGCCGCTCGTCACAGAGCTCCTTGCTCTCGCCGAAAGAAAAGGCTGCCGGACCCTTCGTGGCGGCGGCATGACCGTCTACCAGGCAGCAGCGGCTTTCGAATTGTTCACCGGGATCGCACCCGACGCAGAGCGCATGTCCCGTCACTTTATGGACTTGTGCCGCCTGTCGGCTTGATGGGGAGATCCCAAATGCCGCATATCATCATCGATTATAGCCGGGGCGCAGGCGAGCATGTAGCCATGGACCGGCTGACGCTCACCGTGCATCGCTGCGTTCGCGATGGCGGCCTGGTGAAACCTTCCGCCGTGCGCACGCTTGCGCGGGAGGCGACATACTCCTGCGTGGGCGATGAGCATGTCGATAATCATTTCATCCAAATCATCGTGCGGATGGCACCGGGTCGTACCGCAGAGACCAAGCAGAAGCTTCTCACTGCCGTTCTCGACGCCGCGCGGGCGATCGCCGCGCCTGCTCTCGAAGCGGGAAGGCTCGGCTTGCGCGCAGATCTCTACGAGTCGGACCCTGATTTTGCCGTTCAAGCAATCGCGTTCGTCTGACCAGGACGACGTGCTCAAGAAGGACACTATACTATGAGCCTGATCTACGTTCTCAATGGACCGAACCTCAATCTGCTTGGCAAACGCCAGCCGCACATCTACGGGCATGAAACGCTCGCAGACGTAGAGGCGGACTGCCGCAAACTGGCAGCCGAACTCGGCCATGAACTCCGCTTTCATCAGAGCAACCGGGAATACGAGATCATCGACTGGATTCATGAGGCGCGCGAGTACGGTGCGGGCATCGTCATCAATCCGGCAGCCTTTACCCATACCTCACTCGCCATCCTCGACGCTCTGAACACATTTGAAGGGCCTGTGATCGAGATCCACATTTCCAACGTGCACAAGCGCGAAAGCTTCCGACACCATTCGTTCGTTTCGCACCGCGCGGACGGCGTGATCTGCGGCCTTGGAACAGAAGGATACCAGCTTGGCATCCGGCGCGCGGCGACAATGATCAAGGCGGCGAGCAAGGGCTGAGGTGACCATGACCCAGCGGGTTAAGCTGGCCGTACTTGGCGCAGGCCTCATCGGTAAGCGCCATATTCAGCACGTCCTGACCGAGCCCTCGGCGCAACTCAGTGCCGTGGTCGATCCCACCCCGGTTGGCGAGACCATTGCCAGGGAAGCCGGCGTGAAGTGGTTTACAAGCTTCGCACAGATGATTGCCGCAGACCGACCTGACGGGATCATCGTGGCTACGCCCAACCAGGCTCACGTCCAGAACGGGTTGGAAGCCGTTGAAGCCGGCGTTCCCGCACTCATCGAGAAGCCTATCGCCGACGACATTATATCCGGGGAAAAGCTGATCGCAGCTGCCGAGGCAAAAGGTGTTCCTCTTTTGACCGGCCATCACCGCCGACACAATCCGGTGATGCAGAAGGCAAAGGAAATCATCGAAAGCGGGAAGCTCGGCCGCGTTCTTGTTGTCAATGCGATGTTCTGGCTGTTCAAGCCCGACGATTACTTCGACATCTCGTGGCGTCGTGAGCGCGGTGCGGGGCCGGTTTTCCTCAATCTCATCCACGATGTCGATAATCTGCGTTACCTTTTCGGCGATGTGGCCGCGGTTCAGGCACGCGAGTCCAACGCAGTGCGCGGCAACGCAGTTGAGGAAACGGCTGTGATCCTGATCGAGTTCAAGAATGGAGTTTTGGGAACTGCAACAGTCTCGGACTCGGTGGTCGCACCGTGGAGCTGGGAGATGACAACGGGAGAGAATCCGGCCTATCCTAGAACCGAGCAATCCTGTTACATGATCGGAGGAACGCACGGGTCGCTGGCTGTTCCGTCGCTCGAGGTCTGGCGCAATCCTGGTAAACGCAGCTGGTGGGAGCCACTTGACCAAAAGCGTATCGAGGTCGACGACGAGGACCCGCTCGTCCTGCAGATCCGGCAATTCTGCAAGGTGATCCGCCGAGCCGAACCGCCGCTTGTCAGCGGGCGTGAGGGGCTCGAAACCTTAAGGGTAATCGATGCGGTAAAACGCTCGGCGGCAACGGGAGAACGTATTGAGTTGAACTGACGCCTGAGCAATGTGTAACGCAACGGCCTGCTCGCCCTTCGCGTCTCCTTGCATCCGATGCGAGGAGAACGCCGGCTCAACACCGACGAACGAGCAGTTGCGGCGGTCCTGTTTTCGAGCGCTTCTGTTCGAGATCGCTGGCAGTTAAGCCACTTCGACATTCCTGAAATCGGCTGCATGCGCCGCATGTCGGATAGCTGGCCACGCTCGGCTTAGGCATCGCCCTTCTGGCGGACGAAATCGTCGCCGAGGATTTGGCCGATGGCCGTCTGCGTCACGTGCTGCCGCACTGTCTTCGCCGCCATCGAAACGCGCCCGCTTCCGGCAACGACGCAACGCTTCATCGAATTTCTGGGTGACTGGTTGGAGCCGACTCAGGCGAGAAATCAATGTCCGCCTTGAGCGTACCTTTTGTCATTCGGTACTTGGGTCCGGATGTCCGCAACGGGTCGAAACGCGACCTTCTCGAAGGCCGCACGGTTATGCTGGAAATGTGCCTTGGCACGCCCGACGGTCATCACCGCCCGTACATGCACGGCGCCGCCACTTGCGCCTGAAGCTCGTACGGGGATGATGATCAAGTTGCGCGACGGCCTGTATTTATGCGCCTAGTCCACCGATTCTTCTCCCTACCCCTTTGGCGGCTTGAACACGCCGATCAATATTTCCGATCTTGGCGCCAAGTGCCGTCAAGAAAGTCGGAGCATGTCCGCGACCAAGATCCTCTGGGGCCAGATTCTCGCCGTCTTCCTGATCGTGCTCGCCATGGCCTGGGCAGCAACGCAATGGACAGCGTGGCAGCTCGGCTTTCAGCCGCAGCTTGGTAGACCCTGGTTCGCGTTCGCCGGTATGCCCGTCTATTATCCGCCCTCGATTTTCTGGT
Organism: Sinorhizobium psoraleae; assembly: GCF_013283645.1. Lineage (GTDB taxonomy): Bacteria > Pseudomonadota > Alphaproteobacteria > Rhizobiales > Rhizobiaceae > Sinorhizobium > Sinorhizobium psoraleae. Next base: position 81,220 of record NZ_JABEKV010000006.1, read on the forward strand.
GGTGGTACTTCTATGACGCTTATGCGCCCGACGTTTTCTGGAAAGGCGGCATCATCGCAGCTTCCGGCGGTTTCATCGCCATTGCGGTCGCCATCGGCATGTCGGTATGGCGGGCACGGGAAGCGAAGGACGTCGACACCTACGGCTCCGCCCGCTGGGCGCGCACCGATGAAGTTAAGGCCGCCGGCCTTCTCGGGCCTGACGGCGTCGTGCTCGGCAGCCTGGAACCGGATTACCTCCGCCATGATGGGCCAGAGCATGTGCTGTGCTTCGCCCCCACCCGATCCGGCAAAGGCGTAGGTCTCGTCGTCCCTTCGCTTCTAACTTGGCCAGGCTCGGCGATAGTCCACGACATCAAAGGTGAGAACTGGCAGCTCACTGCCGGCTTTCGGGCTCGACACGGTCGAGTGCTGCTGTTCGATCCGACGAATGCGAAATCCGCTGCCTACAACCCCCTGCTGGAAGTACGTCGGGGCGAATGGGAGGTGCGTGATGTCCAGAACATCGCCGACATCCTTGTCGATCCAGAAGGTTCACTCGAAAAACGAAACCACTGGGAGAAAACCAGTCACGCGCTGCTCGTGGGCGCTATACTCCACGTCCTGTACGCCGAACCCGACAAGACCCTCGCCGGCGTCGCCGCATTTCTATCCGATCCGAAGCGGCCCATCGAGTCCACCCTCGCCGCTATGATGAAGACCGCGCATCTCGGCGAGGCAGGCCCCCACCCCGTCATCGCGAGTGCCGCACGCGAGTTGCTGAACAAGTCGGACAACGAGCGCTCCGGCGTGCTCTCGACCGCCATGTCGTTCCTCGGGCTCTATCGCGACCCGGTCGTCGCCGAAGTGACGCGACGCTGCGACTGGCGAATAGCCGATGTCGTTGGCGGCGATCGGCCCACCACCCTCTACCTGGTCGTCCCGCCCTCTGACATCAACCGGACGAAACCGCTCATCCGGCTGATCCTCAATCAGATCGGCCGGCGCCTCACGGAAGACTTGCAAGCAAAAACCGGCCGCCACCGTCTCCTGCTCATGCTCGACGAGTTCCCGGCACTCGGCCGGCTCGACTTCTTCGAGAGCGCCCTCGCCTTCATGGCGGGATATGGCCTCAAGAGCTTCCTGATCGCGCAGTCGCTCAACCAGATCGAGAAAGCCTACGGCCCCAACAATTCGATCCTCGACAACTGCCATGTGCGCGTCTCCTTCGCGACCAATGACGAGCGCACAGCAAAGCGTGTCTCCGATGCCTTGGGCACCGCCACCGAGATGCGTGCGATGAAGAACTATGCCGGGCACCGCCTCTCGCCATGGCTCGGCCACCTGATGGTCTCGCGTTCGGAAACGGCCCGTCCCCTCCTGACACCCGGCGAGGTGATGCAGCTTCCGCCTGCCGATGAGATCATCATGGTTGCAGGGACACCGCCAATCCGCGCCAAGAAGGTCCGCTACTATGAAGATCCTCGACTTGTGGAGCGCATCTTGCCGCCACCCCAACTCAACGGCGGCAACGGCCCAAGTCCCGACGACTGGAGCACCTTACCTCTTCCGCGCCGGTTCAGCGTTGAACCCGCTCCCTTGGAAGTAAATGGCAATGGAGAGGATGCGACCGGTTCAGAGCGCCGCCAGCAGCCCGAGTTGAATCTCACCCGCACGATCGAGAAGCAAGAGCCGATTGACAACGAGTTCGACTACGACCTGCCGGAGGATGCGCAGGAAGACGCAGACCGAAACCGTCGCATGGGCCGGCTCATGCAAGGTGTTGCCCGTCAGGCTGCACTCGACCCGAATGACGGAATGGAGTTGTGAAACACGCGATGACGAAAGCTCCCAAGAAACAGCGTCTCTCCGTCTATCTCGACCCACCCGTTATGAAGGCACTTGTCGAATATGCGGCGCGCCGCAATCAATCGCGCTCGCTCGTCGCCGAAGCCTCCATCGCCTCCTTCCTCTTTCCCGATGCGGCGGAGCGCCAGGAGGCCGCGACCACACGGCGGCTCGATCAGCTCGATCGACGTATGACCCGGCTGGAACGAGATCTCGGCATAGCGGTCGAGACGCTCGCTGTATTTGTGCGCTTCTGGCTGACCACCAATCCCCCATTACCCGAACCGGCGCAAGCCGCCGCGCGAGCCAAAGCGGGCGAACGCTACGATGCCTTCGTCGCTGCCCTGGGGCGCCGTCTCGCCAAGGGCCCTCAGCTGAGGCAGGAGATTTCAGAGGATGTCGCGGCGCTGCCGACAGAGGATTAGGACTGGCTGCGGGGCAGGTTTCAACGGCTAGCATAAAAACGCCGTTGCGCCGGTTTCCGTCTTCGGCTTTGGAAAAGTGGAGAATGCCGAACAGCTCGGCGTGAACCTGCCCGCGATTGGTCCGCGGTGTCGACACGATCTCGCCGATCACGAGCGCAGAACTCATCTCGACGAGGGCCCACACATCGTCCATGTCCAGCATTAGCGTTACCGTTTCCCGCTACTCAGAGCCTTGGGCTAGTACCCGGTCATCTCAAGGTAGCCCCTCCCACGGACACTGCCCTCGAAGGCGATCGGTCCCTCCCAATACGGTATGGACGTTGACATCCATGCTTGGTCGTTCAGAGGCTGGGTTGTGACGTCAAAGCCGCGACTTGGAATCCGAACGTTCCAGGAGACCGGTATTTGACGCCCCGCGACTTTGGCGGTACGCGCGGGAACGATCTTCAGGGCTGCCGGCGGTAAGGGGTCCGGTCGCCCGTCGGCAGTGATCCAGGTGGCGGCGGTGAATCCCTCCCCCTCGTCTCTGAGACGGAAGCCCATCAGCTTCTCCCCTGTATCGAGGTGCAGCGAGAACCACTCCCAGCCGGTCTGGTCTTCCGCGAGCGGCTGTGACGACCATTCGCGGTCAAGCCAAGCCTTCCCCGTCACTGCGACATTCCCGGTCGGCAGCGAAAGCGAGCCAGTCACCGCATAGAACGGTTGCGAATAGTAGTAGCTGGCCTGTCCCGTCGCTGATTTCACTGAATAGCCGTTATCGCCCTGCGGCACCAGCGGGCCCGTGGCCAATAGGCGGAGTTCGTAGCCGAATTCCTCTGCCGTCGCAGTCAGGCGGATGTCGGCCAATTGATCCGCTCCCGGGACGGCATGTCCCGTCATCTGCCAGTCGTCGATCCAAGCCGAGAAGGGCCCCGTGACAACACCAGCCTGCCCCACTCCCCCGCGTGAAATGCGTTCGGCGGCGAAGTGATTCTCTGATGTGGTGACGGCTGCGTGACCCATCCAGAGCTGTGGGCTCGACCATCCGTTGGCCTCCGTTGGCGCAAGCGCTGACCGAAAAAGGGTCCACTGCGCTCCGTATTCAGTCCCGTCGGGAGCTTCAAGATTGGCCGTCAGATACCACCACTCTATCCGGAAGTCCGGATGTGGGCCGTGGTCGGCAGGGAAACGGAACAGTAGGCCGGGCTTCGGCACCGAAAACCCTTCGGCCGCCGAGCCGAGGCCAGCAAAACCCTGGTAGGCCGCTTGGCTTCCGGACAAGCTGGCCATGGTCGTTATCGCAAAAGCGATCGCTATCGATCTAACGCTCATTGGCGAACACCTTCAGAAGTTCCGACGGCGCGATTCCCGCCAGCCGGCGAAGGGGGATGAATACCGAAACGACCGCAGCGGCGAGCGCAACGAGACCGAGCCTGCCCCACTCGTAAGGAAAGATATACATCGGCAGGCGCCAGCCGAAGGCTTCGACGTTCACCACCGCGAGAAGCACCCACGCCAGCGCCAGGCCGAGTGGCAAAGCGGCAATAAATGTCGCCAGCCAGAGCACCAGCGTCCTCAGAAGCTCGAGAAGAGCGAGATCGCGTCTTGTGACCCCCGTGGCCCACACGGGTGCAAGCTGCGGGAGGCGCATTTCCGAAAGCGTGAGCAGGCTCGAGAACATAGCCAGTCCTGCGACCCCGAGCGTGAATATGTTCAACGCGCCGGTAACCAAGAATGTGCGATCGAAGATCCGCCGTGACTGCTCCTTGAGTGCCGCTTGGTCGACGATGTTCTCCGGTGGTAGCCCGAATTCGTCCGAGAGGCTCGAACGCAGATCCGCAACCTGATCAGGCTGGACTCGCAGACCGTAGCGCAGGCGTGAGACTTGCGGGTAGCGAAAGGTCAGGGCGTCTATTCCGGCGATGACCTGGCCCTTTGGGTTTCCGTAATCCGAATAGACGCCGACAACCGCCGCCTTCCAGTCGCTCGCCAAATCCAGCTCATCGCCGATGCGGAGCCGCTCCCGCCTCCAAAACTGTTCGTTGACCAATATCCCGTCACCGGACGCTACCCGATCCCAGACGTCCGGCGTGCCAACGAACAGCGGCCAGTGCTTCCTGTAGGTCGGATCGTCAACGACACCGAAGATCTGCACCGGCTGCCCCCGGATCTCGGCGTCTACGCTGGAGATCGGCAGCACCGATTCCACCCTCGTCGCGAGCCATGCCCTGAGCCTGTCTGCCTCGGATTCGTCCCGGGCGGCGACGTAAAGCTCCGCGGCGAGGCGTTGGTCGAGCCAGCCGACGAACGTGAGACGGAAGCTCGACACCATCGTTCCGACGCCTACGTTTGCCGCCAGCGCAAGAAGCAATGCCATGAGCGCAAGGGAAAGTCCCGGCAGCTGCTGCCGCGCGTCGGCCCATAACCACGTGACGAGCGCACGCGAAGACGTCCGCTGCATCAAGGTGAGAAATCCGGAGAGCACGGCGGGGAGAAGTAGCGCCGCGCCGAGCAGCAGACAGCCAAGCACGCCAAAGCCCGCCTGGAGTCCATCGACCCACAGAAGAAGAGCTCCCGAGAGGGCGAGCAAAGCCGCAGCGGCGAGCACCTGAAACCGCCGCCCCTTTTCCGACGATCGCCCCCAGGCCTGAGGCTGAGCCGCCGCCAGCAGGGGCACCCTCATCAAGCGCAACAGGCTCTGTGTCGACGAAACCAATGTTCCGGCCAATGCGATGGCAAAGCCCGATACCCACCACTCCGGCCGTAGAGAAAGCGTGCCGGGCACGCTGGCTTCGTAGAGACCTTCGAGGGTTGCGGCCACTCCGGGTAGCAGCAGCGACGCGACTAGATATCCAATTGCGATACCCACCGCCCCCGCGGCAACGGCGAAGAAGACAAGCTCAGCGAGCAGCAGGACCGCAAGCCTGCTCAATGAAACGCCAAGGCAGCGAAGCGTCCTGAAGGTCGGCCGCCGTTGCTCGAAGGCGAGACCGATCGTCGAGTACACTATTAACAACCCTACCGCGAAGGCGAGAAAACCGAAGGCCGTCAAATTGAGATGGAAGCTCTCGGTAAGATGCTTCACTTCGGTTTGTGCATTCGGCTCGCGAACCGAGAGCGCCGGAACAAGCCTTCCGAGCGGCTCCAGACCGGGACGTTGCTCTTCGGCGATCACAATCCGACTGAGTTCGCCGTCTCTTCTCAATAGCCTCTGGGCCAAGCCAATATCGATGAACGCGGCGCCGTCGAGCATCCGATCCGAAACACGCAATGCGAGGCCGGTCTGCCCTCGGATCTTCTCCGCTGTTTTAGGAGAGACGACCAGCATGCCCGGAGGCGTGATGAAGGAAAACAGCTCCCCGGCATTTTCCAGATCGACGCTGTTTGTCTCCGCGGGCATCGTCAGTGGCTCTATGCCGATCACCCTTAACCGGGTGGCTCCGAACCGATATTCCCCTTCCAAGACTGGCGACACGTTCCAACCCGCACGTCTGAGCCGCACGAACGCCGACTCAGGAATCGCGAGGCCGTTTGGAGACACCAGGTTCGCCAACCCGTTCTGGTCGAGCACAGCCGCGGCGCGGGCGTAGCTCGCGCGGGCTTCTGCGTTGATCGCCTGCACTCCGGACCACAGGGCCGTCGCCAGCGCCAGGCCCGACAAGAGAGCGCCAAGTTGCAGCGGCCGTTGTCGCCAGTGAGACAGAAGTGCCGTGGCTGCGGTCCACATTGTCATTCGATCTTCCCGGATCGCAAATGCACCTGCCGGTCGAGCCTGTCCGCCAGTCTTTGCGAGTGTGTCACCAGGAGCAGCGTCGATCCGGTTTCCTTCGAAAGTGAGAGCATCAGTTCCAGGACGACGTCTCCGTTGGCCTCGTCCAGATTTCCTGTGGGTTCATCTGCCAGAATCAACCCGGGACGTGCGGCAAGGGTTCGCCCGATCGCCACCCGCTGCTGCTGCCCGGTGGAAAGCTGCTCGGGATATCTGGTCAGCAATGTCCCTATTCCGAGGTGCTCCACGAGTTCAATTTCCCATTTTGTATCGTGGCGTCCCGCAAGCTTGGCGTGGAAAGCGATGTTCGCGGCCACGTCTAATGACGGGACAAGGTTGAACTGCTGAAACGCGATGCCGACTTCTGTTCGCCTATAAGCGGCGCGTTCCCGCTCGTTCAGCTTGGAAATGTCTCGACCCCCGATCACGATCTCGCCTGAGTCCGGGCGGTCAAGGCCGGCTACGAGATGCAGGAGAGTGCTCTTTCCGCTACCAGACTCCCCCGTCAGGGCAACGCTGTCTCCGGCTCCGAGATCGAGGTTGATCCCTTTCAGCACGTCAAGCCGCCCTTCGGCAGTCTCATAGGATTTCCAAAGATTGCGGAGAGCGATCACCATGGGGCGGCCATGAACGGGACGATTGCACTTATGTAACTCTCTGCGGCCGCCTGAAAAGGCCTACGGTGAGGCGATGCGAATGCAGAGCTCTTCGATCGTCAAGTTCTTCGAAAAACGGCTCGTCTGTCGAAGCATAACAAGCCGTTTTCGAGGCCTCCCGTCCTGGTTCGGCTCCTCATTTATCGACCAGTTCCACAACTGTGCGGGTCCCTACGTCAGCGATCACGCGCTTGTCGTTCACCAGCGCAGAGCCTGCGGGGACCACGGTGAGAAACACCGTGTCCGGGACCGGCACGCCGATCGCAATCCGCTCTTGAACGACGAGCGCATGCGATGGAAGCGGCTGCGCCACAACAAAGTCGACGACCCTCGGCGGCGGGTCGATTACCGCACCACCCGTCGCTCCCGCGGCTTCAGTGGCGTCCTCCGCCACCCCGACGGTCGCTACGCGGTTCTCAGATGTATCGTGGGCTACAGCAGGCGCGGCCACCAAGAAAATCAACCCAACAGCGACCACGAATCCCGTCATCGCCGGCTTCTCCAACAGAAGCGTCCCTTCCGATAGAAAAAAGTCGCCCCGAGCTTTGTTCCAAAGAGCGTCCAGCGCCCACGAGACGTGTCGGACTTTGGTCTGGATACCCAAGCGCAAGGGCCCTAAGCGGGTTGAACGCTACTCGCCCTGGTCCATACTCCCTCGACCTCGGCGGCAATCTCGTCAGCGCAGGGGTATGAATGGAAGTCTCAGCGCCTTGGCGATTGTCGAACCCAACCGTGCTGGGGCCTTTCTTCCATAACGCGGGCCCGTACATGAGAAGCGTCGATCGGCGAAGTGCTACGGGAGTCTCCAAGCATTCTGTGAAACCGTTAGCCTTAGAAAAGCTACCAAACTGTCCGGATCTCGCCCACCACATGATCGCCCGAAGGTACGACTTGCGGCGGGAGCTGGACGGTCTTCGACGTCTTTCCACCGGCAATTTTGGACGAGAGATTGGGATGACAGGCTTGCCTCCGGGCCACTCCAGACGAGGCCGATCAGGTGCTCGATCTGCCGAACCTTGCGGACGCTCTGCGGCGGCGGCGTTCTCACATGGCCTAGGGGGAAGCAGTAGGAAGAAGGCTTCCCTCGTCGCCAGCCAACAACATTTTCAAAAGCTCCTGTCGATCGGTCAGCTCGAACTCGCGGATCATATACAGAACCCTCAGGCCTTCGCTCACGGCAGCGTGGCTCATCGGGTCCACCCGCCGCAGGTCGCACCAATCGGCGACGACCTGCTCGACGAGCGCGGCCTCAGCTGCTTTTGTCGGTGGCTTTCCTCTTCGTAGATGTTTGACCATCGCGGCTTCTCCAAAAGCACGAAACTGTAACCAGGGATGATGGTTCCGATCGGAGGAGAACTCGATCCTCCCAGATTGCCACTGCCGCAGCTTTCCTTGTTCGATAGGAACAGGCCGAGGAGCATGAGGGCTCGCGACGGTCCTTTAGTAACTCCGGCAGCCTGTCCACGCACGTTTCGAGCAGCTTTGATGAGTGAGCAAGTCGGTTCTTAAGCGCTAGGCCACCCCTTACCCTCCGGCGCTCGTAGTTCGCCGCCGGTCTGGGCCCTGGCCCGACTCGCTAAAGCCAAAGGTCCTAGTCACGCGGTCGAGTGTTTCCCTCTGCCACATATTGAAACATGCAACCTGAGCTGCATCTTCGTCAGCTGCTGGCCTCGCGGCGGTCGACGATTCCCCTCCAAAGCAGCTCACGCGAAGCCATTGTGAAGCACTTGGTGGACCCGTGTTGAATTGAGGGATAGCCGTCATTCCGTCGGCGATCACCAATATAAGAGCCATGCGCTCCCGCAATGGTGTAGGACTTTTGGCTCTCCGGACTCGGACCAAGGTCTATAGTTGCAAGGAGATGTGATGCTAGTTTCTTCACGCGACATGGTGACCTGTTCGACCTCTGTCACTCTCAACCACGGCAGACCGACCACCGTACTTAGGGATTGGACATGGACGAACGCGAGGCGACAAGCACCGGCAAGACGAAACCTGTTTCGGATCTCTTGGAAATTGCTGCACAACTCGCCGCCCTCGCCGAGGACATCAAGATCTTAGCCGAAAAGCCGATTTCAACATCGCTCGAATCTGACGATAATCCTGAAGTAGGTTCAGAATAACCGTTGCCGCCATGCAGATCTCTGATGAGATCAGGACCAAGGCCGAATTCGTGTCCGCCGGTTCCCAGTCGTGCGCCTGAGCCTCATGCCGATATATCCTGATCAGACGGTTGTTGCGGCGGCGCGTTGGCAGACATCAAAGGCGCCAGCTCGTTCATGTCTTCGTCATCGAGGCGCTGCTTGATTGCCAGGGCATAGACGGTGCTGAGAATGTTCCGGACCATGAAATCAGGGTCTGTCAGAGCCAGCAGCGGGGCGCGGACAAGCTTTTGCTGGACGTCTTGGGGCAGCGCTTCAGGACAAAGTCATAAAGGTTCTTGTCGGAGTAACTGGTAGCAGCGCCTTCAAGCGATCCGCGAAGCCGGGCCGAGCCGTGAGAAAGTGATGGACTATCTCGCCAAGAAGTAGGGGCTTTTAGATGACGCTCCCCAGCGAAGTTCCCGACTTCGATTGAGCCCGCTGGACTTCAGCGGGCCCTTCATCATTGCTTTTCTTGCAGGAGCTCCTGGCGGGATTGGTGAGGTCCCAGAGCGAGCAGTTAGAGGTCTTGCGCGGGGTGTCGCTCTGGGACCCGCCCATGACTGTTGCGGCCATGAGGTGGCAGGAGCCATATTCGGTAAATATAGCGGGTCGGGCAATGCGGCGCATCGGACCTTTGGTTCGCTAAGGGCTTGTGGACGTAGGACCAAAGTCCCACCGGCAGCCAGCAGCGCCCTTGCTATTTGCTGCCGATGATTGTCAGCATACGCCAGAATCGCGTCTTCTGCGAGAAGCCGTCTTGAAGCAGGAGCGCCTGCTACTCCGTACCCGCTGAGCCACACTCAGCTGGCCAAGTATGCCATCCAATCGCACGGGCAACCTTGCACGCATTGAGAGGCTCATCGTCGAGGATTTGAATCTCTGCTGCCTCGTTACAGCCTCTCATCATCCGTCACCTTCGATCGACTCCTCTCCTCGGGCTTTCGCCGTGCGACGTCGCCGAACGGCATCCGGCAGGCCTGCGGACTTAAGCGACTCAATTGTCAGTTCGGTCGTCCTGCCTGCGGCGAGGCGTTTGCCGACCCCCACTGCCCTGCCCACCGCCTATCAACGCTCTACCGATTGCCTGTCTTTCTACGCCAAGGCGCTACTACGCCATCGTGCCTGTTGCGGCAGTTGGGCTTATGGCTCTTTTAATCATCCCCGATCGAGGGCCGTACATCATGTAGCCCGCGAGCGAACGGGGACGACGTGGCGACATCTCATCCGAAATCAGAGGCAGTGACGCGGGGCGTGCGCATGTTGCGCACAGCTCTCGGCCCTTCCATCACGGGATTTCTCGAGGACCCGTCCGTCGTCGAGATCATGCTCAACCCCGACGGGCGGCTCTGGATCGACCTGCTGTCAACTGGCCTCGCCGATAGCGGCGAGCGCCTCTCGCCCGCCGATGGCGAGCGCATCATTCGGCTCGTCGCTCACCACGTTGGCGCCGAGGTTCATGCCGGCGCACCCCGCCTCTCCGCGGAACTCCCCGGAACGGGTGAGCGGTTCGAGGGACTGTTGCCGCCGGTCGTCGCCGCGCCGGCCTTCGCAATCCGCAAGCCAGCGGTTGCCATCTTCACGCTCGAGGACTATGTCGCCGCAGGCGTCATGTCGGCCGGCCAGGCCGCGGCGCTGCGCGAGGCCGTAGCGTCCCGTGCGAACATTCTCGTCGCCGGCGGTACGTCCACCGGCAAGACCACACTCACCAACGCTCTTCTCGCCGAAGTCGCGAAAACCTCCGACCGCGTCGTCATCATCGAGGACACACGCGAACTACAATGTGCCGTGCCGAACCTCGTCGCGATGCGCACCAAGGATGCCGTCGCATCCCTCTCCGATCTCGTTCGCTCGTCACTTCGTCTGCGTCCCGACCGGATCCCGATCGGCGAAGTGCGCGGCGCCGAAGCCCTCGACCTGCTGAAAGCCTGGGGTACCGGCCACCCCGGCGGCATCGGCACCATCCACGCCGGCAGCGCGATCGGAGCGCTGCGCCGCCTCGAGCAACTGATCCAAGAGGCCGTCGTCACAGTGCCTAAGGCGCTGATCGCCGAAACAATCGATCTCGTCGCGGTGCTCTCCGGCCGTGGATCCTCACGCCGCCTCGCCGAGCTCACTCGCGTCGAGGGGCTCGGCCCTTCAGGCGACTATTTGATCAATCCCGTCACCCCTACCGAACCAGGAGCCTCTGCATGATGCAGCGTTTTCATCAACTTTGCCGGCAGTTTTTCTCAGCCGTTTCCCTCACCGTTCTGGCTTTGGCGCTTGCACCGGCAGCGCATGCATCCGGCTCCTCCATGCCCTGGGAGCAGCCGCTCCAGCAGATCCTGAAGTCCGTCGAAGGTCCGGTTGCCAAGATCATCGCGGTGATCATCATCATTGCGACCGGCCTCACGCTAGCCTTCGGCGACACCTCGGGCGGCTTCCGGCGCCTCATCCAGGTCGTCTTCGGCCTCTCGATCGCCTTTGCCGCAAGCTCCTTCTTCCTCTCCTTCTTCTCCTTCGGCGGCGGGGCGCTCGTCTGATGACAGACTCCCCCTCTCCTGCCGCTGACGTGCCGGGTTTCTCGGTCCCGGTACACCGATCGCTGACCGAACCAATCCTGCTCGGTGGCGCACCCCGCGCCATCGCCATCCTCAACGGAACGCTCGCCGCGGCACTCGGCCTGGGTTTGCGGCTCTGGCTAGTCGGCCTCGGCCTCTGGCTTGCCGGCCATCTGACCGCCGCCTGGGCGGCGAAGCGGGACCCGCAGTTCGTCGGGGTCGTGCGCCGACATCTGCGCATCCCCGGCCATCTGTCGCTCTGAGGGAGCAATCGCCGTGATGAACCTCGCCGAATACCGCAGCAAAAGCACCCGCCTCGCCGACTTTCTGCCCTGGGCAGCCCTGGTCGGCGAAGGCGTCGTCCTCAACAAGGATGGCTCGTTCCAGCGCACCGTGCGTTTCCGCGGTCCAGACCTCGATTCGGCCGTGCCGGCCGAGCTCGTTGCCGTCGCCGGCCGTCTTAACAATGCGTTCCGCCGGCTTGGTTCGGGCTGGGCCATCTTCGTGGAAGGGCAACGGCATCCCTCGGCCACCTATCCGGCCAGCCATTTTCCCGATGCGGCCTCGGCTCTCGTCGATGCCGAACGCAAAGCGGCCTTCGAGGAGGCCGGCGCGCATTTCGAATCGAGCTACTTCCTGACCTTCCTTTACCTGCCTCCGGCTGAGGGGAAGGCCTGTGCCGAGAACTGGCTTTACGAGGGCAAGCCCGAAGCGGGCGTCAATCCGCGCGAGATCCTGCAGGCCTTCACTGACCGAACCAACCGCGTCCTGCAGCTGATCGAAGGGTTCATGCCCGAATGCGCCTGGCTCGATGACGCCGAGACGCTCACCTATCTCCACTCGACCGTCTCGACCAATCGTCACCGCGTGCGCGTCCCCGAAACCCCGATTTATCTTGATGCGCTCCTCGCTGATCAGCGGCTCACGGGCGGTCTTGAGCCGCGCCTCGGAAACGCGCATCTGCGGGTGCTCACGATCGTCGGCTTCCCGACCGCAACGACGCCTAGCATTCTCGACGATCTCAACCGTCTTGCCTTTCCCTATCGCTGGTCGACGCGAGCGATCATGCTCGACAAGACCGACGCCGCGACGCTGCTCACAAAGATTCGCCGGCAGTGGTTTGCCAAGCGCAAGTCGATCGCCGCCATCCTCAAGGAGGTGATCACCAACGAAGCTTCGGCCCTTGTAGATAGCGACGCTGCGAACAAGGCTGCTGATGCCGATCTCGCCCTGCAGGAGCTGGGCGCCGACTATGCCGGACAGGCTTACGTCACGGCGACCGTCACGGTCTGGGACGCCGATCCACGCGCCGCCGACGAAAAACTGCGCCACGTCGAGAAGGTGATTCAGGGCCGGGATTTCACGGCCATGGCGGAAACCATCAATGCGGTCGACGCCTGGCTCGGCAGCCTGCCGGGTCACGCCTATGCCAATGTCCGGCAGCCGCCGATCTCCACCTTGAACCTCGCCCACATGGTACCGCTCTCCGCCGTATGGGCAGGGCCGGAACGGGACGAGCACTTGCAAGCACCTCCCTTGCTCCTCGGGAAGGCCGCAGGCTCGACCCCGTTCCGGTTTACCATCCATGTCGGCGATGTCGGTCATACGCTCGTGGTTGGGCCCACCGGCGCCGGCAAGTCGGTGCTGCTCGCGCTGATGGCGCTGCAGTTCCGCCGTTATGAACGCTCTCAGGTTTTCGCCTTCGACTTCGGCGGCTCCATCCGCGCCGCGGCACTCGCCATGGGCGGCGACTGGCACGATCTCGGAGGCGACCTCACCGAAGGCGCCGAGACTTCCGTGTCACTTCAGCCGCTCGCCCGCATCAACGACATCGCCGAGCGCGTCTGGGCGGCCGACTGGCTCGTCGCCATTCTCAACCGGGAAGGTGTTGCCATATCGCCCGAGGAGAAAGACCACATCTGGACGGCGCTCACCTCGCTTGCCTCCGCCCCAGTCCTCGAGCGAACCATTACCGGCCTCACCGTTCTCCTCCAATCGAACGATCTAAAGCAGGCACTTCGGCCCTATTGCGTCGGAGGTCCCTACGGCCGGCTCCTTGACGCGGAATGCGAACATCTGGGTCGGGCTTCCGTTCAGGCCCTCGAAACCGAAGGCCTCATCGGCACCGGCGCGGCAGCCGCCGTGCTCCAATATCTCTTCCATCGCATCGAGGACCGCCTCGACGGCAGCGCTACCCTCATTATCATCGATGAAGGCTGGGTCGCGCTCGACGACGAAGGCTTCGCCGGCCAGCTTCGCGAATGGTTGAAGACGCTACGCAAGAAAAACGCGTCCGTCGTGTTCGCCACCCAGTCGCTCTCGGACATCGACGGTTCGCCAATCGCACCGGCAATCATCGAAAGCTGCCAGACGCGGCTCCTTCTTCCCAACGAACGCGCGATCGAGCCGCAGATCGCGGCCATCTATCGTCGCTTCGGGCTCAACGATCGCCAGATCGAGATCCTCGCGCGGGCCACGCCAAAACGCGACTACTACTGCCAGTCGCGACGCGGCAATCGCCTCTTCGAACTCGGTCTCTCCGAGGTCGCGCTGGCATTGTGCGCGGCGTCGGGAAAGACAGACCAGACCGCAATTGAGAGCATTCTCGCCAAGTACGGCCGACACGGTTTTCTCGACGCTTGGCTGCGCCACCGCCGCGTCGCCTGGGCCGCTGATCTCATTCCCCACCTCGCGAACTTCATCCCACAAGCCACGGAGGTACAGCAATGACCGTTCGCTCCCGCCCTCGCGCGCGCGTGCTTCGACTTGCCGCGGCGCTCATTGCCGCGCCGGCAGTGAGTTCCCCACTGCTCGTGACGCCGGCACAGGCACTCATCGTCTTCGATCCGAAAAACTACGCTCAGAACCTGCTCTCGGCCGCCCGAGCGCTCGACCAGATCAACAATCAGATCACCTCGCTTCAGAACGAGGCGCAGATGCTGATCAACCAAACCCGCAATCTCGCGAGTTTGCCATATTCCTCACTCCAGCAGTTGCAGCAGTCGGTTCGCCGCACGCAAGCGCTCCTTTCCCGAGCCCAGAACATCGCCTTCGATGTCCAGGAGGTCGACCGAGCATTCCAGACCACCTATGGCAAGGTCTCCCTCACCGCGACGGACCAGCAGCTCGTGGCCGGAGCGCGCTCGCGCTGGAGGAACACGGTCGGCGGCCTGCAGGACGCCATGCGTATCCAGGCCACCGTCATCGAAAACATCGACACGAATCGCACGCAGATGTCGGCGCTCGTCGGCCGGAGCCAGGCCGCGGTCGGCGCGCTCCAGGCGACCCAGGCAGGCAACCAGATCCTCGCCCTTCAAGCCCAGCAGCTCATCGATCTCACCGCCGTCGTCGTTGCAAACGGCCGCGCGCAAGCGCTGAGCGAGGCCGAGCGCGCGGCCGCGGCCGAACAGGGACGCGAACAGCGTCGTCGCTTCCTTGCACCGGGAGCGGCCTATCAGCCGGGCAACGCCCGGATGTTTCACAACTGAGAGGCGTGTCATGGCTTGCAAATGGCTTGCCCGAACCGCCCCCGCGGGGCTTGTGGCGGTGGCAATCACCGCGACGGCGATGACGCTTGGCCGGAATGGGGATGAGGCGGAGCCTGCTGCGCGTGTCGTGCGAGACAGTGCAGCGCCGGACCCCTTTCGCGCGGAACTCAAACGCTGCCTCGGGCTTGGCGCGGCGGCGACGGGCGACCCGGCTTGCCTCAAGACCTGGGCGGAGAACCGTAAGCGCTTTCTGTCGTCCGCGAGCGAGGCCCGATAGCTCATGGGCAGCACCGGCGTCATCGACCAGTTCCTCGAGGTATTCACACGCTATATCGATTCCGGCTTCGGCCTGCTTGGCGCAGAAGTAACGTTCATCGCGACCACGCTGATCGTGGTCGACGTGACGCTTGCCGCGCTCTTCTGGAGCTGGGGCGCCGATGATGACGTCCTCGCCAGGCTTGTGAAGAAGACCCTCTTCGTCGGCGTCTTCGCCTATCTCATCTCCAACTGGAACAAGCTCGCCCGCATCGTCTTCGAAAGCTTTGCCGGCCTCGGTCTCAAGGCATCCGGCACGGGCTTCACGACCACCGACCTGGTGCGGCCCGGAAGAGTCGCCCAGACCGGTCTTGATGCAGGTAGGCCGCTGCTCGAATCCATTTCCGATCTTATTGGTTACTGGAGTTTCTTCGAAAACTTCATTCAGATCGCCTGCATGCTGTTCGCCTGGGTGCTGGTGCTGCTCGCCTTCTTCATTCTCGCCGTCCAACTCTTCGTCACCCTGATCGAGTTCAAGCTGACGACACTCGCGGGCTTCGTGCTCATCCCCTTCGGTCTCTTCGGCAAATCCGCCTTCATGGCCGAACGCGTGCTCGGCAACGTCGTCTCGAGCGGCATCAAGGTACTCGTCCTCGCCATCATCATCGGCATCGGTTCGACGCTATTTTCCCAGTTCACGCAAGGCTTTGGCGGTCAGGGCCCGACGATTGATCAGGCCATGGCGATCGTGCTCGCCGCCCTCTCGCTGCTCGGTCTCGGCATTTTCGGTCCCGGCATCGCGAATGGCATCGTCTCGGGCGGACCGCAGCTCGGCGCCGGCAGCGCCGTCGGTACAAGCCTTGCCGCTGGCGGGGTCGTTGCACTCGGCGCGGCGACCGTCGGAGCCGCCATATCAGGTGGGGCCTCCCTTCTCGGCGGTGCCGCAGCAGCCGCCCGCGGCGGCGCGGCCACGGCCTATCGCCTCGGCGCGGCCGGCGAAAGCGGAATTGCGTCAACGGCGTCTGGCCCCGGTGGCACGGCGACAGCCGGTACCAGCTCCGCGGTCTCGCCCCTCAGGCGCGCTGCAACCCGCGCGGTGAACAGCCTCAAATCGAGCCATCCCGCCGGCACCAAGTCTGAAGTCGAAGAGACCGGCGGCACTTCGACGGTAGGGACGCTCCGCCGTTCCGCAGAAACCGCCCAAGACAGTTCCGCCACAACTGCACCGACGATCAGCAATGCCCCTCCTGATTGGGCCAGGCGCATGAAGCGATCGCAGCAAGTCTCACATGGTCTCCAGACCACCGCCCACGCCATCCGTTCCGGAGACGCTCATGGCGGCGGCTCCTCCGTCAATCTTTCCGAAAGTGACTGCTCATGAATCTTTTTCGACGACCGTCCACCCATTACGGCAAGACACCCCCGCCCGAGACGCCCTATCAGCGAGCAGCCCAAATCTGGGACGAGCGCATCGGCTCGGCCCGGGTGCAAGCGAAAAATTGGCGCCTGATGGCCTTCGGCTCGCTGATCCTCACCGCTGGATTTGCGGCAGCGCTCATGTGGCAATCGGCGCGCGGCACCATCGTTCCCTGGGTGGTTCAGGTCGACGAGCTCGGCCAGGCGCAGGCCATCGCACCCGCCGACGCGGACTACCGTCCGACCGATCCACAGATCGCCTGGCATCTTGCCCGCTTCATCGAGCAGGTCAGAAGCATCCCGGCCGACGCGATCATCGTCCGACAGAACTGGCTGCGCGCCTATGAGTTCACAACGGACCGTGGTGCCGCGGCGCTCAACGACCATGCTCGCACCGATGACCCTTTCACCAAGGTCGGCCGCATTCAGGTCGCCGTCGATGTCTCAAGCGTGATCAGGGCCTCGCCCGACAGCTTCCGGGTTGCCTGGACGGAGCGGCGTTATCAGGAAGGATCGCTTGCTGGCACAGAGCGATGGACGGCGATCCTGACGGTCACCGTGCAGCCCCCACGCGATGCCGAGAAGCTCCGTGCCAATCCGCTTGGCATATATGTCAACGCCATCAACTGGTCGAAGGAGATGGGTCAATGAAAGCGGCTTTCGGTATGGCCATGCTTACGGCACCCTGGTTGCTGCCTCGGCCCTTGCAGCCTGCGCCACCGCGCCGAGGCCGCCGCGGATCGATTACGATTCCAATGTCCCACCCCTTGCCCCGCCTCCCGCAGCCGAGATCGACGAGCGACCGCGGCCACTTCACGTGCCGCCACCGTGGACTCCGGGCCGCGGCGGCATGGCGGCGTCGAAACCGATCGCACGCGTTGCGAACGCCAATGCCGCTGCTCGCGTCGAGCCTCGTCGTGAGGGCTACTACAACGCCGTCCAGGTTTATCCCTACAGCCCGGGCGCTCTCTACCAGGTCTACGCCGCTGCCGGCCAGATCACCGACATCGCGCTCGAACCCGGCGAGGACCTGACGGGCGCCGGAGCGCTCGCCGCCGGCGATACCGCGCGCTGGATCATTGGCGACACTGAAAGCGGCAGCGGCAGCACACGCCGTGTCCATGTCCTCGTCAAACCGACACGGCCCGACATCTCCACCAATCTCTTCATTACGACCGACCGCCGAACCTACATGATCGAACTGCGCGCGGTCGAAAAGCAGTACATGCCCGCCGTTGCCTGGGCCTATCCGCAACCGCCCGCGATAAAGCGGCGCAACGCGCCCCTCACGCCCGTCATTCCTACCCTCTCCGCGCGCAACTATCGCTATGGCCTCAGCGGCGATGACCCGCCCTGGCGTCCGGTAACCGTCTATGACGATGGCAGGCGGGTCTATGTCGAGTTCGCGCGAGGGATCGTCCAGGGCGAGATGCCGCCACTCTTCGTCATCGGCGCCGACGGCGAACCTCAGATCGTCAACACCCGCGTCTATGGGAACATCCTGATCGTCGACCGGCTCTTCGGCGCCGCCGAGTTGCGCCTCGGCGGCGGCAACAACCAGCAGACCGTGCGAATCTTGCGCACCGATGGGAGGCGGTCGTCATGAGCGACATGGAAGCTGGAAATCAAGCGGAACAGGAGTTGGCGAACTCCGGGGCCCCGTTCGTCTCCCCCATGCGGCTGCGCCCCGAACCCCCACGGGTGACGCGGATCTCGCGCAAGGTCTTAGCTGGGCTGGGCCTCGCCATGGGACTCGGCGTCGGCGGTGCGCTGATCTACGCGCTGCGCACACCGGACGCAGGCGTCAATAGTGAGGAACTCTATTCGACCGATAATCGGCCGACCGCCGACGGTCTTGCAGGCCTGCCCAAAGACTATACCGGCCCCATCCTCGGTCCCCCGCTGCCGGGGGATCTCGGCAGGCCCATCCTCGACGCGCAAAGCCGCGGTCAGCCGGTCGTGCCACCGACCATCGAGACATCCGCCGTCGATCCGGCAGAAGAACGCCGTCTCGCGGAAGCGGAAGCGGCGCGCACGAGCCGGATCTTTTTTGAGATGGAGGCTGCGACGAACTCGACCGCGCCGGATGACGCGTCATTCATGCCGGGCATCACCGCGCTTGGAGCCGACGGCGAGCCCGGCTCAGCCGCGACACAGGAACGGCAGCTCGCCTTCCTGAATATACCGCCGGCCAGGCGTACCGTTTCGCCGGATCGGATCTCGGCGCCGGCATCGCCATACGTGCTGCAGGCGGGCTCGGTCATAGCCGCAGCGCTCATTACCGGCATTCGTTCCGATCTGCCCGGTCAGATCACCGCTCAAGTGACCGAGAACGTCTATGACAGCCCGACCGGCAGATTCCTGCTCGTGCCGCAAGGAACACGCCTCGTCGGTCAATATGACAGCGGCTTGGGGTTTGGCCAGCGTCGAGTCCTTCTCGTCTGGAACAGGCTGATTATGCCCAACGGACGCTCCATTGGTCTCGAGCGACAGCCGGGGACGGACACGGAGGGCTATGCCGGCCTCGAGGATCGGGTCGATTATCATTGGCGGGATCTCGTTAAGGCGGCCGCCCTTTCGACGTTGCTCGGGATCGGTGCGGAACTCGCCGCCGACGATAACGATCGGCTCAGGCGGGCACTCAGCGATAGTGCCCAGGACACCGTCAATGATGCGGGCCAGGAGATCGTTCGCCGCCAACTCGATGTGCAGCCGACGCTCACAATTCGGCCGGGCTTTCCGGTTCGCGTAATCGTCACCCGCGACCTCACACTCGAGCCATATGGAGGACCCCCATGACCAGGCTGAAACTCGGCCCGATCGCAGACGACAAGCCCGTGAAGGTCAGTCTGGAGCTGCCCGCGGCGCTGCATCGCAGTCTAGTCGACTACGCGGAACAGCTCGGCCGCCAAACCGGCCGTCCAGTCAGCGACCCGATGAAGCTGATCGTTCCGATGCTCGAGCGCTTCATTGCTTCGGATCGTGGATTTGCAAAAGCGAGAAAGTCTTTGTCTTCACCGGACGCGCAGCACTAGCCTTTTTTGCCATCGTTCGCATACTGCTGACTCGCCGAGGCCGCGGGTTCCGAGAAAAGACGACATCTTCCGACAAAGCCCTTATCTTGCTTCGGTAACGTGGCGAATACGGCTTGCGTTCAACAGGCCAGCGGCTTGGATCAGCGGATAACCGGCAGCCGCTATATGAGAGTTGATGCGGTGAAGATCCCTGACGAGGTCTATAAAGAGCGTGTTCCCCCTGCCATCGGCTCCTGAGTCGACCTGATCGCGGCCGAGGTGCTCATTCACAATGCTGTCCTCAAGCTCACGAAATCGGTCTTTTTGTGCGGCAAGGCGCGCCGCAGCCGTGACATCCCGTGAAGTCAGCGCAGCCGGAACGAGCCGCAGCGACAGGGAGATGACTTCACAGAGCGCCTCGAGCGCCGCAGTCTGGCTCGACGAGAACCGGATATCCTGCTTGATTGTGGCGCGGATCCGATTGGCGAGACTGAGCTTGATGACGTCGCCGGCATGTTCGAGGTTGCTCGCGTAATGCAGTACCTCGAAAGCCCGTCGGCTGTCACTGCTCGTTAGTCTGTCTGCGGGAAGCTGACCGAGATAGACGTGGACAGACGCCAGATAGTTACCAAGCCTGACGTCAATCGCAGCCACGTCTTTCAGGTCTTCCAGACGCCTGGATTTCAGAGCCATCAACGAGAGGCGGAACATCCGTTCCAGGATTTCGCTCATGCGGACCGTTTCGGTTACGGCATTGGACAGCGCGATCGTCGGCGTCTCGAGCGACAGCCGGTCAAGATAACGCGGAGCAGCGAACGGATCGTCCGCTGCGGCCGCATCGGGCATAAGTTTTTCGCAGAGGCGCATAACCGCAGGGGAAAACGGCAGGAAGACTGTTGCGACGGTAACATTGAATACCGCATGCAGACCGACGGCGATGTGTAACGGCTCGATCGACAATGTGTCCGCAATTTCGACTATCGTGCGACCAAGCAGCAGGCCCGCAAGCGCCAGAAAGCCGCGGCAGAAGAGATTGGCTACTGGAAGCCAGCGCGCCGGCATTGGTTGTTCGCACGTCGCAGCGACGGCCGGTAGCCCACCACCGAAATTGACGCCTAGAATTAAGGGAATCGCCCCGGCCACCTCCAGACTGCCGTTGATGAGGAGTGAAGAGACCAAAAGAATGACGGCTAGCGTCGAATGGCAGAGCCAAGCGAGGACTGCTCCTACCAAGAATCCGAGGATCGGTTCCCCGGCAATCGCACCCAAGACTTCATGGAACAGTGTCGCGCCCCGAAGCGGCGCCGTCGCTGCCACGATCATCGTCAAGGCAAGCAGCATCATGCCAAGCCCGAGCATGATCCGCCCTGCGCTGCGAAGCCTGAATTCACTCGAAAGACCGAAGGTGACGTATCCTGCAAAAAGGCAGAAGGGCGCGAGTTTCATTGAAAGCGATGAGCCCGAGACGAAGAGCCCAGACACGAGGGCCGAACCGACATCAGCGCCGAGCAGAACCGCCAAACCAGTGGTGCCGCCGATCGCCCCCGACCCGGCGAGTCCCGCGATAATGAGCGCCATGGCTGTGGCACTCCCGAGCATGGCCGTGGCAACGACGCCGCCGCCGAATGCTGCCAGTCTGTTCGACAAACGCTGCTCGACAAATCTCTGCAAACGCTCGCCCCATCCCCGCATGACGCCTGTGCGGATCATGCGCACGCCCCACAACAGCAGCGCCACGCCGCCAAGAAGCTCTATTATGACAGATGTTCCGGACGTCATTTCGCGTGCGGTCCCCTTCCTCAGGCATAGTCAGTCGGCCACGGACACGTCGGGAGCGACAGATCCAATGTTGTAGGCTTCGAGCTGCGCCGTCACACGGTCAGGTGCGGCAAAGTTGAGAATGGTCGCAGTCCCTGGGGTCACCGGGACCACCCGCGAAGGCGGAAGGTCCAAGAATTCATGGCAAACGGCGCGGATGACGCCGCCATGCACGACCGCGAGAAGATCACCCTCGGTGTTCGCAATCCACTCGCGAATGCTATCCGCCACTCTTTGGCGAAACGCCGACCAGCTTTCGGCACGTGCAGGTGTGAATGTTCCGGCACGCCACGCAGCATACTCCTCCGGCCGCTCGGCGATGAGTTCGGGCTTGCGCCTGCCTGTCCAATCGCCCATGTCAAGCTCGCGCAGTCGGACGTCAGTGGGTGCTTCCGGGTGGCCAATAAGGGCAACTGTCTGTCGCGTCCGACCGAGATCCGAAGCAATCACACGGACGGGTTTCAACGCCTTGGCGTAAGGACGGAAACGGCGGACTTGCGCGACGCCGCGCTCCGAAAGCACGGAGTTGTCCTGGCCCTGGAGGCGCTGCTCAGCGTTCCATTCGGTTTCTCCGTGGCGCATGAGAATGAGCCTCATTGATCGATCCTTTCTCCAGAGACGGCAAATATTGCGTCGGGACCTCGAATGAATGACATGGTGATGGCCTCGCCCGGCGTCGCGCTGAAATACCCATCGGTCATTCCTGTGACGCGGAGGTCTCCAATCATCGCCGTCACCATCGTCCGCCCCGCGATCGGGGCAGCCTCGGCAAAGCGGGCCTCGACGGAGGGCCTGCCCGCGACGGCGCCTACGCAAAGGTCTTCCGCGCGGTAAAGCAATTGCACGCTCTCGTGACCGCGTGCCGCGGCTGAGAAAGCAAGATCCACATCGCCGAACATCAGGAAGTCACCGGAGCGAACTGCCGGAAGCAGGTTTGCCGGCGGGGTGCCGAGAAAGGTGGCGACAAAGGTCGTGGCTGGTTGCCGAAGGAGATCTATCGGCTTTCCAAACTGCTCGACGCGACCATTGTTCAGCACGGCGACGTGAGTTGCCATTGTCATCGCTTCCACCTGGTCATGGGTCACGTAGACGGAGGTGGCGCCGGTGGCGCGATGGATGCGCATCAGTTCGCTCCGCATCTCGATGCGGAGCTTGGCATCGAGGTTGGAAAGGGGTTCATCAAACAGAAGAATGCTCGGCTGCGGCGCGATCGTGCGAGCAATCGCCACACGCTGTTGCTGGCCGCCCGAGATTTCCGCTGGATATCGTTTCGCCAAAGCGTCGATGCCGAGTAGCGCCAGAACTTCCCTGACCCTTCGGTCCCGCCGCTCCCTCGACCACTTTGCGACTTTCAGCGGCCAAGCAATATTGGCAGCCACCGTCATGTGCGGCCAGAGGGCATAGCTCTGAAACACGAGGCCGGCATTGCGTCTACCGGCATCGGAGATGACACCCCCTGCGCCACTCGAAACCGTCTCGCCGACGAAGGCAATTTCGCCTTCGGTTGGGGCCTCGAGACCTGCAAGCATGCGCAACAATGTGGACTTGCCGCAGCCGGACGGGCCGACAAGCACCAGAAAGGAACCAGCAGGCACAGAGATGTTGATGTCCTTGACCGCTGTGAAAGCGCCGAACCGTTTTGCGAGATTGCGGATTTGGATGGCGTCCGCGGCGCTGGAAACAATGGCGTTCATGACTCTTTCCATTTCTGAACGCGGTTCTGCAGGCTGTGCGCGATGAGCGAGGCCGCGAGGCAGACCACGAGAATGATGAGGGTGATGGCATTGGCGAACTGCATGAAGCCTTCGGCCGCATAGCGGTAGGCAACCATGCTCAACACCGGAGAAGTCGCGGTGAAGAGCAGGACCACTAGCGACAGATCGCGCACCATCTTGACGAAGACGAGGATCGCTCCGGCAAACAGCCCGCGGATCGCCAGCGGGAAGATGATGGCGAACAGCCGCCGTATGAGCCCTGCCCCGGTCAGCCGCGCACTTTCCTCCAGGTCAGCCGAAATCTGGCCAAGTACCGAGCGTCCCGATTGAACCGCAAAGGGAAGATTATGTGCGGAAGCAGCGACCACCAGCAGTGCGAAGGTGCCATAGAGAGAGGGCATCGGCCCAATCGGCGCACTGAATAGCGCGATGTAGGCGGCCGCAAAGGCAATGCTCGGAATGAGGAGCGGCATGAAAGCGAGCTGGCTGAGCACGGACGCGAGCAGGCTGCCGCGGCGATGAACAATCGTATAGGCGAGCGCCAATCCCAGAAGCATGGTCGTGAACGCCACGACGAGGCCAAGCTGGATGGTGTTCCAGAGCGCATCAAGCAGGATGGGGTTGCGGAATACCCCGGCTTGACCTTGGGCGATCGCACCGCCGCCTTCGCCGATCCAGAAATGCAACGTCCAGTTCGAAAACAGTGCGCCGCCTTGGGGGGCTAGGCTTGACGCCGCAAGGATCAGAATCGGGGCGACGGTGGTGAGCAGACCAACCACCAGCGCCAAGCCAAAGAGCGGCCAGCGCCAGACGCCGAGGGGGAAACGTTTCGTGCGTCCACCCTTGCCGGTCACCGTGATGAACGCCTTGCGCCCTGAAACGATCCGATCGGACAACCAAAGGAACGCCGCCGAAACGGCGATGAGCAAAAGCGCGATGACAAAGCCGCGTTCATTTTGACCTGTTTCGATCATGCCGAAAAGACGGGTCGAAAGCGTTTGCATTCGCACCGGCAGACCAAGCAGGGCTGGCGCCGCGAAGTTGGCGACGGCGCCGGCGAAGGTCAGCGACCCAGCCGCGATCAACGCGGGTGTCACGACGGGCAGAATGATGCCGAAAAAGATACGCGGACGTCTCGCACCGGCCATTTGGCCGGCTTCAACGAGATCGGCCCCAACGGAGCTCAGTGCCGCAGCGATGATCGTGTAGGCGAGAGAATAATAGTGCGCGATCAGCACGATGGCTGTCGGCACGAGCCCCCAGGCGAGCCAATCAGGGATGGCAAGTCCGCTGGTTTCGAAAAAGCCAGCGGAGCCCCCGAGGCGGGCGTTCCTGAACACAGTGCCCCAGGCAAGCGCCGCGGCGAAACTCGGGATCATGTAAGGCAAGGTAGCCATCAACCCCAACGCCCTGCGGCCAGGGACGTCGGTGAGGATCACGAGCCAGGCGAGGAAGCCTCCAAGCAGAAGGCAGCCGATAGAGACACCGAAACCCAGCGCCATCGTATTGAACAGCGGTCGCCACCAGAGATTGGTTGATAGCGGGCTGAAAAGAACGGTCTCCCAGGCTGCGAGGCCTTCAGGTGTCAGTGTGGAAAGCAGGATGCGAAGCAGCGGCGCGACGACGAGGATGGCAATGATCGCCACCAATATTGCCGGCATGAGAAAGGCCGATCGGAGCAGTCGGCTGCCCGATGGCATGACGATAGATGTCGATGTCATTAAATGCCTCCGAGGCGTATCGGCGCGGGCCAAGATCCGCGCCGACAACAGCCTGCCCTCATTGAAGGGTGATGATGAGATCCGCGATCCGGCCTCGAGCGGCGGCCGTCTTTTGCGGATCAATTGTCCAGGCCTGCAAGTCTTCGAGCTTAACCGAGTCCGGGTGGCCGGCGATCGTCTTGCGTGTCGCGTAGTCGCCAGGGACGTTGAAGGGCTCGAAGCCGGGCCCACCGCTCGGCGTGTCATCGCCAAACATGAAGTCGATCAGCAGCCGCGCGGCGGCAGGATGGGGCGCCTTGTCCGCAATTGTCAGAATCGCAGGAAAGAGAATGCCGTTGGCGGGCTCGACTTTATTCGCAACCTGGAGAGCCCACCCCTCCTTTTTGTTGTCGCGACGGTCCGAATAGGTGCCGAAGCCGACGGGCGGCTCCTTAGCATTGATGTCACCGATCGACTTGTTGAGGACGTCGCTGTTCGGCACGAGGATGAGGTCGTTCGCGAAGAGATCCTTGATAAACTGTTCGCCCGCACCTTGAACGTCCGGATCCACCTCTATCTCCTTTCCGAAGTGTGCCTGGTAAGCCTTTGACATTTCGTCGGAGTGGAGTGCGATTTCGGTCAAGAGATCAAGGAGTTCACCCCGTTGGCTCGGGTCAACCATAAGCACTCGGCCGCGCCATTCCGGATCGGTGAGTTGCCACAGATTGTTGATTGGCGAACCATTCGAAAAGGCCGCCTCGTTGTACATCAGAACCTTGGTCGACAGCCGTTGCGCAAGCAGCGGGACCTTGTAGCGATCATCGATCTCGCCAGTCACACGGGGCGGCACATAATTGCTGACCCTTTTTGCCTGCAGCAGTTTTGTGAAGACCACCGGTGTGTCGGCAATATAGAGCACGTCGACGGCGTGGATCCCAGCCTGCTGTTCCGCCTCCAGGCGTGCGATCTGCTTCGTCGAGCTCATATCAACCCCTATCAGGTCCACGCCGGGATAGGTCTCTTCGAATGCCTTCTCGATTTTGGCGATGCGGCTCGACAGTGAGAAGATAGTAACGCTCCCCTCCTTCTGTGCGAGCGGCAACAACTGCTCCGGCGTCATCTTGTCGAGATCTCCAGCCGCCGCTATCGACGGCAAAATAACGCACGCAGCAAGCGCGGCTTTGGCTAGTCTTTTGAACATGTCTTCCTCCTCCCAACATTTCCCCAATCAATCGAAGTCGTTGAACAACTCCGACAGTTTCTCCAACCTGCCGATGATCTCCCGCTGATGGCGGCCGGCGATCGTCAGGACGATGCCGTTGACGATTGCGAACGGAATTGTCGGCGTCTGGAACTCACTCCCCGAGCGGCCTCGTGGCGCCGACAGCATGAGATTTGCGGCAGGCTCCATCAGCGGGCCAGCAAGGTCGGAAATGAGAATTGTTTGAGCGCCGACACGCGCAGCATGCCGCATGAGTGGTCCGTAGCTTTGTGGCTGCTTGCGGAACGCAAGAGCGATCACCAAGTCCCCGGCGTCCATGCTAACCATGCGCTCTGCGATGTCTCGTCCGCGCCCCGTCAATGCAATGATGGTCATGCCGAACCGGTCGAGACGGCGGTGCAAGAAGCCGGCCACCGATTGGGCGTGCCCTTGACCGAAGATGAATATGCGTCGTGCAGCGAAAACCATGTCCGCAGCAATATCGACGTCTGTCTGAGCGACGGATCTAGCCAGCGTCTCGAGTGCGGCAATTTCAGCCGCAATCAGATCAGTCAGATAGTCGCCATGTTCGACCTTCGACACCGACCGGCGCATGCGGTTGGCGGCGTCTTGATCATCCAGAACTTCGCGTTGCAATTGCGCACGTAGGTCTGGGAAGCCCTTGTAGCCCAACTTCTGAGCGAGCCGTGTCGCAGTGGCTTCGTGGACGGCGGCGCGTTGCGAGAGTTGCGGGCCCGAGAGGAAAGCGGCTTCGGCGCGGTTTTCCAGGATGGTCGCGATCAGCTTCTGATCCGCATCCGTCAGTCGCCTGGAGTGAGCTTTTATCCGATCGAGTATTGTCATGACATCCTGCAAGTTCGTTTGCAGGCCACATCGTTTCTGCAAATTTCCATGTCGTCAATACGGGCGCCGCAAGAAACCTTGCAAGACTCTGCAAAGCATTGCCCGAATACTTACGTAATCGACCCGGACATCGAGCCGAACCAGGCTATTGCACGCTGGAATCTACCTTTACGTGCGGCCACCGTGATGCAGACACCACTTCTCGTTTCGCGTCTCAGAATCTTTGCAAGGGGCCGCAAAAGAAAGGCAAGCGGTGTGATGGTGCCTGCCTTGTGCAGCAGTATCACGGCGTTTCAGCTCGGAAGGAATCTTCCGACTTCGCAACCCACGCAACCGAGACATCCTCGAACGTTATGGCGCGCATTGGCTTGTGTATGGATGCCTGGAGCGTCTGCTTTTCCGGACGCATAACGAGAATGACCGTTTCCTTCGGCGGGCAATCAGGCAACGAGCACACGAGTTCATTCACTGAAACGATTGTCGCGTCATCGAGCCCAAGAATCGTCCGCGTCCATTGCTTGATGGTGCGCGCACTGTTGACGACGCCCGGCGCCTGTCGCGCGAGAGGATTTATGAACGGCCCCGTCATGCCTGCCTCCTCGTCTTGCGAGAGGATCGGGGCGTTAGAACCTCAAATAGGTCACGGATCGGTTTCGCCGGCATGTCTTGACCAATGAGTACGACGCGAGTGGTCCGGTCACCACTCGGCCAGCGGTCAAGACGGTGGGGCGGATATAGCCGCCGATGAACCGCATGGGCGACGAGCGGCCTGTCCAGGTCGTCGGCGAGCGCGAAGATGCCCTTCAGCCTGAGCAGACCCGAGGAGATGTTGCTCGTGACCAGATGGAGAAAGGTCTCGACGGACGGTGGATCGAGAGGCTCGTCGTGGACAAGGCTGAAGGCCTCCACCTCATCGCCATGCCGGTTTGAATCGTGAGCATGATCTGCGTGCTTCGCAAATGCCTCCATCGCAAGCCAGCCTGGGACGTCGTCGGCCTTGCCCTGGATGGAATAAGGCCGCTCGCTGAAGAGCGACGCAAGATCAAAGCTAGCGGCGTGCCGGTCATGAAACATCGCCGCGGGGTTCAGTTGGCAAAGTTCCTCGGTCCAGGACAAACGCTCTTCTACGATGTCCGTCTTGGTGAGAATGATGTGATCCGCGAAAGCAAGTTGCTTCCACCCCTCCATGAAACTGTCGAGCGTTGCGCGGCCGGCAAACACATCGAAGGCCGTGATCACGCCGGAAAGATAGTAATGCCGCGCCACAACATGATCGCGCAGGCCCATGGCAGGGGCGCCACCGGCAACGAGACTGTTGATGATCGGAACAGGGTCAGCAAGGCCCGTCGTCTCAATAACGACACGCGACACGGCCGGTATTTCGCCACGGCTGCGCGCCTCGTGCAGCTCGAACAAGGACGCACGAATATCGCTGCTCGCCGTGCAGCAGATGCATCCGGTCGTCGTCTGGAAATAGCGCTCCGACCCGGCGTGAACGAGATCATGATCGACGGGCACCGTTCCAAATTCGTTGACAATGACGGCCATGTTCCCCATGCGGGGATCGGCGAGCAGATCATTGAGCAATGTGGTTTTGCCGGATCCCAGAAATCCAGTCAGCAGTGTCACCGGGACGGGTTCATAACGCACAATCAACTTAAACTCCAGCGGTGCTTCGCCCGACATTCGCCAATGCCTGGACGGGCTGCATGCTCACCCTCCAGCCCCCTGCGATGGGTGATCGGAAAGCTCAATTTTGACGTACGAAGGGGCTCGCCCGTGACTGCCGGACGAGTCCCAATGCGTTTAGCTACCCAGGATGGCAGCGTTGATGGTGTCGAGGTTGTGACGGAACATGTCGATGTAGGTCGAAGCCGGGCCGTCCGTTGCGGAGAGTGCATCCGAATAGAGCGTCCCGCCAAGCTTGATGCCCGTCTCGGTTACGATCTGTTCGACAAGACGCGGGTTCGTAATGTTCTCCAGGAAGATCGCCGACGCCTTGTCCTCCTTGACCTGGTCGATGAGTTTGGCGACGTCAGACGCGGAGGCCTCCGCCTCGGTCGAGATGCCTTCGGGCGCGATAAACTTCAGCCCGTATTCATGTTCGAAATAGCCAAACGCGTCGTGCGAGGTGATGACCGTGCGCTTATCGGCCGGAATTGCCTCTAGCGAGGCCTTCACCTCCGCCTCCAGTTCGGCGAGCTTCTTGAGGTAGGCCTCGGAATTGGCCGCGTAGCTTGCGCATCCCGCCTTGTCGGCTTTGCAGAGGGCGTCCGCAATGTTCTTCACATAGATCTCGGCATTGTGGATTGATTGCCACGCATGTGGATCGAATTCGCCATGATCATGCCCCTCATCTTCATGACCATCGTTTTCCTGTTTCCCGGCATCTTCATGGCCCTCACCCTCATGGTGTTCCTCCTCGCTCGCCTTCAGCGGCTCGATGCCCTTGCTGACCTCGACGACCGCCGCCTTGGTGCCACTCGTTTCGATGAGCCGCGACATGAAGCCCTCGAAGGCGAGGCCATTGACCAGAACGACATTCGCCTGTTCGAGCGCGGCCGCGTCAGCCGGACGTGGTTCATAGACATGAGCGTCCCCGTCAGGACCAACGAGGGTCGTGACCTCGATGCGATCGCCGCCCACATTCTTGGCGAAGTCGCCAAGGATGGAGAAGCTGGCAACGACCTTGATGTCGGCTGCGGAGGCGGTCGCAATAAAGCCACCGCACAACGTCACGAGGCTCGCACAGGTCGCAATGCGCAAAGTTCTGAACATGGAGATCTCCTTTTTGTTGATCAGGCTACTCGGTGGCGGCGCTGCGCGAAGGCGTTGCGCAGAACACCTCGCCGGCCAGCCAAAGTGGAAAGGAAATAGATGCCGCCGGCAGTCAGGATGATGGCAGGCCCCGACGGCAGTGACGCGTGATAGGAAAGCAGCAGGCCACCCAGGGCCGAGACGGCGGCAATCGCAATAGCCACCAGGCACATCGGACCGACCTGGTTGGACCAGAAGCGAGACGCCGCAGCAGGCACCATCATCAGGCCCACCGAGAGCAGCGTGCCGAGCGCCTGGAAACCGGCGACAAGGTTCAGCACCGCAAGCGTCAAGAAAAGAAAATGGACCGGCGCACCGACGCGGCTCACTGAACGCAGAAAGAGCGGATCAAGGCACTCGGCCACCAGGGCACGCCAGAAGATTGCAAGCGCCAGCAACGTGATGGCAGCGATCAGGCCGATCAGGGTCAGGGCAGCATCGTTGAGTGCCAGCACGGAGCCGAACAACACATGCATCAGATCCACGCTGGAGCCACGCCAGGACACGAGTAGCACGCCGAGCGCCAGCGAGATCAGATAGAATGCCGCCAAGGAGGCATCTTCCTTCTGGATCGTCAGGCGCGACACCGCGCCTGCCCCAAGAGCGACAACGAGGCCGACGAGGAGGCCACCGAGCGTCATCGGAACGATATCGAGACCGAAGAATACGAAGCCGAGCGCCGCTCCCGGCAGGATCGCATGGGACATTGCGTCGCCGGTGAGACTCATGCGTCTCAGCATCAGAAAGACGCCGACGGGCGCACAGCTTACGGCCAGGATCAGCGAGCCGAACAGGGCGCGCTGCATGAAGCCATATTGAAGAAACGGCGCGATCAGATAGTCATACATTCGCCGATGCCTTCTCGACAGCGCCCTTGCTGGCGGTCGATCCCGCCGGACTGTCCTCACACCAATCTGCTGTCTCGTCCCAGGCTTCCTGAAAATTCCGAGCCCGCAGGAGATTCTCCGGCGTCAGCACAGCGTCCGTTCGCCCCCAGGCGACCGCCTTTCGCGCAAGCAGAAGCGTTTGCGGAAAATGCTGCCGAACGAGACCGTGGTCGTGCAGCACGCAAAGCACCGTCCTGCCTTCCGCGGCCCACTGCCGCACCAGTTGGACGAGGTCGGCGATCGTGCGGGCATCCACTGCGTTGAAGGGCTCATCCAAGAGGATGAGATCGGCGTCCTGCAGCATGGCGCGGGCAAACAGGACTCGCTGTATCTGGCCGCCCGAAAGGCTGTCCAACGGGCGATCCTCGAAACCGGTGAGACCCACCGCAGAAAGACAGCCCGCCAAGTTCGCCCTGTCTGTTTTCGTCCGACGCCCGAGCAACCCGCGTCGTTGCCAGAAGCCAAGCGAGACGAGATCGATCACGCGTGCGGGAAAGCTGCGGTCGAGCTCCGACTGCTGCGGCAGATAGGCGAGCCGCCGATAGTGCGCGAAGCAAGCCCCATTGATGGGTTTCAGGATGCCGGCGATCCCCTTCATCAGGGTCGACTTGCCAGATCCATTGGCGCCAACGATCGCGGTCAGCGCGCCGCGCTCGATACCGCCACTCAGGTGGTGAATGGCGGGGTGGCCGGCATAGCCAAGGGTCAAGTTTTCAAAACGAAGGCAATGATTGGTCATGGCAGGTCCGGGGTTGACAACCCCTGCATATGTTACGTTATTACATTCGTCAAACGAAAAGTTACGTAATAACATATCAACTTCGATGCTGGCCCGGGTGCCGCCGTCGCGCTCGGCATGCATCGCAACAATGAGGTTTCGCCCATGTCAGACCAGATTGCCCCCACGCCAGTCACTGTGCTCACCGGCTATCTCGGCGCAGGAAAGACCACCCTTCTCAACCGGATCCTTTCAGAGCCGCATGGGAAGAAGTTCGCTGTCATCGTCAACGAGTTCGGCGAAGTCGGTATCGACAACGACCTCATCGTCGATGCTGACGAGGAAGTGTTCGAGATGAACAACGGCTGCATTTGCTGCACGGTGCGCGGCGACCTGATCCGCATCATCGAGGGGCTGATGCGGCGCCGCGACCGCTTCGATGGAATCCTCATAGAAACCACCGGGCTCGCGGATCCCGCCCCCGTCGCGCAGACTTTCTTCGTCGACGAGGACGTCCGCTCCAAGACACGGCTCGACTCCATCATCACCGTCGTCGATGCCAAACATCTTCTCGGCGAACTCGATCACGCGCATGAAGCGCAGGAGCAACTGGCGTTCGCCGACACGATCATCCTCAATAAGACCGACCTTGTATCGGTCGCCGGACTGAAAGCTGTCGAGGATCGCATTCGCCGCATCAATCCGACGGCCAGCATTATCCAGACACAGCGCTGCGATCTCGATATCGCCGGCTTGCTCGATCGCAAGGCCTTCGATCTCGACCGCATTCTCGAAGTCGAGCCTGACTTTCTCGAAGAAGAGCACGACCATGAGCATGACGATCATGTCACGAGTTTTTCACTGATCGAACGCCAGCCGATCGATCCAGAAAAATTCTTCCGCTGGCTCCAAACGACCGCCCAGGCATTTGGCCTGGATATGCTGCGGATGAAGGGCATCATCGCCTTTGCCGGCGACGACGACCGCTATGTCGTCCAGGGCGTCCACATGTTGATGGAAGGCGACCACCAGCGCCGGTGGAAGGACGGGGAGGAGCGCGTGTCGCGGCTTGTCTTCATTGGCCGCAACCTGCCGAAGGACATCATCTCGGAGGGGTTCGTGAAATGCCGCGCACTCCCGACAGCGACCGTATAGCGCGGAGCTTCCCGGACGAATAGTGCTGGAATATGCCACAGACGACCCCCACTCGCCTCACGGCAACGACTGGCGGTGGCCGGCGCTTCGATCGAGGAACACCGCGGCCATAGTCCGCTGCCGATCGTTCGGGCACATCGCACAATACGGGGCTGACGCGGCAGCCCCGTATCACTTCAGATCCGTGAATGGAGGCACACAGATGACACGACGGACGGGCTATACAACCTCAGCCCTCACGCGCAATCAAACGCTTGTGCTTTCGGTTCTGGAGGCATCACAGGTACCTTTAAGCGCCTACAGCATTCTCGATCGTCTTCGACAGCACGGCCTCAAGGCACCGCTGCAGATCTATCGGGCACTCGAAAAGCTTATCGAACTCGGAAAGATCCATAGGGTCGAGAGTATGAATGCCTTCGTTCGCTGCCGCCATTCTGAACACGGCTACATCCACCCATCAATTACTGCCTTCGAAATCTGTGAAGCCTGCGGTTCGGTCAACGAGTTCCACAATGAGAACCTCGAATTGGCTCTCGGTAGACACGTTCGCGGCGATGGCTTCCTGGCGAAGCGTACCACAATCGAAATACGTGGCCTTTGTTCCGCAGGTCGCTAGCAGGATTTACGGGCCGCCTCTGTCAGACCTTCCGGAGCTCACGGAAATCGGCGTGCAACAAAGCCCGCAAGACAAGATGGAGTTGCCGCCGGCGACGTCCACGCCCGTCTGTCCATAGCGCCTCGTCGCCTTTAACAAAAATCACTCCGTATTTGGTGCCGCTGAGACGGAGACAGCACGACACGCTGAATGGCAGCAATCAACGACCATGCTGCCAAGGCTGGAGAGCACTCGCTCGGTCATATCGACCTGGAACTGCGTCCACGGTGTTGATCATTCGTGCCATGGCTCAATTGCTGCGATAAACTCTGCGACTCCCGGATTCAGCGAGCGGCCTGAGTAAGATCACGAATTAACCGCATTGTGGCTCGAGCACTTGCGGCACGACAGTCACTCAGAGAGCTCGTAGTGCCACTTCGTCATATCGAAGAAACACCTGCTGAACTCTCAGGGTCTATTCCATCCAGAAAACGCCTCATGTCATCGCTTCCGCTTTCCGGCTCGCTGCCGGCCATTACGGCCACGGAAAACGCGAGCAGCGACGAAGACGGGTTGTGGGTGCTGGCACCTGCCCTGAGGTTCATGACAAGTGTCGGGCAAAGAAACAGGGCGAGCCTCAGCACCGTTCGCCAGTCTGCAGGCAGATTGCCTCGCGCCTTCAACTCAGCAAGCAGTGGCCGCCAGAGGAGACGGGCCTTCACCTCCAGCAGGCTTCGTCTCACGCGGCTCAGGGCCCAATTGGTCTCAACGTTGAGGACGCCACCGCCATATTCAGCGCGCACGCGATACCGACGCTCGGCCTCAGCGGGATCGTACAGCCAGAGGGGGTGGGCTAGGATGTTATGGAAAGTCGCCTTGATCTCTGCGAGAAGCGTCGGAACATGCGTGCCCGCAAAGGCTGGATCGAAGAACGAAAGCACCGCTTCCTCGCCGCTCCTTGCGTACCAGACATTGGCGTTATGGGCGTCGCCGTGCGCGGTGACACCCCCGGCGTCGGCGAGTTTTTGTGGGCGCAGCCGGTCGGCCGCGGCGGCGAAGAGTTCGCCGACAGTCCGCTGGTATCGCAGGCCGTTGATGACGAAACGGGCCCTGGAGAAGGCCTCCCAATCAAGCTCCACATCAGGAAAACGGAAGGTTCGACCAACGTAGAAGTTCGCGTAACGGCCGCCGGGCATGGTCCGGCTTTCCGGATCGATCATCCGTTCGTAGAAAAGTCGGTGAATGGGCTCCGACGCCACCTCCTCGGCCGTCACCGAGTGCAGCGTTCGGCGATAGACGGAGAGAAGCTCGGCAGAGAGGCGGCGCTCGGCGGCGACCGCGATCGCCTCCTCGTCGAGGTTCGGATTGAGATCAAGATCCCTGAGCACATCGGAAAATCGCCGGTCGTTGCGACGGCGGTAAATCAGGATCTGCTCTCCGGGAAGCGCGGACATGTGGATGGGCTGATCCACGGGAATGCCCGCTCTCGCGAGGATGTCGGCGCGGTAATATTCGCCGGACATCGCCTCCTCGCCCTCCTCCTGGTGGAACTTGAAGAAGAACTCGCCCGCCTTCGTCTCGAAGAAGCCGTTGAGCGAATTGAGGCTGTAGCGGTCACGATTGATGATGACGTTTTCCGCGTCGAGATCGAAGATGTCCTTGAGCAGCAAGGCCAGCATGCTGGCCGCCTCCCGTTCGTCGGTGAGGGCCACGCGGCGGATTTCCGCGGTTCTGCTCGGTGAGGACATCATTAACCCCTTTCACACCCGGGGCGACCGGGATCGACAAGTGACATGCTTGCACCGTGGCGCGCGACGATCCTGCTTCCCACCGTATCAACGCACCGAGCCAGGCGAATAGCGGCTACCGAGCGTGTAGCGGCTGCCGTTATAGGTGAGCCTGTTGACCGTAGCGACCGTCGAACCCGACCAGGTCCGGCGATGGAGGAGCAGGCAGGGTTCGCCGGGGCGGATCATCAGAAGGCGTGCCGTGTCCTCATCCGCCGCGACCGCAGCAATGACGTGTTCGACTTCGGTCAGCGGCGTGCTTTGCTGCAAATAGTCATAGGTGGTGATCCTGGTGAAGTCCTGCTTTTCGTAATCCGGCACCAGTTCCGTATTGACGAAACGTTCTTCGAGTTGCACCGGCACGTTGTCCTCGAAATGCACAACCATCGAGTGGCCGACGGGTCCCCGTGTCCCGAACTCGAAGGCCGCGAGCAACTCCGGCCCCGGCTCGGTCGACTCCAGCACGACAACTTTCGCTGCATGGCGGCCACCGCGCTGGCGTATCTCGCTCGCAATATTGTTGATCTCAATCAGGGTGGATAGCGGTTTCGGCGGCGCAACGAAGGTGCCGACGCCCTGAATACGGATCAGAAGTCCGTCCGACGTCAATTCGCGCAATGCCCGATGGATGGTCATGCGCGAAACACCCAGTTTTGAAACGAGCTCGTGTTCCGAGGGCAGCTTGTGGTCCTGCCCCCATTTGCCGCTACCGATGTTGCCGAGAACATAGTCCTTGACCTTCTCGTAGAGCGGTCCGGCCGTGGAACGAAGATTGGTCATAGCCCATTGCTCTCCACGTTTGTTCGATCCGTCCGCTCCGGATCGGTGCGAATGCGAATGATTGTCTTCAGTCCGGATGTTGATCCGCCGAGCAGCCGTTCATAGGCTGACGGGATATCGTCGATCGTTATTTCCTCGTCGATGATGAGCCGCAACGCCGTCTCCAATGATGGAAGCAGGGAGACGGCCTCGGGCAGCTCGTCCGTGAAAGCATGGCAGCCAACGAGCGAGATCTCGCGCTCGACAAGGATATTCGGATCGAGGTCGATCCGCCCATGCGTAATGCCGACAAGCGCAATCGAACCGCCACCGGAGAGGAGATCGACAAGCCCGGCAAGCACGCCGATATTGCCGGTGGCATCGATTGCATAGCGGAGGACCCTGTTACCCAAAGCCGCGGCAATCGGGCCTCGTTCGAGTGTCACGACTCTCGCCCCGGTCACCTCGGCGACACGCGCGGCGCGCGCCTCGTTGCGGTCAGCAACGAGAAGGGGGCCGTCGTGGAACCGGGAAAGAAGAACCGCCGCCAATCCGCCGATCGGCCCGCACCCGACGATCAGCACCGGTTCATGGCTAGGAATGGTCTGCTTGCGCACCGCATGCAAGGCCACCGCGAGAGGTTCCGCCATCGCCGCAATTGCGGGATCTAGCGAAACAGGGTGCTTGACGAGGAGACGTGCCGGCAATTCAGTTTCCTCCGCGAAGCCGCCGTCGCAAACCTCGCCGACAAAGCCCAGCCGTTCACAGATATTCTGGCGTCCACTCCCGCAGGCGGCGCATGCACCACACCAGAAACGGCTGTCGGCAACCACGGGATCGCCGGGGGCGAACCCCGCCACGCCCGCCCCCGTAACTGTGACAATGGCGGCGAACTCATGGCCAGCAACCGACGGAGACCGGCTGATCCATTGTCCAGTACGGTAATTGTGAAGATCCGAACCGCAAATCCCGGCGGCCGTGACGGCGAGCCGCACCCAGCCCGGCTTTGGCGCGCCCGGCGCTTCGATCTCCTCGACGCGCAGATCGCCGGCCGCATAGAGTCTCGCCGCCTTCATACTTTTTCCTCTCAAGTCCGGAGGTAGGCGTTGCGCACATCCGAGACCGCGTTCTCGTGCGACGAGAACCCTTCGTAGCGGGCAAGCGTGCGCGCATGCTTGGCAAATTCGGGATAGGCCGATGCGGTCACATAGCCGATCGAGGAGCGCTTGACGAAATCGGTCACCGAGAGCGGACCAAAGGTGCGCGCCCAACGGCTGGTGGGCAGGACGGCGTTCGGACCGAGGCCGAAATTGCCGATGCTGACCGGTGTATGCGGTCCCATCAGAATTTCGGCAGCTTCGGTGATATGCCCGAGATGCGCGAAGGGATTGGTGGAGAGTATCTCCAAATGCTCGGGCGCGTAGTCATTGACAAAACGATAGCTCTCCTCAACGCACGAGGTAAGAATGATACCACCGCACTTGCCCCCGAGCACGGCGCTCGAAAACTGCACGCGCTGTTCGGTCATGCGTCCCCAGTGTTTCGGCAGCGCCTTCAGGGCCTCGTCGGCAACACGACGGCTGTGGGTTACTAGATAGGCGGAAGAATCGGGGCCGTGTTCGGCCTCGATGAGGAGATCAAGCGCTGCCAAGCCGCCGTCGACAGTATCGTCTGCAAAGATGATTGCTTCGGACGGGCCAGCTGGTAGGCCTGGATCGATGACGCCGGCAAGCAGACGTTTCGCCGCAACGACCCAGGGACTACCGGGACCGACGATCTTAAGCGCCGGTTTGATCGTCTCTGAACCATAGGCAGCAGCTGCCACGGCCTGAGCGCCGCCGCACTTGTAGACGGTTTCCACGCCGGCAAGCCGGGCGGCGACCAAGGTCGCGGCATCGACTGAGCCGTCAGGCGCCGGTGGCGTGAAGATTGCAAGCTCCGGCACGCCGGCGACGACGGCGGGAACGGCGGTCATCATGGTGACCGACGGGAACGCGCCTTTGCCGCGCGGGATGTATAACGCCACCGATTTGATCGGTGTGAAGCGGTCACCAGCATAGGCGCCCGGACGCATCTCCTTCAGCCACATGGCCTCTGGCTTCTGCTCTTCGTGGAAATGCCTGATGTTGTCGATACCAAACTGGATCGCTTCAATGACGTCCTTCTCGACCAGATCGAAGGCAGCGTCGAACTCGGCTTCCGTCGCCTTCAGCTTTCCATCCTCAATATCCGCCTTGTCGAGTTCGCGACCAAAGCGCACTAGTGCTGCATCGCCCTCGGTTCGCACCGCCTCGATGATCGGTTTTACCCTTTCGATGAAACCGGAAAGGTCGGTTTCCGAGCGCCGGAGAAGCGCCGCCCGCGCGCCTGAATCCAATTTGTCGAGTTCGTGGAAGGAGACATTCGTCATTGGAGTTTCCTTGTAGTTGGCGGCGTGTGGCTACCGGCGTCCTGTTATCACTTCGATTTGAGGAAGATATCCAGCCCGACCAGGCGATCGAGCAGGAAGATGGCGGCCGCCGCACAGGCAATGAAGACGACGGAAATCGCGGCCAAGTCGGGCGTTATGATCGAGCGGATCGAATTGTAGATCTGCACCGGCAAGGTGACGATGCGCGCATCGACCAGAAGCAGGCTCACCAGAAACTCGTTGAGCGCCAGAATGAACATCAGCAGCGATCCGCTGATGATCCCCGGCATGACGGCCGGCAGCGTCACGAAAAGGAACGTCTGCAGCGGGCCCGCGCCGCAATTGGCGGCGGCAAGCTCCAGATCGGGATCGAGGCTTGCAGCGCTTGCCGTCACCGCCCAGATCATGAAGGGCAGATTGATCACGCAGCAGGCGATGCCGACAGGCCAGAGCTGGCCGAGAATGCCAGCATTGCCGAAGATCAGCATCAGACCGATACCCGAACCGATCAAGGGTATGGTGAATGGCAGAAGCAGGTAGACCTGGATCGCTTTTTCGAAGCGCACCGCATATTTGGCAAGTGCTATTCCGGCGAATGTTCCGGCCGGGATCGCGACCAGGGTGCACACGCCCGACACAAAGACCGAGCGTAGGAAAGCATCGCGAAGATCGGTCGCCTGCAAAATCGCCGCATACCATTTGAGCGACAGGCCTTCAGGCGGGAAAGTAATCATGTTGCCCGAAGTGAAGGAGGCTCCGAGCACGACGATGGTCGGCGCCGACAGCATGATGAGGGCGACGGAGACGAAAGCCCAGAGAACGATGGATTTGCTGATTGAGGCGTTCACTGGCGCGCCCTTCCCATGGCAAGTGTTCCCGCGCCGAAGAGCGTAAAGACGATGCCGACGAGCAACGAGCCGACGGCGACGAGCATGAGGGCCAGCGTCGCGCCAAGCCCTTGATCCGACGTGCGGAAGAACTGGTCATAGATGGCGTTGGCAATGAAATCCTGCGAGCCGCCGCCGAGGATCGCGGGCATGGCAAAGTCGGTCAGCGACAGCGTCACGACGACGAGGCCGGCGCCAACGAGGCCGGGGCGCGCAAGCGGCAACACGACATGGATGAAGCTGCGCACCCAGTTGGCACCAAGCGACGCCGACGCCGTTTCCAGTTCCTCCGGTATTGCCGTCAGCGCGGGAGCGAGCATCAGCACCGCGAAGGGTAGCATGTATTGGACAAGACCGAAGAGGACTGCCGGATAATTGTAGAGCAAGCGAAGCGGCGCGACACCGACCAGGCCCAGAGCCTCGTTGACCATCCCCTGGTTGCCGAGAATGATCAGCCAGCCATAGGCACGCACGACCTGACCGATGAAGAAGGGTAGAAATAGCGCGATCAGCAGCAGCTTGCGCAGGCCCGCCGAACGGGTACGCACCATCATGTAGGCATAGGGAAACGCGAATGTCAGCGTCACGATGGTAACGATCAGAGACCCGATAAGACTGCGCGCCGCCACGATGGCGAAGAACGGCTCCGTGACCGCCTTGTGATAGTTTTCCAGTGTGTACTCTTCCGAGAGCAGGAAAGTACTGGTGTCGAGCGTCCTCAGGCTCGAGTCGCCGATCTGGATGAGACCGAGAACGAGCAGGCCGACCAGCAGTACCGCCGGCGCCAGCATGAGATATGGAATCGTGCGCTTGAAACTTGCCGGCCAGACGAAGGCGGCGAAGGCTTCCAGCGCATCCATAATGCGCCATGTCATCGGATAGGCTGTTCGAGCGGCTCGCATGGAAGAATTCCTGAAGTTGAACAGGCTGAACGGAGCCGCCGCCGAAGATGCGGCGGCTCGTCAAAAAGACTCAGCCTTGCATGATCGCCTTGAACTTCGCGAACCAGTCGCTCTCGTTCTCCACCTGAATCTTCGAGGAAATCCGGATCAGGTGTTTGAAGTCCTCCTCCTTTGTCGGGTACGAGGGATCATTGACGAGATCGGCGGGCGGCGTGAGGCCAGGCACCACGCCCGGCAGGCCGAGACCGTCGAGCCAGACCTGCTGCGCCTCCTTGGTCAGCGCGTGATTGATGTATTGCTTCGCCCAGTAAAGCTCATTCTCGGGGAGGCCCTTCGGAATCCAGAGGCCATCCGTGTCGAACTTGGCGCCCTCCTCAGGAATGACCCACGCAATCTCGATACCGTTCTTGCGTGCTTCTCGAGCATTGGTGGAAATGGTGCAAGCGGCGTCGATTTCGCCCTTCTGGAACCAGGTGGTG
The DNA here is from genome assembly GCF_013283645.1 of Sinorhizobium psoraleae. Lineage (GTDB taxonomy): Bacteria > Pseudomonadota > Alphaproteobacteria > Rhizobiales > Rhizobiaceae > Sinorhizobium > Sinorhizobium psoraleae. The sequence continues at coordinate 121,426 of NZ_JABEKV010000006.1, forward strand.
AAATCCGGATCTTCACCGAGCAGCGGTTGCTGCTCCTTCATCTTAGCGATGAAGTCCCAGGCCGGCTGCATGTTGCCCGGTATGTCCTCCAGCTTGCCGCCACCGGCAACCTGCGCCGGAAAATGGAAGCCGATGCCGTCGTTGTAGAAAGCGATGCGGCCCTTGAACTTCGGGTCGAGCAGATCTTTCCACGACTTAGGCGCCCCGTTCGGAAAGGCAGACGGCCGATAGGCGAGAACATAGACGTAGCCGTAGGTATTGACGATCGGATATCCCTCGAGGCCGACGGGCTTTGCCAGCTCTGTGACATTCTTGAGGTTCGGCAGGTCGGAAAGGTCTTCGGTCACGCCGCGCAGCGCCGATTTCGTCGCGTTCGTGGTCGTGTCCCAGTTGATGTGGATTGGCGGCACGCGTTTTTGTGCGACGGCCGCCCAGACCTTCGGCTGGATCTCGTTGTCTTCGGTCAGGTCATGCCGAACGGCGATGCCGGTCATTTTGGTGAAGCTGTCGGAGACGCCGGCCTTCAGGCTGTCGACCCAGCTTCCGCCCCAGGCGCGAACGATGATTTCGCTTGGTTTTTCCGGCTCCTGTGCGAAGGCGCGCGGCATGCCCAGCACTGAGAGGCCTGCCGCACCGCCAAGGGCGGCCGCGCCCTGGAGAAAGCTGCGCCGACGCAACGCCGGCAAAATCGAATTCTGTCTGCTCATCTTCGTTCTCCTCTGGTTATCCGGTGAACCGGTTTAGCTATTGAAAACAAGGACGTCCCGGCTGTTCCAGCCGAGAGAAACCACAGCACCCGGCTCATACTGGATGTGGTCGACCGGATCGTGATCAAAGACCCTGAGCGCCTCGCCGGCAAGCGCCGGAACGCGGACCTCGTAGACGATGCGCTCACCCTCGAAAATCGCATCGCAAACCGTGCCTTCGAGCACGGTTTCGAGACCGGAGAGAGACGCCGCATTGGCCGCGATGCGGATCTGCTCTGCCCGAATGGCACCGGAGGCCCGCTCCCCGACGCGCGGTGGACTGCGCTCATCGCCCACAATGCCGGCAATCTCTATCGCATCCTGGGCAATGACAGCACCGCTACCGTCGACTCTGCTCACCGCGCCGGAAATGAAATTGGTGACCCCGATGAAGTTTGCGACGAAGGCATTGCGTGGGTTTCGATAGGTCCGCGTCGGCTGCGCCTTCTGCTGGATTTCACCCGCGTCCATGACGATGATTTCGTCGGAGACGACCAGCGCCTCTCGCTGGTCGTGGGTGACGTTGATGGTCGTCACGCCGAGCTCCCGCTGAATCCGGCGGAATTCGAGCTGCATTTCTTCGCGCAGCTTTCGGTCGAGTGCGGCGAGCGGCTCATCGAGCAGCAAGAGATCGGGCTCGAAGACAAGCGCGCGGGCGATCGCCACGCGCTGCTGCTGGCCCCCGGAAAGTTCATGGATGCGCCGGCCGCCATAGCCGCCGAGCTTGACGAGATCGAGATAGCGCTCGACCCGCTCCGGGATGGTGCGAGCATCCTGCCGGCGCATCTTCAGGGGAAATGCGACGTTTTCGGCAGCCGTCATGTGTGGGAACAATGCCAGCTTCTGAAATACCATGCCGATGGAACGGTGATGGGCTGGGACGGCGCTCACGGCTTTGCCATTGATGACGATTTCACCGCTTGTCGGAGCCTGAAACCCTGCAATCATCCTAAGAAGCGTCGTCTTGCCCGAGCCAGAGGGGCCGAGGATCGTGAGGAACTTTCCTGCAGGCAGGTCGAAAGAGGCGGATTTGACGGCGTGAATGCCGTTATAGACCATGTTGACATTCTTGACGGATACCGCGATCGGGCTGGTATTTCCGGTCACATGCTGCATGACTTCCCCTCGATACCGGCTTGTGCAATCCGTTTTCTTATTGTCTATACATCTACATACATTATTGTCAAACAGTTTCTGGGCACTATTATTTTCTGCCTATTTTTTAATCTATTGAATACTTGAAAGCCACTTATATGGAGGCCAGATAGCCGCCATCGAGTGGAATGCAATGTCCCGTCACATAAGCTGACGCGCCACTCGCCAGAAAGACGACAGCACCGGCGACATCTTCCATTGCGCCAAACCGGCGCTGCGGAATCTTGGTGAGCATTGCTTCCTGCCATGCTTTGTCCTCGTAGAAGACGTCCGTCATTGCCGTGCGGAAATAACCGGGCGCAATCGCGTTGACACGGATATCGAGAGGGGCCCATTCGGCGGCAAGCGCCCTGGTCATTCCGAGCAGGCCCGACTTCGATGAGCCATAGGGTACCGCCGTTGGCACGCCGACATAGGAAGTCAGCGAACAGAGATTGATGATCGCCCCTGCCCTGCCTGCGGCAGACATCTGTCTTGCGGCAGCCTGCGCGCAGAAGAAGGCCCCCTTGAGATTGGTCGAAACGATCCTGTCCCAAAGGGCTTCATCGACGTCGACCGATGGCCGGATTTCCTCGTAGCCGGCATTGTTGACGAGGATATCGAGGCCGCCAAGCCTCTCATCGGCAGCCGCGACAGCCTCTGCGCAGGCCGAAATGTCTCGCACATCGAGAGAAAGCGGAACGACCTGGCGCCCCAACTGCGTGATCTGGCCGCATGTTTCCTCCAGCGCGCTGGCTTCGCGGGCCGTGATGGCGACATCCGCGCCAGCGCTGGCGAGCGCTGCCGCGATCGCCTGGCCAATGCCGCGGCTGGCCCCCGTTACGAGCGCCTTGCGGCCGGAAAGGCTGAAAAGGGTGGAAACTTCCATGGTCTCGATCTCCCTTCGAACGGCATAGGATACAGCACACCACGTTTGATATTAAATGTCTATACATATCTGTACAAATTGCGCCGACTGCGCTTATGATGTGCCGCAGCTAGAGTGGAGATTGATGGAAATGCCGAAATCCGTGTCGCTGGTCCGCCCCGAGATAAGGAGCATTTTGCCCTACAATGCCGGTCTCACACTCCAGGAGGTTCGTGACCGCTTCGATCCTCCGCAAATCGCGAAACTTGGCTCCAATGAAAATCCGCTTGGTCCCTCCCCGGCCGTCGCGGCCTCGCTTGCAAACAGCATCGAGTTGTTCCGCCTTTATCCCGATCCTTCTGGACGCGAGCTTGCGCAGCGGCTGGCGGCTGACTTCGCCGTCAGCGACAGCCGCATCATCCTCGGCAACGGCTCGGAGGATCTCATTGCTGTCGTAGCGCGAACAGTCCTGCGCCCGGGAGACCGGGTCATAACGCTCTACCCCTCGTTTCCCCTCCACGAAGATTATGCCACGCTCATGGGGGCGAAGGTTGATCGCGTTGGTCTTCGAGCAGACCTGTCCATCGACACGGAGGCCTTGCTTGCGGCGGTTGCGGGGCCGGCGCGAATGGTCATCTTCGCCAATCCCATGAATCCGGTCGGAAGCTGGCTGACAAGCGGTGAACTCGGCCAGGTTATAGCTGCCGTTGACGACAACGCCCTCATTGTGATCGACGAGGCCTATGCTGAATATGCCGCGGGCAACGACTATTCTTCCGCCCTGCCACTTCTGGAGAGGTCGGGCAAGCCATGGGTCGTGCTGCGCACCTTCTCGAAGGCATACGGCCTTGCCGGGCTGCGCATCGGCTTTGGTGTAGTCAGCGATCCGGAATTGCGCTCCTATCTCGACCGCGCCCGAACGCCGTTCAATACAAACGCCATCGCCCAGGCCGCTGCCGTGCTTGCGCTTGGCGACACCGATCATCTCCATGCGACAGTGGCGCATGCCACGCGTGAACGGGAGCGGGTAAAAACGGCCCTGCTCCAGCGCGGTCTGCGTGTCGCGCCGTCGAAGGGGAATTTCCTGTTCATCGATGTTGGACGAAATGGCTCAATAGTCGCAGAGGCCTTGCTGAGGCAGGGGGTCATCGTCAAGCCGTGGAAGCAGCCGGGCTATGAGAACTTCATTCGCGTAAGCATCGGAACGTCCGAAGAAAATGACCTGTTCACCACGGCCCTGGCCAGTGCCCTTCGCGACCATTCGTCGTGACTCTCTAATCGAAGCACGGCAACGGCAATCATTGCCGTCTCTTTCCACCACCATGGAATGAGAGGTTTTTCACAGCGTCAGGTCAGACGCAAAGCTCGACACCAGAATTTGGAGCCTTTTGTGTAGAAGGGGCCCCCAGCGCCGTCCCAGACAAAACCGCATCAATTGCATCATCTCGTGGAACTGACATTCGGATTAAACCCATGGCGCTGGCTTCGTCACCTCGGCATCCTCAATCTTCGCGTCCGGTAGAGGTTTCGCTGTAGACCCTAGCCTCACCTCTCGCACCACGGTTTCAATCTCGCTAAAGTGTGTCGGTTCCGCCATGCCATACCGCGTGCCTTTAGCAATTAGAATGGCCCAGCGACGGTGATATTGGCTCAGCGATCCCCGGAACCGGGGAGCCCAAGCCCAACTTTGAACCCCCGTCGCCGTTAGGCCCGGCCGTAGCCCGTCAGCGCGGGCAGCAGGCGCCGAATGTGTGTGATCCGCGCTTAACCGACGTGATAACCGCCATCCACCGGCAGCGTGACACCGGTGACGAATTCAGCTGCGGGCGAGGAAAGAAAGAGAACGGGCCCGACCACGTCTTCCGTCGTACCCCAGCGCTTCAGCGCGGATCGATCGCTGATCTTGTTTTCGCTTTCAGGTACCGACCACAAGGGCTTGGTCATGTCGGTGCGATGATAACCCGGCGCAATCGCATTCACGCGCACACCATCACGGCCATATTTGTGCGCGAGTGCCCGCGTCAGGCCGACGATACCGGTCTTGCTGGCCGTGTAGGCCGGCACTGTCTCGTCGGCAAGATAGCTCAGCATGGACGCGATGTTGACGATGCTGCCCCGCGTCGCCTTGAGCAGCGGGAAGGCCTCGCGCGAAAGCCGCATGGCGCTCGAGAGATTGATGTCCATGACATCCATGAAGGTCTCTTCATTCCATTCCGCATCCGGCCGGGCGACCCCCTGGCAATTGACGAGTACGTCGAGGCGGTCGAGCCCGGCAAAGAATGCGGCAACGGCAGCCTTGTCGCGCACGTCGAGACGTTGAAAGTCACGTCCGCTGCCGCTCTCAGCCCTTGCCGCGACGAGGCGGCTTTCCGAGCTACCGGTTGCGATGACAGTCGCGCCGGCTTCCGCAAAACCCTTGGCGAGAGACAAACCGATGCCGCTCGTGCCGCCGGAGACAACCACCGTCTTGCCGACAAAAAGTCCGGCCTGGAATGTGTCCACTTCCTTCATCTTCTCCTCCGAAGTCACACGAGCGCCTTGAGCGCCTCGACGACCATATTCTCTGTCACCTTTATCGGCTCGTTATGAATGATTTCGCCGGACCGGCAGGCGCGCTTCGCGACAATCGCAAGCTTTTCCGGCGTCGCTTCCGTGATTCCGATGTCGCCGAGTTTCGTCGGCAGACGCACGGTAAGGCAGAATTGCCGGACGCGCTCATAGTCTTCCTCCAGCCCGTGCAGCTTCAGTCCGGCGAGCACACCGATTGCAACTTTCTCGCCGTGCAGGTGGTGGTGGACGTCATCGAGTTCGCAGAGGCCGTGATGGACAGCATGGGCCGTTGCAACGCCGCCAGACTCGAAGCCGATGCCGGAAAGGAGGATATTCGCTTCCACCACGCGTTCAAGCGCGGGGCCGGCCTCCCGTGCATCGCATTCTCCGAGCGCTAACGCGCCAAACTCGAAGACGGTGTCCCGGCAGAAACGGGCGACTTCATAGGCGAGCGGCACGCCCGGCATCTTCATGCAGTTGAAGGCGCCGCTTCGGCGGCAGGATTCCGCCTCGTACCAGGTGGCAAGCGCATCGCCGATCCCGGCCGCGAGGAATCGGGCGGGCGCCTTGGCGATTAATGCTGTATCCACCAGCACAAGATCGGGATTGCTCGGCAGGAAGGTATCGTAGGCAACGGTGCCGTCCTCATTATACACCACGGCGAGCGCGCTGCATGGCGCGTCGGAGGCCGCGATTGTCGGAAAGACGATGACGGGAAGCGCTGCGTCGCGCGCGGCCGCCTTCGCGGTGTCGAGCGCCTTGCCGCCGCCAGCGCCGACGATCACTGAAGCCCCGGCGATCCTTGCCGCCTCGGCCAGGTTCGCGATCGCCCACTCGGAACATTCGCCGCCATGGCGGACGATCTCGATATCCGGACCGTTTGCGAAGGACGCCTCGATATCCGCTTTCAACAGGTCGAAAACGCCATTGTCGAGAAGGACGATCGCCTTTTCGCCAAAGCCCCTCGCCTCCTCGCCGAGCCGCGCGATCGTGCCGGCGCCCTGGATATAGCGTCCGGGAAAACGCGCGCCGCGCACGGCGCCAGCCTGATCGGCCTTCACCAGCATACGTAGCCTCCATCCGCGAGTACGATGGAGCCGGTCATCAGGCTCGCCGCGTCGCTTGCGAGGAAGAGGATGACCGAGGCGACCTCGTCGGTGCGGCCCAGCCTGTTCATCGGCGTTCCGCCGACCCAGTGGCGATACATCTCCTCGTCCTCGTAGACATATTTGTTCATCTCCGTATCGATGTAGGTCGGCGCGACGGAGTTGACGCGCACCCCGCGCGCGCCCCACTCGGCCGCGAGCGACTTCGTCAGGTGATGCACTGCCGCCTTCGACGCGTTGTAGTTTGCCTGTTCCTGCGGGCGGTTGACGATGAAACCCGACATCGAGCCGACATTGACGATAGAGCCCGATCCCTGCTTCAGCATGGTGTTGCCGAAGGCGCGGCAGCACCAGAAGACGCCATTGAGGTTGACATCAATCACCTTGTTCCAGACCTCGTCCGCCATCGTCTCGGCCGGATGATTGGAGATCGCGATTCCGGCGTTGTTGATCAGCACGTCGACGCGTTCGTGGCGGGAGACGATCGTGTCGTGCACGGCCTGCACGGCCTTCGCGTCCGTCACGTCGAGGATCTCGCTCTCCACGGAATAACCTTTGACCTTCAGGCCGTCCGTTGCGGTGGCAAGCACATCCGCATTCATGTCGGTCAAAACGACAGTGGCGCCAGCTTCGGCGAGCGCTTCGGCTGTCGAGAGCCCGATACCGCGCGCGGCGCCCGTGACGACGGCGACCTTGCCGGTGAGCTTGAATTTATCGAGATACATGTCAGGCGATCCTTGGGACGGTAAGGGTTTCAGATGAGTTAGAGAGGAGCGGCCGAAGCGTCGCGACGAGACTGTCCGCCTCCGCAACTATCGTTCCGGCAGGAAAGGCGATGTCCGGGCGATGTGGCTCGGGCCAGCCGATGACGGTCATGCCCGCCGCAAGTCCGGCGTAGGCCCCGGGCGCGCTGTCCTCCACGACGATGCAGTCGGAGGGCTCGATACCGAGCAGCCAGGCGGCCCGAAGATAGGGCTCCGGGTCCGGCTTGCCGTAGCGAACATCGTTGCGCGTCACGCTGACCAGGCCAGGCGCCTGAAGGCCAATGGCTGAGAGGTTGGCGCTGGTCAGCATGCGATCGGAATTCGAGACGACAGCCATGGCCGCTCCCGACGCGCGGACGAACGCCATTGCCGCATCGGCCCCCGCGCGCTTTCTTAGGCCGTTGGCGCGATCGATATAGGCGGCATATTTCCGCCCGACCAGCTCACCTACACCCGGCGCAAAGCCGATCGTCTCGACGAGCAACCTATGGCAGTCGCCGATCGCCATTCCCGTGATGCGCTCGCCAAACCCCTCTGGCAGCGCATAGCCGAAGCTTTCGACAGCCGCCGCCATCGTCTCGAAATGCAGCAACTCGCTGTCGACCAGCGTTCCGTCCATGTCGAAGAGAACTGCTTTACGGCTCATGAGGGCAACCGGTCCAGATCATCGTAGAGCGATTGGCTGTGGAAATAGAGCCTTTCGAAGAAGCCCTGCATCGGCCGGTAGGTCTCCGCCCATCGGCGATCCGGCAGGATTTCTTCGGAGTAACGGACATAGGCCTCGGCCGCATCTTCCACCCGCGAATAGAGCCCGGTAGCGGTTGCCGCCATTGCCGCGCAACCGACGATGCCGCATTCGGCCTCGGCCGGCACGAGGATCGGAATGCCGTAGACGCTCGCCTTGATCTTCATCCAGAGTTTCGTCTTGGCGCCACCGCCTGATGCAATGACACGCTCGATCGGCGCGCCCGAGATTCTGTCGAGAGTGTTGATGTGCCGCTTGACCGCGAAGGCAACGCCCTCGAGGATCGCGCGGTGCATATGCGCGAGCCCATGCGCCGCGCCGATACCAAAGAATTGCGCCCGAGCATTGCGGTGGTCGCCGAGCCGCTCGCCGCTAAGGTAAGGCATGAAGAAGAGGCGGTCGGCACCCGCTGGCGCCTCGGCTGCCTTGGCGACGATCTCCTCATAGCCGACCTGCTTCTCGTGAATGGCACGCCGCGCCCAGCGCATGGCGTCACCACCGGATTCGAGCAGCATGAATGCGCCCCAATTACCCTCGACGGTACCGACGTTCGAGACTCGTGCATCGAGCAGCGGCTTTTCGGCGATGGCTGTGATGATTGCCGAGGTGCCCATCACCTCCGAGCCGATACCGGGCCGGCAAACCCCGGAGCCGAGCAACGCAACCGGATAGTCGCCGCCACCGACAAGCACAGGTGTTCCTTCTCGAAGGCCCGTCTCGCGCGCCGCTTTGGCGGTTACGTGGCCCAAAATCTCGACGGGGTTGCGCAGCGGCGCGAGTTTCGCCATGTCGAGGCCAAGCAGAGAGATCATCCGTTCGGACCATTCGCCCGTGCGCGGATCCATCAGGAAGCTCGCGCCACCGTCGGTGCGATCCATCGCGACCTCGCCGGTCAGTCTCAGGTTGATCCAGTCCTTGGGCATGAGGACGGCAGCCGTCCGGCGCCAGGCTTCCGGGTCACTGTCGCGCAACCATTGCAGCTTGAAGCCGGGCCAGGCGGGCGTCGCGGGATTTGCGCTGTCGGCGAGATAGCTGTCTGGCCGGTGTACCTTCTCAAAGGCCGCGACATGGCCGATCGTGCGCTTGTCGTTCCACAGCGGCGCTGTCTCGCGGGCGAGATCGCCGCGGTCGTCAACCAGCACCGTCCCGTGCATCTGGCCGCAGGCCGAGATGGCTGCAATTCGGCGGCTGGCGTCTGGCTCACTGGAGAGAACTTCGCGGATCGAGGCAATGACGCCGTTCCACCAATCGATCGGCCGCTGCTCGGACCAGCCGAATTGCGGCACGATCTGCTCGTGCTCGCGCGCCGCGATCTCGACCACTTTGCCGCGCCGGTCGACGAGGGCCGCGCGAACGCTGCCAGTTCCAACGTCGATCGTCAAAAACAAGTCTTCAGACATGAACCCACCCATCTCCGCGTCCTCCACCCGGGCACTCGCCCGGGCGGGTGTGCTGCGGCCCTGGATCACTTCACTGTTTCATAGAGACAATGAGAGGATCTAACTCTTTGAAGCGACGCAATTCCGGACGGAAAACGATTACACATTGTTCCTGAAATTGCTCTAGCGGCGCAGCCAGTTGGATGCGTATTGCAGGAGCATGGCGCCAATGATGATGCAACCCATGAAGACCTGCTGATGATAGCCGGGCACACGGGCGAGATTCATCATATTGGCGATAATGCCGAGCACAATGACGCCGATAAAGGTGTTGAACGCGCCCCCGCGCCCACCCATCAGGCTCGCGCCTCCAATGACCACGGCGGCGATCGCGTCGAGTTCCGCACCGACCCCGATATTGGCCGAACCAACGCCGGTTCGGCTGGCGGAAACGACACCGGCGGCGGCGGCGAGCGCGCCAGAGATGACATAGACCGACATGGTATACCAAGCCACCGGAATGCCCGAGAGCCGGACCGCCTCGACGTTCGAACCGATCGCCTTCACGAGACGGCCGTACCGCGTGAACATCAGCACCGTGCCCGCAACCAGGAACACGAACGTCATCAGGATCACCGGATACGGAACGCCCGCAATCGCGCCTGAGCCGAACGCAGTTATCGCTGCGCCGCTGTCGCCCATCACGATCGGCTGGCCGGCCGAGATGATCAGCGAGACCCCGCGCGCCACTGTCATCATCGCGAGTGTCGTCACGAAGGGCGGCAGCTTCAGGAAGGCGACAAGCACGCCTGAAACCAGACCGCAAGCCGCGCCGGCAAATAGAGTTGCTGTCATCGAAAGGCCGGTCCCGTATTGCTGGATCAGGATCGCGGAAAGGACGCTGCCGAGGGCGGCGACGGAGCCGACTGAAAGGTCGATGCCGCGCGTCAGGATCACGAATAGCATGCCGATCGCCATGAGGCTGGTCCCGGAGATCTGGCGCAGAACGTTCAAGATGTTGCGCTCGGTCAGGAACACGTCTGACATCGAGGCCGCCACGATGACCAGCGCAACCAGGATCGCGATCGTGCCGTAGCGCTGCAGGATCTGGCTGACGTTCAGCGACGGGCGAGTGGTTTCGGCTAGGTCTGACATGGTGCTGCTCATGAGTTCACAACCATCTTTTCGGGCGAGGTGACGGTGTTCACCATCGCAAGCTTCAGGAGATTTTCCTCAGTGTAGTCTTCGGGTCCGAGTTCGCCCGTGATCTCGCCCTCCCGCATGACGAGGATGCGGTCGCAGAGCCCGAAGAGCTCCAGGTGCTCGGAAGAGATGACGAGAACCGCCCGCCCCTCGGCGGCGAGTGCCTTGATCAGCGAATAGATCTCGGTCTTCGCGCCGACATCGACGCCGCGCGTCGGTTCGTCGAAGATCATGATGTCGCCATCGGCATGGAACCACTTGGCGAGCACGACCTTCTGCTGGTTCCCGCCAGACAGGCTGGACGCCGGATCGTTGAGGCTGCCGGCTTTAAGGCGCAAGCGTTTCGCGAGGTTCTCGACCGCCGCCCGCTCGACGGCGCGGCGCACGAAGCCGAAGCGGTTCACGAGGGGCCCGAGTTTCGCCATGGTCGCGTTCACCCGGATCGGAAAGTCGAGAATGAGCCCCTGCTCCTTGCGGTTTTCGGGGACAAGGCCAATGCCCGCCTTGACCCCGTCGCCCGGCGAGCGGATCGACTTTTCCTTGCCATGCACGAAAATGCGGCCGGACTGCGCCCGCTCCGCCCCGAAAACCAGTCGGACGAATTCCGTTCGGCCCGCCCCGACAAGCCCGCCGAGCCCGACGATCTCGCCCGCGCGAACGCTGAGCGACACGCCCTTGATGCGGTCTCCATCCGAGAGGTTCTCGATGCGCAGCACCTCTGCGCCAGGCCGGCGCTCGACACCTTCGCCGAAAAGCGCCTTCAGCGACCGACCCACCATCATACGGATGACGTCATCGATCTCGACCGCGGAACGGTCCACGGTCGCGACAGACGCTCCGTCCTTCATGACGGTAATGCGGTCGGCGATGCGGAAGACCTCGTCGAGACGGTGGGAAATATAGATGACACCGACACCGCGGGCGCGAAGCGTGCGGATGATGCCGAGCAATCGTTCGGCGTCCTGTACGGAAAGCACAGCCGTCGGCTCGTCGAAGACCATCACGCGGGCGTTGCGCGACAGCGCTTTGGCGATCTCGACCACCTGCTGGTGCGCGACGGAAAGGTCGCCGACGGTCGCGCCCGGGTGAATCGAAAAGCCGAGGCTGTCGATAAGCTCGCGCGCCCGCCGGTTGAGGTCGCGCCAGGAAATGACGGAGGGAATTTCGGAAAGGAAGATGTTTTCAGCGACGGTCAGATCCGTCGCGAGCGCCATTTCCTGATGGATGATCGCGATTCCCTTCGAGATGGCGTCCGACGGAGAGCGAAAATGTGGCTCCTCGCCCACGACTTTCACCATGCCGGCCTCGGCGATATATTCGCCGCCGAGCACCCGCATGAGGGTCGACTTACCCGCGCCGTTCTCGCCGAGAAGCGCGTGGACTTCGCCTGGCCGAAGCGCGAAATCCACGCCCTGCAGGGCATGAACGCCGCCGAAGGATTTGCGGATGCCCGAAAGTTCTACGAGATTTTCCATAGTGCGATGTCTCTTCGACGCAGGGGTCCGCTTCCTGGCGACCACCGTCGGGTGGTGGCCGGCGAGCCGCGAAGGACCCGCCGGCCTGGGAGGATCAGTTGATCAGAAGACCGCGTCGGCCTTGTAATACTGGTCGACATTGTCCTTGGTGATCGCCGTGGGCGTCGTGTAGGTAATCTTCGACGTGTCGCCCGGCAGCTCTCCGTCGAGTGCCTTCTTGGCGAGGTCCACGGCCGTCGAGGCGACGAGCGCCGGATCGTTGAGACCGGTGGCGCCGTAAGTGCCCTCCTTGATCATCTGGAGCGCTTCCTTCTGCCCGTCGGCAGCGGCAAGCAGCAGCACGTCATCGACGCGGCCCGCCTGTTCCAGCGCCTTGCGGGCGCCGAGCACCATGGAATCATTCTCCCCGAGCACAACGTTGATGTCCGGATTGGCCACCAGAAGGTCTTCCATCGCCTTCAGGCCACCCTCGTGCCCCCACAGCCCCCAGCCCTGACCGACGACTTCGAAGCGGGCCCGGCCTTCGTTGCGCAGCTGGCCCTCGAGCAGGCCGGCCAGCACGCCGAGGCGGCGCTCCTGCCCCACCTCATTGCCCTTGTCGCCGGAAAGCAGCGCGATCTTCAGGTCCTTGCCCTTGGTCTGGTCGGCCAGCCACTGGCCGACGAGCATGCCGTTGCGGCTGTTGGAAGACTGCACCAGTGTCACGAAATTCGCCGTTGGGTCGAGGGTGGAGTCGATGACGAAGACCTTCACGCCGGCGGCGGAGGCGGCGTTTACCGCCGGAACCATGCCCTTGCTGTCGCGCGGATTGACGATCAGTGCGCCGATGCCCTGGGCGACCATGTCCTCGATGTCGGCGATCTGCTTGTTAAGGTCGTTCTGCGCGTCGGCCGAGATCACTTCGCACCCGAGCTCTTCGGCATGTTTCTTGGCAGAAACTTCCTGGGCGGCGAAATAGGGCGCGTCGAGCGTCTTCATCGAAATGCCGATCTTGCAATCGGCGGCCGCGGCGGCGCCGATGGCCAGCAGCGAGGCGGCAGCCGCCAATGCGATCTTCAGGGCGGTCCTTGGTATGCGGGTCATGATTTCTCCTCCGGGTGGACGCGATTGATCGCGAGCCAGTTTTTCTTGGCTGAAATGTAGCGTAGTTACAGACTTTTTTTCCGTCAACATAAAATTTCGGGCACAGGGCGATTTAATGCGCTGCAAAACGGCGTATTTTTGCACTTGTCAGATTTTTGCCAGTCATTTATGTAATTTTCCTACGTAACTGCGGAGATTGAAATGTTGAGAGAACCGGTCACGAGCGTCGTCGACGCAAGCAGAGGCGGAATGAGTGGAAACACCGGGCGCTATGAAAAGCGGCTGAGCGACCTCGCAGGCCTTTACGAGGACGCCGCCGCCCATTCAGACCTCACCCGCCGCCTCGATGACCCGGTCGTCTACGCGGTCGAGGACTTTCGTCCGGGCGATCATGCCGGCGACCTGATCTATGGTGTGACGCGGATGATGCCGGGCCTGATCGGCCGCGAATTCTTCCTGACGCGCGGCCATATTCACGCAAAGGCCGACCGCCCGGAAATCTATTACGGCCAGAAGGGCAAGGGGCTGATGCAGCTCGAATCGCCCGAGGGCGAGACGCGTATCGTCGAGATCGGTCCGCAGACAATCTGCTACGTGCCGCCCTACTGGATCCACCGATCCATCAATGTCGGCGAAGACGACCTCGTCATGGTCTTCGCCTACCCGTCCGACAGCGGCCAGGACTACGGGATCATCGAAGCCTCGAACGGCATGCGCCATCGCGTCATGGCTGATGGGAACGGTGGCTGGAGCCTTGTCGAGAACAAAGACTACCGTCCGCGCAGCGGCGAAAACATCGCAGACCTGATGAAACGATACGCGTAAGAACCGAACGGACGCAAGGAAAAGCCCTATGGACAACTCTATCGACCTGATCGCCAGCCTCGGCGTCGTGCCCGTCATCGCGATCGAGCGTGTCTCCGACGCAGTGCCGCTCGCCGATGCCCTGCTGGAAGGCGGACTGCCGGTGGCCGAGATCACCTTCCGCACGCAAGCCGCCGGCGATGTGCTGGCGGCGATCCGTGACGCGCGACCGGAGCTCTGCATTGGCGCCGGCACTATCCTCGACAAAGAGAGTCTGGATCGCGCGATCCAAAGCGGCGCCCGATTCGCTCTCGCACCCGGCTACGACCCTGAGATCGTCGACGCTGCGAAGGCCGCCACCCTTCCCTTCTGCCCCGGAATCATGACGCCTACGGACCTCACTCTTGCCACCGCGCATGGCGTCCGGCTGGCAAAGTTCTTCCCGGCGGGCGTTGCGGGCGGCCCGAAGGCACTCTGCGGCATCGCCGCTCCCTTCGCCCACCTCGATGTCCGCTTCATCCCTACAGGTGGCGTCACCCAGGCGACGATCGGCGAGTGGCTTGCGGTCAGGCACGTCGTTGCCGTTGGCGGCACCTGGATCGCCAAGACGGAGGATATCCGGGAGGGCCGCTTCGCCGATATCTCCCGCAACGCGGCAGAAGCCGTGAAGGCAGCCAAGGAAGCCCTGGAGAAGCGCGCGTGACCCTCTATCAGCCAGCTAAGCAGGCGACGCTCTATTTCATCGGCGTGACAACGGCCAAAAGCTCGATCATGAAGGTCTTCCCGGCATGGGCGGAGCATCTCGGCCTGAAGGACGCCGTCATCGAAGGTATCGACTTCAAGCTCCACGACGACCCGACCGCCTACCGTGCCGCCGTCGAATTCATCCGCGACGATCCTCTTTCCATGGGCGCGTTGGTGACGACGCACAAGATCGACCTCTTTGCGGCCTGCAAGGACCTGTTCAACGTTATCGATCCCCACGCGAAGCTCATGGACGAGACGAGCTGCATCTCGAAACGTAATGGCAAGTTTGTCTGCCATGCCAAGGATCCGATTTCCTCCGGCCTTGCAATCGATGGCTTCCTTGGTGAGGGCTATTTCGCCCGGACGGGAGCCGACCTGTTTTCGATGGGCGCCGGCGGATCGACAATCGCGATCACTTGGCACCTGATGCGCCGTTCGCGCGACAGGGACGTGCCCGGGCGTATCGTCGTCTCCAACCGGAGCCAGCATCGACTCGACGAGATAAAGCGCATTCATGAAAGCGTCGAAAGCGATGTGCCCGTCGAATACGTGCTTGCCCCGAAACCCGAGGACAACGATGCCGTGCTTGCCGGCCTGAAGCCCGGCTCGCTTGTCATCAATGCCACGGGCCTTGGGAAGGACGCGCCGGGCTCGCCTTTGTCTGGTGCCGCACGTTTTCCCGAGAAGGCGGTCGCCTGGGATCTCAATTATCGCGGCGAACTCATGTTTCTCGACCAAGCACGCGGCCAGCAGAAACAACGCGCGCTGCAGGTCGAGGATGGATGGACCTATTTCATTCACGGCTGGACGCAGGTCATCGCCGAGGTTTTCGATGTTGAAATTCCGACATCCGGCCCCTCCTTCGATCGCATCTCCGAAATAGCACGCGAGGCAGCAGGACGATGACGACAACCGCCCGTATCCTTGTAACGCCTCGCTCGCTCACTGCAGAACCGCATCCGGACGTGGAGCGCCTGCGCGATGGCGGGTTCGACGTCGTCTATTCGCGCGCCGGCGCCACGCCCACCGAAGACGAGCTTCTTGAGCTTGTCCCCGATTGCGTCGGCTGGCTCGCGGGTGTCGAACCGGTGACCCCACGGGTCGTCGAAGCGGCTGGCAATCTGCGGGTCATCAGCCGCAATGGTGTTGGCGTCGATAATCTTCCTGTCGACATGCTGGCAAAGAAGGGCGTCAAGATCATGATTGCCGAGGGGGCGAACGCGCTTGGCGTTGCCGAACTCACCATCGGCCTCGTCTTCAGCGCCTTGCGCTCTATCCCGCGCGCCGATGCAGGCATCAAGGCGGGCGACTGGCCGCGCATGCGCGGCATGGAAATCCGCGGCCGGACCGTAGGCATCATCGGATGCGGCGCGATCGGACGCGAGGTGGCGCGCATGGTCGTCGCTCTCGGCGCAAGAGTCATCGCCCATGATCCGGCGAGGCCTAATCTCGACCTGCCGTCGAGCGCTTTTGAGTATGCCGACGTCGATGACCTCATGGGCGAGGCGGAAGTCCTCTCCTT
The DNA here is from genome assembly GCF_013283645.1 of Sinorhizobium psoraleae. Lineage (GTDB taxonomy): Bacteria > Pseudomonadota > Alphaproteobacteria > Rhizobiales > Rhizobiaceae > Sinorhizobium > Sinorhizobium psoraleae. Next base: position 137,552 of record NZ_JABEKV010000006.1, read on the forward strand.
GCACTGCCCCCTGCCGAAGGACGGCTCCTCGTTACTCGACCGCAAGCGCCTGCATTCGGCGCGTCCCGGGCTCGTGCTCGTCAATACGGCGCGAGCACGGCTCGTCGATGAAGACGCCCTGATCGAAGCGTTGGACGCCGGACAGGTTGGTTGTTATGCCACGGATGTTTTCGAACCCGAGCCTCCGGTCTCCCTGCGCTTGGCAGGCCACGAACGGGTCATTGCAACGAGTCACATCGGGGGCTTCACGGCAGAAAGTATCGACCGCGCGACCCGGATCGCCGCCGACAACCTACTTTCGGCGCTCAGGGGTTGACAAACGATGACGGGTCGATTGAGGGAAAGGCGGTTTAACGGTTCGCTGGCCGAGCAATTGGCAAAGCCGTCCGGAAGCGCGGAGCGCCTCCTCTGGCTGGGACAGGCCGGTTTCGTCGTGGATATCGCGGGCTGCCGCGTGGTCATCGACCCTTATCTTTCCGATTCCCTGGCGGAGAAATATCGGGGAACGCAATATCCGCATCAGCGTATGATGCCGCCGCCGATCGAGCCGACAGGTCTGATCGGGGTTGACTATGTTCTTTGTACGCATGCCCATACCGATCATATGGATCCGGGAACGCTGCCGGGCCTGTTCGCTGCCAATCCGTCGGCGCGCCTGGTGGCTCCACGGGCAGTGCGGTCAGCGGCGCTCGAACGATCTGGGCTTAGTGAGGAGCGCATTCTCCTGGTTAATGCTGGCGAGACGCTTGACCTTGCGGAGGGTCTTCGTCTCGTTGCCACCCGCTCCGCCCACGAAACCTTGGAACAGGACAACAGTGGCAATCACCGGTTTCTCGGCTTTATGCTCGAGAGCCCCAACGTGAAGATCTGGCATTCCGGCGACACCATTCCCTTCGACGGTCTTGTCGAGGAGGTCAAAGCAATGCAGCCTGATATCGCGCTCATGCCCGTAAACGGCCGCCGGCCAGAGCTCTCGTCCCGAGGCGTACCGGGCAATCTCACGCTGCCCGAAGCGGTTGACCTCAGCAGCGCTATCGGCGCGGGTACGATCGTCGCCCATCACTATGGCCTATTCGATTTCAACACGATCGGTCCGGAACTCATCGATTCCGTAGCGCGATCAACAGTGTTTCCGCGTCTGCTCAGGGCAAGAGAAGCAATTGCTCTCGAATGGGCTGCGTCTTAGCATAGGAGCCGATTAAAAGGACATTGCTCATGGATACCGATTCGCGCATCGAAGGGCGCGGCCTTGGCGGACGAAACATCGTAGAAGTCATCCGGACGATGCGTCCCGAACTGCGTAAATCCGATAGAAAGGTGGCCGATGTCGTCCTAGAGGATCCGCGTCGCATTCTGAATGCGACAGTCGGTGAGACAGCGGCTTTAGCCCAGGTCAGCCAGCCAACTGTTCTGAGATTCACGACGGCCGTTGGCTGCAATGGCTTTCCCGATTTCAAGATACGCCTGGCGCAAAGTCTCGCGCTGGGCACTCCCGCGACGCATTCGGTGCTGCTGGATACCGACCAACCTGAGACAGTGGCCGAGAAGATCTTCGATTACACGATGACGAGCCTCGACTGGGCCCGTTCCCGCTTGGACAAGCAGGCGATGAACAAGGCGGTCGATATCCTTACGGCGGCCAAGTCGATCGTTTTTTTTGGCTTCGGCGCATCAGGCATCGTCGCGCGAGATGCCCAGCAGAAATTCCCCCTCTTTGGCGTGCCTTGTGGCGCCGAGCTGGATTCGCATCAGCAAGTCATGGTTGCCTCAATGATGAAGGAGGGAGAGGTCGCCTTCGTCATTTCCAACACCGGCACGACGCGTTCGATTATCGAGATCGCCCGCATCGCGCGCGGTAATGGGGCGACCGTTATCTGTCTGACTGGATCGGACTCCCCCCTGACCAATTATTGCGACGTCTCATTGATCGTCGAGACGCTCGAAAACACGAACATGTACACGCCGACGACCTCGCGCATCGCTGCCCTGGTCGTAATTGATATTCTTTCCACAAGTGTCGCAATGCGGCGACCCTCAGAGTATCAGGCGCGCATCCATCAAATGAAGCGGCAATTGTCCGATATGAGGCGCATGCAACCTCTTTGAGCGGTATCCAGTTTGTTGACGTCGGCAACGCTACTCTCGATTTTCGGAGATGAAGCGGCCGCAAGGAACTTTATAAGACACCACGCGGGCGGGCGATGTCGTTCACGCCTTCCGCATCGGGCGCCTGGCCGTAGCTCATGCGCCGCATCTGCGTGATGACGCGCTCCATCTCGTCATCGGGCAGGATCGGCGGTTCGCCGAGCGTCAGGGCTTGAACATACATCCGCGACAGCGTCTCGACCTCGATCGCAAGCCAGAGTGCGGACTCGAGCGTTTTGCCAAGCGAGATCTGGCCGTGCTGGCCAAGCAGGCAGGCCAACCGGTCCTTGAGCGCGACGAGCGCATTGTCGGAGAGCGCCTGCGTGCCAAAGGTCGCGTATTTGGCGCAACGGATGGTGGTGCCGCCGGCAACGCCTGTCATGTAGTGAAAGCTCGGGATGGTCTTGTGATGGCAGGCGAGCGTCGTCGCATAGATCGAGTGGCAGTGCAGCACCACGTTGATGTCGACGCGTTCGCGCAGGATGTCGCGGTGAAAGCGCCATTCGGAGGATGGACGACGCCCGACATAGGTGCCATCGAAACCCATCTCCACCAGATCTTCTGGTTGCATCGTCTCATAGGGCATGGAAGACGGGGTGATGAGGAATCCATCGCTCGTGCGAACGGAGAGATTGCCAGCCGTGCCCTGATTGATACCGCTCGTGTTCATCCGCCGGCAGATATCAACCATCTCGCGCCTCAGCGCCAGCTTGTCGGTTGTCGCGGGTTCAGCCATTAAATCGTCCTTTCATGTTCTGGATGTTATCTCGCTGGGGCTGCGCGGGCGAGGCTCCGCCAATCGGCGGCGTATCGGGAAAGTTCGCGCGTGAGCGCGCCGAGCTCGATGGGGTCGCTCAAACCAAGTGGCGCCGGCCTCTCGCGCGCTTCGTGACTGGCGAGCAGTGCAGCCCCGGCGGCTACGCCATAGGTATCGAGATTGAAACGCACCTTGCGCCCCGGTAGCAGGGACGCTACGAGGCTCGCATAAAGCGGATCGCGCAGGAAGCTCCCGTCGAGCACGACGAAACGGTCGTCGGAAAGCGTATCGATACATTCCACCGTTAAGAGCACGCAATAAAGCAGCGCCAGGGCTTTGCGTTCCATTGCTGTTTCGGGCGGCGGCCCGAGGATGCGGCCGCTTCCGGCGCTGCCCGGGAAGAGACCGTCGTCGTCGCCGAAAGAAGGAACCGCGATGGTACGCCGTGCCAACAGCCGCGCAAGCACTTCGAGCGGCACGGGATCGGTGGGCGGATCGCTGCCAGCGATGTGCGAAAATTCACGGCCGCCCATGGTCAGGATGCCGCCAAGGCGATTACCGAACACGTCGCTGTTTAAGGTCATGCCGCGATGTTCGTCGAGACGCTCGATCGGGGTCGAGCCGGAAAAGCCGACGATCCAGGTCCCGGTCGAGATGACCGAAAAACTCCTGAGTCCCGCGGCGTGGTAGCGATAATGGTTGAGGCTGCTGTCGTGGCCTCCCGTGAGCACATGCATTTCTATTGGCAGGCCGTAGCGATGAACGAGTTCGGGTCGGATCGGCCCAAGCCTCTGCCATGCCCTGGCGAAGGGCGGCATCAGCGGCTCCCAGCCGCGAGTGCCGACGATCGGCGCCCAGCGGCGTTCCGCAACATTCCACAGATGCGACTGGGCGCCGAGGAAACTTACCTCCGAAGCAGCAACCCCGGAGAGCCGCCACGCCCAATATTGCGGCAGGCCGAGGTACCAACGCGCTTTGCGAAAGGCGCGCGGCTCCCGCTCCTGCATCCAATAGAGCTGGCGGGCCTGGTGGGTCGCGCCATGCATGGTGGCGCTGCCGCGGTCGAGAAAGGAACCGGATAGCGGCGCATAGCCATCGCGGATCTCCTCGGGCAATGACTGCTCGTAGTCGATCATCGGCAGCACGGCGCCATCGCCGGCATCTGGATCCGAGCCCGTCAGAACGCCACCGGAACCGTGCCCCGACGGCACGACTGTGCAAAAGTCATGACGCCGTGACAGTACCGCCAAGGTCTCGAAGACCCATTCCCCCAGGGTCTTGAGGTCATGGTGACGCCAGGGCGGGTCAGGCAGAACGGGATTGGGAACGCTGATGGTCTCCATGACGGCACTGTCCGCGCCCACGGCACTAAGCTTGATATTGGTCTTGCCGACGTCGAGGACGGCGACCATCGCCGCTCTGCCCTCTCGACCGTTCACCAAAACACCCACGTGTCGTTCCTCGCTTGCCCGCGTCGCGGACACGGTCCGTCAGATCAACCCGTATTGCTTCGCCTTGTTACGCAGGAACGGCAGTCCATTGCCCATCACTTCGTCCTCGTCCTTCGCGACCGGTCGCCAGACGGCGAGGCCATAGGCGACTTCCGGCGGCATATTGATGAAACTCTCCATGGCAAGCCCGCCCTTGAAGCCGATCGCCGCAAGGGTCGAGAAGATCTCGTCCCAGCCGCAGGTGCCGTAGCCCGGCGTGCCGCGGTCACTTTCCGACAGATGGATGTATTTGAGGTGCTCGCGGGCATCGAGAATGCCCCTGCCGACCCCCTTTTCCTCAATATTCATGTGGTAGGTATCGAGGTGCACGAATATGTTTTCGGCGCCGACGCGCTCGATCATTTTGACCGCCTGCCAGCCGGTATTGATCAGATGGTTCTCATAGCGGTTCACCGCCTCGACACCGAGCTCGATGCCGCGCGACTTGGCGTGTTTGGCTGCTGCCTCCAGAACGCGGGCGATATTGTCATACTCCTCCAGCGTCGGGGGAACGCCCGTCCGCTCGCCGATTCCGCCATAGATTACGCCGGAGAGCGCCTCGCCGCCGAGATCGGCCGTCTTGTCGATGGCGACTTTCAGGTGATCGATCGCCGCATCCGGCCGCACTGACGCCCAGGCGCGTTCGGGCAGACCGAGCGAGCAGAGCGCCCGCAGCCGGTTTTTTTCGAGCAGCGCACGGGTGTGCTCCGTGTCGACGGCCGGCGGGTTGAGCATCGGAATCTCGATGAAGTCCACCTTGTATTTGACCGCGGCCGCTACCGCCCGCTCCGCGCCGGGACGGTCCCAATTCATGGTCCACATGCTCGTATGGACGCCAAAACCCTGCATGGTCATGATCCTCTTCTGACAATTGAAATCTTGATCCTGGAAGCGACCCAACGAAGGATCATCACGCCCACAAGCAGGATACCCCAGACGGCAGTCGCGAGATGCTGGTTGGCTCCGATGAGATTGAGGCCGGACGACAGAAGCTGCAGCACCACGAGCGCCACGAAGACCGGCATCACCCGGCCGAATCCGCCGAACGGATTGACGCCGCCGAGGAAGCAAGCAAGCACGGTGATCAGCAGGTAAGATTCGCCATGACCTATGCGCACGGAGTTGAACCGGGCCAGCATGATGATACCGGCGACCGCGCACATGATGCCGGACAGCGTATAGACGAGAACGATGGCCTTGCGCGTGTTGATGCCGGAATAGCGCGTCGCCTCGAGATTTGAGCCGATCATATATGTGTTGAAGCCGAGCTTGGTGCGGCCAAGAAGCAAGTGCCAGGCAAGCACGCAAAGGATGAAGACGATCAGCGGCGCGGGAATGCCGGCGATCGAGCCATGACCGAGCGGCCCTACGAAGGCCGGAAACCCGGAAATATCGCCGCCGCGCGTAAGGAACTCGCCGAGCCCGCGGAGAAAGATCATCATCGAGAGCGAAACGAGGATCGGGTGGGCGCGGGTAAAGGCAATCACCAGCCCCATGACTGCGCCGCTCGCCGCCCCGACCATCAGCGCCAGGATGCAGCCGACGACGAAGATGCCGAAGCTCGCATCGAGCCCGCCATTCGCCTTCAAGACCCAGGCCACCGTAAGTCCGGCGACATTTGCCGTGAAGGTGATCGCAAGGTTGAGCCCGCCGGTGAGGATCGGCAGCAGCATGGCAAGCGTCAGGAGCCCCAGTTCCGGGAGCTGGAAGGCGACCGAGCCGAACGTTGCTGCACTCAAGAACTGTGGCGAGGCGACACCGAAAACGAGGACGACGGCGAGAAAGGCCAGGCCGGGACCGGCCATCTCCGGCCCGAGGACCGCTTTGACGCGATCGGCAACAGTTATCATCGTGCCCCTCCGCTCTGCCCGATAAAGGGCAGCAGCCGCTCTATCCGGGTATTGGAAATCGTGATGGCGATCAGGATAATGGCCCCGACGATCATCTTGAAGGCAAAGGGCGAGACGCCCATCAGATTGAGGCCGTTCTGGGTGATCGAGATCAAGAGCACGCCTAGGACGCAGCCGAGCACCGTGCCCTTTCCACCGCCGAGGCGCGCGCCGCCCAGCACGACCGCAGCAAGCACGTCGAGCTCGCGTCCATAGAGGGCGTTGGGCACCACCTCCTGGGCGTAATGTGCCTGGATCAGCCCACCGATCCCTGCCATCAGGCCGAGCCAGCCGAAGGCGATGAACTGCATCGCGCCGATATTGATGCCGAAGCGGCGCGCGCCTTCCGGATTGTCGCCGAAGGCGTAGAGCTGGCGGCCGGTCGTCGTGCGGGTAATCAGGGTCCAGGTCGCAATGACGCAGAGGATCATCACGAGAACAGGCAATGTGATCTCGATCCAGGTTCCGTCAGACATCTCATGTTCAAAAAGGATGACACGGTCGGTCAGCCAATCGGGCAGGTCGTAGATCGACACGCCTCTGGTGAAGAACATCAACAGCCCGAAATAGATGTTGAACGTGGAGATCGTTGCGACGATTGAAATGATCCGGAAGCGATGGATCAGGAAGGCATTGACGCAGCCGAGGAGGATGCCGAGCGAGCCGGCGATCAGCAACCCCGAGATCCAGCTGCCGCCGCCGATCCAGCCGAGCGCGATCGCCGTTCCGTATTGGACGACGGAGGCGGCGACGGCAAAGGAGATATCAATGCCTCCCGCGACCAGAACGACCAGGAGCCCGACCGCGAAGATGATGTTGACCGCACTGATGTTCAGGAGGTCGAAGGCGTTGCTGAGCGAGAAGAAATTCGCCGTGGCGACGGAAAGCACCGTGCTGATGACGACAATCACCGCCAATAACGAGAATTCGGTCGCGTGAGTGCGGATCAAGCTACGCATAGACGGCCGCCTCGATCTCTTCAAGCCGCGCCTCGCGCGGATCGTAGCTGCCGACGATGCGGCCCTGCGCCATATGCAAGACCCGGTCGGCGTTGAAATAGACCTCCGGCACCTCGTCGGAGATAAGGATGATCGCAAGGCCGCCCTCGGCGAGCTTCGCAACGATGTCAAAGATGCCGGCGCGGGCGCCGACATCGACCCCGACGGTGGGACAGTCGAGAATCAAGATTTTCGGATCGATGGCGAGCCACTTGGCAATCGCGACGCGCTGCTGGTTGCCGCCGGAAAGCGTCGATATCGCGTCGGCCTGCCGCCCAATCCTGATGCCGAGATCGGCGATCCAGCGCGAAACGAGGCTACGCTTGCGATCCTCTGACAGCAGCCCTCCGGAAAGGATCTTGCGAAGCGAGGCAATGACGAGATTGTCGGCGATCGACTGTGGCTGGATGAGCCCCAGGGACAGCCTGTCCTCCGAGAGATAGGCGACGCCGGCCTTGATCGCATCGCGGTTGGACGAGAAGCGGACCTCCCTGCCCTCAATCCTGATGACGCCCCGTGCGGGCCTCAGCATGCCGAAGAGCGAGAGCGCCAGTTCGGTCCGTCCGGCGCCGAGCAGACCTGTAATGCCGAGTGTTTCGCCACGCCGGAGGGTCAAGGAAATGTCCTCGAACTGCCCCGGTCGCGTCAGCCCCTGAACCTCAAGCACGACTGGCTGGTCTTTCTTCGACCGGGCGCGGACGTTCTGGTCGAAGGTCTTGCCGGTCATCAATTCGGTAATACGCGACTGGGTCATGCCCTCGGCCGGGTAGACGCCGACCAGCGCGCCGTCGCGCAGCACCGTAATGCGATCCGAGATTTCAAGAACCTCCGCGAGGCGATGGCTCACGAAGACGACCGCGACACCAGAAGTTGAGAGATTGCGCACGATGTCGAGCAGATGGTCGGTTTCCGATTGCGTAAGCGATGCGGTCGGCTCGTCCATGAAAACGAGCTTCGCTTCACCGATGAGCGCGCGGGCGATCGCCACGATCTGCCGTTGTGCGATCGCATACTCCTTAAGCGGCAGGTCGACATCGAGTGTGACGCCAAGCCGCCGAAGGGCGTCATTGGCAATCTGTCGCATGCGGCCGTAATCCACGAGACGCGGACCACGACCGAGTACCGTATGAAAGGCGATGTTCTCCGCCACACTCATTTCCGGAAAAAGCGCCAGGTCCTGCCAGATGACCTGGATGCCGCGATCCTGCGCGGTGACCGGCGACATGTGCGCGTAGGTCTCGCCGTCATATTCGATGACCGCGCCGTCTGCCGGCCGATAGACCCCGGTGATCACCTTGATAAGCGTGCTCTTACCGCATCCGTTCTCGCCGGCAAGACAGTGCACCTCGCCAGGGCGCACCTCGAAGCTTACGTTCTTCAGTGCCTTGACGCCGCCGAACGTCATATTGATGTTGCGAAGGGACAGAAGCGGCATTTCGCCAGCCGTCGCGCTCGTTACTTGATGCATGGACCCTGCGCCCGTCGAACTTCGTTTCTGAAGACTTGCCAGGCCGGCCGGAGCCGGCCCAGCAGCCGGGAGAACCCGTCAATCGCGTGGGATGCGCCCCGCATATCGTCGGAACGTTTGTTATCTAGAGACCCATGGCGGCGAGATCGGCGACGGTGTCCTTGTTGATCGGTACAAGCTGGTCAACGATGATGTTGCGATTTTCGAAGTCTGGATGAACAACGCCGAGACCTTCGATCTCGTCACCGTCCTTGACTTCCTCGCCCTTGATCAGCTTGTCGGCGAGTGTCACGAACACCTCACCGGCCTGCTTGGGGTTCCACATGAAGCCGCCGGAGATCGCATCGGACTTCACGAGCTTCTGGCCCTGTCCCGGCGAGAAGGGCCCGAGAACGAAGATCTGGCCCACCTTGCGGCGCTCCTCGATGGCACGACCGGCGCCGATCGGGCCCTGGCTGCCGAAAGCCAGGAAGCCCTTGAGATTCGGATGAGCGGAGATGAGGTCGAGCGCCGTCGAGCGGCTCTTGTCGACGTCTTCGGCAACACCGTAGCGCTCGCCGACGAGCGTCATCTCGGGATAGTTTTTCTTGATGTAGGCGATCGCCGCATCCGCCCAGGCATTGTGCAGCGGCACCGTTAGAGAGCCGACGAATACGGCATACTCGCCCTTGCCGCCCATCTTCTCGGCGAGCAGCTTTCCATGCGCCTCACCGAAACCGGTAGACGAAGCGAGTTCGAAGTCCCAGTCGGCCCCCTTCTGGCTGGGCGATTCATGCGTGATGACGATGATGCCCTTTTCCTTGGCCTTAGTCAGGACCGGCTCCAGCACCTTGGCATCGTTGGGCACGACGCCGATGACCTTCACGCCCTGGGCGATCAGATCCTCAATGGCGCGAACCTGCAGTGCTGGATCGGCGCTGGTCGGCCCGACCATGAAGGCGTCGACGCCAAGCTTCTCACCGCGCTCCTTGATACCCGCTTCCATGGCGTTGAACCACGGGATGCCGCCGATCTTGACGACGACACCCACCTTGGCTGCGTCCTGTGCCGCGACGGAAAAGGCACCGGCAAGCGAAAGCGACGCCGCCAGAGCGGCGGCAAGAATTTTCCTGATCATCTCTCTCCTCCACATGTTCCCGCAAAGGGAACGCTCCCGGGCGCTTGGCGCCGGCCTCCAGTTAATTCCCTCGGGCGGAAGGAAGTTCCCGCCGCCGTTCGCCGCCTCCTCAGACGACCCAAAGACTTGCACAATCGATATTTCTTATTTGCACAATCGATGGTGCAAAGACTATCCTGCAGACTTAATCTTTCGTCAAGCGGAAATCGGCTCTAAGAGATTCGAGGAGGCTCGGATGGCGAATAGCAGCAGGAAAAAGGCGACGATCTACGATCTCTCCGTGCTCTCGGGCAGTTCGCCTTCAACGGTCAGCGCAGTCCTGAACGGGACTTGGCGCAAACGACGCATCAAGGAGAGCACCGCCGAGTTCATCCGCAATCTTGCCGAGACGCATCAATACACGGCGAACCGCCAAGCCCGGGGATTGCGAAGCTCCCGCTCCGGCCTCGTCGGCTTGCTGTTGCCCGTACATGACAACCGGTATTTCTCCTCGCTTGCCCAAACCTTCGAGGCGCGTGTGCGCAGCAAAGGCCAATGCCCAATTGTTGTCAGCGCCAGCCGCGATCCCGAGGAGGAGCGCAAGACGGCCGAGACACTGATCTCCTATTCCATCGACGAGCTGTTCATCTGCGGCGCGACCGATCCCGACGGCGTCCACGAGGTCTGTGAAGCGGCAGGCCTGAAACACATCAACATCGATCTGCCCGGTACGAAGGTGTCGTCAGTCATCAGCGACAACTATGAAGGTGGGAGGTTGCTGACCGAGGCGATCATCCGCCACTTTCCGGCCGACCGGCCTCTCCAGCCTGATGATCTCTACCTGTTCGGCGGCCGCAATGATCATGCCAGCCGCGAGCGTATCCGCGGCTTTCGCGCCGTGAAGACGGAATTGCTCCGGAGCGATCCGGATGAATGCATTCAGCCGACCGGCTACGCTGCGGATAATGCGCAAAAAGCCTTCGAAGCTTTTTATATGAGGCACGGCAAGCTGCCGCGCGGCCTTTTCGTCAACTCCTCAATCAACTTCGAGGGGTTACTGCGATTTATGGCGGGGCATCCGCATGAAAATTTCGCCGACCTCGTCGTCGGCTGCTACGACTACGATCCTTTTGCGTCATTCCTCCCCTTCCCCGTCATCATGATCCGGCAAAACATCGAGGAGATGATCGCCAAAGCCTTCGAGGTGATCGAGGAACTGCGGCCGCCGCCGAAAGTTCACCTGGTCCAGCCGGAGCTGGTGCCACCAAGGACGGCGCTCACTGGCCCCCTCGACGCGCTCAAAGACATCGACTTGTCAGGCGGCCAGGACTCGGACTCCGCCGCAAGCCGATCCGCATAGGGCAAGACCCAGCCATAGGTCGGGTTCGACGGAGGGTCGCAAACGACAATAGCCGTTCGAACACGCGCTATGCGGCATCGTGGGTGTAGTGCGCCGTCTGCCCCCGGCTCTAGCTCAACACGATCCCGCCATCGACATTCAGCGTCTGGCCCCGTGATAAAGGCTGCGTCGTCCGAGGCGAAGAAGGCGACGGCGCCGACTACGTCTTCCGGATCACCGATGCGGCGCATGGCGATCTTGTCCCGCCAGGTCTTGCGGACCTTGGGATCATCGAGGTTCATACGGCCTTATGTCGGTGAGGCATCCTACACCGTTCGGCAGAGCGAACCGAGAGAGTCGAGCTCCTCCATGCTTTGATTTGCGATCGTTTAACTAATTTCCGTCATGAAACCGAAGGTTGAGGTCATAGCGCCTTCAATTGGGCGCAAAGCTGCCATCGAGGTAACGACAGCCAAATACTGGAACGTCATGTTCACGATGATCGTCTCGCGACTGCAGTCATTGAGAGGGAACCGCTTCCACTTTGCCACTTCGGACCGGCGGGCCGGAGCGGATCAGACGCTTAGCCGCAGCCTTTCAATCGGCGTATGCGTCGCAAGTGTCTGCACGAGCATTCTTGCGTTGATGATCATTCAGCGGTCGTATCAGGATTTTGCCGTTGCACGCCAGAACCTCTATGACCTTGAGGAATACCGACTTGTTCTCGATGCTGCCAACCATCTTTCGGCGGAGCGAGGCCCTTCCAATATCGTCATGTCCGAAGATCCGGCACCTACGGGCCAAGGGGCCCGGCGGCTTGCAAAAGCAAGAGCGCGTACCGATGCTGCCCTTGCCCGACTGGCGGCTCCGAGTGACGGCCCGTGGGGACTACATAATCATTCCATCCCACCCACAATGCTCACCAACGTCCGCGAACAGCTCGACGTCGCCCGCAGGAAGGTCGATCGCATCGCACCCATACCTCGCGATAGGGTGAGCGCGTTGGAAATGCAGGATGCCATTGAAAACATGTTCCAAGTCGTTGATCGCTACCAGAGCGTGATCGCTTGGCGCGCTAACGAACTCGTCAAACATGACAGCGGATTGTCGACACCCGTGCTGATCGGACGCATGCTGGGCGAGCTTAGAGAATATGGTGGAAGGCTCGCTTCGCATCTTATCGCCCCGGTCGCTGTCGGTGAGAAACTGCCGCTCAAAAACGTGATTAGTACGCGCCAGTCCCAGGGTCGCATTCTCGAACTCTGGACGCTCACCGAGGGCGAGCCAGCATTTGATACTGACGGGCGGCTCTCCGAACTGCGCCGGCAAACTGAACAGCAGTTCCTTGGGAAAGGCGGAAGCCTCATCGAGCAACTTATCGCGGAGAGCCGGCGGGGTGAGACGTACTCGCTCACCGCGACTGAGCTTACCGACCGCTATGTACCCACTATGAAGCCGCTCGAAGCCTATCGCAGTGCGTTTCTTGACGCCGCGATCGCAAACTACAATGGGGCCCGCAATTGGTCCCTCATTCTGCTACTCACCGCCGCACTGGTCGCAGCCGTCATTCTCGCCATCCTGGCAGGGCTCATCTTTGTCGCGAGAATCCACGTCTTCGGCCCTCTTATGCACGTCCACGACGAGGTCATCCGGCTCGCCGACGATGGTCCCCAGCGACCAGCGTCGGACCACGCCGCCAGACAAGAAATGCTGCGCATCTTCAATGCCATCGACCTGGTGCGCGGACGGCTGCAGGAACGTGCATTCCTGATGAACCAGCTAAAGGCGCAGGCAGAAACAGATGGGCTGACAGCGCTCACCAACCGTCGCGCGCTCGACCGCATAGCCCAGAACGAGACCGAGGGCGGATTCGCCGACAAGAATGTCTCACTGATCCTGATCGACATCGATCATTTCAAGGCTGTCAACGACACGCATGGCCATCTGGCCGGCGACCGGGCGCTGATCCAGACGGCAGAACTGCTTCGCTCCATTCTGCGCGAAAGCGACGTCGTGGCCCGGTTCGGCGGCGAGGAATTCGCCGTTCTCGTTCCCACCACTCTTCGTGGCGCCATATCGGTTGCGCGGAAAATTCGGATCGCGCTGCAGAATCATAGCTTCACGACACCCGATGGACTGCCGCTCAAGTTAACGGCAAGCTTGGGAGTGGCCCACGGCAGGCGCGGTGTCGATGAATGGCAGGAGCTTGTGGCGGCAGCCGACGAGGCACTTTATCGGGCGAAGGCCGATGGCCGCAACCGAGTACGCTTCGCTCGACCAGCAATGGAGGCACTCGTTGTCTTGCGGCCAAATACAATGGCCGGTTAAACTTGGCTACTGCGGCTAAAGCCGCTGCCTAGCCGGCACGAGATCAGATGATTGTCGCAGACCACCCCGCCGACCTCCCACATTCGATGAGCCGACCTCGCCGGCGATTGCAGCGTTTCCATGCAGCGTCGTGCGTACAGTGCGGTCGCACTTTGCGTTAGCGGTTTTGCTGCAGGATCGTTTCCGCAGAAATATAGCCCCAGGTCATGTTTGGACCTATGGTTGTGCCTGCGCCCACGGCTCGAGTTCCGAAAGGATTGGACATTGCAAGTCCCGCCGTGCCAGCCTTGTGTACCCAGTCGCGCTCGTATGAGGCATTCCAGCGGAAGGGCAAGGACGCCTTCAGGAACCGATGATCGCCGACGAGATGGCAGGGCAAATGAATTGGGGCGCCGTCCGGTCCACGGCATCAATCGCCTCGCCGATGTTAAAATCGTTTTCGCTCACGAAGCGCTTGCCTAATCGATTAACGACGATCGAGTGCGGCTCGGCCTGGAAAGTCATCGGCAGTCCATGGGCTTGCCCTGATAGCGCGTAGGCAGGCAGGGATAGATGTTGGCTTGATCCATACGATCGAGCTCTGCGCCCACGGCAGCCGCCAGTTTCTGGCCGTCACCTTCTTGCTGCGCGGGCTTCCGATCCGGTCGACCGGTCCGGGGAAGTGTCGCTCACGCATCTGCAAATCCCAATCAAAGCCGCCGGTTTCAAACGTAAGACGCGCGCCTCCTCGGGCGCGATCGTGTCCATGACATCGGGCAGGTCATCGTGCCAACTGGGCTGATGGAGAGGAGGATTTGGAAACATGGACTAGAAGCCGACGATCACGGCGCCGATATGCTCCAAACTCCCACGATGAACGGACGGCAAGAGAATAGGAACGCGGTGAACACAAGCCGGCATTGGAACTTTCATCAGCAGAACGTCGCATCGGCTTTATTTGCAGAGGCGTACCGGAATTGAGGAATCCGACCTTCCCTTTCGCCAGCGGATGCCAGTAGCGTCGCGGCGTGGTTTCTCTGGGAACTACATCTTTCCCCGCATCTATGAGCCAACGGGATGCGCAACTTGCCCCGCCGTCGAGCGGGGTCTTTCTTGAATCGTAGCCCAACCAAACAACGTCGCATTATCCGCCCGCTCCCCGATCACCTTGAACGAAGAATGCCTGAACCTACCATCGTCGGTCCAGGCGCGATGCTCGACCTCTGCGACGATGCTGCGACGCTCCCCCCAATGCCCTGGGTGAAACCCTCCTGATGTCTCGCTGAATCCATTCGCCGAAAAAGGACGAGCCACCGGTTCGACCGTCGAAAATCCCTGATCGAACTGCGTTCGCATCCTCTCAGAAGTCATTCCTCAGCTTCCGATAGTCCCGAGCGTGGCCGACATTCGTCCGCGCGACGTGCTCGGAAAATGCCGTGACGTCGACTGTCACCTGCGGAATGCCGGCGAGATCGGAATCGGAGTGCACAGTTGTGGTGGAAGGAACGTGGAATCCAGCCGGGAGATGGCAGCCTTCGACCACAGAGTTGTGCCGGACCGCCGCTCCATTCCCGACAGTGCAATTGAACAGGACTGAATTGAAGCCGACGAACACCTCGTCGCCGATCGTACAGGGGCCATGAATAATTGACCGATGCGCGATCGACGAGTGCGATCCGATCGTCACCGCCTCTCCTGACTTCGAATGGATCACGACGCCGTCCTGGATATTCGTACCCCTTCCGATGCGAATAGGCTCCAGGTTGCCGGCTTCGTCCGTTTCTTCCGCTCGGATCACGGCGTAGGGGCCGACAAACACGTCATCCTCAATAATCACTAGCCCGCAGATGATTGCGGTTGGATCGACAAAGGCGCTCTCGGCCACACGTGGCCAATCGCCCCGCGGATTACGGCGAATCATGCAGTTCACTCCCATTTCCTGGTCGGAGCCCCGGACCACACTATGCTGATCACTCGGACCCTTGACTTGGAATTGCCATAAACGCTACAAGAATGCAATGTTATAACGTTTCATTGCTCGCAGGAACGCTCCATGTCGCAAACGAATCCGATCGATAACCGCCTTCCCGTTACCGTTCTTTCCGGCTTCCTTGGCGCCGGCAAGACGACCCTTCTCAATCACGTCCTCAACAATCGCGAAGGCCGGCGCGTCGCGGTCATCGTCAACGACATGAGTGAAGTGAATATCGACGCCGATCTCGTTCGCCAGGGCGGCGCAAATCTCTCCAGAACCGACGAGAAGCTGGTCGAAATGACCAATGGCTGCATCTGCTGCACACTTCGCGACGATCTGCTCCAGGAAGTCCGCCGCCTCAGTGAGAGTGGGCGCTTCGA
Organism: Sinorhizobium psoraleae; assembly: GCF_013283645.1. Taxonomy (GTDB): domain Bacteria; phylum Pseudomonadota; class Alphaproteobacteria; order Rhizobiales; family Rhizobiaceae; genus Sinorhizobium; species Sinorhizobium psoraleae. Next base: position 153,396 of record NZ_JABEKV010000006.1, read on the forward strand.
CTACCTTCTCATCGAAGGCACTGGCATCGCCGAACCGCTGCCCGTCGCCAGCACCTTCTCTTTCCGGGACGAGGAGGGCCGCAGCCTGTCCGACATCACCCGACTCGACACAATGGTGACCGTCGTCGACGCGGCAAGCCTTTTGAAGGACTACGGCTCAAACGACTTTCTGCGCGATCGTGGCGAAACCGCCGGCGACGGCGACGAACGGACGATCGTCGATCTCCTGGTCGAACAGATTGAGTTCGCCGACGTCATCGTGATCAACAAGGTCTCCGAGGTTTCCCCCGAACAGCGTGCCCTGATCCGCAAGGTGGTGACGGCCCTCAACGCCGATGCCCGGATCGTCGAAACCGATTTCGGTCGCGCCCCACTGGGCGACATCCTCGACACCGGGCTGTTCAGCGAAGAGAAGGCTGACCGTCATCCGCTCTGGTTCAAGGAACTTTATGGCTTCAAGGACCATGTCCCCGAAACCGAGGAGTACGGCATCCAGAGCTTCGTCTATCGCGCGCGCCGTCCATTCCATCCCATGACCTTCAACACCTTCATCAACCAGACTTGGCCAGGCCTGATCCGCGCAAAAGGGCATTTCTGGCTTGCGACTCGACCTGACTGGGTCGGCGAATTTTCGCTCGCCGGCGCCATCGCCCGCTCGATTCCCCTGGGGCGCTGGTGGGCCGCGGTTCCGAAACATCGCTGGCCCGATCATCCGGAGTGGCAGCGCGTTCTCAAGCGCAACTGGCATGACATATGGGGCGATCGCCGCCAGGAGCTGGTCTTCATCGGCACCGGCATGGATGAGGCCAAGATCCGCGCCGCGCTCAATGCTTGCCTTGTTGGCGAGTCCGACAACGAGCGCTTCGAACCGAAGGCTTGGCGGAACCGCCCTGATCCGTTCCCGGCATGGGAGCCTGCCAATGCGACCTGAACCCAGCATCGTGCCGCCATCGCCGCCGCCTCGCTGCCGGACCGCGAAGCGCCTAGCCCGTGACATCCCTTCTCGACAGTCCCGGCAGCATATTGCAGCTGACGCTCAACAGGGATGTCTCTTCGGCGCTCGACAGAGTGCCTGTCGACCAACTCTTCACGGCTACGCCATTTCAACGAGATGGATCTTGAGCCCACATGGCTGCGCGACTGGCTCTTCAACGACGTGTTCTTTCTCGCGCGCTTGGCAATGGGAAAATAGAGGCGGTGTCCTGCGCCAAAGCGCGATGGGATGGAGATGAACCAGATCTCTTATGCCGGAAGAGCGACGGCCGAGTATTTTGCAGGACTACTCAATGATTTCTCCAAGGCACGCGGTGTTTACGACCTGGAGGATATTCTTGGGCGCGTTCTTTTGGCTTATAACTTACAGCAGGTGACCTGCGTAAGTTCGTGGGGTGAGACCAACATAGCAATATCTTCCCCCCACATCGCCGTTTCGTCGAGCCTATTGCAGAGCCAATCTGCGATGACGGGCACGGACCAGCCGACGTTGGCCCTCGGCGGGCAGGAATTCAGGCGAGCTCGCCTCAATCTCTTCACCGACATCTCGGGTAGCCGAAGGATTGGGCGAATGGGCTTGCGATTTCGCCTTTGTGAATTGGACGGCACGATCTCCACCTTCTTGGCAACCACTGATTTCTCAGAAAGAGAGTGGGATCTACTGAAGGCAATCTATCTTCGAGACCTTTACGTGATCGCCAGCATCACGCATCGCAAGCTGGCCTCGTTCGTTGGGAACAACCGGAAGCAGCTTTTCTCTCCACGAGAACGGGAATGCTTGCAGGCGGTTGCGGCTGGTCGACGGCCCAAGCAAATTGCGGGTGATCTTGAGATATCGGAGCATGCGGTTCGCTTGTACTTGAAACGTGCACGTAGAAAGCTCAGCTCAAGAAATATTACCGAGGCCGTAAGTAGATCTCTCCAGAATGGGCATATAGAGAATCTATATCGCCGTTAGAAAACCCCTCGCGGTTTGCCCGACGCGGTTTTGGATCACTTCCGATGGCCATCCTCCAAGCAAATCGAGTGGCTTGCTCAACTGCGTAAAGCCGATTGATCCCAAGTTTGGGATATTGAGAGCACGGCCCAATTCCCTACTCTTCGAGATGCCGTCAGCATCCTTCGGACATGCAAGTTACCGATCCGATGGCTTGGCGGCGAGACGATGCACTTGCATCACAACCAACATCGAAGGAATGAGCAATGAGCAAGAAGTCAAGTCCCGGCGATGGAACGTTCGCCAATGGCGTCAAAGGCATGTCCCCGGGCGGAGCGGACAAGGTGTCCGTTGCAGCGACTGTTGGCAACTTGATCGCCGGCGTAGCCCGGGTCTGGCACTGGAAGTAATCAGTGCGAACAATCGCACCCCGCTATCGTGGCGCGTGCGGGCGTCTCTACAGAGATCCCCTCCTCGCCGCTAGCGGGGTGCCCACGATCAGTCTCGACGGTACCGCCTGTCTATTAGCAAATCCCTCGCTTCTCGGGGAAGTCACCCCCGAACATTTGTGGAAGGATACATGGCTAGAATGGCCAAATCCGACCGCTACGGAGACGCCCGGATCACTGTCGCGAGCGTTTCAACTGGCTCTCAGCGATCTTTGCTTTGGTCATTCGACGATCGCCGTTCAAACATCAGGTGGCCTCGATAGCCTTGCCGTCCTCTACCACACTTGCAGGCTGTTTCCTGATCGCCGTGTCATTTCCGTTTGCGGCGACGTGCTCGATGACAACGGGACCTCGACGCTCGCTGTTGTTCAGCAACTGATAAAGAGCCTTCGTTTGACCTGCGAGCTTGTTGCCGTACATCGCAAAGATTGGACTCGCTGGCCAGCCTGGTCTCCCCATGGGCCATTTCGCACAGCCTCGCCGGAAGCTCATATGGCGATGGTTGCCTGCGCAAAACGCTTGGGAGCAACCACACTCTTATCGGGCGACGGTTCGGACGAATTGGTCGCTGCCCACCGCTTCATGACTAAGGAAATCGGCCAACAGTTGGGGCTCCGCGCGGCTCTACAATATCTGCGGGACGCCCGACATACCGGACCAGGCGTTGCTGGAGAGATTCTTGCACTTGCGGCAAATTTTGCGCCCCCGCGTTCGCGGATTAAAATGTACTGGGCAGTCAACTGGCCGGACTGGTGCGAACCAAGGGCTGCTGCAATTTTGACGCCACGTTATCGAAGTGTAGCGACGGATTGGGCGTCGGATTGGTCGAAAGCGACACTCAAGGATCATGTGCTGAATAGACGGAGTTGGGCAGAGGCCGAGGCGTATGATGCCTGGTGGCCTCAACCATATTTGCCGCCAGCAGACGATCTGGAGGAAGGATCACCATTCCTGCACGAGGCATTTGTCGCTACCGCTTTAGGTCAGCCGCTTGCAAGAAAGTACTCACCAGCTCCATTAACGGAATACCATCGATTTAAGGTGTCTGTAATCGAGTTGTTCGATGAAGACGATCGCCGCTATCTTCCCAGAGAAAAGCAGTATTTCAAATCTCTGGCCGCCGAGATTGATGATGTACCCGGCGACGCACCCTTTGCCGTCGATTTGGGACTGTTTGATCAGAATGCGCTCAAACGAGAGACAGACACGGCAACCAGAAAACTGGCACGCTCAGTCGAACGCTGGCTGAGAGACGCGTCCGAACAAGGCGTATTGTTCACCTAACGCTTGAAATCATAGGAGAACAGACGATCGATCTCCTTGAAACCAACGCTGTCGTAAAGGCGGTTTGCTGCTGTCCTGTTCCTCTCGCTGCCGGGGACTCTATCGTCGTCGTCAACATACAGGATTATCTCGCCTGCTCCATGCGAACGAAGTTGCTTTATCGCTGTTCCGAGTAGCTTCCTTCCAACACCTTGTCCTCTGTATTCTTTCTCGACCTCTATGAGCCAGATTACGCCGATTCCTTGAAACAGCGAACCGGCGCTTACAAAACCGATCTCCTTGTCCCCTTCTTGGGCGCTGATACGCCAACCATGGACTGATTCATCGACCTTGATGACTGCACCCTCCAGTGTGGAGAGTTCTCTCGAGGGAGTCGTGAAATGCATGTATCGCCAAAGGTCCGTCGCTGAGAACCCTTTGCCGACCAAAGTGGCGTGTGTCGATGGTCGCGCGGCGACGGGTAGAGCCTCCAAACCAGAGGTGAGCGCGGTGGCGAATTGAAAAGCTTGGATCGTCGGTGCCGTCGTGCTCGAAAGGAACTTGTCGACCAAGGCCGAGATGGCGTCATCGTTCTCGCGGGCGTGAAGCCAGAGCAGGTGGGCTATTTCTCCATTCTGATGCTCTGCATATGACATGACGCCGGGCACCTTGGATCCGCGCTCAAGAACCTCAATGACCGGAGACTTCAGTTCCATCCACCAGCCCGAGTCCACCTCGGACCGCCCACTTTGCGCCAACCGCAACATGCTAAGATCGCAGTATGGTTGGCCGATGAGCCTATCGGCATTGATCAGTTCCAGCACTGCCGCAGCATGCAGGTCTTCATTGTAGCTAACTATCTGATTCAAGCTCTTACCCATGAATACCACCTCTTCCAGAGAGCGAGACAACCTGAATCTCGCTTTGAGCAGTCCGTTGGCTAACGAACGAATGTTTTCCTTTGCGTCTTGCTGTTCGCTTGCGGGTCTGTGGTCTTGCGGTCGAGTTCGATGACCGTATCCGTATCTGCGATGACCGTTCTGCGATGTGTGATCGCGAGGACCGTCACGGCAGTACTAAGCATGCGGATGTGATCCATGATGTCGCGCTCCGTCGCCTCATCGAGCGCCGAACTCGCCTCGTCGAGAAAGAGGATCGCCGGATTGCCGTAGAGCGCACGGGCAATGGCGACACGCTGCCGCTCACCACCCGACAGCTTCAAACCCCGCTCGCCGACCTTTGTCTCTAGACCGTCGGGCAAGGCTTCGATGAAGGATAGGATCGCAGCCTTTTCGATGGCACTGCGCAATCGCGTCTCGTCCCGTGGGCGGCCGAGCAGAATGTTGTCCGCCAGACTTTCATTGAGCAACACGACGTCCTGTGGCACGACGGCGACCGCGCTGTACCAGTCGGCGCGTTCGATGCAGGCGAGATTGACGCCGTCTACGCGGATTTGGCCTGAGTTAGGTTCGATCGACCTCCATGCGAGCTTGAAGAGAGTCGATTTGCCCGAGCCGGTTTCGCCGACGATGAAGGTAATGCCGCCGCGCTGTGCCGTGAAGTTGACGCTGTTGACACCTCGGGCATTGTCGTAGGCGTAGGCAACATCCTCGAAGTCCATGCGTCCTTCGCTGGGGACGAAAGTCGGTGCATGCGCGCCCTGTCGCTCTTCCGGAGCGTCCCACATGGCGGCCAGCGGTGCCAGCGATGCGCGCGATCTGGTGACATCGTCGATGGCATGAGCGATCATCTCAAAGGGCATATTGAGCTGGAGCAACAAGGTGTTGAACAGCACTATACCGCCAATTGTCAGTTCACCGGTCGCGTAGCGCGGTAGCAGTAGCAGGAACGTGACGGCAAACTGGATCGTCAGACCCAGGCCGAGAATAGCGACATAGCCTACGCGTCTCAGCGCATAGGCACGCCAGTTGTCGCGCACCTCTTTTGCTTTCGTGTTAAAGCGTCCGCTCAGCCAGCCATGGCTACTAAAATATCTCAGCGTCTCCATGGCGTTCATAGCATTGCCGACGAAACGAGCATTCTCCTGACCAGCTGCGACGGCGGCGTTGAGGAGCGCGCGAGTGCGTCGGTTGGCAAGGATGGTGAGTGCGATCGAGCCTGCTCCATACGCAATGACGATTGCGACCACCTCAATTTTGATCAATGCGCCGAGGGTGATAAGCGAGAGCAGGATCTGGGTGACGCCCGGAATGAAGACGATGAGGGCCAGTTGCACCAATATCGTCAACGCATCGCGCCCCTTCTCGCCCGCTGCCTGGATTTCGGCCGGGTTATTCTCGATGAAGAAGACGGCGGTCTTCTTCAGCAGGCGTTCGAAAAAGCGCCTGCTGGTGATAAAGCCCAGATTCTCAGCGCTCATGAAGGAGAGATACTGCACCATGCGCTGGAGCGCCGACGACACGCCGAGTAGCACAGCGTAAGTAACAAATCCCCAGATCAACGCGCTGACGGCCCCAACATGCGGCAGGCTGTCGACAAGACGTGAGAAGAGGTACGGGGCAGCCACACTCGAGGCACTTGAAAGAAAGACCACCGCTGCAACCACCATGAGGGTCCAACGATCGGACGTCCAATACGCGCGAAGTATCTCGGAAATCGGGGCGTTGAAAGTGACCGTTTGCCTCGATTGGTTCATGATCGTGAAACAGAGCCTCCCCGTTCGTCACGCTATCATCAGGACCTCGCCGATCCGGCGTCGGTGGTCAGGACAGGGATCGGACCATCGGCGTTGGATCTCGGCGAGAGAAGCGCGCCTGCTTCGACCGCTTCGACGGACAGCCGCCGCGCAAGTTGAATCGTTTGGCCAGGATTAGACACGCTCTTCGTCATCCGAAGGCCCCCCCCGCGAACCCGAGATCGAGGTGAGAGAGTTGATGGAAGAACGAATGCATCGTGAATATTTGTGTCCGGAAATAGGCCCAAATCCTACGATCACGAAATGATTTGACATCGCGCGTCCTTTGAAACTCAGAGATAATTACTCACATAACGCTGGAAATTTCTTCCTCGCTCTTGCGTTGACTACTCCTTCTCATATGCACGACAATTCAATCAAGTTAGATCCAATCTGGAATCTAGATGGATTTTAGCTTTGGGGATTTTCGTCCCGCACGTCAGGTCTCGACGGGGACGGCGGCGGAGCGCGCCGCCGCATCCAGCGCTATCTGCCAGAAATCCGCCTCCAAGCGCGAGGCCTTGCCGAAGAGAGCGGCGCGATCGTCGAAGCGCTGCTCGGTCATGGCCCGGGCGGCAAGGTCATCGAGATGGCGGCGGGCGGCGGCGACGCTCTGATTGCCTCGCAGACATATTCCAGCGGTTTCTCAGCCCTTTGCCAGGCTCCCCTTGGTGGGACGAGAAAGGGAGGTGATGTGGTCATTTCCCGATGGTTCCCGATGATGGTTTAGCTGAAATTTCAATGTTGAGGATGAAGATATGGTGAGGCATTCATTGTGTGGGACGGGTTAGCCAGCATCCCAAAAGTTGGCTCGCCGCGAAGCTGGTGCGGATATATTCATTCGCAACCCTTCAGAGGCGGGTGGGGTTTGGTGCGTCCCCATAGACGGCCACTGGATCGAATACCTTCTCCGTCTCCTCGAAGGCGAGGGGGATCGGGGTCTCCCCGAGAGGTTCAACGGGGATGGAGCGATAGAAGCAGGATCGGTAGCCGACATGGCAACTCGCGTCACCCGCGACTTCGACCCTGAGCCAGATCGCGTCCTGGTCATCGTCCACGCGGATCTGCACGACTCTCTGAGACAGCCCGCTCGTAGCGCCCTTGTGCCATAGGCATTGCCGGCTACGGCTCCAATAATGGGCTTCGCCCGTCTCTATCGTGCGCATTCATCACGCCCATCATCAGGACCTCGCCCGATGTGGCGTCTGTCGTCACCACAGGGATCAAACCGTCCGCGTCGAACCTGGGCGCAAGAAATGCACCTTCTTCGACGGCTTCGACCGAGAGCCGCGGCCCGAATTGAACAGGACGGCGGGTGTTGAGTGGGCTGGTCATCCGAACGTCTCCCGCGATCCTGAGACCAGGGAGAGGAAGTCTCGCTTGAGCTCCGCATCCGTTTCGAACGCGCCGGTCAACCGGCGCGTCACCATGGTGACACCGGGCTTGCGAATGCCACGTGTCGTCATGCACATATGCGCCGCTTCGATCACCACCGCGACGCCCTTCGGCTTCAACACCTCGTTGATCGTGTCGGCGATCTGCGCCGTCAGCGTTTCCTGAATCTGAAGGCGCTTGGAATAAACCTCGATCAGCCGGGCGAGCTTGCTGATTCCGACGACGCGATTCGAAGGCACATAGGCGACATGCGCCTTGCCAATGATCGGGACGATGTGGTGCTCACAGTGCGATTCCAGGCGAACGTCGCGCAGCACAACCATGTCGCCATAGTTCTGGGTCTCCTCGAAGGTGCGGCCGAGCAGCTCGACCGGGTCGGCGCGATAGCCCTCGAAAAACTCCTCATAGGCCCGCACCACGCGGTCCGGTGTGCCGACCAGACCTTCACGGTCCGGATCGTCACCCGCCCATTCAATCAGCGTTCGCACCGCTAACTCAGCAGCCTCGCGCGTCGGGCGCTTTCGAGGGGCAACAGGCGGCGCCAAGCCCGCAACGGGCTCACTCAGCATAACGTCACTCATGATTTCTCCAGCACAGATTGCGCATCATCATGCAATGTTATAACGTATCATTCAAGAGACTTTGTCGTCTCGACAAGAGCTTGTTGGAGACATCCATGGCAGAGCGCATGACGGCGCATCACCGCAGCCCCGCTTCCCACAGCATCATTGCTGCGGCGTTCGAAGCCGCCGCCAAGACATGCCGAGAACGCGGGCTCCAGTTCACAACGATACGCCGCCAGGTCATTGAGACGCTGATCAGCTCCGAACGACCACTCAGCGCCTATGAGCTGATAGATGCTCTACTGGAACCCTCGCCCGGCGTCTCACGCCGCCGACGGTTTACCGCTCGCTCGAGTATCTCCAAGAGCAGCACTTCGTCTCTCGCATTGAGAGCCGGAACGCTTTCGTGCCGTGCGCTCATCCCGATCATCCGCACGCCTGCGTGTTCTTCATCTGCGACAATTGCGGCGCCTCCCCCGAGCTCGAGGATCGCGCGGTCGCCCGCGACGCCGCCTTTATCGGATTTCAAGTCGCTCGCCGCGTCGTCGAGCTGCAGGGCACCTGCGCGACCTGTCTCTCGACCGGCGATCCTGCCCCTTCCCATCACCCGTAGGAAACCGCCCGACGGCGCAGCCGGTGATTAGCTGCACCCGCATGCGGGCTCCAGACAAACCCAAAAAGGAGATTCCTCAAAAATGCAGCCCGCTTCGCCTCAGACTCCCGTCACGGTGCTCACCGGCTTTCTCGGCTCGGGAAAGACGACCCTTCTCAACCGCATCCTCACTGAGAGCCACGGCAAAAAATACGCCGTCATCGTCAACGAGTTCGGTGAGGTCGGCATCGACAACGATCTTATCGTCGACGCTGACGAAGAGATCTTCGAAATGAACAATGGCTGCATCTGCTGTACCGTGCGCGGCGATCTGATCCGCATCATCGACGGACTCATGCGCCGCCGTGATCGCTTTGACGCCATCCTTGTCGAGACGACCGGCCTCGCCGATCCCGCGCCAGTCGCGCAGACCTTTTTCGTCGATGACGACGTCCGTTTGAAGACCAAGCTCGATTCCATTGTCACGGTCGTGGATGCCAAGCACCTGCTCGGCGAAATCGATTCCGCTCACGAAGCCCAGGAGCAGCTCGCCTTCGCCGACACGATCCTGATCAACAAGACCGATCTGGTCTCCGCAGACGAGTTGAAGCGGGTCGAAGAACGTGTCCGCCGGATCAATCCGACGGCGACCATGCATCAAACCCAGCGCTGTGATATCGACCTAGACCAAGTGCTCGGCCGCGGCGCATTCGACCTCGATCGCGTACTGGAGATCGAGCCGGACTTCCTCGACGAGTTCCACGAGCATGAGCATGACGACCATGTCTCAAGCTTCGCGCTCGTCGCCAAGGAGCCGCTGGATCCCGAGAGATTCATGCGCTGGCTCAGCGTGATCGTACAGCATTTCGGCATGGATATCCTGCGTATGAAGGGCATCATTTCATTCAAGGACGATGATGACCGGTTCGTGGTGCAGGCCGTCCATATGCTCCTCGACGGCGCCCATCAACGCCCGTGGAAGCCGGACGAGGAACGGGTCACGCGCCTCGTGTTCATAGGCCGAAACCTCCCGAAAGACGTCATCGAAACGGGCTTCAACGCATGCCGGGCGTAATCACTGCGAGAACCCATTCAGGAACCCCGCCGCACCGGCTGGGGGGCTTCCGCCGCTTTCGGCATTTCCTTGGCGAGACGAACTGTTGCGACCTCGATTGCCGCCTCTCGTAAGGCCCACGCAGCATTTTCGACAAGGAAACATCATGTCACTCGTCCTCACCAACAGCTTCGGAGGCCAAAAAGAGTCCTTCGTTCCGCGGGATCCAAGACACATCCGCATCTATGTCTGCGGGCCGACCGTCTACAACTATGCCCATATCGGCAATGCTCGGCCCGCGGTGATCTTCGACGTTCTCGTTCGGTTGCTGCGCGACCGCTTCCCGGCGGTCACCTATGCCCGCAATTTCACCGACGTCGACGACAAGATCAACGATGCCGCCCGCGCCGCAGGCGAGGCCATCGGCTCAATCACCGAGCGCTATATCGAAGCCTACCACGCCGACATGGCCGCGCTCGGTGTCCTCCCGCCATCGGTCGAACCCCGTGTCACCGAGCACATCCCGGAGATCATCGACCTGATCAGTCGCTTGATCGGCAAAGGCCATGCCTACGAGGTGGAAAACCACGTTCTCTATAACGTCCCGTCCTTCCCGCCCTACGGCGCGCTGTCCCGCCGCACGCTGGATGAAATGATCGCTGGCGCTCGCATCGAGGTCGCGCCCTTCAAGAAGCACCCGGCCGACTACGTCCTGTGGAAACCCTCCGCGCCCGACCTGCCGGGATGGGACAGTCCCTGGGGGCGTGGCAGGCCCGGCTGGCATATCGAATGCTCGGCGATGATCGAGCGTCATCTCGGCCCGCGGATCGACATCCATGGCGGCGGCCAGGACCTGATCTTCCCGCACCACGAAAACGAAATCGCGCAGGGGACCAGGGCGACGTATTGGCTGCACAACGGCTTCGTCTCCGTCGACGGGCGGAAAATGTCGAAGTCGCTCGGCAATGTGCTTCTCGTGCGGGATCTCCTCAGCCAGGCGCCTGGCGAGGCGATCCGCTATGCCCTTCTCACCGCGCACTACCGCCAGCCACTCGACTGGAGCGCTCGTGCTCTCCAGCAGGCCAGGCGCAGCCTCGACCGTCTGTACGCGACTCTCCGGGATCTCGGTGATGTCGCAGATGACGGCGCTGATGCGCGACCATATCTCGAGACCTTCCGCGCCAAGCTCGATGACGATCTCAACACGCCCGCGGCCATCGCCGAACTCTTCCGTCTCGCGCGCATGGCGCAAGTCGAGCGGTCGCCGCGCATCCGCGCATCCTTGCGCGCGACCATGCTCACCGCTGGCGCTTTGCTCGGCCTGATCCAGCAACCGCCCGCCAAATGGTTCGAGCGCAACGACGGCCACACCGTCGATGAGGCCGACATCGAGCGACTGATCGCCGAACGCAACGCCGCTCGCGCAAAACGCGATTTCGTCGCCGCAGATAAGCTCCGTGACCGGCTCCATGGGCTCGGCGTCGTCGTCGAGGATCGATCCGACCGCACAATCTGGCGAAGGGCGCCGGCGTGACGACGACCAACAACCGCCGCGCCGCGCCTTCACGCACCCTTGCTTCTCGAGGTTTTATTATGATCCGTGTCACGCTTGTCGATGGTGCCAGCCGGAAATTTGACTCGCTCGTGTCCGGTAGCCGGCGACCATCGCGCCAACTCTGCGCAGCAAGCTGTCGCGATGCTGGTTGACAGCGCGCTTCTCGATCTCAGCGATGTCATCGAAACCGATGCGTCGATCGAGATCGTCACGCGCAGCGATCCCCGTGCGCTCGATCTCACCGTCACGACTGACGCGCATGTCCTCGCCCAGGCCGTGCAAGAACTCTATCCCTATACACAGGTTACGATCGGCCCCGTGATCGAGAACGGCTTCTTCTACGATTTCGCCCGTGAAGAGCCGTTCACGCCGGCCGACCTGCCTCTCAGGTGTCCGCAGCACGCGACGTGGCAAAACGCTCGCGATATTCGCGCGGCGTGAGGGAAAAGCGCCGCACGAACACCTTGCGCATCTGTTCGTCAGACGGAAACCCGGCGCGATGCGCAATTGATTTCATAGGCAGCGCCGTGTCGAGCAGAAGTGAAATCGCCCGTTCGCAACGCGCCGTCAGGAGAAAGTCCGTGGGAGTCATCCCCGTCTCTTTTGAAAACACTCTTGCGAAGTTGCGCACACTCATGCCGAAGCGGTTTGCGAGATCAGCGGTGTTAAGCGGCCTGTCGAGATTGGCGAACATCCATGCCTGGATATCGCGTATTTCAGGCTGGGCGGTCATTTGGCTCGTCAGCAAAGCGCTGAACTGCGATTGGACGCCGGCCTTTTGAGATAGATCACCAGATCCCGCGCCACCTCCAGCGCGAGGTCGCGGCCGAAGTCCTGTTCGACAAAGGCAAGCGCGAGATCGATCGCCGCTGTCACGCCAGCTGAGGTCCATAGGTTCCCATCCTGCAGGAAGATCGCATCGGAATTGACAAGGACCTTCGGGAACCGACGCTGGAGCCGTTCGCCGACACTCCAGTGCGTTGTTGCGCGCCGCCCGTCCTGCACCCCGGCCGCAGCCAGAAAGAAGCTTCCTGAACAAAGCGCTGCGAAGCGCTCGGCTTCTGACGCGCGAGTCCGACACCACTCTACCAGCCGCGTTTGCTCGCTCAGTGCAGCCTCGATGTCGACCGCGCCGGCGATCATCACCGTCGAGAGCGGATCACATTCCTCAAGCGCGATCGAAGCATCCAGCGTCAGAAAGGTATTGGAGGGAACTGGCCGGCAAAGGGCGCTACAAGATCGATCTGATAGCGCCGCGAATCTCCGCGTGCCGCCAGATGTCGGTTGGCATAGGTCAGAACATTGATCGGTCCCACTGCCTCCATCGATTTGAAGCCGGGATAGATGATGACGTGGACCTGGATGGAGGAATTCTCCCTCTCAACCGTCAAAGGATGGATCCCACGCCGTGCGACGCCACATGTTTGTTGTCCGTCATCTGGATTCGTCTTCCCTCCTGAAACTCGCCCCTTACCGATTCACCGCAGCAGGTGGGACGGGCTCGTCGATGCCTGACCGCTTCGACGCCCATATTGTCCGAAAACGTCCGGATCGCTCAGTTTTACATGAGGCGCAATGATATAACATTGCGCCTCAGATTCAATGAACGGAGATATCGTCGAATGAAAACGCGCGCTGCGATCGCCTGGGAGCCCAACCGCCCTCTCGAGATTGAAGAAATCGACCTCGAAGGCCCCAAGGAGGGGGAGGTGCTGGTCCGGATCGTTACGACCAGCCTGTGCCATACCGATCTGTTTACGCTCTCGGGACGAGATCCGGAGGGGCTGTTCCCTACGATCCTCGGCCATGAAGGCTGCGGCGTCGTCGAGGAAGTAGGCCGCGGTGTGATCTCGGTCAAGCCGGGCGACCATGTCATCCCGCTCTATATACCGGAAGATCCCAACTGCCCCTACATCAAGTCGGGCAAGACCAATCTCTGCCAGACCATCCGTGAAACGCAGGGACGCGGCGTTATGCCCGATGGCACGTCCCGCTTCTCCTACAAGGGGAAGATGATCCATCATTACATGGGCACAAGCACCTTCAGCGAATACACGGTTCTGCCCGAAATCGCCGTAGCGAAGATCTCGCCGGAGGCCCCTTTGACAAAGGCGTGCGTGATGGGCTGTGCGGTACCCACCGGAATTGGTGCCGTGCGCAACACCGCCAAAATCGAAGCCGGTGCCACAGTCGCCGTCTTTGGCTTGGGTGCCATCGGCATGGCTGTCATCCAGGGCGCTAAGATGGTTGGCGCCAGCCGCATCATCGGCATCGACACCAATCCCAACAAGTTCCCGCTTGCTCGTAGCCTCGGGGCTACCGATTGCGTGAACCCAAAGGAGTTCTCGCAGCCGATCCATCAGGTCATCATCGACATGACCAATGGCGGTGTCGACTACTCGTTCGAATGCATTGGCAACGTGAACGTCATGAGGGCGGCGCTCGAATGCTGCCACAAGGGCTGGGGTGAATGCACCGTCATCGGCGTTGCGGGCGCAGGCGAGGAGATCGCAACCAGACCGTTTCAGCTCGTGACGGGTCGCGTTTGGCGCGGCTCTGCCTTTGGCGGTGTCCGTGGCCGCTCCCAACTGCCCGGCATGGTGGATGAATGGCTGCGCGGCGATTTCAGTGTCGATCCCTACATCACGCACAATATGACGCACGAGAACATCAACACCGCTTTCGACCTGCTCCACGCCGGCAAATCCATCCGCTCTGTCATCCATTATCAGCCACAGCGCACCATGCTGGCAAATGACGTCCCGGGGGAGATCGTGACGGCATAACACGCGACCAACGACCGATGCGCGCATGAGCCTTCAAGAACATGCCTCGGACTTTTTTGTCCGAGGCATGTTGTGTCACAAGGCCTACTGGGCCCCACCCGCGTGCATGAGTCCTGGACACCCCGAGGCTTGGAGAGGCCGGTCGCGACCCGCAGAGCGAGACTTGTGGCCAACATCTTGATCTGCGATGCCCTGAGGTCAAAACTCCTTTTGGACAAAGCCCTATCGATCAACCCTCGAGCCTTGAGCCTCACGGCATACACGACTATCATGGATGCAATGTTATAACATTTCGGAGTCAGGAAGATGTGCGGAGATGGAGACCGCGCGCATCGCCCCTGAAGAAAGGTCGTATGTCGGATGCCAGCAACATGGACCGAGGCACGTGTCGAGAGGCTCAAGAGCCTTTGGGCCGAGGGGCTCAGTGCAAGCCAGATCGCCGGCGAACTGGGCGGCGTCACCCGCAACGCCGTCATCGGCAAGGTCCATCGCCTCGGCTTGTCCGGGCGGGCCAAAGGGTCGGCCAAACCTGTGCGCCAGAAAAGCCGGGCCAATAATCAAGCGCCGGCTCATCCCAGATCGCAGGCAGTCCGTGCCCGAATAATTGGAAATACGGTGCTCGCACTCCCTGCCGATGAGATTGAGGCCGAGCCGCTTCGCCTCGGATCTACGGTCGAGCTGACCGAGGTCTTTCCTATCAATGGGCGCCTGACGCTCATGGAACTCGGCGAGACGACCTGCCGCTGGCCGATCGGCGATCCGCGCTCGTCCGATTTCCGGTTCTGCGGCGCCCGCATCACCCCAGGGGCGACCTATTGCTCGGCCCACTCCTGCCTGGCCTACCAGCCTCGCTCCAGCGGCGCGTCCCACAGCGCACCTCGCATTCAGTCGTCATTTCTAAGGAAATCAACGTGAACACTCGATCCATCTGGAACTCGCGCTGGCGAGCTCCGAGCGCCATTGCGCTTACTCTCCTGGCATCGATCCTCAGCACCCGCACTGCCGACGCCCATGTCCTCGGCGGCTCCTTTGGCGGCTTCGGTAGCGGCTTTCAGCACCCCATCCTCGGCTTCGACCATTTTCTCGCAATGGCCTCCGTCGGCATCTGGGGCGCTCAACTCGGCGGCCGATCGGTCTGGACGCTGCCGGTAACCTTCCCTCTGATCATGTGCATCGGTGGGGTGATCGGCATGTTGGGCGCATTCCAGCTCCCCTATGTCGAAGCCGTCATCGCGCTGTCCGTCGTCACGCTCGGTATCGCGATCGCCCTGCGCTGGCGACCGCCGGAAGCGCTCTCACTCATCGTCGTCGCGGTGTTCGCGATTTTCCACGGCTATGCGCATGGTGTCGAACTTCCGCAGGCGGCCGACCCTGCCGCCTATGCCGTCGGTTTCGTCGTTGCCACCGGCCTCATCCATGTCTTCGGCCTTCTCCTGGGCCTCGCCGTCGAACGGCTCTATCGCGGCGGCGCCACGCGTGGTGTCGGTGGCGCCATCACGGCATGCGGCCTCTATTTCCTCTTCGCGTCAGGTGGCCTTTGACCACGCGGCTCTCAACGACGCAAATCAGAACGCTCGCCTTGTTCGTGGTGCTGCCAGCGCTGATCGCGGCATCGCAACTCATCCCGCACGACTTCTTCTTCCCGGAGATGGGGGCGCTTTTCACGCTCTCGGTCTACGATGTTGCGCTCGCAATGGTCGGGCTCAGCCTGAATTCCGCGCAGGTGCCTGACATACGCTTCTCGTTGTCACTGATCGCACTCTTCCTGTGCGCCCTTCTGCCGACAGTCCAGTTTACGGAGCCATTGCTTCGGTTCCTCGAGCGCTTGGCGATCGACGGCAACCTCTACGCGCTTCCACCGTCTGCGGTTGTATTGACCGGGTTGGGTCTCTGGGCTCCCGATCGCTGGCGCCGAGCAGCCTGCCTGACCGTTGCGCCGCTCCTAGGTTTCACACTCGGGCTGTTCATCGGCCTGGAGGATCTCGCCATCTTCTCCTTCATCTGCGGCGCCATTACCTCCGCGCTGTGGTGCTTGATCGCGCCCAGTCTACTCGCGCGCCACTTCATTCCCGCGCGCCCGCTGCGCATCGCCGCCCGGATTCTCGGCAGTTGGCTCCTTGTGATCGGGCTCATCGTGTTCCTGACCGCCCTGCTTCCGGCCCGGGAGCAAGTGCCTACGGACGGGACCAATTCGCCACTCAGTGATGGAACCTCGGTCCAACAAGAATGAAACATCATCCAGAAGGAAATCCTCACATCTTCAGCCACATCATTCTCGGCACACGCGGTCTCAATACGCTCGCGCGCTTTTATGACGCCGTGCTCGCGCCAATTGGCCTTTAGCGGAGGCTTGCAGGAAGACGACGGTGGACCGGCCGGTCACGCCCGGCGGCGTCCCGGCAAGGCATGGCCGCATTTCATCGTCCCGGGTTGTCGCGAATTCTCTTTTCATGAGGTCGTCGGCACGACGACACAGGCTTGTCTACCGGGCTCACCCCTGACCCTTGCTCAGCGGAGTTGCCCGGAGGGCTAGAGTGACGGGGGTGAAATCCCCATCGTGTGAGTCGGCATGGTTGCTTAGGGAGTCATTTCGCCCCCTACCGGAACCGACGCCATCCATCCTGTTGTGCAGGTCTCGGGCCACGCCAGCGGAAGTTTGAACCTTTCATGGAGAAACTGAAAAACAGCTGAGAATGCCTGTTACCGAACTGACATAGGAGCCCCCTAAAGAGTCCGCCAGCCACGCTGGGCGGGGAAATCAGGCCTCCGGCACGGCGCTTTCATGACAATCGCCGGAGCCATGCCCCATGAAGATCGTCCAGATCAGCGACACCCATCTCAGCCCCTCCAAGACCCATTTCAACGACAATTGGGAGCCCGTCGCCCGCTGGATCGAAACCACCGGCGCCGACCTCGTCATCCACACCGGCGATCTCACCATCGACGGCGCGGACCACGAGGAAGACATCCTCTTTTCGATGGAGCTGATGCGGAAGCTGCCGGTACCGGTGCTGATCGTGCCCGGCAACCACGATGTCGGCCACCTGCCCGGCTCGGACCAGCCGGTCGACGCTGACCGGCTGGTCCGCTGGCGCACGCTCGTCGGCCCGGACTACTGGGTCTGCGACCACGGCACTTGGCGGCTGATCGGTCTCAACAGTCTGCTTCTCGGCTTCGAAAATGCGGAGGAGGAGAAGCAATTCCAATGGCTGGAACAGGCGCTTGCCAACCGCGACGGCCGGCGCGTCGCGATCTTCGCGCACAAGCCGCTTTTCGTCGACGATCCGATGGAAGGCGATACCGGCTACTGGAGCGTCACGCCGAAGCAGCGCCGGCGTCTCTACGAGCTTATGGCGGAGCACGACGTCGCGCTCCACGCCAGCGGTCACCTGCACTGGGCCTGGCAGGGTCACCACGAGGGCACAGACCTCGTCTGGGGGCCGCCGACGTCCTTCATCATCGACACGCTGGAGCGCGAAATGCCTGGCGAGCGCCTCGTCGGTGCGGTTCTCCACCACCTTGGCGACGAATGGATCGACAGCAAGATCGTGGCGCTGCCCGGGCTGACATCCTATTTCATCGATCACGTGATCGACGAGGTCTACCCGCGCCATGCCAAGAAGCTCGCGGAGGCGGCACAATGAGCATCCTGTCGCTCCGCAACATCACCAAGTCCTTTGGCGACAACGCGATCCTCAAGGGCGTGAGCCTGGAGGCGGAGGAAGGCGAATTCATCGCCCTCGTCGGCCCCTCCGGCTGCGGCAAGAGCACGCTGCTTCGCATCGTCGCGGGATTGGACCATGCCGACAGCGGCGAGATCGTCATCGGCGGCCGCGAGGTCTCGCCGGTCGTCGCCGCCGATCGCAATATCGCCATGGTGTTCCAGTCCTACGCGCTCTATCCGCATCTGACCGCCGGGCAGAACATCGCCGTGCCTCTCGCGATGCGGCGCCTGACTGCCGCCCAGCGCTTTCCCTTCATTAGCAACCTCCTTCCCGCCCAGCGCCAGATCCGCGCCGACATCCAGCGTCAGGTCCGGGAAATGGCGACATCGCTGAAGATCGACCATCTGCTCGACCGCAAACCGGGGCAGATGTCGGGCGGTCAGCGCCAGCGCGTGGCACTCGCCCGCGCCATGGTCCGCCATCCGAGCGTCTTCCTGATGGACGAGCCGCTCTCAAACCTTGACGCGAATCTGCGCGTGCACGCCCGCGGCGAGATCGTCGATCTTCACCGGCGCGCCGGCGTGCCGACGCTCTATGTCACCCATGATCAGTCCGAGGCGCTGTCCATGGCCGACCGCGTCGCGGTGATGATCGGCGGCACGCTGCTGCAGCTGGCCTCGCCCCAGGAGATCTATGACGATCCCGCGCATATCGAGGTCGCCCGCTTCCTCGGCCAACCGCGCATCAATGTCATGGAAACGCGGATGGATGCGGCCGGCACGGTGCGCTTCGGCGTGTTGACGCTGGCTGCGCAACACGCGCTGCGAAGCGAGACGTTGGTCATGATCGGCGTGCGGCCGGAATTCGTCCGTCTCAGTGCAAGGGTGGACGGCATATTAAGGGCCCGCGTCGAGCGGACGGAGTTCCTCGGCTCCGAGGTGATCGTGCATGCGCGCCTCGACGCCCTCGGCGAGGCAATCGTCGCCAAGGCCACCCCGGCCGAGGCGGCGAAGCTCTCTCCGGGCATGCCCGTTTCCGTCGACCTCGATCCGGATCGGGTGATGCTCTTCGCCCCCAGGGGCGAACGGCTGCCGGCGAGAACGGTCGCCGTCGCATCGACGCTGGAGAAGGCCCATGGCTAGCATCGCGACCGATCTGCCGATTGCGCTTGCCGACCGGCGCGAGGCGCGGATCGCCTGGCTGCTCGCCGCGCCGGCGATTCTACTCCTCTTCCTCTTCATCCTCTTGCCGACGCTCGCCGTGCTGGTCCTCGGCTTCACCGATTTCGAGCTCGGCTTCGGCGGCTTCCGCTTCGTCGGCTTCGAGAATTATGCGGAGCTCATCGGTGACCGCACCTTCCGCCGCTCGCTCTCGAACACCGCCGTCTACACCGCAATTGTCACACCGGTATCGATCGTGCTGGCGCTTGCGATCGCGATGCTGATCGAGGCGGAGACGCGCGCCAAGGCGTTCTTCCGCACCGTCTATTTCCTTCCCGTCGCCTCGCTTGTCGTCGCCATGGCGACGGTCTGGCAGTTCCTGTTCCATCCGACGATCGGGCCGATCAACGCCCTCCTTGCGGAGTTCGGCATCGCCGGACCGAACTGGCTCGGTGCCTCCGGCACGGTGCTCTATGGCCTTGCGATCATCGGCATCTGGCAGTCGGTCGGCTTCAACATGGTGCTCTTCCTCGCCGGGCTCACCGCGATCCCGCGCGACCTCTACGCGGCCGCGGAAGTGGACGGCGCAAAATCCTGGTTCGAGCGCTTCCGGCTCGTCACCTGGCCGATGCTCGGACCGACGACGCTCTTCGTCACCACGATCAGCATCATCAATTCCGTCAAGGTCTTCGAAACGGTGAAGACGCTGACCGAAGGCGGGCCGAACAAAGCCTCCGAGGTGCTGCTGTTCACGATCTACCAGGAAGGCTTCGTCTATCTCCGGGTCGGTTACGCCTCGGCGATGACGGTCGTCTTCCTCGCAATCCTCGTCATCCTGGTGTTCCTGCAGTACCGCGTTCTCGACCGGAAGGTGCATTACGCATGACCAGCCTTTCTCTCGGCCGCGTCCTGCGGCTCAGCGTCCTGTCGCTCGGCGCGCTCATCTTCATCGCGCCCTACATCTTCATGATTTCGACTGCCGGCAAGGCGCAGAGCGAGATCTTTACCTCCTCGCTCTCGCTGATTCCCGAACAATGGTCCTATATCGAGAACTTCACAAAGGCGCTGTCGCGCGTCTCGATGACGACCCTGCTCCTGAACGGCGTCATCGTCTGCGCGCTGATCTTCGTCGTCCAGGTGGTCGTCGCCATCCCCTGCGCCTATGCCATGGCAAAGCTCAAGTTCCGCGCCGCGCGCTTCATGATGGTGCTCGTCATGCTGGGGCTGCTGGTGCCGATCCATGCAACCGCGCTGCCGCTCTATGTCGCCTTTGACCGGCTTTCCGTGCTCAACAGCTACACGGCACTCGTCGCACCCTTCTCCATCTCGGTCTTCGCGATCTTCCTGTTCCTGCAGTTCTTCCGCGCCATTCCCGACGACCTGATCCATGCGGCGCGCCTTGACGGTATGTCGGAGGCCGGCATCGTCGCGCGCGTCGTCGTGCCGAACGCCTGGCCGGCGATCACCGCCTTCGCGATCTTCTCGGCGGTGGCGCACTGGAACGACCTGTTCTGGCCGCTGGTGGTCGTCACCAACCAAGACTTTGCCACTCCGCCGCTCGGCCTTCTCTATTTCCGTGCAGCCGAAGCCGGCGACGACTACGGCGCACTGATGGCCGCCACCTTGATCATCACCCTTCCCCTCGTCGCCGCGTTCCTCATCGCGCAGAAGCGCTTCGTCGAGGGCATCACCATGACCGGTCTCAAGGGCTGACCGGTTTAAACCAGGAGAGCGTCATGAAACATTTCAGGCAACTTCTCGCCGCCGCCGCGGCGGCGGTGTCGATGACCTTGGCCATTCCGGCTCACGCCGAAACGGTGCTGACGGTGCACTATCCGATGCCCGGCTTCTTCAAGGACGTGATGGACACGATCTCGAAGAAGTTCATGGAGGAAAATCCGGAGATCAAGATCACCTTCGCCAATCCCTCGGCGACCTACGAGGAAGGCATCCAGACGATCATGCGCCAGGCCGGAACGGCCGAGATGCCCGACATCACCTTCATCGGCTTGAACCGCCTGCGCATGGTCAACGAGCGCGACATCCCGGTTGATCTCGGACCGTTCGTCGAGAAAGACGGCAACATGACCGAGCAGGGCTTCTCGGAAAACATCCTGAAGCTCGCCCAGGTTAGCGGCAAGCAGGTGGGCCTTGCCTTCGCGACCTCGAACCCGATCATGTACTACAATGCGGATCTCGTCCGCAAAGCCGGCGGCGACCCTGAAAACCCGCCGAAGACCTGGGACGAGGTGATCGCGCTCGGCGGCAAGATCAAGGCGCTCGGCGACGGCGTCGAAGGCATCGACTTCCGTTGGCAGGGCGACGACTGGATGTTCTCTGCCCTCCTCTTCGGCGCCGACGGCCACATGCTGAATGAAGATGAGACGAAGGTCGCCTTCAATGGCCCGGAAGGGCGCAAGGCAATCGAACTCCTCGACCGCATGGTGAAGGAAGGCGGCCTGCCGGTGCTGACGAAACAGGCCGGCGAACAGGCCTTCGTCGCTGGCAAGGTCGGCTTCGCCTTCCAGACGACCGGGGCGCTGCGCAACACCATCAAGAATGTCGGCGGCAAGTTCGACCTGCGCACGGCGCATATCCCGCTGATCGACCCGGTGAACGGCAAGCTGCCGACCGGCGGCAACGCCGTCGTCATCCTGACGCGCGACACCGAGAAGCAAGAGGCGGCCTGGAAATTCGCGAAATTCGCCGCCGGTCCCTACGGCGCCTCGGTCGTGGTTCCCGGCACCGGCTATGTGCCGAACAACGAACTTGCAGCGAAGTCGCCGGAATACCTCGCCAACTTCTATAAGGAGCACCCGCTCTTCCGCGCCGGCCTCGAGCAGATGCCCCGGATGATCCCGTGGTACGCTTTCCCCGGCACCAATGGCGTCAAGGTGACCCAGACGATCGTCGAGAACCTGTCACGCGTCGTCGAACAGTCGGCAACACCCGAGGAAGCGCTCGACGATGCCGCCGTGGAGGTGGAAAGCCTGCTGCCCCGGAGCTGACGGGCGTAAAAAGTGTGAACAGGCCACCTGTTGGGAGACCGGCGGGTGGCCTTCGTCTGTGGTCATGGCACGGTTCGGACGGTCGCGCCCAAATAGAGTCGGTGGTGGAGGCAGAGATGTCGGCATTCCCCGGCGTTCTCGGCGATGTCGAGCAGCATGGCGGCGGCCGCGATTCCCATATCGCCGTCTGGCATCGCCACAGTCGTAAGCGAAGGCGCGATCAGACGACTGATCGCGATGCCGTCGAAGCCAGCAACGGAGACATCACCGGGAACCATCAGGCCCTCACGCCTAAGTGCCGCGATAACGCCGAGCGCCAGCAGATCGTTGGAAGCGATTATTGCGGTCGGCCGATGTTGCTCCATCGTTTCTGAGAGTTCCAGGTGCTCGTATCCGTCGACAAAGGGTATCTCCAATGCCGGCAAAGGCTCGCACGACGCCTCCTGCATTGCCACGCAATACCCCTCATAGCGCAGCCGCGCGCGGTCGGAAGACGCGAAATGACCCGAAACGAAGAGGATGCGGCTATGCCGATGCTGAAGAATATGCCGGGTGATTTCGTAGCCGGCACGATGGTTGTCAACGGTCACTGCGGCGGGAAAGCGCGCAACCGGCCGATTGTTGAGCAGGACCGTCGGCGGCAGGGCTGCGGATAACGCCTGACTGGTCTCGGCATTGCAGAGCGTCAGGATCAGCCCCGTCGGCCGCTGCTCCAGGAGCGCGCCGACCGCCGCTGTTTCCGAGCCCGGATCGTAATTCGACTGCGCAATGAGGACGCCATGCTTGGCGGCCTGCAGCCGATGCTGGATGCCAGCGAGCGAGGCGGCGAAGACGGGATTGGTCACGCTCGGAACAAGCACTCCGACGACCGGCCTGTTGCGCCCCCCGGCGCTCGCCGGAGACTTCGGCCGGTAACCGAGCTCCGCCGCGGCCCGCCGCACACGGCGCACCATCTCGTCGCTTGCTGTTCCCTCCCCTTTGAGAACGCGCGAAACCGTCGCCAACGAGCAACCGGCATGAAAGGCTATTTGCTGCAAGGTCACCATCCATTCCGCCTATCGCGACTTTGTGACAGCGGATTGGTCCGGCCGCCAGGTCCCGGCAATGTTCATTGGGACTGGGCCGCGACTTCAGGGAGGGACATCGAAGCCGCAGTCAGGTCGCGCAGCCCCTCCACCTTCTCATTCGCGTAGAGCTTGGCATGCGCGACAAAGTAAAGATCGTCGTCGCAGCCGTTGTAGCTCAGTTCGCCCGCCAGTTTCGCAAGACGCTGGGAACAGCCTCTGGCGAACATCAGCGCTCCTCTCAGTGCAGCAGTGCGGAAGGACGCTGCGAGCGCTCGTGGGTGCCCGGCTCGTGATGCTCTTTGATGCTGCATTAGCGAAAGAGAGAGTCATTTATGACCAACCCGCCAAATTGGCTTGGGCCGGCTCCGCGCGCTTAACTACCGGTATCTACATTCAGGAGATGCGGGAATGACGACCGCCCGGTTATCGTGTTGTTCACGCTGACCGCACTCACTGCGATGGCGGCGAGCCGTCAACGGAACTCCATTCACCTTGCGCGCAGCCGAATGGTTCATCGCCTTTTCTATGGTGGTTCTGGCGATGATGAAACTCCAGAACGTCGAGACCTTTGCGACCATGTTCCTGAACTATGACCTCCTGGCAAAGCGCTGGGTGCCATACAGCTACGTACGGAGCTTTGATCATCGATCCCAATGACCTCTCCGACGATATTCCCGCCGATCTGGAATATACTATGCAGCTTCAGGAGTGGCTAAAGCGCGAGTGGCTAACCTTCCCCGCGATGCCGATGGAGGGCGCGCTCCCGAACTTCTTCACGATCAACGGGAAATCGTATCCGGCAACCGACGCGATCAGAATGAAGGTCGGGCAAACGCTCAAGGTTCGCTTCGTCGGGTTGCACACGACGGCAATCCACCCGATGCACATCCACGGCGGGCCTTTCGAGGTTGCCGCAGTCGACGGCGTGACACTTCGACAGAGTGCCCGCTATCTCGCGGATACTGTAAATGTCGGCCCTGGTCAGCGGTTCGACGTTCTGTGGAAAGACCAGCGTCCCGGAAAATGGCTCGTTCACTGCCATATCTCCCATCACACCACGAACAACAATGTCGAGATTCAGGGAGGCGGCGGGTTGATGCAGGTGACCGATGTGCAGAGTTGATCCTTGGCATGCGTGTCCCTGCCGCGTTGAATTCGAGAACTTGGATGTACAGACGCTCGGCTGCGCGAACGCGCATCCGTGCTAGAAAGAGCGCGGGGGCACAAACAGACATATCGCTCGAGAGCGGATTTTACCCGGTCGCAAACATAGATGAAACTCATCATCGGGGGAGGGTTTCAGTCGCGAGTCCTTGTAGCCGATGATCTCGCCTGTCTCTTCGACGACATATCCGTGCGGCCCTTCAATAATCGCGGTACCGTGAACCGGCTGACAATCGCGGTCACTACAACACTGGTATGGATAGTACCATCCTGAAGGGGCGCTATGCGCAGCCGCCTTCAAGGGGAAACACACCCCAACGATCAGTCCCAGGAGTAAGCTCGACAACGTTCGTGCGGCATCCCACGCCTGACTCGGGGTCTGTAAATGTGGAGGACAACCGACCTGAGGGCTGAAGCTGTGCATGACCAATCCTCGTCGTCCCAACATTGCCTGCAAACCGATCGGCCCGCGCTTCGTTTCTGAGGCTTTCGTATTTCACCATTGGTTTTAAGTCACGTAGCAGAGGCTTTCCTGACGGAGGGGTTCCCGCTTCGAGACATTGAGAACCGCTCTACGAGTTCGGCGGAGCGGTGCGAAACAGACCAGACATCGCGGCGCGGGCCAAAGCCCTGGCGTTCATGGAGGAAAGCAGCTCCCGACCAAATGATCACGTTCTGAATGCGTCCCACGGCACGACCTTTATCAACTCTTCAGTCTAACCGCCTGATAGACCGTGCTGGACCCTTCGCTGTTGACGGCAAAGACATCATAGGCTGCGCGAGGATCCTCGCCCATGCCCAACGATCCCTTGGGCATTCCGGGTACCGCAAGTCAGGCAATGTCCGGGCGTTCTCCAAGCAGCCTGTTGACGGCATCCAGTGGCACATGACCTTCGACGTAGTAATCGGCGACAATTGCCGTATGGCAGCCCTGCATCTCTGCGGGGATGGCGTAGCGCTCCTTCAGCGCAGCAAGGTCAGCAGCTTCCTCGGTGGTGACCGAGAACCCCGCCGCCTTCATCGCCTCGGTCCATGCACGGCAGCAGCCGCAGTTCGGGCCCTTGTAGACGACCATCTTTTTAATCGCCGCCCGGGCCCGTGCGATCAGGGAGATTGATCCGACAGCGGCGACCGACAACAGGAACTCTCTTCTTCGCATCTTTTGCTCTCCATGCACTGAGATGGACGGACGATCGTCTGCTATTTTTCTCGCCGGGTATTGACCTTACCACCGTTGGAAACGCCACATTGGATCGTGTCAAAACCTACAAGGAGACCTCGATGTATCATCTGAAGATACCCGAAATGACCTGCGGACACTGCGTACGCACGGTGGAAAAAGCGGTCAAATCTGTCCATCCCAACGCAGAAGTAGCGGTCACTCTCGATGCAAGGACCGCTTCAATCGACTCCCAGGCCTCCTCCGAAGCGTTCGTCGCCGCGATTGGAGACGCTGGCTACAAGGCTTCGTTCGCGAAGTCCTGCTGCAGCCAAGTCGCATGAACTCAACAGGCGCCGTCGCAACGGCGCGTGTTGTTGGTGAACAAAGATCGAAAGCAAGTGCACGGTGACAGACGACTGCTGTCCAGGGAAGACGGGGCACCCTAACAGGCCTTGTCCTACCGAGAATATCCGCGCAACTCATTGTAGCGGTCGATCTGGCTCGCGCTTAGAACCTTCAGCATCTGCAGGTGTGCTGCCAGATGGATGTAACGGAGATTGGCGCGGCTCGCCTCAATCCGCCGGAGACGTTCGCGCAGCCCACCATGGTTTATCGAGCGCTCGCGGAAAGCGATCTCGAGCGCCTGTTCCCCGGCCACTAATCTCTTGCCTTCCGCAACCGCTTCGGCGCGCATTCTCTGGAAAATGCTCCGCGTTCTATCCTCCTGTTCGCCAGTCAAATGAAGCTCGGCCTTCATCGTTAACACATGTGACGGCCCGGGCATTCCGTTCAGCTCGGCGGCCTTCGCCAAGCCCCAGCCTCCTCCAGTCTCCAGCTCGGAAATGTCGTCCGCCGATAGGCTTTTTATGTCGCGATGCTCCTGTCCGGCATAGGGCGAAGAATGGACGTGTTCGCCCTCCGCAGCAGCGGAAACTGGAAGCAGCAAAACTGCGAGCGCAGGGACAAGCTTTTTCATGAGTCACCGTTCACGAGTTCGAGGCCTCGAGCTTGCCAAACGATGATCGTCCTGGACATGATAGCTATCATGTCGGATCAAATTCTCGTCCATCTCCAGCCGAAAGCGGTCGCGAAAAAGTCGCTCGAAAAGAACGAGCACCTCTTTCATCGAGGCGACCCCGTTCAGGCGTTGTTCCTCGTAACGGAGGGGTGCGTCAACCTCCTGCGCTACCAGGAGGACGGCAACCCTGCTGTCTTACAGCGTTCAAGGGGCCGCTCGATTCTAGCGGAGGCCTCCGTGTTTTCGGATCATTATCACTGCGATGCCGTGGCGGCGACGCAGACGGACATTCTGGTTGTCCCCGTGGGCGTCGTTCGTGACCTGCTGGACAAAGAGCCCGCATTTGCCCGCGCTTGGGCACGGCATCTATCGCACGAGCTTCAGAGCGCCAGGAAACGAGCCGAGATCGTGTCGTTGCGCACGGTGGGAGCCAGGCTCGACGCTTGGCTAACGTGGAACGACGGGCAGCTCCCAGCCAAGGGTGAATGGCGCAGACTGGCCGAGGAAATCGGCGTATCTCCCGAAGCGCTCTATCGGGAATTGTCCTGCCGCCGACACCTGCTCCTACAGGAGGTCGATCGATGAAGCCCAGCAGCAAACGAGCCATCACCCCTTGACGCCAACCACTGTCAGGCGCCGATCGGCCGGAATGCCCGATCATCGAAGAGATCGCCAATGCGGCCGATGCCAAGAAGCCCCCGGCGTCAACGCGCGTTTTCGGCCTGAACGGCTTGTGACGCGTTGAAATCGGCATCCGCCTTTCTTCGCGGGGGGTCATTTCGGAGGGAGAACACGATCCCGAACGAGGAGGAACGTTCTCTCCACGCAGAACCACAGCACGGTCGCGGCCGCGAAACTGGTCGCCAGGTAGACCGCGAAGCCGAGACCGTCCTGAAGGTTCTCTTCCCCAAAGATAAGCCCATCGATGTGGAAGACCGACTTGTGAGTCAGATAGAGGCTATAGGACAAGGTGGCGACGGTCGCAGCACCCGGAATCGGCCACCGTTTCAGAACATGCTCCAAGTCGAGCATAGCGCCGAGGATCAGAGCGATTCCGATCGAGATGAGCGGGAACTCGGCGACTGCACCGAATTGCGCCTGAAAGACGAGGAAGAGATTCGTTTCCGCAAGCGGACCGCGGATCGAGAACAGCACAAGTGCTGCGACGATCAAGACGACGCCGATCGGAAACGCAATTCGCGGAGGCGCGTAGCGCTTGCAGAGTTCCGGTTTGAAAAATCTCGCCGCGGCAAGGATCACGCCGAACATGAGGCCGTCCAGGCGGGTGTAAGTCGGGTAGTACACGTCCCTGAGATATACTGCGAAGGCATCCCTCAGCTTGTCGGCTGCGACGAGGACGCCGACCTGGCTTTCCCAGATCGTGTATCGGAGGATCATCCCCCCGACCACCATCGCCCCTGCGATCAGAAGCGCCCAACCCATGCTGATTTGACGATACAGGAGCAACACGAGGAGCGGCAGAACCAGATAGAAATGCTCCTCGACACAAAGCGACCATGCCTGTGAAAAGGCTCGGCCGACGCGAGGGTCGAAGTCGAAATTCACGGTGAAGGTCGCGAAACTCCAGACCGCTTGCATCGTCGGAGCGTCCCGAATAACGGGGAAGATGGCATAAAGGCCGAGAACAACGAAAAACGCCGGGAAGATACGGAAGGCGCGGCGGAGATAGAAGGATTTCAGGTCTACGCGTCCCGTCCGCGAGACTTCTTTGAAGAGTTGAGTTCCAATCAGGAAACCGCTCAGTACGAAGAAGACATCGACGCCCAGCCACGCATAGGTACGGACGCCGACCAGAAAGGGCGGGGTCGCCTCGACGGGGAGATGCACGAGCATGACGAGCAGGATCGCCAATGACCGAAGAACATCAGGACCAACCGCCCTGGATTGAACCTTCTCCATGATTCCAGCCGCGAGACTTTGTGCTGTTGGGAAGTACGCAGAATTTGAAGCGGCAGTAGTGTTCACTGTGACGTTCCGCGGCTGAACCAGAAGGGATTTGGACACGCCTAAGTAGGTGCCAGGAACAGTTGTAGATGACTTATTTCAGATCGAAATAGGCCGTTTCAGATCGACAAAATTAACTTAAATATTTCGTAAACTCTGAGGTGTTGCAAAACTCCCGATAGAACGTCGGACCATGGGACCGGATGCTAAGATGGCGGAGACAAAGAGATGGCCGAGGGAAACGACTATCCTGGCATGCCGCGCTGGGTGAAAACCTCCGGGATCGTTGCCGCGGTGCTGATATTGCTGGCGGCGATGATCGTCGTCTTCGATATCGGCGGTCCCCACGGCCCAGGCCGCCACATGTCGCCCGACAGCGAAATGCCGCCAGCAGGTGACCGTCCATGACGATGTCTCCTGCCCTGCGGAAGTTCACTCTCGTGGTGCATGTCATCTCATCCGTCAGTTCGCTCGGTGCGGTGGCGTGCTTCCTTGCGCTGGGGCTCGTCAGCATCGGCAGCGCGGATGCCCAGACAGCAGGAAGCCTTTATGTGGCGATGGACGCCATTGCGCGGCTCGTCATACTTCCTATGGTTTTGACATCGCTCATCACAGGACTCGTCCAGGCACTCGGAACAGTCTGGGGCCTGCTCCGCCACTACTGGGTGCTTGCGAAATTCCTACTGACGGTGCTGACCGCCGTCGTCCTGCTGCTGCAGTTGGACCTGATAGGCTATGTCGCGGCAGCGGCAGCGACGGGACTGGCGGAAGCCGATCTTCTCGGTCTGAGAAGGTCACTCGTGGTTCACGCCGCTGGCGGCACAGTCGTGCTGATCACGACGACGGCGCTTTCGATCTACAAGCCGCGCGGGCTGACACGCTACGGTTGGCGCAAACAGCAAAGACAACTCGCCAATCGACCTTAACTCCTAATACCTCGGCTACTCGGGCCGCACCCGAAATTGGGCATGGCAGGAGGTGCAGGTCTGAAGCATCAGATGAAACGCATGCTCCGCCGGCATTGACCTGACATCCCGATCCGGCTGCGCTTTCCTGGCAAGCGGTCCGCCCATCATCGCCTCTCCAGCTTGCATGCGCATCTGAGGGCTGAGAACATGCAAATTGCGCTCTGCCGCCGCCGCGAGCGCCGAAGCATAGACGGCAAGTTCGGCGGCCAGTTTGTCGAACTTCTGCCGTTCGGCTCCGATATTGACGCTGGCCTTCGAACCGGATGCAGCGATAGACCCGTCGAATTGCGATGATAGCTTCTCTCCGGAATGAGACCCGATTGTTTCAGCGGCGGCCTTGAACGCCTTCGCGTCGTATGGAGACGATCCCTTGAACATGGCGTCGATGGTCTTGGCTGCATTCGCCATCGCTTTCATGTCTTGCTGTCTTTGCTGCACGATGTCGCGCGGCTGAGACTCAGGTGTCGCCGCTGCGGGGATCGCCGCCACGGCCGCCCCTGCGAGGACGAGCCTGAACGTCATCGCCGCCTTTGGCCCCATTCAGCTATCCCCTTCCACTAATTAATCGAACCCCGCGATCGATCATGGTCAACGCGAGCGGCACTGCGCGGCCTCGCTTCAAGCGAGATGATGAGAGATCGGTGGCCGTTTTGGGGCGGTGTCTTGTTGCGATCGTCGGGCCAGGTCCTTCCTGGATGAGCGTCTCCAAGCCGCGATCAACGCTCACCCTGTTATAGGCTAACCACCCAGCACCGACTGAGTCCCCAGCGTGGCTGCGGTGAGGACGAGATACCGTCCGGCCTTTGCGACCGTCACCAGCAGCAAGAAAGACCAGAGGGGCTCCCGCAACACCCCGGCAAGCACCGTGAGGGCGTCCCCGAACAGCGGCATCCAGGAGAGAAGCAGCGACCAGCGGCCATAGCGCCGATACCATCCGCTAGCGTTGTTTAGGGAGGACGGCTTAACCGGGAACCAGGACCGGTCATGGAAACGGTCGATGAAACGGGCGAGAACCCAATTGAAGACTGCGCCTAGTACGTTGCCGATAGTGGCAACAACAAGGAGCCATGCGGTCGAAAATTTGCCGGATACAAGGAGGCCAACAAGCAAGGGCTCAGATTGGAATGGCAACACCGTCGCCGCGCCGAAGGCGACCAAGAACAATCCAAGATACGCAGCGAGGCTCGTCATCGGGTCTCATAAAGTGACAAGAACGATCGAGTCGTCGTCGTTCTGGTTTCGAAAACTTTCTCGCTTGACCTTACCATCGTTGGAACCAATACACTTTCAATCAGCATCGCAAGACGATCAGCCGATTTGCTGCAGTGCCACATAATAGACGCGAATACGAACGACGATAGAAGCTGACAACTGAACGGGCCGATGGTAGTCCTCGGGGCATGGGTATGGTTCGAATCACATTGCAAAAGATGTTGGTTCTGCTCCGCTTGGCGATTGTCATGTCGCTGACGGTTTACTCATTGCCGACGGCGGCTGCGGCCATGCATGGCACTTGGTCCAATCCGGAAATCGCGCAGTCCGACAATCATCATCATGAGGTGGCGAGCGGCGGACATACAGACGGCGACCAGAAATCTTCCCCAGACGGTACGCAGAAGCTTGCGAAGACCGACTGCTGCAAGGGATTCTGCATCAGCATGGCGATTGTTGCGGAAACCGACCCTGTTGGTGGACCGCGGGTAGCCTCCATCCGCGAGTTCATCGACGACGCCCGGACCACGGGCGAGCTTCCGCTTCTGCACCGACCCCCGAACATCTGAATAGGACACACCCGTTCTTCACACGGGTCTCAGGAGTGTTCGCGAGTAAGTTGCTCTCGAGCGCCACAGCAATTCCTATTCGGATAACACCATGAAACTATCGTTCTTCGTGGCTGCCCTGCCGCTTTTCGCAAGCGGATGCGCCGCCACATTGCCTCCCGATGTCATTGCTTCGGGCGATCTTGCCGCCTCCCAGGCAGGAGTCCGCCCCCTCAGATATACGAGCCCGGTCTCGGGCTACACCCACCGTGTCCCGGTCGATCCCAAACCGTGGCGCGACCAGAATGACGCGCAGTCTCCGGAAGGAGGCGCGTCATGATCAGAAACAACTTGAAACTGACTGCAGTGCTCGGCCTTCCGCTGATGCTCGGCGGCTGTGTCTCGACCCCCGAGTATGCGGCGAACAATGCTGGGTTCGCCTCTGTCGAGGCGAACATGGCCGAGGCCACCGGCAAGCAGACCGTCTGGGTGCAGAACCAGCAGCAAGCCCGCGCCGTCTCCGACCGGGTGAAGACGCTGATGGCGAAGAAGACCGTCGACGTCGAAACCGCCGTGCAGGTGGCGCTGCTGAACAACAAGGGGCTGCAGGCCGCCTATGCCGATCTCGGCGACTCCGCCGCCGACGCCTGGCAGTCGACACTGTTCGTCAATCCGACCGTCGCCGTCGGGCTGACGGGCATCGGCACGCCAGGACTCGAAGCGTTCAAGACGGTCGAAGGCATGATCGCCAACAACATCCTGGCGCTCGCCACCCGTGAACGCGACATCGCCATCGCCGACACCCGCTTCCGTCAGGCGCAGTTGAACGCGGCACTGCGGACCCTGCAGCTTGCCGCGGACACGCGTCGCGCCTGGATCAACGCCGTCGCCGCCTGGGAAACGGTCGGCCAGCTTAACCAGGCGCAGGCCGCGGCGGATGCGGCCTCCGAACTCGCCCAGAAGCTCGGCGAATCCGGAGCGATGGCGAAGGGGTCCCAAGCCCGCGAGCACGTCTTCTACGCGGAGCTGGCGGGACAGTCGGCAAAGGCCCGCCTGGAGGCGCGGCTCGCCAAGGAAGAGCTGACGCGGCTGATGGGGCTCTGGGGCTCTGGCATCGACTACCAGGTTCCGAACCGCTTGCCCTCCTTGCCGAAGGGTCTGATGAAGCGCGACCTGATCGAGGCGGAGGCGTTGCAGCGGCGCGTCGACCTGCAGATAGCGAAGCTCGACCTCGAGGCGACGGCCAAATCCTACAGGCTGACCGAAGCGACCCGCTACGTGACCGATCTCGAACTCTTGACCGGCTTCGAGACCGAACGGGAGAAGGAGGACGGCAATGTCGAAACCGAGACGACCGGCCAGGCCGAACTGGAGTTCGTCATCCCGATCTTCGACAGCGGCAAGGCCCGGATGCGCAAGGCGGAACTCGCCTATATGCGGTCGGCGAACCTGCTCGCCGAGAAGGCCGTCAACGTCCGCTCCGAGGCCCGCTCCGCCTACCAGGCGTACC
The DNA here is from genome assembly GCF_013283645.1 of Sinorhizobium psoraleae. Lineage (GTDB taxonomy): Bacteria > Pseudomonadota > Alphaproteobacteria > Rhizobiales > Rhizobiaceae > Sinorhizobium > Sinorhizobium psoraleae. The sequence goes on from NZ_JABEKV010000006.1 coordinate 186,125, forward strand.
GCGCCAACTACGACATCGCCCGGCACTACCGCAACAGCGTCGTGCCGCTGCGCACGAAAATCGAGGAGGAGTCCCTCCTCACCTACAATGCGATGATCACCAACACCTTCGAACTGCTCGCTGACAGCCGCGAGAAGGTCAATGCGAACCTGCTTGCCGTCAACGCCAAGCGCGACTTCTGGCTGGCCGAGGCCAATCTCGCCCCCGCCATCTACGGCGGCGCGGGTGCGGACGCTGGCGGAACGGAAGTTGCGGCTGCCGCCGAAAGCGGCGGCGGCGGACACTGAGGAAAGGAACAGACAATGTTCAACAGAAGACAGTTACTCGGCGCGAGTGCCGCGCTGGTGTCGACCGCCGCCTGGGCGAAGACCTCCAACATGGGACTGCCGGAGGCCGCGGTGATGGAGACGGCGCAGACGCAGCCGCCGCTAAAGCCCACCTCCGGCCCCGACTACAACCCGGTCGTCACGCTCAATGGCTGGACGCTCCCCTACCGGATGAACAACGGCGTCAAGGAATTCCACCTCGTCGCCGAACCGGTCGAGCGCGAGATGGCCGAAGGCATGACCGCCTATCTGTGGGGCTATAACGGCCAGTCGCCGGGCCCGACCATCGAGGCGGTCGAAGGCGACCGGGTGCGCATCTTCGTCACCAACAAGCTGCCGGAGCACACGACCATCCATTGGCACGGCATGATCCTGCCGTCCGGCATGGACGGCGTCGGCGGCCTGACGCAGCCGCATATCCCGGTCGGCAAGACCTTCGTCTACGAGTTCGACCTCGTGAAGTCGGGCACCTTCATGTACCACCCGCATTCTGACGAGATGGTGCAGATGGCGATGGGCATGATGGGCATGTTCATCATCCATCCCAAGAACCCGCAATTCATGCCGGTCGACCGCGACTTCGTCTTCCTGCTCAACGCCTACGACATCGATCCCGGCTCCTATGTGCCGCGGATCATGGAGATGACCGATTTCAACATGTGGTGCTGGAACAGCCGCGTGTTTCCAGACATCAGCCCCCTCGTCGTCTCCAAGAACGACCGGGTGCGGGTGCGGGTCGGCAATCTGACGATGACCAACCATCCGATCCACATGCACGGCTACGACTTCGAGGTCACCTGCACCGACGGTGGCTGGGTGCGGCCGGAGGCCCGCTGGCCGGAGGTCAGCATCGACATCCCCGTCGGGGCGATGCGGGCATACGAGTTCGACGCCAAGTACGAGGGCGACTGGGCGATTCATTGCCACAAGTCGCACCACACGATGAACGCCATGGGGCACGACATCCCGACGTTTATCGGCGTCGACAAATCGAAGGTCGCCGAGAAGATCAAGAAGATCCAGCCGGAATACATGCCGATGGGCACCAAAGGCATGGCCGACATGGGCGAGATGGAGATGGAAATCCCCGAAAACACCATCCCGATGATGACCGGCTGGGGTCCGCACGGGCCTATCGAGATGGGCGGCATGTTCTCGGTCGTCAAGGTGCGCGAGGGCATCTCGGCGGGCGACTACGCCGATCCCGGCTGGTACGAAAATCCGCCCGGAACCCAGGCCTGGGAATGGACGGGCGAGCTTCCCGACTGGACCAAGGCCAAGGACGCCAAGACCCGGATCACGCCGACGCATTCAAACCACGGCTGATCCCGCATGCCGATGTTCAACCAACTCAAGGACCACACCATGAAAGCTCGAATCTTTGGACTTCTCGTCGCCGCGCTCGCCACCCCGGCGCTCGCCGGTGGCAATCACGCAGGCGGCCACGGCGAGGCCGTGGCCGTCGGCGAACCCGGCAAAAGAGCCAACGCCACTCAGACGATCCAGGTCACAATGAAGGAGACGGACGACGGCAAGATGATCTTCACCCCGTCGACCTTCAAGGTTCGCAAGGGGCAGACCGTCCGCTTCGCGATCAAGAACGCTGGCGAGCTCGACCACGAGTTCGTGCTCGACCAGGAGGACAAGATCATGGAGCACAAGGCGGTGATGGAGAAGTTCCCGGAGATGGAGCACGACGATCCGAACGCGATCCGACTCGCCGCCGGAGAGTCCGGCGAGATCATCTGGAAGTTCACGAACGACGGCACGTTCAAAATCGCCTGCCTCGTGCCCGGCCACTACGACGCGGGCATGCACGGCGACGTCACCGTTGCCAAGAAGTGATCATCGATAGGAGTCCAACATGAAAAGCATCATCAAGCTCACGCTCGCCTCTGCGCTGGCCCTCGGAACAGCCTATGGCGCTCTCGCGCAGGAGTTCACAAAGGGCACCGTCAAGAAGGTCGACGCCAAGGCGAAGAAGGTCACGCTGATCCACGAGGAGCTGAAGAGCCTCGATATGCCCGCGATGACAATGGTGTTCCGCGTCCAGGACGACGCGATCCTGGAGAAGCTGAAGGAAGGTGCGAACGTTGAGTTCGTCGCCGAGCGCGTCAACGGCAAGCTGACCGTGACTGAGGTCAAGTAAGGAAACAAGGGGACGCGGTCGGCAGTTGACCGCGTCCCTCCCCTCGCTTCATCCGATAACTGGACAAGCATCTCCCTCCTCCACGCGGTAGGACATGACGTCTTCGCTTCACCCACAATGGGACTTCGCAAGGGAATTCCGCTCGATCATCTTGCGGTTCGTCGCCTTCGCGATCCTGGTCGCCAACTTTCTACTCGGCGGCAATGAAGGGGCGGAAGGCACGCACTCTATGGTCGTCGTCGGCTATTTGGTCATCAGCGTCGCTTCTGTGGCGACGGCGCGATACGTTCCTGGGTGCTCCTGGCTCAAGACGCTCTTCGTCGTACTCGATGCGCTGCTCGTCACCTTGATCCTTTACGCGCATATCCTTGCTGGCCCGGTCACCGCGAACCACAACCTGACTACCACCAGCCTGGTCGTCGCCTTTATCCTGCTCAACCACGCGGGACTCCAGCTCGAGCGCCGCCTCGTCCTCGTCTTTTCCGGCATCGTCCTCATCGCCTGGGTGGCCATGCTGGCGATCACGGCAGTCAGGCACCATACCGCGGACGCGATGTCGCTGCTCGCGTCCTTCTTCAATCAGGACCTCGGCCTGACGGTCAGCTTCGGCTTTACCGCCTTCGCCATCTACCTACTTGCGAGGGATCACGACCGGACGCGCAAGGAGGCCCTCAAGGCGGACCAGAGACGGCACAATCTCTCGCGGTTCTTCTCGCCGCTGATCGTCTCGGAGCTTCAGGAACGGGGCCAAGCTCTCGGGCTGGAGCGCCGCAATGCGGCGATCATGTTCGTGGACCTGCGCGAGTTCACGAGTTTTGCTGAAACCGCCACTGCCCGCGAGCTGGCCTTCGTGCTGGCAGAGTATCGTCAACTCGTTTCCCAGACGATCTTCGACCATGGCGGGACGGTCGACAAATTCATCGGCGACGGGGTCATGGCCGTGTTCGGACAGCCACGGCCCACGGAAAACGATGCGGACCGGGCGCTCGCATGTGCGCTCGATCTGGTCGATGCACTGAACGACTGGAGGCATCACAGCGTCCGGAACGGTTATCCTGTTCTCGATGCTGCAATTGGGCTGCACTATGGCACGGTGGTCGGCGGCGTTCTGGACAGCGGCTGCCACAGCGAGTTCACGGTCATCGGCGACGCGGTGAACGTGGCGCAACGGCTGGAGACCCTGGCTAAGACGCTAGACGCTCCGCTTGTGATCTCGTCCGAGCTGGTCGCACGGCTGCAAAGCCCGGTTCCGGCCGCCGCATGGGTACCCCTGAGGTCAGCAGCCCTGCAAGGGCGGCGGCTCCCTGTAGATGTCTGGTATCTGTGTCGGGAACCCGGTGCAGCGGGTACCAGCGATCAGAACTACGACACCGGAGTCCTGCAAACAGCTCTCCAGAGATCGTCCTTCCAGTCGGTCCCGCCATCGTTTGACGTTGAAATCGGATAATCGACGCCCCTCACCGCGACCGCTTCCGGCGGATTGCATCGGACCGATGCCTTGTGTTTGCCGGGGTCACTGTAAGCCGAGGCTCCGGCGGCGCCCGTTTGCGAGAGCGAGATGAACACATCAAAGTCGTACCGCACGCTTGCCGCAGCTTGGTTTCCGACGAGACTCAGGCTGACAACAGTGTGGTCGGGGAAGCGGGCCGTGTGAAAGATCACGGGTTCGGTAGCGGCCGCAGACGTTAGTAACGATGTTCCGATCATAAGGGCTGACAAAGCAGTACGCATTCACCCCTCCCGTGGTTCATGCGACGTCCAACTATACCACGACCACGCCCCGCCGCGTCGGTGAATTTGTTTAGTCGAGAAAACAGACGCTTAGGGTCCTGGAGGCAGCGCGAGAGAGTTATCGCTTATGCGTGGTTCGTGAGTTTAAGCTATAACTCGGCGTGCACTCGCAAAGCTGTGAGAAAGCGGTGTCTTGCCACCGGGCTAATTGCAGGGAAGCATCGCGACTTGCCCTTGGGGAACTTCTCCAGATTTGCGCTGAAAATAGCCACCCAGAGCCCCTGTGCCGCAGGCGTTTGCGGGAGCAGTCATCAACAGCGAGCGGACTGATCCTGAACCTGCAGCCGGAACGCGGGACTGGGTACCTCTCCGATCATCAAGGGCCTTGTGCGGGGCTTGTCTATTCCCAATTTACATTGAGTGCAGTGGCCGTTTGATGCGTTTATCTTCGCGAACGATCAGGACGTTAGCTTCAGAATGACCGCTTCCGCGACGATGTCGACGTTCCGAACCCTGGTGAGTACTTCCGCTGTCCACCCGTCCGAGCCCTTTGAGGAGCTCAGTTCCTCAATTCAGAGAGCCGGACAAACTCAAGGAAGCGAGGATTTGCCGGGTGCGATCTCGAAAGGTTGCGGCTGCACTAACGCAGGCAATCGAGCAGTGCTTTGGCATCGACAAGGTCGCCCGTATCAAAGCCTTCGGTAAACCAAGCATAGATGGGACCAAGAAGGTCTCGAGCCTCGTCGTTGCGCCCCTGGTCGAGGTACAGGCTGGCCAGGCTGGTCGCAGCTCTCAACTCCGTCGATCTCGCACCCTCCGCGCGGGCCATCGTCAGCGACTTTCGAAACCACCTCTCAGCAGCGCCGCCAGCCGGTTCCAGGCGCGACAACAGTTCGCCCTTGGTGCGCAGCAGCTCGGGCACCTGATATTTCGAGCGGGACCTGGCGGTGATGCCGAACGCCTTCTCCAGTACGGTCAACCCCTCGCTCGCCTCGCCGAACTGCCCATGCGATTGCGCCAGGACACAAAGACAGAAACTCATGCCCATGTCCGCGCCGGTGGCCTCAACGGCCGCAACCGCTTCGCGCATTTCCCGGATACCCTCCTCGAATTCCCCTTGTTGGGCAAGCGCCCAGCCAATGTTGAACCGGGCTGCGCCGGCCATCAGCAGCAGGTCGAACTTGGTGGAAACCGCGAGCTGCTGCCGCGCCGTTTCCTGGGCTGCCTCGGGTTCACGGCGCACGAGGTGGACATTGGCCAAGTTGTTCAGCGCGGTGGCCATGCTAACGGAATGGGATACGCGCCTGGCCAGCGCCAACGCCTCTCGGACACGCTTAAGAGCCTGGTCGGGAAAACCGCGAATCCAGAGCATCTGCGCAGAGAAATTCCTGCAACAGACACCAGGGTCGTGACCCGTATAAATATAGGTCAGGCGATGATCCCGACCACGTTCGTAGGTCGCGATTCCCCAGCTTGCGTGCTTCTCGGCAGCTTGATAGTCCCCGAGGAAGAATTTGCTCGCCCACAACTGATGATGCGCCTCGAGGAGAAGACTTAAATCGTTCGCGGACTGAGCGATCCCCAGACATTGACGGCCGAGGTCGTCTGCCTCTCGCAAGTGACCCGATATCAGATGGTATGAAGCTTCTCCGCGTACCGCAATGAAGAGCTCATTGCTGTCGCCCAGTTTCTCGCAAAGCTTGCGTGCCGATGAGAAGGCGCGGAGAACCTCCGGAGCGCCCCAGCCTTTGACAGCCATCGCCGCCACTCCCATGGCGTTCTGCAAATGAATCTCGCGCCTTAATCTGACCTCGTCGCTGGGAAGGGAGGCGACCACTTGCAATCCCCTGCCGATGTGGGCCAACGCTTCGACGTTCGCCGACCGCTTCAGCGCCTGCTGCCCTGCCTTTAGCCAGTATTCCCCGGCCTGATCAGCAAGCCCGGCGGTGGTATAGTGGTGCGCGAGCATCTCGGGCTCCGTCTCGGCAACTTCCGGAAACTGCGCCTCGAGCGTCGACGCAATGACCGCGTGGATCTGTTGCCGCCGGCTCTTCAGCAGACTCTGATACGCCGCGTCCTGCACAAGCGCGTGCTTGAACGCGTAGGTGGCCTCCGGCGCGACGCCGTCTCGCCACACGAGTTCAGATTGTTCGAGTTGAGAAGATCAGCCCGCAGCCCCGCTTCATCAGTTCCGACGACTCCGGTGATCAGCCGGTGGTGGAAGACGCGCCCGATGCACGCACCGATCTGAGCCACATTCTTGGCCGAGGAGAGCCTGTCGAGGCGGGCCATCAGTGAATCCTGCAGCGTCGACGGAATCGAGAGCGAGGGTAGCGGACCGTTCAATCGGTAGCAATCGCCAGCGTCGACAAGCAGGTCAGACTCAAGGACAGCTTTGGTCAGTTCTTCGACAAACAGTGGGATGCCCTCCGTGCGAGCCAAAATCTGGTTCTCGACATCGGACGGCAGGGCCTTGCCTCCGGCCACCCGGTCTATGATCGCTGCTCCCTGATCGCGCCCAAGACGGCCAAGCGAGATCACCGTCACGTGTGGCAGTCCCTGCCAAGGCGGCTGGAATTCCGGACGAAAGGTGACGATCAGAAGCACAGCCAGGTCGTGCAGGCGCTCGATGAGCATGTCGAGCCATTCGGCTGTGGTCGGATCGATCCAGTGCGCATCCTCCACCACCATCACAACGGGCTGGGACTTCATGATCCTTTCAAGCTGTTGAACGAGAACGTTAAGCGTGCGAGCTTTCTGCGCCTGCGGCGTCAGCTTCATAGGCGCATATCGCCCGGTGACGTCGATCGACAACAGAGCTGCGAGAAGCGAGCCTGCTTCAGTTGTGTCCGAGGTCGATTGCAGCATCGATGCTTCGAGCTTGTCGAGCTTCGCGCTCGTGCTGTCGCTCCGTTCAAGTCCGGCAGCGCGCTCAAGCTGCTTGATCACCGGGTAAAGTGCGCTGTTCACGTGGTAGGGGGAACAGAAATAGCGCAACCGTTCGTGCTGCTCCGTGCTCAATCTCTCTTCCAACGCAGCAACCAGCCGCGACTTGCCGATGCCCGGTTCACCCGACACCATTGCCGCCTGGCCTTTTCCTGTCCGAGCCTGCTGCCAGCGTTGAAGCAGAAGGTCGAGCTCCTCGGACCGCCCCAGGAGCGGCGTCGCGATGCCGTGCAGCGCATCGAACCGGCCCTCCGCATCGGACTCGCCGATGACGCGCCATGCGGGAACGGGAGCTTCAAAGCCCCTAAGCTGCTTGGGACCAAGATCAATCATTTCAAACAACCCGGCGACCAGTCGGTGCGTGCCGCCGGCGATCAGAACTGTGTTTGGCTCGGCCAGGGCCTGCAAACGTGCCGCGAGGTTGGGCGTTTCGCCAACGACCGCCTCTTCCTGGGCGGATCCCTCGCCGATCAGATCGCCGACCACGACCAGACCGGTGGCAATGCCGATACGGGCTGCAAGGGGTGTGCCGAGCGGCGTGGTCAGGTTCGCGGTCGCCGTCGCTGCTGAAAGGCTCGCTCGCACTGCCCGCTCTGCGTCGTCCTCATGTGCCGTTGGCCAACCGAAATAGGCGAGCACGCCGTCGCCCATCAGCTTGGCGACGTAGCCCTCATACCGTGCAATTTCCGTGGACACCGCGCCTTGGTAGGCACGGAAGACGTCGCGCATTTCCTCAGGATCGAGCCGCTGTGACAGCCTGGTCGAGCCCACGAGGTCGATGAACACCACGGTCAACTGCCGCCGCTCGGCTTCGCGTTCAGACAGCGGTAGCGGTGGGGCGGACCCGGAGACCATCGACGGTATGCTCTCGTCCACCAGCGCGGCGATCGCCGCCAGAATCTTGCGGCGCGGGCCGACCGGTAACCCCAACTCCTTCAGGTCGTCTTCACTGAGATGACGAAGCGCGTCGAAATCAACGTCGTTGGCGCTGAAGGCCTCTGTGTACTTGGCTAGCCCAAGGCGGGACAGCCAAGAGGCAATGTCTGACATGACCACTACCTCGCCGTAGGCAATTATACCATGGCCGTTCCGCGTCAATAAGCACTCTGGGGTTAGCAACGGCTGCGTCGCCCAGAGGTCCGCGGATAGCGGCACATGCGCCATGGACGGCACGCAAGTCTCGCTTCGGCCCGTTGAGGTCATCGGGAACAGGTGCAGGAATGGCTTGATTCAGCTTAATTGCAGCCAATCGGTTCATCCCAAAAAAGCCTCCTGTCCCGGTAGTTCCGATCACCTGTTCCTAACCGGCAGTCCTGTATCCAGATCGTGTCGAAGCAGAGAAGTAGAGAACGCACTCCTCTCTCTATCACACAAAGCCCTTGGCACCGTTCGCAGTGCAATCGCATCGACTGCAGGTCGTGGATAAAAGCGTGCGGTCAGGGGATACGGTGTGCACCAAGGTCGCGCCGGCAGAGCTTGATGCTGAGCGCGACCGAAGCGAGAGCAAAGCCGAGCAGGCTGACACCGCTCCAGGAGCCGTAGGTCCACGCAGCGACGGCAAGCGCCGATCCAGCCGCGCCACCAAGAAACATGCTCGTCATGAAGATGGTGTTGATGCGGCTGCGGGCCTGCGAATCGAGAGCGTAAATAATGTGCTGATTGGAGATCAAGGCGATCTGGATGCCGACATCGAGGACAATGACGCCAATGAGAAGTCCAGGTATCGAGGCCCAAAAGCCGAGCACTCCCCACGCCAACAGTGTCAGCGCGGCTCCCAGCCCAACCACCGACTGGGGGCCACGTCGGTCGGCTATCCTCCCGGCCAGAGGCGCGGCAAGCACACCGACTGCACCAACAATACCGAACAGGCCGGCGGCATCTGCGCCGAGATTAAACCGCGGCGTTGCGAGGTAAAGGGCGAGAATGGTCCAGAAGGAGGTGAAGGATGCAAAAAGCACCGCCTGCACGATCGAAGCCGCCCGCAAATCAGGATGGCGCCGCCATAGGTGGGCCAGCGATCGAAGCGCCGTGCCGTAGGACAGGCCGGAAACCGGAGTGAGGTTCGGCAGAGCTATATACATCATGGCTGCGCCGACAAGCGCGAGCGGTGCGCTTATCCAGAACATGTCGCGCCAGCCGAAATGCTCACCAACGAAACCGGACACCGTACGGCTGAGCAGAATGCCGGAAAGGACGCCGGCCATGACCGTGCCGATCGCGCCGCCGCGCCGCTCGGGCGAGGCAAGCGCCGCAGTGACGGGGACGATCTGTTGTGCAACGACGGCGCTTGCCCCGAGGAGTACCGAGGCAGCGACGAGGAGCCCGGCCGTAGGCGCGACAGCCGCCAGAACGGAGGCGACCGCTAGAGCAAAGAACTGCCCGATGATCAGCCGCCGCCGGTGAACAATATCCCCAAGCGGCAAAAGCAGAAACAGGCCCAAGGCATAGCCGAGCTGGGTGACGGTCGGAACGACGGCGGTCGCGGATTGGCCCGAAAACTCGGCTTCGATCAGGCCGAGGATCGGCTGATTGTAGTAGATGTTCGCGACGGCAATGCCGCTGGCGACGGCCATAGCGTAGAGGTTAAGGCGGCCGAGTTCGGATCGAGAGCCGAGAAGCTTCTCATTGAACACGTTCATGGTTGATGCTCTTTCCCGCTGATTAAACTGTGCTAAACCTAATTTTTTATCGAAGGACGTGTTAGAGACCAGAAGTGTCATGCTGGAATATCGAAAACTGATATAATGGACATCGATGACGTTGCCGTGTTCACCGTAGCGGCGGGAGCCGGAAGCCTTTCGGAGGCTGCCCGCCGCCTTGGGATAACACCGATGATCGCGACTCGGCGGCTCGCTTCGCTGGAGCGTTCGCTTGGCGTCAGGCTCATGCATCGGACGACACGATCGCTGTCGCTCACACCCGAAGGAGAGAGTTTCCTCCCCTATGCGCAGGCTCTGGTCGAAACGGAGCAGCAAGCGCGCGCTCTGCTCCGAGGAGATGACGAGGGTGCGGCGGGGCTTCTGCGAGTATCGGCCCCTGTGGCGTTTTCGATCAAGGTGATCGCCCCCCTTGTTCCCCCACTTCTGGACACCAATCCGGAGCTCAGGATCTCGCTCGACATGAGCGACAGCATGCCCGACCTGGTGTCCTCAGGAACGGACCTCGCCATCCGAATTGCGCGGCTGAAGGACAGCAGTCTCATCGCCAAGAAGCTGGCGGACAACCCGCGCTCACTTGTCGCCTCGCCGGCCTATCTTCAACAGCACGGCACGCCGTACAGTGCCGGCGAGCTTGCGCACCACAATTGTCTGCCTCTCTACGGAGTGACGCACTGGACCTTCTTCAAGGCTGGAGTTGAAAGCTCATTGCGACTACAGAGCCGTTTTTCGTCGACGAGTATCGAAGGCTGCCATGCGGCCTGCCTTGCGGGCGCGGGAATAGCACTGCTGTCGGATTGGAACGTTGCCGACGATCTCTCGTCCGGTCGATTGATGCGCGTCAGCTTGGCGGACGCGGAGCCCGAAACGCTCGCAATCTGGGCCGTTTATCCGACGAGCAGGCTCGTTCCTTCCAAAGTTCGCGTCTTCATCGAAGCGCTTGTGGGCGCACTCACGGAGATCAAGGGATCGGGTAGGTGATTCCTTGACTCGGTAACGTTTGCATGGTCGCGAATGCCGAGGCAGCGCTGCTTGGGAGCCGGCGGCGCTGATGGCCGCCGGTCCCTTGTTGCTAGGACTCGATGAACGCGAGCAGGTCAGGATTGATCACATCAGCATGGGTCGTCAGCATGCCGTGCGCGTAGCCCGCATAGACTTTAAGCGTGCCGTTCTTCAGGAGCTTCACGGCCAGTCGCGCGGAATTGTCGATCGGCACGATCTGGTCGTCGTCTCCGTGCATAACCAGCGTCGGCACCTCGACCTTCTTCAGGTCCTCGGTGAAATCGGTTTCCGAGAAGGCCTTGATGCCGTCGTAATGGGCCTTGGCGCTGCCCATCATGCCCTGGCGCCACCAGTTCTGGATCACGCCGGTCGAGACCCTCGCGTCGGGGCGGTTGAACCCATAGAAGGGACCGCTTGGGAGATCGAGGAAGAACTGGGCGCGGTTTGCCGCGAGCTGGGCGCGCAGACCATCGAACACTTCCATCGAAAGCCCGCCGGGATGGGCTTCCGTTTCGAGCATGATCGGCGGCACCGCGCCTACCATCACAAGCTTCGCGACCCGCCCGGCACCATGGCGGGCGACGTAGGCGAGTGCCTCGCCGCCGCCGGTGGAGTGGCCGATGTGGATGGCGTCGCGCAGATCGAGTTGCTTCGTAAGCGCAGCGACGTCCGCCGCGTAATGCGCGATATCGTGGCCGTCGCTGACCTGGGTCGAGCGACCGTGACCCCGGCGATCGTGGGCAATCACGCGATAGCCCTTGCTCACGAAGTAAAGCATCTGCGCGTCCCAGTCGTCTGACGAAAGCGGCCAGCCGTGATGGAACACGATGGGCCGGCCCGAGCCCCAGTCCTTGTAGAAGATCTCGACGCCGTCTTCTGTCTTGATGAAGTTCTGAATCATGGAAACCTTTCCTTGCTTGGTTCGAGGTAGAGTTATCGGCCGCGAAGGCGCGGTGGCCGCGAATCGCGATCAGGGGGCAAATACGAAGGCTTTCCGAAGCGGCGCGGCGCTAAAGCCGCGGATCAGAGTGTGGGGCTGTAATTCAGAGGAACCCAGTCGAAATTGTCGCTGTCCGTGCCGACGTGGCCGATACCCGGGAAACGCGTATGGGCGCCAGCAACGAGGTATCCCTCTCTGACGGCCTCGGCGAAGGCAGCATCGCGCGCGGTTGCGGCCGCCGCCTGGTCCTCATCGAAGCCGATCGTCACGTCCGGTTCGTCGAATTGTACGACGTCACCATGGGTGATATCGCCCCAGAACACCAGCTTCTGGCCCCGGCTTTCGACGGCGACTGCGCTGTGGCCGGGAGTGTGGCCGGCACGCAGGGTCGACGTGAAGCCCGGCACCGGTTCGGCCCCATCCTCAAAGGTCTTCAGCCGGCCGGCATCGCGGTATGGCGCAAGTGCCTTAACGGCTGCGGCGAACAAGTCCTTTTTCGCCTCCGGCGCGGCGTCGCGGTTGGCGGCACTTAGCCAAAAATCAGCATCGCGCTTGTTGACGTGGACCGTCGCATTGGGAAAGACGATCCCATCGCCCGCAACGAGGCCGCCCAGATGATCCACGTGGGCATGGGTGAGAATGATGTCGTCGATCTGCTCCGGCTGATAGCCAGCGGCGACGAGGTTCGGAATGAGCTTGTCGAGCGTCGGTCCGAAGAAGGTACCGGTGCCGGCATCGATCATCACCAACCGGTCATTTGTGTTGACCAGAAAGGCATTGACCGACAGCTCAACTGGCGAGTCGAGAAAAGCCTTCGTGAGCATGGCGGCGATCTGGTCTTTGGCACCAATATAGAGGGTCTCTGCCGGAAACTTCGCCGTTCCGTCGGAAAGCGCGGTGATCTCGAAGTCGCCCAGCATCATGCGGTAGTAGCCTGGGGCCTCGGTCTTGACTTGCGGCGCCTTCGCCGTCGCGCTGAGCGGCGCAAGCGTCGTCATCGCCGTCGCGGCCAGCATGAGGGACAGCGTTCCCTTGAGTACCGTTCTGCGAGTAGTCATCCTTCTCTCTCCTAAGCCGTTATTTAAGCGACGCCGGACAGACCACTGCCGTAGTGGCAGCTCTGCCCCTCATCCCATCGCACCTAAAACTTTAAGGACTGCCCCCGGATCAATCTTGTCGGTTCCGTTTGTGTTTTGAATAAAGCACCCGCGCCGCACGCGAATGTTCGCGTTCAGTTTCGGCCGAGATGAGGAAGATCTATCGACAAGAGATGGTTCACGACGGGCGCCTCCGGACCCTTGTGGAAACGGCGGACTTCCTGCTGAACGTCAGCGTCCGCCTTCGAGACGCGCCGGTGCTGCCGGAGGTGCTCGGCCCAGGATTCGACCATGAACCACTCGACAACCCTTTCCGAATCGGCGGCGTCCTCGGTAACGCCCCAACCATAGGCGCCATCACGTCGACGCTCCCCGGCGAGCCTGGCGAGCGCCTTCAGAAAATCGCTCCGATCGTTTTCGTCGACCCGGTATTCGATCGTAACGAGCACGGGACCGCGATCATGTTCGACGGGCGCAGCCGTAAGAGGCTCGGGCCAGTGGTTGGATGCCACGAGATCCGCCTCACCCTTTGGCAGCTTGACGAGATGAAAGATGAGCCCGGCCAGGGCAAGTCCGACGGCGCCGAGGACAAGTGTCGTTGGAACGCCGGCGACCTCGGCGACGGCACCCCAAGCGAGGCTCCCGGCGGTCATCGCACCATTGAACACCGTGAGATAGACGGCGAGCGAACGTCCCCGAACCCAATTCGGCAGGATCGATTGTGCGGCCCCGTTCAGTGTGGTGAGCGCCGTGATCCAGGCAGCTCCCAGCGCAAGGAGAGCCACAATGGCGAGCCATCGAGGCGGCGCGAAGGACAGCCCAGCCATCACCGCAGCCGTGACGAGCGCCGAACCGAGCAATAGCGCGTCCGCATCGAGCCTTGCGCGAAGTTTCGGCATGACCAGCGCACCGCCAATGGCACCGGCGCCGACCGCACCAAGCAACACGCCGTAAAAACCGGCGTCGCCGCCGAGAAGATTGCGGGCGACCAGGGGCAGAAGTGCCCAAACCGAACTCGAGAAAGCGAAGAATGCAGCCGCCCGGAGAAGCACGACATGCAGCTCTCTGCTCGCCCTCGCGTAGCGTAGACCGGAACGGAATGCTCCGAAGAAGTGTTCGGACAGGCCGTCGTCGAAATCGGGGGTGCGCCTCCACCAGATGAGGGCAGCGACGACGAAGAAATAGCTGATGACGTCCACGCCATAGGTAAAAGCCGCGCCGAACCAGGCAAGCAGCAAGCCACCGACCGCTGGACCGATCGCTCGGGAGATATTGATCCCGAGCGAGTTGAGCGCTACGGCACCTTTCAGATCCTGCTTCGGGACAAGTTCGGGAACTATGGCCTGCCAGGTCGGCGCCATCAACGCCGCTCCAATGCCGCCGACGAAGGTGAGCGCAATCAGAGACGTGACAGTCTGCAGCCCGATCGCAGACAACATCATGAGGCAGACACTGGTCGCGGCAAGCAGAAGCTGTATTGCGATCAGGAACTTGCGGCGGTCCAGAATGTCCGACAGGACACCTGCAGGTATCGCGAGAAGAAAGATCGGAAGTGTCGCGGCTGCCTGAACGGCCGCGACCGCGGCAGGGGCATTCGAGAGGTCGGTGACAAGCCATGAGCTTGCGACATCGCGAATAAAGCTGCCGGTATTGCCGATAATGGTCGCCATCCAAAGAATGGCGAAAGTCTTCTGGCGAAGCGGCGTGAACCCGCCTCCTGCCGGCTGGATCGCAGATTGAGAACTCATGAAGTTCGTCCCTTTCCGGACGGGCCATGTTCACGCAGGTCGTGCCATGCGACCAGAGTGAACGCGCCAACGAGCCCGACATGTTCGAAGAAGCCATTCATCGTCATTGATCGCTCCAGGCCAGGCGGGAGCTCCCAGAAGCGAAAAGCCAGGAACGTTGCCGTTAGCGTGAAGACGGCCAAACCCGTTGCCGCAGCCCACCGAAATACGCCAAACACAATCAGGGCAGACATGGACAGTTCAAAAAGAATCACTCCGATCGCGAACAGCGGCGCGGGCAGCAATCCGAAGTGCTCCATCTCGGCTATCGCGCCTCCAAAGTCGAAAATCTTCACGAGCGGTCCTTGGATAAAGGCAGAGCAGAGCGCGAGCAGCGCCAATGACCGCAGGATCGGCGCGGTGAAGACCGGCCGCACGACGGCGGCGAGTTTCGCTTCCAGCGAGGCGGCCATCATCGGTCCTCTCCTTTTACACTGCCCAGCACGAGCAACCGAGGGCGCCGAAGAAGCCCTTCAGGTCGGCGACGGGCAATCTCGAAGTCCAGGCGCCGGCATGATCATGGCCGTGGACACCGCAACCGTTGGCGCAGCCGCAGGAGGCGATCGCAGTTCTTCTGAGCGAATTTCGGCCTGCTCCTTCCGGCTCGCCCCACGCGGCATAGCCGCCATAGGTTCGGACAGGTGACCAGTCCGGCATTGCCGGCGGCAGCGGATTTTCATCGAGGCCGGTAAATTCATCCGCCGCATAGACGATCCTCCCGCCGACCATCGTAAGGTCGGAGGTGAGGAACGAGATCTCATCCTCGGCACAGGCGAAGTAGTCCTTGCTCGGTACGATCAAGTCGGCGAGCTGGCCCTTCTCGATACGTCCCTTCCTGCCCTCCTCGTTGGAGAACCACTGCACCTTCTCCGTCCACATGCGGAGCGCCGCCTCGCGGTCGAGGCAATTGGCGCGTGGATAGAGCTGCATGCCGCCGACGGTTTTGCCCGTCACGAGCCAGGAAAGCGACACCCACGGGTTATACGAGGCAACCCGCGTGGCATCGGTGCCGGCTGAGACATTGACGCCCTTCTCAAGCATGCGTGCGACGGGCGGCGTCGCCTCGGCCGCACCGTGACCGTAGCGCTCGACGAAATATTCGCCCTGATAGGCCATGCGATGCTGTACGGCGATGCCGCCGCCAAGCGCGGCGATCCGATCGATCGACCGGTCGGAGATCGTCTCGGCGTGGTCGAAGAACCAGTTGATGCCTGAAAGCGGAATGTCCCGGTTGACCTTCTCGAAGACGTCGAGCGCGCGGCTGATCGTCTCGTCATAGGTGGCGTGCAGGCGCCAGGGCCAGCGGTTCTCGGCGAGGATTCGCACCACTTCCTCAAGCTCGCCTTCCATTTCAGGCGGCAAGTCGGGGCGCGGCTCGCGGAAATCCTCGAAATCGGCAGCCGAGAAGACCAGCATCTCGCCGGCGCCGTTGTGGCGGAAGAAGTCGTCGCCCTGCTTGTATTTGACCGACGAGGTCCATTTGAGGAAATCCTCCTTCTCCTCCTTCGGCTTCTGCGTAAAGAGATTGTAGGCGAGCCTCACCGTCATCTGCCCTTCATCGGCGAGCTTCTGGATGACGGCGTAGTCATCCGGGTAATTCTGGAAACCGCCCCCCGCATCAATGACGCTGGTGACGCCGAGGCGGTTGAGCTCCCGCATGAAGTGGCGAGTCGAGTTGACCTGATATTCGAAAGGAAGCTTCGGCCCCTTGGCAAGCGTCGAATAGAGAATGCCCGCATTCGGCTTGGCGAGCAGGAGGCCGGTGGGATTGCCCTTGGCATCACGAGTGATCTCGCCGCCCGGAGGGTTCGGTGTCTCCTTGTTGAAGCCTACAGCGCGAAGCGCAGCGGCGTTGAGTAGAGCGCGGTCGTAAAGGTGCAGCAGGAATACGGGTGTATCGGGGGCGATCGCGTTGAGCTCGTCGATCGTGGGAAGCCGTTTTTCGGCGAACTGGTGCTCTGTGAAACCGCCGACGACGCGCACCCATTGCGGTGGCGGCGTGACAGCGACCTGTCGCTTCAGCATGTCCATCGCATCGGAAAGAGTGCGGACCCCGTCCCACCGCAGTTCCATATTGTAGTTCAGACCGCCGCGGACGACATGGGTGTGATTGTCGTTCAGCCCCGGCAGCACGCGTTTGCCCTTGAGGTCGACGACCTTTGTGCCCGGCCCGGCAAGGGCCACGATCGTCCTGTCGTCACCGACGGCCAGGAAACGGCCATCCTTGATCGCGACCGCGGTTGCAATTGGATTGGCGCGATCAAGGGTGGTGATGAGGCCGCGGTGAAGAATCAGATCGGGCGTCATGGAGGTCTCTCCGGTCGATTGGGGATCGGCGGCTCGAGCCGGTGAGAAGAGGGCCGGCAGAGCAAGGCTCGATGCCGCACCAAGGAACGAGCGTCGCGTCGGCATCAAGTGAGCTCCCGCTTCGATAGCTGATCGGGTGCAGCCGCGTGAGAATGATCGGCCCCGGTCGGCAGTTTCCCGAAAACATGCGGGACGCAGCGGCTGTGGAACCAGGAAACGTTCACGGGACTGCCGGACATCAGACGCTTGGCGAAAGGTACCGCCTGCTCGCCGAGGAGGATGCCCAAGAGTCCCACCAGGGCGACGACAGGCGGCGCCGGTGAGCGGACATTCAAGAGAGCATAGATGGCGCCGACGAGAAGCCCGGCCCCGAGCGAAAGGAGATACATCTTCATCGTCAATCCCTTTGACGGATGACCGTCGCCACTCCGACCGCGCGAGCACGGGCAGAGCGGCGCTCGGCTGAGCAGCCCAGTGGTGATCAGTGGCCTTCGGAGGCGCCGAACATCGTTTTGGCGTAGATGATGCCAAGACCATAGGCGCCACCGAACTTCTTCGCGATGCCGGTGGTCATCTCGTAGGTCTCGGCCCGCGCCCAATCGCGCTGCAGCTCGAGCATGTACTGGAGCGACGTCATCGGCCGGATACCGGCCTGGACCATACGGTCCATGGCGCGCTCATGCGCTTCATCCGACACGTCGCCGCAGGCATCCGCGATCACATAAACTTCGAAGCCCTGGTCCAGCGCCGAAAGGGTGGGACCGACGATGCAGACCGAGGTCCACAGACCGCAGAAGACGAGGCGATTCTTGCCGATGCCATTGACCTCCTCGATCACCGCGGTGTCTTCCCAGGTGTTCATCGAGGTGCGGTCCAAGAGCTTCTGTCCCGGAAATGCCTCGGTGATCTCGGAGAACATGGGGCCGGAGAACGTCTTCTCGGCGACCGTCGTCAGGATGGTCGAGACACCGAAGCCCGCTGCGGCGTTGGCTACCAGCGCGGCATTGTTGCGCAACAGAACGGCGTCGATCGATTTTGTCGCAAAGGACATCTGCGACTGGAAGTCGATCATGATAAGCGTGTGATCCTTCGGCGAAACGAGAAGTTTTCCGGGTGTCGGGGTCGCGTTCAGAGTCATGGTCCTGCCCTTTCTTTGACTGCTGGAATTACAGCGGAGAGAGCCCGACTATGCCCAGTACAACGGTCTCGTTCTTGTAACCAAAGATGCCTTTTTGTAGATTTTGATCGTGGCGGTTTCGCTCGCGAACGAGCCGGCAACGGGGCGGCGGGCCCTTCTCTGTTTCCCCAAGTCACGTTGCCGGTTCACGACTTCCGATGCCTTCGCCAGACGCCCGGCGTGGTGCCTGTGGCCTGGACAAAGGCACGCGTGAAATGGCTCTGGTCCGAAAAACCACAGACGGTGGCGATCTCTCTCAATGGTGTCTCGGTGAACTGCAGCAAATGGCTGGCCTTGTCGATGCGCTGCTGCGACAGCCATTGGTGCGGCGTCTTCCCCAAGGTTTCCCGAAAGGCCCGGAGGAACGTTGCCTGCGACAATTGGCATGCCTCGGCCAGTTCTTCGATCGTCAGGTCGCCGGATAGCCGACTTTGGGCGAGCTCCCTGAGCATCGCCTGAGAGCGCGAGGACAGCGTGCGTCCCCTGCCCGTCATGACGGCGCGAGCATTCCCGTACTGCTGCACGATGTGAATGCCGATTGCGACAGAGAGTTGATCGACGAAGAGGGCGCTCCTGTCGGCGCGCCCATCGACGGTTGCAAACAACGCAGCCAACATGCCGCCGAGGACCGGGTCGGAACGCTCGGCGATGGCGTGCAATTCGGTGACACCTTTAACATCCGCCCCGTCGGCAATCCGCTCGAGCGCGCTATGGCTGACTTCCAGAAGCATGAAGTCGAAGGAACCACGGAGGTCAGCCTGATAAGAGTCCGAGAAGCTCCTCACATAGATCGAGTTCTCCTCGAAATCATGGACCGTCGAATGACGCTCCCTGAAGATGCGACGCCTGTGGCCGCCGGACACCGAAAGCCCGATCAGATAGCCGTGGCCAGTCGCCGGCGTGCTCACTCGGCCAGGAGGCGCACTCGCCGAACGCTTGCGGTGGAACGTCATGTTGCCGCCGTCGATCCTGCGGTCCTCGTCGAGCCTCTCCAGGGAACAGCCGAGGCTGTCGCGTGGTCGAGGATCGGCAATGATTGAAGACAGACTCGTCATTCCCCTCGTGCCTCTTGCAAATGAACCGATCTGGCGGGGCGATTCGGAACAAACGAGCCATGAGGTCCCGGCGCCGACCGCAGAGTCGAGCTTTCTATCATAAAACGTCGCTGCATCATCGCTGCAGCCGATTCATTCTTCTTGTATGAGACACACGCGTTTTGAATGAATAAGCCACCCGCGTCCGGAGCCAACCGTCAGCTGGAAAGCTGGTCCATCACAGGTCCTGCAGCCCGGTTCTTCCGTCTGAAGCGTGCCGGCGTTTCGCCTGTCAAGCTAGTGAAGACGCGCGTCATATGGCTTTGGTCGGCAAAGCCGCAGCTGACCGCGACTTCCACAATCGGCAGATCCTGAAGCAAAAGTTCCTTGACCCGCGCGATCCGATAGTCGGTCAGCCATCTTGAAGGCGTGCGTCCGAAGCTTTCCTTAAATGCCTTGTTGAAGTAGCTGCGCGAGAGCTCGCATAGGCTCGCCAGTTCTCTAAGCGAGAATGGCTTGTCGAAGTGACTCGCCAGGAATTCCGTCGCCAGTCTTTCCTGCCACGGAGCGAGGGTCCCCTTCTTGTCCGCCGGAAAGTGCAATCCGCCATAGGTTTGGCTCAGATGTGCGAGTACGGCGAGGTTGATCTGCTCTAGAAAGAGGGGACTGGCAGTCCGTTGATTGTCGAGCGACGGCAAGAGGGCCTGAGCAAGACCGTACATGACGGGATCATTGCGGCCTTGCACGCAGGCGAGCGTCAGGTATTCGTTCCGCCCCATTTCCTGCGCAAAGGCACGCATCCGGGCAAAGGGAATCTGGAAACGAACATTGTCGAACGGCGAAAGATGCTGGCACTGCCATTGATCCCGAAGGTCGGTAATCGCGAGCGAAGCCCGGGCATGGCCGCCTTCATAGACAAGCTCGCCAGCCTTCCACAAACGATGGGCATCGAAGTCACGTAGCTGCACAACCACACTGAACGCTTCCGCTCGGGGTATTGCTGGGGCAACCTTCAGGTCGTAGCGGTCGGAATAGGTTCTGGTGACTGTTATGTCGCCTGAAGCGATCGATCTGACGACCGGGCTGGGCACATTTGCGGCGCTCAGTTCTTGATGCAAGGTCATCGGTGAGTCTCCGATTTCCGGCGTAGCCCGGTACGCCGTGCAATGATACCAAGGGAGTCACAGCTACTTGTAATCGACGTCGCGGGAATGCCCTCATTATCATACTTCGGGCCATTTCCCCGTGACAATCGATCTCTCATTGCAGCCATCGTGCTCGCCACTCAGAGGGGGTCACGCCTGTTACGCGGCGAAAACCCCTGCGGAAACGGTCCTCGTCGATGAAACCACAACGCCTGGCAATTTCCCCCAGGGGCAAGGCCCGCGCGGCGAGATACTGCTTGGCCTGGCCGATGCGATAGCGCGACAGCCATTGAGACGGGGACAATCCGGTAATCGCCTTGAATCTCTTGACGAAGTCCCGAACAGACAGACCGGCCGCAGACGCCGCGGCGGCCATTGGAAAATATTCGCCGTAATGATCAATCATGAAATCCTTGGCAGCCTTTTCCTGCCAGACGGAGAGCCCCGTCATCGTAGCACCGGGCTCGCTGAGATCGGCATAGGAGTGAAGCAGGTGGGCGCAGATTGCAATTGCTATGTGTTGGAGGACCGGACTTTGGCCACCTCCTCGCTGCTCGAAGAAAGGAAGCAGGGCCGTCCCGAGATTTCGTATGACATCGTCGTCCTCACCCCTCCGGCATCTGAGCCTGGTTGCTCGTGGGGCATGCGAAAATTCGGACACTTCGCGAAATAGCTTTCGCGGCAGGTAGAAGGCCAGCGAATCGAGGTCGCTTAGAAGCCGGATGCGAGCGCCATGCGTCAGATCAACGAGGCAAATGGAACCCTGGCGGTAGCGCCTGACCTCGCTTTCGGTATCGTCGACCGCCACATCGCAGTGGAGTGCATCGCTGAGATAGAGCATCAGAAAGTAGGCGTCATCAGGCGGCAAGCACACCGAACGATTTGCGCTGCGGTTCAGCCGGCACTCTAGGCGGGTCACGGAAAATCGAGCGTCGCGAACTGGGCGGGCCAGCAGCCAAGGGGACTGCGGCGCGCCGAAAAAGACTCCCACCCCCTCTTCGGCAATCGTCCTGAAATTCACCTTCCACCTCCCGGATCATGCAATTGGCGGTTCGCGAGCTTCGGGCATAGCCGGGCTCATCGACACAACGGGTCGGCTCCGCGGAAGTTTCCCGCGAATAACAACACGCGTTTCTCGCGACTTATCCGAAGAGGCGTTATTGGCCATTTGCGCAGGCAACATATGTGCTCGACCACTGGATTTCTTGCATGATTTGATCCCCGTTTGCCCGGAACTCGCTCCTTAGCGAAAGAGCGGACGGCGCGGTCGGTGCGACTTCTACAGCGGACGAGTTTGCGCAACATATCTTTCGAAGATGTCCGAGAATCTGGCGACCCTCATCGGCAGGTTCTCGTGTCGTGAATAGTAGGGCGTCAGCCGGAACTCGGGCGGCTCCTACTCGCGAGGCTGGCGACGTGCGGCTGATCTCGATCGAGAGGGTGTGAAAACACCGCTGTGTGTGATGGCCGATGACGACTGCTTTTTGCACGTGCGGTGACGGCATGCGCCGTCCGCCGAGCGTGGTCAGCCGGCGATCGCCTCCATCAGCGGCTTGACGCCGAAGACATTGATCATCCGCTTCATGTTGAAGCCGAGCAGCTACAGGATCATCTCGGTTTTGACCTGTTCGAGGGTCTCCGGGCGGGAATTGGGCACCACCCATCCGCCGAGAGGTTCCGACGAGAAGCAAATTTCGTGGAGCTTATCGAGGGCGGCGGCCGCCATCGCACCTTACAACGTGCCCGACAAAAGCCCCGGTGGCAGCATCAGATAGGTGAGCAGCGTCGCAATCGCGCACGGTGCCCACGATCCGCCCAGGCCAGGCCAGCGGGCATGGTCCTGCGTCGCTTTTGCTGGCAGGCATTTGACTTAAGCCTTCGCTAATGCTACGGGTGAGTAATCGTTAACCCTTGGGTGAAGCCGTGACTGTCTCCCTCAACGACATTGCCGAACGCGCGGGCGTCTCCGTCAAGACGGTTTCCGGTGCCCTGCATGGAGGCTCGGCCCGTATGGCTGAGACGACCAGGCAGCGCATCAAGGAGATAGCCGAGGAACTCGGCTACGTCACTAATCTCGCCGCGCGCAGCATGCGGCAGGGCTGGATGCCGCTGATCGGCGTCGTTGCCGACGAGTTGATCACCTCGCCCTTCGCGACGGAAATCATCCGCGGGCTCGACGGCGCGGCGCGAGCCTCTGACATGGCCGTCTTTGCGATGACGCTGAACGGGAGCCGCGATGTAGGCGCGGTGATCGAAGAAGTGCGCCGCTTTCGGCCGCGGGCGATCGCTTATGCCGCCATGTACCACAAGACGGTCGCGCTGCCGGAGGAGTTTGCTGAGACGGTCGGCGTGATGATCAATTGCCGCGAAGCGAACGACCGGGTGACCTCACTGGTACCGGATGAGTTTGGCGCCGCCCGTGACATCACCAGCTACTTGGTCGAGGCTGGACGGAAGAATATCGCGTTTATCAACCTGCCCGGTCTGCTCGCCGGCGAATTGCGCGAGGCCGGGTTCCGACAGGCGATCAATGAGGCGGGCCTCAATGGCGCCGGCGCCCGCGTGTTGCCGGCTGTTCGCAGAACGATTTACAGCGACAGAGCGCACAGCCTCGTTCTTTCCCACATTACCGAGCTGATGAGTGGACCGGACCGTCCGGATGCTATCTTGTGCGGCAACGACCGTGTGGCCATGGAGGCCTATGCGGCGCTGCGTCGTGTTGGCGCACAAATCCCCGACGATGTCGCCGTGGCCAGCTTCGACAATCAGGTCGATATTGCATCCCGCCTCGATCCGCCCTTGACGACCATGGCCCTTCCGCATCGTGCGATGGGCCGGCTGGCCGCCGACATCCTGCTTGCCGGCGATACGACACCGGGCGAGTTGCACAAGCTTCCGTTCCAGCTGGTGGAGCGGTCATCCGTATAAAACAGTAGCCACGTAAAACCCGTTGAGGAGGAGAAGCAGTAATGGGTAATCGATTACTTTCATTCCTAATGGCATCTTTCACGCTCGGAGGCCTGGCCGAAGCAAAAACCGTCATTCACGTGATGCACCAGGGCGACCCCGGCTGGGTCTCGACCTACGGCGAAGTCGCCAAGCGCTTCGAGGCCGCCAACCCGGATGTCGACATCGAGCTCATCTATGCTCCCCACGACGCCTATA
Organism: Sinorhizobium psoraleae; assembly: GCF_013283645.1. Classification (GTDB taxonomy): domain Bacteria; phylum Pseudomonadota; class Alphaproteobacteria; order Rhizobiales; family Rhizobiaceae; genus Sinorhizobium; species Sinorhizobium psoraleae. The sequence goes on from NZ_JABEKV010000006.1 coordinate 209,588, forward strand.
ACGAGAAGTTCAGCGCCGCCGTCATGTCCAAGCAGTTGCCGGACGTCATGGAACTCGACGCGCCCTTCCTCGCTAACTATGTCTGGTCGGGCTACCTCCAGCCGATCAAGCCCTTGATCGACCAAGACATCATCGACGACATGACCGAGTCAAACGTCGCGCAGGGCACCTATCCGATCGACAACGAGCTCTACGCCGTTGGCCTCACCGACTCTTCGGTCGTGCTTTACGGCAACAGGAAATATCTGGAAGCGATCGGCGCCCGCATCCCGAAGGGCGTGGACGACGCCTGGACGCGGGAGGAGTTCGAAGGCTACCTCGAAATGCTCTCTAAACTCGAGGGCGTCAAATGGCCGATCGACACGTTTCGTGGCTACGGCATCAAGACCGAGTGGATCACCTATGCCTACGGTCCCATCCTGCAATCTGCGGGCTGCGACCTCATCGAACGCAAGACCTGGAAATCCGTGGGCACACTCGACAGCGATGCTTGCGTCGATGCGCTGACGATGATGCAGAAATGGGTGAAGAACGGCTGGGTCGTGCCGCAATCCTCCGGCACCAACCAGTTCTTTGCGGAAGGCCATCCCGCAGCGCTCGCGCTCGGCGGTCACTGGTTCTATGCCGAGGCCGCGGCTTCGATGAAGGACGACATCGTCGTCATGCCGCTGCCGAAGTTTGGGCCGAAGGGTGCGAGCCCGAACGGCACCTGGATCTGGGGCATCACCACCGCGTCCGAGCATCCGGAAATCGCCGGCAAGTTCGTCAGCTTCATGCTCAAGGACAAGGCACTGCGCGATTATGCGAAGGAGGATTCCGCCTATCCCGGTTTGAAGAGCTTCGCCGCCGATTCGCCCCTTTACGCTAACGGGGGCCCGATGGCCATCGCCTTCGAGCAGGCGTCAAAGACGGCGATCGCACGGCCGCCGCATCCGGCCTATCCGATCATCACCTCGGCCTTCATGGGAGCAGTCGATGAGATCTTCAATGGCGGCGACGTCAAGACGGCGCTGACCGCCGCGGCCGAGAAGATCGACGAGGACATCGAAGAAAACGACGGCTACCCGCCCTTCGACGAGCAGCAATAGCGCTTGCAAGCGGCCGCGTGGCACGCCAATGCCGCGCGACCGCTTCAGCCGATCGACAAGCAACGCATCCTGAAATGAGGAGGAGATCATGACCCTGCAGCAACCGGCGCTGCCGGCGACGGCTGTCGCGACGCGCCCCGCCCGGCGAAGAGACAGGGCCCGCCTTTTCCAGGAAATCGGCATGCTTGCGCCAGCCGTGGCGCTGCTGACGATCTTCCTCGCCGTGCCGTTCCTCCTGTCGTTCTGGACGGCGATGACCAACCAGCCACTGGTGCCCCGACCGACGCCGGTCCGCTTCATCGGGCTCACCAACTTCCTGCGCATCTTCAAGGACGATCTGTTCTGGACATCGCTCTGGAACGTCTCGCGCTTCACCTTCTGGATCCTGCCGGTGCAATGCGGCCTTGCCTTCGCCAGCGCACTGCTGCTCCACCAGAAGCTGCCGCTCCGCAATTTCTTCCGTGGTCTGTTCTTCCTGCCGGCAATCACCTCGATGGTCGTCGTCTGCGTCATTTGGGGAACGCTTTTCCAATATCCGACCGGGCCATTTAACCAGGTGATCGGCGTCCTTTCCGGCGGCCGCATCCAGCCGATCGACTGGCTCGGCGACCCCAACTGGGCGATGTTCTCTATCGTCCTTCTGTCGGCCTGGCAGGGCTATGGCTTTCAGATGATCGTCTATCTCGCAGGCCTGCAGGGCATTCCCGATGAACTCTATGACGCGGCCAGGATTGATGGCGCCAATGCCTTCCAGCGCTTCTGGCACGTGACCATGCCGGGTCTCAGGCCGACGCATGTCTTTGTGCTGGTGATCACCACTATACAGGCCTTCAAGCTCTATACCCAGGTTGCGATCCTGACCCAGGGCGGCCCGAGGAGCAGCACCGAAACAGTCGTGCACTACATGGTGCGCACCGGTTTCGAAGAACAGAAGCTTGGTTATGCCTCGGCCGTCTCGGTCATTCTCTTCCTCATCGTTCTCGTCATCGCGCTCGTTCAGCGCCAGCTCCTGAGGCGTTTCGATGTCTGATCTCGCCATCCCCACACTGCAGACCGAGGCACAGCGCGAGCGCTCCGCGATCGGTTCGCTGCGCCTTTTCCAGACAGCCTGCATTCTCGTCATTGCGTTGGTGATCGTGTCGCCGCTGTTCATGCTGCTGATCGCCAGCCTGAAGGACGACCGCTTCCAGATTCTGGCCGATATGGGCAGTTTCCGCGCCTTCTGGGTATCCAACCCGACGCTCTCGAACTTCGCCGAGGTGAGCAACCTCTCCGGCGAGCTCGCCTTTGGCCGCTACCTTCTGAACTCGCTGTTCATTCTTGGCTGCACAGTGGGAGCCGGTCTGATCGTCAACTCGATGGCCGGCTTCGTGCTCGCCTGGGGTACGTTGCGCGGCCGCGCCCTGGTCCTGTCGCTGGTCATCGCCCTCTACGTGATTCCCCAGGAAAGCATCATCATGCCGCTCGTCATCATGGTGTCGCGTGCCGGGATGACCGACACTTTCGCGGTGCAGATCGTGCCTTGGGTCGCCAGCCCGCTTTATATCTTCCTGTTCTACCAGTTCTTCGCCCAGCTTCCGAAGGAGCTCTTCGAAGCAGCCGAGATGGACGGTGCTTCGGTGTTTCGAATCTATCGTTCGATCTTCCTGCCGCTCAGCCTGCCGGCCCTCGCCACCGTCTCGATTCTAATGGGGATCGAGAGCTGGAACCAGTATCTCTGGCCGATCCTGGTGACGCAGACCGACTATGCCCGGCCGATTGCCGTCGCCATCGCCACCTTCTTCGGTCAGGACAGCATCTATTGGGACCGCGCCATGGCAGCCTCCGTCCTGATGATGATCCCGATCCTCGCCCTCTATCTCGCCTTCCAGCGCTGGTTCGTAAGTTCCTTTGTTGGCTCCGCCGTGAAAGGTTGATCAATGACAAGTCATGCACGCCTCTCCTCACCCCTCGACGGCAGCCTGAAGACGCTGAGCGCCACATTCCCCGCCGGCACTACGCTCCATGCGTGGCTGAGGCCAGTCGATGCGGTTACGCCGGCCGAACTCATAGCGAGCCAGGACGGACAGCAAATCGGCCGCCTAACGGCACGAAACACCGAGGAGTTCGAGTTCCGGGCGCTGGTGATCGAAACAGCCGGCGAAACTTCATTTAGTTACGACGCCGCGAGCACGAGCCTCTCGGTCGTCTATGCCTTTTCGGAGGCTGACGTTATGGAAAAGGGCATCGTTGTCCTTTACAGCGGTGAGGCCAATTCCACACCCGCCGTCGCTGACAGCTATCATTTCCGTCCACCGTTCGGCTGGATGAACGATCCGAACGGTTTCGGCCGTTTCGGCGACAAGGTTCATCTCTTTTACCAGCACTATCCCCACAGCCTGCGTTGGAACACGATGCATTGGGGCCATGCGGTCGCGGACGACTATCTCCACTGGAAGCACCTGCCGATGTTCCTGTTCCCGTCGGCGGAACTCTCTGCTCGCGCGGACGGCCGCGGCGGCGCCTTCTCCGGATCGGCAATTTCGCTTGCTGGAGAGGAGGCCGGGATTCGTGTTTTCTTCACCGAACAGGTCAAAGACCGCCAGCCGGAAGAGCAGATCCAGTTGACCGCCGTCAGCGGTGACCAGATCAGCGCCGGCCCGGCGGAGATCATTCTGCCGGAACGGCCGGCCGGCCTCGACCTGACGCTCGATTTCCGTGACCCGTATGTGATCAGGGGCCCGGATGGCCGCTGGAAGATGCTGCTCGGCAGCCGCGATCACGCGGGAGGAGTGATCCTGCTCTACGAGACCGCCGATCCGGACGCCGCGGATGGCTGGAGGTTCGTCGGCATTCTTCACCGCGAGAACCGCTTCGGCATGACGGCGGCCGAATGCCCATGCATCGTCCCCCTCGGTGGTCCCGCAGACGATCCGGAAACTCGTTGGGCACTGATCTTCGGACTGCTTACCAGCCGCGATCCGGCAACCGCGCGACGCAATATAACCCTTGCGACAGTCGGCCGCTTCGACGGCCGTATCTTCGTCAAGGAATTCGAGCAGGAACTCGACTTTGCAACCGATGCCTATGCCTTCCAGGCCTTTGTCGACCATTCCGGCCCCGTAGGCATCGCGTGGCTGGCAAACTGGACGGAAATTTCGAAGAGGATCGATTTTCCAACCGCCATGACGCTCCCGCGCCGGGCACTGCTCGAAGACGGTGTGTTGCTGACGCCGCCTGTCGAGGCAGTCGCGGGTTTGCGCCAAGACTTGATCGACGAGCGCCGGCTGCTTTCCGGAGACAAGATTGAGTTCGCCAACGGAGCCGTCGAGATCGTCATCGATCTCGCGGCCCCCGGCGCGGCCTTCGATCTCGAATTCGATCATCCCGACGTCGAGCTCGGTGTAAGGCTCGATCCGGAGGGCCTGAGCATCGTCTACGACCTTCCCGACGGCAAATTGCTACCCCGCTACCTCGCGTCGGGGGCAACGCCCTCGACCCTTCGCATATTCCTCGACATAGGCTCGATCGAGGTCTTTGCCGACAACGGTCGCTGGACCGGAACCAAGCGCTTGCCCGGATTTGCAGGCGTCCATTCCGCCTACCTCAGCGCACCAAAAGGTCACATCGCCGCCGCCAGCATCTGGCAGCTCAAGCTTTAGCAGACACTCAAGGGAGGAAATTCATGGCATCCGTCTCGATCGATCAGGTTCGCAAACAATACGGCGCCGTCCCGGTGATTCATGACATCTCCATGAACATCGAGGATGGTGAGTTCGTCACTCTCGTCGGCCCCTCCGGCTGCGGCAAGTCGACTCTCTTGCGCATGCTGGCCGGGCTCGAGGACATCAGCGGCGGCGAGATCCGCATCGGTGGCCGCGTCGTCAACGACGTAGCTCCAAAGGAGCGCGACATCGCCATGGTCTTCCAGAGCTACGCACTCTATCCGCACATGACCGTCGCGGAAAACATGGGCTTCGCGCTGAAGCTGAAGGGGCAGGACAGAGCGACGATCGAAAAGAGCGTCCGCGAAGCGGCCGACATCCTGGCGCTCGGGCCTCTGCTCGATCGGCTGCCGAAACAGCTTTCCGGCGGCCAGCGTCAGCGCGTGGCAATGGGACGGGCGATCGTCCGCCAGCCGCAGGTCTACCTTTTTGACGAGCCGCTGTCGAACCTCGACGCCAAGCTGCGCGTCACGATGCGCGCCGAAATCAAGGAACTGCATCAGCGGCTGAAGACGACCACGGTCTACGTCACCCACGACCAGATCGAGGCGATGACGATGGCCGACCGGATCGTCGTGATGCGCGGCGGCAAGGTCGAGCAGATCGGCAAACCGCTCGAGCTCTACGACCGTCCAGCCAACATCTTCGTCGCAACCTTCATCGGCTCGCCGGCGATGAACCTCTTCGAGGGGGCGGTCAACAATGGGCAGTTCGTCACCGATGGCGGGGTAGCGCTTCCAATGCCTGAGGGCTATCAAGGCGCGACGGCAGCGGTCTACGGCGTCCGGCCGGAACATCTGACGATCGTCGATGAGGGTGCACCGGCTAGCGTGGTCGTGGTCGAGCCGACCGGATCGGAAACGCATGTGCTTGCAAAGCTCGGATCTTCGGACGTGAACATCGTGCTGCGCGACCGAGTCAACCTGCAGCCTGGCCACCCCATCAAGATCAATCTCGACATCAGAAGGATTCACCTGTTTACAGCTCATGGCACCCGCGCAAACTGATCGAGGTGGGACCGACGGCGCATGCCCCTGATTAATGCGGACCACGTGCGATCGACCATCAGATCGCACACGTAGGTTCTATTCGGGACATTGCCCGTTGTTTATCCTTTGACCGGCGGATCAATGCGGTCAAAACACTCCTGCGGCCTATAAGTGCGGCGACGGCGCTGGCGGCATCAAGTTCCACGATCTGCTTGATTGAGAGAGCCCGCCCGATTGCGCTTATTTTCCCTCGAAGCTGCTCCTCCTTGCGCGCGCCCATATAAGGCAGGAGACGGTCCGACAGTGGATGAGCAAATTGAGCGCTACCTGCGGCACACTCTTGCTGGTCTCCTTTGGGTGGCCTAGCGGTTCGAGCGCTACTGACGACTTCTGTCGGAGTCGCCATTACGCTGCGTTGGGATACCCCTTCAGGAGCGGCGATTGCTCCAGCGTCTTGATGATGTACTCAATGAAGGCTCGAACCCGATGCGGCAGTGGCCCGCCGCCGACATAGATGGCGTGGATCAATTCGAGGTCGCCTGGATTGCACTCCTCGAGCAGAGGCACGAGCCTTCCGGCGGCAATATCGGTGGCGACGTGAAACAGTCCCAGCCGGGCAATGCCGGCTCCGGCAAGCACCATCTGCTTCATCGTCTCGCCATTGTTGACGACCAAGCTTCCGGTGACCGGCTGGGCGACTTCCCGGCCCTCATACAGGAAGGGCCAAGACGGGCGTTCGCGGCGAAAGTTAAAGGTCAGACAGTCATGACGATCTAAGTCGGCCGGCGTTGCGGGTCTTCCTTTGCGCTCGAGGTAAGAGGGAGCGGCGCATACGACACGCCTGCTCTGCCCGAGCTTTCGCGCGATTAGACCGCTGTCCGGCAGGTTTCCCATGCGAATGGCCACGTCCGTCTTCTCGGCCACCAAATCGACGATACCATCAGTGAAGCTCAGATCGACGATCAAATCAGGGTTGCGCTCGATGAAAGCGGGCATGGCCGGCGCCACAAACATGGTGCCGAATGGAATCGTGGCGTTCACCCGAAGCCGGCCACGAACGGCACCACCGGACACTTCCTGATCGGCATCGTCCAGAGCCTGTATGACCTTGAGCGCGGCATGATGAAAAGCTTCGCCTTCTTCGGTCAGCGTCAGCGCGCGCGTCGTGCGCATTAGAAGGCGAGTGCCAAGCCTTGCTTCCAGACGCGCGATCAGTTTGCTGACCGCTGACGGCGTGATGTCGAGGCTGCGCGCGGCTGCCGAGAAACCGCCCTCCTGCACGACCCGCGCAAACACCTCCATCTCGCCAGACCGTTCCATGAGAATGCGCGGCACTGATGATCTCCATTCACAGGTGCATGTCCATCTGGGGCAATAGTTCCGCTGGTTCTCAGATCATAGATTGCGTTCGGACACAATCTGGAGCCACGTTATGGACTTACAACTGACCGATAAAACCGCTCTCGTCACCGGCGCCACCGGCGGCATTGGGCTCGCAATCGCCCGCGCTCTCGCCCTCGAAGGCGCAGAAGTGATTATCACCGGCCGCGACCAGCTGAAACTCAACAAAGCAATCGCCGATATCAGGACGGCCGGCGGCGAGGCTGTCACCGGCGTTCTCGCAGACGCTGCCACCGCTGAAGGCGCGGCAATCATCGCCAAGGCTGCACCGTCGGTCGATATCCTGGTCAATAATCTCGGAATTTACGAAAGCAAGGACTTCGTCGCCATCACCGATGCGGACTGGAGCCAGCTCTTCGAGGTGAACGTGATGAGCGGCGTGCGCCTTTCGCGCGCTTACCTGCCCGGCATGCTGGAGCTGAACTGGGGTCGGATCATCTTTATCGCGAGCGAGTCCGGTCTCGCCATTCCGCCTGATATGATCCACTACGCGACCACCAAGACGGCGCAACTGTCGGTCTCGCGCGGCTTGGCGCAATTGACGCGCGGCACCAACGTGACCGTCAATGCGGTGCTGCCGGGGCCGACCCGTTCGGAAGGCATCGAAGCCTTCCTGCGCAGCCAAGCCAACAATCCATCTGCTCCGATCAAAGAGATCGAGGCGGAATTCTTTGCCACTGCGCGCTCCGCTTCGATCCTGCAGCGGATGGTGGAGGCAGAGGAAGTCGCAAATCTCGTCACCTATCTCGCCAGCCCGCGCTCGTCGGCCACCAATGGCGCAGCCCTGCGCGCCGAAGGCGGCCTCGTCAACACGATCGCTTGAGAGGAGAGCTCAATGTCCAACTCCCCGCTTACAATCATTGCCATCACCACCGCCAAACCCGGCATGGAGACGGCGCTTGGGGATGCCCAGGAAAAGCTGGTCGCCGAAACACTCATGGAGGACGGCTGCCTGCGGTACGAACTGCACCAGTCTCTCGATGACGGCCGCGTTCGCATCTTCGTCGAAAACTGGAAGACGGAAGCCCAGTGGCGTGCCCACATGGAAGGCGCTGCCATGCAGCGATTTCTGGCAAGCGGCGTCGGCGACTATTTCGCGGATTTCTCGCTGCATCGGCTGGTGAAGGTCGCCGGCTGAAACAGCCATGTCACTCCCATTCACAACACGATTTTTGAAGCATGCAGAGACAAGCCGATGAAACACCTGCGTCACCTCGCCATCACCCTTGCCCTCAGTTTCAGCGGCGCTAGCGCCCATGCGGCAAACGTGCTGGTGGTTCTTTCCGATTCAGACCACCTCGAGCTCAAGGATGGCAAGGTCTTCGAGACCGGCTTTTACCTCAACGAACTAATGCAGCCGGCCAAGGCGCTGCTCGATGCCGGTCACGAGATCACCTTTGCCACTCCGAAGGGCACCGCTCCGTCCGTCGACAAGACGTCCATCGACAAGATGTATTTTGGCGGCGACGAAGGCGCAATGAAGGCAAGCCAAGCGCTGCTCGACAAATTGCGCCTGTTGTCGAGCAGCGCATCTCCCGTTGTCAGTCTCGCGCGGGTTGAGCGGATCGGCTACGACCATTTCGATGCCGTCTATGTGCCTGGCGGCCACGCCCCGATGCAGGATCTTCTCGTCAGTCCCGAACTTGGCAAGTTGCTGAGGCATTTCCATGATCGCGGCAAAACGACCGCGCTTGCCTGCCATGGCCCGATCGCGCTCATCTCGACACTGCGGGACCCGAACGCTTTCACCACACAGCTTGAAGCCGGAGACGCGGCGAAAGCAGAGGGTAAATGGATCTATGCAGGCTACAATCTGACTGTCATCAGCAATGAGGAAGAGGATATGGCCAAGGGATTGCTCGGCGGGGGCGAGATGAAGTTCTATCCGCAGGATGCTCTCACTCAAGCCGGCGGTCGGTATAGTCGGTCCGAGGCGCCCTTTAGCGCACATGTCGTTACCGATCGGGAACTTATTACGGGCCAAAATCCGGCCTCCGCTCCGGCTGTCGCCCAGGAACTACTTAAGCGTTTGAAGTGAGAGCCGACTTCTCCAGCACAGGGTGTGGGTCAACATTTGTGCGCGTCTGCCGCGGGGACTGTCCTCAGCCCCACGTTGGCCCGCATCTCGGGAAGTCTGGCCCGTGCGGACAGAGTCCGCTGGCCGCACGGGCGCCCATGAGGTTTGACTGATCCCTCAGCTGACGCTCAACACGGCAGTTGAAGCAGTGAGCATCTCCCGGAAAAGCGCTAGACACCCAACTGCACCGGTCCCTTGACTGGCACGAAACTTAATGCGGCGGGCAGAGGCGGAAAAGGCGAATGACCGCTTGATCCGCAAACTAGCCGTCCGGCGCGTCGGCGTTGGACTTCCGCGATCCACCCGGACAATGGTGCCTACGCGATGAATGGCTCGATTAAGCCCAAAGGGGTCTCTGAAATTTGCAGGCAGCTACGGCTCAAGGACAATCGCCCTTGGCAGAAGGCAATTGCTGCCGAAAGGAGGCGTTAGTCTTTTCGGTGCGCTAGCCAACAGACCAGGGCCGAAGATATCCTTGGCCACTGCGCCATCCTTCATGGCCCTTCCCTTCTCAGAGACCAACCATCATTCCTATCCGTGGGAACGGGTGTCCAGAGTTCAGCTACCTTCGCGACCTACTCAGAGGCACACACTGTGGAGCCCTGGCGGCTGTCGCGAAGAAAAATGTGATGGACGAAAGGATGTACATGGCCGATCAACAAGTTTCGGAACGCTATCACGGCAGCGTCTCGGTAGGAACATTGAAAAACGGTGAGCAATGCGGATCGTCCCAAGCTTCTTTATCAGGTCAATGAGGTTCGGGAATGGGATAAACGAAACAAGGTATCATGCCGCGCGTCAAATCGACTCACCGGGAAACCACGTCAGGGAGCGTGATGCTCACGATCGGTCATTTTCGACCGCCCCAATCCCCTGCCCAGGCCTGATCCTCTGGAAGTATTCTCGTTTTTTTTACAGTTGGTTATACGAAGCACCCTGCGTCGTGCACAATGAGGTCGACGATCGGCCGCGGAGCCGAAGCGGCTGCTCCCGCTGATGCGCTCAGGGTGGCGAGAGAGCATTCTCGAGGAAACATTTCGCGAATGCGGCGGATTTCGTCGATAGCGGTCGTTTTTATCTAGGCTTCTAAATGACTTGTCTACCGGCTCTGCTTCGTTCCTACAACAGTTCGCGCCTTGGTCCTGCCTCAAGGCTGATCTTAGCCGACCGACCGCTGCTTCGCGCTCCAATTCCGCCAGTCGTTCTTCACAGATTGTTCCGAAGAGCCGGGTGAGAGAGTTGGTTCGCCCTATGAGCCAGCGAGTGCTTCCTCGGTGATCTCGAAGTGCATTGCGCCTGATGGGGAACAAAAGCGGCGAGGGTGAGATTGGATTCGTCTTCGCGTATTGCCGCGGTACTTAGCGATCTCAAAACAAATTAGGCTGACAGACAAGCGGTTGAACGTGTAGGTAGCGGTGGGATTTTCTGGGTCTAGGCGCAGACGACAGTGACGTGGCAACGTACAGAAGCGGCCGAACTCGGCTTTAGCCTCATCACACCTGCCAACGTATCAGGGCAGGTGATGACTTTTGCTGTCCACGTCACGGAATGGAAAAGAGCCTTTGTCCAGCAGTACTTCCCTGGCAGATGCTTTCGTTTCCTACCGAAGAATTTGAGTGAGCGCGATTTCGAGCACGTCTGGAAACCAACAATTCTCGCCCGCGATACAAGCGAGATCTTCGTCTGGGGTCCGGAACTACCGCCCGCTCTAGCCGCGCTCGCGACGGCGCGGAGCATCCCCGTTTGGTTCATGGAGGACGGCTTTCTCCGCTCGGCGCGCCCCAGCGCCAGCCGCACTGCTCCTCTTTCGCTGACGCTCGACCGCCGAACACCATATTTCGATTGCCGGCAGCCGTCCGATCTCGAAGTTCTGCTCATGACCTATGATTTCGTAGCAGACCAATCGCTAGTGGCGCGTGCCCGCGCGGGCACCAAACTTCTACTTGAAAGCGGTATCAGCAAATATAACAACGGTCGCATACGAACGACCGAAGAAGTCCTGGCGGACGACCGGCAACCGAACACGCGCCGCGGCCGGGGGCTCAGCCTGGAGGCACTTTTCGCGGGCGCCTATCTCCTCTATCCTCGCTACGTCGATCCCGAAACCGGAGAGCAAACGTCATTCGAAGCGACTGTTGCAGCAACACGAAGGCAAATCGAGGAGCCGGAGGCGACGTCTCCTGGAGGGCCGGGGTGGCGCGCGTGGGGCCTCTACGGCATTCTCGGCTGGCGCCACCTCCTGACCGCCGCCTTGGTGCCGGGCCATCCAGCGCGGTGGCAATGACCGCGATGTCGAAGATTTCAGGGCAGACCCAATCCAGTTCTTCCGCGGCCTTTCAGACCGGCGGCTCAGGGCCATCGGCCGCCTTCTCTATCCGTTCGGGTGACTGATGTGAGCTACCTTTCCACGCATTTTCGTGTCGTCGGCGCCCTGCTGGTCAGAGAGATGTCCACGCGGTTCGGCTCGAAACCCGGCGGTTATGTCTGGGCGCTGCTCGACCCCGCCGCCCACATTCTCCTTATGACCTTGGTCTTCCAGGCGATCGCCCGCGCCCCGGCGCTCGGGACGAGCTTCGCCCTGTTTTTCGCGACAGGCTATATCGCTTTCCAGTTCTATCAGGCTATGACCAGCTATCTGAACAGCGCAGTCAGGGCCAACAAGGCGCTGCTCAGCTACCCCAATGTCGCGCCGATCGATACGGTCGTCGCACGCTTTGTACTCCAAGTGGGCACGACGACGCTCGTGGGCTTCATCGTTCTCGGCACGATCGTCGCGACCATGCGGGGGGAGACAAGCCTACATTGGCCGGCGATCTTTGAAGCGGTGGCGCTGGCGTGCCTTTGCGGGCTCGGCGTGGCAATGGTCAACAGCGTGCTGTTCTTGAAATATCCGCTCTACGAACAGATCTTCAACATCGTCAACCGTCCGCTGTTCATGATATCCGGGGTATTCTTCCTGCCTGATTCGATCCCCGCTCCCTATAAGGACCTCGTGCTGCTCAACCCCTTGGTTCACATCATCATGGGCTTCCGGCAGGGCTTCTATCCGGAGTACAGGGCAATCGGCCTTGATATGGAATACCTCTATGGATTCGCATTTCTGACATTGTTTGCCGGAATGCTTGTCTTCACGCTTTCCAAAAAGGCACTGAGAAACGAATGATCCGGTTCGAACAGGCGACAAAATATGCCCGGACCAAGGGCATCAAGAAGCCGATCATCGAGGACGCTTCTCTCACACTCAATCGGGGAAAGAGCGTCGGCCTGCTCGGTCGCAACGGCGCCGGCAAATCGACGCTCTTGAGACTGATTGCTGGCGCGATCAAGCTCGACAAGGGCCGAATCATCCGGCGCGGCAAGATTTCCTGGCCGCTCGGCTTTGCGGGCAGCTTCCAGAGCTCGATGACCGGCGAACAGAATGTGCGCTTCGTCGCCCGCATCTACGGAGTAGATACCGAGCAACTGATCGACTATGTCGAGGATTTCGCCGAGCTCGGCCCGTTCTTCAAGGCCCCTGTGGGCACCTATTCCTCGGGCATGAAAGCGCGGCTTGCCTTCGGCTTGAGCATGGGCGTCAATTTCGACTATTATCTCGTCGACGAAATCACTGCCGTTGGTGACTCAAATTTTAAGAAAAAATGTCAGGCTGTCTTCGAGACCAGGCTCCAGGATTCCGATGTGATTATGGTGTCGCACAGCACCGGGACGATCCGCGCCTATTGCGACTGCGGCGTCGTGCTGGAAAAAGGCAAGCTGAGCTATTATGACAATGTCGAAGACGCGATCCGCGTGCACGACAGAAATATGGAAGGGAATTAAATGGCGGTCAGCAACGACGCGGCGATGAACAGGCCAAAAACCGCGCACGCCGACGAGAATACCCCGACCGCCAAAGGCGATACGAAAAGCAAGGGTATCGCCATTCTTGAGGGGCTATTGGGGCGCGAGAGCGCACCTGTCATTCCTCTTCCTGAGCGGCACAAGAAGACTGAACCTGCCACGAAGTCGGATTGGAAGACCCGCTGGCTCAAGAACGTGCGCTGGCGTCACGCCATCATCAGCGCCTCTTTCGTCGGGCTGGTCGCCGTGCCCGCAACGCTCGCTTCACTCTACATGGCCTTCATCGCCGCCGACCAGTATCATAGCTCGACGTCCTTCGCCGTGCGTAGCATCGAGGGCGGCGTTTCAAGCGACATTCTGGGCATGTTCACCCAGGCCTCCGGAGGCAGCACCGTCTCGGACAGCTACATACTCATGGATTACATCCTGAGCGAACGGATGGTGGCCGCCGCCGATCGGAAGTTCAAGCTCGAGGATGTTTATGCCACCCGTGGGCTCGACTATTTCTATGGCATCGGCTCCAACCTGCCGATCGAGAATAAGCTCGCCTATTGGCGCGACATGGTGAACGTCAACTTCGACCACGCTTCCAGCATCATGGAGGTGACCGTCAAGGCATTCGACCCGCGCCGTGCTCAGGAGATCGCTCAGTTCATCGTCGATCAGAGCGATAATCTCGTGAACAGTCTCTCGCTTTCGGCGCGCAACGACGTGCTGCGCGCCGCGCAGGACGAGGTGTTGGCGGGAGAGGCGCGGCTTTCAAAGGCGCGCGTGGCGCTTCGTGAGTATCGCGACAAATCACAAGAAATCAGCCCGGAAGAAGGAGCAAAGCTCGCGATTCAGCTCATCGGCTCGCTGGAACAGCAATTAACCCAGCTCCACGCCGATCTTGCCACGGCGAAAAGCCAGATGAGCGAGGACACGCCGCGAATTCGCGTGCTGAAAACGCGCATAGAAAGCCTTGAGCAGCAGCTTGCCGTCGAACGCCAGAGACTGGGGACGGGTGAAAGGACATCTGCAACAGAGGATCGCAACTCCCCGGACGTCGCGGGCCGCATCGCTCAGTTCGAAGAACTGGAGACCGAGCGCGAATTCGCCGAGCGTGCTTACACGGCCGCTCTTGCCTCTCTTGAGAAGGCACGTATCGAGGCAAACAACCGTCAGCGCTATCTCGCACTTTTCATCGAGCCGACGCTATCAGAGTTGGCGCAATATCCCACGCGACTGGTGAATGCACTGCTCGTGATCCTCGGGCTGCTCTTTGCTTGGGGGATCGGCGTGATGAGCTATTACAACGTCAGAGATCGGGCATAACGACCAGTCGCTGGCGCTAGGCTTCTCCAAGAGCAGTAGTTGTGTCCGAGTGTTAAGACGCACTGCAGACGTGTCAAGGCCGCGTCCGCGCTTAATCGGAGCGTCCTGTCTTGCAAACACGCGAGAGTTGCGATGCTGTGCGTAGACTATTTCACGGCCTCGTTGGGTGAAACGGCGGCACATCTTGGACCGAGAAGCTTTAATTTTCCGTGTCTCTGCGCCACTAGCTGTTGCTCACGCTAATCCATTTGGATACTGATGCGCCCGACGCGCTTTCTCTCATGGGTATCATCGAGTTAAGCAACGAAGTGATTGCGAGATAACCGGCATGAAAATTTTGACAGTTTTTGGAACTCGGCCCGAAGCCATCAAAATGGCTCCTTTGGTTAGAGTGCTGAGGGAACAGCACACAATAGACGCTCGGGTCTGCGTGACCGCTCAACACCGCCAAATGCTCGACCAAGTTTTAGAACTGTTCGAGATCGAGCCAAACTATGATCTGGATATCATGAAGCCTGGTCAAACCCTTTCAGGGATCACTAGCGAGATTCTGGTGCGCATTGAGCCAATTCTAAAGGGTTTTTCACCGGATGTGGTACTGGTCCACGGGGACACATCCACAACACTGGCTACCACATTGGCCTCTTACTACCACCAAATTCCAGTAGGCCATGTGGAAGCGGGGCTGCGGACAGGAAATATCTATTCCCCCTGGCCGGAGGAAGCTAATAGGAAGTTGACGGGCGCGTTGACGAAACTTCACTTTGCTCCGACGGAAGAATCGCGTTTGAACCTACTAAGAGAAGGTGTTTCAAGCGATGAAATACACGTTACCGGCAATACGGTCATTGACGCACTACTTCAGGTTCAACGCAGGCTGGAGACCGACGCGCGACTGGCGTCCGATCTAGCAGAGCGCTTCTCCTTTCTACGCGGCCGCCGACTCGTACTGATCACCGGCCATCGTCGAGAGAATTTCGGAGGCGGCTTCGAACGCATCTGTTCTGCTATACAGCAACTAAGCAAAGAATTCCCTTCTGACGACTTTGTATACCCCGTGCACCTCAATCCAAATGTTCGTGAGCCAGTGGGGCGCATCCTAAACGGGCTTCCAAATGTTCACTTAATCGAACCTCTGGAATATCTGCCATTTGTGTACCTGATGACGCGAGCGCATATCATCCTCACAGACTCCGGGGGTATTCAGGAGGAGGCGCCTTCCCTGGGCAAGCCGGTCCTCGTCATGCGCGAAACGACCGAGCGTCCGGAAGCAGTGAAGGCGGGTACGGTAAAGCTTGTAGGAACCGATGCGGCTCAAATCGCGGCCGGAGTGGGTCAGTTGATGAACGATAAATCGGCCTACGATCAGATGGCGTTTGCTCACAATCCTTATGGCGATGGGCAAGCCTGCTTTCGCATACTGTCTGCGATTCAGGACGCGTTCTGTAAGTAAAGAGGGAATATAATGCCGCAGCACTTCATCAATAAAACTATATCCATTATTGGCCTCGGCTACATTGGATTACCATCGGCCGCCGCATTTGCCGCACGAGGCGTTAAGGTAATTGGCGTAGACGTTAATCAAGAAACCGTCGACATAATTAACCAAGGGAAAATCCACATTGTCGAGCCGGAGTTGGATATGGTGGTGCATGCCGCCGTCACCGAAGGCTATCTACGGGCAACAACAATCCCCGAACCCGCGGAGGCTTTCCTTCTTGCCGTTCCAACACCGTTTCGGGATGGTCACGAACCGGATCTAAGCTTCATCGAAGCCGCTTCCAAAGCCATCGCCCCTGTCTTGAAAAAGGGGGATCTTGTAATTTTGGAATCAACTTCTCCAGTTGGCACAACTGAACAGATGGCCGCTTGGCTGGCAGAGGAGCGGCCCGATCTGAGTTTCCCGCAAGACAGGGGTGAGGAGTCAGATATACGTATTGCCCATTGCCCCGAAAGAGTCCTGCCCGGCCATGTCCTCCGCGAGCTTGTTGAGAATGACCGGGTAATTGGCGGCCTTACAGGAAAATGCTCCGAAGCCGCGGTAGCACTCTATAAAGTATTCGTACAAGGCGAATGCATCGTGACCGACGCGCGCACTGCGGAAATGTGCAAGCTGACGGAAAACGCGTCGCGCGACGTGTCGATCGCGTTTGCTAACGAGCTGTCTCTAATTTGCGACAAGTTGGACATTGACGTCTGGGAGCTAATCAAGCTCGCAAACCGACATCCGCGCGTAAACATACTGCAACCGGGACCCGGTGTCGGCGGTCATTGCATCGCGGTGGATCCGTGGTTCATTGTCAACAAGTCACCCGAGGAATCTCGGCTGATCCGAACCGCCAGATTGGTAAACGATAGCAAACCCCATTGGGTTGAAGCAAAAGTCCATACTGCGGTGGCTGCCGCGGTCGCCAAGGGCGGATGTCACCCCAGTTCGGTCAAAATCGCGTGCATGGGCCTGTCGTTCAAGCCAGATATCGACGATCTCCGTGAAAGTCCCGCACTCGAAATCGCGCTTCGCTTGGCCGATAAGTATCCTGAGCAGATATACGTAGTTGAACCCAATATCGACGCCCTACCGGCGGATCTTGCCAAGCGCGGCGCGCGGCTTTCGACCCAAGCTGAAGCTCTCGAAATTGCGGACGTCGTTATAATGCTTGTTGACCACAAGGAATTCAAGGAGCGCGTACCAGTGCTGCGGGATGGTGCGTTGTTGGTTGACACTCGAGGAATCTGGAGGGTCTGGAGGTAACCGCATGTCCATAAAGGATCTCACCCATGATCGGGTGTGGGAAGCATACTACGGAGAGCTTGGGCGCAATTTCATGCGCAGCACGCAAAAACGAATCCATTGGATCTGTAGTATGGTCGAGGGAAAAAGGATCCTTGATATCGGTTGCAGTTCCGGAATTGTACCCATCCTTCTTGGGCGAGAAGGAAGGGAGGCGGTGGGCATCGACAGCTCTAAAAAGGTGATCGAACAAGCTCGAGAACACCTCTCAAACGAATCAGAAACAACGCGGGAGAGGGTCAAGTTTGTTGAAGCTGATTTTCTCACCGTCGATCCGAAAGAACATCAACCTTTCGATACGGTTGTGATTTCAGAGGTCCTTGAGCATTTAGTTCGACCGCAGGACATGCTTGATGCCGCGGCAAAGTTCCTCAAACCAAACGGTCACATTATTGTCACGGTGCCGTTCGGGATAAATGACTTTATCGATCACAAGCGCACGTTTTATCTCACCGAAATATACGATCTTTTAACGCGCAATTTCAACGTTATTGCGTTGGAGTTTCTTGGAACTTGGATCGGACTGGTTGCAGTCAAACCGGAAAATAGGCCGCTTCAGAACGGCCGAAATTCCGTTCCAAGCGAGGAGGTAAAGCAACTTGAACAGTCGTTCTTTCTTGTGGAGCGGGCTATTCGCGACGAGTTGGCCGGCAAGAAAGATGAAGTGTCGCGCTCAGAAGATATGTTAAAGAAGACCACGGAGGCAATGAAAATTGTCGCCGCCGAAAAGCTGAAGCTCGAAGAGAACATCAAGAAGAAAGAAGGACGAGAACGGGAGCTTTTGTCCGAACGGGAGAAGTTGACGGACCAGCTTGCGTTTTTCTCAGCCGAAAGGCTCAGACTTGAAGAGAGCGTCAAGAAGAAAGAAGGGCGGGAAAGAGAGCTTTTGTCCGAGCGGGAGCAACTGGCGAACGAGCTTGCGCAACTTCAAAGCACCATTGCCGAAAATAAATCAGACAAGGAGAGGATGGGAAAGCTGGAGGCCGACCTGCGGCGGTCTGAGCAATTGTTGACCCGTTCAGAACAGCAAAGATTGGCTGCAGAGACGCGTGCCACCAACACCAAAAACACGCTGTCGTATCAACTTGGCGCAGCCCTAATACGCGCGACAAACTCGTGGTCTGGTTTCGTGGAGTTTCCCAAAGAGGCGTTGCGTATTCACAAAGAGGGGAAACGTCGTCGTGCGGCCAAACTGAAAGATCTGGAGATCGGGATTAAAAAAAAAGAACGGGTTCTAGATAGCGCGTTAGCGACGCCTCCCTGTAAGCTAAATGTCGACAGCAAGCGCAGGTTGCGTGTAGCCGGGATTATGGATGAATTTACTGTCCATTCCTACGAGCCCGAATGCACGCTCCTGCAGCTTCATCCGCAAAACTGGCGGCAACAGCTTACAGAATTTAATGCCGATTTGCTCTTCATCGAGTCCGCTTGGAAGGGTCTGGATAGTCTTTGGCAGGGGAAGATCAGTAACGCTGACCCTGAGGTGTTGGAGCTTATTGACTGGTGCAGACAAAGAAAAATACCATCCCTCTTCTGGAACAAAGAGGATCCGGTTCACTTCAGTACTTTTGTGTTTATCGCAAAATGCGTTGACTATGTCTTCACAACGGATATTGACTGCGTTCCAAAATATAAAGAGGCTGTCGGCCATGAACGAGTGTATTTGCTCCCGTTCGCGGCACAGCCGCGGATTCACAACCCAATAGAATTATACGATCGTAAAGACGCTTTTAATTTCGCCGGCTCCTACTACTTAAGATATCCCGAGCGGCAACGCGATTTCGCAGCCCTGATTGATGCTGTCGGGTCGCTGCGCCCTGTCGAGATCTATGACAGAAACTTCGACAATCCGCATCCACATTATACATTCCCTGAGCAATACGCCCCAATGATATTGGGAAAGTTGCCTTTTGCCGAGATTGATAAGGCCTATAAAGGCTATCGATACGGCATCAATATGAACACCATCAAGCAGTCGCAAACCATGTTTGCCCGGCGTGTTTTCGAACTGCTGGCATCAAATACCGTCGTTGCGTCCAATTTTTCTCGCGGCGTGAGGCTATTATTCGGTGATCTGGTGATTTCGTCGGATAATGCCGCCGAACTACATCGACGTCTCGGGGCGATCTGCGAAGATGAAGTTGGATACCGCAAGTTCCGCTTGCTCGGCCTGCGCAAGGTCATGACTGAGCATACTTATGCCGACCGGTTGTTCTATATTCGGTCAAAGCTAAGCGGAGACATGCAATCGTCGGCTCGGCCACTGATTGTTCTGTTCTCAGTTGCTGAGACACCAGATGAGTATGCATCGGTGGTGCAAAGCTTCAGCCGACAGCGATATCCCAATAAGCGTTTGGTCGTATTGAAGCGCTATCCCGGCAGTGCACTGAACCACGTAGAAGGCGTTGTCGAATGCACGAACGAAGCAGCATGTATCGAGCACATTCCAGCCACGAACAGCGATGCTCTTGTTGGATTCTTTCATCCTGAAGATTATTACGGCACTGAATACCTAACAGACCTGCAGCTAGTGGATTGATTCCAACACTTGGTGCCCGCGTTTGACGGCGGCAATGATGTCG
>NZ_JABEKV010000060.1 GCF_013283645.1 Sinorhizobium psoraleae
AACCAGCGCCCGCGTGCCATCGACGACGAAGACGCCGCAATCGTAATCGTTCAGCTGTGCGGCCATGCGGGCTGGCGCCAGGGTGGCGTCCAGCCGTTCTGCCAGCTGTGTTGCGGCCTGGTCGTTGTATCGCCGTTGCTGGAGGGAGTCGTAGTGATAGGCGACCCGCCTTTGCGGGTTGCGGCGATCGACGAGCAGCAGCGACCAATGGGTGCCGGGGCGATCAGGAGTGCCATTGTTGACGGGCACGAACAGGAAGTCGGCCGGGGCGGCGTTTCGATTATAGATCGACTGCAACGTGCCGCGCGCGTCTTGCAGCTCCACGTGGCGCAGCAGATGGGATACCGACGGGCTCACCAGCCGTGTCCCGGCGGCGAGCATTGGATCGATCCGCTGCAGCTGCTGCTCGAGGAAATCGTAATCCCTCTGGATATGGGCATCGCTCAGCCACTCGGTGGCCCCGAGCACCGACCCCGCCGGGACTTTCGACGAGGCTGGCGGATCGACCCCCCCGATCTGAGCATCGGAGGAGGGGGTCGTGGGCGTGGTCATATCAACCAGTGGAACACCGCGGTAGCTGTCTGGCAGCCTAGCGGGGACTGGCGAGGCGGGTTGCGGAGCCTTTGCCGGTGCCGCTGGCGCAGCTTCACTCATCGGCGAAGGTCGACCGCGATGGATGAGCTGGACGTCATCGGCTCCTAAGACGGCGGCGGCCCCTGCCCGTTGCATCATGGGCTGCCACTGCGTGTCGCCGGGCATCGGCCCGCGCGGACGCACCGGTGCAGAATGAGCATCGTCGCGCAAATCGTCCGGCGTGGACGGCAAACCAACTAGAGAATCAAGGCCGCGGAAAATATCTGAGGGAGCTGTGGCAGTTGTTGGTGACGTCGGTTTTTGCATCTGCCGCCGCTCCAACTCCTCTCTCAACCACGCCAGAGCTTCATCGTCCGGGGAGCTTGGGGGCGGAGAAAGCCCCTGCGGCGAGCCGGGCTGGTGATGACCCGGTACTGGCCCGGGCGGATTGGGATTAACCGCGGTTTCAAAATCGCCGCAGGTGTCTGAGCGAGTCGCGCCGGTGTGCGCTGGCGCTGCTTCCGACATCGGCCACATACTCCAATCGAAGTTGAGCGGCATCTGCAGCGACCAGCTTGAGGTGGACCCTGAATTGGCGATCTCGCTCAGCT
>NZ_JABEKV010000061.1 GCF_013283645.1 Sinorhizobium psoraleae
AGTATCATTGTATATACCCCGTATTCGGAGAGACGGGGGCATTGGTATGGCGGGACGACAGGCGGATATTGTCGTATTAAGCGATGAGGATCGGACTTTTCTCGAAGCTCAGGTTCGGCGGCACAAGGCGCCGCGTTCTCTGTCCGATCGATGCCGGATGGTCCTTCTGTGCGCGGATGGATTGCAGAGTAAGGACGTTGCCGAACGCCTCGGTGTCCACGAGCACACGGTTGGCAAATGGCGGCGGCGGTTCGTGCAGAATGGCATTGAAGGGCTGACCGACGAATATCGTGCGGGTCGCCCACGCACAGTGTCGGATGTGCAAGTTGCTCAGGTGATCGAGCGCACACTGAACACGACCCCGAAGGACGCCACCCATTGGTCGATCCGCTCCATGGCGGCCGAGACAGGGCTTTCGCACACCACCATTCGTCGGATCTGGGCCGCGTTCGGGCTGCAACCACATCGCTCGGAAACGTTCAAGCTGTCGACCGATCTCTGTTCGTCGACAAGGTGCAGGACATTGTCGGTCTCTACATGTCGCCGCCGAACCGGGCGATCGTGCTGTGTGTGGACGAAAAGTCGCAGATCCAGGCGTTGGATCGCGAGCAGCCTGTCTTGCCCATGGCGCCGGGCATGCCGGAACGGCGTACGCATAGCTATGTCCGCAATGGCACGACGTCTCTGTTCGCGGCGCTCGACGTTGCCACCGGTGCGGTGATCGGTAAATGCTACAAACGTCACCGGGCAACCGAGTTCCTCGATTTCCTCAAGCGGATCGACGTCGCGATGCCGAAGGACCAGAGGTCCATCTCGTCATGGACAACTATGCAACCCACAAGACGCCGAAGATCAAGGCTTGGCTCGCGCGTCGGCCGCACTGGCATGTTCATTTCACACCGACATAGGCCTCCTGGGTTAATCAGGTCGAACGGTGGTTCGCAGAGCTGACGCGCAAGCAATTGCAACGCGGCGTCCATCGATCAACGGCAGAACTCGAAGCCGATATCGTCGCCTTCATCAAGGCGCACAACGAAAATCCCAAGCCTTACAAATGGGTCAAATCCGCCGACGAAATCCTCGCCGCCGTCAAACGATTCTGCCAAAAAACAATGAACCGAACTAAGGATTCAGGTGACTAGCACTACTTTGGCAC
>NZ_JABEKV010000062.1 GCF_013283645.1 Sinorhizobium psoraleae
ACATCGTATCGCGTAGATCGCCAACCCGACAGCAGGGGAGGGCAAGGGGCCCCCGCACTCGGCAACGAGCAGATAGCTCAAGCCCAGTACAACGAAATGCGCTTGGAGCACGAGAAGCTTTTTTCGGCAGATTAAGCGTGACCTTCAGACAGCGGCTTACCTGCCCGGCCGTACAACGTCACTTCGCATTGTTCGACGATCGACAAATGTCAGACTACGGCGTCGTTGGTTGAATGATTGCCTTGTATTTAAATGAGTTTTTCATTTGGCACGCATATTGCTTTCTTCCTCCGCAAACGCGTCACGGACCGACAACAGTCGTGCGGAGAACCGAAATGTTACCGCAATTCCATCTTCCGGGGCTCCGGCCATACTACAGCAGTACATTCCGGATGCAGGAGAAGGAGGGCGCCGTACTCGCCAAGGAATGGTCGAGCCAAGTCTGCACAGGCGCCTCTGCCGTGGCTGTCCTCGGCGAGGATGGCAATTCTTCAGCCCCCGACCGATTCCCGGATAAAGGGCAACAGAGCAGACAAAGATGCACCGCATACAATAAACCATCGCTAACCAGAAGGATCCGGAGATGTCCAAGATCGCAGACAAGCTCAGCCAAACCGCTGAAACCGTCGAATATTTGGCATTTGACCCCAGTAAGGCCACCGATCAGGTCTACGAGGTCGCCGAAAAGGGCGTCGAGCAATCGAAAGAGGCGTTTGCCAAATTTCAGTCCGGTGCTGAAGAGACACAGAAAGCACTCAAACGGACCTTCGAGACCGCAATGTTGGTCGGCAACGAGCTGTGGCTGACGACGATCGCCGCGTTGCGCGCCAATACCGAAGCTGACTTTTCGCATCTTCAAGCTCTGGCCGGAGCGAAGTCGCTGTCCGAAGCAATTGAGCTGCAGACGACATTCCTACGAAAACGCGTCGAAATGGGCGTCAAGCAGGCCAATGATCTTTGGGCGTTCACCACCAAGGCGGTGATCGACATTTCCCAACCGGTCAAGGGCGCCGTCGAGAAGACACTCAGGGATCTCAAGGCCGCCTGACAGCGCAAGCGCCCGCTGCTTGGCAATGATGGTACCCGCGAGCGCC
>NZ_JABEKV010000063.1 GCF_013283645.1 Sinorhizobium psoraleae
CGTCGTCGAACTTCACCCAGGCACCCTTCTGGTGAGGTTTCATTACGACGCCGAGGGAGCCGTTCATGAAGCCCGAGCAGATGGGTTCGCCGGTTGCCTTGTCGACCACGGGGTTGCCCTCTGGATCGAGCTGAGGGGATTTCGAGTAGTCGTTCTTCAGCCACATGATCTTCGAGCCGACGCTCAGCCCCCAGTCGTCGATGCTTGCCTGCCTGGCCATGTACTCGACCTCGATGGCGCGGTTCAGCTCCTTCGATCCGGCCGGACCGTTCTTCACCTGCGTGAGTATCTGGACATCCATCTCGTGCAGTGCGGCCGTCTTACCGTAGGCTGGAACGCGTCCGCACATGGCGCGGAAGGCAGCTATGGTCTTCCCGGCCACATCGTCTTTCGACGCCGGGAAGAGATAGACGCCAGGTGTCAGTGCGACGTTCGGATCGAAGCGCCTGAGGCCGACCGCTTTCCCGGTGCGGACGGCCGATGCGACAGCCGGGATGCCGGTGGCGTCGTCCTGTCTGTGAACGATGTCCAAGGTAACCGAAGGGATGCCAGTCGCCTTGACCATGGTATGGAAGGGGAGGCCGGGCCGGATAGGCGGGAGCTGGCCGGGGTCACCGATGAAGATCAGGTTGACCTCGATGGGCAACTGAGCGAGCACCCGGTAGATCGACGGGGTATCGAGCATCGAGGACTCGTCGAAGATGACAGTCCCAGCTTGGACACGGCGACCTGCATCCTCGATGTCGTGAACCAGCCGCGAGAGAGTGCTCGCCGGGCGGCCCGTCGCTTCGCTGATCCGTCTGACGGCGCGGCCTGCCAGAGCCACCTGCAGGTGTTCGACGCCATGGGCTTGCGAAGCTGGAAGACTGTCGCGGATGGCCTCCAATGCGGCAAGGATCGCCCGGACGACGGTAGTTTTGCCCGTGCCCGCGCCACCGCTGATAACGCAGACACCGCAGGTGGTAGCCATGAAGACCGCCTCGCGCTGCGCATCGGTGAGGGCGTAACCGATTTCCTCCTCGACCTTAGAGATGGCCTCGACGACGAGCTTGCCGTCGAATTCCGGAACCTCACGGCCGATGCGCTCGCCGAT
>NZ_JABEKV010000064.1 GCF_013283645.1 Sinorhizobium psoraleae
CTCCCTGGTAGAGATATTCCTGGTCGAGTTGATTGTAGCGGTTCACGTCGCTCGCGGAGATGCCCGGCACCCAGGAGATGTCAAAGAAATTCTCGCCCGCGAAGCCGCGGATGGCTGCGACGTCCTCGCCAGTGAGCGGCGACTTGGCGACGATGAGGGTTGCGGTGTTCCAGCTCCGGATCAGCACCAGGTGCCGGCCGGGCTGGGACACGCCATCCGCTTCAAGCGCTGCGGTAGCAGTGGCGAACAGCTTGAGAATGTCGCGCGGCGGCACCCGCAGCCAGCGCGTGATGGCGACGACGCCATCCGGTCTCAGTACCGCCAGGTAATCCCGCAGTGCCTCCACGGTGTAGGTGTAGTTCTCATGCATGCTCTGCACGCCGGCCGCGGCCGCGCTGAAGGAGTCGAGGAGCGGCATCTGGATCAGGTCGTAACGCTCGCCCGTGGTCGCAGCGAAGGCGCGCGCCTCGGCTAGATGCAGATTGACGTTCGGTCGGCTGAAGATGCCGCCGACGAAGCTCGCGAAGCGATTGCGAGAGAGCTCGATCATCTGCGGGTTGACCTCTACAGCGTCCACGATATCGGCTCCGGCTCTGAGAGCCAGCAGCACCTGCTCGCCGCCACCAGCGCCGAGGATCAGAATTCGCGGCCGCGCCAGCAGCCGGTACGGGAGCGCCGCCGTTGTCCGGTCGAGATAGGCAACCGTCGCCGGATCGCCGCCATAGGCGGTCATCGCCGTAATACTGTCGCCATCGCTGAAGACGGCGAGTTGCGCGGGCGGCTCCTGCACGTTGGCGAGGCTGAGGCCCGGCGCGTAGCGGAAAGGCACGGTCGGGCTCTCGACGACCGTCAGCAGTCCGAGCGGGCTCGATCGCTCCTCGACCACCCGCGCGTTCGGGACTTCGAGAGCCATGCGGAGGCCCTTGTACTCGGACATGTGCGGGCCGGTGACTGTCAAGGACGGCGGCAGCCACACCGCAATAACCGCGGCCGCAAGCCCGAGGCAGCCTGCGGCGAGCCACCGACGGCGCGCCATGCCCGTCGCGGCGAGGGCAGCCGCCGCAAAGCCCAGCGCTGCGACGAAGC
>NZ_JABEKV010000065.1 GCF_013283645.1 Sinorhizobium psoraleae
CTCCCTGGTAGAGATATTCCTGGTCGAGTTGATTGTAGCGGTTCACGTCGCTCGCCGAGATGCCCGGCGCCCAGGAGATGTCAAAGAAATTCTCGGCCGCGAAGCCGCGGATGGCTGCGACGTCTTCGCCGGTGAACGGCGCCTTGGCGACGATGAGGGTTGCAGTATTCCAGCTCCGGATCAGCACCAGGTGCCGGCCTGGCTGGGCTACGCCATCCGCTTCAAGCGCAACGGTAGCAGTGGCGAATAGCTTGAGGATGTCGCGCGGCGGCACCCGCAGCCATCGCGTGATCGCGACGACTCCATCTGGTCTCAGCGCCGCTAGGTAATCCCGCATTGCCTCCACGGTGTAGGTATAGTTCTCATGCAGGCTCTGCACGCCGGCCGCGGCCGCGCTGAAGGAGTCAAGGAGCGGCATCTGGATCAGGCCGTAACGCTCGCCAGTCGTCGCAGCGAAGGCGCGCGCCTCGGCTAGATGCAGATGCACGTTCGGTCGGCTGAAGATGCCGCCGACGATGTCCGCGAAGCGATTCCGAGCCAGGTCGATCATCTGCGGGTTGACCTCTACAGCATCCACGGTATCGGCTCCGGCGCGCAGCGCCAGCAGCACCTGCTCGCCGCCGCCGGCGCCGAGGACTAGCACCCGCGGCCGCTCAAGGATGCGGTACGGGAGCGCCGCCGTTGTCCGGCCGAGATAGGCGACCGTCGCCGGGTCGCCGCCATAGGCGGTGATCGCCGTAATACTGTCGCCATCGGTGAAGACGGCGAGTTGCGCGGGCGGCTCTTGGGTGTTGGCGAGACTGAGGCCCGGCGCGTAGCGGAAAGGGACGGTCGGGCTCTCGACGACCGTCAGCAGTCCGAGCGGGCTCGATCGCTCCTCGACCACCCGCGCGTTCGGCATTTCGAGAGCCATGCGGAGGCCCTTGTACTGCGACATGTGGAGGCCAGGGGCCATCCAGGACGGTGGTAGCCACACCGTGATGACCGCAGCTGCAAGCCCGAGGCTGCCCGCGGCGAACCACCGATGGCGAGCCATGCCCGTCGCGGCGAGGGCAGCCGCCGCAAAGCCCAGCGCTGCGACGAAGC
>NZ_JABEKV010000066.1 GCF_013283645.1 Sinorhizobium psoraleae
GAACCTCGGCGGCCGGCTTTCTCAAGCTGAACCCTCTGCGGCCGCAACTTGAGTTTGGCCCGAGGCGATAAAGTATGCACCCTTGAGGGAGAGTGGTATGGATAACGTGCACTTCAATTACGATTATACGACCGATTTTATGACGTACTACAATGGTCTGCGAGAGCAGCAGCGGATGATGCAACAGCCGGGCAAGATTCCTGCGGATGAAGCCGGCTGTGCGCAGCAACTGAGCGAACTGCACCTGAGCCCCGCCGAGCTGAGTTCGCCAGACACTCAGCCGAACAGACGCAGGAAAGTTTCCAGCGCACTGACGTCGGCGGTTCGATGCGGATGCTGCCGCAGTCCAGTCTGCGGGATAATCTGTTCAGCAGCACGCGCCATAGCGTAGACCTTGGTCGTTCGGCTGCGTGGACATTGCAGTCTGGTGACAGTTTGTCCAGCAGCACGCGCTCTACAGCGCCATCGGAAAGGCAGCCTGTCGCGCGGACAAAGGATGGCAAGAACCGAGGACTGTGGTCGCGTGTGAAGTCAGGGGTCGGCAAGGCCTTCGGTGGGAGTCGCCGCGAGAAGTCGTCCGGCGGCTCGGCGTCCGACGTCGTTGTTTATTCGGAGCTTCGCATGGATTTCGCCAAGCGCGAGCGCTCCGATGCGGACCTGCATCCCGAAGACAAGACGCTGCTGGAGAACTTCACGGCAGCAGTGCGAGGATACGAAATCCTACCCGACGGTAGCCGCGGACGAGGAGACGGAAAGGTTCCCGAGGGTACCCTCATGAATAATGTTTCGGTTCTTCGCAACTTTGCACGTTGGCTCCGAGCAGAGAACAGAGATCCAATTGCTTCTCGGCTTTTTACCGGTTCAGAAGAGTCACTCGCCGCCGACATCGACGCGTACACGGCAAGCGGTGGAGGTGACGGTCTCATGGCGGCACTGTCACATCTCCGAAAGCTCGCGCCTGATGGGCAAGAACTCCAAACCGTCGGCAGCGGGCCCCGGCTGATGGGGCGCCAAACACATGTTCCTTACCCCGACGACGGCCTCACCATCGATGGCCTCTGGAAGGAAGAGCAGAGCAAGG
>NZ_JABEKV010000067.1 GCF_013283645.1 Sinorhizobium psoraleae
GATCGGCCGCTGCCGATCGGATACGGTCAGACCATCTCGCAGCCCTTCATCGTCGCGCTGATGACCGACCTGATCAACGTCGGGCCTGGCGATGTTGTGCTGGAGGTCGGCACCGGCTCGGGTTATCAGGCAGCCGTCCTGTCGCCGCGCGCAGCGAAGGTTTACTCGATCGAGATCATACCGGAACTGGGCGAAAGGGCGGCCGCCCGGCTCGCGGAGCTCCGCTACGGCAATGTCGAGGTGAAGGTGGGCGACGGTTACTATGGTTGGCCTGCGCACGCGCCTTTCGACGGTATCGTCGTGACTGCCGCTGCCAGTCACATCCCGCCGCCGCTGGTCGAGCAGCTCGCCAAAGGCGGCCGGATGGTCGTCCCCGTGGGAGCTCCCTTCGCGACCCAGTTTCTCATGCTGGTCGAGAAGCGACAGGATGGAAGCATCACGACCCGGCAGTTGCTGCCGGTGGGCTTTGTGCCGCTGCGCGGAGGCGGGGCCCGATGAAAGCCGGGCGTCTGCTGCCGGTTGGTCTCATATCGGCGGCAACCCTTGCCCATGAAGTGCTGCTGATGCGGCTCTTTTCGATCATTCAGTGGCATCAATTTGCCTATATGATCATAAGCATCGCGCTCCTCGGCTTCGGCGCGAGCGGTACATTCGTTGCCCTCACCCGCCGCCCGCTGCTGAAACGGTACCCGGCCGCCTTCGCAGCGTCGGCCGCGCTGTTCGGCATTACGGCGGTCGTAAGCTTCGCCGGTGCCGAGCGCCTGCCGTTCAACGCGCTGGAGATCGTCTGGAATCCGGCCCAGCTCGGTTGGCTCGCGGCCAGCTATGCTCTCCTGATCCTGCCGTTCTTTTTTGGTGCAACCTGTATCGGCCTTGCCTTCAGCCGCCATACCGATGAGATCGGGCGCGTCTATGCCTTCGACCTGATCGGCGCCGGGGTCGGTGCGCTGGGCATCGTCGGACTCCTGTTCCTGGTCTCTCCCTCAACGGCACTGCGCTTCGTCGCAGCGCTGGGCTTTGCGGCGGCTGCCCTCGCCGCGACGGGCATGGC
>NZ_JABEKV010000007.1:0-1492 GCF_013283645.1 Sinorhizobium psoraleae
TCGTTGATTCTCTGGAGCCTCCACGATGCTCGGCCGCAAGGAACGCGATCAGCTTGAACTTTACATGTGCGGCTCGCTTCGGGATCTGGTCCCTGACGATCACGTATTGGTCAAGGTCGATCGAGTTCTCGACCTCTCCTGGCTACACGAGGAGGTGGCTGAGCTTTATGCGGTGGGCTTCGGCCGACCCGGCATCGACCCGGAAGTAGCAGTCCGGCTGATGCTTGCAGGCTTTCTTCTCGGGATCGTCCATGACCGTCGGCTGATGCGCGAGGCTCAGGTAAACCTCGCAATTCGCTGGTTTATCGGCTTCGGTCTGCACGAAGCTCTCCCGGACCATTCGTCGTTGACCCGTATCCGTCAGCGCTGGGGTGCAGAACGTTTCCGAACTATCTTTGAGCGGACGGTAAAGGTCTGCGTAGCGGCCAAAGTCGCCAAAGGTGAGATCGTTCATGTCGACGCCTCACTCATCCGGGCTGACGTCAGTTGGGAAAGTCTTGCGGTCCGCCATATAGATGCGGTCACCGACGCCAACGAAGCCGCTGAGAGCGAACGAAAAAGCCGCAAAACAGGCAAATACAAGAAAGTCTGCGTTACCGACCCTGACGCATCCATGGCGACCAACGGGCGTAATCGGAGACTGGAGCCGGCCTACAAGCAACATGCCGTGGTGGACGATGCTTGCGGCGTAATTTTAGATGTGGAGGTCACCACAGGCGAGATTAATGAGGGACAAGTCATACTCGGTCGTCTCGACGCGGTCGCCGCGATTACCGGCACGACAATCAAGACGGCAACGGCCGACGCCGGCTACGCGTATGCTAAGGTGTTCGCAGGAATGGAGCAACGCGCGATCGAAGCGGTTATTCCGGCAAAGGCGGAGCCAATCCGTAGCCCTGTGCCTATGCGCCGCTTTCGTTATGACGCCAAGCACGACATCCTTAAATGTCCGCGTGGCAAGATGCTGAAGGCGGGCCGTGCCGTTAAACATGGGCGCTTCTTTACATCTCGCGCGGCCGACTGCCGGCACTGCGATCTGGCGCGACTTTGCCTTTCCAATGGCCGTGTAAGGCGGTAGTGCTCGGCGATGACTATCCGGCACTCCTGCGAGCTCGTCGCCGAAGAGAACGATGGTCGGACGAGGACCGAGCTTTGTATCAGCGTCACCGCTGGCGCTCAGAGGGATATCACGGCGAAGCGAAGACTTGGCACGGGCTATCGAGAGCGATCCGGCGCGGCCTCATAAATATGAAAATCCAAGCCTATCTGACGGCCGCGGCAGTCAACTTGAAACGACTGGCGAGTGCCTTTCTGTGCAATTTTGCTGTTCGTGTACAGCCAAGAAGCTACCAGTTCAGCCCGACATCCCTTCAGGCAAAGGAAAGTTTTTGCAGTCGGCTTGTCGGTGGCTTCCGCATAACTCCGCCGACGATTGGTTCTTCAACAGCCCCCGGGTCCACTTCATGCGCAATGCTCTGGCGCATGCCGGCAA
>NZ_JABEKV010000007.1:1592-205829 GCF_013283645.1 Sinorhizobium psoraleae
CTGGAGAGGCTGGAGAGGCTGGAGAGGCTGGAGAGGCTGGAGAGGCTGGAGAGGCAGGATACGGAAAAATGTGCTACGCCCTTTTCCTGCAATCGAGGGACGAGCCCTCGATCATCTGACGCAAGCGCCAGTAGGGGGCCAACGGCCAAATGGATGACGGGAAATTCAACGCTCTTCTCGAGCCGGCAAAGAAAGATCGCACTGTGCATGTCCGCGTCACGGGTGACGAACATGCGGCGATCGAGAAGGCCGCCGAGGATGCCGACATGACGGTATCCAGCTTTTTCCGGTCGCTGCTTCTGGAAGGGGCAGGGGTTCGGCCGATGCTGACCGGCGATGACCGCCTGGTCATGGCGGCTCTTCTTGAAGACATGCGGATGATCGGGATCAACCTGAACCAGGTTGCGAGGGCGCTCAACAGCGGCCGTGGTGTCCACCCGAGCGAATTGGACATCAACCTGGAGAACGTGCAGCGGGTTCAAGCGGCCGTGATGAGCGAGCTGCGTGCTCTGACGCGGCGAGCTGGTTATCAGCGTCGAGGGGAGAAGTAGCCTTTGGAAATCTTCTTCGGCGCATTCACCAGCGAATGGGAGCAGCGGCGCGCAGCGCTGCTGCACGAAATGTCGTCTGGCGGGCGAGGCGCTTCGGCAGAAGAAGAGATGCGAAAGCGCCTGAAGCAGTTGGCTCAACTCGGCGCTGCAGGTGGCGGCGGAGGCTCGGGCGGCGCTTCGGGTGTTCATGGATCCGCATCGAAGGGGAGGGGGGCTCCTCGAGCGCAGGCGACGTCGGCGACGACGGTCGCCCGCCCGATGGAGGCGCGGCTAGCGGCCATCGCAAAGGGAAGCCAGCCGGCAGTCGTCAAAATCGCGTCTTATGGCGGCGGTGCTCGGGTCGGTGCGATGCTGAACTATGTGTCCCGTGGCGGCGAGCTGAAGGTGGAGAATGAAAGCGGCAGGATCCTCGAGGGGCGGGAGGAATTGGCGCGCATCCGTGGCGATTGGGACCACCTTTTTCAAAACCGCGCAGAAAGCCGCGACATTGGCAGTTTTTCCGTCGAAATCGCAGCGTCCGGCTTTGCATCGGACGAGGCATTGCACGAGCAGGTGAGGATCACCCTCACGAGCGGCTTTGGCGACCGGCGCTATGCCTATGCGATTGCGAAAAACGAGGGCGGCTCGGTGAGCATTCAGGGACTCGTCGTATTGCGAAGCGGGCAGGGGGAACGGCTGACGGGCGACGCGAAGGCGGCTGGCATCATCCAGGGCCGATACGACGCCAGCGCGGCCGCGGGCGAGGCTGCTGCGAAGTTCTCCTTTCATGGCCACGGAAATGGCGTCGAGTTCGGCGCCAGCCGCTTGCGCGGGCTGGTCGATCGGCATGACGACGTCCGCGACGATCGCGGCCAGCCGATAGCGAATGAGAAGAACGCGGGCGACCTAGTGCAGAAGGAATGGCGCGGCGAGCTCCACAGCCGCAAAAGCCGCGACGTGATGCACGTCATCATGTCGGCTCGGGCCGGAACCGATGTCACCGCCTTCGAAGCCGCGGCTCGCGACTTTCTGGCGCATCAGTTTGCGGGCCACAGGTATGTCTTCGCCATGCACGATCCCGCCAGCGATCCGAAAGAGGCAGGGGAGGGGGGTAAACGTCCGCATGTGCATGCCCATGCCATCGTGGCGATGAAATCGGATTCCGGTGATCGAATCGAGACGACGCCTGCCGTGTTTCGCGAATGGCGATCGGTGATGGCAGAGAGGGCGCGGGAGCACGGCATTCAGATGGAAATGACGGACCGGCGCGAGTTTGCCACCTCGCCGGCATTCACGCGCACCCAGGTCCGGCCGGTGAGCCGCGAAGGCCGCACAGAGCATGTCGGGACGAGCGAGGCGGCACAGGCGCGATACGACGCCAAGCGTAGCGGCCGACGTACGATCGCGAAGAGCGATCGGAGCCGGCAGTACATCATAAAGGTGCAGGAATCGTGGCAGAAGGTCGCTCTGGCGGGTGGTGATCGTCAGACCGTGGCCTATGCCACGCAGCATCAAAAGTATTTAGAATCAAGCGTTTCGACAGCGCAGACGGAAACGAGCGGCACTGTCATACGCGCGGATTTTGGATCGAACTTCCGCATCAATTTGGCTACATTGCAGGAGATGGTTTTGGAGGGTCAGGAATTGCGCGAAATGTCACGAGCAGAGTTTGAGACCTACGAGAAGAAGGTCGAGACGGCCTTGTTCAAGTTGGAGCGGTCGGTCTCGGCAGACGATCGGGCGGACTTTGACGAGATAGCCGGCCTGGCCCGAGATTTCGTCAATCAGAAGCCTGAGCTGGTGGACCTCTACGAGAAGCGCAAAGAGGCATTGGCGGAGCAAGGTAGCGAAGCGCCTCGCAGCGAGCCGCGTGATCCGGCCAACGACGAGTGGGACGCTGCGGTCGCCAAGCACGGCGAGGCTGTTGTTGAGGCCGGCAACGAGGCCATGATCGAAATCGAGCACTACCGAGAGGGACTTGATCAGATCGAGGCCGGCGAGTTTTCGGCCGACCGCAAGGAGGGAATGCAGGCCGGGCTCAATCAAGCTTTGGGGCGGGCTGCGCAGTTGGCTATCGAGGGAAACAGTTACGTTCGGGAAGTTGCCGAGCAGGATCGTGGCTTACAACGGGCAATTCAGCAGGAGGAAAACAAGTCCGATCGTCCGGAGGATGTGAAGGACAAGGCACCGACGAATGCTGAGACAGTCGACGAACAGCAGCGGGATTTGCGTGCCCAGCAAGAGGATCGGCAGCCGATTGACGACGACGCGCGAGCCGTTCACGAGCTGGCTTCAGCCGTCGATGCTACAAATCGCCTGCAAGATCGTCTAACTAAGGATAAGGAAGCCGCTCAACCCGGCGGAGAAGCGACACGGACGGACCCTGCACAACAGCATATTCCTCGACTCGAGGACCTTGAGCGGGAGCAGATGGAACAGAGGGAACGCGACCGCGACGACCGGGATCGCTAAAGGGACATGCTGAACGATAACCGCCACAACACGTCATCCGGAGCAACGACCCCAAAGGCGACGAAGGGTTCGGGAAGTTCTTGGGTGTGATTATCGAGTTTGTGATGTTTTTAGGCGTCGTCCAGGTCGTCTATGACTCGGCTATAGCATGGTATCGCGACATGATCGTTTGGCTCGATGATACCGCAACCTATCTTGCCGGCTTCTGGCCCTTCTAAGCTCACTTCTTTTTTCGAGATCGGCGTCTATCGCGCCGATCTTATCGCCCGGACCTGACTGCTTTGGGTGGTGAACAGACGTCGAGAAGAAGATCCCTGGCCGCCCGCTAGGCGCGACGAAGCCGCCGTTCAGGGTGACGCCCGCGAAATTGGGGCGTTGTCGTTATCGCTGCGTGACGAGAGATCTGCTGAGATGCTATGAAATGATCCAAGCCGAGACCATCTTACGCGCAATGGCCCGGCAACCAATTCCGGCATAACTCAATCATCAGCCCGTCTACCCCGCGGGGATTTTATGCTTTTGGCTGATAGGGTCTGATACTCGCCGCTGTCCTCGTGACCGGGTTTGATTCAGCAGCGAGTTCGTGATTCGGCACTTCCGGTTGTCTCCTCGTGCTCCAATATCGTCCTTCCTGTAAATGACGTTGCGCAAATCCAGGGCCTGTCCCTCGCGCGCTTTTTGGTCGACCAGTGCCTGCCACCCCAACGAAGCGATATGGTTAAGTTCGATAATCGCCGCAGTCAGTAATGCGCGGCATGCTTCAATGTGATGCCGACAGACTCTGGGATCGTGCGCAATTTACGGGGCAATGGACAGGGTGTATTCTTTTCCAGAACCGCGGTGGCGACGTTTGATCGGCAGGAAATTCCTTTTGACTGCGTGCAAGCCGCCCGGAGACACAGCGATGAGCCTGACGCGACGTCATATGCTGGCCAGCACAATCGGGACAGTGGCATGTGCGGTTGCCTTGCTGGCGCCGAAGCATACCCGGGGAGCGGATGAGGTAGAGGACTTTCTCCTCCGTTTGACCGGGCGGAAGGCAACGCCTTCGAACCGGCTTCGCCTGGTGATGCCGGCGGAATTCTCGACCGGTTATACCGTGCCTATGAGCATCTCGGTCGATAGTCCGATGACCGAGGCCGACCACGTCAAATCGGTCCGTGTATTCGCTCCGAAGAACCCGCTCGTCGAAGTGGTACAGTTCCATTTCGTTCCCGGGCGCAGCCTTCCCCGCGTCTCGACGCGCGTCCGGCTAGCCGCCCCGCAACATGTGCTGGCACTTGCCGAGATGAGTGACGGTAGCCTGCTGATGGCAAAGGCCTGGGTGACGGTCGCCACCAATGGCTGTCTCTGAAAGTTACGCAAGGAGGTAGGCGTGACCACTCCCATACCCCGCGTGATGGTCCCAGGCTCGGTGGCAAGAAACGAGGTGTTCACGGTCAAGGCCATCATCCAGCACCAGATGGAGACGGGGCTGCGCACCGATTCCGCAGGCAAGACGATCCCACGGAAGATCATTAATCAGTTCGTCTGCCGCTACGGCGGGCTCGAGGTCTTCCGTACCGATCTGCACGAAGCCGTCTCGGCCAATCCGTTCCTTGAGTTCCAGTTGCTCGCGACGGAAAACGGTCGCCTTGAGTTCTCCTGGCGGGAGGACGGCGGCGCGACTTATTCGCTGTTTCACGATATAGTGGTCACCTGACATGAAGCGGAAACGGGCGGCCGGGATTGTCTCGCGTGCGAAGGGTCTCGCAGCCGAAATCCGGTGGTTGCTTAGTCTTTTGCTTTCCGCGATCCTGTTTTTTCCCGAAAGTTCCGCTCCTGCGGACGTCAGCCAAGGCGCGCAGATCGCCGCGACCTGCGCGTCCTGTCACGACCCGACTGGCGGCGGGCAGGCCATCCCGCCGATTGCAGCATTGGACGAACAGGCTATCGTGAAAGCCATGCTCGCCTTTCGTG
Organism: Sinorhizobium psoraleae; assembly: GCF_013283645.1. Classification (GTDB taxonomy): domain Bacteria; phylum Pseudomonadota; class Alphaproteobacteria; order Rhizobiales; family Rhizobiaceae; genus Sinorhizobium; species Sinorhizobium psoraleae. The sequence continues at coordinate 6,554 of NZ_JABEKV010000007.1, forward strand.
CAAGTGAAAGCCCCAGCCTTGTGATGCATGCGGTCGCATTGTCACTCAGTGACGACGAACTGGCCGCAACGGCGCGCTATCTCGCTAACAGAGCCAACGCCGGGAGGCAGCCGTGACGGATTGGACGCGTCGCCAGATCGGCGGCCTGATCGGAGGAGCGCTGCTGGCGGTGGCTGCACCACACGTTGTTCGCGGTCAGGGACGGGCTAAGGTTGTAGTGATCGGCGGCGGCATCGGCGGCGCAACGGTTGCCCGATACCTCGCGGACATGAAGTCGATTGACGTTACACTGGTCGAACCGAACCCCACCCACGTCACTTGCTTCTTCAGCAACCTCTATCTTGCCGGTCTTCGCTCGCTCGCATCCCTGACCTTCGACTTGGAGACGCTGGCCGAAGGCCGCGGCATAACGATCATTCGCGACAGCGCGGTGGCGATCGACCCCGCAGGAAAGATTGTCGAACTTCGCGGCGGCACAAAGCTCGCCTATGACCGCCTCGTCGTCGCCCCGGGGATCGCCTTCAAGTTCGGCGAGATCGAGGGCTATGATGAGTCTGCGGCAAAGATCATGCCGCATGCCTGGATTGCCGGACCCCAGAGTGAACTGCTGCGCCGGCAACTCGAAAGCATGGACGACGGCGGTGTGTTCGTTATCGCTGCGCCTCCAAACCCGTTCCGCTGCCCGCCGGCCCCATATGAGCGGGCCTCGCTGGTCGCCTACTATTTCAAGCAGTTCAAGCCGAAATCGAAGATACTCATTCTCGACGCGAAGGATAAGTTTTCGGGTCAGGAACTGTTTCAGGACGCGTGGTCGCGCCACTATCCGGGCATGATTGAAAGGCTACCGTCTCAGTTCACCGGGGCAATCAAGGCCGTAGATGTTGCGGCGCGATCGGTGGTGACAGAAGGCGAGACGTTCAGGGCGGCGGTCGCCAATATTATTCCGGCTCAGAAGGCGGGGCTCATCGGCGAGAAGGCAGGTCTCACTGACGCATCCGGCTGGTGCCCGGTCGATCCTGTGACGTTCGAGTCGACGTTGCAGCCCGGCATCCATGTCGTTGGCGACTCAATTATCGGCGGCGACATGCCGAAGTCCGCCTTCTCTGCCAACAGCCAGGCCAAAGCATGCGCTTTTGCCATTGCGGCTTCCCTCACGGGCTCGCCTCAGTTTCCGCCGCACCTGTTCAACTCGTGCTACACGTTTCTAGCGCCCGACGACGCTTTCACCAATGCTCTCACCTTCGCACCCGAGGGCGGAAGGATAAAAACCGTCAAAATGTTCATCAGCAAGGTGGGCGAGAGCGTTGAAGCCCGCCGCCGCACCGCCCATCACGCCGTGGGCTGGTATTCCGCCTTCACTGCGGACGTGTTTGGCGGAGGCTCCTGAAGGAATACCTGAACCTGCCGACCAGCGATCTCTGGTGGATCCGGGTCTGGCAGGCACTGGAGCCGCATCGCATTCGTAACGTTCGATCCGGCCATGACGTTCGAACAGCGGCCGCCTTAAAACTTGCCTGGCTGCAGCACCGAACCAGTGTTGGACCATGTGATGTACGCTTCGAGCGCCTTCATTGCCTCGGATTCCGGATCGATCTTCACACCCTGGTTCGGCTTCTCGATGCACCAGTTGATCATGTCGCGGAGGGTAGCGAACTTAGCGATCTGCGCCTGGAACTTCGGGAAGGATTGGGGGTGTGTGTCGGACGCCATGGGATGACACATCGCGCAGGCCATGCCAGTTTTCGAGAGGTCGTCGGCAACACCTAGCTGCTCGGCCATCTTCTGGTCGCCATGGAAGAGAAGGTCACCCTTCCTGACCTCTTCCATGAACACTTCTTGGTAGAGCTTCAGCTGCTCCTGCTTTACCGGATCTTTATGGGCGCTGGTCGGTCCCGCGAAAACGGCGGCAATGGCAATTCCCCCCACCAAGCCGAAGCGCCGCAGTGAACAGCGGATTTTCGAATGGGTTGTCATGACCCTCCCTCCGCTAACGATATGGCCACATGTTGTCGGCGATCCTCGGGCGAATAACCTCCGAAACATGCTTGTCATGGTCTTCCGGGGACTGCACGAAGACTTCCTTGCGCCCCCACATGATATATTCCGTCTCCAACTGGTCGTTGGCCGCCACGTCGATCTTGCTCCAGCCAACACCATCATAAGGATCGCCGGGGTCGACACGAATCATAGGCTTGGTGAGCTTCGGCAACCCCTCCGGCGCATAGGGCCAAGGCCAGGACGTCGCCAACATCCCAATCGAGCGCAACGTCCCGATCTCGTTGTAGAGGACCTGGTGCACGTGACCGTGAATGTTCGTGACCTTGGCATAGGGTTTCAGCACCTCATGGACTTCACGCCAGTCACGCACCCAGAAATTCCACGGCGGATAATACTCGTAGAGGGGGTTGTGGCTGAAGATGACGACTGGGCGCTGCTTGTCCCAGTCGGCGAGGGTCTTTTCCATCCAGTCGAGCTGATCCCGGCCGACGCCCGCCCATGGTCCGGCGACGGTGCCGTCGAGTGTGGCCATATGGCCCATGCGCTCCTCGGGCGTCATGTTCTTGGCCGTCCAATAGTCCGGTCCGCGGCTGACGGTGTCGAGGCCAATGAAGCGCACACCCTTATGATCGAAGGTCCAGTTGGGCTGGCCAAACAGCTCGCCCCATTTCTTGCCCATGTCGAGGTACCAATCGTGCTCGCCGGGGATGTAATGTTTCGGGATCTTGATCTCCTTCAATAGGTCGACGCCGAGTTCCAACTCCTCGATCTTTCCAAGTTGGGCCAGGTCACCACCGAAAATCAGGAAATCGGCCGGCGGATCCATCGCCTGGACTTCTTGGGCCGCACGCACCACCTTGTCTACGAAGCGTGTGTTCAGGGATCTTGGATAGAGATGGGTGTCGGAGATCCAGGCGAACTTGAAGGGCGTCTCGGCCGCGTGCGCGATGTCGAGCGTGTTGAGCAGCGGCCACCAGGCGAAGGCCTGGCCGACAGTTGCCGCGCCGAATACCAGGGATCCGTGAATAAAGGTGCGGCGGGTAATTTTCAGTGAGTCGTCGGGCCGAACCCCTTCGGGTTGCAGTACCGAATGCATTTCGCGACGTATGCGATCAAGCTCGTCGGACATGACGAATCCTCCTCTCAGGCCGAAAAGAAGAACTCGGCCCCACAGAGGCAGACATGGCATGCAAGCCAGTCAGTGCTTTTCTTGTTCTTTTTTACGTTTCTCACGCCGACGCGTTTACTCGTGCTACTTCTTCTTAAGCTCGATATCGAACTTGGTGGCTTTCCCGCCCTCGACTTTAACGGGCATTTCCGTGGGTCCGATAAAGGGCTGCACTGCCACGAGCTTGTAGTCGCCCGGCGGAATGTCAGTGATGGAAAACTTGCCGTCAGCGCCGGTAACTGCGTAGTAGGGATTGTCCACCACGTAAATCCAGCCTTCCATCCAGCCATGCGCGTCGCAGTCGATGCGCACCGTGCCCGGCCGCGGCAATTCAACCGGTATGCGCTGACCTTTGTTCGGCAGGGCCAGGTTAAAGGCGGTGCGCTTGCCGTAATAGCCGTGCGTGTTGTGAAGCATCGGGTCCGAGTTGATCACGTCAAGCGGGCCTGCGGCGATCACCTGCACTTGGGGTTCGAAGCGGCATTTCAGGTTGTTCAGCTCGGGCGTCTTGCCGGGTGCCGGCCATTCCTTTCCCGACGCGACGTCGACCAGATATACAACCGCGCTTTCGACCGCCTGATCGGCGCCAACGCGGATTAGCGGTTCGTCCCGGGGTTGCCCGCAAACCTCAACATCCTTCGTCGGAATGATCTTGGTCGTCGGGACGTCGCCGCGATAGACGATGACGCCTTCAATGGACCCGCCTCCGGTTACGGCGCTTACCTCATAGGATAGGGCCGGCGGTGCGATCATCATAACCGCAGCAGTTCCAAGAAATTTAGAGAAGAAGCGGTGCTTTGTCACAGCAAGCCTCCCTCGCCTTGAAGGAAACGTTGTATTTTCATTCAGAATGATTCTAATATCAAGGCGAAATCGCGATTTTGGCAGGGCTGGCGACGAATGTAGATAGACGCCAGCGGGAAACACCCGGCCGCGTCATATCTCTACGTGTCCATTGCAAGGCTGAGCTATCGGAGCAGTTCTTCGGCCTCGCCAGGCATCCGGTTCGCATCGCCGCTGAGAGCGTGCAGCGAAGTTGGCCCGCGATGAGGAGGCACGACATGAAGAGGCGGAACGATCTGCTTTGGGCTTCGACCTGCAGACGCGTGGTTCTCCATGGATTGATTTCGGCTGCGGTATTCGTAAGCACCGTGCCTGGATTCGCAGCGTCGCCGGTCACCGTGGGTGGACCGTTCAGTCTCATCGAACCGGGTGGCGCCGTAGTGAGCGACGCGAAGTTCCGCGGCAGATGGATGCTAGTCTTCTTCGGTTACACCTCCTGTCCGAGTCTTTGTCCGACGACGCTGAGCGAGATTGCCATCGCTCTCGACAGGCTTGGCCCCGAGGCAGCGAAGGTGCAGCCAATCTTCATCACAGTCGATCCCGAACGCGATACGCCCGCTGTTATGGGGCAATATACCGGCGCCATCGACCGGCGAATCCTGGGACTGAGCGGAAGCGGGGAGCAGATCGCCGCGGTGGCGCAGGTATATGGCGCTTACAGCGACCGCCATCTGCAGGGAACAGGCGCCGACTATATCGTCGACCACAGCACCTACATCTACGTCATGGACCCTCAGGGCAAGTTCGTTCGTGGCCTGCGGGCCGGAATGTCCGGTGATTCCATGGCCGATATGCTGCGGCAAGTGATGACGAAGCATCGCGAGTGAATCGTCAATCGGTTGCAACTCGGAGACAAGGAGGCCATGTCTGAACGCTTGTCTCCCCCTCAAAGGTTCGTGACAGCTCGATACGATCGCTTCTTCGCCGACGCGACGGCCCAACTCCATGCCGAGCATCGGTACCGCGTATTCGCAGACCTCGAACGGATCGCCGGGATTTTTCCGCGCGCAATCTGGCACGGACCGAGCGGGTCGAAAGAAGTCGTTATCTGGTGTTCCAACGACTATCTAGGCATGGCGCAACACCCGAGTGTGATCGGCGCCATGACTGAAACCGTGAAGCGTCTGGGGACGGGCGCGGGGGGCACGCGTAATATATCCGGAACCAGTCATCCGCTGGTCGAGCTGGAAATTGAGCTCGCGGATCTTCATCACAAGGAAGCAGCGCTGGTCTTCACCTCAGGATATGTGTCAAACCAGACATCTATCCCCACGATTGCGAAGCTGGTCCCCGATTGTGTCATCCTCTCGGATGCGCTCAACCATAATTCGATAATCGAGGGTATACGGCACTCGGGCTGCGAAAAGCGGATCTTCCGTCATAATGATCTCGGCCATCTCGAGGAATTGCTGAGGACGGCCGGGCAGGGGCGGCCGAAATTAATCGTGTTCGAAAGCCTCTATTCGATGGATGGAGATATCGCTCCGATCCGCCACATCTGCGATCTTGCCGAATGTTACGGGGCCATGACTTACCTCGATGAGGTCCATGCCGTCGGAATGTACGGCCCGCGCGGTGGCGGCATCGCCGAAAGGGACCGCGTCATGCACCGGGTCGATGTTATCGAAGGAACGCTTGCCAAGGCGTTCGGCTGCCTTGGTGGTTACATTGCGGGAAGCGCCCCGCTCATTGACGCAGTGCGCTCCTACGCGCCGGGATTCATTTTCACCTCAGCTTTACCGCCGCCAATTTGTGCCGCGGCGACCGCCGCGATCCGCCATTTGAAGGTGTCGCACTTTGAGCGATACGCTCAACAGGACCGCGTCAAGCGAGTGAAGGCGGAGCTAATCGGGGCGAGGCTGCCCGTCATGGCCAGTGGCAGTCACATCGTTCCAGTGCAAGTCGGCGATCCCGCGAAGTGCAAGTCGGCGAGCGACATGCTGCTCGCGGAGCATCGCATCTGCATCCAGCCGATCAACTATCCTACCGTCGCGAGGGGAACCGAGCGGCTGCGCATCACGCCCTCTCCGTGCCATGACGACATCATGATCAGCCAACTTGTGGCCGCGCTCAGCAAGGTTTGGGATGAACTCGGGCTGCCACGCGAAAGTGCCGCCCCTGCGGCGGAAAGAAGAGACACCGCGTAGCCCTACAAGGACCGAGCGAATTAAAAAGCGTCATTGCGTCCTTCGGTCATCCGATGCGCGACGCAAGAAAGGGAGGGAGACATGACGGCCAAGGAGATCAGGCTCGCTTTCCAGGCCCGCGATAGCATGCTGCATGGCATTGATACGCTTGCGCGCGCTGTGGGCGTGACGCTTGGGCCGCGCGGTCGAAACGTAGCCATCAACCGCTCCTTTGGCACGAAAATCACCAAGGACGGTGTGACGGTCGCGAGGGAAATCGAACTTGAGGACAGGTTCGAGGATATGGGTGTTCAGTTGCTCAGGCAGGTCGCCATCAAAACCTCCTATCAGGCGGGCGACGGAACGACGACAGCGGTGGTCCTCGCCGACGCAATCCTCAGGGGCGGTGTGCGGGCGGTCACTGCCGGCATGAACCCGATGGACCTGAAGCGCGGGATTGATCGTGCGGTCGAGGCGGTCGTCGCGGAGTTGAAACAGAATGCAAGAGCTGTCGCTTCAAACGTCGAGATCACGCAGGTCGCCACAATTTCGGCCAACGGAGATCGGGAGATCGGCCACATCATCGCCGAGGCGATGGCGAAGGTCGGCAACGACGGCGTGATTATGATCGAAGAAGGGAGGTCGCTCGAAACCGAAAGCGAAGTCATCACTGGCATTCAGTTCGACCGCAGCTACATTTCTCCCTATTTCGTCACCAATCGAGACAAAATGCGGGTGGACATGGAAGAGGCACTTATCCTCGTTTGCGAGAGGAAGCTGTCGAGCCTTAGCGAAATTTTGCCGCTTTTGGAGAAGGTGGTACAGGCTGACAAACCGCTTCTCATCATCGCCGAAGACATCGAGGCTGAAGCCAGGGCGGCGCTTGTTATCAACAGGCTCCGTGGCGGCCTCAAAGTGGCGGCTGTCAAGGCGCCGGCCTATGGCGAGCTCCGCAAGGCGATCCTGCAAGACATTGCACTGCTCACCGGCGGAACGCTTATCTCAGAGGATCTAGGTCTTAAGCTCGAGAGCATATCACTCGACCATCTCGGGCGTGCCCGCAAGATTACGGTAGACAAACAGAATACCACGATTGCGGAAGGAGGCGGGTCAAGCGGGGAAATCGCTGCGCGGATCGCTGCGATCAAGGCACAGCTCGAACTAAGCACGTCCGACTTTGATCGCGAAAAACTTCAGGAGCGGCTGGCACGGCTCTCCGCCGGGATTGCCGTGATCCGAGTCGGCGGCGCGACCGAGTCGGAAGTCAGGGAGAAGAAGGACCGTATCCGCAACGCCATGCATGCCACCCGTGCCGCCGTAGAGGAGGGCATCGTGCCCGGCGGTGGCGTCGCTCTCCTGCGCGCAAGCAGGGCAATTGGGACTCTGAAGGCCGAGAACCTCGACCAGCAGGCCGGCATCAACATCGTCAGGGAAGCCATAACCTGGCCGGCGAAACAGATTGCGTCCAATGCGGGCGTGGATGGCTCGCTCTTCGCCGCCCAGATTCTACAAAAAGATGACTATGGATGGGGCTACGATGCGCAAGCCGGAACATTTTGCGATATGTTGGTGGCCGGTATTGTCGATCCCGCCAAGGTCGTGCGCACAGCACTTCAAGGTGCCGCCTCAATGGCCGGTCTCATGATCATGACGGAGGCGATGGTGGGCGAGGTGCCTGGCCCGCCGCCGCCCGAGCTTCCCGGCCACCACGATCACGAGGACAATCTCGACATTGATTTCTAGCTCCTCCCGCCGGTTCAACGTGGTAGAGCTCTTCCGTGACAGGTTGGAGGCCGAGAGAAGGTTTTCGGCGCCGTCATGGAGCAGGTTTGCCGGTGTGCAACGCTGTGGGGTTCCGCCATCGCCCAATTCCCCGATTGCATAAGAATTATGTCGAAGCGCGATGGGCACCGATCCCGCTCGCATCGTTCTCACGACTCCCGTTCAGGAAGGTCGAAGTTGAGCTGCAACATTCGCGCAATGTTTATCAGAATGGTCTCGCAGACCTTATCTTGATTAGGATCCAGATATTTGACAGTCCAGTTTGCCCCGTTCTCCTTGGTGTCGAGCCGCTGAATCACAAAATCGGTGACGTGCTCGCATCCCGGCTCCTTATGAAGATCCGCGAGGATCAATTCCTTGAGCTCCGAAGCTTCCTTTGTATGTCTTTGCATGGCCGCTCTCCTTCCGGATGGCAACTTTCAACGCATCGCTCAACTGCATAATCGCGATCTCCGTCATGGCTAGACATGATACTGTTTTGGCTCTATTTTTAAAAGTTGCCCTCGTCCTCATGAAGGAGGTGGCTTCTATGACGATGAGCGGGTTACTGGTGCATCGAGAAGCCGAACCACAGCGAGAAGATCGATCTTGAATCGGAGGCGATGAAGGCGCTCAAGGCGTACATCACCTGGTCGAACACCGGCTCGGTGTTGGTGCCACGCAAATACTAGTTTAGTTGACAGACGGGCACCGGCTGCAGGGAGCGCGCCGCGAGTCCGACATCGGGGTCATCCCTCGATGTCGGAAGGGTGGGGTTGAAGCAGTCGTCGTGCGGTCCAGAACCGCGCGGGGGAGGTCTATGCGGTGGCAGAGACTGGGGTGGAGCTGCGCGGCAACTTCGCGAATGTGGACCTGGATGCGCTGGTCGACAACCGAGTCGTGCGGACCTGGCTTTATTTCGGCATGTTCTGGCTGATGGTGACGCCATCCGTCGGCGTTTTGATCTCGAGCACCTTCAACTATCCCGACTATCTCGGATCGGGGAACCTCGAGCTCACCTTCGGCCGGCTGCGCCCGGTCCACGTCAACGGTGTCATCTTCGGCGCCTTCTCGACACTTTTCATCGGCCTTTGCTACTATCTCGTGCCGCGTCTGTCGGGGGTGCGGGTGATATGGTCGGAGTGGTCGGTTCTTCTCGCATGGGTCTGGAACGTCGCAACACTGGCCGGTTTGGTCGGCTTGCTGATCGGCGACAGTGACGGTTTGGAAGCCGGAGAGCTTCCGCTCTACGCGAAGGTCGCTTTCTTCATCGTGGTGGCTATTGCTACCGCGCAGTTCCTGATCACGATTAGTCGAAGGCTCGAGCCGGCGATCTATGTCGCGCTATGGTACCTGATCGCTACTTTCGTGTGGACGACGATGAACTTCGTGCTTGGAAGCTTCATCCTGCCGTACACGATCTCCGGCATCAACAGCGCCGCCTTCCATGGTCTCTATCTCCACTACATCGTCGGCCTATGGCTAACACCCGCAGGCTACGTGATCATCTACTATTTCCTGCCGGTCAGCGCCCGAAATCCGCTCTATGCCCATAAGCTCTCGCTGGTAGGCTTCTGGTCCCTGGCATTGTTCTACCCGTTCGTCGGCATCCACCATTACCTCTACAGCCCGATCGCCGACTGGGCCGAGACCTTGGCCGTTGTCACGTCGATGCTGCTGATCATTCCGGTGTGGACGGTGCTGGTGAACTTCTTCGGCACCATGATGGGCAAGTGGCATGAGTTCGGCAGGAACCTGCCGGCGAAGTTCCTGATCATGGGCTCGCTCATGTATCTCGTCGGCTGCTTCCAAGGCTCGACCGAGGCGCTGCGGCAGCTGCAGCAGCCGACCCATTTCACCGATTTCGTCATCTCGCATTCGCACCTCACCGTCTTCGGCACCTTCGTCGTCTGGGCGATGGGGGGCCTCGTCTATACTTGGCCACGGCTGTTCGGGCGCGAACTCTGGTCATTCAAGCTCGGCAACTGGTCGTTCTGGCTGATCACCGTCGGCATCGCGACCATGGGCCTGGTCCTCACAGCGGGCGGGCTGCAGCAGGGTTATCAATGGATGAATGGGGTCGAATGGCTCGATTCGCTCGTCTGGGTGAAGCCCTACTGGCTGGCGCGGACCCTGTCAGGCATCAGCATGGATATCGGCATGTCGCTGCTGGTGGTGAACCTGATGCTGACCGCACTGACCAGCCCGGCGGCTGAAGCGCGACGCGTCCGCGGGCCGGTGGAGCCGACTGTCCCGGCTCCGGCTGGAGGGCTTGCACGGTGAACGTTCGCTTCTTCGCGCTGTTCGCCGGCGTCTTCTGCATCACCCTTGCGGTGATCACGCAGGGCGTGTTGCCCTTCGTGGAGCCGTCCTCGCGAACTACGCGCGTGACCTCGGTGGTGCGCACTGATTTCGGCCAGCTGAAATGGATGGTTTCAGAGGCGACGGACTACACCGAGCAGCAGCTTCGCGGCCGCAACATTTACCTGCGCGAAGGCTGCTGGTACTGCCATTCGCAATTCGTGCGGCCAGTGACCGGCGAGATCCGCCGCTGGGGACCGGTCAGCGAGGCGGGCGAATACGCCTATGACGTGCCGCACCTGTTTGGCACACGCCGGATCGGACCGGACCTGACGCGCGTCGGCCTGAAATACAGCGACGAATGGCACCTGGCGCACTTCTACGATCCGCGAATGCTGGTGCCGGACTCGATAATGGCGCCGTATCGCGGCCTCTTCCACGAGCCCGACGCAACCGTCCGTATCGTTGACGATGGCGCTGGCAATCGGACCCCGGAAAGGACAGAGGTCACTGAAGGCCTGTTCGACTTTGACAGCCAGCAAGCGATCCAACTGACGCCGAATGCGTCCGGATTGCTGTTCGTGCCGCTGAAGGCGCGCGAAAGAAAGCCGATCATCCTGACGCCGAACGACGAATACACAGGAGAAACCGTCAGCATCGTGGCGGAGACGGAATCGGTGGCGGCGCTCGTTTCCTACCTCCAGAAGCTTGGCACGAACCGGGGTAAATGGCGTGACCTTTTCGAGCCGCAAAGCCTGGAGGTCATGGATGCGACGATGCCGCGCTCCGAGGAATGGATTGCTTATGGCAAGGAAGTCTATGAGCGCCGCTGCATCGGTTGCCACGGTGCCAAGGGCGACGGCAACGGGCCGGCCGCCACCTTTTTGTATAACCAGCGGCCCAGGGATTTCACGTCAGCAGTCTTCAAGTTCAGGCTGACAAAGGAGCCCCTGCCGACGGACGGCGACATGCTGCGCACCATTACTCGCGGCATCCGCGGCACGGCAATGCCCCCTTGGTACGAACTGCCGCTCAACGATCGGCTGGCGGTGATCCAGTACATCAAGTATGAGCTAGCGGTTGACCGTTCCGATCCCGCCGCTCCTTACGCCTTCTTCGTCGAGGAACCGCCTGGCCCACCGTTATATATCGGGCGCCCACCGACCCCGTCCCAGACGATGCTAGAACGCGGCAAGGAGGTCTGGCAGGCGGCGAAGTGCTGGGAGTGCCACGGCCAAGAGGGCAAGGGCGATGGCGAGAAAGCCGCCGGTCTCAAGGATGACCTCGGCTTCCCGATGGTGCCGGCCGACCTCACCAGCGGCCAGTTCAAGTCTGGCCCGGCCGTCGAAGACATCTTCCGGACGATAACTACCGGCCTCAGCGGCACGCCGATGCCGTCCTATCGGAATGCCTTTCCGGACGAGGACCGGTGGGCGCTTTCCTATTTCGTGGTGGCGCTTTCCGCCTATAAAGACCCGCTCTCGCTGCAGCCGCTCTCGATTACGAAGGAGGCCCGCGGGGCGCTGAACGATTTGGAACTGGTCGCTGACAAGCCTGAGCGAGCCTATGTGCCCGATCCGTCGGTGCCGGCGTCGGGCCCGCCAGCGCCGCCTGGAGAGGAACAGACACCCAGCGGAGGTTAGCGCATGCTCGGTTTTGAAGTCACCGGACCCTATGCGGGCGCCATGTTGATGAGCCTAGCGGCCCTGTTCTTGTTCATCTGGGGCGTCCTATCCGGCGCGATGAGCGGCACCGACAATGCCGCCAAGCGGTTTTTTGAAAGGGAAATGGAACATGAGCGATCTGCAGAGCAGCGATCCGGAGAGCCCGAGGCATCCGGAACTGGAAGTGCGTCAAAGCTCGCACCCTGAACTGGAAGACTATGCCGGCGGCCTGATACAGGCGCGTGTGGGATTCATTCCGCGATGGCTTCTCGTCGTCTACGTGCTGCTGTTCGCCTGGGGTCTGTATTACATGTATGTTTATTGGGGCGGGCTCGGCCCCGGCCGTCTGTTCTAGGAAGACTGTCGCAAGGGCCGGTAAGACAGGAGTGATGGAGATGTTGATAGCCAAAATTCTCCTTGGGGTCGCCGCACTGAACCTCCTATTCCTGGCCTTCGAGGTGGCGATAAACGTGCTTCGTCTTTATTTCGGCTGACATAGGAGAGGCGGATGCTACAGGACACCGTCTTCAAGCTCGCTGACGCCGGCTTGCCGCAGATGCTCGGATTCCTCATCTATGGCGGCTGCACCGTCGGCTTCATCATCTATCTTTTCTATCTTGTGCGGCAATAGCGGCGCAGCGAAAACGCCAATGATCTACTACCTCATGATCTTCGCCGCTGGATTTGCAGGCAGCTTTCATTGCATCGGCATGTGCGGCGGCTTTGCCTGCGCGCTGGGCCGCGATCAGCGAGGCGGAGGCGCAACCGTCCTTCGCCACCTGCTCTATAATACCGGCCGATTGACAACCTATTGCTTTCTGGGCGCGCTCGCGGGTGCGATCGGTCAGGTCATCTGCACCACGCAAGGTCAAACGGCGGCGCCGCTCTTGAACGGCTCCCTCGACATCGGCCAACGAATTCTCGCGATCGTCGCTGGGCTGCTGATGATTGCCATGGCGTTGCAGTTCTTCGGCTTGCTGCAGGTCTTTCATCGCCTTACGATCGGATTTGGGGGCAGTACATTCGCATTGTCCCTGCGCGGTCTGTTGACGGCCCGGAGCAGCGCCGCACCGCTCGCCTTTGGCGTTTTCAACGGCTTCCTGCCATGTCCCCTGGTTTATGCCTTCGCCGCCCAGGCGGCGAGCACCGCCGGAGCGCTTCCCGGGTTCCTCGTCATGGCATGGTTCGGACTGGGAACCTTCCCCGCGATGCTGATGATGGGCGGCGTTGGCCGAATACTCGGGCCAGCCTCGCGGCGGCGCGGCGTGCGGCTGGCTGGTGGCTTCATTCTTTTGCTCGGTCTCATCACGCTCGGCCGTGGTCTCCTGCCTAATCACGCGCAGCATATCGGCCTTGCCTGGCTGAACGGACATCCCGCATGACTGCGCATGACGATATCCTCTGTAGCCATTGTTCGCTGCCCGTCGGCCTGCGCCCGACGGAGCGCAGGCTCAACGGTGAGGCTTGCGCGTTCTGCTGCTACGGCTGTTGCATCGCCTTTCAGGTGAAGAGCGGCAGGCACGAAGAGTGGGAAGCCGCCTGGCTGCTGATCCAGCTCGGCGTGGGAGGCTTTCTCTCCATGAATATCATGATGTTCAGCCTCCTCCTCTATTCGGACGCGTTTACCGGTGTCGATGCGGGCGTGCTGCCGTGGGTTCACCTTTTGCTCTGGATCTTCGCGACGCCGGCGGTGGTGATTCTCGGCGGACCCTATCTGCGCGACATTTGGCACAATGGCATTCAGGGACGAGTGACGTCGTCGGCACTCATCGTCCTTGGCGTCGCCGCCGCTTACCTCTATTCCGCATTTGCCGTGTTCGAGGGCAGCACGCATGTCTATTTCGACACCGCCGTGATGGTGCTGATGCTATTCACCGCTGGCCGCTATCTCGAGGCTGTTGGCCGCGCAAGGGCGGCGCGCGACCTCGAACCTCTTCTGGCTGCAGAAAGCGAGCGCGCGACCGTGGTCGAGGGCGCGGCAGAGATCCGCCGTCCGGTGCGGGAGGTGTCGGCCGGCATGCTGGTGCGGGTCCGGCCAGGGGAGCGCATTCCGGTCGACGGCGTGGTTGTCGAGGGGGAATCGAACACCGATGAAGCCGTGATTACCGGAGAAAGCAGGCAAGTGATAAAGGGCGCCGGCTCCAAGGTGATTGCCGGCAGCGTCAATATCGACGGTCCGCTCCTGATCCAAAGCAGCGGTGACGGAACCGCAACCCGCTGGGCTCGGATTTGCCGGTCGGTGCGCGAAGCGCTGGGCCGTCGCAGTCCAACCCAGCGCCTTGCCGATCGCGTCGTTGGCGTGTCCGTGCCGCTCGTCCTCGCCCTCGGCGGTCTGACGGCCGTTTACTGGGCGCAGTCGTTGCCGTTCGATCGGGCGTTGCTGATTGGCCTCTCGGTACTGGTGGTTGCCTGTCCTTGTGCCGTCGGCCTCGCTGCTCCGATGGCGACATCACTCGGCATCGGCCGGCTGGCGCGGCACGGCTGCCTCGTCCGCGACCCCGGCGCGCTCGAAACCCTCGCGCGTGTACGGTTGCTCGCCTTCGACAAGACCGGCACTCTGACGGCAGGCAACGCGCGTCTCGTCGGCGTCGACCGCGAGGAGGTCGGCATCGACGAAGTACTGGCACGGGCCGCCGGTCTGGAGCGCCTTTCCGAGCACGGTCTGGCGCGGGCCATCGCGGCAGCCGCCGCTCAGCAGGATATCACGCCGCTCGTCACCCGCGATGTTCGGACGGTTCCAGGCCGCGGCATCCGCGGCAGCGCCGAAGGCCGGCCCGTGGCGGCAGGGAACGGCAGATTGATGAATGATCTGGGCTGGCCGCTTCCCCCGTCGCTGGCCGAGCGTGCGCGATCGCTGGAGGCGAGCGGTCATTCGGTGGTCTATGTCGGTTGGGGCGAGCGGGTTCACGCCGTGCTGTCGCTCGATGACTCACCGCTTCCAGAGGCGCAGGCCGCGATCGCGTCCCTGCGTGCGCGCGGGCTCGACGCCACACTGTTGACCGGCGACTTGGCGCAAGCGGCGGAGCGGATCGCGGCCCTGGTTGGAATCAAGCACGTTCAAGCGGGCCTTTCGCCGGAGGCCAAACGGCTGGCCGTGGATCGGCTCCGCCATGACCACGGTTCGGTGGCTATGGTCGGCGATGGACTGAATGACGGGCCGGTTCTGGCCGCCGCAGATGTCGGTATCGCTGTCGGCTCCGCCACCGATCTCGCCCGCGAGACTGCGGCGCTCGTGCTGCCTCCGGATGGATTGTGGATGCTGCCCTGGATCGTCGACGTGGCCCGCGCGGTCCGCAGGACCATTCTCACCAACCTTATGTGGGCGTTCGGCTACAACCTCGTCGCGCTGACGTTCGCAGCGTTTGGACTTCTGCAGCCAATCCTTGCGGCGGTGGTCATGGCCGGCTCGAGCATCCTCGTTGTGGTGAATTCGCTGCGGCTGGAGCGGCTGCCCGACCCTGTTCCAGCGTTGATCCCTGAGCAGCGATCCGGCACCAAAGCGGAGCGTATCGACGACGGCACCGGCATTGCCGCAATGGCCGGCCCGGCCGTCGAGCGGAGTTGAGTTTCAGCCAAACGCCTCGTGCGTGTGGGCGTCATACGAGCCTTCGGCCGCGCTCAGCCTGCCGCCGGTCCGATGACTGAATACCGAAACTGATACAGGCACAATGAAGCCTTACCCTTTAGGCTAAGCTCGACACCGTACGAAGGCGGTCCCTCCGGACCACAGCTACGCCGAGCGGTCCGAGCGCTTTGCTCGCTGTATAGTCGCTGACTCCGAATTGGCGTGGTCAAACATGAGTTCTCCCGAAGTATGTGGGCCTGCCTACGATTCTCACGGATAGCTGCCAACCCACAGCGTCTTCTGATCATTCGCGCTTGGCAGGAGGTGTTTGGCTTTCCATCCTGCGCGGAGGCTCGAACGGCAGAACTTCCGGCACCACGCGCACACCGGTGGTAAACTTGAGCGAATGGCCGAGCTCGTTCGGATACGCCATCTCGAGGAAAAAGGCGATCCAGCCTCGGGCTGGCGTCGCCACCTTGCCCGTATTGACGCCGTCCCCTTCGTCGTTCAGCACTGAGCTGCGAAAGGCTGGCCCGATCGTCTCGAGACGGAAGTCGCGTGCTGTCGGGTTCGCCGCCTGCCACAATCGCACGACCGTCGGCTCCGTCTGCGTCCTGACACGGATCGATCCGTCCCCTTCGAAGCTCCACTCAAATCGCGGCCGTTCCTGGCCGGCGATGATCGACTGGTAGAAGGCGAGGGCGCTCTCGGCCGCGTCCGAACCGCGCAGTGAGTGGTCGGTGTTCGGCACGTAGCGCAGATAGGTCTCGCCCTTCAGGCCATCGATGTAGAACTGCGACGAGTCCGGCAGGAAATACTGATCCCCCGTCGAATTGACGATCATCTTCGGCATCGTCAGCCGATCACGATAGGCGTAAGGATCCTCGATCGCGAGGAGCTCGCGCAATTGCGCCGCGCCGAGCCATTGCATGAGCCCGGCTTCCTGATAGGGGCCGAGCGCAGAGGCCCAGCGTCCATAGGCGCGATAGTGGTGCTCGAAGGAGGGCTCGATGTTCAGCATGTCGATCACCACCGGGACGATCGCCACCACTCGCTTATCGACGGCGGCCGTGGTCCAGGCGGTCCAGCCCCGCTTCGATCTGCCTCCGACCACGAACCGATCGACGACTGTGGCGCCGCCCTGCGTGCTGGCACAAAACGCGGTCACCGCGTCCATCGCCCGGACCGCGCTCTTCGTCATCGGCAGGCGGAGCGGCCATGCCTCATCGCCGGTCCTGAGATACTTCTCCCAGCTATAGGCGATGATCGCGTCCTCCGAGCGCGGCCTTTCCTCCCCTGCGAACGTGAGCGGCTGGTTCGGCACCATGCGCACTTCGCTCACCACCGAGCGCGTCATGATCGCAAGCGACGTGAGGAAAGGATCGACGCGCGCTGGCGGACGGCTCGAGGTTGAGCCTCCGCCTATGACGAGAACGCCGATGCGGGTCTCGACACGCTCAGGCCTGACGATGATCAGCCAATGCCTCCAGAGCGGTTTATCAACCTCCCTCGCCGCGCGCCATTGTTGCGAGGTCATGTCGAGGACGTGCGCCGTGTAGCCGTCGCCCGGTATTGTCGTCACGAGCTCATACCGGTAGGCCGGGTCGGCCGCGGCGACATAGCGGTCAAGCGCTGTCTCGCCGTGAGCCACTGCGGATGGCGTCTGCACCAGGGCCAACAGGGAAGCGAAGATAGCGGCAAGCGTTGCCTTCGGCATGAGCAGGGCTCCGGTGCTGCAGAGCTGTATTCTACACCACTTTTAGCCGTGGAAGGCTGCAGGCGGTGCAAAGCATCGCCATCTTCGAAAGGGCAATCGGGCAAGCCCCCCGGGGCACGTCTAACAAGCCCGTGAGACAGAGGGGCGCGTCGGGTGCCTTGTTGCAAAATCGGATGCCGAGGGCTCTTCTGCCTTGGCGTCAGATTGAATAGATGCCGAATTGGCCTGCTGGTTGGCGTGAGCACCTTGAAGAACTCGGCTTGCTCATATGCAAGACGATTGTCTCACAATGCACTATTGTAATTCTCCATTTCGAAGGAAACTGGGCAGCCGATTTCACCTGCCGCAGTTGACGGGCAGGATCTGGGCGCTCGCGACCTGATTGCGATCGTCACGGAATTCCTACGCGAGTTGCACCCGCAGCAGCCACGCTCGATCGATGTTGCTCCATCGAGCAGGATCGAGCGCGATCTCGGCATCGACAGTCTCGGCCGAACCAAATTGGCATTGCGGATCGAGCGCGCCTTCCATATGAAGCTACCCACCCGCGAGTGGCCGAAGCCGAAACCGTGTCCGATCTTGTGCGGGCGCTGGACCGGGCCCGACCGGCGGGCGAACGAAGCGCTCCCGGCGGACGCCTGACCGCCGTCCTTCCGACCGTCCCCGCTGCGACCGAGGCACGTACACTGGTCGAGGCGTTGGAGCGGCACGAAGCGCTGCATCCAGAGCGGCTGCACCTTACCGTGCTGGAGGACGAGACCACCACCCTCGGTGCCCTTACCCATGCTGACCTCGGCAGGCGAGCGCGCCGGCTTGCCGGCGCACTCGTCGCTCGCGGTATCGCGCCGGGCGATCGGGTCGCCCTGATGCTCCCGACCGGGCTCGATTTCTTTGTCGCATTCTTCGCCATCCTCTACGCCGGCGCCAGTCCCCGTGCCCATCCAACGCCGCTTTTGCGGCGGAAAGGTCTGTCTTGGCCTGTCGGCGCGCACGCACGACGTCCCGAATCGCCTCATGCGCCTCATCGGGAACCCAGACGGCAACGAGTTCTCCGGCGCGCAACTGACGGGCCAGCATCTGGGCATCCTTGCGGTCGGTCTTGATCCGATCGCTCGCCCGGCGCGGCATCGCAGATGGCGATATGACGGTACAGTCAATCCCGACTTTCCGGAGATAGCGATAGATGACAAGCCACAAGGGCCGGATTCGTAGCAGACGCAAAGCTCGAAACCGCCCTGAGCGATTTTCTTCAGCGCTGCGTGCAATGCTTCCGGTCGGTTCGCCACCGTGCCGAAATAGCGAACCTCCCGGTCGTCGCCTTCATCGGCCAACGCAATGGCGACCGTCTCCTGATGAACGTCGAGGCCGATGTACTTCCTTCCCGCCGACATGTGAGCTTCCTTCCTGTTGCTCGTCCACGAAGAGCACATTCAAAAAGCCCCGACCTTGGCGCAAGTGATCGTCATCGGGTCAACCTGGCGGGCGCGGGCCTTCGGCTGCTCCGCTCCCTGAGGGTCGCTGCGGCCGCTTGCCGGCCTCTGCCGGCGCGGCTGGAAAACGCCTCGCGGCCACGCTGAACTTCTCAACAGGGGTGGAGTCCGGAAGTTCGTCGGGATGGTGCCGAGTGACTGCTGTGACCACAGTTGCGGACGTTTTGTCCAAACCCCGTTTGACTGTCGACCCAGAATGCACGCATTCAAACCCTACAGGCGCACCGCTGGTCGACAGATCGATCGTGGCGACCTGGTGCGGAACGCCGATTTCCTCGAGAAGGATCCGGATCCCCAGCGAACAGGATCGGGGAGCATGAAAGAGTCGCATAAATCTGACCTTTGCTTCCGAAGTCGACTTCGCCGGCGTCCTCAGGCCTGCGCGAGGCTGAAGGCGAACTCGGTTCCCAGGCGGCGAGTTCCGTGAGCTTCCATTCGCGCGGAGCCATGGGATAGTGCCCGTGCCAGGGGCGCGCCTCGCACATGTTCAGTTCCGGGATGAACACGTCCATGTCGGTATAAAGTTCGATCAGCACTTGATCGGGGTCGTAGTGATAGCCGGCAATGTTATGACCGGCGGTATGGCGTGACGGGCCCCATTTCACCGGAAGACCGCGCTCGGCCAGCAAGTCGCACGCCATGGCGTGGCTGGCATTGCCTTTGAGCTGGAAGGCGATGTGGTGGACCCGGTTCTCCGGCATGCTCACCACGTTGACGACATGGTGTTCGCGGTTGCAGGTGATGAAGTTGGAGATGCCGGCGATCGTGTCGGTGAACCAGAAGCCCAGAAAGTCCATGAAGAAAGTCTTCAGCTTCGGACCTTCGGGCGAGATCACCGCCACGTGTCCGAGCCGGAGCGGCGACACGCCGGTGCGCTTGAAGCCGGGTGCAGGAGCATCGATGTCGGTATAGAGCTGGAGCGTGGTGCCTGGCACCGGCTCGACCTCGACCAGCTCGCGGATCCCCGGCTGGCTGTCGGACTTGATCTGAGCGCTCAGGCCGAAAGCGCCGAGTTCTCCTACAAGCTTCTTCAGATCAGTGCCGGGATTGAGCTGGAAGCCGAGATGGCCCATCGCCTTCCGCTTGGCCTGACGCAGGACGATGTTGTGGTGCTCATAGCCAATAGACAGATAGCTTTCTCCCTCATGACCGGTTGCGGTCTCCGTCATGCCGATTGCTTCTGCGTAGTGATCCTTGGCGCGCACGATATCGGGCGTTTCCAACGCCACATATCCCAGTTGGAACACTCTCGGGTCGAATTGTTTCTGCATAGTTTTCTCCATCTAGTGCTGTCTGGGTGCCGGACTATGGCCGTCCAGACGATATGCGGCATGGAAACCTTCCGATAATCAATCACGAGCAACCGCGAAGCTGGGCACTCGAGGCGTTTCCAGAAGTCCGGTCAAAACGAGTACCCCACCTTGACGGCGGCGCTGACCACATCATTGTCCGTGAAGTCTCCGAATGAACCCGAAGCGTCACCGAACTGGTAATACGAGACAGCGGTCGTCACTTTCACTTTGTCTTTCGTGTAGATCGCGCCGAGCGCTGCCCCCCACAGACCGTCTGTCGCGTCGATTGGCGCGTCAGCCGATACGTCGGTTTCTGGCTCGTAGGTCAGAGCCGTGAAACCCGCCCAATTCTGGTTGAGCATCTGGACTACGCCGAGCCTGTAGGTCGTCGTGTCGTTGAAGTGAGTCAGTGAGCCCAAAGGGTAACCCGGTGGACTGATTGTGGTTTCGCTCCATTCGGCCCAGCGAACCGTCGCAAAGAGCAGCGTCGAATGACTGACCGGAGCCTGAAGATCGATGTTAACCGATTGCGGCATCTCGACGTTCGTCGTCCCTACGTAAGCGCCGGAAGTGTCGAGATCGTAGTCGATCGCCGAGTTGTAGGTGACTGCGACCCGAACATGGGCCTCCGGGATTTCAAAGGCGCCCCCGACCACGTAGCCCGCCGCCCATTTGTCTTCAAAGTCGACGTCCGCGAACCCCGCTGGCACGCCGCCTGCAAAGACTGAGATATCAGTGTTGCCTCCGAGACGCTGAAGTCTGGGGCCGCCAAAGATGCTGAAACGATCCGTGAGCTTGTAGCGCAACAAGCCTGTGATCGCGAACGACTCGACTTCTCCCGTCAGCCCGGACAGCGGCCCGTTATTGTACTCGAGGTTGCGCCCGTAGGGATTGTCTACAATGACCGCTCCCGAGAATTGCTCGTTGATATCGGCCTTGAAGGCGCCATTGTAAAATGGAAGCATGGGCGCCGTATCGCCCGAAGCAAACGGGGGGCCGGCGGCAGTGATCTGCCCCTCCACGTTCGGACTGGCAAAACCTAACCCGAACTCTATGTAGCGTCCTGGCTCGAAGAGGACGTCATTCGGCTGCCCCAGAATATCGAACCCTCCTGCGACCGCGGGTGCTACGAACAGACAGCTAAAGAATCCAGTCAGCAAATTGATAGCTTTCATGCGGGTCTCCCTCCTCAGAGACGCGTCGCTTTTGCGCGAAGCCCAAGGTCAATGGACATTTCTCACTTTGGCTGAAGCACCTGCGGCTCGCCTCCAGCTAGGCGGCGGCCCCAGGGGGGTGGACCAGGAGGTCACACTTCGGACCTTCACCCCTCGGGGATCGGGCTTTGGTGTGGGCGGCGACGGCGCGCGCGTCCTGGTCCCGTCGAGGTCACGCGTCCACGATTTCGAGCAGTTGCCTGCCGAAATCGACGCTGCGGTCATCGGTGCGCATTTCGGCACGCAGAATGTCGCCCGCCGTGAGGTAACGTGCGCGTGCGGTCGCTTCCTCGACGATCGCATCCTTCCGCTCCGAATCCTTGAAGAGCTTGGTCGTCAGAATTTGGCCGAGAGGGGCGGTCGCTTGCAGGATCACGCCGCCCGGCGTTCCGGTCAGGACGAGGTCGCCTGCCGACAGGTCCATCAGGGACGCAATGTCGTTGAGGCAGGCTTCCGGCCGAAAGATGAGGTCTCGCGTGTGAGCGGACTGCCGCAGTTCGTCGTTCAGCCACAGACGGATCTCGATCCTGTCGAGCAAATCAGCGACCTCGTCAGGCTCCGGAATGACCAGCCAAGGCCCGCATGGGCAGAAGGTGCGGGCGCTTTTTCCACGGAACCACTGCAAGAAGGCTTCGCCGAACATGACGTCGCGGGCTGACACGTCGTTGCACAAGACGAGTCCACCGATAAAATCGCCGAGAGTCCCTCGGGTGACGTGATCGCCTGCACTTAGTGATCGCTTCAGGACTAGCCCGAGTTCCACCTCATAGTCGAGCATCTGACACCCGGCCGGCCGAATAACCGGGTCGAACGCTCCCGACAGCGAAGAGGCGGCCTTCATGAACAGCAGGTTCGTCTGACGTGGCGCATGCCCCGATTGATCGGCGTGATCCGCATAGTTCAGACCCTGGCAGACGATCTGCGCCGGCGCTGTGACGGGGCTCAGAATGTTTGCTGAACTGGCCGCGAACCGCTCGGTGCCTGCCCGCGACCTGAGCTCTGCAGGAGCAAAGCGCAAGATGTCGGCTGTTGAGAGGAAGGTGCCTCCGAGCGGTGCGATCTCGTCTCCGTCAACAATCCCCCATAAGGGTTCACCGCCGATCGTAAATCGGGCCACTTGCACTACCATTTCATTTCCTTTCTTTGGATGGGCCGCTCTTTGGATGGGCCGCATCGAAAGCGGTCCGAATGTCGTCTCAGAGCGCTGTTTGAAGGTCGGAGCGCGGGTCAAGCGCGGTCCTTGCCCTTGAGGTCCCCGTATCGCGAGCGATAGTTCTCGATCGTGTCCATGGCGCCGCAGAACTCGACATTGTGCCAGTCGGGGTCGTAGAGATAGCAGGCGACGTTGCCACCGGTTTCGCCGTCGCCCAAAGGCGGTTCGCTGTTGTGGCGGACCGGACCGTAGTTCAACTGGAAACCGTCGGCCTGCTGTTGCTTGGCAAAGGCCAGGACATCCTCCAGTTGGTTTCCTTTCACCTCGAACGCGAAATGGAAGAAGCTCATGCCCGAAGGCACGGTGATCCTGCCGGAGGGGTCGTATTCCTCGACGAGCACGAGGCATTCCTCGTGGTCGGTTGCGCTCATGTAGCAGCAGCGAATGCGCCAGCCTTCCTTGAAGGGATGCGGTTCGGGCTCACAGGTGCGGCTGTGGATCATGCCGGCAACTTTCTCGTACCAGGCCCGGCTTCGCGCGATGTCGCGCACATAAATCGAGAGCTGCCCAATGTGGGAAACGAGCGAAGGCCTGAAGACGCCGTAGTCTTCCGTCTTGTTGGAGAAACGCCGCTTGGTCAGCGTCGGCCACAACAGCACCAGTTCGCGAAACCATTTCCGCTTCAGGAGGCCGGCGAAGCGCAGTTTGAATGGCGGCAGGACGTTCGGGGGAACGAAAACGGTGTTGCTCATCTGCTGGGCTCCTCAATAATCTCAATCCAGTGCTGGTCTGGGTCCCGGACGCAAAAAGCACGCGAGACAGGGCGCGCAGAGGCAAGCATGCGCCCTTCGCGGATCGAGAGGCCCATCTCTCCTGCGCGGCGCCTGACGTCGTCGAATGCCTCTGCGTCCTTCACCGCTAACGCGAAGTGCAGCATGGAATTGTTGTCCATCTTCAGCTTGTGATGCTTCACCAGGCAGAGGTCGTGATGGTGGAAGCCGAACGAGAAGAAGTGCATTTCCTGCTGCGACAAGCGCATTGCGGCGCTGCTGTCCGGGTGGTTGAGAGCGGAGAACTGCAAGTCAAAGAGCTTGCTGTAGAAAGCCTTTGAGCGCTCCAGGTCGGTCACGTAGAAGACGTGGTGCTGAAGGTTGGTCACGGGAATCCGAGTTGGAACATTCATGACTGGTTTCCTGACTGATGGTTTGCCCAAGGGAGTGCTGGCGCCCCGTTCTCGTAACGGGCAAGATTGATCGCCATGGTCGACGTCCTCTTCTTCTCGCGAATTTTCAGAGGAACTGCGCCTTGAAGGCGTAACGACCCAGTTTTTCGCGGAGAGGGCTCGGATCGCCCTCAGTTGCAATTCTCGCCAGCAGCCCGAGCCGGGGATCTTGAGCGACCGAGAGCGAGTCCAGCTTCACGCCGGCCGACGCCGCCTCCTGGCGCACGACATCCTCGATCTCCAGCATCGACAACGCTGGTTTGAAGATCTTGCCAACGGATGTGACGGGCAGCGCGGTCAGAATCCGGACCGACTTCGGGTGTGCGGCGCGCTCTGGAATACGGCCGACGGCATGAGCAACGAGGTCCGCCTCCGATGCCGTCGTCCCCGGCTTCAACTGAACATAGAGGACTGGCAGTTCTCCGGCGCGTGCATCGGGCCGTCCAACCGCTGCCGCGAGTTGCACCGCCGGGTGGTCCTGCACGGCGTTTTCGATCAGCTTGGGGTCGATGTTGTGGCCGGCTCGGATGATAAGCTCCTTCTTACGGCCCGTCAGCCAGAAGTAACCATTCGCGTCCTGGCGGGCGAGATCGCCGGTGTTCAGCCAGCGTTCGTCGTCGATCTCAATCCAGATCCCCTTGTCGTGTTCGGGATTGATGTAGCCGGCAAAGACATTCGGCCCGCGGATCGCGAGCACGCCGGCTTCGTCCGGCCCGGCGAAGCCGGTGAAGCTGCCCGAGTCGTCAAGTCTGACGACTGCCATTTGCTGGTAGGGGAGGCGTAGGCCGATCGAGCCGACACGTCGCTCGCCTTCCGGTGGATTGACGCTGGAAACACAGGCGCCTTCCGTCAGCCCGTAGGCCTCCAGAATGCGGATTCCAATCGTCTCTTCGAAATTGCGGAACAGTGCCACCGGCATCGGGGCCGCTCCGCAAAAACCGTAGCCTACGCTCGATATGTCGCGGCCGCCGACCGGCACCTGCAGCAGTGCCGAGTACACGGTCGGAACGCCCGAGAATGCCACGACCCGATAGTGTTCGACGATCTCCCAAAAGGACGGGATAACACCCTCTCCGCGATAGCCCTGCGGCGTGCCAATGACGACATGTCCGCCTTGCGACCAGGGGATGAGGCCCGTTACCAGCTGTCCATTGACGTGGAAGAGCGGCAGGCCGCAGAAGATCGTCTTGCCCGGTGCGAAGGCGTCGCCAATGAAGGCTCGGGCGGACCAGGCGTCGAATACTTCAGACAGATGGGTGCGAGCGGCGATCTTGGGCAGTCCGGTCGTGCCGCCTGTGCAGAAGTATGAAGAGATATCTCCGGGGCTCGGCATCGAGAAGGTCAACCCGTCGCCGCGTTCCGCGGCAATTTCCTGACGCAGGCTGAGAACGGGGATCGAAAGGCCGTCGACGCTCGGAGCCTGCGCGTGTACCCCGGCCGCGTCCCCTGCGGCGTCGCGGAGATACGGCGCGAGACTGACGGTCAGAATTCCTTGCAAGTCCGGCACACTCGCCGCGGCCGTGATCGCCTTCTCCCAGATGTCGGTTCCCGGAAAGGGGGCGAGAGTAACGAGCCATTTTGCCTTCCCGGCGACGAGGAGTTCGCAGATCTGTCCCGCTTCAAGCAGCGGGTTGATCGCGAAAGCGATCCCTGCCGCCTCGCCGCCCCAGATCACGAAATGCGTTTCGGGCAGATTGGGCAGCACGAAGGCGACTGCGTCATCGCGACCGATTCCCAGCCGCCGGAGGGCATTGGCTGTCCTCGTGATGTCGGCGAGGAGCTCTGCATGAGTCCAGACGAAAGGATCACGAAAGTCGCCGGAGCGCAGAAAGAAGGACATGGCAGGTTGATCGGGCGCGATAGCGGCGCCGCGCGCAATCATCTCGTAGGTGCTTGCCGGAAGATTGCGTTCCCGCAGCGGCGTTTGCTCGAAAGCCTCGACATCTCCCAGAGTGGCAAGGGGGCGCCCGCAATCGTCAAGGGGTGTTGTGAGCATGAATGTCCTCCTCCAATCGATCCGCGCTGCCTCACTTGGGGAGCCGCGGTAACTCCAAATGCGACGGGCTTCCTCCGGCTCCATCTCCAGTGCCTGGAGCACGAACTCCGCGGCCGCTGACCCGGAGAGCCTCGATGCTGAAGGAAACCAAATCCTCGGGTGTGGTGATCGAGCGCCTGAAGTGGAAGTTCTTGATAGCTTTCGGCTCCCAGAGCGCCGCGGTTGACGCGCAAAGGCATTCGGCGGCCCGAAGACTGTCCTGTTGGCGAAATTCCTGTTCGCGGACACCCACTTCGACAAATTCAGCGACGATGGCCCTCACGCGTTTTGCGTGTGCCTCGAAGGCGGGCCAGCGCTCATCGTCGGCGTGGGTGAGTAGCTCGAAGAGGTTTGCTTCCTCGTGCATGAGAGCAAGCACACGTCGGTGCAGCTCCAGGATGAACGCTCGAAGACTTTCTGCACCCGTAAGCGTTCCGGAGCCGGGTCGCAGGACGGGAAAATTGTTGTCGAGCACGCGCGCAACAAGCGCGTCGTATATCGCCAGTTTGGAAGGGAAGAACCTGTAGACATTTGCTGGCGACATATTCAGGTAGGTGGCGATGTCGCAGACATTCGTCTTGCCGGATCCGTAACGCGCACACAAAGTCTCTGCCGCAGTGAGAATGCGGGCAACGTTCGCTCCCCGGCTCTCCCGTCGTTTTGTTTGCCAATCGGTCACGTCCGAGCGGTAATGATGGCTATCGAGCATCGGGCCCTCCAGGCGCGTCTGTGGCGCCGGGGCGGACCAACCGCAATTCGCCCAGATAGATGCTTTCGCTTAGGACACAGTCGCGCCAGACGCGGCCATTTGCGTGGGATACTTCGACGCGATATGTGCTTCCGTCACCCGGAAAACCGTCGAAGGCAAAATCGCCGAATTCGTTGGTGGTGGCCTTCGCGAGGCGCTTGCCTCCTTGGGAAAGGGTCACCTCCGCCCCCTGAACGCAATCGACCACCCCGGCACATTCGGCGCTGACGCTCCCGCCGATGAAACACGTCTCCCACCGCTCCAATCCTCGGTACCAAATGCGGGGTTTCGTCGCGAGGTTGGGTTTGAGCACCTTGAGCCCTTCCTTCTCTGCTTTTTTCTCCATCGCGGCGTCATCGAGTTTCACCGCCTCAAAGACGTTCGTCGGGCAGACCTGTTGACAGCGGGGCTGCTGCCAGCCCTGATCCAGCAGGTGGGCGTCGAAGAACCATGTTTGCGGTACCTGTTGCTCCTCGTTCCAGACGATTGCGCCATAGGGGCAGGAGCGGACGATGTCCTTGCGGCCACGCGATTTCACCGGATCGATGATGACGATGCCATCGTCGCGTTTGCGGATGGCGTCGCCGGCACGGCGAATGCAGGGCGCGTCATCGCAGTGATTGCACATCACCGGCAAGTAGGTGGTCTCCACCATGGGCGCGCTGCCCTGCGTGCGTCGCAGGATGCGGATGGGGCTATCGCCCACGGCAGCGGCCGGCGCCGCGTAGCCCGGGAAGTCGTTTCCGACGTGTTCATCCCGGTTCGCGATGACGCAGTTGTGGCAGTTCTCGCAGCGGCCAACATTGATGATCATGTTCCACTTGCTCATGGGCTTCCTCCTAAGCTGCCCGATCCAGTTTGAACGCCTCGGCGTTGCGCCACTTCTCGATCTGTACCAGGCAGGAATTGGGAGCCATGCTGCTGGTTCCGCGGGTCTGCGATCGGTCCGGGGTCAGGATGTTCAGGCAGCCGCCGACCTCGACGGTCTCCCCCGCGACGTCGATGAGCTGGAACTCGGCGCTGGCCTCGTAGGACTTGACGACGCCTGGGGTCACCAGCGGTGATATGTCGGCGGCGCAGATTACGGCGCCGCGGTCGTTGAAGATTTTTACCAGGTCACGATGGCGAATGTCCCGGGCGGCGGCATCGTCAGGGTTGAGCCGCAGCAGCCAAAAGCGATGGCCGGCAATCAGGGCGCGATGGTCTTCCACCTGATTGACCGCGCTGTTCTTGCCGTCCATGCTGGTGTGGAAGCTGTAGCGGCTGTGAGTTGCGATCATCTGCAGCGGATAGCGCTCCTTCAGCTCGGTGTTGCGCAGCCCTTCCCAGGAGGGGATGTAACGATTGACCGGTGACCGGTCCGGATTGTCTGCCGTGTTCCGCTTGAGGATCTCGGGCACGAATTCGAGTTTTCCGCTCGGGGTCTGCAGACCCATGCCGAACTCTTCGGCGTACTGGGATGGCATCGGAGCCGGTTCCGGAAGATCCTTGCGCCTTCCCTCGGCAAACCAGCGCATGTCGACGGGCTGGCGCAGTTCCGGCTTTTCCGGCGGCACGACGTAGTAGCCCTTGCGACAGAATTTCTTCCAGGAGATTTCGCCGGGCAGATCTGACGAATCGAACACGCGCTTGACCCAGTCGAGCTCGCTGCAGCCCTCGGTGAAGACAGCGCCCAGGCCCAGCCGGGTCAGGATGGCGGTGAATATGTCGTAGTCGGACTTCGATTCGCCCAAGGGCTCGATGCACTTATGCTGGAGGGTGATGACGCGATGATTGACGACGTTGACGCCGTGATGGGCATAGCCGCCGGAGTTCGCCCATTCGCCGATGTCCCAGCGCTCCAGCGACGTGCAGGCCGGCAGGATGATATCGGCAAACTGCGCCTCGCCCTCCATCCAGATGGACTGGTTCACCACGAACTCGATGCTCTCGTGCCGATAGGCATCCACCCAGCGTCCCGATCGGGTCACGGTGCTGAGCGACGAGCCGCCATAGCGGTAGATCATGTGTATCGGTGAGTAGCCCGGCATGGGATAGCTGAAAGGCGCGAACTGGGCCTCCTGGGCCATGCCGTCCCAGAGATAGCCAGTGGCGTGACCGTTGATGATCGCGTCCGGCAGTTGCTGGCGCGGCACCATCTGCTTGACGGGATTCATCGTCAGGATGTGCGGCATGCGCTGGTAATTGTTGACCGCGTTGCCGGTCCACGCCAGGTCGCCGGAAATCCCCCCGTCGGCATAGCCCGGAAAATAGAAATGCAGGTCGTGCGGGACGCCGATCTGGAGACCGCCGAAATTGACGCCCGGTTTGCCCCAGCCCTGCATAGCCATCATCGCGCCCATCGCGCCCATTGCGCGCCGGTCGCGCCGCGGCCTGCGCCGCCGAAGCCGGTGCCGGTCATTCCGACGGCAAGATAGACCTTCCTGCCGCCCCACTTGCGGGCGAGCGCGCGCACGTCCCTGGCAGGGATGCCGGTCTCGGTCTCCTGCCATTCCGGCGTCTTGGGGACGCCATCGGTTTCGCCCAGCAGGTACGCCTTCCATTCGTCGAAGCCGGTGGTGCGGGTGGCGACGTACTCCTCGTCATATAGGCCTTCCGTGACCCAGACATACATGATTGCCTGCGCCAGGGCCGCGTCGGTCTGCGGCCGGACGGGAAACCAGCGTCCGCCCAGCAACTGGGCTGTCGGATTACAATGCGGATCGATGTGCACGAAATCGATGCCGAGCTCCTTTGCCCATAAACGACGCGTCGTGCCCTCAAACCCCGCATAGGCTCCGTTGGTGCTTTCGGGGTCGCAGGACCAGAAGACGATCATCTCGGCTTCCTTCAGGCAATCCTCTACGCCGCCATAGCCCGCAGGCACGCCGACGCGCATTGAATTGCCGAAATGGTGCATGGCACCCCAGTACCAGCCTTCCCAACTGTCCGGATTGGCAGCGACCCGGGTGAAGCCGATCAGGTTGGCGAACCGCATCAGCGAGCTCAGGTAGTAGCCCACGTTTCCCCACTGGTGATGGGACGACATGGGGAAGGTGATGGAGCCGGGTCCGTGGACGCGCTTCTGCCGGTTGATCTCCTTGGCGACGATGTCCAGCGCCTCGTCCCAGCTGATTTGCACGTAGCCGGATTTTCCGCGGTTCTGGGGATTGCGTTCGCCATCGGGATCGAAATCCACCCGCTTCATTGGGTAAAGGATGCGCTTGTCCGAATAGACCAGCGATTTCATTGTCAGAGCGTGGGGGGCTACCAGCGCGCGGCGGGGCGGGCTGAACTTGCGCCCGCGGGCTTCGATCACCCAGGTGGACGGGTCGCTGCCGTCGAACTCGAGGGGAGTAACCCGCAGTATCCTGCCGCCCTTGACGTATACGAACAGGGGACCGCCGTTGGTGCAGGTGGTGTAGCGAAGGCTGCCGTCGTGCATCGGCGTCCCCATGGACAGGCCCGCAGTTTCGCTCATGTTGAGCGTCTGCGTAAACCAGACGACCAGATCGTCTGGTCCCGTGGTCGCGACCTTGAAGTTCTTGGCCGCGTGGATGATTTCCAACTGATCGCGATTGGGCATCAAGAGCTTCAACGCCGTCGCCGCGTCCTTGAAGGACATGGCCACTTCGGCCTCGGCCGGCGAACCCGCACGGGAGCGGAATCTGCCGCCGCGGATTTCCACAATGCGCCCGATGCTACCGTCCTGGAGGCCGATCCAAGCGACGAGGTTGCGCTGTTTCAGCCGTTCAGCAAATGCCGGGACGCGGGAGGCGGTGAGGTTCATCACTTTGGGCAGGGCAAAGAGGATGGCCCTGAGAACCTGCCGGTTCATCTTCGGCTTAAGGGCTAACATGTGCGCTCACCGGGTCCGAGCGCCCAGAAATTCCGGTCCTGTCGCGATTGCGCGCGCGGCTTGCTGTTTCATAGGCGTCTCCTCCCTACCACTACAATTGACTAATAAGTCATAATGACGATTAAGTCAATAACGCGGAGGTTGAGCCATAACCGGCAATTTTGATCACCGGCGTTCAGAACTTTTGAGTTGTCTCCGTGAGGGGGAGGATCCAAACGCGTGGTGGCGGAATGCCCCTCCGCCCGCTCGGTGGTTCGGCGCGTGGCGGATACGACCCTGGCACGGAGGAAATCTACCAAAATGCCAGACAAGGCACCCATAGCGTGTTGAGGGCTTTAGGGAATTGCTCTGCCGCGCCGCGCGAATGCTCGAAAGCTGGGGCGCCAAGGGTGCCCCAGCTCGACCCTTTCTAGGCAGGCGAGGGGTGGCCGCCAGCGCCAGTCATTGTCCCGAGCGGCCCATCCGCGGCCGTCGACATGCCCGCATCTCCGCAGGCATCAATGAACGCTTCGCGCGCGATGGCAACTGGCGTCACTCGGTTTAGGGCGCGGCGGCATGTTTGAACCACCCGATTATATTTTCTACCTCGGTGGCCCGACCCCCTTCGAGAGCGTCGTTGACAGAAGCGAAGACCTGAAAACAGCCGTCCTTCATGCGGACGGTGACGGGCGCCATCCAAACCAATTCCGGGTTTAGCGGAATGTCCTCTCCTTTCGCTCAATGCGGACAAGAGACCGTCCCGGGATCGCTCAATTGGCGTAGCGCCACCGCATATGTGCCATCGCAGCGTCCATTCGACCATCACGGCGCGCGTGTTTTTCGGTTGGGCTTTGACGTGGATCAAGGCTGCCCTTGCGGCGAGGGAGTAGACAGATACGTAGATTCTTTCTTTGAAGGGAATATCGCGTTGTCGATCGATCATCTGCCGACCGCGAAGGATCAGCAACAGCGTGCGGTTCCGCCAGGAGCGGAGAAAACCGAACGCGAGCACCATGCGGTCGAAGTCCAAAGGAAGGCGCCTCTCAAGCGGTACGTGACCGTGGCGGTGGTGCTGGGCGCGCTGGGCCTTGCCGGGGGCGCCGGCTTCTACCTTTGGAAGCAACAAACAGCCAGTGCCCTGCCGGAGGGCATCGTCAGCACCAACGGTCGCGTCGAGGCCACTCAATTCGACATCGCGACGAAGATCGCGGGCCGCGTCATCGAGATCGTGCCACGTGAGGGCGATGTGGTATTGGCGGGGAGCATGGTCGCCCGCCTCGATCAGGCTGAGCTCGAAGCGCAGCTGCGTCAGGCGCAAGCTGAAGTCAAACGCGCAAGTCAATCGCTTGCGGCGGCGCAGGCGCTGGTCGAAAGCCGCAAGGCCGAGCTGACATTCGCCGACCAGGAGCTTGAGCGCGCCGAAGCGCTCCTCGAGAAAGGCTTTGGGACACGCGAGAAGCAAGAGGAGCGGAGACAGCTAATTGTAAGCGCCGCAGCCGCCCTCAAGGCGGCGAACGCTCAGGTCGACGAGGCGCACGCGGCGATCGCGGCGGCGGATGCCCAGGTCGACCGGCTGAAGACAAGCCTCGCTGACGCGACAATCACCTCGCCTGGGCGCGGCCGGGTGCAGTATCGGCTGATCGAGCCGGGAGCAGTTTTGCCGGCGGGTGGTCGCATTGCCACCGTGCTCGACCTGTCGGACGTCTACATGACCGTCTTTCTCCCGGCTGGGGTTGCGGGACGACTAGCCATTGGCGATGAGGCGCGCGTAGTGGTCGATGCCGCTCCGGAATACGTCTTTCCCGCTATCGTCTCATTCGTGGCGCCTGAATCGCAGTTCACTCCGAAGACGGTGGAGACCCAGTCGGAACGCGAGCAGCTTTATTTCCGGGTGAAGCTAAATGCGCCACCCGAGTTGCTCAGAGGAATGGAGGAGGCGGTGAAGGGCGGCCTTCGCGGAATTGGCTACGTTCGGGTCGATGCCACGGCGGCCTGGCCCGCCTGGCTAGCCGTCAAGGTTCCCAATGCATGAGCGCGCCACACAGCCGAGCGTTGACATTGCGGTCGCCGCCTCGCTTGAGGGTGTCTCGCACCGTTACGGCAAGGTCGTCGCGCTCGACGACGTGAAAGTCACCATTCCGGGCGGCTGTATGACCGGGCTGATCGGTCCCGATGGCGTCGGCAAATCGACCTTGCTGGCGTTGATCTCGGGTGTGCGCAAGATCCAGTCGGGCTCAGTCTGGGCATTGGACGGTGACATGCGCGACCGGGCGCACCGCCAGCGCAGCTATGCGCGCGTCGCTTATATGCCGCAAGGTCTGGGGCGCAATCTCTACCCGACCCTCAGCGTCTTCGAAAACCTCGACTTCGTCGGGCGGCTATTCGGACAGCCGGAGGCCGAGCGGAAGGCACGCATCGACGATCTGTTGCGCAGTACCGGTCTCGATCCGTTTCCGGACCGGCCCGCAGGGAAGCTCTCTGGCGGCATGAAGCAGAAGCTGTCTCTGTGCGGCGCGCTGATACACGATCCGGACCTTCTCATCCTCGACGAGCCGACGACGGGCGTCGACCCGCTTTCGCGCCGGCAGTTCTGGGAGTTGATCGATCGCATCCGTGCGCGCCGGCCGCAGATGAGCGTCATCGTCGCGACCGCCTATATGGAGGAAGCCGATCAGTTCGCCTGGCTCGCCGCGATGGACGCCGGCCGTGTCATCGCAACCGGATCTCCCGCCGAAATCAAGGCGCGAACCGGCGCCGACACCCTCGAACAAGCCTTCATTTCGCTGCTGCCGAAGGACAAGCGCGGCGACCATAGAGGCGTCCAGATCCCGCCTCGCGTGACGCAGGCCGGCCCGCCGGCGATCGAGGCCGATGGGCTCACGAAAAAGTTCGGCACGTTCGCCGCGGTCGATCACGTGAGTTTCCGCATTGAGAAGGGGGAGATCTTCGGCTTTCTCGGCTCGAACGGCTGCGGCAAGTCGACGACCATGAAGATGCTGACCGGCCTCTTGCCTGTATCGGAAGGGAAGGCGTTCCTGTTCGGCAAGCCGTTGAACGCAGACGACATCGAGACGCGCCAACGCGTCGGCTATATGTCGCAGGCGTTCTCGCTCTACAGCGAGCTCACGGTCTACCAGAATTTGCAGATGCACGCCAAGCTGTTCGACCTGCCGGCTGCCGAGCAGGGGCCGCGCATCGAGGAAATGCTCAACCGCTTCGGCCTCAGGGACGTCGCTGACACCATGCCGGAGAGTCTGCCGCTCGGCATGCGGCAACGGTTGCAGCTGGCGGTCGCCGTCCAGCACCGCCCCGAGATGCTGATACTCGACGAGCCGACTTCGGGGGTCGACCCCGTGGCCCGCGACCAGTTCTGGGAATCGCTTGTCGATCTATCGCGCAAGGACGGCGTCACGATTTTCCTGTCCACGCACTTCATGAACGAAGCGGAACGTTGTGACCGCATTTCGCTAATGCATGCAGGCAAGGTGCTGGCGGCGGACGCGCCGCGCGCGCTCACCGAGGCGCGCCACGCCAAGACGCTCGAAGAGGCGTTCATCGCCTATCTCGAGGATGCGGTGGCCGCCGCCAAGGGACCAGCGAAAGCGCGCGAGCCTGCAGCCGAGTTGGTGTCGGCGACTCCCACCGCGGAGCGGACAAACAGTGCGCGATTCAGCCTTGCCCGGCTGTGGGCCTGCGCACGGCGCGAGACCGTGGAGATCATCCGCGATCCGGTGCGCATCGCCTTTGCCCTGCTCAGCCCCGTCCTCCTGATGTTCGCGTTCGGCTATGGCATCTCGTTCGATGTCGAGCATCTGCGCTTCGCGGTATTCGATCAGAGCCGCTCACTCGAAAGCCGGGAGTTCCTGGAGGGTTTCGAAGGCTCGCGCTTCTGGAGCCGGCAGCCGGATATCACCGCTCCTGATCAGATCCCGACTCGCCTCCGCGCCGGCGAGCTGAAGTTCGCGATCGAGATCCCACCTCTCTATGGCAGCGATTTGCTTAGGGAACGCCGCCCGGAGATTGGTATTTGGATCAACGGCGACATGCCGAACAGGGCCGAGACCACGCGCACCTATCTGGGCGGATTGACGCTCGACTATCTGGCCAAGCAGTCCGCACGCCGCGCCGGGGACATGGCTGCCTTGCCCGGCACTGCCACGGGCAGCGAATCATCTGCCCTGCCTGTCAATTTCGAATCCCGCTTCCGCTACAACCAGTCGCTCAAAAGCGTCTATTCGATGGTGCCGAGCGTCATCATGATGATGCTGATCCTGATCCCTGCCATCATGACGGCGCTGGGCGTCGTGCGCGAGGTCGAAACAGGATCTATCGCCAACTTCCGCTCCACGCCGCTGACCAGCATCGAGTTCCTGCTCGGAAAACAGGTGCCTTATCTCATCATCGGTCTCATCAGCTTTGCTACGCTGATGGTGTTGGCGCTGTTCGTGTTCGCCGTGCCGGTGAAGGGCTCTTGGCTGGCGTTGATTGTCGGCGCGTTCATTTATCTCGGGGCCTCCACTGCGTTCGGCCTGGTTGTGTCGACCCTCACCCGCACTCAGGTGGCTGCGGTGTTCGCCACTGCGATCATCGCGCTGATCCCGACTTCACAGTTTTCAGGACTCCTGGTTCCCGTCTCCTCGCTGTCAGGTGCCGGCCGCGCTCTCGGACTCGCTTTCCCGGCCTCATGGTTCCAGCAGATCAGCATGGGCACGTTCAACAAGGCGCTCGGTTTCTCCGAGCTTTGGCTCAACCATTTGGTGCTCGCCGTATTCGTCCTCGCCTTCGTTACCGCGGCAAGCCTGATTCTCAGGAAACAGGAGTCCTGATGCGCAAGCGGCTCATCAATATTCTGGCACTCGGTGTCAAGGAACTTTACAGCATCCGCGCCGACCCAGTCATGCTGGTGCTGATCCTCTACACGTTCACCTACGCCGTGTACGCGGTTGCGACTGGCGCCAAGCTCGAGGTCTACAACGCCTCGGTTGCCATCGTCGATGAGGACCGTTCCGAAATCTCGAGGCGCATCAAGGAGGCCATCCTACCGCCTTTTTTCCAGGCGCCGCAGGAAATTTCGGCCAGCGAAATTGGTCCGGCCATGGACTCCAACCGCTTCATCTTCGTCATCGAAATCCCGCCGAAATTTGAACAGGACCTGCTTTCTAATCGGAGACCAAGCGTACAGATCAACGCCGATGCAACGGCGATTGCCATTGCAGGCAATGGTTTGGGCGACCTGCAGCAGATAATTGGCCAGCAGGTCCTGAGCTATGTCCAGAATGCCAGCGGGGGACCTTCGCTGCCGGTCAATTTCGTGTTCCGCGTCATGTTCAATCCCAATCTGCACTCGCACTGGTTCACGTCGGTGATGCAGATCATCAACAATATCACCATGCTGTCGGTCATCTTGACCGGCGCCGCTTTGATCCGTGAGCGCGAGCATGGCACCATAGAACACCTGCTTTCCATGCCGGTGACACCCAACGACGTCATGCTCGCCAAGATTTGGGCGAACGGCCTTGTCATCGTCTTCGCGGCCGCAGTGTCCATGATGATCGTGGTGCAGCTCGTCCTTCAGGTTCCGATCGCCGGCTCGCTCTGGCTGTTCCTGGCAGGTACACTGCTGTACCAGTTCTCGGTGACGGCGCTCGGCATCCTGATTGCGACCTTCACGACCTCTATGGCGCAGTTCGGGCTCTTGTGTATCCCGATTCTCGTGATCCTGCAGTTGCTGTCGGGCTCGAGCACGCCGCTCGAAACCATGCCGCAATGGCTCCAGAATGTGATGCAGCTCGCGCCTACGACACATTTCGTCAGCTTCGCCCAGGCGGTCCTCTATCGCGGCGCCGGCCTCGCGATAGTATGGCCGCAGATGCTCGCGATAACTGTCATCAGCGCCCTGATTTTTGTCTTATCCGGCCTTCGCTTTCGCAAAACACTCGTCGCCATGCAGTAGGCAGCCGACAAAGAGGCCGGAACGCTGTACTTCGAACAACTCCAAATCCTCATCCTGCTTCCGAGCGTTCGATCACCTGCATGAACAACAGGGAGATCTCCGGAATGCGTGATTTCTTCGACGCGATCCTTGAACCCATGTCGATGGATATGGAGCCCGCACCGGACTCGATTCGGGCGGAGCCCAGCTTGACGCTCAAGGCAGCGGAGGATCAATGCTGTTCCAGCCACCCTCCCGAGAAGCCGGCCCTGCGCAGGCCAGACACTACCCGTGGACAGCGGCGCATGATGTTCCAAATCAAGCCCGTGCGATAGTTTTCGACCATCAAGACGACCGGCCCCTGATCGATGCCAAAATGATAGGGGCTGATCCACCATCCGGTGGGGCTATCCTCCGCAGCAAACGTCCGGTTGAACGAGGGCACGAAGCCGTAAAGTCGCGTCATCCCGAGGCTCATCGTGGCAAAGTTGCCCGCCGTCGGGATCACGATCTCCGGCGCGAAAGGGAGGGAGGCGATGACGACCCACGGTGATACCGTCCCGTCGTCGGGGCCGAACGGCGCACCGCGAGCGATGTAGTCGAAGAACTCCCGCTTGACCCCGTCCACCTCGCGCGTGACCCAACCGGGCCCGTCGCTCGCAGTGAACCCCCAACAGCGTTCTCCGTAACCGACAAAGTTCATGGGATTGCGAATCGCATATTCCTGCTGGACAAAAGTTGCGTGACGACTGTTCTCGAAATAGTCGCTGTCGTGCTGCCGCATGAACTCGTCGCGGATGCCGCGGAAGTCCACCCACATATGCGAAAGCTGATGGGTAAAGAGCGGTCCCGAATAAAGAAGTTCGCGGCCGTAAATCTTTGTCCATTGGTAGGTTTCGGTATAGGCCGCGTAGCTTTCCGACGGCAGCGCATGGGTCGGTGATCCAAGGCCGAGAAGGTACAGCAGCAGGCCTTCATCGTACCCACGCCACCGATGGGGGATGAACCCGTGTTCTGGACGCCAGCCATGCGTCAGCGTCGGGCCACCGTCGCAGGCCCAGTTCCAGTCGGCGCGCTCATAGAGCGCCGTTGCTTGCCGGCGAATTTCGGATTCGTCTGGTGTGTCACGATCGAAATACGCCGCGACAGTCAGAGCCCCCGCGAAAAGGAACGCCGAGTCGATGGTAGACAATTCGCACTGCCAGACGCGCCGCCCCGTCTCGATGTCCAGGAAATGATAGAAGAAACCCTTATAGCCCGATGCGTCCGGCTCTGGTCCCTGGGGAAGCTCCATCAAGTATCGCAGCACCCTGCGGGTGATCTTCGCCGCAAACTCGCGGATGATGATGCCGCGTTCGACGCCGACGGGGGTCGCCGCCAACGCCATGCCGATTGCCGCGATGCTTGCCGGGGCATCTGGTGCCGTCTTGTCGCGAACCAGACCGTTGTCCGGGTTCGTTTCATGAAGATAGTACAGCAATGTGGTGAACTGCAGCCGACGCCAGTCGTCGTCGGTCGGGAGTCCTTGGAGGTCAGCTTCGGTCGGCGGCATCTCCCGCATGGCTGTCAATCACGTGTTAAATGAAAGTCGCTCGGAGGGCCGTCGTCAATTGTCATGGCTGGGATCTCGTCGAGTCGGAATCGGCCACAGCAGAGAACGCATCTTTATGGCAACTTCAACTGGCTGCTCCACGACGACATCACCAAGCGTGACGGCGTCGCATTGAAATCGTTGGCTCGCGGCAACCCGGCTCAGGATCTCGGGAAAGCGGCGCGCTTGAGCGCATCCCACCCCCGCTGGTTCGCCTGATCGAACGCCTTGCGCGCCTCCGACAAGGCCGAGCTCATCGATATCCAGGAGTCGCTTCCCGCCTGCTTCAATTTCTGCAGTCGGGCTTCGGCCTCCGCCGCATCCACCCTCATCTGCTTGATAGCCGCATCCATGTCGGCGCGCCTAGTGGCGGCGACCCTGGCCGCTTCGTAATGGAGCTTGTCCGCAGCCTCGCGCCAAGCTTTTGCTTGCGCAGCGGCAACCTTGCGGAAAGTCGCTTGTTGCTGCTCAATCTGCTCGCCGATAGTCTCGAAATAGCTTTCGACCTGGGCTTCGAAGCCGTGCCACAGCGACTCCAGCTGTGCGTTGCTGGCCTTTATGGCGGTTTCGCCCGCTTCAGCCTGTGCCTTGACCTGGGCCTGAAACTCGTCGCGCCGCTTGCTCAAGTCGGACATCAGTTGATCGACCCTGCGTCGAAGCTCTGTCTTCCCCTGATCGGTCTTGGTCTCAAGCGATGCCAATACGGCGTCCATCTCGTCGAGACGTTCCTTGGTCCAGCTCAGGTAGGAATGCATACTGCTTTGCTCCGGCATGACAGCCTCCCTTTTTGAGCATATTGCCTAAACGAGGTCCTGCACACTTTGATTGAGATCAAAGCCGACACCGTTTGAAGGTCGGCGGCCCAAAAAGTCGTGAGTTGGAGGGGGACTTTGGTTAGGTCACCACATCGCTTTTCAGCCAGCTATGCAGCCGGGCATTAGACGGTTAAGGAGGGACCCACCTTCTCCACCTGCTTGCCACGGCAAACTTGCCGAGAACGGCAAGTTTGCCCGGACCGAGATCGGTCACCTCGCGGGCATGACTCCACGGGCAGGGAGCAGACCGCGCTCCCTGGCAGGACCGCACGCACGCGAAGGATCCGGGGCCCTCGCGCGGCAGCCGCCGCGGTGATGGACTGCCCAGCGGTCCTGACCTCAGTACGAGATCTGCCCGTCCACGATCTCTCCGCTCGAGGGGGAAAGCTCGCGTTTCAACACTTCGCGTGCTTCGCCGCTGATGACAGCGACTGGAGCCACGACGGCCACGCGCGCTGCCGAACCTGCGAAATTGGCTGCCGCCACGCCTGCCCGATCCACGAATGTCACCTCGCCTCCCGAAAGCGTTTGATCGGCCAGGCGCCGGCCGAGCAGACGCACGATCTCAGGGCTGTCGGCGAAGGCATTATGGCCAAGCGGATCGTTCGAGGCGATGGCGCTTGTGTCGATAACCGAAACACCAAGCTCCTCCAGCGCGGCGGCATAGGGCCTGAGATCGGACCCTCCGACCCGGTCAATTCCGCCCGACAGCCAGCGAGAAGCCTCGAGCGCCTTGTCTCGCGTCGATGTCAGGATCGCGAAATGCGGCCGTTTGGGCCCCATCTCGATGAACTGGCGGCGAAACACATCGATATCGATGTCCGGCGACGCAAGTACGACATTCTTGATTTTGGCCGGGATTGCTTTTTCGCGCATGGCAACGCCGCGCAACGCCTCCGCGGCGAGCCAGCTTCCCATCGAATGCGCAAGGATCGTCACATCGGCGACGTCGGGGCTCCTTGTCGCTTGGAGGATCAGGTCCTCCAAGGCTCGCCGCGAGTAGTTGGCGCTTTCCTTGTCATAGAGATAGTCGAAAACGCGAGCCCGCGACGGCCAGGCGAAGAGGATCGGTGTCGCATTGGTGCCTGAGTCGTGAACGATCTGGGCGAAG
Source organism: Sinorhizobium psoraleae (assembly GCF_013283645.1). Taxonomy (GTDB): domain Bacteria; phylum Pseudomonadota; class Alphaproteobacteria; order Rhizobiales; family Rhizobiaceae; genus Sinorhizobium; species Sinorhizobium psoraleae. Next base: position 46,117 of record NZ_JABEKV010000007.1, read on the forward strand.
CGAAAAACGGCATCGGCATAGGTGTTGTTGAATCCGTGGACAAAGATGAGCACCTGCCGCTTGGCGTTCCGGTTCTTGCGAAACCATGCGAGTGCCTGACCTTCCGTAGCAACCTTGCCGACTTCAAGGACTGAAAACTCCTTTTCCGGGTTCGGCGGCATGCGCGAGGGCCATTGCACCTCGCCGATCTTGCGGTTTCGATCCGGAGGAATGGAGACGGTGACGTTGTTGAGTGAGATCGCCGTTCCACGCTCGCCCGAATAGAGGCGACCGGGATCGTCTGATGACTTGCGCGTCGTCGCCACCAGCATGTTCACCCGATTGGCGTCGCTGGCGGCCACCTGAAGAGGCTGAAGGACATTCTCCACCCGGGTAGCGCAGCCGGGTGCGACGAGGCAAAGCACCAACAGCGAAGCAAGCGCCCGCTGCGGAAACGGATGTATCGCAGTGGTCCGGTGCGGCCGGGCCTGCTGCCCCCGGGCGAAACGACGCCCGGGGAAAGAGAGACTGGAAATCGCCATGTCAGTTCTGCTCGATCTCACGCGGTATCCGGAACCAGGCGACATAGAGCGCCGGCAGGAACAGCAGCGTCAGCGCCGTTCCCACGACGATTCCACCCATCATCGCGTAGGCCATTGGTCCCCAGAATATCTCGTGCGAGATCGGGATCAGCGCCAGGGTGGCGGCGGCAGCGGTCAGCATGATCGGCCGCATGCGATGTTCGGTCGCCTCGATGACCGCCTTCCACGGCGACAGGCCCTCTGCGCGCAATTCCTCGATCTGCACGATCAGGATCACCGAGTTGCGGATGAGGATGCCGACGAGCGCGAGCACGCCGAGCAGCGCGACGAAGCCGAGCGGGGCGTTGCTCACAAGCAGAGCGGCGACAACACCGATGAGAGCCAACGGCGCAACCGAGAAGACCAGGAACAGCCTATGGAAGCTCTGAAGCTGGATCATCAGGAGCGTTGCCATGATGAGGAGCATGGCCGGCACCACCGTCGCAATGGGACCCTGCGACTTGGCGCTTTCCTCAACCGCACCGGCGATTTCAACGTGATAGCCGACCGGCAACGTCTGCTCGAACGCCGTAATCTCGTCGGCTAGCGCCTTCACGATGGTTGCGGGCTGCGTCGTATCACTGATCCCGGCTTTAACCGTGATGGTCGGGAGCCTATCGCGCCGCCAGATCGTCGGCTGTTCGAGTTCATAGCGAAACCTTGCGACCGAGGACAATGGGACAGACTGGCCGCTGCTGGATTGCAGTTGCAGATCCAGCAGCGTGTCGATCGATCCGCGCTCCGTTTCTGCTGCCCGGCCGACCACATTGACCAGATAGATGTCGTCCCTGACCTGCGTTGCCGCGTCCCCGCGTACGACGGTGTTGAGCGCCATGGCGATGTCCTGGGATGAGACGCCGAGCTGCCGCGCCTTGTCCTGCAGCACGTCGAGCTTGACGACGCGCGCCGGTTCATTCCAGTCAAAGGCGAGGTTCTTAAGGGAAGGATGCGTGCCTACGATAGAGCCCAGTTTGTGTGCGAGATCGCGCACGGTTTGGAGGTCCTCGCCGGACACGCGGTACTGAATCGGTTTGCCGACCGGCGGACCGATTTCGAGGAGCTTCACATAGGCATCAGTTCCGGGAAAAGTCCGCTGAAGATACGCCTCCACGTCCCGCTTCAGCTCGTCGCGAGCCTTGAGCCCTTTGGTGACGATGACAGTCTGCCCGAAGGCAACGTCGGCCGGCTGCACGTCGAAGGAAAGGATGAAGCGCGGCGCGCCCCTTCCGACATATGTCGACCAATGCTCGACCGCAGGGTTGCCGGCCAGCACCTCACGCTCGAACTGACCCATCTGGCGGCTTGTTTCGGCAATCGAGCTGTTCTGCGGCAGATTCCAGTCGACGATGAGTTCCGGCCGGTCGGAGCTCGGAAAGAACTGCTGTTGCACCATCGACAGGCCGACGACCGATCCGGCGAAGAGGAGGGCCGTGGCGACGATCGTTATCCAGCGCCAGCGAAGGCAGAATTGCAGCAGCCGCGAAAACGCCCTCGCGGACCAGCCCTTGTGTTCGGCGTGCTTCTTCATCGTCTTGGGCAGCAAGGTCACGCCGAGCAGGGGCGTGAACAATACGGCAACGATCCAGGACACGATGAGCGATACGGCGATGACGACGAAGAGAGAGAAGGTGAACTCGCCAGCGCTGCTCTTGTTGAAGGCGACGGGGATGAAGCCCGCGACGGTCACGAGCGTGCCGGTCAGCATTGGGAAGGCCGTGGACGTGTAGACGTAGGTGGCGGCCTTTTTCAGGCTGTCACCCAATTCCAGCCGCGCCACCATCATCTCGACTGCGATCATCGCATCGTCGACGAGAAGACCGAGCGCGATGATGAGCGCTCCGAGCGAGATTCGCTGCAGCGAAATCCCAGTATAGAGCATAACCATAAAGGTGATGGCGAGAACGAGCGGGATCGCGATCGCCACGACCAGGCCGGCCCTTAACCCGAGACTGATGAAACTGATCACGAGCACGATCGCGACCGCCTCGAACAGGGCCTTTGTGAAGCCCCCGACTGCCTCGTGAACGACTTTCGGCTGGTCGGACACCTGTTCGACCGCGACGCCGACCGGAAGGTCCTGAACGATCCCGGCCATCGTCTTTTCCAGCGTTTCGCCGAAGGCAAGCACGTTGCCACCTGTCTTCATGCCAATCGCGAGCCCGATCGCCGGCTTTCCATTGAAGCGGAAGAGCGAGCTTGGCGGGTCGACATAGCCGCGGGTGACGTTGGCGACGTCCGTCAGCGGGAAGAAGCGGTCGTTTACCCTGAGATTGATCCCGCGCAAGGTGTCTTCGGAGATGAAGCGGCCGCCGACGCGCAGGGCGATGCGCTCCGGTCCCGCCTCAACGAAACCTGACTGCGTCACGGCGTTTTGCGCCTGCAGTGCGGAGACGATCGCGGCGCGGTCGATGCCGAGAGCTGCGATTTTGCGGGTGGAGAATTCGAGATAAATGGCCTCGTCCTGTGCACCGACGATGTCGACCTTGCCCACGTCTCGAATCTTGAGGATCTGCGTTCGGGCGTCCTCCGCGAAATCGCGCAATTCCCTGTGACTGAGGCCGTCGCCAATAAACGCATAGATATTGCCGTAGACGTCGCCGAACTGGTCGTCGAAGAACGGACCGATAACGCCCTGCGGAAACTCATGCGTGATATCGTCAATCAGGTTGCGCACCCGCGACCAGGTGGGTTTCACATCCACTGCGTTAGTCTCCGGCAGCAGATCGACGAAGACGATCGTCTGACCGGCGGTGGTGATACTGCGCGTATGTTCGAGATTGTTGAGTTCCTGCAGCTTCTTTTCGATGCGATCGGTAACCTGCTGCGTCACTTCCTGAGCGGAGGCGCCGGGCCACTGGGCCTGGATCACCATTGTCTTGATGGTGAAGGACGGATCTTCCTCGCGGCCGAGGGCCATATAGGCGTATGCGCCTGCCACTGTGAAGATGATCATGAAATACCAGACGAGCGAGCGATGCCCGAGCGCCCAGTCTGAAAGGTTGAACTTGTTCACGGGCGCTGCTCCTGTTCGATTCTCACGCTCTGTCCCTCGGTCAGTTGATTCACGCCGGCGATGACAACATTGTCCCCGTCCGTAAGCCCGGAGAGGACGCGGACGGAACGGATGTCAGCGGAGGAAATGTCGAGCCGCACGGGTCTCAGTGAAACTGTGTGGGTCACCGGGTCGACCACCCAGACATGGTCGGCGCCATCCTTCTTTACGACGGCCGCCGCAGGCAGGCCGATCCGAGGCGCTTGCTGCACCTCTGGTGGAGCCGCGGTCACCACTGATCCGAGGCGGAAGACCTCCGGCGCCTGTTCGATCGCGATTTTCAGCCTGTGCATGCGGGTGCCGGCATCGGCCTGCGGTCCGATCTCGCGCAGAACGCCGGAGGTCCTGAGCGTTTCGTCGAGCTGAAGGGCGATGTCGAACCGCACCCCCAGACGCAGGGATCGCAAGTGGGTTTCCGGAACGTCGACGACAACGTCGCGCCGATCGAGGCGCGCTAGTCTCAGCACCGGCTGACCGGCGGTTACCGTCTGCCCGACTTCGGCCGAGGTGGCGGTGACAACACCATCGAACTCGGCCTTCAGCTCGGCATAACCAAGCTGCTCGCGCGCCTTGTCGAGGCTGGCATTTGCCTTTCCGACATTGGCCCAGGCCGATTTCAGCGCCTGCTCGGCAAGATCCAGATCGGCGATGCTCGCCGCGCTCGTCGAGGAAAGCCGGCGCTTGCGGTTCTCCGTTAACATGGCGTTCTCAAACTGCGCTTCAGCGTTGCGAAGGTCGGCTTCGGCGCTCCGGACCGCGAGCTCAAGAGCGAGCGGATCAATCTCGGCCAAGACATCGCCTGCCCGCACGAGGTCGCCGACATTCACTTTGCGCGCCACGACGCGCCCCAATGTACGGAACGCAAGATCGGTTTCCACCCGGGCCTGGACGATGCCGGGGAAGTGCGGTGTCTCCGCCTGCGCGGCGCTCGCCGCGACGGACTTGACGGGCCGCGCCTTGGCCGGCTCGCCAGCGTTGGCATGCTGATCGCAGCCGGCAAGAAGCGCGAGTGCTGCGACGAGTGAAAACGAGAGGTGACAGCGGTAACGAGCCATCTTACTTGCCCTTCCAGGCCACGGCTTGGCCTTCCTTGAGAAACTTTCCGCCCTCGGTGACGATCAGGTCTTGTGGGGCGATCCCACCGGCGACGATCAGATCGCTTTTGCGATAGCTCGCGACCGCAATCTTCCTGAGCGAAACGGAGCGGTTTTCGGGGTTGATGAGCCACACGGCGGGCTCGCCCATGGCGGAGGCAATCGCGCCCGCGGGCAGGATGATTCCTTTGCGCGACGGAGAACGAAATTCACCGATGACGGGCGTACCGAGCGGCCATTGCGCATCATCCGGCAGTGCCACCTTGATGCGGACCGTTCCGCTGCTCGTGTCGATGAAGGGAGAGACCTCCCTGACGGTCGCTTGCGTTTCCAATGCGCGATCCGCGATCGGTGCCACCTCGACGTCGGCTAGCGGCCTTCCTTCCAGGAAGAACGCCTCGAACACCTCGAAGACGGCGTCTCGCGGGCCGTCATGGGCGAGCGTGAAGGCAGGCTGCGCCGCGGAGACCACTCGACCGACCTCGATTTCGCGTGCGGTGATGATGCCGTCCGCGTCGGCTTTCAGTTCCGTGTAGGACAGGGCGTCCTTGGCCGTCGCCAGCGCCGCTTCGGCAGCCTCCAGTGACGCTCGCGCGGTTCGCAGCTCCTTGTCTGCCTGGTCGAAGGTCGCCTGTGAAATCGAGCGCGAACGCAAAAGCGCCTCGTACCGATCAAACGTCAGCGTCCTCTGTTTGACTATCGCTTGCGCCGACTCGAGCCCGGCTCGGGCGAGCTCCACATCGGCCCGCTGTTCTTTGTCGTCAAGGCGGGCAAGAACATCGCCGGCGCGCACATGCAAGCCGACATCGACGAAGCGCTCAATCACCCTGCCACTGACGCGGAAGGACAGGTCGGACTGAATTCGCGCCTTCACCTCCCCGGTGATCTCGGCGGCGGGCTGATACTCGGTCTGTGAGGCGCTCACGGCGCGCACCTGCTGTGGCGATGGCGTGACTTCGGCTTTCTCTTCGCAGCCGGCGAGATATGCGCAGGCGAGACCAATTCCAATCAAACGAAAGGGCTGCATTTTTTGCTCCGTTACGGTTTGCAACCAAGAGGACGATGAGCTAGTATCACTGACTAACGGGTTAGTCAATTCAGATGTACGGTGCACGTTGGCTGATGGTAAAGCGGAGGCAGCCCGGTCTAAGCCACCGGTTAACCTGTTAGGATCGCTTGAAGCAGGCGATTCGACCAAACGCCGTGACGCATCAGGAATGGAAGTGAGATGAAAAAGACCGAGAAGAGGACCTCGAGGGCAGAACAAAAAGCCCGGCGCCCTCAGGAGATCCTTGAAGCCGCGTTCGAGGAATTCACTGTCAAGGGATACGCGGCTACGCGGGTGGAAGACGTCGCTGCCCGCCTCGGCGTGACGAAGGGCACCATCTATCTTTATTTTCCGACAAAGGAGGTTCTCTTCGAGGAGATGTTCCGCCACATGTCGACGCCGTTCAAGGATGTGCTGGACTCTGTTGGCGGCTTTAAAGGCACGTGCGCCGACCGGCTGCGGACACTCCTGCTCCTCGCATACGAAAAGATCCCGAACGACCGGAAAACAAGGGAACTCCTGCGCCTGACGTTGTCTGACGGAACGCGTTTCCCCGACATCGTGGATCGACACTTTGACGAGTTCATCGCCCCGCTGGTCGCAGCTGTCCGCGCACTCGTCGACGAGGGAGTGTCTGCGGGCGAATTCCGCCGTGGAGCGGCTGCAAATTATCCTGACGTCGTCGCCAGTTCGATCCTTCACGTTGCCGTATGGCGGCTGATGTTTGCGGACCGAAGGTCGATCGATGGACCGGCATTCATGGAGGCGCACTATGATCTCGCCCTGAACGGACTTTTGCAGCGCTCGTAGCGCGCGAGGCTCGAGGGCGCGCGATCCACCTGCCATGGTCACGTCGGCTTCGGTACGGCAAAGGGCCACGGCTGCTCGCGTCCGTTCCGTCCGACCTGCCGTGCGTTCGGCGTCAGGCGATGGTGAGGCTTCGCGCAAACTGCTCGCCTCCGAGTACGATGAAAGAAATTACGGCCATCATCAGGCCGCGCCGGAAGCGCGCCTGCTTGATGATTCTGACGCGGGATGTTTTGAGCAGTTCGGCGGCGAGTACCGAAGTCCAGTCGGACCTCAGTGCCTGTTGGACGAAGTCTTTGAGATCGGTGAATAAGTCGGGATCGACATAATACACACGCTGCTCAGCTCCGCCGGACGTTTTGGCGACAAGTTGCTTATCCGCGCGCGCCCGAGTCGGATAGAGCACCTGCCCGAACTGCAGGATCGGCATCATGACGATACCCCAGACCACCGCGAAGAACATGGGGCCAAGCGGTGCACGCGTCGGCAGGAGATCGCCGAAATGCAGCACCAGATTGAGCGCAAGGATGTAGCCGGCTCCAACGATCTGCGCCTTCGTGTCGTAGGACCGCGCCGTCACTTGCGCTTCCTGCAGGGCGGCAAGCAGCATCTTGTCTGCATAGTCGCGGCTGTTCTCACGGGGTTCCTCGTGCACTGCGGCATCCGATCGAAGGAAGCGGACTGACGACGGTGTCTCCTGCATGGCTGTGCCTTCCGTCAGTGCTCGGGTGCGAAAACGAGCGCCGTTATCGCGTCCGGATCCGCGGCGTCCTCAGGGATGCGGTTCACTGCAACAAGGAGTGCCGCCAGAGAGACCAGCGTCAGCACGGTGGCCTCCGCGAGTCCGCTGACGATGGCTGACCAGGTAAGGAGGCAGGTCCAAACAACACAGGGATCAAGTAACTCGCCGGGCGACGGGCGCATGAAAGCCTCCGCTCGAGACATTCGAGGTTTTGGGTTTGAGGATGGTGAAGCGTTGAGTGGCAGGCTCAACAATATTTGAACAATAAGTCATTTCGACTAATTGGTCAATATGAGAAATAGCGAAAGGGTGCCATGCAAGGCGTGGCGGGCGAGGGGATAAAGACTGTGCTGCTCCCGGCTGTGTTTGGTTTATTGGCTTTCGTGTGCAACGGCTGGGCGCCGGAGGGCCGCTTGCATCGAGCAGATGGGGAAATGAAGGCGTGGCGCTCAGTCCTTCCGACGCAAGGCGGCCCCCGTAAAGACAGGCTTCAGACTGGACATTCTAGTCAGTATGACCTATTCGTTTGAGAGTTTGAGGATTTCTGCACTATGGCAAACATCAATCCGACCCGCCGAGCCGAAATCGGGCGCGAAAAGCGAGCGAGAACCCGAGCGCAGCTTGTTGAGGCTGCCAATTCGCTGTTCGCCAGACAGGCCGTGGAATCTGTCACAGTGGATGACGTCGTTAGGGAGGCCGGGGTCGCCAAGGGTACGTTCTATGTTCACTTCGATAGCCTGGAGGCATTGACCGCGGCAGTTGCGGAGGAACTGGTGCAGTCGTTCGACGAAATGTTGCAGCCGGGCCGGGTCTCCCTTTCCGAGCCCGCGCTACGAATTGCTTTCGGATGCAGGGCATTCATCGACAAGGCTCTCAATGACTCCCGATGGGCCGCAGTCGCGGCAAGAATGACGGCAGCAACTCCGAAGGGTGGCGAGAACATTCGCCGCCGCCTCTTCGAAGACCTCCAGCAGTTGCCGACGGGATCGCCGGAAGAGACGTCGGCGGAGCTGAAGCTGGAAGTTGTCGTGGGGATCATGCTCCAGATCTTGCGCGCGTTGGGTGAAGGCAGGTTGTCCTCGCTCGACCGTGACGCTGTCATCAACGCCATCCTTCGCGCGATCGGCCTCGGTGCTCAGGAGGCTGAGTTGGTCGTTGAGCGCTTGCCCACTACCGTGCCCGAGAAGTCCTCTCGAGCCGCAGCGAACTGACGACATGCTTGCTGACAAACTGCGCGTCTGCGGATTGCACTGCGCGATGGACACGCGAGGACGGGCATGATCGCCCTATCATGCCCGTCACGGACAGCTTCACCGGATGGCGGTCAGAGCTTGCGGTTCTCGTGTGGGGCACTCCCGAGGGCCCGAAGTGCCGCCTCCAGAGCGTGCCAGGATAGTTCGGGCGGAGCGGCTCGCTCGATAATGCCGCGTGTAACCTGCAGCCAGATTCCCACGAAGATGTCGACGGCCAGTTCCGGGTCCCGCACTGTCACGCGGCCTTGTGCAATCGCCTCGGCAAGATCGACTTTAAGATTATCTCGCACACTGCGGGCGAACTCGGTCGGCCTTTGCGACGTCTGAACGACCAACCGCGCCCATTCATTGTCAGAGATCGCTTTTTCCAAGCATTGCGTGAAGGCGAAAGACAAGCGCGCGATCGGATCCCGCAGCTCGGCCCGGGCGGGTGTCAGCAGTTCGTCGAAGCTCCGCCCAAGTTGCACGCTCACTGCTGCAACCAGCTCCTCAACGTTTTCGAAGTGATAGTAGAAGGTGCCCTTGGCGACCGCCGCTGTCTCTGCGACGGCATCAATGGTAAGTGCAGCGCCTGCAGCAAGCAACGCCGCTCCCGCTTCGAGGATTTGCGCGCGCGTCCGCGCCCGTCTGTCGCGTCCGATTTTTGCCCGTCGTGCAAGGTTAATCTTCGCCATTCGCCATCCTGTCTTGCATCTTCGCCGAATTTCGCCTTGACTATATAGTCGAAATGACCGTAACGTACAATTGAATTTGCTCCGGGGGCTGCTTGCCTCGGTTATTTCGCGTCCCCTGCTGATACCCATGTGTGAGGTTTATCGATGCCATCCCTTCTGCACCTCGACTCCAGCATACTCGGCGAAAACTCTGTCAGCCGCGCACTTTCGGCTGCGGTGGTCGCACGCCTCAAGAATCTCGATCCGACTATTGACGTGGTTTATCGCGACCTCGCGGCTTACCCGATCCCGCACCTCTCGGGCAGTTACGTGGCCGTCGTTAGGGGAGGCTTAGAAGCCGGCCACGATGCCGCGCTTCAGGCCGACCTTGAACTCGGCGGAAACGTTCTGGAAGAATTTCTGGCAGCCGAAACGATCGTTCTTGGCGTGGCGCAGTATAATTTCAGCGTGCCCAGCCAACTGAAAGCGTGGATTGATCGCATCGCGGTCCCAGGCAAGACCTTTCGCTACACCGAAAAGGGACCCGAAAGCTTGGTAGCAAGCAAGAGGGTCATCATAGCTCTGGCGCGCGGTGGCTTCTACGGGCCGGGTTCCCCAGCCGAGAATTTCGAGCATACGCTGAGTTATTTGAAGAGCGTGTTCGCCTTCATAGGTATTGCCAATCCTGAGGTCATCGTCGCAGATGGCATTAACGTGAGTTCCGAACAGCGCGACGCCTCCCTGCAGGAGGCAAAGGCGCAGATAGCCGGCCTGAGGGCGGCATAGGTCACCACCAACGCGCGTGCGCTGAAGGCCTCTAAGAGCCCAGTCAATCACCGCGAGGACGGTTTGTCAGCCTCATCATCCTTGGGCGCGAACCGGCTCCGAGCGGCCGCCATCCCGTAACGCTTCGCCATCGACCTCCTAACCTTATTTCCGCATGCGATCGCGGAACTCGGTGAGGTCATTGGTGGGATCGGGGTTGGGGCCGGCCAGATACACCTCAATGCCAACGAGATCGCGGCGGCAGCCGACGACTCGCGCAGCGCACGGAGCGTCAGGCGGCCAACCTCGAAGAGACCGCGGCTGCAGTGGAACAGGTGACATGCTCCGTGCAGCAGACGGCCGAAAGCGCAGACCAGGCGAATTCGACGGTGATGGCGGCACGTGCGAATGCAGAATAGAGCGGCGAGATCGTCAGCCACGCCATCGGTGTGATGCGGGAGATTCAGACGCATAACGTCACACACTATTCCGGCGATTCTGCCGTATCATGGCAAGGCGCTTTCTGTTGATGAATCGAAGGAGCGTCATCCCAGTGCAAATCAGACCGTGCCCCTCTTTGCGCATCGGAGGGCGTGAGTTTGATTAGGCGATTTGTGCTGCGGATATCATCATGGCCAGCGGTTTCGACCGCGCAACAGGCCGAACATATGACCGCACCGCTCCATAGATTCAAAGACAGGAGTGGCCCTTGTCAAGCAGGCCGTTCCACATATGAGGGGAGGGGGAATCGGGCCTCCCCTCAACATGATTGTGGGCCAGGTCGGTCCTGGCCCACGGTCATCGGCGGTCGTGAAAGCGGGAAGGGCCGATCACGGGGGGGAGGAACGTGACCGGCCCGCGACGGATGTCACTCAGCCGCTTGGGGGAACTGCTCGTCTTCAGCGATGCTCGTATCGGGAGCAACCACTCCCGCCAGCCATCACTCTTATAAAACTGCCTTGGGGCGAATTGCGGCGCGATTACCCCATGTTTAGCATAGCGCCGCCCGAAGGGCGGAAACCGGGACCGACATGGGATAATTGCGGTCGGTGCTATCCTGCCGCCGTTAAACCCGGGAGCAGGCCATGGAACAGTTCGTCGGATTGGATGTGTCGCAGGACATCACCCACGTGTGCGTCATTGGCAGCGATGGCAAGATCGTTTGGCAGGGCACATGTCTGTCGACACCGGAGGGCATTTCGAGCGCCATCAAAGCCAAGGCGCCGCATGCGATCCGGATCGGACTGGAGAGCGGTCCGCTGTCGACCTGGCATTGGCACGCGCTCAAAGCCGAAGGATTGCCGATCGTCTGCCTCGACGCCCGCCACGCCAAGGCGGCTTTGAACATGCAAATCAACAAGACAGACAAGAACGATGCTCATGGCCTGGCACAAATCGTCAAGGCTGGCTGGTACCGCGAAGTCGGCGTCAAAAGCCTCGACAGTCACACGGTCCGATCGATGCTGGGGGCGCGGGCCCAACTCGTCGCCATGCGCGTTGAGGTGAGCAACCAGATCAGAGGAATGCTGAAGACCTTCGGAATTGTCCTCAGGTGACGTGACGGACTGTCGTTCGAAACATTGGTCAGCGAAGCGTGCGCGCCAGGTGCTGGTCGCGTGGGCCACACCGTACGCGCTTTGCTTACGGTCTACACCATCCTGAAGCAGCAAATTCTCTGCCTCGATCGAGAGCTGGCACGCTATGCCAGGGGAAGCGAGACATGCCGCCGGCTGATGACGATTCCCGGAATAGGGCTGCTGACGGCGATCGCTTTCATCGCCGCGATCGATGATCCGGTGAGGTTCGCAAAGTCGAGCAGCGTTGGAGCCTATCTCGGCCTGACGCCCAGGCGCTATCAGTCGGGCGAGGCCGACCACAACGGCAAGATCTCCAAGTGCGGAGATCCTCTCGTGCGCGCCTACCTGTTCGAGGCCGCGACCACCTTGTTGACGCGGGTCGAGAAATGGTCGGCGCTAAAGGCCTGGGGTCTGCGGATCGCGAAGAAGAGCGGCATGAAAAAGCCGCCGTCGCCGTTGCCCGTAAGATGGCCGTCATCATGCACCGTTTGTGGGCGACTGGCGGAACGTTCCGATGGTCGTCGAGCGCAGCGATCGAGACCGCTTAGGGGCGTCTCGATCGCTCACCAGATCCGTCACCTGACGGCAGCCCTGTCCCTTGCCAGGACGAAGCAGTGGTAACCCCGCGGGGGCAGTTGCGAGCCTTCTGAAACAGAACCGCGCGACCGACATTGGGAACCACAGCATCCGATGCCATGATGTGGCGAGCGCCCGTCTCGACCACGGAGAGAACAGTGAATCCGGCAAGAGCAGACTGTGAGACAGCAGTCAGCGCTGCTGTTCAGCCAACCGCGGCCGTGGACGTCGGGCCGTGGGCGATCGCACCCTTGACGGCACTGATCCGTTCCAAGATCAGGTCGCGATAGGCTGCCGCAGAGATTCCTCGGTCTTCGATGCGAGTAAGACCGCGCGAGACAGGAATTAAAAGATCGCCCTGCTGGGTTCCACGAAGGGCATGTATGCTGCTGGCATCACCGCCTTGTGCACCAAGGCCCGGAGCCAGAATGATGGAGCGCGGGAGAAGCATTCGCAGCCGCCTTCCTTCATGCGGAACCGTCGCTCCGATAACGGCACCAATCGGGTTCAAACCTTCAGGGTCTGGAGCAAGACCTGCGATGAGATCGGCAAGGTGATCGGAGATCAGTCGGTTCCCCGTCATCTTGTCCTGCAGCCAACCAGCGCCGGGATTCGATGTGCGGCAGAGCACAAAAAGGCCTTTGCCGTAGCGTTTTGCGGTTGCGGCAAAAGGCTCGAGCGTGTCTGGGCCCATCAGCGGGTTGACCGTCAGGCAATCCGCTTCGAAGTCACCGCCTCCGCCTCCGCCTTCGGACGCCGGCGTCAGATAGGCGTGGGCATAGGCGGCGGCGGTTGCTCCGATGTCGCCCCTTTTGGCATCCAGGATCACTCCCATTCCGGCGGCCTTGGCCCGCTTCATGCCTAATGAGAGCGCCGTAAGACCGGAAAGGCCGCACGCTTCGAAGTAGGCGCTCTGAAATTTTACGAATCCGACCTGTCCCTCGATGGCATCTAAGACGAAATCGACGAAGCGGCTAATCCAGGGAATGCCGTCATCCTGCTCAAAGAAAGCAGGCATATCCACCAGCGAAGGATCAATGCCAGCAACGAGCTCGCTGAATTTAGCGGTATTGTGCTGAACTAATTCTACCCAGGGAATTGACGACATTTGCTGGATTCCTGTTGTCGCGAAAATCGTTGCAGCGGTTCACCGTGACGCGCAAGCATAATATGCCTTTCAGGCGGACATCAACTTCGCCGTGTGTGTCAGAGTACGGCATGTCATCTCACCTGAGCAGCAACAGCGGGGGAAAAAAGCCACTCGACTGGGGATCCGCAATTAGAGAACTGCCCCCGGCAAGCGGTTCATTTTGGTCTTCCACCTCTGGTGCCGGCGTTTCCCACAAGCCTTCGGCAAACCCTACGGCGCTCTCATGACGATCGCTGGTGTGCTGCGCGACTGTCGCCTGACGACGATTGATCACGCACTCATCCGCGGATTGGTTACCGCGCGACCCTGTTCCAGCGTGGACCTGCCTCCTTCAACCTGGCGGGCATCCGATTTCCTGCCCCAGCGCCGTATCGGGGATTGTCCTACGTCGATCAGACCGCGCAGCACGCCACCCAGGTCCCATGTCCTTCCCCTGAATCCCAGCGTCAGGGGCCAGAGATGACTTATTTCAGTCATTGCGCTCACACTGCGTTCTCGGTTGGAGCGTCGATCTCCGCGACAGGTCGGCTAAGATCATTTCGACTTTATGTACGCGACGAGATCGGCGATCTCGGCACGAGTCAGGGACAGGTTCGGCATGCGGGAGTGGTGAGGCGTAGCCAAGAACGCCGAAAGGCTTCTCTCATCAAACCGTTCCGATTCACCCATCTGAGCAAACGTCGGGACAGTATCAGAGCCGCGAACTTGTCCAGGTGCAACGACGTGACACTCGCTGCACCAGCGTTCGGCGATGGCGCGGCCGCGGAGTCGATCGGCCGCGGTGCTCTCGCTAGTGATCATCAGAAGGAGAGCAACGGCAACAGCGCTTTGCAGTCCACTTATTCGCTTCATTGCAGCCGTGTCCATTGAGTTCGCCGGCAAGGGTTCGCGTCACCGGCTAGGATTGCAACTGACGCCTCTCTCAAGCCGCGTCCGGATGAAGAGTCTTCCAAGCAGAAACATCAGTCGCGGTTACTGCCACGTGCCCATCGGACGTGAGCTTCTTGCCATCGAATTTGTTGGACGCGATGTCGCTGAAGACTGAGACATATTCCTGCAGGCGGCACTCGTTGCAAAGCGGCGGATCGGCGATATCGAGAAGCGCCTCCTTTGTCACCCGAACGATCTCATCGCCTCCGACATCTCTCTCCATGATCAGAAGTGCCTCGTCACCCGATGCCTTCATCATTCCACTGATCAACTTTAAGGGCATTTTCGTCCTCCCGGCACATAAGCGATTCATGCTCACTCAAGCATTATGCTTCACGCGCAGAGAAACTCCTTGATCAAGCTCAAAGACGGATTTCCAATCCTGATCCGTTTGAAGTCAGCGGGCCTGTCTGCCGTAGTCGCGCATGTCATCGATCCAGCGCGAGCGCTTCTTCTCGTCGGCAAAGGAGAGGCCGTATAAGCTCTCCCGGATGGGTTTGATTCCGGCAAAGCGCAACATGCTGCGCTCGAAACTGCGAACGCCGTATGCGCCGAAGTACCACCGGTAAAGAAGCACCGGCATTCCCATGGTGACGATTATGCGGGCGGAGCGCCCGGCAAGCAGCCGCTTCGGGAAGCCGTCCTTCTTGTATTCCATTGCAAAACCCGGCCTGAAAATATGCTCGAGAAAGCCTTTGAGCAGGGCCGGCATCGTTCCATGCCAAAGAGGAAACAGAAAGACCCAGTGTTCGGCCCAGCGCATGTCCTCCCGAGCCTGCTCCAGGCCCGGTGGTAGTGCCCCGGTCTCGAAATCTTCCTGGGTCCGCAGCAGCGGGAACTCGAGCTTTGCTACCTCTATGCGCCGCACTTCGTGTCCCGCGGCCGTGGCGGCCTCGGCATAAGCGTCAGCCATGGCGTGCAGGAGGTGCTGCCCGGCCGGGTCCGGATGGCCCTGGACAATCGTGATGTGCCTGGTCATCTGCTGTGCTCCGTAAAAACACGACGCATGCTATTGAACGCCTGTCAGCTCTTTCGCTCATGACCGCGTCGACGAAACTGCCGGTGCAGGCGCCTTTGGCCGAACAAGGGTTCCGGCACCGGATCCGGAGGGCTGCATTGTGCCTGTCTGAGCAAGGAAATCGCTAACGGCTTCCTTAACCCTTTCGCCGTGTCCGACGAGCAGATGGCCGCCGGTGTGGTAGACGATCAGCTTCGATGGCGAAACGCCAGCTCGACTGCCGAGCGCGCGCCAGCCGAGACGCCGACGACCACGGCTTCGTCGATCTGAAGCTGGGAGAGCAGCGCCACATGGGCATCGGCCCGCGCGGCGGGCGAAATATTGGCCGGAATAGGCGTTTCCAGATACCCGAAGCGAGACGGGGCGACCACCCGAAAGCCGCTTCCGACCAGATCGGCAACGTTGGTCAGACCCTGATCCCATCCACCACCTGCGCCGTGAATGGACAGGAGCGGAATGCCGTCGCCTCTCTCGGCATATTCGATGGGACCCGCGGCAGTATTGGCAATACGCGCGCCATTGGCGACTGCGGAGCGCGCGCGATCGATGTCATTGCTGAAGGACAGGAAAATCAACCCGCCTGCGACCGCGACAGCGATAGATCCCGCTGACAACATCCACCCGATCCAACCCATGGCCGCCATCCTGGAATTTCAATCTTTTGGGTATCCTAGTCGGGTTGAGCCTTGAGGACTTGATCTCGCTCAAAAGGACCGGCGATCGAGCCATTTCGATCCGGTGTTTCCTACTGCTCGTCCTCGAGCAAGCGATAGATTTCCAGCTCCTGGGCAAAGTGCAGGCGGGTGATCGCTTCGAGCCCGTGGAGCAGCCGCTGGATTTCGTAGCGCTGCGCCGGGCTCGGCCCGTGCGCACCGAGGGCCTTTCGAAGGGAAGTCAGGCTGTGGACCTGACGCTGAATCTCCATGTGAGCCCTACTCATGCCGGCAAAGGCATCCGGCGTGGCCGCCCGACTGCGCAGTCTCGGATAGAGTTCCTCGTCGTCCTGCCGCTCGTGCGGCAGAAGACGTCGACGGAGCAGGGCGTCCAGGTCCGCAAGCTCTTTACGGATTTCCGTTTTCGGCAGGTTTTGAATGCGTTCGGTCGTATGGCGTAGCTCGTCAACCACGTCCATCAGGGCACGATGCTCGGCTTCGAGCTGCATGAGCTCCGCGTGCGGCAAATGTGTTGTTTTCTGCCAGCCGTGGTTAGGGCTTCCAAGAGCGCGCAGCGCGTTCAAGATGGCAACGACGTCGATCGCTTCCTGCAGCAGTGCACCCTGGACCGGTGTCAGGTAGCCGAAGGCTGCCGCAAACATGCCAGCAACGGACAGGCCCATCCCCATGTAGACGCTCTGGAGGGCTATGCTGCGTGACCGGTGCGCGATCCGGATGGCGCTGACGAGGCGATCGAGCCTGTCCACCAGAATCACGACGTCCGCCGCTTCCGAGGAGGCAGCCGCCCCGCGCGCGCCCATGGCTACCCCGACGTCGGCGGCTGCGAGAGCCGGCGCGTCGTTGACGCCATCACCCACCATCATGACCGGTCCTGCCGATCTTTCCGCTTCCACAATCCGAGTCTTGTCCTCCGGCTTCAATTCGGCGACAACGCTGTCCAATCCCAGGAAGGACTGAAGGCTTTCCGCCAGCTCAGTGCGATCCCCGGTCGCAAGCACGATCCGGTCGACGCCGGCATCGCGCAATCGCCTCAGCACGCTGCCGGCCTCCGGCCTGACCTCGTCGGCAAGCAGAAACGCCCCCGCGAGAATTCCGTCCTTGGCGGCGAGAACCGAGACGGTGCCATCCCTCCGGATCCACTCCCGGATCTCTCGCGAGAAGGCGGTCTCCACAATCCTGGCGCTGACGAAATCCCAGCCGCCCACTGCGATTTCGTGACCGTCTATGTTGCCGGTCATGCCGGAACCTGCTACTTCAAGGGATCCCGACGGTGCGACAAGTTTCAGTTCCCGCTCGCGGGCGGCTGCGACCAACGCGCGGGCGATCACGTGATGTGAGCCCTGATCCAGCGATGCCGCGAGACGCAGCACTTCCATAGGGTCGAGATCGGTGCGGGTCTTGATCTCGATTAGACGGGCGCGGCCATCGGTAATGGTCCCGGTCTTGTCGAGGATTACCGTCTTCATGCGCGCAAGCATCTCTAGCGCACCTCCGCCCTTCACGAGCACACCTTTGCCGGCGCAGCGGGAGACGCCGGAGATGATCGCTATCGGGACCGCGAGAATAAGCGGGCATGGTGTCGCAATGACCAGCACCGCAAGCGCGCGGATCGCTTCACCGCTCGCGATCCAGGCCCCGCCCGCCAAAACGATTGTGACTACAAGAAATACGAGCGCGTAACTGTCGGCCAGCCGAACAATAGGCGCCTTCGCGGCCTTTGCGGCCGCCACCAGACTAACGATTGCCGCGTAGGTACTGTCGCTCGCCGCGCTGGAGGCTACCATTTCAAAGGCATCTCCGGCGTTCATCGTGCCGCTCGTTACGGGCTCGCCGGAGCCGCGGCGGACCGGCAGGGCTTCGCCCGTCAGGGCCGACTCGTCCAGCACTGCGATTCCATCCAGCACGTTTCCGTCGACGGGCACCACCTCGCCACGGCGTATCAGGATTCGGGCGCCAGGATTCAGTTCTTCGATGGAAACCTCCTGCAACTGCCCATCCGCGTAACGAGCGGCGGTACGCGGTACCCGATTGAGCAGCGCCGTCAGTTCCCGGCGTGCGCGCCTTTGAGCGAAATCCTCGAGCGCCTGCCCACCCGTGTACATCAGTGCGACGATGCTGCCGGTGAGGTATTCGCCGAGAAGCAGGGCGCCGCCCATCGCGAGCGCCGCGATGAGATCCAGCCCGAATTCCTTCCTTCCAAGACTGATGACGATCTCGGCAATGAGGCTCGCAAGGATAATCGCGGTGCCTGCAGCCCAGGACGAGGCGCTGAGGTCGGGTCGGTCGGCGAGCCAGGCGGCCGTGCCGGCGAGCAAGGCTACAGCGATGAGGGAGAGGAGAATCCGCCTACCCAGCTCTCTCCCTTGCCAAAACGGTTCGACAACTCGGCTCTTGGTCAACGTGCTCTCCGACTGATCTTGTGAAGGATACTGGATTACAGGATCGTTGGCTTGATCCCGCGCAAGGGCCCTACGGAATCGCTAAACGGCGGCCGAGGCAAAAAAATGCATGCCATGTGATGGCGGCGCCATTCTTCGACGATCGCGAGCTTGCAACACGGGGTCGCATTTGCTTTCCTTGCCAGGGTTTCACTTGGATCATCACAAATGACGGTACAGCGGCGCCGGCGCATCATTAAGCGTCAGAGGAGTTCTGTTGGTTTGGCGCTCGTCGCCACAATATCTTTCCTTGCAGGCATGACCGATGCGATAGGACTTATGTCCCTCGGAGATTTTGTGTCCTTCATGAGCGGCAATACGACTCGCGCATCCGTCGCTCTAATGCAGGGCGACGTCGCTCGGGGAGTGCTTCTCATCGGCGGACTGGTCACCTTCGTGATTGGGAACGCCGCGGGAGTAATGGTTGCAATGAGGTTCAGGCCGCAAGCTGTTTTGCTATTTGTATCCGTTTTGCTGTTATGCGCGGCCCTAACAGGTGATCAAAGAGAGCTCCGCTTCCTTTTGCTTATTCTGGCGATGGGCGCGATCAACGCCTCTGTCGAGCAGATCGAAGGTCTGCCCGTTGGTTTGACATATGTTACCGGGGCGCTGTCACGCTTCGGACGAGGTTTGGGACGCTGAGCGATGGGCATCCGCAACGCGCATTGGATCATCCAAATCGTGCCGTGGCTCGGCATGATGGCAGGAGCACTTTTAGGGGCGACCCTCGTGCAAGGGGTAGGGGACCTGGCATTATGGCTGCCGGTTGCTACCGCCCTGGCTTTAACAGCAGTCGCGGTCCAAATACCCCGGCATTGGCAAGGCAGGTACGTTCAACATCGTTAGCGGCTTTCCGCAAGTGATGCGGCTTGCTGCGCGGCGCTCCAAATCGGATATGCTTTGCGGCCTGACTCACCGGAGTGGTGGCGCACGACTTGGGCTTTCACGGAACTCCGACATCAATACGTTGCACGGGGGCGAAGCCGCAAGCGAATGGAACCTCTTATTCTCCGTCTAGGGCTCGCCCTTGCCATAGGCCTGCTCGTGGGACTTGAACGTGGATGGCGGGAAAGGGAAGCGCCGGAAGGCAGCCGCACGGCAGGCATCCGCACCTACGGTATTTCGGGTCTGCTTGGCGGGATCTTGGCGGCACTGTCCGATGCACAGCGGAGCGACCTGATCTTTGCGGCAGGCTTCATGAGCTTCGCGCTGAGTTTCACCTGGTTCAAGCTGCGCGAGGCGCGGCACGATGAGGATTTCAGCGTCACCGGCGTTATTGCCGGGTTGGCGGTTTTTGGGCTCGGCGGATTGGCGGTGACTGGCGATTACAGCGTGGCGGCGGCGGGCGCGGCTGCACTCGCTGGCGTGCTCGCCAGCCGCGAGCTAACGCACAATCTTCTCAAGAATCTGTCATGGATCGAGCTGCGTTCGGCTCTGGTGCTGGCGGCGATGACAGCCATCGGCCTGCCTCTTCTTCCAAACCATGCCATTGACCCATGGGGCGGCCTCAATCCGCGTGAGATTTGGCTCTTCACGGTCCTGAGCGCCACCATTTCGTTTGTCGGGTACGTCGCGGTTCGTCTGCTTGGGTCGTCGAGAGGATTGTTGGTGAGCGGGCTAGTGGGTGCGGTCGTTTCGTCGACTGCCGTGACGGCCAGCTTTGGTCAGAAGGCGCGCGCTGGTGAGCGACCAGGGCCTTTGGCGGGAGCCGCAAGCATAGCCGCCGTCGTATCGTTGTTGCGAGTGCTGACGGTCGTCCTTCTCGTTTCCCCGCGCGTCTTCCCCGTAGTCGTACTCCCGATCGTCGCGGCTGCGGTGGTTTTCGCCGCGAGCGGCGCCGCACTGATGGCAAGAACCGCACCTCACGGCGACGAACCGATCAGTCCGCGAAATCCGTTTGAGCTCTTTGCGCTTCTGGTCTTTGCGGGCCTGTTTGCCCTAACCGCAACGACCGGCGCAGCGTTGATGAGCGGCATGGGCGACGACAGCTTGATCGGCATCTCAGCGGTGTCGGGAATTTTTGACGTGGATGTCGCGATACTCACGGCGCTTCGCGCTGGCGGCGGAGCGACACCTTTGCAGCCTGTTGGTGCAGCGGTGCTTGCCGCGGTACTCGCAAACGCAGGTGGAAGGGTGTTGGTGGCTGTGGGGGCTGGAACGCTACGTTACTGGACATCGCTTGCCGCCGTTTCACTCGTCGCTGCCGGAGCCGGAGCCGCAATCCACTTCTTCATTGATCGCTAGTGGAACGGCGAACCCGCCATTTGTCGAGTTCCACGACGATCAGGGCAGAAGACGCCGCAACCAGCAGGATTGCCCACTCAAAAACCGAAATCGGAGACACTTGCAGTGTTTCATCGAGGAGGGGAGTGTACATCGCAGCAATATGGAGTGCCTGGGCAGCCGCGATGGAGAAAAGCAGAAGCGGGTTGGCAAGAAAGCCCAGCTGGAAGACTGATTTGCGCTCTGAT
Source organism: Sinorhizobium psoraleae (assembly GCF_013283645.1). Taxonomy (GTDB): domain Bacteria; phylum Pseudomonadota; class Alphaproteobacteria; order Rhizobiales; family Rhizobiaceae; genus Sinorhizobium; species Sinorhizobium psoraleae. Next base: position 66,925 of record NZ_JABEKV010000007.1, read on the forward strand.
CGGCTCGCGTAGGTCTGGAAGTTCTCGAACAGGACAAACAGCAGCAGAAGAAGATTGCGTGCCTCGGTTTCGCCGTAGCCCTGTTGGAGTGCAACGTAGAACGCCGCGAAGCCGCCGCCGCCCATGACCAGGGTAGATTGAAGAATCCGCCGGATCATAACTCGATCAAAGATCGGCTCGCTCGGCTTTCGAGGCCCTTGCAGGAGCTCGTCTCCCTCGGGGTTCTCGCCGGAGAGCGCAATGTCCTGAATGCCGTTGGTCACCAGGTTGAGCCAGAGTAGCTGCACGGGAAGAAGTGGCATCGGCATGCCGAGAGGGATTGCCAGCAGGAAGAGCAGCAATTCCGCGGCCCCTGTCGACATCAGCATGAAAATGACCTTGCGGATATTCGCATAGGCGACCCGGCCCTCCCGAATTCCGCTGACGATCGAAGCGAAGTTGTCATCGGTGATGACGATGTCGGCGCTTTCCTTGGCCACCTCCGTCCCCTTGCGCCCCATCGCCACGCCGATATGCGCGTGCTTCAGCGCCGGCGCATCGTTAACGCCGTCGCCCGTGACTGCGACGAAGTGACCGTTGCGCGCGAGCGAGAGGACAAGTGCCAGTTTCTGCGAAGGGGCCACACGCGCGTAGATGCGGCCATTGCGAGTCAGTCTGTCGACACTTTCCTGTCCATTTTCCTCAGCCCTGCGCACATCGTCTCCGGTGACGATCTGCTCTTCGGTGAAGATCAGCCCGGCCGCGGAGCCGATGGCCGCTGCGGTCTTGGGATCGTCTCCAGTGACCATCGCAACGTCCAGGCCTGCAGAGTGGCAATCGCGAACGGCTTGCGGTACCTCAGGCCGCACCGGATCCTGCATTCCGGCAAGGCCCAGGAAGACGAGATCGACGAGGAGGTGCCGACCGAAGCCTCCATCCGCCTGGATCGCCGTCTCGCCCTCTGCAAAGGCAAGCACCCGCAAACCACGCGCGGCCATCTCTTCCTTTTGCCTGATGAGAGCTTCCCGATCGATCGGTTCGGCACGACCGACCACGTCCATCCGGTCGGCCATGTCGATCAGTGTTTCCGCGGCGCCTTTGACGAAGATGCGAACGCTGTCGCCGTGGCGGTGGAATGAGGCGGCATATTTGAGGTCCGGCTCATAGGGGATCCGGGCGACAAGAGGATAGTCATTCGCGATTTCCTCACGCAGCAAGCCCGCCTTGTAGGCGGCTGCCAGCAATGCGACGTCGACCGTATCGCCGACGGCGCTCCAGCCATTCGCTTCCTTGACGATCGACGCTTCGTTGGGCAACGACGCGGCTTTGAACAAGGCAATGGCCCGTTCCCGTGCCTCCGCGGGAGGGGTCCCATTGCCCCGGATCGTGCAGGCGTCCAGATCGGCGCCCGTGTCGCACACAATATCGGTACCGTCCGGCAGGCGAATATCAGTTACAGTCAATTCGTTGAGCGTCAATGTGCCGGTCTTATCGGTGGCGATCATCGTGCAGGAGCCAAGAGCCTCGACTGCCGGCATTCGACTCACGATCACGTGCGCCTTCGCCACACGGCGCATGCTGATTGCCAACGCGACCGAGATCGCTATCGGCAGACCCTCCGGAATTGCACTCACCGCCAGTCCGACCGACATCATGAACAGCTCGTTGAGCGTCATTGCGCGGGCAATCCCGACCGCGACGAGAAGAGTCACGACAGCCGCGACGGTCCAGGCGATGAACCGGGAGAAGCGATCCAGCCTAATCATCAGGGGGGGCTTGGTGACGGACGCCCTGCCGATCTCAGTGGCAATCTTGCCGATCTCGGTTGCTGCTCCTGTCGCTGCGACTACACCCTGTCCGCGGCCGCGCGTGACGAGCGTTCCGGCAAAGGCCGTGGAGCGCTCGCCCTCTCCCGGAGCAGCCTCGAGAATCGAGCTGGGCTTGTGAACCGGTGCTGATTCCCCCGTCAGCAGGGATTCGTCGCAAATAAGATCGGTCGCTGAGAGGAGCCGGATATCGGCCGGCACGCGTCCACCTGCCTCGAGCGCGACGATATCGCCCGGCACCAACAGTCGGGCGTCGATTTCCTGCAAGCGCCCATCGCGGAAGACGCTCGCCTTCGGTTGTTCCAACCTGCGCAACGCCAATGCGGCTTTGCCGGCCGTATGCTCCTGCAAAGACCCGATGATGCCGTTCGCGATCAGCACGAGGCCGATGAAAAGGGCATCTTTCAGATCCCCCAATATTAGAGATACCAATACCGCAGCAAGCAGGATGTAGATCAGCGGGCTGCGGAACTGGCGCAGGAAAGTGGTCAATAGAGAGGGGGCTTGCGGTTCCGGAAGACTGTTCGGACCAAAACGCGCAAGCCTTAGGCGAGCCTCCTCTTGGCTAAGTCCCGCACTGCCGACCAGTGCCCCCCCGAGGGAGGCAAGGTCAGGGATTACAGCGGAGGTCATTTGACACTCCATTCAGGCATTGCGGTGCCTTTGGGGTTCTTCGATGGTCAAGTGATCCTCGACCGCCGTGACGCCTCGAGCCGACCAGGCCGCTCGTTCTGCCACGGTCCTTTCATACCGGCTTTGAACCTTGCCACGTAAGCTGACATGACTGCCGGACACTTCTATGTCGATGTTTTCGGCCTCTATCTCAGCATTGCGTTTGAGCGCCTCCCTGATGCCATGCCGGATGTCGAGCGCATCCATCATGGGGCGAATCCTGAGGCGGTTGTCGATCCCCGTGATGCCCGTCAGACGACGCACCAAACTCTCGGCCGCATTACGCTGGAAATAAAAATCGACCGTTCCCGCCAGGGTCACGTAACCGTTTTCAACCTTGACTTGGATGTCCTTGAGCTCGGCAATTGCGGCTCCCCAGGCAAGAATTTTTACCACGCGGCTGGCGATTTCGTCATCGGCGGTCTTCTTGTTCTCCGGCAGCCGCACCTCGATTTCCTCGGCGATTGCGCGCACGCCCTTCACCCGTTGCGCAACCCGTTCCGCAGTGTGTTTTTCCGCAAAGCTGTGAACATGGCCCGTTAAAGTGACGACGCCGTCCTCGACCGTTACTCCGATGTTCGCGGCGTCTATGCTTGGTTCATATTCGAGCTCATCCAGGATGTCCTGGCGCAGGCGAATGTCGCTCATGATAGTCTCCTTCCTCAAAGCCGGCAAACACTGGCTCAAGTATTGGCCATTCCCGGCTATCGGTCTTTGAGGGACATCAAGGCACAACCGCTCTCTGCAGATTTAATCTAAACTCGGAGGTCAACCTCTTAAGGAGGGGAGATCATGTTTATCAAGGAATTGTCCCGTCACGAATGCAACAGCGTGGTTCAGGCCGGCCACCTTGCTCGTCTTGCCTGTTGTAATGAGGGCAGGCCGTATATCGTGCCCATCACTTATGCCTTTGCGGGCAACTGCCTTTATTGCTTTTCCATGCCCGGCAAGAAGATCGATTGGATGCGCGCGAATCCGCATGTGTGCCTTCAAGTCGAAGAGTTTTCAGGTGAGCGGCGGTGGAAAAGCGTCCTTGTATTCGGCCGCTACCAGGAACTGTCACCGGAAGGACGATGGCAGAGAGAGTGCATGCATGGCTGGTCGCTTCTCGCGACGCGGCCAAACTGGTGGGAGCCGGGCGGGCTGAAGCCGCACCAACCGGAGATAGCAGCGGCTTCGCCGCATGTCTTCTTCTGCGTCGATATTGACGAAATGACCGGCAGAGGCGCCTTCCAAGGTGAAGTATGACGCTAAAGAAGAAGGCGCCTTATGAAAGCGGCGCCTTCAATTCTGTGTAGCGGAATGCTCAATGCAACATCAGCACCGGTACAATGGGCGCCTCGATCATCGCCTTGGTAACACCACCGAATACTCTCTCGCGAAGACGTGTATGTCCATATGCGCCCATCACGATCAGATCGGCAGAGGTGTCAATAGCATGCTGGCTGAGGACCTCCTCGACCCGGCGTCCGGCGCTCGGAAGCCGATCGACGATCACTTTAATGCCATGGCGGGCAAGGTAGGTGGCAATGTCAGCGCCTGGTTCTTCGCCGTTTTTGGCCGAAGCTGCGCTCGGGTCGACCAGCACGACGTTCACTTCCTCCGCGCTCTCCATCATTTCCAACGCTTCGCGAGCCGCTCTCGCGGCTTCCATGGTCGAGTTCCATGCGAGAAGGATCTTTTTCGGACGCAAGGTGATGGATTGGCGATTGGTTGCGAGCAGAACCGGTCGCGCCGAATAGAAGAGCGCGCCGTCTATGGCACGCGCGCGCAACGGCGAATCCATCTTCAGGCTGGCACCGATCAGTGTAATGTCGGCGTAGCGTGCACGCTCCCCAACATCGTCGTCGGCCCGTGCCATCTCGGAGTACATGCCGTTGGCGTCGAATGAGATACCGAGATCGTTCAAAGTGGCGCGCGCTTCGTCCACCGCCTTATCCAGTTGCTCCTTGTCCCGCGCCCGCTCGTCGAGCCAGGCGACCGACATTGCCGCAAACTCTCCGACAGGAGGTGGAGCGGCGAGCTTGACCAGGAGAACCGAGAGATGGGCATTGGCGGCTGTGCAGAGATCCGCCGCCGCTGTCAGATCGTTCTCATGGCGGTCAACGTCGATTACCAAGAGAATCGTCTTGTAGGTCATTGCATTCTCCTCCAAAGCATCGGCAGTTTCTTGAGCAATGTACTCTACGTGGCGGCGGCTACATTGATCGCCATCAAGAAGCTCCCGCATTCCTTGGAGTTGAATTGCCGGGTGCGGCGCTATCGCATACTCGAACTGAGCGCCGCACAAAGCGGCGCCCAGTTTCGAGGTGGCCTGAGTGATGTCAGCGGACCATCAACACCGGCACGATGGGTGCCTCGATCATCGCCTTGGTAACGCCACCGAATACCTTCTCGCGAAGACGTGTGTGACCGTATGCGCCCATCACGATCAGGTCGGCGGAGGTATCAACTGCAAGCCGGTTGAGAACCTCCTCGACCCGGCGTCCGGCGCTGGGAAGCCGATCAACGGTCACCTTTATGCCGTGGCGGGCAAGATAAGTCGCAATGTCCGCGCCAGGTTCGTCGCCGTTGTTGCGGGACGCCGCCGTCGGGTCAACCAAAACGACGTTTACGCTGTCGGCGTTTCTCATCATGTCGAGCGCTTCGCGGGCCGCCCTCGTGCATTCAAAACTTGAGTTCCACGCCAGCACAATCCTCTTCGGAAGCAACGTCATCGATTGGCCGTGGGCCGCAAGCAGGACCGGGCGCGCCGAATAGAAAAGCACACCTTCGATGGAGCGCGTCCGCAATGCCGGATCCATGCTGGTTCCGATCAATGTAACGTCAGCGTAGCGTGCCCGCTCTCCAATGAGGTCGTTGTCCCATGCAGTCTCGGTGTACTCGCCGGCGACGTCGAACGATATTCCGAGGTCCTTGAGCGTCGTTCGCGCCGCCACGACGGCCCTGTCGAGCTGTTCGATCTCGCCCATCCGTATGTCCAGGCACGCGACCGAGAGGCCCGCATCGTCCCCGAACTGAAGCGGAGCCGCGACCTTCACCAGGAGGACCGAGAGATGAGCGTTGGCGGCGGCGCAGAGATCTGCCGCCTCTGTAAGGTCCGTTTCAAACTGGTTTGCATCGAGCACTTGAAGAACTGACTTGTAGGTCATTGCTCTGGTCCCCCAGACGCTTTGGAATTCTGAAAGCCAATCTAGGCCAGATGGGGACCGCCACATTGATCCCGGTCAAGAAGTTCCCGCCTGAGGCTGCAGCGCCAGTGTCGCAATCCTCAGGGTTGAATCGGCCGGATGCGACGAAATCGCAAATCCAAACTCCCGGCACATTCTGAGCATTTTCGCATTATCACTCAGAACGAGCCCTTCGATGCGTTGCAGACCATCGGCCGCAGCATAGTCCCTGAGATGGGTGAGGAGAGCCCAGCCAAGACCGTGACCCTGCAGGTCGGTCCTGACCAGCAAGCCATATTCCGCGACCTCGTGATCGGGATCCGCGTAAAGCCTGGCAATCCCGGCGAGCGCGCCGCTTTGATTGTCGAGAGCGACGAAAGCCATCTCGCGTTCATAGTCGATCTGCGTGAGCCTAATCAGCATCTGGTCCTGGAAGTGCTTGCGCGATGACAGGAAACGAAATCGGATGTCCGTCGAGGACGTCTTTGCCAGAAAATCCGGATAGAGCGCTGCGTCTGCCGGTGTGATTGGCCGCAGATGGTAAAGCCGGTCGGTGAGCGCGACCTGCTTTTCCCAATCGCTTGGATATGGGCGGATTGCGAGATCGCGATTGGGACCGGGGCGCGCGACGGCCTGCGGATCAATTTCGATGCGTGCGTCAAGGGCGATGACGCCCTCGGCGCTGGCGACCAGCGGGTTAATATCCATCGAAAGCACACAGGGCAAATCGACGATGATTTGTGATAGCGCCTTAAGTGCTTTGCAGATCGCTGCCCTGTCCGCGGCCGGCTCGTTGCGAAAACCTGCGAGGAGCTTCCCGACCCGCGTCTGGTCGATCAAGTTGCCTGCGAGCACGGCATCAAGCGGCGGAAGCGCCACCGCGGTGTCTGCGACCACTTCCACGGAGACGCCCCCCGAGCCAAAGAGAATAACCGGACCAAAGATCGGATCTCGGGTGATGCCCAGAACCAGTTCCCACGCATGTCTGCGTTCGATCATCGGCTGAACGGCAAAGCCGTCGACCACGGCGGCTGGGTCATACATCTTGAGCCGCGCGGTAATGCTCTCGGCAGCTTGCCGACCGGCGAGGGGAGTCCGGATGTCAAGGGCGACGCCGTCCACATCGGATTTGTGTGTGATCGACTTCGATATCAGCTTGACCACCACCTTCGGTACGCTCGCAAGCAGCGAGCGGGCCGCGGCTTCCGCCTCCTCCGCTGACCTTGCGATCACGGTTTGAGGGACGGGAATGCCGTAGGCTGCGATCACCGCCTTGGCCTCCGGTTCAGTGAGCATCCGGCGACCTTCGGTCGCCACTTTCCGGAAAATGGATTGCACGAAGCCCCGCTGATGAGGCACTTCGTCGCTTTGGCTCGGGGGTACACGGACCAGCGACTCCTGCGCTTTCGACCATCTGGCGAGACAGGAAGCAGCCAGGGCCACATCCGATGGCGTCTCGTAACTTGCCAGTCCGGCATCTTGAAGCACATGACGACCGTCGCGAGCGGTCAGGCCGCCCAACCAGCATGTCAGAACGGGCTTGTCTGAGATTGTCCCGGCCCGCGCAAGGGAGCCCGACCGCTTGAGCGGCATCAACGGGCGAGGCAAGGCCGGTCGGGCAATTCATGACGATCAGAATGTCCACTCCCGCGTCCTGAACGATGATCTCGACCGTCGTCTTGTAGCGCTCGGGTGGGGCATCTCCGATTATATCAACGGGATTAGCATGCGACCAATTGGCGGGCAAAATCCGGTCGAGTGCGCGAGTGGTCTCTGGCGAAAGCTCCGCGAGCTCGCACCCGAAGTCGACCAGTCGATCCACTGCGAGGACCCCGGCTCCGCCACCATTGGTGACGATTGCGACACGGCTGCGCTCAAGAGGAGGAAAACGCGCGATGGTCTCGGTCGCGTCAAACAGTTCGCCGAGGCCGTCAATTCTCAAGATACCGGCACGGCGCAGAGCGGCGTCGACCACCCGATCGGCCCCTGAAAGCGCGCCAGTATGCGTGGCCGCCGCTTTGGCCGCCTCGGCATGACGGCCCGCCTTGATTGCGATGATCGGCTTTACTCGCGCCGCTGCTCGGGCTGCCGAGAGGAACTTCCGGGGATTGGGGATCGTCTCGAGATACATAACGATCGCCCGCGTTTCGGGATCTCCGGCAAGCAGGTCGAGAAAATCGCCAGCGTCGGCGTCAGCCATGTCACCGAGAGAAATGATCTTAGAGAAGCCGACATTGTTCTCCGCCGCCCAGTCGATCAACGAAGTCGCGATCGCCCCGGATTGCGAAAGCAGTGCTATTCCGCCATGCGGTGCCGCCAAATGCGCGAAGCTCGCATTCAGTTTCGCGGAAGGAACGATGAGACCCACCGTGTTGGGTCCGATGATGCGAAGCAGAAATGGTCTCGCGGCGTCGAGCATCGCTTGTTTCAGTCCATGATCAGCGTCGAGATCCGCCGTGATGACCACCGCGGCGCGCGTTCCCTTCGTGCCCAACTCATGGATCAGAGCCGGCACAGTCCGTGGTGGAGTCACAATGATGGCTAGATCAGGAACACCCGGAACATCTGCTACTCGGCGGTAGCAGTGGAGGCCGGAAACCTCGACATGTTTGGGATTTACCGGCCAGATATCGCCCTCGAATTCGGCCGCGAGCACGTTCTCCACGACCACGCGGCCAAGCGACCCGGCTCGGTTCGAGGCGCCGAGAATTGCAACCGACTTCGGAGCGATGGCGTGATGAAGGTTGCGTATGCCATGGCCTCATCTCCGATCTTCGCGACAGAGAATATCGCGCTGTCTCGAAGGCGCGTTGATCGCGCTCAATGCGAAGCTGTCCGCACTTTGCAAATTGACCTTCCTCAATGCGTTCGCGTTGGCGGCGGTGACATTCTCGTCAGTATCGGCCTACTCCGAGCGCCGGCAGGAATGGATTCGATGACAGTGTTATCGCCCAATTCGGGGGGAGGGAGCCCATACTGGGCCGCCCCGGCCGCTGACCTGATCGCCGAGTATGGTACGCGCGCGACAGGCCTGAGCAGCAGGGAGGCTCATGAGCGCCTATCGCGGTACGGCCGCAATTCCGTAACACGCGGGGACAGATTTCCTGCGCTTTCCGTTCTGATCAGGCAGTTCCGCAGCCCGCTCGTTCTTATCCTTGTATTCGCGGCTGGCATGTCGGTCGTCGTGGGTGAACGAAACGATGCGGTCATCATCATTCTGATTGTTCTCTTAAGCTGCGCGCTGAGCTTCATGCAGGAACACCGGGCGTCGCGAGCCGTGGAGGCGCTTCGCAAGCGCATCGCCCAAAAGGCGACGGTGCTGAGAGATGGAGCGGCAAAAATGATCCCGGCGTTGGATGTGGTGCCTGGGGATATTATTCAGCTTTCTGCGGGCAACCTGGTGCCTGCGGACGGCGTCATACTTGAAGCACGGGACTTCAACGTCAGCGAAGCAGCCCTCACGGGCGAAGCTTTTCCTGTCGCCAAGTATCCAGGAACGGTCGACCCTGGAACCCCCTTGTCGCGGAGACTGAACTCGGTCTTTACGGGCACCTCGGTTCGCAGCGGAACCGCGAAGGTCATGGCAATCAGAACAGGCGGCGCAACTGAATTCGCGGCGATTGCCGCGGCGATCGGACGGCGCAGTCCAGAGACCGAATTCGCGCGCGGGATTCGCCAGTTCGGCTACCTTATGACCGAGATCATGCTGGTGATCGTGATCCTCGTCTTCTTTGCCAACTTGCTCCTACATCGCGAGCCGATCGATTCTCTGCTGTTCTCTATCGCACTCGCCGTCGGGCTCAGTCCCGAACTCCTGCCGGCGATCATAAGTATCACGCTCGCGCGTGGAGCGCGGGCGATGGCGCAAAGCGGCGTGCTCGTCCGGCGTCTCGAGGCAATCGAGAATCTCGGCAGCATGAACCTGTTGTGTACCGACAAGACAGGGACGCTCACCGAAGGGGTCGTGCGGCTGGACGCCTGCCTTGACGTCAATGGAAGCCCTTCGTCGAAGGTTTATCTGTGGGCGGGTTTGAATGCATCGATGCAAACGGGGCTGCAGAACCCGCTCGATGAAGCGATCGTTGCCGCGGACGAGGCGCCGCCTTCTTCGCGTCTTTACTCGAAGGTGGACGAGATTCCCTATGACTTCGTGCGAAAGCGGCTTTCGGTCATCGTCCGGAAGGATGGCGGTCCCGACGGCGATCTGTTGATTTGCAAGGGTGCGGTTGAAAACGTGCTCGCGGTTTGTTCTTCCATGCTGAACGGGGAGGCGCCCGAACCTTTCACGGGTGTGGCGAGGGAGGCGATCGAGGAGAAGTTTCGCTGTTGGAGCGCCAAAGGTTTCCGAGTGCTCGGCCTGGCTGTTCGCACGTCGGCGCCGTTGCAAGCATACGGCAGGCAAGATGAAGAAGGCCTGAGCTTCGCCGGGTTCCTGCTATTTCTCGATCCACCGAAGCCAGGTATCAGCGAAAGCCTTAAAGCGCTCGCGAAACGCGGCATCGGCTTGAAGATGGTCACGGGAGACAACCGTCATGTCGCCGTTCATCTGGCGGACACCATCGGCCTGAGAGCGTCGCGTGTTCTCACGGGCGCAGAATTGTCGAAGATGACAATGGATTCGCTGTTCGCGCGGGCTCCCGAGACCGATCTCTTCGTTGAAATCGACCCGAACCAGAAGGAACGGGTAATCGAGGCCCTGCGCCGCGCAGGTCACGTAGTCGGTTATCTCGGAGACGGGATCAACGACGCGCCCGCATTGCATGAAGCCGATGTCGGCATCTCCGTCGATGGCGCCGTCGATGTCGCGAGGGAAGCGGCGGATATCGTGCTGTTGAAGCGCGACCTGAATGTCCTTCTTCGCGGCATCGATGACGGCCGAAGGTCCTTTGCGAACACGATGAAATACATCTCCATTACGACCAGCGCTAATTTCGGCAACATGATCAGCATGGCCTTCGCCTCCATGTTTCTGCCGTTCCTGCCCCTGCTCGCCAAACAGATCCTTCTCAACAATCTCTTGTCTGATGTGCCGGCGCTCGCCATCGCAGGCGACAAGGTCGATCGCGAGGAAACGCGTAACCCCCGCCGCTGGGATATTCGCTATGTACGCCGATTCATGGTGAGCTTCGGACTGATAAGCTCGCTATTCGACTTGGTCACCTTTGCTGGCCTTGTTCTGCTGGTTAACGCGGCTCCGGCGACTTTCCAGACCGCCTGGTTCGTCGAGTCCCTTCTTACCGAGCTGGCCATCGTGCTGATCGTGCGCACACGGTCCTTCTTCTGGCGGAGCAGGCCGGGCGGACTGTTATCCTTTTTGACGCTGACAACCGCGATCGTGGCCGTGGCACTTCCCTATGCGCCTTTTGCGGAGTATTTCGGGTTCGTGCCGTTGCCTTGGCCGATCATGGCAGGTCTGCTGCTGATCACGATGATGTATCTGCTGTCTTCCGAATTCACCAAGCTGCGGTTCGTTCGGTGGGACAGGCGAGCGCATGAACGATCGTATTCTCCTGCAGCTCATGCTCGAAGAAGAGCTCTGAATAAATCGGGATCGGCTTGACGCGCCGCCTGTCGGCCGCCACCTCGCACGTCAATCGAGCAGCTCTCGCAGCCGCAACGCCAACTCGCTGGCGGTGTAGGGTTTTTGCAGCCAACTCCCTGCCGCCCTGCCGGCGGCGCCCGGTTCGGCATAGCCGGACGTGAACAGCATCTTCACATCGGGTCTGAGGGCGCGCACGTGCCGGCCCAATTCGTCGCCATTCATTCTGCCTGGCATAATCATGTCCGTGAAAACGAGGGAGACCTCCGGATGCGCCTCAAGCAGTTGAAGTGCCTGCGCGCCGGCTTCCGCCTCGATGACGGTGTATCCGGCGTCGCGCAGTCGCGAGACAACGACTCGGCGCACGCGTTCATCGTCCTCCACGACAAGGATCGTCTCATGGCCTCTCGGAATGGGCTCCGGGTAGGCAGTTTCATCTACGCCAATTTGTGCCGACTGGCTTTCTCCCCGCGCGGCCGGCAGAAAGAGGCGCACGCTCGTGCCGCGGTCAGGCTCACTGTAGAGCTGAACATGCCCGCCAGATTGCTTGACGAAGCCGTAGACCATGCTGAGGCCAAGTCCTGTCCCCGCACCGGTGCCTTTCGTTGTGAAGAAGGGCTCGAAGGCGCGACGCTTGATGTCTTCTGTCATCCCTACGCCGGTGTCGGTGACGGCAACCAGAACATAGTGTCCCATTCGGACCTCCGGGTACATCTGGGCGTAGTCACGATCGAGGGCCGTAGTCGAAATCTCGATGGTTGCTCGGCCACCATTCGGCATTGCGTCGCGCGCGTTCAGCCCCAGGTTCAGGAGAGTGTTTTGAAGTTGGGAAACGTCGATCAGCGCGAGATTGCTGCTGCCCTTCACGACGGTCGATAATTCTATCGTCTCGCCCAGCGTTCTGGTCAGAAGCTTCGAAAAGCTAGAGACGAGTTCTCCAACGTCAACGAGCTTCGGCGTTAGAGGCTGACGCCGGCCGAATGCGAGCAATTGTGCCGTCAACTTTGCCCCATCGTCAGCCGCCGCCTGCGCTTCGCGCAAGAGTTCCCTGAGCCTCTCGTCTTCCAGCCGGGTCTCGATCATCTCCAGATTGCCGGTGATCACAGTCAACAGATTGTTGAAATCATGCGCCAAGCCCCCGGTCAGTTGCCCGACGGCCTCCATCTTCTGCGCTTGCCTGAGTTCTTCCTCGATGCGTTGTCGGCTGGTGAGATCCCGAATGAAACCGGTGAATATGCGGCGGCCATTGGTCATCGCTTCCCCGACTGAGAGCTCCATTGGGAACGTTGTACCGTCCTTTCGTAGCCCGGTGACGACCCTTCCAATCCCGATGATGCGCCGTTCGCCCGTGCGCAGGTAGTTGTTCAGGTATTGGTCATGCGCATCGCGGTGGGGGGAGGGCATCAGGACCTTGACGTTGTGGCCAACGACATCGCTTTCGGCGTGTCCGAAGAGGCGTTCCGCTGCTGCGCTGAAGGAACTGATCGACCCTCTTTCATCAATTACGACCATCGCCTCGGGAACCGTGTCGAGAATCGAGCGAAGATGTGCCTCTCGCGCCGCCAGATCGGCCTGAGCACGCTTGAGATTTGTAATGTCGCTGTCAGTTTGCACGATTACGAGGTGCCCGGCAGACGCGGTATCTACCCATCGGCTCGCGACAAATACGGGGCTTCCATTGCTGTGCCTTTGCACCAGCTCGCCCGACCACGTGCCATGAGAGCGCAAGTGGTCGCGAATTTGCTCGAGCGGCTGAGGGAAGGTAGTGGATAGGAGATCATGAACAACCTTGCCCTTCGCCTCAGCGCGTGACCAGCCGTAGAGCGCTTCGCAGCCGTTGCTCCAATGCGTAATGATTCCGTCGAGCCCGTGGACAATCACGTTGGCGTCGTCGAGAGCATTGACGAAGTTCGCGTCCCGTTGCTCCATCTCGCGCTGTCGCCTTTCATGCGTTGACGGATGCATGTGTCACTGCGCGGACGAGAGAGGGCATCCATCGCTCGCTTTCGTCGCCCTCCGCCAGCAGTCGAAGCGTTTCCATCTTCAAGATCTTGATCGAGCGCCGACCCGCTCCTTCAATGATACCGCTGTTCGCGAGTTTTGTTATAGTGCGAGATACCGTCTCGATCGTCATTCCCAAATAATTCGCGATATCGAGCCTTGTCATGGGGAGCTCAATAATCGAACGGTGCTCTGAGTTCCCCCTCTGCCTCATCATCAGCAAGAAGTTGGCAAGCTTCTCGTCGGCGCTCCTGCGCGAAAGCAAGACGGTTTGATCCTGCGCGGCGGTCATCTCATCGCGCAGCTTGGAGACGAGTTGCTCCTGCAAGTGTGAATTGCGTGCCACTTCGTCCTCGAACCGGCCTCGAGGGAAGCGACGAAGTTGCACGGGGGAGATTGCCTCGACTGTATAAAGATAACGCTCCTTGAGCGACACACCGAGGAGATCTCCGGGGCCCAAGAAGCCAACTATAATACGGCGGCCGTCGCCGAGCAGACGAAGCGCTCGCAGCATTCCATCCGCGACTTCGAAAACATGCGTGGCCTCGTCACTCTCCCAGAATATTGCCTCACCGGGCTCGAACCTTTCGAGCGGCTGTCGGCTGAAAAGTGAGCAAAGGTCTGCTGCCGACGGGGTCCGCGAATCCATCGCAATTGCGCGACCATCCGGCATCGCTAAGACGTGAACGCTCATGACGTCTCCTCCCTCCTTTCTAACGACAAGAGTTGAACGCTAAGCCGTCATTTCATGACGACACGCGTGCAAAAATTGGTACGATATTGTAACAAAGTGTAACGGCGCTCCGGGCAAAACGGCGCCGTTCGGGGTGGTTTAATGGGGAGTGTGCGGATCTTGCCCGAGCACATCCTGGTCGTCGATGACGACTCGAGGATCCGGCAGATGCTTTCGCGGTACTTCGAAGAGGAAGGATATCGCGTCAGTCTCGCGGGCGACGGACAGGAGATGCGCGAGTGCCTCGACAAACATTCAATCGACATCATTCTGCTCGACCTGATGCTGCCTGGCGAGGACGGGTTGGCACTTGCGCGCGATCTACGCGCGCGCTCGGACGTTCCGATCATCATGCTGACCGGTCGCAATGACGTCGTCGACAGGGTGGTCGGGCTGGAGGTGGGTGCCGACGACTACGTTGCGAAACCTTTCCATCTTCGCGAGGTATTGGCGCGCGTCAGGGTTGTTCTTCGTCGCCGGCAACCTCGGCCGACGTACGACGCCGTCGACCCGACGTTAGAAATCTACTGCTTCGAGGGACTGCGCCTCGACGTTCCTCGCCGCCAACTCCTGTCAGTTGATGGGAGCGAGATCCTGCTGACGACCGGCGAATTCGACATGCTTTGCGTGCTCGTGAAGCACGCGGGTCGCGTCCTTCAACGCGAACTGCTTATGGATCTGACGAGGGGCCGGGATCTCGACGCCTTCGACCGCACCATTGACGCGCAGATCGCTCGGCTGAGGCGGAAGATCGAGCATGACCCCAGCCGCCCCGCTTTGATCAAATCGGTGAGAGGCGTCGGTTATGTCTTCAGTGCAAGGACGACGCGGCAAGACAGCTAGAGCCATTTCGCCATGCAGCGCCTAAATGGCCTTGCGCCAAGAACGACTTACTGAACAGGGATGAGGATCCCGCCGCCGTTTCGCCCGCAAATATCTGTCGATCCCGGCCAATTGGTCGGTTGGAGAGCGGCGACGCGAATGAACCCGCAATGTCTGTTGCGAGCAATCGCCAAAAGGTAGTTCAACAGCGACCTGGACACACCACGCGAATCCGCAGCACTCGCCACGATAAAGACCGGCACGCCGAGGACGTTGCCGTAGATTTTATCGTGCGTCCGGCGCATGATGCAGACGCCCGCTATATATCCGAGCGGATTTTCTGCAGTTATAACTTCTTCGACATACGGCGACGGCCAGTTCCGTGCGAAGGCCGCCTCGCAGAAATCACGCCAAACCTGCAAATTGACATGATAGCCAACAGCCTCGATCAGCTTATAGGTCTTATCGACTTGATGGCACTTGATCGGACCGATGAGATAGGCAACGGCCATGTTGCTCTCCAATAGAATGCCGACCTGATGCCCTGGTTCCGCTGCGAGCATTGAGGAAGACTGCCATGATTCAGCGCCGCGGACCGATGCAGCTTTCTGCGCATCCACGGGCCAGCGAACAGTTTCCGGGAAGCAGCAGGCGCAGTCGTTGATGTTCGTCAAAAACGTGGAAGCGCCGCAAATTTGATGAGGGTCAAAGCCTGCGGCTCGCATCTGTTGTTCAGTTCAGTTGAAGAGCCTTCGAGCGGGAGCAATGCTCGCGACTTCGCCGTATTCCAATCCACTACCTGAACCGACGGGGCATGCGATGTCCATCAGTCTTCAAGGCCGTAGCCTCCTGACCCTCGACGAATTCACTTCAGAGGAGATCGGATTTCTGTTGCAGCGCGCCGCCGAGTTGAAGGCTGACAAGCGAAGCGATAATGAAATCCCCCGGCTCAGCGGTAAGAACATCGCGCTTGTCAGCGAGGCGGATCAGATCGGCACTTTCTTCGGATCCGAAGTTGCAGCCTATGATCAGGGCGCACGCGTCATCAGCCTGAGACTCGACGCGGGGCCACAGTGCGGATCGACCAAGGACTCGGCCCGTGCGCTCGGCAGAATCTATGACGCTATCGAATATTGCGGCCACGCCCAAACCACCGTGGAGGAGCTGGCGGCATACGCCCAGGTGCCGGTCTACAATGGATCCACCGACGAATCCTGTCCGATCCAGGCATTGGCAGATTTTCTCACGATGCGGGAGGCCGCCAAAAAAGAGCTGTCGGACATCACGGTCGCCTTTATGGGCGACGGCCGCAGTCCTATCGCCAAGTCGCTCGCCACAGGAGCGTCCAAGCTCGCGATGGATTTTAGGATCGTCTCGCCGCCGATATTCTGGCCGGCTCCGCCCTTCGTCGACCGCGTTACCTCGGAAGCGCGGAAGAATGGCGGGAAGTTCTCGGTCCTGGAGCATGTCGGCGTTGGGGTGTTGGGTGCAGACTTCGTCTACACGGCGTCGTGGCTGGGAGAACATGAGGCGGGCTGGGCCGAGCGCATCAGGCTGCTGGCGCCTTTCGGCGTCAGGGCAAATGTCCTGGAAGCGACCGACAATCCGTATTGCAAGGTCATGCATTGCTTGCCTGCCTTCCACGACAGGAGCTCAAGGACAGGAGCACGCGTCGCCAAGGAGTTCGGGCTCGACTGCATGGAAGTCTCTGACGCGATCTTTGAATCGAACGCTTCCGTCGTCTTCGACCAGGCGGAAAACCGCATGCATGCGGTCAAGGCCGTTTTCGTGGCCACAATTGAAAACCGGAAGTCTGCTGTATGAGATCGAGACTGTTGAGAACGGCATCGCTGAGGCGTGCCCGCCCATAGGCTGCGTTCGCGGGCGGGAGGGGATCCAAAAGAGGGCCACTGGCGCTCGCGACCGGATGAGCTGCATGGCAACTATCGACACCCCTTCCGGCCACAGGCCCTGAGCAGGCGCCAGTGCCGAGTACAGCCTGGCCGCCGCACTCCAGGTGCGCCTGCTGCATCCCAGCCAACGCGACGAACTCAAGCGAGCCGAGCAGAAAACAGCGTCGCAGGATGGCAGTGGCCATAACCGACGCTCGGCGTTACGGAGCGAGGTCGTCAGCTTGCCCACCGATACAGGTGGAGGCGGAACACTCCGCAGAGATCCCTCATTCCGTACCCTGGTGGTGATCCTGGGTAGGCGCTGCTTCAACGTGCATTCCGCCCTTCGCGGCGAGATGGATGCCCTCGACATAGCCTATGAAAGCGAGTTCGGCGCTTACTCGGGCACGGGCCTTGGCAACGTCGGCCTGGGCAGTTGGCTCCCTCGTAACCGCGCGGTGAGCCCTGGCCTCGCGGTATCTTTGCGCGATTCCGTGGCTGACCTCCTCACTCATGAGGGCGGTCAGCGCATCCGGCTTCCCGGTCTCGAGCGCCTCTTCGGCGGCTGGGATTGCTGGGCCGAAATCGGTACCGGCCGGTTTTAACCCGGTGTAAGGCGCTCCCTCCCCAGCACGGTGGAGCCGCACTGCGGTTTCCATGAAGTAGCGATCAGCCAATGCCTTGGCATCGGGTCCCTGCTTGCGCACGTTGAGCGACTGCTCAAAGGCCGAGCGCAACTCAGGCTCGGCCGGAGCAGGCGCAAATGGGAGTATGAGATTGACGTTTCCGCGATCAAGTGCCCGAACCGCGGCCGTGGCCACCGGACCGTCTGCGGCGTCGCAATGGGCCCGAGCGCTGATTGGAATAAGCGCCACTCCAAGCAAGATAACAACAGTTGCGAGCATTTTTGACATTCGATGCTCCTCTGGTTGATTGCTGACAGCAGGTTTAGCGGGGGAGCCACCTTCCGAGCACGAGCTTTACATAGCGGCCGACCAGGAGCGCAGCGAATAGAGGACTTCCTCGTCGGTGCGGGCGTGCAACATCAGTTTCTCCGCGAAGATTGTATATCCGGAACGTTTTTGGCCTTCGCCGCAGCCACGAGGTCGCCAAGTGCCACGACGATCTGCTTGTGCTCGCTCAGCATTTCCGGCAACTCGGCCTCAAGTCTATCTGTCAGCGTGAGAACATCGGCCATGCCCGGCACTACATTGCCCGTCGCCAAGGGTGCGAGCAAACAAAGCGGAGGTAATGTGAACTCCTCCTCCCGCACGAAATGCGGCGGATGCAGACGCATTGCGACTTCTTTCGCGGCTTCGCCTACGCGACCGCCCGCCTTCGTCGCGTCAGCCAACTCCGCGTGAAGTTTGGCATGCTCGACTTTTAGAGATTCGGGGATCGGAAATTCCATCGATTGCTCCTTTCAGGGGGGAGCGCAGCATCCGGCAATGGCACCTGAAGATGCAGTGTCGCACACCTTTGAGTTCGTCATTTGATACAGATCAATCCGGCTGACGCTTCGATAGGAATCGTCTGCCACCGTTCGGCTAGTCGCCGCGGCTTTTGAGAGCCGCAATTGCCTAGAAGCTCCTCGCCAAGGCGGGTCTTCCCGCTGAAGTAATCAACGGGCCGCCCGATTTCCTGAAAAGCTTGCGTTATGGAAAACAGATACGCTGATCGAAACTAGGCCAAGATCGCGGCCGGTTTTCCTTGCGGCCATGGGAGCCGACCGCTTGCGTGACGACAGCCAGGCATGGTGAAGCTCACGGGAAAGGTCTGCTCCTGTGTCCGACTGGCTCGGCACGTCCTTTGCGCGTTACCCGGCTGGCTTGGTCCCTGTGTAGGCAAAGACCGCCACATGCTCGCCACGCCCTCCCAATGGTTCTCGGCAAACCGCCTCCCACGAGCATTGCTGCCGTGCCCGCAATACCACGGTCTCTGAAGCTAGCAGGGCGGTATCGAACCGCTTAGTAGCCTGTTCAATCTTGGCAGCCACATTGACAGTGTCGCCAAGCACTGTGAACTCAAGTCGTTGGTCGTCACCGACCAGCCCGTAATACAGCTCACCGCTGTGGATGCCGATTCCGACCCGGACAGGCGGATCGAATCCGCGTTTAATGTTCCACTGATCCATAAGTGCGAGAAGCCGGTGAGCGCAGGCTATGGCGCGAGCGCAATCATCACTTTGGGGTTCTGGAATGCCAAACACAACAAGAGCGCCATCGCCGATAAACTTGTCGATCACACCACCAAATGCCTCAGTTGCACGCATGACGCGTCGCCGAAAGGACGAGATGAAGATGGACAGCCTCCCAGGGTCTAATTTCTCGGCATAAGCCGTGAACCCCCGTATATCGATGAACAGGACAGTGCCCTGCTGGCGTCGGCCCTGGCGCCAGGTAGCTACATCATTCTCCCCCACCAATGGCGCAATCTCGGCTGGCAGGAAGCGAGCCAGGTTTGCTCTTCTGGCTGTCTCACTGACCTCGCGCACGAGAAGGCGCCGAGAGCGCGCCATTGCGAATGCCGTCGTGAGGCCGATGAGCATCAGCATGACGGCCCGCATAAGATAAGCAGGTAGTGAAAAGAGGCGGCCGACACTTTCTCCCAATGCGCCGATTGGCGGGGTCTCAATGCCAGACGGAGACAAGCGAAAGCCAAGCACGGAAGCGACCCCGACTACAGCGATCATTGTTGCCGTGGTGGCCCATATTTGCACGAGCGGTCGATATCGAAGCGCGCCGACCGCAAGGAGGAGGGGTACAGCCCAGATCGTCGGTAGGGCCGCGACCCAATTGCCCGCTAAGCCAATGCCGTGCAGGGCAAAATAGAGGCTGACGCCAAGAATTGCTGCATCGCCGGTAACGAGGACGAATGCCATCCAGGGCCTGAACCTGCCGCTGACAACTAGGAGAAACGATGTGATGCCGAGGGCCAAAAAGGCGAATACCGTGATCAACGCCGCGGCGCGAAGTTGGTTTAGGTTGTTCTCTTGGGTGAGCTCAGTCGTCCCAGAAGAGACCAGGAGACCACTCGCAAACAGGGCAATGCCCAACGTGATCCTTACCCAACCGATCGTGTATTCGGCCTCGCTCTCCGATTCCCAGAACAGCTTTTCGACAGGGGTTCTGGCGAGGGCCGAGCGGCTTGCGTCGGATCGATGGGCATTAAGTTGAAAAAATCCCATAAACAAACCTCCTCTCCTAATAGGCTTCACCCCGTCGGCGAGGCCGATGAGGACTGCTCGCCAATACCTCGGCAAAGCTATCCGGTTGACGTACCAGCGGGGTAGATCGTGCCGAACAGCGGGCCAAGGAGCTTGCCCGCGAACGTTGCCGGATAATCAAAATCGATGAACACGCGCAGTCGCGAAGCCTCCCCAGAAGGGCGGATCTCGAATCCCATTCGGTAGGCGCCGATGACGAGGAGCTTCGGTTGCCCACGCGTCTCCAACACTTTGCGGCATGGCGGCTGATGCTCGATGACCTCCACTCGCCGAGCATCATCATCGACGGCTTCTGCACGTGCGAGCCAAGGTTCGCCTGGTCGTCGAGATAGGCGAACAGCACCTGTGCGGGCGTCGGGACGTCCGCAGTGGCTTGTGCTGCGTAGGCGTAGGTCATGTTGGGTCGTCCGTCTTCGTGCGATGGTCGCCAGCGCCATGGCGATGTCGACCGTGGCCATGGAAGAGATGCATCAGCGGGCAGGCAAGCAACAGCAGGTAGGATGCGAGACCCAACGCATGCTGCCAGTGCTCACGAAGGACGAAGAACGCGGCAATTACCGTGAGCGAAGCGGCAAACAGTGTCCATCTGCGATCCCAGGTCATATCCGGGCACTCCTCAATCTGAGCGAATTGCCGATCACGCTGACCGACGAGAGCGCTATGGCGGCGGCGGCGATGATCAGCGACAGTAGAAGTCCGAGGGCGGGGTAGAGCACGCCAGCCGCAACCGGGACGCCAGCGGCGTTGTAGATGAAGGCGAAGAACAGATTCTGCCGGATGTTCCGCATCGTCGCGTGACTGAGCTGCCGCGCCCGTACAACCCCCTGCAGGTCGCCCTTCAGCGGCGTCACGCCAGCACTCTCGATTGCCACATCGGTTCCGGTGCCCATCGCGATGCCGACGTCAGCGGCGGCAAGGGCAGGAGCATCGTTCACGCCGTCGCCCGCCATGGCAACGATCCTGCCCTCATTGCGCAGACGAGCGACGATCTCGCTCTTATGCTCGGGCAGGACTTCCGCCTCGACCTCGCTGATCCCAAGCTTGCGGGCGACCGCATTGGCGGTGGTCTTGTTGTCCCCGGTGAGCATGAGCACGCGCACGCCGTCCTTGATCAGCGCCTCGACGGCGGTGGGTGTCGTCCCCTTGATCGGGTCGGAGATCGCGAACAACCCGCCGAGACGACCGTCGATGGACGCGAAGATGACCGTCGCTCCTTCGCCGCGCAGCTCCTCCGCCTTTTGCGAGAGGGCGGAGACGTCCACCCCTTCCTCGGACATGACCTGGTGGCTGCCGATAATCATCCTGCGGTCATCAACGAGACCGGTCACACCCTTGCCAACCGGGCTGTCAAAATCTTCCGCCTTCCCGAGTACCATTCCGCGCTCATTTTCGGCCTCGACAATGGCGGTCGCCAACGGATGCTCGCTCGAACGCTCCAAGGTAGCTGCCAATCGCAGGAGGGCCTCCTCCGGAGTGCCGTCCGACGCGACAATCGAGGTGACCTTCGGCTTGCCCTGGGTCAGGGTCCCCGTCTTGCCGACGCCAACCATGATCGACATCGGGGTGGCGAGGCCGAGCGCACAGGGGCGGGCGATGATCAGCACCGCCACTGCGGCTACCAGTCCATGGGTGAAGCGGGGTTCCGGCCCGACAGCCATCCACGTGGCGAAGGCGACGATGGCGATCAGAATGACAGCGGGAACGAACCAGCCAGAGACTTCGTCGGCCAGGCGTTGGATGGGAGCGCGAGACGGTTGGGCTTCGGCGACCATGCGGACGATCTGCGATAGCATGGTGTCGCGGCCGACCTTGCCCGCTTCCATGACGAAGCCGCCCGTCTTGTTCATCGTGCCACCGATCAGCTTCGCGCCGACCACCTTGGTGACCGGCATCGATTGCCCGGTGATCCTCGATTCATCGGCGGTGGCGACCACGCTGTAGACCAAGGCGACGCCCGTGCCCATGGCGATCAGGGTGAACATGTTCAGGTGTCGCGTGACGAGGGACCGCCAAGCCCGCTCGACGAAGGGAGCGCCTGCCCAGAGCACGACAGGCGTTGCGAAGACGAGTTGCAGCCAGTTCGAGGTCTGAGGGCTGACCATCATATGCAGATCGAAAAGGTGGCCTCCCATTTCTAGGATCAGAACGGGTACGGTGAGCGCCAGTCCGATCCAGAACCTCCGTCGCATGTCGACCAGCTCTGGGCTGGGACCCGTTTCGGCGGTCACGACTTCGGGTTCGAGGGCCATGCCGCAGATCCGGCAGTTGCCGGGACCGATCTGACGCACCTGCGGGTGCATCGGGCAGGTGTAGATTACCTCGTCACGATCTTCCTTGCGGACGTTCCGGCCGCTTGCCGCAGTGACGTTCTCGCTTGCATGATGATGCTGATGATGGTGCTCGTGACGGTTCTCGTGCTCACTCATGGCGAAGAGCTCCATGAAAGGACTCGCTCATCCAGCAAAGATGAAGCCAGATGCTTTACGGCAATGTTGCCCCCAAAACGGTTCGCGCGAGGCCTTGGCGCTGGTTCAAGCACATTGGGGCGAGTTCACCACGCGTGCCTTGATCTTCGTCAACGCAACCGACGACGTTATCCCGCATTCCTTTCGCAGTGACCGATCATTTAACTTCCAGCCAACCGCCGTCGAAGCCGGCGCGCCGCAATCCCGTCAGCACATAGGGGCAGGTCCGCATCAACCGCCACAACAGGCCGCTCCAATGGTTCTCGATCATCAGCACGATCGGTCCCTGATTGAGTCCGAAGTGCCAGGGCGACACCCACCAGCCATAGGGGGTCGCGATCTCGCTAATTTCCCGTTCGCGAGCGTCCGCCAAGTCGAAGTACGCCGCAGCCGACAGGGCCCCGGCCAGGAGCAGGGCGCTATCGATCGTCGACAGCTCGCATTGCCAGGCGCGACGCCCGGATGCCATGTCAAGGAAATGATAGTAAAAACCTTTGTACCCGGTGGCATCAGGCTCCGGTCCCTGAGGGCTGGATGAGAAGAAACGAAGCGTGGCTAACGTTCGCGCGACGGCGCCTGAGCGGCTCATCAGTCCGTTCTCCACGGCGACGGGGTAGCAGGCGAGGGCGAGACCTGTCGCGGCGATGCTCGATGGCCAGTTCTCGGCCGTCTTGTCGAGGATCAGACCGTTGGCGGGGTTCACTTCCTTGAGAAAGTAGTCGAACGCCTCCCGCTGAAGTTGGCGAAGGTCATCCGTAGACCTGGCTGCTTCCATGTTCGGCTCCTGCCGCGAAATTGCATCGTGGAGAAATCGTGACGCGATGGATTTCGCAGTATACCGCATCGGGAGCTGTGAAGCGCTTATGCTCGGCACCGATGACCTTGTCGCTCCGGTTGCCCGGATGGCGTTTCTGCGCTTCAGAGCGGAGCAAAAGGTCCGCGGCCATGATGGTTCCCCTGGTGTCAGTTCCTGACCAGACGGCTGTGATCGGCGCAGCTTGATCCGCATCAAGGTAGATTTGTTGCCGCAGCGATATTTTCGAAATGATGCGGGATAATCGCTGATTGGCGGCTACCCATTCAGACAAATGTCGGGAGGTGAGAAATGGCGACCTTGCGAACTATGCTGCTTACGAGTGCACTTGTCCTGGTTGGCATGCCTGCCTTTGCCGAAGACGCACACCATCCCCAGGCCACGGCCGGCCAAGGGAGCGGAGACGCGCAAATTCAAGCACCCGCCGCGAGTTCGAGCGCCGTGACGCCGTATGGCATGATGTCAGGTGACATGATGAGCGGAATGATGGGCGGTGGCCGGGATCCCATGGGCATGATGGCCGCAGGACAAGGCCCGACGGGACAGGGCGGCATGGGGTGGGCGATGGCCCAGATGATGGCCCCTGAACATATCGAGGGCCGGATCGCGTTCTTGAAGACAGAGCTTAAGATAACGCCCGAGCAGGAGTCTGTTTGGAATGCATTTGCCGAGGCGCTGCGTACCAATGCCGGCGGCGCGCAGAATGGTATGATGCAGATGCCGGGCGCAATGGGCGGGCCGGGTAGAACGGCGGCGACTCCATTGCAGCGTATCGAGCTCCGGGAAAGCGCTCTCGCCAGGCGCCTCGAAAGCGTGCGCAAGCTGAAGGCATCCCTCGTTCCTCTCTATCAGGCGCTGGATGGAACGCAGAAGCAGATGGCCGACAAGCTTCTCCTACCTCCAATGATGGGAATGATGTAGGTGGCAGGGCAGCCACTTCGATGAGCAGCGTTATGACTACCTAAGGCACGAGTTCTAGGAGCGGATGCTGAAGGCATAGAAACCAACACCCGCATCGACCTCCGCGTTTCCGGTCTCGACCGCCGTTCCCAACTGCTCACCTCGATCGATGAAGTGGATCGTCTTGCTGAAGGGAACAAGGATGCGGATCAAACGGCGCTTCTCCATACCGTCGAGATCGCCTGTCCAAGCACTATTTCCACGCGTTGGCGCTGCATGCCCGGCATATGAACCGTCCATTGAAACGCCGATGGCGGCCATAACGGCAAGAATGAGAGGGACACACCTACGCGCAACGAAAGCGAGACGCGTCAGCATCGCCTGAAAGCCCCTGTGCGTCGGCTCACATCCGATCGCTTCACACATCGCCGCTGACCAAGCACCGCTCAAATTGAGACTACACCCTGCGGAATCGATGGCAAGCGACACAAAATGCAATCTTCAGGCGATCGAGCATTATTCTGTTCGGGTCAGGGGGCGCATCATTATCGATCAAAGTGCGTATTGACGGATCAATTCGCCGCAAGAAGCGCCGCCAGCTATTTGATAGGTTCATAAGCTGTGGAGCGAGCGACTTTCTTCGCTTCTCGAATTTGACTGTGCGTGTTCAGGCTACCTCCCTCGATCCGGCGCGTATTCATTGCCAACGCTCGGTTCGAATAGGAGCGGTTTCCCGTTATTTCCGGTCCTAGCCATATCGGGCGTGGCGGATCCTCGTCTGCATTTCGGAGTTCGACCTCCGCGATGACAAGGCCGCGGTGCAGACCGGTGTAGACGTCGATTTCCCAGCAATGGCCTTGATAATCCACCTCGTAACGAGTCTTCTCGACTACGCCCAGAGCGTGCTCGAACAATCCTATCGCGTCAGCATAGGGGATTTCGTACTCGTACTCTTCACGTCTCGCAGGGCCGATCCGGATCTTGAGGGCCAGTGTTGCCCGAACCGCGTTTACGGTCCTGACGCGAACCACGCGGTTTCTCGTACTCACAATGTAAGCTTGCCTAATTTCAGAAGCTCTGGAGGCGTGTTTCCGCCAACGATCGTCCAAGACGTGGAATTTTCGCTCAATCTCAACCCTCATTTTAACCTCTCGCGGATCATGATGCAGCATCGCCCGACCAAGGCGATCGGCTAGCTGCCGCTGCCAAGGTTCATTCTCGTGACATGACTGGCGTAACGTCCTTGTATTCGTCGATGCTGTCGTATCTCTGCAGAAGGAAACCGACACCGGGGCGCCAGAAGACGCCATTCTATGGAATGGCGAGCGCACCGAAATTGATTTGCAACAAAGTCAGTTCCTGGACACGCACCTTTCCTCCTCGCTCGAGGTACCCAAAACCTAGGCCAAGCGCCATACACATGCTCGGCGTGGCTCGACATCGGGGCTCCTGGGGCCGGCGCAACGTTGCGAAAGGCAGCCCCTATTACACGGCTCCAAGACTTCGCATGGCTACACGTTGCCAGATCGGAAAATCCATCGGTTGCTGACGAGGAGGAAGAAGGGCTCCGCAAGATTGACGCGGGTCAAATTGTCCCGATGAGATTTCCGGTACTTTGCAAGAGCCTCATGGATCGGCTCCCCTTGTCGGCGCGCACCGGTCCGGACCTAAATGCACGCTCTGGTAAGACGATATGCGAATGGGTGATGAAATTCTGAACTGTTTCGACGACGGCACCGCAAACGTCGCTACCGTACATAGAGCCTCCACATCCGTCTTTCCCGCCCTGTTTGGCGCAGTTCTTGCCCTGGCGTGGGCGGATCCGGCGGCCGCCGAGCATTGCAAGAACTCTCCTGCGCCAGGGCTGGACTGGAGCGAGTGCAGGAAGAGCCGCCTTATGCTCAGCGAAGCTGACCTCGAAAGCGCCAATCTCTTCAAGACCAACTTCACCCTCACCGATCTGCGCCGCGCTAATCTCAAATCGGCTAACCTCGAGAAGGCGAAACTAGTCCGCGCCTCACTCGTTGGTGCAAGTGCTGAAAAAGCGAACTTTGCCCAGGTCGAAGCGCACCGGGCAAATTTCGCGGGCATCTCCGCGAAAGGCGCCTCCTTTGTCAATGCTGAACTGCAGCGCGCGGACTTCAGCCAGGCGCGCCTGACGGACGCGAATTTTGAGAAGGCCGAACTCGGGCGGGCCACGTTCCACGGAGCGAAACTGAAAGGCACCCGGTTTTCGCGTGCCAACCTTTCACGCGCCGACTTCAGCGGCGCTTACATCGAGGGGGCGATTGCGTTAGACGGATCAATCCTCTTTTTGACCAGGATTGAGGGAGTGGACCTCTCGGCCGCAACTGGCCTGCAGCAGGCGCAGGTCGATCAGACCTGCGGCGATGCTGCGACCAAACTTCCACCTGGACTTGCCGTCCCAGCAAGGTGGCCTTGTGAATTCGATTAAGGAACAAATACTGCAGGACATCTCGAATGGCCCGTGCCTGCGCTTGCGAAATGAAATAATAGCATCTGCTTCTCAGCAGAATCACCAGAAGCGCTTGGTGTTGGCAAAGGCATCGTGCGCCTTGGCGGCTCGGCGCAGTAGCCTTGCCTTCTCATCCATGCCGAACAGATCCTCCGTCCCGACCGCACCGGACAGTCCGAGCTCGGAAAACATATCGCTGGCAACGGCGAGGTCATTGAGATTTCCAAGTTGGTCCTGAAGACCTGCCAGCACAGTGGTGAAGCGGTGATGGCGCTTGACTTGGGTCTTGCTCAAGTAAAGCAGTTCAAAGAACTCCGCCGCGTAGCGCAGTTTTTTGGCGGCGATGCGCAACCTGTGCCGGGCCTCGTCATCCGCGTCGATGAGGTTGCGGCCGCCCTTTACTACTTTCTTCCGAAGTCGATTCAGCGCCACGGAGGCGAAATCCCTGACGAGTTCCGCGTGAACGACCTTGGATGATGTATCTGCTCTCCGGTCGTCAATGGAAAACCATTCGACAAGATCAATCATAAGGGATCGGACGCGCACGGAGGATAAGGACGTATTAAGCGCTCGGTAAGCGTCCTCGCGGGCCGCTTGCAGGCGGGCTATTAGCTCTTCATTCGTCGCTCGACTAAGCATGACGTCGATGTTGCGCGCCCGCCCTGTCTCTGCGGCCAGCCAGCGCAATTCTTCACGAAAGCGATCGAATCTGCTGTCTAGCAACAGGGGCTTACAGATGGAGAAAAGCGAGCGCAGTCGTCGCAGCGACACGCGAGCCTGATGCAGGACTTCCGCGTCACGTGACCAAGTCAGCGCCATTTCGTTCAAACGAAACTGCTTGAGAGACTCGGCGGCAATTTGTACGAAGGCCGTTGCGGCGCTCATATGAGGCGTAAGCGGTGCCGGCTTCGCCTTGACAGCGCCTGGCGCCGGCCCAAGGAGCCGATAGCCGCGCTCTGCCTTGCTTAAGACGCCGAGACGAGCGGGGGCGACCAGGTCGACCTTTCGTGCGAGCTCGAACAGCGCGGCCGGCGTGCCTGCCTTCTTTTCCAGCTCGATCTCACAGACGGGTGATTCCCGATCGGCCGCCACGATCTTCCCGAGGTCCAGGCTGACTTCAACCGTGGCCTCGCTTGAGGTGACGTTCCAACGATGCCGTCGGACTTGTACCTCGAATAGGGGTACCAGTCGCGGCGCGGCACCCGCAAGCAGGGCGCCAATCTGTGGATCGTCGAGGACTGGCTTGTCGCCGGTGACCGGCCGCTCCCATTCGTCGCGGATGAACGGTCCGGCGGCGGTTCCGTCGCCAGCTTTTACGGTCTGCACCCGTTCATTTCCCGATTGCCTGATGCGCAGCGACAAACCGCGCTTGGACAAATCCCGGCCAAGCGTGTCGAAATAGGTGGATGTTTGCTGAAGGACCGTGGGCGAGGTTCCGAACGGATTAGTCTTCAGCAGCGTCTCTGCCCCCGCCTGTGAAAGCTCGAGATTAAGTTCCGTCTCTTGCATGAGCACCTCCGCGGCAGCACTTCGTCGTAACCTGATTGAGCGTTGCGCTCTCATTGTTCATACGGCCGACAGAAATTCTATCGCGCCACGAACCTCACGCAGGCAACCTTTCTCCGTCCATGCGCGACAAGCGCATAAGCTTTCCTGCTGGACCTTTTTCAGGATGCCCTCATTGCACCAGCTTATTTACCTCAAGGTGAGATGCGCTGTCGTGTCCTTTATCCGCATCGCTCCTCTTTAAACCCAGGTAACATACAGCCGCAGCGGAATTGGAACTTTGAGGCTAATCAATGCTGAAAGTACCGTTTTTCTTATTCTGCTTCGACTGCGTGTCAGGTTGACGTCGCATTGCTTCGAAGGCTGGGCGTTCCCTTAGAATCGGATGCGTTGACCGCTCGCGTTGAAAATGTTCCCGCAACGAGGGAGAAGAGGCCATGACCAAAAATGGCAAGGACAAACTGAGGAACAGGAGCAGCGATCCCGCCGCTGCAGATACCGCCGACAGCCAGTCGAGCAGCGATTACAAGAAGGAGCTCGCTCGATTGCAGGTCGAAATCGCCCACCTTCAGGCGTGGGTGAAGAAGTCGGGAGCGCGCATCGTCATCATTTTCGAAGGCCGGGACGCGGCCGGCAAAGGCGGCGTGATCAAGCGCATCACCGAGCGCGTCAGCCCACGCGTCTTCCGCGTCGTCGCACTGCCGGCGCCAACCGACCGCGAGAAAAGCCAAATCTATATGCAACGCTACATTCCGCATCTGCCGGCCGCAGGCGAGGTCGTGATTTTCGACCGCTCCTGGTACAACCGCCCGGGCGTCGAGCGGGTGATGGGTTTTCGCAGCGATCGCAAGGCGCGGCGGTTTCTCGAACTCGCACCGCGTTTTGAAGCAGCCATCGTCGAGAGCGGGATCATCCTGCTGAAGTATTTCCTGGATGTCAGCGAAGAAGAGCAGGAACGGCGCTTCCGCCAGCGCATTGGCGATCCGCTCCGCCAATGGAAGCTCAGCCCGATGGACATCGAATCCTATAGACGTTGGTGGGACTACTCCCGCGCCTACGACGAGATGATCCGAATGACCGACACCGAATATGCGCCATGGTGGATCGTTCGCTCGGACGACAAGAAGCGAGCACGCGTGAACTGCATCTCGCACATCCTCGGGTCGATCTCCTATGAACGCGTAGCATTCGACGAACCCGAACTCGGAAAGCGCCAGAAGCGTCCCGACGATTACTCGGAGATGAAGCACGTTTGCCGGTTCGTCCCCAGTGTTTATTGACCCGGGGCGGGTCAGTCTTGCATTGAATAAAGTAGATGGGCAGTCCCGATGTGCAAGTGCCGTTACAGGGCGATTCTTTTCGTTTCGCTCCTTCTGCTTCTCTCAGTGATTTTCGGCTTCGCCGTTCCTCTGGCGGCGCAGGAACCGGAAACGGCGGCGCCTCCGGCGAAGGTCAAACAACTGGTCGCACTGCTGAATGACCCCGAAGTGCGTCAATGGCTGGCGGCTAAGGATGCGCCGCCGAAGTCCATTGCGAATACCCCCCAAGGAGGGATCGCCTCCCGGTGGGTTGCCGAGATCAGGAGACGTCTCTTCGGACTCCGCAATGCCGTTCCGCGCGTTCTGCCGGAATTGCGGGCAGCGAGACAACGCATAATCAACCACACGCAGGGCCATGGAACGATGCCGGTTCTCAGGGGCTTCGCCATCGTCATCTTCCTCGCCTATGCTGCGGAGTTTCTGTCGCGCCGCCTTCTGTACCGTAACGCCACGCGGAACAGCGCCCAGCCGGGGCGTGCTCTCGCAGCCTTCCTTAGTATCGCGCCGCTTGTCGTTTTCGCAATTGTTGCGGTTGCGGCATTTGTATTCGCGGACTGGCCTTCCGAATTGGAGGCGGCGGTCGCGCCGCTGTTGATCGCTTGGATCGCCGCACGGTTGCTGGTTTCGATAACATCGGCCGTGCTGGAACCCGCGATTGCGGGTGACACGGGGGTCGAGGCTTCCTCGCAGCAGGTTCGGCTCGCCCCAATTCTGGCTGGCTTCTGGTACAGGCGGTCCGTCCTGTTTATCTGCGTGCTGATATTCGTATTGGCCGCGAGCGATGTGATGCAGGCTCTGTTGTTCCCGGAGGACGTCCGCAATCTTTTCGCGGCCGGCCTCGGTTTGGTACTCCTTGGTCTGGCAATCGAAACGACGCTACGGCGACCCGCTAACGATTTGACGCGCTGGCGACCGACGCTGACCAATGCGCTACTCATCGGTTTCCTGAGCCTGTTGTGGCTTGTATGGGTCGCGGGCATGAAGGTATTGTTCTGGGTGGCAATCTACATTTTCGCATTGCCGCCGCTATTGCATTTCACGAGTTCCGTGACCCGGTCGATGCTCGACACCGACGCTCAAAACTTCCTGCGCGTTACTCGGAACGTCATGATCGATCGCGGTGCGCGTTTCATCACCATCGGACTTGCCGCCTTTTGGCTCGCCGTTGTCTTCCGCTTCGACGGTAGCTCGATGTTGCAGGACGATGTCTTTGATCGCACCTTCAGGGGAGTGCTCGCCGGGGTCATCATATTGCTTGCCGCGGACCTTATCTGGCAACTGACGAAGGAGTTCATCAATCTCCGCATGAGACAGGCGAGCGTCGACATCGGGGACCCCGCTCAATTAGCCCGCAACACGCGCCTGCGCACGCTCCTACCGATCCTGCGCAATTTTCTCGCAGCCTTTATCGCCGTCATGGCCTGCATGATGGTGCTCTCCGGCCTCGGCGTCGAGGTTGGTCCGTTGATCGCCGGCGCCGGCGTCTTCGGTGTCGCCATCGGCTTCGGATCCCAAAGCCTGGTCAAAGACATCATCAGCGGCGTGTTCTACATGATGGATGATGCCTTCCGGGTCGGCGAATACATCCAGAGCGGCAGCTATATGGGCACCGTCGAATCCTTCAGCATCCGCTCCGTCAAGCTGCGCCACCACCGCGGCCCAGTTTTCACCGTTCCCTTCGGCTCGCTCGGAGCCGTCCAGAACATGAGCCGGGACTGGGTCATCGACAAGTTCAAGATCAACGTCTCCTATGAGACCGATGTCGCCAACGTGAAGAAGGTCGTGAAGGGTGTCGGGGCGAAATTGCTCGAGGATCCAGAGCTCGGCCCTTTGATCATCGAAACGGTGAAGATGAAGGGCGTCGAGCAGTTCGGCGACTACGGCATCACCCTGAGCTTCGCCATGACCACCAAGCCGGGCCACCAGGCCCAGGTCCGGCGTCGAGCGCAGGCAATGATCAAAGATGCGTTTGACGCAAACGGCACTCACTTCGCCTCGCCAACGGTTCAGGTCGCCGGCGACGAAGCCCAGGCGGCGGCCGCCGCCGCAACGCGTGACGCTATCGCAAAGAAGAACCTGGTCGCCTTGGAGGGGCAAGGAGCACCGCAGAGTATTTGACCGGAGCCCGGAACTCCACTGCATTTCTCTTTGTTGCCGGTGGACGGCAACCATACTCGCGACTCTACTCTGACACCGTTCCAGCACTCGCTCGGACCGGCAGCGCTCCGAGATTGCCGATCCGGTCGTCTGCATTGAAGCGGAACGATAGGTGATGAATAGTTTCGGCGTGCGTGCGGGCGTTCCGCCTTATCGCCTTCGGCTTTCAAAGGAAGAGCGCTGTGCTTGGGCGCTTGCCATAGCCATGGGAGAGTATAGCTTAAATTCTGCGGGGACGGGGACGCGATGTTACGGTCGGCGAGCGGCCAATCTGGCGTAGAAGTTCTGGTGGACGCAAATGGCGACCATTGCCTGCGAATACATCGTTGGATGCAAGGATCTGGCGTTACGACAGTTCGGCCGAAGGCGCATAGGTTTATTTTTTTATGCTGGCCTCGCTATGCTCGTCTCCACGTCAGCCTTCGCGCAAGTGTCGTCTACTCAAGGCGCCCAGATGCCCGAAATCAGTGCCCGGAAAATATTCTTCATGCTGTTTCTGATGCTGGGACCGATCAAGATCCTGGTCCCCTTCGTAGGCCTGACGCGCGATTTCGACTCCGTCTTTCGCCGTGCTTTGGCGCGGAGAGCGATTCTGTTTTCCGCAGCGGCGCTTGCGCTTGCCGGGATCCTTGGGCGCAGCATGCTCGAAAATTTTGAGATTGCCTTACCTGTGCTGGCCCTAACCGGCGGCGTGATACTGTTTCTCGTGGCTCTGCAAACCGTACTGCAGCAATCCGCTGGCGCCGCGAACCTCCCAAGCGCGATCGACAGGTCGCCTGATCTCAAACTGGCCTTCACGCCGCTCGCGTTTCCCACGATTGTGACGCCTTACGGAATAGCAGCGGTGATCGTATTTGCGACGTTGGCCGGCAATCGATACGATGCAGGACTGACCGTAGCTGGGATTGTGCTCTTCATCCTCGCATTGGACTGGGCGGCCATGCTGTTTGCCGAAACCATACTGAAATGGGTGGGAACGGCCCTTCAGGTATTTGCCGTCGTTCTCGGCGTAACCCAGGTGGCTCTGGGTCTCCAAGTGATCCTCCATAGCCTCGCGATGATGGGCGTCTTTGCCGAACTTCCCCTCTAGCCGATCGCCTCTCCGGGACGTGCCGCTCCTCAGGTTCGCAGTATCTCTACGGAAATCGTACCTCTGACCAGGTCACCCAAAAGTCCACGAGCGCATAAGCACGAATTGAGGCGCATCAATGCGGAACACCGGTCGGGGGCCGATTCTACGGGGACATTCTCCGTGAGGTTCCACTGCTGCTGAGGATAATCCGATGCGCAATTTCAAGGAAACGAGCATCATTCCGTCGCCGCGTTCCTGGATGGGAACAGTCTTGGCCGAGGTTCGGCGAACCCCTCTTTTCCCGCTCACCGTCTTCGTGCCCCTCGTTTTTCTTTTAGAGCAGGCGCTGCCCGAGGCGCGTACCTGGCTTTTCCTCCTCTCAGTTGCGGCGATTGTGCCGCTCGCGGCGCTGCTCAGCCGCGCGACCGAGTCGGTGGCGGCGAAGACCGGCGACGCGGTCGGCGGCTTGCTAAACGCCACGCTTGGCAATTTAACCGAACTCGTGATTTCGCTCGCTGCCCTGCAGGCTGGGCAGTACCTGTTGGTCAAGGCCTCGATCGCAGGCGCTATCGTCACCAACACCCTCTTCATGCTGGGTGGCGCCTTTCTCGTCGGCGGGCTCAAACATCACCTGCAGGAATTCAATCGGGTGAACGCACGCTTCCAGGCGAGCCTGTTGTTCCTGGCGACGATCGCAATTCTGGTTCCCTCGTTGGTCGGTGAAGTGGATCAGGCGCCCGCGGCCGCCTTCTCCCAGAGGCTGAGCCTCGGGTTGGCAGTCCTTCTCATCGCCGTCTATGCTCTGGGGATGCTGTTCTCATTGAGGACGCACCGAGAGCTTTTTGCCAGCGCCGGTCATGCCGGAATCGACGAGAAACCTTGGCCGCTTCCGGTGGGCGTCGCGGTGCTGATCGTCGTCACGCTCCTGGTCGCGTTGGTCAGCGAAATATTCGTCGGTTCCGTGCAAGTCGCCGCGCAGCATCTCGGAATGACGCCCGCCTTCGTCGGCTTCATTGTCGTCGCCCTCGTGGGGGGAGCCGCGGAGATGACCAGCGCCTTTTCGGCAGCGCGCGCCAACCGCCTCGACCTGAGCGTCGGCATCGCCCTCGGAAGTGCGGCGCAGATCGCTCTCTTTGTTGCACCCGTCCTGGTGCTTGTCAGCTATTTTATAGGTCCGGAACCGATGTCGCTGCAATTTTGGCCAGGCGCGGTCGCAATGATGCTGATTGCAACGATGGCCGCCACTCTTCTGTCCAATGGCGGACGTGCAGCGTGGTACGCGGGCGTGATGGCCCTCGCAGTCTACGGCATATTCGCGTTGACCCTGTTCCTCCTGCCGCCCGGAGCGGGGCAATGATCGACGGCCCGGCCGGGAGCGGAGCCGCAAAGCGCATCTTCCGCGGCGCCCTCGACCCTGTCGACCGATCGAGTGAAGTTCTTTTCGGACTCATCATGGTGATGACATTCACGAACTCGTTGAGCGTCGCGGAGGCGGGACGTGCGGACGTGCGCTCAATGTTGATCGGAGCTCTCGGCTGCAACTTGGCGTGGGGGATTATCGACGCGACGATGTTCTTCATGAGCTCGATGGCCGAGCGAAAGCTCGCCGAGCAGACCCTACAGCGAGTGCGTGCAGCGCACGATGAAGCAACGGCTCGCGACATCGTGAGAGAGGCACTTCCCCCCATCATTCGACCGGTTCTCTCATCCAGCGATCTGGATCGGATTCGGCTGCACCTGGCCCAACTACCAGCAGACAAGGTGCGGGCGAGGCCGGGCGCATCCGACTTTCTGGGCGCTGTGGGCGTCTTTCTTTTGGTGTTCTTGTGCACGCTGCCTGCGGTCGCGCCTTTTATGGTTGTCGCGAATGTCACCATGGCCATGAGAGTCTCCAACGCGATTGCTTCCGGGCTATTGTTTCTGACCGGGTATTCCTTGGGCCGCCGCTCCGGCAATCCGTTCCGCCTCGGGCTTTCGATGGTTGCGGTTGGATTGGCTCTGGTCGCCGTAGCTTCAGCTCTGGGGGGATGAACTCCATGACCTTGCCGGGCAGGTGCTATCAGCAAGCACGTCGGCGACGGCAGTAGCCGTCGTTAAGATTTCAAGCTCCCTCGCTTACTCACTTGTCGGTCTGACGCCCGAACGTCGCGGCCCGATAACGGCTGAGGATGTCTCAAATGGCGTTTCATCTTTGATTGACATCAAGTCGCCTGCCTAGGGAAGCGTGCATGCTCAGACATTCCGTCTTTCCAATCAGGTCCACGACATGGCGATTGAATCCATTATCCGATTCCATGGTGCCGCTGGCACCGTTACAGGCTCCTGCCAGCTCGTGGAATTCGGCGCCACGAGGATCCTCGTCGACTGCGGTCTGTTCCAGGGATCGAAGACGGAGAAAGAACTGAACTACCGTCAATTTCCCTTCGATCCCAAGAAGATCGACGCCGTCATCCTCACACATGCGCATATCGATCATTCCGGCCTGCTGCCGAAGCTTGCCCGGCTTGGCTATGACGGCCCGATCTTTGCGACGCCCGCGACGACAGACCTCTGCTCCGTCATGCTGGCGGACTCCGCTCACATTCAGGAGAGCGAAGTCGATCAGCTCAATCGCCGCAATCTGCGCCGGGGCCGTCAGACCGTGACACCCATCTATACCGCCCGCGATGCCGCCGTCGCGGTCGAGCTGTTTCGGCAGGTGCGTCTTGGGGCCTGGGAGGAGGCGGGGGAGGGAGTCCGTTTTCGATTCTGGAATGCGGGACATCTGCTCGGATCCGCGTCGGTCGAGATGGAGATCGATACCAGGCCATCAGCATTGCGATTGCTGTTTTCGGGCGACATCGGTCCTCGCCACAAGCTCTTGCAGTTCGATGCAAAAGCGCCGACAGGTTGGGACTATGTCATTTGCGAGAGTACCTACGGCGATGTCGAGCGCGAGGAAGCCGACGATTCCGCCCGGCGCAATATTCTGCGATCGGAGGTCTTAAACGCGACGCATCCAAACGGCGCACTTCTCATCCCCTCTTTCGCGGTGGAACGCACGCAGGAACTGCTGACCGATCTTGTCCATCTGATAGAAGTCGGCGCCGTTCCCAGATGTCCAATCATTATTGACTCTCCCCTCGCGACTCGTGCCAGCGAGATTTTCCGCAGACATGCGCGCGAGCTTGAAAACGGCGACGCCCTTGTCAGGGCCACCGAGTCGAAAAACGTTCGCTTCACCGAGACGGTGGAGCAGTCAAAGGCCGTCGACCTCGTCAGGGGATTCCATATCGTCATCGCCGCTAGCGGAATGTGCGAGGCGGGGCGGATCCGGCATCGATTGAAGAATTGGCTCTGGCGCGACGAGGCGACAGTGCTGCTGGTCGGGTATCAGGCGGCCGGCACGCTCGGGCGCTTTCTCGAAGACGGCGCCTCGACGGTGCGCATCCAGGGCGACGATATCCGCGTCCGTGCCCGCATCAGGAAGTTGGACATCTATAGTGGCCATGCCGACGGCGGTGAGCTTGCCGACTGGGTGAAGGCCCGGCAGCCGATCAGCGCTGGTGTCTTTCTCGTCCATGGAGAGGACGAGGCACTAGAAGGGCTCAGGGGACGTCTGTCCATCTTTTTACCGGAGAATCTTCTGATCCGGCCGAGGCTGGACAGTGCATTTCGTCTTGGGTCGCACGGCGCGGTGGAGATATCCGAAGCAGTGGCTCCGCCGCGTATCGATCCTGTTCGGGCCGGAAGAACGGATTGGCACAATGACTTCCAGTCGCTCGTCCTCGATCTTCAGGACGAACTGGCCAAAGCCGCTGACGACAAGGCGCGTGGGGTCGTCATCCGTCGTCTGCGGCGCGCCTTGCAGGACGAAGCGTGAGATGTGCTTGCTCGACGGACGTGACGCAAGATCGGGGGAAGCAAATGTGAGCGCTATGCCGGCGCCCGACGATTGCTACACGATCCTGATCCGCGTCGACCAGGTTGCGCGTCTTTTCAATTCCCTCGACCCGACGCCGTTTCGGAAGCGGGACCTGGACGACGATGCCGAGCGATTCATCGTCGAATGGGCTCAAGAGGCTCCCAGCAACGCGCCCATAGAGATCATCGTCCACTTACTGGCGACGGAAGCAAAGCCGGAATACACGCACGCTCTGCAGGCGGCGGTGCGGTACAATTTCGAGAGTCGCGCTAATCAGGCACACCGGGAATTACGCGAACTCCTGAGAGAAGGGCGACGCGTCCTGCTCATCGGCATCCCAATGGGTCAGCCTAATCGCCAGCCATGATCAGCGATGCCGCGGGAACGGCAACATATTCGCGGGTGATCGGGGAAAGCCTGCTGATCTTCGGCTGGGTGGCTAATTGGCGCGCCCTGGAGATCTTCCTCTACGGCTGGTGGCCGATTGTACGCCGGCACCGACTTTATCGCCGCCTCGCTGCAGCAACGGTCAAGGCCTTGTGGGTCGGATCTTTCTCGTCCTCCCCCAGCGCGAGTTGATGCGCATCAATGCATCGCCGGGCAAACTCGGCTGAAATTTCGGGCATTGCTGCATGGAGCGCGAAGATGCTCAAGATCTCAACGCTGCTAGCCTTGGCCGCGCTACTCAACAGCTTAGGAGGGTCGGCCGGAGCAACCGAAATCGAATCGGGCGTGTCCGCGGTGTTGCAGCGGGTACAACCGGCGGTCGTCAGTATACGCACGATAAGCAGTGGAATTTTCAGAAGCGAAGCGCTCGATGATCCGAATGTGCGGAGAGTGTTGGGTCTTCCCGACGATATGGTTATCTTGCAAACCGGTGTGACTGCGACGGGGTCAGGAGTGATCATCGATCGGGAGAACGGCTACATCATCACGAGTCGTCACCTTGTTGCCAACGCCGACGACGTGTCCGTGAAGCTTGCTGACGGACGGGTATTCCAGGGCGACAGGGTGGGGGAGGATGCACCGACCGACCTCGCGGTGGTCAAAATCGAGGCACCAAACCTTTCGTCGGTCAAGTGGGGACATTCATCCGAACTGAAAGTCGGTGACTTCGTCATCGCGGTGGGCAGTCCTTTTGGTCTGACGCAAACGGCGACCTTCGGCATCGTCAGCGGTTTGGGCCGCTCGGGCTTGGGTGCCGATGAGTACGAGGACTACATCCAGACCGATGCGGCCATTAATTCAGGCAATTCGGGCGGTGCGCTGGTCAATGCCTCCGGTGAGTTGGTCGGTATTGCGCGCGGGATTGCTGCGTCAGGCGAAGCGAGTACCGGCATAGGTTTTGCGATTCCGTCCGACATCGCAGTGCAAATCGTGCGGGAGCTGATCGCCCACGGCGAATACAAGCGCGGCTGGCTTGGCCTCTCGGTCACAGGCGCCGCAGACATTCGGGTAGGCAGTGCCGCTGAGACGCACGGGTTTGTTGTTAGTGAGCTTGTCTGCAATTCGCCGGCGGAACGACAAGGCGTCCGCCTCGGCGACATCATCGTCGCATTGGATGGCCGGACGTTCCCGACGGACGCAGCTTTCAGGAACGCGATCAGCCTGCTCCCGGCGAACGCCCGCATCACTCTTGATGTTCGTCGAGGAGAAAAGTCGCAGAAGCTGAGTGTCACGCTTTCTGACGCGGCCGCTCGGCGCGATTTGGACTTGGACCAGGAAGCGGTCGTCGTTGAGTTTCCCTCCGCCAATGGCTCGCCGGCTTGCGCTCCGGCGGGAGCAGTCTTCGTTGACGTTGCATCGGGTAGCGTCGCCTATTCGATGGGGCTGAGAACAGGCGATTATCTGACGGCCATCAACGGCGAGCCGCCCGTCTCGGTTGATCAGATCCGAAGCGTTCTGGAAAGCACACAAGGGAGCGCTTCCGTCGACATCCTGCGCGCAGGTACCGCGTACCGGCTGGAACTCGAATAAGCGCAAGCTGGTGCATGCCTCCTTAAAAATCGTCGACGCACTTCAAAGTGCTACAGCATCCTTTGCGCGGCGCGGCAGGCGGGCTAGCGCTCCACGATAGCGACCCCGTCCTTGACCCGGTCGCTCGGGTACAGAATAACTCTGTCCCCAGGACCGAGTCCTTCCCGGATTTCCACGGAGAGCGTGTTTCGCTGGCCGACGGCAACGCGGCGCAATAGCGCCCGTCCCTCTGCTGCGACAAACACGGCCCATTCGTCGCCCTGCCGGAACAGAGCGCCAAGCGGCAGGTTCAGGACTTCGCCTTCGAACAGGATGACCCGCACGTCGACGCGATAACCATGCCCCAGCGAACGCCAACGTTCCGGCGGATCGGCAAAATCCAGCACGACGTCTACTCGCTGTTCCTCGATCCCGAGTGCCGACACCTCGGTTTGTCCGAAGGGCTCGATGCGCCGCACCACCGCGTTGAGATCCTCTCCGCCCCAGCCGGTGATGATCGCCTTCTGGTCCGGCCTGATCTGGACCGCATCCTCCGAGAGAAAATTGGCGACGATCTCCAGATCCGCAGGATCGCCGATATCGAGCAGCGGCGTTCCGGCTTCCACGACGCCTTCACTGCGGCGCATGATCTGCAGCACCACACCACTCACCGGCGCGGTTACAGACATGCATTCGCAGTCGTCACCAAGGCTCCGGATCTCCTGCCGCGACAGGAGGCGTGATTGCGCCTGATGAAGCTCGTGCTCTCGCACTTTCAGCGCCGCTTCGGCGGTAGCGAGATTGGCTTGTGCGACGTTGTGGGCACGCTCGGCATCTTCGAGGGCGCGCTGAGAGATCGTCCTGCGTTCGATCAGCAGTCGGGCGCGGGCGCGCTCTCCTTCGGCGAACGTCAAGTCGGCTTTGGCCTTGTTGAGTTCGGCCGCGGCGAGGTTATGAGCCGCCCGCGCCGCCTCGACGGCCGCCTGCAGCTCCGCCTCGATGCGCACGTCCAGGAAGGCTGGCGGAGCGGGCTCGATTTGTGCGAGCTGGGTCTTTCCCGCCTCGACGAAATCGCCGGCCTCGGCGGTGATACGCTGCAATTGGCCACGCAACGGTGCATGAAGCGTGTAGACGTCGCGCACGCGCGTTTCGCCCTCCTCGTCGAGGGTGACGCGGAGCAAGCCCTTCTCCGCCGTGGCGAGGTCGACCGGGATCGGCTGCGATCGCAATGCGTAGGCGATGCCGGCTACGAGAAAAGCCAACAGACCACCCCAGATCACCAACCTGCGTTTCACAACGTTCACGGACTACTCCCTTGTCTTCAGCACTGCGATCAGGTCCAGACGATCGAGCCGCCGACGCACGACCGCGGCGCAGACCAGCGTGGCCACGAGCGCGATCAGCGCAGCCTTGCCGTAGGTTGCATCCCTCAAGACGAGCGGCACGCGGTAGAGCTCCGTCTCGAAGGCGCTCGTCATGTACCATGCAAGGCCATAGCCGATGATTGCGCCGAGCGGGATCGCGAGCCATGTCAGAATGCCGACTTCGCCAAGCAGGATGTAGGAGATTTCCCAGCGGCTGAAGCCGAGTACGCGGAGCGTCGCCAATTCGCGCGCCCGTTCGGAAAGCGCGATGCGGATCGAATTGTAGGTGACGCCGACTGAAAGCGTCATCGAGAAGGCGACGAAAAAGCCGATGAAGATAAAGATCGTTTCTCCCATCGTGTTGTAGAACGTGTCGATCGCGGCCTGGCGGAAAAGCACAGCGGCGATGTTGGGGATGTCCTTGAGCCTCGCCAGCAACGTCGCGCGGCTCGGAGCATCGACGCGCATGTGCAGGCCACTCACGACGCGGCCGTCGCCGGCCATCCGGTTGAGCGCGGTCATGTCCATATAGGCGGGTGTGCCGAGATAGGTTTCGAAGACTTGCGCTACGGGCAGG
The DNA here is from genome assembly GCF_013283645.1 of Sinorhizobium psoraleae. Taxonomy (GTDB): domain Bacteria; phylum Pseudomonadota; class Alphaproteobacteria; order Rhizobiales; family Rhizobiaceae; genus Sinorhizobium; species Sinorhizobium psoraleae. The sequence goes on from NZ_JABEKV010000007.1 coordinate 107,295, forward strand.
CTCAGTCGCTTCTGTCGCCCTTCCAGGAGTTCCACGTCGACGGTGTCGCCGGCGTTCACATCAAGAAGCTCGGCGAGCTTGCGTGAGACCATGAGCCCCCCGGGAGAGACCTCGATGCGTCCCCGCTTGACGTCGAAGACGGGGCTGAGGATAGCGCTGGGCGGGACGCCGATGATGCCCTGCCGCTCGGCGAGATGGCCGTGCCTGATGCGTGCCGAGACATAGCGATAGGGCTCGGCCGCCAGGACGCCGGGCAGGTTCTCGAAGTCTGCGACGGCGTCGATCGGCTGCAGGTCGTTAAACGCAACTGTCGCGTCCTGGTGCTGTCCACGCTCGAAGGCCGTCTCGGCAAGAGAATCGATGGCGTCGACCCATTGCAAGGCCATGATCAGCACAGCGACCGACAGGGCGAGGCCGAGGCTCGCGAGGAAGGCCCGCACAGGCCATCGGATGATGCGCCGGAAGATCATGCGCGATGGCTCGTCCAGCGCACGGGCGAGTGCGGTCCGCGATGCCCAAATGCGCCGATAGACCGGCGGGGAAGGGGGTAGCATGGCTTCCGCAGGCGGCAGCCGCACGGCCCGACGTACCGCGGCGAGGCTGCCGGCGAGCGCCGCACCGAGGCTGACCGTGCCGGCAATCACAAAGCCGGCCGGGCCGGGGCGGTAGAGCAGGAAGGGAAAGCGATAGAACTTGGTGTAGAGCTCCGTGTTCCAATGAGCGAGCCAGGCGCCGATCAGGGAGCCGATCAGGATACCGATCGCCCCGATGACGAAGACCATCTTGGCGTAGTGCCAGCCGATAGCCCAATTTCCATAGCCGAAGGCCTTCAGGAGTCCGATTTCGCGGCGTTCCGTCTCGATCAGCCGTGCCATAACCATGTTGGTCAGAAAGGCGGCGACCGCCAGGAAGATGGTCGGCATGATCCGCGACATGTTCTTCTGCTGGGCGATTTCGCTCTCCAGGAACCAGTTCGAGGTCTGGTCGGCGCGACCGTAGGCACCGATGCCGCCGAAGGGAGCCAGGAGGCCGTCGAGCCGGCGGATGACGTCCTTTTCGTCAGCGCCGGGCAGTAGGCTGAGTGTGATACTGTTGAAGGATGCCTTGAGGTCGAAGGCAGCCGCCAGTGCATCGTGCCCCATCCACAGGATGCCGAAACGTTCGTCGTCCGGCATGAGGCCGCCGGGGGCAATCGCGTAGACGAATTCGGGGCTGAGTGCCGTGCCAACGACCTGCAGCGTGCGTTTACGCCCCCTCAAGACGGCATCGAAATTGTCGCCGGGCTTCAATTGGTGAGCCTCGGCGAAAGGCTCGCTGACGACCACCTCGTCAGGCCGGGCCGGGTCGGCCAGGCGTCCGGATCTGACAACCAACGCGTTCAGAAGCTGGAGCCCCCGTTCCGGCAGCGAGAGCAGTTGCGCAACGACCGGCTCGGCAAAGCCGGGCATGTCGAGAATTGCACCTTCGACGATACGCGTCTCCACGAGGCGGACGCTTGGAATATCCGCGATTTCGCGGCCAAGACGTTCGGGCGCGCGCTTTGCCTGGGCAAACACATCGGCAAAACGCGTCCGCTCGTAATAGGCGGCAGTCGTCTCCTCGAGCGCCTCGATCGTCGTCAGCGCCATGATGAGCAGGGCGGTACCGGACGCGATCACCAGCGCGATCGCAAGAACCTGCGCCTTCAGTCTCCAGAGTTCACGGATGAGCTTGCGATCGAGACTGCTCATCATGTTCACCAGGCGAGTTCGCCGGGGGCGCGTTGGGCGGCGTTGGTCCGCGTTTCGACGATGCGCCCGTCGGCAAAGTAGAGCACGCGATTGGCAATCTCGGCAATGACGGCGTTATGAGTAATGAGCGCCGTGGTCGTACCGAGTTCGCGATTGATCCTGAGGATCGCGTCGAGCACGAGGATTCCGGTCTTGCTGTCGAGTGCGCCTGTCGGCTCATCGCAGAGAAGCAGGTCGGGGCGCTTGGCGATTGCGCGGGCAATGGCAACGCGCTGCTGCTCGCCGCCGGAAAGTTGCGCGGGGAAGTGATCGAGTCTGTCGCCGAGCCCAACGATCGAAAGCGCCTCAACGGGCGACATTGGGTCTCTGGCGATCTCCGTCACGAGGGAGACGTTTTCGCGCGCCGTCAAGCTGGGGATGAGATTGTAGAATTGGAAAACGAAACCGACGTGGTTGCGCCGGTAAAGGTTGAGTGCGCGTTCGCTATCCAGCGTGAGGGGCTCTCCGCGAAACCTGACCGTTCCGCCAGTCGGCGTATCGAGGCCGCCAAGAATATTGAGCAGGGTCGACTTGCCGCTGCCGGATGGGCCCAATAGCACCACCAGTTCGCCCTCGCGAAGGGCCACCTCCACTCCGCGCAGGGCGTGAACTTCCACCGCACCCATCCGATAGACCTTGGTGAGTTCGCGCGCCTCCAGGGCGATGGCCGATGCCTCGTTCTCCACCACTCACTCCTCGGGTCGGCGGCGTATCACCGGGACCGCGAACCTCGCTCCCGTCTCAGGGGGGTGTCATTGCAAAAGATAATGCTCGATCTTGGGAATTGGAAACCCCACCAGATCCTTGGCCACCTCAGCGATGACTAAGGCGCGGGCCGAGGAATCCAGTTGCTTGCGCAGAGGGCCAAGAACACGCGGCGCTGCAACGCGAACCAGTTTATTGATGCCCTCGTCGCGTGCGAATGCGACAAGTTTCTCGCAAACGTGGGAGACGAAGGCTTCCTCTGCCCGGTCATGCCAGTCCGTTTGCTGGACTGCGCTTCGAGCGCCACCCTGCGACTGATAAACTCGCCCCTCACGGTGCGTTCCGAGTTCCCGCGCCGGAGGCTGATATTCCGATTCGACATTAACCGGAATGAGATTGATGAGCTTGGCATCCCCTTGGTTACGCAGGATGAGAGCCTTGGCTCCATCACACACCAGCACTACGCTGCCGTGCGGAATTCTTATCGTCGACATGATACTGGCCTCAGTCGCAAGCGTTCGAAATCTTCATCATCGCGCGATCAAGACGGGGAGCCGGGCTTCGGTGAGCATCGATTGTGTGACGCCACCGAATACGAGCTCACGCAGCCGTGGGTGACCATAGGCGCCCATGACGATCATATCGGCCGCAATATCAACGGCATGTCGCTGCAGGACCTGCGCCACGGTCCGGCCCTCGCTCGGCAGCGCATCGACGGTCACATCGATGCCGTGGCGCGTTAGATAGGCGGCGACATCTGCTCCGGGTTCTTCTCCGCTCGCCCTAAGCGTCGCCGTGGGATCCACCATGGTGACGTGAACGGACTCGGCGTCGGCCATCAACTGGAGTGCTTCTCGCGCCGCATGTGCGGATTGAGCGCGCGAGTCCCAGGCTAACAGGACGGTCTTCGGCTTAAGCGTCGGGCTACATGCGGGCGGGATAAGCAACACCGGACGTTCCGATTGAAAGAGGCCACCGCCAATAATCTGCTTCTTGAGATCGTCGTCTTCGAAGGCGCCGGGACCGATCAGGATAAGATCGGCATAAAGCGCCCGTTCGCCTATGTCGTAATTGGCGCCTGCCACCTCCGCATAGATGCTGTCGACATCAAATGAAATCTCCCGCTTTGAGAGTTTGTCGCGAACCTTCTTTACGGTTTCGCCAAGCGCTTGCAGGTTTCGCTCGCGCTGTTCGAGCCATGCCGGTGCAAGCGTTGCATACCGTCCGGTCGGTTGTTGCGCAAAGCCGACGATAAGAGCGCTTAAGTGCGCGGAAACTTGTTCGGAGATATCCGTCGCCACCTGCAGGTCGCGGTCGGTCTGCGGAACGCCAATGACGGCAAGCATCGTCTTGAACGGCATGTTCTCCTCCATTGAAACGTCGAAGTGTGACCCGAGAATGAACCAGCAAGACGCGCCAGCCGGCGCGTCCTGCTCTCCCAGTACGAAATGCTAGGCTGGTTTGATCTGGATCTTGCGTTCGCTCTGCTGCGCTTCGCGAGTCTTTGGCAGGCTCACGGAAAGAACGCCCTTGGAAAAATTGGCGGCGATGTTGTCGGCATCAACACCATCAGGCAATCGGAAGGCTCTCTGGAATGAGCCGTAGCGACGCTCCGAAAGGACGTAGTCCTTGTTCTTCTCTTCTTTCTGCTCCTGTTTCTCACCCCGGATCGTCAGGGTTCCGTTGGAGACGGCGACCTCTATGTCCTTTTCCTCCATCCCGGGCAGCTCGCAGGTAATTTCGTAGCCCTTCTCTGTCTCCGCGACGTCGACGGCGGGCGCGATCTTGAACTCCGGCAGCCGCGGCATCCGACGCATGAATGCGGACGCAAGGGGGCGATGCCATAGGGTCGGAGCGAAATCGTCGAACAGGCGGTCGATTTCGGATCGGAGGCTTTCGAACGGGAGCCACGGCTCGCCGCGATGCTCGACGGCTTTCTCGTCCGACTTGACAGGCAATTTGGTTACAGGTTCAGCCATGGCTGGTTCTCCTTCAAAGCAGAGTTGCAGGCTCATCGGGCCGCTCGTTGAAAGCACGACCGCAAAGCCGTCCTGGCTGGGCCTGTCGCGTTTTTCGCCGGTGTTCCAGCCAGTTCTGTGTATTAGAGCCCTATGTGGCACCAGCCTCATTGATGCGCGTCAAAGACGGCACAAGCTGTAGAACCGAGAACCCGCCCGCCATTCGCTTTTTGACGGAGAACAAGGCGCGCTTCTAGGATGTGTGATGTGCTTGTACGCGGTAGCCGTCGTTCGTGGGTGACGGTGAAGGTCAGCGGAAATCGACAATGACCAGGCACAACCTATTTCACGCTATGCAGACAGCCATTACGAGCAGGCTGCTTCTGATCATCATAGCGCTCATGATTGCCTCGCTTTTCAGCGTGCTGCCGATCAAGGGCTGCCCCACCACAGGCAGGCAGAGAGCAGACACGACAGAGATTTCGGCACTTCCCCACGCTGACCAGTCAAGCGGCGTTTCCGTCAGGCTCCGAGAACGGAGAGGTTAGTCCATTTGTTGATTGAGGGCCTTTGCTGCTCCGCGCAGGATGGCGTCTTCGCTTCTGATCAGCAAAACGGGTATTTGCGACAGCCAGCCCGATCGTCTCCCTTTCGCCTCGAATGCGAGACGGAAGGCACCGTCGTGCAGGAGCTTCTCCATGTTCCGCAGTATCGGGCCCCCACAGATAAACTCCGCCTCGCGCTTCATAACGGAGGGCTATATCGCCTGCAAATCTGCCGAGCCGGGTGGCGAAATAGTTTATCGCCGTTGTCGCGCAGCCATCGTGCCCCTGCAAGCCGGCGCCGACAATGTCAGCGGCCTGAACGGAGCGCGCTGGTTGTCCCGAACTCTCAAGCAGGATCTGGTAAAGGTGTGCTAGTCCCGGGCCCGACAACAGATGCTCGACGGAAACATGGCCCACGTCGCTGCGAACGCGCTCCAGGATGTCAAGTTCCTCGTGCGTTCGGGGTGCAAAGGACATGCTTCCGGCGTGAGTGTGGAAGTGGGTGCAAGAGCCATTGATTTGAGTGAGTACCCCTACGCCGACTGCGTCGCCAATGCTTGCGACAGCCTTCGCCGCGTCGCGACGGCCCTCTGCCCCTCCGAATTGGACGACGTCATGCGGAGCGAGATCGGGCAAGATCAGCGAAAGCGCGTCGATGGAATCGATGATTTGAACGTGGTGCCATTCACCGGCATGTCCTTCGGCGAGCCTGCGTTCCAAATCACTGACGGGCAACAATTCGCTGTTTGCGATTGTGATCCCCAAGGCAGGTGGACAGATTGGTAGAGAGCGCCGGTAAGCGGCCAGCGCCTCGACCACGGATCCAAATACGTTCTTTCCGAACTGCACATAATCTTCGATCGTCAGCCTGTCAGTATGGACGACGGCGAAGCGCATGTGGGTCTCGCCAATGTCGGCCACATCATGTGTGAATTTGTTCACCTCGGCCTCCAACATATTCTGCTGAGAGTATGCGGCAGGCTAACCCCTCGCACTTTGATGGACGTCAAGGTCACCGATGTCGTGAAAGCATAGGGTATCGCTGTTTCGATGCGGAGCCTTGAGCGGGCAGTCTCAACACAGGAGGTGAAAATGGTCGCTTCAATCATCTGGTTCGAGGATGTGACGCGGCGCGATATCGCCAGTGTGGGAGGCAAGAACGCGTCACTCGGCGAGATGATCTCCGGACTTTCCGCGCATGGCATCAAGGTGCCGTGCGGCTTTGCGACGACAGCGGAGGCCTATGGGGACTTTATCGACGCCAATGACTTGCGCGCACCGATTACTGCCTTGCTTGAGAAATGGGAGGCCGGTGGAGCCACGCTCGCTGAGACGGGTGCCGCAGTACGCGAGAGCATTCTCCGGGGTAGCTGGCCCACCGAGATCGAAGCGGAAATAACTGCCGCCTATCGTGCGCTGTCGCGCAAGCTCGACATCGAGGCGGCCTCGGTTGCTGTTCGCTCCAGCGCAACCGCCGAGGATCTCCCGACGGCGAGCTTTGCCGGGCAGCAGGAAAGCTTTCTCAATGTCGTCGGTGAGCGGGCACTGATGACCGCCTGTCGCCGTTGCTATGCCTCGCTCTTTACCGATCGAGCCATAAGCTACCGCAAGGTAAATGGCTTCGATCACATGAAGGTGGCTTTGTCCGTCGGCGTCCAGGAAATGGTCCGTTCCGACCTCGGCAGCGCAGGCGTCATGTTCTCGATCGAAACTGAGACTGGCTTTGATAAGGTCGTTCTGATCAATGCAGCCTTGGGTCTCGGAGAGTATGTCGTCAAAGGAACCGTCGATCCCGACGAATACCGCGTCTTCAAACCGTTGCTTGGCGACACAGCCCTTGTGCCTATTATTCAGAAGAGATGCGGCACGAAGACCAGTAAGCTCACCTATGGCGACAGTTTCGAGCCGACCCGGGGTGTCTCCACTTCCCGAGAAGAACAGACCACGCTCGTCCTCACCGATGAGGAGGTTCTTCAACTCGCCCGCTGGGCGATAGCGATCGAGGAGCATTACGGCTGCCCCATGGATATCGAATGGGCCAAAGACGGCCGCGACGGCCAGCTCCACATCGTGCAGGCTCGGCCCGAAACGGTGCAGGCGAAAGCAGCCTCCGATCAACTTCCAACCTATCGGATCGGCAAGAAGGGGCGCCTCCTGGCAAAGGGCCTTGCGATAGGCAATGCCATCGCGGCGGGTCCCGTGTGCATCATCGAGCATCCCGACGACATCGGCAAGTTCAATGACGGCGCTATTCTGGTGACCAAAACCACCGACCCGGACTGGGTGCCGCTGATGAAGCGCGCCTCGGCAATCGTCACCGATCATGGCGGACGCACCTCCCATGCAGCGATCGTCAGTCGCGAGCTTGGCCTGCCTGCAGTCGTCGGTGCAGAGAGCGCAACGAAGCTTTTGCACACGGGAGCGATCGTCACCGTGTCCTGCGCCGAGGGCGACGAGGGCCGCATCTATGAAGGGCAGGCCGAATTCAAGGCGGAGACGATCAGCCTCACTGACATTCCGGAAACGCGGACGAAGGTCCTGTTGAACCTTGCCGATCCGCAATCCGCATCTCGTTGGTGGAGGCTCCCGACCGGCGGTATCGGGCTTGCACGCATGGAATTTGTGGTCAGCAATGCGATACGGATCCATCCCATGGCCCTCGTGCACTTCGACCGGCTGCGCGATCAATCCGCAAAGCAGAAGATCGCCGCGCTGACATCGGGCTATGCGGAGCGGACCGACTATTTCGTCGAGGAGCTTTCGCGGGGCCTGGCGCGTCTCGCTGCAGTTGCCTATCCCAGGCCGATCATCGTGCGCATGAGCGATTTCAAGACGAATGAATATGCGGGGCTATGCGGCGGCGCCGAGTTTGAGCCGCAAGAAGAGAACCCGATGATCGGTTTCCGCGGCGCATCGCGCTACTATTCGCCCAAATATCGCGACGGCTTCGCGCTTGAGTGCCGGGCGATCAAGCGGCTGCGCGAGGTGATGGGCTTTGGAAACGTCGTCGTGATGATTCCCTTTTGCCGGTCGGTCAAGGAAGCCGAGAAGGTCCTTGAGGTGATGACCGAAAACGGTCTTCAGCGCGGGGTCAACGGATTACAGGTCTATGTCATGTGCGAGATACCGTCCAACGTCATTCTCGCGGCCGATTTCGCGCGGCTTTTCGATGGCTTTTCGATCGGCTCGAATGACCTCACCCAATTGACGCTCGGTGTCGACAGGGATTCGGAGGATCTCGCCACCTTGTTCGACGAGCAGGACGAAGCCGTGAAATGGATGATCTCCAAGGTCATCACGGACGCTCGGCGGGCCGGCGCCAAGATCGGCCTTTGTGGCCAGGCACCAAGCGATCATCCCGACTTCGCAGCATTTCTTGTCGAATGCGGCATCGACTCGATCTCGGTCACGCCCGACAGCTTTGTCGCTGTGAAGCGGACCGTGGCAGCGGCAGAAAAGGGTGGGGGAGCGATATAAGAGCTGGGCAGAGCTACCGCCTCTCCGTTTTGCTTTCGGCGTCCAGTTGTTCGGCGGCGACAAACAACAGCGCCCGCATCTTTTCCTGAAGCTCTTCCCTGGTCACAGCGATTCCGGCGCTCTCCAAATCCCGGAGGACCTTGCGCAGAATGTCGTCGTCGCCGGCTTCGGCCCGTCCGGCTTCAGCGATCTCCCCCGCGTAGGCGGTCGCGTCGCCTTTATCGAGCGCGTGGGCCGCCCATCCGGCAAGCAGGCGGTCTCGGCGTTCGCGAACTCTCAAGGAGCGCTCGAAATCGAGGATGTACTTTTCTTCGAGCGCTTTCTCTGGCTCCGTCAGTTCCATGTCTTTACCTCCTGTCCCTGGGCTCGACCGGGCCTGCAACTATGGTTGCATCGCGGCTTAGGCCATTGCCTCCTTCGGCGTCTCGGGAAGCTCCGTCATCGTGGCTTCGGTCAGCAACAGCACGCTTGCGACCGAGACCGCATTTTCGAGGCCGACGCGGATCACTTTGGTGGGGTCGATGATGCCGGCCGAAACCAGATCGACATAGACCTTCTGGCCGGCGTCATAGCCGAAATTGCCCTGGCTCTCGAGCATCTTGGCAACCACGACGCCGCCGTCGGTTGCGGAGTTTTCCGCGATCTGCCGCGCCGGCGTCTCCAGTGAACGCTTGAGGATCTGAACGCCGGTGCGCTCATCGCCTTCGCAGGCTTGTTCCTCCTCTGCGAGGGCAGCGATGCACCGCAGGAGGGCCAATCCGCCACCCGGCAGGATGCCCTCGGCCACGGCCGCCTTGGTCGCGCTGATGGCGTCATCAAGCGCTTCTTTCTTCGCTTTGAGTTCCGCTTCCGTGGCTGCACCCACCTTGATCACCGCTACGCCGCCGGAAAGCTTCGCCAGTCGCTCCTGGAGCTTTTCACGGTCATAGTCGCTAGTGGTGGTCGAGATTTCCTTGCGGATCTGCTCCGCCCGGCTGCTGATGGCCTTCTTGTCTCCCGCTCCACCGATGATGGTGGTCGTATCTTTCGTAATGACGATCCGCTCGGCGCGGCCAAGTTGTTCGGGTGTAACCGTTTCGAGCTTTATGCCCAGCTCCTCGGAAATAAGCTGCCCACCCGTGAGTATGGCAATGTCCTGCAAGAGGGCTTTACGGCGGTCTCCGAACCCGGGCGCCTTGACGGCGCAGTTGTGTAGTGTTCCGCGCATCTGGTTGACAATCAAGGTCGCGAGGGCCTCGGTTTCCACATCTTCGGCAATGATTAGCAGCGGTGTCCCGGCCTTGGCGATGGCCTCCAGGAGTCCCACGCAATCCTTGAGAGAGGTGATCTTGCGGTCGAACAGGAGGATCGCGGCGCTCTCGAGAACGACCTCCATTCGTTCGGCATCGGTGACGAAATAGGGAGAAAGATAACCGCGATCGAATTGCATGCCCTCCACAACCTCGAGGACCGTCTCGGTCGTTTTCGATTCCTCGACGCTGATGACTCCGTCGTCGCCGACCTTTTCCATCGCGTCTCCGACCAACGTGCCGATCTGTGCGTCGTTGTGGGCCGAAATCGTCGCCACCTGTTCTTTTTCACGCTTCTCGGAGACGGGCCGTGAGTTTTTCTTGAGCTCGGCGACCGCTCGTTTGACGCCGCGGTCGAGCCCGTGCTTGATGTCGATCGCGCTTGCGCCGGCAACGACATTGCGCAGGCCATCGGCGAAAATGGCGTGGGCAAGAATGGTCGATGTGGTGGTCCCGTCGCCGACGATTTCGCCTGTCTTCTCCGCTGCCTGGCGCAGCATGCGCGCGCCGAGATTTTCTTCGGGATCTTTGAGGTCGAATTCCTTGGCGATCGTCACCCCGTCATTGCAGACGATCGGAGGCCCCCATTTCCTTTCGATCAGAACGGCTTTCGATCGCGGCCCGAGTGTGACCCGAATGGCATCTGCCAATTGCGAAGCGCCCTTCAAGATCTTTTCTCGGGCAGCCGAATGGAAAAGGACCTGCTTGTGAGCCATAGCTTCATCCTCCGTTCTTTGCTTTTGTAGCACAGGGCGGAAGGGACGCTTTGACGCGCATCAAACGACATCTGCAGGGCCGCTCAAGCGTCAGGCGATCATCTTTGATGCCGGTCAAGGCGAGGCGGTCGATCGATGGTTAAGTTCTCCAAAGAGAGGCTAAACCGAGGTCGCGGCCATGATTTACAACACGATACTGGTACACTTGGACATAGGCGATGGTGCAGCATCGCAGTTAAATTTTGCGCGCGACCTCGCCGCACGCTTTGAGGCAAACCTCATCGGCTTTGCCGCCGGCGACATACGCCCGATTGCGGCGCCTCCGCCCGGGGTGATCGTCGATGCCGAGTTCATGCGGCTTGAGGCGAGGGAGATCGAACGCCGCCTGGAAGCGCTCAGAAGCGATCTCGATGCCAGCGGCGAGATGGGAGGGGCCGATTCGCTGCGCACTACCGTCGGCGATCCGACAAGAGGGCTGGCAACCGCCGCGAGAGCAGCGGACCTTGTGATCGCGGGGTCGGGTGGCGACGCGGGTGGACGCGACGCCCACACCGCCATAGACCTGGGCGCGTTGATACATGCGGCGGGCCGTCCGGTCCTCATACCGCGAGATGATCTCGCACCTCTCAAGGCGAGAAGCGTCATCGTTGCCTGGAAGGATGGCCGTGAGGCAAGACGGGCGGTCGCAGACGCGATGCCCTTCCTTGTCCATGCGCGCGAAGTCCTGGTGGCGACCGTCGCGGAGCACGAACCGGATCGGGCGATGGCCAGTGCCACCGACGTTGTCCGCTATCTGATCAATCATGGTGCAAAAGCCCGCGCCGAGATCGTGGACCATCGCGAAGGCGAGGCTGGGGAGGCGCTCGTTGGCATCACCAAGCAGATGGGAGCGGATCTGATCGTCTCGGGTGGCTATGGGCATGGCCGCCTCCGCGAATGGCTGCTTGGCGGCGTCACCCGATCGCTGCTGCGCGAAGGATCCCTTCACCGCCTGATGTCGGCCTGATGATGCCTCGCGATTGCCGCTCACCGGGACTGACCACTGGAAAGCGGAATGTTGAGATGCGCCCGGATTTCAGGGTGGCACTCGCGCAGAAGGTGCGATTCCTCTCCAATCCGGCTTCCTACCCGCAGCCACCAAGCAGTATCGAGGCCAAGGAGACCCATATGTCCTGGGTCTTCATCGCGGATGATTGGGTGCTCAAGCTCAAGAAGCCGGTCTTGCGATCCCACCTCGATTTCAGCACGATCGAGGCGCGGAAATTCTTCTGCGAGGAGGAGCTTCGCCTCAACCGCCGGCTGGCACGCGAGACCTATCGCGCCGTCAAGGCGCTCTATTGTGACGACGGGGGAAATTTGACCTTCGAGAAATCCGCACACGTCGTCGATTGGCTCGTCGAGATGCGGCGATTGCCGGCGGACGACTTCCTGGATGCCCGCATCGCTGCGAACCGGGTAAGCACGGCGGAGATGGCCGCGATACCCGATCGGCTTGCCCGTTTCTATATCGGCTGACCGCCGGAGATTGCCGATGGCTCAGCATATATCCGGCACCTTCTTGAGGAACACGAAATCAACCGCGAGCTGCTGGTGCGCTCCGAATTCGAGCTCTCGGCATCGGGCGTGGCCGCCTTGCTCGACGGTGTCGGTGTCGGTCTGGGCAAGATGCGTGGTGTCATCGAATCCCGCATCGCACGTGGAAAGATCGTCGAGGGCCACGGCGACCTGCGGCCGGAGCATGTCTGCCTCGTCACCCCGCCGCAGATCATCGATTGTCTCGAATTCAACCGCTCGATGCGGATCATCGATCCCTACGACGAAATCGGTTACCTCGGGCTCGAATGCGAGGTGCTCGGGGCCGGTTGGATCCGGCCGCTGCTTCTGACTGCTCTGGAAAAAGCGCTTGGCGATCGTCCGGACGACCGCTTGCTTGCGCTTTATAGCGGCTTTCGCGGCTTGCTGCGGGCAAGGCTGTGCCTGGTTCATCTCCTTGGAGCATCCGGTTCGGGAACCGAAGAAATGGCGTCCTTTGGCGCTTGCCTATCTGACACAAGCCCGGCGGCATCTGTCAGTCATCGTCGGCTAGAAGCTCTGTTATCGAGCCACCGAAGGCGAGCCGGCGAATGGCCTCGGCGACAAGCGGCGCACTCGGGACGACGTCGACGCACGATCGCAAGCGATGTTCAGGCAACCGGAATGGCGCAATGGAATCCGTTACGATCGTCCCGTCGACGGCGGGATGGGCGAGAATTGCTTCGGCGCCCTTGCTGAAAAGGCCGTGCGTCGCCATCGCATAGACCGCCTTGGCGCCGCGCTGCCGGCAGGCTTCCGCTGCTCTCAGCATGGTGCCGCCGGTGCTGATCATGTCGTCGACAATGAAGACCGTCGCGTCTTTAACCTCTCCCGCAAAGAGCTCGCCCGAAACAACGCCGCGGCTGCGGCGCTTTTCCATGAATCCGAACCCTGCAGGCTCGCCAGACAGTCGTTCATAGGCCTCCTTCAGAAGCTGGGCTCGCTTGATACCGCCGCCATCCGGGGAGAGAATCGTAGCGGGCCTGCCTGCAGTTTTTCGGGCAATCAAGTCGGCGAGTAGCTCCTTTGCACTCAGATGAATCGTACGGCAGCGGAAGGCGTTCTGGAAAGCGGCAATGTTATGCACGTCAAGCGTCATCACCTGATCGGTGCCTGCTGCTTCGAAGAGCTGCGTCGATCGCCACCTCCAAGGCTGAACAACTCACGTCGCTACAAAGTGCCGCGAGGGGGCACGTGCGGCCCGTCGATCAGCATCAAGAACGAGTGCAGTTGCCCTTTAGGATGCTCCCATGCGCATCTTTGCACTGAATGCATCACGGGATTTTGGCGGAAAGCTTGCTTTCGCTCTCGGTGTGCCGATCGACGAACACGAGGAACGCGATTTCGAGGACGGTGAGCACAAGGCCAGACCGCTTGTCAGCGTGCGTGGCGAGGATGTCTACGTCCTGCAGCAACTGCATGGAAGTGCTCGGGAGTCTGTCAACGACAAGCTTTGCAAATTGCTGTTTTTCCGCCACGTAGCGCGTGGTCACCGGGTCCCGCGCCTTCGTCTGCCGGTCCTTGCGCGCATAGGCGAGGTAAGGAACGACAGCCGTCACGCGTGAAGCGCCTCCTTCCCGACAGCAAGCGATGATTGCTCGTGCCTTTGTAAGCGCTTCCTCCTGAGTATCTGCCAAGACGTGGTCAGGGTCAGTTGGGAGGGAGCGCGGGCCGGGTATTATGTGCACTCGCCATGCCGAAGCATAGTGACTGGCCTCCAAACCGTAGCCGCGATAGTCGATATGGTGACTCGCAATCAACTGTGACATGTGAAAAACCCCATCTGTCTGTCAAATGTCGTATTACCTGGATTAGCCTGCATTGACGCAAATCAAGGATGTGGGTGAGGTCCAGCTGTGCGTTGCGGCCTTCACGATCGCGCCAGCAGAATGTTACGGGTCTTCGCACGGAGCACACTAGACGCGGACCAGACTGAGGTGAGCACGACCTGACGCAAGCAAGCCGAACGGTTCTAGCGGCGCGGGGAGTATGGCGGCCTTGCCGCTCCCCTTATTGACCGACGTCAATCTACGCGGTCGACAAGTGAGCTATGTTTTAGGCGCCATAATTCATGGGGAGCCTCAGATGAAAGCCGCGGACATCATGGCCCGGAAGGTCATCGCCATAAGTCCCGAGCATAGCGTAAAGCATGCCGCGTGCGTAATGCTGGAAAACCACATAAGCGGCCTGCCAGTCCTTGACGACAATGGGAGTCTTGTCGGTATTCTGACCGAGGGAGATCTGTTGCGGCGCGCAGAATTGGGACCAGCCGCGTGGTGGGGTACGGGCAGCACGCACGAAGAGGCGCCGGAGATTTTCATCAAGGGAAACAGCTGGCGTATTGGTGATGTCATGACGCCAGGTGTCGTGACGGTGGGTGAAGACACTCCGGTTGACCGTATTGCTGCAGCTATGAAGACGCACGACATCAAACGTGTCCCTGTTGTACGCGCCGGCCAGATGGTGGGCATCGTCAGCCGCGGCGATATTTTGCAGGTGATCGCTGCGGCCGTGCCTGACATAACGGCTGCGGGCGACGAGGCCACGCGACGCGCTGTCCTGGCGAGGCTTTGTTCCGACGTCGGGCTCGACAAGGCGGCTATCGACGTGACAATCGAGGATGGCACAGTTTCCCTATGGGGGGAGGTCGCCAGTGAGGTCCAGCCCGAGGCGGCTCGCGTTGCCGCAGAAGCCGTGAGCGGCGTTGGGAGCGTCAAGAACAAGCTGCGTGTCGGAGCAGGCGCGACCTTATCAGAACGATCTTGAAGCACCCTGGTGGAGTGAACCATGCCTATCCTTGCAGTGGCTCTCAACCCCACCATCGACGTATGGAGTCAGGCTGAGCGGGTGCGTCCGACCGTCAAGACCCGTACGCACAGCGAGCGGCAAAGACCGGGCGGCGGCGGCGTCAATGTCGCACGCGTCATCGCCGAGCTCGGCGGCGAGCCGGAGCTCCTCGTCCTTGCGGGCGGAGCGACTGGAGCCATGCTTAGAGAGGCCCTTGCGACATCAGCCATTCGAACTCACGCCGTACAGATAGCAGGGCTGACGCGAATTTCCTTTATGGTTCGGGAAGAGGAAACGGGGCTCGAATATCGCTTCGTTCCCGAAGGGCCGGAAGTCGCGCCGGGCGACATCGCGAAGGCCCTTGCGATCTTTGAAAGCTTCAGGGGCGACTTCGTCGTTGCCAGCGGAAGTCTGCCGCGCAACGCTCCCGAAGACATCTATGCTGAAATTGGCCGCATAGCCGCGAAAACCGGCGCCAGGTTCATTCTCGACTGCCCGGGCGCGACATTGCGCAGCACCTTGGGCAAGGCACCGGTTTTCCTCGTCAAACCGAGCATTGAAGAGTTGGAAACACTGGCCGGCCGGCGTCTGGACGAGAATGGGGTCGCGCAAGCCGCATCGGCTTTGGTGAAGGAAACTGCAGCAGAGTTCGTTGCAGTCACTATGGGCCGCGAGGGTGCCCTCTTGGCTGGAGCCTTCGGCGTTTTACGCGTCCCGTCTAAGCACGTCGTCGCCAAGTCCACCGTAGGTGCCGGCGACAGCTTCATCGGCGCTCTCACATGGTTGCTGGCGGAAGGCAGGCCAATTGAGGAGGCGTTCCAGTTTGGTGTCGCCGCGGGAGCAGCCGCCGTCATCGCATCCGGAACCGAGCTGTGCCGGCGCGAGGACGTCTTTGAGATTTACAAGGGGACCGAACCGCCTCCACGCGTGCCGTCGACCTCCATGGAAAGCTCGGTTCATGAATGAATTCCTGTCCAGAGCGCGGCGGCTGTTTGTGACGACGATTGCGGTGGGATTCTGTGCGTTTGGAACGGCCGGCGTTCGGGCGCAAGATCTCAAGATTCGGATTGGCCATTTCCCGAACGTGACACATGCGCAGGCGCTGGTTGCCAGAAACCTCGAACGGCAGGGCCGGAATTGGTACGCCGATCGGCTCGGTCCGAAGATCAAGGTCGAATGGTACGCCTATAATGCCGGTCCGAGTGCCATGGAAGCGATCTTCGCTGAGAGCATTGACCTTACCTATGTCGGACCGAATCCGGCGATTAATGCCTATGCCCGTTCGGGAGGACGAGAGATTCGCATCGTCGCCGGCTCGGTCAACGGTGGTTCTGCGCTCGTCGTGCAGCCGTATGAAAGCCTTGCGGCCGCCGCGGATTTCCGCGGTAAGCGGATCGCAACTCCCCAATTCGGAAATACTCAGGACGTGGCAGCACGCGCCTGGCTCTCAGCAGGAGGCTTGCGGATAACGCAGGCAGGCGGAGACGCCCAGGTTGTTCCGACTGCCAATCCGGAGCAGCTGTCACTCTTCAAAACAGGACAGCTCGATGCCGTCTGGACTGTCGAACCCTGGGTTTCGCGGCTCGAAATGGAGGCGGGTGGAAAGATCCTCGTCGAAGAAAAGGAAGCGGTCACCACAGTGCTCGTTGCGCGTGCAGCCTTTCTTTCGGAACACCGCGATCTCGTTCGACGCTTTGTTGACGGCCATCGCGACCTTAGTGATTGGATCAAGCGTCACCCGTCCGACGCGCAGCGGATGATCCTGGACGAACTCAAGGCGTCGTTTCGGGTCAGCATGTCGCCGGAGCTCATTGCGCGCGCATGGGCGCGCATGGCGGTTACCAGCGAGATTTCACCCTCCGCATTGCAGACCTTCGTCACCAAGGCTCAGCAGGTCGGCTTCCTGCGGGAGATGCCGGAGCTTTCGAGACTGATCGAGGTGCCCTGATGCTTGATCAAGTCACCAACCAGTCGACATCGGCTCCGGTTGCCACGGCAACGAGCAAGCTCGTCGTCGAACAAGTGTCGAAATGGTTTCGCACACCACATGCGACCGTGCACGCGCTCGACAATGTTTCGATGCAGGTTGCGGCAGGCGAAGTTGTCTGTGTCGTTGGCCCGAGCGGCTGCGGGAAGTCGACCCTCCTCGACATCATAGCGGGGTTGACCGAGCCCGATGCCGGTCATGTGCTTGCCGACGGTCAGCCGGTGACCGGCCCGGGTCGGCAGCGTCTGGTCGTGTTCCAGGAGCCGTCGCTATTTCCCTGGCTCAACGTTTTCGGCAACGTCATGTTCGGCCTGAGGCTTTGTCCCGAGCTTAGCAACGGCGAGCGGCGCGAGATCGCGCACCGATATCTCGCCTTGGTCGGCCTCGAAAAATTTGAAGGCGCGCATGTGCATGAGCTATCGGGTGGGATGAAGCAGCGGGTAGCCTTGGCGCGCGCGCTGGCCCCCGATCCGCAGGTGCTGCTGATGGACGAACCCTTCGGCGCACTCGACGCGATGACCCGAGAGCACCTCTATGACGATATCCAGCGCATCTGGAGCGACAGCCGCAAGACGATCGTGTTCGTCACCCACAATATGCGTGAGGCGGCCTGCTTGGGAGATCGCGTGCTACTGATGTCGAAGGCGCCGGGGCGGATCGTTCAGCATTTCGAGATTCCGCTGCCCGCGAAACATCTACGATGCGGAACTCATCGGCCACGCCGGACGCGTTGCTGATGCGCTTCGCGGCACTATCGGAGGCGGGGTGACAGAATGAAGCGTTTCGCGATCGTGTCGAGCTTCCTCGTTATGCTGCTGGTCGGCTGGGAGTTGGCGTCTGAGAGCGGACGCTGGTCACCGGTACTCTTTCCCTCTGTCTTGAGCGTCGCGCGATATCTCTGGGGTGCCATGATGGATGGCACACTTTTTGAAGCGATCAGGGTTACCATGCAGCGGCTTCTGGTTGCCAATGGCTTGCGCGCGATAATTCGCCGACCTCCCGTCATAACGGGCTCCAGAAGCCGTCGTCCGCCAAGTCCTCATAGCTGCGGCCAATGGTGTCTCCAACCGCGGCGCCGCTACGCATGTGACGAAAGGTCTGCTTGCGCCCGGGGAGCGTGACCTTGTTCGCAGAAAGCTTCATGCGGCCAATGCCGGCGTATTTCGTCAACTTGTAGGCGATATCGAGGGCGGCCGCGTCCGGGCGACACCATCATATCCGTGCCGACGCCAAACGCGTCGATCGGCGCGCCAGCTCGCAGGAGGCTTTCGATACTCCATTCATCGAGGCCGCCGCTGGCGAAGATCTGCATGTGTTGCAGCCCGCCCTCGTCCAGGAGTTGTCTTGATTGTCGGCCGTTCGAGCAGGTCGCCGGAATCCAGTCTTATGGCTCGCTGACGGTGGTGTCGTAGGTGTCAACGAGCAACGCCGTCTGAGGAAAGAGCTCGGCCAAACACCGAAACGACTCCATCTCGTTTGGAAAAGCCTGAACGAAGTTGTGGGCGACCGTTCCAGCGACCGGAATGCCGTAGCGCCGGCCTGCCTCCACATTCGATGTCGCCGACACTCCCGCAAGATAGGCGGCCTTGACGATCCGTGCCGCTTTCGACGCGATCACGGTTTGAAAACCGATCTGAATGAGGATGAGTGTTTCGAGCAACTGTCCCTCTGCGATCGGCGCGATGACCTCCAAGATCGGCTCGTTGGCAAATACGGGGGTGCCCTCAGCTACCGCGAAAATCTCGCCGCTGAAGCGAAAGGACCTTAGCCAATCCAGGAACTCCGTCCTAAATCTGCCAAGCGAAGCGAGATGGGCGATATCATCCTCGCGGAAGTGCAACTCCTCGATGTCATCCAGGAGCTCGTCGACTCCGCAGGCGATAAGGAAATTTCTCTCCGGCGGAAGCTTTCGCACGAACAGGCTGAAGACGGCGATGTCGTCCATGCTGAGCGAATGATAGGCATCCAGCATCGTCAGTTCATAGAGATCGGTGAAGAGCGCGGTTGCGGTCATGATCTCAAGCTCGTCCTGGCGTCGCTGTCAGTTGTTCTCCGCAAAGCTGCTGTGGCCTCGTGCCGTTTCCAACTCGCCGGGGGGGGCGTCGCGAGATGTTCAGCGTACCACCAGCACGGAGCAATGTGCATGCTGTATGATCTTTTGCGACGCGCTTCCGACCAGCATACCCCTCAACCGCCCGAGCCCGCGGCTTCCAACGACGATCAAGTCCGCACCGATTTCCTCAGCGACCTTAAGAATCGTTTCAGCGTAGGCGCCGGGCTCGACGCGCGTCTCCACGCTACCGACGCCGATGCTTCGGGCAACATCGGCAGCGTCCTCGGCAATCCGGTCACCCAAGACCGAAACCATTTCTCCGATGTCGCCTTGCGAGGCACGGAACAACTCGCCCATCGAGTTGGGAACACGTTCCAACTGTGGCAGGGTCACGGCCGATACACGGCGGACGAGGTGCTCCGGCTCAGCGAGGCGGCTCGCCTCCTCAGCCCTCAGCCCATGCAGGATGATTGAAGGATCGTAAGCCTTGCTCCGAGTGCTGTGGCTATGTTCGCCGCCATCGTCACGGCTTCTCGGGCTTTGTCGGATCCATCGGTTGCGACAAGAATGCGCTTGGTCATCGCACTTCCTCCATTCGGCAAAGTATCAGGCAACTCCGGCCGAAGGCATTGACTCGCGTCAAAGGCCACGGCGGCTTCCGTCACTTTGAGCCGAGCTCTCCGAGTTTGACACGGGTCAAGGCGGCGGGCGGTGAGACATGAAAGGCTCGTTCGCAGCAAACGAACCGGAAGCCGGCCTATGAATACGAAATGGGTTTTCACTCTCGGCTATTTGCTCGCCGCACTCCTGTTGATCGGAATCTTTGAATTCTGGCTGGGCTATCGCGACGTCGCGCAGCTCAGTTATTCGGACGCTTTGCAGGCGGCGCAGGACGGCAGGCTCGCGTCCGTCGTCGTGACAGAGTCCTTGATCGAAGGAGAGTTCAAGCAGCCGCAGGACGGAAAGAAGTACTTCGTCGCGCATCGTGTCGATCCCTCGCTGGCCGAGGTCTTTGAGAAGGCAGGTGCAAAGGTGTCAGGCGGGACCGACAGGAATTGGGCGATGACGCTCCTTTCCTGGATCTTCCCGTTGCTGGTCTTCCTGGGACTTTGGTTCGTGCTCTTTCAGGGCGTCGCCGAGCGCGGCGGCCTCGTCAATATCGCAAAGTCAAAGGCGAAGGTCTATCTCGAGCGCCAAACGGGTGTGACCTTTGACGATGTGGCTGGCGTGGACGAGGCGAAGGCTGAGTTGCAGGAGGTGGTCGCCTTTCTGAAAGACCAGGCGAAATACAGTCGCCTCGGCGCGCATATTCCCAAAGGGATCCTCCTCGTCGGGCCGCCCGGTACGGGCAAGACGCTGATGGCGCGCGCGGTTGCAGGCGAGGCCGGCGTGCCTTTCTTCTCGATTTCCGGCTCGGAATTCGTCGAACTCTTCGTTGGCGTCGGCGCCGCCCGCGTCCGGGATCTTTTCGATCAGGCGCGACAGGCCGCTCCCTGCATCATCTTCATCGACGAACTCGACGCGCTCGGCCGCGCCCGCAGCCCCTTCGCCGGCTATGGCGGCGGCGACGAGAAGGAGCAGACGCTCAATCAATTGCTGGCCGAACTTGACGGCTTCGATCCGCGCGTCGGCATCGTCCTCCTGGCTGCCACCAATCGTCCGGAGATCCTTGATCCAGCCCTTCTGCGCGCAGGCCGCTTCGACCGCCAGGTCGTCATTGACCGCCCGGATCGAAACGGCAGGGCAGCAATCCTCAAGGTCCACATGGCAAATGTCGCGATCGCGGAGGGGGTGCATGCGGAGGAGATCGCAGACATGACGCCGGGATTCACCGGCGCCGATCTTGCCAACCTGGTGAACGAAGCCGCGATCGTCGCAACGCGCCGTGGTGCCGAGCGGGTGGCGATCGAGGACTTCAACAACGCGGTCGAGCGCATCGTCGCCGGTTCGGAACGCAAGAGCCGCCTGCTGAAGCCCGACGAACGCGAACGGGTAGCCTATCACGAAATGGGTCACGCGTTGGTCGCCTCGAAACTCTCGAAGACCGATCCGGTGCAGAAGGTGTCGATCATTCCCCGCTCAATCGGGGCGCTTGGCTACACGTTGCAGCGCCCCACCGATGATCGCTTCCTCATCACGTCGAGTGAACTCAAGGAACGCATGACAGCACTGCTCGCCGGTCGGGCGGCTGAAGAGCTTATTTATGGTGAAGTCTCGACCGGTGCGGCGGACGATCTTGCCAAGGCCACCGATGTGGCGCGGCAAAGCGTCGTACGCTTCGGCATGAGCCCGCAGGTTGGCCAAGCTGTCCTCGAAGAGCAAAGGCTGCAATGGCTCGGCGATGGTCCAGCTGCGCCACGGCAGAAGGATTATTCGGAAACGACCGCGCGCGAAATCGATCTTGCGGTGCGCATGATGATCGACGACGCCTACCAAGGCGCCAAGGCGATACTGCAGGGGTGCATGCGCGAGCTCAAGGCAGGAGCAGAACTGCTGCTCGAGCGCGAGACGATCACTCCACAGGACTTTCCCCCGTTACTCCGGGTGAGCGACAGGACGGCCACGGGCGGCGAA
This sequence comes from Sinorhizobium psoraleae, assembly GCF_013283645.1. GTDB lineage: Bacteria > Pseudomonadota > Alphaproteobacteria > Rhizobiales > Rhizobiaceae > Sinorhizobium > Sinorhizobium psoraleae. Next base: position 128,727 of record NZ_JABEKV010000007.1, read on the forward strand.
ACTGTGCCTCGCGCCCGGACGGCTGGATCGAAAGCCGGCGAGCGAATGCTCGATCCCCGTTGACGCACATCAATGCGGCGCGGCGGCATTCGTTGCATCCTGACCCTTGTCGCTCCGAAAATCGCAGGGGCATATGATCCGAGCCATTGTTTGGACCGGCCCGATGACAGCACACCCATCCTGGGGCAAAGGAGGAACTCATGCCAAGCGGACATCCGAGCTTCGACCATACGACTCAGGAAGGCAATATGTGGCTGAAGGCAGTGGCTGAACGCCTGCATTTCGAAGGACGGCGACACGCTTACAGCGCGCTCAGGGCTACGCTTCACGCGTTGCGCGACAGGCTGGCCCCAGGGGATGCAGTCCATTTCGGCGCGCAGTTCCCGATGGTCATTCGTGGGCTCTATTTCGAAGGCTGGCGGCTGGCGGGAAAGCCGACAGACGAGCACTCCATTGACGAATTTTGAGAGCACGTAGCCCGGGAGCTTCCTCCTAAGTTCGGGATGGATGCCAAAACCGTCGCGACGGGCGTTTTCGACGTGATCTTCAAGGAACTTGACCCCGGCGCGGTTGCAAAGGTGATCGATCAATTGCCAGTACCCGTGAGGAGCCTGTGGCCGCAAGTCGCACGTCGCGATTAGGGTGCGATTTTCAGGCAGCATGTCGCACTGGCTCAATCGGGTAATTGGCGCCGCATTTTTTCACCTGCTGCCAGCATTATCTACCGGCGGAGCGGAACAATGTTGACAGTCTTAAACCTTTCCAAGGTGCAGTTCATCGCCCTGCTTGCCAAAGCCGCTCGCATGGAGCGTGACGCGTTGCTTGGCAACGTCCCCGAGGAGGATTTTGCTGAGCCAAAGCCGTCGCGCGGCGACCATAACGTATTGGCGAGCCTTGGCATGGAGGATATTCCCGTTGCTACGTCGCAACGCGATTTAAAACCGCGATCAATCGGCTTCCGGGGGCGGCGCTCTACGAGCTCTACGCGCTGATGCGCGTCGGGCAGGGGAGCCTCTCGGCGAAGACCTTCGAGCACGGCCTGTCGGAAGCTGAATCGCTCGACATCGCCGAATTGGTCGCAATGATCGTGGAAAATCCGGATCTACATGATCAGCTCGTCAAGGCCCTCTAGGAATGCCTCGAAAGCTGAGGATTTGAGGTCCGACGAGCCGGAGCCGTGGGACGCGGCCGCTGAAGCGGGAGGAAGCCATGGAACACTCGGAGTTTGGTTCAGCAAAAGTGCCCCGGGGTTTGCGATTAGACCCTGCGGCAAACAAACGAATCCAAACCGCCGACAAGCGCTAACGCGCTTCGCTGCGCAAGGCGGCAAGGGCGCGCCGGACCAAGGTTCGTATTCGGTGTCGATGACGTCATCAACGAGATCGAGGTCGGATCGACGCTCAGATTTGAGCCGCACCAATGATGCCTTCGAGGCCTGCTACCGTTTTGAAGATCTCTCATAGGGGAGGTGGCAACTGCTGCGGAGTTGCGAGCTACGCAGCACCCCCCCCCGCTTAAATTGGAGGATGTCGGAGATGGAACCCCATGTCGTCGACATTGACCCGAAGCAGATCGTGCCGGCTGCCGGCGGCTGGGTCTTGACTGTGACCGTCGAGGATGAAATCGGGCTTCGGCCGGCCAGGGGAGGCATGCTCGAGATCGATTTGGCGTCATTTTACGATCAGTTCGTTCGTACCGGGCGAGGGACCGCCAGCGTGGCCGCCGAGGTTGACGGGCCGGAAGGGGAGGTGCGGCTCTCGCGCCTGCTCGATGCCGTCAAACGTCGCCACCGCGGTTCTGGAAAAGAGTACACCCTGTCCATTGCCCCGTAAATTGCGCACGATCCCAGAGTCTGTCGGCATCACATTGAAGCATGCCTCGCATTACTGATAATTCGCGGGCGTCACCAATGAACGGCGGCTTCGTCCCACCTAGCGGACGCGCAGGGGCCTTCTCCCGGACGTCTGTTCACCACCCGCTACCGCCGTCGAGAGCAGCGCAGCTAAAGGTCGTCTTTGGCGCCAATTTCAGCCCTTGGCATCGGGCGGCCATGTATCCGGTTTCGTGTTGCACCTCCTAGCAGCGGACGGTCGGCAGTCGTGAAGGGTTTCGGGCGCCGGCAGGCGTACGAAAGTCACCGAGGAAGGAACCCGCGGGCGGCAGGCGATGCGATAGCTATGGGAATTTCGGACTTCCGCCTGTTTCGTCGATGGCGCGACCGTCGTCAGGAAGCGCCGTCGCTGAGGATCTTCTCGTTCGTTCTGTTCATGCACTGGATCGTTGCCGGGGTTGACCGTGGCCGTTTCCATTGGAGCGACAACGTGCCCGATTGGCTTCGGGGCGTTTGCCTGTTCACGGTCGCGGCCGGCTACGCCCTTGCACTATGGGCTATGCGTGTGAACCGATTTTTCTCCTCAGTCATTCGCATCCAGGCCGACCGCGGCCAGCACGTCGTCAGCACGGGACCTTATGCCTTCATCCGCCACCCTGGCTACACCGCTGGATTTCTGATCATAGCGGCAAGCGGACCCGCGCTCGGATCGTGGCTTGCGGCTGCGCTTGTTGTGCTCTTTAGCCTGCCGTTTCTGCTCTACCGCACCATCACGGAGGACCGAATTCTTCGCGCGGAGCTTGCGGGCTACTCGGATTACGCCACGCGGGTCCGATGGCGGCTTCTGCCGGGTATTTGGTGAGACCAAGCCTCCTTAGGAAGCGGAAGCGTGCTTCGAAGGTCGTCGCGGCCTGCCAATGCAGCTAATTTAGCCGTGGTCGCTTAGGCTCTCGTTTTGGTTCGGATTTCTGAATTGGGGCTTTTGAGACCTTGGTCTAAAGCTCAAAAATGGCGGGAAGTTGCCGTTCGTGGCCAATTCCGAAAGCGATGGCTCTTGGCAGTTGATGACAGATTAATAGGTCCTGCCCCCTAGCCAAGGGAGAACTTATATCATTCGCCGAGAGCACCCGGAATCTCCGGTCTTGACCCTTGCACGACGCCGTCCACGGTGCCGGCCGAGAGGTCACAGGCAACCTGACCCTGATCGAGCTGGGCTGGCTGTGGCTGCGCCACCAACCCTGCACTCGACACTGACGCGCTGGGTTTAAGGAGCGCATCGCCCGCAATGGCGGCCGGTTCAACAAGGCGATGATCGTCGCGCTCGCCCGAAAGCTGCTAGTCGCACTCTCGAAGTAAGTGACCGCCGGCGTCGTCATCGAGGGCGCGGACATGGAAAATGTCTGGCCCCTATAATCGTCAGTCACGAGTTGCAAACCTCCCCTTGGAAGATCGTGATCGTCCATTCTACCGCCACCGTCATCCTTGAGTAAAGCGACGGTCATGGACCAATTGGGACCTAACAGTACGTGCTCAACTCCGGAAAGTTACCGGGCTCCTGCTGCGGCTCGACATTCCGGCTTATATGCCAACGCCCGGCTCGCCGGCATGTCTTCCGTCCGGACCATAATCTCTAAATCGGCGCTCCGCGAAGACGCCGATCATTGCCAGGCCGTGTAGGATCACTTGCAGGCCGAGAGCGACCTGAGTGACGCCAAGAACAACGGCAAATACCTGAAGCGCCGTTCCAACAAATCTCAGGATGGTTTCGGCAAACAGCATCGCCGTCCAGTCCACTGCCAGGATGAGCAGCACAATGCCGCCCACCGTCAACTCGGCGTCGTATCGATTCCCGGCCAGCGTTGCGAACACGATCACCGCTGCAATCCCATAGGGCGTGACTATCGTCGGGAACGCCAGCGGCGTGAAGGCCAGTTTGAGATCGGGCAGTTGGCTGACCGGTTTCGGGGGATTTGCGGTGCCTGCAGATTGCTGCAGCACTGTTTGCAGAGCCACAAGAAACAGAATCACGCCGCCGGTCAGGGCGAGCACCGGCAATGAGATCTCGAAATTCTCGAGCATGCTGCGTCCGAGCAACCCGGCAAGAGCAAGCGCGGCTGCGGAAAACAGCATCGCTCGTCTCGCCAAAGTACGACGAAAGACTGGATCGGAATCCTGCGTCATGCCCACGAACGGAACCAGAATCTTGATCGGGCCAAGCATCAGGAACAGCATGAGAAAAATTTTGCGTGCACCAAATTCCGGTCCCTCGGGCACCGTTTTAGATGGCACTTGCGCGAATGCAGGCATCGCGAGGAGCACCGAGAGCGCCGCCATCAGGCAAAGTGACGTCAGGCGGTATCGGCCGAACCGTCGCGGCACGAAAACTTTGGATCACCGTTGCAGTCGCAGGTGGCAATCGCCATTGCTTTCACCAGAATCCATGCATCCACTGTCCGGGTAGACGGACGCCGTCACAAGCGGAACAGCCAGTAGAGAGCACTCGGTCGTGATCGCTAGCCAATCGCGATACGAACGTCGTGCGTCAGCCCGTCGTCACTGAGTGGTATGATCGCGTCAGTAAAGACGGTTCCGTCCAGCGTAACGGAGCGCACTCCCCGGCCGGCTTTCTCTGAGTTATCGAAACGGATGCGGTATGTCGCCGATCCATGCTTGTAGCTCAACTCGTAACCTGACCAACTTGCCGGAACACAGGGCTCAAACCGGAGGGTCTGGCCTTGTCGGCGCAGTCCAAGGATGGCTTCCAGCGCCACTCGATACAACCAGGCGGCTGATCCGGTGTACCAGGTCCAGCCACCACGTCCGGTGTGCGGTGGTGCGCCGTAAACGTCGGCGCTGACGACATAGGGCTCGACCATATAGTGCTCGGCTTCATGCTTTGTCGAAGCGTGATTGATCGGATTGATCAGGCTCCAAAGCTCCAGGGCGCGATCGCCGTCTCCTTGCAGTGCCGACGCGAGCACGAGCCACGCGGCCGCATGGGTGTACTGTCCGCCATTTTCTCGTATGCCGGGAACATAGCCCTTGATGTAGCCCGGCTGCAGGGACCCCCTGTCGAACGGCGGGTCGAACAACTGGATCAGCTTGTCTTGTCGGCGCACGAGCCTTTGATAGGCGGCGCTCATCGCCTTCGACGCACGCTCCTCGTCGGCCGAGCCAGAGATGACGGCCCAAGCCTGCGGAATGGCATCGATCTGGCACTCGTCGTTGGCGGATGAACCGAGAGGCGTGCCGTCGTCAAAATAGGCGCGGCGATACCAGGCGCCATCCCAAGCGTGTGCTTCCAGCGCGGCGCGCAGTTCCTCGGCCCGTTCGCGGCACCATCGGGCACGGCCTTCGTCGCCGTGCGAAGACGCGGTCGTCGCGAATGACTTCAGTACCGTTAGGAAGAACCAGCCGTTCCAGACGCTTTCGCCTATGCCGCCGGCACCGACCTTGTTCATGCCATCGTTCCAGTCGCCTGTTCCCATGAGCGGCAAGCCGTGTAGGCCGAGCCGGAACCCGTGCTCCAATGCCCGGACACAGTGCTCGTAGACGGTACCGGCCTCTTCGCTGAGTACAGGAACGCCGAAATCCTCTTCCTGATCCTCCTTCAATACTGGTGATGCGATGAAGGGCACCCGCTCCTCCAGCAGGTGGGCATCGCCAGTAATCGAAACATAGTGGTGAACCACGAAAGGCAGAAAATACAGGTCATCGGTCATGCGCGTGCGCACCCCGACGCCGGACGGAGGATGCCACCAGTGTTGAACGTCACCCTCCGTGAATTGGCGGCCGGCTGCCCGCAGAATCTGCGAACGAGTCTCATTCGGCGCACTGTGGACCAACGCCATCACATCCTGGAGCTGATCCCTGAAGCCGAACGCGCCTCCGGACTGATAGAACGCAGAGCGCGCCCAGACGCGACAAGCGAGCACCTGGTACAACAGCCAACGATTCATCATCACGTTTAAGCCGACGTCCGGCGTTGAAACCTGAACTGCATTCAGAATGTCGTCCCAATCACGGGATATTGCGGCGAAGCTTTCACGAGCACGGCCGGCTTCGGCATGCTCGTGAACAAGCCTACGCACCTCCTCGAGCCCACCAGCCTGCCCAAGGACAAAGATAACCTCCTGGCTCTCGCCGGGTGCCAATGAAATACTTACCATCAGGGCACCGCAGGGATCTTGCAGAGGACCGAAAGTCTCCGCCAGGCTGGTCCGCTCCAAGGCCGCCGGCCGAAAAACAGAACCGTATTTGCCCAGAAACGCCGTGCGATCGGACGTGGCTGAACTCGCAGCGGGACTGGCGGCCACAAATGCCAGTCTTCCAGCGAAGTCGTTGGCCCACGGGTTCCACGCCACGATGGCTCCCGAAGGGGCATCGCGTTCGCAAACGAGCTGCATCGCAGCGTCTTCACGGTGTGTCCCCAGAACCCACTCGACGAAATAGGTCGCCGACAGATGGCGGCTCTTGGAGTCATTGTTGGTCAATCCGAGACGAACGATCTTGATCTCATCGTTCGGCGGAACATGCACGGTTAACGTCTGATGGAGCTTTCGACTGTCGCTTTCATAACGGCTGTAGCCCTGGCCATGCCGAACGGTCACGAACGCTCGCTCTCCGAGTGGCAAGGGCGTCGGAGACCAGAACCCTCCGGTCTCTTCGTCCCGCAGGTAAACGACCTCGCCAGGCGTGTCTGAAACCGGGTCGTTCGACCAAGGCGTCAGCCGGTTCATCTGGCTGTTGCCGGCCCAGGAATAGCCAAGCCCGGCTTCGGTCGCCAGGCAGCCAAAACTCGGGCTTGCGATGACGTTGCTCCACGGAGCCGGGGGCAGTGCCGGCGGTTGCAAATTGACCCCGTCCACCGCAACGACGTATTCGCGCCCGTCAGGGGTGAAGCCTCCGAATCCGTTATAAAACAGCAGATCCTTCACCGGGGCGGACGCAGGTTCCTTGAGTACATCGCTTGATCGAGGCGCCCTCGCCTGGGAAGAAAGCGATGCAACCGGGTCTTGCCGATCAAACTGCTTGGCAAGTGAGCCCGATCTGCTCAACAAGACGACGCGCGCGGCGGCGGTGATCGTTTCCACTTGATCGTCCGAGACGGTAGCTGCCGACAAGACAAAGATTCCTCCTGCCTTGCCCAGCATCTCGGCTTCCGAGCCGGCTTGCAGTTTCTTGATCAAGCGCTTGGCGCTTGTGGGGCCCCGCTCATCGAACAAGACAAGGTCGAATTGCAGACCTCGGCGGCGGCTGAAGTCGTGCGCCATCGTGATCTCACGAACAAGTGCCTTGGCGCCGTCGCTATCGATGCGAACCAACACGATCGGAAGATCGCCGGAAATTCCGTGAGCCCATAGAGCCGCTCGGTCCAATCGGTTTTTGTTGAATGGACCCGCCTGCCGCATGGTCGGATTGGCAAACACGATACAGCCGGCGAGCCGGTTGAATAGGGCCACCTCGTCGGCAGTCAGCTTCAAGTCCCGATGTTCGGTTTGATGTTTCCCCAGCGCGGCGGCGAATGCCTCATCGACCGCGTCGATGCTCGCGTATTGCTTGGCGATTGCCCGGACTGCCAATTCGTCGTCGGCGGCTCCCGTCACGAAAGCCACGCGCGCCGTAGCGCCAGGCTCCAGATGGACCGTCCGTCGCAGACAGAAGACCGGATCGAGAACGGGGCCCGTCGTTCTGGAAAGTGTTGTGCCCGCGTCAAATGCTGCGGGATTTGACGGCGTGCGGCCGCGTCCAAGGAATCTCAATCGATCGGTCTCATACTCGAGTACGTCGCCGACCTGTTCGCTAGACGACGAAACATGAACTGCCCAGACTGGTCTTTCTTCTGCATGACGCGGCCTGCGACGCGCAAACAGCGCGCCCGTCACATGATCGTAGTCTGTCTCCACGAAGAGCTTGGCAAACGCCGGGTGCGCCCGGTCCGCGCGGCGATCGTTCAGGCAGACCTCGGAATAGCTGGTGAATTCGAGGCTTCGTTCCGTCTTGCCATGGTTCACGACCGTAAGCACCCGCACCTCCGCGTCGGCATTCGGCGGGACGCAGACTTTCCCGAAAATATCAATATCTTCGGCGCGACAGCGGAACTCGGCCCTGTCGCCATGGAAAGCGTGCTCGTAGATGTTCGAAGGTCGGAAGACTGGTTGCTTCCCGATGGACCACAGCGTGTTGTCTGCCAGGTCTCGAACGTAGCAAAACTGCCCCCAGCAATCTCGCGTCAGGTCCTCACGCCACCGAGTAACGTCAAGGTCCCGCCACCTGCCGCAACCGGCGCCTGCTGCAGTGACCATAAGGCTGTAGCGACCGTTGGAGAGCAATGCGATCGCATGCCCGGAGTCCATCACCTCGGGAGCGCTACTGTGTCTCGCCTTAGACACGTCCTGGCCGTCGACCGATTTTGCCATCAACGTTTTCCTACCTTAACGACAAGTCGGATCGCCGAGTCAGCCTGCGCAGAGGCGATGTCACCGGTCTGCGCACGGCGCTCCGCGGGATGCTAGCCAGCGAGGTGTCCATTCCAGATCCTCACTGCGGGTATCTCGTGGTAGTAGGCGAGAACGCTCAACGTGCCCGTATTCAGGAGAAAATGCTGTCCTGCACGCGCTGGCAGTCCGATCCACCTTGCCGCGAGCACGCGCAGCACGTGCCCATGTGCGAAGAGGGCAACATCGCCGTCAGCAGCTCGCGCCCGGGCCACGACCTGATCCACACGAGCACCAACTTGCGACGGTGTCTCGCCGCCCGGGCATCCATCCCGGAAAATCAACCAGTCCGCTCTTTTTGCCTCGATTTGCTGAGGCGTCAGGCCCTCGTATTCGCCGTAATTCCATTCCATCAAGCCCGAATCGACGATGGCCCTCTCGCCGAGGCCCGCCAAGTCACAAGTCTCCCGGGCACGCTGCAGCGGGCTTACGAGAACGAGCGCAAACGTCTGCCTGGCCAGCACTGGCCGCATCCTTTCCGCCTGTCGTCGTCCTTTATCGGTCAAGGCGACGTCTGTTGTGCCGGTGTGCTGTCCGCTCAGGCTCCACTCAGTCTCCCCGTGCCTGATCACGAATACGTTCACGTCCAGCCCTCCTGGCTCAGACGTTGCAGGGTACCGACCAGTCGGCACCGGCATGCGCGGCCAGCGGAATCACTCGTCGCACGACTGGCCGTGATACTGGTGCACTACCCGCCGGCTGATACCGCCTCCATCTGATCGGTGTACGTCCCGAGACTGGCCGCCCCGTTGCAGCGAGCCCGGTGGTAAAGAGCCTGCTGACCCAGCTTCAGGTTCTCGTCGCGCCCATGCCACGCCGTCAACGCCGGATCCTGGAGTGCGCGCCCATAGGAAAAACTAATCTTCCAGGGCTTGGGGCCGGGCAGTCGGTTGATCGCGTTGAGGTGAGTGGTGGCAGTCCGGTCGTCCTGGCCGCCCGACAGGAACACGATGCCGGGAACCGCCGCGGGGACGTGCCGACGCAAACAGCGGAGTGTGGCGACTGCAACCTCCTGCACCTTAGCCGGACGAGAGCACGCCTCGCCCGCGATCACCATGTTGGGCTTGAGCAGCATGTGCTCCAGCACGACACGCTGCTCGAAGAGAGCCTGGAACACGGCGTGAAGGACCACGCCAGTGACCTCCTCGCAGCGCTCGATTGTGTGCGATCCGTCCATCAACACTTCCGGTTCGACGATCGGCACGAGATGCTGCTCTTGACAGAGCGCAGCGTATCGGCCGAGCGCGTGTGCATTGGCACTGACGCATGCGGTGCTCGGCAGGCCGTCCGCAATGCGGATAACTGCACGCCACTTCGCGAAGCATGCCCCCATACCGCGGTACTCGGAAAGGCGGTCCCGGAGTCCGTCGAGCCCTTCGGTGATCTTCTCATCGGAGGAGCCGGCGAGAGGCTTCGCGCCGGTATCGACCTTGATGCCAGGAAGGATTTCCTGGTCGGAAAGGAGCTGAGCGAGCGGTACTCCACCCGAGCTCTTCTGGCGGATAGTCTCGTCGTACATGATGACTCCGCTGATGAACTCTGCCGCGCCCACGAAGAGCATTTCACGGTAGGTGCGTCGGCTTTGCTCGGTGGATTGGATTCCAAGCGCGTCGAACCGCTTGGTCAAAGTGGGGACGGTTTCATCCGCCGCCAGAATGCCCTTCCCCTTTGCGACTAGCGCCGTCGCGATGCTCCCCAGATCGTGGTTCATCGTACATCCTCTGGTCTTTCAAATAATATCAGTCGAGATCAGAACTGGCTATGATTTCGATCAAGAGGACGCGACTTTCGCGTGGCCAGGTCAAACGCATGCCGCGCGAGCATCAGTTCTTCGTCAGTCGGGAAATGAGCAAGACGATGCGGCTTTTCGTTCGACATCGGCAGCTCTGCCGCTGAATTGGCGGGTGGATGGATCTGGCTTCGGCATGCCAGCTTCTTTCTTCGAGCTCCGAACGCGTCTGGACGCCGCGCTTCGCGGTCCGGGTCTTGGGCATTTATGTCCGAACTGGGCAGCCGAATTGATTCAACGCAGTGCCCAGTCGATGAAATTGAAGTAAAATTCTCTTTTCGCTCCATGGCTGCCCAGCCGCAGCATGGAACGGCGCACGCTTGTCTCAGGAGGAGAGACCCATGTCTTCGACCAAGACTGCAACCGGCAAGGATCACGGCACTGTCGAGAATTCAGCGGCGACTCGTCCTCTCTCGACTGAGGAACTGCGGGCGATCGACGCTTACTGGCGGGCTTCCAACTATCTCTCGGTCGGCCAGATATACCTGCTCGACAATCCGCTGCTCAAAGAACCGCTGAAGCGCGAGCACATCAAGCCACGATTGCTCGGCCACTGGGGAACCTCCCCGGGCCTCAACATGCTCTATGTGCACCTGAACCGGGTCATCAAGCGCGACGACCTCAACATGATCTACGTCATCGGCCCCGGCCACGGCGGACCGTCACTCGTCGCTCACGCTTACCTCGAAGGCACCTACAGCGAGGTCTATCCCAATATCAGCCAGGATGCGGCGGGCCTGAAGCGGCTGTTCAAGCAGTTCAGCTTCCCCGGCGGCATACCGAGCCACGTTGCGCCCGAGACGCCTGGCAGCATCCATGAGGGCGGCGAACTCGGATACGCGCTCAGCCACGCCTATGGCGCGGCATTCGACAACCCCGACCTGATCGTCGCCTGTGTCGTCGGCGACGGGGAAGCCGAAACCGGGCCGCTTGCCACCGGATGGCAGGGCAACAAGTTCCTCAATCCGGCTCGCGATGGCTGCGTGCTGCCGATCCTCCACCTGAACGGCTACAAGATCGCCAACCCCTGCTTCCTCGCCCGCATCCCCAGGGAGGAGTTGCAGAAATTCTTCGAGGGCATGGGCTACAAGCCCTATTTCGTCGAGGGGCGCGAGCCCGAGGACGTCCACCAGAAACTCGCCGGCGTGCTCGACACCGCCATCGGCGAAATCCGGGGAATCTGGGCCGACGCGCGAACCAACGGCAATCTCAAGCGACCGGCATGGCCGATGATCGTCTTCCGGACGCCAAAGGGCTGGACATGCCCGCCGGAGATCGACGGCAAGAAATGCGAGGACTACTGGCGCTCGCACCAGGTGCCGATGGGCGAGATGGACAAGGTGGAGCATATCCAGATCCTCGAACAATGGATGAAGAGCTATCGGCCGGAGGAGCTTTTCGACGACGACGGCCGGTTCAAGGCGGAGATCGCAGCGCTCGCTCCGGCGGGCAATCGCCGCATGAGCGACAATCCGCACGCCAATGGCGGACTGCTCCTGCGTGATCTGAAGATGCCGGATTTCCGCGACTATGCCGTCGAGTTTTCCGGCCACGGTGCGACGGTCGCGGAGTCGGCCCGCGTCATGGGCATGTTCCTGCGCGACGTGATGAAGGCGAACATGGAGAGCAAGAACTTCCGGCTGTTCAGCCCGGACGAGAACAACTCCAATCGCTGGCAGGATGTGCTGCAGGTCACCAACCGCTGCTACATGGCGGAGATCTATCCGGAGGACGACCATCTCTCACCGGACGGCCGTATCATGGAAGTGCTGAGCGAGCACCAGTGCCAGGGATGGCTGGAGGGCTACCTGCTGACCGGCCGCCACGGCTTCTTCTCCTGCTACGAAGCCTTCATCCACATCATCGACTCGATGTTCAACCAGCATGCCAAATGGCTCAAGGTGTGCAACGAGATCCCATGGCGCAGACCCATCGGCTCACTGAACTACTTCCTCAGTTCCCATGTCTGGCGGCAGGACCACAACGGCTTCAGCCACCAGGACCCCGGCTTCATCGACCACGTCGTCAACAAGAAGGCGGACGTGATCCGCGTCTACCTGCCGCCGGATGCCAACACGCTGCTCTGCGTGACGGACCACTGCCTGCGCAGCCGCGACTACGTCAACGTCGTCGTCGCCGGCAAGCAGCCGGCGCCGCAATGGCTGACGATGTCGGAGGCGGTGCGGCACTGCGCCATGGGCATCAGCATATGGGACTGGGCGAGCAGCGACCAGGGCAGCGAACCGGATGTCGTCATGGCCTGCTGCGGCGACGTTCCGACGCTCGAAACGCTGGCGGCGGTGCAGCTGCTCCGCGAGCACCTGCCGGAGTTGAAGGTCCGGGTCATCAATGTCGTGAACCTGATGAAGCTGCAGCCAGAGAGAGAGCATCCGCATGGGCTGTCGGACCGCGATTTCGACGGCCTGTTTACGCGGGACAAGCCGATCATCTTCGCCTTCCACGGCTATCCGTGGCTGATCCACCGGCTCACCTATCGCAGGGCGAACCACAATAACCTCCACGTGCGCGGCTACAAGGAAGAAGGCACGACGACGACCCCGTTCGACATGGTGGTGCTGAACGAGCTCGATCGCTTCCACCTCGTCGAGGACGTCATCGACCGGCTGCCGCAACTCGGCGCGCGTGCGGCCTATTTCAAGCAGGCGATTCACGCGAAGCTGATCGAGCACCGCGAGCATATCGAAAAATACGGCGACGACATGCCTCAGATCAGCGGATGGAAGTGGGGCCCGAAAAGTGAAGCCGGCAAATTTCGGGGAACGTCTACTGAAGGGGACAATGTTTAAGGACAACTCGTGTCCGAGATTCACGCGTGATTATACCAGATAGTTTAGGCTTCCATGGACATCGACCGCATTGTCCTCAGGAGACCGCCTGACGGAGCAGAAGCCATGCCCGAGATGCTCTCGACCGACGCCGATCTCCACGGGCAGCCGACCGAGGAGAACCTTGGGCGATTACAGTTCACGACATTGCTCTATTACCTGCAAGTCACAAATCCGGACAACGGCCTGGTTCGTGACAAAACGGACCCGAGGGCCCCGGCAAGCATCGCGGCAATCGGCATGGCGCTGGCCACAATTCCCGTTGTCGTGGAACGCGGCGTCATCATCCGCGAATTCGCGGCCAAGATCACTCGCAAGCGATTGCGGTTCTTGATCGAGCTTCCACAGGGACCGGAGCCCGACTCGTCCGGCTACAAGGGCTTCTTCTATCATTTCCTCGACATCGAGACCGGCCGCCGGGTCTGGCAATGCGAATTATCGACCATCGATTCGGCCTTCCTCTTCGCCGGCGCACTGACCGTTGCCACCTATTTCGACCAGGACACGGCGGACGAAGCGGAGATTCGGGAACTTGCCACGGCGCTTTACGAGCGCGCCGACTGGAACTGGGCTCGCGATCACGGCCCCACCCTCACTCACGGCTGGCGGCCGGAAAGCGGGTTCATTCCTTACCGGTGGCGCGGATATGATGAGGGAATGCTTCTCTATATCCTCGGCTTGGGGTCGCCGACCTATCCCTTGCCCGCAGTATCCTACACCGCCTATACGGAAAGCTACGAATGGAGGAATATGTTCGGCCGCGAGCTGCTCTATTCGGGCCCACTCTTTACGCACCAGCTTTCCCATATGTGGATCGACTTCCGCGGCATCCGTGACGCCTTCATGCGCGAGCACGATAGCGACTACTTCCAAAACAGCCGACAGGCGACGTTCGTGCAGCAGGAATATGCGATTCGCAATCCGATGGATTTCGTCGGTTACGGCGAGCACTGCTGGGGGTTCACCGCAAGTGACGGGCCTGGTTGGGTCACGCGAGTGGTCAATGGCGTCAAGCGCGAGTTCTTTGATTACATCGCGCGCGGTGCGCCATTCGGGCCTGATGACGGGACGGTTTCGCCATGGGTTGTCATCGCTTCGCTGCCATTCGCTCCTGAAATCGTCATTCCGACAGCCCGCAACTTTGCCCGAATGAACCTCGGCATGACACGACTGTACGGTTTCAAGCCGTCTTTCAATCAGTCGTTTGTTGTGGAAGACAGTCCCACCGGATGGTGGGTCACTCCCTACCACTTTGGCATCGACCAGGGCCCGGTTGTGCTAATGGTTGAAAACTACCGGACGGGCTTGCTCTGGGACATCATGCGCCGATGCGGCCCCATTGTGACGGGGCTGCGCACGGCCGGATTCACCGGGGGCTGGCTGTAGGAGGCACGCTCGTGGAAGGGCGGAAGGTCTGCCGGTCGCCTTTCGTTACCCGTCCAGGAGCTGCCCGGCCGTTGCCGCTCCCGGACTTGATCATAGCGCCGGCTTTCATAAGAGGAGACATCGAGTTCGGTGTCGTCACCCAGTCCGGCGCAGCCTTCGCAATGCTGGCGGGAGCGTTCTCGCTGATCGTCAGACAGTTCAATTCGATCTCGAATTTCGCTGCCGTGGTGTCTCGGCTGAGTTCGCTGCACGAGGAGGTCGCAAGATCACACACGACGAATTCAGGCATCGAAATTGTCGAGCGGGACGGGCCTTTGACCTGCGAGGGACTGACCCTGGCCTCGTCGACGGGCGCCGAAGAGCCGCTTCTCAAGGAACTGTCGGTATCGGTCCCACCCGCCACGCGAGTATTGGTCACGGGACCCGGTGACGCGCCAGGGGCGGCGTTGTTCAGGTCGGTCGCGCATATTCCGACGCCGGGTAAGGGGCGCATCGTCCGCCCTGCCGGCACCCTGTTTCTTCCACAGCGCCCCTATCTTCCGTCAGGCGCCCTTCGCCAGGTATTGGTCGGCCCGGAACAAGAAAGCGAAGTTCCGGATCAACTCATGCTCAGCGTCTTGCATGAACTCGGCCTCGAACGGATCGTGAGCCAGGTCGGTGGACTCGATGCGGAGCATGACTGGGGAAAAGGAATTGTCCCTGAGAGAACAGCAACTCCTGGCGCTTGCGAATGTTTTCTCGCAGCACCGCGTTTCGTCATTCTGGACCGGGCCGAGATGACATTGGGTTCCGAACTGCTCAAGAAGATAATGATCCTGCTCTGCGAGCGTTCCATCGCCTGCGTCCATATCGGAAGAACCGAAGGCGAGCGCGATGTCTATCAAGCCGTCCTTGAATTCGGTGAAGATGGTCGGTGGACCTGGTCAGCGAAGCAAACATGAGCTCGACTTCGGCGATGACGGAAAGCACTCGCCATGCCGATTTGCCGAATACCGGCATGGCCTTGCCTTGAGGTTCGGCAGCAGAGACAACTGTATGGCGCTTTTGTCTGAGCAAACCCGCTTGCTCAGCGTCCCCGGCCACCACCACGCCCGCCTCCGCCGCCGCGGAAGGCTGGCCCGCCGCCCCGACCGCCACCACCGTGGAAACCGCCACGGCTGCCGCCCTGAAAACCGCCGCCGCGATAGCCACCCCGATCAAAGTTCTGGAAGTTGCCGCCAGACTCCTGATAGAGCCGGCCATAATTGCGGCTCAACTCGTTCTGATTGCCGAGCTGTCGTCCGGCCCGGTCGATGGTGAGATGATCAGGTGCCCGCTGACGGACCTGTTGATTGCGGCGTGGCGCTGGTCTCGTCTCGGCTCGATTCGGAATACGTTGCGTCGCTTGTGGCCTGTCGGATGCTGCACGCTGACCGGCATTCCTGAGGGTTTCCCCGTCCGGACGCTGAACAGGCTGCCAGCCATCCGGCGTGTGCTTCTGCCACTGCCCATCCTGGCGACGATAGACGTTGCCATCGCGACCGGCATAGACGTCACCGCCCTTGCTGCCGACGATGAAGCCTTTGTCGCCTTCCGTGTTGCGCCAGCGCAGACCGGCCGCACTTCCGGTCGTTCCTCCGCTGATGCGCGCGAACTCTCCCCCGTGCTTAACGGAAACACTGCCCCAGGAGCCGTAAACGCTCTGCCCGCCACGTGCGAGAACTGCGTTGCCGGTGCGCGGGTTGTAAGCGGAGATGAAACCTCTTTCACCGCTCGGTCCTGCTGCCGCACCGCCCCGGAACCGGGTCCCGGTAGCGGGATTGTACGCTTCGCCGAACACCAAGCCTCTCTCAGGCCCGTAGGCGTACCCATAGCGGCCAAACGTTCCATAGGCCGGGTTATATGAGGCGCCAAATCCATAGCTTATCGGAGGCGGGTAGTAGGGCCAATCGTCGTCATAGTAGTCCCAATACGGCGGGTAATACCATCCCGAACCCCAAACCACTGAGTCCCATGCAAGATAGGTATAGAGATATCCGAGGGTGTACCCGTACCAGACAGCATCGGGCTCGGTGTCATAAACGCGGACATAGGTGGCGTTGTAGACCGAAGACGACGGTGGAATCTCATAGATCTCATCCGCGACTGCCCGCGCAACAGCGAAAGGCCCGGTCGGCGTATCTCCGACGAACCAGATGCCTGCCTTGAGGACGAAGTATTTGTCGGCGACCTTTATGACCTGTTCACTCGCGTTGACGGCATAAAACAGTGAAGTGCCGTCAATCGCTTCGAATTTCGGCTCGTCGTTGTAGCTCACGTCCACCTTCAATGAGCCGTCGGTCGATACGCGCGCCAGCTTTGGGATGCTGGCCCTCAGCCGCGCCATCGCGCTCTCGGATGTGCCAGGTATCGAAGCACGCACCGCGGAGTATGGCGCTCCGTCGGGTATGTTCAGGAAGTCGTCCGGCAAGTCGGGAGTAGCGAAATTCCAGGGGCCTTCGAGAGAGGTTGATGAAAACCACCTTCCTGAGACAAGGGTGTACCAGTTCTTATTCGCCCGGTGGAAAAAGACCGAACTCGTCGTATTGGATACCCAGTCAAGGCCTGTATCGGTCACTGGTTCGAGGACCGGCTTTCCTTCAAAAATCAGAAGCTCCGCTGGCTTTTCCGAATAGAAAACTGTTGGGATCGCGTTCTCGTCAAAGCGAGACGGTGGAAGCGAGGCCTTAATCCCTTTCCAGTTCTCAATCTCCGCCAGTTTGGAAAACAGGCCCGGAACCGCTTCTGCTTCAACCCAATTTGCCTCTATCGTCTTCGACGTAAGCCAGTTCTTCTCGCTTCTAAGATAGTAAGTGCTCGAATCCTCCACTTTGAAGAGATCCCAGTTCGTATTGACCACGAATGATAGACCCGATACGCCTTTGACCGGGGCCAACACTGCTCTGCCGTCCGTCTGCAACAGGATCGCTGGCGTTTCACTTATGAAGATCGGCGGCGGATCAGCTTTGATGTCTGGAACGTCAGCGAGCCGTTCGAAATCCCCGAGGCTTGCTGCCAAACGTTGCTGGGACACAACGATCGGATCGGTAGGAATGAGCTTTCCTATGGCGAGCGCCAGATCCGCGAGTTGCTTGCGATCCAGGGAGGAGAAGTCAAGTCGTGTGGTCTTTATCTCCGTCAGCGTGACGTTTTCAGTTTCATCGTCAGCCACGGTTTTGCCAGAAAACCCGACGACCCCATAGATCGGCTTCGCGTCGGCGGAAGGTTTGAGTTCGGTGGCAACGAGTGCCTCGAGTTCCCTGAAATCCTTCCACGCCGTTATCTGCGGCTGGAAGAGAGTTATAGTCGCGCCCGCGTCGGTGGTGAAGATCCTTGGCCAGGCTGGCGCGCTGGAATCGGACTGGTTGAGATACTTACCGGCAATGAAACCATTCTCCCCGGAGTAACTCACGGCGCACCAGGAGGCTTCCGCGTCGCACTCTTTGATGTCGACTTCCTCGCCCTGAGGGATAACGCGCATCGCCTCAAATCTGGTGCCCGGACCTACCCTGAAATTCACATTTGCCGTCAGGACGGCAGGATCTGCGAAGGCAGTGGTCGAGAAGAACGAAGTGATCGTAAGGCACGCAAGAATTCTACGCATGACCACATTCTTTCATTGGATGTCTAAGGCGTCTTCAAGTGCTGTTAGCTGGAAGTTCCACTGAATTGCCGCGACACAGGCGTTTTAAGTTCACAGTAATATGTGTCGTCAATTTCAGGATCATTGCATATTCAATGACGAGTGCAACTGGCCGGCTGCCATCTTCTACCTAAGCGACGCGTTGATCGATGCCTCGGCGATCGCCAGGCGGACTGGCATCGCCCTTAATGCCG
The DNA here is from genome assembly GCF_013283645.1 of Sinorhizobium psoraleae. Lineage (GTDB taxonomy): Bacteria > Pseudomonadota > Alphaproteobacteria > Rhizobiales > Rhizobiaceae > Sinorhizobium > Sinorhizobium psoraleae. The sequence goes on from NZ_JABEKV010000007.1 coordinate 146,931, forward strand.
TGCGCAAATATATCGCGCGTGGACTGGATGCCTCGTACTCGAGCGTCGGATTGAAATCCGAAGCGGCCGCCATTCTTACGATTAACTGCCACGCGAAAGCAGCATTTCAAAATTCTGCAGCGAGCCGTGTGCGTTCTAATAGGACGCGCGGCGTGTAGTGAAGTCAAGGTATGGGGCAAGGTCTCGCGTCCCAGATTTCGGCCGCATATTCGGCGATCGTGCGGTCGCTTGAGAACCTTCCCGAATTCGCGACATTGAGCAGCGCTTTGCGGGTCCATGCTCGAGAATCGCCATAAAGCGACTGCAACCGCTGGTCCGCTTCCAGATACGAGGTGAGGTCCGCCAAGTGCCTGAAGACATCGCCGCTCGTCAGAAGGACATTGCGGAGCGCATCGACGACATCGGGATCATAGCGGCAAAAATGCCCGGACAGGATCAGGTCCAACACCGCGCGGGTTTCGGGTTCGTTGTCGTAGTGCCAACGCGGATTGTACCAGCCGCGGCTACCCGCGACCTCATCCGCCGTCAGCCCGAACAGGAAGAAATTCTCCTGGCCCGCCGCCTCGGCCATTTCGATCGTCGCTCCATCGCGGGTACCGATCGTCAGTGCGCCATTCATCATGAACTTCATGTTGCTGGTGCCACTCGCTTCATATCCAGCCGTCGAAATCTGGTTGGAGACATCGCTGGCGGGGATGAGACGCTCCGCCAGCGATACGCCGTAATCCGGCAGGAAGACAACCTTGAGACGCACGCGCACGACGGGGTCGGCGTCTATCGTGGCGGCGAGATTGTTGAGGAATTTGATGATGATCTTCGCCACATGGTAGGCCGGCGCCGCCTTTCCCGAGAAGAAGAAGGTGCGCGGCGCTATATCGACGCCGGGATCTTCACGGATACGGTTGTAGAACGCCACGATCCTCAGCGCGTTCAGTAATTGCCGCTTGTATTCATGTATGCGTTTGACCTGGCTGTCGAAGATCGCCTCGGGATCGACAATGATCCCGGCGCTTGCTCTCAGCCATTCGGCAAAGCTGCGCTTCGCCATCCGCTTGGCCTCACGCGCGGCATCGAGAAAACCGCTGTCGTCGACGAGCGGCTTCATCTTTTCGAGTTCCGCAAGATTTGTGATCCATCCATCGCCGATGGATTCGCTTATGCAACGGGCAAGGTCAGGATTCGACATCAGCAGCCAACGTCGGGGCGTCACGCCATTCGTCTTGTTGTTGAACCGGCCGGGGAATATCTCCGCGAGGTCTTTGACGGTCGTTTCGCGCAGCAGCCTCGAATGGATCTCGGCAACCCCGTTGGTGCTGTGCGAGCCGACAATGGCAAGATTGGCCATGCGAACCAGGCGCTCGCCACCCGGCTCGATCAGGCTCGCCCGGTCGACGCGGCCCTGGTCCCCGGGGAAACGGGCGAGGATCTCGTCCCGTAGCCGCCGGTCGATCTCGTGAATGATCTCTAGGTGGCGCGGCAGCATCAATTCAAACCAGCGCAGCGGCCATTTCTCCAGCGCCTCGGGCAGAAGCGTGTGGTTGGTGTAGGCGAGACAACGCCGCGTGAGATCCCAGGCGTCATCCCAGCCCAGGTCCGCCTCATCGAGCAAGATACGCATCAGCTCCGCAACCGCGAGGCTCGGATGCGTGTCGTTGAGTTGGATGGCGACCTTGTCGGGCAGCAGATGCCAATCGGAGTTATTCACGCGAAAGCGCCGGATGAGGTCGGCCAGCGAACATGCGACCAGGAAGTATTCCTGAACGAAACGCAGCCCCTGTCCCATGCTGGTCGAATCGTCGGGGTAAAGGACCCGCGTGACGGTCTCGGCCGTCAGCCTCCGCGCCAGCGCGCTGACGAACTCCCCGGCGCTGAAGGCCTGGAAGTCCAAGCTTTCCGGCGTTGCCGCGGCCCAAAGCCGCAGCGTGTTGATAGTGCTGCCGCCAAATCCCACGATCGGCCGGTCGTACGGTATGCCGAGCAGGTGGGACGGCGTACCGACAGACGCCCGCAAATTCCCGCCGCGAACCTCGAAGGAGCAGCCAAGCCTGATCTCCACCGCATCCTGCGGCCGGGCGACCTCCCAGGGATCGGGCCGGCGCAACCAGTTGTCCGGCTGCTCGCGCTGCCAGCCATCGACAATCGTCTGCTTGAAAATCCCAAATTCGTAGCGCAGCCCGTAGCCCATCGCCGGCAGTTGCATGGTCGCCATCGAGTCCAGGAAACAGGCCGCGAGCCGGCCAAGCCCGCCATTGCCCAGACCGGCGTCGGGCTCCTCGGCGAGGATGGCCAATTCGTCTATATGCTCCTGATCGAACAGCCGTCTGGCGAGGGGGCCGAGACCGAGATTGAGAATGTTGTTGCTGAGAGATCGCCCGATCAGGAACTCCATGGACAGATAATAGACCCGCTTGGGGTTCTCTCTGCCATAGGTGTGCTCCGTGTGGTGCCAGCGCTGCGAGAGCACATCTCTGACCGATCGGGCAATCGCCTCGTAACGCTCGCGGCTGCCTGCGTCCTCCGGGGCGATAACGTTGTCGAAGAGCAAATGACGCTCATAGAGCCCGTCGTGGCTTCCCCTGAATTTGATCGGCCCGCAGCCATAGTGTGTAGGCAGCTCGTGCGAGGTGGGAGACTTGGAGCTTTGCGGCCGGGCCTCTGCTTTCTCGTTGCTCATGGGGATGCTCCCTTAACGTCTGTAGCGGGACCGATGGTCCCGGCGGCCTCAAGTGATTGGAATTGCTTTCGGTATCACGAAGATGGTGGCGCGCTCGTCAGGAAAGCAGTGCCCAGCCCACAGGCTTCTGAGGAAAGGTAAGTGGGCGGATCCGGTGAGATCCGTGACTGCCTTCGGTCCTCTACGACTCGTGCTTTGGAAAATGATCCACAACGCCAACGACGCCGCGGACGCTTTCGGCTGCAACGCGCGCCGCCTTCCGGCACTCCTCCGTCGAGACATTGCCCCACAAATGTACCACGCCGCTAGCTACCGTCACCGTTACATCCTGCCCATCGAGACCGGTGTTCTCGCTTAGGCGGATCATGATGCTGCGACGGATGGCTTCGTCACCGGGCGCCGTTCCATCTGGCTTGGCGGAGATGATCGCCTCGAGAAGATCCGCGCGGCTCACAATGCCGACCACGGCACCAGCTCTCGTCACCGGAAGGCGCTTGATGCCGTGCTCCTCCATCAGGTAAGCGACGCGCGCCAGGGACGTGTCCTCGTCGACAGAGACCGGATTACGGCTCATCACATCGGCGACTTTCCACGCGTTGCTCTTGATGTATAGGTTGGCCCTCTCCTCCGGAGATAAGGACTCGTCGACGAGTGTCGCGATGGCTCGATGCCCTAACTCGGTCCTTCGCAACAGGTCACCCTCGGTGATGAGGCCAACGAGTTGTCCTTCATCGTCGATGACCGGGATACCACTGATATGATTGGCGATCATCACTTCTGCGGCCTGCTTGACGCTGTTGTCCGGCGAGACCTTGATAACTCTTATCTTCATCACGTCTCTGACCAGCATCGCGCGCCAACTCCCAAGTAGAATAGGGCCACAGCCTTGCCTTCCACAAAATAGCTCTCCGGCAATGCTTAGACAACTCAGGCACTCGGCGGGTTGCGTAAGCTTCTTTTGGGCCAGCCCTCGCAGGTGGCTCCGTGGCAGCGAGGTTGAATTTCCGCTGGCCAAGAGCCGTCGCCGCGCCGTCGCGGAACGCAAGCCTGGAACAGGCCCTGACATCGCTGACTGGGGTCTGATCGAAGGGTCGGCTAAAATAGACGTCTGGTCTCCATTCAAAGGAGGGACACGGGATGAAAGTCGGTATTGTCGGAACCGGCATGGTCGGCAGTGCGACTGCCTACGCTCTCGGCCTGCGAGGCGTGGCAAGCGAGATTGTGATGGTTGATCTCGATCCAGCACTCGCCGGAGGCACATGCCCTTGATATCGCACATGCGATGCCATTTGCGTCGGCGACGTCGATCGTCCACGGAGACTACGCTCACCTCCGAGATGCCGGTGTCGTCATCATCGCCGCGGGGGTCGCCCAGCGACCCGGCGAAACGCGGACCGACCTGCTGGATCGCAACGCCGCTGTCTTCCGCACCGTGGTCGGCGAGATCATTCGATTTTGCCCAAATGCAATTCTGCTCGTCGCATCCAATCCGGTCGACATCATGACCCAAATCGCCACGATTTATTCGGGGCTGCCGACCCAGCGGGTAATCGGCTCGGGTACGATCCTCGACACCGCGCGCTTTCGCAGCCTGCTCGGGGCTCACCTTCGCGTGTCGCCCCGATCCATTCACGCCTACGTGCTAGGCGAACACGGTGACAGCCAGGTTCTGGCCTGGTCCGGTGCTAGGGTCGGCACCGTTCCGATTGCTCTCTTCAGTGCACGGGTCGGCGCGCCAATTACGGACTCTGTCCGGGCAGACATAGACAGCAAGACCCGTAATGCAGCCTACACAATCATTAAGGGCAAAGGCTCTACCTACTACGGGATTGGAGCGGGTCTTGCCCGAATTGTCGGGGCGATAAGACAGGACGAGCAGGCGGTGCTATCGGTCTCGAGTGTCACCGCAGTGGTCGCGAGAGTGCAGGATGTAGCCTTATCGATACCCCGTGTCGTGGGTCGTGAAGGCATTACAACCGAACTGCTCCCTGACCTCGACGCACAGGAGCGCACAGCACTTCAACGAAGCGCTTCTCTCCTTCGAGGACTATTCGAGTCGGTGGCGGTTTGAAAGCGAAGGATTCTGGTGGCGCGCGAAGCTGTTATGCGGCGAAAGAATGACGGGCAATTTGGCAAAATCGGAACGGTGTTGTCGAGCACCGGGATTATCCTGATCTAATCGATGAGGGGGAAGAAAGCAGCGCGCTTTTTGAGAAGCAGGACAGGCAACCTGCGCCCGTCCAGCTCTTGCTCGGCCAAGAGAAGCTGGAGAGCACCAAGCAATGCCTCGGGATCAAGATCGCCGACACCTGGGCCAAATGTGAGTTGAATTGTGGCGTTGAATCACGCCGATTTGACGAGGCGACATTTCTCAGGTCCTGCCTGCAACCCTCTTTCTTTCTCTGATCAGGCGGTCGCGCTCGCGAATATGCGACGCGAGGCTCAGCTCAAAATTGACCAATAATATGCGAGCTGTTGTGACGTTTCGGCCGTCTCTCTCGAGTTTGGCAACGAGTTCGCGTTGAAGTGTTGCGCGCCTGGTAGCATCTTCAACATCGCGCTCCGCCGCCGCTAGATACTTCTCAATCAGAGGCAGTTCGTCCATGCCAGAGAATAGCACAGATCCTTGGTCTTCGCCTCTTTTAGGCGGCTTCTTCGACAAAGCACCACGCAGGCATCAACGCATACATCGCCAAAACGCCGTATCGCAGATTTAAGCAGAAGCTTATCGGTGTCGAAATTCTGCAAACCTAGGCGAACAAGACGTAAGCCGAGGGGCCGCTTAGCTTCCGCTATCCACCCCTGTTGAGAAGTTCAGGGAGCTTCTGGATGAGAATGGCGCCCTGGCACGGACCATATTGCCTCTGCTTGAGGCGTGGCGCGACATACGCAGACGCGCGGCCGATCTTGGTCGCCAGTTGCTCGCAGCGGCGCGGGAGAGCCAGGCTACGCGGCTGTTGCCGACAATCCCGGGTGTCGGCGCAGTCACGGCCGTTTCCTACGTCGCAGCAATAGAAGATCCAGGCAACTTCCGAACGTCGCGCTCGGTCGGCGCCTGGCTCGGGCTGACAACGCGGCGCTACCAGTCTGGCGAGATCGATTATGACGGTCACATCTCGCGAAAAGGCGACAACCGTCTGCGGGGACTGCTTTATGAAGCGGCGACGGTGATCCTCACGAGAACCAGTGCCAGGTACGAGAGCAGTCTCAGAAGCTGGGCGCTCAAACTGCGTGAGCGGGTGGGCTTCAAGCGCGCTGCGGTGGCGGTTGCCCGAAAGCTCGCGGTGATCATGCATAGCATGCTCAAGACAGGAGAGGTGTTCAACACATCGGCCGGCGCCACCGTTTAGGTGAAGCGTCAGCCTTTTCCCTCAGCGCGTCAATCTGATTTGAGGCACTGAGCGTCCCTGCTGTGGACGTGGGTTGGATCATTCCGTGCCGCGGAGGCTGCGGCTCGTTCGAGACTGCGGGCTAAACAGAGGAAGGTCCTACCTGCGAAGAACCATTATGCGGCGACTACTTGTCGACCGCGGAGACAACCCTGCTCCCCGGCACCGGACAGCTCTGAAGAAAACCTGGCCGCTGAGCCGATTGGAGCGCTGCGATGATAATGGGCCTCGCCCAGCACCATAAGCCGCGCACCACCCAAAACGTTATCGCTTTGCCCGTAAAAATCGCCACGCCAAAGGTCAGCCATATCTTCTCCGTAAACCATGGACGGCAAGAATCCTTTGAAAGCGCCAATCGATGCATACGGATACAAAAAAATCTGCACCCGGCGATGATTATCGGTTCGTCTCCTTAAGTTGCGTGCGAACCGGCTCCGGCGCTTGTCAGCGTGTGATCGATGCGCTTGTCCGAACTGCGTCCTGGTCTGCACCTGGCTGTTATACTAGATCTGCGAGGATGTTATAATTGCGTTCGGGAAATGGCGATCTAAGAGATGGAGGCTGTCTCGTGATGGCCTTGGTTGAAAACCCGGCTTCCCCTGGAATTGCCGATGAGATTGAGAGCAGGCCGCCCTCGATCGTTTCCCAATTGCCAAGGACATCGATCTCGTTGATCTATCGTTCGGGGCTCGTTATACTATAGTAGCAATTCCAGTATAACGCAGAGCTTCCATGCTGAAAACTGTCGACATGATATACCAGACAATGTTCGCTGAGATCGGCCAGCGCGCCATAGATGACGCCTGGACACTCGACTTCCCGCCGACCGGCCGATTCGTGAAAGTCAAGGTCAGGGATCGCCAATACTGGTATTTCGATCAGTCTGACGGCGAAGGCGGCCAGAAGCGCAAATATGTTGGTCCTGCTGAGGATCCCGAGATTTCGAAACGTGTTGAAGACTTCTCCCGCACGAAAACCGACTACAGGATACGTCGACGCCTGGTCTCAAGTCTGACGCGGGATGGAGGCCTTCTGGCGGCCGACCGAACCTCAGGATCGATCGTCGAAACTCTGGCCGCCGCAGGGCTTTTTCGACTTCGGGCTGTCCTGGTCGGCACTCTCGCCTTCGGAACGTACTCTGGCCTCCTGGGTGTCCGCATTCCCTCTGCTGCCATCATGACGGGGGATGCCGATTTCGCGCAAGATTATGCGATCTCGGCAGAAGTGATGGATAGCCTGCCGCCAATCCTCGAACTGCTGCAATCAGCCGATCCGACTTTCCGTGCTGTCCCAACGCTCGACAGGGCAGAGACGACCGCATTCGCCAATGGGGAAGGCTATCGCGTCGAATTCCTGACCACGAATCGCGGCAAGGATGAGTATCTGGACAAGCCGGCCGACATGCCCGCCCTTGGCGGGGCAAGCGCACAGCCGCTGCGGTTCATGGATTTCCTGATCCGTGAACCTGTTAGAACGGTACTCCTCTATGGAGCCGGTGTCTCAGTGCTTGTCCCCGATCCAGCTCGCTACGCTGTTCACAAGCTGATCATCGCGTCCCGACGCCACGCGCACAGCGCGCTCAAGCGCGACAAGGACATAATGCAGGCCGGAATCCTTGTCGAAGCCCTGCTGCAAACGAAACGATCTCCCGATCTGGCGATCGCCTATATCGAAGCGTGGGAACGCGGGCCCGCATGGGAGGAAGCCATCAAGATTGGAGCCGCCATGTTACCGGGTGAGCGGAAGGACAGTCTTAGGGAATGTCTCGAGGCCGGGGGGCGGGCAACAGGAGAGAAGGCAGTCTTGCCGTTCTGAGGATCGGAATGGTCTTGACGTCGGCGTTGAAGAACTTCTCCCGCCGTGCCTGAGCGAGGTCCTTGTCGGTCTGCTCCGTTTGGAGCCAGGTTCCCATCATCGTCATCTGCTGCGACACGAGCCCGCGGAGCTTCTGCATTTGCGCGACCTGCTGCGCCGCGATCTGATGGCCGACCTGCAGGGCCTTCATCTGCCCGTCGGCCGTCTCTGACATCGACCGTAACGAGGACATTGTGGTTTCCTCGCTGTCGAACTGATCGGCCGTGAGGCTTGCCGCGTTCAGCGTGCTGCCAATCGTATCGCGGTTGGTGTCCGACCAGGTTTGATAGGTGAGGAGAATGTCTCATTGGTCGGCAGGTTGGTCTTGAAGGTGGCATAGCTCTGGAACCGCTGCTGCAGCACGTCGTCGGCGTTGCCCATGGAAAAAGCGATGCTCTGGCTCTGATCGACGATGTTGCGAAGCTGATTGAGATCGCTCTCGACTTGCCCCCACATGTGGGACGGGAGAGTGGCCGTGTTCTGCAGCAGGTTCTGATAGATGTTCAACTGAGTTTCGATCTGTTGCGCGAGCTGGCTAATCTGCGTGAGCTGGTTCTGGATCTGCTCTCCAGATTTTCCGACGAGCGATATCAGTTCGCCATTATTGAGAACCTGCGTCCACTCGGTCGCCGCACCTGTGGCGGTGCCGGCATCGGCCCGCGTGATAGTGCCGATCGTTACGGCGACGACCGCCAGACCGGCGAGCAAACTCTTCGACCTTGAGCAGCGATGCGGCATCGTGAATTCCTCTCATCTGAAGCCAGTGGATCGGCCAATCGCGGCCGTGTTCGGAATGAAGGTGCGCGAATGCGCTTCAAGTCTTCCTTGCCGGATGCGCCGACGAAGCTGAGCGCCACGGGACCAAGCGCCATGTCGAAGTGACGCCGGCCTTCAGGGGTGACGACGTAGTATTCGCGCTTGGGTATTGCGTTCGAAACGATCTCGATCTGTCGCGCGTTGAAGCCGATCCGTTCGTAGAACTCGCGCGTCCCCGGCTCGCGCGCGGCGCCGTTCGGAAGGCAGATTTTGGTCGGGCAGGATTCCTTCAGCACATCAATGATGCCGGAGCGCTCGGCGTCCGAGATTGACTGTGTTGCGAGGACGACAGTGCAATTTGCCTTGTGCAGCACCTTCAGCCATTCGCGGATCTTGGCTAGGAACACCGGGTGGCCGAGCATCAACCATGCCTCGTCCAGCACGAGCAGACTCGGCGAACCGTCGAGGCGCTTCTCAATGCGACGGAACAGATAGGTGAGCACGGGGACGAGGTTGCGCTCGCCCATGTTCATGAGTTGCTCGATCTCGAAGCACTGGAAGGCGCCGAGCGTCAAGCCGTCCTCTTCCGCGTCGAGAAGCTGCCCCATAGGCCCGTCGACAGTATAGTGATGCAGCGCGTCCTTGATCTCGCGCACCTGAACGCCGCTCACGAAATCCAACAGCGATCGACCAGGTGCTCTCGCCATCAAAGCCGATCTGGCGCGAGACGGCGTTGCGATGATCGGGCGTGATGGTTATACTTTGCAGCGCGACCAGCATTTCGATCCACTCGGTCGCCCAGGCGCGGTCGCCGTCAGTGGAAAGCTCCGAGAGCGGGCAGAAGGCGAGCGCCCTCCCCTCTTCCTCGCCGCTGATCGCGTAGAGATCCCCTCCGGTCGCGAGGGTCAGCGGTAACAGCGAGTTCCCTTTGTCGAAGGCGAAGATCTGAGCGCGTTCGTAGCGCCGAAACTGTGCCGCAATCAGCGCCAGCAGCGTGGATTTGCCCGACCCGGTCGGCCCGAAGATCAGCGTATGTCCCACATCATCGACGTGCAGGTTCACTCGGAACGGCGTCGAGCCGCTCGCAACCTGCATGAGGGGCGGCGAATTCGGCGGATAGAAGGGGCACGGCGCCACAGGCGAGCCGGACCAGACCGAATTGAGAGGCATGAGATCGGCAAGGTTGCTGGTGTTGATCAGTGGATCGCGCACATTGCAATACCAGTTGCCCGGCAGGCTCCCAAGATACGCGTCCGTCGCGTTGAGAGTCTCGATCCTCGCCACAAATCCCTCGGCCTGGATCAGCCGGCGGATCGTCTCAGCTTTTTCCCGCAATGCCTCCCGATCATTATCGAAGAGAATGATCACCGGCGTGTAATAGCCGTAGGCGACAAGCTGCGACGATGCTTGCATCCTCAGTCTCGGCCACCATCGCCATGGCATTCTGATCGACCGACCGGCTTTGTGTCTGGAATAGCTGGTCGAAGAACGGACGGACTTTCTGCTGCCACTTCTTGCGCGTCCGCTCCAGCCTTTGACGCGCCTCCTCAGTGTCGAGGAAAATGAAGCGCGACGACCAGCGATAGGTGAGCGGCATCAGATCAAGACTGTTGAGGATCCCGGCCCAGCTTTCCGCCGGCAGCCCGTCGATCGCCACGACACCGAGGAATCGGTTCTCGACCTTCGGCGTCAGACCATGCTCGAGTTCGGCGGTCGCGATCCAGTCGAGATACATGGGAGCAGCCGGCAATCGGATCGGGTGGTTCTCGCCGGTAATGCAGAATCGGATGAACTGGAGCAGTTCGTCATATCGGGCGACACGCTCCCCTCCCCTTTCGGCCGCCTCGCGCGTTTCCATGCGCCGGATCGAAAGGGTGTTGGCGAAATATTGCTCAATCTCGCGGATGGCGTTCTTGAAGATGAAGAGCACCGTGTCCGCATAGGTCTTCTTACGGCTCTCCTCGTCCGATAGATGTATTTGCTGAGAGCTGTCTTTTTAGCCTCCGACGGCCGATAGGTCAGGATAAGCGCATGCTTGCTCTCGAAATGTCGCCGCTCGCGCGCGAAATGAGCCCGGCGCTCCCCGTCGATTGCCCGGGTGACAGCATCGGGGAAATGGCAGCGGTCTTCCGAGGGATAATCGTACGTCGGGATACGGACGGCCTCGACCCGGATCATCCAGCCGCTTCCGAGCCGCGACAGGATGGCGTTGATCTGGCGCGCGAGTTCGTTGCGCTCGACGTCGGTGGCGCTTTCGGAATCCGGCCCAGCAAAATACCAGCCGGCCATCAGGCTTCCGTCCTTCAACAGGAGGACGCCATTGCCGACTAGGCCGGCATAGGGAACGAGATCCGCGAAGGATGGGCCAATGGTCCGAAAACGTTTGAGCGCGGCCATGCCAGTCCCCTCAATACCGGCGCCACGGAGAGGTGGTCGACTTGTAGTAGGGCTTGTAGGAAATGTGGCGGATGTAGACCTGCCGCATCAACGGATCGGACTTCGCCATCATCCGGAGCAAGCCGACGATCACGATCCACATGGCGACGCCGAAGAGCGCCGAGTAGACCGTCAGCACTACGAAAATCAGGATAACGGCGGCAAGCCCGGTGATCAGAACCAGTTCCCGATCCGCGCCCATCAGGAGGTTCGGCCGGGAGAGAGCACGGTGGATGCGATTGCGGTGAAGTTGGGACAGCGACTCAGCCATGAGCCTCCTCCCATCTTCCACTCGGGCGTGTCGACGTGACGTGATCATCGGTCAGACCGATTGAAGCGCCGGTCGCACCGAACAGACCGACAATCGTCGTGGCGCCGAGCAGAATGCCGGCAACAAGCACGACGTACATCAGCCGCCGCGCAAAGTCGTTCAGCTCACCGCCGAAGATCAGCATGCCGCCTGCGATCGCCACCGCTGCAAGTGCGATGTAGCCCGCGACTGGCCCCGTGATGGACTCCTGGATCTGCTCGAGCGGTCCTTCCCAGGGCAGACTACCGCCTGAACTGGCCAGCGCCGGTGCGACCGACGCCAGAATGACTGGCGCAGCAAGAAGCGCGATGGAGGCAAACTCATTCTTACGCGACATGCCGCGCCTCCTGTTCTTCGGTGAGTTGGTCGGATTCGATCTCGTATTGGCCGTTGGCGAAGCGCTCGACCTGGATGATGTCGCGCACACGCCGGCCTCGCGGCGTACGCTCGATGGAAACGATGAGATCGACAGCCTCCCCGATCACCTCGTGCATCGGCTGTTGGCTTGCCTCGGCCGTCAGCTGCTCCAGTCGGCGGAGCGCGGAGGTCGCCGTGTTCGAGTGGATTGTTGCCACGCCGCCAGGGTGACCTGTGTTCCAGGCCTTTAGAAGCGTCAGCGCCGCGCCGTCGCGGACCTCGCCGACAACGATGCGGTCGGGGCGCAAGCGCATCGTGCTCTTTAGAAGGCGAGCCATATCGATTACTTCGGTCGTGTGCAGGAGAACCGCGTTCTCGGCCGTGCATTGGATTTCGGCGGTGTCTTCGAGGATGACGAGCCGATCTTCTGGTGCGCTCTTCACGATTTCATCGATTAGAGCATTCGCGAGCGTCGTCTTGCCGGAGCCGGTTCCACCGGAAATGATGATGTTGAGGCGTGAGCCAATGGCACTGCGGATCGTCGCAGCCTGGGCCTCAGTCATCACACCGGAGCGGACATAGTCGTCGAGCGGGATCAGGCGAGATGCCCGACGACGAATTGTGAAGGCGGGCTTGGCGACCACTGGCGGCAATAGACCCTCGAAACGATGCCCGCCGATCGGAAGCTCACCGGAAATAATGGGTTGGTCGGTGTCCACCTGGGATTGGAGTGCGTGAGCAACCGTCCCAATCACCATTTCCGCCGCAGCCGACGACATCTCGCCAACGGGCGCGACTCCGTGCCCGAGCCGCTCTATGAACAGCTTACCATCGGGATTCAGCATGATCTCGACGACGTTGCGATCGTCCAAAGCAACGCAGAGCTGGTCGCCAAGCGCCTCCTGAAGCTTGCGGATGAGGCGAGGATGAGAGCGAAGCTGTGTCACTGACTTCTCCTTACGCAGATTGCCCAGAAGGGCTGGTGATTTGAGATCGGTAGTTGGCGGGGCGGAGCTTCATGAATGTGTCCGCGTTTGCCGGTAGAGTGCCCGCCACGGCCACGGTCGCTCCGATTGTCCTTGGCTCGCCGATGCGCTGAAGTGGCCAACCAACGCGGGCGAGGATCCTTTCGAACCGAAGATCCGTCACGGTGACGATGTCGGTGAAGCGGTTTGCCACCGACCATTCGATAATCCCCGCAAACATGGTGAGCGTCGCCTCATGAATGGAGCCGTCCCCCCTGCCCTCAACAAGGGAGGTGTCCACGCAGAAGCGCGAGCTCTCGACCATGGAGGAATGAGCGTTGAGGTGACCGGCACAAAGGAGCGAGGGGAAAACGTTGGCCACCATCGTGGGGCCGAATGCAGGAAGCAGACGCGCGCATCCAACCACTCGGCCGTTGCTCGACACGGCCAGGATGTAGGTCGGGTGAAGATCGTCGAAAGCATCCGACTCACAGCCTCCGGCGACATTGACTTCCCAGCCCAAACGATCGGAAAAGATGCGGGCGCGCAGTTAGTGATGGCTATGGAGAAGCTGGGCTTCTTCGATATTTCGCGGCTTTGAGATCGCGAGAATCTGCATGAATTTCTCCGTCGTTGTTGGGCGGCGGGGAAATCAGCACGAATCGGAATCGGGCGGCAGTTGTAGGATTCGACAAGGTCGACTGGAGCGAGCGGCGCAAATTGGAGTGGAAAACTGGGGACAGGGCAGAGTGATTGTAGGATTCACAGGAGAACAATCAGAGATCAAGGGGTAGCGGCGAAATCGGCTAAGCCTCTGTGTACAAACGGAAAAAGGCCAAGAACTCTCCTCTGGTTTCTTGGTCGCCGTTAAACCTTTGTTAACCCTAAACTTCTGGACGGGTCTGGAGAATCGTGTTCTATCTCTGGCGGGTAATGGTCGGTAAACCGGCAGTAGACCGCCAAGAGGAACAGATGGCGATAGCGAACCGAGTGGAATCAGTTGTTGGCACTAAGGAAGATGCGGGCAGCAAAATCACGCGCCACGCAGGGCTCCTGTCAGCGCAGTTGCAGCAGCTCAGAACTCGCATGTATCCTCCGAAGTCGGAGAAAACACTTCGTCCGTTTTTGACGAACGAAGTGTCGAAGCTGACGTCTATACCCGATTCCACGCTGAAGCTCATGTCCATCGAAGGGCGTGGACCGGTCCCGAGCAGGCTCGAGAATAATCATCGCGTCTACACGCTGGCTCAGATTAATGAGTTGCGCGAGCTCTTCGCTAAGCAGAAGCCGGCGGAAGCCTTGCGGTTTTTCCCCCGCCGACGTGCCGGCGAGCATCTCCAGGTGCTTGCCATTGCCAATTTCAAGGGTGGCAGCGCAAAGACAACGACCTGCGTCCACCTCTCTCACTATCTGGCCCTTCAGGGCTATCGCGTTCTCGCACTCGACTTGGACCCACAGGCATCCCTGTCAGCCATGTTCGGCGCCCAGCCAGAGGTAGACGTTGGTTCGAATGAAACCATCTACGCTGCCTTGCGCTACGACGAAGCCGAGCGGCGCCCGATCCGCGACATCATTCGCAAGACCTACTTCGAGGGGATCGACCTAATCCCCGGCAACCTCGAAGTGATGGAGTATGAGCATGAAACTCCCCGCGTCTTGGCGAACAAGTCGAGCTCCGGCGCGATCTTCTTCGAGCGGTTGAAGCTCGCCCTTTCGGAAGTCGAGGCTGACTATGACGTCGTAATCCTGGACACGCCGCCGTCGCTCGGTTTTCTGACGCTGAGCGCAATATATGCGGCGACCAGCATGATCATAACAGTGCATCCGGCCATGCTTGACGTGGCTTCGATGAGCCAGTTCCTTCTCATGATGGGCGATCTGATTAGCGTTCTGAATGAGAGCGGAGCTCAACTGGATCAGGACTTCATCCGATATCTCGTGACGCGGCATGATCCCAATGATGCGCCACAGTCGCAGGTCGTTGCTATGCTCCGGCACATGTTCGGGACCGATGTCCTATTGCCCACTGCCATCGAAAGCACAGCCGTCGAAGCAGCTGGCCTAGCGAAACGTTCGATATACGAGATGGAAATGGGTCAGATCGGCCGCGATACCCACAAGCGTGCCCGTGAAGCCGTTGACGCGGTCAATGAAGCGATCATCCGCCTTATCAACGACAGCTGGGGGCGGACATGAGCAAGTCTTCTCGCAAATCGATTGTGGCCAGTTTTGGTCTGCTGTCTGCAGAACTGGAGAGCAAGCTTGCAGACGACCAGCAACCTGCCGCCTCCCCTGCCCCGTCGCCGCGCGTCGGTGCCGGCGTTATAGGTGCAACACACCGGGCAATCGAGGAGATCCGAACGGAGCGAGATCTGTTGAAGGCGCTGGTCGAGTCAGGCGGCGGCTCGATTCGAGAGCTGGATCCCTCTCTGATGGACCCCTCCCCTTACCCGGACAGACTGCCGGACGATGACGCGGCAGGCTTTGAGCTATTCAAGCGTTCGATTGAGACCGAGGGACAAAAGGTTCCGGTCCAGGTTCGAAAACACCCCTCCTCCCCTGGTCGCTATCAGATCGTCTACGGCCACCGACGCTGGCTTGCTGCCAAGCAGCTCGGCAGGCCCGTTCGTGCGCTTGAGGTGGAAATTTCCGACGCTGATCTCATTCTGGCGCAGGGCATAGAAAACGCGAGCCGCCAGGACCTGACTTGGATCGAGCGTGCGCTGTTCGCGTCGCGGCTGGATGATGCGGGGATCAAGCCACGCTATATCTACGCGGCGCTTTCGATCGAGGACGCCGAACTTGCACGTATGCGGAATGTCTACCGGGTCGTTCCGGCCGATATCATCGAGGCGATAGGCCGGGCACCAAAGATCGGGCGGCCACGCTGGCTCGATCTTGCCAAGGCAGTTGCCGGCAACCCAGGTACGCTCGATTCCATTCGGGCGGCGTTGAGCATAAAACGCCACGGCACCGAGACCTCCGACCAGAGGTTCCAGCGTGTCCTCAATGCCATCAAACCGGCCGTCAAAAAGAACGTTAAACCGACGCCGATTTCGGATGGCAACGGCACAAAACTTGGCGCTTTGGTGGCGTCCCCGAAAGAGGTTCGGATTTCGGCCGAGGGATCACTCGGGATCGAGTTCTTGAAGTTTGTTGAGGCGGAGCTGCCAAGCCTTGCTGAGCGTTTTGCCCGTCATCGAGAACAATAAGAACCCTGACAGCTGTCAGGGTTCAGAGCAATTGAGGAAAGGAAGCGTAGCAAAAGAAAAAGGCCCCCAAACGTTGCCGTCGTGGAAGCCTCTCTCTGTGTGTGACAACTAGAGAATCGCATTTCCCCGAATCCCAGTCAAGAGTCTATGGCGCCGTTTTTTTGGTGAGCGGATTTCTTTTGCCTCTTAGAAGGTGAAGAAAAATGCAGCGTGGGAATGTGACGACGCCCTTCGGGCGGCGGCCGATGACGCTTGCCTTGGTGCGGCGACAGATTGCGACGACCGAGATCAAGCCCGGCAAATCGGCCGACAAGTGGAAAGTTTTTCGGGATGTATCAGAAGCACGGGAAGCGCTTCGATTACAAGACCGCAGCCTTGCAGTGCTTGATGCGTTGCTAACCTTCTATCCTGACAATGAACTACGCCAGGACAAGCAGCTCATTGTCTTTCCATCCAATGCTCAGCTGACACTCCGTGCGCATGGCATAGCCGGTGCTACTCTTCGGAGACACCTGGCCCTTCTCGTCGAAGCAGGCCTAATCGTGCGGAAGGATAGTGCCAATGGCAAGCGCTACGCCAGGAAGGACAAAGCAGGTGAGATCGAAAGTGCATTTGGCTTCGATATTTCACCACTCCTTTTGCGTGCCGAAGAGCTCGCGCACATGGCGCAGCAGATCGCGGCCGATCGAGCAACCTTCCGCCGCGCCAAGGAGAATCTGACGATTTGCCGTCGCGACGTCCGAAAACTCATTTCCGCTGCGATTGAGGAGGGCGCGTCGGGGGACTGGCAAGCCATCGAAGAGATTTACACAGGCCTCGTAAGCAGGATTCCGCGCTCACCCACGCTCGGTGACATCACGTCGATCCTGGACAAGATGGAGCTCCTGCAGGGGGAGGTCGTCAACATCCTGGAAATGCAGAACAAAGACGAGAATATTAGCACCAATGATGCTCATGATGAGCGCCACATACAGAATTCAAAATCCGACTCTATCTATGAATTTGAACCTCGCTCTGGAAAAGAGCTGGGTGCGAAGCCGGTGGGTGATGATCGGCCGAAGCGGGAGCCGATCCGGAATTACCCACTTGGCATGATACTGCGAGCCTGCCCCGAGATTACGATGTACGGGCCAGGCGGCACGATCAGCAACTCGCGCGACATGATGGCCGCCGCGGTCGTCGTGCGGTCGATGCTGGGGGTCAGCCCGTCGGCCTACCAGGAGGCCTGCGAGGTCATGGGGCCAGATAATGCTGCCGCAGCGATCGCCTGTATCCTCGAGCGGGAAGCGCACATCAAGTCGCCCGGCGGATATCTCAGAGATCTGACACGCAGGGCCGGACGGGGGGAGTTTTCGCTCGGGCCGGTGCTCATGGCGCTTCTGAGAGCTCATGGGCAAAATGACAAAAAGGCCGGGTGATGGGGAACCGCAATGGCGAAACCCTGACAGCTGTCAGGGTTTTAGCTCCGGCAAGCGACGCCGGCAGGGAAACGCGGCAGGCGCGATCGCCTGCATCCCTGATGCAAGGAGAGAAAATCAACCTCGGCTCGCGGCTATCTCCGCGACCTCATCCAGCAGGCTTAGAATGGGCGGGTTTTCGCTCTGTGCGATGCTTATGGCGGTGTTCGGGTCGAACGGTGCGGCAATCCAGAGGACGTCATGATCGTCGTCATCGACGGAACCAGCGCGGCGGCTAAACCGACGGCTGCTGCGGACATGCTTCCGAATTCTTGGTCAGTCAGGCCCACCAACTGCGACAAGACTTAAACACGTACGCCATGCCGGGCGCATACCAATGGACGGATTGGAAGGGCGTTTTGGGGCAGGGCTGACGAAGTTGTTTGGCTGGTCTGAATGGTGTCCAGCTGTCAGATTTCAGCCCATTTGGGCTGCGAGGAAACTAAATGCCGTCTGAAATTCGGTCACCGCGCCTAGCGGTCCTGATTGATGCCGATAACACGTCGGCAAAGATTGTCGACGGTTTGTTCGAAGAGGTCGCCAAGATCGGTGAAGCGAGCGTGCGGCGTATCTATGGCGATTTCTCGGGCGGCCGTTCGAAAGGGTGGGCGGATGTACTGGCTAAACACGATACCGCAAGAACAGTTTGCCTTTACGACGGGCAAGAATGCCTCCGATATCACCCTGGTGATTGACGCAATGGACTTGCTGCACAGCGGCCGCTTCGATGGCCTCTGCCTTGTCTCCTACGACAGCGACTTCACGCGGCTGGCCGCCGGGATACGCGAGCAGCGAGTCGATGTGTTCCGCTTCGGCGAGCAGAAGACGCCGGAGAGTTTTCGCCAAGCCTGCCGGCGGTTCGTCTACACCGAGAACCTGCTTCCCGGGGCGATCAAGGACTAGCAGAACACAGCATCCGTCGGCAAGCAGCTCCTGAACCTGGCGCCGGATTTCGACCCTCGGCTTCCGAAAACTCAGCGATCTTATCCGCAAGACGAACCAATTCGAAGTTCGCCAGGCCGAGGGCGGTCCCATCAGCATCCGGGTGAAACAACGAAACAAAAAACAGCGCCACCGTCGCGGCGATTTGGGAGGGCCGGGAGTGTCGGGACGCGGCGACCGATCGTTCGGCTTTCCCCTGAAGACAGAAGCGTCTATCAGTGGTGGCGCAAAGTGAAGCGTCAGCCGAGCTCCGACCTCGGCAAGACAATGATCAAAGGAAGACGTCATGGCGACCGGTACGGTAAAGTGGTTCAACGCAACGAAGGGATTCGGTTTCATCCAGCCGGACGACGGCAGCGCCGATGTCTTCGTTCACATCTCCGCGGTGGAGCGGGCAGGGATGCGTGGTCTGAACGACGGCCAGAAGATCAGCTATGAGCTGGTGAAGGATCGCAAGTCCGGCAAGATGTCGGCGGACAACCTCCAGGCCTGAGCCTGATTGCATGCGATCGCGGGAGGGCCGGGTTCGCCCGGCCGTTTGCAGCGCAAGATGTACGCGAGCGGTGCAGCCGCGCTGCTTGATTGGCTGCATCGCAACATTATCTTTTTGAGTACCGATGCGATTCACCTCCTCTCGAGCCGCTTCGGTCCGACGGACAGCTCTCCTCCGCCAGGCTGTCGTGGGCCAGTGACCGCGAGCTTATCGCGGTGATGAGACAGTATTTTGCGGCTAAAGCCGAGCTGGAGAGCTTGAAAGAACAATTGGAGGCGGCACGACAGGCAGCCGGGGAGGCGATCGGCGTGTTCTACGATCCCCGCCAGAACGCCGAGCACGCCGCCGCCCTACAACGCTCGCATCGCTTGAGGGGCGAGATGGCGTCGCTGATGCAGCGTGCCGAAGCCTGGGGCAGGGCAGCATTGGCCGCTGACCGGCACGATAGATCGGCGGCGGAAGCGGGACCGGAAGAATGGCAGTCGTTTGAGAAGCGAGCCGATTCACTCTTCGGCGTGTAGTCACGCTTAGATGATCAGCCGGGCCGCTCGTCCTTTCTTTCGTTCCGCGTTGTTGTAATAGCTCGCCGCCTGCGCCACCGACTTGTGCAGTGATTGCTGCATCGCCTCCGGCAGCGGAATGTCGCGGTTGGCCGCCTCGGTCAAATAGCCAGATCTCAAGCCATGCGCCGAAAACAGCGCCGCATCGAGACCGGCCTGTTTGCAACGGCGCTTCAGGATCAGGTTGACCGATTGCGGCGTGAGCGCCCGACGGTCGACATTGCCCCACTGATCGATGCGGCGGAAAACGGGCCCATCCTTGATTTGCGCTTCTGCCAGCCACCTTTTCAAGGCGGTCACGGGGCGGCCGATCAACAGCACATGTTCGTCATCGTCGGCGGTGGTCGTCTTGGTGCGGCCGAGACGCATCGACAGGCAGGGCAGGGGAGGGGAGGCCTTGTCGGAGGGATCAGCGCGCACCGGTTCCTCGTCAACGAGATCCCCGACGCGCAACCCCGCCACTTCCGAGCGGCGACGGCCGCCGGAGGCAAAGGCGGCCAAGAACAGTGCCCGGTCGCGCACATCGACCAGCCGATCGCCTGCACAAGCTTGAAGCACCTTCACCAGGATATCGACGGTCACTGCCTTTTTGCTTTTGCGCTGGCGCGGCCGGTTACTTGCCTTGACCGCCAGCCTCAGCGCGCTCCTCAGCGATGGCGCACCGAAGGCACCGGTGAGACCGCGCCAGCGGGTGAGGATCGACCACGAAGTCAACCGCCGCCGGACCGTGCCGGGCGCATGTGGTCCGTCGGTCCTGAGCAGGCGCTCAGCGCGCAATCCCGCCTCGACCTCCGCCGGCATGCCGTGCGCCGGGTCCTCGACGCGCTTGGCCGGATCCCAGAGGTGATGCGCGACGAATTTCAACAGCAGCGATTCCGGCGCCGGCCAGGGGAGGGGGGAACCGGCGGCAAGCTGGCACCAGGCCTCGAGGTAGCCGAGATCAGAGGCGAGTGCCCGAAGCGTATTCTCGCCCATGCCTTCGCTGGCCAGGTGTTTCAGGGTCGCGACGTCGTCATCGGTCAGCAGCGCGGCGAGCTGGTCGCGCCGGTCGAATGGCAGGATGGCGTCAAGTGCGTCGAGCTGTTCGGCGCGGTGGTGGATCGCTTGGCTGTCTGAACCCGCCACGTTATGTTTGTCGATCATGGGTTCAGCCTCCGACGCTCTTGTGGGGCATTCCGGAAAATCCGTGTGTTTCGGAAAAGAGAGCATTGAAATGGCGTCGACCGTCACCGTTGCGGCGGTTTCCAGAAATTTCGCGGCCTATCAGGATGCCGCCGTGCGCGAGCCTGTGATCATCACCGAGAATGGCCGGCCGCGCATGGTGCTCATCGCGTATGAGGATTATCTGCGGCTGTCGCGCCGTGACCGTCGCGTCGAAGCGACGGCGAGCTTGAGCGACGATGACCTCGCCGCGGTCGAAAAGGCGGAAATGGAGTCGGGTCGCGATCATCTCAATGCCGAACTGCTGACGGACAAGCATGCTGCCGACTGAAATCGCAGGTCATCACGCTGCTTGCGCCGGCTGCCGGGTGCAAAGGATGCGATCTCATGCCGCCTCGATGTCCGTGCGCGCGAAATCATTGCCCTTGTAGAGCAGCGGTTCGTTGCGTGTCCTGGCCAGCGCATAGGAGAAACAGTCGCCATAGTTCAGACCTGCCGGATGTCGGCCCTTGCCATAGCTGCGCCAGGCTCGCCTTGCCACCGCGATCTGCTCCGCGTCGACGGCGACGACTTCGACGCCCGCCTTAAAGAGCCACAGATCAAGCTCTGTGGCACCTGCCTCGCCGAGGCGCGCCTCGATTACGATGGCGAGTTCGAGGACTGTCGCGGCGGAGATGAAGCGCCGTGGAGCGTCGACGACCTTTTGTTCGTAGGCTTCGGCTTCCGGCTCATTGAATGCGATCGCGACGATGGCGGAGGTGTCGATGACCATCAGCTGGGGAGCCCGTTTTCGTCATACCCCAAAATCTCGTCGGCGGAACGGTTATCGAGCACCGGCAGCTTCGCCCAGCGTCTGCGGCTAGCGGCAAGCTCCTCAAGGAGAACATCGCGATTTCCCGCGTTTGCGAGGCGCCGCAGCCGCTCCTCCAGTGCCCGGCGGGTCGCCATGGTAATGGTTTCACCGGTTTTCTCGGCCAGTGCCTTTGCGAGGCGTTCCGTCTCTAGATCTTTAATGCTGAGCGCCATTTCTGGTTCCTTGGTTCCTAATTATCTATATTCTACCTCGTTCCGGCGTCGGCGCAAGCGCCTGGATGGCGTAGGACCGGCTCACGTTTGCGCGCGGAATTGCCCCGATCGGCAGCGAGCTTAGGCGATTTGCGACTCGAATCCATCACTATCGATACTTGATCCCTATCGATAGTGATGGAGGCCGGAAATCGACGTCCGAGTGACGGAAAAATTTTTGTATTTAGCTTCCGTTTATTGAAATAAGCACTTTAATTCACATGGTTAATTGTTCGTAAAGGCTGCTGCGGCTACCTCACCGAGAGGCGCACGTGGGACAGATCGGGTGTGGCTTTGATTTCCTATAGGTGCAAACCTGCAGCTCGGCCGCATGTATGCATGTCCGCTTCTGGGATACCACCGTGCTCTGCTCAGTGTCCGACTTCGGGGGCGCAACAGCGGTCGTCCGCGAAGCGTGGCGGGACGACTGGACCGGGCTCGACCAAGGCGTTCATCGCGCCCTTCACCGATGATCGCAGAGGATCGTTCTTCCCGTGAACAGGTGTGGACGCAGCTCACCACCGCCTTGTTATTGGGCAAGCAGCAAGCGAAAACCTAATCCCGCAGTTTGAATTCCGCAACGAACTCGGCACCGTCGGGATGGAGCGTCAATTCGGACGTGCCCTCCAGAGAATGGCTAAACACGCCCTCCAAGACTTGCGAGCCGTAGCCCTTGCGAGCGGGGGCGGTATTGATCTCGCGGCGGTTCTCTCGCCAGCGAAAACTGATGTGTGTTCCATTGCCCTTTCTTCGGTGTGCTGTCCAAGTTACCTTCAGCCGGCCTTCGGGCGAGGCCCAGGCGCCGTGCTTTACGGCATTGGTGGCCAGTTCATGGATCGCCATGGCGAACGCTTGCGTGGTTTCACGCGACAGGGTGACGTCTGGACCGTTAAGTTGATAGTTTTCTCCCTCATGGCCGCCCTGGGCCTCCAACTCCAAGCGCAGAACCTCAGCCATGAGGACATCGTGCGCGGGTGCCCGCATCAGCAGGTCCTGGGTTCTGGCGAGGGCAGTCAGGCGAGTTGTAAAACTGTCGCGAAACGCATCGAGCGATTGGCTTTCCTGCAAGCTGCGCTTTGCCAGCGCGTTCACGCTTGCCAGGACGTTCTTCACCCGGTGATGCAGCTCGCCCATCATTGTCCGCTGCTGCGCTTCCATTCGACGTTGTTCGGTGATGTCGCGTATCGCCAGCAGGATCAGGTCGAGATGATCGAGACGGCGGCCATTGAGGAGCATAATGCGCCGTCCGATCGTTTCGAAGTCGTGCTCTACCTCGACATCATCAAAGGCATTGTTGTCGGGAAGAACGTCCTCCAGGAGCTCCCTCAGTTTCGGAATGTCCCATTGCCGATTTCCAAGTTCGTACACCAGCCGCCCTTCGGTGTCGGCCGGGGAGACCTGAAACAGATCATAGAAGGTCTGGTTCGCCCTGATGACTCTCAGATCCCAGCCGAGCACCAGCAGTCCTTCGCGAACGCTGTCAATCAGCTTTTCCAAGAACTCCCGATGGCCTTCGAGTTCGAACCGGGCTTGCTCGGCTGCCGTTCGATCAGAGACTGTGAGCAGGATCAGTGCCGGCCGCCCATCATTCGCCTCTATTCTTCGGGCGTTCAGGATCATGACTCGCCGCCCGATATCGGGAAACTTGTGCTCGATCCGGTAGCCTTTCACTAGCGTGCGCTCGGGCAGGACCTGTTCCAGAAGCCGGCGTAGCTCGGGAATGTCCCATTGCCCATTGCCCAGCCGGTATATCGGCTGACCGCGCGCTTCCTCGGCTGTGACCCCGAACGTTTCGCAGTATGCGGAGTTGACGTCGGCGGAGGTGAGATTGGAAGTGAGGATCAGCAGCGGCTGGTCAAGCGTCTCGACGATCGCTTCGGCAAGCCCCGCCAAACCGAAGCGCTGCCCTGCGTCACCCGCATTCCCCGCGCTGTCGTTCCCGCCGCTCATGCTTACAATGTGGCACCTATTTTGCGAGAGTCTAGATAATTGTGGGAGCATTACGATCCCTCCGAACCTGCCTGAGCTCGTGCGCTGCTTTGGCAGTCAGGACCGGAAATTCCGACCTCTACCTGTGAATGGCAGCACTGGGTCGAAGGGAGCCCTTCTTCACAAGCCTTGCGCCTGGCTGTTCTGCGGATGTTCACGTTCTGGGCCAAGAATATCGCATAATGTATCAACAGGAACCGCTATGAATCACAGGGGGGTCGCAACCGCCGCCGACGCGACGGAGCTTCGATTGCCTTTAGGCCGTGCCGGTCCACCACTGCCGGAAAGATGGCTTTATCGCTGATGCACATAAGTGCCGGGCGCATCATCGATCGGGGGATAGACTCTTTTGGGAGCGCCGATGACAGGGGATTCCACCCGTTTCGCCGCTGAGTGGCCGGCGAGCCACTCGACCTTGTCCGGCCACCAGGAGCCGCCCTTCGATGTGGCTGCCGCGGCCCCTTCGTCTGCGCTGACGCTGGGATCGCCCTCGCGGGTCAATGCGATGCGAAGACCTCTGCCAGGATGGTTTGGTTCGGAAACGATGCCGTCATTGTGGCCCCGCTTGTCAGCACAAAGTGACGTCGGTGTCGGTGAATTTCTGGCAGCGCATACGAGAGCGGCGGGGCAGTTGCTCTTAGCGCGACCTAAGCGCAACATAATCCACGCCGTTGGGTTGAAGGAGCACTGGCGTGGACGACGAAAACAGAAATGAAGTTGTAGTAAGGAGCGGGCGGACGCTCCAGATGGGTACAGAGAGCTGGGAAATCCGGGACAACGGCACACCAGTCCAGTACGTGGACCTGATCACCGAGGCTCGGGAAGTAAACAAAGTATTCTACGTGTCTTTTGCGTCGGCCATCATCGACGGGCAGAACCCAGGTATAGCCTCCATAGCGACACGCTTGCGGATCGACATAGGCACGGCCCAGTATCTGCACGATCTGCTTGAGAAGCTGATTCAGAATGCGCTGATGCCCACTGACATCACCAAAGCGAACTGACGGATGCGGGACCGCAATGCAGAAGCGCTTTTCGGATGGTGCTCTGGCAATTCACGAAGCCAAGACCCACAGGTGCGAATGGCATTAACGGAGGCGGCGGCAACGACAGTCATCGCAGCGGGCGGACTGGCTCTTGGTGATGGAGGAGCCGACCCGCTGCGTTCAACGGCACGGCCGGACGCGGCGGCCGCACGAGGTCGAGGAGGAGCCGCAGGCTGCGCCTGCGAAAACCAAAACCAAAGCCCGTGCGCAAATCCGGCCGCTTCTGGATCTGGCTGCTGACCGCCGGCGGCACGAACATCACAGCCCTGAAGGAACTAAACCTAGTAGCGCTCGATTGGAAGGTACAGATGGCGATCCTCGCCATCATCGTCGGCTTTGCGGTTTACGCAATCAGCACCATGCCGGCGGTTCGCAAAGCTCTGGGCCTTAGATCATGATGGTATGGGCCAGGATTATCCTCGTTGGCGGGCTCGTGCTCACCGCCGTCATCTGGGCCGTCGTGGAAATCCGCGAGGACGACGCCAAATCCGTCAAAACCGCTATCGAGAAGCAGAACAATGAAGCGGCAGGTCGCGCTCATTCGGAGCGCACTGATTACGATTCCTGCCTTGCTCGTGGTGGGCTGTGGAACTTCGGGGCCGCGAAGTGCGACGAGCCCCAGAGCGGCCGTGGGGACTGATCTGATCGGCGCGCGCGGCACGACACCGGCAGATCAGCGGAAGATCGACCGGACCGTAGTCGGCATCTGCGCCGCGCGATCTGGACGAAGGCGGTATGCTCCCGCTACGGCGAAGCGCAGCAGTAAGCCCATCCAAAATCGCATACGAGGGGCAGGGAATTGGCCAACGAAACGAATGAAGAGAAAACCGTCGTGAAAACTCCAACCTGGAAGTTCGAGTGGAACCTGAACACTCTTCGTGATCCTGTTCGGATTCGCCGGCGGGATCATGGCTTGGCGCGACATGGGGGCGCTTCCGCGCGAACCGGCTCGACAACCGGATGACGGCCGTGAGGCGACGATCCGGCAACTCAACGACCACGAGCTCCGGATTTCAGCGGTCGAGAAACAGGCCGCGGGCTGTCGAGAATACGCTGAACAATTCAGCTCGGACAGGCGGCTTGTGCGGGAGATCTTGCAGCGAGGAAGGCGGTCGACAGGGAGTCCGTTGCGACGGTGAAAAAGTGCGATGCGGCAGATGCCCCGGCATCCATTGGAATCACTATTTTCGAGGGGAACAGACGTTCTTGTCAATGGGCCATAGATCAAAGCGACGCCCGCGGCTCGAGCAAGGTGAACGCGCGGGTATCGCTCTTTTTTTGCCGGCTTCCATCTCATTCCGCCTCAAAGGTGGGCTGCGAACCGGCGGTGACGCGAAACCGCGACGCTTCCCTAACCTGCCGTCGGCCGGATCGTTCCACGCCTTTTAGAGCTTCCGAAAACGGCCGCTGCGACATTTCGGCATCCTTCCGCCGTCCGCCAAAGTTCGATTTTCGGCCGGGTCTGTGAGGATCACCGGCATCGCCTCCCGGGTGGATCGGCTTCGCAACCACATTCGCGTCGCACGTCAGAGAGATGAAGAGCCCGTGGTCACCGACGCGTGGGTTCTTCATCGAGCCGCGCTTCCATCGCGTCCAGATGCCAGAGCCTGCCCAACCTGCGACCTTTGTTGGATGGACGGCCCTTGCGTGCCCGCTCAGGCACGCCTCTGGTAACCCTTGAAGCTCAAGAAAGCGCCGACAGCACCGGTTATCAGCGCCACGATGGTGGTGGAGGCGCTGCCGCCATAGATCGTTGAACCTATCGCAAGTGCGAACCGCGGCAATACAATGCGCATGATGCCACCAATTGTCATCAGCCAGCCGAGCACTGTGATGATCACACGCCAGTCCAATCGCCATGTATTGTGCAGGTTGACGATCGCGAGGCCAGCGAGCAGCGACAGGAAGCCGGAGAGATAAAACAGGATGCCAGGGTGCAGCCCCTCCGCGATCATGGTCTCGTACATGTCGAGGTTGATTAGCATGCCGAGCGCGACAGCAACGAAGGTTGGCCCGACGATTCTGGCGAGAAATAGCGATCGCTCCAAAAGGCACCTCCTCTATTATGTGGGGTAAGGGAGCAAGCGAATCAAGCAAGCGCCGAAACCCACAGGCCCTCCTCGAGCTTCTCCCGTGGGAACCGGCCAGCGATGAAATTCAAAATTCAATTTTGAGGGAAGCTCGTGAGGTTGATTCAGGGAACGATCCCGCTACTTTCACGCATTATAAACCGCCAACATATTTGGCTTTACCTCGAAGCCGCTCCGCCGGCCCCTTCTGCCCAAGCGGGCTCTTTCTTTTGTACGCCGTGCCGGAGGTATTTTCGCAAATCGAGCGATGCCCACGCGGATAGGCAATCGCGGGCATCGCTCTTGCCGGCTGCGGTCACAAACCGGCGTCCCTTCTGCATCGGTGATCGAGAGCGAAGCGACACGCTCTCAACTCACCGTCACCCCAATGGTTCCGCAATTTCGAAGTGCGGCTCGAAGCGTTGTTGATTGCTGGGCAAACCGATAATCGGGGGGCTTTTTTCACAGGTGCCGACAAAAACCGCGCTCCTCGGGTGAGGCTGAGGGGCGCTACCTGAGACGGGTGCGGTACTCCAAGGTTTGCTGCTTAAACCGACCCTTCTACCGCCAAGCCGCTTTAATGAAGCGACACTCGACTAGCGTTCCGCTTCCGCGATGGTTCCAAGATCGGCGCACGGGAACAAGAGACCGTTTCCGGCTTGGCTCAACGTCTCCGGCGCGAGGTTCTTTTTACCGCTGACTTGCAACTGGCAGGAGGGGCTTATCATCTCATGCAGGAGGGCCGGTTTCCTGATCGGGGCGAAAGCGCGAGTATCTTTCAGCCGGCGGCGCCCTTGTCACTAGCCGCCGATGTTTAACTGTACTCTAGAAACGTGAGTGCGGCGAATCGCTACCCAGCCCTTCCGCCGTTCGAAGCAGAACCTTTCGTCTGGCCAGCAGGGCTATCGCCGCGCCAACTTCCGGCTCCTCCCAAAAGTTAATGCGACGTTTTCAGGATCTGTGCGTTTATGCGGCATGAGATTCGAACTCGGTGCTGGTGTGATCAAGGCGCACCTGATGGAGATCGACGCCGATCTGCGCGGCATGCTGCTCACAAATCGACCGCGCGCAACATCGGCGATCGCCCTTCACCTGTCCTTGCGCATCGAGCGTGATTACCTGTTCCGGCGCCCCTCCGGAAAAAAGGCAACTCTGGACGACGTTATCCGAGAGATTGTCGACGGCATCTGGGAAGTTCCGGCGAGAATAGTTGCCGAATTTGCGCGGGTCGAAGTCGCCCTGCGTGCTCCCGAAGCGGATATTATCGCAGGAGAGGTCTATAAGGCGCTGCGGGCCGCCTTCAACGCTGAGGGCGTACGGGACCCTTATGATGGTGGCTGTTGAGCGTGGCGAACCATCTTCGAAACGGCCGCATCGAACCTAATCCCCGCTTTCTAATCCGTTGTGATTACGGCAATATCCAAAGCGGTTACACGAGGGAACATGCCTCGCGAGGGACCAGGCCACCAGTTGACATCTCCCTTTTAGGACGAAGTCCCAGCGGCCGCTGTCCCGAGCAAAGCGATGGCTGTAACCCGGGCTCGGTCGGCTTCGCTCGCCGGCCCTTTTGTTTGTGACGCAGTCGGTAGCTAGAGCAGAATACCTGCTGCTCCCCTTCAACGGGCAAAGGCGTCATTGCCTCGACCGGCAAAGGACGCTGGAGGGTGCGTGCCCGCTGCCAGTCCGCGGTTAGCCAAAGTTCAATCTCTTCTGGCATCGTCAGGATGACAGGCATTGCCTTTGGGGTGGATCGGCTTCACAACCGCATTTGCGTCGCACGTCAAAAAGGCGGACAACTCGTGCTCGTCGCTGCGAGGGTTCTTCATCGAGCCGCGTGCGCCCCCCATGGCGCCCAGATGCCTGCGAAGAAGGCCAGGGGCTGCTTGTCATCGATCGCGAACCAGCGCGGCGTCTTCTTCGGCTTGGTATCCTCATATTCACAGAAGGCTGTCCACGGCACGATGCAGCGGTTCTTGATACCGGTCGAGCCGCGCCAGTGGGGAGAATCGAGATTGCGAATGTTGGTGGCGCCGTAATCCGGCTAGCCGTTGGTGACTATCGGTGGCGAGGGCATGCCCCAGGTGAGATTGACGAGCTCGCGCTCACCGTCCACGTTGTTGCGGATGACAGGACCGGGCTTGTCCGGGAAGACCTCTGTCGTCGGGTTGGCGCGGTTGGTCAGGTCGCTGTGCGGTTTCGCTACCCGCCACAGCTCGTCAAATCCCACCTCGATGCGATACCAATTGCAGCGGTCGGCGGCTTGACGATCAATCGTACAGCCCAAAACCGTCTGGAAAACGGGCTACTACAGTTTCCGCTGTGGGCTTTTTTCGTCGTCTATGGCTCGATCGATCGCCTCAATGCTCATCTGAAATTCAATGACGCTTTTTGCAGTTGCGACAATCCCGCCTGGCTCCATATTGCTGGCGACTGCTCGGCGACGTTCCACCAATTCCTCGCGCAATTTCAATAGATTAACAATGTGTTCGTTGCTTCCTGCCACGTCATCTCTCCATCCGCCGCGTTGCATAGACGTCGTTAGTTCCCCAACGCGCGGTCTACGAGTGTCCAGAAAAACAAGAGCGGCATCCTCAGAGGACACCACTCTGTTTCTGCGTCGCCTGACGAGAGCGACTATAATAAACGCGGACCCTCTCAATCGGTTCCTAAGGGGCAAGCTTATCTCGCCGACATCATTAATCGCATCGCCGATCACCCCGCAAATAGGATCGACGAACTCCTTCCTTGGAACTGGTCTCCTCAATCATAGTGTCCACTTAATTCCACAGTGGACACTATCCAACTTCAGACCGAACACTACCACGCGGCCAACACGCCACGCTTACACTGATTAAGGTTTTTCCCCGAAAGCTCAGCAGCAAGAGCTGCTCCGCGATGCACTTCGGGAGCGACACGGAACACCCTCTTCCCTGAATAAGATCTCTGAGCTTCTTTGCCCATTTTCCCGCAGGTCTCGACTTAATCATCGACTGCCTCACGGAAGGCTTCTTAAGTTCAACGACGCTGTCGCCGTAAACGCGGAGGAGCTCTTTCAAAACCCTGAACCGCTCTTCTAGGACCGTCGTCGCCTCGATCGGGCGAGAACCGAGGCAATCCAGGCAGGGACTGCCAGCGTCGCCGGCTGGTTGGCAGGCGTGTTGCCGATCGTCACTTTTGCACGAATGGCGCCCGAGATCGCGGACTTTAGCCTCTGTGCCAGAGTAGGCCTAGCACCATGAAAACTGCAAGAAATCCAGTTGCCAGTAGCGCAAGGACGATCACCGACGGCCTGACGCCGGCGAACTGCCTCACTGACGTCTTCAGGCCGACGGCTGCTAGCGCGGTTAGCAGTGCCCAGCGCGAAAGGTCGGCAGCAACGTCGCCGATTGCCGCCGGCAGAAGTCCGAATGATTTGAGAGCGGCGAGCAATGCAAAGCCCAAAACGAACCCCGGTATCAATCGGCCCGCTGTTCGCGGCTTGTGACTGTCACCCGCTCCCAATCTTGTTACCAGAATTGACGTAGCGATTATCGTCGGTGCGAGCAAACTCACGCGAATGATCTTGACGAGGGTCGCAATCTCGCCGGTCTCATCCGAGATTGCAAAGCCGGCGCCGACGACTTGGGCGACATCATGGATTGTTCCGCCGATGAACACGCCGGCCTCTCTTGTGTCAAACTGCAACTGGGCCGCCAGCAGTGGATAGAGAACCATTGCGGAGGTCGACAGCACGGTTATGGCCACGATCGTCAGGGCGAGATCTCTATCGCTGTTCTCTCGCGGGGGAAGGACAGCGTTTAAAGCCGCAGCCGCCGAGGCTCCGCAGATCGCAACGGCGCCTCCCGTTAGAAGCGACAGCCGCCAATCCATATCGGCGGCTTTGCCCGCCACCATGGCGAACAATATGGTGGAAACAAGCGCGGCTATCACCAGACAGAGCAGACTAACCCCAAGATCACTCAACACTTCCAGCGATACCCTTGCACCCAGCATTGCCACGCCGAAACGAAGCACGATGCGACTGGTTAAATGGATGCCCGCCATGGTCCTGGTGCCGCTTTCCGACAGAAAGCTGAGAGACATACCCAAGAGCAGCGCCATCAACGTCGCGGGTGCCCCGTAGTGTTCGGAAAGAAATTGCGCCGAGATCGCGATCAATGCCGCCACGGCCAAACCGGGAAAATATTCAGCCGCGGACGCTCTCAAGGATCGGCCTTCCTGGCGAGCGGAGTTCGTCGGGAAACGGTCGGTTTGATCGGCCATGGTGTCAATCCATGACTCTGACGAACAAAACGAGGTCACCCTCGGTTGAACTGGAATGCGTGCAATTTCGGCGGTCGCAAGGGAACATCGTCCTCTCCCGGATGCATCGGAGCGACCCGGAGATGACAACATTTTTTTGATATGATAAACGCGCTTGGAAACACGATATTAATCGTCATTTGCGATCGAAGATGAATCTGGATCTCATCGATACCTTCCTCGATTTGCTCGAGACCGGCAATTTTAACCGAACTGCAGAGCGGCTCGAAACGACGCAGTCCACCATCAGCGGTCGCGTCAAGGCGCTCGAGCAGGCTGTCGGTGCGAAACTGTTCCAGCGCGGGCGGGCGGGTGCGATACCGACACCGTCCGGTCTTCGGTTTGAACAGCATGCGCGGGCGCTGAAGGCTGGCTGGGCGCACGCACGCCGCGACATCGGAGGGCTGGAGCGCTACGAAGGCTCGTTAAGGGTCTCCGGTCAGTTCAGCTTGATGCGCACCCTCTTTCTGGACTGGATCGGCGAACTGCACGCGATCAACAAGCACGTCGCGCTGCACCTGGAGGCGGATTATTCGATGCAGATCATCGCTGATCTGGCCAATGGCGCGACCGATATTGGAGTCGTCTTCGCTCCGAAATTCCTTCCCGACCTCAGCATCGAGGAGATTGGTGCCCAGCGGCTGGTGATGGTATCCACCGAATTCGCGAACGTCGCCGATGTCACCGCCGACCGATATATCCGCGCATCCTACACAGCCTATATCGAACGTGCACATGCCGAGCTCCTGCCCCACCTCGCCCATCCGGCTTTAACGGTGGGCTTCGAAGAATTGGCCATCGGCATCATGAAGCGCTTCGGCGGTACGACCTACCTCCCGGAGCATGCCCTCGATTATCTCGCAAGTTCCGGTGTTTCGGCGAAGGTCGTTGAGGATGCTCCCGATATCCATCAGCCGGTCTATGTGGCGATGCAGAGGCGTCGCAAACACGATCCGTTGGTGCACCGCGCGATCCTTGCGCTGAAAAGCGTTGCAGATCGCCATTTCAAGATTTCGAACCTGAAGGATGCCTGAGACCTCCGATCTTCAAACATCCCGCAGCGTCCGTTCTTATGCGTCTATGGATACGGAGCCCACCGGGCGGCTGCAGCAGGCAAGGACGTATCCTTCCGACCTGTCGCAAGCCGGCAATCCGCCAAGGTCCTGCATGTCCACTTCTCCCTGCGTCAATTTCACCTTGCAGCTTCCACAAACGCCTTGGTGACAGGAACTCTCGATCCAGATGCCGGCGTTTAGCGCTGCTTCCAAAATTGTTGCCCCGGGCGCGCAGGTTCCGTGTTTGCCAGAGAGTGAGAAGTATACCTCCCCACCTAGCCTACCCGGATTTTCGATCGGGATCCTCTCGCCAAAGCTTTCCTCGTGTAGAGCCCCGATTTGCACCTCTGCAGCTATGGCCCGGGCCGCGTTCATAAAGCCCTCCGGTCCGCACATGAAAATCTCGCGTTCCGAAAGATCGGGGACAAGCGACTGCATCAAAGAGGCACTCATTTTTCCCACCCGTCCATGGAAGCAAGCTTCCTCGCCGGCGTCGCCCACGACCAGGTGCACCTTGATGGTACGAAAACGTTTTCCGATGAATTCGAGCTGATCTCGAAAAATAATGTCTTTCGGGGTGCGCGCGAAATGGACGAACTCCACGTCGGTCTGATCGACGACGTCGGTGATGTATTGCAGCATCGACATAACCGGGGTCACGCCCGAGCCGCCGGAGAGGAAGAGCGGCTTCCGGGAAGGAATATCGAAATAGTTGAAGCGACCCCCTATATCGGCAATGTCGACGGACATCCCGGCGCACATATGGTCATTCAGCCAGTTCGACACGAGCCCGCCAGACACACGCTTGACAGTAATCTGGATATTGTGAGGACGGGTGGGCGTCGAAGAGATGGAATAGGCGCGGGGGCAGAGTTTTCCATCAATCTTGAACCTGAAGCTGACATACTGCCCCGGCTTGAAATCGAAGCTCCTGCTCTGGCTGTCTTCAAACACGAACGTCTTGCTATCATGCGTCTCGTCGACCACGGCTTTGCACACCAACGTTGCCGGACCACCGCGGTAGCATGGTTGCTGGTTGGCTGCGGAAAGGGAGAAGGGAAAACGTGTTTCCATAAGCATCAAGGCACCTCTGACTCTGTGCCACAGCTATATCAAGTTCGGCGAAGCGGATTGAGCGAGCAAAACCCCCTTTTCAATCGTTAAATGCGATCACCACGGCTGTGATTGCAGCGTAGATGTAGCAACCCGCCTCACAAGCACTGCAGGCGAGCGGCGCTCCTTTCCAAATGACCAAATGACCTGCGCCGCCAACGGAGGACTCGGGTTCGCCATTCAATCGCAAACTGCGATTAATAACCAGGTTTTGCGCCATTTATCGAATGGGCGAATTGCTGTCCTATGGTGCTGCGTCAATCACGCGCATCGAGTTTCGACCCACTTGGGGAGGGAAAATATCTTGTTCATCGTCGATTGCGATTGCCATAACTACTGGTGCAGCGCGACCGTCCTGGAGCCGTACATGGATGGCTTCTTCAAGGACATGTTTGTTCGTGGCGAAAAGACGGGCCCACGCGGCGCATTTCCGCACGGCCACCGTCCCTGGTTTCACCCAGAGGGCTTTTCACGCCATGACGTCAACCCGGTCGAGGACGACGACAACTACGCCATCATGAAGGAAAAGCACCTCGATAAATACAATATCGATGTGGCGATCCTGACCGGTGACGAGCCGATCGAGGCGTCTACCTTGGCAAACCCCTATTACGCCAATGCGCTCTGTAGGGCTTACAACGATTACATGATCGACTATTGGCTACCCAAGGACAGCCGCTTCTGGGGATCGATCATTGTTGCCCCGCAGGACCCGAAACTGGCAGCTGAGGAAATCCGGCGTATCGGCTCGCATCCACGAATTGTCCAGGTTCTGGTAAGCCATGGTGCCCAGCGACCCTACGGCGACCCATTCTATCATCCCATTTACGAGGCTTGCGCTGAAATGGGACTGCCGTTCGCCATGCATCTCGGCGGTCAGGGTGGGGTGAATTCGACTCCCATCGGAGCGGGGCCCTCGACCTTCTTCTGGGAAACCCATGCAATCCTCCCGCAGTCGGCCATGACACATCTGGCCTCCCTGATCGCCCAAGGGGTCTTCGAAAAGTGGCCGAGCCTGAAAGTCGTGATCATCGAGTGCGGCGTCGCTTGGGTGCCGTCGGTGCTGTGGAGGCTGGACGCAAACTACAAGGCGTTGCGCAAGGAAACCCCCTGGTTGAGGCGCTTGCCTTCGGAATATTTCAAATCGAACATCCGCATGTCCACCCAACCTCTCGAGCAGCCGGAGAACATTCAGCACCTGTGGGCAACCTTGGAGGCGATGGACGGCGAGAACACACTGCTGTTCGCCTCCGACTATCCGCATTGGGACTATGACGACGTCACAAAGCTGCACATCCCCCCTGCCTGGCGCGAGAAGGTACTTGGCCTGAACGCGCTTGACGTTTACCGGCGCATTCCCCGTCCGGCCGCGATCGCAGCAGAGTAGGGGGACCGGAAATGGCTTCAAAGCAGTTTGCATGCAAGGCTTCGGAGGTTCCTGCCGATGCTGCCAAGATCGTCAAGTTCGGCAATTTGTCGCTTGGTATCTTCAGGGTTGAGGGCGGATACCACGCGCTTCTGAACGTGTGCCCCCATAAGGGAGCAGCCCTTTGTCAAGGGCCCGTTTGCGGGACCACGAAGCAGACGGACAAGGCGGAGTTCGTTTATGAGCGGGCAGGCGAATTGGTTCGTTGCGCTTGGCACGGATGGGAATTCGATATCCGGACGGGCGAGTTCCTGGTCGATCCCCGTGTGAAAGCCCGCACCTTTCCGGTTTCCGTCGAAAACGAAGACATCTTCGTTCACGTTTAGCTAATAGAGGCGTCGCCTATGCAAAGTTATCAAACTCGCGAAATGGCGACGCCGCTCTGTCAGCCGGCCGCTTCGCATTTCATCGACGGCACTTTTATGGAGGATAACACCGGCCCTGAGATCCTCTCCGTAAATCCGGTGAATGGTGAGATCATAGCCAAGTTGCACGGCGCGACTTCCGCCATGATCGAGAAGGCAATTGGCTCGGCGAACCGGGCGCAGAAGGAATGGGCCCGGAAAGAGCCGGCGGAGCGGGGCCGCGTCCTCCGTCGCGCCGCCGAGATCATGCGGGCGCGAAACAGGGAACTGTCGGTTCTCGAAACGCACGATACAGGCAAGCCAATTTCTGAAACCCTGGTGGCGGACGCTGCCAGTGGCGCCGATTGCCTCGAGTACTTTGGCGCAATCGCGGCGACACTCGCGGGACACAGCATCGACTTCGGCGAGGATTGGGTCTACACCCGGCGAGAACCGCTTGGAGTGTGTCTCGGAATAGGGGCTTGGAACTACCCGATCCAGATTGCGGCCTGGAAAGCCGCCCCCGCGCTTGCCTGCGGGAATGCCATGATCTTCAAGCCATCGGAAGTGACGCCATTGTCAGCGCTCAAGCTCGCGGAAATTCTGACTGAAGCGGGGCTGCCTCCTGGCGTTTTCAATGTTGTGCAAGGTGCCGGTGATGTTGGAGCTGAGCTCGCCACCCATCCGGCGATCGCCAAAGTCTCTCTCACAGGCTCGGTCAAGACTGGCGCAACGGTCGCCTCGGCGGCCATGGCCGGCATCCGGCCAGTGACGATGGAGCTCGGTGGAAAGTCTGCGCTGATCGTCTTCGACGATGCAGATGTTGAAGCAGCCGTCAGCGGCGCAATTCTCGGGAACTTTTACTCGGCTGGCCAGATCTGTTCCAACGGAACGCGAGTCTTCCTCCAGCGCGGAATTAGGGAAGCCTTCCTTGCGCGCTTGCTGGAGCGCGTCGAGGCTTTGAAGATTGGTGATCCGATGGACGAGGAGACCGGCCTCGGGCCGCTTGTCAGCGCGGCCCACCGCAACCGGGTTGCCGCATACGTCGCCCGTGCCGAGGTCGAGGGAGCGTACAAGGCGACGCCTCGGCGGAAGCTGCCGCCAGGGGATGCCTGGCACGAGCCCGTGGTGTTCACGAACGTTGCGGATTGGATGACGCTTGCTCAGGAAGAAGTCTTCGGCCCCGTCATGGCTGTCCTGGACTTCGATGACGAGAAAGATGTCGTCTCAAGGGCGAATGCCACGGAATTCGGGTTGGCGGCAGGCATATTCACGAGAGATCTCGTTCGCGCCCATAGGTTGGCGGCCGAGCTCGAAGCCGGAACCGTGTGGATCAATGCTTACAACTTGACGCCAGCTGGCATGGCGTTCGGAGGAATTAAGCGATCAGGCATCGGTCGCGAAAACGGGCGTGCCGCTATCGACCACTACACCCAGCTAAAATCTGTCTTCGTCAGCATGCAGACCTACCACGGGAAGGACGGTCGGAGTTCGAAACCTCAGACCGATCCGACGATTTTTCATGAATGCGTATAGGCGACTGGCATTTGAGCAGTCTCCCGCAGAGAAGGTGAGGGCTCGCCGGAGCCCCCTCTAACGCCACAGCGACGGCGGTCACGCTGTGAGGTCAAACCGAGGAGAGGCCGCAAGTCAAAGGGGATTAGTATGCTTGGAAAAGTACTCGCAGCTAGCAGTTTTGCCGTCGGCGTTGCCAGCCTGGCGCAGGCTGCATTTGCACAGGAATGTGGCGATGTCGTTATCGCCAACATGAATTGGCAGTCGATCGATGTCCTGGCGAATATAGACAAGATCATCCTCGAAAACGGATATGGGTGTTCGGTAGAGATAACTATTGGCGACACGGTTTCGATCATGACGTCGATGGTCGAAAAGGGCGAACCCGATATAGCGCCGGAGGCGTGGCTCAATGCATTGCCTGAGATCGTCTCGAGAGGTGTCGCCGAAGGAAAGTTGATATCGGCTGGAAACGCGTTGAGCGACGGCGGTATTCAGGGGTGGTACATCCCGAAGTACATTGCCGACGCCCATCCGGAGATCAAGACCGTTTCCGACGCACTGAAGCATCCCGAACTTTTCCCGGCCCCGGAGGACAGTTCGAAAGGCGCAGTCGTCAATGGTCCGTCGGGCTGG
This sequence comes from Sinorhizobium psoraleae, assembly GCF_013283645.1. GTDB lineage: Bacteria > Pseudomonadota > Alphaproteobacteria > Rhizobiales > Rhizobiaceae > Sinorhizobium > Sinorhizobium psoraleae. The sequence continues at coordinate 184,057 of NZ_JABEKV010000007.1, forward strand.
GGCGCATCGACTACAACCAGCCAGCTATACAAAGCTTACGAGGGCGACGCGAAAGGCTTCGTGCTGGTCGATCCTGGTTCGGCTGCGGGTTTGGACGGTTCTATCGCCAAGAACTACGAACGCAAGATCGGCTGGTTGGGCTATTACTGGTCACCGACTTCGCTGCTCGGAAAATACTCAATGGTCAAGCTCGATTTTGACGCAGCACACGATGCTGCGGAATGGAAACGTTGCAACACGGTGACTGATTGCGACGATCCCAAGATAAATGATTGGCCCATTGACAAGGTGGAGACGCTCGTCACCCGCAATTTTGCCGAACGAGCCGGTTCGGCGATGGATTACCTCAAGGCGCGCCGCTGGGACAATGCTACGTTGAACAGCCTGCTTGCCTGGATGACCGATAACCAGGCGATGGGTGAGGATGCGGCAAGATACTTCCTGGAGAAGAATCCCGAGATCTGGACAAAGTGGCTTTCTCCCGAAGTCGCGGAGAAGGTGAAATCGTCGCTCTAACTCGCAACTCTACGATCGCCGCGGGGCGTCGGCGGATTTGCGACAGCGGCTAGCCTTTATCCCGGTTTTGTTGGAGTAGGAAGCTTTTCGCGGCGCCATGAGAAAACGCAACTTAGATCATCGGAGTAACATTTGTCTTTCGGCGCCGATCTCGAGGCCATCCTCAACGCAATCCCCCTACCCATCATCGTCAAGGACTCGCACTTCCGCTTCCGGTTCCTCAACGAGGCGGCTTGCTCGCTGGTTGGCCGAAGGCCCAGTGAACTGATCGGCTGCACCGATTACGACATTCATCCGGCAGCAGAGGCGGATCGCATTCGCGAAATCGACAAACGCGTGATTGGTACCGGGCAGGAGGTTTCGGTCGAGGAAGAGATCGCCGTACCGGGCGGAGAGCTGAGGTTTTTTGTGACTGGCAAGTGTCGTGCAGCGCTGACGAGAGGAGATACGAGCGCACACATAATCGTGGCGACGATCCTCGATGTGACCGAACGGCGAAGGGCGGAGGCAGAGCTTCGCGCCAGCGAAGAACATTATCGAGCGCTCGTGGAACTGCATCCGCAAGTGCCTTGGACGGCGGATCCATCGGGGCAGGTTCTGGAGATAGGTCCGCGCTGGGAAAATACCGGCTTTGCCCCAAAGGAAGCTCTTGGAGGGGGATGGGCGAGGGCGATGCACCCCGATGACCTGGACGACGTTCAGCGAGGGTGGTCGAAATCGCTTGCCACCGGAGAGCCGTTCGATATCGAGTTCCGCCTGGCGGCTGCCGAGGGTGGATACAGTTGGTTCCGCGGTCGTGCCGGCGCACGCAAAGCCGAAGACGGAACAATCCTCCGATGGTACGGCACCGTCGAGAACATTGACGATCGCCGCAAGGCACTGGAAGCTCTTAAGGAGAGTGAGGCCCGCTTCCGGGCGATCGCCGACGACGCGCCGGTGATGATCTGGGTAACCGACGAAAATGGCTCAGACGACTATCACAGCCGACTTTGGCTCGAGACAACCGGGCAGACCGCCGAGGAGGCGGCGGGGAAAGGCTGGTTAAATGCCATCCACCCCGACGACCGGGCCACGGTCGAAAGAGCATTTCTTGAGGCCTTCAACCGCCGCAAGCCCATCCGGATGGAATATCGTCTTAAGCGCGCCGACGGTGGATCAGCGTGGATCAGCGACATCGGACAACCGCGCTTTGCAGCGGACGGGAAGTTTCTCGGCTTCGTTGGCATTGCGCTCGACAGCACCGAGCGTCGCAACGCTGAACGGGAGCGGTTGCTGGCGCAGAAGCAAATTCACCACATGGCGCGGCATGATGCGCTGACAGGATTACCGAACCGGCAGTTTCTGCGCGAGGAGTTCGAGCGCGTGTCGGGCCAAATTGCGCCGGGCACGAGAACCGCAGTTCTCTGCCTGGATCTCGATGGCTTCAAGGCGGTCAACGACGCCTATGGTCGAGCCACCGGCGACCTGCTGCTGCGCCGTGTGGCTGAGCGGCTACAAAACTGCATCAAGCAATCCGATATCCTCTGTCGCTTGGGTGGTGACGAATTTGCCGTCCTGCGCACCGGCATCAACAGCAATGATGAAGCCCGCTTGCTGGCGCAGCAGCTTATAGATGTCGTTGAAGCACCGTATGAACTCGCAGGCAAGCATGTCGACCTCGGGGCAGTTGTCGGGCTTGCGGCTGCTCCGAGCGGTGACCAGGCGATAGACGAGCTTATCAAGGCTGCTGACGTGGCGCTTGATCGGGCCAAGTCCGCTGGCCGTGGCACATATGTCCAGTATGAGCCTGGAATGGATGCGCATCTGCAGGCAGTGCAGCAGATGAGGATCTCACTGCGGCAGGCCCTGGGAAACAATGAGCTTGAAGTACACTACCAGCCGATCGTCAACCTTCATACGGGCGAGATTACGACATTTGAGGCACTGGCCCGGTGGCCACATCCGGAAAGAGGCCAAGTGTCGCCTGCCGAATTCATTCCTGTTGCCGAGGAATCCGGCCTGATTGGCCCGCTCGCCGAGTGGATTCTTCGTCAGGCTTGCACCGAGGCGGTGAAGTGGCCCTCCCATGTCGGTGTGGCCGTCAATCTTTCACCGCTGCAATTCAGGAACCGGCGCCTCGTCGCGACTGTGTGCATCATTTTGGAAGAGACGGGTCTGGATGCCTCGCGTCTACAGCTCGAGATCACCGAGTCGGTGTTGCTCGACGACTGCGACGGCAATCTTCAGATCCTAAAGGATTTCCGACGGCTCGGCGTGAAGCTGGCAATTGACGATTTCGGAATCGGCTTCTCGTCGCTAAGTTACCTCAGAACCTTTCCCTTCGACAAAATCAAGGTCGACCGCAGCTTCATCACCGATCTTCCGGATGGCTCGGAATCCTTGGCGATCGTCAGGGCGGTTGCTGCGATCGGCCGCTCGCTTGGCATCATTACAACGGTAGAAGGTGTGGAGCACCAGAACCAGTTCGACCTGATCAAGGCAGAGGGGTTCGATGAAGCGCAGGGTTATCTAATTGCACGCCCCCTGCCCGCTCAGCAGGCACTGGACCTCGCTCATTCCGCCCACCGCGGGATTTCCAACACGGAGCATGGATGACACAAGGAATACTCTGGTGTTGCGCACGGTCGTGAGCGTAACCGGTGCCCATTGGCGATGAACGATCTGCCGCGCGCCGGGTGGTCATTTCTCCAGTCCAGTCGAGCCAGTGTCTGATGAGTCTCGCTTGGTAGCTAAGCGCGGGACTGCGGCCGATTCAGTTGATGTTCCCGTTCTGTGCTCAAAGGATCGCATAATGTATCACCCGGAACTGGAGCTCAGCGCTCAGCGGGGCCGCATTGGGGTCATGAGTGTCTTGATGATCTTGAATTGCCGTGGGTCGAGGGGGCGCATAAGTCCGGCATAATCGCCGACATCGTCCAGGGGGTGCGTGTAAGGTCGCCACGCATAGATCGGCATGGATGGACGGCCCAAGTCACTCCAGGCCGATCCAGACGAATCCGTCCTGTTGTCGGCAAGGATAAATGGCTAGCCTGGCGCGGTTTTTCGAAATGTCGCCCGCGTATTCATAGCCTGGCGCAGTACCGTCCTGCTGCAACTGCGCCCACTGCCTGATTTCGCCAGTGAGCAGATCAAAACAGCTCTGATGCCATCGGCAGACCAGGCCAAGATCGCTGGTGATGGTGCTTTCGGTGTGTGGGAGTTGCAGCCCCTCAGTCTGGGCCGGACTGCGGCGTTCGTAGAGCGGCAGATGGAGATGCGGGCAGGCGTTGTTAAAGGCGCAATAACCCTCCGCTCCGCGAACGACGACGATGTCGTAGTCTTCGAAATCGAGAATCCGTCGTTCGTGCAGTTGAAGCTCGTCTTCCGCAAGAGCGCGAACCCACCTTCTGCCGCCCTGCCGGACCGTTTCGCGGCGAGGTTTGGCGTTGAGTTCCGCGTCGATTTCAGGTTTCAGTCCGACGACCTCGAACAGACTCGTACGCTCCAAGGTGCCGCGAAGGCGCACTCTAAGGAAATCGGCGATTTCCACCTTGTCGGCGATCTCGTCGCGGAGCGACTCGGAGATCAGCAGACGCGTACCGGCCTCCTTGTTGGCGGCCTCGATCCGACTTGCCACATTGACCACGTCACCGACGGCAGTCAGACGTCCGTGTCCTGCAAAACCCAAAGTGCCGATGACGGCCTCGCCGTAGTTGAGGCCGATGCGAATATCGAAATCGATGCCATACATAGAGGCGAAGAAGGGCTTTAGACGATCGACCGTGCCAAGGGTCTGGAGTGCCGCGTTGATGGCGCGCAGCGGGGCGTCGGGCTGGTCGTTCATTCCGAATACGGCCATTAGCCCGTCACCGATGAAATTGTCGATGAAACCGCCGTTCTGCTCGATGATGTCGCCGACCTGCGCGAAGTAGCGATTGAGCAGATACATCACGTCATACGGAGAAAGCGTCTCCGACAGCGCCGTGAAATTGGCGATGTCGCTGAAGAACACCGCAACGTGCTTGGCTTCCCCGGACCTTGTCGCGGCAGAGGCGCCAAGTTGGCTGGTGATCATCAAGTCGGTTTCATCCAACACCAGACGCCGGACGCGAAGGTCGCCTCGCGGTTTAAGCTGGCAAGCCAGCCGAACCTCCTTTGCCAATCTCAACCGGTCCGCCATGGCAGCCTCAGCAGAATTCCGATCTGGGCAGGCCTCCAGGCCAGCGAGGATCCACACGCGGCAGGTCGAGCATTTCGCCCTACCGCCGCACGCATGTGCAAACGGCACGCCCGATCTCACAGCGGCCTCCAGTACGGTTTCGTCGGCGGCCACGTCGAAATCCATCTGATCGGGTAGGGCGGTTACTCTGGTCATGTCCGGACACGGCTCCGGCGGGTCGAAACAGAATCTAACACCAATAGCGCTGGCAATCGAATCCTGCGCGAGCCGGGCTGCGACCCCGCGACCGGTGCTGTTCACCGAGGCACCGCCGCATCTGCCGCCAGGAGATCACCCCGGCCGAATGAGGTTGAGAAAAACAGTGTACGTTGAACTTTCAATCGCTCCTTTGTCAGACCGGAAAAGCCAAGCGCATTGGCGTAGCGCCAGAGCCGAAGTCCTCTGGTCCTCTCATGTTTTCCTGGCGACCGAGCTCTGATCGATAAGAACGCGGTCAAACAACGCGACCAACCCCGCATATTCGTCGGCCAGTACCTCTGGCGCCATACTTCTTTCGAATTAAGCGAATGGGCTCAGCGTCAATTGACGTTGCCAAAGGTTCGCATTCAGTTCAGTTTGTGCCAAGCAGAAGTAACGAAGAGAAATACACACAAGTTGCTTTAAAGAGCACAGAATGGATCTGATGCTCAATCGCGTCAATCAAGGAGAGAGAACTCGGCGGGGGCGGTACATGATGGGGGTGCAACCGGCGCGGAAAGCTTTGCGGTGGCGGTTGACGTCGCCGCGAAAGTCAAAGTCGAGACGCATGGTCGTCACCGGGGCGATCACGATACTCCTCATCGGTCTTTCCCAAACAGCCCGATCGGCCGATGTGGACCGCGACACGCTGAGACTGTTGATATGGCAAGCGCCCAGTACTCTCAACCCGCATTTGGCACCTGGCATCAAAGATCAGACCGCCAGCCGTATAGTTTATGAGCCGCTGGCGAGCTTTGACGACGAGGGTAATCTGGTTCCCTTTTTAGCAGCCGAGATTCCTTCCGTGGCGAATGGTCAGGTCGCTGCCGATGGGAGGTCCGTAACGTGGAAGCTAAGGCCGAACGTCAAGTGGTCCGATGGCGTCCCCTTCACGGCTAAGGACGTCCTTTTTACTCATGCCTACATCACCAACAAGGACATCGGTTCGTCGAGTACCGGGTCGTATAGATCGGTCGAGAAGGTCGAGGCGCTCGATGACCTGACCGTGAAGGTCACGTTCAAGACCGTCAATCCCGCTTGGTCGCTGCCCTTTGTGGGCGTACAAGGCATGATCATTCCGGAACACGTGTTTGCCGCGTATAACAACAAGGATGCTGTCTATGCTCCCGCCAATTTGGCGCCTATAGGCACAGGCCCTTATCGCCTCAAGGAATTCCGCACCGAAGATGTGCTTCTTATTGGCGAGGACGTCGTCAATACGGTCAAGATCATTTTCGAACCAAATCCCGAATATCGAGATCGTGCGAGCTTGAACTTCAAACAGGTCACCCTCCAAGGCGGCGGCGACGCCAACACGGCCGCCGATGCGGTGTTGAGCGAAGGCATCATAGATTATGCGTGGAATCTCCAGGTCGGCGAGGCTGAGCTCCGCAGGCTCGAAACCAAAGGAGTAGGCAGGGTCGCCCTCTACTGGGGGTCTTATGTCGAACGCGTAATGCTCAATTTCAGCGATCCCAAGCGCGAGACCGCGGACGGCGAACGTTCAAGCACGCAGTTTCCCCACCCGATTTTAAACGACAGGCGCGTTCGACAGGCGCTGTCCGTCGCGGTTGACCGCGAAAAAATCGCCGAGCTTTATGGCAGAAGCGCCCGCGCCACGGCTAACGTTCTGGTTTCACCCGCATCCTTCGCTTCCCAAAACACAAGGTGGGAATTCAATCTCGACAAGGCCCGCGCGCTACTCGATGAAGCCGGCTGGCGCGACAGCGATGGCGACTCGGTTCGGGACAAGAACGGCGTTCCGCTCAGCCTGATTTTCCAGACCTCGTTCAACTCGGTTCGGGAGAAAACCCAAGACATCATCAAGGCAGACTTTGCGTCGATCGGCGTCAGGGTAGAGAACAAGCTGATCGATGCCAGCATCTTTCTGGGCTCAACTCCAGACAGTACAAACACGCGACGGCACTTTTATTCGGACTTGGAGGAATTTGCTTATGGAAACAAGGGACCCGATCCCGGCAGCTATATGATTGGTTGGACCTGTGCCGAAGCCGCCCAGAAAGCGAACAACTGGTCCGCGTCGAACTGGGCCCGCTACTGCAATGGTGAGTACGACGCGTTGTTCAAGGCGTCCGCAACCGAGATGGACCCAGAGAAACGGCGAAGACTTTTCGTCGCCATGAATGATCTTCTGATCAGCGACGCCGCTGTCATTCCCCTGGTAGAGTGGTCCTACGTTTCCGGACTGCGCAACGACATCGTCGGCTATGATCCGACCCCTTGGGATTCCGAGACCTGGAACATCGCGAAGTGGCAGCGCAAGAATTGAATTGCTGAAGGGGAACTGCGGTATGGCAACAGACGAGCCGGGTTTCGCGAAGAGCCGCAATGCATACCTTTTTCCCTGGAGGGGGCTCACGCAAGCCATCGCGCCAGTTTTGTGGAGGCTCAACATCGGCGGCAAGCTGACGCTCGGTTTTGGAGTCCTTGTCGCCATTTTGCTGCTGGTGGTCGGGATGAACTATCTCGGCAGCATAGAGGCCGTCAACAACATCAACAGAACCACCAATCTGAGTGCGCCGAGCGCCGTTGCTTCGGCGCGAGCGCAGGCAAATCTCTTACGCATGCTGGGCGAAGTCAGGGGCTACCTGGCCTTGGGTGATGAATCCTACCGGGAAGGCTATCGACAGGCGGAGGATGCCTTCTTGGCTGATATGCATGCGCTCGAGGCACTTTTGCGTGAGAGGGGCAAGCCGCGGGCCAGCACGGGTGCTGGCGATGTTGAGATGGGCATGCAGGCACTCGGCGAAAAGCTCGCAGCGTGGCAGCCACTTCCTGATCAACTCTTTGAATTGCGCAATGATCAGTTGCGTAGAGAACCAGCGCTCAAAATCCTCATCAGCGATGCGAACCCACTGATCGCAACGATCGTCGCATCGGCAAAGGCGATGATGCTCGCCCAACAGAATCGGGAAGCCACCCCCGCCAACACGGCGCTTCTCGTTGATCTCGCGTCGTTTCACAGCTCGTTTTACGCAATGGTTGCAGGCTTGCGCGGATATGTGACGACAGGACGAAAGAGTTTCAGATACGAATATGAGACGAATCTGACCGTTAATGAAACAGCATGGTCTCATATCGCCAACAGCAGAATATTGGCGCCCAACCAGACCGCACTGGTCGAAAAGATCTCCAAAATGCGTGCTGCTTTTCTGAAGCTGCCTTCCAAAATGTTTGATGCGGTAGAGGGCGAGCACGCCCGCGAGGATCTTTATCTTTTCCGCACGAAAGCAGTCCCGTTGGCTGAAGAGATGCTTCAGCTTTTGGACAATGTCGCCACACAGGAGCAGGGGCGGTTGCAGGTCGATCTCGGCCATAGCAGGGATCAGCTCGAAGAGGCACAAAGGATCATCCTTGTTGTGGGGGCCGCGGCTGTTCTCCTGGCTCTGCTCCTCGGAATGCTATTTCGGGAGAACATCGCCGGTCCGGTACAGCGCCTGACCAATGTCGCGGATCGGGTGCGCAGAGGAGATCTCTTGGCCCGCGCCAAGATCGAGTCCGGAGACGAGATCGGCAAGTTGGCAGAGACCTTCAATAACATGACTGGCCAACTGGCTGCCAATCTCGGCGACCTTGAGGACCGTCGAATAGAACAAGAAAGTCTGGCAAGGCGGTTCCGCCGACAAAGCGAGTATCTCAGTGCCCTGCACGAAACCTCGCTTGGCCTGGTCGCCCGACTCGATCTGGCAGAGCTGCTGTCGGATCTCACCGCTCGAGCTGCACAATTGCTCGGCACCGAGCATGGTTATGTCTACCTGGTGGACGGGGCAGGCGAATATCTCGAACGGATGGTCGGAGTCGGGGTCTACACCACGCATATCGGCCAGAAGCTTCGCAAGAACGAGGGCGTTGCCGGCGCCGTCTGGAATACGGGCGACGCGCTCGTGATTAAGGATTATCCAAACTGGTCGGGGCGGGCTGCCGCGGCGGCGCAGATGGACGTGACAATCCGGACGATCATGGGCGTGCCGCTCAAGTCCCGCGAAACTGTCGTGGGGGTGCTCGGTATTGCATACGATGACGCCTCCGCGCTTGAATTCGGGGAGGAAGAGGTAGAACTGCTGAGGCGCTTCGGCCAACTCGCCTCAATAGCGTTGGAAAACGCACGGCTGCACACGGCTACCGATGCTGCCAAGCGGCAAGCCGAAGAAGCGAGCAAGCGCGTGGGTGAGCAGAATCGCTTGCTCGAATCCTTGTCGAGCAAGTTATCAAAGTACCTTTCCCCGCAGGTGTATGCGTCAATCTTCTCCGGAAAGCAGAGTGTCGAGATTTCTTCGAAAAGAAGGAAGCTGACAATATTCTTTTCCGACATAGCTGATTTTACGACAACCACCGACAAGCTCGAATCCGAGGAACTAACGGAACTGCTCAATCACTATCTCACGGAGATGGCGAAGATCGCACTGGAGCACGGCGCAACGATCGACAAATACATTGGAGACGCGATAGTGGCCTTCTTCGGCGACCCGGAATCGAAGGGTACCAAGCAGGACGCGCTCGCATGCGTAAGGATGGCGATCGCCATGCAGAAACGGGTGCGAGAGCTGCAGCGGATCTGGGCCGACGGCGGCTACAAACTACCGTTCCACCTCCGCATCGGGATCAATACCGGATACTGTACGGTCGGTAATTTTGGCAGTGAGGATCGAATGGATTACACGATCATTGGCGGTGAGGTAAATCTTGCCTCACGACTTCAGGCTCATGCCGAAATCGGGGGGATTCTTGTAGCGCAAGAGACCTATGCACTTGTCAAGGATGAGATAGACGCTGAAGAACTGGGCCCGCTCGCAATCAAGGGCTTTTCGCATCCCATCAACTCGTATCGAGTTCTGGGCGCCCGAGACGAGCAGTCAATGCCGGCGAGAATGGTTCGGTACAATCAGGAGGGGTTGCGGCTTGAAATCGACCTCGGGGCGTTAAAGGGTGCCGAGCGAGCTGAAGCGATCAAGGTGCTCGAGAAATACATAACCGCGCTCCGCGATTAATGCGCCCCAAGCACAGGCTCTTGCTGGCGATTGAATGCCGACAGAGGCCCCGGACTCATGTGGCCGACCACCGCTCGCGCTAGCCATGATGGCGCAGCGACCCTGCGTCCAACCGGAACCCGCCGGACCTGGCGAGGTAGTCATCGGCTAGGAAGACGGGATCGGGCCCACGCGTCGCTCCGCCGCTCGGCTCAGGGCTGGTTCGAAGGCGATCTGCGGGTGTGGAGGTAAGAATGCTATTTCGATTGGCTCATGCTTGTGGCCTGATCGCGTCAACGGTCGCCATTGAGGCGTTCCTTATGTCTGCCGAACTAAGTGTTTTCCGTTACATGGAAAAGAACCGGCGAGACGTCCGTCACGGCTACCCGACGTTTGTAACTGAGCGTGGGTAACATATCTCATTCTTCCGATTGCACTTGACGTGGGCCGCCCTCTTATTTTGCGCAAGCCCTGACCACCTTGAAGACGTGAGAGGCCACTAGCCGATCTCCTTTCTCGGGGAACGAATGCGGAACTCCGCGGGCGGGTAAATCCGGCAGTGCGGCAAGCATTGTAGGCCGAAGAATGGCGATTGCGAGCCGCGAAAATTCACGGCAAGGATAAACATGAGCAGTGATCCGAACTCGTGGTATTCCGGCGCCTAAGCGCGGGCGCGGGCGCCGGCTTCATCGGATCGCGGTGCGGCCGTATGCGGGTGACTTTAGCGTGTCTTGCATAGTAGCTAAGATTGTATCGCAATACGTCTCGCCCCTGATTCCAACACAGGCTTTCAATTTCACCGGTAGTGGACGGGGGCTCAACTTGCATCGTCCTGCGCGCAGACCCGAATGAACGCAATAGGTGGACCTCAGCCAACCCGAAAGTGGGCTGTAGCGCCGCATGGCGGCTCCAAGTGACAGTCTACTGCGCGCAACAGCGGATACATCAACATAGTACTGCCACCACTTTCGTTAGCGGCTGTGCGATATTCGTTTTTGAGCGGGACCCGTTATTGTTAGCCAGAGCGAACGCTTCTCGTGGGGTGATCAAATGGCCTCCGTCGATGCCCTTGCGGCGAGATTACTGTCGGCGACATTGATGTTCGATAGGGCATCTTTGGCGGCACTTGAGGCTTTGGCTGCCGAATCTGACCGGCGGGTTTTGCGACGCGGCGAGATCCTGGTTCGCGAAGGTGATCCGTCGGACCGGTTCTTTATCGTGCTGTCGGGGCGCTTTACGGTGCACAAAGAAGAATCCGCCGGGTGGGTCGCCGAGATCGGCCAGGGCGAACTCATCGGTGAGGTCGGTTTCTTTGCAGGGCTGCCCCGTATGGCCACCGTGCTTGCAGCGCGCGATTCGATTGTCCTTGAAATCCGCGGCAACCAGTTCGAGAAAGCGGCCGAGGTCTTGCCAAGCCTGCGACAGGCGGTCACCACGTTTCTCGCGTGCCGGTTTGCCAAGCAAGCTCCGAATTCATCGCGTCCCAAGGAGCCTGCCAAGATCCGAACGCTTGCGGTCATTCCAGCTGGCGGAAGTCGCATTTCGCCAGTTTTCATCCGGTACCTGCGGAAAGCATTGGGCGCGGCCACGCGCACTCAGTTTCTTGCTCGGCCTGACATTGAAGCGCGGTTCGCCGGTCTTCCGATCGACGATCAGCCGCTCCTCAACTGGTTGAACGAACTCGAGGCCAGGACCGAAATCATCGTTTATGTCGCCGATGAAGAGCCCAATGAATGGACGCGGGTCTGCATTCGCCAAGCCGACAGCGTCCTGTTACTCGCCGGCGCGTCCTCTTCGTTCCGCCTGAACCTATCCGAGGAACTGGCGCTATCGGTTCATTCACCGTCGACCGTGCGGCTCATTCTGGTTCACGACAATCGCTCGGCAACGGTCTCCGGTACGGCTAAATGGCTAAACGAGCGTCCTCATGTTGGCCATCATCATCATGTTGCACTGGAGGACGAGTCTGACATCCAACGCCTGGTTCGATTCATTTCCGGCAAGGCAAGGGGTTTCGTGGCGGCGGGGGGCGGGTCCCTCGGCTGCGCTCATCTTGGTGTCTACAAGGCCCTCGTAGAGGCGGGCGCTCGCTTCGACTATCTCGGCGGGACAAGTTCCGGAGCGGCGATGATGGCCGGCTTCGCCAGAGGATTGGATGCAGATGAGATCGACCGAGGCACGCACAACATATTCATCAAGAGTCGGGCTTTTCGCCGTCCCACTTTGCCGCATTTCGCGCTCCTGGATCACAAAGTGTTCGATCGGGCCCTTCGGGCGGAGTACAGTGACGTTCTGATCGAGGATCTTTGGCTTCCGTTCTTTGCGCTTTCGACCAATCTGAGCAGTCGTCAACCCCATGTTCATCGTCGTGGAAAGCTGTGGCAGGCCGTTCGGGCGTCCGGCTCGATCCCGGGTGTCCTGCCGCCGTTCTTTACGGCGGACGGCGATATGCTCGTGGACGGCGGGATTATGAACAATCTGCCGCTGGAGCAGATGAAGGAACTCAAGACCGGACCCAATGTCGTCGTGAGCTTGGAGTCGGGTGGACCACGGAAATACCACATCGACTATGACCGCATCCCCGGAGCTTCCGAGTTGGCGCTCGCCTGGCTAAACCCTTTCGGTCGTGCCAGCTTGCCAAAGGTGCCCAGCGTGATTCACGTGATTGCTGCGAGCATGCTGGCACACCGGCCGCACGACATTGCCATTGGCGAAGAGGATATCTTGGTCTATCCGCCGGTTTCGAGCACGATCAGCTTCATGGATTGGAGCCGGCATTCCGAATTGTTTTCGGAAACCTACGACTGGACGATCCGATGGATCGAGGAACGTGTCCGCCAGAACGACCCAGGGCTCCAAGCGCTGCTCGGCACCCCGGATCAGCAGGGCGTGATCCAAGGCTTTGGCGTCCGCAGGGACCCGTCTCTGATTTAGCGCCTCCCACTACGTCGTGTCACCTGAGAGCCAGCGGATGATGAGCGGCGCAGCCCGGTTCCGGATGGTGATAACCACCGGGCAATAGTCCGGTCTTGACGCATGTGAGGGAGCGTCAGAGCTCGCTTTCGACGGACCAGACGCCCACGCCAGCGGCAATATCGCGGCGCTCGGCGCTGTCTTCGTAGATCGCGTAGCCGGCTCCGAGCAAGCCGGCGAATGTCTCGAACGAGAGCTCGACATCGTCGGCACTCAGCAGGATCGGCCTGATCGAGGACAACCTGTTGAGGCTTGGCATCTAGCCGCCGAATTTGTAGCGCAGAGCGAAAGAGATGATGTCGACGCTGCCCTCGGCCTCGCCGGCGGAGCGGACGCCTGCGGTCGTTTCGTCGACCGGCGCATCGTCAACAAAGAGGTGCGAATAGCCGACGTCGAGGGAAAGGCGCTCGCTCCAGTCGTAGCTCGCGCCGATGCTGGCCCAGATGCGGTCGGCATCCGGCAGCCGCATGGAGCGGTCCTCGTCCGTGGTCGGCGCGATCTCGTAGCCGAGGCCGGCGCGCAGCGTCAGATTGGGGTTGTACTGATATTCGCCGCCGAACGCGAAAAACCACACGTCGTCGTAATTCAGAGCCAGATCCGAGCCAGCCGGCGAGCCCTGGAACGGCACGGTCTGAATGCGGCTCCAATTCGCCCATTCGATGCCGGCGGTGAGCGCGAAAGACTCGGTGATCCGCTGCCGCAGGCCGATGGTGACCGTTTCGGGCAGCTTTATGTCGGCTGTGATCGGATAGCGGCCCGCGGGAATCAAGCCGCCTGCGACGGGAATATCGAAGGACTGGCTGCCGTCGAGCGTATGCTTGACCATCGAGCGGTAGCCGATGCCAAGGGTCGTGCCGTCGAAGGGCGTCAGCGTTACGCCGGCCACGAAGCCGACGCCGTAGTCGTCACCTTGAATGCGCTGCCGCGGTGGTGAACCGGTAGGCGCCAGGGCACTTTCGATCTCGACGTCGAGATACTGCACCTGCAGGCCGGCGGCAACGCTGATCATGTCGTTGAGCTTGACGCCAACGACCGGGCTCACATTGATCGACAGCACGTCGGCCTCGAGATGGCTGAACATGCCGACCCAAGGCACGTCCGAAGTGGTGCTGAGGCCATAGGGCGCGGTGACGCTTACACCGAAATAGAGCTGGTCGCTGACCGGCATGGCAAAATAGGTGCCCGGCACGATGCCAATCTTGCCGACATTGCCGCCGTCACCGGTGATTCCAAGCGCCGTCAGCGTCGAACGGGAGGGGTCCACGTCGAGTTCCGATCGCGGGAAGACGGCCGTGACATTGCCCTCGACAGTCACGCCGGTCACCGTTGTCACGGCCGCGGGGTTCCAGAACATGGAGCTGATCGAATCGCCCGGCGCAGCGATTCCGGCGAAGCTTGAGCCCTGGCCATAGGCGGATTGCTCTCGAACGGCGAAGCCCCCGGCCTTCGCCGTTGCCACTCCCGCCAGTAACGCCGCCACCGCCGTCGAAGCAAAAGATGATGCACGCATGCGCGTCCTCCCTCTCCGGTCTCATTCCACGCCCTCATGCCTCCTCGCATGCGAACGCTTTCGGCGCGCTACGTGTCAGATTGCGACAAAAGACGCTTCCGGACAATTGCCTCTCCGGCATGCGGTGCTTTCGTATTTCAGACGGCCCACTCCTCCTCCCAGCGACGTCTGTGGGAACAGCGGCATTCCTCCTCCCAGTCGCTGTTCGGTTCTTTTGGGAAAGCCTGCCGCACCTCCTCCCGCGGCAGGCTTTTTCGTATTCGGGGATGCGCACGCACTTTTTCGATCCTGCTATTTCACCGGAATCATGATGTGCGGAATCATGATGTGCGCGTAGGGAGACCCCGTGCATACAAGGCATGGACGTATAAGGCTCGGATCCGTCGGGTAGCCGACCGAAGCAGCGGTGTTCAGCTTCGGGAGGCGGCAACCTTCTGACCAACGTCAAAAGACGGCTGGGCAACACGCACTCGGTTCCGACCATCGCCCTTTGCGCGATAGAGGCTGGCGTCCGCTTGAGCAACCAAGCGCGACCATGCGTCGGCACCCGGTCCGCTCCGTGCCACACCGAAACTTGCCGTAACCCTCAGGGGCTCTCCTTCCAGCGTCGTGAATTTCTTGTGCTGCATGGCGAGGCGAAGCTTCCTGGCAAGCGCGATCGCTCCCGGAAGGTCGTCTCCAGGAGCCAAGATGGCAAATTCCTCTCCACCGAAGCGGGCGACGACGTCCTGCGAGCGAGTGAGTGAGCGCAGGAGAGCCGCGGTCTCTCTAAGAACGCGGTCGCCGGTCGGATGGCCGTATGTGTCGTTGATCCTCTTGAAGTGATCTATGTCCAGCAGCACGAGGCAAGCTGCCTCGTTGCGCGCCCACTCCTCGGCGATGCGGTCCAGGGCACGTCGGTTGAGGAGAGAAGTGAGGCCGTCGGTGTCGGCTTCGACCCGCAGCTTGCTGGTAATCGATGCGCGCTCCTGGAGTTTGCTATGGAGGACCTCAAGCGCACCGAACAGATTGCGGATCTCTCCCGCCTGTCCAGAAAGCGATTTATGGACCTGCGGACGGTCTTCAGCCAACCGCAAAACCTCCTCATGGACCTGAAGAAGGGGGCGGAAGATCTGGGTGCGGATAGAAAGGATGACCCCGCTCAAAATCGCGAGGATAGCGCAGGTGACGAGCAGAACCATGGCGAGCGTGATCAACGCAGCCCTCCTGGCTATCACATACTTCTCCACCGCCGCGTCGAGGAACTCGCTGCGATAGGCCTCGATCGGCCGCATTGTCGGTACGAAGCGGTTTGTCAGTTCTGTTGCTGTCACCGAATAGTGCTTCTGTGAACGGCCCTCGCCGATCAAGCCGTCAATCAAGCTCAAGCCATCGCCGAAGAACCGCTCGATGATTTCGGTGCGGTGCTTGGCGAACGCGGGGCCGTCGTAAAGGGCAGTGTGGTTGTTGATGACCTGCCATAGTTCAAGGACGCGGCCCTGGCTTTGTCTGCTGTCGATGACGTTTTCGAGCGGCAGTCTTTGCCCCGTTGCGACCGCTGCAAGGATCTGCGACGCCATGCGGCCGCCGTAATCTCGGAGGTCCGTCAACATCTGTCCAACAAGGACCGGCGCGGCCAGACCCGTGTCGTGTCGGACGAGTTCGTTCGCTCTCCATGCGACGACGGGCTGGAAGCGATCGGATACCGCAAACATGCTGTCGATGGCATCCTGCAGCTCCTCCCGCTTCAGTAACGCGCGCGGGACCGCGGCGATGCGGTCGACCTTCGATCTCGCCAATGCGAGTTGCTCAACGACCCCCGCCAGCAGCTCGTGTGGAACTTGATGGTGATGCAGGCCCCAGGGTGCATCGGAACGGGCGCCGAGCGCCGCGAGCGCGGCATCGATCCGGTTCCGAAGTTCCAGGAGCCGCTTGGCGCCCGAGCTTACGAGCGATGGCTCTTCCGACATCACGATGTTGGCAGGACCTCGCTCGGCCGCGAGAAGATTGGCGGTGTCAAGGATCAGCCGATATTGCTGAATGTCGTAAAGGTTCTGACGCGAGACGATAAATTGCTGGTAAGTGGGCGTAACGCTCGTCAGAGCAAGGCCGGCCGTGCACACAATTGCGAGCACCATACGGAGCGACAGTTTCTTGTCATAACGGGGACGAATGTTCCGGGCCGCACGAGCGAACCCGCCGCCCAATCCGGCGGCTACCACGTTCACCGTGCTGTGAAGAAAGGTGCGGATCCAGGTGGACATGAAATTCGGGCGTTGCTTTGTTCTGTTCGAAGGCGTTCACGATGCGGGCCGGGGCCTATTGCCTACTTCTAGTGCTTTCGACCTTCCGTTGTATGAACAACATTGGTTACGAGGTTCTGAGCAGAGCAGGTCGGGTAATCTTCAGCTGACCGCCGACGATCTCGACCGCATGGAAACGGCGATCCGCGAGCGCACCCTGGGCTTCTTCTCCGGCGTGGTGCTGTCGCTGCTTCGGGAGCGACATACGTCAGGCCGATCGTTGCACTCAGCTGGATTGCAGGTGAGCCGGTAGGCATTCTTGAGATCGGTGCGGTTTCGCTCGTGATCGCAAGCATCGCGATGCTTCAGATTGGTCGGCAACGCGCGCAGCGGGGATCCGTGGGCATTTCTGCAATAATAACCGCTAAGGGAATTTGAAGTTGCCTGGATTGAAGCGGTTAGCGCGGATCGGCCTGAAACGTTCAAGGGGTCGGTCAATTTCGTTCCAGAGGTAGTCGCCGGTCTAGTGCGGCGGAGTATATGTCCTGGGCATCGCTGCCATCGAGAGTGAGGTATGTCACGGGGTCCGTTCCAAGACGATTTTCAGTGTCCTGATGACGTCGGCCGCGTCCACCAGAGCATCCCTGACCTCTTTAGCCGAAAGGTCGCGAGCCCGCTCCGACGATATCCGGAGATCGATCAGGACGTCTCGCGCACGATGGGCCTCAACCGTGCCAGTTTGCTCGCGCATGTCGCGGATCGTGTCTATCGCGCGGTCAAAGAGCCGGCTTGTCTCATAGTGTGTCAGCCGGTCCGACTCATTTGCCGCCCTAATCAGCTCTGAGATGAAATCGCTCGTAAGACTCATCGTTCTGTGCAGCAAGCTGCTCCTGGAGTGGTGGCAATTTCCATGGTGCGAGCATTCGGGCACAGCCGTGGCTTGCCCTCGCCCAACTAAGAGCCGGGCGCTCAGGACTCAAGCCCAACCTACGTGCTCGCGCTTCGCCAGCTTCAAGAAAAGTCCAAACCAGAAGCGGTACTCTGGCGTGTCCACGCCGCGGTACGCCTCAAGAGCGCAGTAGGCGACCGACATCGTCGCGCCTTTGCCGTGCTCGGCAACCGCTACGTCGACAGCGTCTTCTTCGGTCAGGTCTTGCCAATCGATCATTGGTTTCCCTCCTTCGGCGACGTGCTCATTTGCGGCCCGCCAAGCTCCGGCACCGTCGTCAGCCGAACTTCAGGCCGATCTTCTTGCGAAGGGGAGTGGGGGCTTCAGCGGGCACCGATGCCGGTTTCTTTCCAAGCCCCGTCGCGCGTGCGAGTTCCGAGCGCTGTCGGGCATAGTTCGGAGCTGTCATCGGGTAGTCGGCCGGGAGCTTCCACTTTTCGCGATACTGTTCCGGCGTCAGACCGTAGCTCGCCATGAGGTGGCGCCTCAGCGATTTGAATTTCTTGCCGTCCTCCAGGCAGATGATGAAGTCGTCTGTCACGGATTTCTTGACCGGGACGGCGGGGCGTTGCTCCTCGGCCGCGGGCTCGGCTTTCGCTGGTGGAGCAGTCCCATTCAGCGAGTCGTAGGTCTGCTGGATAAGAAGCCGTAGATCGCCGGCGGGAATGACGTTGCGGCTCAAATAGGCGGATACGATGCGGCTGGTGAGCTCAAGTCTGCGTTCCTTTATCTCTGAGCGCGATTCCGTCAATGTTCTTCTCCGTAGCATGTCACCAACTGTAATCCGTCCACGTAATGGACAGGTATTTCGGTCGGAAGGAAGGCGGCGTGAGAGAAAGGCAATAATTATCGACAGTTTTTTGACGTCCTTTGTTCTTCATTTCTGACGTCCTTGCGGAATTAGGGCCACAGAGTCTCTTGAGTTTTCTGTCGTGATTGCCTGTTCGGATTCTCTCCAGCTCACATCCCCTTCCGCAGCGCGCGGAGGGGAAGCATTGAACTTCAGAGATCAACAGCGCCGTTGGGGGCTGTAACCGCGCGCTCGCTTCTGGCGAGCCAAGACAAGGAAGTACCCGATCGCTTGACGCTCATCGTTAAACAGATCAATGCGCTCTTTGCCGCGAGTGCCGATCCGGCCCCAACGGCGGACGAGCGAAGCGCCGCCGAAGAGATCCGGTTCGATCGACATCGTGTAATAGCGCGCCATGTTCTTGGTCGCGTCAATGCGCAGAACATACAGGCGGAACCAGTGCTGGGTCATGCCTGCGAGCTTGGCCGGTCGAGGATTCGCCGTCCAATGACATTTATGAATCGATCACCGCTGACCGATTCAAGAATTTGATTGCAGTGCTCGAGCTGGCACGATCGCAACAACGGTCGAATTGCTGATGGTCATTTTGTCTGCGAATGTTGTGCTGAATCGCTTTCGCGATGTTGGTTGTTGGTACCGGCATTCCGGGCAACCACGGCGCCAGTGAGGGGCGCCTGAACCTGAACAGAAAAGTTCCGGACCGCTTCCGTTTTCCACTCCGCCCTTGGGCGGAGCGAAGCAGGCGGAGGCCTGAACGCGCTTTCCATTGCGCCGAAGAGAAGGCCGGAGCCTGTGGTAAACGGGAGTGGGGCGGCTGCAGTTTTTCTTCTGGCCGCACCGACCATCTTGAAGGACGCGGCTTAGCCGCCTTCACTCGTGTTGGGGGCAACAGCTTCCGCCGCTTGTTCGCCTGGCATCATGCGTTTCAGAAGCCGGATCAGATCGCGCATGGTGTCGGGTGGCAATCGTTCGATAAGCTTCATCAATGTTCGGCGATCCTCTGCTTCCTCCGGCGTCTTGCCCCACAAGTGCGGCGCTGTGTCAAAGATCATATCCAGGGGCATAAAGCCCATGATCTCACAGAGGTGAATCAGCCGCGGGACCGACATCCGAGCTTCTGAGCCCCGCTCGTACCTGCTGTAAACAGATACCGAGAGCCCCAGCAAATGCGCCAACTCGGCGCGGGAGATGCCTTTGGCCTCGCGCGTTTTTTTGAGCCAGGCGGAGATCTTTTCATCCATCTCCTTCGCGGTAGGGGTGCCGTCGAAACCCGACTGGCGGAAGGCCGGCCTATCAAATTCCGGGTCGGCTACTTCAACCAAACCTCGTGCGCTCATCAAGCTGACTGCATCCGTCACCGGCCTTACCCTTTTTGTATGTACCGCCCTCAGCGCCCACTATGCACCACATTGAAGTATTTTGGAGTACGTTCTCCGAAGAATCACAGCAATTTTCCCTAATTTTTTGGGGGAGATTGGGGTCGCGAGCTCATTGAGGCGATGGATCAAAATGCTTCAGCATGCGCCCGAGCATTTCGGCCACGTGGCCTTTTCGGGTACGCCGCTCGCAATACACACGCCAAGGACGCAGCCAATGGCCACTCCAAGAAGGAAGCCGCGGCCCAACATCGATCAATAGCCGTTATCTTTGAGGAACTGATCGATCGCGGCCTTCATGATGACCGTCATCTTCACGTCGTTCTCAATGGCGGCCTTTTGCAGCCTCATCTTCGTGTCGTAATCCAGCGGGCAGTTGACGTAGTGCTTGGATTCCCGATCGCGCGCCCTCTTCAAGTCGCGTAATCGAACTCTCGAATCCTCTCGCTGCAATGCTCTCGCGGTGGCCCGTTCGCGCCGAGCTTCTTGTGTCGGGGCGATCAGACCATTAGAGGCCTGATCGGCCTCAGTGCCGACCGGTACAGCCTCTTGAGGTCGATCTGCATTCCTGGTTTCTGTCGACGGCTCAGTCGGATTCGGTGCTGAGTCCGCCGGTGTCGCAGCTTGCTCAAGTGGGCGGCTGCGACGCGGCGCGACCGCAAAGTCAGAAACGGTAGTTTGACCCTTAGCCATTCGCTGCTACCTCATTCTCGCCCGCCAAAATTGCTTCGATCTCCCGAACCAGGTTCATCACTTCCGCTCTCGCTTTTTTCACCGACTCTGTGAGCTCGAGCATTTGCACAGTGCCGTAGCCGTTTCGAATTTCGCGATAGCAATTTCGCTCCATTAGCTCGGTCTTGAGGAGATAGGAGTCGTAGCCCCCTTCCTGCAGGTTCTGCACGAACGGCCTGATCAGGCGGTAGGCTTGCAGCAGTTTCGCCGGCATGGTGATCCTGGTGACAAAGTTGGCGTGGGGGATTAACCGCCCCACCTTGTCGGAAATATCGGCGGTGTCGGCCGCGGCCTGCCCTGCCGCCTTGATCTCGTCCTGGTTCGGCTGGATCGGCGTCAGCACAATATCGGAGCCGGCGATGATCGTGTCCCTTAGAACCGTGTCCTGGCCGGGCGAGTCCATCAAAACGACGTCGAACTTGTTCGCCTCGTTCTCCAGGAGCTGCTGAACGGTGGTCTGGCGCGCGGCGGTTATGAGCTCGATGTTGGCAGGTAGGTTGTCCTTTGCCTCACAGCGCTTCCACCATTCCTGCAGATTTTGGCGGCCGTCTGCATCAATGAGAAGCACACGCTTCCCCTGAAGCGCATACTCCCCGGCGATCAATATCGCTGCTGTTGTCTTCCCAGCCCCACCTTTGCCGCTCACGGCAGAAATAAATAGTGGCAAGCGTCGCAACTCCCTTTGCTGGTCCAAAGTCATTCCGGCAGTTCGTCGTGGACTTGCACGGAGTTTCCGCGTCGCACTTGCACACGATGCGAACAATTGCCCGTACGATGTGGAATCATTGCACTACCGCCCCGTGTAGTCAATCGAACCAACTAAACCACAGCTATAGGATGTGAACAATTCCCCCCACGATGTGAAACCATTTTCGCAATCGCCCATAAACACATGATGTGGAACGATCGTGCTGCTAACTCGTGTGAAATATCGACACGACATGGCTGCTTTTCGACGGCGTTCGGTGCGGCGTCCACCTAAACGCTCTGCTTGATCAGTGAACCCCGGAGCCGCGTAAGGCCGGCTTTGACGCTCGCACGGAAGCGGCAAGGGCGGAGAGCGGAGCGTCCCTTGCGGCTGAGTACGAGGGGCACAGAAAGGCCTTCAAAAGCGGATTTCGGAGGTGAACCCTGGTGAGCGTTCCCTCGTTTAAAGGACCGGGGCGGAGGCCCGGTCCGGAAGGACAAAAGGACGAGCGTAGCGAGGGCAGCTCGGAGTTGTTTAGTTGAATTTCCCCTTACAATCTGGAGAGGCTGGAGAGGCTGGAGAGGCTGGAGAGGCTGGAGAGGCTGGAGAGGC
>NZ_JABEKV010000008.1 GCF_013283645.1 Sinorhizobium psoraleae
ATGGAGCAGGCCTTTCCTGACTCCGCGACACCATCATTGTGAGGGACGACCACCAAGCCTTCAAACTCGGCTGGCTGGGCTCCGCCCGTTACACCATCTAATCAGCTTTGATATAGAATCACGAAACGGGAACAGCGCTCGTGGACGCTGTCAATTTCACGCGAACGTCGAGTAGCTTGCTGAAGCGTCGCCATCTCCTCATCCGTCGGAGCATGCAAGCCGAGTCACGCGCAGACAGCGGCAGTTGTTCCGCGCGCTTTCCGTCCCGGTACATGAAGGAGGCGAGTGCAGGCATGAGGAATCCTTGTGAGGTTTCTATGCGGTGAATACACAGCTGCTTCAGAAAGCTTAGATCTCCGGCTTTCCATGAGAGACACTCAGATGATCACCTGTTCCCCTATTTCCACGACGCGGTTTGCGGGGAGGTGGAAATGGTCGCTGGGATCGATCGCCGATCCCGCCATCCCGATGAAGAGCCGGTCCTGCCACTTCGGCATGCCCGAGTTTGGGTCTGGAACAAGCTTGCGTCGTCCGAGATAAAACGACGTCGTCATGATCTCGAACTTGAATCCTTCCTTCCGGCAGTGCGCAAGGGCCCTTGAGACATTTTGATCGTCCATAAAACCGAACCTCAGCTCCAGCTCGGTGAAGCGTTTGGAGAGTTTGTTAAGCGTGTAGCGGTCCTTCTCAGCAACGTAGGGAACGCTAGCAGTCTTGATGGTCAGGATGACGTTGTGCTCGTGCAGCACGTGGTTGTGTTTGATGTTGTGTAAGAGAACTGCCGGGGTGGTGTCGGGGGTTGCGGTGAGGAAGAATGCCGTTCCCGGCACCCCAAGGGGGGCATGCTCGAACTTTCTCTCGACTGCGGCAATGAACTGGCTGAGAGGGACCTCCGAGCGGGTGGTCTTCTCTCGCAGCAGCCTGACACCTTTACGCCAGGTCCACATCATCGCCATCAAAGTGCCGGCGATCAGGATCGGCACGTAACCGCCATCATGGATCTTGAAGAGGTTGGCGCCGAGAAAGGCCAATTCGAGCAAGTACAGGGGAAGCAGCACCGCGATAGCCGTAAAAACAGACCAGCCCCACCGGTGCCGTGCAAATTCGAAGGCAAGGACGGTAGTCATCACCATGGCGCCGGTGACGGATATGCCATAAGCGGTGGCAAGCGATTCTGAGCTACCGAACAAGAATATGAGCACCAGCACGCCGGTCAGGAGCGCGGTGTTGACGAGGGGCAGGTAAATCTGACCGGTCTCGGTTTCCGAAGTGAAGCGGATTTCGAAGCGTGGCAGGAGGCCGAGGTGAATTGCTTGCCGCACTAGTGAAAACGCTCCGGTGATCACCGCCTGGCTGGCGATGATCGTCGCGGCAGTTGCAAGGATCACCACCGGCAACAGCGCCCAATCGGGGAACATCAGGTAAAATGGATCCGACGCAGACTCCGGATGGGACAGGACCAGTGCTCCCTGCCCGAGATAGTTCAACGTCAGCGCCGGAAATACGACCGCAAACCATGCCGCCTGAATCGGACGGCGACCGAAGTGGCCGAGATCGGCATAGAGTGCTTCTGCTCCAGTAACGGTCAAGAAGACCGCACCAAGCACGATGAACCCGACAAGGCCGGCACTCCATAGGAACGCAACCGCATAAGCGGGATGGAACGCCGCGAGGATACCTAGATCATCGCGGATATGGGCTACACCCGCGGCTCCCATAGCGAGAAACCAAACGAGTGTGATCGGCCCAAAAAAAATCGAAACGGCCCCGGTGCCACGTGACTGGATGGCAAACAGTAGCACCATGATCGCCACGGAGATCGGCAAGACGTAATCGTGAAATGCCGGTGTGACGAGCGTGAGCCCCTCGACGGCGGAGAGAACTGAAAGTGCCGGCGTGATCATCGCATCGCCGATGAAAAGGGCGGCACCAAGAATCCCGGCCATGAACATCACCGTCGCATATTTTGGCGCCTTCTTCAGAAGCAGGGCAAGCAGGGACAGCATACCCCCCTCGCCGTCATTGTCAGCCCGAAGCAAGAACAGCACGTACTTGAAGGTGACGATAATAGTCAGGGTCCACAGCATCAACGAAATGAGACCGATGACCTCCGCGCGCTCAAAACCGCCTGCCGCAAAGGGGCGAAGCGCTTCTCGAAAGGCATAGAGCGGGCTTGTTCCGATGTCGCCGTAGACGACCCCAACCGATCCAAGAGTGAGTGCCAGAAACCGTCGCGTGCCGTTCGTCTGGTTTGGGGAGGCGGTCATAAGTTCCTCTCGTCAGAAAGCGCCCGGACTGGGCAGCGGGACGGTGATTTGACCGTGAGCGCGGTCGTCTGCAGGCTAATATGGACCAAGAGCGACTGTCTTTTTCTTGAGGGATACGGGACGGGAGGTTTTCCAGGCGCGATGTCGACGATCAGCTACAACCGGGCGATCTGGCCCCCGAGAATCGGTTGCTGAAGAACTCACTTTAAAACAGTGGTTCAACAGAGCCGCACCTGCACTATGGGCGAGCTCATTGCGGGCGCCATGGACATCAGGAGCCTCAAAGCAATTCAATGGCGCAATTGACAAGGCGATTCTTATCGTCGCCATCAAACTTACCAAGGTCCCTCCCAACCGAATCAATTGCAATAGCTTGGCTGAGCGTATCCAGGTTCATGAATCTACTGGCAATATCAGTACGCTGCTCAGGCGGTAGAAAATCAGATGCGCCCAGCTGATGGTGGGGGTTGCATCGGCACGCGAGCGCCAGAATTGTCGATTTCGCTCAGCTGCTGCCCCGTGGCGAGGCTTTGCGGATGTCAGTCCTCTGCCTCTTCGCCGGTCTCAACAGCGCTGTGTAATGAGCATTATTGATGATGACGCCCCCGCTGTTCGCGAGGTTGCTCCTGTCAAATGAACTCGTCAGCTCGTCCTGGGCCACGCGCGTTTTGCCCAAGTGCCGTTCAAACTGCGCTGGCGCGACTTGTCCGGATCGCTGCTCTTGCAAGACGGCGTGTTGCACCTGCGACCCAGCCGCTACAAAAGCTTCCGCGGGGATTGCGGCAAGCTCGTGCGGCAAGCGCTCCTCCCTCAGTCGATTTTGCGGCGCCTGCCGATCGGCGACGAGATAGTTGAGGTGCAGCGGCAGCTGCTGGTCCGGCCGCTCTTCGTTCGCCAATCGATGAACCAGCTCGCGCGTGCCGTCCACCACGAAGACACCGCAATCAACACCGTTGTTCTGCTGGGCCATGGCGGGTGTCACCACGGTGATCGCGTCCAGCCTTGTTGCGAGCTCTCGTGCAGGCGCGTCGTTGTATCCCTGTCCATTGTGCTGGATGGAGTCGTAGTGATAGGCGACAGCTCTTTCCGGGTCGCGGCGATCAACGAGCAGCAGCGACCAATGGTTGATGCGTAGAGGATCCGGCGCTGGATCCATAGGATCGAAGCTGTTCACAGGCAGGAACACGAAGTCGGCTGGGGCGTCGTTTTGATGATAGATGGACAGCAACCTATCTTGCACGTCCAAGTGGCGACGGCGCAGTTGATGGGAGACCGTCGCATCCACCAGCCGCGTCCGAGCGGCGAGCACTGGATCGTCCTCCTGCAGGTCCCGCGCCAGCAACTGGTAATCCCTGTGGATATGGGCGTCGCTCAGCAGTTCGGTGGCGCCGAGTACTGCCCCCTGAGGGAGGTTGGACGAGCCTGACGGAAAGGCTCCGATCTCAGCATCGGAGGAGGTGGTCAGATCAAACAGGGGAACACCGCGATAGGTGTCTGACAGCCTGGCGTTCGCTGGCGAGGCGGGTTCTGGAGCCCTCGCCGGTACTGCTGCCGCTACAGCTTCACTCATCGGACCGCGATGGACGAGCCAAAAGTCCTTGCGCCCTTCCGACCTCGCGGCGGTGTAGCAGTGACCTTCAATCTCGTAGTTCCAGTCCGGCTTTTCCGCATCCGGCAAGAGGCCATGGCGGTCCAAGAAAGAGAGCATCGCGTCTGGTTCGTCGGCTCGATCATCGAACAGCGGCCGGAGCTCCTCGGGAATCCCGTCTGACCTGGGGGACGGGGCAGCCCGTTGCCCGGGCTTCTGCGAGCCGCCCGCGGAAACGGGCTCCGCATCACGAGTCAGTTGTAACGCGGACAAGAGCGTCCTGTCGGCCGGGAACAACCTCTCGGCGAATTCTATCCGCGAACCGTGATCCAACCCAGATATCGTCTGGCCCCGACGCTTAAGCGTTTCAGAAAATTTGCGAAGACTATAACCATAGAGAGCACGGGTTCTAGGGGCCAACCTGCTGTCACTGGTCACATGTTCTAAGACATGCGCGTCGGCCTCTGAGGGCACCCTCGGCTGCCCAGTAGGACCTGAATAGCCCGGCTCATAATACGCGCGAAGTGCGTTCAATGCCTGCTTCATATACCTGTTTTTCGGAAAGAAAGCATCGACGTGATCGACCAGGGATTGGTTATTCTTTAGATCAATCGCTTGGCCACGAGCGCCGAGATCATTCGCCAATCGGCGAAGCGCACTCGTGTATGTATGCACCGTGTTGAGGCTATAGTGTTGCTGAGCCGCAGCGTGAGTGATCGCCTGATCAATAATGCCCCGGTGTTCGCTGGACAGATGGGGATAGTAGCGATCAGGGGCGTTACTCGCGACAGGAGCCGGATCGGCTCGGCCAAGTGCTGCTCAAAGCCCAGTTGCCGCTGGCCCGCTTGCCGCTCTCCTAAAGCGGCGTGCTGCACCCGCGACAGAGCTGTTACAGTGGGTGGGTTACTATTTCGCGGGTCCACGCTAGCCTCACATCAAAACTCATCTGAGCGAGTCTACTGGGGCAAGCTGTCGAAAAACTGACGGGCCTCAGTTCAGAAAGGTCTAAGGGGACGCGACGCATGCCTCGGCTGCACGCGAGGCGCGAGTGGCTGGTGTGTCAAACGCTACACACATGAGAATCCGGCCGCTCGGATTCTCAGCTTTAAATGCCAAACCAAGTCGAAACAGTCGCAGTCTCACATTTAACGGCCAAGCGACAGCAGCCTCGGTCACTTTGTGCCGATAGAGGCTTGATTTCCGCGCCAGACGCATCGCGAATTCCCGCCAGGCCCAGACCGGCCCTGCATCCATCTCCTCCCACGCCTCTATTAGCGTCACACCCCAATTCGCCTCGACGTCGCGGATCGCGAATCAAGCGCGCTCGGGCCGCGATCACCCCAATTCCGGGATGGACGATCAGGCAGAGCGTCCGCCGCCAGACGTCGGCAGGGATCGGCCGTTTGAGGAAGAGGGCGATAACAAGATCCGCTGCGAAAAGTGCCACCCCCTCGCGCTTCAAGTCGTCATGGATATCGAGCTCGATCGATAGCACGTGCCCGGCCTGTCTCGGGTCGACATGCAGGCGCTGGGAGAGCGAGTTGAAGTTATGGCAGAGGAGCAGGTCACCGTCCTCAGCAGATCCGGGGCAGTTGCTCGCCCGACAGCCAGTCGATGATCCGGCCGCCACCGAAGGAGGTCGCCATCTGCACAAAGCAATTGCCATCCGCCACGACGTGGCCGATCAGCGCAGCCTCCCTGCCAAGCGGATGCGCGCGCATTGCCGCGAGCAATGCGTCCGCACCCTTAGGTGCGACGACCGCCACGAGCTTACCCTCATTGGCGACGTTGAGCGGATCGAGCCCGAGGAATTCGCAAGCCGCGGCGACTTCGGGCTTTAGCGGGATCGCCTCCTCGTCGATGCGGAAGCCGACCTTCGACTGGCTGGCGATTTCGTTCAGAGTCGCGGCAATGCCACCGCGCGTCGGATCGCGCATTAGTCGAATATGCCTGCCGCCGGTCTCGACCATCGCAGCCACGAGCCCATGCAGTGCAGCGCTGTCGGAGACAATTGCCGTGTCGAATTCCAGGTTCTCACGCTTCGACATCACGGCGATGCCATGGTCGCCGATCGAGCCGGAGACGATGACCGCGTCGCCCGGCCGGGCGGCATCGGCGCGGAGATCAAGCCCGTCGGGCACCTGGCCGACCCCCGCCGTCGAGATGAAGACGCCGTCGGCCTTGCCGCGCTCTACCACCTTGGTGTCGCCGGTGATGATCGGCACGCCCGCCTCACGAGAGGCCGCGCCCATGCTGTCTGCGATGCGTTCGAGATCGGAGAGCGGAAAGCCTTCCTCGATGATGAAGCTTGCCGAGAGATAGAGCGGCACTGCACCCGCCATGGAGATGTCGTTGATGGTGCCGTGGATGGCGAGCGTGCCGATATTGCCGCCGGGGAAGAAGAGCGGCGAGACGACATAGCCGTCCGTCGTTATAACCATGCGCCCACCGGGCACGGAAAAGGCCGACTGGTCGTTGCCGGCACGCAGCCAGTCATTGTCGAAGGCCTTATGGAAGATCACCTCGATCAGATCGCCCATGGCCCGGCCGCCGGCGCCGTGCGAGAGATCGACACGGCCGTTGGCTATATCGAGCTTTCGCCCGCAGGCCCTGATCATCATGTTCATGCGACCGCCCTCCCGGCGTCGACCTGCCGCGCCTTCTCGCGGAAGCGGCCATAGGTCCAGTGGGCGGCACAGGCGCCTTCCGCGGAGACCATGCAGGAGCCGATCGGCGTATCCGGCGTGCAGACGGTGCCGAAGAGCTTGCAGTCGGCCGGCTTCTTAACTCCGCGCAGGATCGCGCCGCATTCGCAGGCCGGATTGTCCTTCGCAGCGGGCGTCACCATCGCGAAGCGTTTCTCGGCATCATAGGCCGCATATTGCGGCCGCAGCCTGAGTGCGCCATAGGGCACCTCGCCGAGCCCCCGCCATTCGAAGCTCTCGCGGAGCTCGAAGAAATTTGCGACTTCTGCCCGGGCCCTCTCGTTACCGAACGTGGTCACGGCACGGATATACTGGTTTTCGACCTCGTGGCGTCCATCGTTGACCTGCTGGAGGAGCATCAGGATCGCCTGGATGACATCGAGCGGTTCAAAGCCTGCCACGACGACCGGCTTTCGGAATTCCTCGGCGAAGAATTTGTAGGGCTCGGTGCCGATCACCGTCGAGACATGGGCGGGGCCGATGAAGCCGTCGATCTTGATCGTGCCGAGCTTGCGCACGTCGGGGCTTTCGAGAATGTTCTGGATCGCAACCGGCGTCAGGACATGATTGCAGAAGACCGAGAAATTGCCGAGGCCTTTGGCGATCGCCGCCTTGAGCGCCAGCGCCGTCGGTGGCGTCGTGGTCTCGAAACCGATGGCGAAGAACACGGCTTCGCGGTCGGGTTCGGCCTCTGCGATCCAGAGTGCGTCCAACGTCGAATAGACCATGCGGATGTCGGCACCGGCCGCCTTGGCCTTGAGGAGGCTCGATCCGTTCGAGCCAGGCACACGCATCAGGTCGCCATAAGTGCACAGCGTGATCTCGGGCCGCATGGCAAGCGCGATCGCGGCATCGATGCGGCCGATCGGCAGCACGCAGACGGGACAGCCCGGGCCATGGATCATCCGCACGTTCGCCGGCAACAGGTCCTCGAGTCCGTAGCGGGAGATGGCATGGGTGTGGCCGCCGCAGAATTCCATGAAATGATAGGAACGCGCGGGGTCAGCAACGGTGGCGATCTGCCGGGCGATGTCCTTGGCTAGCGTGCCGTCGCGATATTCGTCGATATATTTCATACCGCATCTCCCACTGCTGCTTCGCGGATCAGGGCCAGTGTCCTTGCTGCCTCCCCGGGATCGATCTTGGCGAGCGCATAGCCGACATGGAGCACGACATAGTCGCCGACCTTGATGTCGTCGACGAGCGCCGTCGAAATGATCTTCGAGACGCCCTCGAGCGTGACCTTCGCCATATCCTCGGGCAGTACTTCCTTGACCTGGACCGGTATGGCTAGGCACATGTCCGGTTCTCCTCCATTGATGCTTGATCGTGCACGACGACGTGCCGCGCATGGGCCGCCTGGCCGAGCGCGATGCCGCCGTCATTGGCGGGCGCCTGTCGCGGCAGATAGGGATCGAACCCGCGCTCCCGAAGCGTCTGCGCCAGCCCGTCTGCAAGCACGCGATTGATCATGCACCCGCCGCCGAGCGCGATCCTCTGCGTCCCGAGGTTGTGCGCTCCCTCTGCAGCCCATTCCGCCAAACCGGCGATCAGCGTTCCATGAAAGAGGTCGGCGGCATCGGCGCTTCCGAGCTCCCGACCCGCAAGATGGAGCATGAGCGGGCGGAAATCGAGCACGCCGTTCCGGATCTCATATCCGCCGACAAGAGAGCGCGGCGCCCGGACCAGCGCCTCGAACTCCATCGCAGGCTGCCCTTCATAGGCTTGGACGAGGCATAAGCCGGCAATGGCGGCCGCAGCGTCGAAAAGTCGGCCAAGGCTGCTCGTGCGTGGCGGCCGCATGCCGCGGGTGAACATCGCCGTGACCTGCTCAACCCCCGTATGACCGGGCCAGAGCTTTGCGGCAAGGTCAAGGCGTCCAGCCGCCTCGAGCGCCGCCAGCCCCATGCGCCAGGGCTCGCGCGCCGCACGGTCACCGCCCGGCAGCGGCAAAGGCGCGAGCGATCCCGCACGACGCCAGTGGTGGCCGTCGACAGTCAGCATTTCCCCGCCCCAGCTCGTGCCGTCGGTACCGAAGCCATGACCGTCGAGTGCAAGACCCAGAACCGGCCCGGGGAGGCGATGCTCCGCCGCCACCGCCGCTACATGGGCAAGATGATGCTGGACCGGAACGACAGGCAGGCCGAGGCTCTCCGCCATCCGCACCGACCGGAAATCCGGATGCAGGTCGCAGGCGGCGAATTCCGGCTTCACATTGAGGATCGAACAGAGATGGGCGATCGCCTCGCGCTGGAAACGGATCGCCTCGGCGTTGTCGAGCCCGCCGATATGCTGTGAGAGAAAGGCCTCACGGCCGCGTGTAACGCAGACGGTGTTCTTCAGATCGGCGCCGGTGGCGATGACCGACGGACCGTCCGTGCCGAGGTCAACAGGCTCCGGCACAAAACCACGGGCGCGGCGAATGAACGAGGGCGCGCCGTCGATCACCTGTAGGACGGAATCGTCGGCGCGGACGGCGATATCGCGATCGTGGGTGACGATCAGGTCGGCGATTGTG
The DNA here is from genome assembly GCF_013283645.1 of Sinorhizobium psoraleae. Lineage (GTDB taxonomy): Bacteria > Pseudomonadota > Alphaproteobacteria > Rhizobiales > Rhizobiaceae > Sinorhizobium > Sinorhizobium psoraleae. The sequence continues at coordinate 9,079 of NZ_JABEKV010000008.1, forward strand.
GCAAGGCGGCGCGCGGCATCGGCATTGTCGGCGACCAGCGGCTCTCCGCCGGGATTGGCGCTGGTCGCGACCAACGCAGGAGGACAGTGTGGCGAATGGCGGGCAAGCGCATCGAGCAGCAGATGATGCAGGGGCGCATAGGCGAGGATCAGGCCGATGCGGCGGAGGCCGGGAGCGATCCCGTCGGAGACCGCGCCGGCCGGGGCTTCGACGAGCACGATCGGGCTGGCCGGAGAGACCAGCAGCGCCACTTCAGCTTCGCTCAGCATGGCGAGCTGCCGCGCCGCTTCAATATCGCGCAGCATGATGGCGAAGGGCTTCTGGTCGCGTGCCTTGCGCTGCCGGAGGAGAGCGACCGCCTCATCGTTGCGGGCGTCGCAGAGCAGATGGAAACCGCCGACCCCCTTGAGCGCGACGATCGCCCCGTCGTCGAGCCGCGCAGCCACCTCGGCGACCGGATGGCTCAGCCCCGGTCCGCAATCGGGGCAGGCGACGGGCTCGGCACGGAAGCGTCTGTTCTCCGGGTCGAGATAGTCCGCCTCGCAGGCTTGGCACATCGGAAACGACGCCATAGAAGTTTGCGCCCGGTCATAGGGCAGCGCGCGGGTGATGGTGAAGCGCGGGCCGCAATGGGTGCAGTTAACGAAGGGGTAGCCGAAGAAGCGGCTCGCAGGATCGCTCAGTTCGTCCCGGCACTCGGCGCAGGTCGCGGCATCCGCGGCGATCCGGGTTGCGCTCTTGCCGCCCAGGCTCTCGAGGATTTCGAACCGCGCGCCGCCGGCGGGCGCAAGTTCGAGGACATCGATCGAGCCGATCCGGGCGAGCGGCGGCGCCTGCGAGCGGATGGCGTCTGGAAAGCGCTCTGCATCCTGCCCCTCGATCTCGATCAGAACGCCGGCGCTGTCGTTGAGCACGAAGCCGGATAGCCGCATGGTCCGCGCAAGCCGGTAGGCAAAAGGCCGGAAACCGACGCCCTGCACGGTGCCACGCACCCGCAGCCTGAGACGCCGGATGGGCCTTTCGATCTGTCGCGCGAGCGCCGGCGCCATGGTTCACGCCACCTTCGGTCGCGCAGCCCTGCGGGCGGCGGATGCTTCGAGCCAGGCGTAGAACGCTTCCATCCCTTCCCCCGTGCGGGCCGAGACCGTCAGTGTCGGCAGCCGCGGATTGACGCGCAGCGCATTGGCGACGCAGAGGCCGACATTGAAGTCGAGATGCGGCAGCAGGTCGGCCTTGTTGAGGATCATCAGGTCGGCAGCCGCGAACATGTTGGGATATTTGAGTGGCTTGTCCTCGCCCTCGGTGACCGACAGCACCACCACCTTATGTGCCTCGCCGAGATCGAAGGCCGCGGGACAGACGAGATTGCCGACATTCTCGATGAAGAGCGCCGAACCGGGTTCGGGTGCGAGATCATCCACTGCATGGCCGACGATGTGCGCGTCGAGATGGCAGCCCTTGCCGGTATTGATCTGGATGGCGCGGGCGCCGGTCTCGCGGATGCGCGCCGCATCGTTCGACGTCTGCTGGTCGCCTTCGACGACGCTGATCGTAACACGATCCTTGAGGTCGGTGATCGTCCGGACCAACAAGCTTGTCTTGCCGGAACCGGGACTGGAGACGAAATTCAGCACAAAGATGCCGTTGCGGTCGAAATGGCGCCGGTTCTCGGCGGCATAGGCATCGTTCTTGGAGAGAATGTCGCGCTCGACTTGGATGATCCGCTCCTGGCTCATGCCGGGAACATGGACGCCGGCTATGCCCTTGCCGTGGACGCTGCCGTCCGCTGCATGGCGATGGTCGTGATCGTGGCCGTGGTCATCATGTGCATGCTGATGGGGGTGACCATCATCTTGGTGGTGATGGTGGTGGTGCTCATGGCCGAGCTCGTGGTCCTGGTCATGCTGATGGCCATGCCCTCCAGCCTCGTGCTTGTGGCCTTCGATTGCCGACGTTCCGCAACCACATACCGTGCACATCAGACCACCTCCATATCCCTGATCTTCAACTCGTCACCGGCGGTCATCTGGACGCGATGCTGGCCGCAGTGGGGGCAGGCCCCGAATCGTTGCTCCAGGGCCACCGTCTTGCCGCAGTCGAGGCACCAGCCTTCGCCCGCAACCCGGTTGATCTCCAGCGGGGCGCCATCGGCCATCGTGCCGTGTCGCACCGCCTCGTAACAGAAGAGAAGCGCGTCGGGATCGACATGGCTCAGCACCCCGACGTCGAGGCGGACCGCTTTCACTCGCGTGGCCCCGTTCTTCCGTGCCGTCTCGCACACGATATCGATTACGCTCTCCATCAACGACATTTCATGCATCGGCTGCCCCTACATTGACCTCGAAGGCCACGCAGGGGTCGAACAGCACCGCGAGAATTGATACTGACCGTACGACTGCCACATCGGTGCCGACCGGAGACGACCGCAGCGTCTCGACGAAGGGACCGGCGGGATGGAAATTCCACTCCGTCGGCGCAAGAATCCGGTAGGCCGCGAGCCTGCCATCAACCCCGATCTCCGCCTGATGATAGAGCCTGCCGCGCGCGCATTCCACAGCGCCATAGCCGCCGGCGCCCGGCGTCCGACCGCCGCTGGCAAGGCAAGCCCAGTCGAGCGCGCCGCTGCCCACGAGCGATGCGAGCTGGGTGAGCGAGGTGCGGACGTCCCGCATCCGTGCGCGCAGGCGTTCGGCCAGATGCGGCACCCCGGGAGAGCGTGCGGAGGCGAGGCGGGCATAGGCGCCGGTCTCGACGACACGGCCGGGAAGGTGCGGAAGGCTGGCATAGCCGGGCTCTACGCAGAGCCGCGCGACGACGTCGGCGTCGTCCCTTCCGGTCAGCGGATGGGACCCGCCCCCGGTGAAGACGGTGTCGTGCTCGACGTCGCGCAGCATCGCCGCGCAAGCCGTTCCCGGCACGGGGACCTCTCCCTCGTGCGGGACGCCGAGCGATGCCGCGGCCATCGAGAGCCGCTCGGCCGCGGGCGCGAGCTGGGCACGCTCAATCCTGTCTGCCTTGACCTTGGCGATGATCGCCTGCGACGCGGCAAGCGCGTCGCGAAGGTTGCTGCCAACGGAGGCGGCGAGCCCGACGGGCAGGGGCGCCGGCCATTGAAGAACCAACGCGCGCAGGGTCTCGAATATGCGCTCGGCGAGCAAACCGGCGCCGGCGCCGACGCATTCACAATCGCCCATCGCACGATCCGTGGCATTGAGGACGGCGAGCCGGGCGGCCACCGACTGGGCAAAGCCGCAAAGCGAAAAAACCTGGCGGGCAAGGAGGGGCGCCTCGTCGGGCCTGCGACCGATAAACATGCGCGCCGGGCCCTGCGGGCGATTTGCCGTGACCGAAACAGAACAGGCGAACCCGCGCGGCGCCGCGACATCGATCCTTATCGTGCCTGCCCCAAGAAGGAAGGTCATGTTTCGGCCCCCGCCTCTCGCTTTTGGAAATGCCCGCGCAGCACGTCGCGCCGGTTCACCGCCGCAGGCGGGGCCGGAGGCGGCTCGAGCGGTGCGAGGTCGAAGAAGGCGCGAACGGCCTCCTCGGCGGTGGCGAGCGCCGCCTCCATGGCGGCGAATTCGAAGACAGGCGAGAACAGAGAACAGGAATCCACTCTGCCGATCCCGTCGAGTTCGCCGATGATGAACTCGACTTCGCCCGCCGGCAGCCCGACGCGCAACGTCGTGCCGGAGACGGCGGCGGCCGAGGGCGCGCCATCCGGCAGGTCGATCGCCACGAGGTTCATGAACCAGGGCGTGGTGACGATGCCGAAGGCGCGCCCGCCAAAGGCGCGGCACCCGGTCGCGGCAACGCCGAGCGCCGGGTTGCAGATCGACACGTCCGCCATGGCGGTGACGTGGACATGCCGATAGCGATCCTCGAGCCGCTGCCCGAGTTGGTGGACAGGATCGAGCCCGACCGGTACCGCGAGCTCAGCGCGCATCGCCTAGCCTCATGAACTTTGACTGCAGCGCATCGCAGTTCGGACAGCGCCAGTCCTCCGGCAGGGCGGCGAAGGCCGTGCCCGGCGGAATCTGCCAGACCGGATCGCCTTCGGCCGGATCATAGACATGCCAGCAGATACCGCATTCCATCCGGTCGTCGTCTGAGAAGGTCTCCCGCTTGCCGAAATTCTCGAAGCCGCTCATCTGAAATAGGCCTCCTCGATCTCGCGGAGCCGGACTTCGGAATCGCGGAAATCCTCCTCCGCGGCCACGGCGACCGAGGGTATGTCGCAGATCTCCAATGTGTCGAGGATGATCGTATCCATGGCGTCGTAGAACTGCACCGACCAGACATTGCGTGCGCCGGTCGCCACGATACGGCACGTGCCGTAGCCGCGCGCGATGAGCTGCACGGGTCCGGCGCCCAGCGTATTCTGCAGGAAGGCCATGTCTTCCGGGCTCATCGGGAAGAGCGAGAAGGTGATGATGTGGGCCGGGTCGCCGTCCCCGTCGCGAGCGGCGCGGTCGCCGATCTCGGTGAGAACGGGCATCACATTCATGGCGCCGGCCGGGGCCGGACCGTGGCTGACCGATGCCGGCAGTGCCGAACAGGCCTGCCGGACCGCGGCGGGGATGCTCGCCACCTCGACATAGTCGCCGATCAGCCGGCCTTCGACATCTGTGAAGCGGACGCGCCAGACGCCGGCCATGACAGCCTCCTGCATCTGCGCCGTGATACCGTTCGTCAGTGCCGCGACGCCCGCGACCTCGCCCTCCCCGAGCGTCTGGACAATCAGTTCGCGGTCGTCGTCGGAATAATCCGTGATGTCGAACAGCCGGCCCGGCGCGTCAGCGGCCTGGACGGCGAGCGCATCGGCAAGCTCCGGCAGCAGCGTCGCCGTCCGCCGACAGCGGCGGATCATTTCCTCGGCACTGCTGGTGGCGAGGAAATTGAGCTTGCGGGCGCGCAGCGGCGGCTCGGCGCCGATCGGCATCACCGTCATCGCGGCATCTTCGCCCTCGGGCGCAACCCAGAAACCGGCCTTCATCGCACGATCTCCTTGCCGGCATGGGTGATCTCGACCTTAGGGTCGCCCGAAGCGATCATGACAGGCGCGTCGGGCGCTAGCCAGGTCCCGATCTTCGCCACATACTCCGACCAGTCGCGGATCTTTCCGATCACACCCACCGGCTGATCCCGGCGTGTAACGACAAGGCTCGGCACGACGACCACATTGAAGCGGGCCTTGAGCTTGTCCTCCGCCATGCGCCGCACAACGGCGCCGCGCATGCGGCCGCGAAACAGGCCGAGCAGTTCGGGCAGCACCACGGCGACATCATCGGCCTCGGGCCGCTGCGCCGGATCGCCGGTGAAGAACAGCACGGCATTGTCCGGCTCGCCCGCGGCCGGGGCGAGGAAGGCATCGAGCGTCGTCTCGTCGACGACGGGCAGGCGCGCCCGCTCGCTTAGGGCGCGGACCAGGGCAGATGGCATTATCTCCTCCACAAATCATCATGCAAACGTTCTGCAGCACGATCTGCAAACCGCGTGCCAGATCGGGGAAGGCTGGATTCCATTGATCTGGAAGGGAGATTTTCGCCGTGGGTAAATATCGCCGACGGTGAGGATGAAAAGTCATTTCCAGCTTGGAAGTTGACTTTTCAGTTGTCGCGCAAATGTGCCGGCAGTTCCGGCTCGCGCAAGAGGAGGTCCGAAAACAAGCTTTCGAAGGCGCGTCCCTCGACCGCCTCGGCGAGACCGGCCAGCGCGTCGTCGATCGCGCGCGCCTCCTCGGCATCGAGCACGCGGATGGCAGAACCGAGATGGGTGAGCAGATGGGTGCCGGGCGGTTGCGGGCCGACCAGCATCAGGGAGACGGAGGTTACCTCGCCATGGCGCTCACACTGGGCAACGAAGTCGTTGCCGGCGATGACCTGCATGGGAATACCGATGCACATGACGCTTCACCTTCGTCCTGAACTTGCGAATCGGAAGCCGTGGGGCGCAGGGGTGCCCATACGGCTCCCGTGAGACGGACGCCTCGGGAGAAATGCAGTTCAACCGGCGAGCAATGCCGCGCCGGCAAGTGCGACGGCCGCACCTGCTATGCGGGACACGACCTGCCCTGCCCGACCGAACCGGAGCGAGGCGAGCCAGGCCATGCAGGATGATGGTCGCGGCCAGGAAGCCGGCCACGTAGCCCGTTGCATTCGACATGGTCAGCAGCTCGGCGCCGTGAGCCTGGCCATGGAAGAGCGCGCAGCCACAGAAGTGGGAACCTTCACCTCGAAGGCCACCAGCAGCCCGAGCGCCGCCACGGTCAGAGCAATAACGGTCTCCATCATTGTCAGCGTGACACCCCGGATGCCCAGGATGCCGCCGCCTGCCATCAACGCGACGAAAGCCGAGGGCAAGATCCAGCGCGCCTTGTCGCCGAGCGTCGATGCCCAGAAGCCGATCGCCACCATCGCAACGGGTGGGCGAGACCTGGCGTGCCATCCGAATGTAGCCCTACATGGGCATTGGCGACGCTCGGCAGAGTCAGCGCGGCGAGTGCTGCCGCCATTCTCAGGAAATCCATGGGATCCTCCTCAGCAGTTCAACGTGCCGGCTCGGCACGGCGCTCGTAATGTTCATAATCGATGTCGTTTTCCAGGAGCGGTGGCACCACCGCTCCTTCCGGCCGCACGGTGATCGCAACGCCCCAGTCCCTCAGCACCCGGACCGCCGTTTCGACGGCAGCGGGTATCGCCGCCTTGACCGGCGCGGTTAGCGGTCCGCCCCAGTCCTCGAGGTCGAGCGGCTGGCAGCCGATTAAGGTCAGCCGCTCAGGATACTGGCCCATCAGGTCGGCGGCGCTCAGCACTTCCTGGAAGCCGGTCTGGTGCAGGCTCATCTTCTTGGCGCCGGTGAACTTCGGCACCTCGTCGTCTTCCACCACCTTCATCGTGCCCGGCTCAAGCCCGTAGTCGATTGCGTCGAAGACGATCAGCCGATCGTGCTCGTTGACGAGCTGCACGAGATAGAGTCCCTGCGTGCCGCCATCGAGGATGGTGACATTGTCGGGCACCTCATAGGCCTTGTGAAAGGCTTCCACTGCGCGCACGCCAAGGCCTTCATCGGCCCAGAGGATGTTGCCTATGCCGAGAACAAGGATGCGTGGCGAAGGCGACGGTGTCCCGGAGGATGGGATGGCCATCTAGTCCTCCCTCTCCTTGAAGAGCCGCTCTCCCGAAATCATCGACGAGATAATGCTCTGCCGGCTCATGATGTCCTCGCGCACGGCCACGTAGATATGGACCATGACGAAAACGAGGATCACCCACATGCCGAGGTGGTGAAAGGTGTGGATATCCTGGCTGTTCGGCCAGATCGAGAACACCCAGCCGAAGAGTGCATATTCCCAGCTGTCGCGGCCTGTGCCCTCGCTATAGAGCGCAAAGCCGGTGATCACCATGAAGAAGAGCGGCAGGGTGAACATCAGGAACATGGTGAACTGGGGAAGCGGACTGTGGCCGGCATACTTCTTCGGCTGCCGCGTGAGGAAGGTGTACCAGCGAACCTCGTGAAGCCATTCCTTCCAGAAGCGATCGCTCCAGAACGGCACGTAGAAGATCTGGCGGGCATGGATGTTGCCGACGAAGGCCCAGTAGACGCGCAGGATCAGGAACACGGCGAGGACCTGCCCCGCCGCGAAATGGATGAAGCGAATATAGCCCATCAGGAAGTTGGCGCTCGCCTCGCCCGGCACCGAAGGCAGGGGCGAGCCAATGAAATAGCCGGTCAGTGCGAGCGTCAGGATCGCGACGGCGTTGACCCAGTGCCAGATGCGCACCGGGGCTTCGTAGATGTAGACCCTCTGGCGCTCAATGACCTTTTCGCCGTGCGCGTCGGCTGCGGCGAGAGTCTCACGGATCGTCATGACCATCCCTCCTCACCGGACCTGAACCTTGGCCATTTCCTGTCCGTCCGGGCTCATGACATGCGTCGAGCAGGCCAGGCACGGGTCGAAGGAATGGATGGTTCTGAGGATTTCGAGCGGCTGGGTGGGGTCGGACATCGGCGTATCCATCAGCGATGCCTCGAAGGCGCCGATATTGCCCTCGGGATCGCGCGGGCTGCCGTTCCAGGTGGTGGGGACGACGCACTGGTAATTGTCGATCTTGCCGTCCTTGATCTTGATCCAGTGGGCAAGCGCGCCGCGCGGCGCTTCGGTGAAGCCGACGCCCTTGACCTCCTTCGGCCACGTCTCGGGCTTCCACCTGTCGACATGAGCGGTGGAGGAGTCGCCGGACTTGATGTTGGCGATCAGCTTGTTCTGAAAATGGCGCATCTCATGCCCGGCCCAGCTCGATTCCAGCGCTCGCGTCGCCGTGCGGCCGAGCGTCGAGAACAGCGCCGCGACCGGCAAGCCGAGATCCTTGAGGACCTTGTCGACAGGATCCTTGAACTCGGCCTTGTTCTGCGCATAGCCGACCACCCAGCGGGCGAGCGGTCCGACCTCCATGGCATGTCCGCGCCAGCGCGGCGCCTTGATCCAGGAATACTTGGCGCCCTCATCGAGTTGCCCGATATTGGTCTTGGTGCCCTTGGCGTTGGGGCCGAGCTCGTAAAGCGGCTCGGTGACGCCGTCCCAAGGGTGCAGTCCCTTGGACTCGTCGGGATACTTGTACCAGGAGTGGGTGACGAATTCCTGGATCTGCTCGGGATCGGCATGGTCAACCGGATGTACTTCCGCGAGATTGCCGTTGATGATCGCGCCGCGCGGCAGCCTCAGGCTTGCCTCCGAATAGTCGTTGGCACGCTGTGGCACGTCTCCATAAGCCAGGACATTCTTGCCCGACAATCCGCCCCCATAGAGCCAGTCCTTGTAGAACGAGCCGATAGCCATGATATCGGGGACATAGACCTTGTCGTTGAACTCGATGATCTGATCGATGATGGCGGTCACCATGTTCAGCCGTTCCATGTTGATCGCCCCGACGGCTCCTGTGGCGTCGATGTTGATCGGACAGGGCACGCCGCCCACCAACCAGTTCGGATGCGGGTTCTTGCCGCCGAAGATCGTGTGGATTTTGACGATCTCCTTTTGAAAGTCGAGTGCCTCCAGATAGTGCGCCACCGCCATCAGATTGGCTTCCGGAGGCAGCTTGTAGGAGGCATTACCCCAGTAGCCGTTCTTGAACGGGCCGAGCTGACCGGACTCGACGAACTTCTTGAGACGAGTCTGGATGTCCTTGAAGTAGCCTGGAGAGGAAAGCGGCCAGTCGGAAATGGATTGCGCCAGGGCGGATGTCGCCTTCGGGTCGGCAGAGAGCGCTGAGACCACATCGACCCAGTCGAGCGCGTGAAGATGGTAGAAGTGCACGACGTGGTCATGCACTTGTAGCGCCAGTTGCATCAAGTTGCGGATTGAATTGGCATTATCAGGAATGGTGATCCCGAGCGCGTTTTCCACCGCGCGGACCGACGTGAGTGCATGGGTGCCGGTGCAGACGCCACAGATGCGCTCGGTAAAGGCCCAGGCGTCGCGCGGATCGCGGTTCTTGAGGATCACCTCTATGCCGCGCCACATGGTGCCAGTCGACACGGCATTGCGGATTATATTGTTTTCGTCGACGTTGACCTCGACTCGCATATGCCCCTCGACGCGGGTGACGGGGTCAACCACGATGCGTTTACCCGAATTGTCGAGGGTAAAGCCGTTTGGTGTTTGGATCGCCATGTTTGTGCTCCTCCCCTGAGACTCAAGCGTCGGCTTTTTTACGCTTGGTGGTAACACGCTTGACGGCGGTGACCGCCGCATGCACCGAGACGGCTCCACCGACGATGACGGCAGCGGTCAGGCCGACCTTGTCAGCGTTCGCCTCGGCGCCGAACTGGTGCAGGTTGGTCAGCCGGTCATAGAAGCTGCCATTGTCCCAGAAGCCGTCTTCCGAGCAGCCGATGCAGCCGTGGCCCGACTGGATGGGGAAGGAAACACCGCCGTTCCAGCGCACGGTGGAACAGGCATTGTAGGTGGTCGGGCCCTTGCAGCCCATCTTGTAGAGGCAGTAGCCCTTGCGTGCGCCCTCATCGTCCCACTCCTCGACGAATTGACCAGCGTCGAAATGCGGGCGGCGGTAGCACTTGTCGTGGATGCGCTGGGAATAGAACATCTTCGGCCGGCCCTGCCGGTCAAGTTCAGGCAGCCTGCCGAAGGTCGTGATGAAGGTGACGACGCCGGTCATCACCTCGGCGATCGGAGGACAACCCGGGACCTTGATGATGGGCTTATCCAAGATGACCTTGTCGATCGGTGTGGCCTCAGTCGGGTTTGGCTTGGCCGCCTGCACGCAGCCCCAGGAGGCGCAGGCGCCCCAGGCGATAACGGCAAACGCGTCCTCGGCCATCCATTTCAGCTTTTCGACGAAGGGCCTGCCACCGTCGATGCAGAACATGCCGTCTTCGTTGAGCGGGGGATTGCCTTCGACGGCGAGGATGTACTTGCCCTTGTACTTCTCCTTGGTCTCCTCGAGGATCGCCTCGGCTTGATGGCCGGCGGCGGCCATGATCGTATCGTCGTAATCGAGCGAAATCATCGACAGCACAACATCCTTGACCAGCGGATGGGCCGAGCGGATGAAGCTCTCCGAACAGCAGGTGCATTCAAGTCCGTGCATCCACATGACGGGAATGCGCTCCTTGGTCTCGAGCGCCCGAGCCATCGCCGGCGCGGCCCCCCGGCCGAAGCCGAGGCTCGCCGCTGTCAGGCTGCAGAACTTGGTGAAACTGCGCCGGGTAATTCCCTGGCGGCGGATGACGTCATAAAAGGTTTCGGCAGCTGCCATTTTGCTCCTCCAGCTATCCCGTCCCGAAGACAGCGTCGATATGAATGTTGGACCCTGTCCGAAAGCCAGCAGCAAGAAGCGGGCCAGTTCGCAGGACGGCGGCCTAGGTTCCACCTATGCTGATGATCGTTTAGTCAATCTCATCTCTGCCTGCATAGTATAGTTGCAGCAGCGCATTCCGGGACGAAAAGACTGTTGGCAGGACTGAAAAGTATCTTGCCGCCACTTCCGGATGCCCCTCGACCGACGTCAGTGGCTTGAATCCCTGATCTGAACGCCCGGCTTTTTGGCAGTAAACATTGTTGAGGAAGACGATGCGCTTGGTTTCGCTTCGCCTGTTACCACTCAATCTTTGCATCTGATCTCCAGGGACAGCGAGTCGATACGGAGCCGACGTGCGGATGGTAGCCCCCTGCAGCCTGACAGAGGCTCTAGATGGATCCGATCACCACCATACGACCTGATGATAGCGGGTTTTCCAGGCGTTCCTACTTGTAGTCCAGGAAGTCACGGACCGTTCTGGTGTAACTTCCGGGGCAGGGCGGGGTCCATACCATTGGCCCGGTTAGCAGGGCACCTATTGCGCAAATCCCCGTCAGACGGTGCAGTCATATGTCCGGCCGATCTGACGCGGTCTATGAACGCTGGCCACGATGAGATCCGCGATGCCGATCGCCTTATCACTTTGGCGCGCTCGATGGCGCATTGAGGAAGACGGTCTAATCGGTATCGAGAGAGTAGGAAAGACGCGGTCACCCAGAGATCGCTTGAACACCCCCGCCCACAGACGCGTCAATCTGTGTGCTGGCCGCTACTGCGAATGCGCCCGTCTGGTTGGAGATAACCTCACGTCGTATGTCACCGACGCAATGAAGCCGGTGGTCGATGGCCTTGTCGCCAATCGCCTTTAAGGTCGAACGATCGCCGCAACTACGCATTGCAAGCAGCAATCGGGCACCTCAGTCCATCTCGAAGGCGTCTTTGTCGGCGTAGATGCAACCCGCCGAAGTCTCCAGCCAAACATCCATCGCGCGGATGGGTTCCATCAGCACAACCAATTTTACAAAATTATAGAGAACATGGATATGGAGCGTCGGCTGGGATCTACTGAATGCGAGCTGCCACTCACCGACCTGTCAAACCATCTTACCGACACCTAGTGAACCGACGGGCGCGGTCGAGGCGAGATCGTTCGAAAACAAGTCGAAGTTGGATGGCGCCAGCCCGAGTACGTACTGCTTGATAGATTCGAAGGTGAGTTCGATGGGATTATTTCGGTGTTTTGGGGAACGTCTTCCAATATCTGTACAACGGTCTGCGCGAGAGTTCATAGAGCGTGCGCGCGATCCGATCTCTTCATTAAACGTACATCGGCAGATCGTTTCTCTCCTGCAGAAACCCGATCCCGTCATCTTGGACATCGGCTGCAATGACGGAACCGATACGAGACGCTTTCTCAGGCTTTGTCCGAAAGCTAAGTTCTACTGCTTTGAGCCCGACCCTCGAGCGGCGGCTCGCTTTAAGAAGGACATGAACCTGTACATGGACAAGGTGAAACTGTTTGAAATCGCGCTCAGCAACCGCAACGGCGAGATTGATTTCCATCCAAGCAATGGAGAAGGAAGCGCGAAGGAATGGGACCAATCTGGCTCGATACGCCGGCCCAAAAATCACCTTGTCGAACATGATTGGGTTCGGTTCGATGGCCCCATCTCCGTTGCAACTCGAACGCTTGACGACTGGTCCAGCGAAGCGAAGCTGAACAAGATCGATTTCATCTGGATGGATGTTCAGGGAGCCGAGTCAGATGTCATCGCTGGCGGCAGACAGACGTTGAGCAACACGCGCTTTGTCTACACGGAGTACAGCGACCACGAGCTCTATGAAGGGCAGCTGTCCCTGCAAGCCATTCTTGATCTTTTGCCTTCGTTTGAGTTGGTGACCCGCTATGCCCGCGGAGTGGAGGGCGATGTATTGCTTAGGAATACGAGCCTGTAGCAGGCTCTCTGATTGCGGCTTGGTGAGGTCAAGTTTCTCCTCTTTCGGGACCATGTAGCCCCGTGAGTCACTCGCTTCTCTTCGGCGGTCGGCGCAGGGCGCGCATGACCGGGTCAGTAGGGCGACCCGCCATGCTCTGGGCCGCGACCATTCTTGCTGAGCACGGCATGTCGCCAGCACAGCCACGGATGACCCGTGCCGAGCGTGGGAGCCAGCAAATGGAATCGCGCCTGACGCCGAGAATGCGATATCGGCAACCATGTAAGTTGGCGGTAGCAGGAACGTTGTTTCTGAGCTGAACGAGCCGGATCGTGCCAACTCGTCACTGCAGGACGTGGATCTGCCTGCGGCCGCCGAGCTTTGGAGCAGGACCGATGACTCGAGCGCGAATACCAAGATCGAGTTCCATGACGCCGGGGCGCTCGTCCAATGTCGGTCCTTTGGTCGTCAACACAGCTCTTGCCATGCCGCATTCTCCACCTGCGGAACGGCCGCAGCGGGGCGGGCGGCATTGTCATCGCCTCGACTAAACACACCGGTCGGATTGAAGTTCAGGGCGGGTTGCGGCGGAAGCACATGGAATATCGGCCTGGCAATCGCAAACAGTGATGATCCTCTCGGTTGACGAGGTCATCCGCTGCTTTCTGCTGGACCGCAAGTAAAAATTCCATTGGTTTGACGGGCATTGGGTGGTTCAGGCATCGAGTGCTTTTAGTCGCTTCTGCAACGTCCGCAGTTGAATGCAAATACGCGCATAGATGTTGTGTCCGCGCACTGCGCGAATTCGGCTTGGGCGATCGTCTCCAGGCCCGCTACGTTGGCTTGGTATTGTTCGTGGGCAAGGCTCTCGCTCACAGACCAACACTGGCCAGGTGCACAGCGCGGCTACGTTCGCGCTCCTGGGCCGGCAGCCCGCTGAACAGGCGTAGATCTCGTCACCAAATGGTGTTATTTCTAACGCCGGAATCAGGAAACGAGAATATGCGATCGACCATTAACCTCGACGACTCTCTCATGGAGAGGGCCAGGTTCCTAACCGGCACGAAAGAAACCGCCGCATTAGTCCGCCAATCATTGGAAACACTTGTTCGCGTGGAGTCGGGAAAACGCCTCATCGCACTTGGAGGAACTATGCCGGATGCAGAGGCAGCCCCACGCCGGCGGAGTGCCGCAGCCAAGCGATACTTGCAGACGCTTCCATCTGGATTGATCATTTCCGGCACGCCGATGCTGAACTGCGCAGGATTATTGAGAACGATCGTCTACTCTGCCATCCGGCCGTGATTGGCGAACTAGCACTTGGCAGCCTTCGGGATCACGGTAGCGTGATAGCTTTCCTGACGGCTCAGCGTGAAGCGTTCGTCGCTACGCACGACGAAGTCATGATGATGATTGATCGCCGCGCGATTTTCAGTATGGGCATCGGCTACACAGATGCCCACTTGTTGGCCTCAGTTCTCCTTGATCAGCGAGCGGCCTTGTGGACCAGAGACAAACGTTTGCGGGCAGCGGCGGAAAAGACCAGGGCGTCTCTGCATACACCTGTCAACACGCGGAACTGAAATAGTGATGCTACTCACAAACCCTGACTCCCTGATGAGATTCGAACCAGAGAACCTTTTTCACAGAAATTGTCGAGTTTCCAGGAATGGTCAACCGCTGGTCCTCGGCTGAAATGAATGAAGCTTTTTTGGGCTGCAGCTGGCACCAGGCCGAAAAGGAGCTCGAAGAGAAGGAGGCGCTGGCGAGAGCGGAGACCTTTAATTTGCGTCTCGCTTCGCTTGCCTGCCGTTCCAATTCGCGCTGCCATCGCGTCCCGTGACAGCGTAATGCTGCCGAGCAGGAATATTTCTTGGCTCAACGGCTTGGAATTGGGTCCGTTGGTTCCGTAGCCAGGATCATCAAGCGGCTCTCATGAAAATGCGGCGAACCGTGACACAGGTCGATCCTGCTCAGTGGCAGAGCTAGGGCCGATCCTAGCACCGCGGCCGGAGCATTCGGGCGGAAACATCACGTCCTACCTTTACGTTCGACCGTTTGTGTAACCGCCAATGCACCGAACAGCGCCACGAAGGCCGCCAGCCCGACCCAGCCGATGATTTGACGCGAGCGCTCCTGGGCTGCCGGCATCTGCAGGGCCTCCAGCTTCGGCCACATGACGTGGATGTAGATAATCCTGACAACGACAGCATATTTACTGTGCTGGCGAACTGCATTCGCGAGGCCAAGAAGACGCGGCAAGTGATTTTGGTCACGCACAACCCTAACCTGGCGACGTGACTTTGGACAAAGCGGCTGGCTACAAGTTTACTTATGAATCCGGGTCTATCGAAAATCCGCGTATCAATGACGCTATCGTGAAGATTCTCGAGGGTTCAAAGCCGGCGTTTGTGCAACGCCGCCTTGCGTACCAAATGAAGTAGCTCTCCGCTTGATGGGTGCCCTTCATGCTGTCGTGGCCGAGTCCGCAGATTGCGGTCTTTGCGCCATCCCAAGCGGTTTGCGGTCACCGCTAGCGGCGCGGACGACGTTCTTTGCTGATGGGGCTATTCAACAAGCGTTGCACTTCCGCCTCGACGCGGTTGAGCGAAAGCCCTGCCACGCCAAACCTCTCATAGAGCGACGTCAACAACGGGAGCATGCATTCGGCCAATCGGCTCTCGATATCGTTGGCAGAAAACTTTGCCTCCAGCACGGCTTCATCGCTTCGCGCCGCATGACCTTCGACAAGCAGATCACTCAGCGGGTTAGCCCAGGAGCGCAACACGCGACCGCGCAGGCCCGTGAACATGGCGCGGAAATGAACCGTCACGGCTGTATCGGCGTCTTTGCGAAGGAGCGATGCAAGCTTTTCCGCGTGCAACAGAACCTCACCCATCCGCCATAGGGGAAGCGTCGTGTCGAGGATCGTTCCGGCGGGGAACGTCTCCGCACCGTCTTCCTGATAACCGCGGATCAGGAACATGCGCCCCGAAGGTGCCGCACGCCAGAAATCGCAATGCGCAGGATCATTAAACCCGCGCTCGACTTCCTCGCCTTGCGGTGCAAGCCAACATTCAATCAGTCCATCAACTTCACGCGGCTGAATAGCCTCGCGTGTCGGAAGCCAGAACGGCGGCCAGCCCGTTTTCCGAACTACGGCCTTTTCAAGAGTGCGTTCAAAGGCGGTCAGCTCCGGCATCTTGAGATCGCCCTCAAGCCAGTAGTCGAACCGATACCAGCCATTTGGAAACCGCGCAGGCGAATCCTGGGGGAGCGGAGCAACCAGATTACGCCAACGCTCAAATGCATCGCGCACGAACCGGGCTTGCGTGTCCCCCTCGGTAGGCTCATCCACCAAACCCACCACGCGCAGGATATCGAGCGCTTTCGCCAGTGTCAGGGTCGTTTCACCACGCTCGAACGCAGCCATTGTCGGATGGCTGACACCCGCCAAAGCCGAATGATCTTTTTGTGTAAGACCTTCCGCCTTGCGACGGCGCAAGGTTTCTTCCACGTACCGTTGCCACGCGAGCGGGGCTATGTTTCCAGTATTCTCAGGCATGAATTGTCCACGATCTCTTTGAATCTATGCACGAAGCCGTCCGCCGGCTCCGCGTCGGGCGGACGGATAATGGATGCAGCCTTCTCCACCTGCCGCTTTAGCTGTCTGAATGTCTGGTCGATGGCCCTGTCCGGCAGGCCGATTTCCTGGCCGAAGGCACGGAAAATTGCCTGGTTGGCCGCTTCCAGATGGATTTTCTCACCGCCGATTGGCAGCGCCAATGTCTGGTCGAACCCGTCATAAAATGCGGTGCTCACCACATCATAGGCGGGGGATAGCCGTAAGCCCGTCGGCGTTTCCAGAAGGGAGAAGTTTTTCAGGTGGGCATCGCAATTCCCGACCAGGGTGAAGACGATCAGGCGATTGAAAAACCGCAAGAGGTCGATTTGCGCGCGCGATGAGTGCTGACGAATGATCGCGGCAATATCCTCGTAGGCCGCATCATACTTGCCTGCGTAGTCCCGTCCCTTGGGCTTGCTGAGTATCTGCGCACAGTCTTCGAGGCGCAGTTTCTCGCCGTTCGGTTTCCGGTCGAAGCGGGTAACAATGAGCGCCGTTTCGTCAACAGCCGCGATGAGCGAGGTCGTGAACGCGGTCACTTCCCTTTCGCCAAGGACGGCGGCGGTCCATCGCAGGCTCAGGAGTTCATTTCGAACGAGGTTGTCTATTCGGTCGGAATTGAATTTAGCGATGTAGGGCGCTGATCCCGTCGCACTCGCGGGAACAAACCTGTTTTCATCGTCCTTGGTGACAAGCAGTTTCTTCTGCACACCTGAAACCGTGCGTCCGGGGCTGGCCGTGGCTTCGGTGATTTCCGGGAGCTGTGCGGCTTCGTCCGGCGGCCGGATGCTGACGGCCCCGATACAGTCTGCGCCGTAACGAAGGAGCAGCCCAAGGTCGTCTTCTTCGACGACATGTGCCGAACGTGCCTGTTGTTCGCGTAGCCATCCTTCCGGGCCGAGGTGCTGGAAGAACGGATGCAGGCCGGCCTTCCATTCATGTTCGCGTTGCGTGGAGGGGAAGCAGCAGGCGATATTGCCTTTATTCCAGTCTGAATGATAGGCGAAGCGCGTTCCGCCGTTGGCCGTTTCGACCAACGTGCCGGCGGATTCATCCTTGAACAAAATATCTGCGCTTCTCAGTGCCATTAAGTTATGCCTTCGCTCTCTGCCCCATAAGCGCCCGATGGGGCGCTTATGAAGCCATACATCCATTATGGTGTATAATTTTGGCGAAAATCAAGTTATAACTCGATTTAACGCGTTTCGCGCGAAAGAAGTAATCTTTAGCTTTATATCTTTCCGATCTGCGCTAGCCACAGCTCGCCTGCGAAACTATGACTCGAATCTAGTGTAAAAATCCGTTCGCGGGAGGCCGTTTAGAATTTTCCGGAAATGCGGCGACCGCTGAAAAAACGGAATTTCTTAAAGCGTTCAGGCGTCTCGGGGAAAAATCCCGACCACCCTCTATGGCAAGCCACCAAACCGCAAGCGGTTTCGCCCCGTGCGGGTGACGATCCTATGACGCAAGGCCCTTCGAGGATAGTCTCCTTGGGAGGGGTGCATTGTCCAGTACCTGAACGTCTCCTTTCGGCCCCTACCCGGCCCCCCTGACCGGCTGGGATTTGGTCGTTTAATATCGCGCATCAATTCGAATACAACTTTTAATTATCGTCAATTTCGACATGTGTACTGCAATGAGCTTATCACACACTTACTTCATCAGGCGTGGCGTGATGAACGCCTGCCGGCCCTGGCGTGGAGTGGGATAGTGTCCACCAAGTGCTAGGTGCACACTATAGCGCTATCCGATATCGGGCATGATTGAGGCGGCGAAGTGTGGTCAACGAATCTGGTCGATGGAAGGCAAATAACGGATTGTTGAAGGAGCGCAGCTTCCGGGGAATTCGTTGCGGAGGCGGCGCGTCGGCGCGGGGTCAATAGCAACCTGCTTTTCCGGTGGATACGAGCGGCCGAGGCGGGACATCTTGACTATCGGCCTGCTTTTGCTTTTACCGGAAGCTCTTAGGGACTCATTCCGATCGGTGTGTTTGGACGAGGCGATGACGAAGCCTGCGATGACGATACCGATCCGGTGGTGCAGCACCTTGGCTGTCAGAGCGCACTCGTAGGCGGCCATGTCCGCCGGCTTTATGCGGGCGAGCTGGTCCCGCTGCGAGGCCGCGAGACGACCTGGCAAAGTGGCTGCTATCGCCGCCGTGACCTCATCCTGAATAGCGAAGATGTCGTCCAGTCTTCGGTCGTATTTATCGGCCCAGACATGAGCATCGTTGACCGCGTCGATGAGCTGGACCGTCACCCGCACCCTGTCGCCGATCTTTCGGACACTGCCTTCTACCAGGTACTGGGCACCCAGCTTCTCGGCCACTTCGCGCACGTTCACCGCTTGGTTCTTGTAGACGAAACTTGAATTGCGCGAAATGACGAAGAGCTCGTGGCGGCGGGACAGCTCGGTGATGATATCCTCGGTCAAGCCGTCGGCGAAAAAATCCTGCTCGGGGTCGCCGCTCATATTGTCGAACGGCAGAACAACGATCGCGGGCTTGGAAACGGCGCGCTTCGCGCCCTTCTTCTTCTTCTTCAGCATCTTCTCGCCCAGGTCCTCGATGGGGACTTCGAGGCGGTCGGCAATCTGCGTCGCCACCGCGGCGGTGACGCAGATGCCGCCCACATCAGCCAATTGTTCGATGCGGGCGGCGATATTCACGCCATCCCCGAAGATGTCGTCGTCGTCGAAAATGATATCACCGAGGTTGATGCCGATCCTGAATTCGATCCGCCGATACTGAGGCACGTCCGAATTGCGTCGCTTCATGCGCTGTTGGATCTCCACGGCGCATTTCACCGCGTCGGTCACACTCTGGAATTCCACGAGCATGCCGTCGCCCGTCGTCTTGATGATCCGGCCCTCGTTCTTGGCAATGGCGGGATCGATCAGTTCTATTCGGTGCGTTCTGAGGCGGGCGATGGTGCCTGCTTCATCCGCCTCCATCAGTCGGCTATAAACGCCTATAAATTGGCGCCTTCTTTCGAAAGCAGCTACGTGCCGCATGGGGCGGCAATCGGTGGTAATGAGGCCGCTGTCCCTTCCAAGCGTTTGCGCGAAGGATTTCGGAGGTGCCTGTATTGCTGCCGTAAAGAACGCGCAGCGGCCCCGATCTACGGACGAGCTTGGCTGTGGCCTGCAGAGCGCGCAGGCCGAGGCTGTTGGGGGAGGCTTTTCGACGGACCTGCCGGAACACTCTGGACGCACAGGTTCTGGTCCAGGACAAGCAAAGGATCGGGTACCGTGTCGATTATGCCTTGCGACTGGATATGGCCATTGCGCAACAGGCGATAGAGGTCTTCCAGATTCATTACCAATCCCGAACGCTCAATTTTCTCACGATATAGTAAATGCGCACGCAAAGGGCCTTGTTCCTGAAGGCCAACAGAATGGCGTCTCGCCTGACCGCGAGGGCTTGGTCTGATTTAATTGCTTCGCTTTTCGTGCTCCACGCGTCGGCGCTGGCGCGAACCGGGCGTGAGCCTACTGGCTGCCGAACTTCGACTTCCCGCACCTCTGCCCGTCTGAGGGCGATCGAACCGTCGCGGTCATCGAAAGCAGGCGCAGTGAATGGCTCGTTCCAAGCCATTGCGGACCTTCAAGCGAACACCTGTTTGCTCAAATGCCGACGATCTGATCGGCTTCGCGGCCCAACAGAGGAGTGAGATTAGGTCGCAAAGACTCGTTGGCGGCTCGCAGTAAAGCGACCATCGAACGCAATTCTTTGATGACTTCGTCGCGTTCGTGTTTTAACGGTCGAGATGCCAAACGTCCGGATTTCGTGCGAAGTATTCGATCAGCATTTCGATTAGGACCCGAACTTTCCGTGCGAGGTGCTGACCCGGCGGTCGGACGACATACGCGCCGGCCGAAGGTGGGGGATAGCGTGTCATAACCGGAACGAGCGCGCGGCGCCGCGGGTCGTTCGTGCAAGAAGCTGGACGCCAAGTTCCGCTTCAACCCGAAAGAGCCGCCGACTGACGATTGACCTGGAGACGCCGAGCCGGCGCGCAGTGGCCGATACGCCCGCGGCATCGGCCACTGCGACGAATGTTGCGCACGAAACGATACCGCCTGGGCCTGTCAAGAAAAAAACACCAAATATTACACCCGCGCACGCAACTCAGATGTAACGAACGTAACACTCGCAAAGCGATCTACCTGCTATGATGTCACAATTGGTGAGATAATAGTGTCCTAAGTATTGGTTCTGTAAACCTCAGATAACTCACCCTTATTCCAGGTCAATTCTAGACGGGTTGCCATTTACCCATAAAGCAAACCTGCAAGGGAGGATCGCTGCCATGACGAAGGTATTGCTCGTACTCATTGCTCTCACGTCAACTTTGACTACGACTGCTGTCGCACAGTGCAATCCAGCGGTACAGCAGTGCCGTTGAGGCACCGCTCGAAACAGTGAACCACCACCATGTCGAACCTTGTCGCGCTGCTTTTCGGAGCGGCGATCGTGCTGTTTTATTCTTACAACCGCTTCAACCGCGTCACCTACGAGGGCGGGCGGCAGATGGAGCGGCTTGTCGATCTGCTCTCACCCGACAAGCTTCGGGCGCGGCGCATCGTCATGCATGCCTACACGTTCTACGCCCTCATACTCCTGCTCATTTACTTCTTCCTCTGCGCCTATGCTGAACTGCTGCCGCTTCTCGGCGGCCCGGACCTCGCAGTCGGCGCGAGCAAGCTTCCTGTACCCTCGGCTGAGGCCCCGGGGGCAGTTATCGCTGGCTTCGCTCCGGGCAATGATGCTGCGATCCCGTGGACATTGTCGAGCGTTGTGGGTCCGGCGACCGTGCGCGACTTCGACATCGGCATCGATGCGTCCGTGTCGCTTGCCATAGCCCTGATCATGGTCGGCCTGGCCCCCACCTTCCCCCTCCTGGGCAACTTTGAAGATTGGATGCGGGGGGCGGCACATCGCCTGGCAGGAATTCCAACGCACGTCATCGGCGCCAGCGAGGATCTGCGCCGAAGGGACCTTAAACTGCGCGGAAAGGAGGCGGCGATCTCGGCTCCGACCGTTGATGCGACAGCGGTAAAGCAGCAGCACCTTCTCATTCCGCTTAGCAGCTGGGACCGCTTGAAGCACTACCAAGCAGCGGCGAAGGAACAGGTAAACGAACGGGAGGACTTCCGACTCGATCTGGAACTGATCTTCGCCGTCTCGGCTTGGATTCTCGACCGCAAGCTCAAACTCGCCAATGGCCCCGTGCGGGAGCGTTTCCAACAGCTTGAAGAAGAACTACGCAAGCGTCGAGATCAGTTGATCGTCGAACTGGACGACCGATCAGGCTTCGGGTTGAGCGCAGCGAAAAACATCGTCACTGCCGCAGGCTATGGCACCCGCGACGCAAACCTCGGCGAGCGCAAGCGGGCGACTTGGGAGCGGCTTGCTTCCGACGCCGACAATCTTGCCGACGATTTCTGCTTCTTGCTCGCTCTCTATGTCGAACACGGAATTATAATCGCATCTTCCGACGAGGACGCCGCACACCAGCAGTTCATTGCAAAGAAAAAGCTGGACGCTTTCCTCGGCGGACTGCTTCATCCCCACCTGGCGGCGGGTTCCCATAAATCCCATGCGACCATGGCCTCGCTCTGGGCACTTGGCGTGGTGTTCTTCGTCGGTCTGTTTTGGGGCGTTGTGCCCGGCCGATTTGAAGACGAGCTCGTTTGGGACGCGCCAACCAGCGTCTATTCGCGGACGCTCAGCTGCATCTTCTATGCGTTCAACAACTATTGCATCCCGATAATCGTGACGCTCGCACTTCGTGACGCCGGCATGCAGTCACGTCGCTGGCACAACATCCGCAAGACACACTGGACCAAGTGGTTGCCGCAGGTCGTGCTCGTGCTTGTCGCTTCGTGGGCTGTCGCTACCCTGTTCGTCATGGGGTTGCAGCTCTGGAAAACCGGCTTCGATACCGGTTGGGCTGCTAGTGGGAAAAGTCTCGGGGTAATCCTGCAGTACTCGTTCGAATACAATGCGCCAACGGTCTTCCGCGGCGCCAGCCTGGCCCTGATCGTGGCGTTCCTGCTCGATGCATGGTCGGCGCAAGCGCGGACACTCTCCCTTAATCCGCCTTTGCTTTCGAGTCTGCTCTGGGCGACGGGCTCCGCCGTTGTCATGGCGGTTTTTGGAGGGATAACGCGGTATGCGGCGGCTTGGGCCGCAATGCCGTCAACGACGCAGAGCCTCACAGACATCCACCGAGGCCTAATCTTTTATTCGATAGTCTTTTCGGCACTCATTGGCTTCTTGGTGGTGTTCTGCATCACCGCGGCGCTTCTCAACCTTCACAGCGGCTCCGAGCGTCGCCCTGGGGCGAAGACGTCCCGCCCGGCAGCGCCGGACCCAACGCCGGCGGAGTAGCCGATGTGCACGCTGTTTACAAAACTTGTCCTGGCCGCACTGCTTCCCGCCCACGCGCTGACCTCTGCGGCACATGCCGACACCATCGGCGGCGAAGAGATCACCGTAGGCGTACGCAGCGATGCACGGCCCTTCATCTGGCAGGATCAAAACACCAAAGGATACAACGGATTCTTCTGGGATATCTGCACGGAGGCGGTCCAACGCGCCGGTTACCGGCTTAAAGCGGTGAACGTCAATACAGGAAAACGGGCCGAATTCCTACGGGCAGGCTCGGGAGACTACGACCTTCTCTGTGACCCCACAACGATCACCCTCAAGCGAATGCAGAATTTCGCTTACAACGGTGGCGTGCCCTACCTTGAGTTTTCGCCAATCGTCTTCGTCGCGAATGGCTCCTACGTCAAGCAACAACTTCGCGCGATTGCGCCAAAGGCAGCAGGTGACCTTCCGAAAGGTGCCGGCAAGCCAACCTGCGACGAAATTGTCACGTGGCTGGGCCAGGTTGAAGGCGAAAAACCGGAGGAGTGGAAATGGTGGCCGGCGCCAAACCTCCAAGCCGCCGACTCGGAGAAGACTCCGGACCCCGCTACGGACGGTTTTCTCGGCTGGTTTAAACGCAAATTCAAACTCACGCTCAGCCGTTCACCGCAAGGTGAGGACGAGCAAACGAAGACTTTCGAGATCTGGGGATATGTCGAAGGATCGACGTCCCAGCTGACGGCCGAACGACAAGCAAAGACCGGCTCAAAGGACGGTTTGATGATATGCCCACGGGCGATGAACTCGCACGACGACGCGGCCAAAGCATTCTGCTCTCGAAGTCTGGCGCGCTATTACGGGGACGTCGACATGATCAGGGCCGCTCTTGCCGGCTATAGCGAAGATACCGCCACCCGCTGCGCCGCCGACTTTACCCCCGCCGCCGCGGGGAGTTACGAGCCCTACGCCTTCGTGGTCTCGTCGCGCCACTTTCCGGACTTTCCCGAGCGCATTAGCCTGGCGCTCTACGGAATGTTCGAGGACGGCACCGTCGAGCGGCTTTTCACCGGCCATTTTCCCGGAACGCAGAAGTCTCAGTATCTCGGCACGCTGTTCCGGATCAACAGCATCCCTGCGGGAAGCGAGCCGCCGAGCAAAGATCCGTTGCTTGCCTGCTTCCGTTGTCCAGTGGGCATCGGCCTTAGCAGCCTTTGATATCATGTCGTTCTTCGGAGCTGTCGCTTTTTAGCCGTGAACAAATCCACCCTAGGCGGCCTCCTCGCACTTGGCGCTGAACGCCGTCCCGTCGGGAGATCGCCTGCAGTTCAGGCGTGCATGGCGCTAGGGCTGACATCGCTGAGCCGGCGCGATGCAGAACGCCGAACGGAGGCCGCGGCAACGGTTCGCCACCGACGCGCCAACCTTTTGCTTCCTAGAGTATACCCTCTTATCGAGGCGTTATGATGCGCGGCGGCTTCTGCGGATCGAGGCGAGGCATTAGTCGAAGACTGCGTTGCGCCAGACGCTGACGTTGTGCCCTCCTCACGACATCGGCATCCGTATCTTGAACCCACGAATGCGAATAACGGCGCCGCTGCTCTTCAGCGTCGTGTCGACGTCGCGCTCAGTTGCCTAATACACGCCGGCTTCAGTTTCAGGAGCAGCCTGACCAAAACAAATGGAAGGCAAAACCTGCCGGCCTTGCCCTGCATCTTTGCCTTCCAGCCTCCATGAACTGAACAGAGTGGATGAACTCAAATGGCCCTGAGCCCGGCTGGCTGCGCAGTCGCCACTGAGCTCGGCACCAACAGGCGCCGTCTTGGAACAGCAGCGGTGAAAAGCGGGCCGAGATTCCTTGGCTTGTAGACCTGCTGCGCGCGCGTCGCCGGATTGTCGTTCGGAGAGAAGAAGACCGTCCGCCCGTAGCGCTCGACGACGCTTTGATGAAGGGATTCGTTGATTGTGCGTTGGGGAACACCGAATTCATCGCGCGGCCGGTAGAGCGTCTCGTAGTAATCCACCTTGAAAGGCGTCTCGCAGATTTGCCTGAATGTTGGCGTCAACCGGTCCTTGAAAGACCAGCCCGCACGCGAGTCGTGATGGGGCGCGTTTAGGTCGAGCTCACTTGGAAGCATGCTCCAGTCGATGACCAGCCCGCAGGCCTGCGCCTTTTCGGCCATCCAGACCAGAGGTATGTCGGCCAGGGATCGGTCGACATATCCGCCGCCGACGTCGCCATGGCTACCAGCGAACCAGACCTGCTCTATCTCACATCTCTCCGGGATGTCGCCCGTCCAAAGCGTCGGCACGAACTCATCTCTCGCCTCGTCGATGGCCATCGCGTGATACGCGTGACGCGTTATCCTCGATGCCGTCGTGTTGTGGAACCCGTATTCCCTGTGGTTGAAGGCATTGAAAATGTGGCTGGGCACGCCGAGCGCTCCGACCGTGTCCCAAACCCCCATGAACGTGACCTCGACATCGAGATGCGCGTCCGTTGAATATCTCTCGACGAAATCTTCCGGCGACCGTTTGTCGAACTTCCTATAGTAGTGCCAGGCGTTGCGCAGATCCCCAAGCCGCTGACGTTTGAGAAGTCCGCATGAAGCGATCAGTCCCGCTAGGCTGCGTGCGGAAAAGGCACCGCGCGAGAAACCGAAGAGATAGATCTCGTCGCCTGCAACGTAGTTTTGAGCCAGGAACATGTATCCAGATCGGATGTTCTCATCGACGCCGTTGCCGGTTGCGCCGTCCAGGATGCGCTGAATCTGCAGGCCGGACGATCCCACACCACGCAGGTAAAGGACTGCCTGTGGAATACCGCCTGTCTCCTGGCAGGCGCGAATGGCCCGCGCGATCAGCGCGACATTGGTTTCGGAACGGGCACTATCGGCGTCGTTCCAGGTTCCATCGAAACAAACAACCAAGCGTTTCATCTCTTTTTTCCTTATGGCTTTGATGCGCGTTTCCCTGTTGCATCGGCGCCGGCAGCCGCCGTTCTCATGCGGCCGGGGCTTCAAGTCCGCCCCGAAGAGCCCGGACCCACTTTTCAACCTTGCCCATCACACCCCAGCCTCCGATTGCAGCGAAGACAGGGAAGGCGGCCGTTACCAGCTCGCGGCCGAGCCCTCCGTCGGCCTGCGCCGCCGCCGCTGCTGCGCCCGCGTTCGTAGCGCCCTCGATCAAGGGCGCCGCGACCGCCGTGATCGGCGCCAGCGGCGGGAAGAAGATCGGCAGGATTGTCGTGGCAAGCATGCCGATCGCGCCAATTGCGGTTTTGCGGCCGTCGAGCGCATGCCCGAGCGTCTTGCCGAGCGCACCGTTGACCGGCGTCAACGTGGGGTCGCTGACCGAAGCGAGCGGGTCCGGCTTCGGGCCGTTCAGAACAACGCCATTGATCATGGTGGGTTGGGTCGTGATCGCCCGCAAGACGTCCAGCAGCCAGGTCATATCCTCCTGGCTCGCCGGTTTATGTCCGCGCGACAGCGCAGCGAGCCCGAGGATTTGTTGCAGCAGCTGTACGGGGTTCGCCTCGGTCGTCGCAGGCGCAGGCGCAGGCTGCGTGATAGCGGGCATGGTCGTTTCCTCCTGTGGAACATCGTCCTGATCGACGAGCAAGTAATAAAAGGTCGCCTGTCCATGCTTCTTCAGCAGGCCATCAACGAGGGTCTTGAATTCATTCCACTGGTGCGGCGGAACGGTCTGACAACCAAGGCTGGAGGTGGATGTGACGCCGCCGCGGTGAAGATTGATCCAGAAGCGGCTGGTGGGCGAGTCCGTATCCTCACCAGTCTCGTCGCGGATGACCGTGCAGTCACTGTCCTGCCGAAAAGCCGGATAGGGCCCGTTCTTGCGCGAGAAGCCGTGCGGACCGGGGCGGTAACGGATCGCCTGTCGCGGTTTCAATCGGGCAATCCCGCGACCGAAACGACTGGGATCGGTATTGCCGTTGAAGTTGTGAACACCGTTCGGCTCGACGACGAAGATCGCGTCGTCATAGACGCCGCGATCATTGGCGCTCTCTTTCCCCATCGTGTTGAGGTAATAACCTCGCACGGCCACAATGGCCACGGCGTCGTCGCGCCCGTCTTCCGGGATGAGATCATGGAATTTTTGCAGCACGCTCTGTGTGATCGCGGCGGACTGTTTGGGGCGGTTGAGCGGCAGAAGCTGCGAGATTGGGTTCGCCAGGAGTTCTTCGGTGGACTGCTCCTCCTCCGAGTTCAAAGCGCCGCCAAGCAGCGTCTCGATCTGATCGGCAGTGAAAATCTCCTCCGAGCCGCCCTTGCTCTCCAGAACGCGAACCTTTGGGGTGCCGTAGTCCCCCTTCGAGAACATCGCCGCTTCACGCTCGCGACGGGCGATCAGCCCGTCGAGCACCTTGCCGTTGCTCTTGTTCCAGCGGGCAAACTCGGCCGTGGCGCCATCGACGTCGCCAGCGTTGAACTTGCGCGTCAAGGTGGCGGTCGATATCGCGCCTGTGTTGAAGTGCCAAGAAACAAGTGCATCGAACTGTTGTTGCGAGAGCGCCGCCCTGACCGCTGCCTGAACCTGGCTTTCGACCTGGGCAACGTCGTTGCGGAAAATGTTGATCGCCTCTGTGAGTGTCACCGTCATGCCGGACCGAGGAACCGGTGGCCCGGCGGCCGCGGTATGCCCGGCGCCTACGGTCATGGTCCCAGTACCGTCGTTGTAAGCCGATAGGACGATCGCCTCTTCGGCGAGCATCGCGCATATGCCGCGTACACTGGTCTTCACTTCAGCCTCCCTTTGTTCGAATGGCTTCTTTTGTTGCGCGCTGCCGCCCGCTAGCCATGCCGCAGCCGACGGACGACCTTCTCCGTGGACACGTTGGCGCGATCGCGGCCACGCGGAACCTACCGATCGATCAGGCAGACACCGGTCTTTTCCAATCGCCGCTGGGGTCTATCTCGAGATCGAGACAGAGCCGTTGTGGGTTCTGAAACTAACACGAACAAATATTATTCGGCTTCTTACAATGAAAGGAGCCACGCTCAAGGCAGTACGGGAATAAATTAGTTCATCAGATTTTCTTTTGAAAATCCTTGTTATCTTATGGGGCACCAATATTCGAATGCGAGATTACGGCTCGCATACAATATTTACGTCAAAATGAGAGCCTAGTATGTTACGAACGTAACACTTAGCACCGGCAGAGCGCGTTATAATAAATAGGCTTCAAGGAACTCGATGGCCATTTCGGCGCGCGCATCGCCGTCTTTCGACCTGTCATATTGCTCCCAGAAACTTCGGCGGGTACGCCGAGCGTTGGCATTGTAAAATCGCTCGGCTAGTTCGCGGGTACGCGGCCATGTGGATGGTCGAAGGACTGTCGCCCGTCAATCTCAGAAAACCAGAGGGGTGCTACGGCGTCATGCCGGTCGAGGCGTTATATAAATGGGAGAGCGCACAGCGCTGTCCTGGGAGTTCTCGATCCAGCGGGCGAGACGACGGTAGATATAAAGATCCCAGAAGTACTCGATGGCGCAGCTAACAGAGGTCGACGTCAACTGCGATGTCGCCTGTTGGCGCGCATGCCGGTCATTCGCGCGACCCTAGCAGGCGACCGCTTTCCATCTGTGGACGCCCCGCAAGACGCAAGCGGTTTTTTCGGCGGTCGGCACGTTGTCGGATGCTGCCATCTGTCCGGCCTCTTGGTGCAGCGCAAAGGCTGCGGGCGCGTATGGGAGTTCGCGGACCGGATCCATATCACCCGAAGCGTGCTTATGCGCACGGTGGAAAGCCCTGGTTTTCCGGCCCCGTCTCGCCGACTGTTGTGCCATACCCTCCTTCGACCGACCACGTCTCCGACAGCCCCCAGACCGGCCCGGCTTACGCCGTGACCGCGGCTGGAGCCTTGTAACTCTCCTGCTTCATGAGCAGCGCCCAAACGATCCGTGCCATCTTGTTGGCGAGCGCGACCGCCACCAGCATCCGCGGTTTGCGCGCCAGCATCTGTTCCAGCCAAGAGCCCTTCGGTGCGCCGCGCCTTGCTGCCTGTTTTATGACCGCCATGCTGCCGATGATGAGCAGACGCCTGAGCGTGCGCTCGCCCATTTTTGAGCTCGCGCCGAGCTTCTGCTTGCCGCCCGTCGACTTCTGCAGCGGGGCAAGCCCGAGCCAAGCGGCGAAGTCGCGCCCCTTTGCGAAGGTCTCGGCCGGCGGAGCGAGGGCCGCGATTGCGGCCGCAGGGATGGGGCCGACGCCGGGAATCGTCATCAACCGCCGCGACACCGCGTCCTCGCGGGCGCGCCGCGCGATTTCGCCGTCGAGTTCGGCGATCCTGCCGTCCAGGTCGGCCATGAGGTCCAACATCAGCCTGATCAACGCAAGGGCGGCTGGCGGCAACGAGGAGCCCATCTCGTCCTCATCGAGCAGGTCGGCCAGCATCGCCACATAGGAAGGTCCTTTGGGCGCGACCCAGCCATATTCCGTCAGGTGACCGCGGATCGCGTTGATCAGTTGGGTCCGCTGGCGAACCAGAAGATCGCGGGTCCGGAACACCAGCGCCGCTGCTTGCTGTTCCTCGCGCTTCACGGCGACGAACCGCATGTTCGGGCGCTGCGCCGCCTCGCAAATCGCCTCTGCATCGATGGCATCGTTCTTATTTCGCTTCACGAAGGGCTTCACGTAGGCCGGCGGGATCAGCGGACCGTATGGCCCATGTCCATCAGTTCGCGACCCCAGTGATGGGCACCGCCACAAGCTTCCAGGGCGACGGTGCAGGCGGGCTGGGCGGCGAAAAAGTCCAACACCTTCCCCCGGCTGAGCTTCTTGCTGAAAACGGCGCGGCCGCGCTCGTCTGCACCGTGTGCACGGAAAACATTCTTCGCGATATCCAGCCCGATCGTGGTAACGTCAGGCACGGACGCCTCCCTCCAACGGTTGCAACACCGCCATTCTGGCACAGCGATGCCGTCGGGGGGCGTCAACCCCATCACCCTCCCTTGACGCATGGGAACCCGGAAGGATCGACCAATGCGGACATCTGCGGTGAAGGCGCTGAAGGTCTCAAATGGGCCTTAGCGGACAGGCGGCGGTTAACCCGCCATCGACATGCATTTGCATTTCGCTGGCGGGGTTTGATGCAAGGCAAGATAGACCTATTCGCGAGGCAACCTGCGATCAGAGTGCGTCGCGCTCGGTGCGCAGGTTGGAGACGACGCGCCGGTTCTGCACCATGCAGGAGCGATCCGTGCAATCACGGACCTCGCGGTCGTTGCCGTAACCCTTGGCCCACATGCGGTTGGCATCCACGCCCTTCGAGACGAGATAGGCCATCGCTGCATCGGCGCGTTTCTGCGACAGCGTCACCATCTTTGACGCGGACCCGGAATCGTCGGCAAATCCCTGCAGCTTGATCAGCCAACGCGGGTTGCTGTTGAGCCAGATGGCCTGCTTATCCAACGTTGCCATGGCGACCGAATCGAGCGTGGCCGAGTCCTTCGTGAAGTAGGTCCGTCGGCCCACATTCAGGATGAAGTCCTCTTCGCTGCCGGCCACGACATTTTCGAAACCGGGCGCCGGATCGTTGGTTTGTCCGGTCATCGGCGCCGCGCCCGGCTCTTCCAAAGCGGCGATTTCAGTGGTGTTGCAGGCGGCGAGCGCCAGGAGCATGGCCGCGGTGGCAAGCAGCCGCGTATATCCGGTCAAAGCAGACATCAGCGTGATATTCCTCATTCAACCGGGGTTGCTTGGCTGACCTGAGCGGCACTTTCAGCCTGGTCGGCTATGTGCGGCAGTACTTGCACCGCGGTGCCGATGGGGCAACGCTGATATAGGTCAATTGCATCTTCGTTGAACATGCGGATGCAACCGCTGGAGGCATCCTTACCGATGCTGCCCGGCTCCAGCGTACCGTGTAAGCGATAGCCGGTATCGACACCATCGCGAAGCAGGTACATGGCGCGCGGGCCAAGCGGGTTCTTTGGCGAACCTCCCGCGACCGATTCAGGCAGTTCCGGGTGGCGCTCACGCATCTCCGGCGGTGGCGTCCAGCGTGGCCAGAGCGATTTCTGGTCGATCGTGGCGCGGCCATACCATTTGAAGCCCTCGCGCCCGACACCGACGCCATAGCGGATGGCAGTCTTGTTTTCCATGATCAGGTAGAGAAAATGGTGCCTGGTATCGACAACGATGGTGCCAATCGGCTCGCTGCTGAAGTATTTGACAACCTGGCGGCGCCACTTCTTCTCTATCTTGGCAAAGTTGGTGCTTCGGAACGTTACGCCATTGTCGACGGTGGTGCCGGAAAAATAGGAAGACGCCGCTGCGAAGGTGGATTTCTGGACCACCACCGTGCCAACTGACGCTAAACCACCAAGCACAATATCCCTGCGCATCCACCCCATCGGCAATATCCCCCTGTAAAGCCAAGCAGCGAAGTGGCAGTAAACCAGATTTTTCATTTGCCACAACATAAAATTGCGCGGCTGTCTTAAGTAGAACGGTGTTTGGTCTCTCTCGGGGGGCTGGCGCGTCTTCCGCTCAATCTTCGACCGGTATGTTCGCCTGGAGGGCAAGCTCAAGAGTGTCCGGTCGCTACGGCGCTCGCTACAATTCCGCATGCATGTATTCTACATCCTGTCGCAATCGAACCGGAAGATTCGACCCGTTGACGACCTTGATCGTCGCAGACCTGAGCGTCCAAAACGAGGTCGGGTACCGGACCTTCGCAACAGCATTCACGAGTGCTCTCATGTGAGGTCATTCGCAATATTTGGCGTCCAGTCACCCGAGGCCGCCCGAGTTTCAAGACTTGAATACTGGGAGGTGCACCAGCCGGCGAGAAGGCAATCGAGATCTGTGACCAACGTGAGCATCTGGCGGTGCCGTTGCTCGTCCTGGCGCAAATCCACCAATGCCACGCCGGAGCTCGCGGTCCGTTTTTTATCGCGAGCACTCATGAAGGCTCGGGCGAGGAGCGAACCACAAATGTCTTTTCCATGCTAAGATAGATTTGCAACGCTTGATCTCGAGCTCGGCAATGTGGCAACGGCCGAACGCTAACTTACCCTGGCGCAGGAGCACGGGTTCAATCGCGAAGCGTTTTCTTGACTGATTGGGGCAAGGAGGTTGTCATGTCCACGAGTAGTGTGGACCGCCCGCTGCGGCCAGGCGACCGGGCACCGAATGTTGTTTTCGATGCGATCTCGCGCGAAGGCAAGATTGCGCTCAATGATTTTCGAGGCAATAGCCCGTTGCTGATCGGTCTGTTTCGCGGCCTACATTGTCCGTTCTGCCGGCGCCATGTCGCGGCGATGGCGCAACTCAAACCGGCCCTGCATGAGAAAGGCGTCGAATGCCTGGCGGTCGTCAACACGCCGGTCGAACGCGCGCGGCTCTATTTCCGTTACCACCCGACACCAAATCTTCTCGCGGCGTCTGACCCGGAGCGGGCCTCGCACCGTGCTTTCGGCTTGCGTGAGGTGGGGATGGACACGGTCATGGCGATACGGGTCCATCTCCCGGGAGAGTTGTCCGAGCCTATGGGCGTAATGGCAATGAACGAGTTTCTCAACAAGAAGGAAGAATATGAGATTACGGAAGCCGATCAGCAGATGATGGCTTCCGGCCAGGCGCAGCTTGTCGGTCAGTTCCTACTGGATCGGGCAGGAATCGTACGATGGAGCTTCACTGAAGTTTTGGAGGTTGGCTATACGTTCAGCGCGCCGAATCCCGAGGAACTGATGTCGGCAGCTTCCCAAGTCGCACATCAATAGGCTGCTGAAAAACTGGCTCGACGACCACTGTCCTGTGGTGATCCCGTCGGTTTGAGCCATCCTCAAGGTGTTCAAGCGCGGCGGGTGAGGAAGGTCTCGTGTAACGGCCGCTGCACCGGGAGTATTTCTTTGACGGCGCGGCACGGGGCCGTGCTTAGGCTCCATCGCATCATGGGTCGGCTGCGGCGGGATTTCCGCTGTCTGAATGGCCGCGGCTTCTTCTACTACCAGGATGAGGAGGGCCACCGCCAAAACGGCGTCATTGCCTTCCGGCGGAGCGTCAGGATCAGGGTGGCGCTGAGCGCCCCATCATTGTTATTGCCGCGGATCGCATACTCGCACACTGGTATTGCGGGTGCGCGGATTAGGTGTACCATGATCCATTGCTAATATTCGGTCGGTTTTGCGCTTCGCGCGCAACGGGGACCGCGAAACTCTACATGACCGCCGATTGCCACTCATGTCTTGGGAGGGACGTGTGGTGCAAAGGCGTGGGCGAAATACTGCTTTATTTCTTTCATTTCTGCTGTCGACAGCTTTCATTCCCGCCGCTGCTCAAATGAGCAAGAAGGCGACAAGCGGCGAGAACTTTGACGCCGCGGTCGCCGATCAGGCAAAGCGGTTTCTGGAAGAAGGACGCGAGACGTTCCGCTTCGACACATTCGGCAGCGAGGACTTTTGGGGCGGCAAGCTCAAGCTCCATGAGGCCATTGGGGGCGAAAAGGCCGGTGGCGTCGGGACAGGCCTCAGCCCGGAGAAGGCTCTCGAGCTTGGTCTGAAAGTCGATGTGAACGCGATCCCGAAGGAGGTGGCCGAAGCGCTGAACAGGGGTGAAGTTGATCTCAAGGACCCAGCCAGCACGCTCGTCCTGCTCAAGTCCAATGCCGTTGTTGGCGTCACTGGTTTCTTCAGCGGAGACGGCAAAACGTTGAGATCGGTGGGCATTCAGTGCTCCCTGTGCCACTCGACGGTCGATGACGCCTATGCACCCGGTATCGGGCACCGCCTCGATGGCTGGCCCAACCGTGACCTCGACATCGGCGCGATCGTCGCCCTGGCGCCCGATCTCACCGCCTTTACCGACATGCTGCAGCTTAGCGAAGACGAGGTGAAGGCCAAATGCGCCACTTGCCACGTTCCGCCGATCTTTACCGAGCCAGGATGGAACCTGCACAAGGCGGAGGAGATCGGAATCGACGATTTCCAGGCGATGCGCTCACCGGATGAACGATACCGAACGGCGCCCCTTCGTGCCCTCTGGGATATGGAAAAGGTCCATAAAGGAGGGTTTTACCACGACGGGCGGTTCGCGAGCCTTCGGGACGTCGTAGACCATTACGACCGTCACCTCGAACTCAAGCTGACTGACCAAGAAAAGAGCGACCTAATCGAATACCTGAAGTCGATTTGATCTGTGCTTTCAGGTGACGTGGCGGTCGCGCGACGGGAGGAAAGATCATGAAAAAGGACCATGACGATGTGAACCACAAGTCCACAGCCGGAGATTCAACCCGAAAGCTGTCCCGCCGGAACTTTTTGAAGATTTCAGGGACTGGGGCTGCAGTTGCCGGAGCCGTCGGACTCACTTCTTGCATGACAAGTCCGCGCATGGCGCCCGTGGCGCGTGGCGCGTGGCGCGGGAACTACCCCGAAGCGTGAGGCGGCTTACCAGAATTCTCCCAACCGGGGCCGCCGCTGTGCGGGATGCACCCATTTCCTCGAGCCAAACGCATGCGAGATCGTTGCCGGCGAGATCAGTCCCAATGGCTGGTGCCGGTTTCACGACCCGAAGCGGGCCTGAGGGACTGAACCGCACGAATAGAACACGGCTTGCCGAGAGTTGCTCGTTTGCTTGAACGAGCAACTCGGTGGTCCTCAGGCTGGCTCTCATCGCCTCCCGCGGCGTTGGCCAACAAAGCCGGCTGGAGGAACAGAGCTACCGCTGAAGATTGGGTTAACAAGCGGCGGTTGTCGAACTCTTGCAGGAGTGGCGACCATGATTCTGCTCGCCAAGGACACAGTCAAATTTGCCCTTCTCGTCGGGCTTCCCGCGATCTTCATCGATGCTGTCATCGCCCACGGGCTCTTTTGGGACAAAGATCCTTACTGGACCTACTGGATAACAAAATCCTTTTTGATCACCAGCGTCTTCCTGTTTGGCACGGCCTTTCTCGGCATCGGCATCCGTCCGGGTCTGATCCTCACCGCGGTGCACACCGCAATTCTGGAAATCTACTACCAGTAGCTAGCCCCTGTGGGATTGCCTCGGAGCCTGAGTGGCTCGATTTCAACCATTTGTGAGGGACCGGAGTCCCCGCGCATTTCCTGGCGATCTTCACCGTCTAACTGGTGGCGCTCTGGCTCTGGCGGCGCAACCATCCCACACAGCAAATTGAACGGGCCGAGACCTGGCATTTCGCGGTCTATGGGCTCCTCACGACCGTTCTGGTGGTCGCGGCCGATGCGGTGCTGACGCAAATGGTTCTGCTGCGCGATTTCCCCGATATCACCTTTTTCGTGCAGCACGTGCTGGTCGGCTTTGTCTTCATCTGCGCGTGGACGCCTATGCGGTGTCGGCAGAGCGGGATGGATTGTCGGCTCTTTGATGCTGGCGCTCGTCTGGACCGCCTACAACATGTATCTCGGCCCGCGAGGGCTGCCGCTTCGTCCTCCAACTTATTCGGGATATGACGACCTCTGGTGGCGATCATTCCCCGGAGCGTTCGTCTCCGCCCTGCTTGGATGGTGGCTTGGCGGATATCTGATGAAGCGGCGCCGCAAGCTCGAATGGACCGGAGTGGCAATGGTCCTGCTGTTCGTTGCCGTCGCCCTCGATCCGGTCTTCGGTCAGACCCTGCCGGTCGAGAAGGGCACCAATGCCTTGCTCGCGAGCGCCCGCGCATCCGGTCAAGGCATGCGCGTCGTCGGTCCGGATCCAACCAATATGAAAATCACGCAGCCGATCAGCGGTGACATCAGCATCGAGACTTCTGAGTGGGCAACCGATGGTCGCACGTGCAAAACACAGACGGCATGCGCATAATCGCGACCTTCACACGTCAGGTGGCGCGCGCTACGAGGTTACGGTTGACAAGCCCATGCCTCGGCATCCGCTCCGCCAATACACCACCTCGCTGCGACGGCGCCTGTGCATGTTACGATAAGCAGCGGCGATCGGCCGATGCCGGGAATCATGCTTGAGGTCGATACCAAGGACAAGGCGCTTACGGCCGAGGCGGATGGGTACATCCACGTCATGTGGCCGAAGGTCGACCAGCTACAGATGCCGACGGCGCAGAAACAGACACGTATGATTGTCGGCTGGATCGCAATGATCGGCATTGCCGGGCTGTTCGGCTGGCTTGCCTTTTCAGAGACGGGGCGACGGACCGATGCGCTTAACGCAGCCACTTAGTACTGCCTGTCAGCAAAGCAGCAATGCGATCACTGCCGCGGTCGTGGGCGTCATCCTCAATCTGGCGGTATAGTTCGCGCTGCACGTGTTGTTCGGTGAACTCTACGCAGCGCGCGGGCTCGGCATGACGATCGATGCCCGGTATTGAGTTCCGTCCACGTCGCCTCGCTGATGCTGACGCCTGGGGCGATGCTCGCAGTGTTCCGCTTCAGGATCGGCATGGTGACGGTATTGGCCGGCTGCTCGTTCATCGGCCTTTCCTATGGATCCCTCATGGGGTGTGTCTAGCCCACCAATCCGGTCTAAGCTGAGACACTCCTAGCGCACAGTGGTGAGCGGTGCGCGAGTCCGGCTCCTCGACAAGACGCGATCGAAAATAATGCGACCCGTTCGAAGCATTCATCCGACCACATACCTCTTTGCGGCGCGAGCCTTACGCGATTTCGCGGACGGTTTCGTCGCCATATTGCTGCCGGTCTATCTGCTCGCTCTTCGATTTTCGCCGCTGCAAGTCGGTGTCATCGCCACGGCATCACTCTTTGGCTCGGCGTTCTTGACGATCGTGGTCGGGTTTCTGGGCGCGCACCGCGATCTCCGCGGGTTGCTCCTGGGCGCCGCGAGCCTGATGGTCGCCACTGGTGCAGCCATGACTGTGATCAACGATTATGCGCTGCTGCTGGTCGTCGCATTTGCCGGCACGATTAATCCATCGGCCGGCAGTGTGAGCGTCTTCGTGCCACTGGAGCACGCGGTGCTCACGCGCGAAGTGGCGAGTGTCGAGCGCACGAGGATGTTCGCTCGCTACAGCCTCGTCGGGGCGCTCGCAAGCGCGTTTGGCGCCCTTGCCGCAGCCCTGCCTGACTTGATCACGCCGCTCGGGCTCGGGCAACTGACCGCCATCAAGCTGATGTTCATTCTCTATGCGCTCTTAGGTCTAGCGGGCGCCGTACTTTATGCCCGCATACCCCCGCGCATCACCGGCGACGAGCCCCCGAAAGCAGTGCTTGGCCCTTCGCGCGCTATCATCTTCAAGCTCGCTGCCCTGTTCAGCCTTGATGCTTTCGCTGGCGGGTTCGTGGTCCAGTCGTTGCTCGCCTTGTGGCTGTTCGAGCGGTTCAATCTATCGCTCGCGGAAGCCGGGGTGTTTTTCTTCTGGTCGGGCGTGCTGTCGGCGTTCTCCTTTCCTGTCGCCGCATGGCTATCGAAGCGGGTTGGGCTCATCAATACGATGGTGTTCACTCACATCCCGTCGAGCATCGCTCTGATGCTGGCGGCATTCGCGCCAACCTTGCCGTTGACGCTTGCCTTGCTGCTCATTCGGGCGGCGCTCTCGCAGATGGACGTGCCGACACGCTCTTCTTACGTGATGGCGGTCGTGACGGAGGCGGAGCGTGCTGCCGCGGCGAGTTTCACATCAGTTCCCCGAAGTCTTGCGGCGGCTGCCAGCCCTGCACTCGCAGGTGCTCTCTTCGCCGCGTCATATCGATCCTGGCCCCTCCTCATCTGTGCGGCACTGAAGATCACCTACGACCTGCTACTGCTGCTGCAATTCCGGCACGTGAAGCCCCCTGAGGAGTGTTGAGCCAAACGCGTCCGTGAAGAGCCACTGACGAGTCCCGCAAAGTCCGCTCATTGAGGCAAATAAGACATGAGCCTGGCGGCAGCCGAGCTTCCGCTTTCCCACCCGAGTGAGACGATCGGAAGCCGGCTACATGCCGCCCAGTCCGGGATGTCGACTCCTATCCCTCCCCTTGAAGGGAATGGAACTGCATGCCCTGGAGTCCAGAATCGCAGCGATGCCATTCATGCAAAGGGCAAACGCAGCCAAAAAACCACCAACGAGCTTGTCTGCTATTTAACCGCGGCGCCGGTAAAGCCTTCGAGTTCCGCTCCGATTGATGATAAGGCGTCTCCAAGACTGCGCTCGGCGGCTGCCTTTCTTTTCTCCGGAAGCAGGCTAAGGCCCTTCTGGATCGCGGCGCGCCAGCTCTGACCTCTGCCCCAAGCTTCGGCAAAGACCTCCGCGAGGTCCTCTTGTCGGCGTGTGGCTTCCAGCGCGTCGATCAGGAGGCTGGCCTGATACACGTCCTTCTCCCGTTTCGCGATGCCGTTTACATCCGACTGCCTGCGGGAGGCGACGATCAGTTTGTGCACTGCATAGCGCTCCGGCGATGGCACGATCACGGGAACACCCGAGCGATGCAGCATGACAGTCCGGACGGGCTCATGGATCAGAAAATCCAGAAAGCGCAATGGCTGTGCCGACGCCCCGCCAAGAGCAGGCATCGGGCTGGCATGATCGGCATAATCATCGGCACCCCGATTGGGTGTGAGGAATTCGACCCGGTATCGGGCGGCATTCTCGAACTGTGTGGTCCTGTGCGGGTCTGATCGATGTGGTATCGCCCTGAAAGTGGCGTCAACGCTCTTCAGAATGTCGATGACGGGCGGCAGGCTGTCTTCGACAGTCGAGGACGCCGAATAATGCTGAGCGAAATCGGCGTCTCCGGTCTGCAACGAGGCTCCGGGCAGCCGGACACCCAGGTATCCGGCATAGGTCTGGAAGGCGACGGTGCCGACGAGAACACCGCGTAGCCGGAAGATGCCAGATGCTCCCATGGCTGCGACCACGTCTCCCGTAAACCGGTCGGGACCCGCCAGCCCGGCCTCCCGGGTCAGGGTCGACACCAGTTTTCGACGACCGCGCAGATCATCCTTGATGCCTTGGAAACTCTCCACACGTCGTGCAATCCCCGGATCATCTGCCGGACCGACATATTTGCGTGTTTTCTTTGGCTGGGTCTCCTCGAAATACCAGTAATATCTTCCCTTCACTGGAACCCGGACGAAATTGCCCGACGTGGAGAAATCTGTCTCAAACGACGCATCAAGGCTACGCTGAACGAGCTCCGCGAACATTGTCCGGTACATCAGGTCGATCGTTTTCATCAGCAAGCTCGCTATAAGAATTACGCATTTTTCTTATAACTTGCCCACGGTTGGCTGGCAAGGGCCGCCTACTATAAGACGATCGCGAGAATCTTATAACTTAATCGATCGCCGACGATACGTTATGCGATCGTTTTAGCCCAGAACGTGAACACGCCACGGTTGAGTGGCGTGTTTGAGTCTTGCGGCAGGATCATGGTCCCGACATGCACATACCTTGGAAGTGTTCCGAGAGGCGTTCAGCGACGGCGGTGTCCCGGTACGTCTACTAAAGAAAGAGCCCGATTGGCCGGAGGTGCCCGCCCAGCGGGCTTCAAATTGATCACCAAATGTTGGCGGTTTATAATGCGTGAATTAGCGGAAACGCCGCGCAAATCAACAGCGAGAGATCGCCCTCTGATACTGAAAAAATCCCCTCGACACCTGGAGTACGTCGAAACCCCCAAGTTTTTGCGATTTTAACGGCATCGCGTCGGTGGCAAAATATCAGCGTCGGGAAATTGCTGCCCGGCACCCCAGCCGCCCGCACCCGGCCCCCTCCGACATGGGTTTGCAGGGCGACACCTAAAAGAAGCCTCGGCCGCCCCAGCCGGGGCTTTTTCGCACTTGGTAGTTTCACGCCGAACTGAGGCTTAGGCGGCTTCAGTACCTGCTGCTATAGCGTATCCAGAAATGGGTACCGTCCCCGAAGGGGCCCTTCCAAATACGTCATTTCAGGCGCATTCTTCCTTCCACCAGTGGTTATGCGCAAGGGCGCCGCTGGCTGAAAGATACATACGCTTTCGCCCCAACCAGGGAGGCCGCATCGTGTATCCTTTCCGCGACTTTGACTGTGTCATCCGCCCGGATGACTTCAATCTCCTGCAGCGTGTGTTCGACAACGAACTCGCGAGGGCGAAGCTGAAGATCGATATGCCCGAGGCTGACGCGCTCGCAAAGCGGCTGATCGCGCTGTATCAGGAAGGCCTCAGGGACCCGGTTGACCTGCTTGAAAGGTTGAACGTCCACTAATTAGGGCAAAAGAGAGCCCGCACGGAAGGACATGGTAGGGCGGGCTCGGTTAAGGCCAGTTGTTTTGGCCATCCTCATAGTGACAGAGCGCCTGAAGTTGTCCAGTAGACCATTGTGGCTATCAAACGCCTGCTCGACTCCTTCGACCCGCCCGACAACATCGTCGCCTGCCTCGACTTCTTTTGGGTTTTTGATGTTCCAAGCCCGAGCATTTTACCGCGCATAAAAAGGAAAACCCGCATAGGCCGAAGCCAGGGCGGGACCGGTTCGACACACAGGCGCGCCGGTGCGGGAGGTACGCTGTAACGCAAATCCCGGCCGGATACCTTGACAAAGTACGCATGAACGTACGCGCTTTTAGCTGCGGGGCCTGCCCGGCGGAGGCCAATTCCAATCGATACATTATTCGATCTTCTTGGCCCGGAACGTGAACTCCTCGCACAAGCCATGCACGGGCTCGTGAAGAACGGCTCCCTTCAACCCGCTGCGGACTTTGGCGCCGGACGCGATCTACGGCTCGATTTAGCCCGAAGCGGACTGTCAATTCGTTGCGCGGGACGGCAGGTTTGCGCCGTCATCGGTCGTCCACGCCACCTGCTCAAGCTCATAAAAGCCGTCGATACGCTTAGCCAGCGGCCACGCCAGGACCCCCAGCAGGAGACATCGGCCGATCGTGTTCTCCCTTATGTTGGTCCACATTTGTGCTCGCCGCTCGGCGTTTGTTGGAGACGATATCTTGACTTCCGATACATACCGAAAAGAATGATGCAGACATTGGGAGGATTACATGGCGGAAATTCGTCTGGAGAACGTTTCCAAGAGCTTCGGCTCGGTATCGGTGATCAGCAACATATCCCTGACGGTGAACGCCGGCGAACTGATGGTGTTTCTCGGACCATCGGGGTCGGGAAAATCAACGCTTCTTCGGATGATCGCCGGTCTGGAGACAATCGACTCCGGCTCTCTGACCATCGGCGGCATGCGCAGCGAAGCGCTGCCGCCCGGCCATCGCAACGTAGCGATGGTTTTCCAGAACTACGCGCTTTATCCGCACATGTCGGTGCGGGACAACATGGCGTTCGGGCTCGAGAACATCGGGCTTCCGGGGGCGGAGATCGAGACGCGGGTCTTGACGGCGGCGCGGATGCTCGAGATGGAAAACCTGCTTTCTCGCAAACCCGCGCAGCTATCTGGTGGCCAAAGGCAGCGCGTAGCCATAGGGCGTGCGATCGTGAAGGAGCCAAAGGCGTTCCTTTTCGACGAACCTCTGTCGAACCTCGATGCCGCGCTGCGCGTGAGGACGCGCGTCGAGCTGGCGCAACTTCACCAGCGGATGAAGTCTACGATGATCTATGTCACGCACGACCAGACGGAGGCGATGACGCTGGCAGATCGGATCGTGGTGCTCAACCAATGCAAGATTGAGCAGATCGGGACACCAATGGAGGTTTACCTCAAACCAGCGTCCCGCTTCGTCGCAGGTTTCATCGGAAGCCCGGGAATGAATTTCCTTCCGGTCGATGTCATCCGGCCAGGGCGGACACCCATCAGGTTCGGGAACGGGTTCGAGCTCGAGATTGAGGCCCCTGTGCCCGCGCCAGGCAGGTTCGATCTTGGCATACGGCCAGAGTCGGTCCGGATCATGACTGGCGAAAACGATCCCTCTCGGCCCTCGATCGAGGCACAGGTTGGCGTCGTCGAGCAACTTGGCGAGCGGACGTTGGCATATTGCACGCTTGAGGACGGTTCACAGCTTATCGCTCAGGATGCGGGGCGTTCCGAAGTCCGTCCGGGAGATCGCGTGCGCGTGGGACTCGACCCTCTGGCCGTTCACCTCTTTGATGCGGACGGGAAATCCTATCAAGCCATCTGATACGCGTCCAAATAGCAGCGGACCTCCAATCACCAAATCGGAGGTCCGTGCAAGGGCGAGCGGGAGAATAACGATCTAGCCTTTAATACCCGCTGACAGTGTGATCGCTTCAGTGACACGCCGCTGAAAGATCAGGTAAGCCATCGCCACAGGCAGGCCGGCGAGAACCGCCGCAGTAAGCTGCCTTGCATAATAGACCCCGAAAGCATCGTTCACCTGCGTGATCCCCACCGTAATCGTCATCATGTCGGTCTTGGTCACCGCAAGGAATGGCCACAAGAACGCGTTCCAGGACCAGATGAAGCAGACGATCGAGAGCGCCGTTGTCACACCCCAGTTCATAGGAATATAGATCTTGGCTAAAATCCGCCATTCAGACGCATTGTCCATAACCGCGGCCTCGCGAAAATCCTTCGGCACGCCGTCAAAGAATTGCTTGTAGACGATGATAATGACGGGATGAATGAGCTGCGGGAGCACGATCCCACTCCAGGTATTGATCAGGCCAAGATCGGCCACCAATTCGAAGTGGTTGACGATCAGGGTCTGCATGGGGACCATGAAGCTCGCCAGGATTAGCCACCACAAGACATTCCGAAACGGAAAGTTCAGCTGCGAGATGGCGTAGCCGCAGAACAGTGACGAACTGACAGTCAGCACCGTGACGGCTATCGCCGTGACGATGGAATTGACATACCACCGCCCGATTTCTGTCTGCGTCAGGGCGAATATATAGTGCGATACGGTGAAAGTCTCGGGCCAGAGCTCGATATAGGGCCTGACGACTTCGTGCTCAGGCTTCAGTGACGAAGCCACAGCCCAGTAGAGGGGAAACGCCCAGATGATGGCGCAGAAGACGGTTATGACAGTGATAATGAGGCCGATGGCGTTAACTCGGCGCGCTGTTGTCGCGGTCATCGGTCCCGCCCTCCCGAAAGGCGTGTCAGTTGAAAATTCAAAACCGACACGACAATGACGATCACAAATAGGACCACCGCGACGGCTGCCGCCCTGCCTCCCTGATCCGATTGGAACGCTCGCTGAAAGACATAATAGACCAGGACCACATTGTCGTTCGGTCGTCCGCCGACTGAGAAGAGGTAGACTTGGTCAAAAATCTTGAGCTGCGAAATCAACTGGATGGTCAATACGAGCGCCGTGATTGGCCACATCAAAGGCCAAGTGATCCGGCGGAAGGTCGACCATCTGCCGGCGTTGTCCAAGGCGGCAGCCTCGTAGATTTCCGTCGGGATGGTTCGCAATCCGGCGAGGAACAACAATATGGAAAATCCGGCGGTCCACCAGATTGTGATCATGCCGACGGCGGGCATGAACCAGGCGGTCGACTTGAAAACGGGGATGCGCGCGATGCCGAGCATG
The DNA here is from genome assembly GCF_013283645.1 of Sinorhizobium psoraleae. Taxonomy (GTDB): domain Bacteria; phylum Pseudomonadota; class Alphaproteobacteria; order Rhizobiales; family Rhizobiaceae; genus Sinorhizobium; species Sinorhizobium psoraleae. Next base: position 52,206 of record NZ_JABEKV010000008.1, read on the forward strand.
TCGAAAAGGTACATCGCGATGCCGAACTGGAAGTTCAGCGTCCAATCCCAGAGAAGATATACGACCGAAACCGGAAGAATATATGGCAAGAAGAATAGAGCGAGCACGGCTGCCTGAAGTCGTCCGGCAAGACGATTGACGCCGAGCGCTATTGCGAATGCCACAAGCGTTCCAGGGACGACGGTGATGAGTACGAAGTAGGCCGTGTTCCACACCGCGGTGCCGAACCGTCGGTCAGAAGGAAGGCGTGCGTAGTTGTCGAACCCGACGAAGTTTCCATCGCCAATCAGGGGCGCATCTGTGAAGCTTGTCATGAAAAGCTTGATCGTCGGATAGACGAACACAAGTCCGTAAATGGCGACGAAAGGCGCGACGAGCGCCAAGCCGAAGAGACCTTCGTTGCGCCGGTTTCTGAGCATCATCCTCCCGCTCCACTTCTTTTCAGACGAGGATGGCCCAGGCGAACGATTGACTGCCTGGGCCCCGGGTCGTCAAAGGTCGGCCAAACCGGCCTTGATCTCCTCGACCGCTTTCGCGGGCTCCATTTCACCATTGAGCGTCGGCACGAAGAAATTCGACATCACGTCAAAAATTGGCCCAGCGATGCCCGCCAGCGGAGTCTTGGGATCGAAGATGATGTTCGCGGTGAGCGAAGAGTATGTGTGGTTCGGCTCCATCGCCTTGTACTCGGCCGAGTTCGTGACCGGACCATATGCGGGGATATGCCCCGCGGTCGCCCAAAACAAGGAATTCTTCGACATCCAGCTCATGACCTCGAGGACCGCGGCGCGCTTCTCGGGACTCATGTCCTTGCCCTTGTTCGCAGGGAGCGCGAAGGTGTGACTGTCGGCGTAGGTGGAGGGATGATCGAAGATTACAGGCAGTTCGACGGCTCCCCATTCGAAGAGCTTGCCGTTGTTCTTGAGGTCCGTCATCGTGGGGACTTCCCAAACCCCGTTGATCATCATCGCAGCTTCACCCGATGTGAAGAGCGCCACGGTCGCAGGGTAGTCCGTATAGGTGGATTGAAGCCCTTCCTTCGTCCATTCGGACAGAACGGCAAGAGAGTTTTCGAGCTTCTTTGCGCTGTCGCCAGCAAGAAACTCACCGTCCGTCATGAGCTCACCATCCTGCTGGCCCATGAAGGAATAGATGGTGCGGAACATGAAGTTGCCGTCCGCAGTCACCGAGCCAAGCGGGAACTTGACCCCAGCGGCCTTCAAGGCCTTCAGCGTCGCGGTGAAGTTCTCACGCGAGTCCATGCCCTTCGGCTTGCCGTCGTCGCCGAGAACTCCAGCTTTCTTGAGCAGGTCCTTGTTATAATAAAGGACGATTGGGTGCGTATCGAGCGGCACCGCATACTGTTTGCCGTCGATGCTCACAGCCTCCCAAGTCGCGGGGGCGTAATCAGATTGTCCGAGGCCCATCGTCTTCCAGTCGGCGGCGGTGATTTCCTGCAGAATGCCCTGCTTCACCGCCAGCGGGATGCGGCTGGCGTGATACGTCATGATATCAGGGGCTTCGCCAACCGCCGCAGAGGTTTGGACCTTGGAGTAAAATGGCGTTCCCCATTCCAGCGTGGTCGCATCGATCTTAATCTTGCCCTTGTGGGCCTCGTTGAAGTCGGCGACCATTTGTTTCATGCGAACGCCGTCACCGCCGCCGAAGAAGTCCCACCATGTGACGGTCTCCTCGGCGTGGGCGACGGAGGTCATGAGACCTCCCGCCAAAAGCACTGCCTTCGTAAGTTTAAACCAATTCGGCATGTCACTTTCCTCCCAGACAAGCAGCGTGTCGTCGCTACCGATTGATCTTAAAGTTGAATTCTGATCATCGAATATGAGTATGGCGGAACGGAAACACTGACACTGTTGCCGTCCATGACCGCATCGGAGGTCTTGCGCGGCGAGACATTGTCCGGATTGTCCTTGGTATTCCGGGCCTCGAGATCGTCGTGCTTGATCAGGGTGTGCTCGACGCCCCTGATGGTTCCGAAACGCTCCACGGCGAGCTTGATGCTCGCCGCTTCGGACGAGTGGCGATTGACCGCAAAGAAGGTGAGAGTGCCCGCGTCGCCGTCATGAACGCCGGCGATATCGAGATAGGACACAGCTTCGGAAACGTTGGAGACATAAGTCGCACAGTCGACGTCGAGTTGCAGCGCGGTGCCTCGACCGTAGCGAGATGCCAGATGGAGGGGATGGTAGATCGTCTGACGCCAGGAACTACCGCCTGGCTCGGTCATGATCGGCGCGATCACGTTGACCAACTGCGCTATGCAGGCGACTCGCACGACGTCCGAGCGGCGAATGAAGGTGTTGATGATGCACCCGACCTGGAGCACATCCTCGAAGTTATATATGTCTTCGAGGAGAACCGGCGCATGAGGCCAATTCCATTCTCGCATCCGCTTGGCGTCGTTCTTGCGCTCGTGATACCAGACGTTCCATTCGTCGAAGGAAATCTTGACGTCTCGCTTGGATCGTTTGCTGCCCTTCACAAAATCGATAACACCACTGACGGTCCCGATGTAGCGATCGAGCTTTTCCGGAAGAGCGAGAAATTCTGAAGTTCTCTTCTCGTAGTTCTCGAAATACATGTGGAGAGAGATGTAGTCGACCTGGTCGTATGTCGCGTCGAGGACCGTTGCCTCCCACCGAGGATAGGTCGCCATATCGGAGTGGGATGATCCGCAAACGACAAGTTCAAGTTTGTCGTCGAAGGCTCGGATGGCCTTTGCGGTCTCGTTTGCGAGGTGGCCGTACTCGGCGGCGCTTTTATGACCCACCTGCCACGGCCCGTCCATTTCGTTGCCAAGGCACCACAGCTTGACATTCCAAGGCTCCGCGCGCCCGTTCTGGCGGCGCAGGTCCGACCACTGACTGCCGCCCGGATGGTTCACGTACTCGACGAAGTTCCGTGCGGCGTCCAGGCCGCGCGAGCCCAGATTGACCGCCAGCATCATTTCGGTGCCGGCAGCCTCAGCCCATTCGGCGAACTCATGGATACCGACCTGGTTAGATTCCGAGGTGCGCCATGCGAGATCAAGGCGCGTCGGACGGCCCTCTTTCGGCCCAATGCCGTCTTCCCAATTGTAGGCCGACACGAAATTGCCACCTGGATAGCGGCAAATCGGCGTATCGAGTTCTCGCACCAGATCGATGACGTCCTTGCGCATCCCGTTGGCGAGCGCCGTCGGATGGCCGGGTTCGTAAATGCCTGTATAGACAGCCCTACCCAAGTGCTCCAGGAACGATCCGTATAGCCGCTTATCTATGTCCGCGATTGTATAGCGCGAATGCGCGGTGACCCCAGCCTCCAAAACTCTCTCCCCTCGAATTCAATATCCAAGTTTTCGGTTCGTATCCGATTTGTTGGTATATGAGGCCGAATTGGAGGTCACGTCAAGCGAAAGTATGACTTTTCAAACTTGAATGCGGAGCACGATATCCTGGTCGTAATTGCCGAAGCCGCTGCCGAAAATGTTGATTCCGCCGGGATGCTCGGCCCCGTCCTTGACGCCAACCCGCAACCGGATTGAACGATGCTTGTCCAGACCGAGGTCATCGAGGTTGATGTTTGATATCTTCACTCCATCGACGAAACTTCCCTGCCCGTTGATGCGCCAGTTCTTGAGCTTGCCATACTGTGAACCCGCGAGCTTCCACCAGTCCGGCGTGAAAGTACCCCTTTTGTCCCCATAATCGCCAGGCGACGTCCACGTGCCGATTTCGATTCCGTTGACCTGCAGAAATATGTCGGATGGCCAGTTTGCCGACGTCCCCGGCACTTCAGAACTCAGTTCCATCGAGAATTCGATCGCCTTAGGTTTCGCCTTCTTGAGCAGGGTGTTGTTGGGGAACTGATATTCTACGAACCCCGTGTTGAACCACAGAAGCCCCGCCTTCATACGGTCCGGATCGAGGAAGGTGTCTGGTACGTCGAGAAGGCCGATGATACCATCCTTGGAGCACATCCCACACGGGCCCGTGACTTCAAACTGGGTATATAGACCAAGCGGCATGGAAACTTCTATCGCGTCCGCTAATCGATCAACCACTGGCTCTGAAAACGAAATGAGAATTTCCTGGAAGGCCGAATAGCAGACTTTCTGGCTGCCCTTTTTGGCCCGCTGTCCCTCAGTATAGATTAGTCCGCAATCCTCGAGCACCTTCAGGTTGATCGACGCCGTCGACTGGGGAAGACTTAGTTCCTCCGCGATCTCGTTCACGTTTTTCGGACCGCTCGATCGAAGCAACTTCAACATCATCACGCGAACGTCGCTTGCGAGACCTTTGATGAGGTCTTGCCGCTCGATCGGATCAATCACGAGTACTTTACCAGTCATATCGTCCACACACTTTCTTACGCTTCATATCAGGTTCTGCGATATGAAAGCAACCATGCATTGAGTGCGGACGTGTGACACTAAGGAGCCTACAGCACGGTCTTTCTGATCGCGGTGGCGTCATCGAACCAGCAATTGGCCCGCTACAAAGAGAATTCTCGTGAAATTGCCAAGCCAAGACACCATCAACGGATACGGCCCCTGCCAGCGCCATCAGTCAACCTGGTGGCGGCTGTATCCGGGCGGCGGCTATCGCTGAGTTGCCCGGGGCCAGTGATGCGACGGCAGCTTCGGGACGAAAGCCGACTAACGAACCTCTCGCCTTGAAAGGATTTGAACCGCGGGCCCCCATGCTGCCCGCTCCGGAATTACCGCCGCACTCAATGCTTAAAGCAGTTTTCCCGGTGCCATTCGGAGAAAGTGCGGATGCGGCCTTTCAAAATGGCGCTGCGGAACGATTGCGCGTCCCGTCTTTTGATGAGCGACTGGATGCTCTCTGGATCGTTCATCTGTCGCGAAACAAGGATGTCCAGCTCGTCGGAAAGGCTGATCAGGCCCCGATCGAACATCCAGTGGGCGGTCGAGGGTCGCTATCCGTTGGCCGCCGCCGAGGCTATCAGGTCGTTCCTGATGTTGCGGCTCGGCCTGTACCTCGGCCTTCGCCAGAAGAACCTGCGGCAATTGCTTGTCTGCCCGCGCGGACAAGACGCCCTGACCGATTTCGCGGAAAGATACCACGACGGCAGCAGCGACCATGGGGCAAAGTCCAGTTTTCTGTTGCGACCGCCCAGAATCGCCGCCCGAGGTTTCCCCGCCGCTGCCGCAGGCTCGGCCGGTACAAAGGGCGGGCGCGGCGGTCGCCCACCGCGCCTTGGTCCATTCGCAGGTTCACCTTCAGGCGGGCACCATTCCGTCGAGTTCGGCCATCGCTCCTGCCGGGAGATCGACTTCGGCGGCGGCGAGGTTCTCCCTCAGATGCACGCGCGAGGAGGTGCCGGGGATCAGCAGGATGTTTGGCGCGCGTTTCAGCAGCCAGGCGAGCGCCACCTGCATCGGCGTTGCGCCGCGCCGGGCAGCCACATCCGACAGCGTCGAGGATTGCAGGGGCGAAAAGCCGCCGAGCGGGAAGAAGGGCACATAGGCGGTGCCTTCCGCTGCGAGCCGGTCGATCATGGCATCGTCACTGCGGTTGGCGAGATTGTACATGTTCTGCACGCAGACGATCTCCGTGATCCTGCGGCCTTCCTCGACTTGTCTTGTGGTCACGTTGGAAAGGCCGATATGCCGGATCAGCCCCTGATGCTTGAGGTCCGCCAGCACCGTGAGCGACTCCTCGATCGAACCTTCGGCCGGACCGTGCACGCTGAACATGGCGCGCAGGTTCACGACGTCGATCACGTCAAGTCCGAGATTCCGCAGATTATCATGCACGGCCTGCGTCAGTTCTTCCTTCGTGAAGGCCGGGATCCATGAAGCATCCGCGCCGCGCCTGGCGCCCACCTTGGTGACGATGACGAGGTCGTCCCGGTAGGGGTGGAGCGCTTCACGTATGATCTCGTTCGTCACGTGCGGGCCATAGAAGTCGCTGGTGTCGATGTGGTTGACGCCGCTCTCAACCACTTCGCGCAGGACCGCGGCGGATTCCGCGCGATCTCGCGGCGGACCGAAAACGCCCTTGCCGGCGAGCTGCATCGCCCCATAGCCGAGCCGGTTCACCGCCCGGTCGCCGAGCATGAAAGTTCCTGATTTTGCAACACTGGACATGCGCTGATCTCCGTTTTGAGCCACGAAAACGGGATTAAGCCTGTTCCATTGGTAGGACAATCAGCTACCATCCGGACGGGCTGTACGGCACGCCGAACAATTGGGAGAAGCGGGAATATGGAACGTGACAGGCCCGACATGGCGGATGTGGGCGCTTTCATGAAGGTGGCCCGGGCCGGGGGGTTCCGGGAGGCGGCCCGGGCGAGCGACATCAGCGCGTCGGCGCTGAGCGACGCCGTGCGACGCCTCGAGGCGGAGCTCGGCGTCAGGCTTCTCAACCGCACCACCCGCAGCGTGGTGCCGACCGAGGCTGGGCGGGGGCTGATGGAGCGGCTCGGACCGGCATTCGGCGAGATCCATGCCGCGCTCGATTTCGCCCGCGGTTTCCGTGACCGCCCGGCGGGCGTGCTGAGGCTGAACGTGCCGGTCAGCGCCGCAAGGCTGGTCCTGCCGTCCATCGTGCCGCCCTTCCTCGCGGCCTACCCCGACATCCGGCTGGAGATCATGACAGACGAAAGCTTCGTCGATGTGATCGCCGCGGGCTGCGACGCCGGCATCCGCTACGACGAACGGCTGCAGCAGGACATGATCGCGGTGCCGATCGGGGCTCGCATCCAGCGCTATGCGAGCGGCGCCTCGCCAGCCTATCTCGACGTGCACGGCCGGCCGCGGCATCCGCGCGACCTGCTTTCTCACAGCTGCATCCGCGGCCGTTTCGCCGGCCGGCCAATAAGTCCCTGGGAGTTCGAGCGCGACGGCGAGGCGGTCACGGTTGACCCGCCCACGTCCCTCGTGGTGCAGGCGGGCGGTGGCTCGGATCTCGGCATCGCGACGGCGAGGCGGTCACGGTTGACCCGCCCACGTCCCTCGTGGTGCAGGCGGGCGGTGGCTCGGATCTCGGCATCGCGACGGCGAGGCGGTCACGGTTGACCCGCCCACGTCCCTCGTGGTGCAGGCGGGCGGTGGCTCGGATCTCGGCATCGCGACGGCGAGGCGGTCACGGTTGACCCGCCCACGTCCCTCGTGGTGCAGGCGGGCGGTGGCTCGGATCTCGGCATCGCGGCGGCGGTTGCCGGAACCGGCATCGTCTCGATCTTCGAAGACTGGTTGCGCCCGCACTTCGAAAGCGGAGCGCTGGAGCCCGTGCTGGAGCCGTGGTGGCTGAGCTTTTCCGGGCCCTTCCTCTACTACCCCGGGCGCCGGCTGGTGCCCGCGCCCCTGCGGGCCTTCATCGACTTCATCAGGGGCATGCCGCCGGGTGGACCCGGTTGAGCAATGAAAGCCCCGTATCTTGGAGGCTGAATCAAGCGGTTACGGACGACAGCGCCTGTCCGCCAGTTCGTAGCCGATCCTCAAGCAATGCGGGCAATTGCCTTGATCTCGAAGTCGAAGCCCGCGAGCCATTTGACCCCCACCGCCGTCCAGTTCGGGTAGGGCGGTGCGCCGATCTGCCAAGCCGCCGCCGCGTTCGTGAGACGGCGATACCTTCGCGTTCATTTTCGTGTTTGGCGCGGCTTGAGCCGAATCGGCAGCTGATCGGATCGGGCCCTTACGTCGAACGAGAGATAGTTGGCAGCGATTAAAGATGGAAAGCTTGCACGCGTGCTGTTCGCATGGCGCAGCATCCTTGCAAGCGAAGTCGTAACGGGCACGACAGCAGCGATGGTGTGGAAATCATTGCCTGTCCGTGGTTCGCCTGTGTGGGGAGAGAGAGAGAGAGAGAGAGAGAGAGAGCGCTGCTGGAAGCGACGACCGTCTGAATTCATAAATTCTAGGCAGTCAAATGTTGATGCCGGAAAGACAACGCCGTGGGGCGCTTGGCGCTTGCGTACCAGACGATCGAGACTTAAATTGGCAAAATGCCTGACCATTCGTCCCGACCGTTGTCGCCGTCAAATATCCCAATGGATGCGCTAAGCGAAGTCTTGCAAGACTTTCGCTTGAGTGGCGTCAACTATGGACGCTGCGAACTCAGACATCCATGGAGCATCGCCTTTTCGCAACAACAGTTGCTTCGTTTTCACTTTGTCAGCCAGGGTCCGTGCTGGATCCATACCGAAGCTCAAGGCTGGCAGGAGTTGAACGATGGAGATCTGGTACTGCTGCCGCAAGGCATCGCACATCGGTTGGCCAGCGCGCCAGATGTTGAGGGCGACTCGCTTGAAAGTTGTCAGATAACAAGGTGGGGAAGCAACGTCTGCGAAGTAGTGCGGGAAGGAACGGGTGCGACCAGCACCCTCTTCTGCGGCTCCATGGCTCTGGGCGCGCATGCGCTTAACCCCTTGATCGCTCTGATGCCGCCAATCATCAAGGGCTGCGATGTGGCCAGCAATGACCCGATCGTTGGACCCCTGCTGGCGGCTATGTCGGTGGAGGCGACACAGCCACAAATGGGGAGCGCGACCGTCTTATCGCGAATGGCGGACTTGCTCGCAGCGCGGCTTATCCGCTGCTGGGTCAATTGCAGCGGAGCCTCGACCACCGGTTGGCTTGCCGCCATCCGCGACCCCCACATCGGTCGTGCGTTGGCAGCGATACACCGAGACCCCGGCCATAACTGGACTGTCGAAAGCCTCGCCGGTGTGGCAGGCCAGTCGCGCTCGATCTTTGCAGAGCGCTTCAGCGCTATTTTAGGAGAGGGCGCGGCACGTTATCTTGGCCGTCTGCGGATGCAGCTTGCCCGCGAGTTGTTGGGGCAAAGCGGCATGTCGGTTGCCGAAGTTGCTACTCGTTTAGGTTATGAGTCGGAGGCCTCCTTCGCTCGTGCTTTCAAGCGCATCACCAGCGTCTCGCCGGGCGTTGTGCGCCGCACAAGTTCCGGACGAATGGACATGGATTTCGGATTTTAAGACACATATCATCCCGGCAAGTTCGTCTATGAAATCTCCCAACTAGGAGATACTTCAATGACGGACACAACATCACAGCTGGACGGGGCAACAATTGGCCTGGAGACCGTCGAGCAATCCGCGTGGAGCGCGGCGACTTGGTTTGCCGTTCTCTCGATGGCGGCCACCAGCTTTGCGCTGGTATCGGCTGAGTTCCTGCCGGCGGGCCTGTTGACACCAATGGCGCGCGATCTCGGGATTACCGAGGGAACAGCCGGACAGGTCGTCACCGCCACCGCTTCCGTCGGCGCCGTGACGGCCCTGTTGAGCAATGTTCTCATCGGCAAACTGAACCGCAAGTCGGTATTGGTCGGTCTCAGTGCGTTGGCGATCGGCTCCAATGTTCTTGCATCATTGGCGACCGATTTTTGGCTGTTGTTGTTGGGCCGGGCTGGGCTGGGCATCGCGCTTAGCGGTTTCTGGGCGCTTTCAGTTGCCGTGGTAGCGAGGCTGGTCGGCGCCAATGCGACAGGTCGGGGCATGGCTATCGTCACCCTCGGCGTCTCGCTCGCGACCATAGCTGCACCATCGATGGGCGCGTTGATCAGCGACTGGCTGGGATGGCGCATCGCCATGGCCATGACCGCCGGGCTTGCCGCGCTTGCTATGCTGCTGCAGGTACTCAGCTTGCCAACACTGCCTGCAAGCACAAGCAACAGTCTCGCTGATGTTTTCCGGCTGACACGACGGCGCGGCATTCAACTGGGAATGCTTGCCATCCTTTTGCTGATGACAGGGCACTTTGCCGGCTCGGTTTACGTGCGTCCCTTCCTCGAACAAGTGACGCTTCTTGACACCAGATCGATCGCCCTGGCGCTGCTTGGCTTTGGCATCGCCTCCGTGATCGGTAACGTTGCCGGTGGCCGACTGGCCGACGCCAGTATCCGCTTGGCACTCGCTGTCACGGCAGTGTTAATGGCGTTCGCTGCTTTCGCTTTGGTGCTTTCGGGCGCTCATATCGGCATCGCGTTCGCTCTCGTTACGCTTTGGGGCTTCGCCTTCGGCATGGCGCCGGTCGTGCTGCCGACCAATCTTTCCCGCGGGGCACCCGACGCTCTGGAGGCGGCGGGCAGCCTGATGGTCGTCTCTTTTCAGGTCGCGATCAGTATCGGCGCGGTTTTCGGCGGCTATATCGTCGACCACTACGGCGCTGGGGGGCCTTTGACCCTTACCGCGGTCCTGGCTGCGTCGACGGTTCTCTTGGCGCTGCTGCAGCCTCGCAGCTGATCTTTGCTTCCGGGTTGAGCAATCAGGCGCAATCGGACTGAAGATGCTGTGCAACCTTTGCGCATCTGTAAGACGCAAGGTGGCGGCGCATGGCGGGCCGAGTAGCGCTCTTACTGGGCTCTGGATATGAGACCGCCGGCACTCGCCGGCGACCTCGACTGCATCAGTCTATGATAATGTGCCTGCCTTCTGCCTTGAGGCGTGCGAAGCCGTCCTTCATCGTAAGCGGCGTGCTACTCGCACCTTGAGAGTATTTCTTGGATTCGACAGCAAGAAATCGCAGCCTTGACCGAACTGATCGAACGACTCGCATTGACGTCACCTCGTTTCGGCGAGCAGGCGCTCAAAGCTCTTGCCCACGTTGATGGTTGTCGCGACGACCAGTCAGCTGCCAACTCACTGAAAATTCCGGCTCTTGATCTTCAGATTGTCGATATGAAGATCCGGCACGAACATGTCCCTCGGCCGAATCCCTGGAGGCGTCTTTTCGCGGGAATCCGGACTTCCAGGGGAGCCGTGAGCGAACTCATCGCCGCGGCCACTCGCCGGCCGGAACGCTCCGTCGCGCTCGGCAAGGCTCGACAGATCGGCCGAGAGATCGAAGAGCTGCTGGGCGACGAGGTGAACCACCTCCCCTTCCCGCTGAATCCTGCCGTTGATCGCCATCATGCTGGCGCCGAGCACGACTCGGCGTGACCGCTCGAAGAGCTTCGGCCAGACGACGATATTGGCGACGCCGGTCTCGTCCTCGATGGTGATGAACATCACGCCCTTCGCCGACCCTGGGCGCTGGCGTACCAGCACCAGGCCGGCCGCCATCAGCCATTGCCCATCGCGCGCCGCCATCGCCTCGGCGCAGGTGACGATCCGGCGCATAGTGAGGTCGTTCCGCAAGAAGCTCAGGGGGTGTCGCCGGAGCGTGAGGCCGGCATGACTGTAGTCCTCGACGACGTTATGGCCGTCGGTCATCTGCCGCAGTTCGACCGCCGGCTCCTGCTGCTCGGCAATGGCCCGCGCCTCCCGTTCCGCGGCCGCGGTGAAGAGCGGAAGCGGTTCGTTGCGCAACGCCTTGATCGCCCAGAGCGCGTCGCGGCGCTCGAGACGCAATGACGGCAGGAAGGCATCGGCTTCGGCAAGCTCGACAAGGGAGGCGACCGGCACGCCCGACCGCCGCCACATGTCATCGACCGATGCGAAGCGTTCGTCGGCGCGAGCGGCGACAACGTGCGCCGCATCGGCGGTCGCCAATCCCCGCACAAGACGCATGCCGAGCCGCACGGCATGCCGGTCCGTGCCCTCTATCGGCTCGAGCATGCAGTCCCAGCGCGATCGGTTGATGCAGATCGGACGGACCTCGACGCCGTGCTTGCGGGCATCGGCGACGATTTGCGCGGGAGCATAGAACCCCATCGGCTGTGAGTTCAGAAGCGCCGCGCAGAAGACGTCCGGGAAATGGTATTTCACGTAGTTGGAGGCATAGGCGATCAGCGCGAAGGAAGCTGCATGGCTTTCGGGAAATCCATAGGAGCCGAAACCTTCCAGCTGCGAAAATGTCTTTTCGGCGAATTCCGGCGTATAGCCGTTCCGGACCATCCCCGAGACAAGCTTGTCCTTGAACCTCGAGACGCCGCCGGTGAACTTGAAGGTCGCCATGGATTTCCGGAGCTGGTCGGCTTCACCGCCGGTAAACCCCGCACAGACCATGGCAACTTTCATGGCGCTTTCCTGAAACAGTGGCACGCCCAGCGTCTTATGGAGGACTGCCTCCAACTCTGGCGTCGGATACTCAACCTTCTCCTTGCCTTCGCGCCGGCGAAGATAGGGATGGACCATATCGCCCTGGATCGGCCCGGGGCGGACGATCGCCACCTGGATGACGAGGTCGTAGAAAGTCCGCGGCTTCATGCGCGGCAGCATCGACATCTGCGCGCGTGATTCGATCTGGAAGGTGCCGAGCGTATCGGCCCTGCGGATCCTCGCATAGGTCGCCGGATCCTCCTGCGGGATGGTGGCCAGATCGAGATCCTGATGCTTGTGCTCGCGGATCAGCGCAAAGGCTTTGGCCATGCATGTTAACATTCCGAGCGCCAAGACATCGACCTTCATCATCTTGAGCGCTTCCACATCATCCTTGTCCCATTCGATCACCTGGCGGTTGGCCATCGCAGCCGGTTCGATCGGCACGAGATGATCCAACCTGTCGTGGGTAAGGACGAACCCTCCGGGATGTTGGCCCAGATGCCGCGGCGCTCCCATTAGTTGCTGGGCAAGTTTCAAGGTCAAGGCGAGACGCCGGTCGTCAGGATTGAGGCCGAACTCGCGCACCTGCCGCTCACCGACTTCGTCCGACCAGGACCAGATGCCGGAGGAGAGCGCCTTGATCAGGTCCTCCGGCAGACCAAGTGCCTTGCCGACATCGCGAATTGCCCCCTTGGCGCGATAGCGGGTCACCGTCGAGCAGAGCGCCGCCTTGTCATGCCCATAGGTTTTGTAGATCCACTGGATGACTTCCTCGCGCCTCTCGTGCTCGAAGTCGACATCAATGTCCGGCGGCTCGTCGCGCTCCTGGGAGACAAACCGTTCGAACAGGAGATCGTTGGTCTCAGGATCGATCGAGGTGATGGCGAGCACATAGCAAACGGCGGAATTGGCCGCCGATCCCCTGCCCTGACAGAGAATGCCCTGGGAGCGCGCGAACCGCACAATGGAGAACACCGTCAGAAAGTAGGGCGCGTATTTCATCGTCTCAATGAGAGCGAGCTCATGACGGATTGTCTTCTCGACATGCGCCGGCAGCCCCTCAGGATACCGCGTCTTCACGCCCTCCCAGGTACAATGCTCCAGCGACTGCTGCGCTGTCAGGCCCGGGATCAGCGCCTCTTCGGGATACTGATAAACCAGCTCTTCCAACGAGAACCGGCAGCGCTCGACGATCTCCGTGGTCCTTGCCAGGGCTTCGGGGTAGCGGGGAAAGAGACGCGCCATCTCTTCCGGCGGCTTGAGGAAGCGATCCGTGTGCCGCTCGCGCTCAAAGCCGACATCGTCGATGGTCGTGCCGGTGCGGATGCAGGTGACGACGTCCTGCAGCTGCCGGCGGCCGCGCTCGTGAAACAGAACGTCGTTGGTGACCACTGTCTTCACCCGGTACTTTATCGCGAGGTTCGACAGCTCATGCAGTCGCAACTGATCGTTCGGACGGCGGCGAAGACAGAGAGAAACATAGGCACGGTCTCCAAGAACCTCCGCCATTTTCCGGAGCTGCACGGCGCAGATGTCGTCCGGCATATCCGGCACCAGAACGCCGATCAGGCCCTCCGAGTACAGCGCCACGTCATCAAGATGCAGGATGCAGTTCGCCTTCCCTCCCCTGCCCTTGCCGAGTGTCAGAAGTCGTGTCAGCCGCGAATAGGCGGCGCGATCGGTCGGATAGACGAGGATCGATATGCCGTCCTGCAGATCGAGCCGGCAACCGACAACGAGCCGCAGGCCGGTGGCGCGCGACGCCTCCAGCGCCCGGACGATACCGGCCAGGCTATTGCGATCAACGATGCCGAGCGCTTCGATGCCCATCAGCCTTGCAGTCGCGAAGAGTTCTTCCGCCGAGCTTGCGCCCCTGAGGAACGAGAAATGCGTGGTGACCTGAAGCTCAGCGTAGCGCATCACGCGAAGATCCCATGCATGAACCACTTATGCGAACCGGTTTCCGCATCGACGCCGTCGCCCGATCGGAAAATCCAGAAGCGTTCGCCGGTATCATCCTCGACCACGAAGTAGTCGCGGACCGCGACCCATTCGGAGCTACGTTTCCACCACTCCCCAAAGATCCGCTCCGGACCATCGGCGCGCTTCACCCGGCGGCGCTTGCCGCGCCAGGTAAACGAGACCGGCGGATGATCCGGCAAAAGGGCAATCACTTCTATCGGTTCGGGACGCTCCAGAAGCCGCGGCGGCCTCGGCCAATTGAGCGGCCGGGTGGCGCCGTCCTCATCGGCCGTCGGCGCGATCCGCTGCACACTGCGCTCCGGGACGTCGCTTGCCACCGGCGCGACACGGAAAATCCGCTGGCCGCCGCGATTGCCGAGTACATCGATCAGCGGTGTCACGTCGGTTACCTGCTCTTCGATCAGCAATGACGCCGACTGTGTTTCGATGAGCGGCTCGGCGAGGGTGGCGGCGAGGCTGAGCTTCTCGATGCCGAAGCCGGGCTCGATCCTCTCAATGCGATCGCGGAAGAGTTTCGTCAGCCAGGCGATGTCGCGGACGGGCTTGGCCGTGCCAGCCCGGAGCGACTGAATGGTGTTGTCGACGCGGTGGACGATGAGGTCGGTGCCAAGCCCACGCTTCTCAAGTTCCAGGCAGAGCTGCCGCACCAGGCGGCTGACGTATTTGTCGATGGTTTCCGGTGCGCCGATCGGTTCGGCAAAGGACTTGTTCACCTCGACGAGGTCCGCCGGCCGGATCGGATCGATCGGCTCGGCGACGCGGCCGTACATCTGGTCGAGACGCCGCCCGACCTCCGGCCCGAAACGCAGGGTAAGCGGCGCCCGCGGTGTGGCAGCCAGATCGCCGACAGTGGCGAAGCCGAGCGTGCGGAGACTTGCGACGGTCTCGGCTGGCAGTCGCAGCGACGAGAGTGGCAACCGGTTCACGGCCTTGTCGGTCTCGCCGCGGCCGACGATCACCGTCTCACGGCTGATGGTACGGGCAAGCGCATGCGCCGCACCCCAGGTATCGGCGATCGCCGCATGGGCAGCGAGACCGCGGCCGTGGAAGCGGTTGATGAGGCCGGACAGCATCAATTCCTCGCCACCCTGGAGGTGATCGGCGCCTTCGGTATCCATGACGATACCGTCGGGAGGATCCATGGCGACAACGGGAGAATATCGCGACAAGGCCCAGAGCGTCAGCCGTTCCAGTGTGGCAAGGTCGGCCCCCGGATCGGCATCGATCATCACGAGCTCCTGGACCAGCGCCCGCGCCTTGGCGGCCGGCATGCCGACGCGAAGCCCGAGTTTGAGAGCTGCCCGATCGGCCGCCGCAACCCATCGCTTCGCCCCGCTCCTGGCGATCACTACGAGAGGCTTGTCAGGAGAGAGCGAAGGATCGGCTCGTCTTATCCTGTCGGTCGGCAGTGTCGGAAGAAAGACAGATACGACCCTGGCCATCGCACGCTCCGATGATAAACTCTCCTCCCTCTCCTGCCCTGACCCGCATCAGTTCCGCCAACCATCGCGGCCGGCCAACGCCCGGTACGGGAAGCGGCTCCGACGGCAGCACCGATATCCGCCAGCGGGTTGCCGCAGCCGTCGGCATGCCGAAGTCCGAAGCTTCCGTTTGGCGCCGCCAGCGGCGGATCACCAGGCCCAACGTCCCGGATTTTTCCGCCGCAAGCTGCAGCCGGCGCGAGGCGGTCATCGGCAGGCGCACCAGTTCGGCGACGACCGCGCCAAGGCCGCCATAGCGCAGCGCCTCCTCGAAGCTTGCGAGCACCGTGTCTTCCTTGTCGCACTCGACAAAGATGACGCGATCGGGATGAAGTCCGACCTGGGCGAGCGCCGGAAAGAAAAGATCGAAGCGCGTCAGGCACCAGACCACCTTGCCGGTCGTGCGGGCCGCGATGCCCCCGATGAAGAGTGCCGCCGCGGCGCCATCGATCGCGCCGTTTCCACCGCCGGCCACTTCGTGTAGCGCGCCATAGGCGAGCCCACCTCTCGCCAGCTGCGAATCGATCTCGCTGACCCCGAAGGGCAGAACGCTTCGCTGGCGCAGGCTGCCCCCCTCTAGGCTGGCGATTTTCTGGCGTAACTCGTCGAGGACTGCGTTCGAAGTGGCGACGGCGGCGGTCATGATCTCCTTTACGGCAACCCGTTTTCGGCTTGAGAAGTATGATTATGTTCTGTATCTGTTCTCAAAGCGAAAATGAGTCAATGCGCATGTGGCGCGCGGAAGTTGAGCGAAAGTGCCCGTCGAAGAAATTCGTTCAAGAGATTCAATCCGATGCCAGGTATAGGAATTTTTTCTCATGACGCGAGGGGGACCTGTGAACGATCTGGGTCCGAGACTGAGGGATCATCGTGAGCGGATCATTGAATTCATCTGTCGGCCATGTCATCGCCACTGCGCGTTTGAGCGCAAGCTGTTAGTGAAAGCGTTTGGCGCCAGCATGACCTTCGCTGTGATCCGCCGACGCATGGCAATGGGCTGCGAGCGCATGCAGACGCCGGAGGGTGACAAATGCGGCGCGCACTTCCCATGTTTGGTTGAGGGACCTGATGGAAGCTAGGCGATGACAAACGACGAAGGCAGCGAGCGACCGCGCAAGATCGTTCACATAGACATGGATGCCTTTTATGCATCGGTCGAGCAGCGCGACAATCCCGAGCTGCGAGGCCTGCCGGTTGCCGTCGGCTATCCTGCGGCCCGCGGCGTGGTGGCGGCCGCCAGCTACGAGGCACGCAAGTTCGGCGTTCATTCGGCGATGCCTTCGGTGACCGCCCAACGGAAGTGCCCCGACCTCATCTTCGTCAGACCGCGCTTTGATGTCTACAAGGCCGTCTCGTTGCAGATCCGCGCGATCTTCGCCGAATACACGCCGATGATCGAGCCACTCTCGCTCGACGAGGCCTATCTCGACGTCACCGAAAACTTGAAGGGCATGGAGATCGCCACCGAGATCGCCGCGGAAATCCGCGCTAAAATCAAAGCGACGACGGGCCTCAATGCGTCGGCCGGGATTTCCTACAACAAGTTCCTCGCCAAGATGGCATCCGACCTCAACAAACCCAATGGTCAGGCTGTCATTACGCCGAAGAACGGGCCGGCCTTCGTCGAGGCCCTCCCCGTCAAGAAATTCCACGGCGTTGGGCCGGCGACGGCCGAAAGGATGCATCGGCTGGGGATCGAGACAGGCGCCGACCTCAAGGAGAAGACGCTCGAGTTTCTGGTCGAACATTTCGGGAAATCGGGGCCATATTTCTATGGGATCGCCCGCGGCATCGACAATCGCCAGGTCAAACCGGACCGGGTGCGGAGATCCGTTGGCGCGGAAGACACGTTCTCTGAGGACATTCACTCCTACGAACCGGCGCGCGACGGTCTTCAGCCGTTGATGGAGAAGGTGTGGGCTTACTGCGGGGCCAATGAAATCGGCGCCAAGACCGTCACGCTCAAGGTCAAATATGCCGATTTCACCCAGATCACCCGCAGCAAGACGGTTACGGCACCTCTGCAAACGATCGGCGACCTCGAGGAGGTGGTCGGCCTGCTTCTCGCGGCGATCTTTCCGCCGCGCAAAGGCATACGCCTGCTCGGCGTCACGCTGTCATCGCTGGAACGGCAGACCTCTGGAGTGGCGCCGCAGTTGCGGCTAGCGCTTTAGACCGCCAGCATCGGCTGGGCTGGATCATTCGAGTGGCGTTTGATCCGGAAGTTCCCGCTGGCAACGGACGGAGGATTTCGTCCTCAGGCACAAGTCCGTTGAGCCAAGCCATGCGTAAGATCGCGTGTCAGCACCGCCATCTGCCGGTCGTGAAACGGGTCGAGAGTAGGCCTCCAGCCAGGCTGAACCGAACTACCTCTGAGGGGTAGTCTAAGCGGCTATCACGCGATCCTGGCGAGTGCGAATATCGCGGCCAGGCCCTCAAGAACGCTTGCGCAAATTACCAAATTGTAATTCACTCCCTTCGATCAACTTTGAGGCGAGGGAGACGTCGTGATCCGGTATCTGGCAGCATGCCTTTTTGTTCTGCTCGGATCCGCCGAGGCCCTGGCGAGCCAGATTGCCATCGCCACCTGGAACCTCGGCTGGCACATGGACCTGGAGACCGCCAAGCACTGGATCGGCGAATGTTCGAAGAACTATGTCGAAGATCCCGCGACTGGCAAATTCAAGCCGTCCCAGGAGGCGGGTTTCAAGCCGGGATGGGACATCGACGCCTTCAAGGTCGAGGGCTGGGACGTGACCCGCTTTCCGGTCTGCAGCGTTTACTTCGCCGGCGGCGCGGTTCGCGTCAATCTCGATGCCTACCGAAAGCGGCAGGAGCAAATCGCGAATTTCATCTCACGGTCCCTTCCTGCAGACATCATCGCCTTCCAAGAGGTCAGCGGCGAGCAGTCAGTCAGGGAAGTACTGCCGAATGGCGGTGTTAACTACGATTTCTGCCCCGTGACGGGTTACAAGGTGCAGCGCCTGGTCATCGCCTGGAAGAAAACGCTGGGCGAAACGGTGTCCTGCGCCATCGAGGATGCGCTCAGCCTGCCCGAGAATCCCGACGACAAGCGGCCGCGGCCGGGTCTTGCGGCCACGCTCAAAATCGACGGGAAACTGCTTCGCATCATGGATGTCCACCTCAAGTCGAGGTGTGTGTCGCCCTTCGACGGCGCAAATCTCGAGGGATCGGGCAAAGACTGCACGATCCTGCAGCAACAGATCGATCCGCTCGAAAGTTGGGTTGAACGCGCGGCGGCCGATGGAGCCAAGATTGTTCTGCTAGGCGATTTCAACCGCAACCTGTGGCATGAGCTGCGCGACCAGCGACCGGCCAGGACCGACGCGAGCGGAACCTCGACGCCGCGGCCGGCGGGCGTGCTGTCCCGGTCGCTCATAGAAGAAATCGCCGACGGTCAGCCAGCGGCCGCCAATCTCAAGGTTCTCGACGAGCACAGCCAGATCAGCGATGCCGGACAGGCACTCTGCGCCCAGGCCGAGATCCGCGATCTGACCACGCCGGAGACGCAGCTGCTCGCCTCGGACAACTATCTCGGATGCCGCAATCCAGTGGGGCTTGATCACATCCTTGTCGGCCCGGGAATCAACAGCAACGGCCCGGCCGAGCATCTGAGCATTGGAAACCTTGGCGGCAACAAAGCCGGCACCCCGAACGGGAAAGACCAGGTCCTGGCTATTTCAGATCACTGCCCTATGATGGTCCGGCTGAATTTTTGATCGGAGTTCAGACCGCCGCCAGCCCGTGGCATTGAAATCTCCTTCCAATTTTAAAGGCCGCGAATACATCCGCACCGACAAACGCGTGCAGGCAATCGTGCGGCACTTCCACGAAGAGCAGAAGCCGATCTTCACGATCTGCCACGGCGTACAAATTCTGATCGCCGTCGAGGGCATTGTGGTGGCAAGAAGGTCGGCGCTCTCGACGCCTGCGAGCCGGAAGTCACGCCGGCCGGTGGCACCTATATCGACCTCTCCCCCACCGAGGCTTATGTCGACGCCACGATGGTATCGGCAAAGGGCTGGACAGCCTTGCCACCTTCATGCGGGAGTGCCTTAAAGGTTCTCGGCACCGAGATCTACCACAATAAATAGACTGCGAGCCCGGCACACGATCGTGCGCCGGGCTCCGTCTTTCGGCAGGAATTCGCCGCCCGCTATACCGCCCCGGGGTTCCAGCCGCGCCCTCTGTTGCCGAACATCTCATACCCGTCCTTAGTGATGGCGAGCGTGTCCTCGAGCTTGATGAAACCGCGCTTCGGGTGAAGCATCGTCGTCTCGACGGAAATGACCATGCCTGCCTCCACGGGGCGATCCGCGTCCACGCCTTCATAGGCGACCGGATGGTTGGTCATCAGGAATGGTGCTTCGTGGCTGATGAGACCCATGCCGTGGCAGAAGAAGTCGGTAAAGGCGG
Organism: Sinorhizobium psoraleae; assembly: GCF_013283645.1. Lineage (GTDB taxonomy): Bacteria > Pseudomonadota > Alphaproteobacteria > Rhizobiales > Rhizobiaceae > Sinorhizobium > Sinorhizobium psoraleae. Next base: position 72,074 of record NZ_JABEKV010000008.1, read on the forward strand.
CCGAAGGCGAGCTTTTCAAAACCTCTTCCGCCGCCGCAATCATTTCGCGGCCTGCAGCCCCGGCCTTGGTTTTGGTGAAGGCCGCCTGTTGAATCGAATCGACTTCAGCTAACAGGTCCTCGAGCTCAGAATCAGGCTCGCCGAGCACGCCCATGCGGCAAAGGTCACCGATATAGCCGTGATAGTTGCCGCCCGAATCGATCGAAAGCACCTCGCCCTTCGCCCACGCCTGCGGCGAGGCCGCACGGTTGTGACTGGCGCCGAGGGTCAGCAGGCAATACTCGAAATGCAGCCCGCGATTGGTCTCTTCTCGCCTCAGGCGTTCAATGATCTCCGCCTTGGTGGATCCCTCCCGTGCCGCCGCGATGGTGGCGAGCATGGAATCGGTGATCAGTTCGGACGCAAGCTTGAGTTTTTCCAGCTCCTGCGGCGTTTTGATCGCGCGCAGTCGCTCGAGCGTGTGCGTCGCGTCCACGAAACGCGCACCTTCAAGACGAGAAGCCAGCACATCCCGCGCATCGGAGGGCAGGAAGGGCGGCTCGATGCCGATGCGAGCACGCGCGTTACCAATCTTCTTCAGGTGTTCGACGACAAGCGCTGCCGCATCGAGCGTACCCCAGGTCGCCGTATGGACGGCGGGTGTCCAGAACGGGTTGTTCTGGTGCTCACCTCCCTCCATGCGGTTGCCAACATAGGCTGAGTGATTGGGTGAGCCCTTCTCATAAACGACGATCGGCAGATAGCGGCTGTGGCCGATCGCATCCATTGCGGCGAAGAAGATGAACTTGTAGCCCCCGAGCAGGTACTGCGTGTTGTGCTTGGAGGTGGCGAGCAGCACGTCGATACCCGCCTCCTCCATTAGTCTGTCGAGTTTAGCCGCATCGAAAGGCGGTTCCACCGCCCGCGCTTCGCTTTGATTGATGTTCATGGGTTTTCTCCCAGAGGCCGTTGCCGTGCGCCTTCAGGTGCCAGGCGGGATTAATCGGAAATCCGGCAGGTCGCGAAGCGCTCGCTCGGGGCCGGCCGGCGAATAGACGACGAAGAGCTGCATCGGGCCGGATCCCGTGTTCTTCGTCGAGTGGAAGCGGCTTTCCGGTACATAGACGGTGCAACCAGGCCCAACCTTCTGCGTCATCGGATTGCCGTTCTCGTCCTCCACCATTTGTTCGCCCTCGCCCGAGATGACGAAGATGATCTCCTCAGAGCCGGGATGATTGTGACGTGCATGCCCCTCGCCGCTCGGCAAGTCCACCACACCACCCGAGAAGCGCTCGGCTCCGTTGACCTCCGGCGCGACCGTCAGTGCGAGGCGACCCCAGTCGAACCCGAAGCTGTCGACATCCTTCGGGTAGAGAAAATATTCGTCCTTTGCCATGCCGCGGCCTCCTCCCGCATCTTGCCCGCTTTAGACCACCGTTCTGATGGCCAACGCCTTGAAATCTTCCGTCTGCTTGCGGATCGCCACCTCGGCAGGCAGGCGTTCCATGGAACTTGCGCCATAAAAGCCATTGCAGCCGGGGCAACGATCCAGGATGTAGCGTGCATCCTCCGGCATCGAGATCGGCCCACCGTGGCAGAGCACGATAACGTCCTTCCGCACCGAGCATGCGGCGTTCGCGATCGCGTCGATTTCCCTCACGCAGTCGTCGAGCGACATCGCGGAAGTGGCGCCGATCGCTCCGCCCGTGGTAACGCCCATATGAGCGACGACGATGTCGGCACCGGCCTTGGCCATCGCGATCGCCTCTTCCTCATTGAAGACATAGGGTGTCGTCAGCAGGTCGAGTCGGTGGGCCTCGGCGATCATGTCCACCTCAAGTCCGTAGCCCATCCCGGTCTCCTCGAAGCTCCGCCGCATCCGTCCATCGAAGAGGCCAATGGTCGGGAAATTCTGTACGCCGGAAAAGCCCATCGCCTTCAGTTCCGTGAGAAATTGCGGCATGAAAACGAATGGGTCAGTGCCATTGACGCCGGCGAGTACCGGTGTCGCCTTGACGACCGGCAGCACCTCCAAGGCCATTTCCTTCACGATCTCATTGGCATTTCCATAGGCGAGCAGACCGGCCGCCGAGCCGCGGCCCGCCATTCGGTAACGGCCGGAATTGTAGATGATGATGAGATCGATGCCGCCCGCCTCTTCGGCCTTGGCCGAAATCCCCGTTCCGGCCCCACCGCCGATGATCGGCTTGCCGGCGGCGATCATGCCGTGGAGCTTTTCAAGTATGGTCTTGCGGGGGATTACTGGCATCGGTGTCTCTTTCAGGGGTTGGCGATATCTCGGTAGGCGGCGACTGCGGCCTCGGCGAACTGCGGATCGTTGATGTGGAGCGGAAGCCGTTCGATGCGGCGCGCGTCGGTTCTTTCGACGGTGGCTTCCAGTGCCTCGAAGAGCGCTGCATCCGCCGCAGGATCGAAGAAGGCGCCGCCCTCGATATCGAGCGCCGACACGCCTCTCTCCGGGATCAGGAACCGGAGAGGTCCTCTGCAGAGGTTCAGCTTTGCGCCAATCCACCTTCCGATCGCGGCGCACTCCTCCGGGGTCGTGCGCATGAGCGTGACGTTCGGGTTGTGGCGGTATAAGAGCCGGCCGGCATAACGCTCCGGCACCGTCTCGGGAGCCCAGAAATTCACCATATCCAACGCCCCGACGGAGCCGACATAGGGCAATTCGGTGCGCGCAATTGCGCCGAAACGATCCTCAGTCGCCGGCAGAACGCCGCCGAAGAGGAAATCGCAGACCTCCGTCGTGGTGATGTCTAACACGCTCGAAAGAAGCCCGCTGTCTGCAAGCTTCTCCATCGTGCGTCCGCCGGTGCCCGTGGCGTGAAAGACCATACAGTCATGGTCGGCCTTGAGTCGTTCGACGATGGCAGTCACACAGGGCGTCGTCACGCCGAACATGGTAAGGCCGAGAGCGGGCTTCGAGGCCAATTCCTTCACCGGCCGGTTGGCCATGGCGGTAATCGCTTCGGCCGCGTTTTGCAGGATCACGCGGCTCAGGCGGTTCAGCCCGGCCATGTCCGTGACCGACGGCATCATAATGATATCAGAGACGTCGACATAAGGTGCTACGTCGCCGGACGCGAGCGTCGAGACCATGACCTTCGGCAGCCCGAGCGGCAACCTGCGCATGCCGGCGGTGACGATTGATGTGCCGCCCCCACCACCAATGCCCACCACGCCGACGACGTCTTCGCGTTCGGGAAGGAACCGCGCGAAGGCCTCGCTCATTGCGGCGACCGCCGTCCCCCGGTCGTCGCCCGAAAACACCGCGGCGGCACCGTCCGGATGCGCGGCGGCCACGGTTTCGGCGGAGATGCCGACCGCAATGGTGGGGCGACGCGTGCCGACATCGACTAGAACGGGCTCGCCGCCCGCTGCCTCGACGCGGGACGCAAGATAAGCGAGTTCCTCCCCCTTCGTGTCGGCCGTGCCGACGACGTAGATGTGCTTCATCTCTCCTCCCTGGCGGCTCTGGCCCTCCTCTGCCTTGAAAAGCCGCCTATGCCGACCGGTTTGCCGGCTCTTGCAAAATTATGAGATGCGCGTATCATAAAGATATGGATGTCTCACGTCAACAGAACGAATCCGCCGCACGCGCCGAGCGCGGTCCCCGGGCCCGCACACGCAAACTCATGCTGGAGACCGCCACACGGCTGATGCAGTCTGGCATCACGCCCTCAGTCAGTGAGGTCGCGGAAGCCGCCGAAGTTTCGCGCGCCACGGCCTATCGCTACTTTCCGAGCCAGGCGGCGCTGGTTCATGCGGTGGTGGACGAGGCGCTCGGCCCGATCCTCGATTGGCGCTCCGAAGCACCCGATGCGCTCACCCGCGTCGCCGATCTGTTGGCCACGGCCATGCCGCGCATCGACGAATTCGAGGCGACCTTTAAGGCGGCGCTCAAGCTCTCGCTTGACCAGTGGGCGCAGCGCCAGGCCGGCACTCTTGGTAATGAACCACAGCTCACGCGCGGCCACCGCGTCGAACTACTGCGACAGGTCACTGTGCCGCTCGAGGGCAAGCTGTCCACTGAGGCCCGCGAGCAGCTCGCTCAGGCCCTCTCGCTGGTTTTTGGTGTCGAGGTGCTGGTCGTACTCAAGGATATTTGGGGCCTCTCGGCCGAACGCGCGCAGTCCGTTGCAGAATGGGCGGCGGCAGCCTTGGTTGAGGCGGCGATTCGGGAGGGTCAAACCGCGGCATGATATCGGCCCCTCTCGCTTACAGGAAACTGGTTTGACCAATTTGAATGATACGCATGGATGGCGGCTCTTGGACAGGTCTTCCAAAATTGAACTGCGGTAAAGCATGCCAACTTAAAGTCCGTATGATCTCGGCCTTGCGAGCGGTGATCCAGGGCAGAAGGCAACGAAACAGGGACCTTGACGCTCGTTAGCTTTGGTAATACCAGATTGGTACTGCGGCCCATTGGGCTTGAGATTAGGCACAAGGGTCGAGGAGGACCCGCCGCAGAAGCGCCAACCAGGAGGATTTGATAGGCGGACCGCCCGCCGCAAGGCGGGTATTGTGCATAAAAGGGGAGGAAATATTATGCGCAAGACAGTGGCCGGCCTGATGGCCGGTATCGGTTTCATGTTTGCCTGCGGGACATCCGCGCAATCGCAAGAACTGACGATTTTCTGGGCCGAATGGGACCCGGCAAACTATCTCCAGGAGCTTGTAAACGAATACGAGGCCGAGACCGGCGTGAAGGTCACGGTCGAAACGACCCCTTGGGCGGACTTTCAGACGAAGGCCTTTACCGAATTCAACGCGAAGGGCTCGGCCTACGACATGGTCGTCGGCGACTCCCAGTGGATCGGGGCCGCATCGGAGGCCGGCCACTACGTCGACCTCACCGAGTTCTTCAATAAGCACAAGCTAAACGAGGTGATGGCTCCTGCCACGGTGAAGTACTACTCGGAGTATCCCGCGAACTCCGGCAAGTACTGGTCGATCCCGGCCGAGGGCGACGCGGTCGGTTGGTCCTACCGCAAGGATTGGTTCGAGGACCCGAAGGAGATGGAAGCCTTCAAGGCGAAGTATGGCTATGACCTCGCCCCGCCGAAGGATTGGAAGCAGTTGCGCGACATCGCCGAGTTCTTCCATCGTCCGGACCAGAAACGCTACGGCATCGCGATCTACACCGATAACTCCTATGACGGTCTCGTAATGGGTGTAGAGAACGCCATCTTCTCTTTCGGCGGAGAACTCGGCGACTACAGCACCTACAAGGTCGACGGGATCATCAACTCGGAGAAGAACGTCAAGGCTCTGGAGACCTACCGCGAGCTCTACGGCTTCACGCCTCCGGGCTGGGCGAAGAGCTTTTTCGTCGAGAACAACCAGGCAATCACCGAGAACCTGGCAGCGATGAGCATGAACTACTTCGCCTTCTTCCCAGCGCTGGTCAACGAAGCCTCGAACCCGAATGCGAAGGTAACCGGCTTCTTCGCCAACCCGGCCGGCCCGGATGGCCACCAGTATGCCGCACTCGGCGGCCAAGGCATTTCCATCGTCTCCTATTCCGAAAACAAGGATGAGGCGATGAAATTCCTCGAGTGGTTCATCAAGGATGAGACGCAGAAGCGCTGGGCCGAGCTCGGCGGTTACACGGCAAGCGCCAAGGTCCTGGAATCGGAAGAGTTCCAGAACGCGACGCCCTACAACAAGGCCTTCTATGAGACGATGTTCAAGGTGAAGGACTTCTGGGCAACGCCCGAATATGCCGAGCTGCTGATCCAGATGAACCAGCGCATCTACCCCTATGTGACCGCCGGCCAGGGAACGGCAAAGGAGGCGCTTGATGCTCTCTCTGAGGACTGGAACGCGACTTTCAAGAAGTACGGCCGCCACTAACGGGTGATGAGACCTCGCGGGAGGGAGCCCGGCTCCCTCCCCTTTTCTTCAACTCTGCACCGAATGGTGCTCGCGCGGACGCGACGTCAGCGTTCAGGCAATGCGCAACAGGACGCCGCAAGTGCGCCTTGCGCTGGGCTCTCGGAGGAGGAGCACATTGGCCACCGTGGTTATGACATCGCTGGATTCGAAGTCGCACGCTGCTTCGCGGGGCTTGAGCGACATCAAAATTCGCAATCTTTTCATTATTCCGACGATCCTGTTCCTGATCGTCTTCAACATCTTCCCGTTGATCTACTCGCTCGGCTATTCTTTCACGGACTTTCGTGCTTCGACGAACGCGCCGGCCACCTTCGTCGGCCTGCAGAATTATCGGGAACTGCTGAACGACCCCTTCATCTGGGCGAACTTCGCGATTACGGCGAAATACGTGATCGTGTCGGTTACCGGTCAGGTTGTCGTCGGTTTCGGCACGGCGATGCTGCTCAACCGCGAGATTCCGTTCAAGGGTCTGATCACGACACTGCTTCTGCTGCCGATGATGCTGTCGATGGCGGTGGTCGGGCTCTTCTGGAAGCTGCTCTACGATCCATCCTTCGGCATCATCAACTACGCGCTCGGCCTCGGTTCTTTCGAGTGGCTGGCGAATCCCGACATGGCACTCTACGCTGTCGCCATCACCGACATCTGGATGTGGTCACCTTTCGTGATGCTGCTCTCGCTCGCCGGTCTCTCGGCCGTACCGAGGCACCTTTACGAGGCGGCGGCCATTGATCGCGCGGGACCGTTCTATACCTTCTTCCGCATCACCCTGCCGCTGGTGGCACCGATACTCATGATCGCGATCATCTTCCGCACGATGGAGGCTTTCAAGACTTTCGACCTCGCCTATATCCTCACGAGCCAGCCGACCACGGAAGTGATCTCTATCCGCCTCTACAAGATGGCGTTTCAGGAATGGCAGACCGGGCGATCCTGCGCACTCGCCTACATAGTTCTAATCATGGTGCTCGCGATCACCAACATCTACGTCAAATATCTCAACAGGGTGAAGGAGCGCTGAGATGGCGGCCGTCCAAACTCGCTCCGAGCGCGCGCTGAATCGGGTGGCGATCGCCGCCGTGCTCGTCATCACCCTGCTCTTCCTCGCACCGATCTACTGGATCACCTCTACGGCCTTCAAACCGCGCAACCTCGCGACGACAATCCCCCCAACGGTCATCTTCGAGCCGGAGATCTCGCCGTTCGTCAAGCTCTTCACCAAGCGCTCTCAGCTGCGGGCAGCACCGGAGCCCGAAGACTATGCTGCCGCTCCTTGGTGGGAACGGCTGGTCTTCGACGGGGGTGAAAAGGTCGTGCGCTCGGGACGCGGTGAGGTGCAGTTATCCGGCTATCCCAACCGCTTCATGAATTCGCTGATCGTGGCGATCACCTCTACGGTGCTCGCCGTCGGCATGGGTACCTTCACGGCCTACGGTTTCTCGCGCTTCAAAATGAAGGGCGAAGCGGATCTTTTGTTCTTCATTTTATCGACACGCATGCTCCCGCCCGTGGTCGTGGCAATCCCCATGTTCCTAATGTACCGGGCCGTCGGGCTGAACGACACCCACTGGGGTCTTATCATCCTCTACACCGCCTTCAATCTCTCCTTCTCGGTCTGGCTGATGAAGGGCTTCATTGACGAAATTCCGAAGGAATATGAGGAAGCGGCACTTGTCGACGGCTACACGCGCCTGGAAGCCTTCTTCAAGATCGTGCTGCCAGAGGCCGCCACAGGCATCGCCGCGACCGCCGTCTTTTGCTTCATCACAGCGTGGAACGAGTATGCTTTCGCTCTGATCATGACGAACCGGCGCGCGCAAACGGCACCGCCCTTCATCCCAAGCCAGGTCGGCTCCGGCCTTCCGGATTGGACAGTCATCGCCGCGGGGACCTTCCTGTTCCTGCTACCGGTCGCCATCTTCACCTTCCTGCTCAGGAATCATCTCCTGCGCGGCATGAGTTTCGGAGCGATCCGCAAATGACGTTTCGCGCCATAAACCAGAAGTACCTCGAGCCAGGCTCACAGCTCCTGATGATATTCGGCATCATTGCGCTGTGCCAACCGTGGAACCTGTTCCTCCACCGCTACGGACTGACGATGACGTTAGTCGGGCTGATTGCCTTCATGATCACGTCGAAGGTCCCGCCGGAACAGAAAGCTGACGAGAGCAGGAATCCATGACGCAGATTGAATTGCGCGGCATTGAGAAGCACTTTGGTGCCGTTCAGGTCATCAAGAACCTCAATCTCGCGATCGCCGACAACGAGTTCATTGTTCTGCTTGGCCAGTCCGGCTGCGGCAAGACGACGACTCTACGCGCGATCGCCGGGCTCGAAACGATCGATGAAGGCGACATCCTCATAGACGGTCGGCCGGTGCAGCACATAAAGGCCTCGCACCGGGACATCGCCTTTGTGTTCCAGTCCTTCTCGCTCTACCCGCACATGACAGTCTTCGAGAATATCGCCTTCCCGCTCCGCGCCACCCGCGGCAACCGTACGGATATCGAGCGGGAGGTTCAGGCGGTCGCAAAAACGCTGCAGATCACCCACCTGCTCGCAAAAAGGCCGTCCGCTCTCTCAGGCGGCGACATGCAGCGCGTGGCGATCGGCCGGGCACTCGTCCGGCGCCCCAAGGCGATGCTCATGGATGAGCCGATCGGCGCGCTTGACGCGAAGCTCCGCGAAGAGATGCGCGCCGAGATCAAGCGGCTTCACATCAAACAGGGCTCGACCACGATCTACGTAACCCATGACCAGGTCGAAGCCATGTCCCTCGCCGATCGTATTGTTGTCATGCACGAAGGCGTGCTGCAGCAAGTCGGCAGCCCTCACGAGGTCTACGCTCGTCCTGCCAACATGTTCGTCGCGCAATTCGTCGGGAGTCCGGTCATGAATATGGCTGAAGTGACGGTTTCCGAGGACGCGGGGCATGCGCGTGTGCTGGTCCGAGGTGCTCCAACCGCCGTCGATTTTCCGCCCAGTCTCACGGCCCAGCTCGCTGCCGCTGGGGCCAAAAACGGCAAGCTCACCCTCGGCGTGCGACCGGAAGGGGTTCTCGTTTCACGGGAAGCACGTGAGGGCTTCGTGCCCGTCGAGGCCCATATCATCGAACCGCTCGGCTCGCATGACATCATAGACCTGCAGATTGGCGCCCAGATGTTGCGTGCAAGGACGAAAAGTGGCTTCGTACCCAGGCCCGGCGAGGCCGTCTGGGCTCGGATAAATCCGGCGCAGGCGCATTTCTTCGACAGCTCGACCGGCACATCTTTCGGGATTAGGCTCTGATGGCGCATATCGAACTCAAAGGTATCACCAAGACCTTCGGAACCCACACGGCCCTGAAGGATCTCAGTTTCGAAATTGCCGACGGAGAGTTTTTCGTGCTGCTCGGCGAGACGGGCGCCGGCAAGACGACGACGCTTAGGCTGATTGCCGGGCTCGAAAATCCAACGGGCGGACAAATCTTCATCGACGGTGAGGATGTCGCCGCCTGGGGCGCCGCCGAGCGCGACGTGGCGCTTGTGCTGCAGCAGTATTCCCTTTACCCGCGCTATACGGTCCGCGAGAACCTCGAATTCCCACTCAAAGCTCGCATCCGGCGTGTCGAACCGGCCGAGATCAAAGAGCGTGTCGCCCGCGCCGCGAGGACGCTCCGCATTGAGCATCTGCTCGACCGCAAGACGGACCGCCTATCGGGTGGCGAGATGCAGCGCGTTTCCATCGGCCGGGCTATCGTGCGCAAGCCGCGCGTCTTTCTGATGGACGAGCCCCTTTCCGCCCTCGACGCCAAACTGCGTGAGGCGTTGCGTACTGAGCTCAAGAACCTTCAGATGAATCTCGGGGCAACCTTCCTCTTCGTCACCCACGATCAGATCGAAGCCATGTCGATGGGCGACAAGATCGGCGTACTCAACAACGGTCAGCTCGTTCAGACCGGCACGCCGCAGGAGATCTATCGCAATCCGGTCAACACTTTCGTTGCACGCGCCGTTGGCTCGCCGCCGATGAACCTGATCTCGGGGAGGCTTGTGGGCAGCGAGGCTATCGCGGACGAGGGCTACCGATTGCCTTTTGACGCGGCGTTCGGCACTGCGGTGGACGGAAGGCCCCTCACCTTCGGCATCCGCCCTGAAGATCTTTTCCTCGAAAGCGGCGCACCCGGCGAAGCCCGCGTGCACGACGTCGAGAATCATGGCGTCGAGAAGATCGTCACGCTTCGCACAGGCAACCATTTCTTGCAGGCGACAGTGCCGGCCCAGACCGACCTTGGGATCGAGGAGGCTGTTCGCTTCTCCTGGAATCCGGAAAAGGTCGTGCTCTTCGACGGCGGAAGCGGGATGAGCCTGCGCCACGCTGGCTAAGTCATCGACGCCCAAGACTGCTTCCATCCTGGGTCGTGACTTCCAGTCCGTTTGCCTGTCATTCATATGGCCACGCAGGACGTGTCCATCCGGAATTCGCGAAATCCCGATGCCCTATGCCGGGAAGCGCCGCCGATAGTGTTCGACGACCTCAGGGTTGCGGAGATTAACGGGCAACCCGCCTTTCAAGATGCGGATGGCTTCGGCCGCAGCGCCCGTTCCCATGCGCATCATGCTTTCCTCGGTGATGCCGGCGAGGTGAGGCGTCACGATCACGTTGTCCAGCCGGAAGTAAGGATGCTCGAGCGGTAGGGGCTGTGTTGAGAACACGTCAAGGGCAGCGCCGCCGATACGGCCCATCTCCAGCGCCTCGATCAACGCTGCGTCATCCACGACGGGGCCGCGCGACACGTTGACGAGGATCGCGCCGGGCTTCATGCGCGCAATCCGCTCACGGCTCAAGAGCCCGGTCGTCCCAGGCGTGAGCGGGCAACAGAGAACGACGATATCCGCCGTCGAAACCAGGTCGTCGACCGAGAGAAAGCGCACACCGTCGGGCAGGCTTTCCGGCGAGCGGCTGTTGGCAACGATCTCCAGCCCAAACCCGTACTTCGCGATCCGGAAGACCGCCTTTCCCACATTGCCCATGCCGATGATGCCCATGGTGCGGCCGGCGAGGTCGAGTGCTCGATCGGAGTGAGCTCGCCCAGCACTCCACCCCCTACTTCTGAGGTCGCGGTCCATGGTACGGAACTGGCGCAGCAGCGCAAGCGTCACCATGATGACGTGTTCCGCTACAGTCGGCGCATTGACGGCCGGTACGTTGGCGATCAGCACGCCGGCGGCCGTGGCAGCGTCGTAGGGAATCATGTCGAGCCCCGCGCCGTGCCTGACTGCCGCCCGCAGGGCCGGTGCTTCTTCGAAGAAGGCGGGCGGGATCGGCGCGCGCACGATGACAATCTCCGCGCCCTCGCCTTCATGGAGCAAGGTTTCGGGATCGAGGGCGGACGCTAGCCGCAGATCACCCGCCGCCTTCAACATGGCCTCTGCCTGGGGATGCAGGGGATGGGTCGAGAAAATGAAACTCATCGGCCTCCTCATTACCGACCGGGCTACTCCGCGGCTGTTGCAGGCCCGCCGATGAGGCCCTTCCAGTAGCTTTCCGCGCCCTGCAGATGCGCATTCATCAAAGCTTGGGCGAGATTGCCGTCGCGTGCGAGCAGCGCCTCGTAGATACGGATGTGCTCCTCGTGCGAGCGGCGGCTGCGGGCGATATCAGCGAAGTAGATGGGCAGCCGCTGTTCGCCCATCGTGTAGTAAACGCTGCAGACGCGGTGAAACACACTGTTCTTCGTCGCCCGGACGATCTCCAGATGAAAATCCCTGTCCTCGCGCGCGAGGCCCTCGCCTGCAGCGATCCTCGCCTCGGAAGCGGCGAGAATCTCGCGCAGGCGTTCATAGTTCTCCTCCGTCGCCCGCGCGCAGGCGAGCTCCGCCGCCTTGATCTCGTGGATCTTGCGGAGCTCCACCGTTTCGTAGATCACGATCGGGTCCAGTGGCACGCCAGCACGCGCGAAGAGTGCGATCGCCTCGACGCTCGCCTCCGTCGTCGTGAGATAGATACCCGACTTCGCCCGGCGCTCCACAATGCGCATGGCTTCCAGGATTGCCAGAGCCTCCCGGAGCTGCCCCCGGCTAACGGCGAAGTGCTCGGCGAGCTCTCGCTCCGATGGCGTTCGCCCATTGCTGCTCGAAGTCGTAAATAGATGGGCCGCCAGATCGGAAAGCAGATTGTTTTCTTTCATGGTTACAGTCTTTGCGCGTGAGTCTCCAGGACGCGTTCGTTTATCGTAAATCCCAGGCCGGGTTTATCAGGAATCTCTATCATCCCGTCTCTCACAGCCACGGTCTCCTCAACGAGGTCGTGGATCATCGGGTTCGCGCCAACCGAATATTCGACGACAAAGCTTGCCGGAGAGGCCGCGCAGATGTGCAGGCCCGAGAAGAAGCATGGGGCACCGGCCCACAAATGGGGGGCAAAGCGGAGATTGAAGGCACTGGCGATCACACCAATGCGCATGGCCTCCGTGATGCCGCCGCAGAAGGCCGGATCGGGCTGGAAAATATCGGCCGAGCGCAGCACCGCAAGATCGCGGAAGGCGAAACGAGTGGCTTCGCTCTCGCCGGCTGCGATCGGCACGTTTCCAGCGGCGCGCACTTCCGCCATGCCGGCCTTATCATCTGCGATCACCGGCTCCTCGAACCAGGCGAGATCGCAATCCTGGACGAGCTGGATGAAACGTTTCGCGTCGGCAACCGTATAGGTGCCATGCGCATCGACCATGATATCCACCGAGGGGCCTAGCGCCTTGCGGGCGGCACGCACGCGGGCGGCCGAGACGTGCGGCGCGCGGTCCATTGCGCCGACCCTCATCTTGACTGATTTGAAACCGCCGCTGCCAATGTAGGACTGCAGCTGGCCGCCGATCTTTTCGACACTCTCCCACCCGCCGGATGCATAAGCAGGCAAGCGGTCCGCCTTACGCCCGCCGAGAAGCTTCCATACCGGCACACCCAGCGAATTACCAAGAATGTCCCACAATGCAATGTCGACCGCACTGATCGCGGCAATGGAGAGGCCCCGGCGCGAGAGTTCCGGCATTGCATGACCCGACATCGCCGCCGTTTCGTGGCGCACGCCGTTGTAGAGCATCTCCCAGATCGCGGAGATGTCGGAGGGGTCGCGACCGACGAGCTTCGGCCCCACCTCATGGTTGAGCATGTGCACGAGCGCTCCGTAAGTACCCGCGCTGCCCGCGGCATTCTTGCCCTCACCCCACCCAACGATCCCGTCATTTGTTTCTATGCGCAGGATTGCCGCGTCGAAGGTTGTCAGGCGCCCGAAATCGCTGTGATGCTGCCGACTTGCTTCGATGGGTATGCGAATCCACCAGGCTTGGACGGTCTTGATACGCATTTCGCCTCCCCAACCTCGGCGCGCCGGCCGCAGGGCATGCTCGGGACCGGTCCTCACTTGATCAGTGGCAGGATGGTCTCGGCGGTGATCCTCATCTGGTCATCGTAGAACTTCTCGGTCAGCAGGCTCGATCCGTGATCCTGGATGAACTTGAGCTGCTCCGGCGGGATGTCGACCGGACTGCGCTCAACCATGTCCGGATATTTCGCCGCAGGCGTGCGGTCGACCGGAGCCACGAACTCATTGGTGAGCGCGCCGTCGTATCCGATCTCTTTCAGAGTGGCGACGATCTTCGGCCAGTCGAGATGGCCGAGGCCCGCCGCAAAGCGGTTGTTATCCGCCACATGGAAATCGAAAAGTCGGTTTCCGGCGAGCCTGATCGCGTCGTATATGTCTTCCTCTTCGATGTTGAGGTGAAAGGCATCGAGGCAAACGCCGCAACCGGGATCAACTGCGTCGGCCAGCGCAAGTGCTTGGGCAGCACGGTTGAAGAGATAAGTCTCGAAGCGGTTGAGCGGCTCAATTGCCAGCCGGACGCCCTTTTTTTGGGCGTGGGCGAAGCACTCCTTGGTCGCATCCACGACCCACTTCCATTCCTCCTCCTCGGTGCCATCCGGAACGACCTTGCCGACGGTCGCCGGTACAAGAGTGACGATCTCGCCTTCGAGTTCACTCACCATCGTTATGACACTCTTCACGTAATCCACTGAGCTTGCGCGCTGGCCCTCGTCCTTGGCTGCGAGGTTGCGCTCGCCGAGCGTTAGCGTCACCGCGCCCCAGCAGCGAATGCCGTGTTCCTTGAGCAGCGCGCGAGTGTCCTTGATGTCGTATTGGGCCGGCTCGCCTGAAATCTCGATGCTCTCGTAGCCGTACTTCTTGATGCGTTTCAGCGTGACGGCGAGAGGCTCCGCCCGCATCCAGTTGTGCGTCGAAAGGTGCATAAACGTCCCTCCCAGGCTGGCGCTACTCCCAACACTCGAGGGGGTGCGCGGCGCTTCCTCCACTAGACACCATTCTGGTTTGGCCAATTCTCCTTTGTCAAGGCGCTATCTGAAATTATCGCCTGCGGAGCAAGCGTGCCTGCGCCTCCTCGACTTTCTCAGCGTTTCACGCGATTGCGGGACGAAGCTCGGCCGCTTCGCATTCGAACACATGACGTTGTCACCTTGACCAGATTGCCACATTTGGTATTACCAGATTGGCAGATGGGGAGGCCGTTACCGCGCAGCCGGAGGAGGAACGATGAAGATCGGTATGTGCATGTTTCTTTGGACGACGAGCGTCGGCCGGAAACATGAGAAGCTACTCCGGGACATTAAAGCGACCGGCTTCGACGGGGTTGAGATTCCGATCTTCGAGGGCACTCCAGACGACTACCGCCGCCTCGGCGCATTGCTCGATGGCATCGGCCTGGAGCGCACCGCTGTGTCTGCCATGAGCGACCCTTCCATGAACCTGATTTCGCCTGACACCGCGACGCGCAAGCGCGGCATCGCCTACATGCGGTGGGCTATCGATTGCGCCGCCGCCCTCGGTGCGCACACGCTAAGCGGGCCCCTGCATTCTACGCTGGGCCAGTTCTCAGGCACCGGGCCCACCGCCGCGGAACTGAGGCGGTCCATCTCCTCGCAGCGCACGATCGGCGATCATGCCGTTGAGCGCGGCGTTACCGTTGCGCTCGAGGCGCTGAACCGCTTCGAATGTTATCTCTTTAACACGATGGACGACCTTGCCGGCCATATTGATGCAATTGGGCATCCGAATATTCGCGCCATGTACGACACCTTCCACAGCAACATCGAAGAAGCCGACCCCATCGGAGCCTTCACCCGTAACAAGGACCACATCGTACACGTCCACATCTCGGAGAACGACCGCGGCGTGCCGGGCCGGGGGAACATCCCCTGGACCGAGACCTTCAAGGCGATCCGCGCAAGCGGCTATGACCAATGGCTGACGATCGAAGCCTTCGGTCGTGCATTAAAGGAGCTTGCGGCTGCAACGAAGGTCTGGCGCGACTTTTCCGAGACGCCCGAGGCCGTTTATCGCGATGGATACCGTCACATCCGCGAGGGATGGCAGGGAGTTGCGTAGTGCGAAAAGTAAAGCAGCGTTTGCGAGCGGGTCTGCGGCGCTCGAACATCGGCCATCCCTCCGCCTCGCTCATCGAGCCCTTCGCCTCCAGTGCCAGCAGATAGCGTCCACGGCGCCAGTCTCCCGCCAAACCATCGCCGGCCTCCCCGAGAGCGAGAAAACTCTCACCTGTCTATCCGGTTTCGGGCAACCTGCCCCGGCAGCTTCTCATTCACCCGGGCGCATTGAAAAGAGGTAAGGCGGCATAACGGGGCCGGACTCTGCTCGAAATCACAGAGGTTCTAACTGTGAAGCGCCTCCCCTACAGCTTCGTAGAGTCTCCCGCGGCCGATCGGTAGCCCGACCGAGGAAGGGTCTCCACTCCACCCTCTCGCAACCTGTGAGGAACGTGAAAGACCGACCCTTTTCGGCCCTTCCGCTCGAAATGACAAACGGCACTACGATGCCTGATGCAGTCTTTGAGGTAGGGGTACCGACTGATCCAGATAAATATCGGCACCACACACCTGCGGCAGCCGGTCAGCGTAGCGCATCGAGGAGCGCCTTGGCCCTGGCAAGGTCCTCCGTGCCGAAACCCTCGGTGAACCGGCGGTAGACCGGCGCGAGCAGATCGCGGGCCTCGGGGCGCTTATCTTGGTCGCGCCACAGCCGGGCGAGCGAGGTGCCGGCCCGAAGCTCGAGCGACGCGGCTGCTTGGTTGCGGGCGATTTCCAAGGCTTTGAGATACTCCATCTCGGCGCGATTCTCATTCTGTTGGGGAGAGAGCCGTAGGAGAAGCTCGCCCCTCAGTCTATGGAGCTCTGATTCGTAGAGACGTTCATCGGTCTCTCTCATTGTCAACAACGCTTGATCGAGTGCTTCGAGAGCTTGCTCGGACCGGCCCGCTTGGACAAGCGCGTGGGCAAACAATGCATGGTAACATGGCAACAGCCATGTCGAATCGGTCTCGCGCCACCCGTCGAGCCCCGAACGGAGCTCGGCCAGACCCCGTTCTACGTCTCCTTCTTCGGCCAGCACCCATCCCCAAATCACCCGGGCCATGGCCAGCCAGAATGGGTTGCGCTCCTCCTCACAGAAGACGACTGCGGCCTTAGCCGCCTTGTGGGTTCCGGCAAGGTCTCCACAGAAGTGATGCACATAGGGCGCCACGCTCAGGGCGTATGCTGTGGTCGTGGCGTGGGCGAGATCGCGCGCGAGATCGATAGCTTCCTGACTATGTTTCAGCGCCACATCAGGATAGCCCAGAAGCCATTCAATCCAGGCCAGGAAGGACAGCCCCACGGCCCGCGGATCCTGCCCATAGCGAAACGCCAGCGAGCGGTGCGCCTCCGGATCATAGAGCGCAGCAACCTGCTCCATCTGCTCCCGCGCCGCCGCGAGCTGTCCAAGATTGAGAAGCGTCAGCCCTAGCGTGCGATGCGCCACAACGATGCCATCGAGAGCCCCATGCTGTTCGGCGAGGTGCAGAAACTCTTGTGCGACGCGCCGCGCCTTCCGCTGATGCGCCTTCACCATATGATACACCCATTCGCCGTACATCGCAGGAAAGAGCTGCGTCGTATCGCTCAGAGCGCCGCAAAGCTCTCGCGCTCTCGTATAGGCCCGGGCTGTTTCGGGAGCCGCGTAGCCTTTGGCCGCTGTCAGCGGGACCGCCAGACTGATTTGAAGCAAGAGTTCTCGTTTGGCCCGTTCTGGTGTATCGGGCTGTGCTGCCAAGAGCTCCAGCCCCGCGGTTAAGTGACTGATCGCTTCCACGTTGGCCGAGCGTTCCGTTGCCCGACGTCCAGCCAATAGCCAATAGGTAATGGCCTCGTCGGTCAGTCCTGCCTTCGTGTAGTGAGCAGCAAGGACCTCAGGTTCTGCCTCGGCCTGCGCCGGGAAGTGCTCCCGCAGAACCTGGGCGACACGCGCATGGAGCTGTTGTTTCCTGCTCCGGAGCAGGGTGGCATACGCGGCGTCTTGAACCAGCGCGTGCTTGAAGACGTAGGTCGCGTGGGGCGGGACACCACGCCGGAAGACCAGCTCCGACTTCAGCAATTGATCGAGAGAGTTCTCGAGCTCGGGCTCCGGCAGAGGCGACACGGCAGCGAGAAGCTGATGTGAAAATTCGCGGCCGATGACTGCACCAACCTGCGCAACTTCCTTTACAGGCGCAAGCCGATCCAGCCGGGCCATCAGCGAATCCTGCAGGGTGCTCGGAATTGCGAAGGGCAGCAGCGGGCCGCGTAGGACAAAGCTGCCGTTCCGCGCGACGAGGAGGTCCGATTCTAGGATTGTCTTCGTGAGCTCTTCGATGAACAGCGGCACGCCGTCAGTCTTGATAGCGATCTGGTCGAGCACCTCCGCCGGCAGGGACTTGCCCCCGGCAACGCTCTCCACCATCGTATCGACTTGTTTACGCGTGAGGCGGTTGAGCGAGTGAAACGTCACGTGCGGGTAGTGGGTCCAGGGCGGAGCGAATTCGGGCCGGAACGTAACTACCATCAGAACCCGGAGCTTCTGCACACGGTCGACGATCTGGTCCAGGAGCTCGAGTGAACTTGGATCGATCCAGTGCGCGTCCTCGAAAATGAAGATGACCGGCCGATGCGCGGCCAGGCCGTCGACTTGATCTACCAGGACTTCCAATAGGCGCTCCTTCTGCCGCGGTGTGCTCAAATCAACCGGCGGATAGCGCGTCCCGGTTGGTACCGAAAGCAAAGCAGCAAACAGCGGCACGACCTCCGCGAGTTTGGTGGCGGATTGGGCGAGCACGGTTTCGAGCTTGTCGAGCGTGGAGTCAGCCGCGTCTTGGGGTCCGATCCCAGCGGCCCGTTCGAGCTGGTCGATAATGGGATAGAGCGTGCTGTTGCGGGTGGGGCGAACACTGATATCGCAGGCGCGTGTGCGGCCGTCGAGCCGACCAGATCACAAAACAAGACCGTTAATTGGCGGCGCTCGGCTTCGCCTTTGGGTGAGCGCACTGGCTGTTGTTCTTGGATGTCGGTTTGCTCTGGCGCTGCGTCGACTGGCTGCGTCTTACCCAGAGCAGCTATCGCGTCGAGCAGTAGCCGCCGATGGCCAACAAGCGTTACGCCCAGCTCTTTCAGGTCTTCAGCGGTGAGGTGCGGCAAGCTGCGGGCATCAATCTCATTCTCGCGGAACGAACGTTCGTACCGCTCAAGGCCCAACTCCCGAAGCCAGGCACCGACGTCCATGAATCTTTCGCCTCTGTCTCTCCGGCGTGCAAGGCTCTGTATTCTACCGCAGATTCTCGATGAAGGCGCGAGAGAATCCCGTCTCCGGCCAAAAACGTCCCGACGTCCATAACATGGCGCATTTTGCCCGTTTGGAAAGATTATGGGACGTCGGTTGTCCACCCATCCACGACGCTGGTGAAGGCGAAATTCTCGACCCATTAGCGGCCGTAGCGATCTGGGCCTGGGGCGGCTTATACCCAATAGAAGACGATTTTGCTGACAACCATTGGCGAACGCACGAGATGATTGCGATCCTCTCGTACTCAGGAACGCTTTTCTACCGCACTAAACCTGTTCCTGGGCGGCGAACCAAGCGGAGATCGTGGGCATGTTGCGCTCGAATCCGCCGGGTATGAAAAGATTGAGCAGCCTCGCGGTCGTCTCTCCGGTATTTCGGAAATCGTGGACGACGCCGGCCGGTATTCGCAGGAAAGTCCCCGGCGTGCAGTGCCGCCAGCAGGTGCCGACGAGGATTTCGGGCACACCCTCGAGCACATAGAAGACCTCGTCGTTTCCGACATGGCTGTGCCCACCGACACCCCTCAGGCCAGGCTCGAGTATCCACTCTGACACCGAATAGGCCGCCTCCGTCTCGGCTTCGTCGGCCTTGAACACGCCGGTGAGCAGGCCGAGCCCGTAGTGCCGCCCGTCTCCCGGCTGCAAATGGATGATGTCGCGACGGCGGTGCGACAGAACGTCCTCGCCCACGCTGTTCTCCAAGGGGGCCATGCCGGCTCTTTCAGTTCGATTTCCGTCCGCCCGGTTCATGCCCCGGTCTCCTCGTTCCAGCGGCGCTGCATCTCTTCCGGCGCCACATCCTCGATCTTCTGCGAGAGCATCCACCGATGGCCGAAGGGATCGACGACCATGGCGACGCGCTCGCCATAGGCTTGATCTGCAGCGGCACGCAGAACGACGGCCCCCGCGTCGACGGCGCGGGCAAGATCGGCATCGACCGACAGAGTTGCGAGATGGAAGGTCACGGGAGAGCCACCGATCGTGTCTGGGCTCAGTGCACCGAAGTCGGGATACTCATCGGCAATCATGACGGTGCTTTCGCCGATCTTGAGTTCCGCGTGGCCGATCCGGCCGTCTCGCGGGTCGGTCATCCGGAAGAGCTCCTCGGCACCAAAGGCGCGAACGTAGAAATCAATCGCTGTGCGAGCATTCTTGACGATGAAATACGGGGTCAGGGACGAAATCGAGGTGGACATGGGCGGCCCCCTTGTCGCTGGCGTATAGTTACGTTACGTTACGTTTTATAATTAGATGAGTCAACAGCACATGAGCCCACCGAAACGGCGCGGAAGACCGCCCAACCAATTGGCGCAGGCGAAGATCCTGAAAGCGGCGCACGACATACTGACGGAGGACGGGTTTGGCCGGCTGACCGTCGAGGCCGTTGCCGCGAGGTCCGGTGTGGGCAAGCCGACGATCTACAGGCAATGGGCGAATGCCTCCGAACTCGCCATGGCCGCCTTGATGTCCGGAGATCCGGGCATCAGCGCAGGAGGCGGGACAAGCCTGCGATCGGCGCTCACGGGGCAGATGCGATCGCTGATCCAGGCCTTTGCGACGACCAGAGGGCGCCAAATCGCCATGACGCTCGCGGCGGCCGACCCCGAAAGCGAATTCACCAAGGCCTTCCGCAACCAGGTCATCCTCTCGAGCCGCGAGGCCGGCCGCGCCTTGTTGCTCGAGGCTGCCGCGAGGGGAGAGATTGTGTTGCAGCAAGACCTCGAGGTGCTGCTCGACATGATTTACGGACCCGTCTTCTACCGGCTGCTTGTCGGGCATCGCCCACTCGACACAGGCTTTGCCGACAGCATCGTCGCGATCGCCTTGGAAGCAGTGGCGGCCCACACAGATAGGTAGAGAAAGCGATCTCAGGTCTCTTTTGAAGTCAGCTCTTTGGCCAGTTCGCCGATCGTCGAACGCAACCACTTGTGGGCCGGGTCGTGGCGGTAGCGAACGTGCCAAGCCATCTGCACCGGAAAAGTGCCGAGGGCGACCGGCGCCGGCAGCACCTTCAGCCGTGGATCCCGCTCAAGGCTCCGACAGATAAGGGTCGGCAGCGTTGCGCAGTAGTCGGTGACGGCAAGCATCTCAGGCACGGCGAGGAAGTGCGTCACGGAAACGGCAACCTCTCGCTTGAGGTTTTGTTGCGCCAATGCCTGGAAGACGCCCGCGCGCAGCCGTCCCGGCGGGAGCACGTTCACGTGCTTGAGCCGCTCATACTGTTCTCGGGAAATACGGTCTCGAACGTCGGGATGGTCCTTGCGCAGCACGCAGGCGAGGCCGTCGTCCAGAAGATGCTGGACGACAAGATTGTCCGGCGGATCGACGATCCGGCCGAGCACCATGGCCGTGGTGCCGGAAATGACGCCGGTCTCGGCGAGATCGTTGCCAAATGCAGTCATGCGGAGCTTGATGCCCGGTGCCAGCTCACGCGTCCTCGCGACGAGGGCCGGCATCAGCACAAGCTCCACGTAGCTGTTCGGGGCAAGCGTGAACAGCCGGTCCGCGTTTGCCGGCTGGAACTCCTGCTGGTTCAAGATGAGATCGTCCAGTTGCGCCAGCGCTGCTTCGATCGTTGGAGCGATTTCCTCGGCCAGTTGTGTCGGCTTTATGCCGTACCTTTCCCGGATGAACAGGGGATCCCGCAGGGTCTCGCGCAGGCGGTTCAACGAGTTGGACAGCGCCGGCTGGGTGATGCCCAGTCGCGCTGCTGCCCGTGTCACGCTCCGCTCCTCCATCAAGGCCAGGAAAACCGGGAGGAGGTTCAGATCGTATCTCATCGAGATCTAATCCCACATGAATATCTAAAATCAAAGAAGTAAATTTCTGAAATATGTAGATGGGTGCCATCATCGGCTCATCGACAAGCCGATGCGGCTGATCGAGCTCGACATCAACCGGTATGACGCCTCAAGGCGCGGCACCATCTGACGAAAGGATCCGACCGATGAAAGTCCTCATGGTACTCACCTCCCACGACACTCTCGGTAACACCGGCAAGAAGACCGGCTTCTGGCTCGAGGAGCTGGCAGCGCCGTACTACGTCTTCAAGGACGCCGGCGCCGAGATCACCCTTGCCTCGCCCAAAGGCGGGCAGCCGCCTCTCGACCCGAAGAGCGACGAGCCGATGTTCCAGAGCGAGCTTACGCGGCGCTTCAGCTCCGACGAGGTTGCCAAGGCGCAGCTTGCGGAAACCGTGCGCCTGGACAGCGTCGACCAGAAGGACTTCGATACTGTCTTCTATCCCGGCGGCCACGGGCCACTCTGGGATCTGGCCGAAGATCCGAATTCGATCAAGCTGATCGAAGCCTTCATCGCGGCCGGCAAGCCGGTCGCCCTCGTTTGCCATGCACCGGGCGTCCTGCGTCACGTGAGCAATGCCGTCGGCACCCCGTTCCTTCAGGGACGCTACGTCACCGGCTTCACCAACAGCGAGGAAGAGGCTGTGGGTCTCACCAAGGTCGTGCCGTTCCTGGTCGAGGACGAGCTGATCGGCCTCGGCGCGGTCTTCTCCAAGGTCAAGGACTGGGGCGTGCACACCGTAGTCGATGGCCAGCTCATCACCGGTCAGAACCCGGCCTCATCGAGCGAGGCAGCGGAGGCACTGGTCGCTGCTCTGGGCCAGATGAAGACGAAGACCGCCTGAGCGAGCTGAAGCATCGTGGTCTGCCGACGGCTCGCATCGGCGGATCACGTTCAGAACCCGGAGTTTGTCATGTGCTCCCCTGTTTCAATGATATTGCTGCCGGGCGCCCGACCGGCAAGGGCATTCGACGGCTGTCTTGCGCCAAGACCGGTCGTTGCGCCTATCGCGAAAGTACCTATTCTGCGGTGGCGCGAAAGTCGGATCGCAAAACTGTCGCTTTAATCGGGATTTTTGCGAAAGGCCGATGCGTGCGCCTAAAAAACCAGTCCGTGATAATGGTCATTCATGCCTTCGATACCGTTGCCATTCGTCATCTCCCTTCTTCTCTGCCTTATCCTTGTGCGGATGATGCGGCAGGGAGAACGGAAACTCGGGCTGTTTCCTCTGCTTGTCGCCACTTTTGCCGCTCAGGCGGTCTTGTCGGGACTGAACTGGAACTTCGACTGGCATCCGGCCCGTTTTATTCAGCCGGTCGTCGCGGCGGTCCTTCCGGCGCTCTCCTTTGCAGCCTTCAATCAGCTACGCCGCAATAGGCTTGCAAGGCCCACAGACATGCTGCCGCACCTGGTACCGGCGAGCCTCGTTGCAATACTCGTCGCCTTCTGGCGTGTGCCAATCGATATCGTTCTATTTGTTATCTATCTCGGATACGGTCTTGCGCTTCTACGGGTTGCCCGGGAAGGGCCGGGCTCTCTTTCCGCCGTGCGTATCGCCGATGAATGGACCGCTCATAAGGCGCTCGTCGCAGTGGCGGTTATGCTTGTTGCGACGGCCTTTGTCGACGCAGTAGTGTCCATCGATTTCCTCCTTGGGGATGGCGAGCGGGCCCGCACGACCCTCACCGTTGCGAGCGTTCTATGGCTCGCGGTTGCCGGGTACGCCGCCACGGTCGCGGACAATACTCGCCCCGACAATGAGGCAAATACCACTGCTGAAGATTTCGCCTCTTCCTACTCCTCACTGCCGGCATCTATAAGCATCGGGGATGACCAAGCCATAGCAAGCCGGGTCGATGCTCTAATGCTGGAGCAGCATCTCTATCGCGACCCAGACCTGACATTGGAGCGTCTTGCACGGCGTGCGGGCATCCCGGGACGCCAGATTTCCGGTGCTCTGAATCGAATTTATGGCCGCAATATCTCCCAGATTGTGAATGAATACCGGGTCAGCGATGCCAAACGACGGCTCGTCACGACACGCGATCCGGTGACAGCCATCATGCTGGAATCGGGTTTCGGCACAAAATCGAACTTCAATCGGGAATTCTTGCGCGTCACGGGCATGACCCCGAGCAGCTATCGGCGCGCTGGCCGCGAGGCGTCTGCCGCGCCTGATGCGGGGGCGGAAGCGCCGGTCTCATAACCCTTCGCTCTCGATCGAAAGTCATCGCACAAACGACCCGGATCGCGATCTCGAACGTCCAAGATCGCGTTCAAGGGCGCGCCGCTGTCTATTTCCGGTAAGTTCCAGGCTGACCCCACGGCCACGAGGAAATTCCATGAAATTGTTGATAAAAATCGCGACGATGTTTTGCGGCACCATCTCTCCGATGCTGATGGTGCATCACTCTGCCACTGCCAGCGAATTTGTCGGCGTGCGGCAGATCGCAGCTCCCTCCAAAGAACGAGGCAGCGATCTGGCCGTGACCATCTGGTACCCGGCGGACGCGGGCGGCAAACCTGTCACAATTGGCGAAAGTGTGTTTTTTGTGGGGACGGACGCCATGCTCGAAGCCCCCATCTCGGACGGAAAATATCCACTGATCTTGTTATCCCATGGCGCTGGCCTGGGAGGCACCCCACAAGCCATGAGCTGGATAGCAACACCATTGGCGAAGCAGGGGTTCATTGTGGCGGCTCCAATTCATCCCGGGAACACGGGAGCGAACAGATCAGCAGCAGAAACGATGAAGCTTTGGCTGAGACCAGCGGATATTAGCGCGACCTTGGATGCGGTGGAAAAGCAGCCGCTTTTCGAAAATCACCTTGAATCCGGGAGGGTTGGCGCACTTGGGCTTTCGATGGGCGGTAACACGGCCTTGGCGCTGGCTGGCGCTCGCATCGATCCAATCCGTCTGGCGAGCTACTGTGACACCGAGGCTTTCAATGCTTCGCTTTGCGGATGGGTCAGGCAAAGCGGCGTCGATCTTCACGCCATGGATATGCAACTGGCTGGTCGCAACAACGAAGACAAGCGGATTGAATTTGCGATGGCAATCGATCCTGCACCGGTGGATGTCTTTCAGACCAACACCTTTTCTAAGGTTTCGATCCCCGTCAAGATCGTGAACCTTGGCCAACCAAGAACGATCCCCCGGACCGCGCTCGCTTCGGAGACTGCAAAAGCCATTCCGAAAGGCACCTATTCCACGATCGAGGATGCGAGCCATTACAGCATGTTTGGCGAGTGCAAACCCCATGCGGCCGAGATGGCTGAGTCCGAAAAGATAGGCGATTCCATCTGCTCAGACGGCGGAGGACAGTCGCGCCTCGAAATCCATAGGCAGTTGGTCAATATGGTCACTGAGGCTTTCATTCGAGAGCTGAAAACGGACTGATAGGCAGCATGATTCGCGGAAGTCCTAATCTTAGCGGCAAGGTCGCCGATATTGAAAACTCGGTGAAATTTCCATCACAAATATCGGTCGCAAAAGTCCGGTTTTTGCGACCGATATTTGCGACTGCTCAAGGTCCGCTTGGGAGGCATTGGCGTGAATTCGCGCTCGCCAAACGAACTTCCGCTCAGGCTCGAGAGCGAACATGGACTAGCCAACTGCAAACTTCCGCCTCTGGCGCACCCTGCTCGTTGCGACGAGCAAGACGAATGACGCTTTCTATGACGCCGTTGATCCGTTGGGCTGCGATGGAGTCGCTTCGTCTTTAAACGCCCTGATCGGGAGTAGTGAGGAGGGCAGGCTCGAATTTGCACGAGCTCGTTTACAGAAATGACGGTTTTGAGAGCTTGGAGACAATCGAAGGTGACGGGGACCCAGGAAGCCGCTGTGAGCCCCATCAGCAGATGAGTCTGGAAGCAATCGTGCGCCCGTCATCTGACCGCCGTTCCTCCAGAACCGGTAGCAGGCTTTCCGACGACCACCAGTCTGTCACCGGGAACATCACCTCTGGTCCTGGTCGCCGTTGACAGCCGTTCCCAGATGCCGTTTCGCCGGAATGGGACGACTCCGGCATGTATTTGTCGATGGATAGCAAGTTCCCGCAAAGCAAGGTGTCATTGGCCTGGAACTCTGCGCCAATGATTGAGACCGATAATTTTTCTCGGTTTCAGGCGGCACGAAGAGGCGGCTTCGGGCACACAGGCGGTCAGGACCTCCCCTCTTCTTTCAGCCGCTATCACCCGACGATGCCGAGAACCAGGAGACTAGAGCTTGAGGTGGAGCGGGCTTAGGACGATTCTGGTCGAAATCGATCCTTCCGTGCCAAATACGGGAATTGACGTGAGCGCAGCCGTCGCCTCGAAGCCCTCATCGTCCCCCTGCCGGAACCGCAGGTCGGCACTCTAGGGATTGTCGACGTCCTTGCCGCCACGGGTATGCTCTGACGGGAACACCGCTGAGTATTTTCAGGTCGGGATGCCAGGATCGAGTAACCAACCCGTAGATCGTGTCGATCTCTCGGCCAATGCGGGGAAATGACCGTCGAGGTTCGCGGCCGCTCTCGCAATCGGTTGGACAACAGGAACGGCAACGCGCGCAAGATGATGTCCAGCCTCACTTTCCTCGAATGCGACGGGTGGGGCGCGGCGGAGTGTGGGGCCACGAAAGCGGGAGACGCGTGGCGCCTCCCGCCGTTCTGGCTATAGGGAAGCGGGACCTGCGGACCGGCCAAGGACTTCCTCATCGTTCTGCGGCAACTGACCGTTCGGGGTCATCTTGTCCACCGCGTCCGGGATCGATGTCGAAAGGCGCCTCAACAGTTCATTGTAATCCAGGCCGGTCTTTGCGGCCAACTCCTGAAGGGTATCCTTGCCGATCGACGATTCGACCTGTTCGGGCGAGATGCCTTGAGACGGCTTCTCGGCGCTTACCCAGGAGTCTGCCGCCTCCTGGTTTCCACCGTTCTTGAAAGCATCGACAAGTTCTCCCACGCCTTTGCTGAGCGAACCTTCCTCGGAGCCGCCGAACATCTTGCCGAGTTCGCCGAGAATACCGCCGCTGTTCTGCGCGCCCGCCTTTGCATCCTGAAAGATCTGGCCAAGCTTATCGCGGTTCTGGTAGCCAGCGACCGCGAGCAGCCCCAATAGCGCCGCGAGCGACGGCATGGTGTTGCGAGATGAAGCCATTGTCGGTTCCTTTCTGCTTGGTGAGCTCTTAAGCGCGCCGGGCGACGGCGCCCCATACGAGCAATACAATCACGGCGCCGACGATGGCGCCGATGAACCCGGCGCCCTGGTTGGCGTTGTACCACCCCAATGCCTGCCCCAGATAGGAGGCCACGAAAGCCCCCACAATGCCCAAGATTGTCGTCAGGACGAAGCCTTTCGGCTCGTTTTCGCCGGGCACGATGAGCTTCGCCACGATCCCGGCGGCAAAGCCAATGATGATGGTCCAGATTATACCCATTCCAGAAGTCCCTCGTTTAAGCAGGCGGCGTGAACGCAAGCCTGCTGATTGCATCCGCGGGCTCCGAGGCTCCCGTCTTTTGGAAACAACAAAAGGGGCATGAGAAAATCACACATAGCGCCGCCCTGCAAGAAGCAGCCTTATGTCTTTTGCCGGCTCTCGCAACCAATAGCGAAGGTCGCCGTTCAGTTCGGCCGCCCGAATCTGCATGAGCATGTGAGCGATGGCCGAATGCGTCGAAGGCTTCCCCCTGCGTCACGCCGGGACGCCCGCCGAAGTCGGCGCGCTCGTCGCCGCAATCCAAGGGCACAAGAGCCGCGGAACCGGCATTCTGAACAACGAGAGCGGCGTGTCGCACGTTTCAACGATGTCAGCGAATGGATCGTATCGGAGGTTCCCTCTATGCGCATCGTTTCCGGTAACTCTGGGAACGGCCCGCGCGCGACTTTTTAGGAGAAGATTGCCAGGGTAAAGGCGCAGTTCAATCCGCAGAACGTCGAGGTCGGCATCCGCAAGCTGATCTTCCTGGCCCGCAACAATGCCGATGGTGCGCCATCTGATCCAGAAGGTGGTGATCGGCAAGACACCGGGTCATCAGCCGGCAACATGGTGCACGGCTCGACTGCCAGCGTCATGGCATCTATGGAGGTGCTCGAGCTGATGGAGCGTCAGTTCATCGTAGCCGCAGAACGATCTGACGGAGAAGCTAGACTCTGGCGAGACCGACACGGAGGCCAAAAACAAAAGCTCCTCGACGCTTAGCCAACGCCTCACCCTCTCCTCCGGTCGCTTCGCCATGATTGACAACGGCCTTGGCTTCCAGCTCGTCCCCTGGTCGCGCGAACTCGACCGCAAGCTCGGCCAGCACGTCGCCGGCGTCGCCAGGGAGAGCGGCAGCATCGAGTGGTCGATCGGCCGCAAACGCGACCTCGGCCTTTACGAGTCGGCTAGACCACCGCCATTGAGGGGAATGACCCTATCGGTCTCTGAGATCACGCTTCGCCGATGGGTGATCGCGAGCACGGTCACATCCGGCGAGAGCATGCGGATATGTTCCATGATGTCGCGCTCGGTCGTCTCATCGAGCGCCGAGCTGGCCTCGTCGAGAAAGAGGATCGCTGGATCGCCGTAGAGCGCGCGGGCGATGGCGATGCGCTGACGCTCGCCGCCCGATAGCTTCAGGCCTCGTTCGCCAACCGTCGTCTCGAGGCCCTCGGGCAGAGCCTCGATGAAGGACAGGATCGCCGCCTTCTCGGCCGCCCGGCGCAAGCGTTTCTCATCGCGCGCCCGGCCGAGCAGAATGTTGTCAGCCAGGCTCTCGTTGAGCAGCACGACCTCCTGCGGCACGACGGCAACCGCGCTGTACCAGTCTGCCTGGTCGATGGTCGCTAGATCGACGCCATCGACGAGGATGCGCCCCTGATCCGGTTCGATCGATTTCAGCGCTAGCCTGAAGATCGTAGACTTGCCGGAGCCGGTCTCGCCGACGAGGAAAGTGATGGCACCGCGCTCGGCGGTGAAGTCGATATCCTTCACACCACGCCTGTTGCCATAGGCGTAGCTGACACGCTCGGCGACGATGCGGCCCTCGGTCGGCACGAAGCTCGGCGCATGCGACACCTGCCGCTCCTCGGGGGCCGCCCACATGGTTGCGAGTGGGACGAGGGCCGCCCGCGAGCGCGCCACGTCATCGATGGCGTGAGCGATCATCTCGAAGGGCATGTTGAGCTGCAGCAGCAGCGTGTTGAACAGGACGATGTCGCCGATGGTCAGCGCGCCGGCCTCGTAACGCGGCAAGAGTAGCCAGAGGGTGACGGCGAACTGGATGGTGAGCCCCACCCCTAGCACAGCGATGTAGCCGAGACGCTGCAGCACATAGGCGCGCCAGTTGTCGCGCACTTCTTCGGCCTGCGCCGTGAAGCGCCGGCTCATCCAGCCATGGCTGCCGAAATGCCGCAGCGTCTCCATGGCATTCATGGCGTTGCCGACGAAGCGGGCATTCTCCTGGCCGGCCTCAATAGCCTTGTCGAGGAAGACGTGGGCCCCACGCGCGGAGATGAGTGTGAGGGTGACGGCGGCGACGCCGTAAACCACGACGATTGCCGTCACCTCGATGTTGATCAACGCACCAAGGGTGGCGAGCGTGAGCAGGATCTGCGTTGCGCCGGGGATGAAAACGATGAGGCCGAGCTGCACCAGCGTCGTCAGCGCCTCGCGTCCACGCGCGCTCGCATTCTGGATCTCGGCCGGGTTGTGCTCGACAAAGAAGGTACTGGTCTTCTTCAGGATGCGTTCAAAGAAGCGCGTACCGCTGATGAAGCCGAGATTCTCCGCGCTCATGAAAGAGAGGTACTGCATCATGTGCTGCAGCGCCGACGAGAGCCCCAGGAGCACGGCATAGGCCACGAATCCCCAGGCGAGTATCCGCAGGAAGCCCTCCTGCGGCAAACGATCGATCAGCCGCGAGAAGAGAAAGGGCCCGGCGACGCTCGCAACGCTGGAGAGCAAGACGACCACGGCGACGAGGAACAGCATCCAGCGGTCGGACTTCCAGTACGCGCGGAGGATTTCGGAGATCGGAGCGAGAACGGCAGGTTTGGTCATTGGTCGGCACTGATCGCGTTCGGGGACAGTCAGACTCTTGACCGCCGAACGACGCGGAGCCTTTTGGTGGACATGCCTTGCTGGGGAAAGAACTGTGCCACCCGGCTGCTGGGTATATCAAGTTAGTTAGTATCTGGGATTAAGATAGATGTCCGTTTCCCATGGCTGAGTTGGAACTCCCGTTACGACCGCTTCGCCATTCCGTCCGCAGGCTCGGCGGCTTCCGGTCCAGCTCTTGTCCTCTCCACAATCAGCGTCCGTTGGAAGTCCACCAGCAGATCGCGAATGAAAAGCTACCTGCGTGCGATCATAAGCCGAATCGAAGTTGGGGACCGGACTATCAAAATCAATGGCCGCATTGCGGACCTTGCTGAATGTGATTTGGCGCCTGAGGGAACAGGTAGGCTGATTTGGTTTCGCCTGAAATCCCGTTACAGTCTGAATTCATCGGTGGTCCCAAGGGTTTACTACGATGACTCCTGCCGCTTCGAAGGGGCTGGTGTCGCGCGTCGCTACGATAAATCCCTTGGAGGCGGCAATGGCGGCAATATATCCGTCGGGCGTCGGGAATCGCTTCCCGGCCGCTCGCGCCGCCATCGCTAGGTCGGCATAATGCCGAGCAGCGCCGATGTCGAAGGGCAGCACGCGATGGCCAAACAGTTCGAGCACGCCGTCAAGCGTTTCGGTCAGAGCCTGCTCGCGCCGCCCGTCAGGCAACGCACCGATACCAAACAACAGCTCGGCTAGCGTCACACTGGACAGATATAGGGTTTCAGCGACCTGCTCGTTCAACCATGAGCGCACAGCCGGATCGGGTTCTGGTTTCATCGCCTCGGAGACGACATTCGTATCCAAGACGATCATTCAAACCTCATTGGTTCCGCCGGCGCCCCATCACGTAGCTGGTCAAACACTGCGAAGTCATCATTGGTCAGTCCCAGCCGCCGGCCGAGCTCCGCCAAGGCATCTCCTATACGAACGCGCTGCTCGGGCTTCACTACACTTTCCAAAATCTCACGGACTTCCGCTTCGGTGCTGCGGCCGCGCATCGCCGCGCGCACGCGCAAAGCGCGGTGCACCTCATCGGGCACGTTCCGAACTGTCAGGATAGCCATAGTCAAACCCTCGCACTCGCCTTCAATGACAGCAATATAATCGTTATGCAGTCATCTCGCAAGTTTTCAGCGAGTGACCTTTGCGACTCCGTAAGGGGCAGCCGCTCAAACAATCAAGCAATCGCCGGGATATCGAATAGGACAAGGGTCGCGGCTCAGCCACTAATCACAATGGAGGCAATCGCGCAGCTGCACCGTTCCAGCCGATACATTACGCGATTTTCGAAGCACAGAACGGGGACATCATCTACAGCGCGCTTCTAGTCTCGTGGAGGTAGGGCTGCTCTCGACCATCCTCTGCCGTTCCGGGGCGCGCCAGAAGGGAAATCGTGACCCATATCCGATTGGGGCCGGCAACAGGTGAGGATTGAGCGTTGATCTTCCCCCGCCACCGGCAATGCACGCCGACATTGCTCTCCTGACGCATTTTGGTCCCCCTAACTTCGATGTTTCTGTTACACTCTATTCCTAACCGGGGACTCGAAATGACTTCCGACAATTTGCCTGAACAGGTCGACCGACTTCTCGACAATGCCGATCTGGCGGAAGCTCTCGAAAACAAACAATTCAAACGATTTCTCGATCAAGTACCGATCGCTCTCGTCCTCTCTAAAATCGGCTCTCGGGGAGACCGAATTATCTACGCCAACCCAGAGTTCGAGCGCCTTTCAGGATTGGCCGCGTCGGAGGTTGAGAACAAGGATTGGGGCGTGCTTGAAGCAGAACCTGCCGTCGCGCAGGAAATGTCATCGCTCGGTCAAGCCATTGTGATCCAGACCGACCACGTCGGAACCTTCAAAAGAAGTACTGGGGACACGACGTCCATCATGGACGTCTATTCAAGTGTGGTCGAAGATGACGGGGGAACGCCGTGTTTCCGCCTGGTCGCACTTGTGGATGTGACCGAGCACCGGCAGGCCGAGCGCGAGGAGTTCGAAAACCGTATCAAAGAGCAGGATCTCCTGCTTCGGGAGCTGCAACACCGTGTGAAGAACAACCTTCAGATGATCACGGCACTAATCCGCCTCGAAGCACGCAGCAATCCGGCCCCAGACACGAGGTCCTTCGAAAGGTTGGCCGGGCGGATTGAAGCCCTCACCACCCTGTATCAAGCCCTGGCAAAGGGAGAGAGCCCTCAGAAGGTGGATCTTGGCGTCTATATCGGTCAGATCGCATCCGCCGTCATGGCGTCGAACGCTTGCGATGGGGTCAGCCTTGACATGAAAATTGACCCATATCCCGTTTCGATTAACGTCGCCATGCCAACGGGCCTGGTCGTCAACGAACTGCTCACTAACGCGCTCAAGCATGCTTTCACGGGGCGCGAAGAAGGGGTAATCACTTTGCGAAGCACTTTCGGGGATGATGGTTATCGTGTGATCGTTGCGGACGACGGAATAGGTCTGCCCGAAGGGGAAATCTGGCCCAAACACGGCAAGCTTGGCGAGTTGATCGTGCAATCGCTGCGCGAAAACTCTAAAGCTGATTTCCAGATGATCTCCGCTCCGGGTCGGGGCACACGCGCAACGATAAGTTTCAGACACAGCTCTCCCTAACTTTTTTGGTCGTGGCAGAGATACCAGGACCTATCCCAAACCCCGTTTCACGATGGTTGGAGCCTGGTTGGGCAGCGACTGGATCGAATTCGTGCGTTACCCGCGCGAGGCGTTTTTGGGGGCGGCGGATGCAACCAGGCGATCACTACTCACGGGCGCTTCGGATTATCCCCGACCCGCTGTTGGATTTTTTTGAGCCATTTGCGGTCAAATGACCCGCGTCCTAACAGACTTGATTCTGATCAATGTGGATGATCCGTGGCGCAGCTATCGGCCGTCTTCTCGACATCAGGCTGTGCGAATGTAGTGATGTCTGGTGAAAATCTCACTCTGCCTACCACTTGCATTAACGACAATCGTCTAACGTCGGGTCATGGATAAGGACATCACGCGACTAGCTGAACTATTCGAGTCCTCCCCTGTTCTCGCGGCGGTCTACGACGAGTTTGACCGACTTCGTTACGCGAACACGGCGTTTCGAGCGGCGTACTTCATCGAGCCGGATGAGACACCCTTTTGGCCCGATCTGATGCGGCGGAATTTTCATGCCAAACGCGGGACTGTTATCCACGCTGCAGACTTTGAAGAGTGGCTGATCGCGACCCAGTCTCGCCGCGGGAAGGTTGGCTTCAGAGCCTTTGAAACCGATCTGATCGACGGACGTTGGCTGTGGATGACCGAGACGGTCCAGAAAGACGGATGGATGCTTTGTGTTGCCAGCGATGTGACGGGCTTAAGGGCCAAGACGCGCACCGTCCGGCAGGACCGGGATCTGGCGATAAAAGCCTCCTATACCGACGAATTGACGGGCGTTGCCAATCGCCGCTTCGTCACCGCGCGAATCGAAGACATGTTGCACCCGCGAGGGGACGATGACACGCCGCTAGGCTGCCTTTGCGTCCTCGACATCGACCGCTTCAAGAGCGTCAACGACCAGTATGGCCATCAGATCGGCGACCTGGTGCTCAGAGACTTTGCAAAGAGGGTCCATCGCCTGGTCCGGCGCACCGACTGCTTCGGACGTATCGGCGGAGAGGAGTTCGTGCTCACACTTCCAGCCACTCCCGTCGGGCAGGCACACTTGATCGTCGATCGGATGCTCGCCTCCGTGCGCAAATCCAGGCCATTGCCGGAGCATCCGGACTTCCGATACACATTCTCGGCAGGCATTGCGTGCGCCCAGTCCGGGGATACGGCTATTAGCCTCTATGCCCGCGCAGACCGGGCACTTTACATGGCAAAGCTTGGTGGCCGCGATCGTATTCACACAGACGATTCGCCTGCCGATCGATCCGCCAATGCCGGATGATGTGAAGGAGGGGCCGGTGCAGCGACCAACAAGGTGGTCACCACCGCCGTCAGGTGGAGATTTGACGACCGGACTACGGGGAGGTATCCGCGCAGCCGCCGCATTACAGTCGGCTACTGGCGTGTTCGACATTTCACTGGCCGTGTACTTTAGGCGCTCTGACACCGCGAAACACACCAAGGGCCGCTCCAAGCGTGCCGCCAGCGACCAGCCCTGCAGAACCGCCAGCAAGGAACGCAATCAGACAGTTGAGGAAAACAGTCCCTTCACCGGAATCCGGCAGGAGAATGATTGCGGCGACGAGACCGATCAGACCACCGATCGCTCCAAATGCAATTGCAAACAGCGTCACGGACTCCGAAGGATCGATCTGCCGGTCCGGCAGCTCTTTCTGCATCGAATTTGACCTCTCCGTGGGAGAGCGGCTGTCCACGCGTTCATCCCTGCTCGGCATTGGATCCTCCGGGATGGAGTTTCGGTTCATCGTTATCTTCCGATCGGGAACGCTGATACCTGCTCACAGTTCCTTCTACTGCCATTGGTGCCTCGTCCGCCTCGTCGTCCAACAAGACCCTTTCTGCGGCCCCGTCGAGATCATCATATTGCCCGGAACGAAGCGACCAGAGAAATGCCAGGAGGCCTACCGCGCCCATCGCCAAGGCAATCGGTATGAGAACAGCGAGGTAGTTCATTTCGCTGCCCTGGCTGGTTCTCTCGCACGGAAGCTGCGGCCGTACTTCCCGACCCGTGCCCCGAGGCGCAGTGCGTTTCCGACGACGATGATCGAGGACAAGGACATCGCAATTGCAGCAGCGAGCGGCGTGACCTGTCCGGCAATCGCGAACGGCACACTGACGAGATTGTAAGCGACCGCCATCCCGAAATTCTGGCGGATCAGCGCATCGGCTCGAGACGCCGTCTGCATGATGTCCCGGACAGCCATCAGGCTGTGCCCCAGGAATACGAAGTCGGACGCGCTCCGGCCGATATCCGTGGCCGATGCAGGCGCGATCGACACATGCGCGGCCGCCAGCGCAGGCGCGTCGTTGAGCCCGTCGCCGATCATCAGCACCTTGCGCCCGGCGGCGGACAACGACCGGATGGCCTCCACCTTTTCACCTGGAAGCAGCTCGGCCGAAAACTCCCCGATGTCCAACTGTCTGGCAACGGACGAAACCGCAGGATGGTTATCTCCCGAAACCATGCTCACTGAAAGGCCAGCCGAGCGCAGCGTCTGGACAAGCTCGCGAGCGCCGGGACGGATGGAGTCCTCGAATGCGAAAACCGCTATCGTTTCGCCGTCCTTCGACAACACGGTTGTCGACGACGTGCCGATTTCGATGGGCGGCGCGAAAGACGCCCATGAAGGGCGCCCGAGGCGATAGACCGCGTCCCCTGCCCGCCCCACGATCCCGCACCCATGGGTCTCCTTGAGACTGTCGAACGTCACGGGAGATGACTGACGACCGGCGCTGGCGGCGGCAATAGCAACGGACGCGGGTTGCCGCGAGACCCTCGCCATCTCGGCTGCCAAGGACAGGAGCCGGGGCTGAATATCGCCCGCGTTAACCAGGCGCATATCGCCAAGGGTCAGCGTTCCGGTCTTGTCGAGGAGTACGGTATCGATCTCGTTCAACCGCTCGAATGCGGATCCGTCACGAGCCATGATGCCGCGTTCAAAAAGGCGCCGCCCCGCCACCACCTGCACCATCGGAACGGCAAGCCCAAGGGCGCAGGGGCAGGTTATGATCAGCACAGCGATGGCAATGGTGACGGACTTGTGGAGGTCTCCGGTTCCATAGAGCCATGCGAGCATGGAAAGGAGCGCGACGCCATGCACGACGGGCGAATACAATCCGGCCGCGCGATCAGCGATGCGGCGATAGCTGGAGCGCTCGCTCTCGGCCGCCTCCATCATGCGGGTCATCTCGGCCAGGAAGGAACCGTCGGCGGATGCGGTCGCAATCAGTGTCAGCGGATTGGCGAGGTTCATCACACCCGCCTGCAGCGCGCTTCCAGGCTCGGCACGCTTCCACCGGCTCTCCCCCGAAACGAGCGAGCAATCGAGCTCCGAGGCGCCTTTGACGACAACGCCGTCGACGGGCACACGTTCGCCGGCGGTGACGAGCAGATGCATGCCCGGCTTGACCTCGGAAAGCGGGACGTAGTCAATAGTGCCGTCTGCCCGGATGACACTGGAGCCCCTTGGCGCGAGCCTTGAAAGCGCTCCCACCGCGGAACGCGCCCTGCCCCGCATCAGATGGTCCAGCGTTCGCCCTGCCAGCAGAACGAACAGCAAGGAGGTGCTCGCGTCGAAATAGGCATAGGGTGCGTTGTGGAGGGTGTCATAGACGCTCAAGGCGAAGGCGAGGAGAACGCCGACGCCGCGACCATGCCGCAGCGCCGCCCACGCCGAGCGATAGAAGATCCTGCCTGAATAAATGACTGCCGGCAGAGCGAGCGCTGCCGAAACCATATGGAAGGCGTGGCGGGTCTCGGGATCGGCCCCTGACCAGACCGAAACCGAGAGGATCATGATGTTCATCGCCGAGAAACCGGCGACCGCCAGCGCCTTCAAAAGCGAGGAAAGCACCGGATTCTGCGTGTCCTCCTCGATGGAGGCCAGATGCGAGGCATAGCCGATATTCGCAAGCGCGGCGGCGAAATCCGGGCTCTCGCCGTCATTGCCGCGCCAATTGATGGTGACACGCCGGGTGGACAGGTTTACTCGGGCAAGCTCGACGCCAGGGGTTTTCCCGAGAGTGCCTTCGACGGCAGCAATACATGCGGCGCAATGAACATCGGGCAACGTCAATATGGTTTGCCGAAGGCCGTCACCGAGGTCACGGCTCGCGAGCCGGATCTCCTCAGCGCGCGCGGTCTTCCGACCCGCCTTCTCGGCGACTGGAACGGCGATGTCCGGGCAGCAGGACATGCTATCGCACCGCTTTGTAGGCATGCCAGGTTGCATGGCCCAGCAAGGGGAAGATCACGACCAGCCCGACCAGACCCGTGGCGACACTGACCAGGAACAGCCCCAGCACGATCGCACCCCAGACGAGCATCGGCCTGAGATTGTTCCAGACGAGCGCGACGCTGATGCCCATTGCCGTGAAAGCATCGATGCGCTGGTCGAGCAGCATCGGGATGGAGAACACGCTTATGGCGAAGGAAAATCCGGCGAAAAGGGCGCCGACGAAAATGCCGACCGCGAGCATGGCCCATCCGATGGGCGACATCAGCAGCAGTTGCGTGACATGCCCGAGGCCTGGAAACGGCCGCACGCCGAAAAATAGCGCATAGATGAGCACAGCCGCTCGCATCCAGAGCAGCATGAGCATGCAGAGCAGAAGCCCGGTAAAGAACACCTGGGCGCCGGCCACCGGTCTGACGCGGAGCATGCTCCCGAGACTGACCGGCTCGGATCGCTCAAGGCGCGAGCTCTTCAGATAAAGCCCCGTCGCGAGGAGCGGGGCGATGATCATGAAGCCTGCAATGGCGGGGAACAGGAAATAGTCGCGTCCGGTGGCGAACAGCAGCCAAATGATCAGGAAGGAAACGACAAAAACGGCTACCCCGTAGCTCAGGCTGAGCATCGGGTAAGTGATCAGGTCACGCCAACCTTTCGCGAGCCACTCAAAGGGTGCCTGGGCCGGCAGATGGCGTTGCCATTTCGGATTCCAGGTCTCCTCTATGCCTGAGACCTCGCCTACCCATCGCTGTAATTTTCCAGTCCCGGACATATGTCTCTCCACGGGTACACCATGACGTTAGCAGGATGATTTCGCGGCCCTGTACTGTCCCGGCGCCGACCCCGTCTGCTTCAGGTGAGCGACGCATCCGGGAGCGCTGTCGATGGCGACGTAAAGCATGTGGGCGTTCGCTCCGAGGAAAATGGCCGCAGCGACGAGGCCCCACCAGGCCAGCCACGATCTGCTTCGTCTGGGCGCGACTTTCGTCATCACGGCTTTTCCACGCCCAGAGAATTCACATAGAGCGCCAATATCTTGATCTCCGTGGGTGTCAGCCGCTCGTCCCATGTCGGCATATGACCCTGGCGCCCGCCATGCACGGACTCAATGATACTCTGCATCGTGCCGCCATAGATCCAATAAGCGTCGGTCAGGTTGGGAGCGCCGACCTCCCGACTGCCTTTCGCGTCTTCGCCGTGGCAGGCGGCACAAGTGGCGAGGAACACTTCTCTGCCCGCCTCGATCCGGCCAATGTTCT
Organism: Sinorhizobium psoraleae; assembly: GCF_013283645.1. Classification (GTDB taxonomy): domain Bacteria; phylum Pseudomonadota; class Alphaproteobacteria; order Rhizobiales; family Rhizobiaceae; genus Sinorhizobium; species Sinorhizobium psoraleae. The sequence goes on from NZ_JABEKV010000008.1 coordinate 109,703, forward strand.
CCGGCGTGGAGTGTCCCGGATTGGTCAGCGAATAAACATAGGCGGCGACGTCACGGACCTGATTGCGTTCGAGCATCTGCTCACGTCCGAAAGAGGGCATTTGCGCAACGCGGGTTTCAGGGTGCCGTGTGTTGATGCCGACCCTGAGGGTCTGTTCGATATCCTGCGGTCCGCCGCCCCAAAGCCAGTCGTCGTCGGTCAGATCCGGATAGTTGCTCCGGCCCTTTCCGTCGACGCCGTGGCAAACGGCGCAGTTGTCGCCGAAGAGTTGATGGCCGGTGGAACGGACCGTCGCCATCAACTGCTCGTCCGCCCTTATCTGCTCGTAGGAGAGCGTGTCGATCCTCTTCTCCCAAACCGCCCTGGCTGCAGCGGCGGCAGTGAGCTTCTCTTCGACGACGTTGCGCTCGTCGATTCCGAGCAGACCCTTGGTATAGGTGGTGCCGAGCGGCCACGTCGGCAGCAGCACCCACCAGATCAGCGCAAAGACGTGAGTGACGACCAGGAAAAGCAGCACGCCTCGGGGAACCGGCGTGTCGAGCTCCTTGATGCCGTTCCACTCATGTCCGGTGGTCTTCCTGCCGCTGATCGGATCGACTTCCTCTACGTCCATGGCTGGTCGTCCTCGTCGAGAATGCCCCTCTTGGCACGATCGAAGCGTTCGCGGTTAGCCGGCCAGAACGTGTATACGAGCACGCAGATCGAGAATCCGATGAGATAGAAGAGCCCCCAGGTCTTCGCTGCCTCCACCAATGTCTCGTGTGTAACGTCCATGACGACCTTGTCCTTCCTTGTCAATCGCCTGGATCGGGTACCTGTTCCGGCGCCGCGGTATTCTGGTATGCCGCATTGGTGAGCCGTCCAAGGACCTGCAGATAGGCGACGAGCGCATCCATCTCCGTGACCCGCGTTGCCACCCCGTCGAAGGCGCTGACCTGCGTCTCCTCTCCATAGCGTTCGGTGACACCCGATGCCTGTTCGCTGTCGGGCACCGCCTGACCGAAGGCATCGCGTGCGGCGTTCTCGATCATTTCGTCGGTATAGGGCACTCCGACACTCCGCTGCGCCTCCAAATGAGAGCCTAGGTCGTCCAGCCGTAGCAGCGTTCTAGCCAACCAGGCATAGGCCGGCATGTTGGACTCCGGCACGACGTCACGCGGATTAGTGAGATGGGCTACATGCCAGAAATCGGAATACTTGCCCCCTACCCTGGCAAGGTCCGGTCCGGTTCGCTTCGACCCCCAGAGCATGGGGTGGTCGTACTTGGACTCGACCGCCAGCGAGAAGGGGCCGTAGCGCTCGACTTCGTCCCGCAGCGTCCGGATCATTTGGCTGTGGCAGGCATAGCAGCCCTCGCGAATGTAGATGTTGCGGCCGGCGAGCTCCAGCGGCGTATAGAGCCTCATGTCCTCGACGTCCTCGACGGTCTCGTCGATGGTGAACAGCGGAGCGATCTCGACGATCCCGCCGACACTGGCCGCCAATATGATCGCCAGCACGAAACCGATCGCCGTTCGCTCCAGCTTTCGATGAAGGAGTTCGCGCATGTCGTTACTCCGCCGGTCCCGTCGCCGCGCCTTCCGGCATCGGTGGGCCGACCGGAACATCGTCGTGCCGTTCAGCCAGCACGGGAACGCCGCGTACGGTCATCCAGATGTTGTAGGTGGCGACAACGGCTCCGATCAGGAACAGCAGGCCGCCGAATGCGCGGGCGATATAGTAGGGGTACATCGCCACGAGGGAATCCACGAAGGAATAGGCGAGTGTCCCCTCCCCGGTATAGGTCCGCCACATCAGGCCCTGGATGATGCCCGAGTTCCACATCGCGAAGACGTAGATGACGGTGCCTGCGAAGGCGAGCCAGAAATGGACCTCGACAAGGGCTGCCGAATACATCCTCTCGCGCTTCCAGATCGCGGGCACGAGCGTGTAGAGCGAGCCGTAGGTGATCAACGCGACCCAGCCCAGAGCCCCCGCATGGACATGGCCGACGGTCCAGTCGGTATAGTGCGACAGCGAGTTGACGGGACGCACCGCAAGGAACGATCCCTCGAAGGTCGAGAGGCCGTAGAAGAAAGCCGCCATCATGATGAAGCGCAGCGTCGCGTCGTCACGTACCTTGTGCCACGCGCCGTTGAGCGTCAGCAGGGCGTTGCCGGCCGATGCCCATGAGGGCACCAGCAGCATTACGGAGAACGTCATTCCGAGGTTCTGTACCCAGTGCGGCAAGGCCGTGTAGTGCAGATGATGGGACCCCGCCCACATGTAAAAGAAGGTTATGCCCCAAAAGCTGAGGATCGACAGACGGTAGGAAAAGATCGGCCGCTCGGCACGCTTCGGCAAATAATAGTAGAGCATCGCCAGGAAGCCGGCCGTCAGGAAGAAGGCGACGGCATTGTGCCCATACCACCATTGTACCATCGAGTCCTGGACGCCTGCCCAGATCGTGTAGCTCTTGGCATGTCCGAGGGAGACCGGAACCGTAAGGTTGTTGACGATGTGCAGGATCGCCACCACCACTATGAAAGCCATGTAGTACCAGTTGGCGACATAGATGTGCGGCTCCCTGCGGCGCGCCAGGGTGCGGATGTAAAGGACGAAATAGGTGACCCAGACAATGACGAGCCAAAGATCGGCGTACCATTCCGCCTCGGCGTATTCCTTCGACTGCGTCACACCCATGAAATAGCCGGTCACGGCCAGGATACAGAAAAGATTGTAGCCGAAGAGCACGAACCACGGGCTGAATTGGTCTGCCAGCCGGGCGCGGGAGGTCCTTTGTACGACATGGAAAGAGGTCGCAATGAGAGCGTTGCCGCCGAACCCAAAAATCACGCCGGTCGTATGGGCAGGTCTGATCCGCCCGAAGCTGGCCCATGCGGTGTCGAAGTTCAGGCTCGGCCATGCAAGCTGGGCTGCGGCCCAGACGCCGATGAACATTCCGAAGATCGCCCAGAGCAATGTGAACCAGACGCCAACCTTGATCGGATCGTCGTAATAGCGGGAGATGCGCGCTGGATCAGGGGGCGGGCCGAAGGATGTCGACATGATCAGGTACAGCAAAGCAAGGCTATAGAGCAGAACAATCGCGCCGTGAACTCCAAGGGGATCCACCCGGCCGGCGGCAGCCATGGCAATACCGATCACCGCCAGGATCACCAACGTGGCCGCCGCCAGCTCCCGTTCTCTGGTCGTCAACTGCCCCATGAAGTCGCTCCGTCATCATCCACAGTGCAAGGGGAGCATCTATCTTCCTTAGATACATTTCAAGGCAATAACCGAGGCTTTGCGCTCTGAATAGGCAAACTCGCCTCCGATGATGCGGACAACCTGAAAGTTCTGCTGGATTCAGGAACGCCGGGGCAACGGCGTTCCAGTCGATACATTAGGCGATCTTTTGAGCAAGGAAGATACATTCTGTTTTCAAGTGTCACTCGAGGGCAAACGGAGGTATTGCGGCCACCGCCTCGCGCCTATAGGTTTTCGCCCATCGTCCATCGCTGAATTCTGGAGATCAAATCATGGCGAACGGCACAGTCAAATTCTTCAACAACGACAAGGGGTTCGGCTTCATCACGCCCGAAAATGGTGGAAGCGACGTATTCGTCCATATTTCCGCAGTGCAGGATGGCGCTCTGCGCGACGGCCAGCGCGTCAGCTACGACTTGGGTCAGGATCGCAAGACCGGCAAATCCAAGGCAGAAAACGTCCGCGTGCTTTAATACATTCTCCGAGCGCCTGGCACACCCTGGCGCTCGTACCTCCCTTATCACGCGGATCTAGCGTCCTAACTGACTTCAGCGCCGCGGTAGCTTTGGAAATCACGGTCTTGAAGGGTGTCGAACCGCGGACCCTGTTTGTCAGAGGCTGGCAGTCGTAAGCGAGATCGGCCAAATGCGTGCCGCGACGCCCGGCCGCGTCTGATTAAGCCGGCACCATCATCGTTCTCGACTAGAGCTCCACGGTAGATCGCACCGTGAAAAGCCCTGCGCGGACGGCGTGGACATCAAGGTCAGCAATCCGGCCGGCATCCCGGCCGACTTCGTCCCCTCCATCAAGGCATTGGTTTCGATACCAATTGCACAGTCACTTCATGCGACTGACGGAACCTTGAACGCCCCTTTTGCTGGACCGGACCCTGACACCTGTTAGCGCGATCAGGCGCCGCCGCCCGCGGGTCCTCTCATAGGCAAGCGCGTCCGCGGCTCCGCAATAGCCCGGTATAGGGGTCGGTGAAAAAAGTGTGGCCTGGCGGGACGGGTTGACGCATTGGTGTCCAAACAGCGCATCGCCCGATTTTTCGGCTGAAGTCCAACCGCCCACAATAAGACGTGTTTCCCGGACGACGAACCATGCTGAACTTCATCGCTTTCGCCCCTTTGCACTTCGAGCTGCGGGGAAACCGAAGGTCCGTAGGCTGCAGCTTCCCCTCGCGAATCTGAGGGGAACGAGGAACCCAGTCTAGAACGGCCGGTTTGCACTCAACTCTACTATTCACCGATAATGTGATGTCTTCGGCACGACCGCCATGTTACGAGGCCTCTGAACAACGCAATGAGATGCCCCAATGCTTCCCTGGATTCACCTTGATCGCGCGACCATTCCCGGTGATGTCGGCGAGCTGCGCCTGAAGCAGCGCGGCAGCGAATTTTCGATCATGCTCGGCTCGACGGAGCTCATGAACAGTAGGCTAAGCGGCTCGGAAGAGGCACTGGCAGCGCTTAGCTGCGAGCGGATTGCGGGCCGGAAAAACACCAGCATGCTCGTTGGCGGCCTCGGCATGGGGTTTACATTACGGGCCGCTCTGAGCGTTCTTCCTCAAGACGCCCATGTCGTTGTCGCCGAACTCGTTCCCGCTGTCGTCAAATGGGCGCGCGGACCTTTGGCAGATCTCCACGACGGCACACTCGACGATCCACGTGTCGATATCCATCTCGGTGACGTCGGCGTGCTCATCCGGTCGAAGAAGGCCGCATATGATGCGATTCTGCTTGATGTCGATAACGGCCCCGATGGGCTGACGCGCACCTCCAACGACAATTTATATAGCCATGACGGTCTTCGGGCCGCCAAAACTGCCCTCCGCTCGAACGGTGTGCTTGCCGTTTGGTCATCCGCGCCGGATCGCGCTTTCACGCGCCGATTGCGTGAGGTTGGCTTCGCCACCGACGAAGTGAGCATGCGCGCCAACAGTAAGAACGGTGGTGCCCGCCATGTATTGTGGATTGCGACCAGGCGCTAGCACCAGCTCCATAACATCATAGTCAGGACGACGACTTCAAGAACTCTAGAGACAACCAGCTTTCCGAAAGCCTACCATGCTTCACGGATATCCGACGAGCCAGCTCGAGCAGCACGTCAGGCGGAACGCGCATCGTGACGGCACATCGATAGAGTCGATAGTCGGACGTTATGGCGACGTCTGATACAGCCCCCTGTTCCGATGAGGGGGCGCTCGGTGGTTCGCTCATGATCTAGGCCCGGCACGGAGCCAGGTTTGGAAACGTGGCGACAAGTAGAACCAATGCACAATCGCGATAAGATGTTTCATCATTTCCGGTTCTTGAGATCCAATGTCTGAAGTCGATTGGCTAAGTCATCTCCTGCAAATCGTCACTGTAACCGGTCAGCTCGAGGTCCGCTGTGCGTATGGCGCGCCATGGCGCGTTGCCTGGGGCGAGGCCGCGGCGAACGAAATCCCCTATCACATCATAGTCAAGGGCCGCGCCATTATCGAGGATCCGGAGACGCGAACAGCGCGAGAGCTGGTGAGTGGAGATATCGTGCTCTTGCCTCACGGTGCTGCGCATGTGCTGCACGACGGTAGTGGGCAAACACCTATCCGTACCCGGCAACACCGGGGGTCTGGCGGATGGATGCTGAGCGAGAACGATAGCCAGGGCGAGCAACTCGATCTGTTGTGTGGTCGATTTTTCATCGCGCCGCCCCATGATCGACTGATCCGCAACTACATGCCCGAAAATCTGGTGACGCGGGCTCTGAACGGTGATGAAGAAGATGGATTGGGCTCCGCCTCCAACCAGTTGGCCAGCCTGGTGAGGCTGATGCGAATGGAGTCTTCCAGGGACAAAGCGGGAGGGCGTGCCATCCTCAACGCACTTTCTTCGGCCCTATTCACCCTGGTATTGCGCGCGGCAAGCGAAGCAGACAGCGCACCCGAAGGGTTGTTGGCCCTGGCCGGCCATCCGCGCCTGGCTCCGGCAATTGCGGCGATGTTCGCCGATCCAACGCGGTCTTGGAAACTTCCTGAATTGGCGGACCTGTGCAGCATGTCGCGCGCTACGTTTATGAGGCATTTTCAAGCCCGGCTAGGCTGCTCCGCCCTTGATCTGTTGACCGATCTGCGCATGAGTCTGGCCGCCAACGAATTGAAAAAGCCAGCGATCAGCACAGAGGCTGTGGCCGACATAGTTGGATATCAATCTGTTTCGGCATTCCGGCGTGTGTTTGCCGAAAGGATGGGGATGACGCCCGGGGAGTGGCGCCGACTGGCGCACAATCGCGCGTAGCGTCGGGCCCCTCCAGACTTATATGGTAATGCTTGATCCTTTCGAGCATCATATTGAGCTAATTCAGTCTCGAAATTTTCACCCTTGGTCGTAAATTCGGTTCCGTAATCACTTGATGAGGAGCCACCCAATGAACTGCATCAGCATCGCCCCTGCACCCCAGCCTTCCCATTCGCCCACGAGGCCGGTGGCGACGAACGCCGTCATCGACACAATCCTGAGCCGCAGCGCCGCCAAGTACTACGACCCAGCCGCCACCTTGAGCGACGATCAGATTCGCGACCTGGTGCAGATCGGCACGTCCGCGCCAACATCCTTCCACCTGCAGAACTGGCGGTTCATCGCAGTCCGCACAGCCGAGGCCAAGGCCCGGTTACGTCCGATCGCCTGGAATCAGCCCGCGATCACCGACGCCGCCGTTACCTTCATCATCATCGGCCAGTTGGCCGATGCGAGCACCGTCCCTGCGCGTCTGGCGCCGGTGGTGGAAGCCGGCATCATGCCGGCGCACCTGGTGCCGGAATGGGAAGCACCCGCTCGCGGCCTCTATGATGATCAGCCCCAGAGGCAGCACGACGAGGCCGTACGTTCTGCGACCTTTGGCGCCGCGGCGATTATCTATGCGGCCCGCTCACTCGGCTTGGGTTCGACGCCGATGATCGGGTTCGACGACGAAGCCGTGCACCGCGAGTTCGGCCTCGCCGACGACGAAATCCCGGTGATGCTGCTGACCGTAGGGCCAGAGCGCGCCGGCAACTGGCCGCAGAAGCCGCGCATGCCCGTGGCCGACGTGCTGGACTTCGCATAACTCTCAATCAATCCAGAAACTTATGGAGTTTAAGATGCCAAGAGCTGCTGCTCTGAGGCCGGAACAAGTGCCGGCTGCTTCTCAACCGACCCTCGATGCGTTCACCAGGAGCATCGGGTTCACCCCAAATATGATGGCGACCTTCGCGGCGAGCCCGATCGCGTTCAACGCATGGGCCGCACTGCTGGGCGCCCTGAGCAAGGCGCTCGACGTGAAAACGCGTGACAGCATCGGCCTCGCCGTTTCCGAAGTGAATGGCTGCGACTACTGCCTGACGGTTCACAGCTTCACGGCCGAGCATATGGCCAGGTTGCCGGCAGATGACATCATTCTCGCTCGCAAGGGCCATGCCCGCGATCCGAAGCGGGATGCCGCCGTCCAGTTTGCACGCAAAGTCATCGAGACCCGCGGCAAGGTCGCCGACGCCGATGTGAAAGCCGTCCGCGATGCGGGTTACACGGATGCGAACGTCATCGAGATTGTAGCGCTGGTCGCGATGTACTCCCTGACGAACTTTTTCAATAACGCGTTCGACCCGGAAAAGGACTTTCCCGCCGTAACGCCGGCCGGCTCGATCTGAGCTTTGTCCCGTCGCAACCTCTCGAAGTCATTGGGATCGATCATGAACATTCTCCATATTGATAGCAGTCCGCGTCGAGAATCGCATAGCCGAGAGCTTTCGGCTGCGATCGTCGAGAAGCTTCTCGAGGTTGCCGGGGCAAACATCAGCCGGCGTGATCTGGGGACCGAACCCTTGCCCACGCCGTGGCCGATTATGCGGTCGCGCTATCGACGCCGGCCACATTGGCGGCCCCTCCGAAGGTTTCTCTGGATGTTGCCGAAGCGCTTATCCGGGAAGTCGAAGCGGCCGATGTGATTGTCATCGGAACGCCCATGCACAATTTCACCATTCCCTCGGTCCTCGAGGCGTGGATCGACCAGACCCTGCGCGACGGTCGCACGATGAAGTCGACGCCGGCCGGGAAGGTGGGAATGCTCCGGGACCGCCCGGTTTTATCGGCGTCGCTTCCGGCGGCGTCTTTACCGGTGACCGAGCAAACTAACCCGATTTTCTTACGCCGTATCTGTAGCCGGCACTCAGCTCGGTCGGGCTGAAGACCCAGCCGCCATGCCCGCCTGCTGGGCGGAGTGTCGACTGGAACACTCTGAGGGCGCGCCGCAAGCTCTTGGCACGCCCGCATCTTAACCCTCCGACCTCCGCCGGACCGTGAACACGAGGCCTTCAGATGATTTTACCAACCATTACGCTTCCCCAAATCGGCGACAGGATCACCGACAAATCAGCGCCGCCCGATGACAGCGCCGTCCGCGAATGGATCAGAGCAGAGGCATTCGAGCATTGGGCCGAATTGCGGAGCTGGATCGACGAATTCTACCCTGGAGTATTCGCGCCGGACTGGCTCTACGGTGGCAAGAACCGCGGTTGGTCCTTGCGCTACAAGAAGACCAAGGCGTTCTGCACCCTGGTGCCGGGATACCGGCGCTTTTCGGCTGTCGTGGTCATGGGCAGAGCAGAACGAGAGAAGTTCGAGGAGCGGCGTTATGTCTGGCGTCCGCAATTGTTCAAGCTCTACGATGAAGCGAAAACCTACATTGACGGGAAATGGCTGACCGTTGCCATCTCATCGCCAGACGATCTGCATGATGTGACGGATCTTTTGACGATGAAGCGCCCGCCACCGTCGCGCGGTTGAATGTCACGGGGATCCTGGGTTCCGCAAAATCGGTGCGGTGGTCCCAGGAATCCGAGCAGATGTCTCGTCGGCATCACACAGCAATTCGACATCAAGGTCGTCGCGGAAAGGCGTCGAACCGATAGCTCGCTGCGCGAGAGATCGAAAAGGCTTTCCGCGCCTGCCATTTATCCTGAACCAACAAATGACTGAGGAGACATTTCCATGAAAGCGATAGTAGTAACGGACCAGGCTGCGGGAACTGCCGGAATGAAGCTGGTGGAGCGACCCGAGCCGCAGGCAGCAATAAATGACGTCGTAGTTCAGGTCCATGCGGCGGGGTTCGTCAACACCGAACTGGATTGGCCTTCGACCTGGACCGATCGGGCCTTCCGTGACCGGACGCCATCGATCCTCGGCCATGAGCTGGCCGGTGTGATCACTGCGCTGGGCTATGGCACCACGGGGCTGTCGATCGGTCAGCGGGTATTCGGCCTGTCGGATTGGTATCGCGACGGCACACTCGCTGAATACGTCGCCATGGAAGCCCGCAACCTCGCGCCATTGCCCGGCGACGTCGACTTCACTGTGGGCGCAAGCTTGCCAATATCCGGCCTGACCGCATGGCAGGGACTGTTTCAGCATGGCCGCCTTCAGGCGGGACAGAGCGTCCTCGCACACGGCGCGGCTGGCGCCGTCGGCTCGATCGTGACGCAGCTCGCGAGGGAAGCCGGCGCCTATGTCATCGGCACCGGACGCGCCGCTGACCGCCAGAAGGCTCTGGACTTCGGTGCAAATGAATTCGTCGATCTTGCAAACGACACCCTGGAAGACGTCGGCGGCGTCGATCTGGTATTCGACGTTATCGGCGGCGATGTCCAGAAGCGGTCCGCAGCGCTGATCCGGGCCGGAGGAACGCTTGTGACAGCCGTCGGACCGACGGATATTCGACCTGCTGATGACCTCACGGTCGACTTCGTCGTCGAGGCTGATCGTGCCCAGCTATCCGAGATCGTTCAGCGGGTCCGGGACGGAAGACTGCGGACGAACATCGGCAAGGTTTCAAGTCTGGACGATGCGGTCGCCACATTCAATTCGACGGAGCGGCGCGCGGGAAAGACGGTCATCCGCGTTCTCCCGTGAGGACTCGGCGAGAATGAGGACATTCGCGGGGCACTTGAAGCTGCCGCATCTTCCTGACGGATTGGCCTCCACGCGCACTCCTTGGAGGGGTTCCCCTAAGGAGTGTGCAGTGCACACAAGCTGCGCATTCCTAGCGCCTCACGTTCGCTTACCCGCTCGTAGGGCCTTAGTCGTTCAGCGTTTTGCAGAGGCTAGGGCATCTCTCACGCCCGATATTGCAAAGAGGCTACTGACCGTCCTCGGTGGCTTGGCCGACCTCGGCGACAGACACAGCGCAGTGCTGAAACAAACTGATGCTTGCAAGTGAGTGCAAGGCAGGGCTTAGCGTTGCGTCAACCACGACAAGATGGCCGACTGCTTTCCGCCGACGGCAACTCTCTCCAGTGAGCATGACCGCCATCAATAGAGGCGCCACCGACAGCCGGAACGCTAGGATGCCATCTGCGCGCGCAGGCGGGGGCCGATCCAGTCAAGGAAGCACCGCACCTTCAGCGGCATGGGATCGGCTGGTCCATGGATAACGTTCACCGGCAGCGGTTCCGGTGCGAATTCGGTCAGCAATTCCTGCAGCGCGCCGGAGCGCAACTGGTCGGAGATCTGGTAAGACAGCACGCGGATAATGCCGATACCGGCCAGTGCACCCTGAATGGCAGCCTCTGTCGTATTGACCGCGAGTTTGGAGGGCGGCTCGACGGCAAAGGCCGCACCGTCCCGGCGGTAGCGCCATTCCGGCGCGGTCGCGAAGCCCTGGAAACTTATGCCGTCGTGTTGGGCGAGGTCATCCGGACGACGCGGCACTCCTCGGCGGGCGAGATAGTCGGGGCTCGCGCAGATCACCCGGCGGACGGCGCCCACGCGCGTTGCGATAAGCGCGCTGTCCGCCAGATGCCCGATGCGCAGGGCCACATCGACGTGCTCATCCGCGAGACTTAACTGCCGATCGACCAGGGTCAGCCGCAGGTTGATATCGGGTTGCTCCTTCAGGAATTCCAGCGCAATTGGCAGCAGATGGCGCTCGCCGAAGACAATCGGTGCGGTCACGTGCAGCCCGCCACGCAACGCACCATGATCGCCGCTGGCCTGCCGCTCCGCCGCGTCCAGTTCCTCCAGAATGCGACGTGACGCGGCGACGAAGGCGCGCCCCTCCTCCGTCAGGACGAGGCCCCGGCGAGTGCGCAGGACCAAGCGCACACCGAGGTGCTTTTCGAGATCGGCGACCTTGCGGCTGACCGTGGCGAGCGGTGCATTCAGCAGCCGCGCCCCGGCAGAGAGGCTGCCGGCGTCGACCACCGCTAACAGCACCGACATTGCTTCAAACCGATCCATCGAATCCTTCCGGAAATTGAGAGGAAAGTTCCCGAATGGGCAGGATATCCCATTGGTTGTGGATATCATAGCTTTCGGGTCGTCCAGGGGCGCTGCCCGGCTCCCCGCATTGCCGATGATCAGGAGGAAGACCTCATGCCTCAACTTTCACGTCGTGCCTTTGCAGGCGCTCTTCCACTCGGCCTCCTCGGGGGAAGCCTGCTCGGGGGAGGACTGATCGGTGGCGCGCCCGCGCTTGCCGCGACGCAAGTTACCGCCAAGTCGCCTGTCAGCGTTACGCCGCTCGCGCAGATCCGCATCGGTCGCTTCACGGTGACGGCCTTGACCGATGGCTATGCCGATATGCCCTACGACTATTTTCCGGGACGCGCCGCGGCCGAGGTCGAGCAGGCGGCAATCGCGCAGTTCACCGCCCGGCCGAGTGGGGTGCGGTTCCTCTTCAACCAGTATCTCGTCGAGGATGGCGAGCGCCGCATCCTGATCGATGCCGGGCCAGCGGGCTCGATCGGGCAGACCGGCGAACTGCCGCAGGCGCTCGGCGCGCTCGGCCTGCAGCGCGACCAGATCGACGCGGTGATCGTGACGCATATGCATCAGGACCACATGGGCGGTCTGATCGTCGGAGGCAAGAACAACTACCCCAAGGCGGAGCTCTACATCGATCGTCGCGACGTCACCCATTGGACCGACCCGGCCAAGCGCAGCGGCGCGCCCGATTATCTGCAGACCAGCTTCAAGATGGCGGAAGACGTTGTTCGCCTTTATCCGAAACTGCAAGCAATTGACGGAGAGCGCGAAATTGTGCCGGGCGTCTCGATTGTCGACCTCACCGGCCATACGCCCGGCCATATCGGCGTCCGGGTCGAAGATGGCGGACAGAGCCTCATCATGGTTTCCGATATGATCTTTCCCGTCGTCCATCCGGGGGCGACCGATGTTTTCTTCCTGTTCGAGCAGGATCCTGCAGCGGCCAAAGCGATGCGCGACCGGTTTTTCCCTCGCGCCGCTTCGGAAGGCGCGCTCATCGCTGCCACGCACATGCCTTTCCCCGGGCTCGGCCGTGTCGTCGCCGATCGTGGGGAGGTGCGTTGGCAGGTCGCAGACTGGGCCTTGCAGGACTGATGTCCGCTCTCGGCGATCTTAAGGGGAGAAATTGCCAAGCAGTGATTTCGGCTAGCCAAAGACAGATCCGGACTCGCACCGTGAGACAAAGATGCGAGTCTGCCTGTTCCACGCACGGAGATTAGGCATGCCATATCATTTCCTGGAGGTTGCTGTGACGCGGAGCGTCAGAGCCGCTCAGGCGGACATGGGCGCGGACCAGATCTGGCTGGGCGCTGACAGCCGCCCTTCAGACACGTTCACAGAAGACGAGACCGCCTTCATCGCCTCACGTGACAGCTTCTATATGGCATCGGTCTCCGAGACAGGTTGGCCATACGTTCAACATCGTGGGGGAAAAGTCGGCTTCCTCAAGGTCGTCGATCAGCGAACACTGGCCTTCGCCGACTACCGAGGTAATCGTCAGTACATCAGCGCCGGCAATTTTGCGGCTAACGATCGGGCCTGCCTGTTCCTGATGGATTATGTGCGGCGGGCCCGGCTCAAAATCTATGCGCATGTGGAGCGACTGGCGTTTGATGCCGACCAGGAACTCACGGATCTGGTGTCCGACGTGAACTACAAAGGAAGGGCAGAACGGATCTTCAGGCTTCGGCTCGAGGCGTTCGATTGGAATTGCCCACAGCACATCATCCCGCGCTACACCGAGCAGCAGGTTGAACAAGCTGTCTCTCCCCTTCGTGAGCGACTGCAGCGATTAGAAACCGAGAACGCGACCTTGCGCGCGCGGTTGGAGAACGCTGAAAGATGACCGAAGCTCAACGACCACCCCTTCCCCCTTTTACGCTTGAAAGCGCAGTCGAGAAAGTCAGGCTTGCTGAGGACGGCTGGAACAGTCGCGACCCAGCGCGGGTCGCTTTGGCTTATACTGTAGATAGCCAGTGGCGTAACCGCGCTGAATTTATTACCGGGCGGGAAGCGATCATAGCGTTCCTTTCGACAAAATGGCGGCGAGAGCTGGATTACCGGTTGATCAAGGAACTCTGGGCCTTTGGCGGCAACCGGATTGCCGTTAGGTATGCATACGAGTGGCATGACGACAGTGGGAACTGGTTCAGATCGTTCGGGAACGAGAACTGGGAGTTCGACGACAGTGGCCTGATGCAAAAGCGCTATGCCTGCATCAACGACCTACCTGTCCGCGCCGAGGACCGCTGCTTCCACTGGCCGCTTGGTCGCAGGCCAGATGATCATCCCGGACTTAGTGAATTCGCATTTTAAGCGGTTCAGAGCCTCCAACCCATCCTAACTATCAAGGAGCCGAGGTGCGGTTTCTCGACACTGCCCAATTTGCGCTGGAAACGCATGTGCACGAAGTCTGCGTTGAGATCATTGCTCTTTTAAACGAGTAAGCGGTTTTATTATCCATTGGCCCTTGAAGGGGCGGCGGCTCAGGAGCCTCTCTTGAATTCTCACTTCTCACAACGCTCTTCCCCGACGAAGGAAGACGCCATTGAGGCCAAGGCCTTCGTGGATCTGCACAGGGTCTCACCCGAACATCTCCGGGTTGAGGAACAGTTCGAGTGCGTTTCCATCAACGGGGGATGCGCGATCTCGCTGCCAAGCGCACCTGCGATCGGGCTAAATCGGGTTCTGGGGCTAGGGTCCGTTGCGGATCTAGACAAAGCACACAACTGGATGGGTCGAAAGGCGGGGAACCGGTTCCTGCAATTGAATGTAGACACCGCCTCTGACGAGGTAAGAACCTGGATTCAATGTAAGGATCTGCTCGAACATGGTCCCGGCTGGGCAAAGCTCACCCGCAGCGCGCCCCTGGGCAGCCTCAAGCCGCCCGGCAATCTCCGTACCCGGAGGGTACAAATTGACGAAGCGCCGATCTTCGGATCGATGATGTGCAAAGGATTCGATTTTCCGCAAACCCTGGCCTCCCTTTGGTCATCCATTGTGGGCAAAGAGGGCTGGTCGTGCTTTTTCGCTTTGGATGGGGAAACCCCTATCGGAACTGGCGCCATGTACGCGTCCGGGACGTACGCGTGGTTAGGTGGTGGTACCACACTCCCCGAGTTCCGAAATCGTAGCGTTCAAAAAGCGCTCATCCAGACCCGCACCGAGCACGGGATCGCGCAAGGCGTCTCGACATTCGTTGTCGAAACAGAAGTGCCCTCGCATGGTAAACCCAATATTTCCTATGCAAACCTCAGGAAGATGGGTTTTCAGCACGCGTATGACCGCAGGAACTTCAAGCTGTGAAACATTGATGACTGTCTTTCCTTGGGCGATCTGGTGGGCGAGATGCGGACGACGATGGAGCCGGAATGGTCGAGGCAGTTTGATCTTGACCCGGCTCCGATCTTGCTGCCGCGCGGGGGCGCTGGCGAAGTCCTGCCAGCCTGGCTGACAACGTCGATGTCCCGACGCCGCGCTCAACGCGGTGCCACGCTCAGTCGTTCGAGGAATTCAATTGCGGCCTCGACACCCCGTTCCCTCGCTAAGGCCGTGCTCAGCTCCGCCGCGCGAGCCCGCATGGTAGCCGCGTCCATCGTTTTCAGCGCTTTTGCCAGCCCGGCAGCGCTGAGCGTCTTCCAGGCGAGTGGGGCGGGACCAGTGCCAAGCGTCGCTACCCGCCTGCCCCAGAAGGGCTGGTCGCCGAAGAAAGGGAAGATCTGCGTGGGCAGCCCTGCACGAAGGCACGCCGCGGTCGTTCCTGCTCCCCCGTTGGTGGATGGCCGCACTTGCCCGTGGCAACAACCCATCGTGTGGCGCGCTGGTCAGGAAGAACGCACGTGAGGTCGCATCCACTCTACCGATCGTGCCGCCCCCGCCGGCCAGCGGGGCCCGCTTGCCCGTGATTTCGAGGGCCTTCAGGATCATGTCCGTCATCGCCGAAGGGTCGATCCCCGGCATGCTCCCGAAACCGAAATAGACGGGTGGGGACCCAGCGCCTCGTCAGGTTGCCAATCGGGGCCGTCGAGGAACCAATATCCGGTGACCAGCACGTCCGGACCCCAGTCCGTCGGTTTCGGGAGTACTGCGGGGCTATAGGCGTAAAGTGTACCTGCCGCCGGCTTGCGAGTAGTCTTTCCAGATAGGCCGAGTGTGTTTGCGCGCCACGCCTGGACCTCATGTCCACGCGCCATCGGGCCCATAGCCAACGCAATGTGAGGCTGGACGTCACCGCGTGCCGAGGGTTTCAATTGCGATACGCATGGACCCTCAGTACACCATGCGTAGCGAATGTCCGGTCGTTGCGATGCTGACCCTATACCGGCCGGTCGGGTGTCGGCCCACCGCTGACAGCTTCGCGCCCCATACGGGTCATCGAGCCACCTGTCGCTGTTGCTGCAAAGGGACGCAGTGACAACGCGGGCCGTAGTTGCGCCCCCATTTCGGACGTTTGCACAATTGACCGCACGTCGCAAAAGCGGACGTCGCGTCGTTCCGACAAACTTGACGCGACGACGAGAATTCCTAGTCGACAAAAATGCATCCCGGTGCGATCGTTTGTTTGTAATCGCAGACCTATGGCGTGAAGCCTGGAATTGACCTCCCGCGACGACTTGGTATTCCTTACCTACACGTCGAAATTTGTCGGCAAGACAATCATGTCCCGGATCGTGACGTTTCGGGGGCGGGTCAGCATGAAGATAATGGCATCGGAGACCTCTGAGGGCTCGATCAGACTTCCATTAGCTTTTGCCTTCTCAAGGTTTTCCGCGGGCCAATCGGCAAGCAGAGCGGAAACGACCGGACCAGGCGAGACCTGGCTGACCCTGATGCCGTGGTTTTTCAATTGCCGGCGCATGATTTGGACGAAACTGGTAATCGCCCATTTGGAGCTGGAATAGACCGGCTCCCACTGAATCGGCGCGTGGCCCGCTACGGAGCAAGTGACCAAAATGTCCCCGGTTCCGCGCTCCATCATATGCGGAACGATGTCGCGGACGTTCTTCATGACGGCGTTTACGTTGAGATTCAGCATCCGATCCATCGTCGCGGTATCGGTATCGATAAGATTCCCGCCAATGTATGACCCTGCATTGCAGTGCAGTATGTCGACGTGATCGACCTTTGCCAGGATTTCCGGCACCATGGCCGCACAACTTGCGGCGTCCAGAAGATCGGTGACCTGTGTGACTACGGCGTCGCCGAACTCGGCAGCGTACGTTTCCAGCGCCTGTCTGTTGTAGTCCACCATCACGACCTTGGCGCCGGCATCGATCAGGGCGCGGGTCGTCGCCAGCCCGATACCGGAAGCTGCACCGGTGACCGCAGCGATCTTTCCTTCGAGTAGTTTAGTCATCATCTTGTCTCGCCTTTTTGACTTTCAGACAGCAAGGAAGCCGCCATCGACTGGCAGGACTGCGCCACTGATCATGGGCGCGTCCTCTGAAATAAGCAGTGCGATCGAGCGTGCGACATCGTCGACCTCTGCAAAGCGCGCCATGGGGTGGCGAACAATCATGGGGTCACGCTTGGAAGGCTCGGACCACGCCTTCGCGGCAAGCTCCGTCATGGTAACCGTAGGCGCCACGGCATTGACCCGGATTCCATAGGGGCCGAGTTCCTTGGCCATGACACGTGTCGCGCCTTCCAGTCCCGCCTTCGAAGCGGCGTAAGCCACGTGATCCACGAAACCACGATGTCCGGCGATCGAGGTCACATTCACGATCGTACCGCCGCCGCCGTTTGAAATGCGAGCCCGCGCGAACTCCTGCGCACAAATCAGCGCGGCCCGCAGGTTGATGCCGAGGACCTGCTCATAGCCCTCCTCCGTCATATCGATGACGCTCTCAAGCACGTTGGTTCCCGCGCAATTGATCAGCGCGTCTGCCAGTCCCGCTTTCTTCATGGCGGCGCGTGCTGCTGCATTGTCGGCGAGATTGACTGATATTACGGTCGCGCCGAACTTTGCCGCAAGATCATCAAGATCGGCCTGCGAACGCGACAAGCCTACGATTCGTGCGCCACGGTGGGTGAGCAGTTCAACGCAGGCGCGACCGATACCCTTGCCAGCACCCGTGATGATTACCGTTTTTCCTGTAAAGTCCGACATGGTTGATCCTTCCGATGCCTGTTGCTCAGAACGGGAGTCTTTGCTCGGTTTGCTTGTCGAACACATGAGCCGCGGCAGGATCGACGTCGAGCCGTATCCTGTCGCCCGGCTTCAGCGCGTGGCGCTCGCGAAAGGCGCACAAGACCCGCTTGCCCGCCAATCGGGCTGCCAGGAGAATTTCGGCTCCCGTCGGCTCGATCAACTCGACAGTTGCCGGTACGCCCGTATCGCCATTCGACAGTATCCACTGGTCAGGACGTACCCCGTATATCACCTCCTGGCCGTTACTCGCCCGCGTGCCTTGTGGAAGGGGAAGGGCCGACCCTTCAGCGAGCCGCGCTGAGTTCAAAGAGAGATCGATTGTGGCCGGTAGCATGTTCATCGCCGGCGATCCGATGAAGCCGGCGACGAAGGTATTTGCCGGCCTGTCGTAAAGCTCTAGTGGCGCACCGATCTGCTCCACCTTGCCGTCACGAAGCACTACAATGCGGTCCGCCATTGTCATGGCTTCAATCTGGTCATGCGTGACGTACACGGAAGTAGCGCCGAGGCGCTGGTGAAGAGCTTTGATCTCAGAACGCATATCTACGCGCAACGCGGCGTCCAAGTTTGACAGCGGCTCGTCGAAAAAGAAAGCCTTTGGGCGGCGAACCATCGCGCGCCCCATGGCAACACGCTGCCGCTGGCCTCCAGAGAGCGCCTTCGGATATCGGTCGAGATAGGGCGTAAGCCGCAACATCTCGGCAGCCTTGTCGACCTTCGCGTTGCGATCCGCAAGATTTTCGCCGCGCAACTTCAGTGCGAAGGCCATGTTCTCCCGAACGGTCATATGCGGATAGAGCGCGTAGTTCTGGAACACCATCGCCACGTCACGGTCCTTGGCGGCGATGTTGTCGACGCGATGTCCGCCAAGCTTGATCGTGCCGCCGGTGATCTCCTCAAGGCCGGCAAGCGATCGCAGCAGCGTGGATTTGCCGCAACCGGAGGGACCAACCAGTACGACGAACTCACCGTCGGCTATATCGAACGAGATCTCGCGCAGTGCGTGATAGGAGCCGTAATGCTTGTCGACCTGGTCGAGCTCGATCGTCGCCATGTATCAATCCTTAGTCAGTTGTGGCGGCATGGCCGCCGATCATTCGGGACGGGTCCACGGGCAGCTTCACCATGAGGTGTATCCTGCATCCGCAACGACGATGCTGCCGGTCATCAGGCTGGCGGCATCGGAGGCCAGGAACAGGACGACAGACGCAATTTCCTCGACTTCGCCCATGCGCTTCATCGGCGTCATGTACATCCAGTCCTTGTCCCACCCGGTCCTCTCGATGGCGGTCTTCGTCATGTCGGTCGCGATATAGGTCGGCGCGACGGCGTTGACGCGGACGCCCCGTTCGGCCCATTCGGCTGCAAGCGACTTCGTCAGCATGTGAACGGCACCCTTCGAGGCGTTGTAACCCGCTTGCGGCTGCGGCCGGTTGGCGATGATTCCGGACATCGAACCGATATTGACGATCGAGCCCTTGCCCGCCTTCAGCATCAGGTTTCCGAAGGCGCGATTGCTCCAGAACACGCCGTTGAGGTTCACGTTTGCGACTCTCAGCCAGTCCGCATCGGACATCTCCTCCGCCGGGCTGTGCGAAGCGATGCCGGCATTGGCGACCAGAATGTCCACGCGACCAAGCTTTGTCGCGATCGCCGCCGCGACACGGTCGGTTTCGCCGGAATCGGTCACGTCGAGACGAATGAATTCGGCCTTTCGCCCGATCGCGGCGAGCTTCGAGACGGCTGACTGACCGAGCTCTTCATCAAGGTCAGTCAGCACGACATGCGCGCCGGCTTCCGATAGGGCATCAGCGCAGGCATAGCCGATGTTGCGCCCCGCGCCGGTGACGACCGCCACTCTTCCACTGAGATCTAACTTCCGCAGGTACATGCTACTTCCCAAGCTCGATCTGGATCTTCACGGAGGACGGCTTCGGTCGCACGGCGTAATCGAACGCTTCGACAGAATCCTCGAAGGCGTAGGTATCGGTGACCAGCGCATCGACGTTGATCAGGTTCGATCCCAATAGCGCGACGATGCGCGGGTAGACATGGGCGTAGCGGAACACGTGTTCGATGCGCAGTTCTTTGGTCTGGGCGATGACGACATCGAGCGGGGCCGGCTTCAGGGGCATGCCGACAAAGACGATGGCGCCGCCGGGGCAACCATGGTGCACCGTGTCTGCGATCACTTCGGCCGCACCGGAACATTCGAAGACGACATCGACGCCCCAGCCGTCGGTTTCGCGGGCTATGACACTCTTCAGGTCCTGCGAGCGGACGTTGACGGTCATGATGGCAGGGCCGAGCCTGCGCGCCACGGCAAGCTTTTCGTCGACAACGTCGGTAACGATAACTCTGGCGCAGCCAGCCGACAGCGCCGCGATCGCTGTCACCATGCCGATCGGCCCGGCACCCGTGACCAGCGCCATCGCACCGGGCGTCAGCCTCGCCTTGGAGACTGCTTGAAAGCCTACAGCCAGCGGCTCGACCATGGCGCCAGCGGCGTAGGAAACATTGTCCGGAAGCTTAAAGGTGAAGGCCGCCGGGTGGACCACGCTCGGTCTCAGTACGCCATGCACCGGCGGCGTCGCCCAGAAGCGCACCGCGGGATCGAGATTGTAGAGACCCAGCCGCGACGCGCGACTTTGAGGGTCGGGAATGCCGGGCTCCATGCAAACGCGGTCGCCCACTTTCAGGTTCTGGACCGCGCTGCCGACCTCTTCGATGATGCCGGCGGCTTCGTGGCCGAGGATCATCGGCTCGCGCACAACAAAAGGGCCGATCGCGCCGTGGGTGTAATAGTGAACGTCCGATCCACAGACGCCAACGGTCTTGATGGCAATGCGCACGTCGGTGGGACCGAGCACCTCCTTCGGGTCCAGGTCGCGAATGCGCAGTTCGTCTTTGCGTTCGAGGACGAGCGATCTCATGTTTTCAGCCCTTTCGGATAATGAACACGGCCAGCGCCAGGCAGAGCACCGTCGCCACCCATAGGGGCAACACGCCCTCCAGGAAGCGCATCCATAGAAGATGCACCAGGATCAGGATCACGACCGAGATGAAGCCCCTGTCGAAGCCGTTGGCTCGGATCGGCAGGAATCCGTCGCGTTCGGTTTTCTGGGGTTGAATGCCAGCCATCATCTTACCCTTTCAATGCGCCGAACGTCAGGCCAGTCACGATGTGCTTCTGGACGAAGCCGAGCACGATTAAGGCCGGGAGCGTGGTCAGGAACGCCATCGCCGCCATCTCGCCCCAGTTCGTTCCGGTGACCGAGACATATTCAGCAAGCGCTGTCGTCACGGTCCTTGCGTCAGCCGACGACGTTAGGGTCGCTGCGAATAGGTACTCGTTCCAGGCGAAAATCCAGGTCAGGATGAAGGTGACGGCCAACCCCGGCCGCGCCAGCGGCAGGATGACGTTGGACAACACCTGGCCGGTTGTCGCACCATCGACCCGCGCCGCTTCGTCAAGCTCCAGCGGAATCCCGTCGAGCATGCCCTTCAAGAGCCAGATGGCGAAGGGCAGGTTGAAGACGCAATACAGCAGGATCAGGCCAATCTTCGTGTCGAACAGCATGAAATCGCCGAACACGAACCACTTGGTGAACAGCAGGAAGAGCGGCAGCAGGAACACGGCGGGCGGCGCCATGCGGTTGGTGATCAGCCAGAAAAACACGTTGTCACCGCCGCTGATTTTGTAACGCGACAGCCCGAACGCCGCGAGCAGGCCGAGCGCGCACACCAGCGCTGCGTTCGATGTCGCCACGATCAGCGAATTCCAGAGATACTGCAGGAAGGTCGAGCTATTCAGCACCGCCAAGAAATTGTCCCAGTAAAGATCGTCGATGAGGAACGACTTCGAATAAAGCTTCACGCGGGGGCGCATCGAAACTATCAGCATCCACCAGACCGGAAGCAGTGTCAGAATGGTCAGACATATCCAAAGGAGGAAGGAGGCTATACCGGAGCGTCTCATTGTGCGCCTCCCTTGCGGCCGGTCATGGCGACGAACAGCAGCCAGCTCAGAACGATCGTGACGTAAAGCGTCAGCAGCGACATGGCCGCGCCGTAGCCGTAATCGGTCTTCGGAAAGACGTTGATCCAGATATGAAGTCCGATGAACCGGGTCGCCTCAGCCGGACCACCCTTGGTCAGCATCCAGATTTCGTCGACCGAGCGCAACGCGTCCATCAGCCGGATGAAGACGGTTGTCAGCAGCACCGGCTTCAACATCGGAACGATCACGTACCAGAAAATCTGCAGCTTGTTGCCGCCGTCGATCTGCGCCTGTTCGAGCGGTTCTTTCGGCAAGGCGGTCAGTCCCGCCATAAGCGACAGCGTGACGAACGGCGTCCAGTGCCACAGGTCCATGATGATCGCCGTTGCGAAGGCGTGATAGGCATTGGTCGAGATGTTGTAGTCGATGCCGAACCACAGTTTAAGGTAATAGGGCACGATGCCGAAGCCCGGAACGCAAAGCAGCCGCCAGGTAGCGCCGACTGCAATGGGCGCGACAACGATCGGCAATGTGTGGATAGTGCGAAAGAACTGCCGGCCCCACAGGCGGTCTGCCATCAGCGCGCGGGCCAGGACATAGCCTAACAACAGTTCGCTCACAACGACGAAGAAGGCGAAAACCAGCGTGCGCGCAAGCGAGTTCAGGAATGTCGTGTCAAAAACGAGGCTGCGATAATTCTGGAGGCCAGCCCAGCGCAGGGTGGGATCGACTGCGTTGGTGTTCCAGTCGAAGAAGCCGACATAGAGAATGTAGATGAAGGGAACGAATCCGACAACGAACAGGATTAGCGTGGCTGGTGCTAGAAATAGCCATCCGATGTTGGATTGTCTCATCCTGCGCTCCGTCAGATCGTGCTTGAGTCTTATTCGCCCGACTACCAGCGTCGCGGTCAGGCCCGCAAACCGCAGTCAGGAAAGGGGCGGCCACCTTGCTGAAGGCGACCGCCAACCGCCGGGAGGTGCGGTCTTTTACTTGCGGTAGCCGAGCTTCACGAGTTCAGCTTCGGCTGCGGTGGCGGCCTGGTCCAGCGCATCGTCCGGCTTGATCTCACCGACGATCGCTTTGTAGATGAACGGCGCAACTACCTGCAGAACTTGCGAATGGAACGGGAACGGCGGAGCTCCGGCGAACAGCTTTCCATCCTCACGCATCTGCGTGTAGTAGCCGTTCATCTTCTTGTCCTGATCGGCGATCTTGGGATCGTCGTAGGTCGAGTTCATGACGATGCGGGAGCCGGCCAGCGCCCAGTCGCTCTGCACTGAAGCCTGCCCGATATACTGCAGGAATAGCAGCGACGCGTCCTTGTTCTTGGACGAGTGCGGGATGCCGAACGCGCCACCATCGTAGTAGCCGATATATCCTTTGCCGGATTCGGCGGCCTCCATGACACCCGCCTCAACCGGAGGCAATGACACTCCCACCTTGCCGACGACGGTCGATTTGCTTTCGTCGGTAGCGATCCACGCAGCGTTTTCACCGTAGACGAGGCCTTGGGCTGCGCGGCCGGCGGCAAATGTCCCGGCAACCTCGTCCCAAGTGGATGACGTCGATTCCGGCGGCGCATATTTCAGCAGGCCGACCCAGTAGTTAAGCGCCTTCTTCGCGGCGGCCGAGTTCATCTGGCCGCCGTTAGCTTCGGTAGCCGCGAAGGTCATGCCATCGATGCCCCAGTTGTACACGCCGAAGGTCGGCGCGACCGACTCGAAGAATTCGTAGAAGGCGGCGGGGTGGCTCGACGAGGCCTGTACGGTGGTTCCCCAGAGCTCCTTGTCTGCGCCGTATTCGGTGAAGAACTTGGCGATCTGGGTATACTCCTCATGCGTCGTCGCGGGCTTCAGATCCGCGCCGGTGGAATCCTTGTAGGCTTTCTGGATCGCCGGATCATCGAAAAGATCCTTGCGGTAGAGGTAAGGCTTGATGAATGCTTCCATGGGGACACCCATGACATTGCCCGACTTCGGATCCTTGAAATAGTTCACGAAAGTGGTGAAATTCTCCGGCTTGAAGTCCGGCGAAGCGATCTTTGCATTATCGGCGAGCGACTTGGTGATATCGACCAGGAAGTTGCGGGCTAAATACGTATATACGATGTCCTGCTCGATATAGACGAAGTCATAGATGCCGGTATTGGCCTCCATGTCCTTGATCGCCTTGTCGTACATCTGATCCCAAGATGTGGCCTCGAATTCCACCTTGATGCCGGTCTCTTCGGTGAATTTCGGACCGAGTACCTGCTCGACATATTTCGACGCTGGGGTCGATTCCGAGATGCCCCGGATGGTCGCGCCCTGATAGGGCTGGGCGGCAGTTTTCCACCAGGAATCCTGAGCAAGAGCGGTCGAGCTCCAAAGGCCAAGCGAGATAAAGCCGACGCCCACGGCTTTGACAAAACTGTTCATTGTTCTCCTCCATGTGGATCGCAAAATCGGTCCGGTTGTGCGTTCTAAACTCTCCTCCGACACGCTCAACGGACCTCAATAGTTGTAGAAAGAAAGGGTGGACACAAGCGCGGTCGTTGCGCGATACTGATACTCTCATGCGCGAAATGACGAATTCACGCATGAAATCTTGTGTGCGTTGCACAATCTAGTATTACTTGTCAGCGTAACGAGGATGCCGGGAAGCACGGGAGGACGTCCGCAATGTCAGTTGTTTCGCCGACGGTCGCGAGATTTGAATATGTCTTGACCGGCGCGGACGAGTCTTTCCTCTGGCGCCGCGACGACTATCCATGGGAACGCAACGTCTGGAATTTCCACCCGGAGGTGGAGATCCACTACATTCCCAACGCCAGCGGCGTCCTACTTGCAGGCGATCATGTCGGCGCGTTTTCGCCGGGCCATATTTCCGTCATCGGCAGCAACCTGCCGCACGACTGGGTGACGCCGCTCGGACCGGATGAGCGCATTCCAGGACGCGACATCGTCATCCAGTTTCTGCCGGCCAAGCTGGAGCAGGCTTCGGCCTTCCTGCCGGAACTGGCGGGGCTGCGTGATTTTCTCACCCGCGCGCAGCGGGGGCTCTCCTTCAAAGGCCGGGCGCGGGAACAGGCCGAGGCGCTGATACTCGACATGGAGTTCCAGACCGGCTCGGTGCGGCTTTCGACCTTCCTGTCATTGTTGTCGCTGCTGCGAGACACGGACGAGTTCGATACGCTGTCTTCAGAGGCCTATGTGCCGGACCTGAGCTATGGCTCGCTCGAAACCCTGCAACAGGTTTTCGCGTATATCTTTGCCAATCTATCGGAAGATATCCGGTTGCCGGACATGGCTCGCATGGTCGGGATGAGCGACAGCGCTTTCTCGCGATTCTTCAAGAAGAACAGCGGCCACAGCTTCACCGACCACGTCAACAAGCTTCGTATCTGGAAGGCGGGTCAGCTATTGACCGATACCTCTCTTCCGATAACCGACATCTGCTTCGAGGTGGGCTATCGCAATCTGTCAAATTTCAACCGGGTGTTTCTCCGCCACCACAACCTAACACCTACAAAATACCGGAAACTGTCCACCAACCGTAGAACCGTTCCGTTACCTCAGACAGCGACAGACCATATTCCTGTGCAGTGAGCCTAGCGATTAGTCGAGGATACTTCGCTCGGCGGGAAGGTGAATTTTCTCCTCGCAACTTCATTATGCCTAGACTCAGGCCTACTCCTTTCGGACGCGACGAGCCGTCAATGAGTTCGCATTTCGAAATCGGGAGGGCATATAAGTCCTCGGCAATAGGCCCCCTCGGCAATGAGTGCATATTCGCCGCGGGACGTCGATGGCAAGAGCACGGCGCCCACTCGCTGCGCAGGACAAAAGCGTCCATCATGAACAAGGTGACTGGCGATCTACATGCCATGTTGATTTTCCTCGGCACACCGAAATCGAGAAAACGTTTTGCTACCTTGGCGTCGACGTCGAGGACGCGCTGGCTCGCCGAGTCGACCGAGGTCTAGCCGAGCGGCCAAAGAACCGCCGAGCGCGCAATGGGTTCGGACGGGTAACTTAATGAGCTCTCTTCCGCTTTGCATTATCGCCACCTGGAAGCTGCCAGTCCGGTCTCGGCCCCAATTGAAACACTCGGATCATACTGGCCAAGTATCCGCTCCTGACGCTTCATGGGATCAAGGGCTATGACGCGAACTCTCCAGCCGACTGAGACGACCCGGAGGCCGGCAACATGCCGCCCGGTCCGGATGTCTCAATCCCTCGCCTTGAGGGGACTCGAACTACAGGCCATGTTTTCGATTGAGCGGCGTAAAGCTCTATTGTGGAACAAAAATCACGCCTGGACGGCTATTGTCGCCTGCATGTCCTGCTGCGGCCATCGCTGCAGTGCTTCCCGTCCAGCGTCTGTCAAGCCGTAGACGCCTCTGTCGAGCCGTTCAAACCAGCCATAGACATTCGCAAGCAAGATCTTCCCGGCATCCGGTATGTTGAATCTGATTTCACGCACGCGCAGCGGTCCTGATGCCAGCGCTACCGCA
This sequence comes from Sinorhizobium psoraleae, assembly GCF_013283645.1. GTDB lineage: Bacteria > Pseudomonadota > Alphaproteobacteria > Rhizobiales > Rhizobiaceae > Sinorhizobium > Sinorhizobium psoraleae. The sequence continues at coordinate 135,880 of NZ_JABEKV010000008.1, forward strand.
CAGCCGAGCGCCTGCTGGCGGTACGCGGGTCATGACAGGCGCGCGTGTGCTCCCGCCTACTGCCGGATCGCCGCGTCGCCTCTGGTGTTCACGCATGAGTCTCGAACGCCGTTTCGGATTGGTTCGCGGCATCGGCGATACGGAGCCGACAATAACGCTGACGTCGCCGGTATCGGAAATGCCGAGCATGCCGATCCCGAGCCTGCGGCAGAGATCGCGGTAGCGTTTGTCGGCCTCGCGACCTTTGCCCTTGGCCGAGACTCGCGCCGCGATCCAGACCTCGTCGGCGACAGCTGCACGATCGACGGCCTGCAGTATGAGCTCCAGATTGAAGCTCAGTTTTAACTCGCAGATCACGACCACAGGCGGATCGCCGTCGCTCAAGCCGACGAGATCGCAGCCGCCAACTTCGCCCTTGACGACGTAACCTGCCTTTTCGAGAAAGCCTTTGACGGGCAGATAAAGCGAAGTTTCCATATGCCTGCAGGTTTAAGCGAAGAATCGTTCCATAAACTACATCGATCCGTCGGGACGGGACACCGCATCTATCGCCGCCAACGCGATTACACGGTTGGGCTGTGGAGACAGCCCCCCAATGCATCCCTAACGACGATCGGCCAGGACTTCGCCGCGGCATTGGAACGATGCTCTTGAAGGGAACCGAACCAAGGGCCGGCTCCAATCACCAATTTGAGATGCGCGGTCAAACCGGCTGCCATCCCCTTTACGAATGGTGTCGAGCGGGATCACTGCGCCGGGGAGCACGGACCTGTCAATCCGCTTTCCTTTTAGAAGGTCGCCTGGCCGATTGCGATATTGTATCGCGTGATGATACATTTTGGCTGACTTCCGTCCGTATCACCGTATGATACAAACATCAAAGAGCCAGTCGTGATCAGGTCATTCAAGAACGCCAAAACCGAGGCTGTAGCACGGGGCAAAGCGCCAAGGGCTTCCCTTCAGACATCGTGAGATCCGCCGTTCGAAAACTGACAATCCTGAACAGCGCTGCCGCTCTCGACGACCTTCGTTCCCCCCGGGAAATCGACTTGAAGCGCTTAAGGGCGATAGAAAAGGCCAACATTCGATCCGGATCAATGATCAGTGGCGCATATGCTTCGTCTGGACCGATGCTGGTATCGAAGACGTCGAAATTGTCGACTACCACTGAGGGCCAATAGTGGCACACAAGGAGCATGAGATGACCCATATCCTTCCCCCGGTCCATCCGGGCGAAATCCTTCGCGAAGAATACCTATTTCCTCTAGGGATGAGCGCCGGCGCACTGGCGAAGAAGCTCAATGTTCCCCGCACCCGCATCGAGCGTATCGCGGCGGAGCAAACACCGATAACGACGGATACTGCCCTTCGCCTCGCCAGGTATTTCCGCACGACGCCGGAGTTCTGGATGAACATGCAGACCAGCTTCGATCTCAAGACAGAGGAAGTTGCACTTCACGCCGAACTGGAACTGATTCCCGAAATCGAGACGGCGGCATAGCTGGACGGTGACCCCGCGCCGCCCACTTTTGCCTGGCTATGCGTGGGGGCGCGCCGGACGCAACCAGACCTTCAGGTCGCTACTTCGTTTTGTCAGATGGTCGGTGGTCGCAGGATTGGCGGACACTTCGTGATGGAACGGAGGGATGACCGCGCAACCCGCCCCGTCCAGCAAGGCCGCGTCCCACTCGATACATTATGCGATTTTCGAAGCACAGAACGAGGACATCACCTACAGCGCGCTTCTAGGCTCGTGGAGGTAGGGCTGCTCTCGACCCGGGCGTTCACGACGGCCGGTCGGAAGGTCCGGATGCCCAGAACAAGAACCGCGCCGTTCCAGCTTGAGTCTGTAATCCTCGCTGATCATCTGCGTGAATGGCCTGGTCTTGCCAACGACGTCCATTCGCGCCACTCTCGGTCGCGCCTAGCCGGTCATCTTCTGGATGTCGGATGAAGGTCTAAACTCACAACCTGAAACGAAGGCCAAGCGATGAGCATAAAGGACCGTCAGGAAGGCTTCGAAAAGAAGTTTGCGATGGACGAGGAGCTGAAGTTCAAGGCGATGGCGCGGCGTAACAAGCTGCTTGGCCTGTGGGCTGCTGAAAAGCTCGGTAAAACCGGAGCGGACGCCGACGCCTATGCGAAGGAGGTGGTCCGCGCGGACTTCGAAGAGGCAGGTGACAACGATGTCTTCCGCAAGGTGCGCGCCGATTTCGACGCGGCTGGCGTCGCCCAGTCCGATCAACAGATTCGCGTCATCATGGACGAACTGCTGGCGACCGCCGTCGACCAAATCAGGGACACCTGACTACCACTGAGTTCTGACAGAAAACCGCCGACTGCGATCTCGGACTGGGACGTCATTGGATCTTGCTCATTTCGTGTGGTGATCGGTGATCGACAACATGGACCGGCTCATCACACGGACCACATGCGACGCAAACGATCGGCATCCGCGATGATGAGCCCAGAGGCGCGCAAGGCTTCAGAACTCGCCGCGACAAGGGCCGCGTTGTCAGATGCAAGCGAACCATCCGGCAGCCAGAGATTGTTCTCGAAGCCGACCCGGACATGTCCGCCGAATAAAGCGCCGGCCGTCACGCAAGCGGCCTCCCGGGGGCCGAAGGCGCAAACGCTCCAGTGTGCAAAACGCGGCATGCCGGGCGCCAGAAACGCCAAAAGATCCGAGGGCATCGCGCGTTGCTCGACGGCATAGCGGCCGAGCACGAAGAGGACGGGTAGGTGCTCGAACGGGATCAGGCCGCGCGCCGTTAGCGCTGCGAGTAAAGCCGCTTCCTCCGGCGTGTAGAGGATGATCTGCGGTACAATCCTTTCGCTGCGAAGCCACTCCAAAAACTGGGCAAATCCAGTCTCATGGCTTTCATCCGGCAGTAGCTCTCTCAGCGCAATTGACACCGCCTCCGGCCTCACCTTGCGCACCACCTCCATCTGCTCTGCCGGCCGGTAGATGCCGAGCGCCTCGCTGGTGATTTGAATGACGAGCTCGTCGTCTACCGCCGCACGGATTGCGGCGATCGCCGCCCGGTAAACCCCAGCATCCAGCAGATGCCTGCCATCCCTGTCGCGCACGTGGATGTGGATCATGCAAGCGCCGGACTCGAGGCAGGCCGTAGCATCCGCCGCGAGTTCATCAGGTGTCAACGGCAGGGCCGGATGGTCTGCCTTGGAGCGGCGGCCTCCATTGGGCGCGACGGCGATAGCGATTGGCGTAGGACCGCTCTGGGTGGTCGGATCAGATGTGGTCATGCGCGCAATTCATTTGTTTCTATGATCGGCGATAGTGTAACATATGTTGCATGCCCGGCGCCACGGGGACGTTGTTGCCTCCTGCCAGGCGGAAGTTCGGCTTTGTAACACCATTGACCCGAGGGGCGTCATGACACGAATCCTGCACCGCCAGATCCATGCGAAACTGCCGACGGCGGACGGTGGGCACGGCGTCTATCTTGTCGACACGGCCGGGCGGTCCTATATCGACGCATCCGGCGGCGCGGCGGTGTCTTGCCTCGGGCACGGCCATCCGGACGTGATCGCCGCTCTGCACACGCAGGCCGATAGACTTGCCTATGCCCATACGAGTTTCTTCACCAACGCGCCCGCCGAGGCACTGGCCGACCAGCTGATCGAAAGCGCGCCGGCAGGCATCAGCCACGCCTATTTTGTATCGGGCGGTTCGGAGGCGATCGAGGCAGCACTGAAGATGGCGCGGCAATATTACCTTGAAACTGGCCAGCCAGGACGGCGCAACATCATCGCCCGGCGACAGAGCTATCATGGGAACACGCTTGGGGCGCTCGCGGCTGGGGGCAATGAAATGCGCCGAACGCAATTTCATCCGCTGCTCATCGAAACGCACCATATCGACCCTTGCTTCGCATACCGCTTCCAGGAGCCCGGCGAAACAGACGAAGCCTATGCGGTCCGCGCCGCGCAAGCGCTCGAAGACAAGGTCCTCGAACTTGGACCCGAAACGGTAATGGCATTCATCGCGGAGCCGGTGGTCGGCGCCACTGCCGGCGCCGTACCTTCGCTTGCGGATTATTTCCAGCGCATCCGCGCCATCTGCGACCGCTACGGCATCCTTCTGATTCTCGATGAGGTTATGTGCGGCATGGGTCGAACCGGCACGCTTCACGCGAGCGCGCAAGACGGCATCGTTCCCGATTTGATGACGATAGCCAAGGGGCTTGGCGGCGGCTATCAGCCGATCGGCGCGGTGCTGCTCAACCAGCGGATTTTCGACGCTTTCGCCAACGGCTCGGGCCAGTTCCAGCATGGCCACACCTACATCTGCCATCCGATGGCGTGTGCCGCGGCACTTGCCGTGCAGGAGGTGATTGCGCGCGACAATCTGCTGGCCAACGTCAGGACAATGGGTGCGTATCTCTCGCGGCGGCTGGACGAGCGATTCGGCAATCATCCGCACGTCGGCGACATTCGCGGACGCGGTCTGTTCATGGGCGTCGAACTGGTCGAGGGTCGTTCGACCAAGGCGCCGTTCGAACCTGACCTCAAACTTCACGCACGGGTGAAGCGTGAAGCAATGGCGCGCGATTTGCTGGTCTACCCGGGCGGCGGCACCATTGACGGCGTACGCGGCGATCACGTCCTGATCGCGCCGCCCTTCATCATCGATGCGGCGACGGTCAACACGGTTGTCGAGCGGCTGGGCGAAGCAATTGATGCGGCTATTGCCGATTAACGCGCGTCATTCCGGCAGATAGGCCCCCAGGCCCTGGAGCTCCAGTTCGGTAGCCCGAACCCGGGCCGCCGCGGCGGGGCCGCTGCGCGCAAGCATCGTCGCTGCCAATGCCTCGACGATCGCCAGTGCCGCGGCAACCGATGGGAAGAACGATGGACTGTCAGTCGAAAAGCGCAGAGTGACCTCGGCGTGCCGCGCGATCGGGGCGGCGATGCTGTCGGCTATCGCGATCATCGGGACGCCGTGCCGCTGCGCGGTCTCCACGACAGGCCCGAGTTCGCGAGAATATGGCGCGAAGCCGATAACGACGACCGCGTCCTTCCTGTCCAGCGCCGCGAGTTCCGCCTCCAATGAACCGCCGTCGCTGCCCAGCAGCGTGGCGTCGCGTCGGAACATCCGGCAGAGATAGACAAGTGCGTGAGCCGGAGCGCGGCAACTCCGGAAGCCGGCCACGCGGACATGCTGTGCCCGTTCCAGGATCGCGCAAGCTCTCGCAATCTCCTTGCCGTCGTTGGCGACTTCGGCTGCCGCGAAGTTAGCCGCGTTGGTCCGAAGCGATTCGACGAAGATTGCTTCCGGACCGCGCAAAACCAGCGCATCGGCCTTGGCTGCGAAAGGAGCGTTGCCGGAACGAAGCCGGTTCTCAAAGGGTTTGCGAAACGCCGCCCAGTCGGTGAAGCCGAGGCGCCGAGCCAGCCGGACAAAGGTCGTCGGCGTCACCTCCGAGCGCGACGCCAGCACGCGCATCGATACCAATGCGACCTCATCGGGATGGTCTACGAGAAACCGGGCCGCCTTGCGCAATTCCGAGCTCAAATCAGGAATCTCGGTCAAGATGCGCGCCTGCACCGCATCATAATTCATGTCCGGCCCGTCCATGTAACAAGTATTCCTCTTGCTTGATGAAGCGCAACGATCGTAGCATGCATCGACGTGCCTCAGACACAAAAACTCGGGACGGCTGCAATGGCACACACGGGATCAAGGGAGAAATAGATGAAACATGAACGGATTACCCTGCGCGGAGCGCAGATCGCCGCTCTTTCGGCTGCGCTGCTGTTTGCAGGCAGCGCCGTGGCGCAACAGAAGTTCGTGACCATCGGGACTGGCGGCGTCACCGGCGTTTACTACGCCGCCGGCGGCGCTATCTGCCGGCTCTTGAACAAAGACCGGAAAACGCACGGAATCCGCTGCTCAGTGGAATCGACCGGCGGATCGGCGTTCAACGTCAACACCATCAAGGAGGGCGAACTCGACTTCGGCATGGCGCAGTCCGATGTCCAGTACAACGCCTTCAAGGGTGAGGAATCCTTCAAGGAGGGCGGCGCGCACGCCGACCTCCGGGCGGTCTTCTCGATTCATCCGGAGCCGTTTACGGTGCTCGCTCATCCGAATGCCGGGGTGACAAAGTTCGAAGACTTCAAAGGCAAGCGCTTCAACGTCGGCAATCCGGGATCGGGCACGCGCGCTTCCATGGAGCGTCTCCTCGGCACGATGGGCTGGACGCTTGCCGATTTTTCGCTTGCATCGGAACTCAAGGCCGACGAGCACGGCCCGGCACTTTGCGACGGCAAGATCGACGGTTTTTTCTACGGTGTCGGCCATCCTTCCGCCAATATCCAGGATCCGACGACCACCTGTAGCGCAAAGCTGGTGTCGCTGACCGGCGAAGCGGTCGACAAGCTGGTCGCCGAAAATCCCTATTACGCACGGGCGACCATCCCGGGTGGCCTCTACAACAACAACCCGGAGGATACGGAAACCTTTGGTGTTCTGGCGACATTGGTCACGTCGGCCAATGTTCCGGAGGAAAGCGTCTACCAGCTCACCAAGTCGGTGTTCGAGAACTTTGATGAGTTCAAGTCGCTGCATCCGGCTTTTGCCAATCTCGACCCGGCCAAGATGATCAAGGACGGTCTCTCGGCGCCACTGCATCCTGGCGCGGAAAAGTATTACAAGGAGAGGGGCTGGCTGAAATAAGCACCGGTATATTCTCGCGGCGGCCGGCGGTTTCCACGGTGTCCCCGCCGGCGAATAAAAGTGGGAGGGTGTCACGAGCGACGTTCAAGAACGGCAGGTCGATGTGGACCTGGAGCAAATGGTCGCCGAGGCGGATACCGGTGGGCGCAACGCTAAAGGGGTGACGGGGCAGATATTGCTCTGGACCGCTGTCGCCTGGTCGCTGTTCCAGCTCTGGTACGCGTCTCCCCTGCCATTTGTCTTTGGCTTCGGTGTCCTCAACGATACCGAAGCGCGCGCCATCCACCTCGGGTTTGCGCTGTTCCTGGCCTTTCTCGCCTATCCCGCTCTGAAAAGGTCCCCTCGCGAACGGGTGCCATTCACTGATTGGGCGCTTGCGGTGCTGGGCGCCTTCGCCGGCGCATACCTGTTTCTCTTCTATGACGTGCTTTCCGGGCGGCCCGGCCAGCCGACCACACTCGACCTCGTCACCGGCACGGCCGGCATCCTGCTCCTGCTTGAGGCCACCCGCCGCGCGCTCGGCCTGCCGATGGTGTTCGTCGCGGGCACCTTCATCTTCTACACGTTCGCCGGCCAATACATGCCGGACGTCATCCAGCACCGCGGCGCATCGCTGGTGAAATTCATCAATCATCAGTGGCTGACGACGGAAGGCGTGTTCGGCATTGCGCTCGGGGTCTCGACGAGCTTCGTTTTTCTCTTCGTCCTGTTCGGAACGTTGCTTGAAAAGGCCGGCGCCGGCAATTGGATGATGCAGATTTCCATCGCGTTGCTCGGACACCTGCGCGGCGGCCCGGCCAAGGTGGCCGTGATTTCCTCGGCCTTGAATGGCGTCGTCTCCGGCTCGTCGGTATCGAACGTCGTCTCCGGCGGTATCTTCACCATTCCTCTGATGAAGCGCACCGGGCTTTCCGGCGTAAGGGCCGGCGCGATCGAAGCAACGGCCTCGATAAACGGTCAGATCATGCCGCCGGTAATGGGCGCCGCCGCATTTCTGATGGTCGAATATGTCGGCATTCCTTATGCGGAGATCGTCAAGCACGCGCTGCTGCCGGCTGTCTTTTCCTACATCGCCCTTCTTTACATGGTGCATCTGGAGGCGGTGAAGCTGAACATGCAGCCGATCCCGCGGCGCCCGACTCCGAGGCGCGAGCGATGGCTCCGCATCGGTCTCGGGCTTTCCGGGAGCGTACTCGCGGTCTGCCTCCTCTACTACGGGATCGTCGCCGTTAAGGCGGCATTCGGCGAGACTTCGCCCCTTGTGCTCGCGATCGCGGGCGTGGCGCTCTACGTCGGGACGATCTGGTATTCGGCCCGCTACCCGGATCTCGAGCTCGACGATCCAAACGCACCGATCCTCGAACTGCCGCGGGCATGGGATGTGACGCGAACCGGGCTCGATTTTCTCATTCCCATTGCCGTCCTGCTCTGGTGTCTGATGGTCGAGCAGCTGTCGCCCGGACTTTCGGCCTTCTGGGCCACGCTGACGATCATCGGCATCGTCGCCACTCGCAAGCCGTTGATGGCTATTTTCCGGAAGAAGCATTTTGCAAGTTCGGTGCGCGCGGCAGCGTGGGACCTGACCGACGGCCTGGCGCTCGGTGCGCGCAGTATGATCGGCATCGCAGTTGCCACTGCCACGGCCGGTATCGTCGTCGGAACGATCACGCTCACGGGTCTCGGCCTCATGATGACCGAACTCGTCGAGTTCATCTCGGGCGGCAACGTCATTTTGATGCTTATTCTCATCGCAGCGATCAGTCTGGTGCTCGGTATGGGCATACCGACGACCGCCAACTACATCCTGGTGGCTACCCTAATGGCGCCCGTGGTCGTCGAACTCGGCGCTCAGGCAGGGCTCGCCATTCCGCTAATCGCGGTGCACCTCTTCGTTTTCTATTTCGGGATCATGGCGGACATCACGCCGCCCGTCGGACTCGCCGCCTTCGCGGCGGCGGCGATATCCAAGGAAGATCCGATTGCCACGGGCTTCCAGGGCGCGTTCTATTCGCTGCGCACGGCCATCCTGCCCTTTGTTTTCGTATTCAATCCAGCGATCCTGCTGATCGGCGTCGAAACCTGGGCACATACGATCTGGGTCGCTGGCATCTCCCTTGCCGCCATCCTCATCTTCTCCGCCGCGACGATGAACTGGTTCGTGACAAAAAGCCGGCTTTGGGAAAGCGCAGTCCTGCTGCTTGCCTGCTTTACGCTATTCCGCCCGGACTGGTGGCTGAACCAGATCTCGCCGCCCTACGAGGAGTTGCCGGCCTCAGAATTCCTGAGAGCCGTCGAAGAGGCTCCGGCGAAGGGCCGGATCAACTTCGTGGTCCAAGGGTTTGACCTGATGGGGGACGAGGTTCACAAAACTGTAAACGTTCCACTCGGCGAACCGGGCGAGTCGCAGCAGCGGTTGCGGTCGATCGGGCTCACCGTCACACCTGCGGGCGACAACTTGATGATCAGCAATGTCGCCTTCGGCTCCTATGCCAAGCGCATCGGTCTCGAGGTCGGATACGACGTGGTCGCAGTGCTGAAAAGAGCCCAGCAGCCATCAAGCGTTATCCCGGTAAGCATTGCGCTGGTCCTGACCGCCGGCATTGCCGGCCTGCAGTTCGCTCGAAGAAGGCCAGTCCAGGTGACAACGGCCGAGCGACCGTGACGGAAGGCAAGCATGTCGGACAGTGACAGCGATCTCGTCCGCGAGCGTCAAGCCCTCGGGAGGTGCCGGCAGGAGGTCCGAGCCGCCGCCGGATACGAGCGCGATGACCAGGTCGTCCGCAGTCAGACCCGAGACCGCCTCCAGCAGCCGCCTCGAGGCAACGAGACCCGCCTCGTCCGGTAACGGGTGCGACGCCTCGATGATCTCGATCCTCTCGCAGGCGACGCCGAAGCCGTATCGCGTGACGACGACGTCAACGGACCGTCCCAATGGCTCTCCAGCGCCTTTGCCATCTGCGCCGACCCCTTGCCAGCACCAATCACGACGGTGCGGCCCCTTAGGGCGCGGCGGCAGATTGGCGGCGATCACCTTTGCCGGATCGCCAGCGGCGACGGCGGCATCAAAAAGCGAGGTCAGAAACCGGCGGCGCTCGTCAGGGGCAACGTGTCTCACTCCTCCGCCGGCCCGTAGAGACCGAGCTGCTCCAACAGCACCCGCTGCCGGTCGACACTCTCGACGAGGAGGCCGGTATAGCGATCGATCATACGGCCGCGGTGGTTCGGATCGGAAACGCCACAGAGCGCGCCCAGAATCGCCGCGACCTTTTCCGACGTCTGCCGCAGTTCCTCCAGAAGCTCCGCCCTGCCGCCGACCTCGGTAACGACTTGCTTCGTCACCCGGCCGATGCCGGCTGGCGTACGGCTGCCGGCCGACACGTAACCTTCCGGCAGATCGCCCTTGAGATTGGTGACCGACTTGAAGCGGATGACGTCGAAGATCTGGTCGACCGCCTGCTTCGCACCGGTTACCCGCGAAGGATGGTCGGTGTCGGCAGCCGCATGCGGCAGCAGTTCGAGCTTGCCCTTGTGCTTCTCTTCGAGCGGCAGGTAAGGCAGCATCGGTCCGCTGAGCTTGCCGGTGGCGGCGTCCTTGAAGAGGTCGGCGTCGATCGCCGCGTGCGCGATCTTGCCGGACGAGAGCGCCTCGTCGAGGGCCGCGGCATCGACGACCTCGCCACGGTCGTAGTTGACCAGCACCGCGCGGTCGTTCATAGCGCCGAGCACCTTCGCATCGACTATTCCGGCGTTGGAATAGACGCCGGTCGCCGCGTCAAGGCGGCCAAGGCCGATATGGACGGAGAGCACGTCGGCACCGGTCGCCGCCGCGACCGGGCTTGCAGCGTATTCGAAGCCTTCCGCCTCGATCCAGCGCTTGTGACGCTCGCGGGCGTAGATCGCCACCTTCATGCCGAAGGCCTTGGCGAGCTTGGCGACTTCGCGACCGATATTGCCGTAGCCGAGAACGGCGATCTTGCGGCCCTCGAGCTTGGCCGTCGGAAAATCCTTGAGCTGGCGGCCTGTGTCGAAGTCACCCTCGGCGACCATGCGGTGCAGCCTGTCGACCGGCAGGTCGGGAACGACCTTCAGGATCGCCTTCATCGCCATTTGGGCGGTCGCCCGGCTGTTGATGCCCGGCGTGTTCATCAGCGGCGCGTCCCCGCCCTCGCCGTTGCCGCCGCCCCAGGAGGCCGAGCCCATGTTGCCGGTGCCGGCGCCGATGCGCACGCCGCCGAGCGGAAAGATGGAGGTCTCCGGAATGAAGGTCGCCGCCGCTATCAGCGCGTCGTACTGGCCCTTATCGGTCTGCGGCAGGATCTCCGCCTCGGTGCTGAGGTTCGGTTGGTAGAAGAAGTGGATGCGGCCCTTTTCGAGCGCGGAGCGGTCGCCGAGCGGTCCGACATGAAAGACGCCGCCATTTTCCTCGATATAGGCTTTAATCTCGCTATGATCCGGCTGGCCGTCGGCGCCGAAACGCAGGCCGACCAGATCGGCGATCAGCACGGTGTAGGCGCGCGCCGGATCGTCCTTGCGGACAGCGCCGTCGGCCCTGGCCGCGGCCTCGAAAGTGACGCCGTTCTTCGCCAGTTCCTCTTCGAGAACAACGATCTTGGCGCGCAGATAGGCGTATTGGAGATTCTCCAGCAGCGCGACGACATCTTCCGCTTCGCGGATGCCGCCGACCCAGGCGCGATAGTCGCCGGGCGTGCCTGGAAAGGCATTGACGTACCGGGCCGCGTCGAGGCCGGGCTCGTACTCGCCGTTCGGATGGGTAATGCCCTCATACCCGAGCAGTTGCTTCGAACGGGTGATGATGCGGGCATGGATGTCGGGGTCGGTGATGCCGTCGTCTTCGACCTTAAGCAGCGTCACCGCCGCGCCGCGCCGCTCAGAATCGTTGACAGTCAGCGACAGAAGCGGATGCAACGCGACCCATTCGTCAATCACCTTGCGGTTGGCAGCGGAGCGGCGGTTGAGGTCAACGACGGAGCCTACGCGCGCCTCCGACTGCAACAGGCCAAAGGTGGTCTCGGCAAAGGCGAGCGCGCTGTACGTGTTGATAACGCCGCCAAGCATGCGGTCTTCGGCGGCATCGTAGAACGGCCCGGCATCGACGGAGCGTTTGGCCGAAAACGGCTGCCTGGGATCGATCGGCGGCGCGATCTTCAGCTGGCGCGGGATCGCCCAGGCAGGATCTTGCTGGTTCTTCTCGATCAATGTCAGGGCATGCGGCGTGAAGGAGGCGACAAAATAGCCCGAAACCCCGCCGATCGCCTTCTGGAACGGCATGAAAAGGCAGCACTTCGCCATGACGGCGGCGACCAGTTCGGGCTCCCACGGCATGGCGCCGAGCATCGAGGTGGCATCGAACACCGCGTGGCGGTTTGCCGGATCACCATCTATCCAGCTCAAGAGTTCGCGGATCTCGCGGCTGGTATAGGCATTGGCTCCGGTCGTCTCGTGGCCGACACCGACGAAGATCGAGACGCCGAGGGCGGAGAGCTCTTCTGCCGACGGGATCACGCCTTCCGAGGCGGCGAAATGGATGCGGCTCTCGCAACCCTTTTCGGCGAAGCGCTGCATCTCGATCAGCTGGGTGGCCCAGGACTGGCGGAAGAATCCCGCGGCCTTCGACGGATCGCTCTCCGGCCGCGGCGTATCGACATAGATGCGCTGGGAGGCGTCGTTGGCGTTCATCAGGTGCTGGACGCAGACGGTGAAGCCGCTGTGGCCACCGCCGAGCCCCACGGCCATGCGGTTCGTCTTCGGAAAACCGAAATAGCGATGGATCGCCCGCATCATGTCAGTCAGAATCTTGTCCGCCGGATAGCCGCGGTGCATGCTGCGCGAAATCTCGGCGGTGGTGAAACCGCCGATGTCGTTGCCCCTGTCGTCAAACTTGCGATAGGTCTTCTCGATCCACGCATCGAAGGCGAGGCGCCGTAGGCGGCTGTCCACTTCGTCGGTGGTCGCATCGGTGATCGGGCCGACGCCGAAGAACGGATTGGAAGGCAGCCTCGGCGCGCCCGATCTGGTCAGTTGGAGTGCCTTCAGTCGCTGTTCCTGCATCTGCGCGATATTCATCATGATCTGCCCATCTGTTTTCGAGGCGTGAGGATGCGCGGATAGTGGATCGAACACTTCAGAAAGAAGACCTCATATGCGCCGAACAGCACGCGGAATGCGTCATGGGTTCGCCTGCTGTCAGGGATTGCTGCCGCCGGCGCTGGCAGCGCATCGACGGCCTCGACGGAACTAATGCGGAAAGGGACGCCGCGAGGGGCCCAAAGTTCGGCGACTGCGGTAAGCGACCTATCGTGGGCCGCGCAAAATCATACGCAAAACCGACGCGTCAATCGGGAGTCTTTCGACCTTCTGACCGCCCTAAAGACTCCAAGGACGCGCGGAAATAATGCGGTGTGCTAGCGAACCGCCTCCGGAACATCCGGCTGAGGTGCGAGGAATCGCAGAAACCGCTTTCCGCTGCGATCATAGCAATCGACTTGTCGGTACTCTCGAGCATGTACGCGCCACCGAAAGCCGCATGTCGATGAACGCGGACAGAGGCGAGATTCCAAGTGCCTCCCTGAAATGCCGTTCGAGAGATCGTTTCTCAACGTCCAGATGTCTTGCCATCTCGGCGACGGAGAGTGGCGCGTCCAGACTTTGCTGCATCAGGAGAAGCGCTTTCCTGACAAGTGGATCCTTGGCCCTGAAGTCGAGCGTCAGACCTGGCTGCGGTGTTCCCCCCTCCTCCGCCCCGCTGATCATCATGATGTTTAATCTCTTCGTGGATTGGGCTTTGCCGATGTGCCTGTCGACGAGTAAGCCCGCAAGGTGGGCCGTGCTGGTGCCGCCGGAACATGTCAGACGGTCGCGGTCGACCACGAAGATCTGGTCGGATACCGGCTTGAGGCCATCGAATTGGGAGAGAAAATCCTGATGCTGGAACCAGCTCACACAGCCGCGGTAGCTTCCATCAAACCGGCGGGAGGATGAAGGTTCCGGTACAAAGGCCTACGAGTGGGACCCCGGCTTCGGCTGCTTTCTGCAAGAAAGCCTGTACCCTCTCGTCACACCGGTCCATCCCATCGATGAGCCCGCCGACCACGACGATATAATCGAAGAGTTTGGGGCTGCCGAACACCTCCTGAGGCTGAACGGAAACGCCGCAGCTGGCCGTAATCGGCCTCAAATCGGGGGCAATAACTTTCCATCGGCATTGAATTGGCCGGCTACGGTCGCCTTCGTCCGCAGCGAGGCGCAACACGTCCACGAAGTTGGCGAAGGTACAGAGCGTAAATCGGTGCACCAGAACGAACCCCCACCGTCAGACGCGCATTCTGGTCGCGCGGCACGCTCCTCGGGAAAACCTCGTTTGCAGCCATCGCTTGATGTCTCATTTCTACTCCCGATATGACGCAATCAGTCTTTTCAGAAGTCTAATACGCGTCAATATTCTATGCAGCTGGGAGAGATTGCCATGCGACGCTGCCGGAACGCGAGGTTGCTCAGCCGTCGAGGGAGGATTGTGCATGAAAATGGTGAGCGCAGAACAGCGTCTCTTCGCATTCTACCTTGAGCCGGATTTCACAATGCTGGCGTTCTCATCGGCGCTCGATGCCTTGCGTTTGGCAAACGCCGTCGTCGGTTACGAACCCTATTCGTGGCGCGTGGTCTCTTCCGACGGCGCCAAGGTCCGTGCAAGCTGCGGCCTCACCCTTGAAGCTGATAGTTCTGTGGCGGAAAGCTTCGCATTTCTCCAAGTGCTATCGCGAGATGTTTGGGCGCTCGCAGCGTGAACGCGCCGGCGGCGCGCGCGGGCGCATGTGCGACGGCCGCATGAAGTGCCTCCACGGCGCCTCTCGCATGACTGCACAATTCCTACGGCCGTCAAAAACGAACACGCCGTTGTAGTAACTCGCATTGCCCGAGCTGGGTTTGAGCCGTCTGAAAGACGTCGCTTCGGTTGCTGCACGACCGTAGGTGCAGTCCCACTCAGATCACGCCGCAGCGAGTAGGCCAACAGGCCCGACATAAACTCCCCTGGCGACGACAGGCGCTGTCACGGGCGGTCCCTTGATGCTTTAGTTAGAGACCACTTCTGCATGGCCGGCCCCGTAGAGCCGGCCATGCACCGAACGATCTCAGATCACGACACTGCTTCAGGTACGAACCCGGAAGCTTCGACATTTCCCGTTTCCGGCGTAGCGGATGCTGTCACCGGCCGACGCCCGCTTCCTTCTTCGAGCTCATCGAGAAGGGCATGCCATAGCGAAATGCAAAGCCCGACCATCACCAGCAGGAACGGTGCGGCCGCGATGATCGAGGCGGTCTGGAGGCCCTGAAGCCCGCCCATGACCAGAAGCACTGCGGCCGAGGCACCGGCAAGCACGCCCCAAAGGACGACTACACCGGGCTTTGGCTCCAGGGCCCCCCGGGATGAAAGCATTCCCATCACGACCGCCCCTGCATCCGCGCCCGAGATAAAGAAGATCGCGACCAGAAAGATGGCGATCAACGATGTCAGCCAGGCGAATGGATACTGCGCCAGAAGGGCAAAGAGCGAGACGGCCGCACCCTCGTTGTTTACAGCATCAACGATGCCGCCGGCGCCGAACAGTTCCGAATGGAGCGCCGTACCGCCCATGATCGTGAACCAGATGAAGGTCACGCCGCTCGGGATCAGCAGCACGCCGATGATGAATTCGCGGATTGTGCGTCCGCGCGAGATGCGGGCGATGAACACGCCGACGAATGGCGCCCAGGAGACCCACCAGGCCCAGTAGAAGATAGTCCAGCTCCCCAGCCACTTGCCGTCACTGAAGGCAGCCGTGCGGAACGACATGGTCACCAGGTCGCTCAGATAGAAGCCCAGCGATTCCGTGAAGGTGTTGAAGATGAAAATCGTCGGTCCGATGCACACCAGGAAGATCAGCAGCACCATCGCGATGATCATGTTCATGTTGGAGAGGAATTGGATCCCCTTGCCCACGCCAGACACCGCAGAGAGAATGAACAGCACCGTCATGATGCCGATGATGGTCAGCGCGATGATGTTGGAAACGCCCGTGCCCCAGAGGAAGTTCATGCCGCTGTTGATCTGCTGCGCGCCGAGGCCGAGTGACGTAGCTGTTCCGAACAGTGTCGCGATGAGCGCAAGCACGTCGATCGCCTTGCCGATTGGTCCGCTTGCGGCCTCACCGAGGATCGGCGTGAAGGCAGCGGAGATCAAGTTCGACGTTCCCTTACGGAAGGTAAAATAGGCGATGGCAAGGCCAACTACCGCGTAAATGGCCCAGGGGTGAAGCGCCCAGTGGAAGTAGGAATACTTCATCGCGACGAGGGCCGCTTCGAGGCTTCTCGGGGCGGCCTGCCCATGAGGCGGGCTGTCGAAATGATAGATGGGTTCGGCAACACCCCAGAACATCAGTCCGATGCCCATGCCGACGCTGAACATCATGCAGATCCACGAGGCGGTACGGAATTCCGGTCGCTCATCGTCCTGTCCGAGCCGGATCTTGCCGAAGCGGCTGACGGCCAGGAAGAGTGCAAAGATCAGAAAGCCGGCCGAAGAAACGACGAAACCCCAACCGAAGCCGTCGATGATGCTTTTGAGAACCAGCTTGGAAATCGAGGACAGGCTTTCAGGAAACACCGTGCCCCAGCCGACGAATCCCAGGATGATGAACATGGCTGGCCAGAATACGGCCGGATCGATCTGACTAGGTCGTGATTGCTGCATTTTTTGTCCTCCCAGTTAAACTCTTGGCCACCGTCTACCGAGCAGCCAAGCCAGCCATACGGTCCTCCGAAGGTCGTGATATTCTCGGCCACCTTGATCCCCATCGCTGTCCGCGTCCTGCTTTGTCGCGCTGGCGACGGGGTTTTCCCATTCAGGCGGCCTTGCCCATGGCGGACAGCACTTCCGCCACGATCTCGCCAAAGGACGACGGGGTCGGAACGATCGCGACACCCGCACTCTTCAGTATCTCGACTTTTTCCTGCGCCGATTCCCCGAAGGCGGAGATGATCGCGCCGGCATGACCCATACGGCGTCCCTTCGGGGCCGAAAGGCCTGCGATATAGGCGATCAGCGGCTTCTTCATATGGTCGCGCGCCCAGAGCGCGGCTTCCGCCTCCTGCGGCCCGCCGATCTCGCCGATCATTAAGACCGCATCGGTGTTCGGATCCTTTTCGAACAGTTCCAGCATGTCCTTGAAGGACGAGCCGTTGACCGGGTCGCCGCCGATACCAACCGAGGTCGACACGCCGATGCCGAGCGCTTTCATCTGGCTCGCGGCCTCATAGCCGAGCGTACCGGAGCGGCCAACGATGCCGATGCGGCCGGGCAGATAGATGGAACCAGGCATGATGCCCATCATCGTCTCTCCAGGCGTGATCATCCCCGCGCAGTTCGGCCCGATCAGGGTCATGCGATCCTCGAAGCGATAGCGCCTCATGTATCGCTTGACCCTGATCATGTCCTGGGAGGGAATGCCGTCGGTGATGCAAACGCAGAGCCGGATGCCGGCATCCGCCGCCTCCATGATGGAGTCGGCAGCAAAGGGCGGCGGCACGAAGACGATCGAGGCATCCGCACCGGTTTCCTGCACGGCGCCCTTGACCGTGTTGAAGACCGGCATGCCGAGATGGGTCTGGCCGCCCTTGCCGGGGGTGACGCCACCGACGACATTGGTGCCGTAGCGCTTCATGTCCTCGGCATGGAAGCTGCCGATCTTGCCGGTGAAGCCCTGGACAATGACGCGGGTGTTCTTGTCAAGCAAAATGGACATATCTTGGACCTCCTCAGGCAGCCTTGCCGGCAGTGAACGAACGCCAGGCGGCGACCGCCTTCTCGGCCGCTTCGGCCAGTGTTTCCGCGACGATGATGTTCTCGCCTGAATTGGCGAGGATGCGCCGGCCCTCTTCCATATTGGTGCCGGACAGACGGACGACGAGCGGAACCGGCACGCCGACTTCACGCAATGCCTTGATCACGCCTTCCGCCACCCAGTCACAGCGGTTGATGCCGGCGAAGATGTTGACGAGGATGGTCTCGACGTTTTTGTCCGTGAGGACGGCCCGGAAGGATTTCGCCACCCGCTCGGGCGAGGCGCCACCGCCGATATCGAGGAAGTTCGCGGGCTCGCCGCCGGCGATCTTGATCATGTCCATGGTGGCCATGGCCAAGCCCGCACCGTTGATGATGCAGCCGATATTGCCGTCGAGGCCGACATAGGAGAGGCCGCGATCCGATGCGTATGTCTCGCGCGGATCTTCCTGGCTCTTGTCGCGCATCTCCGAGATATGCGGTCGGCGGAAGAGCGCGTTTTCATCGAAACTCATCTTGGCGTCGAGAGCCACGAGGTCACCTCCGCGGGTGACCACAAGCGGGTTGATCTCCAGCATTGAAGCGTCATAGTCGACGAAGGCGCGATAGCAGCCGATGAGCGTCTGCGTGGCGCGGCCGATCAGGGCATTGTCGATGCCGAGCCCGAAGGCGATCTCGCGGGCTTGGAAGTCCTGCATTCCAACGCCGGGATCGACGGTCGCGCGGATGATCGAGTCCGGCTCGGCCTCGGCGATTTCCTCGATCTCTATGCCGCCCGAAGACGAGGCAACGATCATGATGCGCTCTGATTTTCGGTCGAGCACGAAGCCGATGTAAATCTCGCGCGCAATATCCATCGCCTCCTCGACATAGAGGCGGCTGACCAGTTTTCCCTGCGGCCCGGTCTGGTGCGTCACAAGCGTGCGGCCGAGCATGGAATCGGCGGCCTCGACGATCTCGTGGTCGGACGAGCAGAGCTTGATACCGCCCGCCTTGCCGCGCGCACCGGAGTGGACCTGCGCCTTCACCACCCACCGGTCGCCGCCGATCTCCCTGGCGCGATAAGCCGCCTGCTCCGGACTATAGGCAAGGCCGCCGCGCGGGATATGGATGTGGTAGCGGGAGAGTAGTTCCTTAGCCTGATATTCGTGAATGTCCATAGGTCCCCTCCTGTCACCGGCGGCCGGCGGTGATTGCGTCATGGGTAGCGAGCACGTTGCGCGCCATGCGTTCCGAGGCGGCATCGATCATCTTGCCGTCGAGCGATGCCGCGCCCTTGCCCTGGCTCTCGGCAAGCTTCAGCGCATCGATGATGCGGCGAGCGCGGTCGACCTCCTTCTCCGGCGGAGAGAAGATATCGTTGGCCAACGCGATTTGGCTCGGATGGATCGCCCACTTGCCTTCGATGCCGAGGGCCGCGGCACGGCGGGCAGCGGCCTTGTAGCCGTCGGGATCGGAGAAATCTCCGAAGGGGCCGTCGATGGCACGCAGACCGTAAGCGCGGCAGGCAACCGTCATCCGCGACAGGCCGAAGTGCCACTGATCACCGGGATAATCAGGGTTGAGACCGCCAATATTGACGGTGCGGGCCTTCAGGCTCGCGGCATAGTCGGCAACGCCGAAATGCAGCGCTTCGAGCCGGCCGCCGAAGGATGCAATGGCCTCGACATTGGCCATGCCGAGCGCGGTCTCGATCAGCGCCTCGAGGCCGACGCGGGTCTTGTAGCCCTTGGCGATCTCGATCTGGTTGACCATGGCCTCGACCATGTAGAGATCGGCCGGCACGCCGACCTTCGGCACCAGCAGCGTGTCGATCCGGTCGCCCGCCTGTTCCATAAGATCGACGACGTCACGATACATGTAGTGGGTGTCGAGCCCGTTGATGCGGACCGAGATCGTCTTGCCGCGGCCGCGCCAGTCGATCTGATTGAGGGCAGCGACGATGTTGGCACGAGCGCGCTCCTTGTCCGCCGGCGCCACCGCATCCTCGATGTCGAGGAAGATGTAGTCGGCCTCGGAATTGGCGGCCTTCTCGATCATCTCGGGGTTAGAGCCCGGGACGGCGAGTTCGCTTCGCTGCAGGCGCAGCCGGCTGAGATGATGTATCGTGTGGCTCACGGAGTTTTCCCCTTCCGGTCTCTTCAGGCTGCCTTGGCGGTCGACGCCGTGGCGGCAGAGCGAAACTGCTTGATCGCTGCGCCCACGCCCGAGCCCGGCTCGATCTTCAAGCCGCAATCGAGCAGCGTGAGTTCAGCGGCCGAAAGCGCACCCAGAACCATGACTTCGTTCAGCGAGCCGAGGTGGCCGATGCGGAAGACCTTGCCTGCCACCTTGGAGAGGCCGCTGCCGAGCGAAGTCTTGTAAGTGCTGTAGGCATGCTTGATGACCTGGACGCCATCGATGCCGGCGGGCAGGCGGATCGCCGAGACGGTGTCGGAATGCCACTTCGGCTCGGTCGCGCAGAGTTTCAGGCTCCAGGCAGAGACCGCGGCACGGACGCCGTTCGCGAGGTGATGATGGCGGGCGAAGATGGTTTCGAGGCCTTCCTCGAAGATCAGGTCGAGCGAGGCACGCAGACCGCGCAGGAGCTGCGTCGGCGGTGTATAGGGGAAGTAACCCGTGTCATTGGTCTTGACCATGTCCTCGAAGGAGAAATAGCAGCGCATGTGGCGCGCGGTCTTGGACGCGTCGAGCGCCTTCTGGCTGACCGAGAGAAAGCCGAGGCCGGCTGGCAGCATGAAGCCTTTCTGCGAACCGGAAACGGCGCAGTCCACGCCCCATTCGTCCTGGCGGAAATCGATCGAGCCGATTGAGGAGACCCCATCGACGAAAAGCAATGCCGGATGACCGACGGCGTCGAGCGCCGCGCGCACGGCCGCGACATCAGAGGTCACGCCCGTCGCGGTCTCGTTATGCGTGACGAAGACGGCCTTGATCTGGTGCGCCTTATCGGCGGCAAGACGTTCGGCATAGAGGTCGACCGGCACGCCGGTGCCCCATTCCATGTCGAGGCAATCGACCTCGAAGCCCAGCCGCTCTGCCATGTCGACCCAGAGATGCGAGAACTGGCCGAAACGGCTCATGAGAACCTTGTCGCCGGGGGAAAGTACGTTGGTCATCGCCGCTTCCCAGGCGCCGGTGCCCGAGGACGGATAGATGAAAACGCGGCCGTTCTGGTTCTTGAAGACCTTCTTGACGTCGGCGAAGAGCGGCAATGTCAACTCGGGAAATCGAGGGGAGCGCATGTCTTCCATCGGCAGGTTCATCGCCTGGCGAACCTGTTCGGGAATGTTGGTGGGGCCGGGAATGAAGAGATGATTGTAGCCTGACATCGTTCCTCCAATGGCTGCGTCCGCGGACGGCGTTTCGTCGGCGCCAAAGCTGCCTTCCGGACCATGTCCGCACAACACTCGCTCAGGCAGAAAAGAATGCCCGACGAGCAGCGCAGGAGCGGCCCTAACGGGTGGTCACTTGCAAGGGATGGGTAGGGAAAAGACTACCCGCAGGTAGTCACTCCAGATTGCGCCGGCGTTCCTTGGCGTAAAGGGCGACCGCCATGGCGCGGTTGCGCACCTCGAGCTTGTCGTAAAGATTTTTGAGGTGGTATTTCACGGTATTCTCGGAAATGCCTGTTCGAGCGGCGATTTGGATATTGGTCCAACCGTTGGCCAGCATGCCGAGCAGTTCTGTCTCGCGAGAGGTGAGCTGTTGGAACGGCGTGTTCGAAATTTTCGATAGCACCGTGTAGGGAATGCAGATCCGACCCTGCATTACGGCGGTGAGCGTCGCGAACAGGATTTCAGGATCTTCGAATTGGTAGCAGAGACCGTTGACACCAAGCCGGATGGTCTCGTTGAGGATCGAAGGATTGCTAGTATCGGCGAAGAGAACAATCCGTGGGTCGAACCCCAGCCGGCTGAGTTCCGCTAGCACCTCGGGCGCCTCTGCATCGTCGAGCTGCCAACTGAGCAGTACGCAATCCGTCTTGATGGAGGCAAGCTTCTCGCAAAGTTCGGCCGATGTTCGCGCCGTATCGATGATGGAAAACCTGGCATTTTCGGAAAAAAGTCCGCGAAGAGCGGCAATCACCAGTGGGTTGCGCTCCGCAATCAAAACCCGGCCTCCGACCTCCTGCGACATGTGCCTCCCTGCGTCCTATGCGGTGACACGCACCATCCAGCGACGATCCGAACAGTAACATCACAAATTCCGTACATTTCACCGTCGAGCGACGAAACGTGTCTTAAAACGTCTTTTTATGAGAGTAATGTCCGAAGGGTTCCGCGCATATTTAGGGCCGACGAGCGCGCTCAGACGGCGACGCGGTCCAGGCCGGGGCGATGGACGTTTCCCTTGCCAAGTCCATAGCCGACTCGTTGAAGGTGCAGGAGATTGAGGCGTTAATGACCGAACGGATCTCATAGGCAGGAGCATGAAGAAAAGCCTCCCAAAGCGTTCAAGCTGCGTTCATGCAGAGCACGCTATAAACCATTGAAAGACAAGACGATGGTAGCCGCCTAATAAGAGCTGGCAGGCGCTCCAACTATGCCCGGGAACCGGAGAAAGACCGAGCAAAGTCAAATGCCGGATGTCGCATGACGGCTGCCTCCCGAGGGAGTTGAAAACGTGAAACGCACCCTTTTGAAAATTGCCGCAACCGGTATGCTTTTGCTTGCTCCGGCGATCGCTCAGGCGACAGAAGGCTTCGCGACGGCGAACGTCAATTTGCGCGCCGGCCCAAGCACGGCATATCCGGCGGTCACCGTAATTCCGGCCGGCGAATCCATCGAAATCTACGGCTGTCTTGCCGACGTGCCCTGGTGCGACGTGGAGTTCTACGGCGACCGTGGCTGGGTGCACGGCCGATATATACAGGTACTTTATCAACAGCGCCGTGTTTATGTCGGCCCTCGATATTATCGCCCGCTCGGTATTCCCGCCGTTGTCTTCAGCTTCAGCAGCTATTGGGATCGTCACTATCGCGACTATGACTTTTACCGCGATCGCGATCGCTGGCGCCGCGGACCGGACTTCTATCGCGGCCCGGATCGCCGTGCGGCGCCTAGCCGCAGACCTGAATTCGAGCCGAGGCCAGCTCCGCCCCCGGAATTCGACGGGAGGTTGGAGCGGAGGCCCGATTTTCGCCGTCCCCCTGAAAGACGCCGGGACCTTGACGATCGTCCGGATCGCCTTCCGGATTTCGATCGCGCGCCCAACCGCAGGCCTAATGTCGGTAGTCGGCCGGACTTTGACCGTGATCTGCGCGGCGGCGGCGATCGCAACCGCCGGAACTTCGAACGTGGGGGCGATGATGGCGATCGCGTCATCCGTCGCGGCGACGACAATCGTGACCGCAGGGGTGGTGACAATGGCCGCCGCAGGCCGCAGCGACGTGTCTGCGAACTCGGCGAACCGGATTGCCCGAACTAATGTGGCCGGGGGCGGCAGAGCAGCCGCTCCAAAATGCTTCACTTCGGTGCATAGTAACCGCTGAGGGGCGGAAACCAAGAAAAAGGGCAAGGTCGGTGACTGATGCAATCAGCTTAATGAGCGCACGAGGTTTGGTTGAAATAACCGATTTGACAGGCCGGTCTTCCGGCAGTCGGGTTTCGACGGCATCCTTACCGCAAAGGAGATGGATGAAAAGATCTCGGCCTGCTCAAGAAAACGCGCGAGGCCAAAGGCATCTCCCGCGCCGAGTTAGCGCATTTTGCTAGGCCTGTCGGTATCTGTTTACGGGAGGTACGAGCGAGGCTCAGAAGCTCGAATGTCGATCCCGCGCCTGATTCATCTCTTTGAGATCATGGGCTTTATGCCTCGATATGATCTTTGACACAGCGCCGCACTTCGAACTGCCTCTTTGCTCAGCCTCGCAGCCGCAACCGCATGCGGCATCAGGAATGTATCAATCTGCGGAACAATCTCCGTCAGATTCCCCGGATTGTGTGCAACGCCTTCAACGAAAGCACGCCATTGTCGCTGCTTTTGCTCGTCCCGTGCAAAGGCGTCCGTCAACGCATCCGGTAGGTCGTTGGGAATCGGCGTCTCGCGCCGCTCAAGGTAGCGGCGATTGCGCGCGCCAGCCGATCACCGCTGAAATCAAAGGACCTGCTGAGAACCCAAAGGTCGTAGAAATCCTTCATCCAGCTATTTGCACGCCCCAGCATGACCATCGCCTGGAACTTCTCCGCAATGACCGTCTCTCGCGCATAGGCTCGGAGGCGAGGCGCCGGGAAATCCAGCATGGAAGGATAGTCCAACATCTCCGCCCCGGGCTCGAGCGCATCGCCAAAGCCGAAGTCGATCGTCAGGTTGATCCGAGCGCCGCTGATCGAGGAAAGCTGTCCCGCCGGAACTTTTTGAAGGTTTCAGGGACTGGGGCTGCAGTTGCCGGAGCCGTCGGACTCACCTCTTGCATGACAAGTCCGCGCATGGCGCCCGTGGCGCGTGGCGCGGGAACTACCCCGAAGCGTGAGGCGGCTTACCAGAATTCTCCCAACCGGGGCCGCCGCTGTGCGGGATGCACCCATTTCCTCGAGCCGAACGCTTGCGAGATCGTTGCCGGCGAGATCAGCCCCAATGGCTGGTGCCGCTTTCACGAACCGCGGCGGACCTGAAGGAACGGCAACCGAGTAAGGCGCCGGAGGAGCAAGGCTACGGCTGAAAAGATTGGGTTAACAAGCGGCGGTTGTCGAAGCTCTTGCAAGGAGTGGCGACCATCGGCGATTCAACTATGCGTGAGCCCCGTGACGGTCACCCGGTCGCAAACAAGGAGGTGCCAAGCGCACGAGGTTGGGGCTCGCAAGAAAGCCCGCCCGAGACCTTTCAAAGATCCGTGATCCTCACCGATAGGCTACTTGACCTGCAACACGCATGAACCTGTGGGAGGAGACATGCGCGCAGTAATTCTTCTCACCCTGGCTGGCACTGTTTTGGCATCCGTGTGTCATGCCGGCGAACACCGCATAGGCATGGCGGGCATGGCTTACGCGCCCGCGATGATCGAGGCGAAGGTGGGCGACACCCTCGTTTTCGTGAATGGCGATACTCAGGCGCACAACGTGCTGATAGCGACGGTCGGCTTTTCGACCGACCTTGGCAAGCAGGATCCGGGCAGCCAGACAACGCTTACGGTCCGCAAGTCAGGAACGTTTGATGTCGAATGCGCCATCCACGAGGGCATGCACGCCCGCGTCGTCGTCAGGCCGTAAGGAAGGGGAAACATGCGCAAGATCGTCGCCATCAGCCTGGCCGCCGTCTTCGCCACGGGCCTGGTGGGTTATAGCCTTGCTGGGCCGGACAGGGTCGCCTTCCCGAGTGGCTATGCGGAACGCTTCGTGCTTTACAACACCGTGGACCGTCCGGATCGCAAGACCATTCGTTTCATGTACGTAAGCCCCGAGACCCATCCCAAAGCGAAGGCCGGCGAGCCGGCCCCTGACGGAACCATCCTCATCATGGAGGATCATCGGGCGAAGCTGGACGCCTCGGGCAGTGTTGAATTTGGGCCGGACGGTCGCCTCGTGCCTACCAACCAGATAACCAACATCTTCGTCATGGAGAAGCGCACGGGCTGGGGCGATGCCTATCCGCCAGAGGTGCGCAATGGCGACTGGGACTATGCGCACTACCTGCCCGGTGGCGCGCCCAAGGCGGATGCAAAATTCGACGGATGCTTCTCCTGCCCTCGGAACCGGGCCGGCCGCGACTTCAACTTCACCTACGCGAAGTATCTTCTGGATCGCGAGGGCAAGTAGCTTTCCGCAGAACGTGGATCTGATCGAGCGAGCCCGTTCGCCGATTCACCGCCGAGGGGCAAGTTGCGGCACCATCTCTTCCGGAGGACTGGCGTGGAGCTGCCGCATCTCGGCAATCGCACCAGGCAGCCAAAGGCGCACCTGGCGCATGGCATGCTCCGTGAGATCCTCCGGCAACGGCATCCGATAAACGTGCTTGCGGATCGCAAGGAACATGAGGGAACCGTGCAGCGTCATGGCGATTTCGCGCTCCTCGTGCTGCATCGGGCGGGTCGGAAGGTCCGGCAGGCCTGCCTCGCGTCTCAGCGCGCCGATGACCGGCTCGAGGATCGAGGCGGTCAGCACGGCGCCGCGCCGACCGGGCTGGCCATAGCCGTCCAGACCAGCGCGAACGAACAGGCGCATCGACTGGCCGGTGATTGCACCCACGTAGCCGGCGTATAGGTGACCGAGCCGCTCGGCAAGCGGCGCTTCGTTCGAGTTTAGCGCCGCACGCCAGTCCTCGTTGCGCCAACGCATGGCACGCTCCTGGAACAGCGCGGCGACGATCTCATCCTTGCTCCTGAAATGCTTGTAGAGTGCGGCTTGCGTGATACCGAGGCGCGAGGCCAACCTCCGCGTCGAGGCTCCGAAGCCCTCTTCCGCGAACAATGCCGCCGCCTCAGCAAGGATGGCGACGCGACGTTCGTCGGACGGCAATCGCCGGCGCTTCGGCTGCTCTCCCGCAGCGGCTGCACTATCCGGTTCTATCGCGACGATCTTCCGACGTGGCTTAGCGCTCAATACCAGCTCCCATAGATGCCCAAACCGATCCTCTTTGCCGTTCAGAAGGGGCGTACCTAGAATAATAGTCCCCGTGCCGAAGCGTGGTGACGAGGACGATCTGTAGAAAGAAGCTTTGCCTGGCCATTTTATACGTCCAGGCTCGAAGCGATGGAAATGAGAACAATCAAATTGGACTTTCGGCGCGAAAGTGATCTTCCCCGCTAACAAGGCCAGTGGTCTGGGCAATACCAAGCTTCCGGGCCTGTGTGTCCGGTCGAGTTCGCTAGTGAATGGCAGCTAAGTCCCGCAAAGCTGCTGTCCGGCTCTTCGCATTGGACTTCCGCTCGCCACCCGACTGCGACGGATAGGAACCGAAACAATCGACCCGTTGCAGGCATCGGCCAATAGTGATCGGAATGTCCTGTGCTGGCGTTGAAAACGGACGCTAAAAGCAGTTACACGGATTTTATCGAGGAACAGGTAACCTGCAACGCTTGTGAGAAAGCAGGCGCAGGTGGGCTTCAAGGTGCTCGGTAGGTGCAGCCCATCACATACGTTCCGCCGCGGCAGTCAGGCCTGCAGCATCGCGTGTTCCTGACTGATAGGCACCGATCAGCCTCGCCGCGAGTATTTCAGCCTCCTCGGACTTCAGTGGCAATGCCCGCAATTGCAGTTCGCGACGGAAAATGCTCTCAATCATCTCGAGCTCGTCAGGCCCTAGTGGGTCAAGGGTGCATACTCGTTGGGGTCTCATTAGCTCTTCCTCCTGGCCCGGCGATCGCCTCGGTCGCCGGGGGAAAGTCTACGCGTCTTGATCGACATAGCGAGTCAATACTGCGCCCCAAGGACAAAGGGTCTGGAACCGTACGGACACCGCGAGATTGGAGAAGACTGGACTTCAGAATGATACTGGCTTGCACATAGCCGATGGGCAGCCGGCATGCTAATGTGATACCGATCCGCGTTTCTTGGCAGAAAGCGGTCGACAGAGCCGCGGTGCGCCGGCTCCCCATTGAGGGGAAGGCAATGGCAATTCCTCCTCAAGCTTCGGTTAACAACCGGTTGCTGGCCCTGCTTCCGGAGCCTGACTATAACCAGATTGCGCCTGAACTCGACTATGTCAAAGTGACTAGAGGCGCTCTGATTGCTACGGCCGGCGCCCCCATAGACCATGTTTATTATCTCACGTCCGGGATTGGCTCCCTGGTCGCCTCGACGCCTGAGGGTAACAAAGCGGAGGCGGGTATCTTCGGGAGTGAAGGTTACATCCCGACTTCTGCCGCTATGGGTGTAGAGCTCAGTGTGCACGACATCATCATGCAGATCGAAGGAGACGCCTACCGGATGGAGTTCAGCGCATTCCGGACGTGGATGGATCATAACCGGAACTTCGCCAGGGTGATGATCCGATGCATCGAGGCCTTCTCGATTCAGCTTACCTACACTGCGATTTCGAACGCGTTGCACGGGGTGGACGAGAGATTGGCCAGATGGCTGCTGATGTGTCACGACCGTGTATCAGGCGACGAGATTCCTCTCACGCACGAGTTCATTTCGCTGATGCTCGCGGTTCGCCGACCAAGCGTCACAACGTCGCTCCACGTCCTTGAAGGCAACGGTTTCATTCGCTCGAACAGGGGCAACATCATTATCCGGAACAGGCAAGCCCTCGAAGAGTTCGCCCGGGATGCCTATGGTAAGCCGGAGGCAGAATACCGTCGACTTATGACTGCGCTCTTCTGAGCCCGCGAAAATACGCCCTGCTGCAAATGATGCTGCCGTCGCGAGCCGCAGGGAGTCGAAAAAGGCCCTCCGAGCGTTTGCCCGAGGGCCAGTTGCAAATGCAAGCCATTGGAGTGCGGGGTTGAAGAATAGGCCGCGAACGCCAATAGCTCCACCCATTGGATCCGCTCTGTACGGAACCGGACGGATCGCCGCAAAACTCATGAATAGCTCAGGGCCGGCATTCGTCGCGCCACCGCCAAAAAGCCCACACGCTTGGGCTATTTTGAATGGCCCTCTCTTATATACGTCATCCAGATACCGCCATGAAGGGAGGTCTACAGCCCCAGAGCTAAGTACGCCTTTGTCGTGCACGGCAGCCGTTCGTGCCAGCCGCAGCGGGCGACCGCTCTCCCACCCATCCGTGACGCTGATGAAGTATCTGACCGCCGAATAGCGGAGATCTGAGCATGTCCGTCATTCGTGCTGGTCGCAGCGGGCTTAGTCTTTCCACCCGATTGCGACCTTGCCGGTGCCCGCCAATTGGCCAAGCGTTCACGCTTTGATCCCCCTGCCGCATATCTGTGCCCCTATAATGCTCAGGGGCCATTGTTGCCGCAAAGTACGTCAACAATCAAACGAAGATCCCAACGAGCAGGGTGAGAACCGCCAACCGCCCGCCTGAGGACATTTCCTTACAACTTCCTGAATAAGGCATGCAGTATTTTTGCATTCGCACTGAAAAGGCTTTGAAAATCCCTTCCCCACCTACCACACAAATGGCTGTACGCCTTGCCTCCTCAATGGCGGTGGATCGCTAACAAGTCAGCATAGGCCGTCGGATTGCTGGCTAACACTGGGTGGCCCTTAAACAAGGCTTCGCCCTCTGTTGGAAAGGACAGATAGTCGCCACCGGCTTCCTTGACGAGGCAGTAACCGGCCATGCAGTCCCATGCGTGCATGTGCGGCTCGTAGTAGCCGACCAGACGGCCGGCCGCGACATAGGCGAGCATCAGCGCTCCAGAGCCATTGCGGATGAAGTTGCCGCCTATAGCGAGCAGAGCGGCGATGATCTGGCCCACCCGCTCCGGCTCGACATAGGTATTGCAACCAATGCCGGTGATGGCGTTCTGGATGGTACGCGACGGATCGAGGCTCAATTTTATCCCGTTGAGGGTCGCACCCTTGCCAGCGGCCGCAGCATAGAGTTCACCGTCGCAGGGCACATGGATCACGCCGATCACCGGCAGGCCGCCATGTAGCACGGCGATCGACACGCACCACGTCGGCATGCCGTTGACGAACGGCGCGGTACCGTCGATGGGGTCCACAACCCAGGTATAGCCGGAGGCGCCCTCCACGTAGCTGAACTCCTCGCCGAGGAACCCGTCCTCTGGAAGCTCTGCGGCGACGCGCTCCCGGATCAGCGTCTCGACATTCTGGTCTGCGATCGAGACAACGTCCTGCATGTCGCGCTTGGTCTCGATCACTAGGGTGCAGCGCTTGTTGAAGTAGTCGAGCGCGAGCGCCCCCGCCGCCTCGGCAATTGACTTTGCTAACGCAAAGCGCCGATCGAGACCCTCCTCCTGCATGCTCATGGTTTTTCCTCTTCATAAAGAGAGAAGACAACGCGGACCCCACAACGGCAGTGATGGATTGCAGCGCTCGGTGCAATATTTCCGAACGGCAACTCACTTAGCTTCAATCGCAATACGGGCGTAAGCTTCAGGCGGAGCATCATTGGCACGCATGAGATCCCGCATGATTCGGATCATTGCCTCCTCGATCTCCGGGGAAGCGAGGGGCGTATTTTGACCTGGATCACTGGCAAGATCGTAGAGTCGGGCTTCACTCTCAAGAAGCGCGCCGGGACCGTAATTGTCGAACATCGGCGACCGCTCGATCACCGGTACCTTGAGGACGGGCGCTCCCTTCGTGAACGGCAACGGCTGTTGAAGCGACGCTCCGGCGAGTTCTTCCGGGGTGAACGGCTCCCAGATGTGCGTCGGCATCAGTGTGTATTGGTAGAGCTCCTGGGAGCGAGGGTCGGGCGGAAAGCGGTGGTAGGTGTAGCGTCCGTCCGTCACATTGATTGCGCCGCCGAAATAGCCGAACAGCGCCCCGCCCCGCAGCGAGCAATCGGCGTCGAACAACTGCAGCAGAGAATACCCCTCCATCTCGGCAACGGCCGGAACGCCGAACAGATCGAGGAATGTCGGCGCGAGATCGATGGTCTGGGTCAGAGCCGAACGTCGAATGCCGGCGCTTCCCAGTCGGCGCGGATCGTGGACGAAGAGCGGGATATGCACGATCTCCTCGTACATGTTCATCCGGTTCTTGGCCCAGAAATCGTGCTCTCCGAGCAGAAAGCCGTGATCGGTCGTGACGACAAGTGCGGTATCGCGCCAAAGGTCGTGCTGATCAAAATAATCGAGTAGCTGTCCGATGAGGAAATCGCAAAGCGCTACGAGGGCGTAATAGTTGGCGCGCAGTTCCTCGCACTCTTCCGGCAGTTCGTCGACACGGCCGTAGCGCGGCCAGTCGCGAATCGGGCCGTTCCAGCCCGTCGTGAATGCCTCGCGAAACCGCTCCGGCGCAGTGAAAGGTTCATGCGGGTCGAACGTCTCGATCTGCAGGAGCCAGTTGTCCGCTGTCCTGTTTCGCTCGAGAAACTCCAGTCCGGCGGCGAAGCAGCGCACCGACGGGAACTCGCTCTCGTCCTGGATGAACTCGCGGTTCACGATGTTGCGGCGAAACTTGTCGCGTGCCGACTGGCTGAATTGCCGCTCATGATACTTCTGGCGCAGGCGCTCCCATGGTGGCTGCACCATCGCCTTCCATGGATCGCCCTCCTGCCCGCGGATGAAGTCGTAGCTGTCATACCGGGTGTGATAGGTGGCGCCACCGTCCTCGAAATAGTGGAAGTGGTCGGTGACGAGATGGCTGTAACAGTGGGCCTGGCGCAACAGCTCCGGAAAGGAATTGTCGAACGGCTCGAGCGGCCCCCAGCTCCGGTGAAGGAAGCTGAGCCGCCCAGTCTGCAGGTCGCGGCGCGCCGGCATGCAGGGCAGGCTGCCGACGTAGTGGCGCTCGAATGTTGCGGCACGCTCGGCCAGTCTCGAAAAATTGGGCGTCGGGAGCCGCTTCCCCCCGTACGGGGCGAGCACGTGGCGGTTGAGCGAGTCAAAGAGTACGAAGACGGCCTTCATCGTGTCTCGGCTGTCCCTCATTCAGAGCTGCCGAATGCAGCATGTCGTCCGAACGTCGCGGCCTCCTATTCTCGCCGAAAAGAGCTCAGCCGCAACTGGATTGTAGATGGTCCCGGGCACCGGCGCGCCATCTGCAGAATCAGCGAGGGTTATCGGCTGTGGTTGGCTCGCTTCGAAAAAGCCTCAGCCAGCGCGGCCGGCGCGCTTGACGAGCATGGCGATGAACGGCACGTCGTCGCCTGAGATCGTGTCGATGAGGCCGTCGGCGATCCATTGCACGAGGTCCGGCAGGGGATCGCGTCCGCCCCGCCAGTACTCGGCGAGCACGTCAGGGCGAGGCACGTGGACGCGGTTGCTGAAGCCCGCTTCATGCAATGCCTTCGCATCGTTAGGGTGGAACATGTCGAGCTCGATCGAAACCGAACTCGCCCTGCACGCCTTCAAAACACCAACGAGGTCGGCGTGTCGAGCGTGGGTGATCGCTTCGGTCCTGAGATCCGGATGGCGCTCGACCGCACGCTTCAGCATCACATGGTCGAAGCCGATGACAATGACCCGGTCGAGAGTACCCGTCGATCGCAGCAAGGCTGTCACCTGATCAACGGCCATGTCCGGGCGCTCCGCCTCCTTGATCTCAAGCACAACACCCATGTTATCCGCCTTCGCCCAATCGAGCGCCTCCGCCACGGTCGGTATCTTCGTTCCGGCGAATGCGGAAGGGAACAAGGTCCCCGCATCCAGTCCGCGGATCTGCTCGAGGCTGAGGTCGGCCGCAAAGCCGTGTCCGTTGGTCGTCCTGTCGACAGTCAGGTCGTGCAGGATGATCGGCTCACCGTCGGCGGTCAGTACCACGTCGATCTCGACCGTGGTCGCCCCTGCGGCTTTTGCCGCTTCGAACGCCGGCAACGTGTTCTCCGGGTAATGGAGGCTGTAGCCGCGGTGGCCACAGACATGGACACGTCCCGCTTCGCGGACAAGGAAGCTGAAAGCCATATTCGATCTGATCCTCTACCGTGATAGCGCTACGTCTCGACCGCGCGTTCTGACTGTTTCGCGAACAATGAGCTCTACCGGCACGTAGACCGACATCGGCGGCGAGTCGGGATCGGCAAGGCGCCGGTCGAGTATCGATACGACATCCCGGGCGATCCGTCGGGGATCCTGCCGCAAAGTGGTGAGACGGTAGGAAGACCATGCGGCGATGGGCACATCGTCAAAGCCGATGACTGAAACATCGTCGGGCACGCGCAAGCCCGCGCCACGAAAGTGGTCGAGTGTTCCGAACGCCATGAGATCGTTCACACAGAAGACCGCGTCGGGCGCCGGCCCGCTCGCCAGCAGCTGTCGTGCCGCCTCCTGTCCGCCATCATAGTCGGCAAGACCCGCCCGAACGATCTTCGCCTCGAACCCGGACGCCGTGGCAATATGAGTGAAGGCGTGCTCGCGGGCGGAAAGGCATGGACTCGGGTTCTCCCTGTTGATCACGGCGAAACGGGACGCTCCTGTCAGGCGCAGCGCCTCGAAGGCCTGCTGGGCTCCGTCCCTGTCGTCACAATGGACGCTGTCGAGGCCGGTCTCGGCCCGATTGATCAGGATCAGAGGTTGCCCATTTCGCCGGGTGAGCTCGACAAGACTGGTCGGCGGCGAACCCGAGAGGAAGACGGTCGCCTCCGCTCGATAGCGGAGCAACTGTCGGGTTGCATTTGCGACGTCGTCCGCAGTGGGGCCGATATTGATGATCGCCGGCACGTTGGAGCGTGCGATCAAGGCCTGTGAGAGGGCCGCGATCATCTGGGCCCGGAATGGCGTATCGGCGTCGGAGGTCACAAGTCCGACCAGCCGGCTCCGGTTGGCGAGGAGCCCGCGCGCGAGATCGTTGACCTGGTATCCGAGCGCCGCAGCTGCCGCGTGCACCCGCGCCAGTGTTGCTGGCGCGATGCTTGCGCCAGGAGTGAAGGCCCGCGAACCGCCGACCGTGACACACCGGCAAGCTCAGCGACTGCGTGGGCGCTCACGAAGCGGCCCGGGTTTCTTTCTCTGGTATCCGACACCGCTCGACTCCGCTGGACATTCCCCAAAGCGCATTCATAATCGTGTTGCACAGCATTGCAACAATCAATGACGACACGATGCACGCGTGTCGCGGCTGGGAGGAAATCAGATGATTCACTGGAAAATCGGAACTGCTGCGTTTCTGAGCGCGGCATTGGCGGCCGGCAGTGCGGCCTTCCTTGCAGCAACGCCCCTGTCGGCTCAAGAAACCGTGAAGCTCGAGCTCTGGTCGCGTCAGGATCCATCAGGGCCGCTGCGCCCGGGCAACGTGGTCAAGGCTGCCGAGCGGCTGAACAAGGAGCTCGAGGCCGAGGGCTCGCCCAAGCGCGTCGAGGTTGCGGTGCGCGAGAGCCCCGCCAAGGGCTTCGACGACGATGCACTACAGCTTCTCAAGGTATTCGGCATCGGCGAAGGTCCCGATATCTTCATCGCCGCGCATGAATGGATCTGCGCCTTCCAGGAGGATGGCTTCGTTCTCAAGCTCGATGATTATATCGCAAAATACCCTCAGCACTTCGGCACGATCTTTCCGTCACTCTGGTCATCGGCGAAATGTCCCGACGGCACCTATGCTATTCCGCAGGACGCCGAGGCGAGGATGTTCTTCTACAACAAAAAGCTCCTGCGCGAGGCCGGCTACGACGCGGCTTTCGTCGACGCCATGCCGGAGCGGGCGTTGTCCGGCGACCTGACGATGGATGAGGTGCTGGAGATCGCCAAGCAGGTCGTCGACAAGACCAAGGCGCAATACGGTGTGCTTCACCGGCCGAACAAGGGTCCGGACTACATCATGGTCTTCCAGGCCTACGGCAGCGACTTCGTCGATCCGGCAACCGGCAAGCTGCTTCTCGAGCGCGACAAGCTCGCCGCCGCCTTCGGTTGGTTCGAGCGCGGGGTGAAGGAGAAGGTCATCCCGGCCAACAATACAGCGATGGAATTCGATGCGCTGCGCAAGGAATTCTACACCGGCAACGCCGCATTCTGGATGTATGGCATCTGGGACCTCGGCAGCGTCGCGTTCCCGACCTACGGGCTGCCGCAGGACGAGAAGGCTTTCTTCGCGGATTGGGGCTGGATCACCGGGCCGGCACCCCAGAAGGGCGGCGCGCCGGTCAGTCTGACCCATCCGATCGTCTATGCGATCGCGGCCGACACGAAGGAGCCGGAACTCGCCGTCCGCCTGCTCGGCCACGCTTCGGCGGTTGATCTCAACACCGATCACGCGGTCACAACGACACATCTCGGCATCAAACCCGAGCAACTCGAAGATCCGCGCTATGCCAAGGCCTGGCCGCTCGCCAGGGCAACGGAACTGCTCAAGATCACCAAGTTCCTGCCCAACAACTCGCAGTTCGGCGAGCTCAACGGCATCATCTTTGCCGGAATTCAAGGCATAGAATCGGGACGGCTGTCAGCGCAGCAAGCAGCCGATTTCGTCATCGAAGAGGCGTCAGCCACCCTCGAAGACGTGACCGTCAAATAGGTCCAAGCGGTCTTGCGACCGTCGGCACGGCGCGGGGGTCGACGGTTGCGAGACGCCCTCCGTGCGAGCCAAACGATGACGACGATAACAGATGAACTCACGATCGAACGACGCGGCCGTGCGGGGTCGGCCGCCCGCAGGCGCACGAACTTCGTGATCTTTCTCGGTCCCGCGATCGTCCTCACGGTCCTCTTCTTCGTCGTCCCGGTGATCATCGATATCACAGTGTCGTTCACCGACCTCAGCCGCTCGCTCCGCATCAGCGAGTTCACCACAGAGCAGTACGAGAAGGTCTTTAGAACCGATCGCCGCTTGTCGCAGGTCATCGGACTGACCTTCATCTACGTCTTCGGCACGCTGGCGATCTTCAATGTGACCTTTGGCCTGATCCTCGCCATCACCACCACTGCGATCAGAAATGTTTCCGGCAGTTTCTTCCGGGGTGTGTGGCTGCTGCCGCGGATGAGCCCGTCGGTCCTTTACATCCTGCTCTGGCTGTGGGCGGTGAGCCCAACGGAAGCCGGCCTCGTAAACCAGGTGCTCATGCAGGCGTTCGGCCTTGACGCGCCGCTCGACCTCCTGACTTCGGCTCCGATTGCGCTCATCATCATCTCGAATGGCTTCATCGGTGCTTCGATGGGCATGATCATCTTCACCGCCGCGATCCGCGGGATCCCCGAGCACCTGTTCCACGCGGCTGCGGTGGACGGCGCCGGAACCTTGGCAAAGGTACGCTTCATCACCCTGCCGGCGCTGCGTTGGCCGATCAGCTTCGTTACGATCTACCAGACGCTCTCGCTGCTGGTCAGCTTCGAATACATCCTGCTCCTCACCAAGGGCGGCCCGTTCTACGACACGACCGTCTATGCGCTTTACGTGTACCGCCGCGCCTTCGAGAGTGGCCAATACGCCTACGGGGCGGCGCTGGCGCTTTTCCTCATCGTCATCGGCGTGGTTGTGGCGCTGATCGGCTGGCGGTTCTTCGATATGGAGCGCCTGCTGCAGCGCCCGCGAATTGAGGTGCACTGAGATGGCCGTGCAGGCAATCCCCATGGCTTCCAGGGCATCCGAACCAGCGGTCGGCTGGGACGCATTGGCAGCGCGGGCGCGTGCCGCCCGGCGCACCAGGGCGGTCGTCCTCTACGCCTTCCTGATCGCCGTGTCGCTGCCGATCATCCTACCCTATTTCTGGCTCGTCACGATCGCCTTCTCGGCCAGGACCGGCGTTGCCGAGACTGCGGTTCTGTGGCGCTCCATGGCTGTCGCCGTGCCGGCCGTCATCGCTTTCTGGCTCACGGCCCTGCTCGCGCAAAACCGGCGCCAGTTGTGGACTGGCATTGCAGCAGTGGCAGCGATCGCCGGGCTTGCCTTCGCCCTGCTGGTCAGCCCCGACCTGCACGTCGGCAACTTTATCTTCCTGTGGGAGCCGGACTTCGCCTCGGTGGTGCGGTCGCGGATCGGGGAAGTCAAAGGCGCGGTCCAGTTCCCGAACGTCTGGCATGCCTTCGGCAACTCGATCCTGATCGCCGGCGCGCAAACCGCCATCGTCGTCACCGTCGCGTCACTGGCAGCCTACTACCTGTCGCGCTTTCAGTTCCCCGGCCGCTCCTCGATGCTGCGCTGGCTCCTGGTGCTCCACGCCTTCCCCGTGCTGACGCTGATCGTGCCGATGTTCCTGATGCTCTACTGGATCGGGCTCCTCGATACGCTTTCCGGCGTGATACTTGTGCTTGTCGCGTTCGAGCTGCCGTTCGCGATCTTCATCATGAAGGGTTTCTTCGACGCTGTGCCGTGGGACATCGAGATGAGCGCGCTCACCGACGGCGCGTCAAGGCGGCAGGCATTCGTGAGCGTGGTACTGCCGCAGGTGCGGAACGGCATTCTCGCCATCGCCGTCTTCACCTTCATCCGCGGCTGGGAAGAATACATCTTCGTGTTCACCTTCCTGATCAGAAACAGCAACTGGACGATGAGCCTTTACATGTACTGGGTGCGCGATGATGTCATGGGCGTCGACTACGGCGTTGTCTCTGCGGTCGGCGTCTTCTACCTCGTTCCGAGCCTCATCCTCTATATCGCGGCGCAGCGCTATCTCATGCAGATGTCGATCGGCGGCGTGAAGGGCTGACGGGATGGCGAAGATCGAATTCCGCAACGTGGTCAAGCGCTTCGGCGCCGTCGAAGTGATCCCCGACATGAACCTCGTCATCGAGGATGGCGAATTCGTCGCGCTTCTCGGCCCCTCCGGCTGCGGCAAGTCGACCAGCCTGTTCATGCTCGCCGGCATCTATCTTCCGAGCGGCGGCGAGCTTCTCTTTGACGGCCATCTCGTCAACGAGGTGGAGGCACGCGACCGCAATGTCGGCATCGTGTTTCAATCCTACGCGCTCTATCCGCACATGAGCGTGCGCGACAACATCCTGTTTCCGCTGCGCTTCAAGAAAACGCCGCGGGACGAAGCTCTCGCCCGCGTGAAGACCGCCGCGGAACTTGTCCGGATCGAGGAGCTGTTGGAGCGTCGCCCCAACGAGCTTTCCGGCGGCCAGCAGCAGCGCGTCGCCCTTGCACGCGCGCTCGTGAAGAAGCCGCAACTGCTGCTCCTCGACGAGCCGCTCTCCAACCTCGACGCTTCGCTTCGCCTTTCGATGCGAACCGAGATCAAGTCGCTGCAGCAGCAGCTCGGCGTGACCACCGTCCTCGTCACGCATGACCAGATCGAGGCGACGACGATGGCCGACCGTATCATCTGCATGCGCGCCGGCCGGATCGAGCAGGTCGGGACACCAGACGACCTCTATCTCAGACCTTCGAGTCTGTTTGTCGCCGGCTTCATCGGCTCGCCGCCCATCAATCTCATTGCCGGCGAAGCCGAGGTCGGCACGGTAACGGTGAATGGCGTCAGATTTCCGGTCGAGGGCGCGTCGGGGTCGCTGACCATCGGGCTGAGGCCGGAGCACCTCAGATTCGGGGATACCGGCTTCGCCGGCCGGGTTTCGCAGATCGAGCCGATGGGCCGCGAGATCCTCTATGTCGTCGAAACCGCAATGGGCGCCGTTCGCGTGCTTGAACAGGGCTCCTCCGCCGGGCACGCGATAGGCGAGCAGGTGAGGATCGGTTTCCTGCCCGCGAATTCGCTTGTGTTCGAGACGGAGCGACAGAAGCTCATTGCCTGCGCACATGTCCGAGCACCGGCTTGACGGGTCGAGCGACAGCTGCGTCATTTCCCAAAGCGGAGAGGAGCGCGCGTATGGCGACCGAGACGATGAAGCATACGGCAAATCCGCCAGTAGCAGTCGAGGGTCCCTACGGGCCTGTCCGGCTCAAGTGGCATAAGCTGCGCACGCATCTCGCCGAGGCGCCGTTCAAGCCCTCGAACCTCGCCCTCGGCTGGCAGCTCGGCGCCAGCCTCGAGGTGGACATACTCGCGACCGCCGATGGCTGCTTTGCGGTTCTCCACGACCCAACGCTCGGCCCCTCGACGACCGGCCACGGCCGCATTTCGCGCATCCCGATCGCATCCATGAGTGGACTTTTCCATCGGGACGCCGGCGGCAGTCCAGACCCCGATGCGCCGGTTCTGTCGCTTGCCGAGCTGGTAGCGCCGCTTCGAAATCTGCCGAGAGCGCCGTCTGCCAACCTTCAGTTGGATCTCAAGCTGCTCGAGGGACACGCGCTTCCGGATTCCGCAATCGCCGATGCGGCAGCGGCCGTCGCCGGGCTAGAGGACGCGATTGTCGTCGGATCGCACCACCTTGATGCTGCACGCCGTCTCGTCGCCGCCATGCCCGGGGCTAGGCTAGGCTACGATCCGATGCTGGCGGTATCCCGCCAGAGAAGTCTGCGCGATCCGGAGCGGCTGCTGCGCCACATCGAGCGGCGCAGGACCGGCGTGAGCCTCGCCTACCTCCAATTCGATGCTATCGTTGCCTCGGAGAAACAGGGAGGCTTCCCTCTCGTCGCGCGTCTGTTGGAGCTCGGCATCGAAACTGACGCCTGGACAGTCAATCCCGGCCGGCAGATCAGCGACGCTGTCCTACGTAGGCTAATAGGATCGAGAGTGCGGCAAATCACGACCGACGCTCCAATTGAGATCTTCCGCCTGATCCGCTCGCTGACCTGCGTGATCCACGCAACAACGGATCTCAGCTTCGAATAACCGCGCGCGAACGGTGCCGCGATGTCAAGGTGCGCTGAATTCAAGCCGCCAATGGCAACGGCAAACGGTCCGGGCGTGCAGCAGTCCCCGTTGATACATTATGCGATGTTTGAGGGCGGAGGGGCATCTCTCTGTGCCTTTATCGCTTGCGGTGGTGTCTGCCGCCGCGCGCGCTGATAGCCTGCCTGCGTCCGAAGTTAAAGACGCACTCTTGAATGCGGCCGACATCATAAGAACGTTGAAGATCGCGTTGAATGGAAGGAGTAGCGGGTGGAGACCATTCCCGCCGCGTGGCCACTAAACAGGAACCGCCAAGCTGCCGACGCCGTTCTTTCTTCCGAAGGAGATGTTCAATGGGAACGAAAGACACCAATGCAAAGCCTGAGCAGGCGAAGCCGAAAGACGT
>NZ_JABEKV010000009.1:0-6740 GCF_013283645.1 Sinorhizobium psoraleae
GGCTCTGTCGGCTCGAAGCTGGGATTTTGGCCAAGTTGAAGAACGTTGTGGGAACCCTGCCGCGGTGATTGACGTTTAACTTGCCGGGGAACGACATTTCGCTCCGAATTATGGAGTGGAGTGACGAGCTTGAGCCTTTCGCATGAAGATTTGGTCAGCCGCTGGAGCCTGAGTTTTTCCGATATGGAATTTGTAACCGGCAAGCCGGTATCGGCGCGCCTTGGGCTGGCGGCGCAGCTGAAGTTTTTCATGGCCTACGGCTTTTTCGTACAGGATCGCAGCGCAATCCCTGCCGATGGTATCTCATACCTGGCCGAGCAGCTTGGATTTGATGACGATACCCCGAGCGAATACGATTTTGGTGGTCGTACCGCGCGCCGGCATTGCGCCGAGATATTGCAGTATCTCGGCTTTCGGCGGTTGAAGCGCGCCGATCGGGAGGCGCTGACATTATGGATTGCTGCCGAGCTGTGCCCGACCGGGCAGTCGGCTGGCGCAATGCTGGATGAGGTTTTCCTCTGGTGCCGGGACCGGCGCATATATGGCCCGTCGCCGAAAGAACTGGAACGTCTGGTGCGTTCTCAACGGCAGCGGTATTTCGATGACCTGGTGGCCGAGACCAGCGCTCGTCTGTCTGAACGCGCCGTCGTATTGCTGGAAGGATCCATCACCGATCCGGACGGTCTGACCGGCTTCAACACGATGCGAGGTGATGCTGGACAGGCATCGCTCGACAACATTCTTGGCATGACGGCAAAGCTCGCCTTCATCCAGAGGCTTGATCTGCCGCAGGATATC
Organism: Sinorhizobium psoraleae; assembly: GCF_013283645.1. Taxonomy (GTDB): domain Bacteria; phylum Pseudomonadota; class Alphaproteobacteria; order Rhizobiales; family Rhizobiaceae; genus Sinorhizobium; species Sinorhizobium psoraleae. Next base: position 799 of record NZ_JABEKV010000009.1, read on the forward strand.
CTGGCGACGACGGGGAAGGCATGGCTGGAACAGATCGTTCGCCGTGTTGCCGGCGAAAAGGCCTGGGAGATGCGGCGGCACGCTCCGGCCAAACAGATCGGCCTCTACGCGATCTATCTTTCGTCACGACAAGCGCAGCTCACGGACGCAAGATCGGATCGCGCTCGAAACGCAAGGTGGTCGGCGAGATCGCGAAGGATATCGAACGCGTTTACGGCAAGGAACAGTTGCTGGTCGACATCGCCATCGCCTCGATCGACGAACCGGCGGGGCGGGTCTGCGATGTTATCTTCCCGATCGTCGGGAAGGACAAGCTCATGGCCATCATCAAGGAGAGCCAGGCGAAAGGCGCTCTCGACCGGCGGATATATAAGGTGATGCGGGCGTCCTGGGCCAATCATTACCGGCGCATGTTGCCCAGCCTGCTCTCGGTCCTGGAATTCCGGTCGAACAATACGGTCTGGCGTCCGGTGTTGGCGGCATTGGAATGGATCAGAAGCAAGATGCATGACGGATGCCGGTTTGTGTCGGCGCAGGACGTGCCGATCGACGCGGTGATCCCAACCAGATGGCGCAGCTCGGTCATCGATGATGACGGTCGGGTCAACCGGATCAGCTATGAGCTTTGCGTGCTCACGCCAATGGCTTTGTGTTCTTCGGCAAGGGCGGCGAGATCGCCACCAACCGGGTCGATGAACAGGAAATCTCCGCTCTGGCTTTGCACCTGCTGCAAGCTTCACTGGTCTACGTGAACACACGCATGCTTCAGACCGTGCTGGTGGAACCGAAATGGGCCGGCCGGATGGCACCGGAAGACTATCGTGGCCTCACGCCGCTCATCTACAGTCACGTCAATCCTTATGGCCGTTTCGATCTCGACTTGAATAGTCGGATCGACTTTGATCGGCTGGCGGCATAATTTTTGGAGACGATAATGGTCAAGATTGCTGAAGCATGCCTGAATGTTCTCTACCAGCATGGGTTGTCGTCGGCACAGTTCCAATTCTGCTTCGAGAGAGCAAAGCATGATCTCCTTGCCGATGGCATGGCCTGCGACGCCATTGTTGCTGAGGTTATGCAGTCCATGGACGATCATCCGGACGCGGCAACATTGTTCGGGTTGCTGCTGGATGAGGCGCGAATGGGCATCGAGAATGACAGCCCATATGGAAAGGCCTTCCTGGAAAATGCGGAGAACGCGATCAAGGCTCGCATTGCCGCCGACGCTTTCGAACCGCTTCACCGTTTGAAAATCGCTGGCTTGTATCGGCGTGCCGGTCTGCCCGTGCCAGACATACTGATGCTCGATCCGGAGGGGGAAAGTGCCGCCGATGAGGTCCCGATGCCGGATCTTGATGGCGTGCTTGCCGTTTTAGCGGCAGAAGTTGAGGCCGAAGGCGGCGGCGCGTATGAGTTCTTCGGTGGCCTGGATGAGATGACGGCAGGAATGCCGGAGGAGGCCAAAGCTGGGTTTATTCATCATCTTATGAGCCTCGATAATCCCTTTTTGGAACGCTGCGCGCTCTATTGGCTGGTGTCTGGTGCAGCATTGACCCGGGAGGCCGTGGCTGCCGGCCTACGAGAAAGGCTCATGCGCGGGGAGCTGCAGCCTGAAACAGCATCCTATTTGCCGATTATTCGTGGCTGGTTGCCGGCGAGTGCCGCCCGGGCGGCTATCGATGACATCGGCAAGCTGGCTCGCCGACAAGGTTTTGCAGATGCTTCCAATCAAAACAGAGCGGAGCCGATCGTCAGCGAAATCATGGCGACCACCGCCGACGGTGTTGGAGCACAAGGCCTGACGATTGTCGGAAAACTGCAAGCCCGGACATTTGTCGCGATGATCCTGTTAAAGACCGGATACGGCATCAAGGATGCCTTTGTCATTCGTTGCCGTTCAAAGCGCGAAGCAACCAACATCGTCTCTTATGCCCGCCAGGAAGCAAACAGCGTCAAAATAGATCGAATGACTGCCGAACTGCTGCTGGAGGCAGCTCTGGCGGATGGGATGGAACACGGCCACCCACCAGCGCCAGGCTTCATTGACGTCATGGAGGCTTGCAGCCTGAGCCAATTGCGGCCCCAGGAAAGGAATCTGCAGGCTTTGCTGGAACACGTCGATCCGCAAAAGGAAATCCAGGATGCGACAGCGGCAGAGCTGAATGGGATGCTCCGCGATGCGTCAGCACTGGACGCGCTCGTCCCGTTCACCGACAGCTGGTTTGAAGACACAGGAGAAACACGCGGCATCATCCAGGGCTCTCGGTCGGCGCGGACTGTTGAAAAAAGGATCTGGGCCTTTCTCGAAGGCCGGCGAGACATTTGGGCGAGGCGATTTCTGCAAACCGCGATCATTCTCAAATCGGCTAAGAAGGAGCGAATGTCAAAAGCACTGGCAGCCGCAGCCTTCGCCGTGATGCACAAGCATCCTCTACAGGACATCCCGCTTATGGAAGACATCGTTATGACCACACTGGACGCAGGCGGCGGATCTCCGTGGTGAGTATTTGGGTATACCCGTAGTGAACGTCGTCAATGAACAGTTCGAGGCTGTGGAATCCTGTTTATTTTGGGTCCCGATTGAGATATCGAACAAATCGACGCGATGGCACACCCAAATTGAACAGTTTGCATGGTATAGGACATGGCTCGTATCGGATATGCCCGGACATCCACAACAGACCAGAACCTTGCGGCGCAAATCGCCGCGCTCAGGAACGCCGGCTGCGAGGTCATCCGCGAGGAGCAGAAAAGTGGCGCATCGCTCGAAGGTCGGCCGCAACTGATGACCATTCTCGACTTCATCCATGCCGGCGAAACCCTTGTCATCACCCGCATCGACCGGCTGGCCAGATCTCTGCGCGATCTTCAGGTGATAGTCGACCGCCTCAAGGCCAAGGGCGCGCACCTGGTTGCCACTGAGCAGCCCGTCGATACCTCCACAGCCGCCGGGAAGGCGTTCTTCGACATGCTCGGCGTCTTCGCGGAGTTCGAAACCAACCTGCGGCGCGAGCGGCAGGCTGAGGGTATTGCCGCTGCCAGGAAACGTGGCATCTACAAAGGCCGCCCACCGAAGATTGACCGCGCAGAAATCCTGCTTCGGCTGCAACAGGGCCAAGGCCCCAGCAAGATCGCTCGCGATCTCGGCATATCGCGCGGCACGGTCTATCAGGTCCGCAAAGGTGTTTCCGAATGAGCAAGGCCAACCGCATCACCCGTTTGACATCCGCCACCTGCGAGCAAATCCAGGCCCGCATGCTTGAGGCTTGCAGAAAGATCGCTTCAGATCACGGCCTGGTCATCGAAAGCGCCGGGTGGCGCGGCCTGGAGCCTGGCTTCTCGTTCGAACCTGCATTCCGCATCAGCATTCCCGCGCCAGATGGCAAGCCCCTCAATCTGGATAAGGAGATGTTCGCCGTGCTGGCCGAACAGTACGGCCTGGAGGCTGCTGACTTCGAGCGCGAGTTTATCGCTGGCGGTGAGCGCTTCCGCATCACCGGCATTGATCCGCGACGACCCAAATACCCTATCTCCGTAGAGCGTATTCCCGATCGCCGCGGCTTCAAGTTCACCGCCGACAATGTGGCCATGCTGCTCAAAGCTCAGGCCAAACCCTGACGTTCACCAATCGTTCTTTAACTTGGCCAAAATCCCAGCTTCGAGCCGACGGGGCCTGGAATGGTGCGCGGCATCAGTTTGGAATGCATGCGCGCGATCGTCGGAATCCGCAGCCAGGCGCAGGATCAGGGAATTGGAGCAGAAAGTCGGGCAACAGCAGCTCGATCTCGATTTTTTTCGCGAAGCCTTGCGGCACTTCGAGGAAGATCAGCGTCGGAGCAGCGCTCCTGGCGAAACGGGATCTTCAAAGTCATCGAAAAGATGACGACCGGCCTGTTGCAAGGCGAATTCAACATCGATCGAATGTGCTGGCTCGCGGGCGTCAGCCGCGCGAGTTATTACCGTCACTGGCTGGATTCGGCTCCTCGTCGGGCCGAAACAGGTTTGCGAGACCTCGTTCAAAAGATGGCTCTCGGCAATGCGCACTACGGTTACCGCCGGATCGGAGCCCTGTTGCGTCGTGAGGGGTGGCAAGTCAACCACAAGTGCATTCTACGCATCATGCGTGAAGACAATCTGTTGCGCCTGCGCGCGAGACCCTTTGTTCCTAACGACCAACTCGAGGCATGGTTGGCAAGTCGTGCCGAACCTCGCCAGGGGCATGATCCTCAATGGGGTTAACCAGCTATGGGTTGCCGATATCACCTTCCTTCATCTCGCTGAGGAGTTTGCATTCCTTGCCGTTGTGCTTGACGCGTTTAGCCGGCGGGTGGTCGGATGGGCATTGGATACGCATCTCAGAGCAAGCCTTGCCATCGAAGCTCTCGAGATGGCTATCACCGATCGCCAGCCCGCGCCCGGGAGCCTCGTGCATCATTCCGATCGTGGCGTTCAAGGCAGATTCAACCGGTCGTCGCAACACCTTGAAAGAGGAGGTTGCTATGAAGTCCAAAAATCGGAGCTCAGCCACTCGTTTGCGCCGAGCACCGACCCGGCCGGGACACTGGAGGTCACAGTGAGGGCATCGGAGCGGCGGTGGCCGTGCGAAGATGTCGAGGATCGCTTGCCTGACGGCCGGCATGCTCGGTTGTGGTGGCGGACCCGTGAGTCTTTTTTTTCCGTCCCGCGGCCTTGAGGCGGCGGGATTGGAGAAAGGCATAGGCGATCATCGTCATCAAGGCATGTCGATGTAACCCCGTCCAGGACCTGCCTTCGAAGTGGTCGAGCCCAAGCTCCTCCTTGAGTTGCTGGTGTGCCTGCTCGCAGACCCATCTCGCTTTGATCGTGGCCGCGAGCGTCTTGAGGGTGGTATCGGTCGGCAGGTTCGACACATAGTATTTTTGCTCTCCGGTCGACCGCCGCTCGCCGACGAGCCAGACTTCGTCGCCAGGCATGCATTGCACACGATTATCGAGCATCCGGTGCTTATGGCCGTCCGCAACCCGGACACGGCGGGCTGCGAAGAGACATGTCAGCCGGCCTTTAGTGCCCCGGCGCCAGCTAAGCTTTTGCCATTTCTCGCCGGCCAACATCGCCTCGGCAGAAACCGGGGGCCGGTCGGCAATGTGGTATTTGCGGCGCTTGCCGGTGCTGGCGACGGGGAAGACCAGAGCAACGTCGGCCGGATAGACGTTCTGGCGTCGCGACAGGCCAACGGCCCAGAGCAGACCGCGCTCGCTCAAGGCCTGACGGAACGGCCCGCTTGATCCGTATCCGGAATCGGCAAGCACGCAGCCGAAACGGACGCCGGAGGCGATGACACGATCGATCTCTTCAAGCGCGATCTCCGGCTTCGTCCGAGCGATCTGTCGATCCGTCGGCACGCCGGCCCGCGCCATACGCTCTTGATCATCCGTCCAGGTCTCGGGCAGAAACAGCCGCAGCCCCACCATCACCGGAACCTCGCGCGATGCCAGCGTCACCGAGACCAGAGACTGACAGTTGGCAGTCTTCCCAAGCGCGGAGGCGTATTGGGGCGCAACGCCAACCGAGTGACATCCCTTCTTCGGCAACGCCGTGTCGTCGATGATCAACCAGGCATTGTCGCCGCCAACCAACTTGTCGGCTTCAACGAGCAGGGCCGTTTCGAGCGCAGAGGCATCCCAGACGCCGCTGCCGATGAAATGATGAAGCTGGTCATAGCTGACGCCGCTATCTCGGGCCGCCATCGGCTGAACGCTCTTGCGATCGCCAGGGCCGATCAGCCCCGCTACATAGGCAGGGCACATCCGGCGCCGCCGCTTGTGCCCCAGCGGCGCCAGAAACGGCTGAAGCCAGTCCATCAACTCCTCGTGCCACCCCACCATGACGCGCTCCTCTTCATCGGAGCGCTCAGCATCAATCCATCTTGGATAACAAATCGTAAACGTGCCAAAGTAGTGCTA
>NZ_JABEKV010000009.1:6840-7454 GCF_013283645.1 Sinorhizobium psoraleae
TGGGTGCGGCTTTTTTCGCATCCGGGGCAGCCGCTACCGATCTGATACCACCGCCTGTTGCCCCGGTGGCAGAGGATTTGGCGACCGGGCAAAGCCCTTGGCAGATCCGTGTGCGCGCTTTGGGCGTCATCACTGAGGACAGTGGCTCAATCAACGGCGTGCCTGACTCGGACCTTTCCTATTCGGACTCTCTGATCCCGGAACTCGACATCAGCTACTTCTTCACTGACAACATCGCCGCGGAACTCGTCCTTGGCACGACCTACGCCAACATCAAGGAAGATGGTGCCGTCGGCGTGCCGGTCGGGAAGGCCTGGCTGCTGCCGCCGACGCTTACGCTGCAGTACCACTTCACCGATTTCGGTGCCTTCAAGCCCTATGTCGGCGCGGGCATTAACTACTCGCTGTTCTACAACCAAAGCGAAAAGGCGGGTTTCCATAACCTCGACGTCGACAATCATGTGGGCGCCGCATTGCAGTTTGGTTTCGACTACATGGTCGATGAGCATTGGGGCGTAAACTTCGATGTGAAGAAGATCTTCCTCGAAACCGATTGGGAGGCCGACCATGAGGTTCTCGGTCCGCTGAAGGGCAAGGCGAAAATGGATCCGTGG
>NZ_JABEKV010000009.1:7554-109449 GCF_013283645.1 Sinorhizobium psoraleae
ACGCCCGGCCAGCCTCAAAATACAGCCTATCCAATGGGGCGGAGACGGCGCTTACATTGCATCCGGGCTGACGAGCGAAGATGCTGGCGTCAACGCGGGCGTATCGCCGCCCGTCGGAGTACGTTGGTTTCGAGGAGCCGGAGGAATGCCGCCAACACACCTTGCACCTTCTGCAAAGCCGATTGGTGATCGCTATCTAGCTTTTGAGGAGCGTGAAGAGATTGCGCTCGAATTGACCAGGGGCACGAGCATTCGAGCGATTGCTCGTAAGCTTAATAGGTCGCCAAGCACGATCTCCCGCGAGATACGCCGCAACTCTGCCACGCGTAGTGGGAGCTTCGAATACAAAGCGAGCACCGCGCAATGGCATGCCGATCGTGCAGCTTAACGGCCAAAGCAGAGCAAGCTTGCGACCAATGCGGCCCTGAGGGATTATGTACAGGATCGTTTGGCGGGCACGGTCAGAGCTCCTGATGGCATGAGCTTCGACGGCCCCGACGTCGTATGGAAGGGACGACGCGCAGTTCATCGTCAAAGCCGGCGATGGTCGACCGCTTGGAGCCCCGAGCAGATCGCACATCGGCTTCGGCTAGACTTTCCCGAGGATCGGAGCATGCGCATCAGTCACGAAGCGATCTACCAAGCTCTGTACATCCAAGGACGCGGAGCGCTACTCCGTGAACTCAGCGCTTGTTTGCGTTCAGGCCGGGCCCTTCGTCTCCCTCGAGAGCGAGGTCGTGTTCGTGGAAAGTCTTTCATCGGCGATGCGATTATGATCAGCGAAAGACCGCCGGCAATCGAGGATCGAGCTGTGCCGGGACATTGGGAAGGAGATCTTATTCTTGGCCTGGGAAGTTCTGCGATTGGCACGCTTGTCGAGAGGGCTTCGCGCTTCACCATGCTGCTGCATTTGCCGCGAATGGAGGGCTTTCAACCCGGCAAGGGAGTGAAGAATGGTCCTGCGCTCGCAGGTCATGGTGCCAGCGCCGTCCGTGACGCCATCGCGCGCTCCATGACAAAGCTTCCCGAAGAATTGCGCAAGTCGCTCACCTGGGATCAGGGCGCGGAAATGTCCCAACATGCCAGATTAAAGATCGACACCGGCTTGCAGATCTATTTCTGTGACCCGCAAAGCCCTTGGCAACGTGGCACAAACGAAAACACCAATGGCCTCCTGCGGCAGTACTTCCCTAAGGGCACCGATCTCAGTCGGTTTGCACAGAGCGAACTCGAAGCCGTTGCCCACTCACTCAATACACGGCCGCGAAAGACGCTGGGCTGGAAAACACCGGCCGAAGCACTCGACCAATTCCTGGAAATTTCTAATTTTGGCGGTGTTGCTACGACCGGTTGAATCTGCCCAATACGTCTCGATCAAGTATTCGGAGCGACTGGCCGAGGCGGGAATCGAGCCTTCCGTCGGAAGCGTCGGCGACAGCTACGACAACGCCCTCGCCGAAACGATCAACGGCCTCTACAAGGCCGAGGTCATTCATCGGCGCGGACCGTGGCGGAGCTTCGAAGCGGTTGAATTCGCCACACTCGAATGGGTCGATTGGTTCAACCATCGACGGCTTCTGGAGCCCATCGGCAACATCCCGCCAGCCGAAGCCGAGGAGCAGTATTACGCCATGCTGGACGAACCAGCCATGGCTGCATAACTTAAACCAAACGGCCTCCGGTAAACCCGGCGCGGTTCATTCACAACCAGGCCATATCGTCCATTGGCATTCCTTCCGAGTCGAACCACCGGTCCTCAACGCGCTTCACACCTAGCGGCAAAGCGGACGAACAATCGGAACTCCTTCAACAAGCACTCCAGAGCCACTAAAGGACATCGTCTCCTGATGTTGGCATCACGGCGGCAGTTCCTTTTTCATTAAGCGCTTTGCTCACAAAATGATCTGGCGGCTTTTGCGCGTTGGGCCGCCCCAGTTTGATGAACAGCAAAATAGAGCCATCTGTAATATTGACTATTATCTGGGGGAATATCGGGAGGAAAATATTACATCAATATGCACCTATACGCATGCGGGATTGGATTGGGTCGCCGCCCTGGCGGTGCTTCTCAAGAGCGGCAGTGCCAGGGCGCCTCAAGAGCTGGGGGAGCGCGCTGCGGTGGCAGTCGCTCGGAAGCTTGCGGTCCTCATGCAGAGCATGCTCAGGACAGGAGAAGCTCCAACGCATTGGCTCAACGCCACCGCAGAAGCGACCGCCAGCGATGCGCGTGGAATCGCCCAGATGATGCGCGTCAATCTCTATCGACCTTGCATGTGAAGACATTGACGGCCAGAAGCACCGAGCATTGCTGACCGCGCGCAAACTCTTGCAAGAAGAGGCCATCGCCATCGAGAATGACCTTCGCGGATTGGTGCGCAACTTCGGCCTGCAACTCGGATTGGTCGGCAAGGTCAAATTCGAGGAGCGGATCAATGAGCTCGTCGAAGACTGAGATTCGCGAAATCATCCAGCCTTTGTTGACTGCACGCAAACTGCTGCGCGACGAGTTCACCAAGCTGCACGAGAAGGTTTTGGATTTGGTCCGCGAGGATGAAGTCTGCCGCAGGTTGACGACGATCCCCGGCGTCGGCCCCGTTGTCGCACTCACCTAAACGGCAACCATCGATATTCCTGCGCGGTTTGCACATTCAAGGGCGGTCGGTTCTGTGCTCGGCCCGGCGCCGAGACTGAACGAGACTGGTGAAAGCAAACCGGTCGAGCGAGTATCCTGTTGTGGTGACGCGATGATGCGATCCCTGCTTTACGAAGCCGCGCAAGTCTTGCTGGCAAATGTTAAGAAATGGTCGCGGCTAAAAGCTTGGGCGATGAATACCGGAACCGCCGCGGCAGGCAAAAGGTGGTTGTAGCCTTGGCCCGACGGCTCGCTGTGATCATGCATCGCATGTGGAGTGACGGAACCGAATTCTGCTGGACACGGGAGAGCTTGCCTGTTGCTGCGTAATTAGCAACCAAGGTGACAAGAACAAAAGGAGACAAGATTCCGCCGCCGTGGAAAGATGTCCTTCGCAGGGCGACGGATGGGGTAAGTTCGCGTGGTTGTCTGTTGCGGTCGCTCATCGCGATCAGGTCGCCGATTAGATTGTTCCGCCCCATTCTTCTGGTCCCATCATGGGAGGGCCACACAGGCCGAGCCCGGAGAGAAGCGCGACACTGCGAACACATCAATCACCATAGGTACGCTTAGTCAGAAGGCGCGTGACCTCCCCACGCCGAATAGAGAAGACAACCACTCAGTGAGACACGATCCTTGGCTGCCCTAAGACACGCCTTTCACCCGTGCCTATAGCGCCCATATGGATGTCATATGAACACATACTGATTGTGTATTTCTCGCATACACGACGAAGCGATAATTGTTTGGCGCACCGGAAAGAATGAGTGCCGCGACCGGCCCCGTCGGGTAGAGGGCACGCCGCAGAGATGTAGCTTCGAGTAGAAGCAACAATTGAATGAGGAGAAGAAAATTATTTTATCCAACCTTAGATTAGCCAGCCACGAAATTGTAAGCCGTTCCGCGGGGGAAGCCTGTTCGTGGGCATCTGCAGTGCGTTGGCGCCGGAAATCCGGAAGGATGTGGGTTGGCCGGATATTCAAGCGATCCCTCGTCGACCACATGGAGCCAAAATTAATGTCTGATGCGACTGAAGTATTGGGAATGGCCTCGTTGCGTCTCGGCTCTGAACGTTCTGCAAGCGAGCTGGTCCCGACCCCAGTGGGCTCATGGCGCGGTGAGGTTGTTCACCTCGAGAGGCCTACACATGCGACCCTCTTGGAGCAGGCAAAGGAAGAGCTCACATTCAGATTTTCCGAGGTGATGGAATCTACGGGGCACGCTGAGCATAAAGCCGAGGAGAAGCGCGTAGCACTGCCGCTCAGCGCGGTCGACGAGTTTGATGCCTATTTCGAACGGCTCCCTCTATTTGATCGTGCCGAGTTGCAGGCGCTACTGCGCGACATACGCAGTGGCGCTTGTGCAGTGGAAGACATACTGCGCGAAGCTAGCCGGCGGTTCGCGGACCCCTCATTCGCCTATGCGGCACTCGAGCTGACGGCAAAAGAGTTGCGACGCCAGGGTCTCACCGAGCTTGCGACGTGGACGGATGCTGCCAAGGCCGAGCTCATGGCCAAGCAAGGGGTGGCTGTTCGTGCTGGGCTCAATATTTCCATGGTGGCGTTCGAAGAAGCGGCGGGTGACAAGCGGCGCGCTGCAGAGCTGAGTGATTCTTATCGGGCCACGATCTCCAGCAATCCAGGACCGGTTCGGCTTTATAGGGGAATTCTCGATAGGTTTGGGGTTGAGGGCTTTGCTCGGCATATCACTTTTCTTACGCGCGCGCTCGGCGAGGACATCGGTTCGGCTGGTCCATCGATCGAGCCTGCTCGGCTCCGTGAGATCCTCCGCGGGTTATCGGCGTTGCGAGTGTTGAATACCGTGCACGAATGCTGCGGCGACATGGTCGAGCGGGTCGCGCGGCAAAGTAAAATAGTCATGACCGCTACCGACGTAATGCAGCAATTATTGCCGCTCGTTGACGATATCGTTCCCCACCCATCGAAGATCATTCCGATTCCGGAACGGCTTGGAATTCCTGCCGTTGAACTGGATTTACAGATATCGCTACTACGCGAATCGCGAAAATTGCTTGCGATGATACCCGTCGGTGTCTACCGCGACTTGGAGGCGCGAAGGACGATGTTGGAGGCAGTACAGCAAGCGATGGATATCCGCATTGGACAGGAAGAGAGCGCATGAGCGCAGATGCTGCTGTTCAAGCCTTTTGCTCGGCCATGGGATTTCCACTGCAGACGCCCCCAGTGACTCTTCGTCTCGAGCGTTCGGGCAATCTCCACATGGAAAGTCGCGACGGCACTTTCGTAATGTACTTAACGCGTGCCATGCCGCTTCACCGCAAGGGTGCCGCCGCCGCCGCCCTTAGGGCCGTACACCCCGATCGTGCACTGCCGTTCATGGTGCACGTCGCCTTTTATGGCGATGCGCTGCTAGTCCTGCTGATTGGTATGGCTGAGGAGCGCATAGATCTGCCAAGTCTGGAAACTGCGGCCCAGGTTCTCGTACGGCTCGGCAATGAAATTGACGCGGCATCGGAGTGATCCATGGTTAGCAGCGCTTCTCATAGCTCAGATTTTTTTGCGCGATCCGCCTCTCTATTGGCGGGAGTGCGGCAATCGGGAACGGACGCTGGGAGTCTTATCCGGACAGAACATGTTGTGCCGCTGCTGGGCGCTCGCGGTGCGCCGGTAACCGATATTCGGCCGCATTTCGAGCTGCTATACAACGCCCCCTCCGCCAACGACCTGATGATCGCTGCCTTCGCTCCGCCTATCACGGATCCCGGAATCCTCCAATCGGCGACATACGTCGCGACACTCGAGGCCGCACATGCATCGGTGGCCGATTTGGCGGCTCAAACCGCAGACTCAGAAAGCGCCGTGTACCGCGACGCCCTCTCGGTCCTCGATCAGGCGCGATGCGACCGTCTTCTCCTGGATAACTCCTGCCGCGCTCTGATGCGAGGATGATTTTTGATGGAACCGCTCATGAGTCCCGACAAGCGAGATGCCCTATCGGTGCTTGCGTATCTCTATATCAAATATGACTGTCCTCACAAGGCAGCCAAGCTGCTGTTCGCCCTTGATAGTCTCGACCCCGCATTACGCTGGGCACGACATGCACGCTGTCTCGCACTGCTGCGTGCGGGACACTACGAGGAAACCGTTGCTGAAACGCGGCGGATTCTTGAGCACCCGCTGGATCATGAGGGCCGGTTCCGCATGTTACAGGTGCTGGTCAAAGCTTATTGGAAACTCGGCCTCAGATCCGAGGCGAGAGCCTGTCAGCGAGCGGTCACAACACTGCATAGAAAGTGACCGTGCCGGGTGCCTCGCGGGGGGGGGAGTGGTGTGAATTTTCTCAAAAAGGTCCAGGCGGCTGCAACTGGCCGGAACGACATAATTCTGGCGGCGCTGTTGATTGCGATCATCTTTATGATGATTATTCCGCTGCCGTCGGTGCTCATGGACGTACTGCAGGCAGTCAACCTGGGAATCTCCGCGCTCCTGCTGATGGTCGCAGTCTACATAAAGTCACCCCTTGCGTTTGTCTCCTTCCCGTCGGTGCTTTTGCTGACAACGCTCTTTCGGTTGTCGCTCGGCATCGCTGCGACACGCATGATCTTGCTGCACGCACACGCCGGCCAGATCATCAAGACTTTCGGCGACTTCGTGGTAGCCGGGAATCTCGTGGTGGGCGCGGTTACCTTCTTGATCATCACCATTGTCCAGTTCGTTGTTATCACGAAAGGATCCGAGCGCGTGGCTGAAGTCGCCGCACGCTTCTCTCTGGATGCCATGCCCGGCAAACAAATGAGCATCGACGGAGACCTGCGTGCGGGTAGCATCGACATCCAAGAAGCACGTAGGCGCCGTACCGCCGTTGAGCGCGAGAGCCAATTGTACGGCGCCATGGACGGCGCCATGAAGTTCGTCAAAGGTGACGCCATTGCAGGCTTGATTAGCATCGCGGTGAACATCATAGGCGGCATCGCGATTGGCACCCTACAAAAAGGCATGGACCTGCACGAGGCTCTCGAGATTTACGCCATCTTGACCATCGGGGACGGGCTCGTCGGCCAGATCCCGGCTCTCTTCACCTCGATCACGGCAGGTTTCATCGTCACGAGGGTGACCGACAAGGACAAGGGCTCAGATCTCGGTAGCGAAATTGGAGACGAGGTCACAGCCCAGCCAAGAGCGCTGATTGTGGGATCATTCATCCTCCTTCTGTTCTCTTTTGTGCCTGGCTTTCCTACAGTGATTTTTGTGATCTTGGCAGGATTGGCTGGAGGCGGTGGCTGGTTATTGCAGCGCAATCGGCGGCCTTCACCGCCGGCAGTGAGTTCCTACTCGACTCCCGGCATGAGGCCACTCGCGACGGCGTCGGACGGGCCGGCTGAGCGAAGCGGCGAAAGCGGCGATGCCATCACCCTCACGGTCCCTCTGATGGTCGACATTGCTCCAGACATTCAGCGAATCATCCGGCCGGACCGGCTGGACGAGGAGTTGGCGGCAATGCGGCAGGCGCTCCTGCTCGATCTCGGCGTTCCTTTTCCGCGCATTCATCTGCGCGTCAACGATAGCTGCATGGACGGCACGTACACCATCATGGTAAACGAAATACCATGTGGCAAAGGACAATTGCGGGCGCAGCATCTTCTTGGTCGTGATATCGAGGACCTCGATATCCTTGGCATTCCATATATTCTCGATGAATCCTTCCTGCCTCAGATTGAGACCGCTTGGGTGGAGATGGCACACCGCGAGTCGTTGCAAGCCGCCGGTATCTCATTTCTGGAACCCATTCAGATCCTCAGCTACCACATTGGCCATGTCCTGCGACGACAAGCAGATGAGTTTATCGGGATCCAGGAAACGAAAATTCTGATGGATCACATGGAAGGATCCTTCCCGGAACTCGCAAAAGAGGTATTGCGGTCCATTCCCCTGCAGAGGATTTCTGAGATCTTAAAGCGACTGGTTTCCGAGGAGGTGTCACTGCGCAACATGCGCGCCATCCTCACTGCCCTGGTCGAATGGGGACAGAAAGAAAAAGACAACGTTCTGCTCACGGAGCACGTGCGCTGTTCGCTGAAAAGGGAAATCTGTTTCCGACATTCTGACGGCAACGTACTGCCAGCCTACATTCTTACGCCGGAAGCGGAAGACACCGTACGTAATGCTATTCGGCAGACTTCCGCCGGCAGTTATCTCGCCCTCGACCCTCGCACCACACGGCAGATCATTGATAAGGTGCGAATGGCGATGGGGAATATCGGCCAGCAGCGGCACACGCCCGTGCTGCTGACGTCCATAGATATCCGCCGATACTTGCGCAAGATCATTGAAGTCGATCTCTATGGGCTACCTGTGCTCTCCTATCAGGAGCTTACTCCCGACATCTCCGTACAACCGCTGGCAAGGATATCACTGTCGTGACAGATATGAACTTGGAACCCGTTTCTGTGGCTGGTGAGGAAGCCAAGCTGACGTTGCGCGTACTGTCTGGCGCCAGCCGGGGCGCAGAGACCTCGTTGGAGGACGGAGTTTGGCTGATAGGTGCCAGCGCCACTGATGACCTCACCTTCCCTGACCCGGAACTGGCCGCCTCACATCTTCGCATCGCCGTCGAGGCGGGACGGATCCAGATTATTGCCCTCGCGCCAGGTGTGCGCATCGGCGGAAAGGATCTTACGTTAGACAGCTGGACAGTGCTCAATCCGCTGACTCCGGTGCAGGTTGGGCGGACGGTTTTTGGGATCGGTCAGGCCGGTTGCAGCTTTCCCGAATTCAGCCCCGTGGTTGACAGCGGGGACCTGGATACTTCCGCGTGTCTCTCCACCGGTTCCGAAGTGGCGTCGGCATTTTTCGGCCGAAGGATACATCACATGGTAGCGTCCACATCGCCTCGATTGCGGCTGGGCGCCGTAGCTTGCGCTCTCCTGATCACGCCGGTTGTCCTTTGGGCAGCAAATGGGCGCGTTCCCCCCTCTTCCCCGGAAGTCGCTCCGACCGCTGACCCGATGATTATAGCGGGCGATGTCATTCGCGATTTGAAGGTCGCACCCGATGTCAACGTCACCCTGGTCGACGACAAACTGATCATCGAAGGAGAGTTACGACCTGAAGAGCACAGTGAACTAAAAGCCGCCCTACGCAATGCCGGCCTTGAGGCGGAAGTGCTATTCAGACGGCCTCTGTCGGATTCACAACTCACCAGCCTTGTCACCACCGTCCTCCGCAGCTTCGGAATCCGCGGCAGCCTTCGGTTGAACGGCGCCGGAAGCATCACTGTAACAGGCTACGGACCGAGCGAGGCGAAGGTCACGGAGGCGCTCCATCGCCTGCGGCAGGATATTCCGGGGCTAAGCGAAGTTGAGGACGCGCTCGCAACCCCCGAGCGCGCTCGCGTTTTTCTAGAGACTGCTATGACAGTCCAACTGCGTCGCTCCATTCACATCTTGACGAAGCCAGACGGCCTATTCGTTTCCGGGAGGCTAACTCCGCTGGCATTTGAAGCGTGGCAGACTGTCGCTTCCCGCTTTCAGGAGAAATTCGGACCTTACATCCCGCTTGAGACGCAGTTCACGCCCGTCACGTTGCCGGTGCCGAGAGGTGTACACCTCGGCCGAACGCCGTACGTCGTCGTCGAGAATGGAACGCGCCTGAAGCTCGGCGACAGTCTCGAAACATTGGGTCAGATCGTTGCCATAGATCGCCGTGGAGTTTCTGTGCGTATCGGCCCGGATGAGGTGCATGTTCCTTATCCGAGCAAGCCGAGATGGATAGCAGAGGAGGAAGAAGGGTGAGCGAAGTAATGGCCCTGCTTGCGCAGACGCGGCTGCTAAGTGATTCCCACGACGCCAGGAGATCTGCTATAGAAAGGGAATTCTACACCTGGCGGGAATCGCTGAAACGTCAAATGGATGCAGGAGTTTCAAAGCATGCATTCGAAGTATTACAGACCATAGTGGACGCAATCGCTGCAGCGACAGATGTAATTAATACTACAGAGAAGCTGAATCACTTTAACAGTGACTTTGTAACGAGGAGATAGAAATGTCGACCATGCCTGATGCAAGCCTTGACCTCCGCGACGTCACCAGCGCTCTTGGTGGTGCAACTATTGCAGCAGAAAGGAACCTCAAGAGCTTCATGGCTTCTATGGATCCGAACAACGCCACCGATCTCATTAAGTTTCAGTCCATAAGTCAGCAATGGAGCCTGAACCTGAGTTTGGAGTCGAGCATGGTCAAGCTGCTTTACGACGCCCTGAAGGGAGTGGTCCAGAAAATCAACTGAAGATTCGGTTAGATGTTGCAGCACTTAGTTTTGCAGCACTCTGCCGACCGGCAGCCATATAGACCGACGCGGTCTGGTGGGGTATCGGCGTAAACCGAGGCTACCTAGGGAAGCTGGCCGTTCATCGTCGCTGATGGGGCCTTTCGGAGGCGCGGTGGCGAGATAAGCCGCCACGAGGGCGCATCCCATGAGAGTTCCGTTCTCGCGCACCGGAACAAGCGACTTTCAGCGCAGTATCTCAGTTTTTGCAGGGTTATCACATGCAACTACGCCACCTTCGGTACTTCGTCAGCATCGTCGATGCGGGCAGCTTCACCCGGGCAGCGGCCACCATCAATGTGGCGCAGCCGGCCCTCAGCCAACAGATCGCTGAACTGGAAGCCAGGCTCGGCGTCACCCTGTTGCACCGCAGCGTACGAGGTATTTCGCCGACCCAGGTGGGAAAGATCTTCTATCGGGAGGCCGTCTTCGTCCTGCGTCGGATGGACCAACTGCGCGACATCGTGCGCTCCACCCAGGGAGAGCCAGAAGGTTCGGTAGGACTCGGCATGTCTCCGGCACTCGCTGTCTCCCTCGCCGGCCCCTTAGTCCGCGCCTGCAAGGCGGCACTCCCAAAGGTGACGCTCCGTTTGATCACGGGTGACGTTCTTCGCATTAGATCGCTCATCGAATCGCATGCGCTCGATATTGGCACCGTCTTCGAGGATACACTCACCCTTGGCCTTGTCCGGAAGCCCCTGTTCCGTCAGCGCCTCTATCTGATCCGGCCGGACAACGGAGAAAATGACGCGCCCTCCGTGTCCCTGGTAGAGTTGAAGGCACTTCCTCTTGTGCTACCCGCTCGGCCCCATACAATCCGCAACGCACTGGACCGGGTGTTCGCAGCGGCCGGAGTGACACCGAACTGCGTTGCAGAGGTCGATACATGCGACTGCGCGTTCGCCTTGGTCAAAGCCGGCATCGGATTCGCGATTATTCCCAAGGGGAATGTCTCGGTCGTGCCAGGCTGCGAAGCGATGAGGACTGTCGTCATCGATCCCCCGATTTATCTGACGGCATGCCTCATCTCCTCCGGCGACATGCCGCTCACCTCCGCTGCCGAGGCGGTAAGTGCCCTGGTCGCCGCGCAGGTGGAAAAGCACTTCTTGCTGAAATGAAGGATTGACGCACGTTCAGCCGGACGGCTGCTCGCGGTCTAGAGCACGTGCTGCGATCGATGAATCGATTGTGAAGTGACGCCGCACGCCGAAGCTGATTCAACAGCCGCATCGTCGAGGTCGATGATAACCACGTTGCCTTCCGATGGAAGGATTACCGTGGCAAGGGCCGCGACCGCGAGAAGATCATGCGCCTTGACCCGCACGAGTTCATCCGGCGCTTTCTTCTGCACGTGCTCCCGGACGGCTTCCACCGCATGCGCCACTTCGGCTTTCTCGCCAATAGCCACCGACGCGATCGGATCCGTCTCTGCAGAGAGCTCCTTGACCAACCATCACCACCAGAGGGACAGCCGCAGACCGCCAAGTCACAGCACCGGCAGGCCCATCAATGCCCCGACTGCCGGCGTCCCATGCGCAGGACCGGGATCACCGTCGCGCCTGTTTCACCGCCGCGGCCATCATCTTTCCGGTGCGATACGTCATGATGTCCAGCACGCCGAACACTGGCCAATACCCACGCAAAACCACGCGCCTTTCCGGCGCGCGATACCACTTGGCCCTGGCCAGGTCGAAACACCGTCAGCGCGCGTTCACAGCGCAAAAATCGCCGCCAACCGCCCGGCAATCGGCTTGCAAGGGTCGCCAGATCACGCCAAAATTCGGCGGTGCGATTGCCGTCCGCGACGAATCCGCTATCGTCATCAAGCTGCGTGCTCTACTATTCCCATAGCAGCGACAAACAACCCGCGGCTTCCTTCAATCTGGCTTATGTGAGGTCGCGCGAATGCGTGGAGCCGTCCGAGGCGACCTCACATAACCCTCCGGATTCCGACGATTCACCGGACAGCGTTCCGATCAAAAACCGGACGCGATTGGACTGCACCCCCAGACTGAGACAAGGAAAATCGCGGACAGTTTCCCCGCAAGGAGAGGAAACTGGGGCATGGCCGCACGGCAAAGACTTATTGATGAGGACCAAAAACTGGAGCTTCTCCAGCGAATGGAGGCGGGCGAAACCGTCACCAAGTTGGCAGATGAGGTTGGCATCAGTCGCCAACGTCTTTACGAGTGGCGCGATCAGCTCAGGCTTCGTGGTGACCTGAAGTCACGTCGGCGCGGGCGGCCGGCGAGAGTGGCTGGAGGAGTTGACGGCGACTTGCAGCTGCAGAGCGCAGTTGATCCGCCGGCGCCCCAGGAAAAGGCTCTGACCAAGGCCAGGTGCGGAATCCGGGCTCATCGCGCGCACTATTCCGATTTGATCGCGCGCACCGTTCTCCCTCCGGGCCCACCATTTCTGTCTTCGGACGTTGTTTTTCCATCGTTTTTTCCTCGATTTGTCTCACCGGAATTCCGGCTCGATGAAAGTGGGACATTTTTGCGGGCCACATAGGTTTTGCGGCGCTCGAAACCGGCATCGATGATGCGCTTGGACTGGGCGGCTTTGGTGTAGTGCTGCGCCATCTTGGAATCAGACCAACCAAAGATCGCCATCAATTGATGTTCGGTCGCGCCGGCTTCGGCGAGGATGGTTGCAGACGCCTTTCTGAGGCCGTGTGACGAGCATTCCGGCAAATCGGCATCGTTGCACCACTGGCGCATCTTGTTGCCGAAGCCGTTCCCGCTGAACGCCTTGCCGTATTCGGTGATAAGAAAGGTTGGCTGATCGTGCGTGATCGCGTCCAGCGCCTCGCGAAGCTCGTCTGTGACGGGCAGGCTAAGGGACTGGGCATATTTGCCGGAACCCTTCTCCGGCATAAATTCGATGCGGTCACCGACCAGGTTCCGCCAGCCGAGCTTTACCAGGTCCGAGCGTCTGACACCCAAATTCAGCATCAGTTCCATTGCAAGCCGGGCCATGGAGCCGAGCTGATAGGCGGCGCGGTAGCGCGCCAATTCCGCTTCGCTCCAAGTGTGGAAACCCGGAGACTTATGGATTTTGGTCACGCCGTTCGCGGGATTGAAGGTCGCCAGCTCGGCGCTGATGGCCCAATTGAAGAGCGCCTTGAGATACTTCACCAACTTGTCAGCAGCGCCGGGCGTGCCGCTGCGTTTCATCTGACTGGCTTCGATGTCGGATTTGCGGATCTTCTTGAACGGCAGTTCGCCCACATTGACGCAATAGCGATTGAGAACGCTCTTTTTGTCCTTCTGCGTGGCCGGAGACTGGCTTTGAAACGCCTTGGACCGATAATAGGTCTCGACAAGCCAGCGAACCGAGCCGGGCTCCAGTCGCGAAATCGGCACGGTTTTCTCGCCACGATCGCCAGCCAGCACGCGGTGATATTCTTCCGTAAATGCCTGGGTGATGCTGCCGGCCTCGTCCAGATATGCGGACGTCATCCGGTACTTAGGCATGCCTGGCAGGCGGAGATAGAACCGCTCGTTGCCGTGCCGATCGATATCCCGCGAGCAATATTTGAAGGGGACGCGCTGATTACCCGACCGCATAATCAAACGGGTTTTCGCCATCGTCCTCGTCTCCGCTCAGTCCCTGTTCCTTGATTTCGTACCAGGACGCGCGGATTTCCTCCGCATCCCAACGGCGCAAAGCTCCGATCTTCACGCCCTTGGGCATCAACCCACGGCGCACCCAATCGTCAAAGGTGCCCGGCGAGACGTCGAGAAGTTCCGCAGCACGGACGCGGCTAACCGCGACCTTGTAGATGGGGCGCGGGACCGGCGCTTCTGCTTGCTGCTTCATGTGCCGCTCCTCACGCTCTGGAGGCGTTATCAGCAAGCGCCAAAGCCTTCTGCTTGGGCTCGACCATATTCGCCGCAAGATACTCATCCACGGCGTTTTCCGGCAGGAACAGACTCCCACCGATCCGAACATGCCGGATTTCCTGCTTCGCAATCAAATTGCGAATGCGTGCGACCGGCCATCCGGAACGGTCTGCGAGCTGTTTGGGGGACAGGAGTTGCGCCTGCATTGGAAATTCACCTCCAACTGATGATATGCTGATACAAACCCGAACGAATCACATCAAACTCGAAAATGCAACGCGATTATCAGAAAAATAATAATTTGACGCAAGACACGTTGCTCACTCAGATGGGCAAACGTTTGACGATGATCCGCGAAAACTCTGGATTGAAGCAAATCCCCTTTGCGGAAGCGCTTGAGGTCTCCCAGGGCGGCTACAATACGTATGAACGCGGCCAACGAGAGATCCCTGTTCGCGTACTGCGCGCGCTCTACACGAAGTTCAACGTCAATCCAGTCTGGATGATGACCGGGGAAGGCAGTCCCTACAATCGAGACACGGTCGATCTGTATCACGAGGTTACGAACCAAGTTGATGCCTTTATCGTGCGGGAGAGCTGTCAGGTGGAACCGGATAAGCGCTTGAAGCTCATCCGCTTCCTGATCGACTACGCTGAACAGCACGGCGAATTCACAGAGGAAATTGCAGAGAAATATCTGAGGTCAGCGATATGAGTAAGTCGAGCTTTGAGCAGAAAATCGAACAGGGTTTTTACACGATCGGACGCCAGCGCGATCAACTGACATCCGAAAAGCGAAAGCTGGCAAGGCAATTGCGCTATGCCCAGCATTCGGCCCGGCTCGCGAGCCTTTCAAAGCAGTACGATTTCGGGATGGTCTTCTTCGCTGCAATGGGAGCCGTTTCGCTCATCTTGTTCGATGCAAACAGCGGCTCCGATGCTTGGTTGACGCCCGTGCTGGGCTTTTCAATGATGCTGTTCGCGTGTGGTAGTGCGCTGAGAGGCCGCAAGATGGTCAGCCGGATCAGAAGCTTCCATGACCGCTTCGGTAGCTATCAGTTTTGATACAAACCATAAATTGAGCCTCCAAGATGAACTATAGACATGCTTATCATGCAGGTAACCACACAGAGGTTTTCAAGCATTCAATTTTGGTCTTTCTTTTGGAGCATCTGACGCAGAAGATACAGCCGTTCTTCGTCCTGGACACCCATGCGGGCATTGGCATGTATGATCTGGAATCCGATCAGGCTCTACGGACCGGGGAAAAAGCTGATGGTATCGAAAAAATCTACGATATCGGTATTCCGTCCTGTCAGCGATATCTCGACATCGTCGTTTCGGTGAACGCAGGAACTCTTAGATATTATCCGGGCTCTCCTGAGATTTCGCGCCAGATGCTTCGACCCACCGACAGACTAATCGCCTGCGAATTACATCCTGATGACTATGTTGCGCTTCAAAGCAGATACCGCTCTGACCGGCGTGTAACTATCCAAAACAGGAGCGGATATGAAGCGATCAATGCGCTCGTGCCGCCGGTCGAAAGACGAGGTCTAGTATTCATTGACCCGCCGTTTGAGCAGAAAGACGAAGTTCAAAAGATGATCTCCGCCTTGAATAAGGGCATTCGCAAATGGGCTACCGGAATTTTTTGTCTCTGGTATCCAATTAAAGATTCAAAAATCGGAGATGCGATTGCTGATGCTGTCGTCAGTGCTCAGCATCCGAAGAGCCTAAGAATTGAGTTCCTGCCGTTTCGAAAGGATGGAGAAAACTTGGCTGGAAGCGGCATAATTATCTGCAACACGCCATGGAAGCTCGATGAACGGGCCAGGTCTCTATGCCAAGATATTTCGTCGAAGTTGGGGGATCGAAACGGCACTTGGTCAGTCAAGTGGCTCACAGCAGAGGATGGGACTCAATGAACCCGATCGTTCGGTTGCACTTCATCTTCGGTCATCGCGTGAATCGCGACCATAAGGTCACGCAAGCGATAACACATCGGAATGTCTTTCCGCTCGTAACATCTATTCGCGCGCTCATCCAACAACTCGAGCGCAAGGTCTGGGCCGTAGCGTCGCATCATGCGAATCCCACGAAACCAGGCCGAGCGTCGAATTCCGTAATCATGGAGGCGTGACTCGTCATTTATGACCAGCTCAACGGAGAGCTCGTAATCTCCCAGGTCGTAGGTCGACTTTTCTCTTTTCATGCCTTTGGATGTCCTACCGGCGTCACAAAAATATTGCAGTGTGTCGTCCGAATGTGAACTCGCAACAACCAGCCTTCCAAGCTACTGTGTTTGCAGTAGACACACAATCTGTAAAGCCGAAATGACCATCGCAGTAGAAAGTCAGAGAGCAACGCACAGCCTCTCAGCTCAACCCAGTACGTTATGGAGCATATTCGCAAAGGAAAACTGGCCTGCGCGCTTGGCCCCGGTAGTGTTTCGCGTGTGATGCGCAGTGCAAGTCGAAAATCCACAGCGAGTTCCCCGGAGCGTTATCGTCTTCCGCCACTGCTTAGAGAGCAGCTGGCGCTTTGCGCGTCCTACCCAGAGCAGGTGCTGTTCCTCGATATTGAAACGACTGGTCTCAGCCACTACTACGACGAAATCACCGTGGTTGGATGGGCTTTCAACGGCAAAGCGTCGACTCTCGTTAAAGGTGACGATCACCAAAGATTGTTGGCAGACGCATACAATGCTAAAGCGATGGTCACCTTCAATGGCATTCGTTTTGATCAGCGATTTCTGCGTCAAGAGTTTCCAGACGTCCGATTACCCTCAACACATATCGACCTGATGTATCTCTGCCGGCGGGTGGGTTTGACAGGCGGCCAGAAGGCGATCGAGAAGCAACTCAATCTGAATCTTCGGGCAGACCTCTCCGAGGTCGATGGATTTGCTGCTGTGCTGCTGTGGCATCGCTATTTGAGAGGCGAAATCAACGCTTTGGAAAAGCTAGTTCGCTACAATCGCCTCGATATAGCGGCAATGGGAGCAATTTTCGATCATGTCCTGACGCAGTTTGACGTCCAGCCGGACCTTTTTAGTCAGAAAGTAGGTTTTCTTAACTGGGCAGCACCCGATGGCTGGCAGGATTTGCCGAAGTTTAAGAGCGCTGCAAGCAACCTGACGAAAGCCCCTCATTTTGCCGATGTTCTGGGGTGTGGACCGGCAGCCGACGCAAAGGTTGTAGGAATTGACCTGACCGGATCGGAAGCGAGGGGCACCGGCTGGTGCGTACTCGACGGAAATCATGCGACAACAACGACGCTGTTTTCTGACGAAGAGATACTCAAGCGGACGATGGAAGCTAAGCCCGACCTCGTCTCGATCGATTCTCCGCTTTGCCTCCCGTTCGGTCGCGTGAGCGTCGAAGATTCTGATCCCGGGAGGGACCAATATGGCATCATGCGACAATGCGAACGCGAGCTTAAAAGGCGTGGTGTGAACGTCTACCCTTGCCTGCTGCCAAGCATGCAGAAGCTGACTGCCAGAGGAATGAAGCTCGCCAATACGCTTCGGCAAGGCGGGGTGCCTGTAATCGAGAGCTACCCAGGGGCGGCTCAAGATATTATGCGGATTCCCCGGAAAGGCGCAGGAATCGAATGGCTGAAACTAGGTCTCCATGAGTTTGGAATTTCGGGGGACTACGTGACGGCCACTGTTAGCCATGACGAATTGGATGCAATTACCTCAGCGTTGGTCGGCACGTTCCATATGGCAGGCTTGACTGAATCTCTGGGTACGGAAAACGAGCCGCCATTGATTATTCCAAAGACCGATGCGGTTGCGATGCCATTGGTTGTCGGAGTGAGCGGCCCAATCGCCGCCGGAAAAACGACGTTTGCCGAAGAACTTCAGGCGCTCGGCTTTTCATACACGCGGTTCAGCCTAGTTATCGACGATATGCTCCGGGAAAGTGGGCTCGAATTGACGCGCTATAATCGTCAGAAGCTTGGACATGAAATCAACGCGACAGGGCGTCAACGATGGCTGGCGGAAAAAACCATACAGCGTGTCTCCGATGGATTTGCGATCGTGGTCGATGGTCTGCGCTTTCCTGAGGATCATGCATATCTTGTGGAACGCTTTGGAGCCAATTTTCATCACATCCACATCGAGGCCGCTGAGGATGTAAGAAAGACCCGTTATCACGAGAGAATGCTTGACGGTAATTTTGAGCAGGCGGCAAAATCAGAGGTTGAGGGTCGTGTAGGAGAGCTCCGGTCGCTGGCCCACGAGATTTTCGTCAACGACTCAGATAAATTAACTCTCAAAATTCGTGCTGCTGAGCTTGCACGTAAATTGACTAAGGGGAAATCATGCCTGTCTCAATCGTAGTAGGGGGTCAGTTCGGCTCTGAAGGAAAAGGCAAGGTTGCTCTGGAAATTGCTCGCAGAGCGACGGGACCGGTGACCGTAATTCGTGTTGGGGGACCAAACTCCGGTCACACTGGTTACGATCGGAGTGGTAGGAAATGGGCTCTTCGACAAATGCCTGCCTCGTGCATCGATAAGAACGTCGATGTCGTATTTCCGGCTGGGTCCTATATCGATGTCGCACTACTGCTATCTGAGATTGAAGAACTGCAGTATCCAAAGGAACGCGTATTCATAAGTCCTTACGCTCGAATCATTCTACCCGAACATAAAAACTGGGAAAGGGATGCGGGACTTACGGGCTCTATCGGGTCGACGGGCTCAGGTGTCGGCGGCGCTGTGATGGCGTCCGTGGCTCGCGAAGCCGCAAATTTCTCGCTTCCTTCTCCCGATGCGGCACACTTTGCTCCTCTGCAAGAGTTTGTAGCCGACGTGGCTACCTTGCTACGCAATCAGCTAAATATGGACTTTCGTGTCGTAATTGAGGGCACCCAGGGGTTCGGGTTGTCATTGCTCGAAGGTGGGTATTGGCCGAAAGCAACCTCGCGCTGTACCACTGCTGCTGGTGCTCTTGCTGAAGCAGGGCTAAGTCCTAGGGACGTTGATGACGTTACCATGGTGATACGTTCGTTTCCGATACGAGTTGCCGGGGATTCAGGTCAACTAACCAACGAGACGACCTGGGAAGAGATCGCTGCAAAGACCGGAAAAAATGACATCAGAGAGTATACAACGGTAACTAAAAAGCTTCGCAGGGTCGGCCATTTTGATCCTGCGCTTGTAAGAAAAGCTATCGATGTAAATTCACCAAGCCGAGTTGTATTAAATCATTTGGATTATGTCGGTGCATCATCTGACATTGTGCGATCTAAGAGCCAAATAAGGGAATTTATTCTGGGTATTGAAGCCGATATTTCGCGTAAAGCGGACTGGTTTGGATTTTCGCCTTTTGACGTAATTGAGCGTCAGGAATGTTTAGCATGACTCAGAATGTAGTCGCTGCCACCGAGTGGTGCTCTCTTACAAGAGAGAATGCTGCTGAGCTCGCCAGCGCGCACAGAAACAAGGCGGATCCTCTTGCCAAGAAGAAAATACCGCCGTCATTATTATCTGCGGAGCATATCAAGGAGTATGTTCTTGCAACCGGTCTGATCAGTCCGTTTTACGAGGGTGGAAAGAAAAAGCGTCGGCTTAAGAAGGCATCTTATGAGGGGCGTATCGGAAGTGTTGCTTACACTTATGAAGAAAGAGTTCTAAAGAAGGTTCCGTTTGAAGACAACAAGCTGAAAGTAAAGGCAAACTCCATCGTTTTTGTGGAGTGCGATCTAGACTTTAGATTGCCGGAATACATTGCTTTGCGCTTCAATCTTCAAATTCGACATGTTCACCGAGGCCTTTTGCTCGGCACGGGTCCTATTGTCGATCCTGGATTTTGGGGAAAGTTGTGCATTCCATTACACAACTTGACATCTGAGGATTACTATATCCCTCTGGAGGAGGGGCTAATTTGGGTAGAATTTACCAAAACTACTTCGACGGTTTCTGGTGATGCAGCCATTGGTGCAGACGCAAGTACATCTGAGTTCTGGGATATTACAGAATTTATACAAAAGGCAGCAAAAGAGAATGGAAATGGTAAGTTAATAGAAATTCAGAGTTCGATTGACAAAGTAGTAAGCGACTCTCGGAAGGATGCAATTTCTGCCCGAAACGATGCGTCTATTGCTAGAAAGTACACAACAAAAATTTCATGGGCTGCCGGGTTAGCGATCCTCGCAGGATTTATTGGTTTAGTTACACTAGTCTATACGCAGTATTCATACAACGTATCTCAATTGGCGCTGTACAACAACTACATTTCGATTGCTGAGAAAAGGCTTGAGGATTCGCTCGTGATGAACGAATCTTTAAGTAAAAAAGTCGACGACTTAGGCATTAAATTGGATCAATACGCCGGATTAGAGAAAAAGATTGCTGAAATGTCCAAAGTTATTGACTCTTTAAGCAGCGAGAATGCGTCCATTCGGCAAGACATTACCAGAATCTCTGCAGAGAAGACACCGCAGTAAATTTGCGTATGGTTATCCCTTAACGAGGCGAAGTCTATTTTGGCCATCGGTGAATGCGGGTCCGCTCGTTACAGCCGCAATTCCAAACAGCAGATTCGAAATTTCCCTTTCAGGAATAGCAAGTTCCCTCGCAATGTGGGACGTTGATATTCCCTCAGACCAAAGTGCCGTAAGGATTTTTCTCCAGACTTGAGATGTTTCCCGTTCCATTGCGTCGGGTTCGTTTTCCCTGCCGAGTTTGTTTAGTTGAATGTAGTTGCCACGATAATGCCATTCGGAAATCAGTTCGTTTTTACGAAGTGCATAATTTAGCGCCGCCGCCGAAACTCCCCATCGCTTTTTCCATTGGATGATTTGCCGCAGAGATTGGGCTCGCGGGAGCTTCGCTATCAGATCATTTGGTGGAATTAGAAGGGCTGAGGCGAATGCGTTTGCCTCATCTTCAGCGGTCTTATGGTTCGACCCCATATGCCGATGCATAACTAGGTGACCAAGCTCGTGAGCCGCATCAAACCGACTGTGCTCAGCGGTCTTGAGCGTGTTTAGAAAGACGTATGGCTTTTCATTTCTCCAGAATGAATAGGCGTCGAGGTGGCGTGTTTCCTCGACAAGGGAGAATACTCTTACGCCGTGCGCTTCCAGCAAGTTCACCATGTTGGCGATTGGCTTCTCGCCGATTCCCCATGCCGCGCGCACGGCCGCAGCTGCAGCTACTGGCGTTCGATTATTCAGCTGAGGAATGGAGTGTTCGGGAAGTTCAAAGCGTTGCCGAATCCAGTCATCAATCTCGAAAGCAAGTGCGCCTGCCGCCAAGGCTGCGTCACGAGGTCCGGCGGTCAATGAACGAAGTGAACGGAAGCTGACACCGTCAGGCGATGGGTAGTCGACGGAGGATTTTTCAAAGAACAGTCTACTGTAACCTGAGATCGCACACAGGCGGTCCATTAGCTGCTCGCTAATTTCACCACCTTGCTCCATCCTCTGTACTGTTTTGCGATCGACGCCCAGACGCTCGGCAAACGCCATTTTGGTCAGACCGAGCCTCAGTCTGACCAAATCAATTCTCTCTGGATTAGGCATGGCTATTTTCGTTTTACGGTAATGTCGATGATCTCGAATGCGTCGTCATCTGAAAGCTCAGTAATTTTCTCTTCCGAGCCGTCGAGGAGGATGATGCGTTTTCCAAACTGGGTGAAATAGCTACCGTCGAAGTCAACGGGAAGAGACAATTCAGCACCAGTCGGCGAATTGTCGTCGATGCGCATTCCCAGCAGCCAGGTTTCGTAACCGTCTGCATCGACGGGTGCCTCGATCGGCACAAGGCCGGGAAGCCAAGCGGTGCGATTGCATAGAGACTTACGCCTGCTGACCTCACCTTTGGGAGACTTGTTGGCCGGCGTTTGCAACCGATTCCCTGCCCCATCATCGAAGTTGCAGGGCACAATTCTAACCTTGGTCTTCGGGTTCGTTACGGCACACTGGTTATTGGTGTCGTCCTTTTCCCAGCCCCGTGGCAACAGGGTTTCGCGAAGTTTGCGTCCCGCGCGAGCGTAGACCGCCATATTTGCGAATCCAACGGGGTCATTATCCGTGCAAAGCGCTCGTTCGCTCTCAGCGTATCGAACAGCTCGGATAAGATCGTCGCGAGTCAGCCCCATTTGTGCAAGGTGATTATCCACATCCTGCTGATCTGCTACGATTGCCGCTTCCATATCTATGTCCCATATTTCGTCATCAAATGATGTAGCAAAATGGGACATGGCAGTCAATGCGGTTCTGCGATCATTTCTGCTGCTCTATGTCAGGCCAACGAGTTTTGCTCGGTCGTTCACTAGTTCGGCGATTTCGGAGATTGCAGTCGGATTGGTAGATGAGTGAGCGAGCTCATGCGAAACGGATTTAGCCAATTCCGTCGTATTATCGCAAAGCTCAGAGATCCGACGACGAAGCAGTGGGAAGCCAATTCCTGCTTCCTTTGCGAAAGCCTGCCACCCATCGGTGTCCATCTCGGCGAGAGTGGCGCGCTTTCCGATCCTCATGGCCATTTTCGGTGAAAGGTCTGGGTAGGCAACCGTAGAAAGCAGGTCGTAAAGCGGCGCCATCCTCGAGCCGTGGCTGTCATAGAGGATCGAAAAATTCTTGCCATGAGCGTCGGCATTTCCGACAATTAGATTAAAAATAGCGGCGTCCAGCAGCTTCAGCACATCCGTAGCCGGGCGTGCTGATACGCGCCGCAATAGCTCGAAACAGTCCCTGAACGTGGGGCCGCCCTCGCCAGCATACTTCGTTTCCGGCGGCACCCCGAGCGCTTGGCAAAAGTCTTCCTGGTGAATGCGGCGCACGACGCCGCTGTCATCGCGGGCACGGTCATATCTTTCCACCAGAAGGAACGAGCGCCCCTCCGCTGATCTCGGCTCTACGGGCGCAACGTCGAGGCCGATTGCGGCAGCCAGCTTCATTACAAAGGCTTCGTTTTCGGTTGTCCCCTTGAAGCGCGCGATGGGAGGTTTCAAAATGTGCGTTGTCGCCTGGCCGGGAAGCGGAAGCGCGATCTGGCCATCAATCAGAACAACCGGCACTTTGGATTGCGCGCCGGCCAGCGATAATCTCAAGCCTTCCTCGCCAGCCAGTAGCGGCCGCATCGGAAGTGCGTCCAGCACGCGAACGATTCCTACGTCATCCAAAGGCGTCGGCTGCTGGTCTGCAATCGGTCCCGCCTTCACGGGCTCTTGGTCTTCCGGCAGCAACTGAAGAGCGCCGGCGACATCGCCGCCCAAGCGATCGAGAAGGGCGAAGTCGTTGGCGGGTGAAACGCCCAACGCCTGCGCGGCAACCAGGCGTTGGCTTTCCTCGGGCAGTAGGCCACCAAAAAACGGCCTACATTCTCGGCGGGAGAAACGCTCCAGTCGCTTAGGAAGAGAAGCCGAAAGCGGAAGAGCGGTTTCGTCATCAAGCCAAGCCTGAGCATAGGCGAATCCTATGTCGCCGTGTCTGTCTTGCGTGAACTGTCCGACAATGCGACCGTCCCACCAGACGTTAAGAACCTTCGTCATCGTCTACGCTCGCCAGGGGCTAAAATATCCACAGAGCAACCGAGCGTTTGGAGAACCTGGAGCACTTTTCCAATCTGAGCCGTGGGCTTGCCTGCTTCGAGATCGACAATGAACCGCAGGCCAACGCCAGCAACTCCGGCAAGCTCATCCTGCCGCAAGTTTTGCTCCTTGCGTGCACTCCGAACTAGAGCGCCGATATCGGCTGGGCTTCTGACTTCTTTTGCCATCTTCAATTTCCCGATCGGGAAAGTAGCAGTATATCATCCATATTGTCGAGGAAAATTTCCCGGTCGGGAAATCCGGTGACCTCGGACAACGTTTGCGGAGAGAAATTTCCCGATCGGGAAATATTAGCCATAAAGAGCGACGGCATGGACTACGGCAGATTGGTAATGAAGTCTCCGCTGATTGGGAAGTGAATGCGTCTTGTAGTCGTTCGAGAACCTCTCACATAACAACTACACCATAGGATTTCTATCCAGCTTCCCCCGATATGCCGGATGCCGATGAGAGACGATTGCATCTACAAGGGCCGGCGGCTTCGAGCCCGTCAGCAACAGCATCTTCCCCGCCTTCATCTCCAAAATCTGATCGGCGGTCATGAGCTTCTGGCGCTGCTCGGCAATGGAGGTCTTGCGGCTCTCGCCGAATTTCGCGGACGATTGTTTCGTGCGGGTGAGCACCGTCTGATCGCCAAGCGCATTTGCGGCCCAATTGGCGGTTTCGAATTCGGCGCGGCCGAGACCGAAAATGCGGCTGGTGACGCAGGAGCCGAGAATGCTGGCGGTGTCGCCCTTGCCATAGACGCTTTCGATCTGACCCTTGTCCTGGGTGATGAACAGCGCCTCGATGCCGCAGCCGGCGGCGACGTTGGCGATGTTGATCAGCTTCTCCATGCGCCCGAGACGGACAAACTCGTCCAGCACAAGAAGCACGTTCTTTTTCGGCTTTCGAGCACCTTCAAGGCGGACAGCCATGCCGAGAATGATGTTCGTCAGCAACCGGAGAAAGACGGCCTGGGCGTCAACCTGGTCGAGCGGCACGACCATGAAGAGGTCGGCGCGGCCCTCGAACAGGTTTTCGAATGAGCATGTGGAGGTGCCGAGAAAGGTGCGCAATTCATCCGAACGAGCCCAATCGAATGCCTTCTTGATGGTCGTCTTGATTGCGCCGCGCTCGTTCTCGCCGGCTGCAAGGAAGGTGGCGGCGGCGGCGGCCGGGCGGGTGCCGAATGTCTCCGGCGCCCCAGCCCATTCCGTCAGCGTCTTTTCAAAGTTGGCGGAAAACAACAGGTCCATGATGGTGATCAGATTGCGATCAGCTTCTGCGCGCCTGGTCATGACGACCTCGATCACGGCGGCAATCATGGATTTCGCCATTTCAGCGAAGTGTGTACCGTTTCCGCCTTCCGGTCGAACAAGCCCCTCGGCAATGACCTCGATATCACGGACAAGGTGCGCTTGCCTGATATAGTCGAGCGGGTTGAAACGATCCTTCGACGGCTCGATGACACCGAAGGGGTTGAGAACCACGACTTGACGGCCGAGCGACTGCCGATAGCGGCGCGTCACGGCGAAGTTCTCGCCCTTGATGTCCAGGACCGCGACCGGCCCGTCATGGTCGATTATGGCGGGAATGACAACGGAAACCCCTTTCCCGGCGCGGGTGCCGGCGATGGCGACATGGTGACCGGCGCGCCATCCGGTCTTCGGGTTGGGGCGGTAGCGCAGCATCGCGCTGCCGGAGAGACCGAGCGGCAAGCCGGTATCGTTGTGCCGGAGTTGGCGCAGCTCACTCCGGTTCATCCATCGGGCGCGCCATGGGCCTTGTTTTGAAATGCGGTTTGACGAAGCTGGGGCGACAATCGAGATCACGCGCAAGATGAAGAACAAGGGCACAGGCAGGCCGATGGCAAGGCTGGTTTGCACACCAAGCTTTTGCGCCTCTGTGAAGCGATCCCATGTCGATAGCGTGCCCCGGATGCTCTCGATTCCGGAATAGCCGGCGTTGCGCCAGGCCTTGAAGCTGTCGAGCAGGACGCCTGCCGCAATAGTGGGGTCGGCAAGGGCGAGAGCAGACGCGGCAAGGAGGGCAGCCCCCACAGCTAAGCCCGACGCGCTGCGGATGCGGCCCTGGGTGTCTCCCACCAAGGTCAGCAGCGCAAACCCGAGAAACATAACCAGGATGGCGGCGCGCGCGTTCTGGTAAATGGGTGGCCAGAACAAGGGTGCGGTTTCCATCAGCAAGAAACCTGCAGCAACCACGGCAATGGAAAGGGCATAGCGATAGGGCTGAATGATGAAATTCATGGATCGAAACTCCAGACGGAAATGAAAATCAGTTGCGGCCGCGACCGTGCGCGGGTGATCGAACTGTCACGTCGGCGGCGCGACCGCCTCCAGCATCGCTTCGGCTTGCTCCAGCAGGGCGAACGCTTCCGTCAGCTCGGTCGAGGCCGTGCCGCTGGAATGATTGCCGGAGGCGAGCCAGGCGTTCATGAACGTAGCCTGTGACGCGATGAGCGATTTCAGCGATCCTTCCAAAGCCGCTTGCCGGTTTTCGATCATGTCGGTCGAGCGTTTCTCCAGCGCCTCGAACTGCGCGGTTCCGCTCTGCAAGGTGTTTATCAACGTCTCGACGTAACCCAGCAATTCGCGCTCCAGCGGCGACAGGGTCTCGGGCATCGGTGGTCTGGTGGTTTCGCTCATCGGTCAATCTCCCTGGAAGATCTTCAGGCATGGCGTTTTGGCGGTCCCGGCCTGACAGGTGATCAGCTGAAGGCGGTTGACGTCCCAGGTCAGGACTTTGCCGTTGCTGGTCTGGTTGATCTGCAAGCCCATTTGCCAGAGGCTGGCGCTCTGGGCGCGGTCGATCATCAGCCCCGCCCAAAACCAACTCGCGGTGAAGCTCAAAAGGACGATCAGCAACGCCATCGCGCCCAGGGTCAGGAGGTATGGTTGCACCATCGACCGGAGCCGGTTCACGTCCGCCTCGGTCTTCGCCAGCGCCGCGTTCAAGTGCTGGCGGTTCGCGTCCGTGAAGCTGCGGATATCGGTCTCGATTGTAGCTTGCGCGCGCTTCAAGGCTTCGCTCCAATCGGTTTCGAAGCTCGTCGAGGGCGATGGCATCGAGCCGGCTTCCGGAGCGGGTGGGCTCGCCAGCCGCTCTTTCAAGCGCTCGCTCAAGGGTATTCTCTCGGGTCCAGTCTTCACGGAACAGGTCTCCTTTCAGACGCCAGCGCTCGTCCGTCTCCGGATCGCGCGCGGTGATGTAGTTTTTGCCGGCGCGCGGCAGATCGAAACCTGCCGCCGTCAAAGCCTCAGTCATGCTTGGGCGGTCATGGATTTCGCCGGTCTCGATGCGCTGGACGATCCAGTCATGGATCATCTCGCGGGCATCGCCGCGCCTGACGCTTTCGATAAGGCTGACGGTTTCGCGTGAGCGCTCCGGGGCCATCGGATCGTTCCAGCCGTGTTCCTTGTTCAGCACATCCCGCAAAGCGTCGTAGTGCTTCTGGTAGCCGGGCGGCGCGATGTTGAGGCTGCGCCCGCTCACAAGCTCCATGCGCGGCGTCACGAAATGCAACTCGACGCGGCCCTCGTGCGTGTGTCGCACCCAAAGCATTTCGCGCTGGTCGGCTTCCATGCCGGCGAAGGCAAGGTTCTCGAAGGCGTCCATCACCTGCCTTTGCTGGGCAGGGTTCGGCGCGTCTTCCGCCGTGAAGGCGATGACGCCGGCGCGATAGGTCCACTGGTGGGGGCAGGCGTCGATCAGCGCGCGCATGCGGTCTGCATCGCCGCGCAGCACTTCCGGCAGGGGCTCGCGGGCAAACAGCATGATCTCGCCGCGCTTGTCGCGGATCGCGTTGCGGTTCTGGTCGTAAGCGACGACGTCGCGCTCAACCAGATAGTCAACCGGTCCCGATCCGCCGCCCTGGCCGTTGCGGAAGAACTTGATCAGCACGGCGCGCCATCCTTGGCCGTGAACTGCTCAAGGGTTTCCGATAGCGCCCGCTCGATGGCGACCAGGCGCGCGGCAACCGTGATTGTGTCGATGGCGGAGAACTGGCCCTGAGCCTGGGCCGTGTTCAGCCATCGGGCGATCTGGTTGAGGTTACCGCCGATCCGCGCGACGGCGCGCACCAGCTCCGGGTCCACCTTGGGAACCGGACGGCGGCGGCGTGCCTCGGTGAGGCCAAGCGCTTCCCGCATCAGCGTGGCGAAGGGCAGGCCGGCCCGCGCCGCGCGTGCGGTCAGCGCCTGCTTTTCCGATGCCGTGCAGCGGAAAACCACAACGGCGTTGAGTTCGCCCTTTGGCGGTCGCCGCGTGCTCTTGGTGGGGTTTGAAGGGGAGGCTTGCCTCCCCTCACAAGGCTCCCTGTCGGACGGCTCGCCGTATGACAGGGGTCGCCTTGCTCCCTTCAAATCGCCAGCCGTCATGACGCCCTCCGGACTGTCGTCTGCCGGGCGGTTTCATCGGCAATGTGGTCACGGCGGCGGCTGAAGAAAGCGATCCAATCGAGCGCGCTCGGGCTCGTCTCGTCCGGTGGCCAATAGCCCGGCAAGGCATAACCCGGTCTCCTAGTTTTCACCGTTCGAAGGCCCAAGGCGTCGATCGATGGTAGCCCGTGACGGCGCAACCAGGTGCGCCATTGCTCGACCTGATCCGCCTTGGTCTCGGCGACGAAAACGAGCGGGACGGCTCGCCGCGTCTCGACGCGCGGCGGGGCGTCCTCGCGCGGGTTAGGTTTTTTTATTTTTTCTTTCTCTGGGTTTGGTGGACATATTTGTCCCCCTTCGCCGGACACATCTGACCGCCTTGCCGGACGATTTTGACCGCCTTCGTCGGGGTAAAGGGTGACAACGTTGTCCGTCTTTTCGCGGGCATCCGATGCGCGTAAAATCGACGCCGCTGAGGGACGATATACCGTGTTGTGCCCGACGCCATTTCCGCGCTCGACCTCGAACCATCCTTTGGCCTCGAGTTCACGGACGGCGCGCTGAATGGTCTTGACGCTCTTGCCGGTCGCGTCGGCAATCGTTTTATAGGACGGCCACGCCTTTTCGGTGTGGCCGTTCAAATGCGTGGTGACGATATAGAGCGCCACGGATCGCGCGTTGTCGCTCAAATCCTTGTCGCAGCTCAACTGCTGAAGCCATTGCAGCTTCACGTCCCGAAATGGTCGTGCCCCGCTCATGCGCGCCTCCCTGGGCGCAATGCGAGCGGAAAGGAAGGGCCGAAAACGGTCGGAAAAAGTGGGACGGCGGCTTTGTTAAACCATTGATTTTTATGAAGCGGTGTTTTCGTCCCACACGGGGTTAAGCGGCTGATTTTCTTGGAATTCGGCGTTCCCTCCGGGCCCACCATTCTGACGCAAGCGCCAGTAGGGGGCCAACGGCCAAATGGATGACGGGAAATTCAACGCTCTCCTTGAGCCGGCCAAGAAGGATCGCACTGTGCATGTGCGTGTCACGGTTGACGAACATGCGGGGATCGAGAAGGCGGCCGAGGATGCCGGCATGACGGTATCCAGCTTTTTCCGGTCGCTGCTATTGGAGGGGGCAGGCGTCCGGCCGATCCTGACGGGGGATGACCGCCTAGTGATGGCGGCTTTGCTCGAAGACATGCGGATGATCGGAATCAACCTCAACCAGGTTGCAAGGGCGCTCAACAGTGGCCGGGGCGTCCATCCAAGCGAGCTGAATATCAACCTCGAAAACGTGCAACGCATTCAGGCGGCGGTGATGAGCGAGCTTCGCTCTATGTCGCGACGGGCTGGTTATCAGCGTCGAGGGGAGAAGTAGCCGTTGGAAATCTTCTTCGGCGCATTCACCAGCGAATGGGAGC
Source organism: Sinorhizobium psoraleae (assembly GCF_013283645.1). Lineage (GTDB taxonomy): Bacteria > Pseudomonadota > Alphaproteobacteria > Rhizobiales > Rhizobiaceae > Sinorhizobium > Sinorhizobium psoraleae. The sequence goes on from NZ_JABEKV010000009.1 coordinate 36,694, forward strand.
AGCGGCGCGCAGCGCTGGTGCATGAGATGACGTCTGGTGGACGTGGTGCCGCGGCCGAGGAAGAAATGCGGAAGCGCCTGAAGCAGCTGTCTCAGCTCGGCGCAGGCGGTGGAGGAGGTTCTGGCGGCGCTTCTCGTGGGGAGCGCGCCGGATCGAGGAGCCGGTGGGCTCCTCGAGACCAAGCGACGGCGACACCATCAAGCCGGCCGATGGAGACGCGGCTTGCTGCCGTCGCCAAGGGAAGCCAGCCGGCCGTCGTCAAAATGGCGTCTTATGGGGGCGGTGCGCGAGTAGGGGCAATGTTGAACTACGTGTCCCGATCCGGAGAACTGAAGGTTGAGGACGAAAACGGCAGGATCCTTGAGGGCCGCGAGGAATTGGCCAGGGTGCGCGGTGATTGGGATCACCTTTTCCAGAACCGTGCCGAAAGCCGCGACATCGGGAGTTTCAGCGTCGAGATAACGGGCTCTAGGCTTACGTCCGACGACGCTTTGCACGAGTTGGTACGGAGCACCTTATCAAGTGGCTTTGGCGATCGCCGCTATGCCTATGCGGTCGAGAAGCATCAGGACGGTTCAGTCTCGGTTCAAGGGCTGGTGGTGCTCCGAAGCGGGCAGGGGGAGCGGCTGACAGGAGACGCTAAAGCGGCCGATATCATCCAGGGGCGGTATGATGCCAGTGCGTTCGCCAGCGAGGCCGGCGCGATGTTCTCGTTTCATGGGTATGGGAACGGTGTCGAGTTCGGCGCCATCCGTTTGCGCGACCTGGTCGACCAGTATCAGGATGTTCGCGACGATCGGGGCCGGTCAGTATCTGGCGAGAAGGCTGCAGGGGATCTGGTACAAAGGGAATGGCGCGGTGATCTGCACAGCCGAAGGAGCCGCGACGTGATGCACGTCATCATGTCGGCACGGGCCGGAACGGATGCAGCGACTTTCGAGGGTGCCGTGCGCGATTTTCTAGCGCACCAGTTTGCGGGCCATCGTTATGTCTTCGCCATGCACGATCCTGCCAGCGATCCGAAAGAGGCTGGGGAGGGGGGCAAGCGACCGCACGTTCATGCGCATGCGATCATCGCCATGAGATCGGATGCCGGCGATCGCATAGAGACGACTCCGGCCGTGTTTCGCGAATGGCGATCGGTCATGGCCGAGAAGGCGCGGGAACATGGCATAGAAATGGAAATGACCGATCGGCGAGAGTTTGCCACTCCGCCCGCCTTCACGCGGACGCAGGTTCGGCCGGTGAGCCGTAACGGTCGCACGGAGCATGTCGGGACGAGCGAGCCAGCGCAGGCGCGGTATGACGCCAAGCGCAGCGGCCGGCGCGCGGTCGCGAAAAGCGACAGGAGCCGACAATACATCATAAAGGCGCAGGAATCGTGGCAGAAGGTCGCCCTTGCGAGCGGTGATCGTCAGACCATTGTCTATGCTACACAGCACCGAGAATACTTAGAAGCTGGGCTTTCGGAGGCAACGAAGGACGCCGGCGCCAATATCATTCACGCAGATTTCGGATCGAATTTCCGCGCCAATTTGGTTACATTGCAGGAAATGGTTTTGGAGGGTCAAGAGTTGCGCGAAACGTCACGAGCAGAGTTCGAGGCTTATGAGAAGAAGGTGGAAACGGCGTTGTTCAAGCTGGAGCGCACCGTGGCCGCAGATGACCGAGCCGACTTTGATGAGGTAGCGGGCTTGGCCCGTGACTTCGTCAACCAGAAACGTGAGCTGGTAGAGCTATATGAAAAGCGCAACGAAATGCAGGCTACGCAGAGCCGTGAAGAGCTGACAGAAGTCATTTCGCCCGACGGAAGGATGGACGGAATGGAGCAATCGCAAATGCCCGAGGAGGAGTTTGCGCGCGCCGTTGAGGCTGAGATCGGCCGGCTCAAAGCAGAGGGCTTTAGCAAGGCATATATAAGCGAACGGAGTTTTGAGATTGAGGACGGCGTTCTCAAGCAATACGCCGAAGCTGCTCGCAATTCCTCACGTGATCCTATCAATGACGCGTGGGGATCAGCAGTCGCCAAACACGGCGAGGCTGTCGTCGAGGCCGGTAATGATGCCATGATTGACGTCGACCACTACCGCGAGGGGCTCGATCGGATCGAAGCAGGGGAGTTTTCAGCCGACGGTAAGGAGGCAATGCAGGCCGGGCTTGATCAGGCGATGCAGCGTGCCGCGGAATTGGCTATCGCTGGGAACAGCTACGTTCGAGAGATTGCCAAGGAGGATCCCGATCTACAACGGTTGATCGATCAGGCGGAAAACAATGTTCCGTCGCGCAACGATGACCGCGAAGAGGTCATAAAGGGAGTGCAGGGCGTGATAGTCGAGCGGATCGATCGACTTGACGAGCGTTTGAACAGCCAGGATTCGCCGAATTTCATCTCAGAAGATAGCTACGCGACGCGAAGCGAGGCCAGTGCCGAACGTCAATTCCTGTCGCACATGAGTGCTCAGCTCGATAGGCTCGGCCCGGATGAGGTTCTTGATCTCTCGCGGACCGAGGTTGACTATGGTTACGATGATGAGGACGCGGATTCGGCTCGCATGAGCGGGCTCGAATATGAGCCCGAGATCGAAAGGGATAGGCGAGAGCATGAGGGCCATGTCGAAAGTGTTGCTCCTCAATTGGAGCAATTGAAAGTACATGGCGTTGTCGTCGATACCAGCTTCGAGGCCGTCGAGCCGGCGCCGATTGATGAAGCCGCCTACTTAGCTGAGATGCAGAGGGAGTTTGACCCCGAAGCTGAGCCCGACCGTGAGGACGATGCTCGGAAAGCCCACGAACTAGCTTCGACGGTGGACGCTACTAATCGTCTGCAAGATCGTCTAAATAAAGAGAGTGAAGCTGATCACCGCAGCGGAGATACCACACGGACTGACCCCGCCCAACAGCACGTTCCTCGCCTTGAGGAGCTTGAGCGGGAACAAATGGAACAGAGGGAACGCGACCGCGACGATCGGGACCGTTAAGGGATATGTTGAAGGATAACCGGCAACAATACGTCATCCAGAGCAATGACCCGAAAGGCGACGAGGGGTTTGGCAAGTTCTTCGCCGTTGTTATCGTATTTGTATTTTTTCTCGGCTGCGTCCAGGTGGCATCGGAAACGGTGATGGCTTGGTATCGTGACTCGATGGATTGGGTGAACGAGACAGCGACCTATCTAGGAAGCTTCTGGCCCTTCTAATGGCGGGGCTCATTTTAAGAGGTCGGCATAAAACATGCTGACTTCGTATCAGCGGGGTCTTACTCCGAAGCCTCTTTTGCCAGCGCTTTCACCAGGTTGACGAGCTTCCGCCGGATCTTTTCGTCCTCAATCTTCACAAAGGCGCGATTGAGAGCCAGCCCCTCGACGGAATTCAGGAACTGCGTGATTTCCCTGCCGGCTCCCGGCTCCGGTTCTAGCGGACTGGAAGAGCCCCCATGCCCCTCCTCGAAAAACCATGCAACCGGGACGCCGAGAATGTTTGCGATGGCCTGGAGCCGGCTAGAGCCGACCCGATTTGTGCCCTTCTCATATTTCTGTACCTGCTGGAAAGTGATCCCGAGCCCTGCTGCCAGGGTCGTTTGGCTCAATCCCATTAGCGTTCGTTGCAAGCGGATGCGGCTGCCGACATGAATATCGATAGCATTCGGAGTTTTGGTCTGCGGTTTATGGAGCATCATGGCCTCAAATTGTTTGCGCAGCCAATGGAATGCACAGCGCAGTGAGAAGGTAAACTATGGTCGGCTCTGCGTTACGACTTCATCTGTGAATGCGCAATGTAGTACATCAGTCGTCAAGCGGAGACGTGAACCCAAACTCCCGCAACACACGTCGCGCCTGTTCATAGGCCGATGCCAGGTCCGCGTTTGCCGTCTGCCAAGACTCGAACAGCTCAGCGCGTCGCTGACCAAGCGACAGGTATGCGGATTGGAATCCTTCGTGATCGCCCGGCCTGAGTGAAGCCCTCGACAGCTTCTCCGTCCATATATGCAGAATGACCCGCTCCTCGGCGTCCAGCGCATCCTTCTGTTGCTGAAGCTCATGAAAGCGCGCCTCGGCCTGCCGGTACGCATGCAACGCCTTCGCTGTGCTCGCCCGCAAATGCAAAGAGTTCCAGAGTCTTCTTTGCAACCCCCATTTCCCCATTTGTTCACCCTACAGAAGCCCGCTGTCATTCGGTTTTAGTTCCTGATCGCTATACGGCTGCCATCCCAACCTCGACGGGATCAGGAACCGTCGTGTTGAAGATGTCCATGAAATTGCGGCGCGCGGCTGGTTTATCGCCGAGCTTTTCGGCTTTCGCTTCGACAGTTGCTTTGAGCTGCGCAGCCTTTGGAGTCAGGCCTTCCTCAATCGCCTTTATCCGAGCTTCCATGGCGGCAAGGCTTGCGGATGCTACCGCATCGGCCTTCGCAGTCGCCGGCTTCGGCTTCGGCTTCGTCTGCAGCGCCATTTTGTTGACGGTTCGTCTGGCGGTAGTAGTCGTTTCCTCCTCAGCTACGGTCGCGTCCTGGTTTGCCGGAGCAGACGTAATCATCGCGGCCGCGGCCGGCCTCTCTTCTATTGTGGGCGCCGGCGAGGTTGTTTCGATGGAAGGAACTCCGCCCTTGGCATACTCCGGAGTGGTTGCGGGAATGGCTTTCGGGGGCAGATATTCGACCTCCGGCACCTGCGGGATATTGGCCTGCGAAAATTCTTCAGCCGATTTGAACGGGTTCGTTTTAAAGAACCGAAGCTTCTCCCCGAAGATCGGTCTTTGCCCTTCGATGAGCAGGATCATCTTGTTCTCCGGCATTTGCCGGACCTCCTGCGGCATCATCAGATCACGTTCGCGAATCTGCTCTACCTTGGTGCGGCGTGGCAGACCCATCAGCTCGATCGTGCGGGATTCCGACTGGTAGCGGATCGTGCGCTTTCCGAGGGCCCGCGACGCATACTCGGCAGTGGCCTGGTCGTTGGCACCAAGGACGAGTTGATAGCCGCAATTACCGAGCAGCGAATGCCGGGAGGTTTCGCCGTAGATCTCATCGAGATTTTTCAGGTCCTGGATGATGAAGGCGAGCTTGATGTTATAGCCGGCCACATAGGGCAGCTTCGTCATGATTTCGTCCATCCGCTTCAACTGCCGGAACTCGTCGAGGAGGAAATAGACTGGAAGAGAATTGGGATCGTGCTCCAGAGTGAGGATGTCCATTACCTGCTGTACGAACAGGGTGAGGAGAGGGCGAAGCAGGGTTATGTCCGTGATGTTCGGCGCCAGATAGATCGACATCGGCCGACGCTTCATCGCCCGCAGATCCATGTCGGTGACATTGGTTGCCGCGACGATCCGCTCATTTTTAAAAGGCCGCATGGCCTTCTGGATATCCATAAGCGCGGAAGCGGCCGCGCGTTCGGATAAAGCGATATAGGAATTGAAGCTCTCAAGTGTGAACTTGGACAGGTAGGGTTCTTTTTCCTTGATGTACTTCATCAGCGCCTGCAGATCGACGCCGCTGTTGAAGAAGGAATTGACCTCGCCGAGGTTGCGGCGATCCCGATAGAAGGGGCTTTCGGTGATGTAGCTGATCACGCCGGCAAGGACTTGTTGCGCCGTCGCTTGCCAAACGGAGTTTTCCGATGCCGTGTTTTCGGGCACCAAAATGCCGGCGATGTTTTGGATGTCAGTGGTGCGGTTGCCCCGCTCCGTCCGAACGAAATCGAGCGGATTATAGCGATTGGTCTTTTCCGAGCCCGGCGCGAACAGGAAGACCTGGCTGCCGTTCTGTCGGCGATAGCCCGCGGTTGCCTTGAAAACCTCGCCTTTGAGGTCAGTGACGATCATCGAGCCTTCGTGCATGAGCGCATTGGGGATGACATAGCCCGCGCCCTTACCGGAGCGCGTCGGACCAATGATCAAATGATGCCGATCGTCCTGCGTGCGGAGAATGTTGCGCCCTACGCGGCCGAAAATATGGCCGTGTTTGCGGAACCATTTGCCGCGCCTAAGCGAGGCGATGTCCTGAAACGCCGCGTCGCCCAAGGGGTTGCTCGTCGGCTTCAGGCCGATGTATGCGACCAGGCCGGCGACGATCAGTGCCGGAACCATCGAACCAAGCGCGACCTTCTGCAGAGCAGGGCTCGAGCGATAAATCCAGAACTGCTGAATTGGAACAAAGGGGTTGCTCGTGATCGTCGTTTCGAGAACCCGTCCATCCTTGTAGAAGAGCTGAAGACCCAGGCCGTAGCCAAGCATCCAGACAACGAACGCTATCCCGACGCAAAAGAGCAGATAGAACGCCTGGAGCTCCTTGGTCATGGTTCATCCCGGGCGAAGAAGATTTCGGAGACGCCGCGCTTGCCGCCGTCACGGCGGAGCTGGATGACGATCGGGATCACCATCTGGATATACGACATGAGATCCTGCTTGGAAAAACCCGCTGACATGCCGGCTTGCTGCATCATCATGGCGAGCTGTTCATAGGCGCCCATCGGCGTATCGGCGTGAACGGTGGACATGCTGCCCGGATGGCCGGTGTTGATCGCGCGCAGGAAGGAGAATGCCTCCGCGCCACGAATCTCGCCGACGAACAAACGGTCGGGACGCATGCGCAACGACGACTCGAGCAAGTTTTGAATGGTCACGTCTGCAGTGCCCTGATCACCCTTCGACGCGATCAGGTGAACCGTGTTCGCCTGCGGCGGGAATAGCTCGCGTGTGTCCTCGAGCGTGATGATCCGCTCATGAGGATCCACACTTTTCAGGCAGGCGTTAAGGAAGGTCGTCTTGCCGGATGAGGTGCCGCCACTGATGAGGATAGAGACTCGTTTGGTGATAGCGGTGTGGATGAAATCGTAAATCCGGCCCGCGCGCAGGTGTCCGATCAATTCCCGGTCGATGTCGCTGAGGCCGCCGACGGCCACAGATACTTTGTCGAGCGAACCGTTGTCGCGATACTCCTCGAGCGTGAAGTTGTTCACGACCTGCTTGCGGATCGAGATCGAGCCACCGTCAGGGGCCGCCGGCGGTAGGACGATCTGAATACGTTCGCCAGTCGGAAGCGCCGCGCTCAGAATCGGCTTGGCACGGCTGATGAATTGGTTGGTCGCCGCCGCAACACGCTCGCCGATGTTCTGGATTTCATCGGTCGTCAGGGCGTCGATGAAATGGTGTTCCATATGATTGGCGCCGAACCGCTCCACATAGACGTGGCCCGGCTTATTGGCGGCGATTTCGACCACCTTTGGGTCATCAAGGAACTGTTTGATCGGTTCGAGCGCGCGATTGAGGAAGTAGTGCGGATCGCGTTTGATCGTGTTACTTGCCGCGACGTTCACGTTGAATCTCCTTCATCGCTTCGGTAACCGGATCGTCGTACATGGCACTGAAATCGAGGTCCTGGCGCACGTAGACAAAGATTCGCTCGCCTTGGCTGACGCTGATGGTGGGAGGAATACGGAGGTTTTCACTGAGTACCGTATTCGCCATGTCGCTAAAGGTCTGCGCGATCGTCTCCCGTGCGATCTCTTCGCCTCGTGCGGCATCGTCGCTGTTGTTGGAGGCCTCCTGACTGCCATATCCGGTCAGATAGCTGGCAGCGCCGCCGACGATAGAAAGCATGATCGACGCTCCAAATCGTTCGCGGAACTTATTGTCGACATGCCCGGTCAAGCCAGATCGGCCCAGGCTGTCCGTGCCGATCGAGTTAAGGCGCACGGAAACGCCATCATCGCGAATGAGCCTGGTCCAGATGACGAAGATGCGCTTTTGTCCGCGCGTCACCTCCGACTGATATTCGCCAATGAGGCGCGTTCCGGTCGGGATCAGAATACGCCGACCGTCGAAGGAATAGACATCTTGGGAGGTAATGGCACGAATCTGGCCGGGCAGGTCGCTGTTAATAGCCGTCTCGAGGATGCCGGGGATCAAGGTTCCCTCCGGTATCATCGCGTCGATACGCTCGATCTGCCGGGCCTTGGCGCTCCGATCGGCAAGGCCCGCGGCCGCAGCCAGGTACTTGCTGTTGCGGTCCTCCCCGGCGACGCTCAGCCCGGAATCGCTCTCGCCTGTCAGGCTTCCGTTTCCGCTTCCGTTTCCTTTTTGATCGAGCTTGATCAGGCCCGACTTGTAACGCTCGGGGAACACTTCCACTGGCGCCGCTTCGGGCGTCTCTTCAACGGCCTCTGGCGGCGCTGGAACCTTGAACTCAGTCGTATCGACGGTTTCCTCAAGAGCTTCAGGTGGCGTCGGCAGTTTGATGACTTCTTGTTCGGGCTCCGGTTCCCGCTTTTGTTCGTCGCGAACAAAGGACGGCGGCCGGAATGTCGTAGTCTGAAACTCTTCGTCGCTGTCAGCAACATCGCGTGGCTTTTCGTTCGCGGTCGCAAGAACGAAATAGGCGGCCACGGCGCCGCCCAGGAGAAGGGCGGCCATACCGAGAGTTTGGTTTCGTCCAGCATTGCGATTGCTGACCGCCGTTTCGTCGGCCGTCGTCATGGCTTCAAGTTCGGGACTGCGCTTCATTAGTTGCCGCTCCTCCTACGTTCCGTCGCCTTGGTGTCATGAGCCGGACCGAGAATGTCCGGATCCGGAGCGCCGAAGTCAGGCTTGCGAAGGTTGAAGATGCATGTCCACTGGTTGCCATCTCGGAGCGTATATTGCGTCGCCACACCGTCGACGACGATGTATTCGCCCTCCTTGCGGAAATTGCGCAGCGTCTCGGAGAAGTCCGACTGCACGGCAAAAATCGCGGGAACCCGGCTGCCGAACTTGAAGAAGGTTTTTTTGCCGTCATCGAAAATCATCGTAGGCTTCAGCGCTGGGTCGCCTGAAAACGAATAGTCGATATTGACGTTGGCCTTGTCGAGATTTGACATATTCGGGTTTGCCGCCCGGTACTCCGCTTCCTTGCGCAGCGAAGCATTCAGATCCTTCTCAGGATAGACGAACCGGATTCCGAAGATCTCCTTGCCATCGGTCGGAGCATGGTCGTTGAGCTCGAGGAAATAGATCCTCTTGGTGGTCACGACGTTCATGTTGGTGGCGACGCTCTTCGCAATCGGCTTGACGAACAGGATATTGCCCTTTTCAGACGGGGCAACCTGCCAACTATCTGTGTCGCCGAGCGATATCGTTTCGAATTTTTCGTCCTCATCAAAGATGATCATGGTGGAGATGCCGTAGGTGGCAGAAACTTTCACCACATTGTTCGGCTGGTAGACGACGCTGGTGACACGCGAATCGAGCGAGCCGGGCCGTGGCGCCTGCGCAGCGTGGACGTGAGTCATCGTCGCGGCCATGACGGTCGCAGAAAGCAGGAGGCGTTTGATCATTTCTCGTCTCCAGGCGTCACCGTCTCTTGATCGCGACGGTAGTTGTAGACCTGGAAGCCCAGCGGGTTTTCGAAGCGCCATTCATTGGTCGATGGCGTGTCCGTATAGCGATAGCGGACGACCGAAATGTAATGCCGGGTGATAGAATCCGTGTCCGTTTTCTCTGTGGTCGAAAACCGCACTAGGGCCGTGCTGGCATTAGAAAAGGTGACGGATTTAATATCGACGGTCACACTCTTGTTCTTCCCCAAAGCCCGTGCAGGATTGTTGGGATTTGCCGCGCTATAGAGTTCCTGCAGCTCACGGGCAGCGTCGCCCGTGGAGAGCAGGGCGGCAATGCCGAAATTCTGCTCAATCGCAAAGGGGTCGTATCCCTCACGCGAGCGAATATAGCGCACGACGTTGGCCTGGGTGACCGCCTGTTGATCTGTGAGATTCGCCGAGCGTGTGAGACCGGTTTTGATCTCCATGTATCCGGTGTTCTTGTCGACCTCGACGATGTAGGGTTCAAAGCTCTTCAGCGGTACGAGCATCACCAGCGCGGTTAAGGAAAGCAAGGTTATCGCGCCGAAAATCGTGGTGACGAACCATGCGAGCGTGCGAGACCGCTTGGCCTTCTTTACGATTTCCTGTTCCCACCGATCGCCGTCTTGAAAATAGCTCCGAAGAACTGCTTCATTTGTTTCTGCCATTCTTCTAGCCCTTAAACCTAGCCCTTACTTTCGCGCCTCAACGAGGCGTGCTGTTGTTGCTGATGCGGTTCTGCATCGCCTCAGCGCTGGCGTTTCGTATGTTGGCTCGCATGCCTTCTTGCGTGCGCGCCCTGGCTTGCATTCCCGCGTTGCCTGCTGCTCCCGCGAGGCGCTGCCCTCCGGACAGGGCCGAAATGGGTGCCGATATGCCAGCAAATCGCCCGACTGCGCGCGCGACATTGCCGAGACCGGCAGCCACACCACCGGTAATCCCTTGCGCGAGAACCTGAATATTAAAGAGGACAAAAGCGCCGGCGGCGCAGAGCAGCAAGAAAGCGGAAATGTCACTGAGCTGAAGGCGCCTTTGGCTTGCAGCGCTGCTGACCTTGGTCAGTTCCGGGTCCATTGCTGCAATAAGGAATGCCGCAACGACATAAACGAACAGCGGGATCAATGCATACATCAGCACCTGTTGGAACCAGGCGACGCCCAAACCCCTCGTCTGGTCGAAAAGCATGCAACCGATGAAGATGGGAGCCGTCCCGATCAAGACCCACATCATCACCTTTGCAAGCAGAAGGATGGCCAATGCTACCGCAATAAAAACAGCGACGGCGAACATGATCAGAAAACCGACCATCGAGGGCAACACCGAAAAATAGCCTGACTGTTCCGCGAAGGCTGAAGCTGCCTCGTTGGCAGTTCTCCAGATCATCGACAGGCCGTTTGTCGGTTCCGTGATACCGGTCCCTGTGGCGGTGAGGATAGCTCGGCCAACGTCCTCCGGAGTGTCGTTCAGCCAAGAATAGAAGAGGGTGTTAAAATAGTCCCAATTCCTCACCAGCGCGAGGATGATCAACATACGCGCCACCCGACCGATAATCTCGCTGACGCTGACGCGAGCGGTTCCCATGAACAGTTGGAGGCCGTAAAAGCCCACGTATGCGATGAACATGATCGTCAGCAGCGGCACGACCTCATTGCCGACGATCCCGTAGGCTCGCGACGAGAAATTCGCTCCGGTCTGTTCAATTCTTTCCAGCAACGCTCCAAGGAAGTCGTTCATCGCCAACCGTCCTTAATTCGCCGTCATGGCGTCAATAGCAGCGAAGGCGTCGGCTGCGTTGCCGTTGACACTTGTCATCGGCCCACATTCGAGGCGAGGATCTGACGCATAGGAGGTCAGGTTCGCAGGCCTCTTGCAAGGAGCGGTCTTTTCCTTCGCCGCCGTGCCGCAGCCGGCGAGACCGGCTACGATCAAGAAAGGAAAAAGCACCTTTGCTGGCATGGTGATTTTACTGGTCACTGTAGCTGAGAGCCTTCTTAGAATTAGAGATGTCGGTCAGGCGTCTTTGGTTGTCGGCCTGGAGCGACGATACGGCCCCGTTCATCACGCCGATCAGCTCGTTGATCGTCAGCCCGGCTTGCACCTGAAGCTGAGTGTTCTGATCGATCGAGCCCTTAATGTCCTTGGCTTGGCCGATATTTGCGCCAGCCTGCTCGAAAGACGAGCGGCGAGTCTGGACGGCCTGCTGTGAACCGGTGACGAGAGCAGCGACGCCAAGAACGGTGTTCACCATCTCCTCATAGGACTTGTCGCCGGAAAAGGAGCTGCCCGACTGGCCGGACAGATTTTTCACTAGCTGCAGGCCGTTGATGAAGGTCGTTGCGACCTTGGCGACATCGCCGCCCATACCGCCGAAGTTTGGAACGCCACCCGACATCAGGCTATCGAACGACGGCATCTGTGAGACGCTGAAGCCATTGCCAACGGCAAGATTTTGCATCTGGTTGGCATCGCTTCCGCGGTCGCCGGTCACCGCTTGAAGGGTTTCCTGGACCGTTTTCAGCACTTCCTTGTTAGTGCCAAGGATATCATCGGTCGTCTTCGACGTTCGCTGCGCAATCTCAAGATTGGCACCGTCGATAACCGGAACTTGCGCCAAAGCCGAGGACGCAAGGGCGGCCACCGAATACGCCGTCAAAATCAAACGTTTCATGGCAGTTCTCCTCATTGAGCGTTCAACATCAGTTCTACGTTGTCCTCGCGTTCCCGTTTTTGAACGCAAGCCTTCTCCACCGGGCTCCATTCGAGCTCCTGGCGCGGATCGCACAAACCGGTCGTTTCGCGATCCTCCTTATCGTCATCATCCTTGAAATCGCTGGTGCGCGAGGACCCGGACAGGCCGCTGAGATCAACCGCGTTACGGGAGTTCATCAGATCCGCCATCGTTGTGCCGAGGCGGATGACTTGGTTCATCATTTCGAGATTGGCGTTGCGGGCACCGGAGTTGTGGTCCCAACTGTCCTGGATTGTGCCGCTGGACATCGCACCTAACTGTTGCAGCCACGATGCGACGTTGCCGCCGCCTTCGCCGATCGCCTGCGACGTCGCCATGGAATTGATGGTAGAATCCCGCATGCCGGTAAAGGACGTCGATCCGCCGCCATAGTTCACCGGGATATTGGCAACGTCGGAACCGCCGAAGGCCGGGAGCCACTTTTGGGTGATGTTCGCGACATACCCTTGCGTTTCCTTGAATGGAGGAATCCCGCCATACTTCTGTACATTGCCAGGTCCCGCATTGTAGGCGGCCAGCGCCAGATTGGTGTTGCCGTTGAACCGGCGAAGTTGTTGCTTCAGGTAGCGCGCCCCGCCGCGGAGATTGTCTTCGATATTGTGCGGATCGACCCCGAGATCTTTTGCCGTACCAGGCATGAGTTGAGAAAGCCCGATCGCGCCGACCGGCGATTTCGCACAAGGATTGAAGCGGCTTTCTTGATAGACAAGCGCCATGAAGAGGTTTTCATCGACGCCTTCCTCTTGGGCGACACGCTTCACCAGACCGGTAATCTCCGGATTTGCCGTGGCCGCTGAGGCTGCATCGCCGCTTCGGCCTGGGCGATACATCGAGCAGGTCACGCTTTTGCTGACAGTGTGACGGTCGCTGTCCGTCTTTTCGATTTCCGTAGTTGTCGCGTCACGTTTCGTGTCGGTCTCGAGCACTTTCCCATCGATGACAGGCACCTGAGAAACAGCCGGTCCAGCAACGCCAAGCCACAGCGCAGAAATTACCCCTAATGCAGGACTTTTCCTCATTCGGCCTTCTCCCATCCGCAAAAATCAGCCAGCCAATTTTCAGGTTCGTCGCCATACTTTTCCCGAAGCGCCGCACACTCCTCGACGGTCTCCTTCCGTCCGGAAAGCACCTTCACGAGATCGGGCATAGTGGAGAGATCGAGCCGAGCGATTACCGAGTCATTGCCGTGTTTGATGAGGAAGGTTCGCTTTTCGGGCGGGGTATTCTTGATGAAGTTGAATTCTTTCACCGTCAGGCCGAAGCGCTTGATGTAGCTGTCTTCATCGGCACGAGGGTTTGGAAAATGAATATTGGTCGCCGATTGCTCGATCAGCGTATGCGAAGCTTTCGCCTTGGCGATATCTGCGGCGGATTGAGTGCCAAAACCGACAATGCCGTTGAGCTTACGGATCGTCTTCATCTTGTCGACGATGAAGGCCGAAAAGGTCTCGTCCATGAGGAGCTGCCAACCCTCGTCCATGAAGAACATGACCGGGTTGCCGTCCAGGAGCTCGTCCAAACGGTGATAGAGGTACATCAGCGCCGGCGTGCGAAGATCCTCGTTTCCGAGTATGTTCGTCATGTCGAACCCGAAAACGCTGCGACCAGAGAAGGAGAGGACGTCATGCTGGGCGTTGAACAGCCAAGCCTTTTCGCCGTCGATCCAAGGGCGGAGGCGAGAATGAAGGTCATTGGCATCCGCCCGCGATCGGCCGACTAGCAGACCGGCGAGGTTTGGCAAATTGCGTTCCGCGGCAGGTTCCTGCATCAGACGAACAATCGCTCTTTCAAGCGTATCCTCGTCTTCTTGGGTAAAGTCGTTGCGATCACCTGAGCGCAGCATTGCCTTCAAGAGCCGCAGCAAAAATTCGCGATTGGGGCCGGTATTGTCGAGCTGGAGCGGGTTGAAGCCGGTTGGCGTCCCCGGCGACAGCACCTCATACGAACCGCCGATCGCCCTTACGAAGATTTCCGCCCCTCGGTCTTTGTCGAAGAACACGGCCCTTGGCGTGGGCGAAACTCGCATCGCCTGCGCCAACAAGAACGTCAACGCGACCGTCTTGCCGGAGCCAGTGGGGCCGGTAACAAGGAAGTGGCCGATGTCGCGGCGGTGGAAGTTGAACCAATACGGCGTTTGCGACGTGGTTTCGAGAATGGTGATCGGCAGTCCCCAATGAGTGCGATCAGCCTGCCCCGTCGCGAAATTGTGCATCGAGGAGAGGCCGGAGAAATTCGCGCTCGAAAGCATCGCCTTGCGGGAAATGTAGCTGTGGTTGCCGGGGAGCTGCGCCCAAAACGCGGCCTCGAGGTTCAAATCCTCACGAAGCCAGTTGATGTTCATGTCGGTGAGGCAGGCGCCGAGTTCGGAAACCGTGCGGCTTATGCCCTGCAAATCGCGGGAGAGGCACAAAAGCGACAGATGGTGGAAGCCGAACACGGCTTCTTGGTTCATCAGGCTATTGAGCGCAAAGTCGATATCCTGCTCGACCGAACTGCCGGATTCGTCCGATGCCCGGATTTGCCGTTGCAATCGGCTAATACGCTCTTGCGCAATCGGCTTGTCAGCGATCGTGAAGGATTGCGTCAGAATGAATTCGTGGTTCACCTGCAACAAACCATCGAGCATGCCCGGGCCGGTAAAGGGCGGGTATTCCTTGATCGACAGGAGCGCGCCAAAGCGGCTGTCTTCATCTACCGCCGCTTGAGCCTGCATGGTCCTTTTGCTGAAATGCAGTCGCGACGTGCCCACGTAATTGCGGATACCCATGCGTGGCAGCCGCATTTTACGCGGCACGCCGCATGTCAGGATCGTATTGAAGAATTCGCAGGGCTCGGAGTAGGGCTCGCCCCTTTCCTTCTCCTCCTGTCCTTCGATCTTGGCCTCGTCGTCGTTCCTGCGACGATAGGTAATGCCGAGAGCCCGGGCGCCATATTTGTGCAGATCACGCACGATGTTGCCGATCAGCTCTTCAAGCTCTGTAACATCTTCTCGCGTTTGCTGGACCCGAGCGTCTTTGTTGGCCCTGTCGAAGATCCTTTTCAGCGTGTCGCCGACGCCAAGAGCCCCCCGCATGCCAGAGCGCACAATGGTCAGGTAAATCTCGTTCGTGAACATGCGCTTATGGCGCAGTTGTTCCATGTAACGCTTGTTCAAAAGATTGCAGAACGATGAGTCATACGCGCCGCCAATCTCCGTTTCGACCTCTCGGCGGATCACGGTCGACCAAAGAGAATAGCGGCTGGACCCTAAGGCTCGGATCATCGTGTTTTGCACGACCGAGCGCATATTGAGCTCAGCCTGGTCTTCCGTTTGGAAGAAAAGGCCATCAAGTTTGATGACGCTCAAAAGTGAGCCGTTCTCCAGCCCGACAACCGTATCAGAGACATGGCGCAGATACGGAATATGAGTCGACATGGGCCGCTCGTTTCCAGCGACCCGGCCAAACCCAAGCTCTTCTTTGACAACTTTCAGCATGGTTACGGTCCGTAGGAGTTGGTGCCCCAAAAGCGCTTGTTGGGCGTGCGCGGTGTCTTGCGAGACGTCACCTGCAGCACGTCGAGGATCTTGTTGTCCCAGGTGCAGAGCGAGAACAGGACAAGGTAGGCGACCGGAGCGATGAGCAACGCCAAAAGATGGTTCGTTGCCAGCCAGCCGATGATGGTGATGCCAACGATCAGCACCACTGCCATGTAAGGTACCCCCCAAAGCGTTGGGGACCGGGTTAACCCGATCACCAGCGGCGTCAGAGATGGCTTTTCGTCCTGAAACTCGCTCATGATCAGTTGCCGCCGCCGACAGACGAAATCATTTGGTCAACGATCGACGGCGCACCGAACACAAGACCAATGCCAATGACGACCGCACCCGCCGTGAACCATGAAAGACGGCCAGCGAAGGCGAGGAAGCCAAGTCCGATGACAGCGATGATCGCCATCAGGCGGCCGAACGGACCGGTGATGAAATCGACGATCATCTGGACCGCGGTTTGAAGCGGCGCGAAGGCGCCTCCTCCGGCAGCCTGCGCAAAGGCGATATCGGCGCCAACGATTTGGATAGCGGCCACGAGACCGAACAGAGCCGCAAGCTTTACGGCCTGAGACTTCCCCGTTTGCATTGCAATCTGCATACTTCTCTCCTTCAAAAGTGCATCACACCGCCGACAAACGCGCCGGTTTTCTTCACAGCGATGACACCAGCGTCCCCGCTGTCACTCGCATCCGAGACCGCTTGCTGAGCGGGCTTTCTGGATTTGCCTTTTGCCGCCGGCATGGGCAGCCCGAGCTGATAGTTCACGACCTTGGCGACGTATCCGACCGTTTCTTGGAAGGGCGGGATGCCACCGTGCTCATAGATCCGCTGTTCGCCGCTGTTGTAGGCGGCCGCGACGAGTAGGGGGTTTTGGAACTCGTCGAGCAGTACCCGCAGATACTTCATGCCACCCTCGATGTTCTGCGCCGGATCACAGACATCCTTGACGCCAAAGCGAGCGGCCGTAGCCGGCATGAGCTGCATCGGCCCGCGAGCACCCTTGGGCGAGTTGCGGCTTTGATCAAAGCCACTCTCTGCCCAGGCGATTGCCGCCGCGAAGACTTCATCGACGCTGTACTTCCGCGCCGTCTGCACAACCAAAGACTTAATTTCGTCAGTGTTTAGCGGAGACGGACCACATTCATGCACTTCCTTGGTGCCGCTGTTCGCCTGAAAATCTGCATCAAATTGCGTTATTGAGCCTGTCGGAATTTGCACATTTTCAGCATTTTGGGCTGCGCCATTGCCGGTAGCAGAATAGCCTAAGGCTGCATCAATTTGATTCGAACCCCTAAATTTCGGTTGGTTTTCATCTGCGTTGTCGGTCTGCTTTACGACGCCATCAGAGCCAAGAACGAACTCCTTTTCAGGCCCATTCCATCGTTCCTCAAAGTTCGTTGCAAGCTCAGCATTACTCTTAGTTTGCCAAGTGCCTTTATTATCAGCAATATTTCCATTTTTATGACCGTCTTGGGCGTGACAAATCCCGCCCAGGAACATGGTCAAAAGGGCAGTCCCCGCCAACGCGGCCTTGCCCGAACTGCCTGCAATTCTAGCCCTTTTTTCCATCGGTCCCCGCCAAACTTGCGGTGTTGTGATTGATACAAAAACTGATTAAGTTGGTGAACGCGTGACATCGATTTGGTTCAGCGATACACTTTTTTGCTGCACACTTAAACCCCTTTTCGCGGGGCAATAGACGGAAGCAATATGGGTAAGGGCTAGAAAATGAAACGGATGATAATTGCCGCAGTAGCAAGTTGCTTAATGGCAACACCCGCCTTGTCCGTTACGGACATCAACAAGGACTACATCAAGTCCCTGGCAGCACCGGGAAAGACCGTGCTGGTGATCGAGTATTATGACGGGAGCGGCAAAGTCGGCGACCGCAAAGGCTATGCAACAACAGCCGGCTTCAAGGCTGTTTCGCCGACTGACTTCCGCGTAGACGAGAAAACGACACTGCACCTTTATGGGCTTGAGCCTTGCAAAGGCGAGATGGTCAATCGCAACGAAGACTTCGCCGGGACGTGCACTGCCTTTGCGCAGCAGCAGCTTCAAATCATGCTGCAAAACCCCAAGGTCGTATTTTGCCGCGCCTTCGTGAGCGAGCAAGGTGCCCCGGTCCAGAACGCGACTTGCTACGGCTACTATAATTTTCCCGGAAGTCTCGATTCCGTCGATATGTTTGAAGAGCAGCTTCTATCGCTCGGCGCACTCCGCCTCTCAAAGAAGCCAGACGGAACGCCTGTTCGTCCAGATCTCGCCAAGGCCGAGGAGATCGGCCAGAAGGGCTCATTCGGAATGTGGGCCGATCCGAGGGTTAAGGGCCAATGAGAAAGGCTCTCCTCCTTCTCTCGGCTCTCTTGCCAGCTACCGCCATAGCCGCGCCCGATGGATATTTTGATCTGCTGCCCGGCGTCACCTTGGAAACCGGCGATACGTGGACCTCGGACGGCAAGCGCTTCCGGCTCTATGGAGTTCAATCATGTTTGCGCGGCACTTCATATACCGACAAGCACGGGCAGAAGCGCGATTGCGGCGAGGCCTCCCTTGCTGTGTTTGCGGCCTACATCAAAGACACCAAACCTGTTTGCGCCCCGGTGGCGAAGAAGGATGATACCGCCTACGTCGTCTGCTACGCCACCGTCGGAAGACAACGACTCGACCTCGCGAACGTCCTGATAACAAGTGGATACGCCTTCGCAGCCCTCAACGGTGAGGGCCTGCCCTATCACGTCCCTTATGCCGTGGCCGAACAACTTGCTCGAGATAAGCGAGCAGGCCTCTGGCAATTCGAAGACGTGCAGCACCCGGCCATTCTCCTGAGCCGTGAGGTGAATGCACGAAACAAAAAGGCAAACCCATGAAGCGATACCTGTCCGCAGCCGCGGTTCTTACTGCGATCGTCCAACCCGCTACGGCAGCTGATCTCGTCAAGAATCCGGCGACGACGACCAAGCAGCAGCAGGATTGGTCCGATGTTCCGGTATATCCTGTCTACAAAGGACGTGTTGCGGTCATGGATGGCCGAACCCTATGGTATCCTCAATATGCGCAGCGCGTGCGCCTCGTCGACATCGATGCGTGCGAGCTCCCCCAATGGGCTCTTGATCCGAAATGGCTAAACCGCGAACGGCAGAAGGCACCTTCGCCAGTCCCTTGCGGCCCGCTCGCCAAAGCCTGGCTCAAAAGGACCGTAAGTAACAAGCCGGTTGAATGCAGCGTCGTATCCTATGACAATGACGGAATCCCGCGGGCGCGTTGCACATCAGGCGGGAGCGACATTGCGGTGGAAATGCTTCGCGTCGGCTGGGCGCGTCTGGCGTCCCCTTACTCATACAACAGCCAGTACCTAGCTTATCAGCGGCATGCAATGACCGCTCGCTATGGCATGTGGGCCACTTATGTCCTCGACATGAACGAATGGCGACGCAAGGCAGTGGACAAGACGTTAGAGCGCCAGCCGATCGCTGATGCCAACCTCATCGCCGAGCGCGAAAGCGAGATTTCACCACCCTTCATCGACGCACGCAGGAAGCCTAAGAGGACAGACCGATAGTTGCCCGACTTCGCTCATATTGCGAACTCGTTCGCAACGGATCCGCTGGCGAGCCTGCTACTCGCCATTCCGCTGTCGTTCGCGCTGATCGCCGTCTCGGAAAAAATCTGGTGGGTGCACGCACCGTTGGCCGTGGGGCTTTTGATCGTATCAATCCTCTTTCTCGATCAACGTCATCTGGCGCTCGACTGCTTCCTGGTCGGTCTCTTCGCCTTTCCGCCGCTATGCCGGGATATCCCCAATCAGCCGCTTCTCTTTCGGATCGGGATCTTCTGGTTCTCAGTCTTCGCGCTCATCGCTGCCGTCATCTATGCCGCCGGGGATCGGGTGCAACACGTCGCTCCGATCGACAAGCTGTTCGTCGGTCGGGCTTCTTCAGCCGCAACGATCAATGAGGACCAACTGATATGAAACGTCTGCTTTATGCCGCTGCCGGTCTTACTGCTCTCGCTTTCGCGCCAACAGGTGCAAAGGCTGAGGATGCTTCCTGGGGCTGCCAAGTGTTGCTTTGCGCCGCCTCACAAAACCCTTCGTGGCAAGGCGTTCCCTACTGCGTGCCGCCAATGAAAAAGCTCATCTCCGCAATGTCAAAGCCTGGGTTCGATTGGCCTATTTGCCACGAGGCGAAAGCCGGAGAACCTGGCCGGGAAGTCTTCGAGGAATGCCCTGCCGGCTTTCAACCCGCCTCGAGCAGCAATGGAGATGATCATGGCTTCAGCGATGAAAAGGATCTGTGCGTCCGCATCGTAGACAAGTGCAAGGATCGCTCTGAATTCCATCGTCTATATGGAAACGATGAAGCTAATGAGCAGGGCCGTATCACGCTTGAGGTCATTCGAAGCGGTCGCGATGACGATTTCTGGAATCAAGACAATGGCTGCAAGGTGAAAGTAACTTCGCCCCGGCCCCGTCGGGCAGACCCCTGGTTTTTTGACATTCCAAACGACAAGGGCGTCAAAGAGCGCTTCTGGTTTAATCTCAGAACCTAAGGGGGAGGCCTATGAACCAAAATATTCTGTTGGCGGCCGCGGCGAGCGTCGGCCTCGCGGCCGGAGCTGGGGGCACCTATCTGGCGACAGCAGAGCCAAAGGTGGAAGCTCAGGCTATTTCAAAGGCCGAATTGGTCACCGCTATCTCCGCCGACCCGTCCCTCTGCCCGATCCCGACAGTCGAGGCGCCGTCGGAGGCCGAAGCAACAGCGGCCTACCGCAAAGCTCACGCGGCGTCTCCCCTCGTTTGGGACAGGAACAATATGCCGGAAATTTCCGTGGCACTCGGACAATGCGACAAAGCCGGTTCAGGCCCAGGCGTAGCCTGCATGACCTCAGTCAAAATGTCGCCTGAGGCGCAGCCCATCGAAAGGATTGTCGGCTTTGCCAAATCAGCATCCGGCGAGTGGATCGCGACAATAAACTAATCATAGAAAAGCCCGCTGAACGCGGGCTTTTCGCTTCCTAGATCTCGAAAGGGCGACTGAAGGAGCCGCCCTATTCCAAGATCGAATTCATCTCATTGGCGTCCAGGGTGCCGCATGTGGCGATCAGGTAAGCCGCCATGTAGGTCAGCTTCATCCTCAATTCCCGATCTCCCTGTGGCCTATAATTGACGATCGCCAGTCGGCTGGCTTCTTCGTCTTGCGCAACACCTAACAGTCCGTTTGCATAGGCGACACTTGTTGCCTCGCCGGCCGCCCTGCGTTCATCCCACACACGAACGGCATCCGCGGTTGCCAGTTGCGCCGCTATATGCCGATCCATCAACTCATCAAGGGAAACCGCAGTTTCCGCCCTGCTCTCTTCCGTCATAGCAACCTCAATCCCAGGTTCCACGGTCACTCCTCGGCCTCCCAAATCGAAAGGGAGGGCAGGAGCCCCGCTCCTGCTCCCCGAGTTCGCGCGGAGCAGCGGAAGAGAGGGGGACAAGCGCTAAACCGGAGGGGGATCACCCACCCGCAGGGCCAGTCGGGACAGCCGGCTGGTGCTGCAGGCCATCGGCCGAAGCATGGGGAGACCGGTTTAGTGCTTGTGGGGGAGAGAGGGCAGCGCTCTTTCTCCCCTCTCAGTGAATTGAATCTATTGGCCTTCGGCCGAAATACGGTGCCATACGGACAGGTATTTTCTCTCTCTCAACATAAGTCGAGCGTACCGAGCTGACGGGCCTGCATCAACGACAGACGGTTTCCCCCAATTTTGCCGCAAGCGACAAAATCGGTTCCCCCATTTGCCCTTCGGGCCGCCAAGGTGGTCATTGACCCAAATCCCATCAGCTCGGGGTTTAGCCTCTGTTTTCAATCAGAGGAGCTGACGATGACCACATACGATCACATTCAGGAATTGCGCGCTGAGTTGGCGGCATCGATCGACGCCGGCGAGCGTCAGCAGATCGCGGCTGAGCTGGAGCGGGCAATTGCGCAGCACCAGCAGGAAGAGGCTGCATTCGATCCGCTGATCAGCGCAGATCCGCCTCCGTAGCGTCTATCAGCGGCGATCTTTCCTCAGTCTCACCATGACGATCTTGGGGTTCTCTCCGGTGCGCTCGACGTCGACGATGCCAGACGCTTCGGCCAGGTCGCTAAGACGAGGAAAGCCATAATTTCGAGCATCGAAATCCGGTGCTTGCTTTGCCAGATGTGCGCCGACGCGGGCAAGATTGGCGCGTCCGTCTTCATCGGCCGAGGCGGTTACGGCCTTGACCAACATATCGAGCGCGGCCTTGTCCAGCGCCGGCTTCGTCGCGGCAGACTTGTTGGCCGGCGCGACATCAACAACAGGCTTCTTCGGTTTCGACGCCGGGACGGCAGGCTCAGACGCTTCCGGTGTAGCGGCATTGAGCACGTCGAAATAGACGAACTTGTCGCAAGCGGTGATGAATGGACGAGGGGTTTTTCGCTCTCCGAAACCATAGACGGTAACGCCCTGTTCCCGCAGGCGGGCCGCCAGCCTTGCGAAGTCACTGTCGCTGGATACGATACAGAAGCCTGAGAAACGGCCGGTATAAAGAAGGTCCATGGCATCGATGATCATCGCACCGTCGGTGGCGTTCTTTCCGGTCGTGTACGCGAATTGCTGGATCGGCTGGATGGAGTGCTCAAGCAGGCACTCCTTCCAGCCTTTAAGATTTGGGCCGGTCCAGTCGCCATAGATGCGCTTGACGCTCGCCACCCCGTAATTGGCGATTTCGGCGAGCAGGCCGGTGACGATCTTTGGGGACGCGTTGTCGCCATCGATCAGCAGTGCGAGGGCCGGTACGTTGTCAGTTGCCATAGTTTGACTTTGTGCCAGTCAACCGCCGAAGTTGCAATCACTGAGCTGTAAACGCTGCCTTCTTCATTGAGCCGTCGCTTGCGCCACGAAAGCGGCCCAAACCCGCTTGACCTGGCTGACGCTGCAGCCGGCCAGCTTTGCTGTCCGGGCGATGCTATTTCCGCCCGTTCGTAACGCGATTACTCGCTCGTGTGTCGCTTTGTCGGCCTGTCGGCCGACGTACTTACCACTCGACTTCGCCAGATCGATGCCCTGCCGCTGGCGTTCGCGCCGATCCTCGAAATCGTCTCGAGCCATTTGCAGCGCCAGTTTCAAGAGCATGTCCTGCACCGACTCGAGCACGATCTTGGCAGTGCCGTCGGCGCCGGCGGCCAGGTCGCTGAGATCGACCACGCCGGGCACGGCGAGACGGGCGCCCTTCCCCCGGATCGTCGCGACCAGCTTTTCGGCTTCAGGCAATGGCAGGCGGCTAATGCGATCGATCTTTTCGGCAATCACGACTTCGCCCGGTTGAAGATCGGCGACCAGGCGCAGTAGTTCCGGCCGATCGGCGCGAGCGCCAGACGCTTTTTCGCGGTAGACGCCGGCGACGTAATAGCCCGCCTGCTTCGCCTGATCGATGATCGCCTCTTGGCGATCGAGATCCTGCCCTTGTGTACTCACGCGCAGATAAACCCGGGCGATCCTCATTGCCACTCCCTGTAGCCAAATAGAGTATACTTCAACGCGCCTAGCTTATTCGCCTAGCTCAGAAAAGCAAAGAGCAATTCAAATGAGCTATGCCCTCAGGAGCCACTTAATTGAGCTGATGGAATGAGGCAAGGTCCTCAGGACTGGGCCGCCCTGGTTCCGACTCAGAAAGCATGACCAGAACTCGCTCTCGAGGGCAGATAGTCCGAGCAGAAAGCAGCGATTTCACGCGTGCCCTACATGCCATCGAACATCTGTCCAATAACGGTAGCGCCTACACTGCAAGGGACCAGGCTATTTGCTCAAGCCCTCAATCTGGTCTCGTGCATCACGCCGGTCGCCAGCCCTCAATCAAACGGCATGCCGGTTCGGCGAAAGATACAGCCTCTCGTCTAGGCATAGCTCAGGCAATGAGCAATATAAGTCTGGAAACTTCACGGCTTAAACTGGGGGACTGTGGCGTGGCTCGTTCAACGGCGGAACTAAATGCTCACCGAGAGCCAAGATTGATCTCGATATTGCCGGCAGCGCGCCGATAAGCTTTCAAACGCCTTCCTGGGGCAAGGCGAACAAGTTGGTAGCCGATGGCTTGCCATCGCAGGAGTTGGCCGAGAAGCTTGGCGAAACGCAAACGGCTGGCAATTAGCTTACGGATCCTGGCCGTAGTCGCGGCGGACCGTGACGGCATAGTCAGCGCAGGAAACTGAAACTGGCCACCGGCTGATTCTGCGCCAGGCCGCGGGCGCGCAGCGCCGCATCGGCGCCGGCATAGCCGGATTTGAGCAGCAGGCGCTGCTCGTCAAGGGAGAACGGGTTCAGGCGGGTGCGCAGGGCCGCCGCCGCCGCAGCCTCCTCTGCGGAGAGCGCCAGGGCGTCCGACACGGCATAGTGGGCGGGCGCCGCGTCGATACTCCAGTAGGCCACCTGCCGCTGTCCCCGGTTGGCCATGCCGAACAGGATTCGCCGCCTTGAGTGCTCGGCCTGCTGCTGAATAAGACCGAGGGCGCGAACCATCTGGCCGATCCATCGCCCGGTGGGGCGGCCGACTTCGGGGATCGTGCGGCCGGCATTGCTGACCAGGATCGTCCGGCACCGCTTCCATACGCGCTCAAGCCCGAGATTGTCGTAGATTCCCCCGTCGGCAAGAACGGCTGTCGTGGTAAACGGCGCCCGGTGCAGGTCGGCGCCGGCTGTGGGCCGCACGGACTCGCGCGACAGGTCGATACGCACCGGCGACAGGATCGGCGGGAAGGCCGACGAGGCCGCGACGACGCGCGCCAGCGGAATCACAGGCTTGTCGATCATGCCCACGCGGTAGTCGGCCGCGTAGCTCTTTCCGAAGCGCCAGCCGCTGCCCGTTTGCAGATTTGTGGCCATGAAGGTAAAGCGCGGGGAATCGGGGATGTCCTGCAGGCATGCCCCCTGGAAGAGATGCCGGTCATAGGCGCGGACAAGGCTGTCATCGGCGCTGCAGCCGGGCAGCAGGCCGTAGAGGGCGGCCTTGATGTCGATCCCCTTGCCGGCAAAACGCAGCAGGGGCGAGACGAGCAACGTGTCGAGATTGACCGCGCGGCCATCCTCATCAAACCGCAGGTCCGGCCAGCGCAGCGCCAGCAGGCCGGCGGTGATCGAGCCGCCGGAGACGCTGGCGACCTCCGCGAGGCGCGGCAGGAAGCCGAGCTCGTTGAGGCGAATGATGGCCCCGACGTGGTAAATCATCGCGCGGTAGCCCCCGCCGGAAAGGCAAAGACCGATTGTGTCGGCGAGCTTGCCGACCTGCAGGAAATCGTCCTGCGCGGCGTTGGCCGCGAACAGGCTCTGGATATCGCGCGCCCCGGTGAGATCGTTCATGCCGCATCTCCATCGGGCGTGAGGATACCCCTGCCCGCAAGCAGCACGCTCAGCTGTCCGTCATCGCCCGCGATCGCCATCAGGGCGGGAACGCCCTCGCTCTCCAGCTCCTCGGTCAGCCAGCACAATTGCCGGATGTCCGTCGCGCTCGGGCGCGTCGATGAGCCCCGTGGGTGGGAATGCCATTCCCCGACATAGCGGACCTGATGCAGCGACCGCTCGGCGGCTGCCGCAACAGTTGTGGCCAGCCCCGACACGCCGCGCTCGAAAGCGGTCACGCTCCCGGTGCTGTCCTGCGGGGCCGGCAGGGCCAAGACGAGGTGAATCGAACGGCGGCTCGTATCGGTGATCCCCAGAAGAACGCCGCCGGTTTCATGCGGCAGGCCTGCCGCACGAAGAGCGGCGATCTGGCGCGCGAGTTCCTGGTCGTACGTCACGGTCCAGTCGCCGAGCGCGATCCGGCGCACCGGAGAGCCGGCCTGCTCGGACAGGCTGACGGTATGGTTGTTGGCCAGCGTCCAGACTCGCACGGCCGCCTGCGGGGCGGACAGAGCGTCGGTGATCGCCTGCGAAGCAATCGCACTCAGCAGCGCCGCGCGCGCTGCCGGGATGCGGTTGGTAGCGGCGCGGCAAGAGCCGCTATACCGGACACCCGCCTCGGCCTGGAGGTGCGCCGCCAGCTGCGAATCAGCCTGGACGAGGCGATGATACTGCGCTTCCAGGTCGCGCAGCGTGATGCCCGGATCGGCGCCTTCGGCCAGGAGCACGACCGCCGTTCCGGCCGGGTTGAAAAAGACAGATAGGCGGCGCGCGCCGGGGCGCGGCAGATCGGCAAGGTGCCGCGATACGGCGACCGAGGCCGAGGCATCGATGATGATCTCCGCGCCGGCCATCGCGGCGTCGATATCCGCGCCCAGATCTTCTCGCGGATGGAGGATGTTCGCCTGAAAGAACCGGACCGGCTCGCCGAGCAAGGCGCCGACGCGGTGCGCCAGGCCAAAGACCTTGGGCCTGCCGACATCGACCGGGTAGAGAGCGTGGCGGGAAAGGTTGTGCGGCAGCAGGCTGTCATGATCGATAATCGTCCAATCGAACCGGCCCTCGCGCGCGAGGTTGACCGCTAGCTGCGATCCCAGCGATCCGGCGCCGACCAGGACGCAGCGGCGCCTGTCAGGCTGGGCCTGCCCGCTGATCATCGCGCCGACAGCCCGGTCAAATCCCAGATGGACGTCAGCGGGCGAGATGGGAAGGCCAGGCACGGCCGTGCCGGCGGTCACGCCGACCATCCTGACATAGCCGCTGCCTGAGCCCACGTCGCTGTCATTGCGCGCGAGCACGCCGAGGGCAACGCCGACATCCCCGGCGGAATCGTGGGTGATAAAAGCGCGCAGGTCGTCGGCCTGGCGGCCATCGTCCCCTGCGATCGGGAAGGCCACAACGAGGGCGATCCGCGCCTGGAGGCGGCGGACGGCCGTGGCATCAAGCCCGGCCCATTCGATGACACGCGCGCGGAGTTCTGCGCCAAGATCGATCCCGCAGCCCTGCAGTTGCTGCGCGAGAGCATCGAGGGTCTGCGGGGCGCGCTGCAGGCGCTGCATACCCTGCGGCGCGGCGCGCAAGGGGACGACCACGAACTGCGGATCAGCTCCGTTCCCGCCCGGCCGCACGAACTCGGTGACGATGACCGTCTCGTGCTCGTTGCGGATATGGCCGACCAGTTCGGCAGGACGGTCGGCCGGCGCCAGGGCCGCCGCCGGCAGGATGATGGTCGCCGGGTTGCGGAAGAAAAGGGGCTCCAGCGGCTGCGCCGTGTCGTGAAGCTCGCCGCGAGCGGCCTTCGCGAGCCAGAGCTGGATGCGGCGGATAAAGTCCGCGGGCGTGAAGGCAAGCCGGGCTTCCGCCCACGGCCGGTCATCGATGCACAGGGCGCGCGGCGTGTCGTCCGGCGTCCAGTTCTGGTGCATGGTTTCCGGAAAATCAGGGCGCAGCGCCAGGACCGCCGGCTGCTCGCCGCTCATCCCGAAGACCACGGCCACCGGCTCCACGCCGCGGATGGGCGCGGCGAGGTCCTGCGGCCGCTCCACTTCAATGTCGAGATGCAGCGCGGCCAGGGTGCCGTCATCGGAATGCCGTGACTCCACAAGCGTGACGGCCGGAGCCCGGCTCGAGGCGACATACGCGACGACCGCCCGCGTGGCATCGGGCGCGACCGCGTCCGATGCCACCGGCTGCCCGAAACCCTGCCACCAGGGATGAAGCGCTGCCGTCATCCTCAGCCCGCCCGCGCCGGCGTGGAGATGATGCTGGCCGCGCCGGCCACGGCCGAGACGGTCAAGAGCTGCGCGCCGCGGCTCGTCACCTCGATGCTGAGCGGCTTCGGCCGGGCCGTCGAGGGCGATTCCATGGTCACCTTGAACGTCCCGTCGGCGCCGCGGGCGACCGCCTTGTAGTAGTTGCCCGCCTGCCGGTGGGGCGGCTGGACATCGGCGTCTTCGGGCGTCCCCTTGAGCGGCATCGGCTTGCTCGTCGAGACCATGATGTGGCGCTCGCGGCCCTGCGTCTCGCACAGCCATTCGACGTGCTCGGTAGGCTCGGTCTCGTCTTCACCCTTGGTCCAGCCAATGGCCGTGTACGAACAGTGGTGGGGAACCTTGAAAATGTCCCACAGCAGACGGTCCTCGCGCCCGTGGCGCTTGGTGGTCAGGACGATCTGGTCAATGGAATCGGCGTGGATGTCGGACATGAACAGCGCGTAGGTTTCGCGGCCGCCTTCGAGGAAGGTGGCCTGAAAGACGACGCTGTCCTGGTTCCGGTCAACGATCCCGTTCTCGTTCTGACGCCAGCCGAAGGGGCTGTGAATGAAAAACTCGGCCTGTTCCGCCCCGTACTTGGAGAAACCGGGAACGTACTGGCCCGCGTCAGTGATCAGGTGCGCCCGCGACTCCAGCGACAGACCCTGCTTTGCCAGCCAGTCGGCCAGCTTCTTCGGGCGGGAGAATACACGGATGCCGTAGCCCTGCCGCAGCCGGTGGCGTGCTTCCTGCCTGACGATCCGGGCGCTGTCCTCGCAGCCGTCCTCCAGGATGGCGGCGGCGGGAACCCACAATTCCTTGATCTTGATACGGCCTTCGCCCTGGTATTTCGCGGCGTGGTCGAGCCAGAAGAAGTCGCCCGCCCCGCAACAGTGATCGTCATCCAGATGGGTAAAGCAGACGACGTCGTAGTTGTCCCGACCAGCGGCCCGCAGGTCGGCCTTCAGCTCGACAGGAAGGTCAATCCGCGTGTCATAGGGGTCGTTGTCGTTCCGCATATCGGCATAGTCGACCAGCATGTTCTTGCCGTCGGCAAAATCGATCCGGGTGCAGTCGGCATTGCCGAGGGGGTGGAAGGTCAGCTTCGCAGTCATATTCATCTCCTGTGGTCCTCAGCTCTGCCGGGACGGTTCGGTGTTGGTCGCGGCAGCGCCGGGCGGTCACGAGGGACGAAAGTCCCGAATCCTGTTGACCACGGCCCGCTGATGGGATAAAAAACTATACGCGTCTAGTTTCGCTGTCAATATAGTTTCTATACCCTTTTATGGTGGACACAATGGAGAATGAAAACCCCGGCATCCGGTGGGGGGTGGAGCAGCGGCTCGAATTCATCGAGTTCCGTCTTTTCTGGGAGGGTGGGGTCAACCGGTCGGACATCATCGACGTGTTCGGCGTGTCGGTGCCGCAGGCCTCCAAGGACCTTTCGCTCTACCAGGAGCGCGCGCCGGGGAATGTGGAGTACGACAAGAGCGTCAAGCGCTACGTCGCCGCCAAAGATTTCGAGCCGCGCTTTCTGAAGCCCGATCCAGATGCCTACCTGTCGCGGCTGCGTTCGCTGGGCGAAGGCCTGTCGATGCCCGTCGAGTCCTGGATCGCCAAGCCGCCGAAGACCGACATCGCCCTCACCCCGAAGCGGGACATCAATACAGACGTGTTACGGGCCGTGCTCGAAGCGGTACGCGACCACCGGTCGATCGAAATCCTGTATCAGTCCATGAGCAAGCAGCGGCCCGACCCGGTCTGGCGCCGCATTACGCCGCATGCCTTCGGCTATGACGGCTTTCGCTGGCACGCGCGGGCCTTCTGCCACATCGACGGCAAATTCAAAGATTTCCTGCTGCCGCGGGCGCTGGAAGCCCGCATGCCGGGTGAGCCGGGGGCGTCGGGGGACCAGGACAAGCTTTGGCACGAATATTTCGGCTTTGAGATCGTGCCACACCCCGATCTTACACCCAGTCAGCAAATTGTTGTGGCTAAAGATTATGGAATGACAGATGGCAAATGCGTCCTGTCGGTCCGATATGCCATGCTCTTTTACGTTCTTCGCCGACTCGGCTTATTAGGAGATGCTTCAAAAGAACCGGCGAGACGACAACATATAGTTGTTTCAAGCTTCAGTGATGTGCAAACTGCGCTGGCGCGCGCGGAATTCTTTGAAAACAATGCGGAAAATGCGGCGGGCGCGCAGGGGTAACCATGGTTCGGCTTGAAGACATCAAAGGGGGAGCGTTCGTTCGCGGTGTCGTGCCGCAGCAGCCCGTCCAGATCATATCGGTCGACTGGATTGGCGCGCAGGCCGTCAATGTCGTGTTCCGCGATCAGAACGGTGCTGTTGCCGAAGGCACGCTGTATCGCGATGATGAGCATCGCCTTGAGCTTGATGCGCGCGGCCGCCTGTGGACGTTTGAAGCCGACGGGGGCCTTCTTCGCCTGGTCACCGAAGCCAACCGGATCAAGCTCGCTCACTATTTCGATCCTTATCTGGCCATTCATACGAGTCTCGTCGATCCGCTGCCGCACCAGATTTCGGCGGTCTATGGCGAAATGCTGCCACGCCAGCCGCTGCGGTTCCTGCTGGCCGACGATCCTGGCGCAGGCAAGACCATCATGGCCGGCCTGCTCATCAAGGAACTCATCGCGCGCAGCGACCTGGAGCGGTGCCTCGTTGTTGCGCCGGGAAGCCTTGTCGAGCAGTGGCAGGATGAGCTGGGAGAGAAATTCAATCTCGAATTCGACATCCTGACCCGCGACATGATCGAGACGTCGCGCTCAGGCAATCCGTTCAACGACCACAACAGACTGATCGTCCGCCTCGACGTGCTGGCGCGAAGCGAGGAGCTGCAGGATAAGCTGCTGAAATCCCAGGAATGGGACCTCATCATCTGTGATGAAGCGCACCGGATGTCCGCCACCTATTTCGGCGGCGATGTGAAATACACGAAGCGCTATCAGGTCGGACAGCGGCTCGGTCAGATTTGCCGCCACCTGCTGCTCATGTCGGCAACGCCTCACAACGGTAAGGAAGAAGACTTCCAGCTTTTTATGGCTTTGCTTGACGGGGACCGGTTCGAAGGGCGCTTCCGTGACGGCGTTCACTATGCCGACACGGACGACATGATGCGGCGTCTCACCAAGGAAGAGCTCTTGCGGTTCGATGGCCGGCCGCTCTTTCCCGAGCGCCGCGCGTACACGGTCAAGTATGAGCTCTCTCCCAAGGAGGCGGCTCTCTACAGCGCGGTTACCGATTACGTTCGCACGGAAATGAACCGCGTGCAGCGGTTTGCCGACGGCGACAACAAGAAGCGCAACAATGTCGGCTTCGCCTTGCAGATCCTGCAGCGACGCCTCGCCTCATCGCCGGCGGCCATCTATCAGTCGCTCAAACGCCGGCGGGAGAGGCTTGAGAACGAACTGGCCGAGGCGCGCCTTGCGGCACGCGGCCGTCCGGGCGGTGTCATCGGCGACACCAGCGTCAGTGCCGAAGTTCTTCGCAATATTGAGGAATACGGACAGGACGAGGTCGACGAGCTGGAGGATATTATTTCCACCGGCGCCACAACCGCCGAAACCATCGACCAGCTGGCCATTGAAGTTGAAACGCTGAAGGGCTTGGAGCAGATGGCGCTGGGCGTCCTCCGCTCCGGTGAAGACACCAAGTGGACGCAACTCAATCGCATCCTCGACGACGACCTGATGATCGATGGTCACGGTAATCGTCGCAAACTCATCATCTTCACCGAACCCAAGGATACGCTGCACTACCTCGTTGACAAGGTTCGCTCGCGCCTCGGCAACCCTGAAGCCGTGGACGTCATCCACGGTGGGGTGACGCGCGAGGAGCGCCGCAAGGTCATTGAACGCTTCATGCAAGACCGCGACATGCTGGTCCTGATCGCCAACGATGCCGCCGGTGAAGGCGTGAACCTTCAGCGCGGGCATCTGATGG
The DNA here is from genome assembly GCF_013283645.1 of Sinorhizobium psoraleae. Lineage (GTDB taxonomy): Bacteria > Pseudomonadota > Alphaproteobacteria > Rhizobiales > Rhizobiaceae > Sinorhizobium > Sinorhizobium psoraleae. The sequence continues at coordinate 67,927 of NZ_JABEKV010000009.1, forward strand.
TCAACTACGACCTGCCCTGGAACCCGAACAAGATCGAGCAGCGCTTCGGCCGCGTCCACCGTATCGGCCAGACCGAAGTCTGCCATCTCTGGAACATCGTCGCCGCTGACACCCGCGAAGGCGAGGTCTATGCCCGCCTTCTGGAAAAACTGGAGGCGGCCCGCGAGGCGCTAGGCGGCAGGGTCTATGATGTCCTCGGGGAGCTGTTTGAGGGCGTCGCGCTCAAAGATCTTTTGTTCCAGGCGATTCAATATGGGGAGCAGGAGGATGTCCGCGCGCGGCTGTTCCGCCAGGTCGACGGCGCAGTTGACCAGCAGCACCTGCTGGAGCTTCTGAAGCGCCGTGCCCTGACCAACGATACGATGCCTGAAGCCAAGGTGCATGAACTGCGCCTAGAGATGGAGCGGGCGGAGGCTATGCGCCTGCAGCCGCATCATATCCAGAGCTTTTTCGTCGAGGCCTTCCAGCATCTCGGCGGACGTTTGAAAAAGCGGGAGGAAGGGCGATGGGAAATCACCCATGTGCCTGTCCGCATCCGCGAGCGGGACCGGCAAATGGGCAGCGGAGCGCCCATCCAGAAGAAATATGAGCGCATCTGTTTCGAGAAGAGCGCTATCAACCAGCAGCCTGTCGCCACGTTCGTATGCCCGGGACATCCGTTTCTGGAAGCCGTAATCAGCATCATCCGCGAGGACTACGACCAGCTGATGAAGCAGGGCGCCATCCTTGTCGATGATACGGACATGGGCTCGGACCTTGCCGCGATTTTCCTGCTTGAGCACAGCGTTCAGGACGGACGCCTGACCAGTACCGGCAAACCGCACATCATCTCGCAAAAGCTCCAGTTCGCTTCCGTCGACAAGCAGGGCCGCACGACGAATGCCGGCATCGCGCCCCACCTCAATCTCCGCCCGGCTACGCCGGAGGAGATCGCGCTGGTCAAGGATTGTCTCGACGAACCTTGGCTAACCGCGGACCTGGAGCGAACCGCCGTCCAGTTCGCGACCGTCGAGCTTGCGCAGGGCCACGTTGCCGAGGTCAAGGCGCGCCGCATTCCCGAGATCGACAAGGTCGAGCACGAGGTGAAGGTGCGCCTCAAGAAGGAGATCAATTACTGGGACAGCCGGTCCTTCGAGCTGAAGGAGGAGGAGAAAGCCGGCAAGAAGACGCGCCTGAACTGGCAGAACGCCGAGCGCCGCGCCGAGGACCTGGCGGAACGACTTAAGCGCCGGCAGATGCAGCTTGAGCAGGAAAGATTTATCTCGTCCCAGCCCCCGCGCATCAGGGGCGGCATGGTGGTAATACCGCGCGGGCTGCTCGCTGCGCGCGGCGGCGGCAAGGCACCGAACGGGGGCGTGCCGGCGAGCTTTGCGGAAGACCCGCTGGCGCGCCGGGAGATCGAAATACTGGCGATGGATGCGGTTATGGCGGCGGAGCGCGCCCACGGCCATTCGCCGAGCGACGTGTCCGCCCAGAAGATCGGCTACGACATCGCCTCGCTTGCCGCGAACGGCGAGCACTTGAGATTTATCGAGGTGAAGGGGCGTATCGACGGTGCAGACAGCATCATGGTGACGCGGCAGGAGGTCATCACCTCGCTGCACGAACCTGATAAGTACATTCTCGCCGTCGTTCAGGTTGAGAATGGGATCGCCCGTGAGCCGCGTTACATTCGCAGGCCGTTCTCGCAGGAGCCGGAGTTCGGGATTACCGCCATCCAGGTGAATCTCGCCAGTCTGCTGGCGCGGGCGGAGTCGCCCCGATGACGGCTCCCTTTTCACAATTTGCCATACTCGCCCCGGTTCCGCTGGAGCATCTCCAGTCGGGGAAACTCATCGCTGAAGCGGAAGGGTTTGTCGCCTTTGGCTCACGCAAATGGGACTTATTCCGCAAGGTCGACGAACTCCGTAACGGCGCCGTGGTGCCGGTTTTGATCTATCCCTCACACGAGGATGTTCCGGCCAAAGACAGCTTTATCGTGTCGTGGTTCGGCCTGTATGTCGGTTCTCGGGAAACAGGGAACGGTGCTCACCCGCTGGGCATGAAGCACCGCCCGCCGACGACCGGCCAATATGGAGCCGACAATAAAGGCTACTGGGCCGTGTTCTGGCACGTCAAGGACCTGGCCGAACTGCCACAAAGCCAGAAAATGCCGATTTCCGCGGTCCAGACCGTCAAGGGCGGCTGGCGCAAAGACAAACCTCCCAGAGGGCCTGAGCTCGTCGCCATGCCCTCGACGATTAATTTTCCGGTGTAGATGATGACCAAGCCATACAAGAAAAAACTGATCGAGGTTGCCATTCCGCTTGAGGCGATCAATGCGGCCTCAGCGCGGGAGAAGTCGATCCGGCATGGGCATCCGTCGACTCTGCACCTGTGGTGGGCACGGCGGCCGCTGGCTGCCTGCAGAGCTGTGCTATTTGCCCAGCTGGTAGACGATCCCTCCAGCAATCCCGACCAGTTTCCCAGCCATGAGGATCAGGAGCGCGAGCGCAAGCGACTTTTTGCGATCATTGAGGAGTTGGTACTCTGGGAGAACTCGACCAACGAGGAAGTGCTGGAACGGGCACGCGCGGAGATTCGCAAGAGCTGTGGTGGTGAACTTCCCCCCGTCTACGATCCATTCTCCGGCGGCGGGTCGATCCCTCTGGAGGCGCAGCGGCTGGGCCTGCCTGCCTATGGTTCCGACCTCAACCCGGTTGCGGTGATGATCGGCAAGGCGATGATCGAGATTCCGGCCAAGTTCAAGGACATGCCCCCGATCCACCCCGGCATCAAGGAGCGGCAGTTCTATCGCAATGCCGAAGGGCTGGCTGAGGATGTCAAATATTATTCCGAATGGATGCGCGAGAAAGCGTGGGAACGCATTGGGCACCTTTACCCGCAGGTTAATTTGCCGAAGGAGCACGGAGGCGGACAAGCTACGGTGATTGCGTGGATATGGGCGCGGACGGTACCGAGCCCAGATCCTGCATTTTCCGATGTGCGGGTGCCAATTGCGTCAAGTTTTCTCCTGAGCTCCAAGGCAGGAAAAGAGGCTTGGGTCGAGCCGATCGTCGATCGCGCTACAAAGACGATCATCTACCGTATTCGTAATGGCGGAACAAAGGCCGAGATTGCCGCGGCAAGGGAAGGCACCAAGGCTGGACGCGGCGCGAATTTCCGCTGTCTTATGTCAGACACAGCCATTACACCTGATTACGTGAAGAGCAAAGGCAAGGCAGGCGAAATGGGGCAGGCCCTGATCGCCATAGTTGCTGAGGGCAATCGCAGCCGCGCATATGTTGCGCCGACGGAAATGCACGAGCAGCTTGCTCTTTCCGCCAAGCCCGTATGGCGGCCGGAAACCAACCTGCCGAACGATCCGCGCAATTTTTGGACAGTGGATTATGGCCTGACGACCTTCGGCGATCTGTTCACGAAGCGGCAGTTAGTGGCCCTCAATACCTTCAGTGATCTCCTGCACCAGGTTCGAGCGCAAATCGAGGCTGACGCGGCTAAGGCTGGTCTCTCGTCCGACCCCACCCCCCTGCGGGATGGCGGCAAGGGCGCCAAAGCATATGCCGAGGCGGCGAGTGTGTATTTGGGGTTCGCCATCACACGATTGGCAGACCGTGGAAGCACGATTTGCGGCTGGGATTCCGGATACACAAAGATTCGCAATACCTTTGGGAGGCAGTCTCTCCCTATGACCTGGGATTTCGCCGAAGGTAACGGATTCTCCAGTTCAACTGGAAACTGGATTTCTTGTGTTGAATGGATTTGGAAGGTTCTGGATGCAATTATTGTTGCCGCACCCGGGAATGAGCGCCAACATGACGCGCAAACTGTCGATTATCCCAACAACACCGTTATCTCCACCGACCCGCCTTACTACGACAACATCGGGTACGCCGACCTTTCCGACTTTTTCTTCACCTGGATGAAACCGGCCCTACGTCCTGTTTTCCCCGAGATTTTTGGCGTTCTCGCAACACCCAAAGCGGAAGAACTTGTCGCCACGCCTTATCGCCATGGAGGCAGGGAGGCGGCTGAGGCTTTCTTCTTGGAAGGGATGAGCCGAGCAATCATTAACATGGCAACACAATCCTCGAATCTGTTTCCCGCGACGATCTACTACGCGTTTAAGCAAAGCGAAGTCGCGCAAGAAGGCATCAGCTCCACCGGTTGGGCGACATTTCTGCAGGCCGTAGTCGAGGCTGGGTATGCTGTTGTCGGCACTTGGCCAATGCGCACCGAGATGGCGAATCGTATGATCGCTTCAGGTACCAATGCGCTTGCTAACTCGGTTGTCCTAGTCTGCCGGCAGAAGGAAGCCACTGCTGAAGCCATCACCCGTGCCGAGTTCATTCGAGCGCTAAAGCGAGAACTCCCCCCAGCGATCGCCGAGCTACAGGCCGCGAACATTGCTCCGGCGGATATGCCGCAATCGGCTATCGGTCCGGGAATGGGTGTGTTCTCTCGCTACAAATCGGTGCTGGAATCTGACGACAACCCGATGGCGGTGAAGGCCGCGCTGCAGCTGATAAACCGCGAGCTCGATGAATATTTGGGTGGAATTCAGGGTGAGTTCGATGCTGACACCCGCTTTACAATCACATGGTTTGAGCAAAACGGGTTGAAGGCCGGAGACTATGGCACCGCAAATAGCATAGCGACTGCACGCGGCATTTCGGTCGAGAGCGTAAAGCACGCTGGGATCGTTGAAAGCGCGGCTGGTAAGGTGCGAGTTTTAAAGCGGGACGAGCTTGATCCTGGTTGGGACCCGGAAGCTGACACGCACTTGACGATCTGGGAGTGCCTTCAGCATCTGGTCCGGCTGCATGAGAAGGACGGTATCTCTCATAGCACGGCGCTGGTTTTGAAGAAGATTGGTGACAAGGCAGAGGCAGTAAAAGACCTCGCCTATTGCCTCTACGATATCTGCGCGAACAAGCGGCAGGATGCCAAGGAAGCCACGGCCTATAACGCCCTGATCGCGGATTGGACCGAACTGACGCGCGAGGCCGCAACAATCCATGACATACGCGGCGATGGCCAGACGCGAATGAATTTCTAAGGGGGTTATATTTATGGCTAAGAGTACGCGTCAGCACGTATTTGAGGGTATGGAACTACTGCCGGAGGGGCTGATCCCCTTCGTCGAAAAGCGTTTGGAAACCTCACTGTCCGGCCACTGGCAGGTCGAGGTCGTACAGCGCGTTCAGGGATTGAAACCCAATAGCCATGGCACGGCCATCGCCTGGGACCAGCAGGGCTTGCTTAAGGCCATGATGGCGTTCTGGAAGGATTCTTTCGGTACGGTGCTGGGCCATCCCGAACGGTCGTACGTTTCTGAGCTATTGGACGTTCGCAATAAGCTCGCTCACAATGAGAATTTCACCTACGACGATGCCGAACGGGCGCTGGATACCATGCGGCGCCTGCTGGAGGCCGTGAGCGCCGGCGACGTCGCCGAGAAAATCAGCGCGTCTCGGGACACCATTCTGCGGACCAAGTATGCCGAGCTGCAGCGCAATGAGGAACGGCGGAAAACGCAGCGCAGCGAAATTTCCGTCGAGACCGTGGCCGGGCTGATGCCCTGGCGCGAGGTCGTGGAGCCGCACCAGGACGTGGCGACGGGTGAGTTTCAGCAGGCCGAATTTGCCGCCGACCTTGCCAAGGTCCACAATGGCAGCGCCCCGTCCGAGTACCGCAACCCTCGCGAGTTTTTTGCGCGCACCTACCTGACGGAGGGCCTGAGCAATCTGTTGATCGGCGCCGCCAAACGGCTTTCCGGGTCCGGCGGAGACCCGGTTGTTGAATTGCAGACCAATTTCGGTGGCGGTAAGACGCACTCGATGCTGGCGCTGTATCATATGGTCAGCGGCACGCCGGTTGGCGACCTGCCTGGGCTTGACCAGCTCCTATCACGCAACGGTCTGACGGTACCTGCAAAAATAAAACGCGCTGTGCTCGTCGGTACGTCGCGCGGTCCGCAGGACATTATCAGCCTTGAAGGCGGGAGGAAAATCCGCACGACATGGGGCGAACTGGCCTGGCAGCTCGGCGGCGCGGAACTTTTCGAGATGGTTGCCGAGAACGACGCCCGCGGCATCGCGCCGGGTTCCAACCTGCTCGAAGCTATCTTCAAGAAATGCTCGCCCTGCCTGATTCTGATCGACGAATGGGTCGCGTATCTCCGGCAGATTTACAAGGTCGACGGTCTGCCTTCGGGTTCCTTCGACGCCAACCTCTCCTTCGTTCAGGCTCTGACCGAAGCGGTCAAGGCCAGTCCCGGCACACTTCTTGTCGCCTCGCTACCCGCCTCGCAGATCGAAGTCGGCGGCGAAGGAGGGCATGAAGCTCTGGCCCGCTTGAAACAGACCTTCAGTCGTGTTGAGTCGTCGTGGCGACCAGCTTCGCAGGAGGAAAGCTATGAGATCGTCCGTCGCCGCCTCTTCAAGGAAATCCCCGGCGACAAGTTTCATCACCGCGACAACACGCTGAAGCAGTACGGCAAGCTCTATCGGGAAAACTCTAACGACTTCCCGCAGGGATGCACGGATGAGGACTATCGCAGGAAACTGGAGAAGGCATATCCGATCCATCCGGAACTGTTCGACCAGCTGTATACGAGCTGGGGATCGTTGGAAAAATTCCAGCGTACCCGCGGGGTGCTGCGGCTGATGGCCCAGGTCATCCACGAACTCTGGATGGGTAATGACCCGTCGGTCATGATTATGCCCGGCAGCGTCGCGATCAGCTCCGCGCGCGTGGAGCCGGAACTTCTCCACTACCTCGACACGAGCTGGCAATCGATCATCGCGGGGGATGTCGATGGCATCACGTCGACACCTTACAAGGTCGACCAGGCTGCGCCGAACCTGAACCGCTATTCGGCGACGCGCAGAGTTGCGCGCGCCGTGTTCATGGGTACCGCGCCGACCCACGGACAGGAAAACAAGGGGCTCGACGACAAGCAGATCAATCTGGGTGTGGTACAGCCCGGAGAGCGTCCAGCCATCTTTGGTGACGCTCTCAGGCGCCTGACTAACCAGGCCAAGTTCATGCACAGCGACCTGGGCCGCTACTGGTACTCGATGTCGGCCAGCCTGAACCGAATTGCCGCCGATCGCGCGGGCCAGTTCGAAGAAGCGCTCGTGCTGATGGAGATCGACAAAGCGCTGGTCAGCTACGTCAATGGGCTGGCGGATCGAGGGCTTTTCGACGCTGTCCAGATTGCGCCCAGCAGCTCGTCCGATGTTCCCGATGAACGCGGAGGGGTTCGCGCGGTTGTGCTCGGCATCGCGCACCCCCATACCGGCCGCGATGGTTCGGAAGCGCACACCGAAGCAAAGGATATCCTGATGCAGCGCGGTAGCACGCCGCGGGTCTACAGGAACATGCTCGTGTTCCTGGCGGCAGAGCAACGCCAGCTGGATAACCTGAAATCTGCCACGCGATCATCCCTAGCCTGGGCGGAGATTGTGCGGGAAATCGACCGTCTCAACCTTACGCAAAGCGACAGCGCATTGGCCAAGTCGAAGGTGGCCGAGGCGAATGAAACCCTCAGGACTCGCGTGAAGGAAGCCTGGTGCTACCTGCTCTATCCTGTCCAGGAGAGCGCACAAGTCGACCTTACATGGAGCTCTGCGAAGATACCGGCACAGGACGGATTGCTGGCCCGCGCGAGCAAGAAGCTGGTTAGCGATGAAGGATTGTTGCCGGAGCTTGGCCCAACGCGCCTGGACCGCGAACTCCAGAAATACATCTGGAATGGCAAGCCGCATCTTTCCCTCAAGGATCTGTGGGAATACCTGAACCGCTACATCTACCTGCCCAGGTTGCAAAACCAGCAGGTATTAGTGAAGGCCGTTCAGGCAGCAATCTCAGGAATGCTACCGGGGCCCTTCGCCTACGCTGAGGGGTGGGATGAGGCCACCCAAGCTTATCATGGTCTGACCATCGAGAAGGCGGGCAATGTTCCCGTCGTAATCGACAGTGACAGCGTCATCATCAAACCCGATGTTGCGCTTAGTAAGCTTGTTGTCCCGAAGCCCGCGGTACCAGCCGGCATTGATGACGACATCGACAGTCGGACGAGTGAGCCAACGAGCGGATCGACCACTGGCTCTGACGGCCCGGCGAGACCGACTCCTGAAAAGCTACCGACGAGATTCATTGGCACCGTTATGATCTCGGCAGAAAGACCTGCTAGGGAGATTCACCAAATCGTTGAGGCCATCGTTGAGCAGTTGACAACGATGGCAGGCAGCGACGTGTCACTGAAGCTGGAAATTGACGCGGAAGTCCCCGGAGGTTTGGATCGCGCCAAAGTTCGCACTCTCTTGGAGAACGCGACGACGCTTGGTTTTATCGATAAGGTCGTGAGCTAGGCAAAAGGGCCCGCTTCAATCGAGCCTTGGTCCGTTTCCCCCCTCAGGGGTTGCTGACGGTCTCGACAGGTATTGATGCGACCAGTTCTGTCAGCTTTGGGATTAGGGGCGTACCTAAGTAAGTCGCGATGCCCCGTCTCTCCGCTTGTTAAACTGTCTAAATTCGGCCATGACTGTTGAAATCTCTTGGAGGTCAAGTCGTTCCATTGCTCAGCGCGCGGCGAGCGAGCCAGAACAAGGGTGAGGGGGGTTTGCAGGCGTCGGCACCCGAAAAAGTGCAGTTACAGGTTCAACAGGATGTGGATGCTGTTTTGGCATTCGGAATACAGAGGTCGAGGAAAACCGACATGAGCGATATCGCAGAACGCGTAAAAAAAATTGTCATTGACCATCTCGGCGTTGATGCCGACAAGGTTGTCGAAGGTGCAAGTTTCATCGACGATCTCGGTGCAGATTCGCTCGACACGGTGGAACTCGTCATGGCCTTCGAAGAAGAGTTCGGCGTTGAAATTCCAGACGACGCTGCTGACTCGATCCTGACCGTCGGCGACGCGGCAAAGTTCATCGAGAAGGCACAGTCCTAGTCGACATGGGATAGCCTCCATAGGCTGATCTGTTCTAACGGCTTGTGTGTGCGAGCCGTTTCAATAAATGGCAAAGCAAAGTAGGGCCACGAGGCGTGACCCCAATGCATGTAATGACGTAGACGCGGCCGCGAAGGCCTGTCTGCGAGTCTAGCTTAGCTGCGTTAGGCGCCGAGGGGCAATTCTTACTATAGATTTCGTCGCTCGCTCGCCGGCGAGCGTTGCCACGCGGGGACCCACACAACCTGGCATTGGGTCAGCTTGAGAGGCCGGTCTCGGTTGATTTCATTTTAGCCATTCCGCATTGGCCGATCGCGAGAAGATTCCAAGATGGAATTCATCTCAATGGCATTCAGGGTACCCCGTGTCGCGATGAGGTAAGCCACCATATAGGTGAGCTTTTGCCTTGATTCCCGATTAGTCCGCGGCAAGTAATTGACGATCGCCAGGCGGCCAACTTCTTCGTCTCGCGCGACTTCCAACAGTACTTTTGCATCGGCGACGCTCGCAACCCTACCAACTGTCCCGCGTTCATCAAATACGCGAATGGCATCCGCGGCCGCCATTTGCGCCGCGATATGCCGATCCATCAACTCACCAAGGGAAACCGCGGTTTCCGCGCTATTCTCTTCTTTCTGTCCGGCCCCACCCGAAAGTCCCGCGATTTCTGCATAAGAAATACCGTCGAACGCTAACGCGCTCAAAGCCTTGCGAAGGCCTGAAGAAAAGTCTCCCCGATTACGGGACCGAAGCGAATCCGAAATTAACATCCCAAAACCCACCTGTTGTCCGCACCAATTTGAAGGCGCTACTACGTTGCATTTAAACGCATTGATTGAGGACGAAGACACGATAGGGTAAGAAATCAAACGAAACCAAACGAAACCGAATCTGGTAAGCCTTTGTTAAAAAACGGAAAATTTTTTATCCCTCCGCCAAACGACGGAAGTGATTTCAAAGAATTATTCAAGCGATTGGCTGCGGCTGGAGCAGGTCGACCATTGGGTAGCGATGGTTTTCCTGCAGGGCCGTGGACGCCGGAGCTTCTTGCAGAGGCGATTTCACAGATTGATTCGAACCGGGCTGGCGTGGATCTACGAACGGTTCAGCTTTGGTTTCAAGAGAACGAGAAGGGCATCAGCACTGCCAATATTCGTTGGCTGGCAAGGATTTTTGGGTGCAATGATCCAGTCGCCACCAGTGAATGGCAGATGGAGCTTAGCGATGCGCAATCCCGGTTCGCGGCAAGGAGACGAGCATCTAAGAATGCAAGAAGCAGCGTTGCGCCCGGTGTTCCGGAAGGGCCATTGACTGCGACTGTCGATGATGTGACTGGCTCGCGAGCTGAGTTGGCACGGGGGACCGATATCAAGCGGCCGGACCGGCGTTTCGGCTTGGCGCTGAGATCGGAAGCGCTTTTTTCTCGCGGATCTCCCTTAAATTTACCGGCGTCGGTATTTGCGGGCGCCACCGCTCTTGGCTTCCTGTCATACATCACGGGCATTTACAGCGCCACGTACGTCCGGGCGGATGGCATCGTGAAGGAGGTTGGGTTTCTTTGGGCACCGAATTGGACATTCCTCTTTATGGTGCTTTTGCCACTGTTTTTTGCGATCGTAATAGAGCTGTTGGTCTTCTGGAGATACGAGGCGCGCTTAAAGTTTATGGCCCAGGGCGACAGGATGGAAAGCGAAAATGCTTGGGCGCGAAACGTCGAAGCTTCTTCGTATACATATTGGGCGGTTTTCTTGATTTGTGTATTGTTTGCCGGTCTTTTTCAGTGGATCGGCGTGTGCTTGATCCCATTGATGAACGGTGGTGACGACTACGCGACGAGTTGGGGCACGTTGGCTATTGTGCGCCCTGAAGTTATATCGGTGCCAATGTCGATCGTGTTCACGGCTCTCGCATATCTATACATGTGCCTATGCTTTTATCTGTTCTTCGCGGGTCTCATTTTGCTTCACACGATGGTCCATGATCTCTGGAAAATTGGGGAAGCATCGAAGGCCCGGCCGGAGATAGAACATCGACACGAGCTCGATCAACTTGGTCTCAGGGTGATGCGCGGAATTTTTCGGTGCACTGTGCTGGGTATTCTAGTCGCCATATGCATGAAGGCCCAAAGCTCTTACCTGACATCGAATGGAGTGAACATCGTGGATTGGTTGGTCGGCGATATGTCATCAGCCTTGTATGTGCATAAAGATGTTAGCAACGGGTTCAGTTATAGAATGCCGACACACTACAGCAGCCTTCTTGTCGCTATTTCAACTTGTGTCGTCTTCCTCGTTGCTTCCATCCGTTTAAGTGTCGGACGTCGATACCGTATGCTTTTGTGGAAGATGTCGGCGGTCGTGGGCTTGCTCGTTGCTGCCTATCTCTTGATCGGCGCATTCGCTGGCTTTTCGATCCTTTTAGGTATCGGAGTGCTCCTCGCGATATATGGCCTCTTTGACCCAGCGTTTGGGCATGGCGAACGAGTGAGGTAGGAAATCAGAGTGTATCATAGTTGGCTTGATCGTTGGGACGAGCGGCGGGCGCGGCGCGGCGAAGAAGGGAAAGGAAGAACGGCCCTCACCCTTGACGCGGAACGCGCCTTTCCAGGTGCGGAGAAGATAACAAGTCTCGAGGAGTTTTGTGTTCTTGCCGACCAGGCCGTGGCTAATCCGGCCTTCTTCGATGAGCCGAGTCGGAGCGATCAAGGCTTTCAAGGGCAAGATGGGTGGCTTAAATTTCCATCGGACATTTCCACGGACGTTGAAGAGAACAACATCGTCTGGGCAAAAATCGCAGATAGCGGGTCCTTCGATCGGGTATTGGTGATTTTTCACCACTGGAATGCCAGCTCCCGAAATCGCCAGATCGCCAGCTTTTTCTCGAAGCGTGGCATCACGGTCGTCGAGATTGCTATGCCCTATCACTTCGAGCGCAGCCGCCCTGGTTCCCTGCACGCCGATTATATGCTTAGCGCCAACCTTGGTCGAACGATCCAATCCGTAAGGCAGGCAGTATTGGACGGCCGAAAGCTCATTCGTTGGTTGAAGCGCGAAGGCTATCGAGACATTTCGGTCCTCGGTATGAGCTTGGGTTCGTGGGTCGCTGGATTGATCGCAGCGCATGACCCGGCCGTGTCAAAAGCCTCGTTATTTCTGACGGCGGGAAGCCTGGCCGACATGGTTTGGACGGGTCGCGCGACACGAGCAATACGCGACAGTCTTGCGCCTGAGATTGATCTGACCGTTCTCCGAAGGGCTTGGGGGCCGCTCAATTTGGGGAATTACGCACAGCGTCTGGCGCGGCCGGATCTCGCTCTGCACGTTGTCTTGGCCAAGAGAGACAAGGTGGTGTTGCCAGAGCTATCGGCGAGCTTCATGCAGAAGCTGGAGGACACCGGCGCTCGGCCAAATATCTTGGAATTAAACTGTGGGCACTATTCGCTCGCCATGCCGCCCCACATTTTGTTGGCCGGTTTGAGCCTGAAGCGGTTTCTATCGAGTCCTGATAAGGGCCGACGAACATGATCTGGGCGTCCGCGTCCGTTTAGGCCGCGGCTACCGGCGACTTTCATATGGATACTTTTAAGCAAATGCTGTTGAAATAGAGAGCATGGCAAAAGGCACGCGTCCGCCTCGCTCGAAACCGCTCCTCACCGATGAGAGCGGCCAGCTTCAAAGTCGCCGTGTCCGGAAACGGAACCCGGCGCAACCCGCCCTGCCCTTCGATCCCATGCCGGATCGCGTGGAACCCGCCCTGGCTTTGCTGAAGCAACGCCCACCGGCAACAGGCTATAACTGGGAAATCAAATGGGACGGGTATCGAATTCACGTCCACGTCGAGACCGGTCGGATCCGTGTTCTAACCAGAGGCGGATACGACTGGTCGCATCGATTTCCCTCAATTGTTGACGCGGCTCGTGAACTGGGACCTGCGTCAATGATTTTGGATGGCGAGGCCTGCCTATTCGATGAACAAGGCCGCTCGGATTTCAACTTGTTGCAATCCAGCCTGGGTGCGGTCGGCCGACGGAGCGGCAACCTCGTATCGCCCGCAACCATGATGGCCTTCGACCTGATCTATTTCGACGGCCACGATCTGCGAGGGCTGGAATACGACTCTCGCCGCCATCTGCTCGAAGACCTGCTGCAGGGGAAGGAAAGCGCGATCCGGCTTTCTGATGAGATCGACGCTGATCCTGTCGAGTTGCTGGACCACGCTTGCAGGTTGGGCTTGGAAGGGATCGTAGGGAAGAAACGCGACAGCGTTTATCGATCCGGCAGAACGGACGACTGGATCAAATGCAAATGCGTCCAAAGCGAAGCATTCTTCATTGTCGGGTATGAGCCTTCCGTCGGCGCTTTCGGCGGCTTCCGCTCTCTTCAACTTGCGGCCTATCGAGGCGATGATCTGCGCTACGTGGGCAGCGTAGGAATTGGATTCAAAGAGCGGGCGTCGCTCGCGTTGCGCACGTCCATGGACAAGCTGCCGTGGAAGCGAAGGCAGCCGCCGGTGCCATATTCAGGCAAGCGTAAAGTTGTATGGATTCAGCCGACGCTTATTGCGGAGATTGAATACAGGGCCTGGACCTCCGATAACAAGTTGCGCCATGGATCCTACAAAGGCTTGCGGGAGGTCCAGGACAATGCCGAGGTCTACCGGCTGGGCGAAAATGAGGGAACATGAGGGGGCTCACGACTCGGTGTCTCCGGCAAAGCAGAGGCTTTTCAGTTCTGCAAACTGGCTCTCTTGCCGCGATTCGAGATTCGCCAATGTTCCAACATGGTTGCGCCCAGCCATCCAAGCGTCGATTGATGTCGTGACCGGCTTGTCGCAGCGTTGCTTCAACGCATCTAAAATTTTCGAATGGATGTTGGCATTTTCATAGTCGAGATGATGCTTCATCGCGTATTCGCGCGAGCGCAATGATCGCAAAAGATCATCTCGTTCACTGCCGCGTTCGTAGGTGATCTTATTCTTTGTCAACAGCTTTTTGAGGTCCCTCCAAGTTTCTTCCAACGGCGATTCATCCAGATATTGGCAGAGCTTAAAACCGTCCGCGCTCAGTCTGTCTTCGAAATCTTGTAAATCCTTAACAAACGTTCGTCCCTCATCGGTGATCTGCAAAATTTTGTGCGGGGAGGTCGAAACGATCCTGATGAACGATGAGCGATAAAAATGTCTGTCCGCATCGAGGCGGTCGCAAGCATTCTGGACGATCTGATGCCACATCGGCGCTCCACTTCGGAGAGCATTCCCCGCGGCATCCTGGTCGCTCCATGGGCGAGGTTTGCTAACTTCAATGAGTTCTTTGATTTCGCGAACAGTCGCTTGACCTTTTCGCTCGTCAATCAGAATCCGCAACGTAAGAAGCAGCGCTTCTTCTTCTTTCAATTTCGGCACATACGACATTCCGCGCCCCCATATTCTACTAGCGGATAAGAGATCAAATCCGGCGAGCAAACAAGGCGCGAATGCCCTGGCGCCACCATGGCTTCTTATCTGGCCGACAACATCCGGTTTTTGGCGCATTCCGGCAGAGGCGGCGAATAGAGATCAGCGCGGTAGCTGACCCAAAATCCAACGATTTCCGTTTTTGTTGCCGCAGCCCAAGCACCTCAGGCGGGATTGCAGAGAATGAAGCATTGCATTGCCCCATTTTCGTCGCAGCTCGTATCGGTCGATCCACCCTTCCCGCTCGCATGAGGGACAGCTACCGCCCAGGGTATGCCACTGCGGAAGATCATCGACAGCCGTACCTAGCGGGTCTTGGACAGGCCCGATATACGTGATCGCATCCCTGCTCGGCCGACCGATTTCAATGCCGCGACGATGTTTCATCGTTCCACATTTGTTCGCACCCGGGCAGGGTGTCAAGGCGACGGAGAGGGGGCAAATGGAATTCGAGGGAAAGACCACGGCCGAGCTGTTGACGATGCATGCGGCTATCATGGAAGAGCTGCGCGGCCGAAATGTCCTCAGGAGCGCCAACAACCCGACCGGGGACCTGGCCGAATACCTCTTCTGCGCCGCTTTCGGCTGGCAGCAGGCCGCGAATTCAGTCAAGGGGTATGACGCGCTCGACGGCGCTGGAATCAGATATCAGGTGAAAGGCCGCCGTATCCATCAGCGCAACAAATCCCGGCAGCTCTCCGCGATCCGTGACCTGGATGGTTTCGACGTCCTTGCCGTCGTTCTATTCGGCGATGACTACCAGATCGTCAGGGCAGCGCTGATTCCGGCCGCCACGGTCAAGGAAAAGGCCGTCTACATCGCACACACCAACAGCCACAAATTCCTGGCAAGGGATGGCGTCTGGGAAGTTGCCGGTGTCATGGACGTGACGGATAGGCTTCGACAGGTACCGTGAGCCGTCAGCTCGCGTTCAAAAATGTTGCTCGGTCGCGCGAAAATTTGGGCGCCAGACTCACACAACGCTATCGGCGCTTTTTCAGGTCAGGAAATGGGTCCCGCCCCATTGCCTTTGCGATCTTCCGCCAGGCCAGTCCGCCCATGCCAGGTATCCGCAGAATCTCGACTGTAGACAGGTGTTGCATGTCGTCAACGACCTCGTATCCGAGCTGGTTGAGCTCAGTGAGGAGCCAAGGTTTAAGTTTCAAGTCCGAGAGTTTCGTATCCATGCGGCGATAAAATCACCCCTTGCAGCGGCCGGCAATTGTAGAATCATGCAAGCTTGGAGTCGGCGCGCTCGTCGCAAAGGCAGGGGATGATCTATTCATCCCATTCCTTCGCCGAGGGCCTTCAAGACCCCAAGAGCCCGTTTCCGAACGGTGGCATCCTCAATGCGAGTGAACGTCCGAATGAGCTCAATCCCTTCATCGCTGGTGGCGAACTTTATGATTTCCGCGTGGAGGCGGACTTTCGGATCGGCGCTGATCTCGCCGGCGTCGTCGGGCATCTCATCGAAAAAGTGGGAAACCGGGGCTTGCAGGGCAACTGCGATCAGTTGAAGGCGGCTTGCTCCCACGCGATTGATGCCCTTTTCGTATTTCTGCACCTGCTGATACGTCACACCGATCGCGCCGGCTAACTTCTCCTGTGAGATTTTCATTTCGAGTCGCCGCGCGCGAAGGCGACGGCCGACGTGAACATCGACAGGATTGATCTTCTCAGGCGTTGCGTTCGGATGGCGGCTTAGCATCAGCTCTCCTCGTGCCGTTTCGAATTGCGTGATCAATTGACTGGCGGCGAGCCGGGATCGTGATGCCGGCCTAGCGAGCATAGGTAGATGGCGATTTCCCGCAGGAGATGGTCACGATCGCCATATCTTTCCTTGATGCGGGCCAGCTTCGGCCCTGCGATCTCATATTCTTCATCTGATAGGTCGGCATCCCCGACGACGTATCCATCGTGACCGATCGCGCAGATGTCGCAACCCGTCGCAATGACGTCATCTACAAATGCCGGAATCTCCGCTTCCAGCATGAGCCGCTTGTCCTGGTGCGTTCCTATGTTCTGCCCCTCCTTGTAAAGGATCAGCAACGGTAGGAAGAGATGGCGCGGCTGGCGCCGCGCCATCATTATCGCCGCCGTTGCTGTTGCTCTTGATGTTCGTTTGGGACTCTATCCGACTGAGCAAGCTGAGAACGTCACGCAACGTTTCCTCGTCGAAGGTCCGCAGCTTTTCGATAGAAGCCAACAGAAGGGCCGCCGCAGTATCGGTCTTGCCCCACAAATGGGGAGCGGCCGGCGACAGCATCTCTTCCGGACTTGCGCCAAGGACCTCACAGAGATGGACGAGTCTGCTAACGGTGAGGCGGGAAACGTTATTTTCGTAACGCTCATAAACCCGCTCGCTAAGACCAAGCATGGTCGCCAGTTTCTTCCGGGCCAATCGTCGCCTGTCGCGGGCTTGCCGGAGGCCGATGCTGATTTGCCCTTCAAGTTCGGCGCTGAGAATAATCTGACCGTCGAATGGTTTGCGATAGATCGATTTGCCAATCAGAGGATCGTCTATTTGCTGCAAACCGAGATCCAAAATCCACTGCTCGAGAGACGGCCCTGCCATTCGTCCTGCCGATTATAACTAGAGGTATGGACCTCTCTAACCCAAACGGTTGTATTTGGGGAGACCCTAAAACGCCACAGACGGAATCAATTTGGCGCATCGCTGACGCGAGCCCGCTCTATGCCTGCGGCACGAAGCCCGCTGAAAAGCGGTCTTCGCCCATGCGGGTAACGATCGGTTGCGCAAGAGTCGCTACGCAGTCGCCTCCTTGACTGCATCAATTTGCCTCTAAATCCCGTTTACAGACCCCCTCAAAATCAGCATATTGCCTGCCAGAAAACACCAATCACGGGTTGGTGCATGACAAGTCGCTAGCCCTTCTTGTCATGCACCGCGGGGGCCGTCCTGATCTATGAGGCAGGGCGGCCCTTTCCATATCTGAAATGGCGGCCCGGCGGCCGACTCTGTCTTCCTGAAGGAGGGAAAGAGGGCGCCGCCCTCTCTCCCTCACAAGGGAAAAAACGGTCTCCCCGTCCTTCCTCCCCTCGCCTTCGGCTCGCTCCGTGCAGGATCGACGCGGATCCGCACGTGCGGATTTTGCGTCGCCCCTTCGGCTCATGCCTCGGGCGGGCGAACCCCCTCCGTTTTGTTCCCTTGCCTCCCTCTCTCCCGCTGCTCCGCGCGAACTCGGGGAGCAGGAGCGGGGCTCCTGCCCCTCGGGCAGACGCTAGACCGCTTCGCGGAAAGGAAAGGGCTAGAACAATGATGCGCGTGAACACTGCTTATCTGCTGGACCCGGAGACCACGATTTTTAGGCCGGTGGAGCTTCCGGTCGATACGGGTATCCGGCCGATTTATGACTTAATCGGTTGCCGACTGCTTGAAGTCGTACGGTTTGACGAGCGGCACACGCTTTTCGTCGACGAGGACGGATTGCGGGATGGGCTAACCGCCTTCACCATCTTCGAAGGTTTCCCGCAGCCGATCGCCGGCAAGATCGTGCTCGTGGGGGGCGATGGCAGCACCCCGTACACCTCCCCCCTCATCAGCCTTGAAGATGCGGCAAAGCATTTCAAATGCTGCCGCCCGGTTCTGGACCCGGTGTTTGCCAAGGCCGATGAGATTTCGGCCGGTGGCATCATCATCGCCGGCGCGCTCGCAGGCCTGCAATGCCGCATCGAGCGCCGCGCGCCTGTCCTAGTCGAAGGAGAGGCATGATGAAAATCGCAGCACTCGAAAACAACATCCTAGCCATCGTCGCAGGAACCTTCGCCGCAACCATTGCGGCGGAGGACATCGAGGCGAAGTTTCACGCCCTCACCCATTTTCCCGACCGGCGCACGAAGGCCGAGCTTTCAGAGCTTGCGGAGCGGTTGAACCAATTCGCCGCTTACGTTGCCGAGCTTTGGGACAAAGCCTGCGTTCCGATTCCGGAACCGGATATTGAAGCTTTCGCCCGCCGTCACGTCGAATTGACGCGGCGCTATTGGGCGGCGGAAGGCCGTTGCATGAACTGGTTTGTCACCGGCCCTGCCCGCTTTCCCGTCGCCCGCAATGAAAAGCGGATGAAGATTGCCGATGCGCGCCGCGCCGACCTGAAGGCGCACGAGGCGACGGCTCGCAAGGCAGTGAAGCGGAAGGCGTTCCCGCATGTCACCGATGATGAGCCGATCCGTTCCGGAGATCCAGTGGCCTTGCAGAGGATCATGACGCGCATCGAGGAGACGGCGCTTGCCATCGACCGGATGAAAGCCGCGAACGCGATCATCCGGCGGATGGAAAAGGACCTCGCCAGCGAAGAGGACATGATTGCCACCGTCGCCGCGAACACCGGACTTTCCGCCGAAACCGCAGCCAGCGGCATCAAACTAGCACCGTGGCAGTCCCGGCGCGGTTTCACCACGACCAACAGCCGTGCCGAGCTTCGCCGCCTGCAGCAGCGCCTTGCTGTCCTCGCAAGGATGAAGGAGCGCGGCACCCAAAGCCAGGAGGTCGAGACGAACGCTGGAGCCGTCGAGGTCAAGGAGAACGCCGATATCGCGCGTATCCAGTTGATCTTTCCCGGCAAGCCGGACGACCCGACGCGGCGCGTGTTGAAGGCGAACGGCTTCCGCTGGTCGCCGTCGCAAGGAGCTTGGCAACGGCACTTGAACGAGTCCGGACGCTACGCCGCCCAGCGCGTGTTGAAGACGATCAGCGGCGCCAACGCCGCCTGATCAACCGCCCCTATTCGAAGGAAGGACATTCCGATGACCCAGGCAATCTATTTCGTGATGGAGTTTCATGGCACGGGCGACCCCTATTTCGGCGGAACCGCTGCCGATTGGGCGCTCTACAAGACCGAGGACGGCGGGCACGCTTTCATCAGCGCCGCCGACGCGCAGCGCCGGAAACTGGTCACGGCCTATTATCCGACCACGACGGAGGCAGAACAGGCCGGAACCGAAGCGAGCACACGGAAAGGGCGGATTTCCGCTCTTCCAGCCAAGCTACGGCCCGACCTGCCAACCGGGCAGATTTCATGGATTGTCGGCAACAAGCACGTCGGCGAGGACGATAGCGACCTTGCAGAGGATATGGCCGACAGGGCGAAACGGGCGGGTGCAACCGATTCTGACATGGTGGCGCAAATTGTCGCCTATGCCCTTGCCTGCCATCGCGCCAATCAGGCGCTTGTCGCTCACTTCCGGCTGTAGGGGCGCGGACATGCGACTCGCGCCGCAGCGTCGACGTTTTCGACATGCCGTCGGGCACGGGCGGAAGCTTCACGGTTTCCGTTGTCGAGGAGGTTGCTGCCGATAGAGTGCGGGTGCGCGTCTGGTACGGACGCGCACCCGCACTCGGTTGGGAGGCTTGGAAGGATTGGGATGGCTACACTTTCGAGGCGGAGCGAGCCGCCCTCACCAACCAGCGGACTATGCCGCTTTTCAGAACGAGGCCGCGCCGACGGCGCGGCCTTCACCGAACAGGCCACGAGAGGAGCCAGCATTGAGCCGCTATACTGTTGCAGTGAAATCCGCGACCAAGGCCGACCCGGAAGCCACGATCGGCTATGACCGGCCTTTAAGGACCTTCTTTTTGCAGGCGTTTCCGGACCCCGAAACCGACGAATGCGCCCTGTGGCTGGGCGGGTTTCTTGAGGAATATCCAAGCTTGGAAGCCATTATCGAAGCCGCGCGGGTGCAAGGCTACGAGGTTCACGGCCTCACGCGCGAAATGATACTGGCAATGATCAAGGAAGCTGGGCCGCCTTCTCCGCCGAGCCTTGGTGAACGCCTTGGAATTGTCCGTTAGCGCGCCGCAATCAGCCTGATCCGCATCGAGCGGACCAAGGCTGATACGAGGGGAGCCCCGAAGCCCCTCCCCTCGTACTCCCCTCCCCATCCACGGCGGCCGCCCCGCTGACACGAGCCGGCTCACTTCGCCTTGTTGTCGTTGTCGGGCCGTCGAACACAGTTGCCAACCTGGACCCCGCTACAGCAAAACCGCGACCGAGATCCGGCCTGAAGGCCGGATGGCGACTTGCCGATTGACGGCGAAGGCGGCGGCTGAGGCTACGAACGCCGCGTTTTCCGGCCTCTCCTTAGGTGGCTGTCCGCAATCTGATGCTGCGCACGATACGTCAGGGCCGGCCTTGGCGTGCAACCCTAAAGGGTTCTCCTCTCCTCTTCGCTCCGTTGTGACCGCTTCGCGGTGCACTCGGCCGTCCCAGCCGTATTCGAGCTTCGCGATTACGCACAACCACTAAGGAGGATCACCCTCATGAAAACGCTCGTAACCTTCTGCCAGAAAACCGGCCGCCGCCTTCGCCTCTACATCAATCGGCAAGTCGTCAAACTGTCCCATAAGGGCCAGTTGAAAATCTCGGTCTCGCTTCCGCTCATCGCTAAGGTCGAGGTCAGCTACCAGTGCGAGTTCAACGCCAAGGCCGACAACGACAACAAGGCGAAGTGAACAGCGCCGCGCCCTGCAGTGCAGGGCGCGGCTTTCCGCCGTGGCCCGAAAGGACGGGCGGCAGAGCCGCCCGCTTGCTACCACCAGAGGCGGTCCCACCAGCTCTGGATGGCGTAGACGGTCTTCGCGCCAACCCAGTAGTATCCGAAGCACAGTGCGGCCACGATTGCGGCCCAAAACGGATGCACTTCGAAATACAGCGTCCCGAGCAGGAAGGTGATGACAGTTCCGACGATGCCTGCTTTGATGTCGATTGGTTCCATGTTTGCTATCCTCATGAAAAGGCTACAGATTGTTGATGAGCCTGTAGCTTCTTGATTCTAGCCTGGACCCTTGCAAGGCACTAATCGGAGAAAATTTCGCCAACGACAAATTAGCGGCTTTATTGTTGCCGACGGGTATCGACTGCCTATCTTCCAATGGCCACAACGGGGGAAGGCAGACTGTGAACCATAAGAATCTCGGCCACGCCGCTCTCATGTTCGCCGTCTCGAGCACGATGATGTGGATCAGCAGATTGGCCCTGCCCGAATATTGGAAGGCAGTTGCCGAGGGCCGGGCCTTCAACAATGTCGCTCTGGATGTCCTGTTTCTCATGTTGCCGGCGCTTGGCTTTGGTGTCGGCGTTTATGGAATGGCGCTTTCCGGAATCCTGTTGGGGAAGGCTTTCCCCCGGATTTTCTGAAGCCGACAACGTGTCATCGCGGCCAGGGTGGCGTTCCAGAGACGGCATTGTTGAGGCCGCTGACCTCGGCACTCGGTCAGGCTAGGCCACCAACAAACCCGCTCAGCTCGTCAAGCCGGACCATCGACAGCCGGACAGCACCACGGCAGCCGCGCGCCCGACAGACGGTCTCGCGTTCTACCTCGTCTATATAGAGAAATTCCCGTTCCGGCGAGACGCACACGATCGCCCGCGTCAGGTAGTGAACGTGACCACATTTCCTGCATCGCGCTTCAAGCTTTTGGTGATCAGCCAGATCACCGATACGGATATTTTGCTTCCAGCTCCTCATCACCAGAAATCCTCCGCGGATGGAATGCGCGTGTAGCTTATCTTGCCGCCGACGTGTCCGCCCGCCGGCGGCCGCCACGGACCGAGACTGACAACGGTACCGGCATAGCGCGTGTTCAGATTGTCGATCGCGTTGCTGGCGCTCTCCCAGCGCCGGCGCGTGCTATCGTCATTGAGGAGTAAGTCGAGCTGCCGCTCGTGCGACGGAGATAGATCGTAAAGAGTGACCCCGATCCGGAATATCGTTATTCCTCGCGGGTGATCGCGGCGAACCTGGTCCCACAGCTCTGCCAGTCCGGAAAGGATTGCCTGGTCATCGTTGACAACCGGCAGATGACGCTTGCCCATCCATGAGCCGGCCCGGATCGACAGCCATAACCACAAGCCGCCAGCATAGAAGTTTTCCCGGCGCAGCCGCCGTGCCGCCTTGATCAGAAGCAGGCGCGAAATCTCGCGTGCGCCGGCAAGCGTCCGCGCCTCCGGCGGAAGGACGCGGCCATGTCCGAACATCCCGCGACTCGATGCCGGGGCCTGAATGTCGTAACCGTGCAGCGCGTACCAGAGCCGTTCTCCGGTGACATTACCCCACAGCTTGCGCATGTGTTTCGGCTGAAGGTTATAGAGCTGTTCGGTCGTGTAGATCGACGACCGGTAGAGCCGCTTCGCCATATTGCCGCCGACGCCCGGAATATCTTCCATTGCCACCTCAAGCAGCGGCGCCGGCATGTCTTCAGGTCGCCAGATGGCGAGCCCGTCGCCGTATCGGCCGCCGCTCCGCTTGCCTTCCTTGCATGCGATTTTCGCGAGCTGGCGATTGGCGGCAAAGCCGATCGAGCACGTGATCCACGGGCCGACGTTCTCCGCGATCGTCGCCTTGATCGCGGCGGTCAGGCCGTGGGGGTCCGCCCGGCCGGCCTCATCGAGGCGGCACGTCAGCTCGTCGATCGACTTGGCCGTATCGATCGGAATAACGGTTTCGATTTCCGACAAAAGTGCATTGTGCGCGCGGCGATAGAGGTCCGGCTTTTGAGGCACCAGCACCAAATCCGGACAGAGCCTCCTTGCCTCTTCGATCGGCATCACGTTCTTGACGCCGAAGGCTTTCGCTTCGCGCGAGCAGGCGATGACGGCCGTCCTGGTCGTTCCCGCAAACGGGACGACGCCGACCGGCCGACCTCTCAAACGCCGATCGCATTGCTGTTCGACCGACGCGAAGAAGCCATCGAAATCCAGATAGAGGCGTTCGATCGTCTCCGGTTTGCGCATGTTTGCTCCTGTCGATGGGAACAAAAGCAGAACACCCGCATATGGTTCCTCGTCAAGAGGAATTTTTTCTTATGCGTTGTATGAACCTTCGATCAGGTCTCGCGCATGAATCGCAAGCCTTTGTCCGTCAGGCCCAGAGACGTCAAGCTTCCTTGCGTCAACACGGGATGCTGAACCATCGCAAGCTTATGATCGAGCAGGACGCGGATGCGTCGCCACGGTAGGTCGAGTTCTTCGCCACGCACGATCGCCGTCATGTCGGCCATGGCATCGCGGCGTTGAGGGTCCGTCATTGGCGGTGCTTCATACTGACCGAATATGCTCATGCGGTTTCTCCTTCACGCCCCTGGTGTCTTCAGAAACGCTCGTTATTGTCCTCTTCATAGCCAGGATAGTCATCTTCCTTGGCGTAGTATTCCGCCGCGTCATACGTGCTCGTCTTCTTGAAACGGTTCGCCAGATTATTATCAACCGCAGCAAGGCGTGACAGGCCGTGAATTTTCAGGCGGCACGCCACGCACTCGAATTGGCTCGGCAGGTAATCCTGCGTTTCGACGACCAAGCCTTGCTCAGCATCCAGCTTCACAACCGCGGGCGTAATCGCCTCGCCCTGAACAAGTGCGATCGACGTGCAAGCAGGACAAGTTACGCGATGTCCCACCTGCCGCATTGCCCATACCTTTGCCAATTCCACCAAAGAAGAACGCTCGTCATCGCCCAAGGCGAGCCATTCCTTTCGGTGAGCCTCGACGTCGGCCAAAACCGCCTTCGCGCTCTTGTCTGCCTCCGCGGCAATGAGCTTTTCCGCAACCTCAGCTTCCGAGCCGTCGATAAAGTCCGTTAACGTCAGACCCATCGTCGCAAGGAGCGCCTTGCATGCCGCATAGAATTGCGGTTGCCAGGAAGAGCTGGCAATTCCCTCAAACACCGCTTCGCCTGAATGAAGTTCGCTGTTGCGCCGTCCCGTGTGCACCACACAGAAGCTATGGTTCTCCGAAACAAATAATTCCGGATAGATCCCGGTCAGCCGCTTGAACACTTCCGTGACAGTGATCGATTTTGGCGCGGTTTTACCCTCATTTGGCTCAAACCCGAGCGCATGGTACAGGTTGGTCCAGTTTTTATCATTGTCGGCAAGCAAGGCCGGGCTGACATTTGACAGGGCGGCCCTGCCCAGTAGTTCCAGAGCCAGGCTGGACCAGAGCGCCTGCTCCCATCCGTCGGCAGAGTCCGCCATCCGTTCGGCATAGCGCAGCGCTTTCGCGAACAACGCTTCGGCATCCCAGTTATCAGGCGTCGGCCCCGGCTCAATCGTCTTCTTCAATGCAGCCTCCCCAAATACACGCGCTCAAGCCTGCGTCCCTCGCAACCGGACGGGACCAGCGCTCGGGCATGGAGCATGCGCCAGTTATCAATGACCAATGTATCGCCTCGCGTCGCGAGCGCGATCGGCTGGCACACTCGGAGACGCATCGCCTCCCGGAATTGCGCGGAGCCCTCCTCTCCGGCTTTGCTGGCGGGCTGTATAAATACCTCATCCCATCTCAGGATGGCACCCTCTTCCACCGGCTGATAGATTCGCAGCAGCGGAAGTTTTCCCTGGACCGGACGGCGCGGCCGGACGATCGCCCGTGCGAGAAGGTCAAGTCCGACGCTACGGGCCAGCTCGGCCCCGTCAATCAGCATTGTCGGCACTTCCCTGAAGCCGACGACACAGCGCAGCATTAGGTAGCGCGGCGGCGCGCGCCAGTGCGCCATGTCGGTATGAAACGGAAAGCCCTGGAGCCCGTAGAGCCCGCTATAGGAGTTTGGCGTCGAGGCTTCTTTCGCGGCCGGCGTCAGGGTGTGCACGGGATCGCCGTCGCCAAGCGACAACGGCTCGCCGAACGACGCGGCCACATCGCCAGCCGATCGCTCCGGCCGCCAAGCCGGCATCAGGGCATAGCCGCGTTCGAGCACCTGGTCCCGAAGGCTGTTCATCCAACCATCCGTTGCTGATTTCTCTGTCAGCACGATAGCCGGATGCCACCCTCACGCGCAATCTCACTTTTGCCAGCGGAGTTCGCCGGCGACGCGGAGCGCTACATACTCGGAGCGGCGACGGCGAACGGGCGGTCTCCGGCCGATACTACATGGAACCGCATGCCGGGGGCAGTCGGTCCCGGTTTCCGTCCTTCGGTCGGCGCTATGCTAAACCTCCTGCGGCTGCCCTTTAACCGGTCAAGCGGTGCGCGAACTGGCTTCGGCCGCTGCGCCGCCTTCGCCTGGTATGCTCATTGTTTCCTTCAGTGGGGAAAGGGCGCTCGGCCCCTCTCCCCTGCAAGGGGAAAATCGGCCTCCCCGTCCTTCCTGCGCTCGCCCGGCTCGCTTCGTGCAGGATCGACGCGGATCCGCATCCGCGGATTTGCGTCGCCCCTTCGGGCGGGCGATCCCCCTCCGATTTGTCCCCTTGCCCCCCTCTCCCCCGCTGTTCCGCACGAGCTCGGGGAGCAGGAGCGGGGCTCCTGCCCCTTCGGGCACGAGACCGCTTCGCGGGAAAAAGGGAAAGGGAAGTATCATGACCGAGATCATCACCATCGCATTGAACAAGCTGGACGCCGATCCGAAGAACGTTCGCAAGACCTACAGCGCCGAGGGCGTCGAGGCGCTGGCCGCCAACATTCGAGAAGACGGCTACCGGCTGTTGCAGAACCTCGTTGTTCGCAAGGGCGACAAGAAGGGCCGCTATTTCGTGACGGCGGGCGGCCGCCGCCTTGCCGCACTCAATCTGCTGGCTAAGGCGGGGGAGATAGCTAAGGATTTCCCCGTCGAGTGCAAGGAGCGCGAAGGCGAGATCGCCACGGAAATCAGCCTTGCCGAGAACATCTTGCGCGAGGACATGCACCCGCTCGATCAGTACGAGGCATTCGATGGGCTTGCCAAGCAAGGCAAGGATGTTGCCGATATCGCGGCCCGTTTCGGCACGACCGAAATGGTCGTTCGCAAGCGGCTGGCGCTCGCCCGCGTGTCCCCGGTGCTGTTGCAGCTTTACCGTGATGAGGACATGAGCTTTGCGCAGCTATCGGCCTTTACAGTCAGCGATGATCACGAAAGGCAGGTGGCGGTTTGGAACGCGCTTCCCTCTTGGAACCGCGATGCGCAATCGATCCGGCGAGCGCTCACAGAGGAAATGATTGCCGCCACGGATAAGCGCGTGCAATTTATCGGCGGGCTGGCGGCTTACGAGCAAGCAGGCGGAGCGGTCAAACGCGATCTGTTCGATGACCGTAACGCCGGATATGCGACGGACGCCGCCTTGGTCGAAAAACTCGTGGCGGAGAAGCTCGAGGCGTCCGCCTCGAACGTTCGCGCCGAAGGCTGGCAATGGGTGGAGTGCTCCGCAACGGCCCCCGCTGGCTATCATGCCCTGAAGCGCCACTATCCGGAGGCGATTGCTCTTTCGGAGGAAGATCAGGCCGCTCTTGATGGCGCACAGACGGAATATGACGAGCTTGCCGAGTTGATCGAAAACGGCGTGGCCGACGACGAGGCAGAGACAAAGCTGGCAGAGGTCGAAAAACGGATCGACGCGTTCAATGCCCGGACCGAAGGCTACAGCCCAGAGGCATTGGAACAGGCGGGAGCCTTCGTTTTCCTCGATTATTACGGTCGGCTTGCCATCGAGCGCGGTTTCGTAAAGCCGAATGAAGGCGCCGAGACGGAGGACGAGGATGATGAGGGCGATGGCCAGCCGAGCGGCAAGGGCACACAAGCGCCTAAAGTCCCGTCTATCAGCCATTCGGCTGCTCTGATCGAGGACCTGACGGCTCATAAGACTGCCGCGCTGCGCATCGAACTGGCGAACAATCCGGAGGTCGCCCTTGTTGCCGTCGTTCATGCGATGCTGTTGCGCGTGGCCTACCCGTACAATACGGAGCAGAGCGCCCTTCAATTGTCGCTGACACACGAGCGCTTGGAGCCGTCGATCAAGGACGCCGAAAGCTGCAAGGGGCTGGCCGCCTTCAATGACCTTGCGGACAACTACGGCCATCACCTGCCCGGCAATCCTGCCGATCTGTTCGATTGGCTCTTGGAGCAGCCGCAGGACAGCGTGCTTGCGCTGCTTGCGTTCGGCGCGGCGCACGCGGTCAATGCGGTGGAAAAGAAGTTCACGGACCGGAAAAAAGGCATCGAGCAGGCGAACCAGCTTGGCCACGCGCTCAAGGTGCATATGCCGGATTGGTTCGAGACGACGGGCGACAGCTATTTCAAGCACGTCAACCGGACGACCATTGAACTTGCGGTGGCCGAGGCAAAAGGCAGTGAAGCGGAATTGTCGGTGAGAGCCGCGACCAAGAAGTCCGAGGCGGTGACGATCGCGGACCGCCTTGTCAACGGCAGCGGCTGGCTACCGGCTCCTGTTCGGATATCCTCACCCGAACAGACCGACGAGGGCAAAAGCTCCGCCGAACACGAGCAGTTCCCCCAAGCGGCTGAGTAATTCAGTCGCTGGGCCGGTCACGTTACCCGCGTGATCGGCCCTCCCGCTGTTTGGAGCGCACCGATGTTTGCGGGCAGGATCGACCTGCCCGCAATCATCTTGAGGGGAGGCCCGAATCCCCTCCCCTCAAACTCCCCTTCCCGCCCGGATTCGGATGGCGCGATTTCGTATTTGTGTTGATGAGGATATGAAAAAGAGGATATGATAATATCCTCGAAAGGATATGCCGCCATGCCGCTCTACATCAAGGATCCCGAGGTGGACAGGCTCACCGAGGAGCTTATCGGTCTCACGAAATCCAGCAAGGTTGAGGCGGTCAAAGCCGCGCTCAAGCACGAGATCGCCAACCACAGAGGTAGTCTGCCAATGCGCGAGCGGCTTGCCAAGTCCCTTGCCATGGCCCGCGAAGCTGGCCCGTTCGCTCCCGGCGACCATAAACGCGAAACAGATGAAATGTGGGGCGAAGACTGAATGCTCTTCGTTGATGCCTCAGTCGTCGTCGCGATCCTCGCCCAGGAGCAAGACGCCGCCGAACTCATGGGCCGGTTAGAGCGGGACGGCGGTCCTTATTACATGTCAGCCGTGGTCCGTATGGAGGCCACCCTGTCGCTGACGCGCAGGTTGGCCGAGGCAACCGGCAAGGACAAGCCCGCCACCGCCGAAATGATGGAGATCGCCCGCCGCCTGGTCGATCAATTTGTTGCCGATCTGGAAGCGCGAGAGGCAATGATTTCCGGCGATGTAGGTAGCAAAGCTCTCGATGCCGCTCAGCAGTTTGGAAAAATTGTGAATCATCCGGCAAAGCTGAATATGGGTGATTGCTTCACCTATGCCTGCGCCAAGGCTTACCGCATGCGGATTGCTTACAAGGGCGATGATTTCGGCCAGACCGATCTAGGCTGGTAGAATCACCGAAGCCCTCCGATTCCTCAGTCGGTCGCATCCTGCATCATTTTGCTGCAACATGATATGCCGGAGGCAGCCTATTCTGTGTCGGCACTAAGCGCGAAACCCTGAAAAACCAATACATTGCCGCTACAGACCGCACCTTAAGCGATTATGCGTGTAGCACGTTGTTGCGCCATTATGCTTTATGGCGCTATGTTTCCCAATCAGCGGAATCAGCGCGATTCCGGAACTGACATTCTGACCATATTTACGGAGAAGACACACCGACCAGAAAAGAAGAACCGCTCCCGAAGAAATCCGGAAGCGGTCTGTGAGTCGATAAATTAGCCAAGTCACTTCTCGCAGACCCTCCCTTCCCTGTCAATAATGAAAGCACCTTTTCGGTGAACGGCGAAGCTTTCCCTGGTCTCAAGACGGAGACAAGGAATGGGGAATACCCAAACGAATCAGCGGCTAAACGGCCGCCGGATAACGCCGCGGCGTGCCCACTTCTGCCGGCTGGCAGAGTCGGCACGAGTCGGGACGATTACGCGCGCCCAATTGGCCGTACTTGTTCAAAGCCTTCCGTGCATTGGCCTGATCAATGGAACCGAAAGCCATTTGCTGGTAGCTCTGATCAACACGGCTCAGGCCGATACATTCGACAAATCGGGCCGTCCGATCGTGTTTAAGTCCAACCAACAACTGGCGTTTGAAATCGGCCGGTCGGTCGGTCGCGTCAGCCGCATGTTGTCGCGCCTGTTCGACGCTGGCCTTATCACCATGCAGGACAGCGGGAACTACAAGCGCTATCCCATACGCAACGGCGAAGGCGAGATCACGGACGGATGCGGGATTGACCTGCGAATTCTGATCGTCCGATATGCCGAACTCGATGAATCGGTCAGGCAGGCTCGCGCCGAGAAGAAGGCCGCAGATGCGGCTTTGCGGCGCTATCGGGGCGCGCTGCGCAAAGCGCGCCAGGCCCTCGCGGTCGCCGCCGAGCATTCCGAACGCGCTTTGGCCCGTCTTGCCGCCCGCATTGATCGCGTCAGCGATCTTGTCGGGATTGCCGGCAAGGCCTCAAGCCGGATGTTGCGCCGAGCAACAGCCCTTCTGGAGTGGTTGGTGGAGCGCTTGATGCAGCTTCCGTGCCGATCGAAAGACGCGGTTCATTCGCAGAATATGACATGCCCGCATGTCGAAAACGACATGCACAAACAGATTACAACCCCTGATCCAATTGCAGAGAGTAATGATGAAAGGCGTTCGGCTACCGCCGAACAACTCAGCTTGCTTAAGGCTGGCTCCGCCAGCAATAGGGCTTTTGAAGAAAGCCTGGGGCGACGCGGGAGCGAAAGCAACCAGCCGCAGCAGCTGCCGCGGGTATTGGTGGCGTTGCAAGACGTGCTGCGGGCGGTGCCAGCGCTGAAGACCTACGGCTTTGCCCCCACCAGTTGGGCCGACTTTGCGCGCGCCGTGCCCCTGATATGCCGGTTTGCCGGGATCTCCGATGATGCCCACCGCCGGGCTGTCGAGGAGATGGGCGAACAGCAAGCGGCTGTCGCAGTTGCGGTGACGCTCGAGAAATACGAGCGGCAGGAGGTCAGCTCGCCGGGAGGCTATTTACGGGCCATGACGGACCGCGCAAGAGCGGGCGAATTGCATCTCGCCCGCTCCATCTATGGGCTTGCCGCCCGAAATTCCATGGAGGTTACACATTGAGACGCAATGCCCTATCGACGTTTTTAGTAACTCTTTTGATCAGCCACAGCACTGTGGAGGCCGCCGATATGTCCGGCCGAGCCCGTGTGATTGATGGCGATACCATCAGCATCAGACAGCAGCGGATCAGGATCGCGGCCATCGATGCTTGCGAGCGCGATCAGACCGGCTTGAAGGATGGCAAGGTCTGGCGCTGTGGCGCCGCGGCCCGCAGCTATCTTGGAAAAATGATCGACGGTCAGCATGTCCGTTGCGACATCATCGACCAGGATCAGTATCGCCGCCTCGTGGGGCAGTGCTTCATCGGGGACACCGATATCGGCCTTGCGATGGTGAAGGTCGGACTGGCGGAAGCAATGCTACGGTATCTGCCGGCTGCCCACTCAATCAGCGAGGTCGAGTACGGCCAGGCCGAAAACAGCGCCCGCGATCACGGTTTTGGCATGTGGTCTGCAGAGATCGAAAGTCCGTACGACTACCGCCGGTCGAAATCTTCCAGAATTCCGTGACGGAAATAGCCGACATAGCGCGATGGCATCGGACGGATTGCGAGCCATATTGCTTCACGATTCGGGCGAAAAGCCGAATTTTCCGTTGATCTGACCGGATTTCTGAATAATATTGGCGCGGCCTTTGCGGCTTTAGGCTGATGACGAACAGGAGGCGCGTTGCCAGAATCGGTCAGGTCTCACCCCTCCAAGGCGGTTGCTTTTGACGCTCGTTCGCACGTCGACGCGGTTAGCGCAAAGCGGACGACACAAAAATTTCCC
Organism: Sinorhizobium psoraleae; assembly: GCF_013283645.1. GTDB lineage: Bacteria > Pseudomonadota > Alphaproteobacteria > Rhizobiales > Rhizobiaceae > Sinorhizobium > Sinorhizobium psoraleae. The sequence goes on from NZ_JABEKV010000009.1 coordinate 98,953, forward strand.
CGCCTTCGGCTTCCTCGCGATACAAATTTTTGCGTCCTCTCGCCTCCTCCGCTCACGCTCCGGCCTACGGTGCGCACCGCTTTCCGCCGTGCCCTTGGAACGATCATCGCAACCACCAAAGAGGAGTGACTGACATGACCACCACCAACTACATCCAGTTCGACGCCGACAACCTCGACACCGCAAAAGGCGCAGGCCTCATCTCCACGATCGACCGCGACCTGGACATCAAGGCTGTCCCGTTCACGTCCGACAATGAAAAGGCCCCGACGCACCGCGTTTACGCCAAGTCACCGCGCGGCCATGACATCGAGGTCGGCGGCATCTGGAAGAAGAAGAACCAGGACGGTAAGCCCTACTACACCCTTTCGATCCGGCGCCTCGGCTTTAACGCCAATTTGGGCCGGTTCCCAGGCCAGGACGATCCCACGCTGCAGGCGATCATCGAATGGGAACCCCGCGATTGACCCGCGCAAAGCGCCCGGCGACCAGCCGGGCGCTCACCATCGAAAGGCCGGAAAACCCCGCAAAGTGCTGGATTTCCAGCATTTTTCCTGATAGGGTGGCCGGTAACTGGAGATTTGACGATGAACGTTCATTCCCGCCGTCCGGATCGTTCCCCGGAAGCCGTAGCAAGGCGAAAGAAAGCCACCGATCAGGCGCGAGCTGCCAACATCCGGCAGGGTTACACCTACGATCCTGTCCTCGAAGATGCTACCGCCGCCTACGTCGCTGGCGAGATCACGCGCGAGGAGTACCGTTTACGCGTCGTGCGCGCTCCTGCACAATAAACTCCTTTCAACCCTCTAAAGGCGAAAAGCCGCCTGCTTACTGCAGGCGGCTTTTTGTTGACCTTGGCCATGGCAGACGAGCAGTCCAAAGGCGCCTATACCTATCCCAACACCTCCGATGATCCGGATCGGAGGGATGTGCTGCGCAACAAGTTCGGTATCCAGTCGCACTCGGAGCTGCGCACCGAAGAGTACCGTGCGGCGGCTTTCCGTATGGCGGAAATCGCCGAAGGTGATGGCCCGTCCGGAAATTTCGACAAGCAGCACCTGAAGGCAATTCACGGCTACATTTTTCAGGACGTCTACGAGTGGGCCGGCCACACACGCAACGAAACTCCGATCGTTGACGGCCAGCGCGTGGAGCCGATTGGAGGCCTGTCCAAAGGCGGCACCTCGTTCCTGCCCGGTTCGCGCATAGAAATGGGCCTGGATGAGGCCCTGAAGCCGATTCGAGATCCGCAAGCCCTTCGCAATGCAGCTCCAGAGGAATTCGCCGACAGAGCCGCGAAGGCTCTCTCCGAGCTAAACTATGTGCATCCGTTCCGAGAGGGAAACGGGCGCACGCAAGAGGCCTTCGTTTCGGAGCTCGGCCGCCGATACGGGCACGAGATCGATTTCACCGTCATCAGCAAGCCACGCATGATCGAGGCGTCGATTGAGACCACCAACGATCCGTCGAGTCCAGCAATGAAACATGTGCTCGAGGATGCTATCAATCCGAACCGACGCGAAGCCTTGCGCGCGGCCTTTGCCGACCTTGAAGAGCTTGGTGAGAAACCTTTCGAGCACAATATACGCACCGCCCGCGCCGGCGAGGAAATCAGCGGCCAGGTTCTCGGACACGACAATCGCATAGCCACCTTCGTAACCGATCAGGGTATTGTTGCTGCGGATCGCGCAGACTTGCCCGAGCGCCTGCCGAATGAGGGCGAAGAGATCACCATCACTGCTCGTTCGGACTTTTCCCGGCTGGAGCGTGCGGAACCGGCCCAGGAGCCGCAATCGCAGCTGCAACCCGCCAGGCAGCTGCAGCAGGACTATAACCCGGAGCTCAAGGCGATCGAGGCGCAAATGGCGGCACAGCGAAGCCCTGAGCGCGATGACGGCGACCGCGGCCGGTGACGAACTCCGGGTTCAAGCTGCCAGATGCTATCTATTTCGGGAGGCGCCCAGTTCTGCGCCCTCCCTTTCCGTCGGATGATTGACGGACAAGCTACGATAGCCCCTCCCCCACGCAACCGCTGACGCAGTCCTCCACTTCGTTGCGGCCCTTTGGGTGCATGGGCTCGCTTCGGCTATCTCCGTTTTTTGCCGTCAACCAACGGAAGGAGACGGCAGTGCAGAACATCAAGGACACCTACCAGCGCATCACAGACGCCATCATTGAGCAGCTTGAAGCCGGCACCAAACCGTGGATCCGTCCCTGGCGCGGAAACAGCCGCGGCTCCCTCATTCCGCGCCGCGCAACCGGCGAAGCCTATCGCGGAATCAACGTCCTGATGCTGTGGCTCGCAAGCGAGCTTGCAGGCTACGAGGAAAGCACCTGGATCACATATCGCCAAGCTCAGGATCTCGGCGGCCAGGTCCGAAAGAACGAGAAAGGAGCCCTCGTCGTCAAATACGGCACTTTCACCCCGAAGGCGCGCGAAGATGATGACGAGCGCTCAATCCCCTATCTCAAAGGCTACACGGTTTTTAACGTCGAGCAGATCGAGAATCTGCCGGAGCGGTTCTACCGCCCAGCTGAGGAGATGCAGGCAACGACGATACCGCTTCTGGAAACCGTCGAAACATTCGTCCGCAAAACCGGCGCCGCGGTCACATACGGCGGAACAATGGCTTGCTTCCGTCCCGCAGTCGACGATATCCTCATGCCGGACCGGGCACGGTTCGCGAGCGAAGTTCACCTTTACTCGACCTTGCTGCACGAAATTTCACACTGGTCAGGCGCAAAGACTCGCCTAGACCGTGACCTGAGTGGCCGATTCGGCAGTGAGAGCTACGCGATCGAGGAGCTCGTTGCGGAGCTTTCCGCTTCGTTCCTGTGCGCTGATCTTGGTGTCGCGCACGATCCTCGCGACAATACCGCAACTTACCTTGAGAGCTGGCTCAAGGTGCTGAAGAACGACAAGAGGGCGATCGTCACAGCAGCCGCGAAGGCCCAAGCGGCCGCTGATTTCCTCACCGGTCTGCAATCGCTGCAGCAGAGCAAGGTCGCCTAGCGGCCTTCGCTCAGTTTACAAAGCCTCTGCCGCTTGCTCCCCAGGCGTCATGCGCTTCAAGAGGCGGATCAGATCGCGCGTGGTGTCCGGTGGCAGTCGTTCAATTAGCATCGTCAGCGTTCGACGCTCTTCCGCCTCTTCCGGCGTCTTACCCCAAAGGTGCGGCGCAGCTTCAAAGATCATGTCTATGGGCATGAAGCCCATGAGCTCACAGAGATGAATCAGGCGGGGAACGGTCATGCGCGATTCCGCGCGCTCATACCGCCCATAAACGGACACGGAAAGACCGAGCAAATGAGCCAATTCCGCTCGGGAGAGATTTTTGGATTCACGAATGTCCTTGAGAAAATTCGAGATCCGTTCGTCCATTTCTTTTGCGGTTTGGATGCCGTCGAAGCCGGACTTCCGATAGACCGGCCTCTCTAATTCCGGATCGTTTGTTTCAATTAAACCCCGTGCGCTTTTGTAGCTGCTTAGATCAATCACGATCCTTACCTTTATTGTATGAAATACCGCCCTCAGCGGCCACTATGCACCAAATTGAAGCAATTTGGCACACCCCCCTCCTCCTGAATCACAGCGGTTTTTCCTACCTATTTGGGGGGAATTATTAAAATGCGAGTTCCCAGAGGCAGTGAATCGAAATGCTTCAAGGCATGGCTGGATGTGGTTTCCTAACATTGTCCGCAAAACGCAAAAAGGCAATTAGCGATTTTTCACGGCTACCATCTTCCAACCATCTGACTTCGCTTGAAAAACCGCTTCAATTTGCGTTTCGCCTTCGATCCAGTCGAGCCGTGCCATCAGCGCGCAAGCCATCTCGCCCTGCGAAATTCGGATACAGCGGTTAACGCTCACCTTTGAACCAATGCCATGCTTTTTTAAGTCCCATTTGGATAAGTCGAACAGCTGGGCTTTGGCTTCATCGTCGGTCGGCCATGTAGCCTTTTCGGCTTCGGCCTGCACGATCTTCAGTTGAGGCAAAATGGTTTCAGAAATGTCTCCTTTCCGGGCGGCCGGGCGGCCGAGGTGAGGCGCAATATAGACACCGAGCACGCAGCCGAAAGCTACGCCGAGCAAAAAACCGCGACCGATCATCGATGACTTTTCCATTTTCCGTGTGGCAAAGGCCGCAGTTGGCGGTGCTGCAGCTATGCAGCGGCGCGTTGTAAGACGTGTCTGGGAAGGTGCATAGGCATGGCAGCTACGGCACAATTGGAGCTTTTTAGCAGGTGAATATCACCGGTGGAACTTCAGTGGGACTTCTTTCCTCCGACTGTAGAATCATCGTGCATTGCCGCAACTAAAGCTTATTAACCTTTTGTTAATCCTATTTTCCTTGCGACAAATAGGGAATCGGGGCATTGTCACGATAATTGATGCCATTTTACAAAATTATCGTGACTAAGAGCGGATTCCGAAATGAACGTGAAAATGGCCACTTCCGAGAAAGTGCCGGGTTTTGCCGATACAATACTTGAACAAGGTGGCGACATCTCGTCGAAGCTTGACATGCTGCGGCGGGAGAAGTTCCCGCCGAACGCACAGAAATCTTTGCGCCAGTTTTCCTTGGCCGAGGTTGCCGATTTCGTCGGTGTCTCCCAAAGCTATCTTAAGAAGCTTCACCTAAAGGGCAAGGGTGTTGAGCCGACCACGACCTCGACGGGGCGGCGATACTATACCGCCGACCAGATAAATGAGCTCCGGACCCTGCTCGATCGAGTGCCTCACCGCAAGGAACATGAACGGCTACAGGTAATAGCGGTAGTGAATTTTAAGGGGGGCAGCGGGAAGACCACCACGTCTGCGCACCTGGCTCAGTATCTGGCATTGCGTGGTTACCGCGTCCTTGCCGTCGATCTCGATCCGCAGGCTTCATTGACGGCGCTCTATGGCATCCAGCCGGAGCTCGATGAGAAGGCGTCTCTCTATGAGGCACTGCGCTACGACGACGAGCGCCGGTCGATCACGGAGGTAATCCAGCCGACGAATTTTCCGACTTTGGACATCGTTCCTGCAAATCTCGAACTCCAGGAATACGAGTACGAGACGCCTATCGCCATGCAGCGAAAGGATTCGAGCGCGGGCAAGCTCTTCTACACGAGAATCGGTGACGCACTCGCCGAGGTCGATGATCGCTACGATGTCGTCGTGGTCGATTGCCCTCCCCAGCTCGGCTACCTGACGCTGACGGCCCTGACGGCGGCTACGTCCGTGCTGATCACGGTTCACCCGCAAATGCTCGACATCATGTCTATGTCGCAGTTCCTCCTTATGCTCGGCAATATTTTGAAAAGCGTCGAAGCAGTCGGCGTGAACGTCTCGCTCGACTGGTTTCGCTACCTGGTAACCCGCTACGAGCCGACGGACATTCCGCAACAGCAGATGGTCGGGTTTATGCAGAGCATGTTCGCCGCCCAGATGATGAGGCATCAGATGGTCAAGTCTACGGCGATCTCAGACGCCGGGCTGACCAAGCAAACCCTTTACGAAGTCGAACGCTCTCAATTCACGCCTTCTACCTATGACCGCGCCCGGGAATCAATGGACGCAGTCAACGCCGAAGTGATTGAGTTGCTGCACAAGGCCTGGGGGCGTCGAAATGGATAGGAAGAAATTGTCAGCCGTACAAACGGCAATTTTCTTCAATGAAATCAACAAACGTGGGAATCCGTGATGGCTCGAAGGGATGTTTTTGCAAATATCACCTCGCCTCAGAGCGAGGTTCAGGAGCGAAAGGCGAAGCCTGAATACGCGGCGCGGGGTGCCTCCCGGTCGATGATTAGCTCATTGAACGAGCTGGCTGAGAAAGCCGCCCGCGTGGACCAGAATCTTGCGGGCGAGCTTGTTGTCGAACTGGATACGGCGGACCTCGACAGCTCGTTCGTTTCGGATCGCATGGCTGACGACGATGCTGCCTATATAGAGCTTGTTGAAGCCATGCGAAATCGCGGACAGGATTCGCCCATACTGGTGCGCCCTCACCCTTCGCATGACGGCCGATACCAGATCGTTTTTGGTCACCGTCGCGCCAGGGCAGCAAAAGACCTCGGCCGGAAAGTTCGTGCAGTCGTCAAGGAAATCTCGGACGCCGATCACGTTATTGCCCAGGGCCAGGAGAACTCAGCTCGGCGGAACCTGTCGTTCATCGAGAGAGCTTTGTTTGCTCAGCGCTTGCTCGATCTCGGTTACGACAAATCCACGATTCAGTCCGCTCTTGCAACCGACGCTCCGATGCTGACACGCATGCTATCGGTATCCAGCCGGGTTCCGGAAGCGGTGGCCTTGAAGATCGGCCCCGCTAAATCCATCGGCCGGGATCGTTGGATTGATTTCGCTCAACGGATCGAGAAGCCATCGACGAAGGCGCTAGTCGGCAAATTTGTCGATGAAGAGAAGTTCAGCACTCTCGAATCGGACGCCCGTTTTGAACTCCTCGTGGCGGAGATTAAGAAGGCCGAACAGTTGCCAAGGGAGCCAGCCGATAAGGGTGAATGGCGGGCAACCGATGCGTCGGTGAGAGCAGAGTTCAAAGGGACCGGCAAGAGCTATTCAATCGCCCTCAAGTCCGATGAGGCTGGCAAGTTCGGCCGCTTTATCGCGGACAATTTGGAGCGATTGCACCAAGAGTTTTTGTCATCAACCAAGACTGATGAAAGGTAGACCCGCAAAAGAAAAAGGCCCCCAAACGACCAAGTCGTGGAAGCCTTCCTCATATCTGTAGCAAGATCGAGAATCGCATTTCCACGAATCGCAGTCAAGAGTCCTTGAGCGTCATTTTGGCGAGCTGATTTCTTTTGCCTTCTAAAAAGGTGAAGGAAGATGGAGAGTGGAAGTGTGACGACGCCGTTTGGGCGGCGGGCGATGACGCTTGGCATGTTGGCAAGCCAACAGATTGCGGAGACTATCGAACCCGGAACGACCCGGAACAAGTGGAAACTGTTCAGGGCGATTTGCGAAGCACGGCCAGCGCTTGGCGTTACGGATCGCGCCTTGAACGTCCTCGACGCTTTGCTGACGTTCTATCCGGACAATGAGCTGTCAGAGGATCGCGGGCTGATCGTGTTCCCGTCGAACGCACAGCTCTCGATCCGCGCCAAAGGCATGACTGCAGCCACGCTAAGACGGCACCTGGCTGGCCTGGTAGAAGCCGGGTTGATCGTTCGAAAGGACAGCGCCAACGGGAAACGTTACGCACGCCGAGACAGGGCAGGGGCGGTCTCAGAGGCTTTCGGCTTCTCGTTGGCCCCCTTGCTTGCGCGGGCGGCCGAGATAGAGGCCTTGGCAGCCCAGGCGGTTGCTGATCGCGAGCTGATGAGGATCACACGGGAGCGCCTGACAATTTGCCGCCGCGACGTCGCCAAGCTCATTTCCGCCGCCCTCGATGAGGGCGCTGCAGGTGATTGGGAGAAGATTACCTGCATATTTCGTGAGATCGTAGCACGCCTTCCTCGGGCTCCCGGGATTGAGCATCTGACTTCGGTACTCGATGATATGTCGCTGCTTCGTGAAGAGATCGTCAATCAGTTGGAAACGCTCACGAAAGTGAAAAAAATAGACGCCAAAGAGTCTCAAATTGAGCGCCACATACAGAATTCAAACCCCGAATCCATTTCTGATCTTGAACCAGCTTCCGAAACGAAGCAGGGGGCAAAGTTGGCGGCTCGCATCGGGCAGCAGAGCGTGCCTCTGGATGACCAAGTAATATCGGCTACCCCTGAGGGGGCAAGGGGAGGGGAGTTGCGAGCCGGAAGGTGCAAGCGACCGCTAGGTGAGGATGGTGAACTGAAATCGTTCCCGCTCGGATTGGTCCTGCAGGCTTGCCCTCAGATCTCCGACTACGGCCCAGGTGGACATGTGGGCAACTGGCGAGAGCTGATGTCGGCCGCCGTTGTTGTCCGATCGATGCTCGGCGTCAGCCCCTCGGCCTATCAGGATGCCTGCTCGGCAATGGGACCGGAGAACGCAGCGACCGTGATGGCCTGCATCCTCGAGCGCGGCGGCCACATCAACTCGGCGGGTGGATACCTGCGTGATCTGACACGGCGCACCGAAGCCGGGGAATTTGCGATTGGCCCAATGCTCATGTCGCTTGTCCGCGCTAACAGTTCCATCAGACGGCAGGTGGGTTAAACCGGATGTCGCATGGCGCCATTTACTTCAGGCAAAATGGTTTCTGAGATCACTCTCATGGCGGCAGTCGGACGGCTGAGGCGAGGCGACGGCCAATCATCGATCAATATCCGTTGTCTTTGAGGAACTGATCAATTGCGGCCTTCATGATGACGGTCATCTTCACGTCGTTCTCGATAGCGGCTTTCTCCAACCGTTTCTTCGTCTCGTAATCCAACGGGCAGTTGACGTAGTGCTTGGATTCGCGATCGCGTGCCCTCTTCAGGTCACGCAAGCGAACTCTAGAATCCTCACGCTGCAGTGCTTTGCTCACTGCCCGCTCGCGTCGGGCCTCTTCAGTCGGCGCAATGAGATGGCTCGCAGGTTGGTCAACACTATGCGACAGAGGCTGATTTTCAATCCTCGCATCTTCTGTCGGCACGCTGGGAGCCAATGTAGCAGTGTCCTCCGCAGTCGACTGGTTTATCGGACGGCTACGCCGCGGCGCGACTGCAAAATCAGATACCGTTGTTTGCCCCTTAGCCATTGGCCGCTACCTCTTTCTGTCCCAAGAGCAGTCCTTCAATGTTCTGAACTAGGCTCATCACTTCCGCTCGCGCTTTTTTTACGGGATTCGTGAGTTCCAGCATCTGCAGAGTGCCGTAACCGTTTCGAATCTCGCGGTAGCAATTTCGCTCCATGAGTTCAGTATCGAGCAGGTAGGAGTCATAACCACCTTCCTTTAAATTCTGCACAAAGGGCCTGATCAGCCGATACGCTTCCAGCATTCTGGCTGGCAACGTGATCCTGGTGACAAAGTTGGCGTGCGGGATCACCCGCCCAATTTTGTCGGAAATATTGGCCGTGTCGGTCGCGGCCTGGCCCGCCGCCTTGATCTCATCTTGGTTTGGCTGAATTGGCGTCAGCACAACATGGGACCCGGCGATAATGGTGTCCCTCAGGACGGTGTCTTGACCGGGCGTGTCCATCAAAACGACATCGAATTTGTTCGCCTCGTTTTCCAGGACCTGCTGGACGGTAGTTTGACGGGCAGCCGTTATGAGCTCGATGTTATCAGGCAGGTTGTCCTTTGCTTCACAGCGCTTCCACCATTCCTGCAGATTTTGGCGGCCGTCTGCATCAATGAGAAGGACACGCTTTCCCTGAAGCGCATATTCCCCGGCAATCAAGATTGCCGCCGTTGTCTTCCCTGCTCCACCTTTGCCGCTCACGGCCGAAATGCATAGAGGCATATGTGGCATCTCCTTTTTTAGCCGATGAGTATCTCGGCGGCTAGCTGGGTGTTCGTGCGGCTGTCCCATGTCGTGAGCGCACACATGATGTGAGCAATCGCTCACACGGTGTCGCAACATGCTGCTACCATACGGTGTAGACGATCTCTGCCATTAAACCAAGCCTGCATCATGTGAATAATCATCCACGTGATGTGTCGATAGTTTCATGTGACTACATCGTGTGGAGGCTCAGTGTTGCTAACTCGTGTGGAATATTCACACGATATGGTGGCCGCAAGATGCGGCCTGAAGCGCCGGCAGATCAGTGAACCCCGGAGCCGCGTAAGGCCGGCTCTGACGCTCGCACGGAAGCGGCAAGGGCGAAGAGCGAAGCGTCCCTTGCGGCTGAGTACGAGGGTCGGACAAAGGCCTTCAGGAGCGGATTTCGGAGGTGAACCCTGGTGAGCGTTCCTACGAAAAACAACCCGGGCGAAGTCCCGGTTCTAAAAATCAAAATGGCGAGCGAAACAAGTCAAACTCGTAGTGCTGTCTCGTTGATTTTCCCCGTAGTGAGGTTGGCAGGATACGGAAAAATGTGCTACGCCCTTTTTCCTACAATCGAGGGACGAGCCCTCGATCACCTGACGCAAGCGCCAGTAGGGGGCCAACGGCCAAATGGATGACGGGAAATTCAACGCTCTCCTTGAGCCGGCCAAGAAGGATCGCACTGTGCATGTGCGTGTCACGGTTGACGAACATGCGGGGATCGAGAAGGCGGCCGAGGATGCCGGCATGACGGTATCCAGCTTTTTCCGGTCGCTGCTATTGGAGGGGGCAGGCGTCCGGCCGATCCTGACGGGGGATGACCGCCTAGTGATGGCGGCTTTGCTCGAAGACATGCGGATGATCGGAATCAACCTCAACCAGGTTGCAAGGGCGCTCAACAGTGGCCGGGGCGTCCATCCAAGCGAGCTGAATATCAACCTCGAAAACGTGCAACGCATTCAGGCGGCGGTGATGAGCGAGCTTCGCTCTATGTCGCGACGGGCTGGTTATCAGCGTCGAGGGGAGAAGTAGCCGTTGGAAATCTTCTTCGGCGCATTCACCAGCGAATGGGAGCAGCGGCGCGCAGCGCTG
>NZ_JABEKV010000009.1:109549-147797 GCF_013283645.1 Sinorhizobium psoraleae
CACGTTGACGCGCGCGCCGAGGCCGATGGCGACGGTGCGCTAAAAACGTGTTGGACTAAGCCGCGGGCGCGATTCAGGTCCTATGGGTATTGAAGGGTGGCGGCTCCAAGGAAAGGCGCCGCAGGGGCGGTGGTGACGAGGGTCGCCGCTGGGTGCACGGGACGAAAACAGCGCCGATTTCGAATTCGACAAGGGGTATGGCCGTGATAACCTGCCGGGAGGGGCTGGTAGGCGCGACGGCACGCACCTTCGCGGTACCGACCGGTTTTCCGGCGGAACGATGCGTTACGGTGACGATGAAAGCGGCGCGCTTCTTTCATGACGTATCCCAGCAATGCACGGGTCCGCTGACGCCGTCGAAAGTTTCGATGGTGATCATCTGCCCCTGACGACAGGCCGGGCATTGCCTGAGGGAACACCCGGTGAGTTCCTCGTAACGGTCGCGATAGTCCTTCGGAGCCTGGCTCTCTGATGGCGCGGGAACCGGCATGCCGAGCAGGTCGCGACAGTGGGCAAGCCTCTGTTGGCGGTAGCGATTGCCAAGAAAACCGTAATAGCGGATCCGATGGAAGCCCTCGGGCAGGACATGTAACAGAAAGCGGCGGATGAATTCGTCGGCCGAGACGCTCATGACTTTTTGCCGATCGCCGTGCCGATAATCCTTCCAACGGAAACGCACAGCGCCATCCTCGATATCGACGAGCCGGTTGTTAGAGATGGCGACACGATGCGTGTAGCGGCCGACGTAGACGAGCACCTGTTCGGGCCCGGCGAAGGGCGGCTTGGCGTAGACGACCCAGTCGGCCTTTCGCAGGGGTGCCAGATAGCGTCGGAAGGCTTTGCGTTCGCCAAGGCGCTGCAAGTCAGAGAAGAACTGCAGCTCGCCCGCATCGAAAGCTTTCTCCAGGAGTTCCAGGAACAAGCGGCGGAACAGGCGAGAGAGCACCCGGACCGGCAGGAAAAAGCCGGGCTTGCAGGCGATCCATCGCGTGCGGTCCGGCGAGAACCCGCCACCCGGGACGACGCAGTGCAGGTGGGGATGGTGCAGTAGATTTTGTCCCCAGGTGTGCAAAACAGCGAAGAAGCCGATCTCGGCGCCGAGATGCTTGGGATCGGCGGCGATGGTGCGTAGCGTCTCGGCGGTGGCGCGAAACAGCATCCCGTAGACGAGCGCCTTGTTCTGATAGGCGACGGCGGCAATGGCCTCCGGCAGCGTGAAGACGACGTGGAAGTACTGTGTGTCGAGCAGCTCGGCGCGGCGATCCTCCAGCCATTGCGCTCGGGCCAGCGACTGGCAGCGGGGGCAATGCCTGTCGCGGCAGCTGTTGAAGGCGATGCGCCGGTGGCCGCAGTGATTGCACGCTTCGACGTGCCCGCCGAGCGCGGCAGTCCGGCACAACTCGATCGCCGTCATGACACGGCGCTGAGCTGTCGACAGCGATGTGTGCTGGGCACGATAGGCCTCACCGTAGCGACGGAAGATGTCCGCCACTTCCGGCCCGGAACGGACCATCGGGAGCTCAGAAATACTCAGGTTTGGGGGGCGGCAGCGGGGTGGGCGCTGGATGTGGCAAAAGTTCGAAGGGGCTCGCCGTGGCGCAGACCTTGTTGGTGGCGATGCGCAGGTAATGGGCGGTGGTTGCGAGGCTGCGGTGACCGAGCAGCAACTGAATGGTGCGCACGTCTGAGCCGGCCTCGAGGAGATGAACGGCGAAGGCGTGTCGCAGGCTGTGCGGTGTCACCGGTTTGGACAAGCCGGAGAGATCGTGCGCTTTTGCGCAGGCTTGCCCAACTGCATCCCTGCTGATTGGATGGCCGACGCGATCGCCAGGGAAGAGCCACGCCTTTGGCCGCCGCATCCTCCAATAGTCTCGCAGGATCTCCAGGAGCTTCGGCGACAGCATCACATAGCGATCCTTCTGGCCCTTTCCCTGCTCGACACGAACGACCATTCTCTGGCTGTCGATGTCCGTGGGCTTCAGGTGCACCGCTTCCGAAATGCGCAGGCCGGCGGCATAGCACGTCGTCAGGATGGCGTGGTATTTGAGATCGGCCACGCAGCCGAGAAAGTGCTGTACTTCATCCGGACTGAGGATGATCGGCAGCTTCTGCGGTTTCTTCGGAAGCGGCAATACCTCTGCAGGCACCCAGTCCCTCTCGAGCGTGACGCTGAAGAAAAAGCGTAACGCCGCAATGGCGGTATGGATTGAGTTAGGCGCCAGCTTCTTCTCGTTGGCCAGATAGACCTGATAGGTCCGAATATCCTCGCGGCCGAGCAAGTCCGGCGCCTTGCCGAAGTGTCGTGCAAACAGCGACACTTGCCGCAGATATGAAAGCTGGGTATTGAGCGAGAAATTGCGCACCTGCATATCCTCGCTCATGCGCTGGCGAAGTGGGGTCATGACGAGCTCCTCTGTCCGATGGGATGGCTGCCAAACAGCCGTCCCATCCTCGCGCAGTTGGGGCTCCTACTGAATACCTGACCTCCTTGCCGCTCCGCGGTAGCGGAGCGGGTTAGTCCACCTACTGAATACCTGACCTCCTTGCCGCTCCGCGGTAGCGGAGCGGGTTAGTCCAATCGCCACTATCTACCCTGCCGGACTATGTCGGGTAGCTATATTTCGATCAAAGATTTCAAGGATTTATAGATAGCGTGTAGAGATAGTTCCTATCCCTTCCAGCAATCCAGCTTGGGAAGGGAGCAAACAATGAAGTATTTCATCAACGATGATATCGCGTTGTCGCGGCCGCCGGAGGGACCGGTGGCGAGTTACATTATTCCATTTGCCGATTGGCTCGCTGATCGAGGCTACGGTCTTGTTTCCATGAGGAACCAGGTGCTGATGGCGGCAGGCTTCAGCAAATGGCTCGGGCATAAGGGGATTGAGCTCAGTGACATAAGTGAAGATCACCCCGGGCGTTATTTGCTGGACCGAGCGCAGCGGCCAAAGCTTGGAAATACCGCCGCTCTTCGACATCTGTTGGCTTTTCTGCGAAGCCAGAACGCAATCGCCGAAGAGATTGAGGCCGATCACAACCCATCGCAGGTAGAACAACATGTGCAGGCATATGAGCGGTATTTGCGAGACGCCGGTGCGCTAGCTCGCGAGACGATCATAAATTACCGGCCGGTCGTCCGAGATTTTCTCAATTTCCGCTTTAGCGATGGCGAGGTGTCGCTCGCACAATTGCGTGCCGTCGACGTGACCGATTTCGTGCAACGGAAGGTTTCACGTCTCAACATGCGACGCGCGAAGATCATTACCACCGCACTGCGGTCGTTTCTCTCTTATGCGCGCTATCGGGGGGACATCACATCAGACCTAGCAGCAGCGGTTCCTATCGTAGCCAACTGGTCACTTTCGTCCATTCCCCGCGGGATCGGCCGCGATGAGGTCACTCGTTTGCTCGCCAGCATCGATCGAGATACGCCGGTCGGATGCCGCGATTATGCGATGATCCTCGCATTGGCGCGATTGGGACTGCGGTCGAGCGAGGTGATCATGCTCGAACTCGATGATATTGATTGGGCCGCCGGACAAATCCATGTGGTTGGCAAGAACGGGCAGCGCAAAGACCTTCCGTTGCCGGCCGACGTTGGCGAAGCGATCGCCGATTACCTATGGAAGGCGCGTCCGCGCAATGCCAGCCGCCGTGTCTTTCTACGCGACAAGGCGCCGATCCAGGGTTTCACCGGCCCATGTGGACTCGGGTCGGTCAATCCGACGCTCACTCAAGAGGGCCGGCATCGACTCTCCCACAAAGGGAGCCCACCAGTTCCGACATGGGCTTGCCTCAGAGATGCTGCGCGGCGGCGCCTCGTTGGGGAGATCGGCGATGTTCTGGGACATCGCCATGTGCAGACAACGGCGATTTACGCCAAGGTCGATCTCGACGCGTTGCGAACACCGGCTTTGCCATGGCCGGGAGAAGCGCAATGAGCACACTCCGACAGGCTGTTCAGGACTACCTCGAGATCGGCGAAGGTTGGGGTTCAAATTGCGAGAGACAGGAAGGGGATTGATCGATTTCGTTACCTTCCTGGAGGCCAATGACACGCCATACATCACGACGGAACTGGCCCTTGCCTGGGCTCAGCGACCGCCGCGGGCGCTGCCTTCGCATTGGGCGACCCGGCTGGGATATGTCCGCGTATTCGCCCGCTATCGCGCTGCTGCCGATCCGCGAACTCAGATTCCGCCAGCAGGTTTGCTGCCCTTTCGGCCGAAGCGGGCACGACCGTATCTCTATTCGAAGGTAGACATCCAACGTCTTCTGGCGGCCGCTCTGGAGATGCCATGCCGATATAGCCGCTGCAAGCTCAGGCCATGGACATACTATTGCCTGTTCGATTGCTGAGCGTTTCCGGCCTGCGTCTCGGCGAGGACCGCAACCTCAAGCTCGCGGACGTTGATTTCGACGCTGCAGTGTTGACGATCCGCGGCACAAAGTTCGGCAAATCCCGTCTCGTGCCGATGCACGCGTCAATCTGTAGAGTGCTTCAGGAATATCTCAAACGCCGCCGGCAGCATTGTGCAGCCCAGGCATCATCGCCTTATTTGTTCACTTCGCAACTGGGCAATCGCCTTGAAAGATAAGTGGACAAAATGGGCAGGATCCGCTCGGGATCTTGCTCGGCTTCGTACCAAAGCACCAGTGTATTCGTCGCGAACACATGCCGCATGTCATGGAGGCGTGGACCGTGGCTGTCAGTTGCGCCGCGCAGGCCGATCTGGCGAGACAGAGCATAGAACGTTCGATGAATGTCTCCGACTCGGCCATGTCCCACGTGGCCGATACCCAATGGTACCTCAGCAGTTCACCCGAATTGATGAAAGAAGCAATGCGCCGCCTTGAACGTCGCTGGGAGGATCGGACATGAACAAGCACGCCAGCCTGGCGCCACTCTTGGAGCGTTTTTTCATCCAACGCCTGATGCAACAGCGGCAGGCAAGCCCGCATACGATCAGCTCCTATCGGGACACATTTCGGCAGTGCTGAAGTTCGCCCAACGAAGGTCGCATAAGCCGCCGACCCGCCTGAGCTTTGAGGAAGTCGACGCGCCGTTGATCGTTTCCTTCCTTGATGACCTGGAGAACCACCAGGGCATCAGCGTCCGCAGCCGCAACTTGCGCCTCACGGCGATTCATTCCTTCTTTCGCTATGCCGCCTTCGAAGCACCCGAGCATTCCGCTCAAATTCAACGTGTTCTTGCCATTCCCAGCAAGCGCTACACTCGAACGTTGCCAGTCGACCGATGTGGTCACCTCTGCCCGCGAAATCGTCATAGCGCCTCTCCCAGGACTACCGCCAAGGACCTGCAGCGCACGCGCCCGTCAAACATTGCGACCCTCAACGGTCCTCAACGGAAGGATACGTTGCATCTCCTCCGCTGCCCAAGGAAATCCTGGCGGCCGTGGCATTGGCGTGTCCTATGAAGCCGTGCGCGAGTGGGGAAGAAATTCGGCAAGGCGCTCTCCGACCGGATCCGCCAGCGGGCTCCTGCTCGCGGGGACAAATGGCCTCTGCGCGAAATCGTTATGTCGATCACGTCGAACAACATTGGCTGCTTTCACATCGAACATCGCCAGCACAAAGCGATAGCAAGCGGTGGCAAGGGGCGGCTGGAACGCGTCTCACAGGTTCAAGATTCTGGCGACAGTGCTTGACCCGCAGATCTCGGGCCAGGTCGCAACGGCTCGCTTGCGCGAAGGATGACCAAAGTCGGCAGTGACAGATCCGGGTCGGGCGGCGGATATACCGGGCTGTCTTCGGCTCTCGGATGAAACGAGCGGCTCAGACGAATAGGCCGCCGATATCGCTCTATAATGAACACCTATTTGTGCTGTTGGCAGAAGCGGAGCATAGGAGATTCGAATGCAACGGATCGCCGATCGCTCTTCGAGCATTGGGATGTAAAAGCATTTGCTATCGTTGTGCTCAGGATCTGGCGAAATTGCCAAACATGCAGTGCCGTGCTCGCGGCCCTCAGTGCATAATACGATCGCGACCAGCGCATTCGCGCTTGCATTGGAGGTGCATTATGACTGCCATCAACGGACTTGGGGGTCCTGTTTGGCAATATGCAGATGACAGCACTGACGGTGCGGCCCCGACTCGCGTCGCTTCTGATGAACTCGGCCAAACGAACAATTCTGACCTTGCGCGGATGGGCTCCGAGCCTCGAGACCTCGAGACTCGCGTCCCGATCGAGGACAGGGCCGGGCAGCGCGGTCATGGTGGGAACTTCAACGTCCCGCATAGATATTATCCACCAAGTCGGGCAGCGAGCTCGTCGTTTTCCCACGACCAGTCCTGGCGCGGCGATCAAGTCTCCGGAAGTTCACAACCAGATTCGCTCTCCTCGCATAGGCGCTTCGCGCCCGACCTGAGTGTCAGGCCAGGAAAGCGGCGTGTCGAGGATGTCGCCGCGCCGAGGTCTCACGCGGCTCCCGCTTCTGATCAACGAGGCCGAACGAAAAACTCTGTCCTTGCACGGATGGGCTCTGAGTCTCGAGACCTGGAGACTCGCGTCCCAATCGAGGACAGGGCCGGGCAGCGCGGTCATGGTGGGAACGTCAACGTCCCGCACAGATATTATCCACCAAGTCGGGCAGAGAGCTCGTCGTTTTCTCACGACCAGTCCTGGCGCGGCGATCAAGTCTCACTCTCCTCGCATATGCGCTTCGCGCCCGACCTGAGTGTCAGGCCAGGAAAGCGGCGTGTCGAGGATGTCGCCGCGCCGAGGTCTCACGCGGCTCCCGCTTCTGATCAACGAGGCCGAACGAAAAACTCTGTCCTTGCACGGATGGGCTCTGAGTCTCGAGACCTGGAGACTCGCATCCCAATCGAGGAAAGGGCCGGGCAGCGCGGTCACGGTGGGAACTTCGAGATTCCGTCTAGATTTTATCGTCGCGCACCAGGTCGGGCAGAAAGCTCGTCATTTTCTCATGACCAATCCTGGCGCGGCGATCAAGCCTCCAGACATTCAAAACCAGACTCGCTCTCCTGGCATAGGCGCTTCGCGCCCGACCTGAGTGTCCGGCCAGGAAAGCGGCGCGTGGACGATGTCGCCGCGCCGAGCTTCCACGGTGGAAGATTAGAGCGGCCCTATAGGTCTTCGGATGCCCTTAATGCAGCGCTAAGGGGCATTGATCGCGCACGCGACGTCCATGGATTCTCAGTTGTAGTGGCGAACTATGCCAGGCAGCTGCGAATGCCGGAGAAGGCAACGTTCCTGCAAAAGGCCGCGGCTGACTTCCGATGCAGATTTGTCGTACGCTTGGCGGAGAATATTCGCGCGGAAGAATCCTGGAACTACGCCAGGATATGCAACGCGGTGAGCGCGGATGCCGGCGGTCGGGAAGGTATGGAAGCTTGCAAGGACTTGGCCGCTCGAGTATCGAGGCTCGACGACGGGCTTATGAACAAAGTTGACGTCCGAGCCTTTCCGCTCCTCGCCTCATCATTCGGTCGGCACTCGCGGGCGGCGGAATGCCGCAAGGGGACGATCAGAATCGCGGAATTTTGTTGTAATGCAAGCCGCGTATTGTCGGAGCAGACCAATCAAGGCCTAGCCTTACTGGTGAATGGCTTCAGCAAGTGGCCGGACGCAGCGGGCTGTCGCCGCGCTACAAGCGCGATCGCCGGTGAGGTCGCTGGCTGGCCCGGCAGGCTGACTGATATTCCGCAGGGGCTGGCGAACCTGGTGAATGGTTTCAGCAAGTGGCCGGAACAGGCGGCCAACCTTCAAGCTACGCTCGCGATCGCCGCTGAGGTCACTCGCCGCGCCACCCGCGATGCCCGGCTCACTGATTTTTTTCCGCAGGAGCTGGCGAACCTGGTGAACGGTTTCAGCAAGTGGCCGGAGGAGGCGGGCTGTCGCGAGGCCACCGTCGCAATCGCCGGTGAGGTGCCTTCCCAGCTCTCCTATTTTGATCCACAGGCGCTGGCGAACCTGGTGAACGGTTTCAGCAAGTGGCCGGAGGAGGCGGGCTGTCGCGAGGCCACCGTCGCAATCGCCGGTGAGGTGCCTTCCCGGCTCTCCGCTTTTAAGCCGCAGGCGCTGGCGAACCTGGTGAACGGTTTCAGCAAGTGGCCGGAGGAGGCTGGCTGTCGCGAGGCCACCGTCGCAATCGCCGGTGAGGTGCCTTCCCGGCTCTCCGCTTTTAAGCCGCAGGAGCTGGCAAACCTGGTGAACGGTTTCAGCAAGTGGCCGGAGGAGGCACCGCGTCGTCGTCTTCCCGCCGAGCCCAGGAAGCTATGCGTCGGAGCGGATGGGTTGATAGTTCGTGTGACTGTGTCGTTCATCTGATCGACTCAGTGGTAGATCAAACAGCGCTTTATCCGCCGAAGCCAGCGGCGTCACTTCAACGTCACTCCTGAAGCAAGCGCACTGGCTCGAATACGGGCAGACGATCGCCACGACCACGAGCAAGCCCATCACGGTGCGTGTGATCAAGAGTGAGGCCGTTCCTTGATTCTGTTCCGCAGCCGTTGGGCCGCACTGGGAATGGACGATGTTGCGCGTGGTGGCGCCGCCGCTGCTTCATCGTGGACAAACGAGGCGATGTCGTTGAGCAGCGCGAGCTCGATGGCTGCGTATGCGGGATCGCCCGAGAGGTTCACCGTTTCCCGTGGGTCGGTCTCGAGATCGAATAACTCTCGTTGGCTCAAGCCGTCGCTGGTGTAGAGAGTAAGCTTGAAGCGTTGGTTCCGCGCCATGGTCGCCTGCATCGATGGATCCCAAAAGCTGCCCCTGTCGTTTACGCCGGAGTTGCGATAAGCACAGATTGCGCTGCTGCGCCTCGTTGCGTTCCGCGATGCCATGGCAACAAGATCCTCGCTTTGCGGGCATGATTGCGTGCTGAGTCCGGCTGCCGTGAGACAGGTGGCAGCGACGTCGCGGCCCTGCGCAAGCGCGGTGCACCGGGTTCCAGCAGCGATGCGGCTTGGCCAGCGCAATAGCAACGGCACTCCGACCGTAGGCTCGTAGAGTGCTACTCCCTTGACGAAGAGCCCATGGTCACCAAGTTGGTCGCCGTGATCGGACATGAAGATGACCAGTGTGTCGTTCGTTAGCCCGGTATCGTCCAGTGCCCTTAGAACTCGACCGATTTGCTCATCAAGGAACGCAATCGAAACGGCATAGCCGATGCGGATCTTGCGGATTTCTTCCGGTGAGAAATCCGTAAAACGCCCGAGATAGGAACTCTGCTGCTCCCGCTGGACGCAGTCGGGTTGCGTCGCCCGCGAAGGAATCGGGCTCGGAATCTTTGCTGCGTCCACTCGATTCCTGAAGGTGGACGGGTAATCCTCATAGGGATCATGGGGATCGAACAGGCTCATCAGGCAAAAGAACGGCTGCCGTTCCGCTTTCATCGACTGTATGAATGCGATGGTTCGATCCGCCGCCCACTTGCTCATGTGGACGGCTTCAGGGTGGTGAAGCTCGCCGCGGCCGTTGCGGTGAAGCGCAGCGAGGAAGTCCGGTGCGGTTTCGCGGAGCCAAGCGGTATAGCCGTTGAACGGGCTCTGCATCGCGACCGACGGTTCCAGGCACCATTCATAAATATCAAAACCGTCATGCGGGTGCCGCTCGTGTTCTTCCTTAAGACGGCTGCTGACGTGGAGTTTGCCAAAAAGCGCGGTGCAGTAGCCGGCTTCCTCTCGCAGTCGTTCTGTGAAAAGCACTTCGTCCGGGGGCAGGTTGTCATGCACCCGCTCGACCCCGTGGCCCGGCACGGGCTTGCCTGTAAGGATGCTGGCGCGCGAAGGCGTGCAGATGGGGTTGTCGACGGTGCAGTGCTCAAAGACCGCTCCGGCATTTCCCAGCTCATCGAGATTAGGTGTCGGAATCCAGTCGCAGCTGTAGACGCCAAGCGTATCCCGACGTTGCTGGTCCGTCATGATCATCAAAATGTTCGGCGGTGTCATGATGCTTACCTCGACGACTACAGCATGATTTCGGGGAGGGCGGCTTTGGCTTTCTCCCGTAGTCCCGATACGACCTGGGGATCGAGCCAGCGATACGGCCGGCGCAGCCGCGTGCCGATGTCCGCCCATCCTCCGATCGCGGCCAACAGCTTGTCCAGTGCAGCATTCGAATAACCGTGCACTTTGGCGAGGGGTGTGATGTGGACTTCGAGGAAAGTGCGCAGACGTGCTTCCACCTTGAGAGCCTGTTCGATGTCGCTGGCCATCGATGCGGTCCAGCGCTGCGCTCCCGACGGGCTCAGGCAGGCGACGTTAGAGAATGCCCCGACGGCAACGCCTTGTTTGACGCCCGTCGCAAGATGATGTCCGGGAACATAAATTCCCCAGGCATCGAGCCACTGGCGGGCTTGCTCATACCAGGATGAGTCTCCGTCTCCGAGCTTGACGCCAACGATCTCGGGCACCGGCGCGAGGATCTCCGCCAGTTCGGCCGGGGCAAAGACGCGCTTTGCATGCGGCGGATGGTAGAGAACCAGCGGTGCCGAGCCGGCCGCCTCTGCAGCCATCCCGAGGAAATCCGATGCCTCGTCTGTGGTCACGGGCCACCAATCCGGAAGGATCACCTGGATTGCCTCCGGCTCGAGCCTTGCCGCCCTTCGCACGCGTTCCAGGGATATCCGTGGATCAGGTTGGCAGGCGCCGATGACGAAAGGCATCGCCGCGGGCTTGCAGCGATCCGCCAGCAGCTGCTGAATGGCATCGAATTCTGCCTCTGTTTGATTGTGGAATTCACCCGCAGTGCCGTTGGAGTAGATGCCATCCACGCCGGCTGCGATCAGGTGGTCGATTTCGTCGGTAAGGCGCGCGTAATCGATCGAATCGTCATCATTTATCGGCAAGAGCAGCGTCGCCCAGTTTCCGCGAATGCGGCCCCAGCGACCATTCTGCCATTCGAACTTTACGGCTGCCACCACACCTCACCTCCCTTTGCGGCCTCGGGATTCAGCTGCGCTTTCCAGCTATGCCGGCGGCTGAATCCATTCGTCGTTCATTTATAGACTTGCAAAATATCCTACAAGTCGATATACCTCAACCGTATTGGAAGCCTGTGCACAGGGAGTGATGCTTGGCAAAGCCGATAAAGCCGTTGGCGCGTCCGCCGCTTCTGCATGTCAGCGTGCAGGAGAGCCTGCGCAGCTATATCGAGGATAATAAGCTTTCCGCGGGCGCGGCCCTGCCGCCGGAGACTTTCCTGGCGCAGCAACTGGGGGTCGGACGCAACTCCGTGCGCGAGGCGATCAAGGCGCTGGAATCGGTCGGCATCCTCGAGACGCGACGCGGCATCGGGGTTTTCGTCAAGGAATTCTCGTTTGCGCCATTGCTGGACAATCTTGCCTACGGTCTGCAGGCTTCGCTGCGCGACGTCGAAGAGTTGCAGGAGATCCGTCGCGTATTGGAAACCGGCCTGATCGATAGAACCATCGAGATGATCGGCGAGGAGGATATTGCCGAGCTCCGCGAGCTAACCGATCGCATGCGTCAACGCGCTGAACGCGGCGAGAGCTTTGCCGAGGAAGACCAGCAATTTCACCAGCTGCTGTTCCGCTGCCAAAACAACAAGATGCTGAGCGCGCTGATCGATATCTTCTGGTCTGCTTTCTACAAGGCTTCGGACCTTACAAATCTGACCAATCCGAACCCTCTGGCCACCTGGCGCGATCACCACGAGATTGTCGAAGCCGTTGCGGCCAGAGATGTCGAGGCAGCGCGCAGGCGTCTTGGCGAACACTATTCCGGAATCAGGAGGGTTATCGCGATGAACCGGCCCGAGGAGGAGCTCGATCCGGTCCAGCAATAAACTGAATACAAGAGGAGGAGAGCATGCATCGACGAAATTTCGGCCGCCTTCTGGCGGTGGCAGCCTTTGCTTTTGCCAGTGCCACCGCGATGGTGTCCACGCCGGTTCTGGCGCAGGAGAAAAAGACCATTGTCGGCGGCTTCGACGTGGGGCCGGGCGGTTTTCCCGGTAACTTCAACCCGCAGACCGCAACCGCCGGCTTTACTTGGCTCAACACCTATTTCGAGCCGCTGGTCATCTACACATCCGATCTGTCGAAGCTCGTCGGCGCGCTCGCATCCGAGTTCACCGTCAGCGAAGATAACCTTTCCTACACCTTCAAGCTGGTCGATACGAAGTGGCACGACGGCGAGCCCTTCACCTCGGCGGACGTCAAGTTCACATTGGAACTCGCCAAGAACGCCGACAGCGGCAGTATTTTCGCCGCCCGGCTCGCCGACATCGCGTCGATCGAGGCTCCTGACGAGCACACGGCAGTCGTCAAGCTCAACAAGCCCAACTCGGCCTTCCTGTCCGTCTTGGCGCAGGTGATGATGCTGCCGGAGCACGCCCTGTCGTCCATGGATGTCAAGGAAATCGCCAAGAGCCCGTGGTGGTCGACAAAACCGGTTGGCACAGGTCCGTTCAAGTTTGTGAAGTATGTCAGCGATCAGTATGTCGAAATGGCTGCCTATGACGGTTATCGGGGCGGCAAGCCGAAGGTGGATCGCTTGATCAACCGGTATTTCGCCAATCCCGCTGCGGCCGTCTCGGCACTCTCGGCTGGAGAGATCCAGTTCACCTTCGCCGAGCCTGACGACGCCAAGACCTTCAAGGGCAATGACGACTTCCAGATCATCGAAGGCGACTCCTATGTGGTGAACTACATCGGCTTCAATCACAGGGCCGGAATCTGGAACGACCTTCGCGTGCGGCAGGCGGTCATCCACGCCATCGATCGAAACGCGATCATTTCAAGTCTGTTCGGCGGTGCGGCCAAGATGGCCAACTGCGGCTATGTCGTGCCGCAGCTCGTTCCGAACGGCCTTGACGATTATGCCTACGACCCGCAGAAGGCGAAGGAACTGCTTGAGGAGGCAGGCTGGGACGAGATCAACGGCGACAAGCCGATCCCGTGGCTCACCTACTATAACACGCCGCAGGTAGCCAACGTCATGGCGGCGATCCAGGCCATGCTCGCGCAGGTTGGCATCAATGTGGCGCCGCGCGCCCTTGATGTCCCGAGCTACAACGGCATCGTCCGAAGTGAGAAGTGGTCGGAGTTCCCGCTGGTCTATGCCGGCCTGCAGAACGGCCCCAACCCGGCTTCGCTCAACGTCGGGCTCAATGCCGCCCAGATACCGCCCGCCGGCAACAACATCATGCGTGTCGAGATGCCTCAGCTTACCGAGGCATTGAATGCGGCGATGGCGGAGACTGATCCGGCCAAGGCGGACGCCAAGTGGCAGCAGGTCTGCAAGGAAATGAACGCTGAGCTTCCCTGGAGCCCGATGTGGGTCGCGAGCCGCTACGGGGTCGCGTCCAGCAAGCTCAAGGACTTCTTCTGGACGCCTGCTCCGGGCGGCGGTCCATTCGTCTCCCACCCGGAGAAGTGGGATATCGCTCCGTAAATGGGGCTGGGGCGAGGGGCGGCCGGACGGTCAAGTCCGGCCGCATCCCTACTGCATGTTTCCTTTAATCGGAGCCGATTTAAGGACAAAAATATGCGGCAATTCAAAGCGCTACAGCGTCTTTTGCGCGTCTGATAAGACGCGCGGCGCTGTAGGGGACCCTGTTGGTGAAACATGCTGCAATATGTCCTCCGCCGCACGGTTGTCGGCCTGCTCATGCTCTTGGCCCTGACCGTCCTCATCTTTACGCTGCTGCGGCTCACGCCCGGCGACCCTATCGATGCCTACATCAACCCGTCGGTCCCGATGTCAGCCTCGGATCTTGTGGCGCTGCGCACGCGCCTCGGCCTCGATCAGCCGCTGCCGGTGCAGTATTTCGCCTGGCTTGGTGCCGCCGTGACCGGAGATTTCGGCTATTCCATCCAGCGCGGCGGCGAACCAGTGCTGCCGCTCGTCCTCGGCCGCATTGGACCGACGATCCTGCTGATGTTCAGCGGGCTTGCTATCTCAGTCGTCGTTGGGATAGCAGCCGGCATCCTTGCCGCAGTCCGGCGCAACCAGTTCGCCGATCTCTCGCTGTCCACGGCGGCTTTCGTCGGCATCTCCAGCCCGGCCTTCCTGACGGCCCTTTTGGGGCTGTATGTGTTTGCGGTCGTCTTGCGGTGGGTGCCGGCCGGAGGCATGCTGACACCGGGCGCTCCCTTCTCCGTCGGCGACCTGCTGGCGCACCTCATCCTGCCGGCGGCCCTGCTTTCGATCGGCCACGGCGCGCTGATCATGCGCTATATGCGCTCCTCACTGCTCGAGGTGCTGTCGCAGGATTACGTGCGGACGGCGCGCGCCAAAGGCGTTCGCGAGTTCTGGGTTATCGTCAAACATGCTGTGCGCAATGCCCTGCTGCCGGTGATCACGGTGATCGGATCCACGATCGGTATCGCAATCGGGGGCGCCATCTTCATTGAGAGCGTGTTTGACTGGCCGGGAATGGGCCTGTTGATGATCAACGCCGTGGTCCGACGCGACTATCCCGTCATCATGTGTGCGACGCTGCTGACTGGCGCCTGCGTCATCCTCGTCAACCTCTTGACCGACATCGCCTATGCCGCTGTCGATCCGCGTATCAAGGTGGCGTAAGATGACCAGCCTGACGAAGATACGTTCGGCCGGCCCCATCCGTCGCGCGATGTCGCGCTTTCTTAACAACGGCGCGGCCGTGGCCGGTTCGGCCATCCTGATTCCGATCCTGTTGCTCACCCTTACCTATGATCTGTGGTGGCCTTACAAACCCAACGACATCGACCTCCTGGCGATGAACCAGGGGCCGTCGTCAGCTCACTGGCTTGGAAGCGACGGCGTGGGGCGGGATATCATGGCGCGACTCCTGCAGGGCGGCCGGATCTCGCTGCTCGTGGCGACAGCGTCGATGGCGATTTCCACGTTTATCGGCTTCTTCGTCGGCTCCGTCGCCGGCTTCGGAGGGCGCCTCGTTGACGGTGCTACGATGCGCCTCGTGGACCTTGCCATGACCTTGCCGCCGATCATCTTCCTCCTGGTCCTCGCCTCGATCGTTGGCAGCGGCATCATGCCGACGATCCTCGTGATTTCGCTACTGTCGTGGCCGGTGCTCTCGCGCATGGTCCGGGCGCGGCTGCTGGAGCTGCGCGAGCGGGATTTCGTCGTGGCATCGCGCGGTATGGGCGCGGGCCTCAGGCACCTGCTGTTTCGGCATGCTCTGCCCAATACGATCGATATTCTCGTGGTCTATGCCACGTTGCAGGTGGCGAGCGGTATCCTGCTGGAGGCAGGCCTCTCCTTCCTCGGCCTCGGCGTCACGCCACCGGAAGCGAGCTGGGGCAACATGCTGAACGCTGCCCGCGCGACACATGTCCTCGAAAATTACCCCTGGCAATGGATGTTCCCCGGCGCGGCGCTCGTCGTGACCGTCCTTGCCATCAACTTCGTGGGCGATGGGCTTCGTGATGCCTTCGACCCGCGCTCCGAACTCAAGTGAAAGGTCTGAAATGCCCCTCTTTACCGGCGTCATTCCCCCTGTCGTCACCCCGCTCACCACAAGCTTCGAAGTGGATTACCCTTCGTTCACGCGTGTCATCGACCATCTCATCGATGGTGGTGTGCACGGCCTGTTCGTACTCGGGTCGACCAGCGAGGTCGTGTTCCACGACGAAACCACGCGGCGGCGCATCATCGAACATGCGGTCGAGCGGGTGCGCGGTCGCGTGCCGATCCTGGTCGGAGTGATCGACCCCACGACGGAGCGCGTGATTGCCCACGCACGGGTCGCGCAGTCGGCAGGTGCCGACGCTGTCGTCGTGACCGCCCCGTTCTACACGCGTACCAATCAGTCCGAGACCATCGACCACTTCCGCTACATCCGGGAGGCGGTCGAGATACCGGTGATCGCCTACGACATTCCGGTCTGCGTCGGTACAAAGCTCGAACGGAAAACCACCGTCACCCTCGCGCGCGAAGGCACCGTTGTCGGTCTCAAGGATTCAAGCGGTGACGATGGCAATCTTCGCTACGTCATGGCCGACACTGCCGATCTCGCCGACTTCTTCGTCATGACCGGATCCGAAATCGTCGCCGACAGCGTCGTGAACATGGGGGCGCATGGCATTGTGCCCGGCCTCGGAAATGTCGATCCACACGGCTATGTGCGCCTGTGGAATCTGTGCCAGGCGGGCGATTTCACGGCCGCACGCCAGGAACAGGAGCGGCTTTGCCGGCTTTTTGAGATGGTGTGGGTCAGCCTGCAGCGGACCAGTGCAGGTTCTGCTGGCGTGGGTGCCTTCAAGACCGCCATGCGCCGGCTCGGCGTCATCGACACCAACATCATGGCCCGTCCGCAACGATCCCTCAATGACGAAGAGGCCGCGATCATCGATCGCATCCTGCGTCAAACCGGCCTCCTGGACTGATGATGAATGTAGAGCCGATCCTCGAGATTTCGGGACTGACCACGGTTTTTCGCATTGCCGATCGCGAGATCGTCGCCGTGCGCGATCTCAATCTCACCGTCGCGACGGGAGAAACCGTGGCGCTGGTCGGCGAGTCCGGCTCTGGAAAGTCGGTGACGAGCCTGTCGATCATGGGTCTCCTGCCGCGCGGCGTTGGCCGTATCGCCGCGGGAACGCTTCGCCTCAGACGCAAGACGGGGGAGGTCGTCGAACTTCAGAGCATCGGCGGCGAAGCGTTGCGCCGGGTGCGCGGCAACGATATCGGTATGGTCTTTCAGGAACCACTGACCAGCCTCAATCCGGTCTATACCGTCGGTGAGCAGATTGCCGAGCCGATCCGCATTCACCTCGGCAAGTCCCGCCGCGAGGCTCTGGCCGATGCCATCCAGCGGCTGGAGGATGTCGGCATTCCCGATCCACGCCGGCGTGCCGGACAATATCCGCACGAATTGTCGGGCGGCATGCGGCAGCGGGCAACGATCGCCATGGCTCTGGCATGCAACCCGACGCTGCTGATCGCTGACGAGCCTACAACTGCCCTCGATGTCACCATCCAGGCGCAGATCCTCGACCTGCTCGGCCATCTGCAACGGGAACGTGGTATGGGCATGCTGTTCGTCACCCACAACCTCGGGGTCGTTGCGGAGATCGCCGATCGCGTGGCAGTCATGTATGCCGGCTCGGTCGTCGAGACCGGGAGCGTGGCGCGGGTCTTCGCCCATCCGCGCCACCCCTATACCCAGGGGCTGATGCGCTCTGTGCCGCGGCTTGGAACAGCAACGCGCCTCAAGGAAGCGGGCACGCCGCTGCCGACGATTGCCGGATCGGTTCCAAGTCTCATGAACCTGCCTGAGGGCTGTCCATTTGCGCCGCGCTGTCCCTATCGGATAGAGGCCTGCTCTAAGGCTTACCCGCCGCTCGTCGAAACCGGCGACGGCCAGTTCAGTCGCTGCATTCGCTGGCAGGAGATCTGAACGATGTCAGATGAATTGCTCCTTGAGGTCAGCGGGCTGACCAAGGATTTCGCCCCGGTGGCGTTCGGGCGCGGACCGGTCGTCCGTGCCGTCCAGGACGTCTCGTTCAACATCAGGCGCGGGGAGGTTGTCGGCCTCGTCGGGGAGTCGGGCAGCGGCAAGACCACCATCGGCCGCATGGTCGCTCAGTTGGTCCCGCCGACCTCCGGCAGCATTCGTTTCGACGGTGTGGAAACGACGAGCCTCAACCGCCGCGAACTTCGCCGCCTGCATGCGCGCGTCCAATATATTTTCCAGGATCCCTTTGCGAGTCTCTCGCCGCGCATGACCATCGGCGAGATTCTCATGGAAGGGCCGGATATTCAGCGTATCGACAGCAAGTCCGAGCGGATCGCCAAGGCCGCCAAGGCCCTCGCGTCGGTGGACCTCCCGCCCGACGCAATCTCCCGCTATCCGCACGAGTTTTCCGGCGGGCAGCGCCAGAGGATCGGCATTGCACGGGCGCTGACGCTCGCGCCAGATCTGCTTGTGGCCGACGAACCGGTGTCGGCGCTCGACGTCTCGATCCAAGCGCAGATCGTCAACCTGCTGCGCGACCTGCAGATGCGCCTGGGCCTTACCATGCTGTTCATCGCGCATGATCTTGCGGTGATCGAATATGTCGCCGATACGGTCATCGTGCTCTATCTCGGGCGGATCATGGAAATGGCGCCCAGCCGAAAGCTCTATGCCAGCCCGCAGCACCCCTATACGCGTGCGCTTCTCTCGGCCGTTCCTTCGCCCGATCCCTCGCGACGCGCCAACCGGCAGATCCTTAAGGGTGACATACCAAGCCCGGCCAACCCTCCGAGCGGCTGCGTCTTCCGCACCCGCTGCCCGGTCGCGATCGAGGCATGCGCCAGCATGGTGCCGCCCCTGCGAGAAACGGCGAAAGGACACTTCAAGGCCTGCATCCGTGACGACCTCGACTGATCCAAAGGAATAGGGAGGCATCTCAACCATGAAGAACCTGCTCTTCATCGGCGTCGATCAGCTCCGATGGGACTGCGTCGGGCCGCACAAGACAGTGCCGGTTAAGACCCCGAACCTCGATCGGTTGATTGAGAACGGCGTGAGCTTCGATCGCGCCTATTGCACTTCGCCACTCTGTACCCCATCGCGCGCCTCGATGCTCACCGGCGATTACGCCTTCACCCACGGCATGGGCACCAATTGCGACATGTATCATGCGCTCGCCCGCGAGCTGGCGCGGCCGGAACGCTTGCTGCACCATGATCTTCGTCGCGCCGGCTATCGCTGCGGCTTTGTCGGAAAATGGCACGTAGGCGTGGAGAAAGGCCCGGGTGACTACGGTTTCGAGGGCAATGCACCGGCCGGCTATGGCAACATAGTCAAGACCGAAGCTTTTAAGGATTATCTCTCGTCGAACGGTTTGAGCTACCGCATCGAACCGGAGGTCTACTTCAACCCCGACCAGCAGACTATGGCGGCCGGCCGATGGTGCGGCCCGCAGGCGTCGACGCCCTGCCATTTCCTGACAGATCAGGTCATCGGCATGCTGCAGGGTCTGGCAGGTGGAAGCGAACCCTTCTTCGCCACGGTGCAATATTGGGATCCGCATGGGCCGCACCTGATCTCGGACGAATTCTACGGCGTCACCGACCGCACGAAGATTACGCCTTGGGACAATTTCTCGGACGATCTTTCAGGCAAGCCGCGACGCGTGCAGCGCGAGCGGGATGATTTCTATCGCAACCATCCGAGAACCGAGGAGGAGCTCGTCGCGTATATCGGCTACTACTGCGATCATGTGGCGATGCTCGACTATGAGATCGGCCGGCTGCTCGACTATCTCGATCACAGCGGCCTGGCAGAAGAAACGCTCGTGGTCTTCACGTCGGACCATGGCGACATGACCGGCGCGCATGGCGGGCTCATCGACAAGGGCTTGCCCTATAGCGAGGCCATGAGGGTGCCGCTGATCTTCAGCCATCCATCGTTGCAGAGCGGCAGGCGGGACACACTGGCGCTCAACATGGACATCCTTCCGACGGCCCTATCCTTGCTTGGCGTCAGTTACGCTCCGCGGCAGGCGGAGGATCTCTCGGCGCAGGTACTTGGGACAAGCCAGCAGGGCAGGGACTATCTGCTTGCCGAGTATCACGGCCTGCGCTTCCTTTATTCGCAGCGCATACTCGTCTCGCACGACAACTTCAAATACATCTTCTCGCCGGGCGACATGGATGAACTCTACGATCTCGACAGCGATCCTGGCGAGATGCGCAACCTCGCAGCCGAGGCCGACTACGCGGATGTACTCTCACGTATGCGATCCGCACTGATCGACGAGACGGCGAGATACCAGGATCCGCTCCGCGATTGCGTCGCGAAATTCAACGGTCAGTGGCGGACGCATTCAGGCCAGTTCGATGTCACCAGCGCCTATTTGGCCGACGCTGGTTCCGGTGGTGGGCAATAGGGTCAACAAGAAATGGCTGGCTGCTGTACACCTTCGCGCCAGCAGAGCAACCCTGAGCCAAGCCTGGCTGCGCCCCTAATCGATAACTCCCGCCGAAGCGTCGCCGGGATGATCCTCATCCTGCTGGGCCCGTTCCGCATTCCGCAAGGGCTACGGGCGTCGGAGGCGAGGGCGGACGATGGCGAAGGGACCGGTGCGCAAGGCTCAGGCCCGCTTTTAGCGGCATATGAAGGAAACTCGCTGACCTGTCGCTTGGATCACGACCGGCCGGGGCTTTACGACGCGGAGCGCTGCGCTGCGTCGCGCGCTTGGCCGGTGGCGAAACACCGCCAAGCGCAGGAAGTTGCCGGGGCCGTCGCGATCTCGCCGCCCATAAGCTGCACGCTGTGGAGGCTTACGTCACCAAGGCAGGCAGGAGCAGGCTGCAGCCGTCTGTGCGCAATCGAGGGCATCGACGGCCGCATTGACGGCCTTCGTCGGCAACTAGACCGAGTGTTTGAGCAGCGATCGAGCCGCACGACATCAAATTAAAGGTTGTCGAGCAACGGAAGAGCTCGTTCCTATCCTACATCGATAGGGAATTCGGATTTCCAAACGCGGCCGCCTGCATGCGTAGACGAGGAGCGTCCGTTTCATTGCCGGAAATCTTGCGGAGATAGGAGGTCATAGCCATAGTATTGGAAGTCTTCCAAGTAAAGCTCATTCACGATTTCGATCGATCGCCGATTGTAGTGCTTTGCGTACTTGAGGGGCGTGCGTGACGGATCTGTGACATTAAGATCTTCTGTGGGCGCGCATTCCAAGTTCAGAATTTTCTCTAATTTTCTTGCATCGTCCCACAGGTTTTCCGTTTTCCCGATAAAATCAACAAACAGATTGCCGTCCAAATGCGTGAACTCGTTCATTGGGCAAAAGCAGATCCAGAAGGGATCATCGCGAATATCGGCGTGGGCAACGTAGTCCGAAATGTATCGATTGAAATCCTCGCCGATCTTTTCAAAGATGGGTTTCTTTGCTTCTTCCCAGTGTTTGAACGTGTATGCAGCGAGCAGATCTTGCCGAAATCCGGAGTATAACTTGTCGTATGGATTTCGCACAAATGTGAACTTGAAGAATTCTCTTGTAAGATGAGAATAATCCGATGTCAGGAAGCGCTTAATCGGCACGTGTTCCGAAAAATGCTGGGTCGGGCGCTTGACATCTACATACGGACTAAAAGCTTTTCTTGCCGTGGCGGAACCAGTTTTAGGAATCACAAAATATATAAATTTCTTTTGAAGCGATATCCCCATCTATCCTCTCCTGTTTTAGATTTGAGAGTGCATCGAGCACAGACGCACACTGTGCCGATCTCGCATCGACGTATTCATCCAAACTTGGCGGTGCAGTCGATCATCTGTTCGAACTGCGCATGCTGGGTGGGTGCGTAACTCGGAATTCTCGGCACTCTAGAGGTTAGCCGCCTGATCCTGTGAACCGAGGTCGCAATCACACGGCGCGCAGTCGCCACGCCAAACTGTTGACCCCCGCTGGTGGGGCGATCTCAATCGTGGTGATCGGTCTGGACTGCAGAAAACCTAGCCCGGTTATGCCCCTGATTGGATCCTCGAGCCGACCATGGAAGAGGTGGATGTCACAGCCTTCCGGTAGAACGATTTGCAGTGACAGCTCTGATGCGGGATGGGACAGGCGCAAGCCGCTGGTCTCTGGCTTTACCTCAACTCCTTCGCCACAGTGCAACATCAGTCGAGCATTCGCCGGCAGATTTGCTCCGTCGCGGAGCGTATCCCATAGCTGCAGTTCCAGCCGATCGGTCACGCCCTCGATCCGGCGATGGAATTCAAGATCTCGCACAGCGGTATGGCTGCCCGCGAACACGAAGCCTTCGGGGGTTTCCTTGCCCCACAACTGTGCCAGCCCAGGCTCGATTGCATAATCCGTGCCGGGCAGGACAAACGCATTGTGTGCCTCAGGTCCGCGTAAATAACGCGGCAGATCCCCAGCATATTCATGCGAATAAAAGCTCGGATCAATCAGCCATTCTATCCCGTCAAGATAAAGCGTGAAGGAAAGGTTGTCGGCGTGCTTGTGGGTCGCCGCCAGCGAGGTAGCCAAGAATACGAGCATGAAGGGCCGCTCGGTGTGATTTGCCTTAGCGATGGCATATCCGGCCCGCGGCAGAATGGTTATCTCCCGCCTGCTATATGGCTGGCGTCCGTTCGGGTCGCCCTCGGGTGGGTTAGACCGGCGGAACGTATCCCCTTGCGCCAGCGTACGCTGTCCATCGGGATAACGCATCAGGGCAGAGAATGTGGACAATGCCTTTGCGAGGGCCGGAATCTCTGTCTCGCGCCCGCTGAGAGATGCAAAAACGCCGATGGTTGCGACGAGCCGCTCGATTCCGAGGTGATAGCCGATGGAGTTTTCTGCAAAGACCGCGAAATCTCCGTCGCGGGCAATTAACTGTGCGAATTGATCTGTGGCGCGTGATAATGCGGTCTCCACCCAGAGATCGGCACAGGCCCAGCCCGGAAAGGCCAAGCCAACCGTCATCAGTGCCAGATCCTGAAACCAAGCATGATTGTGATAGCGGATCGGCTGGTGGCCAGCATAGAAGACCTCAGAGGCCAGCAACTGCGCATGGCGATGAATGGCGCGGCGCAGGCGGGCCATGAATCGTGTGTCGAAGCCGTGCTTCTGGCCTTGGCCGTAAAGGGTGACCATGGCTAGGGCACGCTCGGCCACGCCATGGTCGTACCATGTGTATTTGACGTTGGGATCTGGTTGATCGAAGCTGCGCGCTAGCCAGTCCGCCACCATATCGCGCGCGGCGAACAGAGCGCCGGTTTCGCTGTAGTCGACAGCTAGCAGCATCAGAATGATCGCCGAATGCTGCGAATGCCATGAAAATTGGAAGCTGCCTACCTCGCCAAGCCGGGGGGGTAGGGGCTCACCCGCCGGCCACTCCAGTTGGATGTTGCCGCCCAGCGGGCACAGTCCCTTAGTCATGAAATCGCGGGCCAGTCGCTCGTATTCTGGGAAGTATGCACGGTGATAGTCGATGAGGTTACTTACGACCTCAGGCCGCAGCGGCCGTTCTTCGCCGAAGACGGCATCGGGATGCTCAGCTTCACGCCAGACCCTGACCTCGGAGAGGTCACAGCCCGCATCTGGCCCTGGCACGCCCTTAATATAGAAGCGCACATCGCCGAGGGGCCTTTCCTCGGGATGCTCCCAGCCGTTGCGCCAGCCCCAGGCTAAATCACGGAAGCCCACATCGAGATCGAACCATGCGCCCTGCTGCGGGTGGGTCGCTTTGACATGCCGATAGCTAGCGTCCTCGGTATGCCCGATAGCGATATAGGAGATGCTTTCCCAGCCACGCAGTCGGACCCGCATGCCGAACCCGTTGACCACGGGCATCTCCGGTAGGGCGAAGCGAAGCTGCTGGCTGGTCGCCGCGCCATCACCCGAGGCTCCGAAATCGACTCGGATGTGATCGGCTTCCGTCGCGATCCTGCCAGAACCGCAGCTCAATCGAGAAGCGTCGAGCGGCTGGGTGCCGGAGGCGCCCGATAAACACAGGTGGGTTTGCCAGATAACGTCGCGGTCGCTTAACTGTTTCGCTGCCCGGGCGCGCGCTGCCTGATCGACGAAGGAACACTGGAGCTTTTCGCTTACCTTGCTGATCATTTACAGTAAATTACCCTACTTTTTACATGAGCTTCTGATGGTGAATCATGGCTCGAAGAGTATGACATGCAGCAACCTCGGCCTATTCTTAATTACAGGGTCTCTGTTCGTCTGTCATTCCGGAGCGGAAATCAACGCCAGTTCCGCTGCGATAACGCTCTCGTATGCACTCTGGCGGCGAACGCGTTCCGCCGCCGCCCGCGACTTGCGCAGGAAGACGTCGGGGTTCTCCCACAGATCCATGATAGCGCGCGCGAGGCCCTCGGCATCCTCCGGCTCAGCCAGATAGCCACAACTGTCGTCCACGAATTCAGGAACCGCCGCCACGCGACTGGTGACGGGGACAAGGCCCGAACTCATCGCCTCATCACGCGACACACCCTGGCTGTCCATGCGGGACGGCACCAAAAAGACGCCGTATTCCTGATGGACGGCCGCGATTTCAGCCTGAGTAAGAAAGCGCCGTTCGCAGGTAACGTTGCCAATGCCGGCTAGAGGAGCGGTGATTTCCTCAAAGAGAGGGCCGTCACCGACGATGCGGATTTCGAGATTTTTGAAGAACTCCCACGGTTGCAGCGCCAGAATCGCCTCGACCGAAAGGTCGTTGGCATATGTGCGTGAGGCGAACGGCCGGATCGACAGGATCTTACCGCGTTGTTCGGCGGGCTTTTCGTGGAAGGCAAAAAGTTGGTCGTCGATGGGATTGTGGATAATCCGGTACTGGTCCGGTGGACAGGCGACTTCCAGATCCTCGAACGTGGTATTCGCTGAAATCTGCGAGACGAAGACGAAACGCAAGTTCTTCGGCAAGGGCGCGAAAAGCCCGCACCAGAAAGCTAGCCGTTGATCGCTGATCGCCTTGGCATTCTCCCGTTCCGCATCCGTTGAAAAGTTGAAGCTCCGCCGCCACCAAGGCTGCACCTCGGCGCCGTGGACCCAGACCGTCACCCGGATTCGGTCGATATGTCGCGAGAGCACCCGCCACATGTCCGCATCGAGGAAATGCACGAGCACATGGTCATACTGACCGGAGTCCAGCAACAGATCCAGTTGTTCGGCCGAGCCGGTCATGCAGTCGATGTTCTGGAATTCGTGCCAGGATAGATCCTGTTCGGGGCGCAACCGGTAGATATCCGGCGTGATCCCGCCCAAATCGCGATATGCGCGGACTCGGCTATGGACGAAACCGTTGCGGTAGAGATCTCGATAGGAGGGGTAATGATTGGTCAACAGGAGCAATCTCGATCCCGAGACAATCGGACGCGCGGCAGGGTGGTGATCGTTCAGCAAGACGCCGTGCACAGCGCAACTACCCGGACCACGTAGACGGATGCCGAACCGGACGAATTCTGTGCCTTCAGGTGGCTTCAGTCGGGCATTTCGGTTTGTGGTCAACATTTGATGGCCGAGCTTCTGCTTCTGCGCATCGAGCCAGACCGCAACGAATTGCGTGCTCAGCCCCGGCCCGACCAACGGATGCAGGCGATAGCCGCCATCGTCGCCGTGCAGATCCGACAGCGGGCGGCACTTCCTTTCATAGATATAGACATGTTCCTCGTCGCCCAGCGTACTGGTCAGATGCCAAATCCCCCTCTCATCGGTTGTCCAAGTGACCTTGCCTGACGCAGGCTTCAGCATGTCCGCCGCAAGCGCCGCGCCGGCGACGAAGGGAACGGTGATTTCGGCGTTCCGCGCCGGAGCCATCGCATCAGCCCGCGCCGCAAGATCGGCCTCGGCAAGCCCCGGATTGATCCCGGGCAAATCCTCCACCGCGGCCGTAACTCGCTCTGCATCATCCGGATCAAGAGCGCCACCTTCGCAATAGCCGAACGGATCGAGCGCGAGTATGTCGTCTCCTTCGAGGATCGCCTCCGGTAGGGCCTGCAACCAGGGGGCCAGGCGGGCCGCAGGCGCTTGATCGCCGCGCAGGAGCGAGCGGCGGGCCGCCAGACGATCGACAGGCACATAGCTGGGACCATCGACAGGCACTATGCCAGCCTCGTCGAGGTAGTGATAGGCTGCCTTGCCTAGGACGGCTGCATCGCTGTACAGGGTCGCAAGGATCAAGTCTGTCAGATAGTTCGCGCCGTAATAATCGCCAGGAACGAAACCCGCCAGCCACTCGTCACACGTCACCAAGTCGCCCAGGCGGATTCGGTCGGCTTCTTCCGGGGTCAGCCGGCGCATCGGGCAGGGCAGATCGGCCGCGGGCAGATCGATTTCCGCGGGGAGGACCAGAACCAGGCTCAAACCAGCCAGCTTCTGTCGGCGGATCTGCGCAACCAGGCTTTCGGCCTCGGACAGAGTCGTGGCCCGCGCCAAAACGGTGATCTGCGGAAGGGCGGAGGCATCGGGCATATCGATCCCCGCGCGATGGGCGACCCGCGCTAATCGGTGGCTGTAGGTGTGTTCCGACAGCGCCTTGCGCAACCCCGCCAGCCGCAACCTAGCGGTGAGGCCCATATCGTCCTGCCTGCGGACCTGACGCAGTGCCTCGTCGCCGCTGTCGGTCGAGACGACCAGATCACCGAACATAAGTCGTAAGCCCCGTGAATAGTTGCTTATGACCCGCGTATTGGACGCAAGCAATTCATAGACCCGGCGAGCATACATGCTCTGGGAATTCTTCACCGAGTTCAGGTTGATCCCAAAGGTGTAACCCTTGTACGCTCGATCGATCTCGGAAGGCGGTAATGTGCCGATGATGTACTTCTTGTAACCCTCCGGGAACATGTAGTCTGGATGATCCTTGCCGAAATTGCGGTCAAATATCTCGAAGGGACGGTACTCACTCAGCTTGTCCAGAAAGTCGTCCAAATCCCGGGTGCGGTCGGGATAACGAGCATAATAGGCTCCAGCAAAGCAGAAGGCATCCTTGCGCTCTGCGATCTCGAGCGGATTGTGGATCTCGGGCTGGCAGGCAAAAGGCAGAAGGTGGACACGGTCATGTCCCAGTCCCTCCTTGTAGCCTGGGATGCAGTCAATGTCTGTGGTGAAAACCAGATCGAATTTTTGCGCTGTAGTCAGGAAGGTCTCGAAATGGACCGGATCCTCCTTGTTCCAGAAGGCGGTTGGTACATTGCGGGAGCGGCACCATTCAAGGACGCCCTGTACTTCCCGGCTCAATCGCCCGACCTTCGGACCCCATTCCTCGTTGAGTCCCCTCCAGGCAGACTCGACAAGAAGCAGTTCGGGCCGAAAATCCTCTAGCTCGGTCTGCCAATTCCCGACCGATAGCTGCTGCAGATCACATTCGGGCGAATAGCCCGTGTAAGTAAATTCATCCATGATTGCCGCGACACGCAGCCTGCTGCGCAGGACGCGGGCAGCGCGCGCCTTCAAAGTCGCGGCGTCATGGCCTTCGCGCGCAAGCTTCAGCAATCGCTCCTCGCGCGAGGAGAGGTTCAGTCCGTCCACCACCGGCTGAAGTATTTTGAGAGCGTCCTCAGGCGAGCCAGTTTCGATTAATGCAAAACCAAGTTTCCGAGCAATTCGACGCGAAGGATCGAGTTCATAAGCCACACGTAGCAGTGCAAGGGCCTGGTTCGGAAACCGAGCCCGTATTCGATCAGCTAAGGCGGCCCACCGCCGAGCAGCATCTTCAGGCGACACCGGAAGAGCCAACGTCCATGCGGCCACAAGTTCAGGGGAAACCGAGGTGCCTGCTTCCGCGTCGGCCGGGAGAGCGATATTAGTCAAAGTATTGTGCAATCGGGCCTCAAGTTCCGTGACTTTCACCCGCAGTGTTTCGGCCTCCCGCTCCGCGGTCTGGGCCCTTACAGTGGCAGCGCCCAATCCGTCCCGCGCTTCTGCAAGCTGCTGGGTCACCGTTCGGTACTTCAGATTGGCATTGTTCAATGACTCTCGCAGCTTCGCTCGATCAGCTGCATTGCGATAGGATTCCAGAACCTCCCGTGTTGTCATGTGTTCCAGATGTTGCTCTGTGGTGACTGTTTCCGCAGGCAGAAAAAGATGGGTCGGTGTCGCGTTGAACGTATCCCAGAACAAGTAATTTTGCTTTTTCAGAAAGCCCATAAGCTCGTGGAATGCCGCTTCAGTGGCGCTTTCAACGTAGATTATGGGGCGATCGCGGGCGATTAGCTTTTCGGCTCCGCGTAGAACCGCTAGTTCCATGCCCTCCACATCGATCTTTATAAGCTTGACCACGCTTCCGAGACGCTGTTTATCCAATGTGACGACCGGGATCTCCCCATGACCTTCGAGGAGGCTTTGAGCCCCTAGGTTGTCCGGTCGATCGGCACTGAATGCAGCCAGACCAGGCTCGGCCCCCACGCCCTTGGCGATGACTTTGATCCGGGCATCCAGATCATTGAGTTTCGCACTCCGGATTAAGGATTCGGCCAGATGAGCATTCGGTTCGAATGCTATGACGCTGCAACCATAGACAGCAGCAAGATACAGGGTATGGTTGCCAACATTTGCGCCGATGTCGAGCACCAAATCCCCTGGCCCGAGGCGCGTCCCCATGTCGCGCAACATGTCCAATTCATAAGGCGTGCCAGTTTCGGCCAACTTCTTCTGAATATAGTCGGTCGCATAGTCGGGTAGGTATATCTGGTAGGATATCCCTTGGTCTATTAGAGCAATGATATTGTTGTCCACCGATCAGAACTCCGTCTTCCCGTATGCTTTCGTACGCGCGACAAGCAACCTCCCCATCCCGGGAAAACATCCTTGCCGAGGGCTTTTGGTGGGGCGAAGCGCGCCGAATCAGCGGGCCGTCTTCCATATGGAGGGTAGTTTCACGCTACGAAGCGGCCTCGTGATCCGCCAAGACGTGCTTTTGTACACAGCCTTGAGCTTCCGCTCCGAGATTGTCAACTCGTGACGCAGTTTCGCAAATTGTCCCGAGAGTACAGTCTTCTCTTTCTGCAGTGCATTAACCTTTGTTTGCTCTAACACTCGGGCACTTTTAGAGGCCGCCAGTTGGTCGCGCAGTGATGCGACCTGTGTCGCCAGGGAAGCTTTCTCTTTCTGCAGTGCAGTAACCTTAGCCTGCTCTGAGGCTCGCGCGCGTTCAGAAGCTGCCAGTTGGTCGCGGAGTTCTACCACTTCTGCCGCCAGTGCGATCTTCTCTTCCTGCAGTGCCTCGAACCGAGCTAAAGCTGCGGTGATCGAAACCTCGGTTCGCGCATCGCGCTCTCTGTTGGTTTCCCGCGCCGTTTGCAACACTTCGATCTCGCGGCGAGCCTTGGCCAATGACTGCTCAAGCGCAATAACCTCAGACTGCCATTCGGTTTGGCGAACATCCGCAGGAGTTTTCAAGGTTAAGGCAATATCTGCCAACTCTGCTTCATCTCTGATCCCGACTACCATGCTAACCATCCGGTCTTGATATACGCCGCTGTGCCCGTCCTGACATTCATCCGGCTCATAGCCCTATTAGGCTGAATTAATCGCGATAAAGTTGAGGGCTTGTAATCGTTTGTCGATTTAAGCGGCAAAGGTCAAGAGCGTTCTACGACCTGCCTGTATGTGGCGCTTCGACGCTGGCTTCAAGTAAGAAAGTGCGGCGAGGACATTCCTGGGGAGCAGGTCACGAGCCACCCCTACTCCAGAGGAAGCATACACGCTCTTATGCCTCACCTCCCAGTCGGGCCACCTGCCGCCTTGATCGAAAATGGTTAAGGCTTTTTGGGAACGGTCACACGCGGTTTCGCTTCAGATCGTGACGCTAGTCGACGCTGTCGCCGACGACGATTGAATGTTACGAAATCTTGGTTTCCTGCCTCTAGGCGCGCCGCACCGTGCTTCCCG
Source organism: Sinorhizobium psoraleae (assembly GCF_013283645.1). Classification (GTDB taxonomy): domain Bacteria; phylum Pseudomonadota; class Alphaproteobacteria; order Rhizobiales; family Rhizobiaceae; genus Sinorhizobium; species Sinorhizobium psoraleae. The sequence continues at coordinate 138,856 of NZ_JABEKV010000009.1, forward strand.
AGACTGGCGACCAAGATATCCGCAATTTCATCCGTCCCGTATGCGAGGATGCGGTTCACACAGTCTGCATACGTGGCGGGCGGCAGGGGCGCGGTCATTTTCCCCAATTCCGGAAGTAGAAATCTATTCCGTTGTGGCTGGCATCTCCGCCTAGCGCTCTTAGCAGTGGGAATGCATGGCGCTCCAGGTGATGGGTGTCGCTGTCATTCTGGAAATGGACAGCGCGCATTGGAGGGTGACCGGAAAGATATGAGTGAAGTGATAAGACCTGATCCGTGAAGCAGCCTTCCAGGCTCTCACCCGCTGTCCAACCGAAGCACCTTGAAACGGAATTTCGGATGTACGCGTAGTGCAGAATCGGTCTGAGGGTTTACAACCATAATCGTGCTGGGCACTAGGGAGCCGTAATACAGAGCGGCAAAACCACCAGCGCTTCCGCCAGTGAGCACAATTTTATTGCCTGCGAGTGGGAGGCGACGTGCTCGATAATCGGCAGTAGTTGAACTGCTGCTATCTTTCTGAGGCTGGAGACGGACGAGACACTCCAATGACGTATCAGGTCCCCGTCAGCCCCAAGGCGTGCTTCCACCTCGATGGATTCGACGCGGCCTTTTCTATGTTTCGTTTCGCAGCGTCTTTCGGGAAATCGTGAAGACGGTCATACCGCCGAAGAACACCAAGGCAGAGCACAGGGCGAGGTATGGGAGGTCCAGACCTATCGCTCTGTACTCTGGGTAGAAGCCAGTGCGGAAAAGCATTATCACATGACAAAGGGGATTGCTCAGAAGAATGTCTCTGTACGGATGAGGCATGTCGCCTGGCACGAAGAACACACCACACAAAAGGAACATTGGTCTCGTGAGAATGCCGTATATTTGCTCATAAAGGGCGTATTTTACGAACATGACGCTGTTGAACAATCCGACGCCAAGCGCCAGTGACCCTGCGTATAGTTCAGCTTCGAGCAATCTCGGCCAATTCAGTTCAGGGCTGTGCGGTAATGTTAAAAATATCGCAGCAAATACAATTGCTGAGACAAGTGTTGTCGTCAGCGTTTGCAGTACGTATCGCGCAGTGATCGCATCGATCGGCGCCACGTTCGGATAGCTGAGCAGGGGCTTATTGGCCCGCACGGCTGAGCTCAGATACATCACCTTTGCCTGATACATCTGGTATCCAAGATACCCTGTGGCGAAAAAAAGAATAAAACTGGTGCCTAGTGCGGGGGTATGCGCAATGGCACCGAAGATGACCGTCATCATCGCGATGTACCCAATAGGCTCCAGTAGCGCCCAGAGATATCCGCCAGGCTTGCTGCCGAACTTAGTAGACATTTCGCGAACGATCATCGCGGAGACAACGCGAAGATGGGTCGTGGCCAAACTCATTCCCTTGCACTCCGGATGGTTTCGCGCCTGTTTACCCTTAACATCCCGCTGCGGGCAAGCCTCGGCATTATCCTCGGCAATAAACAATAAAGGTGATCCATGGACAAAGCTGCGTCCATCGGCGCGGCGATCCTGTTTCAAATCCATGCGCAAAGTCGAGTAAGGCGACCGCGCGTCGTGCGACGTGATTCACGGCCACGGTCAGCCGACCGCCGTAAGTGCTTGCCACCGTGCGCAGGTGGAATGGGGCTGCAATCACTAAAGCGAACCGCCTCCGGTTCGTGACCAATTGCCCATAGTCCGATGCCGGCCGCTCAGTCTTGACGGCCATTCTCCTCCAAAGGAACAGTGAAGCAGAGAATGATCGCAGTCACGAAGCTTAGTCTAGCTATGGCACGCGCGGGCTTGTTCGGCCGACGAGTTTCTCGCGCCACGTCGCTACACTCGGGTCTTAAGGCTCGTGGAAGGCCGTACGCCGATATCGAAGAGCCGCAATACAAGGTGTTCAGGAGCCTCCGAACTGGGAATGCTCCGCGCTGACTGTGAGCGGATCAGCGGATCGTGGGTGAGCGCGCCTAATATGGATTGGCCGCGGAGGGTTTGTGCACTGCGACCAGGCGCTTCGTCTCCTCCCGAGACAAGCCCAGATGCCGGTCGGCTGTTGTAATCAACTCAACACGCTGCATTGTCATAGGACTAATCCCTAGTGCTTGCGGCTTTCAGCCCGTCTCAGCAAGGCGGCCGTCACCGGAGGCCACCGCCGACGCTGCAGACTTGTCGTTCACCACTACGGTTCATCTCGGCAACTCCCGCGATTCGACCACTGTCGAAGTCGCAGAACTTGAGGTTCAAGGCTACTCCCAGCAGAGCACGAATGTCTCGTCCATTGAATGTGTTGTCACGAGAAAAGACACATCGGAAGCCGGTTCAACGTTGTTAGGCTTTGTCGAGCGCCAGCCTGCAATAGTTGGCACCGACTGCCCTGATATGATCTTGCATGTTACTCTCGATTGAATGCTAAGCGTCCCGCTCTGACCACTGATGCGGACGCCATCTGGCATGCGAATAACCCGCTTGTCGTTGGGGGTCAGGAAACGTGTCCCGTAGGTGGCATAGCCCCTGTCAGTTCTTGACTTTACTCGTTGATGGGCTGCGTCCGAAACGGGCTCGATCTGATCTCTGATGGTAATCGTGCGCTTGAGACGATCGAACACGACTGTACGTCTGGCATCGAACCCTCGCCACATCTTCGTTTCACCGGTCACTTCGAAATTGGTTTCGGAGCTTCGCGACGACGCGATCCGCGAGTGCTGGCCGATCGCAGCCATGTCTCGCCACGCCGGCACACCGACAACAAAAGGCAGGCTGTGGGCATCGGCGGATCGCATGTAGATACGCATTGGGTCTTTTGGCTGATGCGCAAACATTCCACCATCGATCAGCCATTCCTCACCGAGCGCGAACAAGGAAAGCGACAGATCGTCATCATGGCGATGCGCTTGGCTACGATACCCGGATTTGAACGAGCCGTGCAGCGCCTGTGTATCCCAGCCGCTACGGAAGAAAGCCCAGCCGCTGTCCTGCAGGGCAAGATCACTAAAAGCCGGCTGGGGTAGCCGTCGGACGGTGAAATCGGCGGTGTCTCCGATGTGAGGCAGCTTGCGATCCGGGCGTGTCATGTGGGCAAGGATTAATTCGGCTTTCTCCATGAATCCGGGAGTATCGATCTCCTCACCTGTGTAGGCCATCACTATTTCATTCGCGTGCTTCACCTGCGCAATGCCGAAATGATGATAGCCTGTGCTGTTTTCTACATGGCCGCCGTCTGGCGCGAAGGCTGCAGAAATCTCGAAACGGATCCGATCTCGCGCGAGACGCTCCGCTTCGCTGTCGCCCATTTCCTGAGAGTATTCGAACAGGATGAGGCTCTGGTCAAAGCCGTGGTTATTCCCCCGCTCGTAAAAGTCTTCCTGCTTCAGCAGGGACGCATGTCGTCTACAAATCTCGTCCAACAACGCACTGCCTCGCGCGCCGAAGTGGCTGCGGAGCAGCAGAAAGTTGCTTAGTCGCAATGCCGTTGCGTGGTCGTGCCAGGCCATGTTGGTTCGGACCATAGGGACCGCCCGAAACTTCGCCCACCATTGATCGATCATAGCAAGCGCGAGCTCCGAGCCATGCTTGCTCCTACTGTGTCGATCGTAAGCGATCAAGTCGTGCATGAATGCAAACTGGTGGATCTGCCACCCGAGCGTGCGGGGTTTGTCGTCTAGGTGATTCCAATGGCCGTCATCGAGCGAGACGGCCCCGAATTGCGACGACTGCCACGTCCTAGAGACGATTATTTCTCGACCGGACGAAGCCTGCTTTTCTGTCAGAAGGCCTAATTTTCTCTCGTGCCATGGCGAAACCGAAAAACGCGCCGTCGTTGAGAAGGCTGAAAATGCCCTGTGCAGCATGCGCTCCCCGTCAACTAGGATCAAACTGGACTATGAGCCATTTTTCGCCGGTCGCTCTATCTTCATTCGGCGACCAATCGACCCTGCCATCGTGGTCGTATTTGTCGTCGCCAGACAGGCTTTGGTGAACGATCGTCTTCACACCGTCCGTCCCCGTATGGACTAGTGTGGGAGCGACCCCGGAAGGATGCATCTGGTTCACTGTTCTTTCTCGGTTTCAACGGACGATTCTAAGGAAGGCACCGCTTTCATCGTCGCCAGACAAAGCGCCGTTGCCTCATTGAATGCTGTTACGGCTTCGCCACCATTAACCGTCGCTTGGGCGTATCCGCTGTGGAAACTGAAGCCGCCCGCCGCCTTTGGGAGCGCGTAATCAAACAAAGATTTAGCGGCATCGATGCTTTCAGTGAAACGAGGGACAATTCCCACCATCTTCCCGTTCGGGTCGTACCATATGGCTTGGATCCGCGCTGGTTTGTCACCGTCAGCTGGGATGGTGTTTTTCTCGCGACGATACTTGAATAGCACGGCAATTTGCAGATCAAGATGCCTGTTAGGCTCTTTCAGAACTCCTAGTTGCTCAATGATTTCCTGCCGCGTCATGACTTACCTATCCAGTGGTCTTGGTTCCTGGTAATGCTTGACAAGTGCCACGTATTCGTCGTTCGGGCTCTCGCGCAGCGCGACAAATACGCCTTTGTATCGGAGGCAGTTTTCAGTCGTGATGCGCCCGACTTGTCGGGCCGGCACCCCCGCCACAATCGCCAACGGTGGCACGTCCTTCAGAACTACTGCGTTTGCACCAACAATTGAAAGTGCCCCGACCTCAACGCCGCCCAGAATTTTGCTGCCGGTGGCAAGATAGGCATACTCACCGATTAAAGGAACGCCAATGCGCTTCCCCGCTGAATTCAAACGCGTCCTTCCACCGGAATGGCCGCCAAGGGTGACATTTGCCCCGATTAGTGCCCCTTTGCGAATTTCGCAATCTCGATGAAGCACAAGCCCAATACCACCGTATCCGAACCTAACGCCTTCGCCGAGCTTCAGTGAGTTCGGGATGGATGAATTGTGCAGCAAATAGTTGAGATTCTGGCACTTGATCGCTCTTTTCGTGTCACCCAATCGCAAATATTCCTGCGCCGCACACCATATTCTATACGCGTCTGGAATGCCCCTGGTAAGCAGTCCGTCGAACTGGTCGAGCAACGGATCGACGGCAACATCAACCAACCGTTTTGGTTCTTCCGTTTGGATGAGCGTGCCCCATGGCGTCTTGTGTCCAAATTTGCTCAGCAATTCCTGAAAGTACAACAGCACAATCTATGCCCCTGTCATTTTGTCCCTTCCTTGGGGCGGTGAACCTAGCCCATCGCCGACAACAAACGCAACAATAAGGTCGGCCATTTGACTCGGGAAACCCCTTCCCGCCGCCCTCGAACTCGCTTTCGGAGATAAGGGCGGCTATTCAAATCATAAACGCGGCGGCTGCAATTGGTTGAACGGCGCACCTTGTGGGAACAAAGTATGGCCAAACGCTTGCCGCCTTGCCGCGCACATCTTCGGTTTGCCAACTTGGGAGATGTTGACGGGTAAGTCGATGATAGTCCTACGTATAGGAGTATGCGTTGTGTCGATCATCTCGCCAGTGGTGATGTTGACGTTTCGCTCCACTTGCCTTCTTCGCCGAGCCATGGCTCGATGAGTGACGTCGAAGGTCAGATCTGGAAAGATCTTCAGCAATCCCTCATCACCCGCTGTCAGTCGTAGTCCCCCAATTGCTCATCGTGACTAACTGCGGCTGCATTGACGTCTGTTCCACAGGGCGAACACGGCCGAATTGCTGTCTCGATCGCCAGCAATTTTTTTTAACGGCGTTACAACCGAACGCAAAAAATGCTCGAGGAAGAAGAGAGAATGCGGCACGCCATGAAGGTCGACTTGCATAACCCGCGAAATTATCACGACCAGACCAGTAATCGGGCGCGGCTTCTTGTTCAGGCAGCGGATCTTGAACTTTGCTGATTTCGAAATCGGCCACTTATCTCCTTCATTGGGGCGCAGAGCAAAGGTGTGCGCGAAATTGGGCGCACACTACAAATTTAATTCGACGCTCCTGCCTCAAGCACATTGTTCTTCGCCAAATTCGATGATTTTTCTGGCGATATATTGATAGTAGGACGCCGTATAGTGGAAAGGCGACTCGCCCCATTTATGCATTGGATCTCCTAGTAATTGACCGTCGTATCGAATGAAATTTTTCCTCGGAAGAAATGTCCTCAAGCTGTTGTAATATTGCCTGAGTCGTTCGTTATTTCGGCGGATGTTTCCTAGGTCGTCGTAACTCTTTGTCCCGTCGTCCGAGGCGTGGTATTCAGCCCAGTATGCTTCATTGACCAGGACTTTGGTGTTTCCTCCACAAATCCGACGGAGAATAAGTTCAGCGCACTGCGAAAAATACTTACAAAAGGCCTCGTTACGTCTGAAAAGTCTGCCTTTCTGCCTGATTTCCATCCCCAGTTGTTCCTTAGCGATTCGTGCGGAAAGAGTTACAAGCGTGCCGGAATACTCGTAAACTTGAAATCTTTCGTCGATTAAATCAATGACAACAATGTCGGGGTTGCGCTGGATCAGGCTCTCAATACCCGTCTTTTCCAGGTCATGCCCAATCATCCGTCGTTCAAACGCTCCGATAGAATCCGGAAGTTCTTTTTCAATCCTATATGGCGTTTCTTGTGCCGCACTTACGACGGAGGAGCGAGCGATATACGACACGAGCTGAATGGACGGCGGCAGATGCGCGACAACATCGCGTGTAACGCAACTTCCAAAAATGGCTAGCTTCAAAGCGGACCTCACAACGCAAGAGCGAGCTAATGAAGATGAATCCGGCGCGTTTGTCGCCATAGCTCATGCATGCACATCAGCAATCTGAAGGTGTTTAATCATTGGAAGATTTGGAACGCAATCCTTCGTTCCTCGTGCGTTTGGCCTGATCCACAAATCCGCCACTGCGAGGGATGACGTGTCGGAGCTTTGAGGGTGGCTAACGATTGTTTGAGGCTGCCCTCGGACGCCTCGCTCGAGGTTGTACACTTAGTCACTGTTCTCAGAAGATTGGCTTTTCAAAGCAGCAATGCAGAGCGCAATGGCTGGGTTGGCGCCAGAGCAATAGGGTCCATCACCAAGCTTAGCATATCCGCCAGTATCATCCCAACTGACACCTCCAGCGAGTCCAGGGGCCGTGGCCTGAGCAAAAGAGTGCGCGTCTTCAAGCGAGGCAGTATACAGTGGCACGCGACCGGGATCTTGGCCGCCGGGGAGTAGCCAGAGAACGCGCCTAGTCTGTTCCCCAGAATTTGGATCCTTGATGTTTTCGACCTTACGCTTGTAACCAAGCAAGATCGCCAAGGCCACGTCTAACGTGCGGCTTGGTTCCTTCGCCGTCTCGAGGTCCTTGATAAGATCGACAATGGCCATCAGTTTTTCTTTGCAGTTCGGCTCGGTACTTGCTCTCATTGGACGTGATGCCACCATAGGCAATTAGCTGCTCGTCCAACAAGGGGCAAACACATGTCCTACGCAGAGACGTGCAGAAACGTGCTCCCCAACAGCCGGGTTACATATGGTTCGGGATACCCTTTCCGTCGCCCTCGAAACTAACGGCGCGCGCTATTCGAATCGCAAGTCCGATCCTATTGTGGTTGTCATCAAAGGCCACCAATTCGGAAATTTTTTTGGACTCTAAGATGGATTTCGAACGCCAACTCCGGGATGATGAACGCGAGCCGGACCAACTCGGCAAAGAAGAGAAAACATTCGACCCTTGGGAGGACCACTTCCGCCGCGAATATCGTCACTCGAGCAGGGAATTCGAGTACTAAGCCATCTCCCCGAACACCCGTCAGTTATGTCCCCGGGCTACACACACTGGCGCGGGATCACCTCCAGCGTCTCGGTGATGTCTTCGCCCATTTTGCCAGCTTGGCCGAACCGCAGCACGGGCAGTTTGATGGCGCGGCGATGACGACGCGCTCGCGCGGCAGATGCTCGGGAAAGGCTTGCGCGACGGACGCTTGCGCTCGAACGCCCTGACCGCCGAGGAGCGTGCCGCCATCTCCGCCGCCACTTCGTCTTCGCTGGCGTCGGCCTCCAGTTCCTCGATCTGCAGCTCCATCTGTTCGAAAAGCCAGGGCCTTGCACTCCGAGCGGCTGCCATGGATGTCGCGCTTCAGCTTCTCGATCTCGAGTCGGAGCCGGGCGATCAGTGCATCCGAATGCGAGTTCACCGCCTGGGCGCGGGCGGCAACGGCTTCCGCTTCACGTCGGGCTGCACGCTCGGCGAGGATCATCGCATGCCGCTTGCAAGGTCGTCGGGAAGCTGATCGACCGCATCGGTCATGGCGGGATGGAATCATATTCGCTCCCGCCGTGCCAGCGTTTTGCTCATCCCGCCGAGGTCGGACGCCAGGGTTTTTTGCGGCATTCGCCAGTCGATGCCTTCGAGCAGATAGCCGAGCTGCGCCGGCGTGATCACCACCGTGCCGTCGGCCGCTGACGGCCAGATGAAGCGGCCGCGCTCGAGCTTCTTCGTGAAGAGGCGGGCACCCTGGCCATCGTGCCAGATCACCTTGATCAGGCCGCCGCTCCGACCCCGGAAGACGAACAGATGGCCGCTCATCGGATCGCGGTTCAACGTCTTCTGCACCATCAGGGTCAGGCCGGGAAAACTTCTGCGCATGTCGGTATAGCCCGTCGCTAGCCAGAACTTCACACCGCTCGGGACCGGGATCATCGCCGCTCCAGCAGATCAAGAATGCGAGCCAAGGCTTCAGTGTCGATGTCGCTCTCGACCCGGAGACGACGGCCGCCGCCAAGCTCGATCATCACCATGCTTGCCTTCTTGCGCGGCCGGGAGACCGGTGGCGGCTCGTTTCTTTTTGTGAGCCATCATAGATCCAAACCCGCCTCCGCCTTCCGATGACGGCGGCCGCCGCCCCTGACCAGCGGGTTTGAAGCATTGCCGCCATCTCTCGGCACAAGGTAAGCGCTGTTTTGGTCCCACCTTCCGGATCACGGTTTGATTGACGATGTTGAG
>NZ_JABEKV010000009.1:147897-165072 GCF_013283645.1 Sinorhizobium psoraleae
GCTCAGCATCAATCCATCTTGGATAACAAATCGTAAACGTGCCAAAGTAGTGCTAGCGTCGAGATTCATACCATTGCGACTGGCGGTGGGACGATCTGCGGCGTCGATTCAGGTGGTTTGCTGTACGCCGGACCCGAGGGCGCCGGAGCTCGCCCCGGCCCGGCGTGCTACGGCCTGGGTGGCGTGCGAGCGACAACAACCGATGCCCAACTCGCACTCGGCCGCCTGCGAGCGGGAAGCTATGCAAACGGAACACTGACGCTGGATCGCGGGCTTGCAGAAGCCGCCATTAGCCGCGACGTCGCCGATCCACTAGGCTTGTCAGACAAAGAATCGGCAAACGCGATCATCAGATTGGTCGAGCAGAATATCCGGCATTCCGTAGAGAAGGTGAGTCTGGAGCGCGGTTTGGATCCGGCTAGATTCATTCTCGTCGGGGCGGGCGGCGCAGGCGCTCTTCACGTAGCTGAAGTGGCTAGGCGTCTGGGAATGAAAGAGGCTTTCGTTCCAAGGTTGGCAGGTGTTTTCTGCGCGCTTGGAATGTGTAATGCGGACGTACGGCACGATCTGCTTCAGTCAATGGGCACACTTTTAAAAACGGAAGCGAATGCAAAGATGCGCGCAGGGTTCGAGGACCTTGAACGCGAAGCGACCAGCATGCTTATCGCCGATGGCTTCGATCCCGATCTGATGCGGTTCGAGAAAAAGGTGGACCTTCGTTATGCCGGTCAGCAATGGCCGATCACGCTGAGCACCAACTCACTCGATGTTGACTACCTGCGGCAGCGCTTCGACGAGCAGCACGAAAAGCTTTATGGCTCTTCGCAGCCAGGTGCCAATATTGAGATCGTGAACCTTCGCATCTCAGCGACCGGTCTGTTACCGTCACTCAGGATAAGTGACCAGGCCACCCCGCAGCGCGCCCTTGCGCCGATTGCCAATCGTCGCCCGGCCGTCGCAGGTGATGGCTCAGGCCATGTCATAGACATGCCCGTTCTCGATGGCCGGGAACTTCGTGCTGGGCATTTCTTCCATGGCCCTGCCATTATTGAGGAGGTTACGACCACCATCCTCATTGGCCCTGGCGATGAGGTTTTGGTCGACAACCACGGCAACTACCGCATCTTCATCGACAACACGCGTGCGGGAGTAAGTCATGTCTGACGCCATTCTCACCACCTTGCTTCAAAACCAGCTCGATCACATTTCGCAACAGATGGGCTGGGTGATGCAGAGAACCGCTCGTAGTCCGATCTTTAGCGAATCTCACGATTTTTCTTGCTTCATCGCCGACGCGGACGGACGGCTGGTCTCAGTCGCTGACGGCATTCCGATTCACACCGGTGGTGGTGGCTTTGCAGTTAAAGCCGTCCTGCGCGACTTTGGATCGATAGGATCAATTAGGCCTGGCGACACCTTCATCCTCAGCGACCCCTACGAGGCGGGTGGAAATCATCTTCCAGACTGGACAATCATCAATCCGGTTTTCGTCGATGGACGACTTATCGCCTTTACTTGCAACCGCGCGCATCAATCGGACATAGGAGGAGGAGCGGCGGGAACCTACAATGCGGCAGCGACCGAAATTTTCCACGAGGGTATCCGGCTGCCTGTCCTCAAACTTGTGGAAGGGGGACAGCTGAGAGAGGACCTTTGGAGGCTTCTTAAGCTCAACTCGCGTTGTCCCCATCTCATCGATGGCGACGTCCGCGCAATGATCGGCTCGACTAAGATTGGAGCGCGTCGAATTGAGGCCTTGACTAAGGAATTTGGCCTCGAGACTGTCGAGAAGGCGTTTTCCGGCATTCTCGACCACGCTGAACGCCGGATGCGGAAAGCGATATCCGAGCTCCCAGACGGCGTCTACGAAGGAATGGACTCGTCGGATACCGATTGCTTCGAGGAGATCGACATCCCCGTGCGTGTCCGTGTGGAGATCAAGGGGAATACAGTTCTCGTCGATTTCACCGGGAGTTCGCAGCAAGTCAGGGGCTTTAAGAATAGTTCGCTGGCAAACACCGTCTCGGCTGTTTATGTAGCGCTCTTCTCCTATCTCGATACGACAATTCCGCGAAACGCCGGCGCGTTTCGGCCGGTAACAATCGTTGCCCCTGAAGGCAGCGTTGTAAATGCGCGCTATCCGGCCCCGATGACGTCCAACACTGTATATCCGGCAACGGAAATCATCTACGCGGTTTGGAAGGCGCTAGCAAAGGTAGCGGCGGATCGCGCTTGTGCCGGTTGGGGCAAAGCTGCCCACTGCATCTCTTCAGGCAAAGACGCTGAAGGAGCGACTTACGTTATGTACCACATGCATGCATACCCGGGCACTGGTGCAGTTCAGGGACGCGATGGTTTTCCGTCGTTAGGCACCGTCATCACGCTCGGAGGCATGCAGATTCCGAATGTCGAGGTTTTCGAGCGGAAATATCCGGTCAGAGTCGAACAGCAGGAAATGCGTTGCGATGCGGCGGGCGCCGGAGAATTTCGTGGCGGAACCGGTATCGATTACAAGGTCACCGTGTTCGACGGAGCCGAATACTCTTTCCGCGGTGAAGGAAGTGGGAGGTCTAGCGGTTTCGGCATCGTTGGCGGTCTTTCTGGCGCGAAGGCAGATGTCGTGGTCTTCGACGAGCAGGGGACGGGCATGGCAACCCCGCGATATGGCGTGATGACGCTTCCAGCGGTCAAGATAGCGATTTCTTCGTCGGCCGGCGGTGGATGGGGCAGGCCCATAGCCCGCCCACCTGAAAAGGTCCTCAGAGATGTGGAGGACGGTCTGGTAAGCCTCGATGAGGCTCGCGAGATTTACTCGGTAGCAATCAACGACAATCACTCGACTGAGATGTCGATCGATTGGGAGGCAACGTCTCGATTGCGTGACGCCGCCCAATCCCAGAAACGATGGTCTGCCGTCGACCATAGCGAGTTGTAACTTTGCATTAAGCGAACCTAACACACGGGCAGTGGGTCCGTGGGATCTAGCTTGAAATGATGGAATTCTAGATGACTATATGCGAAAGCCTGCTTGCGAGATTGAGCGATATTTCCCTTGCGGTCGATAAAGCCCTTGTTGGCGCCGAGTGGGTGTCAAGGAGTTCGACCGGCGCTGTCTTCAATGTGATCAACCCCTCGACAGGGAAAGTGATCGCCACCTTGCCAGACGTGGGAGAGCAGGAAGTCGCTCGTGCGATCGACGCCGCGCATGTCGCGCAGAAGAGTTGGGCGAAGCAGACAGGTAAGGCACGCGCTGCTATCCTACGCAAGCTCTACGATCTCATCGTGGCCAATGCCGACGATCTGGCCTCGATTCTGACCACCGAGATGGGCAAACCCTGGTCTGAGGCAAGGGGAGAGATCCTCTATGGCGCCTCTTATGTCGAGTGGTTCGGCGAGGAAGCCAAGCGCGTCTACGGAGATACGATTCCGGGTCATCAGCCGGACAAACGCATCCTTGTGATCAAACAGCCGGTCGGCGTGGTCGGTGCCATCACCCCTTGGAACTTCCCCAATGCAATGCTTGCGCGCAAGATGGCTCCTGCGCTGGCCGCAGGCTGCAGCATGGTATCGAAGCCTGCCGCGCAGACGCCGCTGTCGGCGCTGGCACTAGCAGCCCTTGCAGAGCGTGCCGGACTTCCGTCTGGGCTGTTCTCGGTGCTGACGTCGACCTCCTCCGCCGCAATCGGTCAAGAATTCTGCAGCAATGACAAGATCCGCAAGGTCACCTTCACCGGATCGACCAATGTGGGAAAAATTCTCATGCGCCAGGGCGCCGAGCAGATCATGAAGCTCGGTCTGGAACTTGGCGGCAATGCGCCATTCATCGTCTTCAATGATGCGGACCTGGACGCTGCGGTCGAAGGAGCAATGGTCTCCAAATATCGCAATGCCGGTCAGACCTGCGTCTGCGCCAATCGCCTTTACGTGCAGGCCGGCATTTACGACGCTTTCGCCAGCAGGTTGGCAGAGCGAGTGCGGCAGATGAAGGTTGGTGATGGCTTCGTCGAAGGCGTTACAACCGGCCCATTGATTGACGAGAAGGCGCTCCAGAAGGTTCAGGAGCATGTCGAGGATGCCACCCGCAAAGGTGCGAAGGTCGAAATCGGCGGCAAACCGGCCAGTCAAGGTGGCCTGTTCTTCGAGCCCACGATCCTAACGGACGTCACTGCCGATATGCTCGTCTCCACAGAGGAGACCTTCGGTCCGGTGGCGCCGCTGTTCAAGTTCGAGACCGAAGAGGACGTTATCGAGCTCGCCAACAGCACGGAGTTCGGACTTGCTTCCTATTTCTTTTCCAAGGATGTCTCTAAAATCTTCCGGGTAGCAGAGGCGCTTGAATACGGGATGGTCGGTGTCAACACCGGCCTGATCTCTACTGAGGTCGCGCCGTTCGGCGGCATCAAGCAATCCGGCTTGGGCCGTGAAGGGTCAAAGTACGGATTGGATGATTATACCGAGATCAAATACCTGTGCCTGAGCGTGTAACTAGTGCCAGCGATCGTCAGGTGCCTGCAAGCAGCAGTCCTGCCGGGCTGAACTCGCGACAGGGTGTAGCGGTGGCGGCAATGGCGTGGACACGTCTCTTGTGAAGGATGTGAAGGAGAACGGGAGCGTCATGGCCTCAGCCGAGTATCGTCTCTGTGATGTTGCGCTCGATTGCTCCCTTCAGGACGCGGGACGCGCGCGTCGAGCGTGAACAGGCGCTCGCGATCATTGGCCTTCTCGAGTCCAACACCTTCGCTCCGGTCGGCCACGACGGCGGTCCCTATCGTCTGAAGATCGAGACCGCTGATGGACGACTGGCGCTGCACGTTACCGACGACAAGGGCGTACATGTCGTCAGCCACTATCTCTCGCTCACCCCTTTCCGGCGGCTGCTTAAGGACTACACCGCGCATTTGCAACAGCTTTTACGACGTGATCAGGCGCCCTGGTCCACAACAGTTAGAGGCTATCGATGTGGGTCGCCGTGGAATCCACAATGAAGCGGCAGAACGGTTGAGACAGCGTCTCTCCAGCAAGATCAGCATCGACAAGAGCACGGCGCGTCGGCTGTTCACGCTGATTTACGCGCTCCTCGCCCGCAATGCCCTTATCAGGTTCTGCTGGTCTGAACTCGGCGGACGCAAGCTCTTCGAACAAGAAGGAAACATCAGGTGAATGCTGCAGTAATACAACCGGATCCTCATCTTGGGCAGGTCAGTTCCGCAGGCTTCCTCGAAAGCGTCGACCAAAACTTCCGCCATGCCATGTCCTTCCTCGACTTGCCGGAGGGCTTGACAGAGCGGATCATCCAGTGCAATTCGACCTATACGGTGCGCTTCGGCGTGCGGCTGCGCGGCCGCATGTACAGCTTCATCGGCTGGCGCTCGGTCCACAGCGAGCACTGCGAACCGGTGAAGGGCGGCATTCGCTATGCTTCCAATGCCGATGCCGAGGAGGTCGAGGCGCTTGCCGCGCTGATGACGCTGAAGTGCTCGCTCGTCGATGTGCCGTTTGGTGGCTCCAAAGGTGCGCTGAAGATCGATCCGCGCGAATGGACCGTGCAGGAGCTTGAGCGCATCACCCGCCGCTTTACCCAGGAACTTAACAAGCGTGGCCTGATCGGGCCCGGCGTCAACGTTCCGGCTCCCGATATCGGCACGGGCGAGCGAGAAATGGCGTGGATGATGGACGAGTTCCGCCGCGCCAATCCGACCGACGTCGTCAATGCGCGCGCCTGCGTCACCGGAAAACCGCTTTCCAAGGGCGGGATCGCCGGTCGAACGGAGGCCACGGGCAGGGGCGTGCAATTCGCCATCCAGAGCTATCTGCGCGACGCCCGTACGCAAGGTCTTGATGCCCGGCGCGATCTCAAGGGCGCATCCGTCATCGTGCAGGGCTTCGGCAATGTCGGCTATCACGCCGCCAAATTCCTGTCGGAAGAGGACGGCGCACGCATCACCGTCGTTGCCGAGCGCGACGGCTATGTTGCCAATGCGGAAGGCCTTTCCATCCAGGCGCTCAAGCAGCATCAGATCCGCACCGGCAGCATTCTCGGCTTTGAAGGGGCCAAGTCCTTCGCCGGCGATATGACCGGCATCGAACAGCCTTGCGACGTTCTCATTCCGGCGGCGATGGAAAATGCCATTCATCCCGAGAACGCCGAGCGCATCAAGGCGCACCTCATCGTCGAAGCGGCCAACGGGCCCGTCACCTTCGAGGCCGACAAGATCCTCCGTTCCCGCGGCGCAACAATCCTTCCCGATCTTTATGTCAATGCCGGCGGTGTAGTGGTCAGCTACTTCGAGTGGGTGAAGAACCTGACGCATATCCCCTTTGGCCTGATGGAGCGCCGCCGGCGCGAGCGGCGCAACCAGACGATTGCGGCTGCGCTCGAGCGGATGACCGGCAAGGAGTTCCCGGCCGACATTCGCGACGAGTTCCTGGAAGGCGGCGCCGAGATCGACCTTGTCCGTTCCGGCCTCGAAGACGTCATGCGCAGCACCTGGGCGCGGATCGGTGATCTCCTGGAGAAGCAACCGGAACTCGGCGACTATCGCACCGCCGCCTATGTCGCCTCTATCCGGCAGATCGCTGATGCATATGAGGCGATTGGAATTTAGCGAAGGCTAGAGCAGATCCTGTTCAATCCGGGTCATATCCTGCAGCTCTGAAGCAGTTGGCGCATTCTCCAGGGGTGAACCGGGGTAGCAAGGCGCCGACTGCGTCCCATAGCGCATCAATCTTTCGCTCCGCTCTTGCCCGCAACATCGCTTTCAATTTCGAGAATGCGTTTTCGATGGGATTAAAGTCGGGACTATAGGGCGGCAGGAACATGAGTTTGGCGCCGGCGCGCTCGATGGCTTCGCGCACCCCGGCTGCCTTGTGGGCCGGCAGGTTGTCCATAACGACGACGTCGCCGATCTGAAGGGTCGGCGAAAGCACTTGCTCGACATAGGCCAGGAAGACATTGCCGTTCATCGCTCCATCGTAGACGAAGGGTGCGGTCATGCCTGTGAGGCGGAGTGCGCCGGTGAATGTCGTTGTTTTCCAATGGCCGTGCGGTATGCCAGCCCGACAACGCTCGCCTCGAATTGCGCGTCCGCGCCGGCGTGCCATTTTGGTCGACAGACCGGTCGCGACGCTCATACGCAAGGCCTGGACGGTCGGCGCGATCTCAAGCGCGCATCGCTGATCGTACAGGGCTCCGGTAACGTCGGCTATCACGCCGCCAAGTTCCTATCGGAAGAGGACGGGGCACGCATTACCGTCGTTGCCGAGCGCGATGGCTAGTCGCCAATTCCGAAGGGCTTCCCGTAGAGGCGCTCAAGCAGCACCAGATCCGCACCGGCAGCATTCTCGGCTTTGAAGGTGCCAAATCCTTTGCTGGCGACATGACCGGCATCGAACAGCGCTGCGATGTTCTCATTCCGGCGCCGATGGAAAATGCTATTTATGCGGAGAATGCGCAGCGCATCAAGGCGCACCTCGTCGTCGAAGCTGCCAACGGTCCCGTCACCTTCGAGGCGGACAAGATCCTCCGCTCGCGCGGCGTGACCATTCTTCCCGATCTCTATGTCAATGCCGGCGGTGTGGTCGTCAGCTACTTCGAGCGGGTCAAGAACCTCACCCACATCCCACTCGGGCTGATGGAACGACGGCGGCGCGAGCGGCGCAACAGACGATTGCGACAGCGCCCGAGCGGATGACCGGCAAGGAGTTCCCGGCCGACATTCGCGATGAGTTCTTGGAAGGCTGAGCCGAGATCGACCTTGTCCGCTCAGGCCTCGAAGACGTCATACGGAGCACCTGGGCGCGCATCGGCGATCTTCTCGAGGTGCAGCCGGAACTGGCGACTACCAAAACTCTTCAACAGTCGGTTCGGCGGGTGGATTCATCAGATTCTTGAATCGAAAGCATGCCGCCACGTCAACCGCACAATTCGGAACCGTCAGCCTGCGACCTGATATTGCCGCACCGGAGGGCGGACCATCGCATCGATATCGATGCCATCGAGGATCCAGTGCAATTGCTCGGTCGTGAGCGTCGGGCCCGTTGAAGACAAACTGCCGTTGTCAAATAAGGTCGGTGGATCAAGATCGATACGATTGCGTTTCGGAAAGCCTCTTACGTTTGAAATATTCCGGGTGGATCGAAGATATTTGACGACAGCTGTCAGAGGCACCCCGCTGCACCGAAAAAGCGGCCGGTAGCTGGCCTTCATCTGGACTTCTCATCGACTATGCTGCCGCCCGAAACCGTCAAATCCTATGCGCGATTCTACGGCGCCGCCGCAGTGCCCTTCCGACGAGGTCAAGGCAACGCAGTCGCAGCGCCTGACATTCGAATGTTTGGCTTGGCGGTCCACGATACAGCTTGTTTAGCTGCTACTGCGAAAGAATGAAAAGCTGAGGGGCAATCACAATGCTTCTTGGGCTCGAGTATCAAGGTTGGCACGATTTTTGATGCTCGAGGCAGGTAATGAGCGCATTCATGTCGCGGGTAACCGCGGCGGCAGGAACGAAGGAAAGCAACATGTCAGTTTATGTCAGAGCGCATTTTGCGGGACAGAGGCATCGGCAGGTTCACCACTACTCAACACGCTCTCTGTCCTTATCTAAGTCGCCAATTTTGCCGCCGACGGCGAGCCTAAACCCCTACTCCATTCGCCTCCAGCTGAACTCGAGCGCCGGGGACGGGACTCCGTCTCGCGGCAAAGAAATTCGGTGGAAGACCTCCGGCTCGAGGAAGTGCTCAAAGTCCGTTACGACAATCTCGGAGGGGGGCGTCGGCTGCGCCGGACGCCGCGCCATCCTTGCGATCAACGTCCTCGAGGAGAATGTCGCCGATGACGACGTCGACCACGTTTCCTACATGTGAATGGCGAAGGTCCGTGCAACAACTTCGCGATGCCGGTTCGAGAAAATCAAGCCCAAGGAAATCTACATCGCTATGTCCGATAATAGAGCCTGTATACCCTGCTGTTGACGACGTCAATGCAGCTCTTGCCGCCCTAGTGAGGCTGCCACAAGCTTTGATGAGCTCCAATGGTCAACTGAATCAACCAAAGGGGTCGAAATCGATTTGGTTCCGTGAAGCGGGGTCGCGTTGATGAAGCAGTGGGTGTTGATCTGCTCGCACGATCCGGAGCTTTATCTGATCCTCAGCCATATTCTGGGTTTGCACGGCATCAGGAGTGAGCTGGCGAGCGGTGTGGATGAAGTGCTCGCATTAGTCGCGAAAGAGGCGCCGCAAGCCGTGGTGCTGGACTGCCAGCCGGCGAGCAAGTCAGGACCCACCATCTGTGCTCGCATCAAGCGAGAGCCGCGATCCAGCGGCCTGCCTGTTATTGCCTTGGTCGCGCTTGGCGCGCAGAACCAACTCGTCGATCTCCTAAAGGCCGGCATTGACGAGACCTTCGTGCGGCCGCTCGTGCCGGCCAAGCTGCTCGACTATCTGCACGCGGCGCTGGGGCAGCCAAATGCGAGCTTGGTTGAAAACGGCCGTTCTCTCTTCAGTGGTAACCTTCAGATGGAGCTCGTCGCCCACCGTGTTCGCCGCAACGGGCAGGATGTTCATCTCGGATTAATTGAGTTCAACCTGTTGCGGCATCTGCTTGAGAATCCCGGCAAGGTATTCAGCCGGGAGGAACTGATCAGCGCGGCCTGGCCGGACAACATCCATGTCTGTGCACGCACGGTCGACGTACATATCAGCCGACTCAGAAAGACGCTAAAGACTGTCTCCTGCAGCAGCCTGATCCGGACTGTCAGATCGCTAGGGTACTCACTGGAGGAGTTGGACGGCTGAGCAGGCAACAACTTCCGCACGCAAAGCGTTCCCGGTCGCGCATAACACTCAGAGAATGCAGGGGTTCTGGATTGGCTCAATTGTTGCCGATGTCAACTGTACGTCGGGGTTGAGCCCGCCTGCGTACCTCCAGGGAGGTACGCGTTGAGTCGATGTCCGCATCCGGTCAGCTACTGTCAGTACCAGCATGCGACCTCTCTGAGGAAGGTACCATCTCCAATCGGTGTTTTCATTCTTTCCCACTCGGTGATAGGATAGTTTTCGAAGGGCTACACTGAGATCGTGTCTTCTCGCCTCCACGGCGATGGGCGCGGCCATGCGTAATCAGGCGAGATCGTTTTCAACCCGCCCCCGAGGGCCTGCCGTCGCGGGGTAGCCGGAGGAGGGCAAGACTCTTTTTCGAACCTGCGCCAGATGGAGGGGCGCCCTCAGGTGACACGGAATTTGAGGGTGACATTGACATGGAAGCCAACCGAACAAACAGCGGCAAAGAAGGGACATCGGATGAGCGTTGACTTTGATTTTTACCTTGCAGTTCGGGCCGCTCGCGAACATGGCACCAAGCATCCGAGTTGGGTCGAAGCGTGGTTCGCCCCAGCGCGAATAGGCAAGTCAAAAGAGCCGCTGGCTTCACGGGAAATTGTCGACGTAGCGGAAATCGAACACCGCTGCCAATCGCATGACGTACCCGACCCCAAAAAAAATTGTGAGGTTCAGTTCGATGACATATCTGCTGTGGCAGGTGCTGTATGCGTGCAGAGCATCCAAATGGCCAACAAAGACGAAGCGATCTGAAAGGGCAATTTGCCTGCTAACCGGAAGGCCTAGTCGAGGGCGGGGAAGCTTCTGTGGTCTTACCACGCTTATTCTAAAATTCCCTGAGGATCACGTCCTCTCGGAAGAAGCAAGTGAGCGTCGACAGCGATCAGCAAAATCCGCTGAACAGTTTTCCCCGTCGCTTCCGCGACAAGGACAGTCCGACTACGAGCGCGCCCGATGCAGCGCCTGGATGTCGGATTGCGCCTCGCTCTTCACCGGACAAACCGCATCGTCGGCCGGGTTGCTGTTTCCGCGACCGCCTCGGTATCGTGGTCGTCGTTCTTGTTCGCCTTCACATAGGACCGCACATATTCCGGCGACCTCCGCCCGGATCGTGTGGCCCCTGGTGCCAAGCACCCGCCCAAGGTGATGCGTGCCGCAGCAGGCTTCCATCGCCGCAACACAAGGCTCCATCCTGCCGACGAAGTCCGCCGCACCGTCACGACGAAGGCGACGGCGCAGAACCACGGCGCCGGTCCCGTCGAGCCCGACGGCTGCAGACGTTCTTGCCAAGATCAATTCCGAGTACAAATATCGACATCGGTCCGTTCCTCTCTCGTTCCAAACAGAGCAATCGTAACGGATCACTCCAGAGAGAGGCGGGCTATCCCATAATCACGACAACGACGATTCGGGAACCGGCGACGATTCAATCAAAGAGGGAAACGCTCTAAAGACCACGAGAATCCCTCTTACGTCGCGGTCATGCCCATTCGGATGCTTCGAGGGTTCTGGGACCAAGTGTGCCCGTGTAGAGTGAGATCGGTGGGTGCGCGTCGGGATCGCTTATGACTTCGACGAGTACTGGCGCCTTCGAAGACAGAGCGCGGTCCAAGGCCGGCCTGATGTCGTCCGGATTTTTGACTGTGACTTCTTCGCAGCCGCAGGCCCTCGCGAGAGCACCATGATCGACTGGAGCGAAGTGGCAGGCAGTTGTGTAGCGGCCGAATTTCACTGTCTCGGCATCTTTCTGGTAGCCAAGCACACCATTGTTGAGAACGATAACAGTGAGATTGATCTGACACCGCACGAGCGTTTCAAGTTCTGCCCAGCTATGAGCGAACCCACCGTCTCCAACGAGTACTACAACAGGGCTGTTGGGCCTCGCCAGCTTGGCGCCTATGCCGAGCGGTAAGCCCCATCCCAGACCTGCCAACCCGCGTGGGGTGATGAACCGCTGGCCCGAGCGAAGCGCGCGGAGCTGGCCGACGATCCACATTGAAGAGTAACTGGCGTCTGCCACAACGATGGTTTCTGGCGTCATACGCGATTGCAGATCGCGCATGACGCGTTCCGGCCTCAACGGCGTCCGATTGCTTCCGCTGAAGACGCTGCGATCCTGCTCGAATTGCTCCCAGGCTTCAGCGATGCGAAGAACGAGCGACGCCTTCTTGGCCGAGCGGATGGAGAGATCCTCTGCCCGAAGCGCGGCGGTCAGAGCCTGAACTGTAGTGGCAATATCTCCGACGAGGCGGACAGACTCATAGTTTCTGCCGATCTCGCAGGGATCGATGTCGAGGTGTACGACCATTGCCGTGGAACGGATGGAACGCCAGCTATCGGTTCCGTTCTGATTGGTCCGCGTGCCGACGAGAAAGACGAGATCTGCCTCCTCCATGATGACGCGCGTCCGATAGCCGAGCGATCTCGGGCCATTCAGGGCCCCAAGTACACCGCAAGCCAGAGGGGCGCGCTCATCGACGGCGCCCTTGCCCATATTCGTTGTGAAGACGGGCAAATGAGCCGTGCTCTGCAGCTCCGAGAGCGCCCGGCTCGCTGCAGGCGACGCCGCGCCGCCTCCGGCTAGAACGACGGGTGACTCGGCACGAGCGATCAACTTGGCGACCAAAGCCACGGCCTCTTCGCTTGGACGGATGGGATCGAGCGGCCAAGTACCGTAATTCCCTGTCCGGCTGCGGCGGCCTGTCGCAACATTTTCACGGACTAGGTCGGCCGGAAGGAGGAGCACGGCTGGCCCAGGTCGGCCACTAGCCGCCGCAATGAACGCGGAGTCAACATAGTCCTCGATCCGGTCGGCCGTTATCACCCGCCGTGTCCATTTGGAGCAGGCCGAAAAGAGGGCGATGTGATCCAGTTCTTGGAATGCATTTCGGTCGACGTGATGGCGCTCGACCTCCTGCACCAGGGCGACTACTGGAATGCTTGCCTTGAATGCTTCGGATAGCGGAGGCACGAGCAACGCTGCGGCCGGCCCATTTTGTGCGCACACGACTCCGACCCTGCCAGATACGCGAGAATAACCATCGGCCATCGCCCCGCCCATATTTTCCTGACGATACGTGATCTGCCGTATTCCGATCTTTTCGCAGGCCAGAATCACCGCCGTGGGGAGGCTCTGGGCAAACACTACTTCGACGCCGTTGCGTCGCAGTGCGGCGGCAATCCGGACTGCTGCACTTTCCATCGACATTACCCCGCTACCTCCATGTCCTTGATATCTGCGGCGTGTTCTTTGAGGAACAAACAAAACAGGTCGGAAATCGTGTCGACCTCGGTTTCTCCCATCGGTGTTGACAGGCACGCGGCAGCCCAATTTGGCAAGATGACACCGTGACGACAAAAAAATTGCGAGAGCGCTCGACGGACGCCGTTTTGGAGTGCGTTGCTCGCCATGTCCCTGAAATCGCGTGGTATCCGTCGCGTCGGATGTATTCGAAACAAGGAGCTGGCCCCGGTTACTGCGAATGGAGCATCCTGTTGCGCAATGATTTCGGTGAGGTTGCCGCGTAGGCGGTCTCCCAGACTGTCGAGGCGTGCGAACGCCGCTTCGTCCAAGGCGCGCATCGCGGCGACGCCGGCAACAATCGACAGCGGATTGGCCGAGAACGTCCCAGCCTGCGGCAGCAGGGGGCGACCCGACTTGGCGCTGAAGGCTTCCATGACTTCCTCACGCCCGCCGATGGCACCGATCGGCAGTCCACCGCCGATCATCTTTCCCATAGTGAGCAAATCGGGTTTTAGCCTGTAACGCGCCGACGCGCCGTGGAAACCTTGACGCAGGTTCAGCACTTCATCAGCGATGATCAAAACGCCGTGTTGGCGGCAAAGCCGATGCAGTGCGTCTAGGAAGTCTGGTTTGGGCGCTATCAGGCCAGCCTGGCTTGGCATCGGATCAATCACCACCGCGGCGATCCGATGCGCATGAGCGGTGAGGTTCTTCTCAAGCAGGTCTGCATCGTTGAAGCGCAACACAAGCGTCTCTTGGAGGACACTTTCAGGCATGCCCTTGTAAAAGGGTACAGAGACCGGATTGTCGGCAGGCCCCCAGTTCACCGGGGATGCCGACTGGCTAACTTCGGCCCAGTCATAGGCGCCGTGGTAGGCACCCTCGAACTTAGCGATGCCTGCCTTTCCGGTGAACGCTCGCGCCGCCTTGACAGCGAACATGACAGCTTCGGTGCCGGTATTTACAAATCGAACGCGATCAACGGTCGGAATCCGCTCACAAAGGATGCTCGCTAGCTCGATTTCGACCTCTGTCGGATTGGCGAAGCAACTGCCGCTAGCCAACTTCCTATGGACTGCCTCAACGACAGGTTTGAAAGCATGGCCGTGGATGAGAGTCGTGAAATTACTGTTAAGATCAAGATAGCGGTTCCCGTCGATATCGAAGAGATAAGCGCCCTCGCCTCGCTCCATATACTTTGGAATTGGATCACGTTCGATCGTTACCCGGCTTGTCCCGTCGGGAAACACCGACAATGCGCGTGTGAACGCCTCCTGCGACCGGCTCAACGCCTGAGTCTTGTGCCGCACTTCTTTGCGGATTCCGACGATCGCGCGCATGCATTCCAAACTGATGCCGCGCACCATTCCAATTTGATCGCGCGCATGTGAGGCGACGATCGTTGAAGGTAAATGGAACTATGAACTTCTCCTGGTCAAGCTGGCGCCGATGAGATCGCTGTGGACGGTTGAAGATTGCGCTGCACGGAGCGAAGCAGACCGGCGCCGCGCTTCCCAACGCGCCGTAGGGGGCGGTCTGCTTCGCGGGCCGCACCTCCGACATTCCTTTGACCAGGATCTTCTCCACGGGTTTGCGCTCCGGTTTTTCAGGTCTGTATTTCGGCAGATTGGCGCAGACGACGCATGGACTCGCCGCTCATTTCAAGCCGGTGCGCGTTGTGAACCAGGCGATCCAATATTGCGTCGGCGTAGGTGGGGTCGCTGATTTTCTCGTGCCATTTGGCCACGGGGAATTGGCTGGTGACCAGCGTCGAGCGGCGACCGTATCGTCCCTCGAGGATTTCCAGCAAATAATGAGGAGCATTGCCGTCGATGGGCTGAAGCCCGTAGTCATCGAGGATGAGAAGTTCGGCGGCGGAGAGACTTTTCAGGCGTGCTGGGAGGCTGCCGATACCACGGGCCTGCTCGAGGCTCTGCAGCAATGTCGGCATCCGCACGTAGAGGACCGAATGATTGTCGCGGCAGGCCTTGTGCCCCAAGGCACACGCCAACCAGCTTTTCCCAATGCCTGTCGGGCCGACAATGGCGCAGTTCTCGTGCTTCCTGATCCAGTCGCCCGCAACCAGGAGGTCGAGGATGCTGCGATCATATTCGCGTGGCGCACGGCGAATGATGTCCTCCGGAACAGCCGGATGGTGCAGTTTCGCATTGCGAAGCCGAAGCGCAAGGCGCTTGTTATTGCGCCACGAAGCTTCGTGATCCAGCAGCAGCGCCAGCCATTCGGCATGACTGAGATTGTCGCTCTCGTCATTATCGGCAAGCCTTGTGAAGGCCTCTGCCATACCGGCAAGCCCCAGCTGCTGCAGCAGGTTGAGGGTGGGATGTTTGAGCATTTCTATTCCTTTCAATGGTAATATCCGGAGCCGCGGATGTTGGAATGCTGGATCGGTTCCTGCTCAAGGCGCTCGGACGTTGGGATGCGGTCCAGTTCCTTTTCGAGAATGGATTTGATGCCGGGATAGTTGAGCACCTGGAATTCCAGTGCGCGCTGCGCAGCCGCTTCAAGGCGATCGGCGCCAAAACGCCTTTCCAGGCCGATGATGCCGACACATGCACGGTATCCCTGTTCCGGATGCGCACGCTTCTCGATGATCCGATCAACGAGGACGCGCAGCATCGGTCCGATCCGGTTGGCTTCACTGCGTATCTTCGCCGGTGTCCACTCGCGATAACGCTGATGGTTCGGCGGCATATGCAGGGCCACCGTCGTGTGGCGGCCGTTGCTGCTGGCTCGCACGTGCGCGGCAATCCGGTCGCCGCCGAGGAATATTTCCACCGTGCGGGTGGTGTATCGAACCTCCACCTCGCTGCGAGCAAAGCGATAAGGGACGGAAAAAATGCCGATGGAGCTCGATATGATAATCGATGCCGACGCGACAGCGACGCCATTCCGCATGAACCCAGGGCTCGGCGGGTAGCGGTTTCAGGTTCGGTGCATCGAGTTCCTCAAACAGCGCGCGCCGCGTCTTGCCGTACTGGCGTATTATCCGATCGTCATTGAGCCTGTTGATCAGATCGGCAATGGCCTTGTTGAGATCGCCGAGGCTATAGAAGGTTCGGTTTCGCAACCGGCCCAGAAGCCAGCGTTCTACGATGCCGACGCAATTTTCGACTTTGGCCTTGTCGCGCGGTTTTCGCGGACGTGCAGGAAAAACTGCCGTCCTGTAGTGTCGCGCCATATCCGTATAGGAACGGTTGACCATCGGGTCGAAGTGACAAGCCTTGATCACCGCGCATTTGGTATTGTCGCTGACAAGAAGCTGGGTTACCCCACCAAAAAACGTGTAGGCCGCGTTGTGCGCCTCGATCCAGTCGGGCAACTGTTCGCTCCACGTCGCCAGGGCGAAGGACAGGCTGGACGCCCCCATCACCGCCACGAAGATATGTGCGTCCCGCACCACGCCGGTTTTGCGGTCGGCGACAGCGACCTTGTCACCGGCATAGTCGACGAACAGCTTCTCGCCGCCGGCATGGCTTTGCCGCATCACCAGAGGCAGCCGGCCGTGCCAGTTTCGAAACAACTCACAAAATCTCGAATACCGGTATCCATCGGGATCCCGGGCGATGTATTCCTCCCAGAGAACCTGCAACGTCACATGCTTGCGCTTCAGCTCGCGCGCAACAGCAGACCAGTCCGGCTCGGACTGCTTCCGGCGCCCGACTTTCTTACCGGGCGTCCCGTAAAGACGTTGCTCCAGCTCGCCGTCACTGATGGTATCCGGCAAGGGCCATGTCAGTCCTTCCCGGTGCAATCGCTTCAACGTGTCGCGGACCGAAGTCTCCCCGACGCCCAATTGCTTGGCAATGATGCGGTTCGAAAGTCCGACATCCAGCCGCAGTTTCAAAATCTCGCGCACCTGGCGCATCAAGAGTCTCCTCGTCGGCAATTCACTTCCTCCATGGCGATGTTCCGCCTGGAGAAATAACCCCAACGATCGGCCCTCACGCTATCGACTTACTGCGCGCGATCCTCTCGGAATGCTGCGCGGGTAAATGTCGGAATGGTGCGCGTCATCATCTCGGAACGGTGCGCGCGATCAAATCGGAATAGTGCGCGCGATGAGCCCGGATTCCGCA